>NZ_AP040865.1:0-2345000 GCF_055397385.1 Halopseudomonas sp. T1L2 | reverse complement strand
AAGCTACGGGTTCATCGTAAGATGAGCGGTAGAGGAGCGTTCTGTAAGCCTGTGAAGGTCAATTGAGAAGTTGGCTGGAGGTATCAGAAGTGCGAATGCTGACATGAGTAACGACAAAGGGAGTGAAAAACTCCCTCGCCGGAAGACCAAGGGTTCCTGCGCAACGTTAATCGACGCAGGGTGAGTCGACCCCTAAGGCGAGGCCGAAAGGCGTAGTCGATGGGAAACGGGTTAATATTCCCGTACTTCTAGTTACTGCGATGGAGGGACGGAGAAGGCTAGGCCAGCACGGCGTTGGTTGTCCGTGTTTAAGGTTGTAGGCTGGTGACTTAGGTAAATCCGGGTCGCTAAGGCCGAGAGCTGATGACGAGTGTTCTTTAGAACGCGAAGTGGTTGATGCCATGCTTCCAGGAAAAGCTTCTAAGCTTCAGGTAACTAGAAATCGTACCCCAAACCGACACAGGTGGTCAGGTAGAGAATACCAAGGCGCTTGAGAGAACTCGGGTGAAGGAACTAGGCAAAATGGCACCGTAACTTCGGGAGAAGGTGCGCCGATGAGGGTGAAGCATTTACTGCGTAAGCCCATGTCGGTCGAAGATACCAGGCCGCTGCAACTGTTTATTAAAAACATAGCACTCTGCAAACACGAAAGTGGACGTATAGGGTGTGACGCCTGCCCGGTGCCGGAAGGTTAATTGATGGGGTTAGCTTCGGCGAAGCTCTTGATCGAAGCCCCGGTAAACGGCGGCCGTAACTATAACGGTCCTAAGGTAGCGAAATTCCTTGTCGGGTAAGTTCCGACCTGCACGAATGGCGTAATGATGGCGGCGCTGTCTCCACCCGAGACTCAGTGAAATTGAAATCGCTGTGAAGATGCAGTGTATCCGCGGCTAGACGGAAAGACCCCGTGAACCTTTACTATAGCTTTGCACTGGACTTTGAATTTGCTTGTGTAGGATAGGTGGGAGGCTTTGAAGCGTGGACGCCAGTCTGCGTGGAGCCAACCTTGAAATACCACCCTGGCAACTTTGAGGTTCTAACTCTGGTCCGTTATCCGGATCGAGGACAGTGTATGGTGGGTAGTTTGACTGGGGCGGTCTCCTCCCAAAGAGTAACGGAGGAGTACGAAGGTGCGCTCAGCACGGTCGGAAATCGTGCGTAGAGTATAAAGGCAAAAGCGCGCTTGACTGCGAGACCAACACGTCGAGCAGGTACGAAAGTAGGTCTTAGTGATCCGGTGGTTCTGTATGGAAGGGCCATCGCTCAACGGATAAAAGGTACTCCGGGGATAACAGGCTGATACCGCCCAAGAGTTCATATCGACGGCGGTGTTTGGCACCTCGATGTCGGCTCATCACATCCTGGGGCTGAAGCCGGTCCCAAGGGTATGGCTGTTCGCCATTTAAAGTGGTACGCGAGCTGGGTTTAGAACGTCGTGAGACAGTTCGGTCCCTATCTGCCGTGGACGTTTGAGATTTGAGAGGGGCTGACCTTAGTACGAGAGGACCGGGTTGGACGAACCCCTGGTGTTCCGGTTGTGTCGCCAGACGCATTGCCGGGTAGCTACGTTCGGAAAAGATAACCGCTGAAAGCATCTAAGCGGGAAACTTGCCTCAAGATGAGATCTCACCGGGAGCTTGACTCCCCTAAAGGGCCGTCGAAGACTACGACGTTGATAGGTTGGGTGTGTAAGCGCTGTGAGGCGTTGAGCTAACCAATACTAATTGCCCGTGTGGCTTGACCATATAACACCCAAGCAATCTGGTGTTATCGAGCCAAACAGAAACAAACAACTTCGCGAACTTGCGAGATTGCAAATACCTTAGCTTCTGTCACACATCCAAGCTTTTTAAGCTGCACGCCCAGCGGGCAGCAACAAATTGCTTGACGACTATAGAGCATTGGAACCACCTGATCCCATCCCGAACTCAGAAGTGAAACGATGCATCGCCGATGGTAGTGTGGGGCTTCCCCATGTGAGAGTAGGTCATCGTCAAGCGCCTATACCGAACACCCCGATCAGTCATGGTCGGGGTGTTCTTCTTTGCGCGCACGGAAAATTAACCCCTACGCTGCGGCGCGTTTCATACTTGCACTACCGGCGTCGTGCTCTGCTGAAAACTGGCGAGATGTTGATGGCGCCTCAAATACCAGCTTTTCCTCTCGCTGTCGTGACACCGTTCATCCTCTGATTTCGTCTGCCTGGTGCTAAACTGCAGCAGTGACACTTGGGAGGGGATATGGGCTTATACGATCGTTATGTTCTACCAAGATTGATCGATACCGCCTGCGGCATGGGGGATGTTATGGCACGGCGCGCGCGACTGGTGCCCCGAGCGCACGGCGAGGTGCTGGAGATCGGCATCGGTACCGGGCTAAATCTGCGCTACTACGACCCGGCCAGGGTTACGCGACTTATTGGTGTGGACCCGGCCGCACAGATGCAGGCGTTGGCGCAGCGACGCAGCGCTGACGTGGATTTCCCTGTCGACATGGTCGCTGTCGATGTACGGGGAATACACGCCGATGACCGTTGCTTCGACACTATCGTCATGACCTTCACGCTCTGCAGTATTGCCGATCCCTTGCCCGCGTTGCGGGAAATGCACCGCGTACTACGTGATGGTGGAAAACTGTTGTTTTGTGAACACGGTTTGGCTCCTGAGCCCGGTGTTCAGCGGTGGCAGCATCGTCTTACACCATGGTGGAAACCCTGGGCAGGCGGTTGTCATCTTGATAGGAATATCCCGGCATTGATACGTGACGCCGGGTTTTCAATCGAGGAAATGGGTGCCGGTTACATCAAGGGACCGCGGCCGATGACGTTCATATATGAAGGGGTCGCAAATAAGGATTGATAGACAGTTCAGTGACAACAAAAAAGCGCCCATGGGCGCTTTTTTGTTGTGGCATTTTCAAGGGCAATGCTCAGGCGCGTCCCCATTCCAGGTCCTGCAGGTGACGCCACATCAGCTTGCCTGTTGGTGACTTGGGGATGCTGTCGGCAAAAGAGACCATTTGTGGGCATTTGTACGCTGCCATATTCTCATGGCACCAACTGATGATGTCCTGCTCGCTGGTGTTTTCCTTGCCAGCCGCGAGTACCACGATGGCCTTGACTGTCTCCCCTCGGCGCTCGTGCGGCGCAGAGATGACACAGACTTCCTGGATTGCCGGATGGGCGTACATCAAGGATTCGACTTCCGCAGGCCATACCTTGAAGCCGGATGCGTTAATCATGCGTTTGACGCGGTCAACTAGGAAGAAGTAACCCTCTTCGTCGTAGTAACCCAGATCACCGGAGCGGAAGAAGCGATGACCGTCGAGTTCAATAAACGCCTCTTCGGTAGCGTCGGGGCGGTTCCAGTAGCCTTGGAATATCTGCTCTCCGCGCATGATGATCTCCCCGGTGACACCAGGCTCCACTTCCTTTAGCGTTTCCACGTCAATGACGCGTGAGTCGACACCGATGAAGGGAATGCCCAGGCACTGTGGCTTGCACGCCAACGGCGGGTTGACGTGCGTAGCAGCGATTGTTTCGGACAGGCCGTAACCTTCCATGTAGGTAAGGCCGGTTTTCTCTTTGAGTTTGGCCGCCACGGCTGCCGGCATGGCTGCACCACCACCACCAATGCCGGTGAGCGAGCTAATGTCGTACTTGTCGATATCAGGGTCAGACAGCATGTCGACGACCATGGTCGAGATGTTGCGCCAGGTATTGATCTTCAGTCGCTCGATCAGGGTGGCAGCGACCTTGCGGTCCCAGCGCGTCATGACAACCAGTGTGCCGCCGGCATACAGCGTCGAATTCATGCATGATTGCATGCCGGTCACATGGAACATCGGTACCGATACCAGGTGAATGCAGCTGTGCTGGGTGTTGACCCAGGCCGCACCATAAACGGTGGTGGCCATGACACTGTGATGGGTGTGCACGCAGCCCTTGGGGTTGCCGGTTGTGCCGGAACTGTAGGGAATGACGCACAGGTCCTGTGGCCCTGCTGTCAGTGGGCCGGGCTGCAGGCTTGCATTGAGCGCATCCTGCCATCGGGTTACACCTTCTTCGCCTGTAGCGGCCGCCGCCGGTTCTGCAACAGCTTCGGGCAGCGGCAGGTCAGTTGGCTTCCTGACGTACTCGCTGTAGGCGCTGACAATCACCTCGCGCAGACTGCTGTTGCCAATATGTGGCGCAACGAACTCGCTGAGTTCCTGGCCACACAGTGCGACCGGCGCCTGCGTGTCTTCGATCAGATAGGCCAGTTCGGCAGTACGGTTCATCGGATTGACGGGTACGACCACCGCGTTTGCCCGCAGGATGGCGAAAAACCCAATGATGTACTGTGGGCTGTTCTGCATATAGAGCAGCACCCGATCGCCAGCCTGCACGCCGGCCTTTTGCAGGTAACCGGCCAGGCGTTCGGTCTCGTCCTGAAGTTCGCGGTAGCTGATGTCGGTGCCGTAGTAATGAATGGCAGGGTGTTGCGGATAGCGCAGTGCCGAGACGGTGATGTTGTGATACAGGTTGGTTGCGGGTAGCTCCAGCTTGCGGGGTACCTGCTCCGGCCATACTGCAAAATGACGATCAAACATGCATCCAGTCTCCTGTTATTGTCGGTGCGTTATCCCGGGGAGCGCACCGACTGTTGTATTTGGGCATGTTCGCAGCATAGGTGGCGGCGGGTCCAAGGGGAATCAAACTGCACTCTCGTGTTAGCAGGCAATAAACAGCGCTTAGTCGGCGTCCCGCCGATGGGTGTGGATCGGGTATAGTTAGCGACTAAGGGTAACGCGATGACGTGACCACGGGAGAGGGCTGCAGGTATGACACAGAATCAGGTAATCATCTTCGATACCACACTGCGTGACGGGGAGCAGAGCCCCGGCGCGTCCATGACCAAGGACGAGAAGCTGCGCATTGCTCGTGCGCTGGAGAAGCTGCGCGTCGATGTCATCGAGGCCGGTTTTGCAATCGCGAGTCCCGGTGACTTTGAGGCGGTCAAACTGATCGCCGATACCATTCAGGACAGTGTCGTGTGCAGTCTGTCCCGAGCCATGGATGCCGATATCGACCGTGCGGCCGAGGCGCTGGCCGGCGCCAATGCAGGTCGTATCCATACCTTTATCGCTACCAGTCCGATTCACATGCAGCACAAGCTGCGTCTGCCGCCGGATCAGGTGGTTGAGCAGGCGGTGCGTGCGGTCAAGCGTGCGCGCAATCTCTGCCCGGATGTCGAGTTTTCCTGCGAGGATGCGGGTCGCTCGGAGATCGACTTCCTCTGCCGCATCATCGAGGCCGCCATCGACGCCGGCGCGCGCACCATCAATATCCCCGATACGGTTGGCTACGCCATCCCGCATCAGTTTGCCGACACTATCCGTCAGATCATTACCCGGGTGCCGAACGCCGACAAGGCGATCTTCTCTGTTCATTGTCACAATGATCTTGGCCTTGCGGTGGCCAACTCGCTGGCGGCGGTAACCGCGGGCGCGCGCCAGGTCGAATGCACCATCAACGGTCTTGGCGAGCGGGCCGGCAACGCTGCGCTGGAAGAGATCGTCATGGCGATCAAGACCCGTAAGGACTTGCTTAACGTTGAGACCCGCATCCAAACCGAGAACATCCTTGCGGCGTCGCGTCTGGTTTCGGGTATTACCGGCTTTCCGGTGCAGCCGAACAAGGCAATCGTAGGTGCCAACGCCTTTGCCCATGAGTCCGGCATCCATCAGGACGGGGTACTCAAGCATCGGGAAACCTACGAAATCATGAGTGCCCAGTCGGTTGGCTGGCATACCAACAAATTGTCACTTGGCAAATTGTCAGGCCGTAACGCGTTCCGTTCACGGCTTGAGGAGCTGGGTATTGAACTCAGTGGCGAGGCGCTGAACGCGGCTTTCGCCCGGTTCAAGCAACTGGCCGATCGCAAGCACGAAATCTTCGACGAAGATCTGCAGGCCCTGGTAACCGATACCCTGACCGAAGTGGAAGAGCACATTCGTCTGGTCCACCTGGAGGTTACCTCATGCATGGGCGAGATTCCGGTTGCGACGGTGCAGCTGACCGTGGATGGCGTAGAGAAGACCTCAAGTGCAGAAGGCTCCGGGCCGGTGGATGCGACGTTCAAGGCGATCGAGCAGATTGTCGGGTCGCAAGCCAGCCTGCAGCTGTATTCGGTTAATGCGATTACCCAGGGTACCGACTCTCAGGGCGAGGTAACGGTGCGGCTTGAAAAGGCCGGGCGAATCGTCAACGGTAACGGTGCTGACACTGATATCGTGGTCGCGTCGGCCAAGGCGTATATCAATGCGCTGAATCTCATGCGCGAAGGCGCTTACCGGGCTCATCCGCAAGCGGCAGACGTTTGATGTACGAAGCGACTCGCCTCGCTTACCTGGAGGCTCTGGGCGTTACCAACTGGATGCCGCGCAAACCGCTTGCGGCGGTGCCCGCGCGTGCGCCTGCACTGCTGCTGCCGGAGCCAGAGGTGTCCGCGGCGGAGGCTGAGGCTGCGCCTGCCGAGCGAAGCATCGCAGCGCCGCGCGTCGAGGTGCCAAGGCCAGTCAAACCGACAGTCGCTCCTGCTCCTGCTCCGCCGGCGCCGGTCCCCGAGCCGGTGAAAAAGGGGCCCGCGGCGGAGCCGGTCGCAGCGTTCTACCTGCAGCTCTGGCAATCCGGTCCGTGCATGTTGCTGATTGAAACACCCGAGCCGGGGCTGGAAAGCGCGATGCCCGGCTTCATCCTGTTGCAGGACATTTTGCGTGCGGTACAACTCCCGGACCGTCCGACACTGGTCGCTGATTTTCGCTGGCCGCTCAACCGTAACCCGCAACTCGACCGCAGTGCCGCTGCGGCTAATCGCGGGTTGCTGGCCTTCTTGCAGGCGCGGCTGGAGTCACAGCAGATTGTGTCTGTCGGCTGCTTTGGTGTTATGAATACCCTGCTTGTTGAAACCGATCTGACCCAGGCTGATGCGTCGCTCGGTTGCGAAGAATCTGTCGACGGCTTGCCGCCCGTGTGGTTTGCGCCCAGCCTCGACAGCCTGCTCAAGCGCCCGCAGGAAAAAGCGGCGTTGTGGACGTTGTTACGCCGTGTGCGATCGCGCTGGCAGGAGAAGTCATGAGTACGTTGTCCTTTCGCCGCATGCAGGAGTCGGATCTGGATGCGGTGCTCGCGGTCGAGTTTGCCGCATTCAGTCATCCCTGGACGCGCGGCATTTTTCTGGATTGCATCCGTTCAGGGCACGAGTGCTGGTTAGCTTTCAGCGGGCAGCAGCAGGTCGGACACGGCGTACTCTCGGCTGCTGCCGGCGAGTCGCATTTGCTCAACATTACCATCAAGCCCGAGAGTCAGGGCAACGGCTATGGTCTGGCGTTGCTTGATCACTTGATGCAGCAGGCCAAGGCGCGTGATGCCGAGGTTACGTTCCTCGAAGTGCGCGAATCCAACCAGAGTGCAGCGCGACTATACGAGCGTTACGGCTTTAACGAAATTGGTCGGCGCAAGAACTACTATCCGGCAGTGGGTGGGCGCGAAGACGCGCTGGTCATGGCCTGCTCGCTGATCGACTGAGCCCATGTCCAACGCACGTCGTAACGGCGCCATTGTCGGCCTGGTGATCTGCACGCTGGCTTGGGCGGGCAATGCATTGGTTGCAAGGGCCACTGCCGGCATGTTGCCGCCGATCGGCTTGTCCTTCTGGCGCTGGTTGACCGCGCTGCTGTTGTTGCTGCCATTCACCTTGCCGAGCCTGTATCGGCACCGCGATCTGCTCTCAGTGCATTGGAAACAGATCGCGATACTTGCGGCGTTGAGTATCTCCTCCTACAACACTCTCCTGTACCTGGCCGCGCAAAGCACCACCGCGATCAACATTACGCTGGTCAACACCGGCTTGCCGGTCGCTGCCTTTATCTGGTCTGTCGTATTACTGCGGCAGTGGCCGACACGGCTGACGCTGCTTGGCACATTACTGTCATTTCTCGGCTTGTTGCTGATTCTCAGCGCTGGCAAGCCATGGCAATTGCTGCAGATCGGCTTTAATCGGGGCGACCTGATAATGGTGCTGGCGGTGCTTGCCTGGGGCCTGTACTCGGTTCTGCTGCGGCGCTGGCCGGTTCCGGTGCCAGGGTTTACCTTGCTGGCGGCCATGCTGATGTGCGGTGTACCACTGCTGTTGCCGTTCTATCTATGGGAGTTGAACGCGCACGGTAGCATGCCCTGGTCGCCTCAGGCATTCGGCGCGATTGGCTACACCGCCGTAATGGCGTCGCTGGTTGCCTACTCCGCCTGGAACCATGGCGTGCGCGTACTGGGGCCGGCGACCGCGTCACTGTTCAGTTATTTGATGCCGATTTTCGCCTCGCTGCTCGGCATCCTGCTTCTGGGCGAGCATTTGCACGCCTATCACCTGGCTGGCGGTGCGCTGACGTTTGTCGGCCTGTTGCTTGCGACCTGGCAGGGACGGAAAGCCTGATGCAGCTGTGTGTTATTCCCGGTGACGGGATTGGTCACGAGGTCATACCGGTTGCCGTTTCTGCGCTCAGGCGACTGGTGCCCGGTCTGCAGACGCACGCGGCTGATGCTGGATGGGAGTGCTTTCAGCGTAGCGGCTCGTCTGTTCCGGAAGCTACGCTGGAGAATCTGCGAGCGACAGGTGCCGGGCTGTTCGGCGCTGTCTCATCACCGGCGCGCAGGGTTGCCGGGTATCGCAGTGCCATTCTCACCCTGCGCCAACAGCTCGGCCTGAACTGCAACCTGCGTCCGGTGCGGAGCTGGCCAGTCATCTCGCCCCGCAGCGGTGTCGACATGCTTATTCTGCGGGAGAACAGCGAAGGGCTGTACGTTGGTCGCGAGCACATGGAGAGCGAAGGCATTGCGATTGCCGAGCGACAGATCAGCCGGGCGGCCTGCGAACAGTTCGCTGCGCGAATCGTCGAGGTGGCCGAACAGCGAAGCGCCCACAGGGTGACACTGGCCCACAAGGCCAATGTGCTGCCGCTAACCTGTGGGCTGTTTCGCGACACCTGTCGTCAGGTGCTCGCCGTGCACGGCTGGGAGGCTCAGGTAGACGAGCGACTGGTAGACGTTGCGGCACTGCAGCTGGTCGAGTCGCCGGAAAGCTTTGATGTGCTGGCCACCACCAATCTGTTTGGCGACATCCTGTCCGATCTGGCCTGTCACTGGTCAGGTGGGCTTGGCATGGCGCCGTCGCTCAACTGGGGACAGGGCATTGCCCTTGCCGAACCGGTACACGGCAGCGCACCGGATATCGTCGGAACCGGCCGGGCCAACCCTATTGCGGCCCTGCTGAGCGCGGCCTTACTGCTGAGATATCACTGGCAACAACCAGAACTGGCTGCGCGACTGGATGCAGCGGTTGAGAACTTTCTGGTCGAGGCGGGTGCAGTTGATTTTGCTGATCGCACCACAGAGATTATTGCCGACGGGGTGATCAGCAGGCTGTAGGACGACGACAGGCTATACGTGGAAACATAAAAAAAGGCCTAGCCGAAGCTAAGCCTTTGAAAAGGTTGGTGGCTACACCGGGACTTGAACCTGGGACACCAGCATTATGAATGCTGTGCTCTAACCAACTGAGCTATGTAGCCATCCGAGGCGCGCATTATTCATTTCTGCGCAAATGTTGTCAACCCTCTTTCCAAAACTTTTTTATCTGCCTTTTCAATTATTTAACCGACGCCAGTGCGCAGAGCGGATTGTGCTGTTCCGACTCAGGTGCTGTCGAGCTGCATGGGGACGCTGACGTTTTCTTCGCCGCTGTCTTCGGTAATGCTGACGTCGATCTGGAATACCCGTTCTGCCTGCATTCCCGCGCGCTCGGTCAGGTAGCCCTTGATATTGCTGGCTCGGAGCTGGGCCAGTCGACGCAGCATCAGTTGACTGGCTCGCCAGTGCGTGAGCACGGCCTGGCGCAGTCGGGTGGTGCGCTCTTCGGGTTCAAGTTCGGCCCATTCGGTCGGCGGCTGTTGTTTCAGTTGGGTGCGGTAAATGGCTTCCAGCAGAATTGGCTTGTCCTCGTCTTCGACAACAAGCTTACTGGGGTCGGCGGGCAGTTTCTTGCCGCTGTTCTGCAGAATCTGGTACTGCAGCCGCTGATACTCGGTCTCCAGTCGCTCGGCTGCCAGAGCAGGGCCGTCCTGCTCAATGGTGCTGCGTCCCTGGACTTCGAGAATCAGGGCGGGACGTTCCTGCAGAGCCTGAGCCAACGTATCCAGAGCGCTTTGCGCGGTGCCATCGAGCTCGGCGCTGCCGGCCGCGAAGCTGATCTGGCTGATGTCCGCCTGGTCTCCGGATACCAGTCCGGCGATGAATTTGAACGGCGCCTGTGTTGCCCGCAATAGCAGGTTGCGCAGGGTTTGCCAGACCAGCGGCATAACGCTGAATTCGGGGTTGTTGAGATCGCCTGATACGGGGATCGACAGGTCAATGTTGCCCTTGGTGTCCTTCAGCAGGGCCACGGCCAGGCGCACCGGCAGGTCGACGGCGTCCGGGCTGTCGACTTTCTCTCCCAGTTGCAGGCCCTCCAGGAGCAGTTTGTTCTGGGCATTCAGCTGTCCTTGCTGGATGCGGTATTCCAGGTCCAGGTTCATGCGCCCCTTGCGGATGCGGTAGCCGGCGAACTTGCCGGAGTAGGGGGTCAGGGTCGTCAGCTCGACGTTGCGGAAGCGGGTAGCGATATCCAGGCTGTTGAGCGGATCAAAGGGTGTGAGCCCGCCCTTGATGGTGACGGGCGCATAGCGGTCTACGCGGCCGCTGATATCGACATTGGCAACCAGCGGACGCTGATTGTCGATGGTGCTGATCCGGCCGTTCAGCTGGCCCATTGCGGTGGCAAAGTTGGGGGTAAGGCTGAAGTCGGCAAAGTTGGCGGAGCCGTCATGGATATCGATACCGCCAATGCGCAGTGCCATTGGCGGCTTGTCGCTGGCCGGCGTGCTGGGTTCCGGCTGGCCGGGTTGCTTGACGATCAGGTCGCTGAAGTTGGTGGTCAGGTTCTCGTTGACGATGAAACGCACGTAGGGGCGTTGCAGGCTGATGCGTTCGATGCTCAGGCTGTCGCTCCGGTAGTTGATGCCGGTGACCTGCAGCTGTTGCCATTTCAGCAGATCCCGCTTGCGGTCAGAGTCCACCACATGCAGTTGGCTGACGCTGGCCTCGCCGGTGATGGCCAGGTCAAGGGGAGCGGTGCCCCGCAGCTGCAGCTTCAGGTCGCCATCCATCAGGCCGCTGCGCAACTGTATATCCACCAGCGGTTCCACGTAGGCGCGGGCGAGCTGGAGGTTGATATCTCGGCTGGCAATGTCGAGGTTGGCTGACAGCGGACGCAGATTTACCTCGCCGGCGGCACTCAGGTTGCCGTCGCCGTTCACGCCAGTCTGCAATTGGAGCCTGAAAGGTGTTGAGGCTGCGCTGTCAAAGTCGCTGATGCTGATGTTGAGCGGCGCGAGCTCCAGATTGACGTCGGTATCGGGCAGGCGGTCCTGCAGGTGCAGCTGGTAGCCGCTGAGGTCTGCCTGGGCAACCTGTAACTGCCATGCCGGTTGTGGTGCCTGTTGCGGCCTGGTTGCTTCGGTCTCTGCGTCTTCAGTGCTGGCGGAGGCGGCTGGCGCTGCGTCCTGGTCAGTTGACGGCGCGTCTTCGGTTGCCGGCTTGGGAAGCAGTGCAAGCAGATCAATCTGACCATTTTCCAGACGGGCAGCCCAGGCCTCCAGCCCCTGACTCTGGATGCTGCCAAGGCGGGCCTGGCGGGCCGCGATGTCGAGCGAGCCGTCGTTGATGCTCAATGACGGGACGCGCAGCAGGGGCTTGTCGTTGTGGTCGATGATCAGGCTGTCGAGATCAAGGCGTGCGCTGCTCAGGCGAACATCGGTGTGCTCGGACAGGTCGATGTGATAGTCGGTGCTGGCGCTGATTGCGCCGCTTTGCAGCAATAGCGGCAAGCGCTCATGCACGTAAGGCCAGACGGTCTGCAGTTTGGCAGCGTGCAAGCTGATGCGGCCGCTGGCGCGCAGAGGTGACAGGCTGAGCCGGCCATCCCAATCAAGGCTCGCGCCATAGGGGCCGGAGGCCGTCAGCCTGAGGTTGCCCTGGTTGTCGGGCAGTGTGCTGAGGTTGTGCAGCTCGAGCGAGATGGCGTCATAGGCAAACTCCACGGCCTCGGAGGGGCGCAGATCCTGGAAGTTTGCGCTGTTACTGATCAGTGCAATGCGGTCGACCAGGACCGGGAACGGTTGGGCGTTCGGGTCCTGTTCCCGGGGTTCCGATGCTGGCAGATCAAATAGCTGCAGAAGGTTCAGCCCACCCTCGGCATCAAGGCGGGCATCGACGTATGCGCGCTCCAGTTCAACGTCGGAAAGATGCAGGGCGCCATGCCAGAGGCTGTCGAGCTGCAGGTTGGCGTAGGCACGGCGAAAAGCAATCTGCGGCGCACCAGGCGCACCGATATGCAAATTCCAGAGGGTTGCTTCGAAGCTGAATGGGTTGAACTCGACGCGCTCCAGTTTGGCTGGCACCGTAGCGAACCGATTCAGCTGCTGGTTGGCGACGTGCAGGATGATCGCGGGCAGCAGCAGGGCGCCAATCAGGGTGTAGGCAAACAGGGCCGTCAGCAGTGAAACAAACAGCGTTTTCTTGCGTAAGCGCATGGGATTCTCGCAACAACATGGAGCACTGGGAGTATGGCACGGGAATCGTATGGGTGGGGCGTGAACGGGCTGCGGCTGACTGCATTGGTCTCGGTGTCAGTCCTTTGCGCCGAACGAGGGGAGGTTGATCAAACAAAAAAGCCCCGGACGCGGTTGCGTGCGGGGCCTTCGACTGCCGGAGAGGTCAGACGTTATCCGCTAAGTCAGGCCTGAGGCAGCCGCCAGACCTGAGGGGGTGCCAACTTCTTAAAATTATGTACCCGGTTCTGTACCCGGTTTTGTGCTTCGTGCCTGCTTCAGTGTGAGGTGAGATGATTAGCGCTCGTCATGCCCTCGGTCAGTTGTCACTGCGTCTCTGAAGGCAATGTAGGCTAGCTTGTCCTTTAGGTCTTTCATTTTGGACTCCACAAGCTTCGACACATCTTCATCGCTTGCGGTGGGTGGCGTTTCGTCAGGCCACATTAGCTCCCAGCGAGCTAAAAGCGTTAGGTAGCGCTCGGTGTATTTCAGGGTTTCATCTAGTTGAGCCTCGAACAAGGCTGATTGCTGGTTGGCAATCGCGAGCTTTCGCGCTACTGACTCTTTGAGCTGCCTTTTATAGTCCCTTTCTGCGTTGAGAGCTTTCCCTTCCTCCTCAATTAGCGAAGTGATCGTGGCTGTTTCGTCCTTTTTTTGCTTCTGGGCGATGGCGTGTAGGCGGTCAATCGTTTCGTTCGTCAGCGTAAAGGTTATGGGCTGCCTGCCATTGCTGTCCGAGCGATAGCGGCGCTGACGGATTGCTCCCTGGAGCCTGATCACCAGGACTGGCATGTCTTGCTGAATCTGCCTGATAGCAGAGGCGACGTGCTCATAACTCGCAAACCTAGTAAACGCGTCACCCTTAAGTTTGCTCATGTAGTCGGCGCTGAGGCGATGCTTCAGGTACTCGGCGGCCCATTTCCATTCGTCATCCTGCTTTCGTAGCCACTTCAGCGGTTTCTCGTTTTCTGACATCTCATCCTCCAGGCGGGCCGTTTTGGCTATGAGCCAAAGCCAAGCCTTCGGGAGAGATTTATACCGTTACTGTTTCGTTACGCAACCGTTATCAGCTTTGCCACTGATATGTTAGTAAAACGTTACGTGTTGTTATGTGAGTCGTTACTGTAACTAAGGTATAGTAGATATAGGGTATATTTGCGAGTTAAAAATTGGAGGTTCTATGCTTGCTAGGCTTCTTGATGCGAAGCTAAGGGCGGGTGATCCAGATGCTAAATTTTTGCTCATTGCATTCTGGAAGCACTATGGCTCGGTGACGCCTAAGCCTCGTTCGCAGAAGCAATTGGCTGAAGACCTGCGGCTTCCGGTGCAAGCAGTTTCAAAAGCGGTTGCCCAACTGGTTGATGTGGGGGTACTGCGAGTCGTTACTCAGCCTGAAGGGAAGGGGCGGCCAAGGTGTACCTACGAGATGAGCAAAGCTATCCAGTCGGCTCTGCGGGATGTCGAGGAAAGGACGCTGAACCACCCCGGTTTGGTCAAGCATGTCTTGGGTGGCGAGCGCATCAGGGCCATCTGGTCTGGCTGGAAGGACGATGCGCCGACTGCGAAGGAGCTCAACACACGCTCGCGAGACGAGAAGCGAGTTGCTCCAGTGCGGCAGGGGAAGCTCAGCTTGGCGAATCGTTTGCTGCTCATGATCTTGCTAAGCCATGCAGATCCGTTTGGGGTTGCCAGGGGGCTGAGTAGCAAGGAGCTCTGCTTGCTGACGGGAATGGATGCGGCCTCTCTCAAGCAGCGCTTGCGCAGGCTTACGGAGCTGGGATTCATTCGTAGACACATACCTGGGTTGGCGAGTCCGATTTTCGCTGAGAAGCTCAGGAGCGTTTATTGGCTTAATCTGAACCACCTTCAGCTTTCACCTGCTGACGACGTTGTTTCCGTCGTGGTGCATAAGAAGGCCGCCGATCAAGACATCGACTACAAGTTTTTGGCTGGCGTCAGACTTGATCGCAACTCCTTCCTAGGGCGAGGGGAATACTTGGCACCTCGCAGCGTGGTTCGTCTCTTCAGGCGAGCGCCAGATCATGCGTTTGATCAGCTTGAGCTTTTTATTTGTGACTGCGTATTGGGCTTTCTGTCGCGCCACTGGGTTCAGGCTGATTCCGCCGGATGGGGAAAGGTGCGCGGTGTGGACTCGACGGTGAAGGAGCAAGTGGCGGCATTCTTTCGACTGCCGATGCTTGATCCCAAGGACAAAGCGATTCTGGACCACGAGGAGATTTTCGACTTCTTCCACCACCAAGTCCTTGAGCTGGCCAGAGAGGTGGTCCAACGTTTTTCGCAGGTATCCAGCATTGATCTGGCCAGGGTTAGCTACATCTTGGTTCCGGCGCATGTGTCGACTGGCCACCGTTGCATCGCTCTGTTGACTGAAAGAGCCTCGGACGAGGGTCTGGCCAAGCATTGGATGGTCACCAAGGGGTGCGATGATCCTGTGGTGAAAAGCGTGTTAAGGGAGGTGGATATTCCGCTGGAGCTGCGCGAAAAGTCAGGGTTGCTCACGCCAGCACGAGCTGCTGGGTAACAGGCAGTTTTTTTATACGGCCCTCGCAGATCCTCTGGGACATACAGAGGAGCCCTGCTGATGCGAATTTTCCGCTTACAAGACGTGATCACTGCTACTGGCCTGTCTAGGTCGACCCTGTACAAGTACATCTCGGAAGGCACCTTCCCGAAACCGGTATCGTTGGGCGACCGCTGCGTCGGCTGGGTCGATAGCGAGGTGCACGACTGGATCCTTGCCCGGATCGAGGAGCGTGACCAAGCTGAGGGGGCGTCCACTCGTCCCATCGGCCATCTGAGCATGGCCAGCTAGAACAGCCACCTGCGCCATGATCGGCTTCGGCTGGTCATGGCGCTTATGCCGGTTCTCCGTCTCTGGCTGTTCGGCTTCGCATGGTAAGTCGTGGCGGTGTCGCTCCCACCGCCACGACAGCCTCAGTTCCGATATCTGGCTCAGGCCTCTTCGGCTTGATTTATTTCCGAAATTCGAACTCGGCAAAAATTGCCGCTATGGCGGGACGATTGAGGTGGCTTTGCCCGAGCAGCTCGGCGAAGGAAATTGCGGTGCGGGTATTATGCTTTTACTAGCTACTATCACCCGAAGGGTTCACGCCTAACCGAGTAACAACCTGCACTGACCTACACAGAGAGTCGGACACTGATCCACCACCTGAGAGGCCATCACTACAGCGTATCCAGAGAGACCAACCAACGGATCAGGCAGGGAAAGGTATCCAGTAAATTAAAACTCCGCAGGCATGGCTTATGAAACTCAACCATGAGAGGTCATAACCATGTTCAGCGATACCAATACCACCCAGCGCTTTCCACTCCGTCACCCTGACAATCCCAACCTCCACCTGCACTACGGGGATACCTTCGAGGGCTTTCCCATTCAGAGCGAAGTAGGCCCCTTTATTCGGGAATACCTGTCTGATCTCAAGCGCACCGTCGACCTGGCATTGGCTGAGTATCCGAGGGTCTTGGCCTACAGGGTGGATCTGCGTTTGCCTCAGGGTGTCGAGCTACCCGACTTCGCCTATACGAATCAGGTCATCAGCCGGTTCTTCGAATCGTTTACGAAGAAGATCCAGTACCACCAGGAGCGGGTGGCTGAGCGTGGCTACTCGCGTGGTTGCAAAGTACGGTACGTCTGGTCGAGAGAGATCGGTCAGGGAGGCCGCCAGCATTATCACCTGCTGATCCTGCTTAACCGTGATGCCTATTACACCCTAGGGCTGCTGGGCTCAGAGAGGGTCAACATGATCAGCCGCATAGAAGAGTCATGGGCCAGTGCGCTGGGGTTGTTGATGTCTGAAGTCGATGGGCTGGTACATATCCCCGAAAATCCAACGTATCGGATAGATCGGCATCCCCGTATGCGGAAGGTTGCATGGTCAGAACACAAGGTTCTTGTTGATGAGCTACCGGATCTGTTCTACCGGGCCAGCTACCTGTGTAAGAAAGCGACCAAGTCCTACGGGGATCGTCAGCGGGGATTCGGCACTAGCCGAGGGTAGTGGCTAGTTCGCCTTTGCGACCATTAACTCAGACCAGCGAGTGGTGTAAGCCGGGGAGAGCAATTCTCTTCGCATAGCCCACTCGACTGGCTTGGTGATGCGTCCCGGCTGCAGCGTTCCACGTCCTCAGCAGTTTTTGATAGCTTCCATGGGGCACAGGATCATTTTCACATGCCAATGCTCGTTCCTTTATCATCCATGCACTTTGCATGGATGGTGGGCCTAGAGGCCCCCTTGCCGCCTTGGCAGCAGTGATCGGAACAGCCTTATATGAACGCCGTAGAAATCGAACAAGCCATCACCGACCTGGCCAGCCAGCCGTTTGACCGGGTCGAGTTCCCTTATGCCTTCCTGCAGGCTTTCGGTAATAAGGAAACCACCCTCAAGCGCCTGCGTTCGGGTGCAACCAACAAGTCCGATCTGGGCGGTGTGCTGCAGACCAGCAATATCCACCTGGCCGTGTGTGAACCAGGCAAGGTCACGGAGACCCTGGCGGCACTCAAGGCCAGCCCTGCTACGGCCCGTGCCAAGGCTAAATACGTGCTCGCCACGGATGGCGAGACGCTGGAAGCTGAGGAGCTGGAAAGTGGCGAGACGGTCGCCTGCGACTACCCGCAGTTCCCTGATCACTTCGGATTTTTCCTGCCGCTGGCAGGCATTTCCACGGTCAAGCAGATTCGCGAGAACTCCTTTGACATCCGTGCGACCAGCCGACTCAACAGGCTTTATGTGGAGCTGCTCAAGGACAACCCTGCCTGGGGCACGGCCGAACGCCGCCATGAGATGAACCATTTCATGGCGCGGCTGATCTTCTGCTTCTTCGCTGAAGATACCGACATTTTCAATGGCACCGGTCTGTTCACCGACACACTCACGCAGATGAGCGACCGCGATTCAAGCAATCTGCATGAGGTGATGGGTGAGATCTTCCGCGCGATGAACACGCCGATTGCGCAGCGTGCTTCGGCGAGTCTGCCGCGCTGGGCGGATGCTTTCCCGTATGTCAACGGTGGGCTGTTCTCAGGCGATCCGGATGTACCGCGTTTTTCTCGCATTGCGCGTAGCTACCTGCTGCATATCGGCGCTTTGGACTGGAAGCAGATCAATCCCGATATCTTCGGTTCCATGATCCAGGCCGTGGCCGACGACGAGGAGCGCGGCTCACTAGGCATGCACTACACCAGCGTGCCCAATATCCTAAAGGTACTGAACCCGCTTGTTGGCGCCGACCGAAAAATGACCCACCCTGCCGATTGAAAATTGACCCAGGGAAGATTGCTGATTTCAGCCTCAGCAATTGTGGATAAGTTTAGCCACCGAGTTCGCTTTCGCTGAACTGAGTCGGTGCGTTTCGGTGGTGAATGACCTGCCAGAAAGATACTCCGGCAGGCCTGCCCCCCTCTTCAGAATGGTTCGTCGTCTTCTGTTTCCTGAGCCCCCTTACGCGTGCGTTCGCGTGACTTGATCTTGGCTTGAGCGGCCAGGCTGCTGTGTTGCAGACGGTAGGACTCGTTGCCGGTTTCGATGATGTGGCAATGGTGCGTGAGCCGATCCAGCAAGGCCGTGGTCAGCTTGGCGTCGCCAAACACGCTCGACCATTCGGCAAAGCTCAGGTTGGTGGTGATCACCACGCTGGTGTGCTCGTAGAGCTTGGACAGCAGGTGAAACAAAAGCGCCCCGCCGGCCTGGCTGAATGGCAGATAGCCCAGCTCATCGAGGATCACCAGATCCATGCGCAGCAGGGCCTGGGCGATGCGCCCGGCCTTGCCGTCGTGCTTTTCGCGCTCCAGCAGATTGACTAGGTCGACCGTGGAGTAGAAGCGCACGCGTTTGCCGTACTGGGTAATGCCGGACACGGCCAATGCCGTGGCCAGGTGCGTCTTGCCGGTGCCAGGGCCGCCGATGAGCACCACGTTCTGCGCACTGTCGGTGAAGTCCAGGCTGGCCAGCTCGCGGATCAGGCGGGCATCGGCGCAGGAGGCCGCGAAGTCGAAACCGGCCAGATCACGGTGCAGGGGCAACTTGGCCATGCTCAGTTGATGACGCACCGAGCGCATGGCGCGGTCATCGTGCTCCTGCTGGAGTAGGTGTTCGAGCAGCCACCGGGAGCTGGAAATAGCTGAGCTGTCCTGTGTGCTCAGTTCTCCCCAGGCGGTGGCCATGCCGTGCAGGCGTAGTGCTTTGAGTTCTGTCAGAAGATCACGCATGACCGCGCTCCTTGGCCACCCGCAGGCGGTCGTAGCGTGCCGGATTGGCCAGTGGGGCGTCTTTGAGTGGCAGGTGGTTTTCTACCGTCACGGGAAGTGGTGCGGCGGTCAGGCGCGCGACGACATTGAGGATGTGCTCGGCGCTCAGGGCGCCACTTTCCAGTACCAACTCGACAGCTACCAGCACGGCCTCCAGACCAGCCACTGGTACGGCTGCCAGCACTTGGGCCATGATCCGATCTCCGCCGGTATGTCGTGCCAGGCCATGACGAAGTTGGCGCAGTGGCCTGGGCAAATCAGCGAAGGGCGCGCCATTACGTAGCGCCCCCGGTTTTCGCTCGATCAGTGGCAGGTAGTGCTGCCAGTCATAACTAACCTGGTCGCGATCCAGCAGGCGAGCATGACTGGCAATCACGGCATCATCGGCCACCAAGTCGATCCGCGTCGGATACAGACGGCTGCTGACCCAGCGTCCGGCGAACTCGCACGGTACGGAGTAGCGGTTGCGCCCTAGGCTGACCAAGGCGGTGTTGGAGACGCGTACGGGCTTCTCGACATAACCGTCGAAGGGAGCCGGCATCGGCATCATCTCTGCCTGTTCCAACTCCAGCACCTCGGCCACGCTCAACCCGGGGTACTGCGGGTGTACCAGCTCATGCCAGAGCGCCCGACAGCGCTGGCTCAGCCAGGCATTGAGTGCCTCAAAGCTGGAGAACCGCTCGTCCTGCGCCTCCAGCCAGATGCGCCGGCGGCTGTCCTGGACATTCTTCTCGACGATGCCTTTTTCCCAGCCGGAGGCGACATTGCAGAAGTCCGGATCGAACAGGTAGTGCGCACACATCACCGCAAAACGGGCGTTGACCGTGCGCCCTTTGCCCTTGTTGACCTTGTCGACGGCGGTCTTCATGTTGTCGTAGATACCCCGGCGCGGCACGCCACCCAAGGCCGCGAAGGCACGGGTATGGGCATCGAAGAGCATCTCATGGCCCTGACTTGGATAGGCCACCAGCCAGAACGCACGACTGGCACACAGCTTCAGGTGCGCCACCTGCATGCGCCGGTAGATGCCGCCGATCAGTAGACCTTCCTCGCTCCAGTCGAACTGGAACGCCTCACCAAGCTCAAAGCTCAGCGGCACGAAGGCCCGTAGACTCTTGCCCTGCTGCCCGCGCCAGGCGCGGATAAAGGCAGTGAGTTGGCTGTAGCCACCTTCATAACCGTCAGCCCGGATCTGCGTTAACAGCGCTTTGGCTGTACGCCGTTGCGACTTGGGACGCAGCGCATCGGCTTTTAGCGCCAGCTCCAGCGTGGCGTGAAACGGATTGAGCTTGTTGAACACCGCCCGCCGCTGGTACACCGGCTGGGTCGCTTCCGGTGCCCTGATCCATTTGCGGATCGTGTTGCGTGACAACCCCGTGCGCTTGGCTATCTCATGCAACGACAGCTGGTCGCGGAAATACATCCGCCGAATTTTGCCCATCATTTCCATACTGATCACCCTGTGGTCTCCTGCTCAAAAAACGAGCAAGAGCAGTTGAGCACCTGGGTCAGTTTTCGGTCGGCACAAGGGCCTTTACTGGGTCAATTTTCGGTCAGCGCCAACATGCACAACATCAATCGTACGCGGATGGAAAACTTGTTCCATCGTCTGTTCAGCCCTGCCCAGATTGAGCTGACGATCCCTGATCGCTTCGGTAATCCGGTCAAACCCCGGGAGTGGTTTTTGGTACCGCTGCACGTTATCAACGAAGCTGTGGAGCGCATTCGCGACGGTTCAATCGCCGGCGTTATTTACGATCCCGCGTCGGCATCGTTGCGAAGTGCCGGCTGAACCGAGCATTTGTCCCGTGAACATTCGTTCCCTGCAAGCCCGCTGGATGCAACGCTGGGAGACTCAATCTCATCGGCTGCTAATTGACCGTTCCTTGTTGAAGATTTGGTAGAGTCACTCCTTCAACTGAAGGAGTGCTTCACATGGGATTTTATATCGAGTGCTACCGTGGGGCTGAGTTTTTACACGCTGGGCAACCCAGCACGATCAGCGCCGATCAGATAGAGCAAGTCGTTGATGAGACGACGCAGGTATCAACACCTGCGTTCAAAGGTGGCGATGAGGTTCGTCGAGCTACGTTCGTTGCGACTACACCTCAAGGGAAATTCACTTGGCATGTACTCTTCAGTACCGGTGACGCCGATGACTGTGTGGAGGACGTTACGCTTGTCAGTGCTCCGTTGGATGCAGTCGTCAAGGTGAGTCCTGGGTTTAAGATCAGGGACGCAGATAGCTGAGTCCCCCACGGGCTTGGCTGATTAGCAATCGCACATCGGGCCTTATTTGCGAGACAAAAAATAAAGAATGTCCCGCCCTCAGTGGAGCGGGACATCCGTTTCCTCTGACGTCGGTCACTTGCTTTTTGGTGCTGCCTGGAGTCGACAGAAGATCCAGCACGCCAGTACCACCGCTATCAGCAGTGGTGGAAATCGCACCATCACAATCACCAGTAACAAGACCGCCAGGCAGCCTGCCAGGATCCCGGCAAACATCATCGCAGCACCGAAAGTGCGTAGCAGACGTTTCATACTTCCACCTCTTGGCGTGTGGCTTGCGCGTCCAACTTCTCAGCCAGGCTGGGCTTGCTGTAGGTGGCTTGTGGTGTGATTGTTGAGGCGGGCACTTCACCTTCCGGGTAGAACTCTTCCACGATGGCGCTGACATCCTCCTCGCTGTCTTCGAATGCTCCGTTGCCAAAGCCGCGTCGTGCTGCCTCATCCAAGGCGGCTTGATCGAAGCCCGCAGCCTGGCGCCGCGAATCGAGTTCGCTGGCTGTCACCAGTGCTTCAGCCATGTCCATGCCGCCGCGTACAGTCAGGTCGGCGTAAAAGATCGGCGTGCCATGGCTCTGTCGTGTCGACTTCCCGCGTAGACGTAACTCCAGCGGCAGACAGGCCAGGCGGTTACCCGAGATGGCCTGGAAGTAATGCAGGCGAGCGGCCAGGGTGCGGATGCTGTTGAAGCCGGTGGTGCGGAACATGAAGCTGCCCAGCGGATCCTCATCGCCAATGACCACGTTCAGTCGGCCGTAGGGCTTGCAGGCACCGCCTTTGGCGAGCGGACAGGCATCCGGCGAAGGGCAGGGCAACGACTGCATACCGTCCTGAGTGACCCGTTTGCAGGTCTCGCCATTGCCGACGCAAACCGGCCGACCAGACTGCCGGTCGAACAGCGTGTAGTCGGCGCGGAAATTCAGCTCCGGTTCGTTGAACAGCAGGCGTACCGGAATGCTGCGCAGCTTGTCGTCCTTGCCTTCGCGCAGCTCATCATTGAGTGGGTGCAGTAGCCAGCCGTCCTTACCCTGCACCTGGGAGGTGATGGTGAACTGGTCATCCTTCTCCGGCAGTCGCTTGCCGTTCTTCTCGATGACCTTGCCGATGGAAATCCGCCCGAGTACCGGCGGAGTGATAGCCAGACCTTTGAGCATGGTGAGTCTCCTGGAAATGAAAAAAGGCCAGCCACGCAGCGCGAACTGCATGGACTGGCCAAGGGGGAAAGGATTGGAGGGGTTGGGTTTCAGCCGACCAGAAAGCGCCGCGCACCCAGCTTCAGTAGTGGGTACTTGGCCTGCAGGTGCGGCTTGTCTTTGAGCAGTTGAGCGACATCGAAACCGATGCTGTCCTTGGCTTTGCGCCAACTGATGTAGCCGCTGGAGAACTCCGCCCGACTGGCGTCGCCCATGGCCTGCTGCAGCATCTGCTTAAGTTCAGCCTCACGCTTTTCCCTGTCGGCAATCGACTGGCGCACGGCTTTCAGCTCTATATAGGCTGCAGTGAGCCCGGCATGCTGGCTGAAGTCGACGACCTGGCCGTTGTCCTCTGGATAGAGGCAGCGAAGTGCTGACTCAGCGGAAGCGGTGCCATCGGCCGGCGGTGGTGTGTCGGTTTCCACGTAGTGCCAAAACTGGCGCTCCAGCTCGATCAGGCGAGCAATCATCTGCTCGTCTCGTTCGATGCGATGGATCTCCAGCGTCTGGCCGCCCAGCAGCACCGACACATCCGCCGCTTGCTTGCCGGTGACGGCGAGCTGGTGCATCACCTGCAGCTGCACATACTCAGGCACGCCCTCTTTCCAGAGGCGTGCCCCGTTTATGCCGGCTGTCTTACATTCGAGGATCTGCACATCGTCGGCCCCGATCACCTCGCGGTCGATGTTGGCCAGCATCCAGGGCAACTCCGGATCAGGATGCTGCAGCACGGCGTTGATGCGCCGTACCTTGTTATTCGTACGCTTGCTGTAGTGCCAGGCCACGATAGGCTCCAGCACGTTGCCCCAGTACATCGGGCTTTCCTCATCCTGAGGATCAGCCTTGGGCATGCCGGAATCGCGACCGGTCTTCTCCATCCACAGCTCCAGCTGCGACTTGTAGGGATTCAGACCAACGGCAGCGGCGGCATCGGAACTGCCGATACCTTGCTTGCGGATCTGCAGCCAGTCCTCGCGCGGCAGCTCCTTGGTGCTGACCAGACGCAGGGCGGGGCGGGATTTGCTGGTGCTGCGATTCAATGAAGTGGCTTTCATAGCGTTCACCTTGCAGAAATAGAAACGCCCGACCTGCAGCGAAGCGGGTCGGGCGTTATGGGGTGGGATTAGTAAAAGGTCAGGCGACCAGTTGCAGGGCCGTATCCAGAGCGCGTTGCTTGATCTGGGCACCTTGGCCGAACCAGGCAGAGTCGAGGCGGTACTCTGTGCTGCGTGCCCGTCGCTCGTGATCAACGTACTCGGTCACGGCATTGAGCAAGCCCCAGGCGGTGCCGCGAGCTGAGTCCAGCTGGCTGCCCCGGCCACGGCCTTCGTACAGCTCCTGCACTTTGCGCAGGGCGCGCTCGTTCGGCAGCTGCTCCGGCAAGGCGCCGGTCGGGCTGGTCTCGCACATCACGTTCATAAAGAAGCCCAGTGCCTCATGCCACTGCACCTTGCGTTCAGCCAGGTGGCGCATGCGGTACATGAAGTCGTCCCATTGCGAGACAGCAATGCCGAGCTGCTTCTTCACCAGATCACCGTCGAAGCGGGTGCTGTGCGGCACCTTGATCGCACGGCTGGTGCCGTCCAGGGCGATGGTCAGCGTGTTGTTGCAGACCACACGGATAGTAGTGGGCGTTGCTGTGGTGGCCAGTGTGCCGTCGCAGGAAGTGGCCAGCAGCAAATAGCCATTTACTTGGTCGTTGCCCTTGAGCGCAGCGCCCTGTCCGGTACGCGCCAGTGCCCAGAACTTGCGACCGCCCTTGAGCACGCCAGCGGTTTCCAGCTCGTAGCCGGAGACCTCGGTCAGGTCACGATAAAATTCGAGCACTTCCCGAGGCTGCACGGTGTGATAGCGCTGCGAGACCACTGACAGCGGTGCCTTGGTGTCCGAACGGTAGAGCACCTTCTGCTCGGGGAAGGAGTGGATCGCGCCCAGATGGCCGATGGCGTCCGACTTGAAGTGCACTGGGCTTTCCATGATCTGCCAGTCCATACCGGCTTCGCGTTGCCAGACTTCGATGGGCTGTTTCTGCGGCAGGTTGTTGCCCAAGCCGTGCCACGGAGTAGCGCCAACGTAGGCCATTTGTTCGATTTGATGAGCCATGACGAGTTTCCTTTAGGTGCAGGCCGGCAAAAAGCGCTGCGCATGGCGCAGCACCGGCAATCAGTGATGGAGAAGGAAGAGGAGAGCGGTGGCCGGATCAGGTCGGCAGGTTGAAGCGATGACCGCAGATCAGGCAGAGGTTGTGGGCCAGGACGTGACGGTCGAGTGACTCGCCGAGCTGAGCGCCGAGCGCACAACCACCGACGCCTCCGACCAGGCCACCGAGAATGGCGCCGGATGCCGAGCCGAGTGTGATACCTACAGGGCCGGCAATTACGCCGAGTGCTGCGCCGGCCTTGCCGCCTGCCAGAGCAGCACTGATGCCGCGTGCGAGGCCGCCGACAGCGCCGATGGCCGCGCCGGTTTTCATGGCGTGATGGAACGAAGCGACTTTGGGGGAGTGACAGCGAGGGCACTGCAATGACATGGGGGGAACCTCTTTGGTGCGGATGTCATTGCAGTAATGTGTGGTTGAGATTTTTTTGAATCGAATGGCTGCTTTTCAGCAGCGCTAACTGAGTGCGAACTGGCTGGAGTCGGCCAAAAGCAGTCTTTGATTGGTGACCAAGCGGCCCTCGTGCGGGGGCAGTTATTAGGCCCAAAGGTCTCTAGGAAAGCCGGGGCTATTGATAGGGCCGGTTCACCTCTAGCATTGTGGTCAGGTGGTACTGATGAAGTCAGGTGGTGAGTCCACTCATGATCAACAGCGATGCACTCGGCCCTGCGAAAATTACATCGAGATTAGTGCCGGCTCAGTTAGCCGCGTGCTCAGAAAGCCCAGCTGGATCAATTACTCGAATATGCCGAAAACCGATCTTAATCAGTCCCGCCTTTTCCAGTTGTTTTAGCAGCCCGTTGATAGTCTGGCGGGAAAAACCAAGTATGGAGGCTAAATCCGCCTGAGAAACATTCAAAATAACTTCCTCATAGCCTGTTGCCGGTGGTTGCAGCAACAACAGTTCTGCTAAACCTGTACGCAGCCGTTGCAGCGGCACGATCATCTGGCCATCGGCAAAGTGCCGCATAAAAGCGGCATAGCGCTTGGCAATAAAAAGTGTAATTGCCTTGCAATAGAGAGGTTCCTCTTCAAGGATTCGCTCGAATTGCTGCAGAGGCAGCATTAGTAATTGCACATTGGTATCGGCGATCACAGCCACATCGGCCTTTTCGCCTGTAATCAGGTCGAGGAAGTTGAACCAAAATCCTCTCTCGCCAATCATATAAAGCTTCTCCTCACCCTCGAATAGCAGCCGCGAAACCCGCACGCGCCCCTCAAGCACTACTGAGGCTGCAGTCGGTCGGCTGCCTTGGGCAGTGATCACCTGCCCTTTGCGATAGTGGCGCAATACGGAAGACTGGATGATTTTGTCTTGCACTTCCCCCGGCAAGCTTGCGAACCAGTCATCTGCCTCGCGCAGGCGGTAGATTGTCTGATGGGCTGCGTCATCTATGTTTTGCATTTGGAAACCTTGGAAACATCGATGTTGGGTCTTAACCACATTCGACAGTTTCCCAAGATATGGGATGCAGGGGAAGCCGAATTAACGGCTCGCAGCTAACAGCGGCACCACCCTATCCCGGTGCAGCAGCAGCAGGGCTAAAGACAGCAAGTAGTGCAGCCATTGGATGCCAGATAGCGGTCCGAGCATCTCTTCACCGGTTGCACCGGCCGCTAGACTAACGATGAACACTAGCGCCGCCCCGAGTGGCATTACCCGCCGCGTCACTAAGGCTGTGGCACAGATTAACAAGACAGAGCCAAGAGGCACCAGCATGCGCCAGGTGTCAAATCCCGACACGCTAATCACCACCCCGAAGCTCCCAACCAAGAGCGCGAAGCGCCCTGCGGCCGTGATGCGCTGAGCAACAGAGTCATCTGGCCAGCGCAGTGCAATGACCAGCAGCGGGAAACCTGCGCTGGCGGCAACCAGGCCGGTAAAGCGATGTGGGCCGGCGAACAACTCACCATACTGGTAATGCAGTGTACCAATCGCTGCCGCCAGGCCGATCAGGCCGCAACCAATGGCTAGAGCAGGGCGCTGGCGCAGCTGGACAAAGGCAATGGAAAAGGCAACCACAGCCAAGATCAAGTCGGAAATGGCATCGGCATTCATTGGGAAGTCCACAAAGCAGCAGGTTTGAAGGAAGTGCGGCTGAGCCATGCAGCGCTGCCTAGCATTACAACCAATAACATCAGCTTGAGTGCGATGGGCATACTAAAACCGAACCAGTCAGGTAGAGCAGCAAAGGCAATGCCCAGTCCTATGACACGGCACTGCTCAAAACGCCGTGCATTGGCACGTCCTTCCAATAGTGACGTGAGAGAGATTGCCGAAATGGCAAAGCCAGCGGCGTAGAGTGCCAGTAAGGTCTTCGGCAAGGTGTTGAGTAGCGTCAGAAAATGCATGAGGAACAACATTGCAAGCACCTGATGCACTACCGCATAGCGTTTGACCGCATCGGGTGTACACGGATCGTAATACTTAAACTGCGACGGCTCGTAAGGCTCGCTCGCCTCATCGTGCCAGCCACCAGGTGGTGCCAGCCAGACGCCAAGTTTAGCCCGCCAGCCCGGGGTGGCTTTGGATTTCTGCCAGAGCTCAATGTAGTAATGCATGTTGCCCCAGAATGGGTTAAGGCTCTGCAACGGTGTGCGCACGCCGTAGATGACCTTCTCGTCCTTGCGCTCCTCGGCGAAGGTACCGAATAGGCGATCCCAGAGAATCAGAATGCCCCCGTAGTTTGTGTCCATGCAGTAGTCATTTTGCCCATGATGGACGCGATGGTTTGAGGGTGTGACGAAGATGCGATCAAGCCAGCCCAAACGACCAATTACCTCGGTATGCACCCAGTACTGGTAAAGCAAGTCGATCAGCAACACCCCGGCAAACACGCTGGGCGGCACACCGGCCACTGCCATCGGTAGATAGAATATCCAGCCCAGAAGTGCGCTCGTCGAGGACTGGCGTAGGGCTGTTGCCAGGTTGAAGTACTCGGAAGAGTGATGCGATACGTGCCCGGCCCACAGCAAGCCAATTTCATGGTTCATACGGTGATGCCAGTAGTAGAAAAAGTCGTAGGCCACAAGGGCTCCGACCCATACCCACAGGCTATCGCTAGGCAAGGTCGTGGCGCGGTAGGCTTCGAATACCAGAGTGTAAACGCCCAGTTTCGCCAACTTGGTGAACGCCCCAACCACCTGGCTCAATAGACCATATTGGTAGCTGCTGATGGCATCAGGTATGGAATACGCCGCTAGCCCGCGGCGGTGCGCCAGCCATGCTTCCAGCAAGGTGGTGGTTAAAAAAATCGGTATGGCAAACACGATCAGATTCATTGCGCGCGATCCTTTTCTCTCGACTCAAGAAAGTTGAGCGGCTGATGGCTTTCAGCGACTCAGCGACCAGGCAAGTTAGCACTCTTGACTGTGCCCACTTGTCGGCTCGGCGACAGGTTCTGCACGGCAATAGTGGCAACCTAGCTGACCACTCGTGCCGGGGCTCAGTGCTCAGTGCAGCCCTGGTGTAGTCCACTTCAAGGAGAATAAGCGTGAGTAAAGTAGTCGCAATTAGCGGTGGATTCGGTTGTCTAGGTATAGCGGTAGGCGAGGCGTTCGCGGCCAATGGTTGGCGGGTGGCCCTGATTGATCAGGCCAGCGTGCCGCGACCCCTGGCCGACACGGCGCGCTCTGAAAAACTGCTTATCGGCGCGGTCGATCTAACCGATCTGCACATGGCAAATTGTGCAATGCAGCAGGTGCAGCAGCATTTTCAAGGATTAGATGCGCTCATCAACGTGGCGGGTGGTTTTCGCTGGGAGACCATCGAGGGCGGCGATCTTGCGACCTGGGATTTGATGTATCAAATGAACGTGCGCACTGCCGCAACGGCTAGCATGGCCGCGCTGACACACCTGAAGAAAGCCGAAGCCGGGCGCATTATCAACATTGCAGCCGGAGCGGCCAGTAAGGCCAGCCTAGGCATGGGGGCCTATGCTGCAGCAAAGTCCGGGGTGATGCGCCTTACGGAGGCGTTGGCCGAAGAGTTGAAAGATCAGCGCATCACGGTCAATGCGATCATGCCATCGATCATCGATACCCCGCAGAACCGCCTCGATATGCCTGATGCGGATGCCACCCGCTGGGTTACGCCAGAGCAGGTCGCTAATGTGATCGTATTTTTAGCCTCTCAGGAGGCTAGTGCAATCACAGGTGCAGCTATCGCTGTAAATGGGCGGTGCTAATTTATTAGGCCGGCTGTCGACATAGCAGAGTGGCTGCCTAGAGCCGTTCTTCTCACCCAGGGTTCGCCCGATCCTAATGATCCTAATGATCCTAATGATCCTAATGATCCTAATGCGGCATGCGTGGCCTATGCGTGGGGAACTGCCTGTTGTTACCGGCTGCTTTGGGCTTGCTGTGGGTCACTTCTTGCTCGTGCAGAACTTGGCCCATTCCGCCATCAGTGCACTGCGCTTCTCCAGAAGGTCGGAGCGCGAATAGGCCGCCTCGGTCTGGTCGCGTTCATCATGGGCAAGCGCAAGCTCACAAACCTCTCTCGGGTAGTTGGTGCATTCGGGTGAAAGCGCCAGCCGATGTTTTCGTAATCAGCGACGTCTCTTTCCATTCAGCCTAAGTCCTTTTTCCAGCTGTCCAGCATGTCCGCCCATCTCTGCATCATCATGGCTCGATCACTCAAATACTCGGCATGGTTGTAGGTGCGGCGGACAGCGTTTTGCTCGGTATGGGCGAGCTGTCTTTCGATCCAGTCTGCTGAATAGCCCATCTCATTGAGTCTGGTGCTGCCCGTTGTCCTCGTGGCATGCGGGCTGTATTTACCTCCCCAGCCAAGGGTGTTGAGCATCTGGCGGAATGAGGCCGCAACCATTGGGCGGGTGCGTACGTCGCGGTGAGGAAATACGTGGGTGTATTTTCCTGTGATGGAATGCAGGCCTCGCAGTATTTCGACTGCCTGTCGCGGCAGTGGCACCGTGTGCTCTTTGCGCTTTTTCATCCGCTCGGCGGGAATGCGCCAAAGCGCCTTCTCCAGGTCAAATTCTGCCCACTGAGCCTCTACAGCTTCATTGGGGCGGCACAGAGTCAGCCACATGAGCTGGAAAGCGCAGAGGGTCTCATGGCGTCCGCCGTGAGATTCGACATCGCGTAACAGTTGGCCAATTTCTTCGGTGGAGAGAGGGCGTTTGTGCTGAGTCTTGTTGGCTGGCAGGGCTTTTCGAACGGGGTGTACCGGGTCGGTGCTGGCTCGCAACGTGGAAATTGCCAGTTCGAAAACTCCGGACATGCTCCGCTTGGCCTCTGCGGCAACAGATGGGCCATTATCTTGAGCGGCTGCTCTGAGCACTTCAAGAATGTGCATGGGGGTGATGGCTTTGATCGGCAGTTCACCGATTTTGGGAAATACGACGCGTTCAAGCATGTTGAGTCGTCTGGACTTGGTGATCTCCTCCCAGTCCTTCAGTGAAAGCCACTCTTTGGCGACGGCTTCAAACGTAATGGCCTTCTCGTGGTCGCGCTTCACCCGCTCCTGTTGCCGGTGGTGCGCGGGATTGATGCCCTGTATGACTAGGGCACGGGCTTTCACGCGCTCATCGCGTGCCTCTGCAAGAGTGAAGCGGCGCCCTTTGCGGCGCTCTTCGGCGTGCTCGGGTGATTCCCCTTTGGGCGCGATTACATAGTCCCCAATCGCGAACACGCTTTCCTTCCTGCTAGTTCCGTCGTTCAGCTCGAACCGATAGCGCCATGCCTTAACCCCGTTAGGCTTCACCTCAAGGTAAAGGCCATTGCCATCTGTGAGCTTGTAGGGCTTTTCCTTGGGCTTGGCGGTACGGCACTCGGTATCGGTAAGCGGCATGGCTGCTCAATCCTGGTATACCCGGTTATATGGGGAGGTGAATTTTTCGATACCCGGTAGCGTACCCGGTAAATATGCGGATCGTATAGATTCTTTTCGGACCTTTTCGGAAAAGAAAAACCCCTTAAGGCTTTATTCCTCAAGGGGTTTCGTATCCGGTAAGATCCGGTGAAATCCTAATTTCTGTTTAGACGTTGAAACGGAAGTGCATTACGTCGCCATCCTTGACGATGTATTCCTTGCCTTCCAGGCGCCATTTGCCTGCTTCCTTGGCACCGCTTTCGCCGTTGTACTGAATGAAGTCGTTATAGGCGACGACTTCGGCACGGATAAAGCCCTTCTCGAAGTCGGTGTGGATGACGGCGGCGGCCTGCGGTGCGGTGGCGCCGATCTTGACGGTCCAGGCGCGTACTTCCTTCACCCCGGCGGTGAAGTAGGTCTGCAGACCCAGCAGCTCGTAGCCGGCACGGATTACGCGGTTCAGGCCCGGTTCTTCCATGCCCATGGTTTCGAGGAACATCTGCTTTTCCTCGTCGTCATCCAGCTCGGCGATTTCCGCTTCGATCTTGTTGCAGACCGGAACCACGACCGCGCCTTCTTCCGCGGCTATCTCGCGCACCACGTCAAGATGCGGGTTGTTCTCGAAGCCCTCTTCGGACACGTTGGCGATATACATCACCGGCTTGTTGGTCAGCAGGTGGAAACCCTTGGCCAGCTGGCGCTCTTCCGGGCTGAGGTTTTTCAGCAGCGAGCGGGCGGGCTTGCCTTCTTCAAAGTGCGGAATCAGCTGTTCCAGCAGCGCCTTCTGTGCGACTGCTTCCTTGTCGCCACCCTTGGCGTTGCGGGCAACGCGCTGCAACTGTTTCTCGCAGCTTTCCAGGTCGGCGAAGATCAGCTCCAGATCAATGGTTTCGATGTCGCGGCGCGGGTTGACGCTGTTGGAAACGTGAATGACGTTGTCGTCTTCAAAGCAGCGCACCACGTGGGCGATGGCGTCGGTCTCACGGATGTTGGCCAGGAACTTGTTGCCCAGGCCTTCACCTTTGGAGGCGCCTTCTACCAGGCCGGCGATATCGACGAACTCCATGCTGGTCGGGATGACGCGCTCGGGCTTGACGATGGCGGCCAGGGCGTCCAGGCGGGCATCGGGCATGGGGACCACGCCACTGTTCGGCTCGATGGTGCAGAAGGGGAAGTTCTCGGCACCGATACCGGCTTTGGTCAGTGCATTGAACAGGGTGGATTTGCCGACGTTGGGCAGTCCGACGATGCCGCAGTTAAAACCCATGGTGTTGTCCTCTGCCGTTGGTTCGGCGTAATGAGATTCAGGCCTTGAAGCTGTGCAGGCGTTGCATGACGGCGGTCCAGTTGCCTTCGACCATGCCCGGCAGTTCGCCGATGGCCTCGTCGATGCAGGCATCCAGCGCATCCTGCTCGGCGCGGGGCGCGCGGCCCAGTACAAAGCCGGTCACCTGTGAACTGTGGCCGGGGTGGCCGATACCCAGTCTCAGGCGGTGAAAGCCGTTGTTGTTGCCCAGTTTGGCGATGATGTCGCGCAGACCGTTGTGTCCGCCGTGTCCGCCACCTTTCTTGCACTTGACCACGCCCGGGGGTAAATCCAGCTCGTCGTGGGCAATGAGAATTTCTTCGGGTGCAATGCGATAGAAGCTCGCCAGCGCGGCGACGGCCTGACCGCTGCGGTTCATAAAGGTAGTGGGTATCAACAGGCGAACGTCCTGACCGTTCACGCTGATGCGTGCCGTCAGGCCAAAAAACTTGCTCTCCGGACGCAGGCTGGTGTTGTGCCGTGCGGCCAGACGCTCAATAAAAAGGGCGCCAGCGTTGTGGCGGGTCAGTTCGTATTCCGGGCCAGGATTTCCCAGTCCAGCGATCAACTTGATTCCCTGCGTCACAACGGGCGCCCTCTTCAGAGTCGTGCGGGAGGTTACTCCGCGGACTCCTCGCCTTCAGCCGGCGCGTCAGCAGCAACGCGAGCAGCGTGGACGTTGGCAACCGGCAGGTTGTGATCAGCGCCCTGAGCCAGAGCAGTGATAGCAACGCCTTTCGGCAGCTTCAGGTCAGACAGGTGGACGATCTGATCCAGTTCAACGGCAGCCATGTCGACTTCGATGAACTCAGGCAGATCTTTCGGCAGGCAGTGAACTTCCACTTCAGTCATGGTGTGGGAGATAACGCCGCCTTTCTTGACGCCTGCACAGCTGTCTTCGTTAACGAAGTGCAGCGGAACGTTGACGGTCACTTCGTGGCCGGCAACAACGCGCAGGAAGTCAGCGTGCATGATTACCGGCTTGGCCGGGTGACGCTGCAGTGCTTTCAGCAGCACGTCTTCTTTCTTGCCGTCGATGGACAGGCTGATGACGTGGGAGTAGAAAGCTTCGTTTTCCAGGGCTTTTTTCAGTTCGCGTGCTTCCAGAGCAACGTTCTGAGGAGCCTTGTCACCACCGTAAACGATGGCGGGAACCAGATCAGCGTTACGACGCAGGCGGCGGCTCGCACCTTTCCCCAGGTCAGTACGCGCTTTCGCATTAAGAGTGAAGTCGACCATTGTAGTCTCCTTGCTAACTCACCCGGGCATTTGCGACCAACGCATCGGGTGATGGGTGATGCCCTTGCGGGCTGTTAAATCAGCGCTCGTACCTTAACGGAACATCGCGCTGATGGATTCTTCGTTGCTGATACGGCGCATGGCCTCGGCCACAATCGGGGCCATGTCCAGCTGGCGAATGCGCTCGCAGGCAGCCGCGGCCGGGGTCAGCGGGATGGTGTTGGTCACCACCAGCTCGTCCAGCACGGAATTGGTAATGTTCTCGATTGCCTTGCCGGACAGGATCGGGTGCGTGCAATAGGCAAATACCTGCGCGGCGCCGTGATCCTTCAGTGCCTTGGCGGCATGGCAGAGAGTCCCGGCGGTGTCGACCATGTCGTCGACCAGTACGCAGGTGCGGCCTTCTACATCGCCGATGATATGCATCACTTCGGACTGGTTGGCCTTGGGGCGACGCTTGTCGATGATGGCAAGATCGACACCGAGGCTCTTGGCTACGGCGCGTGCGCGCACGACGCCACCGATGTCCGGGGAGACGATCATCAGATTCTCGAAGCGCTGATCCTGGATATCGTCAATCAGCACCGGCGAACCGTAAATGTTGTCGACGGGGATGTCGAAGAAGCCCTGGATCTGGTCTGCGTGCAGGTCAACGGTCAGCAGGCGGTCAACGCCTACGGTGTCGAGCATGTCCGCGACCACCTTGGCGCTGATGGCAACGCGTGCCGAGCGCGGGCGGCGATCCTGGCGGGCATAACCGAAGTAGGGGACCACTGCGGTGATTCGCGAGGCTGAGGAACGACGCAGGGCATCAGCCATGACGATCAGTTCCATCAGATTGTCGTTGGTCGGGGCGCAGGTGGGCTGCAGGATGAAGACGTCCTTGCCGCGTACGTTTTCGTTCAGCTCGACGTTGACTTCACCGTCGCTGAATCGGCCGACGGTAGCGTCGCCCAACGGGATGTGCAGTTGACGCACGACGCGCCGTGCCAGATCGGGGTTGGCGTTCCCCGTGAAAACCATCATCTTGGACACGCAGCAATACCTTTTGTGGGTAGTGGCTAGGTGGAGAATTCAGGTCTGCGGGAATGCCGAAACGGCCTCAACCAGCCAGACTTGAACAATTCTGTAGTTGATTGCTGCCGGAGAGAAAAATGGCAGGGGCGGCTGGATTCGAACCAACGCATGGCAGGATCAAAACCTGCTGCCTTACCGCTTGGCGACGCCCCTGTATCTGTCCGGATGCACGGCTGCATCCGTCATGCTTGCTTTTGCAGTTCGCGGTGTAACGGAGAAACGTTACAACCTCTTGCTACAAAACTTCGCAGTGTGGCTGGCAACCGGGCGCGAACTTTATCAGCTTCGCGTTCGTTTGGGAAGGCCCCAAACAAGCAACTGCCAGTCCCGGTCATCTTAGCCTCACAATATTTGTTTAGCAAGATCAACGTGTTACGAATTTCAGGGTAACGCGTTGTAACGACCGGCAGACAGTCATTCCGACCACCGCCTGCGACGAAGGCCGTTAATGTAATGGGCGATGAGTTTCGCGTCAACCTCTCATCTGAAAAAATTTCAGCGGTGCTGACAGGGCAGTCCGGCGCCACTACCAGGAACCAGGGCTCTTCCAGTTCTACCGGGGTCAATTGCTCGCCCACTCCTTCGGCCCAGGCGGCATGCCCTCGGACAAAGACGGGGACGTCAGCGCCCAAATGGATGCCCAGCTCGGCCAGTTGGTCGATGCTCAAGCCGGTTTGCCACAGGTGGTTGAGGCCAAGCAGGGTGGTAGCCGCGTCTGAACTGCCGCCACCGATACCACCACCCATGGGCAGAATCTTGTCCAGTTTGATGTCGGCACCCAGCGGTGTGCCGCTGGCCTCTTTCAGCAGGCGCGCGGCGCGGACGATCAGGTTGTCCTCCGCATCCACGCCCGGCAGGTCACTTAGCAAGGCAATTTTGCCGTCGCTGCGGCTGCTGAGATGCAGGGTGTCTCCGTAGTCGAGAAACTGAAACAGGGTTTGCAGTGTGTGGTAGCCGTCGTCGCGCTGGCCGGTAACATGCAGGAACAGATTCAGTTTGGCCGGTGCGGGCAGGCTGAGTGTCGCGGTGTTCATTCGGTGATGCCGGGTTTCCAATCGGTGATGACCAGCGTCAGCAGCAGATCGTGACCTGATATCTGCAGACGTTGGGGAAGTTCCAGTCCGTCAACTTGCTGGTAACGGCTGTATTCGACTGTCCAGCCGCTCTGGCTGAGACGGCCCAACCGGCTTTGGCTATCCAGCTGCAGGCGGCTGGCTGAATCGGGTGCGGGCAGGCCGCGCACCCACCAGAGCAACTGGTCGACCGGCAAGTGCCAGCCTATCTGTTCGGCGACCAGGTCTTCAGCCGAGCTGGCGGAGACGGTCGGCCGGCCGGCTACCTCCAGCGTGGTGCTGTTGCGGTCGCCCTGAATGCGGGTAGCTCCGCGCCCCAGAGGGCCTGACAGGCGGATATCGTAGTAGGCTCGGCGCTGCAGCCAGAACAGCGTGCCGCTGCCCGACTCTTGCGGGCTGCGGATGCCGATCTTGCCTTGCAGGATCCAGCGGTCCAACGGCTCCAGTTGTGCTCGGTGGGTTTTCCAAGCGTTCTGGTCGCCGCCAAACTCGATGGTTTCGCGTTGATGCAGGCTGCCGCAGGCGGCCAGGGTTGACAGCAGGCAGAACAAAAGAGGCAGGCGCAGCACGGACATGTCTTATTCGGCTTCCAGGCGTTCGCGGGTTTCAGGAATGAGTGGGCTTTGCGGGTCCAGCTTGAGGGCATCTCGCCAGATCCTGCGTGCTTGGCGTTCTTTGCCTTGGCGCCAGAGCACTTCGCCCAGGTGGGCCGCTACTTCCTGGTCAGGGAAGGCGTCGTAGGCTTCACGCAGCAGCGTCTCGGCCAGCTCCAAATTGCCCAGGCGGTAGTGAACCCAGCCCAGACTATCCTTGATTGCAGGGTCGTCCGGTGCCAGTTCGGCGGCGCGGGTGATCAGCGACAGGGCACGATCCAGCTCGATATTGTGGTCGGCGAGCGTGTAGCCCAAGGCGTTGAGCGCCATCGCGTTGTTCGGTTCCTGTTCGATGATGCTGCCAAGGTCCTCTTGCAGGCCGCGCAGGTTGCCCAGCTGCTCGTGCAGCATGGCGCGACTGTAGAGCAGGCCGCTGTCCTGCGGGTAGGCCTGCAGGGCTGCGTTAACCTGTGCCATTGCCAGTTCGGGATGGTCCGGCATCAAGGCTTCTATTTCTATCTGGAACAGTGTCAGACCGTGTTGCGGATGCTGGTCCCTGTCCTGCTGAAATTGCGCCTGCAGTGCCTTCATGCGGTTTTGCTCAAGCAGCAGGCGGGCGATTTGCACGCGGGATGTCAGCAGTTCATTGCCACTGTCGATGCTTTGCCAGGTGAGCAGTGCATCATCCGTGCGGCCGGCCGCCAGATAGGCATTACCCAGGTGATAGCGCGCAGTATTGTTGCCGGGTGCAAGCTGAAGCGTGTGCTGCAGGTGAATGACGGCGTCTTGCGCCTGCTCTAGTTCCAGTTCGATCAGGCCGAGTGATAACTGCAGGTCGGCGTCGTCCGGGTTGTCGGCAGCAAGCTTCATATACTGCACGCGGGCATCCCTGAAATTACCCTTGCTGACGAGCAGTCGAGCCAGCATCAGACGCAATCGAACCTCGTCGGGAAAGCGCTCAAGGCTGTCGTACAGCAACGCCTCTGCCCGATCCGGGTCCTGCTCGGCGAGTAGTCGGCTGTGCAGCAGGATGATTGGTGGTACCTCATTACCTCGCGGTTGTTCCTCCAGCAGTTGCAGGGCGTCTTCGGGGCGGTCTGCCTGCTGCAGAAGCAGGGCACGGGCAAATACCAGTTGCGCGTTGTCCGGGTGGCGTTCCTGCATTTGGCGGAGGCTGGTCAGCAGGGCGTTGCGGGTCTGGGGGTCGGTTTGGGCGGCCGCCAGCGCGAGAAAATCAAAATGGGTTTCGCCATGCAGGTCCAGCGCGCGCTGCATCATGTCCATGGCCTGCTCATGTCGGCCGGCACGGGCCAGGTGAATGGCGGCCGAGCGCAGGGCTTCCGGATCCTGCGGAGCGATCTCGACCCAGAGTTGGGTCAGTTCGTTGGCGGCCTGCTCATTGCCCAGAAACTCTGCAACGCGGACGGCACGCTCGGTCACCCCGGGATCACGGGTGCTGCGTGCCTGTTTCAGATAGTTGTCGAGTGCGATATCGAAGCGGTTGCGCTGGCCCGCGATTTCGGCGGTCAGCAGATCAAACAGAGTGTCCTGGCGGAACTGGCCGTAGACCGTTGGCTCCGGCTGGCTTGCCGTCTCCGGCTTCTGGGGCGTGCTGTCGGCAGGCGCGCCGGCCTGATCCAGTGTGCTGCAGCCACCGAGCAGCAGGCCTGCGAACAGCAGTGCTGGCAAGGACGGAATGAGTGTAGCCTTCATATCGGATCTCGTGCGAAACGGTGGGCCGATCCGGGCGGAGGACGGCGTCCGGCGCGGCATTGGGGAATCATGACACAGGCGTGGGGACAAACCCAGTGGGCGCCATGAAAGGTGCCTGTGCGGCATCCTGCCACTGAGCGTCGAGTAACCGTTCGCCATGCCGTGATTGATTGGCTTGACTTAACATAGGACAATCGCACGTTTGGCAGCAGCTCCGTTCTCGCAATACGAGGCATCATGGGTTTTATCGCACTGGGCATCAATCATCGGACCGCAGGGGTTGAAGTACGCGAGCGCGTGTCCTTCTCACCCGAGCAATTGCCCGATGCACTGCAGCGTCTGCGTGCCGAGGCCGGTGCTGACGAGGTTGCCATTCTTTCTACCTGCAATCGCACCGAGCTTTACTGTGCTCAGGAGGAGCTCGACGCGGATCGTCTGGTCGAGTGGGTCGCCCGCTTTCATGGTATGACCGCAGAAGAGCTGCGCCGTTCCAGCTACCTGCATCAGGATGCCGGTGCGGTTAACCATATGATGCGGGTAGCCGCCGGGCTTGACTCGATGGTACTGGGCGAGCCGCAGATTCTCGGCCAGATGAAGGATGCCTGGCAGGCCGCGCGTACTGCCGGCACGCTTGGCCCGTATCTGGATCGCTTGTTCCAGAGCACCTTCAACATGGCCAAACAGGTGCGAACGGACACCGCAATTGGCGAGAATCCGGTGTCGGTGGCCTTTGCCGCAGTCAGTCTTGCCCGTCAGATCTTTGCCGACCTGCGCCGCAGCACCGCGCTGCTGATCGGTGCTGGCGAGACCATCGCGCTGGTTGCCCGTCACCTGTTTGAACAGGGCGTTGGCCGGATTATCGTTGCCAACCGAACGCTGCAGCGGGCTGAACTGCTGAGTGAGCCGCTGGGTGGCCAGGCCATCGTGCTGAACCAGATTCCCGATATTCTCGCCGAATGTGATGTGGTGATCAGCTCAACCGCCAGCCCGCTGCCGATCCTCGGCAAGGGCGCGGTCGAGCGGGCGCTCAAGCAGCGTCGGCACAAACCCATGTTCATGGTCGATATTGCCGTGCCGCGCGACATCGAGCCGGAAGTTGGCAGTTTGGCCGACGTGTACCTCTATACCGTCGACGACCTGCATGAAGTGATCGAAGAGAACATGCGCTCGCGTCAGGGCGCAGCCGAGGCGGCCGAACGGCTGATCGAGCTGGGCACTGGCGAGTTCATGCAGCGTCTGCGGGCGCTGGCGGCGGTGGATGTGGTGCGCAGCTACCGGCAGAAGGCCGAGCAGGCGCGCGATCAGGAACTGCAGAAAGCGCTGGCCAAGTTGCAGCGCGGTGCCGATCCCGAGCAGGTGATGACCGAAATGGCTCGTCTGCTGACCAACAAGCTGCTGCACGAACCCAGTGTGCAGCTCAAGCAGATGACAGCGCAGGGGCGGATCGAAGCGCTGGCGCTGGCGCAGGAACTCTTTGCCCTGGGTGACAGCGCCCCGGGCAACCGCAATACCACGGTACAAGGCGACTCATGAAAGCATCCCTGTTGAATCGGCTGGACTCCCTTGGCGAACGCTTCGAGGAGCTGTCTGCGCTGCTCAGCGACGCCGAGGTCATCAGCGATCAGACCCGCTTCCGGGCTTACTCCAAGGAGTACGCCGAACTTGAGGGTACGGTCAAATGCTACGAGCAGTGGCGTCGGGTGCAGGGTGACATCGAAGAGGCGCGTGGCCTGCTCAAGGACAGCGACCCGGACCTGCGGGCCATGGCCGAAGAGGACTTGGAGAGCAGCAGCGCGCAACTGGCCGAGCTGGAAGAAGAGCTCAATCGCCTGCTGCTGCCGAGGGACCCTAACGACGATCGCAACGTATTCCTCGAAATTCGCGCCGGAACCGGTGGCGACGAGGCGGCGATCTTCTCCGGTGACCTGTTTCGCATGTACAGCCGATACGCCGAGCGTCAGGGCTGGCGGGTAGAGGTGCTGTCGGAAAACCCCGGTGAGCATGGTGGCTACAAGGAAGTGATCGCCCGTGTCGAAGGCCAGTCGGTCTACGCCAAACTCAAGTTCGAGTCCGGCGCGCATCGCGTGCAACGTGTACCGGAAACCGAATCCCAGGGCCGGATTCATACCTCTGCCTGTACCGTTGCCATCCTGCCGGAGATGGACGAGCAAGCCGCAATCGAGATCAACCCCGCGGATCTGCGGGTCGATACCTACCGCGCCTCCGGTGCTGGCGGTCAGCACGTCAACAAGACCGATTCGGCCATCCGCCTGACCCACCTGCCGACCGGCATCGTGGTCGAGTGTCAGGATGAGCGTTCACAGCACAAGAACCGCGCCCGCGCCATGAGCCTGCTGCAGGCCAAACTGGTCAACCAGCAGCGCGAAGCGCAGGAAAAGGAGCTGTCCGACACCCGCCGTTCGCTGGTCGGCTCCGGGGACCGCTCCGAGCGCATTCGCACCTATAATTTTCCGCAGGGCCGGGTGACCGATCACCGTATCAACCTGACGCTCTACAGTCTGGATGAGATCATCGCCGGTAACCTCGACAACGTCATCGAGCCGCTGCTGCGCGAATATCAGGCCGACCAACTGGCGGCGCTGGAGACGGCATGACGCCGACCCTGGCCGAGGTGCTGGCCAGCGCCGAACTGCCAGACTCGGACACCGCTCGGCTGGATGCAGAGCTGCTGCTCTGTCATGCCATCGGCAAGCCCCGTACCTATCTGCGCACCTGGCCTGAACGCCGACCCGATGCCGAGCAACTGCGCCGCTTCGAACAGCTGCTGAGCCAGCGGCGCAGCGGTGTGCCGATTGCCTATCTGCTCGGTGAACAGGGCTTCTGGAGTCTGCAGCTGGAGGTCAGCGAAAGCACCCTGATTCCGCGCCCGGATACCGAGCGGCTGGTTGAGGTTGCGCTGGAACTGGGGCCGCAGGGGGCTGCCGAGGTTCTGGATCTCGGCACCGGCACCGGTGCGATCGCGCTGGCGCTGGCGGCCGAGCGCCCTGACTGGCAACTGACCGGGGTGGACCGGGTCGCCGAGGCCGTCGCGCTGGCCCGGCGCAACGCCGAGCGTCTGCGGATCGGTAATGCCTGTTTTGAACAGAGCGACTGGTTCACTGCACTGGCGGGCCGGCGCTTTGATCTGATTGTCTCCAACCCGCCGTACATTGCTGCCGATGACCCTCATCTGCAGCAGGGCGATGTGCGTTTTGAGCCGGGTAGTGCGCTGGTCAGCGGTGCCGACGGGCTGGATGATATTCGCACGCTGGTGCAGCTCGCGCCGGCGCATCTGCAGGCCACTGGCTGGTTGCTGTTTGAGCACGGCTGGCAGCAGGCCGACGCGGTCGCGCAACTGCTGCGCGAGCAGGGTTTTGAGCAGGTACAGAGCTGGCGCGACCTGGGTGGACAGCTGAGGGTAACCGGAGGGCAATGGCGTGGATGACCAGCAACTGCTGCGTTACAGCCGGCAGATACTGCTGCCACAGATCGATATCGACGGTCAGCAACGGCTGCTGGACAGTCGGGTTCTGATCGTTGGGGTTGGCGGCTTGGGCTCGCCGGTCGCGTTGTACCTTGCCGCCGCGGGCGTTGGCCAAGTGGTGCTGGCAGACCCGGATCAGGTCGATCTGAGCAACCTGCAGCGGCAGATTATTCATCACGCGGCCGACATCGGTCGTAACAAGGTTGCGTCGGCAGCAGAGCGCGTCGCCGCGATCAATCCGCAGGTACGTTGCCGCACATTGCCGGTCGCGCTGGCTGACGATGCATTGCTCGGCGCAGTGGCCGAGGTCGATCTGGTGCTGGACTGCTCCGACAATTTCGCCACCCGTCACGCGGTCAATGCTGCCTGTGTCAGGCTCGGCAAGCCGCTGGTGTCGGGCGCGGCGATTCGGCTGGAAGGCCAGCTCAGTGTATTTGATCCGCGCCGTGACGACAGCCCCTGCTATCAGTGCCTCTACGGTGATGGCGACGAGCAGGCGCTCAGTTGCAGCGAAGCCGGTGTAGTCGGTCCGCTGGTTGGCCTGGTCGGTAGCCTGCAGGCGCTGGAGGCGCTCAAGCTGCTGGCCGGGTTTGGCGAGCCGCTGGTTGGACGCCTGTTGCTGATTGATGCCCTCGACAGTCGCTTCCGAGAGCTGCGTGTGCGCCGGGACCCGGGTTGCAGTTGCTGCGGAGCGGCGGCATGAGTGCGCCCATTGGTGTGTTCGACTCCGGTGTGGGAGGGCTGTCGGTATTGCGCGAAATTCGCCGTCTGATGCCCCGCGAGAATCTGCTGTATGTCGCCGACAGTGGCTACGTGCCCTATGGTGAAAAGCCGCCGGAGATGATTCGTGAGCGGAGCCTGCGGATTGCCGAGTTTCTGATCGAACAGGGTGCCCGTGCTCTGGTGCTGGCTTGCAATACGGCCACCGCCGCTGCGGTCAACGAATTGCGCAGCACCTTCGACATGCCGATTATCGGCATGGAGCCTGCGGTCAAACCGGCAGCAGCGGCTACCCGCAACGGTAAGGTCGGCGTGCTGGCGACCACCGGTACATTGCAGAGCGCCAAGTTCGCCGCGTTGCTGGACCGCTTTGCCCGCGATGTACAGGTGTTGACTCAGCCCTGCCCGGGGCTTGTCGAGTGCGTCGAGCGGGGCGAGCTCCAGGGGCCTGAGGTACGCGCGCTGCTGACGCGCTATGTCGATCCCCTGCTGCAGGCCGGGTGCGACACTCTGATCCTCGGTTGTACCCATTATCCCTTTCTCAAACCGCTGTTGCGGGAGTGTCTGCCGGCGGGTGTGCAACTGGTCGATACCGGCGAGGCGGTAGCGCGTCAGCTGCAGGCCAGACTCAACGAAAGCGGCCGCCAGGCCTCTGATGGTACAGGCGATGTAGGCTTCTGGAGCAGTGGTGATCCACAGCTGATGGCAGCAGTGCTGCCGGTGTTGTGGGGCAGCGCCGGTGCCGTGTCCAGGCTGCCGGTTTGAGGCGTGGTGGCGAACTATCAGCTATAAATCTGTCTATCAGACGGTACGTGTTGAAGACATAAGGAAGAAAACGCCATGAGACGTTCAGGTTTGATCATCGGTACCGTATTTACGGCCATGACCCTCAGCCCTTCAGTGTTTGCGCTGGATGGCATCACCGTAGAAGGCGGTGACAGCAGTGAGTCGACCAATGTGTGGCGCGTGGGAGTGCAGTTCGATTTCGGGCGCACCCTGTGGCAGAGCGATGGCGGCGGCGCGGTGCTGACCGGTTTCTGGGATGCCGGCTACACCCACTGGAGTGGTCTGGACGCCGAAACCATCAGTCTGGCTCCGGTATTCACGCTGAATTTCCCCGGTAACGGCGCGGTGACGCCGTTTATTGAAGGCGGGATCGGGCCTGCGGTCTTTACCGAGACCAATCTGGCTGATCGCCGAGATCTGGGTTCCAAGTTCCAGTTCGAAGACCGTATCGGCGCCGGCCTGCGCTTTGCCTCCGGTGCCGAGCTGGGCGTGCGCTGGTATCACTACTCCAACGCGGGTATCAAACAGCCCAATTCGGGCATCAATAAATCTGCGGTGTATTTCCGCTACCCGCTGTAGGTCTGCGGCTCAGGCGCCGGAGCGGCGTCTGGCCAACTGCTGCACGCGATATTGTTCCCGGTACAGATGGGCAAAGCCGTGCAGCAGTGGCATGACCAGCGCCCAGATGGCGGCCAGCAGCAGTGCGCTGTTGCGTTCGCCCAGTGGCAGGCCGACGCCCGCCAGCTCGGCACCGGCCACGTAGCTCAGCGGACCGCCGATTGCGCCCAGCAGGGCAGCTCGCCAGATCGGGCGGGCGGTCCAGCCCAGGCTGTGATTGAGCGTTGTGGCCAGCATCGCCCAGAGCATGACCAGCCAGAGCGGCGCCAGCAGCTCCTGGCCGACAAAGGTGAATACCCCCAGCTGCAGCAGGAAGGAGTCGAGCGCAGTCCCTGCCAGCATCACTGATACCACCAGCTTGCCTTCGGCTGCCCAGCTGCTGACCCAGAAAAAGTGGATCAGCAAGGCGACCGCCGGCACTGCCAGCCAGTAGCTGTTGCCGCCCAGTACGCAGGCAAGCCAGCTGAGCTGGAACAGCACGGCGTTGGCGATCAGGCGGCGGTCAGGCATGTCAGGCTCCTATGACGCAGGTGCTCTCGGCGGGGCGGGCGTCGGGCTTGGCGAGCAGAATCTGCGCTGTGCCGATACCGCGCTCGCGGAAGCCACCCTCGCAGTAGCAGAGGTAGAACTCCCAGAGCCGGAAAAAGACGTCCTCATACCCGAGTTGCGCCAGCTCTCCACGGTAGCGCTGCAGGTTATGGTGCCAGTGGCGCAGGGTACGGGCATAGTGCAGGCCGATGTCCTCCAGATGCAGCATCGCCAGGTCGGTGTGGCGGCGGGTCAGTTCCCCGATCAGGCTCACCGACGGCAGCGAACCGCCCGGGAAGATATAACGCTGGATAAAGTCGACGCTGCGACGTGCCTGCTCGTAGCGCTGGTCGCGCATGGTGATGGCTTGCAGCAGCATCAGCCCGTCGGGTTTGAGCAACGCTGCGCAGGCCTTGAAGTAGGTGGCAAAGTATTCGTGACCGACCGCCTCGATCATTTCGATCGAAACGAGTTTGTCGTACTGACCCTCCAGCTCGCGATAGTCCTTGAGCAGCAGGGTAATGCGGTCCTGCAGGCCGGCATCGCGGATACGCTGCTCGGTATGGTTGAACTGCTCCTGCGACAGCGTGGTGGTCGTTACCCGGCAGCCATAGTGCTGGGCGGCGTAGATTGCCATGCTGCCCCAGCCAGTGCCGATTTCCAGCAGGTGATCGTCTGGGCTCAGCTCCAGCTTGCGGCAGATCCGATCCAGCTTGTTGAGTTGGGCGTGGTGCAGATCGTCGCTGTCCGGCGGGAAGATTGCCGCCGAGTACATCATGCTGTCGTCCAGCAGGCGCGAGAACAGCTCGTTGCCCAGATCGTAGTGGGCGCTGATGTTGCGGCGTGATCCTTTGAGGCTGTTGCGGTTAAGACGGTGCAGCCACTTCAGGGCAGGTTGTCCAAGCCGGGCCAGCCCGGTCTCCATGGCATCTAGGACGTCCAGGTTGCGGACAAACAGACGGGTCACGGCGGTCAGATCCGGGCTGCTCCAGTAGCCGTTGAAGTAGGCTTCACCGGCACCTACGCTGCCGTTGCAGGCGATTTGGGTCCAGGCGGCCGGGTCATGCAGGCGAATTTCTGCGTGCAGCCCGTCACGGTCAGGTTGGCCAAAGCTGAGCTCCTCATCATCGGTCTGCAGACGCAATGTGCCGCGCTTGATGGCCTGTAGCTGGCGCAGCACTGCCTGACGGCAGAGGCGTTGCAGCCAGCCGCTGCGCTCGCGGTAGTCGCTGTTGCAGGTAAGTTCAGATCTGCTCGGTTTCATGTCGGGACTCCTTGACGGGGCGCAATGGGTGCGCTGCGACCGATTGGCTGGTGGGCGAATGGTCAAACAGCGGAATACGTTTGATCAGCAGGCGCAACGCCTGCCAGTAGATGCCGGTCAACGTACGCAGCACCATAAAGGGGAATGAAAGGGCCTCGCGGCGCAGCAGGGCAGCGCTGAGCGGCTTGCGCTGCAGGCTGAGGGTGGCGTCGAACAGGCGCTGATCGCCCTGCTGATGGGCAATTTGCACCTGGACACGCTCACCGGGCCGGTTGAAACGCATGTGATAGTCGGCCTGTAGCGGCAGGAACGGCGAGACGTGGAAGCGCTTGTGCAGGGTAAATTGCTGCTGCTGTTGGCTCGGGTCGGCTTCCATGACGTAACAGAAGTGCTCGCCCCAGGGCGTGTTGGTCACCTCGCAGATGATGGCGCGCAGTGCGCCCTGTTGGTCGTAGCAATAGAAGAACGAGGCGGGATTGAACAGCATGCCGAAGCTGCGAACCTGGGTCAGCAGTTGCACGGCACCGTTGAGCTCCAGTTGCAGGTGATCCCTGATCAGACGCTGGGCACAGGCTTTCAGGGATTCTCCCGGCTGGCGTTCGGCGCGCAGGTAGTCGCCTTCACGAAAACGCATGGGTGACCACCAGCGGCCCGACCAGAGCTGGCTGAGGCCGAATACCTGCTGCTGCTCGTCGAGATCAAGCAACAGCAGGCTGCTGCGATAACGGAATTGATGCGCGCGCGGCTGATGCCGTCGATGCTGGAGCAACCCGCTGTACAGAGCACTTTGCAGTGCCATCAGAGTACCTCGCCAAAGTGCGACGCCACGCGCAGTGCGCTGACGACGCCATCCTCGTGAAAACCGTTGGCCCACCAGGCGCCACAGAAGAATGTGTGCTGCTTGCCCAGCAGCGTCTGCCACTGCTGTTGCGCCGCGCTGGCGGCCACGCTGAACTGCGGGTGCGCGTAGGTAAAGCGGCCGAGTATCTGTGCAGGGTCAATCTGATCGGTCTGGTTAAGGCTGACGCAGAAGGTGCGCGAGGCATCAAGACCCTGCAGGATATTCATATTGTAGGTCAGCGCTGCAGGTTGCTCCGGGTCGCCGCCAAGTCGATAGTTCCAGCTGGCCCAGGCCAGCCTGCGGCTGGGCAGCAGGCGGGTGTCGGTGTGCAGCACGACGTCGTTGTCGGCATAGCGAATGTCGCCGAGAATCGCCTGTTCCTCGGGGCTGGGTTGCTCCAGCAACTTCAGGGCCTGATCGCTGTGGCAGGCCAGTACAATCCGGTCGAAGCGCTCCTCTCCCTGGCGGCTGAGCACGGTAACGCCGGTCTCGTCACGGCGAATGCGCTGCACCGGGCAATCAAGCCGAATGTTGTCGGCAAAGGGCTTGCTCAGAGCCGGGATGTAGCTGCGTGAGCCGCCCTTGATAACCCGCCATTGCGGGCGATCATTCACCGACAGCAGGCCGTGGTTGTGAAAGAAACGGATGAAGAAGGCGAGTGGGAAATTCAGCATCTCCTTCAGCGACATCGACCAGATCGCCGAGCCCATGGGCACGATGTAATGGTCAATGAAGCGTTGGCTGTAGCGCTGCTGCTGCAGGTAGTCGCCGAGCGTCATCTGGCCATGCAGGCCGCCTGCCTCGAGGTCCGCGATGGCTTCACGGTTGAAGCGCAGGATATCCATCAGCATGCGCAGAAAACCGGGTGACAGCAGGTTGCTGCGCTGGGCGAACAGGGTGTTGAGATTGTTGCCGTTGTATTCCAGGCCGCTGCGCGGATCGCAGACGGAGAAGCTCATTTCCGTCGGCTGGGACTCAACACCAAGCTGCTCAAGCAGGCGGATGAAGTTGGGATAGGTCCAGTCGTTGAAGACGATGAATCCGGTATCGATGGCGTGACGCTGCTGGTCGATTTCGACATCGACGGTGTGGGTATGGCCGCCGACCCAGTCGCTGGCCTCAAACACCGTGACTTCGTGACGTCGGGACAGCAAATAGGCCGATACCAGGCCGGCAATACCGCTGCCGACAATTGCAATGCGCATTAGTTGGTCTCCTGACGTTGTGAAGCTGCTCCGGTCTTGCGTTTGGTCAGCGCAACGCGCAGCCAGCCTGGCAGCGCTGCCATCAGGCGAAGAATGGCAATAAAAGGACCGGGGAAGCGGATTTCGCGTTTGCCCCGTTCCAGCCCGATCAGGATGCGCTGGGCGGCCTGGGCGCTAGTCAGTTGCATGGGCATCGGGAAATCGTTGTTGGCTGTCATGGGCGTCTCGACGAATCCGGGGCTGACCAGGGTGGTGGCGATCCCTTCGTCGACCAGATCGAGTTCCAGCGATTGCATCAGGTAGCGCAGAGCAGCCTTGGACGCACCATAGGCTTCGGCGCGTGGCAGCGGCAGATAGGTGACGCTGCTGCCAACCGCAACCAGACGTGGCTGGGTTCCACGGCGCAGCAGGGGCAGGGCGGCTTCGATGCAGTTGGCGGTCGCCAGCACGTTAACCTGCATGACCCGCTCGACCAGGCTGGCGGAAAACGCGGGCAGCTCCATGTATTCACAGGCCCCCGCATTGAGAATGGCCCAGTCCAGAGCGCCCCAGGCCGCGTCGATCTGTTCTGCGATCTCTCCAATCGCATCGCGGTCGGTCAGGTCGGCCGTGATGACCAGTATTTGTCCCGGGTAACGGGTTGCCAGTTCGAGCAAGGGTTCACGTCGGCGTGCGGTCAAGGCCAGACGGTGACCCTCGGCGGCCAGCAGTTCCGCCAATGCCAGGCCGATACCGCTGGACGCGCCGGTGAGCCAGATTCTGCGTTGCAGGTTCATGTCATTCGCCTCTTCAGCCAGCGGATCAGTGTGCCAAGTACCGGCACATGCTCGTACAGCAGGGTGCCGGCATCGTAGTGGTCGATATGTCGGTAGGCCTTGCCCTCGCGAAACCAGACCTGACTGACGCCGGGCACCTGGATGGGACGGCCGCCGGCCAGCCTGGGGTGGCGATAGGTCATGGTCCAGCACAGCAGCGCCTGCTCGTCGTCGATCGGGCTCAGCTGGGTGAAATCGAAGTGCAGGGCGCTGACGTTTTCATAGAGATTGGCGCAGTAGCCTTGCAAGGCGGCGAGCCCGAAGACGTCGTGGATCGGGTCGCTGAAGTGGACGTCCGAGTGATAAATCTGCTCCAGAATATGCAGGTTGTCGCGGTCGATGGCGGCAAACCGTTGGGCAAAACTGGCGATCAGACTGCGGTCAATCATGCCATCTCTCCTGCATTGCGGAAGGCGTCGATTGCGCGCTGGCGGCTGCTGCGCAGGTCCACAATCGGACGCGGATAGGCAGTGGCGGAAAACAGGTCAGCGGCGGGTGGCAGGTGGATCTGGCTGGCTGGCAGGTGCGCCAGCTCCGGGACCCATTCACGGATGAAGCTGCCATCGGGATCGAACTTCTCGGACTGGCTGACCGGATTGAACACCCTGAAGTAGGGGGCCGCGTCGGTGCCGGTCGATGCGCTCCACTGCCAGCCGCCGTTGTTGGCGGCGAGGTCGCCGTCGATCAGGTGCTGCATGAACCAGCGCTCGCCTTCGCGCCAGTCGATCAGCAGATTCTTGGTCAGGAACATGGCGCTGACCATGCGCAGTCGGTTGTGCATCCAGCCGGTGGCAAGCAACTGGCGCATGGCCGCATCGACCAGCGGAATACCGGTTCGGCCTTCTTTCCAAGCGGCCAGGCCGTGCGGATCGTCGCGCCAGGCGACGTTTTCGGTCTCCGGCTTGAACGCGCGGTGGCGCGAAACGTGCGGATAGCACACCAGAATGTGTTTGTAGAACTCACGCCAGAGCAGTTCGTTGATCCAGCTCACGGCACCACTGCTGCCTGTGTCGAACTCGCCTCCGTTGGCCTGCAGCGCAGCGTGCAGGCACTGACGGGGCGACAGTACGCCAGCGACCAGATAGGGCGACAACCGGCTGGTGGCGTCCAGATCGGGACGGTTGCGATCTTCTGCGTAGTCGTCGATGAGCTGATTGCAGAACAGCTGCAGGCGCTCTGCTGCAGCCCGCTCGCCAGCCGGCCAGCGTTGCTGCAGTGCGGGTTCGGCAGGGGCAAAGTCGCCGAATTGTTCGGGAACAGACGAAGCCTGCAACGCCAGCTGCGCTTGCTTGGCGGGTGCCGGCAGCAGGCTGGGCAGTTGCTGGTGCAGTCGGGTGTAGGCCTGACGACGGAACTGGCTGTAGACCTTGTACATGCCGCCACTTTGAGTGGTCAGACTGCCCGGCGCGAACAGCAGTTGGTCGGTATAGCGCTGACAGGTCAGGCCGGCAGCGGCAAAGGCCTCGCTGACGGCGTCGTCACGCCGCTGTTCGTGAATACCGTACTCATCATTGAAGTGCAGGGCGCCGGCACCGGTCTTGCGGGCCAGCTCCAGCAGCAGTGTCGGGCAGTCGCTCCAGGCGTCGGCATGCAGAATCTGCAGTGGTATGTGCCGTTGTGACAGCTCATCGGTCAGCGCCTGCAGGTTGCGGCGCCAGAAGTCGATCTTGACGGGTGCATCATCGTGGGCTCGCCAGTCGTTGGCGGTGACGATAAAAACCGCCACTGCCGGTCCGCTCTGACTGGCATGCCAGAGCGCCTGGTTGTCGGTAATGCGCAAGTCGGCGCGGAGCCAGCACAGTTGCAGGTTGTTGCTCAAATCACTCTCCCGTCGGGCGGGCGGGACCTCCGCCCCGCTTTACTGGTTTTACTAAATGGCGTTACGCAGGCTCAGCTCAGGTGGGTGCGGCTGCAGATAGGCCTGTTGCAGCAGATAGGGGTCCGGGTGACGCAGCAAATGGTGTTGCAGCAGGGTCATGGGCACTACCAGCGGCACCACGCCGTTGCGATAACGCACAATCAGTTGCTGCAGCTCGGCTTTTTCCGGCGGGTTGAGCACCCGCTTGAAGTGGCCGGCAACGTGCTGCAGCACGTTGCTGTGGCCGCGACGACTGGCCGGGCGACGCAGCGCCGTCATCAATTCGCTGAAGTACGCTGTTGCAGTCTGTTCCAATTGCTCGCCCTTCCCCGGATTGGCCAGCAGTTGACCCATGCGCTTGTAGCCGGGTGCCTGGTGGGCCATCAGCAGGTATTTGTGTTTGGCGTGAAAAGCCAGCAGGTTGCTGGCGCTAAGGCCGTCGCGAAGCAACTGTTGCCAGTCAGCGTAGACGATTACGCGGTTGACGAAGTTCTCGCGCAGTACCGGGTCGTGGAGGCGGCCTTCCTCTTCCACCGGGAGCAGCGGGTTGTGCTGCATGAGGTGAGCGGTGAAAACGCCCTGGCCGGTCGCTGATGCGGGGTGGCCGTTTTCTTCATAGACCTTGACCCGCTCCATGCCGCAGCTGGGGGATTTCTGCATGACGATAAAGCCGCACAGGTCATTGCTGCCCGCGTGAACTTCGTCGGCGTAGTGTTGCAGTGCCTCGGTCACATCCATGTCACGGTTCACCGTGCCAACAGCACGGGGAGCGGTCGGGTCGCCGACCAGCCTGATAGGCTTGCGCGGTGTGCCCAGACCGATGGCCACTTCCGGGCAAACCGGTCGCAGATCGAAGAGGGCGCCCAGTTGATCAGTGCACAGGCGTGAATGCTTGTGGCCGGCGTTGAAGCGGACGGGATCGCCAATCAGGCACTGGCTGATACCGACTGGAATGCGTGCACTGGATCTGGGTTGCATGGCTGCTCTCCTGTACAACAATTTTCTGTTTGTACAAGGATAAGCTCGATTTAAGTATTTTTGTACAAGTTTATTGACCGTCCGTCAGTGGATTCTGCTGACGAACGGTCTGCCACTGATCAGTGGTGGCCGAATACCGCTTGAGCCGCATGGCGACCGCTGAGCCACGCACCCTCCAACCGTCCTGCCAGACACCAGTCGCCGCAGGCGTAAAGCCCGAGATCGGGCGCCGCCAGCGCGCCCCAGTCGCAATCCTCGGCGGGTCGCGCGTATAGCCAGCGGTGGGCCTGCAGCAGTTGCGCTGGGGGCAACGGCGTCTGCAAAGCTTCGCCCAGTGCGTGCAGCAACAGGCCGGCAACTTCGGCCGGAGGCGTATCGAGATGCTGCTGCGCCCATTGCGGCGTGGACTGCAATACCCAGTTACAGTTTTCGGCGCGTCCGGGCTTACTGTGGTTGGCACAAATCCAGTCGAGCGGGCCGGTGCGCACAAAGGCGGCATCCACATCGGTGTCCAGCGGTTGGGCGAAGCCGACTGAGACTGCCCAGCCCGGTTCCATGGCCATCTGTTCGGCGGCGCGGGCCAACTGCGGTGCGGCGGCCAGCAGCGGCGCGGCCTGCGGTGCCGGGGTTGCGACTATGACCCGGTCGAACGGCCCATATTGGCCCTCTTCGCTGTCAACCAGTATCCAGCCCTGATCGTGCTGCTCAAGCCTGGTAATGCGCACCGACCCGCGCAGCGTCAGGTTGCCCAGCAACCCGCGGCTGAGGGCGGTCATCCGCGGGCTGCCAACGTAGCGGTCCTGCTCGTCGTCGGAGGGGTGGATGCCGTGTTCATCGATGCGACACAGGCGGGGCTGCCAGCGTGCTACCCATCCCTGTTCGTACCAGGACTCAACCTCGGCGCGGAATGCATGGTGGCGTGCGGTGAAATACTGGGTGCCGATGTCGAACTCGCCATGATCGGTTCGCTTGCTGGTCATGCGGCCGCCGGTACCGCGGCTTTTGTCGAACAGCTCAACGGCGATGCCGGCTTCGTCGAGTACACGGGCGGCACTGATACCGGCCATGCCGGCGCCGATTATGGCTACGCTGGTAGGTAGGGACATACTGGATCCTGATTTGGGTTTTGTGGTCGATGATAGGCAAACTTGTGCAAAAGGCTATACAAGTTTTTTCATTTGTATAGCATTGTGGGCCGTTCGAGGATAGCGTGTGTCATGCTGTTTTCGTCGAGAGTAGCCCTGCCGTGCGGATGTCCGTGCCGGGGTACCAACTGAGCCGGGTGCGGCGGGGAGGTCGAAGATGAAGGTATTGCTGACTGGAGCGACAGGGCTGATCGGTCGCCGGTTGTGCCGCCAGTTGCTTGAGGCTGGACACGAACTGGTGGTGTGGAGCCGGCGTCCGGCCCAGGTCCCGGCCCTGTGTGGCGAGGCAGTGCGTGGCATCGCGAGCCTGGATCAGCTGGACCAGGAGGCGCTGGATGCGGTGATCAATCTGGCCGGTGCACCCGTTGCCGACCGGCCCTGGACCCAGGCGCGCAAGGCCTTGCTCTGGGAAAGCCGGGTGTCTCTGACTGAGGAGCTGGTGCGCTGGCTGGGCGCGCGGAGCCAGCGGCCGCAGGTGCTGGTCAGTGCATCGGCCATTGGCTGGTATGGCGATGGCGCAGATCAATTGCTGACGGAAGCCAGTGCGCCGCAGGTAGAATATACCCACACGTTGTGTGATGCCTGGGAGCAGGCTGCCAAGCGCGCGGGCTCATACGGTATTCGTGTGTGTGTGCTGCGCATTGGTCTTGTCGTTGCACCGGATGGCGGGTTTTTGCAGCGCATGCGCTTGCCTTTCAGCCTGGGACTGGGTGGTCGGCTTGGTTCGGGGGAGCAGTACATGTCCTGGATTCACCATCAGGATATCGAGGCGATGCTGCAGTGGCTGATGGAATCGCCGGACTGCCGCGGCGTTTATAACGGCACTGCGCCCAACCCGGTGAGTAACCTGGAGTTCACCAAAACGCTGGGTAAGGTGCTCGGGCGGCCGACGATTCTGCCCGTGCCGGGAGTGGCTCTGAAGCTGGTGCTGGGGGAAATGTCGCGGCTGTTGCTGACTGGTCAGCGCGTGGTGCCGGCGCGGGCGCAGGAAGCCGGGTTCTGTTTCAGGTTCCGTCATCTGGAGACCGCTCTGGCGGATGTCCTGCAGTGAGCGGAGTGTCCCTTTTTTGTTTTTGTCTGCTGGAGTGAATTGATGTCTGATCGTGGGGTACTGCTGGTTAACCTGGGCTCGCCGAGCAGCACGCAGGTCGCCGATGTGAAGCGTTATCTGAACCAGTTTCTGATGGATCCCTATGTCGTTGACCTGCCCTGGCCGCTGCGGCGCCTGTTGGTCAGCCTGATTCTGGCTACCCGGCCCAAGGCATCTGCGCATGCCTATGCCTCCATCTGGTGGGATGAGGGTTCACCGCTGGTGGTCATCAGCCGTCGGGTACAGCAGGCTCTGCAGCAGCGGCTCGACATGCCGGTCGAACTGGCGATGCGCTATGGTGAGCCCTCGATTGAGCAGGGGCTGCTGGCGCTGGCACAGCGGCCAGGCGTGCGCGAGGTGCTGTTCATGCCGCAGTATCCGCAACATGCCGACAGCACCATCACCACCTCGGTTGAAGAGGCCAAGCGGGTGATCGCCAAACACGGTCTGGACCTCAAGCTCAATGTGGTACCGGCGTTCTATAACCGGCCGGAGTATATCGCCGCGCTGGCGCAGTCGGTGCAGCCTTATCTGGCAGAGGGATTTGACCATCTGTTGCTCAGCTATCATGGACTGCCGGAGCGGCACCTGCGCAAGGCTGATCCGACTGGCTCCCATTGTCTGGCCAGCGGCGATTGCTGCGAACGGGCGTCTGCAGCCACGGCAACCTGCTATCGGGCCCACTGCAGCCATGTCAGTCGGGAACTGGCGGCTGCCTTGGGGCTGGAATCGGCGCAGTGGTCACAGGCTTTCCAGTCCAGACTGGGCCGTGACAAGTGGATTGAGCCCTACACTGAAGCGCGTATCGACGAGTTGGCCGCACAGGGCGTCAAGCGCCTGCTGGTGGCCTGCCCGGCCTTTGTTGCCGACTGCATCGAAACTCTGGAGGAGATCGGTGATCGTGCCCGCGAGCAATTTATTGCAGCGGGTGGCGAGGAGCTGGTACTGATTCCCTGTCTGAACGATCAGCCGCAGTGGATCGACGTGCTGGCCGCTTGGGCGCGCGAGACGCCTGCGCTGGCCTGAGCTGGCGGTGGCCCCAGCCCAGTCTGGCAGTGGCGAGGCGCGCTAGTCGCGCTTCAGCCACTGTGACAGGGCCAGATGCAGTCCAAGCCCGATCAGCACACCTCCCATCAGCCGGTCGAACCAGTGGCCCAACCGATTGAAGGTACGGCGTACGACCTCCCGACTGAACAGCATGGCGACCAGACAGAACCAGGCTCCGGTCGCGAACGCCAGATAAACCCCGTAGCCGGCCTGCACCAGCAACGGCGTGTCATGGCTGATGACTGCCGTGAACAGTGACAGGAAGAACAGGGTGGCCTTGGGGTTCAAGCCGTTGGTAATGAAACCCTGTACGAATGCCTGTCGTGCCGATAAACGGCTGGTCTCGGACAATGCGCTATCCGCTGAAGCAGGCTGGGCCTGCAGGGCGCGAAAGCCGATATAGAGCAGGTACGCCGCCGCCAGCAGCTTCATCAGATTGAACAGCCACACCGACTGCGACACAATCAGGCCAATGCCCAGCAGCGAATAGGCTACGTGCACAAAGATGCCCAGACCAATGCCTATTGCCGTATACAGACCAATGCGGTGGCCTGCGCTTACGCTGTTGCGGATGACGACGGCAAAGTCAGGGCCGGGGCTGATCACCGCCAGCAGGTGGACCAGAGCCACCAGCAGAAACTCATTCAGGTACATGGGCGTTCTCCTTGGAGCGGTGAGTTTACCCGTCCAACGCGCCAGCAGACAGGTACAGTCAAGATGCAACACGAACTCTCTACAGTCTTTCTCGACCGCGCTACGCTGGATCTGGGCGATCTTGATCTGACAGCACTGGAGCAAGCCTGCGCCTCCTTCACCAGCTATCCCCGGACCAGCCCGCAGCAGACGGCCGAACGGCTTGCGGGGAGGCAGGTCGTCATCACCAACAAGGTGGTGATTGACCGGGCAATGATGCAGGCCAACCCGCAGCTGAAGCTGATCCTGATCGCCGCAACCGGCACCAATAATGTCGATCTGCAGGCGGCGCGGGAGCTGGGTATCGTGGTCTGCAATTGCCAAGCTTACGGCACGCCGGCGGTAGCTCAGCACACATTGATGCTGATGCTGGTACTGATCACCCGGTTCGAGTCCTACCGTCATGCAGTGCGTGACGGTGAGTGGCAGCGCAGCGAGCAGTTTTGTTTGCTGGATTACCCGATTGGCGAACTGGCAGGGCGAACGCTGGGCATTCTGGGTTACGGCGAACTGGGGCAGGCGGTCGCTCGTTTGGCCGAGGCCTTTGGCATGAAGGTACTGGTTGGCTCCCTGCCCGGACGTGAACGCAGCGGACGTCCTGCAATCACCGATTTGCTGCCGCAGATCGATGTGCTGAGCCTGCATTGTCCGCTGACCGAGCAAACCCGTGATCTGATAGGTGAAGCTGAACTTGCCCTGATGAAGCCCGGCAGCTTGCTGATCAACACCGGACGCGGAGGACTGGTCAACGAGAAGGCGCTTGCCGCCGCCTTGCGCGATGGCCATCTGGCCGGCGCCGCCTGTGATGTCCTGACGGTTGAGCCGCCGGTAAACGGAAATCCGTTGCTGGATAACAGCATACCGAATCTGGTCGTCACCCCGCACAGCGCCTGGGGCAGTCGGGAGGCCCGTCAACGTATCGTCGGGCAGCTGGAAGCCAACCTGCACAGCTTTGTGTCCGGTCGGCCACAACGTCAGGTCAATCCCTGACGGGATGTTATCGCGATCACATCAGGCGGGCCTGGCTCACCCATAGGGGTGAGGTTGCCGCGGGCTGATCACCCTAGTATGGGGCCGTCAACGGATGACGTTCGCCGCGTAGCTGCAGTCCGGCAGATCCGCCAAATGGATTTGGCTCAAGGATTCAGCCGTCATGGCTTACCACTCTCGCGCTGCCGCGGCCGGCGGCCAGCGCGGCTTCTCTCTCATTGAAGTCCTGATTGCCCTGCTGCTGGTTGCTCTGGGCGTGCTTGGGGCTGCGGCGCTTCAGCTCAACGCCCTGCGCTACACCCAGGACAGCGCCTATCGTGCCCAGGCGGCCCTGCTGGTAACCGATCTGCTGGAGCGCATGCGTGCCAATCCCGATCAGCGCGCGCTTTACGCCGGCAGCATCGCTGGCGAGTGCACAGAGGAATTCGACCCGCCGCTGTCGGTGCTGGAACAGGATCGGGTCGACTTCGCCAGTGGCGTGACCTGTCAGTTGCCGCAGGGACGCGCGCGGATAACGGTGGATGGCAAGGCCGTGAGCGTGCGTGTCAGTTGGTCACAGGCGCGCATCGAGGGCAGCACGGACGACGAACTGGTGCTCGCCGTGCAGCTGGGCGGTGGGGCATGACGGGATCTTTGCGCGGGTTCGGTCTGGTTGAACTGATGGTCGCGATGCTGCTCGGTTTGACGCTGGTGCTGGCGCTGGTCCAGTACCTTGCAAGCAGCCGGCAAACCTGGTTGTGGCAGCAGCAGAGTGCACGGATGCAGGAGGACGCACGCTATGTGCTGGGGCGCCTGTCCCGTGACCTGCGGGCCAGTGGCAGTTACGGCTGTCTGGATCTGGAGCAGGCGTTACCGGGAGGACTGCCGGAGGTGCTGGCCCGGCCGGTGCGTTTTGAGCAGGGAGTGTTGACGCTGATTACCGGTTTACCTGTGCAGCCTGTCTTTGAGACACCACAAACGATTCGAGCCGCCGATTATGGCGCACGCTGGCTGCTGGCGGGCGACTGCCGGCAGCGGGTCAGTCTGGGCGAGGAGCATACCCTGATGGTGCTGCCGGGCGACTGGCTGGTGCCGCTGCGTCAGATCGACTACCGGCAACAGGGAGGGCGAATTCAGGTTCGGGTCAATGGTGTCGGCAACTTTGAAACGCTGATCGAGCACGTTGCACGCTTCGAGCCCGGGTTCGCACTGGCGGAGAATATCGGCAACGTTGGGGTATCCGGGGGCTATCAGGCTACCCTGAGCAGCGCTGAGCAGGCACGTCTGCGCAGTGTGCGTATCGAGCTGGCGCTGGAGCCTGGCGCGTCTGGTGTGAGTGTGGGCTCTGGGCGTGGGCAGGTATTTCGCCAGGTCACGCGTCTGCGCAATCGGCCGGATGGGTTCGTCAATGAATAGCCGGCAGTCGGGCAGTGTGCTGCCCATTACTCTGATCTGTCTGCTGGCCCTGACAATCGGTGCGTTGGCGGCGAGCAGCTCGGCCCGTATTCAGCAGCAACAGGCGGCCAATCTGATGTTGGCGACGCGCTGCTTTCAGGCGGCGGAAAGCGCCATGCGTGAGCTTGAGAGCGAGCTGGCTACAGGTGAACTTGAGGTCCCTGCGCAGCCCTGTGACGGAATGCAGTGTTCCGCCGTGCCGAGTTCGGACGAGGATGGCTGGCGCCGGCGGCAGTCTGCCGGTGCGGTAGATGTTCGTTACCGAATTGAGTGGGTGGGTACCAGCCGCATGCCTGCTCAGCTGGAGGTAAGCGGCGAAAGCCGTGTTTACCTGCTTCAGGTCGACGCAAGGCTGGGGCGCAGCCGCCGGCAACTGGAGGCGATCTATGCCTATACCTTACGCTAGCAGCAGCGTTGCCGGAGTTGCTTTCGGCCTGTTGCTGAGTGCCCCTGCTGCCGGCTTTGAGCCTATGAGTCGGGCGTACAGGTCGCAAGCGGCGGTCCCGGCCAACGTGGTTATCCTGCTCGACAGCTCCAGCAGCATGGCGATGACCATGATGGGTGAGCAGAGCCGTTTGCAGGTTGCCCGCGAGGCGGTGTGGCGATTGCTGCATCAGCAGCGCAACACGCGCTTTGGTCTGTTTGCGTTCAATTCGTCCAGCGGTATCGGTACTTCACGGGAAACGGCGGGCGGCCGGTTGCTGGTTGAGGTGGCTGGTATCTCGCCCGGCATTGCCGGTGAGGAGCATCTGCGCCGGCTGGAGCAGGCACTGGACGCTCTGGCGCCTGACACCGGTACCAATCCCGATCTTTATACCTGGACGCCACTGGCGGAAACCCATTACGAAATCAGCCGCTACCTGCGTGGCATGGATTCGTTTTACAACCCCGCACAGGCCACCTACAGCAGCCCCCTGCAGTGGCGCTGCCAGCCAAGCGCTGCGCTGCTGATTACCGATGGCTTGCCCACCTACGACAGCCAGTTCCCTACCTCGGGGGATCAGGATCCGGCCGGCCTGCTGTCTGCTTCGGGTGGCCACTTCGGGTTGCCCGACTGGGACGGCAATGCCGATAACGATGCAAATGGTGAGCCGCTGCATCAGCCTGGCAGCACCTTCTACCTCGATGATGTGGCTGCCTTTGCCCGCGATCTGGATCTGCGCAGCGGCGGCCAGGATGCCGCCGGTGCGAGTTGGGATGACCCGCTTCACCCGCGTCAGTCTCTACGTACCCATGTGCTGGGGTTTGCCATCGACGACGTAAGATTGCGCTCTGCAGCACTGGCTGGCGGTGGGTTGTATCGGACGGTTGAGGACACAGGCGAACTCGGGGTCGCGTTGACCCAGATGATCAGCGAATCGTCGGAGCCGCGTCTGCTGTTGAGTCAGAGACTGGATCTGACGTCTTCCGATAGCGAGGTTGATGAGGCGCTGCTGCTGCAAATTTACCAGTCAGCGGACGGTGTCGGTGGTGAGGTCCAGCTCCGAACCCTTGATGCTGTCGGAGCGCCAGCGCAGCTCCACTGGAGCACTGAGCAGGCCTACGCCCGCGACGCTCCGCGCGGCCGACTTCAGACCTGGCGGCGGGCGGCCGGCTCGGCGGGTGTGCTGGCGCTGGATGGGGCAACCTATGCTGCTCTGGGAAGAGAACAGCGGCAGCTGCTGGAGGAGATGGCGACGGATTTGCTTGGCGAGTCGGCAGACGGAGGCCAGCAAATGCTGAACTGGTTGCGTGGGGAGCCGGTTGCCGGCCTGCGCCAGCGGCAGAACCTGCTTGGCGATCCCGGACGCTACGGGCCGGTCCTGCTGCCGGCCGGGGCGCCCTTGAACACCTCAGCGGATGGCGGCTACGCGGACTATTTAGGTGAGCGGGCACAGCTTGGCGATCTGCTGCTGTTGGGCAGCAACGACGGCTTCCTGCACGTGGTAGGGGTTGGTGGCGAGCGCCTCTACAGCTATTTCGTGGCCGCGTTATTGCCCTCACTGCGAGCCTGGGCTGCAGTGGATTATCCTGCGTCACACTCCCATCGCGCAGGTGTTGACGGACGCATTGCGCTGGCTGATCTGCGCCATGATGGTGACTGGCACACGCTCGCTGCTGCGGGGCTTGGCGCCGGTGGTCGGGGGCTGATCATGTTGCGACTGTTTGCTGAGGCGCCGGGGCAAACGTACCCTGAGGCGCTTTGGGAGCATGATGCCAGCGAGCCGGAGTGGGCCGCGTTGGGGCACGTCTACGCTGCGCCCCTGTTCATGGAGCGGGCAGGCCGCGATCTGTTGTTGACCGGAAACGGGTATGGCAGCGCTGCCGGCCAGGCCGCACTGCTGGTGATCGATGCGCTGAGCGGCGAGCTGGTTCGCCAGCTTGATCTGCCCGCCCGTCCCGGCCTTGGCAGTGACAATGGTCTGTCGGCGCTGATGCTGGAACGTGACAGTCAGGGACGTCCTGTTGCCGCTTATGGTGGCGACCTGCATGGCCAGCTCTGGCAGTTCGATCTCTCGGCGGATGATCCGACTGACTGGCAGATCGGCAATCAGGGCGCCCCCCTGTTTCGTGCGGAGCCCGGCCAGCCGCTCACGGCGGCGCCGGTCCTGTCCTACAGCGCAGCGGCCCGGGCCGATCTGCTGTTGATAGGGAGCGGCCGACTGCTGGATGTAAGTGATCCCGGCAGCACCGAGGAGCAGGCATTTTATGCGGTGCGCCGCCAGCCCGCCGAGCTGGGGCAAACCCTGTCCCCCCGCGATTTGCATGCTCAGCGGCTGCTGGGCGGTTCGCAGTCCGGCATGCGGCAGGCCTCCGGCGAGTCCGTGGACTGGCGTTTCAAGGCAGGCTGGTATCTGCCTCTGTCGGTGGGAGAACGCTCGGCGGAGCGGGTTACATCGCCGGCGATGGTGCAGGGCGGTCGGGTGGTGTTTACCACGGTGACACCGCAAGGGCAGGATCCCGATCCCTGTGTCTCGACGGCGGGCGGCTGGTTGATGATGCTGACCCTGGATGACGGTGCCATGCCGCCCCATGCCACCCTGGACACTAATCGTGACCGGCGAGTGGATGACAGCGACCCGCTTGCCGCCGGCCAGTTTCTGGATATCGGTCTGCCGCTTGGGCTGCAGATGACGCGCGGGCATACCACAGAGCCGCTGCCGCCGGCCGGGTGTGAGGGCGAGCACTATCGGGTGGCGGGCAGTGCCGGTGTGACCGAGCTGCTGGCGCAGGGGCAGTGCCAGTTGACCCGCATCCATTGGCGGCAGCTGCAATGAAGGCTCCGCGCGGCTTCAGCCTGCTTGAGCTTCTGATTGCGCTGGTTGTGGCCGGCCTGTTGGCCAGCCTCGCCTATCCGTCCTATCTCAATCACGTGCGCAAGGCGCAGCGCGTCGAGGTGAGCGCGTTACTGATGGAGAATGCGCAGCGGCTCGAGCGTCTTTACGCCAGCGGCGGGCGCTATGATCAGGGGGAGGTGGCAGGGCTGCATGTGCAGAGTCCGGCTCGCGGGCGCGCCGTGTACCGGTTGGCGGTGCAACGGCAAGCGCAAACATTTGTGCTGACGGCAGTGGCAGAGGCGGAGGGGATCATGGCCGCAGACGTGTGCGCTGCGTACAGCCTCAATCAGGCGGGGCAACGGACGCCAGCAGATGCGCTCTGCTGGCGTCGTTGAGGTCGATCAGTGAGCCGCAGGGGCTTCTTCGTCGGCCTTGGGCAGGATCAGGTTGAGCAGGATGGCAACCACGCCGCACAGGCTGATGCCTTGCAGGCTGAAGCTGTCATTGCCGATCACCATGCCACCGATACCGAAGACCAGTGTCACCGAGACGATGCACAGGTTGCGGGCCTGGGACAGGTCGACCTGATGGCGCACCAGAGTGTTCAGGCCGACCACCGCGATGGAGCCGAACAGCAGGCAAAGGATCCCGCCCATGACCGGCACCGGCATGCCCAGCAGGACGGCGCCGAACTTGTCGATAAAGGCCAGAACGATGGCAAACACCGCCGCCCAGATCATTACGTTGGGGTTGAAGTTGCGGGTCAGCATGACTGCGCCGGTGACTTCCGAGTAGGTGGTGTTGGGCGGGCCACCGAAGAACGCTGCTGCCGAGGTAGCAATACCGTCGCCGAGCAGCGTGTTCTGCAGGCCGGGCTTTTCCAGATAGTTCTTGCCAGTCACGCCGCCAATCGCAAGCACATCGCCGATGTGTTCGATGGCGGGTGCAATTGCCACAGGGATCATGAACAGGATCGCCGCCAGCTGGAATTCGGGGGTAACAAAATCCGGCACCGCCAGCCAGGGCGCTGCGGCAACCTGGGTGAAGTCGGTGACGCCCAGCAGCCAGGACAGGGCATAGCCGACCAATACGCCGGCCAGAATGGGTACCAGACGGAAAATGCCCTTGGCGAACACGGCCACGATGATGGTGGTGATCAGCGATGCGCCGGCAATCAGAATGGCGGTGTTGTATTCGACCAGCTGGGCGCTGCCGTCTCCGGCCTTGCCCATGGCCATGTTGACGGCGACCGAGGCCAGACCGAGACCAATGACCATGATCACCGGTCCTACCACAACCGGTGGCAGCAGGCGCTGAATGAAGCCTGGGCCCCACAGGCGTACCAGCAGGCTGAGCAGGATATAGACCACGCCGGCGGCGACCAGACCGCCGAGTGTGGCGGGCAGGCCCCAGGTCTGGTTGCTGTACATGATCGGGGCGATGAAGGCGAAGCTGGAGGCCAGGAAGATTGGAATCTGCCGGCGGGTGGTGAACTGGAACAACAGGGTGCCGATACCGGCGGTAAACAGGGCAACGCTGGGGTTCATGCCGGTAATCAGCGGCATCAGTACCAGTGCGCCGAAAGCCACAAACAGCATCTGGGAACCTGCCAGCGCAGTGCGCCAGCCGTGGGTCTGAACGCCTTCCATCAAACGATATCCTTCTGCTTGGTGCCAAAAATCTTGTCGCCGGCATCGCCCAGGCCCGGGATGATGTAGCCGTGCTCGTTCAGACGCTGATCAACTGATGCGGTGTAGATCTGCACGTCGGGATGGGCATCGTTGACACGCTGGATTCCCTCGGGCGCTGCTACCAGCACCAGGGCACGAATCTCGCGCGCGCCGGCCTTCTTCAGCATGTCGATGGTAGCCACCATGGAGCCGCCGGTGGCCAGCATCGGGTCGATGATCAGCGCCATACGCTGGTTCAGCTCGCCGACCAGTTTTTCCAGATAGGTGTCGGCTTCGAGGGTTTCCTCGTTGCGGGCCAGGCCGATGACGCTGACCTTGGCGCTGGGCACCAGGCTGAGTACGCCGTCCAGCATACCGAGACCGGCGCGCAGAATCGGCACCACGGTTACTTTCTTGCCGCTCAGTTTTTCCACTTCCACATCGCCACACCAGCCTTGTATGGTGTGGGTCTCGACCGCCATGTCCTGGGTTGCTTCGTAGGTCAGCAGCGCAGCAACTTCCTGCGCAAGCTCACGAAAATTCTTGGTGCTGATGTCACTGCGGCGCATCAGGCCCAGTTTGTGTCGTATCAAAGGATGGCGGATTTCTTTCACGTTCATGCTGGAACTTCTCTCTTGCGTGGAAGGGCGCGGCAATTATGGCACAGCATTGGCGTTGACAGCAGGGGCTCGTCTGTCGGAAAACCGTCTCTATACTTGTGCTTTCGTGGCGACATGGGTATTTTTCGCCCCTTTTTCCATACCGGGACCGGCGGAGGTCATGCATGGCGGTAGAACTGGATCACATCAAGCAGGTTATGGCAGAGGCTGATTGCCTGTTTACCGAGGCCGACGTCGAGGGTGCGCTGGACAACATGGCAGCCGAGATCAGGGCGCGTCTGAGCGACAGCAACCCGATCGTTTACAGTGTCATGAACGGTGGCCTGATCATCAGTGGCAAGCTGCTGCCGAAGCTGCCGTTCCCGATGGAAGTGGGTTATCTGCACGCGACTCGCTATCGCAACAAACTGTCCGGTGGTGAACTGTTCTGGAAGGCGCGTGCCGAGCATTCACTGGTCGGCCGTACCGTGCTGATCATCGATGACATTCTGGATGAAGGTCATACCCTGGCCGCCATCGTCGAGTATTGCCGGGATGCCGGTGCCGAGAATGTTTATACTGCTGTGCTGCTCGACAAACAGCACGACCGCAAGGCCTATCCGGGCATGCGTGCCGACTTTACCGGGCTGGATGTCGAGGATCGCTACATCTTCGGTTACGGTCTGGATTACAAGGGTTACTGGCGCAACGCCGCCGGCATTTTTGCCCTCAAGGGGCACTGAGGCATGATGCGTCGGGCGGTTGCGCTGACCCTGGGGGCGTTGCTGGTGCAGTCGCTTGCCGCTGCCCCGGTGGCGCTGCCGCACGATGAATATCTGCCGGAAGATCTCTACGGTCAGCGTCAGGATAAGCCCGAGCAGGTGTTATTCGAGGTGCAACGCTACAGTCTGACGGTTGCCAGCGAGTTGCGCCCGGGGGCTCGCCCGAATGATGCGCAGGCCAGCGTCTCGCTTCTGCTGGAGGGGCGCAGCGTATTGCCCGGTTCGCCGGTGCAGCGGGCGCGCCTGCAGTTTGTCGATGGCGCCGGTGGGCAGCGCGGCGCACGCCTTGCCGATGACGGTGCTCTGCTCGTCATCAACTATCCGCTGGCCCTGCTGCCCGCTATCCGGCAAATGCTCGATAGCCCCGGTACGGATTACGTGCAGGGGCGGTTCTACGGTAACGGTCTGATCTGGGCCGATCTCCATTCTGCGCCGGTCCCGGCTGCGGACTGAGTTCCGAACTGGTGGGACGCTCGGGGGATGGTTACAATGCCGGCCCTGAACTCTCTGAGGACGTTTCATGCGTAAAGACAAGCAGAAGGTGATCGGTGAGCCGATGACCGACGAACAGGTTGCGGTATTTCTGAACGCACGCCCCTACAACAGCGACGAGTCGGTTGAGTTGCATCTGCTGGTGCGCGCCTATCGCGGCCTGCGTGTGGAAGATTTCGAGCGCTTTCTGGTGATGTTCAAGGCCGCCGGGCACGACCTGAATGCAGTGGGTGCCGATGGCCGTACCTTCCTGGCCATCGTGCGTGAACACGCGCAGGCCGAAGACTACGTCGCGGCCCTGGAAGCAGCAGGCGCCCGTTAAGCCGGCAGCATTCTCCAGCTGGCGCGGGTCTCGCGCCGGCTGATACGGGCAGCTGCCGGTAGCGGCTTGCCGATCCAGCGGGGTTGCAGCTCGTTGATCTCGACCCAGCAGCCCTGCTGCGGCTGTTGCGACAGCGCCCACACGGCAACGCAGACAGCCTGGGCGTCAAGCTGGGCGTAGTAGCGGCGGCGCGCGAACAGATTGGCGAACATGACAATTTTTCCTCTGCGACTTTGCGCGCAGCATCGCCCATCGAGATGTCAGCCTGATGACAGTTCACCTGGCCCTCTGTTGGCGCTTTCGGAACCGGAGTATGCTGCGCCTGTCCAAGGTGGCGCCGACCACTTTTCTTTTTTAATCCCGACAGACGGCAGGAGTAAGGTTCTTATGCTCAAGCGTTCAGGCATGTTGCTGCTGGCTCTTATGGCCGCGGTGCTGGTGGGCTGTGCCCACAGTCCTCAGCAGTTGACAGTGCAGCCCCAGATCAACAAGCCGCTCAGCCCGGTTGCCCGCCAGCAGCCGGTCAGTGTGCAGGTGCAGGACACCCGGCAGAACAAGGTGCTGGGAACCCGCGGCGGTATTTACCCCGACTCCAGCAACATCACTATCAGCGACAGTGCGCTGCCGGTGATTCGTCAGCAGGTTGAGCAGGCGCTGCGGCAACTGGGCTTCAGTGTTGTGCCGGAGGGCACGCCAAATGCGAACCGCTTGACGCTGAATCTGGCAGATTTGCGCTATCAGTCGCCGAAGAGCTCGGTCTATGTGACCCAGGCGGATATCAGCGCGACCTTCGTTGCCGAAGCCAGCAATATGAACCGTAATTATCAGGGACGTTTCAGCTCCTCGTTGCAGCAGCGTTTTGGCTACGCGCCTAACCAGGAAACCAATACCAAGCTGGTTACCGACGTGATGAGTGATGCCCTGACTCGGGTGTTCCAGGACCCGATGATTCTTCAGGTGCTGCAGCAGTAAGGCTTGTGCGACTGAACAAAAAAACCGGCCATGTGCCGGTTTTTTTTGCCTTCGGCCCACTCAGGTGGGTGGTTGTTGCAGCATCTCGTCGTGCTCGGCCATGTTCCAGGGCAGGACGCCCGGCGAGATGTGCAGAAAATGCAGGTATTTTTCGAAGTGGTCGAGGATGTCGCCAATGATTTCCTGCTCATCATAGCCATAAACATCATAGGTTTGCCCGCCGCGGCGCAGGAAGACCTCGGCCCGATAGTAATGCTGCTGAGCATCATCGTCGGTGCGGCGCATTTCCGGGTAGGCGAAGTCCGGCCGCAGGTATTCGCGCAGACGTATTTCGTAGACGAAATCCAGCTGGTCGGGCTTGCTGATCTGCAGATAGGCGCGGCCGTTATCGGCATCCAGGGCCGCTTCTGCCGGCCAGCCCTGGGCAACCAGTGCCTGGCTCAGGCGCTGCATGGCGGGCATGGCTGTGTTGTGGATAAAGCCCTCCACCGCCGCGCGATCGGGAAAGTTGACGATACTGGCCAGACGTTTCTTCCAGTTGGCTGCCAGACTGTTGTCGCTGTAGCGGCTGACCTGCATGTGATGCAGCAGACTGATGTCACGGTGGCCTTCGATGACCAGCGCGCGCCACATGCCGAGCATGGCAATGATCATGATGATGGCGAAGGGCAGGGCGGTGACGATGGTCATGGTCTGCAGGGCACTCAGGCCACCGGCGATCAGCAATACCGCGGCAACTACCCCCTCCAGGATCGCCCAAAAGGCGCGTTGCCATACCGGTGTCTGCAGCACGCCGCCGGAGGCCAGCGAGTCGATCACCAGCGAACCGGAGTCCGATGAGGTGACGAAAAAGGTGACGATCAGTACCACGGTCACGAACGACACGATGCTGGTCAGTGGCAGATGCTCGAACAGCTTGAACAGCGCAATCGCCTTGTCTGCCTGCACTTCGCTGATCAACGTGGTGTAGCCCTCGTTCATGATCAGGTGCAAGGCGGTATCGCCAAACACCGAGAACCAGAGGAAGGTGAAGATGGTTGGCACCAGCATGACGCCGAAGACGAACTGTCGGATGGTGCGGCCGCGGCTGATCTTGGCGATAAATAGTCCGACAAAGGGCGCCCAGGCGATGGTCCAGCCGAAGATGAACAGCGTCCAGTTGCCGATCCAGTCACTGTGGGTGTAGGCCTGCAGGTTGAAGGTGCGCTCGACAATGTTGTTCAGGTAGCTACCGGTGTTCTGCAGGAAGGCTTCGAGGATGAAGATGGAAGGGCCGACCAGAAAGACGAACAGCATCAGCGTCACCGCCAGCACCATGTTCAGGATCGACAGGTTCTTTACCCCCTTGTCCAGCCCGGCCACCACTGAAAACAGGGCGAGCGCGGTCACGGCCGCAATGGTAATCACCTGCACGCTGCTGGCTACCGGAATGCTCGGCCACAGGTAGTTCAGCCCGGCGTTGATCTGCGCGACCGACAGGCCCAGGGTGGTGGCGATACCAAACAGGGTGCCGAGGATGGCGACCACGTCGACGGCGTGCCCGATGGGGCCGTGAATGCGCTCGCCAATCAGCGGGTAGAGGGCCGAGCGCATGGACAGGGGCAGGCCGTGCCGAAAGGCAAAGTAGGCCAGTACCAGACCGACCAGGCCGTAGATCGCCCAGATATGAAAACCCCATTGAAAGAAGGCGATCTGCATGGCCTGCTTGGCCGCGTCCAGCGTTTCCGGGGCGCCGGCAGGCGGGCTGGCGAAGTGGGTCACCGGCTCGGCGACGCCGAAGAACAGCAGGGCGATCCCGTAGCCGGCCGAGAACAGCATCGCGAACCAGGCCGGGAAGCTGTATTGCGGCTCGGCGTGATCCGGCCCCAGCCGGATATTGCCCCAGCTGCTGCAGGCGACCAGCACCACAAACAGCAGAAAGCTGGCGACGGCCAGCATATAGAACCAGCCAAAGGTGGTGGTGATGTAGCTCAGCGTGCTGGAGAACAGGCTGCCGGCCAGCGCCGGATTGCTGATGGTGCCGATCACCAGAAGCAGGGTAACGATAACGGCAGGGGCAAAGACCGGAACCAGAACGGTTGATTGCCAGCCACGCTTGACGTCAGTCATGCAGATCTCCTTGTCCTGCGTAAGCCGGTCCTATGCACCGGCTGCTCCAATGGGGCGCTGAACAGGCCGCGCTGAGCGCGCCACAGGCCGGACGTTCGGCGAGCGTGTTCAGTCGTTGACTGTCAGTGGAGGGTAGCTCAGGGAGAAAAGTTCCGCTCAGTCGCTAGGCTGATCCGGGTCTGGCAACTCGATGCGCACGCGGGCGCTGCCGGCGCGAATCATGCCCAGCTGCTCTGCGGCGCGCTGGGAGACATCGATGATGCGGTGGCCGACAAAGGGGCCGCGATCATTGACGCGCACGACCACGCTGCGGCCGTTGTAGGTATTGGTGACCTTGATCAGGGTGCCGAATGGCAGTGCCGGATGGGCTGCGGTCAGGTCGGTTTCATCATAGGGTTCGCCGCTGGCGGTGCGCTTGCCGTGCAGGCGGGACGAGTAGTAGGAGGCTTTGCCAGTCTGGCTCCAGCCCGGATCGCCGAGCGATAGCGCATCGGCCCTGGCGTTCAGCGCTATCAGTGCAGTCAGTACGGTCAACAGAAAGCGCAGCATGGGGTGACGTCCGGTTAGGCGGCGGAGCCTGTATGACCGCGCCGCCGCCTTCCGGTTCAGCCTTCCAGCTTCTTGCGCAGCAGTTCGTTGACCTGCTGCGGATTGGCCTTGCCCTTGGAGGCCTTCATCGCCTGACCGACGAAGAAGCCGAACATCTTGCCGCGCTTGGCTTCGTCGCTGGCGCGGTACTGTTCGACCTGTGCTGCGTTGGCGGCCAGTACCTCGTCCAGCATGGCCTCGATGGCGCCGCTGTCGGTGACCTGCTTGAGCCCCTTGGCTTCGATGATCGCATCGGCAGAGTCCCCTTCGCCGGCGGCCAGCGCCTCGAATACCATCTTGGCGATCTTGCCGCTGATGGTGTTGTCCTTGATGCGCAGGATCATGCCGCCGAGTTGCGCAGCGCTGACCGGCGATTGCTCGATCTCCAGGCCTTCCTTGTTGAGCAGGCTGGACAGCTCGCCCATCACCCAGTTGGCCGCCAGCTTGGCGTCGCCGCAGGTTTGCTGCACCTGCTCGAAGTAGTCGGCCAGTTCGCGGCTGGCGCTCAAGACGCTGGCGTCGTAGGTTGACAGGCCGAACTGGCTTTCGAAACGCTCGCGTTTTTGCTTCGGCAGTTCCGGCAGCTCGCCACGGACTTCTTCGATAAAGCTCGGTTCCAGCACCACGGGCAGCAGGTCAGGGCAGGGGAAGTAGCGGTAGTCGTTAGCTTCTTCCTTGCTGCGCATGGACCGGGTTTCGTCCTTGTTTGGATCGTACAGGCGGGTCTCCTGGACCACCTTGCCGCCATCCTCGATCAGCTCGATCTGGCGCTGGACTTCGGTGTTGATTGCCTTCTCGATAAAGCGGAACGAGTTGACGTTCTTGATCTCGCAGCGGGTGCCGAACTCGGTCTGGCCCTTGGGGCGCACCGAGACGTTGCAGTCGCAGCGCAAGGATCCTTCGGCCATGTTGCCGTCGCAGATGCCGAGATAACGCACCAGCGAGTGGATGGTCTTGGCGTAGGCGACGGCTTCCTTGGCGCTGCGCATGTCCGGCTCGGAAACGATCTCCAGCAGCGGGGTGCCGGCGCGGTTGAGGTCGATGCCGCTCATGCCATGGAAGTCTTCGTGCAGGCTCTTGCCGGCATCTTCTTCCAGGTGCGCGCGGGTAACACCGACGCGTTTGACCGTGCCATCTTCCAGGGTGATGTCCAGGTAGCCCTTGCCGACGATGGGATGATCCATCTGGCTGGTCTGGTAGCCCTTGGGCAGGTCAGGGTAGAAGTAGTTCTTGCGCGCGAAGACGTTGGTCATGCCGATCTCGGCGTCGATCGCCAGGCCGAACTTGACCGCGTTGCGCACGGCCTGAGCGTTGAGCACCGGCAGGGTGCCCGGCATGCCCAGGTCAACCAGGCTGGCCTGGGTGTTGGGTTCGGCGCCGAAGGTGGTGGCGCTGCCGGAGAAGATCTTCGACGCGGTGGTGAGCTGGGCGTGGATTTCCAGCCCGATGACGATTTCCCATTGCATTGCTGTCAATCCTCTCAGTAGCCGGCCGGAGCGCGCTGGTGCCAGTCGGTAACCTGCTGGTACTGGTGCGCGATGTTGAGCAGGCGGGCTTCGCTGAAGTAGGGCCCCAGCAGTTGCATGCCCAGCGGCAGACCGTTGGCAAACCCGGCGGGCAGGGCAACGCCCGGAACCCCGGCCAGGTTGGCGGTAATGGTGTAGATGTCGGTCAGGTACAGGCTGACCGGGTCGTCGATCTTCTCGCCGATCTTGAACGCCGGGGTCGGCGAGGTCGGGCAGAGGATCACATCGACCTGTTCGTAGGCGGCCATGAAGTCGTTCTTGATCAGGCGACGGATCTTCTGGGCTTTCAGGTAATAGGCATCGTAGTAACCGGCCGACAGCGCGTAGGTGCCGACCATGATGCGGCGCTTGACCTCGGCGCCGAAACCTTCGGCACGTGAGCGCTTGTACAGGTCGGTCAGGTCGGCCGGGTGGTCGCAGCGGTAGCCGAAGCGCACGCCGTCAAAGCGGGACAGGTTGGAGGAGGCTTCAGCCGGGGCGATGACGTAGTAGGCCGGAATCGCCAGCTCGGCGTTCGGCAGGCTGATTTCCCTGACTTCGGCGCCGAGCGCCTGAAATTGCTTGACCGCGGCGCTGATGGCGTCGCTGGTCGCAGCGTCCAGGCCGGCGGCGAAGTATTCCTTTGGCAGGCCGATGCGCAGGCCCTTGAGCGAGTCGTTCAGGCTGGCGCTGTAGTCCGGCACCGGCTGGTCGACGCTGGTGGAATCCTTGGCGTCGAAACCGGCCATGACCTGCAGCATCAGCGCGCAGTCTTCGGCGGTGCGGGCCATCGGGCCGCCCTGATCCAGGCTCGAAGCGTAGGCCACCATGCCCCAGCGCGAAACCCGACCATAGGTCGGCTTCAGGCCGGTCAGAGCCGTGAAGCCGGCGGGCTGGCGGATCGAGCCGCCGGTGTCGGTGCCCGTAGCCGCAGCGCACAGGCGGCCGGCTACAGCGGCAGCAGAGCCGCCGGAGGAGCCGCCGGGTACCCGGTCGGTGTCCCAAGGGTTGCGGGTCGGGCCGTAGAAACTGGACTCGGTGGACGAACCCATGGCGAATTCGTCGAGGTTGGTCTTGCCGAGGCTTACCGCGCCGGCGTCGAGGAAGCGCTGGGTGACGGTCGATTCGTACGGCGAAATGAAGTTGTCGAGCATCTTCGAGCCGCAGCTGGTGCGCTGGCCCTGGGTGCAGAACAGGTCCTTGTGCGCCAGCGGAATACCGGTGAGCGCAGTGGCGTTGCCGGCGGCGATGCGGGCATCCGCTGCGGCGGCCTGCTCAAGGGCCGATTCGGCGGTAACGGTGATATAGCTGTTGAGGCTGCCATCAAGCTGTTCGATTCGCTTGAGGTAGTGTTGGGTCAGCTCGACGCTCGAGAGCGTCTTGTTCTGCAAGGCCTGTGACAGTTCGGCCAGAGTTTTCTCGTGCATGGGTGGGTCTCTTGTCTCGGCGCGGCAGGATTATTCGATGACCTTGGGAACCAGATACAGGCCGGCTTCGGTAGCCGGTGCAATGGCCTGGTAGGCCTCGCGCTGGTTGCTTTCGGTGACCTCGTCGGCGCGCAGTCGCTGGGTGGTTTCCAGCGGGTGTGCCAGTGGTGCGACGGCGCTGGTATCCACCGCCTGCATCTTGTCGATCAGCTCAAGAATGCCGGACAGTTTGGCGGTGGTTGCGGGGATGTCGTCTTCGCTGAGGGCAATTCGGGCCAGATGCGCGATCTTTTCCACATCGGTGCGGTCCAGGGACATGTACGTATGCTCCATGTTGCCGGTGATTTCCGGTCGTATGCTGGCGACAGGCGCCGTTTGGTGGTTCGCCACGGAAAATGCGGGCAAAGGCGCGAATTTACCACAGTCGCGCCTTGCCCAAAAACCCCGCCATTGTTAGAGTTGCGACACTTCTGAAAGTACCGATCAGTCACCTGCACGCACTGCGCAGAAGGCCGTCAGTCAAGGCCTTTGGCCACCAGTTCCCGTTTTTGCAGCGTCAGGGTCAGGTGGCTTATCCGTGCTTTTTTCCAATTAACCCACGCGTCTTCGGGGTCTAGTCAACGCATGTTCAAGAAAATTCGTGGCATGTTCTCCAGTGATCTGTCCATCGATCTGGGTACAGCCAACACGCTTATTTACGTCCGGGATCGCGGTATTGTACTGGACGAGCCGTCTGTGGTCGCGATTCGTACCACAGCGGGCAATCAGAAAAGTGTCGTCGCCGTCGGTACCGACGCCAAGCGCATGCTTGGTCGTACACCCGGTAACATTCAGGCCATTCGTCCGATGAAGGACGGCGTCATCGCCGACTTCAGCGTCTGTGAAAAGATGCTGCAGTACTTCATCAACAAGGTGCATGAAAATAGCTTTATTCAGCCCAGCCCCCGCGTGCTGATCTGCGTTCCGTGCAAATCGACCCAGGTCGAGCGTCGTGCCATTCGTGAGTCGGCTCTGGGCGCGGGTGCCCGCGAAGTCTATCTGATAGAGGAGCCGATGGCCGCGGCGATCGGCGCCGGCCTGCCGGTGGAAGAGGCGCGTGGCTCCATGGTGGTCGATATCGGTGGCGGTACGACTGAAATCGCGTTGATTTCCCTCAATGGTGTGGTTTACGCCGAGTCTGTCCGAGTTGGTGGTGACCGCTTCGATGAAGCCATTGTGACCTATGTACGTCGCAACTATGGCAGCCTGATCGGTGAATCCACTGCCGAGCGTATCAAGCAGGAAATTGGTGTGGCTTTCCCCGGCGGTGAAACGCTGGAAGTGGATGTGCGTGGCCGTAACCTGGCCGAGGGTGTGCCGCGCAGCTTTACCCTGAACTCAACCGAAGTGCTTGAGGCGCTGCAGGAGTCGCTGGCGACCATCGTTCAGGCGGTCAAGAGCGCGCTGGAACAGTCTCCGCCGGAATTGGCTTCCGATATCGCCGAGCGTGGCCTGATTCTGACCGGCGGCGGCGCGCTGCTGCGTGATCTGGACAAGCTGCTGACTCAGGAAACCGGTCTGCCGGTGATTGTCGCCGAAGATCCGCTGACCTGCGTTGCCCGTGGTGGCGGCAAGGCGCTGGAAATGATGGACCAGCACACCATGGATCTGCTGTCGACCGAGTGATCAGGCTGGTGGCAAGCCGCGCGGGACGGGAGTGCCGGCTCTGTCCGGCTTGCCGCTGACGGCAACTAACCTGTGGCTGCGAGGAGCCTGCCATCAAACCGCTATTCATCAAGGGGCCGTCGCTTGGCGTTCGCCTGGTTGTGCTGACGGTGCTGTCCATCGCCCTGATGGTGGTGGACGCCCGCTTCGACGCTCTCAAACCGCTGCGTGCCCAGCTGGGTCTGCTGGTCGCACCGCTGTATTCCGCTGCTGAGATACCGGTGCGCGCCTGGCAGATGGCGGCTGAACTGACGACCAGCCGAGCTCAGCTGATTGCCGAGAACGAGCGCCTGCGCGCCGAAGCGCTGCTGACCCAGCGCAAGCTGCAGAAGTTGGCAACGCTGACGGAGCAGAACGTGCGGCTGCGCGAATTGCTCAATTCCTCCTCTCTGGTCGACGAGCGGGTGCTGGTCTCCGAGTTGATCGGCGTCGATCCCAACCCCTTTACCCAGCGGATTCTGATTGACAAGGGCGAGGTTGATGGTGTTTTCCTCGGTCAGCCGGTGCTCGATGCAACCGGTCTGATGGGACAGGTTGTCGAGGTGCTGCCGCACAGTGCCCGGGTACTGCTTATTACGGACGTCTCCCACAGCCTGCCGGTGCAAATCAATCGCAATGGCCTGCGCGCCCTGGCTGCCGGGACCGGGCGTAACGAATGGCTTGAGCTGCGCTTTGTGGGTGATACCGCCGATGTGCGCGAGGGCGATATTGTGGTCAGCTCCGGGCTGGGGCAACGCTTTCCGGCGGGCTACCCGGTTGGTCGGGTGCATTCGGTGATTCGTCACCCGGCCCAGTCCTTTGCCGAAGTCCGGGTGACGCCCTCGGCCCAGCTTAACCGCAGCCGTTACCTGTTGCTGGTGTTCAGCCCGGAAAGTGGCTACGGCGACGTGTTGCCGGCGCTGGAGCTGTTGCCTGATGACGCCCCGGACGCTGCCGAGGACGTCGAATCTGCGGCGGATGCTGAAGCGGAGGAGGCAGGCAATGCAGACTAGTCTGGCCATTATCCTGAGTATTCTGGCAGCGCTGTTGCTGAGTGTCATGCCGATGCCTGATCCGGTCAGCCTGGGGCGGCCCATGTGGCTGGCAATGGTGCTGGCCTACTGGGTCATGGCGCTGCCGCACCGGGTTGGTCTGCTGACTGCGTGGCTGGCCGGGCTGGTGTCGGACGTGCTTTTCGGTCAGCTATTCGGCCAGAATGCGCTGGTCATGACGCTGGTGGTCTGGATGGTTTTGCTGCTGTACCAGCGCATCCGGCGCTTCCCGCTATGGCAGCAGAGCCTGGTGATGCTGCCGGTGTTTGGCATCGCCCAGATGGTTCTGCTGTGGCTCAACAGCCTCAGCGGCAATCGCCCGCCGACGCTGCTGTTTTTGCTCCCGGCCGTGGTCAGCGCAGTGCTGTGGCCCTGGGTTGTCTCCCTGTTACGCGGGGTAAGGCGGCGATTCCATGTCAACTGAACTGTTGCTGGCCTCCGGTTCCCCGCGCCGGCGCGAGCTGCTCGAACAGATTGGGGTGCCAACAGCACGCCTGCTCTGCAGCGTTGATGAACAGGTCCGACCGGGCGAGGCTCCGGTGGACTATGTTGAACGCGTGACCCGTGACAAGATCCGCGCCGCGATTCAGGCCGCGCCGGGGCGGGTGGTCCTGGCGGCCGACACGGCGGTGGTGCTGGGCGATCGGATTCTCGGCAAACCGGTTGATCGCGCCGATGCACTGCAGATGCTCAGCGCCCTGTCCGCCGCCGAGCACGTGGTCATGACTGCGGTCGCCGTTGGTTGCGATCAACGCATCGAGCTGGTTCGGGTGGATACCCGGGTCCGCTTCCGGGCGTTGCAGGCTGATGAGATTGCTGCCTACTGGGATACCGGCGAGCCGGCTGATAAGGCAGGCAGTTATGGCATTCAGGGATTGGGCGCGATTTTCGTCGAGCGTATCGAGGGCAGCTACAGCGCCGTGGTGGGTTTGCCGCTGCAGGAAACCGCGACGTTACTCAAATCCTTTGGCATCCCCTGCTGGCAGCGCTTCTGACGCGGCTGTTCCAGGGCTCGGATCACCGGTATTCTGGTGACAGAACAGGAGTGGTAGAGCCCATGAGTGAAGAAATTCTGATCAATATCACGCCGATGGAGACCCGCGTTGCGCTGGTCGAGAACGGCGTGCTGCAGGAAGTCCACATCGAGCGCACCCAGCGCCGCGGTATTGTCGGCAATATCTACAAGGGCAAGGTGGTTCGTGTGCTGCCTGGCATGCAGGCAGCGTTCGTCGATATTGGCCTTGAGCGTGCCGCATTTATCCACGCCTCGGAAATTTCCGACCGTGAGGGCCAGGCGGTCGAGCCGATCAGTGCACTCGTGCATGAGGGTAAGGCGCTGGTGGTGCAGGTTACCAAGGATCCGATCGGTACCAAGGGTGCACGCTTGACCACCCATCTGTCGGTGCCCTCGCGCTATCTGGTCTATATGCCGCGGACACCGCATGTCGGTATCTCCCTGAAAATCGAGGACGAGGCCGAGCGTGAAAGGCTCAAGCAGGTGGTTGCCGACTCGCTTGAGCAGGAGGGGATTCAGGAAGCCGGTGGCTATATTTTGCGCACCGCCGCCGAAGGCGCCCGGCAGGAAGATATCCTGGTCGATATCCGCTACGTGCGCCGCCTGTGGCAGCAGATAAGCCAGCAGATGGGCTCCGCGCCTGCCCCTTCGGTTATCTACGAAGACTTGCCGCTGGCCCTGCGCACCCTGCGCGATCTGGCCAACCCCAGGCTGGAAAAGATTCGCATCGACTCGCGGGAGACCTTTCAGAAGGTCGAGCAGTTCGTCCGTGAGCTGATGCCTGGGGTCGAAGAATTGCTGGAGCACTACCCGGGCGAGCGACCGATCTTCGACCTCTACAGTGTCGAGGATGAAATTCAGCGGGCCATGGAGCGCCGGGTGATGCTCAAGTCCGGCGGGCATCTGGTGATCGATCAGACTGAAGCGATGACCACCATCGATGTCAACACCGGTGCCTTCGTGGGTCACCGCAACCTTGAGGAAACCATCTTCAAGACCAATCTGGAGGCGGCGACAGCCATTGCCCGTCAGCTGCGGCTGCGTAACCTCGGCGGCATCATCATCATCGACTTCATCGATATGGAAGACGAGGAGCATCAGCGCCAGGTTCAGCGCACGCTGGAAAAGCAGCTGGAGCGCGATCACGCCAAGACCAATATCATCGGCATCACCGAGCTGGGGCTGGTGCAGATGACCCGCAAGCGCACCCGCGAGAGTCTCGAGCAGGTGCTGTGCGAGCCCTGCCCCAGCTGCCAGGGCCGGGGCATTCAGAAGACCCCGGAAACCGTGTGCTACGAAATCTTCCGGGAAATCCTGCGTGAGGCGCGTGCCTATCAGGCGGGAGCCTATATGGTACTGGCCTCACAGTCGGTGGTGGATCGGCTGCTTGACGAGGAGTCCGGGAACGTCGCTGACCTTGAGTTGTTCATTGAGCGCCCGATCAAGTTCCAGGTGGAAACCATGTACACCCAGGAGCAGTATGACGTGGTGCTGATGTAATGGGACGTTGATCCGGTGCTCTGGCAACGCTGGCTTACCCGTGGTCTGAATGGCCTGATCTGGCTGCTGGTCGCCTGGCTGCTGGCGGCGGCCGCCTATGTCAGCCTTGGCCGCCAACTGGTGCCGGTGGTCGCCGACTATCAGGCTGAGCTGGTGGCCAAGGCCGAGTCGTTGTCTGGCCGGCACATCGAGCTGCGCTCGCTCAGTGGCGAGATGCAGGGCAGCCAGCCGGTGCTGACGTTGCGGGGGCTGCGGGTTCACGAAAATGCCGCCCCCGATAGCCCGGTGTTGTTCGATCTGGACGATGTGACGGCGCGGCTGGATGTCTGGCGCAGCCTCTGGCTGCGCAGGCCGGTGATGGATGCCCTGCAGATTCGTGGTCTGGCGCTGGCGCTGAGCCAGGACGAGCAGGGACGCTGGCACCTGCAGGGGCTGGGCGAGCGCACCCGTCAGGTGGGCGGGCTGGAGCAGGCGCTGGCCGCCCTGCGCGAGCATCACCGGATCACCCTGCTCGATACGAGCGTGCAGGTCAGCCCCTTTGGTGAACCCCAGTGGCGGTTTGACCGTGGCGAGATGACGCTGCTCAATGGCCAGGGCTGGCAGCGACTGGATGGTCGTCTGAGTCTGCCTGATGGCGAGCGGCTGCGCTGGCAGATCAGTGCCCTGGTGCCCGGAGGCAATCTAGACGCGGCGTCATTCGGCTTCTTCCTCGAGCTGCCTGCAAGCGACTGGAGCCGTTGGCTGCCAGCGGCCTGGCTTGAGCGCGCCCATCTGCGCGAGCTGACGCTGGGCGGGCGTTTCTGGGGCAACTGGCAGGATGCCCGTCTCCAGCTGCTTCAGGGCACGCTGGTTGCGCCCGAAATCGGGCTGCAGACGGCGACTGATGAGCCGGTTCTGAATGACCTGTTTGCCCGGTTTCAATATCGCGATGACGGCGATTTGCAGCAGTTGGCAGTGCAGGATCTGAGCATGCACCTTGGCGAAGAGGTCTGGCCGACAACCAACCTGCAAGGTCAGCATCAGCGCAGCTCTGGCAACTGGTCTCTGGCGCTGGACCGGCTGAGGCTGGATCGCGCGGCACTCTGGGTGACTACGCTGGCGCCTGACCAGCCGGTTGCCGAACTGGTGTCGGAGCTGGTGCCGCAAGGCACACTGCGTCAACTGTCGGCCAGCGGTCAGGGGGCGGTTACCGATTTGCAGTCACTGCAGTTCAGCGCGGCGCTGGAGCAGGTCGGTGTGCAGGCGTTTCACAACGCACCGGCGATCAGCGGCGTCACTGGCACCATCAGCGGCAGTCCGGCAGCGGGTGAGCTGCGCGTCGACAGTCAGAGCTGGAGCATGCAGCTGCCCAATCTGTTCCCCCAGCCCTGGGAGTATGCTCGGGCGCAGGGGGCGCTGAATTGGCGCTGGTCGCGTGAGCAGGGCCTGCAGCTGAATGCACCGGGCATGGCAGTCAGCGGACCACAGGGGCAGGCCAGCGCGGCGCTTGATCTGCACCTGCCGCCAAAGGGCCAGACACCGACCATGGATCTGCGGGTGGCCTTGCGCAACTCAAGTGCAGAGCACCACCAACCCTATCTGCCGCTGCGTGCTCCGGCTTTCAGCCCGGCGCTGGCCAAATGGCTGGCCGCAAGTGAGGCCAAGGGTCGGGTACCATTGGCCATCTTTGAATACACCGGCTCGCTGCTCAAGGGCGCGACACCCGAGGAGCGGCAGCTTGGCCTGTATATCCAGCTGCGTGACGGTCAACTGCACTTTCAGCCTGGCTGGCCGGCGTTGACCGAACTGGATGGCGACATGCTGCTGTACGACGGGCTGCTCAGCGTACGCAGCCGCCACGCCCGGTTGCTGGATTCGATTTCGACCGATGCCCGAGCCCAGGCGCAGCTGCTGCATCGCAGCGGTCCGCCTGTGCTGACGGTTGACGCGGGCTTCAGAGGGCCGTTGAGCGATGGGCTGAAATTGATGCAGGACGGTCCGCTGGCGGAGCTGACCGGTAATCCGCTGGCCGGCTGGCGTGCTGACGGCGAGATAGGTGGTGAGCTGAATCTGGCCATCCCGCTGCAGCGCAGCGAGCCCTCTGCGCCGGGGCTGGCGATTGAGCTTAGCGCGGATGTGCAGGCCAGTCGGCTGGATATTCCGGTGCTGCAGGCGCCCATCGAGGATGCCAGTGGGCAGCTGCATTTTTCCCGTGAGCAGGGCATTCGCGCCGACAATTTGAGTGGCCGCTTTCTGGGGGGCGCTGTCAGCGGCAGCATGTCGCCTTTGGGGCCGCGTGGCCAGCGTCTTGAGCTTAGCGGGCGCCATCAGGTTGAGACTCTGCGTCAATGGAGCCTGCTGCCAACCATCCCATCGGGTGTTGCCAAGGGCCGGGTGGACTGGCAGGCCGTCATGGATATCCGCAGCGGGCAGCAGGACCTGACGATCACCAGCGACCTCAAGGGCGTTGAGTTGACGGTGCCGGCGCCCTTTGCCAAGCGGGCTGCCCCGGCGCGAACACTCAGGCTGCAGATGACGCTTGCCGGTGGCGAGCAGCAGTGGCAACTGGCGATGGGCGACAGCCTCAAGGGGCTGTTACGTTACCGCCGGGGCGAGCTGTCCGGTGACCTGCGTTACGCCAGCGGGTCGCCCCAGCCGCCAACCGGGCGGGCGTTGAGCATTCAGGCGCAGCTGCCTGCACTGGACTGGGATAGCTGGCGCGAGTGGGCCGGGCGTCTGGCTGGCAGCCGGGACAGGGGAGGCGGTACAGCCGCAGCCGGTGGCGCATTGGCTAAGCTGGTACGTCAGCTGGAGGTACGCACTGATACCTTCACCGGCTTTGGTCTGACCCTTGAAGATACTCATGCGATCATCGCCCGTGAGGCTGCGCACTGGCGGGTGACGGTCGACCAGGCCGATGTCGAGGGTCGTATTCTGGTGCCTGACGACTCGACCCAGCCGATCGACATTGCCCTGCAGCGGCTGCGTCTCAACGCCGTCGATGAGGATATCAGTCAACTGCCGGTTGTGCTGCCGAGCGACCAGGCGGTGCAGGAAGAACAGCCCGATCCGCTGGCCGACTTCCGACCCTCGACTCTGCCGCCGCTGGATGTGCGAATTGACCAGCTGTCCTGGGGCGGTAAGCCGATTGGTCTGGCGCGCTTCCGGCTGCGTCCCGATGCGACCGGCGCCACCTTGCCGGAGCTGGAGCTTAATTTGCGCGGGCTGCGACTCACGGGCAATATGGATTGGCGCGAGCAGCCGGCGCACAGTGTTTTCGAAGGTAGCCTGGAGGCTGCAGATATCGGCCAGGTACTGCAGGCCTGGGGATACGCGCCGACCATTACCAGCGAGCGCTTTGTGACCAACGCCGCGTTGAATTGGCCAGGCTCCCCTGCTGCATTCAAGCTGCGCCGGGCCTCGGGTACTCTGGGTATCGAAGCCCGTGATGGCATGCTCCAGAGCGGTGAGACCAGCGCAGAGGCATTGCGGGTATTCGGTCTGCTCAACTTCAACGCCCTGACCCGGCGCCTGCGGCTCGACTTCTCCGACCTGTTCAGCAAGGGAACGGCCTATGACACTCTGGATGGGGGGCTGTATGTCGACAACGGTGTGCTGCACAGCGAGCAGCCGGTTGTGTTCGAGGGGCCCGGCGTCAAGATTCAGAGTGACGGCAGTCTGAATCTGCGCACCAACGAGGTTGATATGGGCATGCTGGTGACCCTGCCGGTGACCAACAACCTGCCGTTGGCTGCCCTGATCGCCGGCGCTCCGCAGATTGGCGGTGTGCTATTTCTGGCGGACAAGATTCTCGGTGACAAGGTCGCCCGTTTTGCCTCGGTCAAGTACAAGATCAGTGGCGACTGGCAGCAACCGACCGTCGAGTTTGATCGTGCCTTTGACAACAAGGCAGCACTGGAGGAGGACTGATGTCCAGAGTAGCGGCCATTCAGATGACCAGTGGTCCGGTGGTAGCTGACAACCTGCAGCGCGCCGGCGAACTGATTGCTCAGGCAGCCGAGCAGGGCGCCGAGCTGGTGCTGTTGCCCGAGTGCTTCGCCGCCTTCGGTAATCGTTCGCTGCAAGCCATTGCCGATGCTGAATGGGGCAGTGAACGACCGATCCGCCGGTTTCTTGCGGCGCAGGCCAGAGCGCACGGACTCTGGGTAATAGGCGGCAGCCTGCCGTTGCCGGGCTGTGCCGGCGGCAAGCCGCTGGCCTGTCAGCTGGTGGTCGATGAGCAGGGGCGCGAGGTGGCCCGCTACGACAAGTTGCACCTGTTTGATGTGGATGTCGCAGACAGTCATGGCAGTTACCGCGAATCGAATGACTATGGCTTCGGTGATCAGGTGCTCTGCGTCGATAGTCCGGTCGGGCGGGTTGGCCTGAGTATCTGCTACGATGTGCGCTTTCCCGAGCTCTATCAGGCTTTGCGTGCCGATGGTGCCGAACTGATCGTGGTGCCGGCTGCGTTTACCGCGGTAACGGGTGCTGCCCATTGGGAAGTGCTGCTGCGTGCCAGGGCGGTCGAGACCCAGTGTTGGGTGCTGGCCGCCAACCAGACCGGAGAGCACCCCAGTGGCCGTCAGACCTTCGGTCACAGCTGTCTGATTGATCCCTGGGGCGTGGTGCAAGCCAGCCTGCCAGGCGGTGAAGGTTTCGTTGTCGGCGCACTGGATCAAACGCAGCTTGCATCAGTGCGTGCGCGCATGCCTATCCTCAGCCACCGTCGTTTTGCCCTTGCAGCCCAGCCGCTGCCCGTGGCCAAGGAGTCCGAACATGAGTGACCTTATTTCCCGTGCCGAGCAGGCGCTGCTGCAGCCTGCCGACCTGACTGCCGATGCCGTCGCTGGCGTCCTCGGCACCCTGTTGCAGGCCCCGGGTGTGGATGCCGCTGATCTGTATTTTCAGCATCAGCTGAGCGAGTCCTGGGTGCTGGAAGATGGCATCGTCAAGGACGGCAGCTTCCATGTTGATCAGGGCGTCGGCGTGCGCGCCCTTTCCGGTGAGAAGACCGGCTTTGCCTACAGCAACGATATCCGCCTGCCGGCTTTGACTCAGGCTGCCGGTGCTGCGCGTTCAATCGCGCGGGCCGGACAGACCGGCAGTGTGCAGGCCTGGCAGCGCCCGGACTGCACGCCGCTGTATCCGTCAGTCAATCCGCTGGACGTGATACCTCAAGCTGACAAGGTCGGGTTTCTGCAGCGAATCGATGCCTTTACCCGTAGCCTGGATCCACGCATTACCCAGGTCAGCGTCAGTCTCAGCGGTGTGCATGACACCGTTCTTGTTGCTGCCAGTGACGGTACCTGGTCAGGTGATGTCCGACCGCTGGTGCGCATGAATGTCAGCGTGATTATGGAGCAGAACGGTCGTCGCGAGCGCGGCAGCAGCGGTGGCGGCGGGCGTACCGATTACCTCTATTTCGAAGCCGAGGAACGCGCTCTGGGGTACGCCCGCGAGGCGGTCCGCCAGGCCTCGATCAATCTTGAAGCGATCGCGGCCCCTGCTGGCAGCATGCCGGTGGTAATGGGGCCCGGCTGGTCCGGTGTGCTGTTGCACGAGGCGGTCGGCCACGGTCTTGAAGGCGATTTCAACCGCAAGGGCAGCTCAGCCTACAGCGGTCGTGTTGGCGAAAAAGTTGCGTCAAGTCTCTGCACCATCGTTGATGACGGCACCCTGCCCGGTCGTCGCGGCTCTCTGACCGTGGATGACGAAGGAGTTCCGACCAACTGCACCACGCTGATCGAGAACGGGGTGCTCAAGGGCTACATGCAGGACAAGCTCAATGCCCGTCTGATGGGCGTGGCCGCGACGGGCAACGGTCGCCGCGAATCCTACGCACATTTGCCCATGCCGCGCATGACCAACACCTATATGCTGGCAGGCGAGAGTGATCCGGAAGAAATCATTGCGTCGGTCAAGAAGGGTATCTACTGCGCCAACCTGGGCGGTGGTCAGGTGGATATCACCAGCGGCAAGTTTGTGTTCTCCACCAGCGAGGCCTATTTGATCGAGGACGGCAAGATCACCGCGCCGGTGAAGGGTGCAACGCTGATTGGCAATGGTCCGGAGGCGATGAGCCGGGTGTCGATGGTCGGCCACGACCTCAAGCTCGATACCGGCGTCGGTGTGTGCGGCAAGGATGGACAGTCGGTCCCGGTCGGCGTCGGCCAGCCAACGCTTAAGATTGATCAGATTACGGTGGGCGGGACCGGCTGACGCCAGGTCCGCAGCCACAGCAAAAGCTTCAAGCTGCAAGCCTCAAGCTGCAAGTAAAACCCGCGTGGTACGGAATGGCGCGGCTTTTACTTGGGGCGCCGCACCGAAGCAGATAGCGTATAGAAATACTTGATGGCCCAGTCGTCTGCATCACCCTGATTACGCTTGCAGCTTGCAGCTTGCAGCTTGCAGCTTGCAGCTTGCAGCTTGCAGCTTGCAGCTTGCAGCTTGCAGCTTGCAGCTTGCAGCTTGCAGCTATCAGTGCCCCTCAAACCGCCCGGCCAGCCGGTTCTTGCGCACCTGATCGACCGGGAACACCTTGCCGCTCATGGCGACGTAGACGCCGTGGGGCAGGCAGTTTAGGGCGCCGATGGCGAGGCCGAGGTTGAAGCTGGCGTCGGTATCGCGAAAACGGGCCGGCTGCATTGCGCCGGTCAGGACGATGACCTTGCTGTCGATATCGGCCAGCGCCGCTCCGGTTACGGTCATGGTGTCGGTGCCGTGGGTGATGAGGATGTGCTCGTAGGGGCAGGCGGCGACCTTGGCGTGAATCAGGTCTCGATCGGCGTCGGTCAGCTCAAGGCTGTCCTTGCGGGTGAGGGATTCAATTGCGTACTCGAAACCCACCCGTGCCTGCTGCAGAATATCCTCCGCCATAGGGTCGCCGATCTGAAAGTCGCTCAGGGCGTCGAAGTAGACCTTGTCGATGGTGCCACCGGTAGAGAAAATCTGAATGAACATCCTGTTTCCTTGCTGATGAGTCTGTCTGCACATGTCTGCTGATATTGAACAGTGTACCGCGCCGACGCGCACCTGGTGGGTGTATATGGTGCGCGCCGAGAACGGTCATCTGTATACCGGCATCAGTGTTGATCCGCAGCGCCGTTTTGAGCAGCACCAGCGCGGCAAGGGCGCGCGGTTTTTCAATCGCAGCCCGGCGGCAGCGCTGGTGTGGCGACGTGAGTGCGTCGATCAGGGCGACGCCCTGCGGCAGGAAATCGCAATAAAGGCGCTGACACGCAAGGCCAAGGAGCAGCTCATCAGTCAGCTGGATGAGATCTCATCAGGCGCGCCGAGAGACTAGTCAGCGCTGCTTTCAACGGTCTAAAGTGGCTGCTCAATTTGCCGGAGAGCTGTCATGACTGATCTGATTCTGCACCATTACCCGCAATCTCCCTTTGCCGAAAAGGCGCGTCTGATGCTCGGTTTCAAAGGCCTGTCGTGGCATTCGGTCATGATTCCGCCAGTCATGCCAAAGCCTGATCTGACCGCATTGACCGGTGGCTATCGACGCACTCCGGTGCTGCAGATCGGCGCCGACATTTACTGTGATACGGCGTTGATCGCACGTCGACTTGAGCAGGAAAAGGCCGCTCCTGCGCTGTTTCCCGAGGGCCAGGAAGCGGCCGCTGCCGGCCTCGCCCAATTGGCTGATCAGGTATTGTTTCAGCATGCGGTTGCCATCAACTTCCAGCCACAGGGGCTGGCCGAGCGATTCGCCGGTATGCCCGAGCAGGTGGTCAAGGGCTTTGTTGCCGACCGTCAGAAGCTGTTTAGCGGGGGCAGCGCCAGCCGCCTCGAGACCGATGTGGCACTGAGCCAGTGGCCGGCTCTGCTGTCGCGTCTGGAGTTGCAGTTGGAGCGCGATGGCGACTTCCTGCTGGGTGAGCACCCCAGCGTGGCTGATTTTGCCCACTACCATGCGCTCTGGTTTGTCGCCAGCAACCGTGCGGTGGCCGCAGCGCTGGACCCGTATCCGGCGGTGCGTGCCTGGATGCAACGGGTTGCTGACTTCGGTCACGGCTCCCATACCCAGATGAGTGGCGAACAGGCCATTGCCATTGCCCGCGACAGCGCGCCCGCTGCGCTGCCAGCTGATGCCATTGCCAGCCCGGGTGGCTTTGAGACTGGTCAGGCGGTGACCGTCAGTGCAGTTGATTACGGCACCGACGAAGTGGCAGGTACCCTGCTGTTCGAGGGGGCGGAAGAGATCATCATTGCCCGCGAGGACGAACGCGCGGGGCTGGTACACGTTCACTTTCCACGCTTCGGTTTCCGCATTCGCGCGGCCTGAGCTCTGCCGGCGGCGGGCTTCCCCCGCCGCCGGTTACGGGGCTGAGCCCGTCAGCAAGAGCCGGGTGTGACGTTGCTCAAGCAGGTTGAAAACCAGCCTGCCGGGCCAAGCGTTTTTCCAGGTCAGCAGCAGTGCGCCTTTCAACGTCAGTCCGCGTCTTCCCTGGCTGTCTATGTCTGGAGTGCAGTACCCCTGAGCGACCAGTTCGTCGGACTCGCGCGCCAGGAATCGTTCGATTGGAGCAAAGCCCTGATCTTTCGGGTAGGCGATGGCCGCTGCCGAATTCGGCAGGCATGCGCGCAGGTGTTGCAGGGTGCTGAACAGGCGCTTCAGGTTGTTCACGCCGGTCATGCGCACGCCGATGCGGCAGGGCATGGAGGGATAGGAGGAGAGGCTGGGGGCGTTGTGGACATCCAGCAGGCTGCCGTCTGCATACAGCTGGGTAAACTCGGCGTAGGTCACCCGGCGCTTGCCAGTGGTCATGGTTACCAGCATTGCGGCGGCCTGATCGCGTGGATGAACGTACAGCGAAAAGTGGCTTGTGGTGTGGCTGGAAGGCAAAACCGAGGAGCCAACATGGGCGAACTCCAGTGCCTGGAGCTGCTCATCAAGCCGCCGGAAGACCTCCCCGCGATCAGCGAGGAAGTGCGCGTGATCGGTGTTGTTGAAGCGTACTCTGGCCGGAATCCGCTGGGTGCGCAGAACCAGCCAGGGGCCGATCACGTTGATCGCAACTACCGGTAACAGCAAAACAGCCAGCAACAGGTTCAGCATGGCCTGTGCCTCCCATTTATTATTCTTTTGATGATGGGGCGACGGATTACCATCTCTGTGAAAAAGGTTTAGTTCAGGATCGGCGGCAGGTCAACGGCGGGCGGCTGCGTGGACCGCCGGATGGGCGTATGCTGACTGACCGCTGGCTGGGCTGCGAAGGCTGCACAGCGATCCATTCGAGTCATGATTGTTGGGGGGAGTGTGGACAGCATCATCGTTGTAGACAACCTGACCAAAACCTACGAGACCGGGTTCCGGGCGCTCAAGGGCGTCAGCCTGAGCATTCGACGTGGCGAGATCTTCGCCCTGCTGGGCCCCAATGGCGCCGGTAAGACCACCATGATCAGCATCATCTGCGGGTTGGTCAACGCCAGCAGCGGCCGGGTGCTGGTCGACGGCTACGACAACGTGCGCGAGTACCGCAAGGCGCGCAGTCGGATCGGCCTGGTGCCGCAGGAGCTGACCAACAACATGTTCGACAGCGTCTGGGCTACGGTGCGCCTGAGTCGTGGCCTGTTCGGCAAGCCGCGCAACGACGCGCTGCTGGAGCAGATCCTGCGCGAGCTTTCGTTGTGGGACAAGCGCCATGAGCGAATCATGGCGCTGTCCGGTGGCATGAAGCGCCGGGTGCTGATTGCCAAGGCGCTGGCGCACGAGCCCGAGGTACTGTTCCTTGATGAACCCACTGCGGGCGTTGACGTCGAGTTGCGCCGTGACATGTGGAACATGGTGCGACGGCTGCAGCAGCGCGGCGTCACTATCATCCTCACGACTCACTACATCGAAGAGGCCGAGGAAATGGCCGACCGCATTGGTGTGATTCGCCAGGGGGAGCTGATTCTTACCGAAGACAAGAACACCCTGATGCAGCAGTTGGGCACCCGCCAGCTTACCTTGCAGTTGCAGCAGCCGCTGGAGGCGGTGCCCGAGGCGCTCGCCGGCTACCCTTTGGTGCTGGCAGAGCAGGGGCATGCACTGGTGTATACGTTTGATGCCAAGGCGGAGCAGAGTGGCATCGCGGAACTGCTCAAGCGCATCGATCAGCTCGGCATCGAGGTACGTGACCTGCACTCCAGTCAGAGCTCGCTGGAGGACATTTTCGTCGGGTTGGTGCACAGCCGGGCGCAGACAGACGAACAGGCAACGGGGAGCGCCGCATGAATCTTTACGGAGTAAAGGCGATCTATTTGTCGGAAATGGCGCGCATGATGCGCACCCGGCTGCAGAGTATCGCCTCGCCGGTAATCTCGACCTCGCTGTATTTCATCGTGTTCGGTGCTGCAATCGGCACCCGCATGACCGAGGTGGACGGGGTCAGCTACGGTGCCTTCATCATTCCGGGCCTGATCATGCTCATGCTGCTGAACGAGAGTATCTCCAACGCCTCGTTTGGCATCTACATGCCGCGTTTTACCGGCACCATCTACGAAGTGCTGTCGGCGCCGGTATCGCCGGTTGAAATAGTCGTCGGTTATGTCGGCGCGGCTGCTACCAAGTCGGTACTGCTCGGCTTGCTCGTGCTGCTTACGGCTCGGTTGTTTGTCGATTACGAAATCCAGCACCCGGTCTGGATGCTCGGCTTTCTGATCCTGACGGCGGTGACCTTCAGCCTGTTCGGGTTCATCATCGGTGTCTGGGCGGATGGTTTCGAAAAACTGCAGATTATCCCGTTGATGATCGTCACGCCGTTGGCGTTTCTGGGCGGCAGCTTTTACTCGATCACCATGCTGCCGCCCTTCTGGCAGACGGTGACGCTGTTTAACCCGGTGGTCTATCTGATCAGCGGGTTCCGCTGGAGCTTCTACGGCGCCGCCGATGTGCACATTGGCGTAAGTGTGGGAATGACGCTGGTGTTTCTGACCCTGTGCACCACTGCGGTCTGGTGGATCTTCCGCACCGGGTATCGGATCAAGCCCTGAAGCAGGTAGCCGGCGGCGCCATGGCGAGTTCCAGTGGCCTTGAGCTTAGGGGGGCACCGCTGGACTTGCAAGATGGCATCCCATTCCCTGAATTGTTAGCTATTGCGAGGTTAGCCTTTCGCCTTCACGGCGAGCCAAGAGGGGCCGCTTGCCCGGCCCCCCTTGGCGATCCCCCCGGGCACCCGACTACGCGGCCCTGCGGGTTCGCTGCGTTGCTCGGGCTGGCGGGGGCCGGCAGAACTCGTCGCTACGCGCCTCAAACAGGCTGCCGTCCTTCTTCCCGCCCGCCCTGTGCTACTCGCCCGCGTAAACGGGGCAACCCCGAGTGCACACTCCGCCAGCAGGCAATTGGCAGAAGTCCGTTGCACGAAGTCGTTGATGTGGCTCCCGCGGATGCAGCGTTAGGCTTGTTATTTGGGGATCAGGTCAATGTCATGTATTGCATTGGGCGCGCCAACTGTGAGTGTTTGGAGGTGATAGCCCGGCGCATTGATGATCATCGTATCTTGGGGTAGCCAGGAACCTTGCAGTGAATAGGAGCCGAATGCGTTAGTGGTGGTGCTTGCTCGTCCAACGGTGACCGTGGCTGACGATATCGGGCTACCTGTGGGCTTGTCCCGAACAACGCCTTGAACGGTGCTACAAGCTGTAAGAGTCATTACTATGGATACGGTAAAAATAGTGCGAGCGAGTGCTTTCATTAGCATTCCTTTGCGTGGTTGATGGCGAAATAATGTCTCGAATTTTGCATCCTTGCAATCGCTAAGGTTTTAGCGCCGCTTGTTGCGCAGTTGCTGTACCAGCCCCTTGGGCGGGTGGCGGATAACCAGGGCGTCTTCGCTTTCGTCGTATTCCACCCGCTCGCCAAGCAGATGTGACTCAAAGCTGATCGACAGGCCATCGGCCTTGCCGTAATAGCGCATGAAATTGTTGATTGCGCGCTTGTCGGCGGGCATCTCCGGATTCAGGCCGTAGTCCTTGTTGCGGATGTAGTCGTAGAAGGCGCGGGGATGCTCTTCGTCGATCACGCCCGACAGTTCTTCCAGTGCGACCTGCTCACCGGCACGGCTCTGGCTGTTGACGTAGCTGCTCATCGCCTTGGCCTTGTCCTTGACCAGCTCGGGCTCAAGGGAGGCTTCGCCGACGTAGTCGCTGAAGGCCTGCAGCAGGGTGTTGGTGTCTTCCTCCGGGTTGGAGCCTTCCACGCAGCCGATGAAGTCGCGGAAGTAGTCCGACACCCGCTTGCCGCTGCGCCCGCGAATAAACGAGATATAGTTTTTCGCGCTGGCGTTCTGCTTCCACTCGGTCAGGTTGATGCGCGCCGCCATGTTCAGGCTGGAGAGATCCAGATGGCGGGCAGCGGCCACATCCAGCTCGTCGGTTACGGTCACGCCTTCGGTGTGGTGCAGCAGAGCGATGACCAGAAACGCGGTCATGCCCTGACGATAGCGGATGAACAGCACGTGCCCGCCGAGCGCCAGGTTGGAGCCTTCCATCAGGGTCTTGAGGTGCTCGGTCGCCTGACTGGAAAAGCGTACGAAGTCCTGCTCCTGATCCACCAGTTGCTGCAGCCAGCCGCTGAACGGGTAGGCGCCACTTTCTTCGTGGAAGTAGCCCCAGGCCTTGTTGGGCTTGCTGTTGTAGGCCTCGATCAGGCCGGCCAGCAGTTGCTCCAGTGCTTCGGAGCTGGCCAGCTCGGCGTCACGCAGGGTCAGGCTGGCCGGTTGGCCGTCGGGCTTCTTGTGAATCTGGTGAACGATGCTGTTGTCGATGGGCATGGGACGATCCGCAATCACTCAGGGTGACCCTGCCGCCCGGTGAGCGGCAGGGTCAGGTGGGGTTACAGGCTGGCGATACGGGCGCGCTGTTCGCTCAGCTGAGCCAGTGCCTGCTCGGCGTCGGCCAGCTTGGCGCGCTCCTTGTCGATCACCGCAGCGGGCGCCTTGTCGACGAAGCCAGCGTTGGACAGCTTGCCGCCAATCCGTTTGACCTCGCCGTCGAGACGGCCGATTTCCTTGTCCAGACGCGCCAGCTCGGCGGTCTTGTCAATCAGACCGGCCATCGGCACCAGCACTTCCAGTTCGCCGACCAGTGCGGTGGCAGCCAGCGGCGCCTCTTCGTTTTCGGCCAGCACCTGCACGCTGGACAGCTTGGCCAGTTTCTTCAGGAAGGTTTCGTTTTCCGTCAGGCGGCGAATGTCTTCGTCGCTGGCCTTGCGCAGCATGACTTCCAGCTCCTTGCCGGGGGCCACGTTCATCTCGCCGCGGATGTTGCGCACTCCCAGAATCAGCGACTTCAGCCACTCGGCATCGCCTTCGGCACCGGCGTCGATGCGGCTGTTGTCCGCTTCCGGCCAGGGCTGCAGCATGATGGTTGGGCCGCTCTTGCCAGCCATCGGCGCGATGCGTTGCCAGATTTCTTCGGTGATGAAGGGCATGAACGGGTGGGCCAGACGCAGGGCCGTTTCCAGTACCCGGACCAGAGTGCGACGGGTGCCACGCTGGCGCTCGGCCGGGGCGTTTTCGTCCCACAGGACCGGCTTGGACAGCTCCAGATACCAGTCGCAGTACTGGTTCCAGATGAACTCGTAGAGCGCGTTGGAGGCCAGGTCGAAGCGGAACTGATCCAGCTGGCGGGTCACTTCGGCTTCGGTGCGTTGCAGCTGGGAGATGATCCAGCGGTCGGCCAGGGTCAGCTCAACGGGTTCACCGTTGACGCCGGTGTCCTTGTCTTCGCACTGCATCATCACGTAACGGGCGGCGTTCCAGATCTTGTTGCAGAAGTTGCGGTAGCCTTCGACGCGGCCCATGTCGAACTTGATGTCGCGGCCGGTGGAGGCCAGCGAGCAGTTGGTGAAGCGCAGCGCGTCGGTGCCGTAGGCGGCGATACCATCGGGGAATTCGGCGCGGGTTTGCTTCTCGATCTTGGCCGCCAGCTTCGGCTGCATCATACCGCTGGTGCGTTTCTTGACCAGCGATTCGAGGTCGATGCCGTCGATGATGTCCAGCGGGTCGAGTACGTTGCCCTTGGACTTGGACATCTTCTGGCCCTGACCGTCGCGCACCAGACCGTGCACGTAGACGGTCTTGAACGGGATCTGCGCCGTGCCGTCGTCATGCTTCATCAGGTGCATGGTCAGCATGATCATGCGGGCGACCCAGAAGAAGATGATGTCGAAGCCGGTGACCAGCACGTCGGTCGGGTGGAAGGTTTTCAGCGCTTCGGTCTGTTCCGGCCAGCCAAGGGTGGAGAAGGTCCACAGGCCCGAGCTGAACCAGGTGTCGAGCACGTCTTCATCCTGACGCAGCACGCCCAGGCCGCAGGCGATGGCAGCATTTTTGAGTTCGTCCAGGGTTGGCAGCTCTGCTTCCGCTTCACGGTCGTTGCTTTCCAGCGCCTTGCGATAGGCTTCTTCTTCATCGCGGCCAACGTAGACGTTACCGGCTTCGTCGTACCAGGCCGGGATGCGGTGGCCCCACCACAGCTGACGGGAGATACACCAGTCCTGAATGTCGCGCATCCAGCTGAAGTACATGTTTTCGTACTGCTTGGGCACGAACTGGATACGGCCGTCCTCAACCGCAGCAATCGCCGGCTCGGCCAGCGGCTTGGTGGAGACGTACCACTGGTCGGTCAGCCACGGCTCGATGACCACGCCCGAGCGGTCGCCCTTGGGCACCTTGAGCGCATGGGGTTCGATCTTTTCCAGCAGGCCGAGGGCGTCGAAGTTTTCGACGATCTTCTTGCGCGCCTCGAAGCGATCCAGACCGGCGTAGGCTTCCGGCAGGGTAGCGTCGATGTCACTGTTGACGCTGCCGTCGATGTTGAACACCTGGGCGCGGGCCAGGACGGCGGCGTCCTTGTCCAGCACATTGATCAGCGGCAGGCTGTGGCGCTTGCCGACTTCGTAGTCGTTGAAGTCGTGGGCCGGGGTTATCTTCACGCAGCCGGTACCGAATTCCGGGTCGCAGTAGTCGTCGGCGATGATCGGGATGCGGCGACCCACCAGTGGCAGCTCGACAAACTTGCCGATCAGCGCCTGATAGCGTTCGTCTTCCGGGTTAACCGCAACTGCGCTGTCACCCAGCATGGTTTCCGGGCGAGTGGTGGCGACGATCAGATAGGTCTTGCCGTCGGCGGTAGTGGCGCCATCAGCCAGCGGGTAGCGCAGGTTCCACAGCGAGCCCTGCTCGTCGTGGTTTTCCACTTCCAGATCGGAAATCGCGGTGTGCAGTTTCGGGTCCCAATTGACCAGGCGCTTGCCGCGGTAGATCAGGCCGTCCTCATGCAGGCGCACGAAGGCTTCCTTGACCGCCTCGGACAGGCCATCGTCCATGGTGAAGCGTTCGCGGCTCCAGTCTACCGAACTGCCAAGGCGACGAATCTGGCGAGTGATGTTGCCGCCAGACTCTTCCTTCCATTCCCAGACCTTTTCGAGGAATTTCTCGCGGCCCAAGTCGTGGCGGCTGACGCCCTGTGCAGCGAGCTGGCGCTCAACCACCATCTGGGTGGCGATACCGGCATGGTCGGTGCCCGGTTGCCACAGGGTGTTGCGGCCCTGCATACGGCGGAAGCGGATCAGCGCGTCCATGATCGCATTGTTGAAGCCGTGACCCATGTGCAGGCTACCAGTCACGTTCGGCGGCGGCAGGGCAATGGTGTAGGACTCGCCCGAGCCCTGGGGAGCGAAATAGTTGTTCTGCTCCCAGGTCTGGTACCAGGAAGTTTCGATGGCGTGGGGCTGGTAAGTCTTGTCCATGGGTGTCGTGGCTATCCGGCTGTTCAGGAGTGGCGAGCGCTGGTGACGCGGCAGGCGTCGAGCGCGCAGGAAAAGCCGTCATTATAGCGGGCGGAGGCGATCAAGGCCCAGCCCGTCGGGCGAGACTGGACGGAATAATTGTATTGCCGGCGGTTTTGGTGCTCGCCCTTTGCAATAACGCTGGCGGGCTACTTGAGCTGCTCGCGAACAATCTGCTGCAGCCGGCTCTGCATGCGCTTGCGCAGCTCTGCTTCTATGGTTGGAATCAGGTCGTCGATCACCCCTTGCAACAGCAGCTGGGCCTCTGACTGCAATCTCGCCTCCAGGCGCATCTCGCGGGCACTGCTGGTGGCGGGCAACGGCTGGCTGTGGGTCTGCTGGGTCAGCAACTGGTCCAGCTGCATGCGCTCTTCAGCCAGTCGTGCCAGGGAGGCGTAGGGCAGAAACGGATTATGCGACTTGCTGATCGGCGCCTCGGGTATCGGCGGTTCTGCAGGGTCGACAGCACTCAGTGGTGGCTCGTTTGGATTGAGGATGACATCCCGCAGCAACGGAATATCCATCTGGCCATCGACCGCTGCGGCGTCCGCTGCTGCCTCGGGATGTTCATCCAGCAGCGTGCGGATCGATTCCAGATCTTCCAGCAGCCGTGACGGCTCCGAGGGATCGCGCTGCTTCATGGTTCATCCTGCTGTCCGAATGGGGTGGGAATTCAGAGGATAGCCCCGTTCACGGTACAAACGGAAGCGGTCGCGCGCGGGCAGGCGCACCGGGTCGTGCTCGATGACAATTTCTGCCAGCCGCTGGAAACGGCTGAAGAAGGGTGGCGGTTGGTCCGAGAGGTTGATCAGCAGGTCGTTATAGCTGCCTGGCTGGTCTGCCCAGCCACAGGCGACCGGCTCTTCCGGACCTTCGCCGAGTACGACATGGGGCACAAAAGCGTCGCGTCGGAACGACCACAGCAAGTCGTCGACCGTGCGCGTGGTCGCTTCGTCCGGACAGTGCAGGTATACCTTGTGGCCCTTGTGCCAGGCCTTGTGGGCCAGGCGGCAGGCGTACGCCAGCCGGGTGTCCGGCTGGTCGCTGGAAAGCAGATAGAAATCGATGCGGGTCATGGGGGTAGCTTCAAGCTTCAAGCCGCAAGCTGCAAGCTAAAACCGCAACACCGGCTCGGTTTGAGGCTTGTCGCTTGCAGCTTGTGGCTGCTGTATCAGGCGCCAGCCTGAGAAAGCAGGTATTGCATCAGCAGCGGAACCGGTCGGCCGGTGGCGCCCTTGTCTTTGCCGCCGCTGATCCAGGCGGTGCCGGCGATATCCAGGTGCGCCCACGGGTAGGCCTTGGTGTAACGCGACAGGAAGCAGCCAGCGGTGATGGTGCCGGCCTTGGGGCCGCCGATGTTGGCCATGTCGGCAAACGGGCTGTCGAGCTGCTCCTGATATTCCTCGAACAGCGGCAGTTGCCAGGCGCGGTCACCGGCGCGGGTGCCGGCATCCAGCAACTGCGCGATCAGCTCGTCGTTGTTGCCCATCAGGCCGGAGGCGTTGCTGCCCAGGGCGACAATGCAGGCACCGGTCAGGGTGGCGATATCGATCACGCTGGCTGGCTTGAAGCGTTCGGCGTAGGTCAGTGCGTCGCACAGCACCAGGCGGCCTTCGGCATCGGTGTTGAGAATTTCAATGGTCTGGCCGGACATGCTGGTGACGATGTCGCCTGGGCGGGTCGCGGTGCCGCTCGGCATGTTCTCGGCCGAGGCAATCAAACCAACCAGATTGATTGGCAGCTGCAGGCTGGCGACTGCCTTGACCACGCCGAGTACGGTTGCGGCGCCGCACATGTCGTATTTCATTTCGTCCATGGTGGCAGCCGGCTTGATGCTGATGCCGCCGGTGTCGAAGGTGATGCCCTTGCCGACCAGAACATGCGGCTTGTCCTTGGCCTTGCCGCCGTTGTAGCTGATGCGGATCAGCTTGGCCGGCTCGGCGCTGCCGGCGCTGACCGCCAGCAGGGCGCCCATGCCGAGGGCCTTCATGGCTTTCTCGTCGAGCACTTCGACTTCGAGTGTCTTGTGGTCCTTGGCGAGCGCCTTGGCCTGGTTGGCCAGGTAAGTGGGAGTGCAGACGTTGCCCGGCAGATTGCCCAGGTCGCGGGTCAGGGCCATGCCTTCGCTGATGGCGGCGCCTTCGGCAATTGCCTGTTTGAGTGCGTCAGCGTCGGCCTTGTCGGCGGTCCACAGGCTGAGCTTTTTCAGCTTCGGTTTGTCGGCCTTCTTGCTCTTGAACTGGTCAAAGCCGTACAGGTTGTCGTAGCAGGCCTCGACCAGCAGGCGGGTTTGCTCGGCGGCGGTGCGGTTCTTCACGCCGCTGGTGTTGAGCGCAAACACGGCGTCGCTCGCCGGACCTGCCTTGACTGCCGTCAGAGCCTGCTGCACCAGCTTGCGCCAGGCGCGGTCGCTCAGCGCCTCATCCTTGCCGCTGCCGAGCAGCAGCACACGCTGGGCAGCGATGCCGGGGAGGGCGAACAGCATCAGGCTGCTGCCGCTCTTGCCACTGAGGTCGCCGTTTTTCAGCGCGGTGCTCAATTGCCCGCCGCAGGCCTTGTCCAGATCCGCCGCCGGCCCACTTAGCGTCTTGCCTTCGTTGACCGCGACAACCAGACAGCCGCATTTGATGGTTTCCAGTGCGCCGTGCTTTACGTTGAACTCCATGGTGCTCCCCAAGACAAATCGAGATGATTGGCTGATAATACGGGCAAATTCCCGTGGGTGTCTGTCGGGCTGCTGCTGGCAGACATGTCAGTCCTGCATTCTGGCCTATTCGTGCAGCCCCTTAAAGACCCCGGAGCCAAGGACCTTATCCGTGATTGTTTTTCGTTATCTGAGTCGCGAGGTGCTGCTGACCCTGACGGCGGTCAGCGGCGTGCTGCTGCTGATCATTGTCAGCGGGCGCTTCATCAAGTACCTGGCGCAGGCGGCTGCCGGTCAGCTTGACGCGGCGGTGCTGTTTTCCATCATGGCCTACCGGATGCCGGGCTTTCTGGTGCTGATCCTGCCGCTGGGGCTGTTTCTCGGCATTCTGCTGGCCTACGGGCGTTTGTACCTCGACAGCGAGATGACCGTGCTGTCGGCCACCGGAATGAGTGACCGCAAACTGCTGGCCTATACCCAGGGGCCGGCGCTGCTGGTTGCGCTGCTGGTCGCGTTGCTGAGTTTTTGGGGTGCACCGGCGGGTGTGCTCAAGACCCAGCAACTGCTCAATCAGCAGGATGCCCTGACCGAATTCGACACGCTCTCTGCCGGCCGGTTTCAGGCGCTGGGCAGCGGCCAGCGGGTAACCTACGCCGGCGGCTTGTCGGATGACCGTACCGAATTGCAGGACGTTTTCATTACCGAGCGCCGCGGCCAGGGCGAAGACGCGGTGCTGGGGGTGCTGGTGGCCGAGTCCGGTACCCAGGAGCTTAATCCGGATGGCAGTCGCTATCTGGTGCTGAAAAACGGTTTCCGTTACGAAGGTCAGCCCGGTGCGGCCAATTTCCGCAGTATTTCCTATGACACCTACGGTGTGTTGCTGCCCAAGCCGGAAGTGCAGACCGAGATCAGTGATCGTGAAGCGATGAGTACTGCCCAGCTACTTAGCGAGGACGGGCTGGATGAGCGTGCCGAGCTGCAGTGGCGCATCGCTATTCCGTTGCTGGTGCCGATCGTCGCCTTCTTTGCTGTACCGTTGGCGCGGGTCAATCCGCGGCAGGGACGGTTCCTCAAGCTGCTGCCGGCAATTCTGCTGTATATGGCCTATCTGGCACTGCTGATCAGTGCCCGCGGCTGGATCGAGTCCGGCAAGTTGCCACCGGCGCTTGGCCTGTGGTGGGTACATGGGTTGTTCCTGCTGATAGGGCTTGGGTTCAACTGGCGTACGTTAACGGCGCCCAATCGTGCCCAGGGAGGTGCGCATGCGGCGGCTTGATCGGCATATTGGCAGTGCTGTACTGCTCAGCATTCTGGTAGTACTGGCCGTGATTCTCGGGCTGGATCTGCTGTTTGCCTATATTAACGAGCTGGACGAGCTCAAGGGCGGCTACGGGGCAGCGCAGGCGCTGAACTTCACGCTGCTGTCGTTGCCACGCAGACTGCACGATCTGCTGCCGCTGGCAGCGCTGGTTGGCTGTCTGGTCGGGCTGGGGACGCTGGCGAGCAACTCCGAGTTGACTATCATGCGGGCGGCCGGGGTCTCTATCGCCCGTATTACCCTTGCGGTGATGAAGCCCTTGCTGGTGCTGATGCTGCTGGGTGTGCTGGTCGGCGAGTACGTGGCGCCCTACAGCGAAAACATGGCAGCCAGCCGCAAGGCAATCGCCGTCGGCAGTAACGAGGCGCTGCGGTCCAAGGGACTCTGGCACCGCGAGGGCAACGATTTTCTGCATATCAACGCGGTGCAACCCAACGGGGTGCTGTATGGCGTGACCCGTTACCGCTTTGATGATCAGCGTCATCTGCTCGAAGCCAGTTTCGCCAGTCGTGCAACCGTGCAGGAACATGACTGGCTGATGGAGGATGTGCGTGCCACCCGTTTTGCCGAGTCCGGTGAAAGCACGGTGACCGCCAATCTTGAGGAGCGCTGGAATATCCATCTGTCCCCCGAATTGCTGCGCGTTGTGGTGCTGGATGCGGATGCGTTGCCGTTGACCGGGATCTGGCAATATCAGAAGTATCTGGCAGACCAGGGGCTGGACAATCAGCCGTACTGGCTGGCGTTCTGGAAAAAACTGTTCCAGCCGCTGGCGACGGCAGCACTGGTGTTTGTGGCGGTGTCCTTCGTATTCGGTCCGCTGCGATCGGTGACCATGGGGCAGCGTCTGTTCACCGGGGTGCTGGTCGGCTTCGTCTTTCAGATTGGTCAGGACCTGTTGGGGCCGTCCAGTCTGGTGTTTGGTTTTTCGCCGTTGATCGCCGTGTTGCTGCCGATTGGCCTGCTGGTGGTGCTCGGGAGTTACCTGCTGCGGCGGGCCGGTTGATACCGGCTTGCCGAGCTGCCGGGTTACCGCGCCAACCAGCGCGCGGCTGAGTTAGCGGCGGGATCGGCTTGGTGTAGCTGCTGCAAGGACTGACGAATCAGTCCTTGAAGGTGCCCTTGGGCAGGGTAACCAGTCGGGTTCCTGAGGCGATGTCATGCCAGCTGCGCGACTCGCCGTCCCACAATTGCCAGAGAAATCCGAGCCCGCCGCAGAGCCATGACAGCTGGGCTACGGCGAGACGAATCAGGGCCTGACGCCCGGTGATGGACCTGCCGTCGGGCTGCTGCAGGCGAATACGCCAGGCCTGCATGCCGAGCGACTGGCCCTTCTTGGTCCAGAACCAGCTGTAAAAGCCGATGGTGATGACAATCACGATCAAGGTAAGAACAGGATCGCCGACGTAGGCGCCCTGTTCGGCTTCGGCGTGGGCGGCTGCTTCGCCGCTGATCCAGATGTGGGCACTGAGATAGACCAGTGTGGCGACCATCAAGGCTGCCAGCAGCAGCAACAGGTCGTAGCCTGCGGCGAACAGTCGGCGGAAAATGCCGGTCGGCGGGAAGTCGCCGACCGGCTGCAGCTGTTTGGCGGCCATAGCTCAGCTCTGCCGGCGGGTCAGTGGCGTACCGTCGAAGCGCACGGCGGCGAGGCCGCCTCGCTGCAGGGCGCGGATGTTGGCGTGATCACTGCCGTCCGGTGTCTGCAGTACCGAACGGTAATGCTCGGCAAAGCAATGCAGTGCCTGCTCATCACTCAACCCACGGTCAAGCGCCATTGCCAGCACTTTGCAGGAGCCCTGATTCTGCTCTGCGCTGTTGTGCACCGGGCCGTTATCGAACGCGGTCGGTTGATGCTCGTAGTGGGCATCGATAAAGGCCAGAGTCTCGGCGAACTGGTGTTCAGGCGTGCCCAGGCGGGCGATAAACTGCTCGGGGGTCATGCTTTGTCCTGTTTCTGCGCCTTGTCAAAGGCGGCTTTCTGTTCCGGGGAGGCTTCGGTCTGATACTTGGCCTTCCACTCGGCATAGGGCATGCCATAGACGGCTTCGCGCGCCTCATCCATGCTAAGTTCGATATCCATGTCGTCGGCGGCCGCCTTGTACCATTTGGACAGGCAGTTGCGGCAGAAACCGGCGAGGGTCATCAGGTCGATATTCTGCACGTCCTTGCGGTTGCGCAGATGGCTGACGAGGTTGCGGAAGGCAGCGGCTTCCAGTTCGAGACGCTCCTGCTTGGTCATGGTCGGGGTTCCTTCATGCAGCGATGGCGGAAGATGGCGCGCCTTAATGGCACGCCGACTCTGAGCGCAAGGATAATTGCCAGCCGGGTATTGTCAATCAGCCTCAGTCGCGCGCGGCGCTGAGGGTGATGGAAACCGACTCGGCAAAACGCAGCGCATGTGGCTTGTCTACTTCAACCTCGGCGTAACGCACCTGCTCGTGCTGCATGACGATGTCGAGCAGTTCCTGGGTCAGGCGTTCAAGCAGCGCAAAGCGATTGTCTTCGACATGCCGAATCATCGCCTTGGTGATGGTGCGATAATTCAGCGCCTGCTCGATCTGATTGACGCTGACCGCATTGGCGGCCGGATAGAGGATGGTGGCGTTGATGAGGATATCCTGCTGATTGAGGATTTCCTCTTCCTTGATGCCGATATAGGTGCGCAGGCGCAGATCCTTGATGCGGATACGGGCCATGCCCGGCGCGAGCTGGCTCATGGTCAGTTGCTCCGGCTGATCAGTTGCAGAAATTCCTGGCGGGTATTGACCGACTCCCGGAAGGCGCCCAGCATCACCGAGCTGTGCATCGACGAGTTCTGCTTCTCGACGCCGCGCATCATCATGCACATGTGCTTGGCCTCGATCACCACCGCAACGCCCTTGGCATTGGTGACCTGTTGAACAGCCTCGGCGATCTGGCGAGTCAGGTTTTCCTGAATCTGCAGACGACGGGCGAACATGTCGACGATGCGCGCGACCTTGGACAGACCGATTACCTTGCCGGTCGGGATGTAGGCAACATGGGCCTTGCCGATGAACGGCAGCATATGGTGCTCGCACAGCGAGTACAGCTCGATGTCCTTGACGATCACCATCTCGTCGTTGTCGGAGTCGAACAGTGCGCCGTTGACGATCTCGTCCAGCGACTGGTTATAGCCGTGGCAGAGAAACTGCATGGCCTTGGCGGCGCGCTCCGGTGTGCCCTTGAGGCCATCACGCTCCGGCTGCTCTCCCAGGTTGGTGAGGACGTCGAGGTAGTTTTTCGTCAGTTTTTCCAGGCTCATGTCGTGGTCTCTTCGGCTTACTTGAGATGCCGGCCGCCGTTCAGTGGCAGGCAGCTTCCGGTGATATAGGGGTTATCCATCAGAAAGCGGATGGACTGGTAGACGACATCCGGTCCGGGCTCGATGCCCAATGCCGATTTGTTCAGCGCGCGCGCGCGGTAGTCGGCATCGTCCTCGGGGTTGAACATGATCAGCGCCGGGGTAATGGCGTTGACCTTGACTGCAGGGGCCAGGCTGGCGGCAAAGGAGCGGGTCAGCCCCTCCAGGCCGGTCTTGGTGGCGCAATACCCGATATGGCGTGCGCTGCCCTTGCGGGTAACATCATCACCAAGATGGATGATGTCGGCGGCTGCGCCGGGTACAAACAGATTGCGGCATTGCTGGTTGATCAGGTAGGGCGCCTGCATGTGCACCATGAACATCTGCTGCAGGGCGCTGGCACCCTCGCTGTCGTCCATCCACAACGACGCGTTGTGGATGATGGCGCGCAGTCGCGGGGCGCGATCCTGCAGCTCGTCGATGAAGCGCTGTATGCCGTCGGCCGTCGAAAAGTCTGCCAGCATCACCTCAAGGGCTTCGGGCAAAGCCGAGCGCGGCTGGCGACAGGTAATGATGACCCGGTAGCCGTCGGCGACAAAGCGTTCGGCACAATGCAGACCAATTCGCCGGGCGCCACCGGTGATCAGGATGGTATCGGGCGCCTGCGGTGTGTTCGGCAAACGGCTCTGCATGGGTTAGGATCCTCGGTGCGCAGTGAGTAAGGCGCATCTGGTTCGATTCGAGGAGGGGATCTTAGCACGCTCTTGTGCGTTGGTCGTACAACTTGATGTAACAATTCGGTACCTGGTGGCTGTTCGTGTACAATACTGGTACAAGTTGTCCTACCAGACCCTCGGATCGCGATGGCGATCTCCCATGGACATGACGCGATGAATGAAGCAGCTGACGGCGAACAGCCAATGGCCCTCGAAACCCTCTACCCGATCCGTGAAGTTGCGCGGCTGACGGGTGTCAATCCTATCACGCTGCGAGCCTGGGAGCGCCGCTACGGGCTCCTGGTGCCGCACCGTACCGACAGCGGCCATCGGCTTTACTCGCAAAGAGACATTGAGCGTGTCCGCGCTATCACCAATTGGATAGCCAAGGGCGTTGCGGTCAGCAAGGTCGGCTCGATCATTGACCGCGGGGAAGCGGATGCGCCAGGCCCGGAGGTGACGCCGTCGGTATCGACAGCGCTGGAGCAGTGGCAGGAACGCCTTGAGGAGACGCTGCAGGCTTTCGATCTGACCCTGCTCGAACGCCGCTATGAGCAGCTGCTGGCCGCCATGCCGATGGCGTCAGCGCTCAACGGTGTGCTGTTGCCGCTGCAGCAGCGACAGCGCCGGGGCAGTGCCGAGGCAGTGCTGCTTGACGGGTTGTTGCGTGGGCGGCTGTTGCAGAGGTGCGCCTATCGGGAGCCGGGGCGGTCGCTGGTGCTGCTGGTCAACCTGCAGGGTGCCGAGGTCGAAATGGAGGCCCTGGCGATGGCCGCTCTGCTTGTCGAGGCACAGGTAAACGTGGGCTTTCTCCCGACGCTGCCGGACACCGCCAGTCTGTTGCAGGCAACAGAGCGTGCGGGTTGCAGGCTCCTGGTGCTGTTCAGCGAGGCCCCACTGGACTCTGCACTGCTGCAGCGTCAGCTGTTATTGCTGAATCAGCATCTGGAGTGCGAGATGGCGCTGGCGGGTGGGTGTTGCGCGCTGCAGGCCGAGGCGTTCGCCGCAGCCGGTATGCACAGTCTGGGAGGGATGGATCGGGAGTTGGGTAGCCGTCTGCAGCTGCTGCTGTCGGGACACTTTGACAGCTGACCGGCTCAGGTTGCCGCGCGCAGGGCGTCAAGTTCCTGTTCCAGCTCCTTGACCCGGCGCTCCGCTTCTACCCTTGCCGTCACGTCCTTCTGGATGCCGATGAAGTAGGTCAACTGATCGGCGTCATTGAGCACGGGGGTCACGGACAGTTCATTCCAGAACAGGCTTCCGTCCTTACGGTAGTTGCGCAATGTCACCCGGCACGGACGCCCCGCGCTGATGGCGTCGCGCATCTGCTGCAGAGCCTCCTGATCGCGATCATCACCCTGCAGAAACCGGCAGTCCTGGTAGAGGATCTCGTCGGCACTGTAGCCGGTGAGCGCCTCAAAGGCCGGATTCACGTAGATAAGGATGTTGTCGTCTCCTTCCTTCTCGGCAACGACGATGCCGTCGTTGGAGGCGTTGACGACGAGCTGCAGTAGCTTCGCGTTGATCATGCGGTATCCGTCCGGGTTGCGTGTTGGCCCATTCTATAGCAAGGTCCGGGGCTGTCCAGCGGCAGCATAAGGCTGCCACGACGCTGGTTGCCTGTTTCGGGCATAATGCGGCATCGAAATAATGGTTGGGGGATTGGGATTCATGCATCTGGTGATCATTAGCGGTTCGGTATTCGGGACCGCGAATCTGGTAGCGGACGAGGCGCAGACTCTGCTGGGCAATGCCGGTGTGCAAGTCACTCGCCTGCAGCCGCTGACATTGGACGCCCTGCTGGCGCTGGCCCCGGACGCCCTGCTGGTATGCACCTCAACCACGGGAATGGGTGAACTGCCTGACGCCCTGGTGCCGCTGTTTCATGAAATGCGTGACCGCTTCCCGTTGCTGACCGGCAAGCCGTTCGGCGTGATCGCGCTCGGTGATTCGGCCTACGGCGATACCTTCTGTATGGCAGGTGAGCAGTTCCGCGAGCTGCTGCTGGAGCTGCAGGCCAGCGAGGCGCTGGCGATGTTGCAGCTGGATGCCAGCGAAACCGTGACCCCGGAAACCGACGCCGAGCCCTGGCTGCAGGGGTTTGCCGCGTTGTTGCGTGGCTGAGCGTCAGTCCTCACTGGGCAGCGGAGCGCCGCTGGCCAGCTGCGTCAGTGCGTCCTCGTCCAGCAGAATGATCTGACCGTACTGAATCTTCAGCCAGCCAAGGCTTTCCAGTCGCTTGAGCAGCTTATTGATGCTCTGGCGTGAGCTGTTGAGCATCTGGCCGAGCGACTCCTGTGACAGCTGCACACAGGGGCGCCGCCCTTCGTCGTCAGTCTGTCCATAGTTGTGCGCGTGCATCAGCAGGCGCTTGGCCAGCCGTGAGGACAGGGGCAGCAGGGCGCTATCCTCAAGCATGGCAAAGGAAATGCGGATGCGCCGGCAGAGAATGCGCATGAACATCGGATACAGTGCCGGCCGCCGCTCCAGCATTTGATGAAAAGCCGGGCGGGGAATCATCAGCAGCTCGGTCGGGCCGATGGCGACGGTATCATGTGAGCGCGGCAGGCCATCGAACAGCGAGATTTCTCCGAACCAGCTGCCGGGGCTGAGAATGGCCAGAATTGCCTCACGGCCGTCCTGACCGATATTGCTGATTCGGGTGCTGCCGCTGATCACGCCGTAAAGCCCATCGGGCTGGTCGTCCTTGGCGTAGACAAACTCGCCATCCTGCAGGGTGCGTATGCGTGCCAGCGCCAACAGCTCGTCCAGAACGTCCTGGGGCAATTCTCCAAACCAGCGATTCTGCTGCAACAGCTTGGCCAGCTGCGGGTTGTTGCCCATCTCGGACACTGTAATGTGTTTGACAGTCCGCTTTGCCGTCACCGTCTAGACTCCACTGATACTGAACGTCCCACAGTATGCCGCACGAGCGCTGGGGATGTCCTGTAGCGTCAGCCGCCTGTACGGGCCCGATTACATTATTCCAACAATAGAGGATTACTCCCCATGAATGCAGTGCATGCTCTGTCCGATATCAGCCTGAAGAACAAGGTCAGCGCCGAAGAGTGGCAGGTCCGTGTCGAGTTGGCCGCGGCGTATCGCCTGATTGCCATGTTCGGCTGGGATGATCTGGTCTTCACCCATATCTCTGCCAAGATTCCGGGCACTGAGCATTTCTTGATCAACCCCTACGGCCTGATGTTTGAAGAGGTTACCGCGTCGAATCTGGTCAAGATCGACCTGCAGGGCAACAAGATCGAAGAGTCGCCCTACAACGTCAACCCGGCCGGCTTTACCATCCACAGCGCCATTCACGAGGTCCGTCACGATGCCAACTGCGTGATGCATACGCATACCGCTGCCGGTATTGCCGTATCCGCCCAGAAGGACGGTATTCTGCCGATCTCCCAGCAGTCGATCTTTGTGCTGAGCAGCCTGGCCTACCACGACTACGAAGGGGTGGCCCTGAACGATGAAGAAAAGCCGCGCCTGCAGGCTCACCTGGGTCGCGCCAACAATCTGGTGCTGCGCAATCATGGTCTGCTGACCTGCGGCAAGTCGGTCGCCGATGCCTTCCTGACCATGTATACCCTGCAGCGCTGCTGTGAAATCCAGGTGCGCGCCCAGGCGCAGAATGCCGAGCTGATTCCGATTCCACAGTCGATTCTGGACGGTGCCGTGGCCTCCATGAAGAAAGTGACCAACGGCGCGGGTGCGGGCATCGCATGGCCGGCGCTGCTGCGCAAGCTGGACCGTGTCAACCCGGGCTACGATGCCTGAGCCGTGTCTGTCACCGGCATTGCCCTGGACGACTGGGTCGCTCAGGGGAAGGTGTTCCGTTATCGCGGGCACCAGATTCGCTGGTGGGAAGCAGGGGCGGGTGAGCCGCTCCTGCTGATCCATGGATTCCCCTCCGGCTCCTGGGACTGGCATTACCTCTGGCAGGCGCTTGCCGAACGCTATCGGGTGATCGCGCTGGACATGATCGGCTTTGCCTTTTCCGACAAGCCGCAACATTACCCCTACAGTTTGCTGGACCAGGCCGACCTGCAGCAGGCGCTGATGGGGTCGCTCGACATCGCCGAGTACCACGTGCTGGCGCACGATTATGGTGACAGTGTCGGCCAGGAGTTGCTGGCGCGGCACGAGCAGGGGGCGGGTTTTTTACGTTCGCTGTGTTTTCTCAACGGTGGGTTATTTCCCGAGACCCATCACCCTGTGTTGTTGCAGCAGCTGTTGATGAGTCCGATCGGTTCCTTGATCGGGCGTCTCTACAGCCGGGAGCGGATGGCACGCACCTTCGGCAAGGTGTTTGGGCCGCAAACCCAGCCGGATGACCGGGAGCTGGATGCCTTCTGGCGCATGATCGAGTTCAATCGCGGCCCTCGCGTCATGCATCTGCTGATTCGCTATATCGCCGAGCGGCGGGGCAATCGCGACCGCTGGCTTGCTGCCATGCAGCGGACCGGGGTGCCATTGCGGGTGATTGACGGTGCGGTTGATCCGGTATCGGGCGCGCACATGGTGGAACGCTATCGGCAGCTGATTCCGAACCCGGACACCGTGTTGCTGCCGCACATCGGCCACTACCCGCAGGTCGAGGCGCCGGAGCAGGTTTTGCAGCACTATCTGGCGTTTCGCGATCAGCGTGTGGATGTGACTGCCCAGGCAACGACCCCGGCCTGAGCCGGGGTCGTTGTATTCAGGCCTGCTCGTCGCGCAGGAACACCAGCTGGTTTTCGCTGCTGGAAGCAGGGTCGAAACGGTAGCCGTCCAGATTGAAATCCTTCAGGCCTTCAGGATCCTGCAGCCGTTCCTTGATGACATAGCGGGCCATCAGGCCGCGGGCCTTCTTGGCGTAGAAGCTGATGATCTTGTACTGACCGTTTTTCTGGTCCTTGAACACCGTATCGATGATGCGCGCGTTCAGGGCTTTGGGTTTGACCGCGCCGAAGTACTCCTGCGAGGCCAGGTTGAGCAGTACCTGATCGCCCTGCGCGGCCAGATCCTCGTTCAGCCACTGGCTGATGCGCTCGCCCCAGAAGGCGTACAGATCCTTGCCTCGCGCGTTGGCCAGCTTGGTGCCCATTTCCAGGCGGTAGGGCTGCATCAGGTCGAGCGGGCGCAACAGGCCATAGAGGCCGGACAGCATACGCAGGTGCTGCTGGGCGAAGGCAAAATCGTCGGCCGAGAAATCTTCCGCGTTGAGTCCTGTGTAGACATCGCCCTTGAACGCCAGCAACGCCTGCTTGGCGTTGTTTGGCGTGCTCTCGCGCTCCCAGCTGCCGTAGCGGGCAACGTTGAGGCTGGCCAGCTTGTCCGACAGGGACATCAGCTTGGCGATATCCTGCGGCGACTTTTCACGCAGCACGTCGATCAGCTCGACGCTGTGCTCGACAAAGCGCGGCTGGGTGCTCTGTTCGATCACCGGGGGCGTGTCGTAATCAAGGGTCTTGGCGGGGGAAATCACCATCAGCATGGGCGTGCTCCTGTCAGCTTTAGCCGTGGATTATGCCGCAAACCTGCGCCGCGATGGGTAATGGGTTGGATAGAGAGCGGCTATTGGGCTTCGCCGCTTTGCGGCGAAGCCCAATAGCCGCAAGCCGCAAGCCGCAAGCCGCAAGCCGCAAGCCGCAAGCCGCAAGCCGCAAGCCGCAAGCCGCAAGCCGCAAGCCGCAAGCCGCAAGCCGCAAGCCGCAAGCCGCAAGCCGCAAGCCGCAAGCCGCAAGCCAAAAGCCAAAAGCCGCAAGCCAAAAGCGAAACGGGGATGAACCATCGGGTGTTTTGAGGTCGCTCTGTTTATGGAAAACCCGCGCGATGTGCCATCGCGCGGGTTTTCTTGCAGCTTGACGCTTGTGGCTTGCAGCTACCGGCCAAAGGCCGGTCAGAGGTGCGTTTCTGCGTACTCGGCCAGTGCCGAGCGCGGTACGCCCTGCAGATGGATGTGCACGCCGTGGGGGAAGTCTTTGAAGCATTCGGTCAGATAGGTGAGGCCTGAGCTGGTGGCGTTGAGGTAAGGGGTATCGATCTGCGCCAGGTTGCCAAGGCAGATCACCTTTGAGCCGTTGCCAGCGCGGGTGATGATGGTCTTGATCTGGTGCGGAGTCAGGTTCTGGCTTTCGTCGATCAGGATGAAGCTTTGCTGGAAACTGCGGCCGCGGATGTAGTTCAGGGATTTGAACTGCAGTGGCACGCGGTCGAGGATGTATTCCACGCTGCCGTGGGTGCTCTCGTCATCCATGTGCAGGGCTTCAAGGTTGTCGGTGATGGCGCCGAGCCAGGGTTCCATCTTCTCTTTTTCGGTGCCGGGCAGAAAACCGATATCTTCGTCCAGACCCTGGGTGCTGCGGGTGGCGATGATGCGGCGGTAGGTCTTGGTGACCATGGTCTGCTCGATGGCGGCGGCCAGCGCGAGAATGGTTTTTCCGGAGCCGGCGGCACCGGTCAGGTTGACCAGGTGAATGTCCGGGTCCATCAGGGCGTACATGGCCAGCGCCTGGAAGATGTCCCGCGGGCGCAGCCCCCAGCACTCCTGATGCAGCATGGGTTCCTGGTGCAGGTCGCGGATGGTCAGGTTGCTGCCGTCGATGCCCTTGACCCAGCCGATAAAGCCCTGATCGTCGATGATGAAGTCGTTGATGTGCAGCGCCGGCAGGTTGTCGGTGAGCTGAACCTGATGCACGGTCTGCCCGGTCAGCTGCCTGGTTTCAACCTTGGCCACCCGCTCCCAGAACGAGCCTTCGATTTCATGGTAACCGCGGGCCAGAAGGGCGATGTCATCGAGCAACTGGTCGGTGTGGTAGTCCTCCGCGTCAATGCCGCAGGCGCGCGCCTTCAGACGCATGTTGATGTCCTTGGACACCAGCACGATGCGGTCATCGGGATGCTGACTTTGCAGCTGACAGAGCTGGTTGATGATCTTGTTGTCGTTAAGGTCGTTGGGCAGGCAGTGGGCGGGAATCGGGGCCTTGTCCATGAGGATGGCAAGGGTGCCGTTAGGGCCGAGTTTGCCACGCTCGATGGCGACGCCCTGTTCTACCTGATCGGGTGGTGCGTCTCCTAGGGTTTTGTCGATCAGCCTGATGGCCTGGCGACAGTCTGCTGCGGTGCTGGATTTGCCGGATTTGAGTTTGTCGAGTTCTTCCAGAACGGTCATCGGGATGATGACGTGGTGTTCTTCGAAGTTGAGCAGTGCGTTGGGATCGTGAATGAGTACGTTGGTATCAAGAACGTAGAAGGTGTGCTCGGTCGGTCCGCACGCTTCCATATGCTGTACCTCGCAGTGCCGGTGACGCGACTGTATCAGGCAGCATTGGCTGCGCCTGGCAGTCCACTGGGCCGGCTCGCACAGCACTCGGGTATCAAGGGATCACCACGACGGCGTGGACCGGTTGATCGAGGTATAGCGTAAACAGAATGACCTTCACAAGCGCGGAAAATGCTTAAGGCAAAAAAACTCGAAAATTGATCAACGGGGCTGGGCAGAGGGCAAAAAGGCGGGATATAGTCATTGGCCCGGCCACTGAAAAGTGGCCGTTTTTTTTGCCTGAATGGTCAGGTTTTATGGCTGCGGGTAGTGCCGATGCTATGCCTAGGGACGCGACATGTCGCGTCCGCAAAGGGGGCACGCGGACACGGCATGCTGCGTCCCTACGGCTGGGTCAGTGGCGACCCTGTGGACGACCGCCACCGCGGCGGCTGTTGCTGCCAGCCGAGCGACGGCGGGCTGCCGCAGCGGCTTCAGCCTGCTCGGCTTCATTGGCGTCAGTAGCGGCTTTTTCTTCAGCGCTCTGCTCGCGCTTGGGCACTGGCTTGAGCAGGTGCTCTTCCGGCGGCACACACTCCAGCTTGTTACCCAGCAGCTCTTCGATCGGCGGCACCTGGAAGGCGTCGTCTTCACCTGCCAGACTGATGGAAGTGCCCTTGGCGCCAGCGCGGCCGGTACGGCCGATACGGTGGACGTAGTCTTCCGGGTCTTCCGGCAGGGTGTAGTTCACCACGTGACTGATGCCATCAATGTGGATGCCGCGGCCTGCAACGTCGGTCGCGACCAGCACCTGCAGCTTGCCACTCTTGAAGTTCTCCAGTGTGCGTACGCGCTTTTGCTGCGGTACATCACCTGATAGCTGAGCAGCGTTGATGCCGTCGCGCATCAGGCGCTCTTGTACCCGTCGTACTTCGTCCTTGCGGTTGGCAAAGACCATGACCCGGTCCAGCTCGAGCTGGGTGATCAGGTTGTAGAGCACTTTGTACTTGTCGCGGCCGCTGACGGCGTAGACCTTCTGGGTCACGTTCTCTGAGGCAGGGCGCTCGGGCTCGATCTCGACGACGGCCGGTTCGTGCGTCCACTGGCGGGCAAGGTTCATCACGTCATCGCTGAAGGTCGCGGAGAACAGCAGCGTCTGGCGGTCGCCTTTGCGCGGGGTTTGGCGGATGATTTGGCGTACCTGCGGGATAAAGCCCATGTCGAGCATGCGGTCGGCTTCGTCAAGGATCAGTACCTCAAGCAGGTCCAGATGCACTTCGCCGCGGTTGCAGAAGTCGAGCAGACGACCTGGAGTGGCGACCAGAATATCGCAGTAGCGCTGTTCCAGTTGCTTGAGTTGCTTGTCGATGTCCATGCCGCCAACGAAGGTCATGACGTTCAGCGGGCAGTGCTTGGTCAGCCCTTCGGCGTCGCTGGCAATCTGCATCACCAGCTCGCGGGTCGGCGCGATGATCAGCGCCCGTGGCTCGCCCATGTAACGCTCGTCCGGCGGCGGCGTTTCCAGCAACTGGGTAATGGTGGAGACCAGGAAGGCGGCGGTCTTGCCGGTACCGGTTTGCGCACGGCCGATGGCGTCATGGCCGCGCAGGGTACTGCCCAGCACGGCAGCCTGAATCGGCGTGCAGTAGCTGAAGCCTTGATCCTGAATGCCGCGCATCAGGCTGTCGGGCAGCGGGAAGTCGTGGAAGCGGGTTTTGCCTTCGGCCGGTGGAACCTGAAAGTCATTGATGCTCCAGGGCTTGACCGGGGTCGCAGGTGGTTTGGCCAGGCGCTTGCGATCACGGTTGCGCGGCTTGCGTTCGCGGTTTGCGCTATCGTTCTGCAGGGGCGCGGGAGTGGGCTCTGCTGCCTGACGGGGTGTGGTGTCGGCCGCTTTCGGCGCCGGCTCTTCTGGCTTGCTAATCAGCTTTTTCAGTGCTTTGAGCAAAGGTTTTTCTCGACTGCGTGGAAATTGAACGTCAGGCAGTGTAAAGCAAGGCCGCGCGTTCGCGAAGCCTTGCGGTTGTTTTTTGAACAGGTGCGGTGGCCTGCATGGCCCCTGACCGGCTCAAAGCCCGAAGCGTTCTGTCAGCCAGCGACGGATGTCGGCGATTTCGTCCATGCAGACCTCGTGCGCCATCGGGTATTCGTACCAGCGGGTGTGGTGGCCGGCGGCCTGCATCAGATCATGGGCTTCGCGGCCCATCGCCAATGGCAGCACGTCATCAAAACGGCCGTGTGCGCAGAACAGCTCCAGCGGTTGGCGGGCCGGGTGTTGCTCGAGCAGCAGGTCCAGTCCCGGCCCGTAGGTGGACAGCGCCATCACACCGCCAAGCGGCAGCTCGCTGCTGACAGCGGTGCAGAGCACAACCGCGCCGCCCTGGGAGAACCCGGCGAGAATGATGTTTTCCAGCGCAATGCCCTGTGCGCATTGTTCGTCGATCAGCTGACGTACCAGGGCAACGGCTTCATCCAGATGACTCTGGTTGATTGCCCGGGCTGGCGACATGCCGAGGATGTCGTACCAGCAGGGCATCGGGAACCCGCCGTTGATGGTGACCGGCCGGGTAGGTGCCTGTGGAAAAATGAAGCGGATGGCATTATCGGCGGGCAGTTGCAGGGCCTCGACTACCGGCACGAAATCGTAGCAGTCTGCGCCCAGACCGTGCAGCCAGATGACGCTGCGGGTGGCAGGCGTGGCGGGTTCGATGATGTGCGGTGACATGCGGGCTCCTTGCAGGAATGGAAATTCGGACGCCCTTTATACTGTGCTGCAGAGCCAATACCAAGTGTGAGTGCAGCCCACCGGCTGGCAGGCTGCAGGCGGGCAGGCTGCTCAGGCGCGGGACATGAACTTGCCGGATTCGGTGTTGATACGCAGCACTTCGCCGGTTTCCAGATACTCGGGGATCTGGATTTCCAGACCGGTGGCAAAGCGCGCGGTCTTGGTGCGTGCGCTGGCTGATGAGCCCTTGATGGCCGGCGGCGTTTCCTCGATGGCCATCTCCACTACCGCGGGCAGCTCGATACCCACCAGGTTGCCCTCAACCAGCAGGCCATACAGGCCTTCGATGCCGTCATGCAGGTAAGGCAGCTGATCTTCCAGCTGGTCGGCGGTCAGGGTGAACTGGGCGAAGTCTTCGTTATCCATGAAGGTGTAGCCGTCCGCGTCCAGGTAGAGGAACTGAACCGGGCGCTTCTGGAAGTCGATAAAGGTCAGGACGTCGTCGCCGGTAAAACTCTGATCGAGCTTCTGCTTGGTCTGGACGTGGTTGAAGCGCACCTTGTAGAGCGTCGTGCCGCTGCGCGAAGACGGGCTTTTTACCTCGATCTGGCTGACGATGTACGGCTGGTTGTTGATCTGGACGATATGGCCTTTTTTCAGTTCGGCAGCTTTGGGCATGGCGGCGCACTCAGGGGATGAAAACGAGGCGCTATTCTGCCCGCAGCCGCTGCACCTCGGCAAGCGGCTGCGGGGGCCGTGATCAGCGGTCTGTCGGTGCGTCGGGGGTATTGCCTGTCCCGCTCTGATCGGCCGGTGTGATCGGGTCTCTGCTGGTGCCGGCTGCTGGCGACGGCCTGGAACCGGAGGCCGAATCGCCTTCGATACGATAGCTGTGCACCAGCTTCTCAAGGCCCGCGCTGCTGCGCAGATTGACGTCGAGCTGGCGGAAGGCGATTTCGATACCGTGCTCCTTGAAACGACGGTCGATTTCGCGGTTGATCTCGTCAATCGCCATATTGCGATCGGCCAGCTCCTTCACATGCACTCGCAGTTCGTGGTCCAGCGTGCTTTCGCCAAAGTTGAGGAACAGCACCAGCGGTTCGGGATCCTTCAACACGCGGCTGTTGGACTGGGCGATCTGCATCAGCAGCTCGCGTACCAGTTGGACGTCTGAACCGTAGGCCACACCGACCTTGATGATCACCCGGGTAATAGTGTCCTGCAGCGACCAGTTGATAATCTGCTCGGTGACGAAGTTCTTGTTTGGGACAATGATTTCCTTGCGGTCGAAATCGGTAATGGTGGTTGCGCGAATGCGGATTCGGTTGATGGTGCCTGACAGCGGGCCGATGGTGACCACGTCACCAATGCGCACCGGACGCTCGAACAGGATGATCAGGCCGGAGATGAAGTTGGCGAAGATTTCCTGCAGACCAAAGCCCAGACCCACACCGAGGGCGGCAACCAGCCATTGCAGCTTGTCCCAGCTGACTCCGAGCGTTGATAACGAGGACACCAGACCGAAACCGACGATGATGTAGCTGAGCAGGGTGGTAATGGCATAACTGCTGCCCTGGCGCAGCTCCAGTCGCGAGAGCACAAGGATTTCCAGCAGGCCGGGCAGGTTGCGCGCCAGGGTAATGGTCAGAATGATGGTGACCAGTGCGCCGAGGATATCGCCAACGCTGATCGGCACCGCTTCGCCGGCATTCAGGCCGGTGCCCTCGTAGTGCCACAGGGTCACGGACTCCAGATACGAGGTGGCGCTGATCAGGTCAGCCCAGGTGAAGTACAGCGCGAGGGCAAACGTCAGCAACAGGGTCAGTTTGGCCAGTCGTAACGACTGCTGATTGATCTGCTGCAGATTCATTTCCGGGATGTCGACCGCGGTCTCGGTGTCGCTTTGCCCTTCGCGTGCCTGGGCCGCCTGCCGTTTGCTGATGGCGCGCTGATAGGCCAGTCTGCGCCCGGCAACGTTAAGGTTGCGCACCACGGTACCCTCGACCAGCATCCAGAGCACGATCAGATACAGGCTGTCGATGAAACGCTCGGCCAGCTTGACCGCCGTGTAGTGGTAACCCATGGCGGTCATGCCTGCCAGCGCCAGCGGTGCGAGGATCAGCAGGCTGGCGGCGACAAAATGGACCACCCGGGAGCTGTAGAGGGGCTGGCTGCGGAGCATGAAGCGGCCGAGCAGCAATGACAGCGCGATCATGCCGATCAGCATGCCGGTGCGCCCGATCGGATCGGTGCCGGTGTAGTCGGGCATGGACCCATGCAGGCCAAGCATCAGCACCAGCGGTACCAGAATCCAGGCGACGTTGCGCACCAGTTTGCGCAGACGATGAACCAGATCGTCGTCCCAGTGGAAATGACGGGTGGCAATGCCGTGGGGGTCGAACACCCGGTACAGCATGTGCAGGACAAACCAGGCCAGCGCCAGCTTGAGCATGCCGGTGCCCAGCACCGGCGCACTTTGCTCGCTGTCCAGACGCAGCAGCAGACCTGCGCCGGCCAGCAGCGCTGGCATCGGACTGACCAGCAGTGCTGTCAGCAGCAGCGCACGGGGCGTATGCCACTGGCTGTCGCGGCGGAAATGCCCGACCTCGTCATGCAGGGTGTCGAGGCTGCTGCGCAGTCGTGGCTTGCGCCAGATGTACAGGGCCAGTAAAAGCAGGGTACCCAGGCACCAGAGCAGATGGCGTTTGGCAGCGTCCAGCAGGTTTTCCCACTGGCGGGGCAGATTCATGCTGTCGATCTGGTGGGCTACTTCGCCTGGCAGGCTGGTCAGCCAACTGCGTTCAATGGGGCGGCTGCTGGCCACCCAGAACAGCTGGTCGTCGATGGTGCGCTTGAGATCGCTGCTGAGCTGCTGCAGCTGCCGCTGGTTGATCTGCAGGGTGATAGCCAGATTGATCAGGCTGTTGATATTGCCGTTTAGCTGCTCGACCAGCGTGACCCGGGCGTTGACCATCTTTTCCAGCTCCGGGCGCAGTGTGTCGCGTTGACGAGCTGGGATCTTGAGCAGCAGGTCGTTGAGGTAGGTGTCCGGGCTGGCGAGGCTTTGTGCCTGCTGGTTGAGCTCGAACTGGCGCAGACGCAGGTCGGCGATCTGATCCGGCAGATCGGTATCAATTTCTACCCGGGGCAGCTCGTTCTTCTGCTTGTGCAGAATGCGCGACAGCAGCAGGCTGCCCTCAAGCACTTCGATCTGTTGCTCCAGGGCCTTATCGATCTGACTCAGGTGCTCGGTCTGCTGCTTGGTTTCAATGTTCTGGCGGGTCAGTACACCGAGCTGCCTGGTTGCGTTCAGCAACTCCTCGCTCAACTGCCGGTTGATGCTGCTCTGGCCCTGCAGCACCTCGTTCTGGCTGGCCTCCTCCGGCAGGGTGGCATCGCTGACGGCCTTTTCCGACACCGACTGGCGCTTGTCATTGATGACGGTCTGCAGCAGCGAGATGTCGTCTTCAATTTCGCGTATCTGCAGGGTCAGCAGGTTTTTTTGCTGGGTGGCCAGATCCTGCAGCACGTTGTTGCCAGCCAGTCGCTGACGCAGCAGCTCACTGTCTGCATTCAGGTACTCCAGTTCTGCCTGCAACAAGGCGATGCGCGCGCGCGTGAGCGTGGTCGGTGCCAGACGTTGCTGGGTGCGCAGCTGTTCATTCAGTTGCTGGCTGCGGCGCTGGTTGTCGGACACGCTGGCCTGGGTACGTTCCGGCCGGGTCTGGGCGGCAATCAGCTGGCCATTGACGCCGGTCAGCTCGTTCTGCCAGGTGAACATCTGATTGACCTTGTCGCTGAGCAGGGTTTCCAACTGATCCAGCGCCTGACGCTCCAGTACCGCACGTTGCAGGCTGTCGTCGTTCCTGGCCAGACGATTGTGCTCGGCACGGACACTCTGGGTCTGGCGCGGGGCGTCGGCGATCTGCTCCTGCAGGGCCTTTTGTTCCGCCAGGGTCTGGCGCGTCTGCCTCAGAAACCCCTGGGTGCTCTGCTGCAGATCTGTCAGCTCACGCTTTTCTGCTTCCGGCAGATTACTGTTGCTGGTGCTTTCGATCTCCGCCGTGAGGCTTTCAATCCGTTGATCCAGATCGGCGGTCAGCTGAGTGTCCTGAGCCCATCCCAGCGGGCTGAGCAGCAGGCAGCCCAGCAGCACTATCGCGCGTAGCGGCATGGTGTTGTTCCTGAATGAGTCTGTGCGCAAGGTTAGCCCTCCTGCTGCCGATTGGGAAGCTGACCACCTGGGTAGTTGCGGGTTCCCCAAAGGGTTAAAACGCAGCAGGCCACCCGAAGGTGGCCTGCTGGGATGCCGCAAGCGGCAGGGAGGTCACAGGTCGATCAGAACCAGGCGTCCTGCATGTCGTAGCAGGTCAGGTCGCGGTTTTCCAACACGTTCAGGTCGTGGTGGCAGGACGGCACTTCCCAGCGCAGGAAGTAGCGGGCGGCCTGCAGCTTGCCCTGATAGAACGCGGTATCTGCCGCGTTACCGGCAGCCAGTCCCTGTTGAGCCTTGACTGCTTGCTCCAGCCAGCGCCAGCCGATCACCATGTGACCGAACGCCTTGAGGTACAGTGCCGAGTTGGCCAGCGCCTCGTTGACCTTGCCCTGACCCATGTCACCGAGCAGTGCCATGGTGACGCTGCCGATGTGGGCGTGCAGTTTTTCCAGCGGCTCGCGCAGCTCGTTCAGTTCGCTGTATTCGGCAGCGCGCTTGCAGCAGCTCTGAATCAGGCCGGACAGCTGCTTGAGCGCGGCGCCGCCGTTCATGGTCACCTTGCGAGCCAGCAGGTCGAGCGACTGGATACCGTTGGTGCCCTCGTGGATCGGGTTCAGGCGGTTATCGCGATAGTACTGCTCGACCGGGTACTCGCGGGTATAGCCGTGACCACCAAGAATCTGGATCGCCAGTTCGTTGGCCTTGAGGCAGTAGTCGGAGGGCCAGGCCTTGACGATCGGCGTCAGCAGGTCCAGCAGTTCCAGCGCGTTCTTGCGCTGCTCCTCGGTTTCCAGGGTTTCGGTATCGTCGAATACGCGGGCAGCGTACAGACCCAGGTCAAAGGCACCTTCAACATAGGCTTTCTGGGCCAGCAGCATGCGCTTGACGTCGGCGTGCTCGATGATCGAGACCTGCGGTGCATTCGGGTTCTTGCCGTCGGGCAGGCGGCCCTGCGGGCGCTCGCGAGCATAGTTGAGCGAGTACAGGTAGCCAGCGTAGCCGAGCATCACCGCGCCCATGCCAACGCCGATGCGCGCCTCGTTCATCATCTGGAACATGTAGGACAGGCCGTGATGCGGCTTGCCGACCAGATAGCCGACGCAATTATCCTTGTCACCGAAGTTCAGTGCGGTTGAGGTCGTGCCGCGCCAGCCCATCTTGTGGAACAGGCCAGCCAGGGTTACGTCGTTGCGCTCGCCGAGGGTGCCGTCTTCGTTGACCAGGAACTTGGGTACGATGAACAGCGAGATGCCTTTTACGCCGGGCGGTGCGTCGGGCAGCTTGGCCAGAACCATGTGGACGATGTTCTCGGACAGCGGGTGATCGCCACCGGAAATAAAAATCTTGTTGCCCTTGAGTCGATAGCTGCCGTCAGCGGCCGGCTCGGCCTTGGTGCGGATGTCGGACAGCGAGGAGCCGGCGTGTGGCTCGGTCAGCGCCATGGTGCCGAAGAAGCGGCCTTCGATCATTGGCTGCAGGTAGCGCTGTTTCTGTTCCTCGGTGCCGAAGCTCTCGATCAGGTTGGCCGCGCCCATGGTCAGCATCGCGTAGGACGAGGTCCCTGCGTTGGCCGACTGGAAATGGGCAAAGCAGGCCTGCGACAGCAGGTTCGGCATCTGCATGCCGCCCTGTTCAAAGGTGCGGGTGGCGTTCAGAAAGCCCGCCTCGAGGAAGGCGTCGACCGCCGGTTTGACTTCCGGGATCAGCTCGGCCGCACCGTTGACGTACTTGGGCTCGTTCTCGTCGCTCTTGCGGTTGTGTGGTGCGAACAGCTTTTCCGCGATGGTGCGGGCAGTACCGATGGCCGCGTCGAAGGTCTCGCGGTTGTGATCGGCAAAGCGCGGGCGCTTGGTCAGCGCTTCGGCGTCCAGCACTTCATAGAGTTCAAACGCCAGGTTGCGTTGGTCAATCAGCAGTTCGGACATGGTTCTCACCTCTATAGGAATCGCGGGGCAGTGTATTGAGTCACTTCCGGCCAGGGAATGGCCATTGATGGCTTTTATATCCGCAAATCAGAACAGACGAAGCGCAGGCTCGTCCAACGCGGCGCGCTGCTCGCGCAGGGTCAGGATCTGGTCGGCCCAGTAACGTTCCTGGGCGAACCAGGGGAAGTGCCTGGGAAAGGCCGGGTCTTCCCAGCGGCGTGCCAGCCAGGCACTGTAGTGCACCAGCCGCAGGCTGCGCAGTGGCTCAATCAGGGCCAGTTCGGACGGATTGAAATCGTGGAATTCGTTGTAGCCTTCAATCAGCTCGGATAGTTGCGCCTGACGCTGATCGCGCTCACCCGACAGCACCATCCACAGATCCTGCATCGCCGGACCCATGCGGCAGTCATCCAGATCGACCATATACAGGCTGTCGTCGCGCCACAGCAGGTTGCCGACGTGCAGATCGCCATGCAGGCGAATCTGCTTGGCCGGATGCGCCTGGAGTTGTTGTTTTACCACCTGCAGCAGGTCTTCGGCGACCGAGAAGTAGGCGGGTTGCAGGCTTGCAGGCACCACATTGGCGCTGCGCAGGTAATCCAGACTGTCCCCGCCGAAGCTTTGCCAGTCGAGGGTCGGCCGGTGCTCGAAGGGGCGCATCGAACCGACCGCATGCAGGCGGCCGATCAGGCGACCGAGCATCAGCAGATGGTCGGGATCGTCGAACTCGGGGGCGTGGCCACCAAACCGGCGGAACAGGCTGAAGCGAAACCCTGCATGCTCGAACAGCGTGCGGCCGTCGATCTGCTCCGGGGCAATCACCGGGATCTCGCGTTCAGCCAGTTCAAGGCTGAAGGTATGCTCCTCGAGAATCGCCTCATCGCTCCAGCGGTCCGGTCGATAGAACTTGGCGATCAGCGGTGCGGCGCCTTCTATGCCGACCTGAAATACCCTGTTTTCGTAACTGTTCAGGGTCAGGATGCGCGCATCAGAGAGATAGCCAAGCGATTCGACCGCGTCCAGCACGGTGTCAGGGGTGAGGGTAGAAAAGGGATGGCTGGACATGGTGGTCGACTCGGAGCAAACACGTGATTGTGACCGCACAGGGTAACAGGTGTTGACCGTGGAATCGCTCGTTACAGACGGGTTTCAGGGGGTACGGGCGACGCACCAGACCTGAACCGATGCGGCGCCGGCCTTGAGCAGGGTTTGGCTGGCCTCACTCAGCGTCACGCCGGTGGTCATGACGTCATCGATCAGCGCCAGGTGCTTTCCCTGCAGGTGTTCAGGCCTTGGGCAGCTGAACGCACCGCGCAGGTTCTGGCGTCGTGCTTTGGCATCCAGGCCCTGCTGCGGCAGGGTTGAGCGGGTGCGTTCCAGCAGTTCGGGTCGACAACGGAGTTGGGTGCGTCTGGCAATATCGCGCGCCAGCTCGCAGGCCTGATTGTAGCCACGCTGAGCCTGCCGCTTGCGGTGCATGGGCACTGGCAGCAGCAGGTCGGGGCAGGGGGCAATGTCTTGCTGCAGCCAATCCGCCGCCGCTTCGGCAAGTAGCTGCCCGAGCAGGCGGCCAATGCTGGTCTGGCCATGGTACTTGAACGCGGGAATCAGGCTGTCAACCGGGAAGCGGTAGATCAGCGGTGCCAGCGCGTGACTGAATGGCGGGGGTGCATTCAGGCAGCGCCCGCATTGCTGCGCCGGGTGCGGCAAGGGCAGGGCACAGCGTTGGCAGCAGGCCTGTTGCCAGGGCAAGTCAGCCTCGCAGCCTCCGCACAGTTGCGTGTCCGGATGCGGGTTGCTGCCAAGGCAGAGTATGCATTGTGCGAATAGATTGTTTTTTATCCAGATGTAAACCTGTTGTTTTTTCAAAGGTTGACAGCCTCCGTGCCGTCGTTATGATGCTCGGCAGACTTGGAACCCGCCCGGTTCCCCTGCCAATTCGAAGGGACAAGACCCCATGACTGCATCCGTGACCCGCCACGACTGGACTCTGGCAGAAGTGCTGGAGCTATTCAATCAGCCGTTCAATGATCTGCTGTTTCAAGCACAGACGGTGCATCGCATGCACTTCGACCCGAACCGGGTGCAGGTCTCCACGCTGCTGTCGATCAAGACCGGTGCGTGCCCGGAAGACTGCAAGTACTGTCCGCAGTCCGGTCATTACAACACCGGTCTGGACAAGGAAAAGCTCATGGAGGTCGAGAAGGTGCTCAAGGCGGCGGCCGATGCCAAGGCCATTGGCTCCACCCGCTTCTGCATGGGCGCGGCCTGGAAACATCCGTCTGCCAAGGACATGCCCTATGTGCTGAAGATGGTCGAGGGCGTCAAGGCGCTGGGCATGGAAACCTGCATGACCCTGGGCAAGCTGAGCAAGGAGCAAACCCAGGCGTTGGCCGAAGCCGGGCTGGATTACTACAACCACAACCTCGACACCTCGCCCGAGTTCTACGGCAACATCATCACCACCCGGACCTACGCCGATCGGCTGGAAACCCTGTCGCATGTGCGTGACGCGGGTATGAAAATCTGCTCTGGCGGGATTCTCGGCATGGGCGAGTCGCTTCAGGATCGCGCCGGTCTGCTGATTCAGCTGGCCAACCTGCCGGAGCACCCGGAGAGCGTGCCGATCAATATGCTGGTCAAGGTGCAGGGTACCCCGCTGGCGGACGAGAAGGATGTTGACCCCTTCGACTTCATCCGCATGCTGGCCGTTGCCCGCATCATGATGCCCAAATCTCACGTGCGCTTGTCTGCCGGCCGCGAGCAGATGAACGAGCAGATGCAGTCGCTGGCCTTCTTCGCCGGCGCCAATTCCATCTTTTATGGAGAGAAGCTCCTGACCACCGGCAACCCGCAGGCGGATAAGGACATGCAGCTGTTCGCCCGCCTCGGCATCAAGCCGGAAGAGCGCCAGGAGCACGCGGACGAGGTGCATCAGGCGGCGATTGAGCAGGCGCTGATCGAACAGCGGGACAGCAAGCTGTTTTATTCGGCCGTCTGACGACGGCAGCCTCAAGCCATAAGCTGCAAGCCTCAAGCGAGCGCTGATGTGGCTTGAAGCTTGCTGCTTGCCGCTTGGAGCTTTTTTATGTCTTTCGATCTTTCTGCACGCCTCACCGAGCGCCGCGCTGCGCATCTGTACCGTCAACGCCCGCTGCTGCAGACGCCGCAGGGCGTGGAGGTGCAGGTCGACGGTGAGCGGTTGCTCAGTTTCTGCAGCAATGACTACCTCGGTCTTGCCAATGATCCGCGCATCAACGAGGCGTTCGTCGAGGGTGTGCGGCAGTGGGGCACAGGTGGTGGTGCGTCGCACCTGGTGACCGGTCACTCGGGCGCCCATCATGCGCTGGAAGAGGCGTTGGCCGAGTTTACCGGCCGGCCACGGGCCTTGCTGTTGTCCAGCGGCTATATGGCCAATATGGGTACGGTTACGGCGCTGGTGGGGCAGGGCGATACGGTGCTGGAAGATCGGCTCAATCACGCCTCTTTGCTGGATGCCGGGCTGCTTAGTGGTGCGCGTTTCTCGCGTTATCTGCATAACGATGCAGACAGCCTGCGTGGCCGGTTGAGCAAGGCTCAGGGCAATACGCTGGTGGTGACCGATGGCGTGTTCAGCATGGACGGTGACCTGGCCGACTTGCCCGCGCTGTGTGCTGCCGCAGCGGACGTCGATGCCTGGATGATGGTGGATGATGCTCACGGCTTTGGCTGTCTCGGCGCTCAGGGTGGCGGCATTGTTGAACATTTCGGCTTGTCGATCGACCAGGTTCCGGTGCTGGTCGGCACCCTCGGCAAGGCGTTTGGCACTGCCGGCGCCTTTGTTGCCGGCAGCGAAGAACTGGTCGAAACCCTGATCCAGTTTGCCCGTCCCTACATCTATACCACCAGCCAGCCACCCGCCGTTGCCCATGCCACATTGACCAGCCTGCAACTGGTGCGCGAAGAGCACTGGCGCCGTGACCAACTGGCGGCGCTTATCAGCCGTTTTCGGGCTGGAGTCACCTCGCTCGGGCTTGAGCTGATGGATAGCCCGACGCCGATTCAGCCGATAGTGGTGGGCACCAGCGAGCGGGCGCTGGCGCTGTCGGCTGCACTGCGCGCGCGCGGCCTGCTTGTGACTGCCATTCGCCCGCCGACCGTACCGCAGGGTACCGCCAGACTGCGTGTTACCCTCAGCGCCGCGCATACCGAACAACAGGTTGACCGCTTGCTCGATGCGCTCGGGCAGGCGCACAAGGAACTCAACGATGAATAACCTTACCTTACTGCCCGGCTGGGCGCTGGCCGCCAGCAACCTGCTGCCGTTGCAGCAGGCGTTGCACGAGCGGCTGCCCGACCTGGCTGTGCAGCTGGCGGAGTTGCCGCCGCGGCTGCAGATGTCGACCCTCGAGCCGGACCTGACGGCGCTGGCCGAGGCCTTGCCTGCTGGCTGGCTGGCCGGCTGGTCGCTGGGCGGCATGCTGGCAGTGCAGCTGCAGCGCCGCTTCCCGGAGCGCTTCTGTGGCGTCATCACCATCGCCAGCAATGCCTGCTTTTCGGCGCGCGACGGCTGGCCTCATGCGATGCCGGTCGATACCTTCAAGGCTTTCCTGGCTGATGCCCGCGAGCAACCCGAGCGTATTCTCAAGCGCTTTTCCCTGTTGGTAACGCAAGGTGGTGAGAACGCCCGGGAACTGAGTAAGCAGTTGCAGTGGAGCGATGCCGATCCGCTGCAACGTCTCAACCAGCTGGCGCTGCTCGGCGTGATCGATAACCGCATTCCTCTGCAGCGTTGTGCGCAACCGGTACTGCACTGCCTCGGTGGTAACGACGCGCTGGTGCCTGCGGCCGTGGAATCGGACCTGCTGGCGCTCAATGGCAATGCCCGGGTGAGGATGCTGCCGCAGGGCAGTCATGCCCTGCCGCTGGAAGCGCCACTCTGGCTGGCGGGTGAAATCGCCGAGTGGCTGGAAGCGCAATGACCACCGAGGTGATCGACAAGCAGGCCGTTGCCGCCTCGTTCAGCCGGGCGGCGACAACCTACGATCAGGTCGCCGAGCTGCAGCGCAGCGTCGGCAGCAATCTGCTGGCGCGCTTGCCCGAGAGCCTGGAGGTCGAGCGTCTGGCCGATCTGGGCTGCGGAACCGGATACTTTACCCGTGCACTGAGCGCCCGCTTCGGGCAGCCGGTGCTGGGGCTGGACATCGCCGAGGGCATGCTCCGCTATGCCCGCGCCCAGGGGCCGGTATCCTCGAGCTGGATCGTTGCCGATGCGGAGGCGTTGCCGTTACGTGCAGACTCCCGGCAGTTGCTGTTTTCCAGCCTGGCGTTGCAATGGTGCCCGGATCTCTCGCAGGCGCTGAAGGAGGCCCTGCGGGTGCTGGAGCCGGGTGGTCTTATCGCTTTCAACACGTTAGTTGAAGGCACGCTGCAGGAGCTGCGCGACGCCTGGCAAGCAGTCGATGGCTACGTGCACGTCAATCGCTTCATGCCGCTGGCGCAGTTGCAGCAGACACTGGCTGATGCGGGCTTTGCCAGTTGGCGCTGCGAGGTCGAAACCCATGTCCTGCACTACCCGCAGCTCAGCGGGCTTACCCATGAACTCAAGGCGCTCGGCGCCCACAATCTGAATGCCGGCCGTCCCGGAGGTCTGACCGGCAGAGCCAGATTGCGGGCACTGACCGCCGCCTATGAAACCTTCCGCCAGCCGGCGGGTTTGCCCGCGACCTATCAGGTCGCCCAGATCATTCTGCATAAAGGCCAGCAGGCCTGAGGGAACCCCCATGAGCAAACGTTACTTCGTTACCGGTACTGATACTGAAATTGGCAAGACCACGGTCGCCGCCGGTCTGCTGTGTGCAGCGCGTCAGCGAGGCCTGACCACCGCCGGAGTCAAGCCGGTGGCTGCAGGCTGCGAGCGCACGCCTGACGGGCTGCGTAACGAAGACGCGCTCGCGCTGCAGGCCCAGTGCAACCCGCCGCTGGCCTACGAATTGATCAATCCTGTGACGTTGGAAGCGGCTATCGCACCGCATATTGCCGCGCAGGAGGAGCAGGTGACACTGACCGCGAAAGGGTTGGCACAGGCTTGTGACGCGGTATTCGAGCGAGGTGCCGCGCTGACCCTGGTGGAAGGGGCCGGCGGCTGGTGTGTTCCTCTCAATGAGAGCGAACTGCTGTCGGATGTCGCCATTGCGCACAAACTGCCGGTGGTGCTGGTGGTAGGTATGCGCCTGGGCTGCATCAACCATGCGCTGCTGAGCTGTCGTGCCATTGCTGCAGATGGGCTGGAGCTGGCTGGCTGGGTTGCCAACCATGTTGATCCGCAGATGAGCCGTCCCGAGGAAAACCTGGCGACGCTCAAGCAGTTGATCAAGGCACCATGCCTGGGCGTCGTGCCGCGCCTGGATTCGGCCGACGCGACCGCCGTGTCTGTGTATCTGGATGTGTCTCCGCTGGTCTGATACGACCAGCGGTGCTGGGCGCGGGGGGGCGTCTATGCTTGAATGTAGGTGTCAATTTACCCAGAGACCATGCCATGGCTACCCTTGACTTGATTTCCGCTGGCCTGACCAGTGTGCGTCAGGGCCAGAACCGCATCAGCGGTGCGGCGTCCGATATTGCCCGTGCGGCCCTTCCGGTTGATCCGGTGGCTGCGACTGCGCAGCCCGCGCAGCCGGCTACGGGCCAGGCCGCGGCATCTACGCCGGTAGAAACCGCGCGTCCGGTCAATCTCGTCGACAGTCTGGTGGAACTGCAGCAGGGCCGCCAGCAGGCTGAGGTCGGGGCGTCTGTGATCGACACCGCCGACGAAGTGCTCGGCACCTTGCTGGATGTCACTGCCTGAGCCTGACCAGGCTCAACAGCGTGGTGCGCCCCCATGACCCCTGTCGGCAGCAGTCAAAGCACCTATATTCCCTCCGCGTTCACCACGCTGACCGCACGTTCCATCGCGGTCAGCGACAAGGTCCCTGCTGACGACCCCAACACCCGTTTTGCGCCGGTAGAGCCAACCAGCGAGGCGGCAGTGGGCACCGCTTCCCCTGACGCATCCGGCGATACCGAACTGGCCGAGGCCGAGCGCAGCAAGCGGTCCCAGCTCGCCAAGGCCGAAGCGCAGTTGCTGCAAGCCGAACAGAACGAAATCAGAGAGCTGGCCGCCCGTGATCGCGAGGTGCGCGCCCATGAGCAGGCGCACATGGCGGTTGGCGGTCAGTACGCCGGCTCCATGTCGCTGAGCTATGAACGGGGCCCGGACGGCCGCCTGTATGCGGTCGGTGGGGAGGTGTCCATTGATACCGCTCCGGTACCGGGCGACCCGCAGGCCACCATCGACAAGATGGAACAGGTGCGCAGAGCCGCGCTGGCGCCGGCCGAGCCTTCATCTCAGGATCGTGCCGTGGCGGCCCAGGCTGCACAGCTGATAGCGCAGGCTCGTGCCGAGATAGCAGCATCCGATCCGGTGGCCGGTAGCAGTGCCGGAGCAGCGGAGTCGGCCGACTCGGCGAGTACGCAGGCCAGCGGTGACTCAACGGTGGAAGACGACCGCGCAGGCGCGGGGCTGTCTGTCTATCGGGGTGTTGCTGCCGATCCGGCCAATGCAGGTCTGCGCGCCCTCGCCTGATTCGGCCCTGTCAGTCAGGCCACCCTTTTTCTGTTCATACTCACGCAGACTGATACCGGTGCATTCATGCGGGGGTTGACATTGGTTTGGCGTAAACGTATGTTTCAAACGTCTGTTTGAATTCGAGCTGCCAGGCAGCTCAAAACTGCAGCCTCGGCTGCCCGTGCATACTGATCAATACTTGAGGTCCAGTACCATGCCCGATTACAAGGCTCCCCTGCGTGACATTCGTTTCGTCCGCGATGAACTCCTGGGTTATGAAGAGCACTATCAGAGCCTGCCCGGCTGCGAAGATGCTACGCCGGATATGGTCAACGCCATTCTGGAAGAGGGCGCCAAATTCTGTGAGCAGGTTATTGCGCCGCTGAACCGTGTTGGTGACATCGAAGGCTGTACCTGGAGCCCCGAGGGTGTGACCACGCCCACTGGCTTCAAGGAAGCCTACCAGCAGTACGTTGAGGGTGGCTGGCCGAGTCTGGCGCACAGCGCTGAGCATGGCGGTCAGGGTCTGCCCGAGTCGCTGGGTTTGACCATCAGCGAAATGGTTGGCCAGGCCAACTGGTCCTGGGGCATGTACCCCGGCCTGTCGCACGGCTGCATGAACACCCTGGAAACTCACGGTACCGACGAGCAGAAGCACACCTATCTGCCCAAGCTGGTTTCCGGCGAGTGGACCGGCACCATGTGCCTGACCGAGCCGCATTGCGGTACCGACCTGGGTATGCTGCGTACCAAGGCCGAGCCGCAGGCTGACGGCACCTACAAGGTGTCTGGCACCAAGATCTTTATCTCTTCCGGCGAGCATGACATGTCGGAGAACATCATCCACATCGTGCTGGCCCGCCTGCCTGACGCACCGGCCGGCACCAAGGGTATCTCCCTGTTCATCGTGCCGAAGTTCCTGGTGAACGCCGATGGCGAGAAGGGTGAGCGCAACACCGTCAGCTGTGGCTCGCTTGAGCACAAGATGGGCATCCACGGCAACGCTACCTGCGTGATGAACTTCGACGGTGCTACCGGTTACCTGATCGGCGAGCCGAATAAGGGCCTCAACGCCATGTTCACCTTTATGAACACCGCGCGTCTGGGTACTGCACTGCAGGGTCTGGCACACAGCGAAATCGCCTTCCAGGGCGGCATCCAGTACGCCCGTGAGCGTCTGCAGATGCGTTCGCTGACCGGCAACAAGGCACCGGAAAAGCCGGCTGATCCGATTATCGTTCACCCGGACGTGCGTCGCATGCTGCTGACCATGAAGGCGTTTACCGAAGGTAACCGCGCGATGGTTTACTTCACTGCCAAGCAGGTCGATATCCTGAAGAACAGCCAGGATGCCGAGCAGAAGAAGCAGGCCGATGCCATGCTGGCGTTCCTGACGCCGATTGCCAAGGCGTTCATGACCGAGGTCGGTTTTGAAGCGGCCAACCACGGTGTGCAGATCTACGGTGGCCACGGCTTTATCGCCGAGTGGGGCATGGAGCAGAACGTGCGCGACGCCCGTATCTCCATGCTGTACGAAGGTACCACCGGTATTCAGGCCCTCGACCTGCTGGGTCGCAAGGTTCTGATGACCCAGGGCGAGGCGCTGAAAGGCTTCACCAAGATCGTCCACAAGTTCTGCCAGAACAACGAGGGCAACGAAGCCATCGCCGAGTTTGTCGCGCCGCTGGCTGCGCTGAACAAGGAGTGGGGCGAGCTGACCATGAAGATCGGCATGGCCGCGATGAAAGACCGCGAAATGGTCGGTGCCGCGTCCGTGGACTATCTGATGTACAGCGGCTACGCCTGCCTGGCCTACTTCTGGGCCGACATGGCACGTGTTGCTGCCGAGAAACTGGCCGCCGGTACCGCAGAAGAGGGCTTCTACAAGGCCAAGCTGCAGACCGCCCGTTTCTACTATCAGCGCATCCTGCCGCGCGTTCGCACTCACGTTGAGGCGATCCTGTCCGGTGCGGATAACCTGATGGAAATGGATGCCGACAACTTCGCACTGGGCTACTGATCTAGCCTGACGTTGTTGCCAGTATCAAGGCCGCCCCGGTAACGGGGCGGCCTTTTTTAATGTCCGATGATCAGGGATTGCGCGCCAGGCGCAGTCCGCTGAATTGCCACTGCGCCGCGGGCGGGAAGAAGTTGCGGTAGGAGGGTCTGCTGTGGCCCGCCGGGGTGGCACAGGAACTGCCGCGCAGGACCATCTGGTTGATCATGAATTTGCCGTTGTACTCACCAACGGCACCTGCCGCCGGCTGGTAACCGGGGTAGGGCAGGTAGGCACTGTTGGTCCATTGCCAGACCTGGCCAAACAAGCCCGCAAGATCTGGTGCGGTATGCGCCGCGTGCTCCCATTCAGCCTCTGTCGGCAGCCGTGCGCCCGCCCAGCGTGCGTAGGCATCGGCTTCATACAGGTTGATATGGCAGACCGGCGCCTCAAGGTTGAGCGCTTGCCGGCCGGCCAGGGTGAAGGCTTGCCACGGCTCGTCCGCTGTCTGCAGCCAGTACAAGGGGGCCCGTGCCTGTCGCTGGTTGACCCAGTCCCAGCCATCGGACAGCCATAGCTCCGGACGCTGGTACCCGCTGTCTGCGATAAAGGCCATGTAATCGGCGTTGCTGACATTACGCTCGCCCAGCAGGAAGGGTTCCAGCCAGACGCGGTGGTACGGGCCTTCGTTGTCATAGCTGAAGCTGGCGTCGGACGCGCCGATCTCGCACAGGCCGCCGGTGAACTCCCGATAGGGGTAAGGCTCAGTGGCGATAGCGGAGCACTGCTCGGGCGCGTTTGTCCGCCAGGCAGGCATAAGCGGGTTGCAGGAAAAATGGTGTTTCAGATCAGTGAGCATCAGCTCCTGATGCTGCTGTTCGTGTTGCAGGCCCAGGGTTACCAGTGCGGCAAGTTTGGTACGCTGGCTGGGGCTGCTCAGCAGATGCTGCATCTGCTCATCAATCTGCTGGCGGTAATGGAGCACCTCTTCCAGAGTCGGCCGCGACAACAGGCCGCGTTCGGCGCGCAGATGACGCTCGCCAATGCCCACGTAGTAGGAGTTGAACAGTACCTTGTAGGCCTGATCAATGACCGGGGGCGGTTCGGGCAAGGCGGCGAGAATGAAGGTTTCAAAGAACCAGGTGGTATGGGCCAGATGCCATTTCAGCGGGCTTGCATCGGTCATGGACTGCAGCTGACAGTCTTCAGGACTCAGCCCCTGGATCAGCTCCAGAGAATGCGCCCGGATCCGGGCGTAATCGAGCGCCAATTCGCTGACTGCCGTCAGGCTCGCTGGCCGGTTCATGCCGGCTCCGCCAGGAACACGCCGAACCAGCCTTTGGGGTCGGTCCAGTAATGGCTGCAATGCAGGCCGCTGGCAGCGAGCAGGGCGCGAAACTCATCCACACTGTATTTGTGGGAATACTCCGTCACTATGTGCTCGCCGGCTTCAAAGTTGCGGCGGGTATGGAGTGCAAGACGCACGCTGTGCGGCTCCCGGGCGACCAGTCGCATTTCGATGCGGCGATGCTGGTCGTCAAAGCAGGCGTGGTGTTCAAACAGTTCAGGCTGAAAGTCGGCATCCAGTTCCCGGTTGACGACATTCAGGATATTCAGGTTGAACGCCGCTGTAATGCCGCTGGCATCATCGTAAGCCGCTTCCAGAACGGCGCGGGGCTTGAGCAGGTCGGCGCCAATCAGCAGGCGTCCATGGCTGGTGCAATGGGCGCGTATGCGGCTGAGAAAACGCATGGCGGCGCGGGGTTCGAAATTGCCGATGGATGAGCCGGGGTAGAAAAACACGGGAGGATTGTCCGGGCGCTCAGCCAGCAAATCGTGCAATTCGAGGTGCTGGGTGAAGTCGCTGACCACGCCAACGCATTCGAGCTGAGGGTGCTGCCGGGCAACGTCGGCTATCGAGCTGTGCAGAAACTCTCCTGCGATGTCGACACCGACCACGCGCGCCGGGTCGACGGCGTTCAGCCATTGCTGCGTCTTGCTGCAGTCACCGCAGCCGAGATCGACCCATTGCGGGTCGTCTGGCAGGTGGCCGGCGATCGTCTCACGGTTTTCCGAGAAAATCAGCGCCTCGGTGCGCGTGGGGTAATACTCATCGAGGCGGCAGATGTCGGTGAACAGCTCGCAGCCGCGTTCATCGTAGAAGTACTTTGAGTCGATGCGTGCGGTTGGCTGCAGCAGTCCCTGCAGAAGTTGTTGGCGCTCATCCTGAATCGGAAGGCGCAGGGTGGACTCGAGTCTGGGCAGGTCAAGAGCAAGGCTCACGTGGCGTCATCCTCTGCAGGTTAAAGTTAAAACCTAGCAGTGGGTTGCGCTCAGCGCCAAAATGACCGGCCAGTCAGGCCCCGGGCTGTGATCCAGTGCCGCGCCTTTATCAGAGCCCCTTGGCGTCGTCGGCCAGCACACGGATAGCCTTGAACAGCTTGCGCGCCGCCGCCGGCGGCTTGTTCTGCTCGGCTTCCTTGGCCGCCTGGCGAGCCAGTTGGCGCAGGTGCTGACGATCTGCGGCGGGGTAGGCCAGCATAAACAGCTCCAGCTCGTCCGAACGGCCGGTCAACAGCCGGTCGCGCCAGCGTTCGATCTGGTGGAAGTGCTGGTTGTGGGCTGCGCTGCTGCTGTCAAACAGATCCAGATAGGTCTGAATTTGCTCAATATCCTGATCGCGCATCAGCTTGCCAACATAGCTCATATGGCGTTTCAGCGCGCCGCGTGCGGTGTGCCGACTGGCCTCGGCGAGCGCCAGGCGCAACTTGTCGGTCAGCTCCAGCTTGGCCAACTGGTCGGGTTTAAGTGCCAGCAGGCGCTTGCCCATTTCCTGCAGGGCGTCCATCTCCCGTTTGATCTGGGTCTTGCTCTTGCCCTCATCAACGGGCTCGAGGGATTCGTCGTCGTGAAACTCGGTCATGGTGATCCTGTCTGGAGATGGTCGCGTCAGCTTTTGCCGGGGGGCAATGATACCCGTTTCCCGCCGGCTGCGGCCAATCCGTGGTGGTTTCCGGTTGCGCAACCTCGCTACAATGGCTGCTCGAACCGGAGGTGACATGAGCGCGAATACCATCAGCGTAGCCGAGAATCCCGCAAGCCTGCAGCAGACGCTGGAGCAGCGGGTGGCCTTTATTGTCGACGAGGCGCGACGTCAGGGAGCAACCGCAAGCGAGGTCGCGGTCAGCCAGAGTACCGGGCTGTCGGTGAGCGTGCGCAGCGGTGAAGTCGAAACGGTCGAATTCAATCGTGACCAGGGCTTCGGCATTACCCTGTACGCAGGTCAGCGCAAGGGCTCGGTCAGTACCTCCGATACGTCCGACGACGCCATCCGGCGGGCGGTTGAGACAGCACTGGCGATTGCGCGTCATGCATCCGAGGATCCCTGTTCCGGTTTGGCCGATGCCGAGTTGATGGCTACCCAATTGCCGGATCTCGATCTGTTTCACCCGTGGGAGCTGTCTGCCGAGCAGGCGATTGATCGGGCTCTGGAGCTGGAGCGCTCGGCCCTTGCGGTTGATTCGCGGCTGACAACCGACAGTGCGCAGATCAGCAGTCAGCAAGGCTGCCGGGTGTATGGCAACAGCCATGGCTTCATTGGCAGCGCCCTGAGTAGCCGCCACAGCAGCGCGGCGGTCATGATCGTCTCTTCCGAACAGGGCATGCAGCGTGATTACTGGTACGCCGTCGATCGCGTACCGGGGCGATTGCCAAGCGAGCAGGCGGTAGGGCGCAAAGCCGGTGAGCGTACGCTGGCGCGCATCAACCCCCGCACGGTCAAGACCGCCAAGGTGCCGGTGCTGTTTGCTGCCGATCAGGCGGTGGGCCTGGTTGGCCATTTGTTCGGTGCCATTTCCGGCGGAGCTGTCTATCGTCAATCCACATTTTTGCTCGATGCGTTGGGACAACCGATTTTCCCTGCCTGGATGACCATGCGCGAAACCCCCTACCTCAAGCAGGGCATGGGTAGTGCGGCGTTTGATGGCGATGGTCTGCAAACGCGTGAACAGGCCTTCATCGAGGACGGCCAACTGGTCAGCTGGTTGCTCAGCACCTACTCTGGCCGCAAGCTCGGGTTGCCCAGTACCGCCAACGCGGGCGGTGTGCACAACCTGCAGGTCACCAGTAACGCGGGCGATCTCGATGCACTGCTCAAGGAAATGGGCACCGGCCTGCTGGTGACCGAACTGATGGGGCAGGGCGTGAATGGTGTCACCGGCGACTATTCCCGCGGTGCCGGCGGCTTCTGGGTCGAAAATGGTGAAATTCAGTACCCGGTCAGCGAGATCACCATCGCCGGCAATCTGAAGGATATGTATGCCAACCTGCGTTGCGTCGGCAGCGATGTTGAACGTCGTGGTAACTACCTGACCGGCAGCTGGCTGGTGGATGGGATGACGGTAGGGGGCGCGTAGCGCTCCCTACCGTCAGCTGCAAGCCGTAAGCTTCAAGCTGCAAGTGAAACCCGCGCGGTTTTGACTTGCGTGGGTTTAGATTGAAGCGTCGAACGGTCGGAAAGCTTGCAGAAAACACTTGACTACCCTGACGCCGCATTCACCCTGTTGCAGCTTGCAGCTTGCAGCTTGCAGCTTGCAGCTTGCAGCTTGCAGCTTGCAGCTTGCAGCTTGCAGCTTGCAGCTTGCAGCTTGCAGCTTGCAGCTTGCAGCTTGCAGCTGGGCTTACTCCCCTTCCCCAAAATAGTCGTTGACCAGCTCCAGCAATGCCTGCAGGGCTTCTTCTGCCTGCTCGCCTTCGCAGCTGACGCAAACCTCTGTGCCCTTGCCGGCGGCCAGCATCATGACCTGCATGATGCTCTTGCCGTCAACCTGGTCGGTTTCGTCATGGCCTATGGTGACCTTGCAGCCGTACTGGTTGGCAATGCCCACAAACTTGGCGGCGGCACGGGCGTGCAGACCGAGTTTGTTGATGATCAGAACACGGGAGCTTGGCATCAGGGCAGGTCGCGGTGGCGTATCAGCAGGTTGGGTGTGTCGGCGCTCAGTTCGCGCACCAGTCGCTCGGCAATGTAGACCGAGCGGTGATGGCCGCCGGTACAGCCGATGGCGATGGTCATGTAACTGCGTTCGCTGGCGGCGTAGCGGGGCAGCCATTTCTGCAGGTAGTGACAGATGTCCTGGTACATATCTTCCACTTCCGGCTGTTTGCCCAGGTAATCACTGACCGGGGCATCACGGCCGGAAAAGGCGCGCAGGTCGGGCAGCCAGTAAGGGTTGGGCAGGCAACGCACGTCGAATACCAGGTCGGCATCCACCGGCAGGCCGCGTTTGAACCCGAATGACTGGATCAGGACCGAGGGCTGGCTGCCCTTGGTGCCGAGCAGTCGCTGTTTCAGGTGGTCGCGCAACTGGTAGAGATTCAGGTGGCTGGTGTCGACCTTGAGCGTGGCCAGGTCGATGATCGGTTGCAGCAGCAGTGCTTCACGGTCCAGGGCCTCGCCAAGTGACAGGTTGCCGTCGGTCAGCGGGTGTTTGCGGCGGGTTTCCGAAAAGCGCTTGATCAGTACGTCGTTACGCGAGGCCAGGAACAGCACGTCACACTGGACTCCTGCATTGCGTACGTCCTGCAGCAGCTCGGGGAAGCGTGCCAGGTCGTTGGGCAGGTTGCGGGCGTCGATGCTGATGGCGACTTCCGGCAGGCTGAAATCATTCTGTCTTGCCTGGCGGGCCAGTTCGGGCAGCAGGCCTGCGGGGAGATTGTCGATGCAGTAGAAGCCGTTGTCTTCAAGCAGATGCAGCGCGGTGCTTTTACCCGAACCGGAACGGCCGCTGACGACAATCAAACGCATGTCAGCCTCCGTCGCCGTCGCCAACCATGACGCGATAAAGCGCATCCGCGTCCGGTGCTGCGCGCAGTGCATCACGCAGCTCGGCGTTGTCGAGCTTGCCAGCCAGCATTTTGAGAATCTGCAGGTGTTGCTCGGTGGCTTCCTGCGGGACCAGCAGCACGAAGATCAGGTCGACAGGTTGGCCATCGAGAGCGTCGAAATCGATTTTGCCGTCCAGCTGCAACAGGGCGCCTATGGCCTGGTGGCAGTCTTCCAGACGACAGTGAGGGATGGCAATGCCATTACCAAAACCGGTTGACCCCAGGCGTTCACGAGCGATCAGGTTTTCGTAGATGGCGTCAGGATCCAGGTTGGTGTGCTGGGCGACCAGCTTACCGATCAGCTCCAGCACACGTTTTTTGGATCCGCCCTGAACGCCGGCGAAGGTACGTTCAGGGGTCAGGATGTGGTCTATTTGCATGGTGATGCAGTGAAGGTCCGGTTATCGGTCGTTCGCGCCTTGCTGACGGTCGATGTGCTTTTCCTTGTGCTTGATCAATTGGCGATCCAGCTTGTCGGTCAGCAGGTCAATGGCGGCGTACATATCGGAGTGTTCTGCCAGGGCAACCACTTCACCACCGGCAATGTGCAGGGTGGCTTCAGCCTTCTGCCGGAGTTTCTCTACTTCCAGGGTGACCTGGACGTTGGTGATCTTGTCGAAATGCCGCTCCAGGCGGGACATTTTTTCGGTGACGTAGTCGCGCAGTGCGTCGGTGATATCGAGTTGGTGACCGCTAATGTTCAGTTGCATACGGCATCTCCTGATTGGCTTGTTGTTGCTGGGTGACGACCTGTCACCCGGTATTGCCACTTGCGTGATCCCTGAACTGGATCTGCTGCGTTGAACGGCTCATTCGAGCCTGTTTTCGCAGGTACTAGACCAGTCTCTTGCGTTCGCTCGAAGGCGCGATGTTGAGCGACTCGCGGTATTTCGCGATGGTCCGTCGGGCTACTTCAATGCCCTGTTCTTCAAGTAAACCAGCGATCTTGCTGTCGCTCAATGGTTTCTTTGGGTTTTCTGCTGCGACCAGCTTTTTGATCAGCGCGCGGATAGCGGTGGAGGAAAATTCCCCGCCTTCGCTGGTGCCGACGTGGCTGGAGAAAAAGTACTTCAGCTCGAAGATGCCGCGCGGCGTGTGCATGTATTTCTGGGTCGTAACCCGCGAAATAGTCGACTCGTGCATGCCGACGGCTTCGGCGATGTCATGCAGCACCAGTGGCTTCATCGCCTCTTCGCCGTGCTCAAGAAAGCCACGCTGGTGTTCGACGATCTGGGTGGCGACCTTCATCAGGGTCTCGTTGCGACTCTGCAGGCTCTTGATGAACCAGCGCGCCTCCTGCAGGTTGTTGCGCAGGTAGGTGTTGTCGTCACTGGAGTCGGCCCGTCGCACCATCGAGGCATAGTGGCCGTTGACGCGAACCTTGGGTACCGCTTCCTGGTTCAGTTCAACCAGCCAGCGATTGGCGTCGCGGCGCACAATCACATCCGGTATCACATACTCCGGCTCGCCCGAGGCGATTTCCGAGCCCGGGCGGGGGTTGAGCGTCTGAATCAGCGCAACCACGTCACGCAGCTGGTCTTCCTTGAGCTTGCTGCGGCGCATCAACTGGCTGAAATCGCGGCTGCCGAGCAGTTCCAGGTGATCGCGCACGACGCGGGTCGCCTGTTCCAGCATCGGGGTGTTCTCGGGCAGCTGACGAATCTGCAGCAGCAGGCATTCGCGCAGATCCCGCGCGCCAACGCCTACCGGCTCGAATTGCTGGATGCGATGCAGCACCATTTCGACTTCATCGAGTTCGACTTCGAGCTCTGCGGGCAGGGAGGCCAGAATGTCATCCAGCGACTCTTCAAGGTAGCCGTCGGCATTGATGCCGTCGATCAGCGCTGTGGCGATCTGATAATCGGTTTCCGACATCGGCAGCAGGTTCAGCTGCCATTCCAGATGACTCTGCAGGGTCTCGCCGGTGCCGGTACGCGAGGTGTAATCCCAGTCCTCGTCATCCTGGCTGGGCAGCGAACTGGCAGAGGTCTGGTAGACGTCTTCCCATTGGGTATCGACCGGCAGTTCACTGGGAATCTGTTCATTCCAGTTGCCTTCCTGGTCGTTTTGTCCGTGCTGCTCGATGGAGTCGAGGGAGACCGGCTCGGGCAGGGTTACCGCGGGGGCGTCATCGTCGCCGCTTTCCTGGGCGCTGCTGCCGTAGTCGTCATCGCCGTCGTCTGCCATTTCCAGCATCGGGTTGGCTTCCAGTGCCTCCTGCACCTCCTGCTGGAGGTCAAGGCTGGATAGCTGAAGCAGTCTGATGGCTTGCTGCAGCTGCGGTGTCATCGTCAGCTGCTGCCCCATCTTGAGGACGAGCGAGGGTTTCATTGTGTCGCGAAATACCTTGTGCGCTTGATCAAACCATGTGCCGGGCGAAGTCCGGACTCGTTCCCCGCTAGCATGCCTGAGTTGCGGGTGCTTTTATAGCCGGAAGGCGTGGCCCAGGTACACATCTTTCACTGTCTGGTCCGCCAGCACGGTCTCGGCGTCGCCGTCAGCGATGATGTGGCCGTCGTTGACGATATAGGCCTTGTCGCAAATGTCCAGCGTCTCGCGAACGTTGTGGTCGGTGATCAGTACGCCGATGCCCTTGTCCTTGAGGTGCTGGATGATCTGCTTGATGTCGTTGACCGAAATCGGGTCTACCCCGGCAAAGGGCTCGTCCAGCAGAATGAAGCTGGGGTCGGTTGCCAGTGCGCGCGCAATCTCGGCGCGCCGGCGCTCACCACCGGACAGGCTCATGCCAAGACTGTCGCTGAGGTGGTGGATATGGAATTCACGCAGCAGCGATTCGAGTTTCCCCTCGCGCGCCTGACGGTTCAGGTCCTTGCGGGTTTCCAGAATCGCCATGATATTTTCGGCGACGGTCAGCTTGCGAAAGATCGAGGCTTCCTGCGGCAGGTAGCCGATGCCTTCGCGGGCCCGGCCGTGCATCGGCAGGCGGGTCACGTCCTTGCCGTTGACGGTGACCTGGCCTTCATCCGCCTTGACCAGGCCAACGATCATGTAGAAACAGGTAGTTTTGCCTGCGCCGTTCGGGCCGAGCAGGCCGACGACCTGGCCGCTATCGATGGATACGGACACATCACGGACGACCTTGCGCGATTTGTAGGCCTTGGCCAGATGGCGCGCCTGTAATGTGGTCATGGCGTTGCCGGCTCTTCGCTTGGCGCTTCGGTATTGCGGCTGCGCGGCTGAATCACGATTTCGATACGCCCTGAGCCCCCGCCGCCGTTGGCGCCGCTGCTGCTGTTGCCGGCATCGACGACCTGACGCTGAATGTCGTAGCTGACATGCTCACCCTGGAAGGTATTGCCGGACTGTTCAAGAAACGCATTCCTGATCAGCACGATGGTCTCGCGGTCGGCGTGGTACTCGATGGTCTCGGCGCGCGCCTTCACCGGCGGTTTGTTGGCTTCCGGCGTTTGCTGATAGGTGGCCGGTCCGCCCTGGGTGATCATGGTATTGAGCTCACCATTGGCATTGGTGGTCAGGGTAACGCGGGCACCGGTGAGGCGCAGGGTGCCCTGGGTAATGACCACATCGCCGGTGTATACGGCGGTATTGCGCTTGTCGTCCAGCGTCGCGCTGTTGGCCTGAATGCGAATCGGCTGGCTGCTGTCGCTGGGCAGTGCCAGAACGTGGCTCACTGGACACACGGCCAGCGTCAGGGCAAGGAGGGATTTAACGCACCTCATATTGGCCTCGTACGGTGGACAGCAGCTTCAGGCTACCGTCGTTGAGAAATAGTTGCATGCCCTCGGCAGTGGTCACACTGCGAGCGGCTTCGATTCTAACCGGTTGATCGGTTTCCGCGTAGTCACGGGCGGGAAACAGGGTCAGGGCTGACGTGGTCAGCTGACGCGCGTCATCGGTGTTCTGTTTCAGCAGGACATCGGTCGTCAGGTCAACGCGGTCACCGCGCTGGGTAACGACACCCTGACGCGACTTCAGCAGCCACGGCGTCGGATCCTCTCCCCGGTAGAACAGCAGCTCAGGGTCTTCCAGGTGAGTACTGCCGTCGTCTACCTGATGAACGGCATGGGAGGTCGTCAGCCGGTATGCAACCTTGCCCTGTTCATTGAGCATCAGGATGCGCGCGTTGTCGATATAGAAGTCGGGACGGTCGGTCTGAGTCTGCGGCTTGCCGGTGTTGAAGCTGGACGGATTGATGTTCCAGTAACCGACAGCCATCGCCAGCGCTGCCCCGGCAATGATCAGCAGGCCGACGACCAGATAGCGTGGTAGCGTCAGGTTCACAGGTAGGCTGCCTGTGCCTGGTCCAGGGTACCCTGGGCGCGCATGATCAGTTCGCAGAACTCGCGGGCTGCACCCGCGCCACCGGCGGCGCGGGTAACGCCATGGGCGTGTTCGCGCACAAAGGTGTCGGCAGTGGCGACCGCCATCCCCAGGCCGGCGCGGCGGATGACCGGCAGGTCCGGCAGGTCGTCGCCAAGGAAGGCAATCTCGTGCATTTCGACCGGGACGATCTCACGCAGTTCGGCCAGGGCGGTCAGTTTGTCCTCGCGGCCCTGAATAAGGTGCTTGATGCCCAGGTTGGCGGCGCGGCGCTCGACCAGTGGCGATTTTCGGCCGCTGATGATGGCGACTTCGACGCCCGAGGCGATGAGCATCTTGATACCGTGGCCATCCAGCGTATTGAAGGACTTGAACTCGGTGCCGTCGGGCATGAAATACAGGCGGCCGTCGGTCAGGACGCCATCAACGTCGAAGATGGCGAGGCGAATGGCTTTTGCGCGTTCGATCAGCTTTTCCATATTCAAACTCAGACCACGCCCGCACGGAGCAGATCATGCATGTTGAGGGCGCCCACCGGCCGGCCTTCAGTGTTTACCACGAACAGACCATTGATGCGGGCGTCTTCCATGATTTTCAGGGCTTCGGCCGCGAGCATACCACTGCGCGCAGTCTTGCAGTGACGGGTCATTACGTCGCTGATGCTGGCACGCTGAAAATCGATGTTGTGATCCAGACTGCGGCGCAGGTCGCCATCGGTGAAGATGCCGGCCAGCTTGCCATCGGCATCTATGACGCCGGTCAGGCCGAGGCCCTTGCGGGTCATTTCCAGCAACGCGTCACGCAGCGGCGCGTTGGGCTTGACCAGGGGCATGCTCCCACCCGCGTGCATGATGTCGTCAACCAGCAACAGCAGGCGGCGGCCCAGACTGCCACCGGGGTGTGAGAAGGCGAAGTCTTCGGCACTGAAGCCCCGGGCTTCGAGCAGCGCGATGGCCAGGGCGTCACCCATTACCAGCGCGGTGGTGGTGCTGGAGGTTGGCGCCAGGTTCAGCGGGCAGGCTTCCTGTTCGACGCCGGTATCCAGGTTGGCGACCGCGGCCAGTGCCAGCGTCGACTGGGGGTTGCCGGTCATGCTGATCAAGGGTGCGCCCAGGCGCTTGATCAGCGGCAGCAGGGTCACCACTTCGGCGGTGTTGCCTGAGTTGGACAGGGCGATAACCACATCCTCGGCGGTGATCATGCCCATGTCGCCATGGCTGGCCTCACCCGGATGGACAAAAAAGGCGGGTGTGCCGGTGCTGGCAAGGGTGGCAGCGAGCTTGCGGCCGACATGTCCGGACTTGCCCATGCCGGTGACAACCACTCGGCCGCGGCATTGCAGCAGGGTATCGCAGGCGATGGTGAAGGGTTCTGCCAGACGCTGCAGCAGAGAATCTACCGCGTCGCGTTCCATGCTGATGGTGCGCGAGGCGGATGCAATATAGTCAAAATCGGCCATGTGCTATTCGTCGGTAATCGCTGAACGCACAAGTATAGCGGTTTGTCGGAGCTAACTCACCCGCCTTGACCAGCTTCGTCTCGGCGTTAACCCGTTCTGGGGAGGCTGCCCATTCCCGGCTTGGGCTGCCGTCGGGGAACTGGTATATTAGGCGGCTTCGTTTGCCCGAGGTCTGGGCATGATCCGCAAAGGCCCGAACAGCACTATGACCGACGTGTCAGATTACATCGTAGACCTTCAGGGCGTGACCTTCCGGCGCGGCCAGCGAGTCATCTTTGATGGTGTGGATATCCGTATTCCCCGCGGCAAGGTCACCGGCATCATGGGTCCGTCCGGGTGCGGCAAAACCACGCTGCTGCGCCTGATCGGCGCCCAGTTGCGACCCGAAAGCGGGTCGATCTGGGTGAATGGCCGCAATATTCCCGAGCTGGGGCGCGAGCAGTTGTTTGCCGCGCGTCAGGACATGGGCATGCTGTTCCAGAGCGGTGCGCTGTTTACCGACTTGAGCGTGTTCGAAAATGTCGCCTTTCCGCTGCGGGTGCATACCGAACTGCCGGAAGACATGATTCGTGACATTGTTCTGCTCAAGTTGCAGGCGGTTGGCTTGCGTGGTGCCCGCGACCTGATGCCGGATGAGTTGTCCGGCGGCATGAAACGCCGGGTTGCGCTGGCGCGTGCGATCGCCCTCGATCCGCAACTGATGATGTATGACGAGCCTTTCGTGGGCCAGGACCCGATTTCCATGGGTGTACTGGTGCGTCTGATTCGTCTGCTCAACGACGCGCTCGGGCTGTCCAGTATTGTGGTCTCGCACGATTTGGCCGAGACCGCCAGTATTGCCGACTACCTGTATGTGGTAGGTGACGGCCAGGTGCTCGGGCAGGGTACGCCGGATGAATTGATGAACTCCGACAACCCCCGTATTCGCCAATTCATGCAGGGAGAGCCTGATGGCCCGGTGCCGTTCCACTTCCCGGCCAGGGATTATCTGCAGGATCTGATACAAGCGGAGAAAGACGCGTGAGTGCAGTCGACAGGTTGGTTCTGCTCGGCAGAGCAGGGCTGGACACCATTACTGCCCTGGGTCGCTCCGGGCTGTTTCTCGTCAATGTGATGTTCGGGCGGGCGAGCTTTGGCAACGGCTGGGCGCTGCTGGTCAAACAGCTGCATTCGGTTGGTGTGCTGTCGCTCGCCATTATTGTCGTGTCCGGCCTGTTCATTGGCATGGTACTGGCGCTGCAGGGCTACAACATTCTGGTCGGCTACGGCTCCGAACAGGCGGTCGGCCAGATGGTGGCCCTGACGCTGTTGCGCGAGCTGGGGCCGGTGGTAACCGCGCTGCTGTTTGCCGGGCGGGCAGGTTCTGCTCTGACCGCCGAGATCGGTCTGATGAAAGCCACCGAGCAGTTGTCGAGCATGGAAATGATCGGCGTTGATCCGCTCAAGTACGTCATTGCTCCGCGTCTGTGGGCGGGCTTTATCTCCATGCCGCTGCTGGCGATGGTGTTCTGCGTGGTCGGCATATGGGGCGGCGCCATGGTGGCCGTTGACTGGCTGGGAGTCTATTCCGGCTCCTACTGGACGAACATGCAGAATTCGGTGCAGTTCGTCGACGATGTACTTAACGGCCTGATCAAGGCCGTGGTGTTTGCCTTCGTCGTCACCTGGATCGCGGTCTTCCAGGGATATGACTGCGAGCCCACATCCGAAGGCATCAGCCGTGCAACCACGCGCACCGTAGTGTATGCGTCGCTGGCCGTGCTGGGGCTGGACTTCATCCTCACTGCCCTGATGTTTTGATTAGCCAAGGAATCATCAAATGCGTATCCGTAACCTGGAATTGACTGTCGGCGTATTTATTCTGGCCGGCGTGCTGGCGCTGACCGTGCTGGCGCTGCGTGTGGCCGGGCTGACTCCGGGCAGCACGGGCAGCACCTACAGTGTGCATGCCTATTTCGACAACGTGGCGGGGCTTACGTCGCGCGCCAAGGTAACCATGTCCGGTGTGACCATTGGTCAGGTCACTGCCATTGAATTCGACAAGAATCGTTACAGTGCGCGGGTGGATATGGCCATCGACAGTGACGTTGATACCCTGCCTGCCGACAGCACCGCATCGATTCTGACTGCCGGCCTGCTGGGCGAGAAATACGTTGGTATTTCGGTGGGTGGCGAGGAAGACCTGTTGGTTGACGGCAGCGAAATCTATGACACCCAGTCTGCACTGGTGCTGGAGGAACTGATCGGCCGGTTCCTGCTCAATACAGTAAGCAAGGAAGACTGACTGCAGTCAGCCCCACAGGAGAATGTACATGCGCCCGATCATCAATGCCTTTGTTGCCCTCACGCTGCTGTTGCCGGCGCTTGCCTTGGCTTCCGCGACCCCACAACAGGTTGTCGAGGATACCTCGCGCAAGGTCATGGAGGTGCTTGACGCCAACCGTGAGACCTATCGCAACGACGTGGAAGCGTTCACCGTTGGTCTGAATGACGTGCTGGAGCCGGTTGTCGATTTTGACGGCATTGCGCGCAGCGTCATGACCGTGCGCTACAGCCGCGGTGCCAGCGACGCCCAGATGCAGCGCTTTATCGAGACATTCAAGCGCAGCATGGTGCAGTTCTACGGCAATGCGCTGCTGGACTTCCAGAGCGGTGAGATCACCGTGCTGCCGGCCAACAACCGCGAGCCACGCCCTGACCGCGCCAGTGTCGACATGCAGGTCAAGGCCAATGATGGCCAGGTCTATACCGCCACCTACACCATGTCCGACATCAATGGCCAGTGGAAGGTGCGTAACGTCATCGTCGAGGGTATCAACATCGGCCTGCTGTTCCGTGATCAGTTTGCGCAGGCCATGAAGACCCACAACAACAACCTGGATGCGGTTATCGACAACTGGGGCAGTGTTGTCGCCAAGTCACGTGAAGTGGCCTCCCAAGAGGTGCAGCAGTGAGCAATGGCAGCTTGCAGGTCGATGCCGAGGGCGTTGTGCGCCTGGCTGGCGTAATCGATTTTGACTCTGCCGGATCTGTGCGCGACGGGCTGCAGCAGGCTGCAGCCGGGGGGCAGGGGCCGCTGGTGCTGGATATGTCCGGGGTGACGCAGGCCAACAGTGTTGGCCTGTCTTTGATTTTGCGCGCGGCAGAACATTGCCGGCAGCAGGGGCGCGAGTTGCGGTTACGCTCGGTTCCGGACGGGCTGCAGAGTATCGCCCGGGTATGCGGGCTGGATGCCTGGCTGAGCGATGTTGAGCGAGCCCGAGACAATTAGCTTTCAGGCGTTCTGCTCCAGCAGGGCGCCGCAAGGAGTAATTTGCAATGCAATCAGATGAAGTAAAGGCGTTGATCGAATCACGTCTGGAAGATGCCCGGGTCGAGGTTGAAGGCGAGGGCTGCAACTTTCAGCTCAACGTGATCAGCGACACCCTCGCGGCATTGTCACCGGTCAAGCGTCAGCAGCAGATTTATGCGCTGCTCAACGACTATATCGCTGACGGCCGTATCCACGCCGTTACCATGAAGTTTTACACCCAGGAGGCCTGGGCGTCGCGCGCCTGAGGTCTGGAGTACGTACCACGTATGGACAAACTGATCATCACCGGCGGCAATCGCCTGGATGGGGAAATCCGGATTTCCGGGGCCAAGAACTCGGCCCTGCCGATCCTCGCTGCCACGCTGCTGGCGGATGAACCTGTCGTTATTTCCAACCTGCCGCACTTGCATGACATCACCACCATGATCGAACTGTTCGGTCGTATGGGTGTGCTGCCGGTTATCGATGAGCGCCTGGGTGTCGAAGTCGATCCGACTCGCATCACCTCGTTGGTCGCACCCTACGAGCTGGTCAAGACCATGCGTGCATCGATCCTGGTGCTCGGCCCTATGGTTGCGCACTTCGGGCGTGCTGAAGTGGCGCTGCCGGGTGGCTGCGCCATTGGTTCGCGTCCGGTTGACCTGCACATTCGCGGGCTGGAAGCGATGGGTGCGACGATCATCGTTGAAGATGGTTATATCAAGGCTACAGCCCCCGAGGGCGGTCTGCGTGGCGCGCACTTCCTGTTCGATACCGTGACCGTGACCGGGACCGAAAACATTCTGATGGCGGCTACCCTGGCCAAGGGCAAGACCGTTATCGAAAATGCCGCGCGTGAGCCTGAAGTGGTCGATCTGGCCGAATGTCTGATCGCCATGGGTGCGCAGATCACCGGTCATGGCACCGACACCATCACCGTCCACGGTGTCGAGCGTCTGCACGGCGCGCGTTATTCGGTGATGCCTGACCGCATTGAAACCGGTACCTTCCTGGTTGCCGCTGCTGCGACCCGCGGCCGGGTCAAGCTCAAAGACACCGACGCTTCGATCCTCGAGTCGGTGCTGCTCAAGCTGGAAGAGGCGGGGGCCCACATCGATACCGGCAAGAACTGGATCGAGCTGGACATGAAGGGTAACCGTCCGCGCGCAGTCAATCTGCGGACAGCGCCCTATCCGGCATTCCCGACCGACATGCAGGCGCAGTTTGTCGCCATGAATGCGGTTGCCGAAGGCACCGGTACCGTCATCGAGACGATTTTCGAGAACCGCTTCATGCACGTTCAGGAAATGAATCGCATGGGTGCGCGCATTCTGGTTGAGGGTAATACCGCGATCGTCACCGGGGTCGAGCGTCTGAAGGCTGCGCCGGTGATGGCGACCGACTTGCGTGCATCGGCCAGTCTGGTTATTGCCGGTCTGGTTGCCGACGGCGATACCCTGGTCGACCGTATCTACCACATTGATCGTGGTTACGAATGTATTGAAGAAAAGCTGCAGGCCCTGGGCGGTATCATTCGCCGGGTCCCGGCCTAACAGAGAGTTTTCATGAGCCAGAGTCTGACCATTGCCCTGTCCAAGGGACGTATTCTCGACGACACCCTGCCGCTGCTGAAAGCGGCGGGCATCGAACTGACCGAGGATCTGGAAAAAAGCCGCAAGCTGATCTTCCCGACCACCGATCCGAACGTGCGCCTGCTGATCGTGCGCGCGACCGACGTACCGACCTACGTTGAGCACGGTGCTGCCGATGTCGGCGTGGCGGGCAAGGACGTGTTGATGGAGTACGGCAGTCAGGGCCTGTATGAGCCGCTCGATCTGAAAATCGCCCGCTGCAAGCTGATGACCGCAGGCCCGGTCGGCGTGCCGGAGCCGACCGGTCGGCTCAAGGTCGCTACCAAGTTTGTCAATGTCGCGCGCCGTTACTATGCCGAGCAGGGCCGTCAGGTTGATGTGATCAAATTGTATGGCTCTATGGAGCTGGCGCCGCTTGTGGGGCTGGCGGACAAGATCATCGACGTGGTCGACACCGGCAACACGCTCAAGGCCAACGGTCTTGAGGCCCAGGAGTTGATTGCCACCATCAGTTCGCGCTTGATCGTCAACAAGGCTTCGATGAAGATGAAGCATGCCCGCATCAAGATGTTGATTGATCAACTGGCCGAGGCGGTAGAGCGCCGCAACGCCTGATCCGTTTTCGAGTAACCATTCCCTGAATCGCCAAAGGTATCGCCATGAGTACGCCGCTGAAAATCGCCCGTCTGAACGCCAACCAGAGCGATTTTGCCCAGCATCTGGATACCCTGCTGGCCTGGGAAGGCGTCTCCGACAAGGCGGTTAATGACCGGGTTGAGGAAATTATCGCAGCGGTGCGCTCCAGCGGTGATGCGGCGCTGGTCGAGTACACCGAACGCTTTGACGGCCTCTCGGCCGGCAATATGGCCGATCTGACCCTTGATCGCGCCCGCCTGGAGCTGGCGCTTGAACGCATTACTCCGGCGCAGCGCAGCGCGCTGGAAGTGGCCGCCGAGCGTGTGCGCAGTTACCACGAGCACCAGCGCCAGGACTCCTGGCGCTACACCGAAGCTGATGGCACCGTGCTTGGCCAAAAGATCACTCCGCTGGATCGGGTAGGGCTTTACGTCCCCGGTGGCAAGGCGTCCTATCCGTCCTCGGTCCTGATGAATGCCATTCCGGCCAAGGTTGCCGGTGTGCCGGAAGTCGTCATGGTAGTGCCCACGCCGCGCGGCGAGATTAACGAGCTGGTGCTGGCGGCGGCCTGTCTGGCCGGTGTCGACCACGTGTTCACCATTGGTGGTGCGCAGGCTGTCGCGGCGCTGGCCTACGGCACCGAGACTGTTCCCCAGGTCGACAAGATCGTCGGCCCCGGCAATATCTATGTCGCCACCGCCAAGCGTGCGGTGTTCGGTCAGGTCGGTATCGACATGATCGCCGGCCCCTCGGAGATTCTGGTGGTCTGCGACGGCCAGACCGATCCGGACTGGATCGCCATGGATCTGTTCTCGCAGGCCGAGCACGACGAGGATGCCCAGTCGATTCTGCTGTCGCCGGATGCTGACTTCCTGGATGCCGTTGAGGCCAGCCTGAATCGGCTGCTGGGCGAGCTGGAGCGTGATGCCATCGTGCGTGTTTCGCTGGAAAACCGTGGCGCACTGATCAAGGTCGATGACCTGGAGCAGGCCTGCGTGCTGGCCAATCGCATCGCCCCGGAGCACCTTGAGTTGTCGGTCGCAGACCCGGAAGCGCTGCTGCCGCAGATCCGTCACGCCGGTGCCATCTTCATGGGACGCTTCACCCCCGAGGCGCTGGGCGATTACTGCGCCGGCCCCAACCACGTGCTGCCGACCTCCGGCACCGCGCGGTTCTCCTCACCGCTGGGCGTCTACGACTTCCAGAAGCGCTCGTCGATCATCTTCTGCTCGCCTGAAGGTGCATCCGAGCTGGGTAAGACTGCATCCGTACTGGCCCGTGGCGAAAGCCTGACAGCGCACGCGCGCAGCGCGGAATACCGCATTAAGAACTAGCGGCAAGCTTCAAGCTGCAAGCGACAAGCCGAGCTGTGCAGGCTCGGCTCGCCGGGGTTGGCTTGAAGCTTGCGGCTTGCCGCTTGTAGCTCAATCGAGGATTGCCCGTGAGTCGTTTCTGGAGCCCCTTCGTCAAGGACCTGGTGCCGTATGTGCCGGGTGAGCAGCCCAAGGTCGAAAACCTGGTCAAGCTCAATACCAATGAAAACCCCTATGGCCCGTCGCCACTGGTGGTGGATGCCATTCAGGCTGAGCTGAATGACAGTCTGCGTCTGTATCCGGCGCCGAATGCTGATGCCCTGAAAGACGAGATTGCCCGCTACTATGGCGTGCAGCCGTCTCAGGTGTTTGTCGGCAATGGTTCGGATGAGGTGCTGGCGCATGTATTTCATGGCCTGTTTCAGCACGGCAAGCCGGTGCTGTTCCCGGACATTACCTACAGTTTCTATCCGGTCTATTGTGGCCTGTACGGGATCGAGTCTGCGCCGCAACCGCTGCGCGAGGACTTCACCATTGATCCGGCCGATTACCGTCAGGCCAATGGCGGCATCATTTTTCCCAACCCCAATGCGCCTACCGGGGTCGGTCTGCCGCTGGCTGAGATTGAGGTCATTCTGGCCGCCAACCCGGATTCGGTCGTGGTGGTGGATGAGGCCTACGTCGATTTCGGCGGCGCTACCGCAATCAGCCTGGTGGATCGCTATCCGAACCTGCTGGTAACTCAGACGCTTTCCAAGTCGCGCTCTCTGGCCGGGCTGCGGGTCGGGCTGGCCGTGGGGCATGCTGATCTGATCGAGGCGCTGGAACGGATCAAGAACAGTTTCAACTCCTACCCGCTGGATCGTCTGGCGATTGTCGGAGCGGTTGCGGCATTCAAGGATCAGGCCTGGTTTGATCAGACCCGCAAGGCGGTGATGCGCAGCCGCGATGCGCTGAGTGCAGCGCTGACCGAGCGTGGGTTCGAGGTGCTGCCGTCACAGGCCAACTTCGTGTTCGCCCGCCACGGCAGCCGCGATGCTGCCGAGCTGGCCCAGGGGCTGCGTGAGCAGAAGGTGATCGTGCGTCACTTCAAGCTGCCGCGTATTGATCAGTTCCTGCGTATCACGATTGGAACTGAAGCGCAGAACGCCGCACTGCTGGCGGCGCTGGATACCCTGCTTTAGGGCCTGAACGACGGGCGAACCCCGACTTCCGCCGTGAAGCTCGCGGGTTCGCCGTTGCGCAGCACGTCGAGTCGAATGCTGTCGCCGGGTTTGGCGCGGGCCACCTGGTTCATCGCCTGACGGCCGCTGGTTGCCGGCTCGCCATCGATCTTCAGAATCACGTCGCCCGGCAGCAAGCCGGCATTCCACGCGGGGCCATTGCGGTACAGGCTGGCCACCACGATGCCCTGACTGACCTCCAGTCCGAACGACTCGGCCAGCTCCGGTGTCAGCGGCTGTACTTCTACCCCCAGCCAGCCGCGGATCACATGACCGTGCTGGATGATCGCCTGCATCACTTCAACCGCCAGCCTCACCGGAATGGCAAAACCGATACCCTGCGCTGCGCCCGATTGGGAGAAGATCGCTGTATTGATACCGATCAGGTTGCCTTCGGCGTCGACCAGTGCGCCACCGGAATTGCCCTGGTTGATGGCTGCATCGGTCTGGATAAAGTCTTCATAGGTGTTGAGGCCCAGCTGGTTGCGGCCGGTGGCACTGATGATGCCCATGGTGACCGTCTGGCCGAGGCCGAAGGGGTTGCCGATGGCCATGACCACATCACCGATACGCTGCTCGTCACGGGAGTCGATGGTGATGGAGGGCAGGTTTGGCAGGTCGATCTTGAGTACCGCCAGATCGGTCTCAGGATCGGTGCCGATCAGGGTGGCAAGTGCTTCGCGACCGTCCTTGAGTGCAACCAGAATTTCGTCGGCGCCGGCGATCACGTGATTGTTGGTCAGCAGGTAGCCATCCGGGTTGAGGATCACCGCCGAGCCCAGACTGGACTGGCGGCGGGCCGGCGCGGGCAGGCTGTCGGCATAGTCGCGCAGTGAGCCGTCGGCACCGGGCTCGACTGCCTTGCTGGTATAGATATTGGCGACGGCAGGAGAGGCGCGCTCCACGCCGCGGCTGTAGGACACCAGCCCCATGTTTGAGCGCTGCGCTGAAACCTCACGCAGGACGATGTCGTGGGCGGGCAGGCCGATCCATTGCGGGAATTGCTGAATGATCAGCAGGGCCAGCAGGATACCGCAGACAACCGGCCACCCCATCGAGCGTAACAGTGCGTTCATCAAACCCCTACCCGTCATCTGTGCAGGCCGTTGCCGACCGGTGTGAGCGGCATTATACGGGCTCGCACCGGATTCTGCAGGGCATTGGTGACATCCTTGTAACCGTTCGGCGGACGCCGGACAATGTGGCCTTTTCCCGCTGACGCCACCGGAGGCTCCATGGTTGATCGCGACGCGCTGATTCGCTACTGCAACGAGCTGCTTGATAGCGGCAGCTTTCAGGATTACTGCCCCAACGGGCTGCAGGTTGAGGGGCGTACCGAGATTCGTCGTATCGTCAGCGGCGTGACTGCCAGTCAGGCGCTGGTTGACGCCGCGGTAGAGGCCCAGGCGGATCTGCTGCTGGTGCATCACGGCTATTTCTGGCGTGGCGAGTCAGCCGCCGTTGTCGGTGTCAAACAGCGCAGGCTCAAGGCGTTGCTGCAGAGCGACATCAATCTGGTGGCTTACCATCTGCCGCTGGATGTGCACGCCGAGCTGGGCAATAACGTACAGCTGGCGCGGCTGATGGGCTGGCAGATCAGTGGCGGTCTGGAGCCGAACAACCCCCGATCGGTTGGGCTGACCGGCGAGCTGGCCGCGCCGTGCGCGGGCGAGGAGCTGGCCGCGTTGCTGGCCGCCCGGCTGCAGCGTGAGCCGCTGTTTGTGGCCGGCCATGATCGGCCGGTCAAGCGCATTGCCTGGTGCACCGGCGCAGCGCAGGGCTATATCGACAAGGCCATCGCCCTCGGCGTCGATGCCTTTATCACCGGCGAAGTCTCCGAACCAACCGTACACGCCGCCCGCGAAAACGGCATCCACTTCTACGCCGCCGGCCATCACGCGACCGAGCGTTACGGCGCAAAGGCGTTGGGCGAACACCTGGCCGCGACGTTCGGGCTGGAGCATCGGTTTATCGATATTGATAATCCGGTGTAGGCAGCGCGAAGCGCGTAGCGCTGAGCTACAAGCTTCAAGCCGCAAGCTTCAAGCAAAACCCTCACGGTCGCGTAGCGCTGGGTTTCGGTTGTCGAGGGGCGAGGGTGAAAAGAACTTCAGGAAGCGCCGGACGACCCAGTCGCGGCACTCACCCTGATTACGCTTGCCGCTTGCCGCTTGCCGCTTGCCGCTTCCAGCCGCTTTTTTCATATCCATATAGCCGAAGGTTCTTGATCGGCTGCTTATTATAAGAAACTCCCTTTGCTACAATGCCTGCCAGTCGAATCGGGCCGTGCGGCCGCTAGCCATTCAACGTGAGTACACCATGCTGGAAAAACTGACCCATCTGAAGCAACTGGAAGCGGAAAGCATCCACATCATTCGTGAAGTGGCTGCCGAGTTCCAGAACCCGGTCATGCTCTATTCGATCGGTAAAGACTCCGCCGTGATGCTGCATCTGGCGCGCAAGGCGTTCTATCCTGGCCGTCTGCCGTTCCCGGTTTTGCACGTGGATACCGGCTGGAAATTCCAGGCGATGTACGAGTTCCGCGAAAAGATGGTCAAGGAAATGGACCTCGACCTGCTGGTGCACATGAACCCGGAAGGTGTTGCCCAAGGCGTTAACCCCTTCACCCACGGCAGTGCAGTGCACACCGACGTGATGAAAACCCAGGGTCTGAAGCAGGCGCTGGACAAGTACGGCTTCGACGCGGCCTTTGGTGGCGCGCGCCGTGACGAAGAGAAGTCCCGTGCCAAGGAGCGCGTGTACTCCTTCCGTGACAAGCACCACCGCTGGGACCCGAAGAACCAGCGCCCCGAGCTGTGGAACATCTACAACGGCAAGGTGCACAAGGGCGAAAGCATTCGCGTGTTCCCGCTGTCCAACTGGACCGAGCTGGACATCTGGCAATACATCTATCTGGAAAGCATTCCGATTGTGCCGCTGTACTTCGCCGCCGAGCGTCCGGTCGTTGAATACAACGGCTCGCTGATCATGGTCGACGACGACCGCATGCCGCTGGATGGCAAGACCCCGGAAATGAAAATGGTCCGCTTCCGTACCCTGGGCTGCTACCCGCTGACCGGCGCCGTCGAATCCAGCGCCGCCACGCTGCCGGAAATCATCCAGGAAATGCTGCTGACCAAAACCTCCGAGCGCCAGGGCCGCGTCATCGACCATGACTCCGCCGGCTCGATGGAAGAGAAGAAGCGGCAGGGCTATTTCTAAAGTCGCAAGCTTCAAGCAGCAAGCGACAAGCTGAGCTGAGTCGCGTTGGAGGGCTGCTTGAGCAGGCAACATGGAGGTTGCTGATGGATTTCGAACGGCTTGAAGTGTGGCAGCGTGGAAAGGCGTTGTCTGTTGCCATGTACAGAGCGCTGGCAAACTGCCCCGATTACGGGTTTCGGAACCAGCTGACACGGGCCGCGCTGTCTATTCCCAGTAATATTGCCGAGGGGATGGAACGTGGAGGCAACGCCGAGAAGCGGCATTTTCTCAGCGTCGCCAAGGGCTCATGCGCTGAGGTGCGAACCCAGTTGATGGTGGGGCAGGAGATAGAGTTTCTGGAATTGACACTGGCCACACACTGGATCAGTGAGACCCGCGAGCTGTCACGCATGCTGACAGGCTTGATTAACCGAATTACCGAATAGCTGCAGGGGCCGCTTGTCGCTTGCAGCTTGCAGCTTGGAGCTTTGATAGATGTCGCATCAATCCGATCTGATCAGCCAGGACATCCTGGCCTACCTGAGCCAGCACGAACGCAAGGAACTGCTGCGCTTTCTGACCTGCGGTAACGTCGATGACGGCAAGAGCACGCTGATTGGGCGTCTGCTGCACGACTCCAAGATGATCTATGAAGATCACATGGAAGCCATCACCCGTGACTCCAAGAAGTCTGGTACCACCGGTGAGGAAGTGGATCTGGCGCTGCTGGTTGATGGTCTGCAGGCCGAGCGTGAGCAGGGCATCACCATCGACGTTGCCTACCGCTACTTCTCCACCGCCAAGCGCAAGTTCATCATCGCCGACACCCCCGGCCATGAGCAGTACACCCGCAACATGGCGACCGGTGCCTCCACCTGTGATCTGGCGATCATTCTGATCGACGCCCGTTATGGTGTGCAGACCCAGACCAAGCGCCACAGTTTTATCGCATCCCTGCTGGGCATCAAGCACATCGTGGTTGCGGTTAACAAGATGGACCTGATGGACTTCGATCAGACCGTCTTTGACAAGATTCGCGAAGACTACCTGCAGTTCGCCAGCGGCCTGGAGCTGCTCGACGGTGACAAGGTGCAGTTTGTGCCGATGTCGGCGCTCAAGGGCGACAACGTGGTCAATCGCAGCGAGCGCAGCCCGTGGTACACCGGCCCGTCGCTGATGGAAATTCTCGAGACCGTCGAGATCGCCAGCGACCGTAACACCACCGACCTGCGCTTCCCGGTTCAGCTGGTAACTCGCCCGAACCTAAACTTCCGCGGCTTTGCCGGTACCATCGCCTCGGGTGTGGTGCGCAAGGGCGATGAGCTGACCGTTTTGCCGTCCGGCAAGGGCAGCCGCGTCAAATCCATCGTCACCTTTGACGGTGAGCTGGAAGAAGCCGGGCCAGGTCAGGCAGTCACCCTGACGCTGGAAGACGAGATCGACATCTCCCGCGGTGACATGCTGTGCCACGCAGACAACCGTCCGCTGATCGGTGATCAGTTTGAAGCGACGCTGGTGTGGATGGCCGAGCAGCCGATGCAGCCGGGCCGCAAGTACGACATCAAGCGCGCTACCAGCTACAGTCCGGCGTCCTTTACCCGCATTCAGCATCGTATCGACGTGAACACCATGGAGCAGCAGCCCGCTGCCCAGCTGGCGCTGAACGAGATTGGTCGGGTACAGGTTGCGCTGGAACGTCCGATTGCCTATGACGACTACCAGACCAACCACACCTCCGGTGCATTCATCGTCATCGACCGCATGACCAACGGCACAGTAGGCGCGGGCATGATCGTCGCCAAGGCGCAGGACGGTCAGAACACCAGTGGCGGTCACCACGGCCGACTGGCCCACGTAACGGCGACCGAGCGCGCTGAACGCTTTGGTCAGGAGCCGGTTACCGTGCTGTTCACCGGTCTGTCCGGTGCAGGCAAGAGCTCCATCGCCTACGCGCTGGAACGCAAGCTGTTTGACGCTGGCCGTGCCTGCTACGTGCTGGATGGCAAGGTCCTGCGTCAAGACCTGAGCAAGGGGCTGGCGATGGACGCTGCCGGCCGTGCCGAGAACCTGCACAAGGGTGCACGTATCGCGCGTCAGATGAATGAAGCGGGCCTGATTGCCATCGGTGCCTTCGTTGCGCCGACCGAGGAAAGCCGCGCCACCGCGCGTCATATCCTCGGCGATCGCTGCCTGCTGGTTCACCTGAACACCCCGCTGGAGGTCTGCCAGCAACGTGACCCGTCCGGTATCTATGCGGCCAACGTCGAAGGCACCATTCCCGGTGTGTCCTTCCCGTATGAAGCGCCGACCGATGCCGATCTGGTGCTCAACACCGCCGAGCTGGATCTGGAAGGCTGTGTTGAGCAGGTGGTTGGCCTGCTGCGCGAGCGCAAGCTGATCTGATCGGTTGTTGAAAGGGGCTCGCCATGACGCCAGCGGATATCGACTTTATGCGGCTGGCGCTTGCCGAAGCCCGGCTGGCTGCCGAGCGGGGCGAAGTCCCGGTCGGCGCCGTTCTGGTTCAGGATGGCAAGGTGATCGGCCGAGGCTTCAACCAGCCGATCACCAGCCTCGACCCCAGCGCCCACGCCGAGATGGTTGCCATTCGCCAGGCCGCAACGGCCCTGCAGAACTACCGCCTGCCCGGCACCACCCTGTACGTCACCCTCGAACCCTGCACCATGTGCTCCGGCCTGTTGATTCACAGTCGCATCGCACGTCTGGTCTACGGCGCCAGCGAACCGCGTGCCGGCGCCGTCGCCAGCCGCAGTCAGGTGCTGGATCAACCGTGGATGAACCACCGCATGCAAGTGGAGGGCGGGGTGTTGGCCGAGGAGTGCGGGGCGCTGTTGTCGGCGTTTTTCAGGGAGCGGCGGAAGGCGTAGTCACAAGCCATAAGCTGCAAGCTGCAAGCAAAACCCGTGCGGTGTTGAATCGCGCGGGTTTTTTATGGTTCTTTGCGGCGTGGCGGTGTGCGCGAGGTGTTTCATCCCGTTCGTCGGCAACCTCCCTGTAGGGCGGACAAAGCCAAAGGCGTGTCCGCGAGGGTGGCATCAAGCCGGCAAAATACGTTGAGCCTCGGCACTTGCGGGAACGCGGCGGACACGCTGCGCTTAGTCCGCCCTACGGGCCGGCGATGTGTCTCGGTGTTGTCGGGCGGAGGCGTCTCCGCCAGGGTGGCATCAAGACGGCACCAGGCTATGACCACCCACTTCGCGGCTTAGGTGGTTTTGCTTTTAGCTTGAGGCTTGCCGCTTATAGCTTGCAGCTGTGTAGCGCTGCGCTACACCCCATCCGGCAACTGCTCGAGAATCCCCGGTGCGTGGTATTGCTCGGCGGGTTGCTGGCGGGATTCGGATTGGGGTTGGGTGACCCATTGCAGGATGTCGTAGTAGCGACGGATGTTCTGCACGTAGTGCACCGGTTCAGAGCCGCGGGCGTAGCCGTAGCGGGTCTTGCTGTACCACTGCTTCTTTTGCAGCAGTGGCAGAAAATCCTTCACATCAATCCAGCGGTTCGGGTCGCGGCCACCCTCGGCGGTGAGTTTGCGTGCGTCATCGAGGTGGCCAAGGCCGACGTTATAGGCGGCCAGCGCGAACCAGGTGCGGTCCGGCTCCGGAATGTCCGCGGGAATCTGGTCGCGTACCCAGATCAGGTAGCGGGCGCCGCCGTTGATGCTTTGCTGCGGATCAACCCGGTTGGTGACGCCGACAAACTTGGCGGTCGGCAGGGTCAGCATCATCAGGCCGCGTACGCCGGTTGCCGAGCGGGCGTCCGGATCCCACAGCGACTCCTGGTAGCTCATCGCGGCCAGCAGGCGCCAGTCCAGACCGTTCTGATCGCCGGCCTGGCGCAGATAGGTCTCGTAGCGCGGCAGGCGGGTCTGCATGTGGGTGGCGAAGGCGCGGGCACCGACGTAATCGAGTACGTCGGAATGGCCGTAGAAACGCTCGATCAACTGGTCCAGCGTGCCGTCGTCCTTGATCGCGGCGAAGAAGCCATTAACCGCATCCAGCAGCGTGGTATCGGTATATTCGCGCAGCGCCCAGGCCATCGGCTGGCCATCACCGAGGTCAAAGGCCACGCTGACCGCCGGATAGAACGCCTGATTGACCACCAGTTCGTTGGAGTAGACCACCGCGCTGTCGATCTCGCCGTCGTTGACCATGCGCAGCAGGTCGACGACTTCCACGTTGTCGGATTCTTCGAAGGTCAGCTCCGGGTGGCTGGCCTGCAGCTCCCGTAACTGGTCAGCCAGGGTGCTGCCCTTGAGTACCATCAGACGCTTGTAGTACAGATCTTCAATGCTGCGCGGTTTGCGACTGCCGCGGCGGTAGACGACCTGCGGAATGACGTCGAGATACGGCGTGGCAAACCGGACCTGTTCGCTGCGCGCCGGGTTGACCGTCAGCCCGGCTGCAGCCAGCTGCGGGCCGTCGGCATCAGCAAGCTGGTGGTAAAGGCTGTCCACGGTGTCGGCGGTCTGCATGTCCAGTGACACGCCCAGGCTGTCGGCAAAGCGCTTGGCCAGCTCATACTCAAGACCGGTATCACCGTTACGATCCTGGTAGTAGGTGGTAGGCGTATTGCGGGTGATCACCCGCAGTGAACCGGCCTCCTGAATCTGCTCCAGTTGACTGCTTTGCTCACAGGCGGCCAGCAGAACAGCGCAGAGCGCGGTGGCCAGAGCCTTGAAACGGGGAGGGTGAAAGGCTGGTCGATGCATGGCGCCAGTATAGGCAAAAGCGCGGTGCGGCAATAGTCGCCAGTGCAATCGGCACGGCTGGTCGGCCTGCTGCGCACGGCATGGCCCAACCGGCCCGCTTGGGGTATCCTATGCGCCTCTTTTTTCCCACTGTTCGCATCCCGAGGCCGTTACCGACATGCATATCCTGCGTGGAGCCCCAGCCCTTTCCGATTTTCGTCGTACCAAGTTGCTCGCCAGGCTGCAAGGCCGCCTTGCCGGAGTGACCGGGGTTTACGCCGAGTTCATGCATTTCGCCGAGCTGAGCAGCGAGCTGGACGAGCAATCCGCGCAGGTGCTTGATCGTCTGCTGCGCTACGGTCCGTCCGTGCCGGTCGAAGAGCCGGCCGGCGAGCTGGTGCTGGTAGTGCCGCGTTTCGGCACCATCTCTCCCTGGTCCAGCAAGGCGACCGATATCGCCCGCAACTGCGGTCTGAATCAGGTGCTGCGTCTGGAGCGCGGTATCGCCTATTACGTCAGTGGCCAGCTGTCTGCCGATGACCGCGCGACGCTGAAAGCCGAGCTGCACGACCGCATGACCGAGCTGGCGCTGGACGATCTTCAGGCCGCTGCGCCGCTGTTTGCCCACACCGAGCCCAAGCCGTTCCAGCGTGTCGACATTCTGGCCGGTGGCCGTGCCGCCCTGGTTGAAGCCAACAGCAGCCTGGGTCTGGCACTGGCCGAAGACGAGATCGACTATCTGGTCGAGAGCTTCACCGGCCTTGGTCGCAACCCGAGCGACGTCGAGCTGATGATGTTCGCCCAGGCCAACTCCGAGCACTGCCGTCACAAGATCTTCAATGCCAGCTGGGATATCGACGGTCAGGCGCAGGACAAGAGCCTGTTCGGCATGATCAAGAACACCTATCAGATGCACAGCGAAGGCGTGCTGTCGGCGTATAAAGATAACGCCGCGGTGATCGAAGGTTTCACCGCCGGCCGTTTCTTCCCGGTGCCGGGCAGCAACGAGTACCGCGCCCACGAAGAGCCGGTGCACATCCTGATGAAGGTGGAAACCCACAACCACCCGACCGCGATTGCCCCGTTCCCCGGCGCGTCTACCGGTTCCGGTGGCGAAATTCGTGACGAAGGCGCAACCGGTATCGGCGGCAAGCCGAAGGCCGGCCTGACCGGCTTTACCGTGTCCAACCTGCGTATCCCGGGCTTTGTTCAGCCGTGGGAAGAAGACAACGGCAAGCCGTCGCGCATCGTGACGCCGCTGCAGATCATGATCGAAGGCCCGCTCGGCGGCGCTGCGTTCAACAACGAATTCGGTCGTCCGAACCTGAACGGTTACTTCCGTACCTTCGAGACCACCATCGACTCGCCCCGTGGCCCGGAAACCCGTGGCTACCACAAGCCGATCATGATCGCCGGCGGCATGGGCAACATCCGTGCAACCCACGTCGAGAAGTCCGACATCCCGGTTGGCGCCAAGCTGATCGTACTGGGTGGCCCGGCGATGCTGATCGGTCTGGGCGGCGGCGCGGCGTCTTCCATGGCTACCGGTGCAAGCGCCGAGGACCTCGACTTTGCCTCGGTGCAGCGTGAGAACCCGGAAATGGAACGCCGCTGTCAGGAGGTTATCGACCGCTGCTGGCAACTGGGCGACAAGAACCCGATCGCCTTTATCCACGACGTGGGCGCGGGCGGTCTATCCAACGCCTTCCCGGAGCTGGTCAATGACGGTGGCCGCGGCGGCCGTTTCGAGCTGCGCAACGTACCGAACGACGAGCCGGGCATGAGCCCGCTGGAAATCTGGTCCAACGAATCCCAGGAACGCTACGTAATGGCCGTGCCGAACGCCGATTTCGAGCGTTTCGAAGCCATCTGCCAGCGCGAGCGTTGCCCCTTCGCCGTGGTCGGTGAAGCAACTGAAGAGCAACTGCTGCTGCTCAACGACAGCCACTTCGACAACCAGCCGGTCGATATGCCGCTATCGGTTCTGCTCGGCAAGCCGCCGCGCATGCACCGCAGCGTCAAGCGTGAGGCGGAGCAGGGCGACGACTTCAGCGCCAACGAGCTGAACCTGAGCGATGCCGCCGAGCGCGTACTGCGCCTGCCGGCGGTAGCCAGCAAGCAGTTCCTGATCACCATTGGTGACCGCAGCATCACCGGCATGGTCACCCGCGACCAGATGGTCGGCCCGTGGCAGGTGCCGGTTGCTGACTGTGCCGTCACCTCTACCAGCTTCGACGTCAACACCGGTGAAGCCATGGCCATGGGTGAGCGCACGCCGCTGGCGCTGCTCAACGCCCCGGCCTCCGGCCGCATGGCGGTTGCCGAGACCGTGACCAACCTGGCTGCCGCGCGTATCGCCAAGCTGTCCGACATCAAACTGTCGGCCAACTGGATGTCCGCTGCCGGTCACCCGGGTGAAGACGCGCGCCTGTACGACACCGTCAAGGCAGTCGGCATGGAGCTGTGCCCCGAGCTGGGCATCACCATTCCGGTCGGCAAGGACTCCATGTCCATGAAGACCCGCTGGGATGAGGCTGGTCAGGAGAAGTCGGTTACCTCGCCGCTGTCGCTGATCGTTACCGGTTTTGCCCCGGTACAGGACGTGCGCGCCACCCTGACCCCGCAACTGCGTCTGGATCACGGTGCGACCGATCTGATCCTGATTGATCTGGGCCGTGGCCAGAACCGTCTGGGCGGCTCGGCGCTGGCGCAGGTCTACAACAAGATCGGCCAGCAGGTGCCGGATCTGGACGATGCCGAAGACCTCAAGGCCTTCTTTGCCGTGATCCAGGGCCTGAACCAGGACGAGCTGCTGCTTGCCTACCACGACCGCTCCGACGGTGGCCTGTTCACCACTCTGACCGAGATGGCCTTTGCCGCCCGCTGTGGCCTGAACATCAACCTCGACGTACTGGCGCAAGACGCCAGCACACTGGCCGAGGTGCTGTTCAACGAAGAACTGGGCGCGGTCATTCAGGTATCCCAGGACGACACCGAAGAAGTGCTGGCGCAGCTGTCTGCCGCCGGTCTGGGTGACTGCAGCGCGGTGATCGGCCAGCCGAGCAGCGAGCAGAGCATTCGCTTCGAGTTCAATGGCAAGCCGGTGCTGGAGAACACCCGTGCGGTCTGGCAACAGGCCTGGAGCGAAACCAGCTGGCAGATTCAGCGCCTGCGTGACAACGCCGAGTGCGCCGATCAGGAATTCGAGAACATCGCCGACGACGCCAACCCGGGTCTGCACGCGCTGCTCAGCTTCGACATCAACGACGACGTTGCCGCACCGCTCATCAGCAATGGGGTGCGCCCGCGTGTCGCCATTCTGCGCGAGCAGGGTGTCAATGGTCAGGTCGAGATGGCGGCAGCCTTCAATCGCGCCGGTTTCAGCGCGGTCGACGTGCACATGAGCGACATCCTCAGCGGCCGCGTTGACCTGACCGACTTCCGCGGTCTGGTCGCCTGCGGCGGCTTCTCCTACGGCGACGTCCTCGGCGCCGGTGAGGGCTGGGCCAAGTCGATCCTGTTCAACAGCATCGCCCGTGAAGCCTTTACCGCGTTCTTTGCCCGCCCGGACACCTTCGCCCTTGGCGTGTGCAACGGCTGCCAGATGCTCTCCAACCTGCGTGAGCTGATCCCGGGCAGCGACCACTGGCCGCGCTTTGTGCGCAACCGCTCCGAGCAGTTCGAGGCGCGGGTTGCCATGGTTGAAGTCCAGCCCTCGCCGTCGATCTTCCTCAGTGGCATGGTTGGCAGCCGCCTGCCGATTGCCATCGCCCACGGTGAAGGTCACGCCGAGTTCGCCAGCAGCGCCGCCGTTGACGCCTGTGAAGCCGCCAACGCGGTTGCCCTGCGCTACGTCGACAACCGTGGCCGCATGACCGAGCGCTACCCGGCCAACCCGAACGGCTCGCCGCGCGGCATCACCGGCCTGACCACCCGCGACGGTCGCGTCACCATCATGATGCCGCACCCCGAGCGCGTGTTCCGCGCGGTGCAGAACTCCTGGCATCCGGATGACTGGAGCGAAGACGGCGGCTGGATGCGCATGTTCCGCAACGCCCGCGTGTGGGTCGGCTAAACGCCCGCTGCGCTATCAGCAACCCCGCAACAACCCCGGCCCCGCGCCGGGGTTGTTCGTTTAAACAGAGTTGTTTTGCCGCTGTGAATGCGGCCAGATACACCTGCGCCCTACCGTAGGGGCGCAGCATGCTGCGCCCGAGCGGCGTCTAACAGCCGCGCAGCGTTTCGGGGGATAGACAGCCCATTACGCCCTGCAATAGTCTTGAAGCAGGAAACGGATTGCCCGGCTAAGCCAAAGGCCTACCCGAGCGGACTTTGCACCCCGGCAAAGGCATTACCAAGGACATGGGTATAAATCTGCGTAGTACGCACATCAGCATGCCCCAACAGGGTCTGCACCGCACTGACATGCAGATGGTGCCGCACGATGTTGCCCTCATCGTCAGCACACAACCCCTGCGAGGGGAACAGCCACTGCCACTCAAGCGACCGCGCCGCGTTAGGGTATTTACGCCGCAGCGCGCAGGGCAGGCTGGCATCGCACTGGTAAAACGCATCCTGCTTGCGCCAGGCACGCTGGATGCGCGCTCTGCGTTCACGCAGCGGCTCGATCAGCGACGTCGGCAGCAGCGTCGTGCGGTCCTTGTCCCCTTTGCCGCTGCGCACCGTGATGATCTGGCGGTCGAAGTCGATGTCTTTGATACGCAGCCGACAGGCTTCAACAACACGCAGCCCCGAACCGTACATCAGCGACGCGATCAGCTTGTGAGGCTCCTGCAGCAGGGCGATGATCTGGGTTGCTTCACCGTGCGTCAGCACTGTCGGGATACGTGCAGGGCGCTTCGCCCGCACTGTGTCACCGATATCACCCAGTGGCCGATCAAGCACCTTCCCGTAAAGAAACACCAGAGCATTAAGTGCCTGATTCTGCGTAGCGGCAGTCACATGCCGGCTGACAGCCAGCCAGGTCAAAAAAGCGCTGACCTCGGCAGGCCCCATTTCCAGAGGGTGACGCATCTGGTGATAACGCAGGAAGTAGCGTATCCAGTACCAGTAGGTCTTCTCGGTGCGAATGCTGTAGTGATTCACCCTGATGACGTTACGAAACTGCTCGTGCAGGCGTGGCTTGACTGGTGTGGTGTCCATATCGCATCAATGCTGTATGTTTGTACAGTATTATTGGTTGCGCAAAAAGAGGAAGTCAAGCGAATACAGATGGTATGCGGCGACAACAATCTAACCAATTGTTTTAAAGAGAATTTTTAGTTGTTTGATAACCTGGGCGAGACGTTGTTATGAAGAAGTCACGAATATGCAGTCATAAAGCCGTCGGTCCACTCAACTGTTAGCGCAAAAAAAGACACAATAGAGGCAAGAATGAAAATCGAGAGCAAAAGCACATTCGAACGCTGTCTGCGCGAAGGTATTAATATTTTTACAGGTGCGGGTTTTTCGCTGCTCGCTAAAGATAAACAAGGACGCCCCCTGCCTATCGGGGATGACTTACGTAATGAGCTATTGGAAGAATTCCCTACAGCTCCAAAAACGTTGCAACTGCCACAGTTGTGTACATTCTTATCGCGCTCAAGAAAGGATGATCTGGATAGATACATAAAGGCAAGGTTTGATGTAGGTGACTTTAGTGGCAAATACAGATACTTGGAATTCATAAATCCAAGATTTATATTTACCACTAACGTGGACAATCTCTTGGAATCTGTATTTCGTGGCAATCCGAATAAGTACTTAAACAACACAAGGTTAAATGGGGTAAGCATCAAGGATAAATCTGCGATAGATTATATATATCTTCATGGCAGTATTTCTGATGATGAGTCGCCACTAATATTTGGCGACTTAGATATTGCTAGCGCGTTTTCTAATGACCCTGCCCGATGGAATTATTTTAAATCCCTTATGAATAGGCATCCAACCCTATTCTGGGGGTATGCGTTAAGAGACGCAGGAACTCTCCAAGTGTTTTCCGACGCTATAGATGACAATAACAAGAAGAACTCATGGATAATTGTCCATCCGGAATACACATCCGACGATGAAATACAGTATTACAAATCATTAGATCTAAAAATCATAAGCTCCGACACCGAGCAATTTTTAGAATATCTCAAGAAGTTCGAGGCAGTATCTCCGGCTGACAAGGAAGCTCATGTAAATCCTTTTCCTGAATACGCAATTCCAAGTCACTCCGACATCAAACACAGAGCAATACAAGATTTTTACCTTGGAGCTGCTCCCACTTGGAGTGATATCTATTCTCCGCGTGTCGCAAAGCTTCGCTTTTATAGCAGCGTCGAAGAGCAAGTCAATAGTGGTAAAAATGTTTTAATAACTGGAGGGCCGGCAACTGGCAAGACTACATTGCTAATGCAATTTGCCGCGTTCCACAGTTTCAATGGCATTAAGATTTTGCTTTCGGAAATTTCGACTGCAAAAGCACAAACGATCGCAACGAAGCTATCTGGCATTCCAGCCTTGTTGTTCGTCGATAATTTACAGACATCAATTGAAGCATTAAATCATCTTTCCAAAAATAAAAATATTCAGGGCGGTTGCAGGAGCTGAGTGCAACACGGTTATTGAATTGACGCAGGAGCATCATATTGCATAGCCAAGGCTTTCTGCATCACTTCGCTCATGACTTCGATAGGACATTTGAAATCGAAGCGCTTACGTGGACGCATGTTCAGTTGAAACGCAATGGCATCCAGTTCTTCTTGGCTATGTACCGACAAGTCAGTGCCCTTGGGCAGGTACTGGCGGATCAGGCCATTAATGTTTTCGTTGCTGCCGCGCTGCCAAGGGCTGTGCGGGTCACAGAAGTAGATCGCCACACCGGTTCTCTGGGTGATCTCGGCGTGCTGTGCCATTTCCCTGCCCTGGTCGTAGGTCATGCTCTTGCGCATCGCCAGCGGCATGTTATTGAGGGCGGCGCTGAAGCCCTCCATTGCCGAGGTCGCCGTCGCGTCGTTCATCTTCACCAGCATCAGGTAGCCACTAGTGCGCTCCACCAGCGTACCTACAGACGAGGCGTTAGCCTTACCCTTAATAAGGTCGCCTTCCCAATGCCCCGGCATCAGTCGGTCTTCAACTTCCGGCGGGCGCAAGTGAATGCTGACCATCTCTGGAATCTGCCCGCGCCGATCCACACCGCCAAGGCGTGGTCTACGTGTCGTCTTGCCTTGGCGCAAACGAAGGATCAACTCCTTGCGCAGCTCACCGACGGGCAGGGCATAAATCGCGTTGTAGATCGTCTCGCGACAGACGTAGGCATCTCTAAGACTGGGTATGTTCATACTGCGCAGCTTGCCGGCAATCTGCTCGGGAGACAAACGCTGGCGCAGCATATGGATCACCAGTTCAAAGCGCTCACTACCTGGCAGCAGCTTTCGCATGGGTCGACAAGCCTGGCGGCGGACCTTCATCCGCTGCTGAGCCACGCGGGCCGAGTAGCTGCCAGCTGCATCTCGATTGCGGCGCATCTCTCGGCTGACCGTCGAAGGGGATCGGTTGATCAAGCAGGCAATCCTGCGCAAGCTGAGGCCTTGGGCATGACTAACTTGAATGGTGGCACGCTCTTCAACGCTGAGTTCGGAATAAGACATAGGGCTGCACCGTACCGGAAAGGTCAGGTGTTGCACTCAGTTTTTGCCGCCGCCCAGCTAATCATTGCCGAAAGAGATTATGCATATCTATCTGCTTCAAGTGCTAATTTTCTGAGGAAAGACATTGAGATAATCGACATTACTGCGTTGGATGAAAAAGATGCCCAAGCAGTGATTAACAATATTCCTGTAGATATAAAGTCGAGAAAGCGCTACAAGTTTAGAGATGGCGACTCTTTGTTCGAGCTCATTGAAAGAAACTGCAGAACGCCATCAATTAAGGAGCGTTTCCACAATGTCATAGATGGCCTTCGAGAAAAAGACGAGCAGCTTGTTCAGCTCTTCCTATTGGCGTGCTACCTGCATACATGCAGAAGCATAACCTCAATGGATGTAATTTATAGCTATTTTGGTAAATCGTATAACGACTACAGGGAGTTATACGATTTGATAGCTATTCTTAGTAGCAGCTTGTCGGAATATGTTGGCGAGTTTGCTGAAGAGGATCAAGATTACTTTTCGATACGCTCAAACTTGCTGGCGGATCATATTTCTACAATAGCGCCAACAGAAGACTTGGCGACAATGCTGATTAGTTTCCACAACAATGTTCCTCGATTTTGCGTCCCGAATTTCGATTCCTTTAAGCGGCGGGCATATGACGCGCGAATATTCGAGAGGGCATTTCCAAAGGTAGAAGATGGCGCGGCAATATACGATGTGATTTATCGAAAACATAACTCACCATTTAATTTGCAACAAAAAGCGTTGTATTTGAGCCGAAGAAAAGACCACCAGCAAGCGTTTGAAGTCATAGATGAAGCTATTTCCAAAGGTGGAAGTCGAAACTGGTCAATAAAGAACTCATACGCGATCATTAAGTTTAAAGCTAATATTGAACGAAAAGATTCGCCGGACGTTCGTAAAGCCCTGGACGAAAGTATGGAGGCATTAGAGCAATGTCATTCAGCGGATGTAAGAAAGGCCTTCCATGCCATGTCTTTTGCTGACCATTCGTTGCGATACTGGCAGAAGTATCGAGATAAAGTCGCTGTTTCTTATTTGGAAAAAGCAAGGGATTGGTTAAGTGAAGAGGCTGATGAAGACAACCGAATTGGAAATGTGTCGCGGCTGCTTAATCAGGTTAAGAAAGCCCTCGCATCAGCTAAGAAGCGCTAACAAGGCCGTGAACGCGGACGCATTTTTCGTTCGCTGCGCTCATTACAAATGCGCCGGTTACGGCTGGCGTTATACAGACAATTTGTCGTTCAAAATTTATACATATCACCTACTTATCTGACACCCGCCCCACCGGCTGGTGAATTTATCCACCTTAGCGCGCGGGTGCACCATGGCCGTTACGCTTCATCTTGTTGCTGCACTCTGGGCGTTGCTGGCCGGGGGCTTTCAGTTGCTGACCCGCAAGGGGACGCGGTTGCATAGGGTTGTGGGCTGGTCGTGGATGACGGCGATGGTGATTGTGGCCGTGTCTTCGTTCTGGCTGACCGGCTTTATGGATGTGTTCCATGGCTACAGCCCTATCCATCTGCTGTCGGTCTGGGTGCTGGTGTGTGTGGCGGTGTCGGTGTATTCGGCCCGAGCCGGCCATATCAGGCGGCATCGCGCCTTTGCGGTCGGTGCCCTTATCGGCGTTATCGGAGCCGGGCTGGGTGCATTGGCGCCGGGGCGGCTGATTTATCAGTGGCTGGTCGGTTGATCTGTGAGCCTTCGCCGACTAGCGCCGGCTCACTGCGTTGGCGACAGGCTTTCCCTTGCGATGCAGGCGCGCAGGTCGTCCAGAGTGAGTGGTCTGGCGAACAGGTAGCCCTGGAAATGGTCGCAGCCGCAGGTGATCAGGCACTGCAACTGCTCCTCGGTTTCAACGCCTTCTGCCAGCACGGTCATGCCGTAGTTCTGGCCGATGGCGATGATGTTCTGCACCATGGCCAGGGCGGTCTTGTCGTCGGTGACGTGATCGACAAAGCTTTTGTCGATCTTGACCTCGTGAAACGGCAGCGAGCGTAGGGTGCTCAGCGAGGAATAGCCGGTACCAAAGTCATCGAGTGACATCCGCACGCCGGCGTCCTTGGCGCGGGTCAGGATATGGTGGATCTGCTCGATGTCTTCAATCAGCAGATTTTCCGTGACTTCGATACATATCTGCTCAAAGCCCAGCAGGCTGCTGTCGATTCGTTCCAGCAGCTGATCGATAAAGCCGTTTTCCATCAACTGCCGGGCGGAGACGTTGATCGACAGGCTGAAGGTCTGGCCGGTTTGCTGTTGCAGCCCTGCGATGTCGGCCAGCGCCCGGTCAATGATGTGGTAACCAAGGGTGGTGATCAGCCCAGAGTGCTCGGCAATCGGGATGAAGGCGTCCGGCGGCACACTGCCCAGAACCGGGCTTTGCCAGCGTATCAGTGCTTCCACTCCATACATGCGGCCATGCTGGTCAACCTGAGGCTGATAGACCAGGAAGATCTCGCCGCGGGTTTCGGCGCCACGCAGATGTTGTTCGATCCTGACTCGGTACAGGTATTGCTCTTCCAGATCGGTACGGAAGAAGCGCAGGGTGTTGCGCTCCTTCTTGGCCTCATACATGGCCACATCCGCCGCGCGCAGCAGCTCGTCGAGGGTGGTGCCATGCTCCGGGTAGCGCGCCACACCGATACTGCAGCCGGGGGAGAAGGTCATATTGGAGAAGGCAATATTGGCGCAAATGGCGTTAATTTGCCGGCCAACCCGCTCCTCGGCGGCGGTACTGTCGGCATGGGTGGCAATCAACAGCACAAACTCGTCACCGCCGTGCCGCACCAGCAGGGTGTCTTCACGCAGGGCCTGCTCGAAGCGGCGTGCCAGCTCTACCAGGATCTGATCACCAATGCTGTGGCCGAAATGGTCGTTGATGCCCTTGAAGTGGTCGAGGTCGATGAACAGCAGTGAGAAGTTCTGTTTTCCTGTCTGCCACTGGTCAAAGGCCTCCAGCAGAAAGTTGCGATTGGGCAGGCCGGTCAGGGTGTCGTGATCGGCCTGATATTGCAGCTGCTGGCGGCGGTGTTGCTGCTCCCGGTCGATAAAGCGAAACAGGTAGAACATGCTGATCAGAAACGCCGCGGCCAACGCAATATAAAGCGTTGCAGTCTTGAGGAATTGATTGATCAGATAGCCTTCTTCAACTTCAGACAGCAGCCAGAATTCGTACCGGGAGTTGTAGAGTGCGACGCCACGGACGTGCTCTCTGTCCGAATTGGTATCCCATCTGAAGGTGATGGTGGCCTGGCGCTCTGAGGGATGCTCAGGTTCGCGCTGGCCCTGTTGAAGGGCCTGCATGAGCTGCCGATACTGCGTTTCCGGCAGGGGCTGGACGAAGAAGTCAGCGATCAGCTCCCCGTTAGTCGCGTACTGGATATAGCGATCTCGGGTGCGAAGAATGGTGATGCGGTTATGTGGACCGAGGACGGCCGCATGGGCGAAATGACCGCTGTCCGCCTGGATTTTCAGTGCGCCGGTCATGATGCCCAGCAACTGCCCGTCAGTATCGCGAATGGCCTTTCTGGCCGGGATTACCAGTCTGGGAGCGTTGTAGGTTCGCCCGAGGACCATTTTGTCGCTTTCGATGGCGTATACGAAGGAGTCTTTCGATTCGGGCTGTTGCAGCAGGTTTGGCGGGTCGGGCCTGACCAGATTGGAGGTTGTGTCCAGCACCTCGCCTGCGGTGGAAAACAGGGCAAAGCCGGCAAAGAATTCCGGATTGATGTTCATCAGCCGGTCCAGCTCGGATCGAATATCCGGGTTGCCTTCGCGCTGGCGCAGGAGGATGTCCTGACCAATCAGGGTGATGATGGTTTCCTGCTGCTCCAGCAGCGATGAAAAGCTGCCGAACCACTGCTTGACCAGGCTGCGTTGGGAGGCCTCGGTCTGCGCAGTCAGATACTGCCAGTGGGCATACGTGAGGCCGGCCAGCGCAATGACCGCAGTAGCACACAGCAGCTTGTAGAGCAGCCAGATGTTGCGCCTGATAGACAGCGGTCTGAATCCCATTCAGCTTCTCTTTGTTGAGCGCGGTTTAACTCGATTACGACATAATAGTTCTGATAATCCAGTCAGGGAGCCAGCTAGCGTTCAGTCCGTTGACAAGCTCAATACTAGTTGAGTTATCGGCAGTGCCGGCTACCGGGTGGCCGGTGAGGTACGCGCTTGTTGCTGGCTGCAATACCACAAATTTTTTATGGTTTTTATCGCTAGCTGGCATTAGGCCATGCCTGGCTGTGGCTGGCAATGGGGGCAGGTCGGGCTGGGGGCGAGGCGGGGTTGGCAGGCAGCCCGAATGGCTTGATCCGGACGGACTCCGGTCGGGCTGCCGGCCGCGGTGCTGTCAGTTGGCGAACTTGTCTTTCATCAGATAGGCGAATGCGGTGTTGAAGGCGGGTTCCTGATAGGCCTTCAGCCCGGTTTCAGAGAACAGGACCGGAATGGGGTTGCGCTTGATCGACTCCTTGATATCGGTCGGTGACATGATCACCACGTCCAGATCGGCAATCAGCTCGATCGCGGCTTCCAGTTTGAAGCCCACGGCACCGCCGGCAAACTTGCCCTTCATCGGCCGCTGGCGGATAACGACCTTGTCGACCTTGTAGTCGTGCATCAGCTTGGCAAAGGTCTGCTGGAAATGGCGCAGCGCGCCGGTGCTGTTGCTGTCGGTCAGGCTGACCCGGCGCGCGCGGAAATCAGGCAGCTGGAACAGCTCGTCATCGAGTGCCAGCAGGCAGACATTGGCATCGTTACTGTTGAGGTCAACACCACACACTTTCATAAAAAATCCAATCCCGTTCGTTCGGCGCAGTATAGCGCAGTGACAGTCCCGACTGCGCGTGCAGGTGTGAGCCGGTTCCCACACTATTCTTAGAGTCCTTGCCCGCTGCATCGATGCCATTAGGCTGGGGCGCTTTGATCGATCTCGGCGCTGGCGCGCTGCTGGCCTTGGCCCGAACAGGGAGGTTTCTGTGCGCATATGGATACGCCGAGCGTTGCTCTTTTGTGCCTTGCTGCACCTGCCGGCGAGCGCCGACAGCGGTTTGATGCTGGCCGAGGTTTATCGTGGTGAAGGGACGGTTGCGGACTACTGGGTCAGCGAGAAGCTCGACGGCGTTCGCGCGCGCTGGGACGGTCAGCAGTTGCTGAGTCGTGGCGGTTACCGCATCAATGCGCCGGCGGAGTTCACCCTCGGTTGGCCGGTACTGCCGATGGATGGTGAGTTGTGGCTCGGACGTGGGCGGTTTGATGAGGTCAGCGCACTGGCTCGCCGCCAGCAGGCGAGCGTCGCTGACTGGCAAGGGGTGCGCTTTATGGTGTTTGACCTGCCCGAGCACGGCGGTGACTTCAGCGCCCGGGTGCTGGCGATGCGCGAGCTGGCCGGTTTGCAGCTCGCTTCACTGCAGCCGGTGGCGCAGCAGCGGCTGGGAAGCGCCGACGACCTGGATGCGCTGCTTGAGCGTACGGTGGCCGGTGGCGGCGAGGGGTTGATGCTCCACCACGCCAGCGCGCGCTACCGCGCCGGGCGTCATCCGCTGTTGCTCAAATACAAGCCGTTCGAGGATGCCGAGGCACGGGTTGTCGGTTATACCGCTGGCCTCGGCAAATACCGGGGGCAGGTGGGCGCTCTGCTGGTCGCAGATGGGGCCGGGCGGCGATTTCGGCTGGGTAGTGGCCTGAGTGATGCGCAGCGCCAGTCTCCACCGGCCATTGGTACGCTGGTGACCTATCGCTTTAATGGCCTGACCTCTGGCGGTCTGCCGCGTTTTGCCCGCTTTCTGCGGGTCAGGACGGATGCCGGGTTGAATGAGCCTGCCGCAACGCCCTGACGGGGTGTGATGCTGTGCGCACGCCAGTGCCGGTTATCGGGCGCACGCTCTTGCCGTGAACCCGACGCTGATAGCGCGGTCTATCCGACCACCGCCTTCGCCCCGGAGGTACTGGCTTCGTATTGCAAAAGGTGTGTCGTATTGAACGGACGTGTTCTGTTTCTGGGTCTGATTATGCTGGCGCTGGCCGGTTGCAGTCATCTGGGCGGCGGCAAGCTCGGAGGCGCGGCCGAGACCGGGCAGGCGTCTTATTACGCGGACAAGTTCGAGCAGCGCAAGACCGCCAATGGCGAGCGCTATCGTCACGATGCGCTGACCGCAGCCCATCGCACCTTACCCTTCGGCACCCGGGTGCAGGTGACCAATCTGGATAACGGCCGATCGGTTGTGGTGCGCATCAATGACCGAGGCCCCTTCGTTCGTGGCCGGGTGATTGACCTGTCGAAGTCGGCGTTTACCCGCATCGGCCAGGTGTCGAGCGGGCTGTTGCTGGTGAAAGTGGTCGTGCTGAGCCTGCCTCCACGCTAGGCCGTCCGGCCTCGGGATGCCCTAGCCCTGCAGCGGGCGTGGGTGGGGCATGTGCAGGGACGCGACAGGTCGCGTCCGCAATGGGGGCGGCAGGTGCACGACGCCCTGGCCGGGTCGCTGGCTTAGTCGAGGACGACTGCGTGGCCATCCTTGGGATCGATACGCCCGCCGACCAGATCCTCTACCAGTGTCTTTGCCTGCTCCAGACCGGCGTGCTCGATGACGTTCAGCCACGGTGCAGACGGGTTCTGTACTCGCTCGATAAACGCCAGCTGGGCGGCGTTGAAGCGGCGGGTCACTTCTGCCGCGCCCCAGTCGGCGTTACGCTTCTTGATCTGGTAGGGCGCAAAGTACGGCTGCGGTGCGGGGCCGTGCACAGGCGTTTCGGCGGCGCTGAGGTGTTCGTGGTTCTGTGCTGATCCTGCGTAGCAGTCGTAGACCAGGCTGTCCTTGAAGTGCTCGTGAATGCGGTTGCGCAGCGCCACGTTGCCTGAGAAGTCGACATACAGCGTGGGGATGCTGGCATCGAGTTGTTCAACGTCTTCGTAGGCGACAGCCTGCTGGTAGCAGCCGAGCTGGGCGACGAAGTCGGTGTTGCCGCCAGAGGTCAGGCCAATCAGCGCCACGCTGTCGTTCTGCTCCAGGCAGAAGGCGGTGCCGTAGGCGGTCTTGCTGGAGGCGCTGGAGACGATGATCTGGCGGGCGCCGAAGAAGTTGTTGTCTTCCAGGAAGTCGGCCAGCATGAACGAGGTGATAAACAGCGGGCGCAGCAGCATCTGATAGTTCTCATCAGCGGCGCGGTAGGCGGCATCGGTGCTGATGCGCTGGTACTGGTTATAGGCCGACGTCAGCTCCAGGCGATGCGCGATGCCGTCGTAAAAGCCGCGTTCGGAAACACGTACCGGATTCATGACCACGTGCGACGCAATCGGCCAGTAGCCGTAGAAGCGTTCACCCACCGCCAGACCCTCAACTGTACTCTCGACGATCTCGGCAAAGCCCCAGGCCGGCATGTGGAACCACTCGGCCGCACCGGTGGGGAAAAAGTCCCAGTAGCGCAGGTGCGGGGTTTCGCCGAAGGCGGCGTAGGTAATGTTGTTGGTGGTCAGCGCCAGGCGGCTGATGCGCAGCAGTGCTTCGCCCGGCTTCAGCTCCGGCATCGGCTGGGTGACGACGCGAACCTGATTGAGGTCCTTCTTGTTATTTTGCAGTTGGCTGATCACAGTCATGGGCGCTCCTGAAAAGGGGTGATTCGACAGTAGGATGACTGTAGCCTGTCAGCGTGTTTACCGGGTTCGGATTCCATGACCAGCAAGAACAGCCCCGCTCAGTCTCGCAACAAGCCGCTCAAGCGCCCGACCCAGGGGCGCGCCAAGATGACGGTGCAGGCGATTTTCGATACCTATGTTCGGATTTGGCAGCGCGATGGCTGGGAGCGCGTAACGACCCGCGCGGTGGCGCTGGAGGCCGGGGTCGCGGTGGGCACCCTGTACGATTACTTTCCCAGCAAGCAGGCGCTGCACTCGGGGTATGTGCGCCACTGCATCGAGCGCCTGTTGCAGGCAATTGAACAGCAGGCCATCGAGCCCGTCGGGCTGGTGTGGCAGGAGCGTGTCGGTCGGCTGGTGCGATTGCTTGGCGGCGTGGCTGGTGAGGCGGCCTGGTTTCATCCGCAGATGCTGGAGCTGGAGCCGGTGATTGCCGAGCAGAAGCACCAGCAGCGTGCCTATGCCGAGTTGATGAATATCTGGCAGCGGGTGCTGGAGGCCTGCCCGGACCTGCCGGTCAAGCCTTCGGTGTCACGCCTTGAGGCGCTGCATCTGATGGTCTGGGGCGCTCGGCGCTATGCCCTGTTGACGCAGTTGCCGGGTGAGCGGCTGGCGGAGCTGGTCGCCGAGCAGGAACAGGTGTGCCTGCTGGCGCTGGCATCGCTCAGCGCCGGCTCGGAATGACGTCCAGATAGTCGCGCTGGATGGCCGTTTCCAGTGCGCTGGCGGCGCTGACCAGCTCTTCGTAGGTCAGCCGGAGTTTGCGCAGCCTCTCAACCTGCTCATCGGAAGGCGCGCATCCGCCGGCTTTGCCTGCGATATCAAGCAGGCCGCACAGATAGTCCTTGCGGGCCTGGGCGACCATGTTGAGCATGGGGGTCAGCGCATCCAGACTGAGCTGCGGAATAGCCGGGTTGATGATATTGCGGTTGACTTCGCGGCGCTGCTTTTCCAGCTCAAGCAGCAAGCGGTTGCTGTCGATTGTCATGGCGTCGTGATCCTTGTTGGCGGACTTTTTTGTGATTCTAATGTGCCACTATTTGATGGCCGGGTGCTAGAGGACAATAGCATGTACAAGTTATGTTTCTTTGTGCCTGCCAGCCATGTCGAGCAGGTCAAGCAGGCAGTCTTTGCCGCGGGTGCCGGCCGGCTTGGCAATTATGACAGCTGCAGCTGGCAGGTGCTTGGGCAGGGCCAGTTCAGGCCGCTGTCGGGAAGTGAGCCCTATCTCGGCCAGACCGGCGTCGTTGAGCAGGTATCAGAGTACCGCGTGGAAACCCTGTGCGCCGGTGATTGTATCGAGGCGGTCATCGAGGCGCTGCGCCAGGCTCACCCCTACGAGGAGCCGGCGTTTGACGTCTGGCGTCTGGAGGCCCATCTGATGCAGCGGCGCTAGTTGCTGTTCAGGGCACGATCTCTACCAGCGTACCGTCGGGCACCAGCTCCCATAGTTCGCGCATTTCAGCGTTGCCGAGGGCGATGCAGCCGTTGGTCCAGTCCAGGCCCTTGAAGAACCACTCCGGGTATTGCTCGTCGATTGGCGTGCCATGAATCATGATCATGCTGCCGGGGTCGTCTATACCGGCCTCAAAGGCTGCCATGCGGTCCTTGAGGTTGGGGTAGTCCAGATGCAGGCTGAGATTGTATTGCGGGCTCTCGTGGCGCCAGTCGATCGTATAGATGCCCTCCGGCGTGCGCTGGTCGCCCTGCTGGCGCTTGGGGCCCACCGGCTGGCGGCCAAGGGAGATGCGGTATTCATGCAGCACGCGGCCGTCGCTGATGATCTGCAGGCTGCGCTCGGCCTTCCTGATCAGTATCCGGTCGATTGGAGGCTGGCCGGCCCAGGCGCAGGAGGCAGCCAGCAGAATGCAGCCGAGGAACAGGGTGCTCAGTTTCATCGGCGGTGCTGTCCCGGGCGGTAGAGGATGTCGCGGATGCGTACCGGAAAGGACTGCTCCTGGCGGTCAAGGAAGTACTGCTTGAGGGTCTTGCCCACGGTCGGAAAGGCCAGTTCGTCCCAGGGAATCTCGTGCTCGTGGAACAGGCGCACTTCCAGGCTTTCTTCGCCGGCGCTGAACTCCAGATCGGCCAGCTCGCCGCGGAAGAACATGTAGACCTGATTGATATGCGGCAGGTTGAACAGCATATACAGCTCTTGTTGCTGAAGTCTGGCGCGGGCCTCTTCCCAGGTTTCGCGCAGGGCTGCCTCTTCGGTGGTTTCGCCGTTTTCCATGAAGCCGGCCGGCAGGGTCCAGAAACCGCGACGCGGCTCGATGGCCCGGCGACAGAGCAGTACCTGCTGACCGTGCACCGCGAGACAGCCGGCGACGATGCGCGGGTTCTGGTAATGGATGGTCTGGCAATGGTCGCAGACGAACCGTGAACGGGTGTCCCCGTCGGGGACGCGTGCGGTGACGCCTTGACCGCACTCGCTACAGAACTTCATGACTGGCTTCCGGCTGGCTGCTGGGTAATTGGGCTCTATCTTGCTGATCGTGCGGCCTGCGGGCAAGAGCTCAGGGGTACAAATCAGCTCGGTGCACGGTGGCCTATCGTGCGGTATTCACGCCATGGTGCGGCTGGTTCTGCCCTGGTGATCATGCCATCATTGACGAAATAAACGAGGATGTATGCATGCTAGACGAAATGCGCATGCGGGTGATGCAGCACACCCCTCGACAGATAACAGCGCCCGGACTGCCCGAGGCTGGTGTGCTGATTGCAATCACCTCGCAACCGCAGCCGGAAATTATTCTGACCCTGCGTTCGCAGCGCCTGTCGACCCATTCAGGCGAAGTTGCCTTCCCCGGCGGACGGCGTGACCCGGGCGATGTGGACCTTTGCTATACCGCTTTGCGCGAGGCGCATGAGGAAATCGGCCTGCTGCCGGAGCTGGTGGATGTGGTCGGCCCCATGGACTCGCTGGTCTCGCGTTTTGGAATCAAGGTCACGCCCTATGTCGGGGTTGTGCCCGACCAGTTCGAGATCATTCCCAACGCCAGTGAGATTGAAGAGGTGTTTCGCGTGCCGGTCGAGTTCTTTATGTCTGATCCGCGCGAAATGACCCACCGTATCGACTATGAAGGGCGTAGCTGGTACGTCCCCAGCTACCGTTTCAACGGCTTCAAGATCTGGGGGCTGACGGCGCTGATGCTGGTTGAATTGATGAATACCGGCTTTGACGCGGGTATCACCTTGCATACGCCCTACGACGGGCACAACAAGAATTAGGAGCACGAAGCATGAAGTACAGCCTGGGCAGGGATCGGGTAGAAATGGCGGCTGACGCCTGGATTGCCGACACCGCAGCGGTCATCGGTAAGGTCAAGCTGGAGGCTGGCGCCAACGTCTGGTTTGGTGCGGTGATTCGCGGTGATGTCGAGCAGATCACCGTCGGCGAACACAGCAATGTGCAGGACGGCGCTGTAATGCATGCCGACAGTGGCGTGCCGCTGACCCTCGGCAAAGGCATCACAGTCGGCCATAATGCGATGCTGCACGGGTGCACGGTCGGTGATTACAGCCTGATCGGCATCAACGCGGTGGTGCTCAATGGCGCGAAGATCGGTAAACACTGCATCATCGGCGCCAACAGCCTGATTCCTGAAGGCAAGGAGATCCCGGACGGTTCACTGGTCATGGGCTCCCCCGGCAAGGTGGTCAAGACGCTGAGCGATCAGCAGAAGAAGATGCTGGAACTGAGCGCCGCCCATTACGTGCAGAACGCCAAACGCTTCCGTGACGAACTCAAGATACAGGAAGACTGATGACCCGCTCTGCCCCCGTTCGCTCGCCTTGTGTCAGCATTTGTGCGCTGGACGATAACGACATCTGCACCGGGTGTCAGCGCACCGGCATGGAAATAGCCCGCTGGGGCCGGATGACCGACGAGCAGCGTCTTGAGGTGCTGGCGCGCTGCGAGGAGCGTGCGCGCGGGCAGGGGCTGTGGATCGGCACGGCGACTCAATCAACTATCCAAGGTAGACAGGCATGACGGTAATTGGGACCCCCTACGCAGAAAGCGCGACGCGGGTATTGCTGCTGGGCTCGGGCGAACTGGGCAAGGAAGTGGCCATCGAGCTGCAGCGGCTGGGCTGTGAGGTTATCGCGGTAGACCGCTATGAGCACGCCCCGGCGATGCAGGTCGCGCACCGCAGCCATGTGATCAGCATGCTGGACGGTCAGGCGCTGCGCGAGGTTATCGAAGCCGAGCAGCCCGACTACATCGTGCCGGAAATTGAAGCTATTGCGACCGCGACGCTGGTCGAGCTGGAAGCGGAAGGCTACAACGTCGTGCCGACCGCCGAGGCAGCGCGCCTGACCATGGATCGCGAGGGCATCCGCCGTCTGGCTGCGGAAACGCTGGGCCTGCCGACCTCTGCCTACCGGTTCGCGGACACGCTGGATGAATACCGTGCCGCGGTCGCTGCCATTGGCATGCCCTGCGTAGTGAAGCCGGTGATGAGTTCATCGGGCAAGGGGCAGAGTCTGGTGCGCGAGCAGGCCGATATCGACAAGGCCTGGGAGTATGCCCAGTCCGGCGGTCGTGCCGGTCAAGGCCGGGTGATCGTCGAGGGGTTTGTCGACTTTGATTATGAAATTACCTTGCTGACCGTGCGGCACATTGACGGCACCTCCTTCTGCGAGCCTATCGGCCACCGTCAGGAGGCCGGCGACTACCGCGAGTCCTGGCAGCCGCAGGTGATGAGCGAAGGAGCGCTGGCTGAGGCCAAGCGGGTTGCCTCAACCATCACCGAGGCGCTTGGTGGCCGTGGTGTGTTTGGGGTCGAGCTGTTCGTCAAGGGCGATCAGGTTTGGTTCAGCGAAGTCTCTCCGCGCCCGCACGACACCGGGCTGGTAACCCTGATTTCGCAGGACCTGTCCGAGTTTGCATTGCATGCGCGCGCCATTCTCGGGCTGCCGGTTCCGGTAATCCGTCAAGTCGGTCCATCGGCATCGGCGGTAGTGCTGGTGCAGGGCCAGTCGGCCAATGTCAGCTTCGGCAATCTGGGCGCGGCACTCAAGGAACCGGACACCCAGCTGCGGCTGTTCGGCAAGCCCGAGGTTGATGGGCAGCGTCGTATGGGGGTCGCGCTGGCGCGTGATGAGTCCATTGAGGCGGCTGTTGCCAAGGCGGTGCGCGCGGCATCGGCGGTTGAGGTCACGCTCTGAGCCGGTGGTGGTATCTGGCGGCACCGGCCTTGCCGCTGTTGCTGCCTCAGGCAATGTGGGTCAAGCGCACGGCGCTGCGCCTGCCGGACGCGCAGCAGCCCTGGCAGGGGCTGGTAGCGGCGCCGGATGGTGCTCGGGAAAGGCCGCTGCGGTTGTTGCTGGTTGGCGAGTCCACCGTTGCCGGCGTCGGGGTCGAGTGTCAGCAGCAGGCCCTTGTCGGGCAGTTGGCCAGTCAGTTGGCTGAACAGCTTGGGCGCCCGGTGCAGTGGCAGGCGGCCGGTCGCAACGGCGCGATGGCCGGAGACTGTCTGCAAGACCTGCTGCCTGCGGTTACCGGGCAGCAGTGGGACCTGGCGCTGATCGTGCTGGGCGTCAACGATACCACCCACCTCACTCCACGGCCGCGCTGGCGGCGTAATCTGCGGGGCCTGATCGAGCAGCTGCAAGTCTGTTCGGGGCGGGTGATGCTGACCGGCGTGCCGCCGCTGGGGCATTTCCGGGCATTGCCGCAACCGCTGCGCGGCTGGTTCGGGTTGCGCGCCGGGCTGATGGACGCCGATCTTCAGGCTGTCGCCCGGGACTCGGGCGCCCACTACCTGTCACTGGATCTGCCATTCGAGCCGGTTTATCTGGCCCGCGACGGCTATCACCCATCGGCGGCCGGGTATCGGCAGTGGGCGGCGGGTATCGTCCGTCAGCTGGCGCCGTCGGTGGTCTGATCCGCTTCGTCTGAGGGGCGCGGGTCGACCTGGTTCAAGGCCCGATCCCATATCCGAACGCTTTTCACCATGTTGTCCTTGGTCTGCAGAATCTCCATCCGGTAGTGGCCGGTGGTGAGGCAGACCGAGGTTTCCGGAATGGTTTCCAGCTGCTCGGTGATCACGCCGTTGAGGGTCTTGGGGCCGTCGGCAGGCAGCTTCCAGTGCAGGTGACGGTTGATGTCGCGAATCGACGCGCTGCCATCGATCACATAGGTACCATCGGCCTGCGGATGGATGTCCTGGCTCAGGCTGAGCATCTCGGTGGTGAAGTCGCCGACAATTTCTTCCAGGATGTCTTCCAGCGTCACCAGGCCGATGACGTCGCCGTACTCGTCGACGACGATGGCAATCCGGCGCTTCTGTTTCTGAAAGTTGAACAGCTGGGTGTGCAGCGGTGTGCTTTCCGGGATGAAGTAGGGCTCCTTGCAGGCGCCGATCAGGGCTTCCTTGGTCAGTTCGCCGCGGCTCAGCAGGCGCGCGATCGAGCGCATGTGGACGATGCCGGTGACGTTGTTGATGTCGCCCTGGTAGACCGGCAGCCGGGTGTAGTGACAGCTGCGCAGCTGGTGATTGATCGCGGCCATGTCGCTGTCCAGATCAATACCGACAGCCTCGTTGCGCGGGATCATGATGTCGTTGACCGTCATCTTCTCCAGATCAAGGATGCCCAGCAGCATGTTCTGGCGGCTGCGGGTAATGCCGAGCCCGGCTTCACGCACCACCGTGCGCAGCTCCTCGGTGGTCAGCTGATCGCCATCCTTGCTGTGCGGGTTGACCCCGAGCATGCGCAAAAGCAGGTTGCTGATGGCGCTGCACACCCACACCACCGGATAGAGCAGGCGCTGCAGGCCGGACAGGATCACGCTGGCCGGGAAGGCAATCAGCTCCGGGCGCAGGGCTGCCAGGGTCTTGGGTGTGATCTCGCCGAAGATCAGCACGACCACGGTCAGGATCATGGTGGCAATCGCGATACCGGCTTCGCCCCAGACGTCCACCGCGATCACGGTGGCGATGGAGGCGGCGAGGATGTTGACGATATTGTTACCGACCAGAATGGTGCCGAGCAGTCGGTCGGGGCGCTCCAGCAGACGGGAGGCGCGGCGCGCCGCCCGGTGGCCTTCCTTGCTCAGGTGCTTCAGCCGGTAGCGGTTGAGGCTCATCATGCTGGTTTCGGAGCTGGAGAAGAACGCTGACAGCACGATCAGCACCACCAGCAGAATCAGCAGCAGGCCAGTATGGGATTCGTTCAAGGGCTAGCCTCAGGCAGGTCGTAGTATGGATCAGGCGGCCAGCAGCAGTTCGCGTACCAGCTTGCTGCCGAAATAGGCCAGCATCAGCAGCAGGAAGCCCGCCAGTGTCCAGCGGATCGCATTGCTGCCGCGCCAGCCGCGGAAGTGCCGGCCCCACAGCAGAATGCCGAACACCACCCAGGCCAGGCAGGACAGCAGAGTCTTGTGGGCCACATGCTGGGCGAACATATTCTCCAGGAAGACAAAACCTGAGATCAGCGCCAGCGTCAGCAGCACTTCACCGCACAGCAGAAACTGGAACAGCAGCTGCTCCATGGTCTGCAGCGGCGGGAAGGTGCGAATGAAACGGGTAGGGTGCTTGTGCTTGAGCTGATAGTCCTGAACAGCCAGCAGGGTGGCCTGGAAGGCGGCAATGGTAAAAATGCCGTAGGCCAGCACCGACAGCAGAATATGCACCAGCAAGCCGTCCTGGTCGGTTGCCAGTGTCGTGCCCTGTTCGGGGAAGAAGCCCGCCAGCAGGGCGGTGATCAGTGCCAGCGGATAAAGCCCCAGCAGCAGACTGGTGACTGGCGCGCGGAAACTCGACACCAGCGTGACCGCAACTACCAGCCAGGAAATCAGCGAGCCGATATTGAACAGGCCCAGGGCAAAGCCCTGCGGTGTGGTGAGCTGAATATACAGACTGACGGCGTGGGCCAGCAGGGCAACCAGCCCGATGGCGCGCAACAGGCTGGCGTTGACGGCCAGACGTTTGCCGAGGCAGTGCATCTGATACAGGATGCCGCTGATATAGAAACCGGCGGCCAGCAGACTGGGGGCGAGGGCTGTCATACGTCCTTGCGAGCGATTATCAACAAAGCCGCAGTGTGGCATAAGCCGCGTCCGGGTGAAAGCGTCTGCCGGTGCTTCCCTATCCTGTGCCGGGTGTGCGGGGTATACTGCGCCGCTGAAATGGCGGCCGGGCTGAAAACGGGCCCGCCCTGGGAGAAAGCACATGTTCGAGAATCTTACCGAGCGCCTGTCGCACAGTCTGCGCGGTGTGACAGGTCAGGCCAAGCTGACTGAAGACAACATCAAGGACACCCTGCGCGAAGTGCGCATGGCGCTGCTGGAGGCTGATGTCGCGCTGCCGGTAGTCAAGACCTTCGTTGACCAGGTGCGTGAGCGCGCGGTCGGCACCGAAGTGTCGCGCAGCCTGTCGCCGGGGCAGGTCTTCGTCAAGATCGTCAAGTCCGAGCTGGAAGCGGTCATGGGGCAGTCCGAAGGGCTGAACCTGGCGGTCAGCCCGCCAGCGGTGATCCTGATGGCCGGTCTGCAGGGCGCGGGTAAGACCACCAGTGTGGCCAAGCTGGCCAAGACGCTGCGTGAACGCGAGAAGAAGAAGGTCATGGTGGTCAGCGCCGACGTCTACCGTCCGGCGGCGATCAAACAGCTGGAAACGCTGGCAGCCGACGTACAGGTCGAGTTCTTCCCGTCCTCCGCTGATCAGCAGCCGGTCGCCATCGTCGAGGCGGCGATGCGTGAGGCGAAGAACCGCTTCATGGACGTGCTGATCGTCGATACCGCTGGCCGTCTGCACGTCGACGACGAGATGATGGCCGAGATCAAGCAGGTTCACGCGGCAGCCAAGCCGGCGGAAACCCTGTTTGTGGTCGACGCCATGACCGGTCAGGATGCGGCCAACACCGCTCAGGCCTTCAACGAGGCGCTGCCGCTGACCGGTGTCATCCTGACCAAGGTCGACGGTGATGCCCGTGGCGGTGCGGCGCTGTCGGTGCGTCATATCACCGGCAAGCCGATCAAGTTCCTCGGTATGGGCGAGAAGATCGACGCCCTGGAAGTCTTCCACCCCGACCGGGTCGCCTCGCGCATCCTCGGTATGGGTGACGTGCTCAGCCTGATCGAGCAGGCCGAGCAGAAGATCGACAAGGACAAGGCCGAGAAACTGGCCAAGAAGCTGAAGAAGGGCAAGGGCTTTGATCTTGAGGACTTCCGTGATCAGCTGCAGCAGATGAACGCCATGGGCGGGCTCGGCTCGATGATGGAAAAGCTGCCGATGATGGGCGGCAAGATCAGTGCTGCGCAGATGGAAACGGCGCAGACCGAGGCGGCCAAGCAGTTCAAGCGCATGGAGGCGATCATCAATTCGATGACGCCGGCCGAGCGCCGTAATCCGGACCTCATCAGCGGCTCGCGCAAGCGTCGTATCGCGGCGGGCTCGGGTACCCAGATTCAGGACATCGGGCGCCTGCTCAAGCAACACAAGCAGATGCAGAAGATGATGAAGAAGGTCACCGGCAAGGGCGGTATGGCCAAGCTGATGCGCGGTATGGGTGGCATGGGTGGTGGCGGTGGCATGCTTCCCCCGGGTGGCGGGATGCCACGGTTCTGAGGGCTGCCCTGATCGCCGTTTTCCGGCGTTGGGGCAGGCAGCTGACCGGCGGTGCCGGTGGCTGCGGAAAAAAGAGTTTTCATTGGTCGGGATATTCCGTAGAATACGCGACCTTTCGGGCTATAGGTGTATGCGTTTTCAGCTGCACGCCCGCAAACGATTAAGCAGCGATACTCAAACACAGGAAACAATGTCGACATGGTAACCATTCGTCTTGCTCGTGGTGGCTCCAAGAAGCGCCCCTTCTATCATCTGACCGTCACCAACAGCCGCAATGCTCGCGATGGCCGTTTTGTTGAGCGGGTAGGCTTCTTCAACCCGGTAGCCACCGGCGGTGAAGTGCGTCTGTCCGTGAACGATGAGCGCGTTCAATACTGGCTGAGCCAGGGTGCGCAGCCGTCTGATCGCGTTGCAGCTCTGCTGAAGGAAGCTGGTCAGGCTGCTGCCTGATATGGCCAATACTCCTGAGCCGGCCGGGGCCCATCGGGTTGTACTCGGCAAGATCGTTTCGGTTCATGGGGTGCGTGGGGCGGTAAAGGTCTATTCCCATACCGACCCGCTGGACAACGTGCTCGATTATGCCGAGTGGTCCCTTAACAGGGGTTCCGAGCAGCGCACGGTGTCCGTTCTCGGTGGTCGCGTCCAGGGACGCGTGCTGGTAGTCAACCTCAAGGGGATCGACGACCGCAACAAGGCCGAGGAACTGGTCGATTTCGAGATCAGCATTGCGTCCGACGCATTGCCCGAGCTTGAAGATGGCGATTTTTACTGGCATCAGCTGGAAGGCCTTCAGGTTGTAAACCAGGAAGGGCAGCTGCTCGGCAAGGTGGATCACCTGCTTGAGACCGGCTCCAACGATGTCATGGTGGTCAAGCCCTGCGCAGGCAGTGTTGATCAGCGTGAACGTCTGTTGCCTTATCTGCCGGGCCAGTTTGTAATCAAGGTCGATCTGGAGACGCAAGTCATGCAGGTTGACTGGGATGCGGAGTTCTGACCGGTGTGGGCCGGTGTAGTTACCCTGTTTCCCGAGATGTTCACGGCGCTGACCGAGTCCGGTGTTACCGGCAGGGCGGTCAAGCGGGGCCAGTTGGAAGTCGCTTTCAGTAACCCGCGTGAACACGCACATGACCGTCATCGCACGGTGGATGATCGCCCTTTCGGCGGTGGTCCCGGCATGTTGATGAAGGTTGAGCCGCTGTTGGAGGCGATTGACGCCATCCGCCGGCAGGCTCCCTCCACCCCGCGGGTGATTTACCTGTCTCCGCAGGGGCAGCCTCTGACGCAGAAACGCGTCGAACAGCTGGCGCAGCTCGACAGCCTTGTGCTGTTATGCGGGCGCTACGAGGGCATCGACGAGCGCATCATTGATCGCTGCGTAGATGAGGAAATCTCCATTGGCGACTACGTGTTGTCCGGTGGCGAACTGGGAGCCATGGTGCTCCTGGACGCGGTGACCCGCTTGATTCCCGGTGTATTGGGGCATGCGGATTCCGCGGTAGAAGATTCCTTTTCGGCGGGATGGCTCGATTGCCCACATTACACCCGGCCGGAAGAGTTTGATGGGCAGCGCGTTCCGGAGGTGCTGCTCAGCGGTAACCATGAACTGATCCGGCGCTGGCGCCTCAAACAGTCTTTGGGTCGAACCTGGCAACGTCGGCCAGAGTTGCTCGAAGAGCTGGAGTTGAGCAAAGAACAGCAACAGCTGCTGGCGGAATATATCCGCGAGCAGGCAACCGATAACCATTGATACAGGTCCGACGGCCTGTGCAGGAGAAGCAAGATGTCCAATATTATTGCCCAGCTTGAAGCTGAACAGATGTCCAAGGAAATCCCCGCGTTCGCACCGGGTGATACCGTAATCGTCCAGGTCAAGGTTAAGGAAGGCGATCGCTCCCGTCTGCAGGCCTTCGAAGGCGTGGTTATCGGCAAGCGTAACCGTGGTCTGAACTCGGCTTTCACCGTTCGCAAGATCTCCAGCGGTGTTGGCGTTGAGCGTACGTTCCAGACCTACTCTCCGCTGATCGACAGCATCTCTGTCAAGCGTCGCGGTGACGTTCGCAAGGCCAAGCTGTACTACCTGCGTGCTCTGTCTGGCAAGGCAGCTCGCATCAAGGAAAAGCTGTCCTGATCGGACAACTGACCAACAAAAAAGCAGCCTGAGGGCTGCTTTTTTGTGCCTGAGTGTTTTTAATCGACGAATCGCCCGTCCACTCGAGTCAAATCCATGCCTGATGTTGCGCCGATGCCGGTCAGTGACGCGGATCAGCAACTGATCGATCAGTTCCTTGACAGCCTTTGGCTGGAAAAGGGGTTGTCGAAGCATACCTGCAGCGCCTATCGCACCGATCTGCGTACGCTGGCCGGTTGGCTGGGGCAGCGTCGCAGCCGGCTGCTGCAGCTGTCGCGCGCCGATCTGATGGCGCACTTGGGCTGGCGGCTTGGCGCCGGCTATCAGGCGCGTTCCAGTGCCCGGCTGCTGTCTTGTGTGCGAAGTTTCTACCGCTACTTGCTGCGTCAGCAGTTGATCGCCGACGACCCGACCCGGGATGTTGCCATGCCGAAGATCGGCAGGCCGCTGCCCAAGTCGCTCAGTGAGGCCGACGTTGAGCGCCTGCTGTCCGCACCGGACAGCGAAGACACTCTGGGGTTGCGGGACCGTTGCATGCTGGAAGTGCTGTATGCCACCGGATTGCGGGTCAGTGAGCTGGTCGGCTTGCGGCTCGATCAGTTGAACCTGCGTCAGGGTGTGGTGCGGGTGACTGGCAAGGGCAGCAAGGAACGTCTGGTCCCTTTGGGGGAAGAGGCGATGCGCTGGCTGGAGCAATATCTTGATACGGCACGTGCGGCACTATTGGCAGGCAAGCCGAGTGATGTACTGTTTCCCAGCAGGCTGGGGCAGATGATGACGCGTCAGACATTCTGGCACAGGGTCAAGCTGCATGCCCTTGCGGCCGGCATTCGCAGCGAGCTGTCTCCGCACACCCTGCGCCACGCCTTTGCTACCCATCTGCTCAATCACGGGGCGGACTTGCGGGTAGTGCAGATGCTGCTGGGGCACAGTGATCTGTCGACAACCCAGATCTATACCCATATTGCCCGGCAGCGCCTGCATGATCTGCATGCCCAGCATCATCCCCGAGGGTGACTGCATCCGGGTTGCGCCGAACATCCCGCAGGGCGCGTGGAATTGGTCAGCGCTTCCTTTATTCGTGGTAAGCTTTGCGGTCTTCAAAAGGAGTGGACTATGCGACTGAAAATCGGCCTGGCCGCCATACTGGCCCTGGCGGCGACACAGGTCATGGCGAATCCGGATCAGGCTATTCGGGACGCTCTGAAGACAATGAATTTCAATGTGCCGGTCAAGGCGGTGAGCGAGTCTCCCGTGGCCGGTCTGTACAGTGTTGAGCTGGAAAGCGGTCGAGTGCTGTACGCCTCGGCGGACGGCAAGTACTTTGTCCAGGGCTCGCTGATCGAGGTCAACGACGGCAAGCCACGTAACCTTACCTCCATCGCCGAAGCGCGTAACATCGGCGCGGTCATCAACGGGCTGCCGCAGCAGGAACTGATCGTGTTTGCGCCCGAGCAGCCCAGGACCCATATCACGGTATTTACCGATGTGGATTGCGGTTACTGCCGCAAGCTGCACAACGAGGTGCAGCAGCTCAATGATCTGGGTATCGAGGTGCGCTATGCTGCCTTCCCGCGTGGCGGAATGCAGTCCCGTGCTGCCAGTGTCATGCAGTCGGTGTGGTGTGCCGACGACCGCAAGGCGGCGCTGACGGCTGCCAAGCAGGGTGACGAGGTCGCGCCAGCCAGCTGTGAGAATCCTGTTGAGCGCCAGTTCGAGCTGGGTCAGCAGGTGGGTGTGCAGGGTACACCGGCCATTTTCATGGCCAACGGGGTGTTGATCCCGGGGTATCAGCCGGCGGCGCAGCTGGCCGCTATCGCGCTGGAGAATCAGTAACAGCCGTGCCGACGGGCAGATCGTCGGCGCGTTTTCATGTAATCGACTAACAACCAGGTAGGGACCAAAGTTTGAAACCGGTCAAAGTAGGTATTTGTGGATTGGGCACCGTCGGCGGTGGCACCTTCAATGTTCTGCAGCGCAACGCGACGGAAATTGCCCGGCGTGCTGGGCGCGGCATTGAGGTCGCCCAGATTGCAACCCGGCACCCCAACCCGGCCTGCAACCTGGGCATGACCCCGGTGACCGACGACGTTTTCGAGCTGGTCAACAATCCCGAGATCGACATCATCGTCGAACTGATCGGCGGCTACACCCTGGCCAAGGATGTGGTACTCAAGGCGATCGAGAACGGCAAACACGTGGTGACTGCCAACAAGGCGCTGATTGCCGTGCACGGCAACGAGATCTTCGCTGCTGCCAGCGCCAAGGGCGTGATGGTTGCGTTCGAGGCCTCGGTTGCCGGCGGTATTCCGATTATCAAGGCGCTGCGTGAAGGTCTGGCCGCCAACCGTATTGACTGGGTTGCCGGTATCATCAACGGCACTGGCAACTTCATCCTGACTGAAATGCGCGACAAGGGGCGTACCTTCGAGGACGTTCTGGCTGAAGCGCAGGCGCTGGGTTATGCCGAGGCTGATCCGACCTTCGACGTCGAGGGTATTGATGCCGCGCACAAGCTGACCATTCTGGCCTCCATTGCCTTTGGTATCCCGCTGCAGTTCGACAAGGCCTACACCGAAGGGATCACCAAACTGACCACTGCCGACGTAAATTACGCCGAAGCGCTAGGCTACCGTATCAAGCATCTGGGCGTGGCGCGCCGCACTGAAAACGGCGTCGAGTTGCGCGTGCACCCGACCCTGATCCCGGCTGATCGCCTGATCGCCAACGTCAATGGCGTGATGAACGCTGTCATGGTTCACGGTGATGCTGTTGGTTCGACGCTGTACTACGGCGCCGGCGCCGGCGCCGAGCCGACTGCTTCCGCCGTTGTTGCCGACATCATCGACGTGGTCCGCACCCTGACCACCGACCCGACCAACCGCGTGCCGCACCTGGCGTTCCAGGCTGATGCGCTGTCGGATCTGCCGGTCCTGCCGGTTGACGAGGTCGAAACCGCCTACTACCTGCGCTTGCACGCGCAGGACCGCCCGGGCGTGCTGGCCAAGGTCGCGACCATCCTGTCCGAGCGTGGCATCAACATCGAATCGATCATGCAGAAGGACGTGGAAGAGCAGGACGGCCTGGTGCCGATGATTCTGCTGACTCACCGCGTACGCGAGCAGAACATGAACGATGCGATTGCCGCGCTGGAGTCGCTCGAGGATATCGCCGGCCCGCTGATGCGGATCCGCGTGGAACAACTGGACTAATCCAGCGGCAAGCGTCAAGCGGCAAGCGGCAAGCAACCCAGGTGGTGCTTGCGGCTTGTTGCTTGCGGCTTGCAGCTCAAACCGAAGGTTTGCCGATATGCGTTATATCAGTACCCGTGGCCAGGCTCCGGCCCTGAATTTCGAAGACGTGCTGCTGGCCGGTCTGGCCTCTGACGGCGGTCTGTATGTGCCCGAGAACCTGCCGCGTTTCACCCAGGAGCAGATCGCATCCTGGGCCGGTCTGCCGTACCACGAGCTGGCGTTCAACGTGATGCGCCCGTTCGTCACTGGCAGCATTCCGGACGCCGATTTCAAACAGATTCTGCAGGACACCTACGGCGTCTTTGAGCACAAGGCAGTTGCCCCGCTGCGTCAGCTGGACAGCAACGAGTGGGTGATGGAGCTGTTCCACGGCCCGACCCTGGCGTTCAAGGACTTTGCCCTGCAGCTGCTGGGCCGTCTGCTCGACTATTTCCTGGTCAAGCGTGGCGAGCGCGTGGTGATCATGGGCGCCACCTCTGGTGATACCGGTTCGGCGGCTATTGAGGGATGCAAAGCCTGCGAGAACGTCGACATCTTCATCATGCACCCGCACAACCGGGTGTCAGAGGTGCAGCGTCGCCAGATGACCAGCATCCTTGGCGACAACATCCACAACATCGCCATCGAAGGCAACTTCGACGACTGTCAGGAGATGGTCAAGGCCAGTTTCGCCGACCAGGGTTTCCTCAAGGGCACCCGTCTGGTCGCGGTTAACTCGATCAACTGGGCGCGCATCATGGCGCAGATCGTCTACTACTTTCACGCTGCCCTGCAGCTGGGTGGTCCGGCGCGCTCGATGGCGTTCTCGGTGCCGACCGGCAACTTCGGCGACATCTTCGCCGGTTACCTGGCGCGCAATATGGGCCTGCCGATCAGCCAGTTGATCGTTGCTACCAATCGCAACGACATCCTGCACCGCTTCATGAGCGGCAATCACTACGACAAGGACACCCTGCACCCGTCGCTGTCGCCGTCGATGGACATCATGGTGTCGTCCAACTTCGAGCGCCTGCTGTTCGATCTGCACGGTCGTAACGGTGCGCTGGTAGCCAAGCTGATGGATGACTTCAAGGTCAGTGGCAAACTGTCTGTTGAAGATGATCGCTGGACCGAGGCGCGCAAGCTGTTTGATTCTCTGGCGGTTGACGACGAAGGCACCTGTGCAACCATCGCCGAGGTATTCGCGCAGTGCGGCGAAGTGCTGGACCCGCACACCGCCATCGGCGTGCGTGCAGCCCGCGAATGTCGTCGCTCGCTGTCGACGCCGATGATTACCCTGGGCACCGCGCACCCGGTCAAGTTCCCGGATGCGGTCCGTCAGGCTGGCGTTGGCGAAGCATTGCACCTGCCGGCGCATCTGAGCGATCTGTTCGAGCGCGAAGAGCGTTGCACCGTGTTGCCGAACAGTCTGGCTGACGTGCAGGCCTTTGTTGCCGCGCACGGCAATCGCGGCAAGCCGCTCTAAGCTGAGCTGCTGACACAACAACGGCGCCCCTGGGCGCCGTTGTTGTTTGTGCGTTACTCGACCCGGATCAGGATCACATCAATATTGCCGCGGGTGGCGTTGGAGTAGGGGCAGACCTGATGGGCGCGCTCGATCAGCTGCTCGGCTTGCTCTGCGGGCATGCCCGGCAGGCTGACGCGCAGTTCGACTTCAATGCCGAAGCCCTGCGGAATCTGACCGATACCGACCACCCCCTCAACCGACGCATCAGCCGGCATGGGCAGCTTGTCGCGGCCTGCGACAAACTTCATCGCACCAATGAAACAGGCCGAATAGCCTGCAGCAAACAGCTGCTCCGGGTTGGTGCCCTGACCACCTGCGCCGCCCAACTCCCTTGGGAATCGCTGATCAATTCAGATTTGCGCATTACCGGTGTCGATCAACTGAATTTTTGATGCAGCGAACCTGTTCTTGGCGACATTGCTCCGCAAATCGCCTTCAACTCTGGCCATTTTGGCCTATTTCCACCCGACTACCGGAGTTCAAGACGCAATAACCCCGTCTGTCACCGCATAACACCGCTTGGCCAACACCAGATTGGCCAGTGCAAACAGACTGAACAGCTGGGCCTGATTCTTCTCCATGCCCCGGTAGCGCACCTTGCGGTGACCAAACAGATTCTTGATCACATGGAACGGGTGTTCCACCTTGGCGCGGATGCTCGCCTTGCAGTGCTCAATGCGTTGCAATATCTGCTTCTCCGGGCCATCTTCCATTTTCTTGATGGTGCTGCGCCGTGCAGCAATCCGCAGCGGAGGGAGCGTGTCATCATCCCCACAAAGGCGCTTGCCCAGACCCGTGTAACCGGCATCGGCATAGATCGGTTCCTTGTCGTCACGCAATAGCTGCTCGGCTACCGTGATGTCCGCCTGGTTGGCCGAGGTCGCCACCAGGCTGTGCGTCAGACCGGTGGCTGCATCGACACCGATATGGGCTTTCATGCCGAAATACCACTGGTTGCCTTTGCGTGTCTGCTTCATCGCCGGATCACGCTGCTTGGCCTTGTTCTTGGTAGAAGGTGCAGCGGCAATGATGGTGGCATCGACAATGGTCCCTTCGCGCATGAACAAACCACGTTCTGCCAGACTGGCGTTGATCTCTTCGAAGATCCGCTGCGTCAGCGAATGTCTTTCCAGCAGGTGGCGGAAACGCAGCAGTGTTGTGGCATCCGGTACGCTTTCGATGGAGAGATCGATACCAACGAAATCACGCATCGCCTGACTGTCGTAAATCGCATCCTCAAGGGCTTCATCAGCCAGGCCGTACCACTGCTGCAGGAAGTAGATTCGCAGCATCCGGTCTAGCGGAGTCGGTGGACGGCCACGCTTGCCGGCAGCGTCTGGGTAATATGAGGGCGACAGGGCATCCAGCAGGCGCTGCCAGGGCACCAGTACATTCATCTCAGCCAGGAAGCGTTCCCGGCGGGTAACCTTTTTCTTGTTCTGATGCTCGGCTTGGGCGAAGGTGATCTGCTTCATCGGGTGGCTTGGCTGAGGTAGTGGCAGTGTCTGGTGATTATACTCAGGGCTGCGTAATCAGGCAGAGGGCTGATTTGTGCAGCGTTTCCCTTGGCGTAGTCAATTCGATATCCAGTACACCGTCGGAGGAAATGGCACGACCGTCACGGCCACCGGTAGCTTCTGCAGAAGCGCGATAGATAACCTGTTCAATGGACATAAGGAGTCTCCGGTAATGAAAATATAGATTGCACGCAATTAAGTTTTGCATGCTAACACAATGTAGATTGTGTGCAATGTTATTTTTGGCCGGTTTGTCCTCCGCCATATCGTGAAACATCCTCACCTGCTTTGTTGTAGGTGTGTTTTTTCATTTCTGGCATGCTGATTCACTTTGAAGTTGTCGGAGGCTCCTCCTGTGCTGCGCTCTGTCCTTGCTGTTTGCCTGCTGCTGCTGATGCCTCTGGCGCGTGCCGAGACCGCTGTGCCGGTGCGGGTTGCGACCACTACGCTGCAGCCGCTGGTGGAGGTGGTGCCGGTCAGCGGCAGTGTCTCCACGGCGCGGGTCGCTACGTTGTCTGCGGAAGTGGAGGGACGGGTTTCCGGGCTGCCGGTGGAGGAGGGCCAGCGGATTGAGAAGGGCGCGCTGTTGATGACGCTGGATGACGAGCTTGTACAGCGTGATCTGGATCGCGACCGGGCCGAGGTTGCGCGTCTGGGCAGCACGCTTGATGACGCGCAGCGGCGGCTCAGCGAGGCCAGTACGCTGGCAGAGCGCCGCAGTATTGCCGCCAGCGAGGTGCGCGGCCTGGAAGCCGCCGTTGCGCAGGCCGATGCGGCGTTGGCGGGGGCGCGTGCCGGCCTGCAACGGCGAGAGGCGCTGGCGCGCCGGCACCGGCTGGAGGCTCCCTTCAGTGGCGTGATCAGTCGACGCCTGACTGAGCTGGGCGAGTGGGTCGAGCCCGGGACCGGGGTGCTGGAGTTGATCACCCTGCAGCAGCTTCGCGCCGACCTTCAGGTGCCGCAGCGCTTCTATGCCCGTGCCGAGCCAGGCAGTCGGGTCGAGTTGCAGTTCGAGGGTCACCCCGGAGAAGATTTTGTGTTGCCGGTAACCGCGCGCATCCCGTTAAGCAGTCAGCAGGCGCGCACCTTTTTGCTGCGTATTGCGCTGCCCGACGATATTGCTGGCCTGATTCCCGGGATGTCGGTGCAGGGCGAGCTGTTGCTGGATCAGCAGCAACAGGGCGTCGTAGTCTCCCGCGATGCGCTGCTTAGGCAGGTTGACGGCCGCGTGGCTGTTTGGCGGGCCGTCAACGAAGCAGGCCAGTGGCGGGCCCGGGAGCAGCAGGTCCGGCCCGGACTGGCATTTGACGGGGTGGTCGAGGTGCGAGAGGGCCTGGAGGCCGGAGAGCTGGTAGTCGTTGAAGGTAACGAGAGCCTGCGCGAAGGGCAGTTGCTCAACCTGCTCAACCACGAGGCCGACTGACATGTTTCAGGCCATTACTCGCCACGGCATTCTGGTGACCGTCGCGCTGCTGATTCTCTGCGTGCTGGGTACCATGGCGGCGCTGCGGATTCCCGTGCAGATGATTCCGGACCTGGAAACCCGCACGGTGACTGTTGAAACCCGGTGGCCCGGTGCGACGCCGCAGGATATCGAGAAGGAAATTCTGGTCGAGCAGGAAGAGTTTTTGCGTAACCTGCCCAATCTCGAGCGAATAACGTCGGTTGCCGGGACCGGCTGGGCCGAGATCGAACTGGACTTTCCCTTTGGCGTTGATCTGAACGAGACGCTGATACGCGTCAACAATGCCCTCACGCAGGTGTCGGGTTACCCCGAGAATGTGGATCAGCCGTCGGTCAACGCGACGTCCTTCTCTGCCAATGCTTTCATGTACCTGGCGGTATCACCGCTGGAGGGTAATCCGCGTAACCTGGATATGGATATGGTGCGCGATTACATCGAAGACAACGTTCGTCCGAGACTATCGGCGGTCAACGGTGTCGCCCAGGTGGATGTGCGTGGTGGTGCGGCCCGTCAGGTACAGGTTCGCCTGTACCCCGAACGGCTGGCGTTGCACGGTCTGACGCCTGCCGCGGTGCGTGACGCGCTGCGGTCGCGAAACCGGGATGTTTCCGGTGGCGAGATTGATAGCGGCAAGCGACGGTTTTTGCTGCGTACCGTCGGCCGTTTCGAGAGCCTGGACGATATTCGCCAACTGGTGGTTGAGCGACGGGGAGACAGCCTGATTCGTCTGCAGGATCTGGCCGATGTCACGCTTGATCACGCGCGTATTGTTCAGCGCAGCTACGTCAATGGCGCCCCCGTTGTCAGTCTGGCTGTCAGGCGAGAAAGCGGCTCCAATGTGATTGCCATCAAGCAGGCCATGCTCGCCGAGATGGCGCTGGTCAATCAGGAGTTGCTTAACCCGCAGGGTATGCAGATCAGGCTGAATTCCGATGACGTGGTCTATGTCCGTGACTCGGTGGTCAATGTCTGGAAAAACCTGATCCTTGGCGCTTTGCTGGCGTCGGTGATCATGTATCTGTTTCTGCGTTCCTGGCGGGTAACGCTGATTGGCGTCATGGGGATTCCGATCTGCACCATTGCCGCCTTTCTTGGCCTGATGCTGACCGGGCGTACGATCAACGTGATTTCCCTGGCCGGAGTCGCCTTCGCCATTGGCATGACGCTGGACAACAGTATTGTGGTGCTGGAGAGCATTGAACTGGAGCGCCGGCGCGGTCTGGATCGGCTGCGTGCTGCGGTAGCCGGGGTAAGCAGGGTCTGGCCCGCGATTCTGGCCTCGACACTGACGACGGTCATGGTGTTTCTGCCGGTGATGTTTATCCGTGAAGAGGCAGGGCAGCTGTATTCGGACATTGCCATTGCCATTACCTCGGCGATTCTGGTTTCCATGCTGGTTGCAATAACTGCCGTGCCTGCAGCCTGTGCGAGGCTGCGCGGCGGCGAGTTGGAGCCCGCCAGCGAACAGGGCCGGCTGGCCCGCCGCTGTGCTGATCTGGTGGGCTGGCTGCTGGCCAGCGCCCGGCGCCGCTTGCTTTGCGCCGCGGTAGTTATGGGGGGCAGCCTGCTGATTGTGCTGACGCTGACGCCGCCAGCCGAGTATCTGCCTGAAGGCGAGGAGGCCAAGACCTTCGCCATGATGAACGCGCCGCCCGGCTATAACCTGGCCAGCATGCAACAGATTGCGGATCAGGTTCAGGCGCACTTTCTGCCCTTTACCCAGGCCGCCGCGGCTGAGGACGCTGATAGTCCGGTGCCCCCAATCGCCATGCTGATGGTGAACGTTTCGACTGAAGGGTTGTGGATGATTGGTGTGCCTGCGGACCCGGCAGACATTGATGCGCTGATGCGTGCACTGGTCGAGCATTTTCGTACGTACCCGGGTATGCGCGCGTTCGCTACCCGGGGCTCGATTATCAGCAGCAATAACGGTGGTACGCGCAGCATCAACCTGGATATTTCCGGTCCGGATCTCGCCAGTCTCTACGAAGTGGCTCGTCTGGCCTACGACCGGGCTGGTGAAATCTTCGAGGATCCGTCGGTTCAGACCCAGCCCTCCAACCTCAGCCTGGCGCAGCCTCTGCTGCAGATTTATCCGGACTGGGAGCGCGCCGCCGAGCTGGGACTGGACGCCGAGCAAATGGGGTTTGCGGTGTCGGCCCTGACCAATGGCAGTTATGTCGGCGATTACTTTCAGGACGACGACAAGGTCGACATCTACTTCTACAACGCGATGGCTCTGCAGCCCGACCTGCAGACCCTGCGCGGTCTTACCTTATACACACCGAGCGGCCAGGTGCTGCCTCTGTCCTCGCTTGCGCGTATCGAAGAGGAGGTCGACACCAGCGTGGTGCGCCGGGTAGACGGCCGTCGCACCCTGACGCTGAATATCATCCCGCCGCGTTCTGTCCCTCTGGAGGCGGGAGTCGAGCAGGTGCGTACCGAGCTGGTCGAGTATCTGCGAGCCCAAGGGCAGGTACCGTTGGGGGTTAGCCTGTCGATCTCGGGTGCCGCCGACCAGCTGGATGCCACCCGCGAGTCGCTGGGCAGCAACTACCTGGCGGCGTTGGTGATTGTCTTTCTGCTGCTGGTGGCGATCTTCCGCCATTGGGGTTACCCGTTATTGATCATGGTCAGCATTCCGCTGGGCATGGCTGGCGGGCTGGCCGGGCTGGCGCTGCTGAATCTGGCCGGTTCCGCATTGGCAGCAGCGGGGCTGGGTGGCTTCAGTCAGCCGCTGGACATGATCACCATGCTGGGCTTTCTGATTCTGATGGGTACGGTCGTGAACAATCCGATCCTGATTGTGGATCGCGCCATCGATAATCTTGATCATCAGGGCATGACGCCGGTCGAGGCCGTTCGTGAGGCGGTTGAGGCGCGCCTGCGACCAATTGCCATTTCAACCTTGACCACCCTCTGCGGGATTGCGCCGCTGGTATTTCTGCCTGGCGCCGGTACCGAGCTCTATCGTGGTGTCGGTGTGATTGTCATGGCGGGCATACTCGGTGCCACCCTGGTTACCCTGACCCTGTTGCCGGTGATGCTGCATGGGGTGCTGAGCAGGCGCGTGAGGCAGCAGCCGTTGACCTGAAACCGCTATACTCCCCGCCCATCTGGCCTGTGTGGAGCGGTGATGCCTTATCTTGTTGCGGTAACCCTGTTATGGGCGGTTTCCTTCAGCCTCATCGGCGAGTATCTGGCCGGGCAGGTCGACAGCTATTTTGCCGTGCTGACGCGGGCCATGCTGGCCGGGCTGCTGTTTCTCCCGCTGCTGCGTATTCGATTGTTGCCGCGCCCGGTGGTGCCGGGGCTGCTGGTGGTTGGTGCGTTGCAGTTCGGTGTCACCTATATTTGCCTGTACCAGTCCTTCGAGTACATCTCTGTGCCCGAGGTGCTGCTGTTCACCATTTTTACGCCACTGCACGTGGCGCTGATTGATGATCTGCTGAACCGGCGTTTCAGTCTGGGGCCTCTGGTCGCCGCCGCGATTGCGGTGCTTGGTGCCGGAATCATGCGCTACGACGGGCTCAGCGACAGCTTTATCCGCGGCTTTCTGATTCTGCAGCTGGCCAACTTTACCTTCGCCGCCGGGCAGGTAGGCTATGCTCATCTGGTGCGTCGTTATGAGCTGACCTCAACCCAGCAGTGGCGCGGATTTGGCCTGTTCTTTATTGGCGCGCTGATGGTCATGCTGCCGGCCTGGCTGCTGCTCGGCAACCCGGAGCGCCTGCCGCACACCGCGCTGCAGTGGTCGGTGCTGGTCTGGCTGGGGCTGGTCGCTTCCGGAATTGGCTTTCTGTTCTGGAACCGGGGTGCAGCTCAGGTGGACGCCGGCACCCTGGGCATCATGAACAATGCGCTGGTGCCGGCGGGGCTGCTGGTCAATCTTCTGATCTGGAATCACGATGCTGACCTGCTGCGACTTGCAGCGGGCTCCGCGGTGATCGGGCTGTCGCTCTGGGTTAACGCCCGCTGGTCGCGCTGGTTCGGTTCGCGACCAGCACGGCCCTGACGACGATCAGGTCGGCCCGACAGGCATCGCAGCCAGTGAGGCCCTTGCTGGCGATTTCGCTCATCAGTCCCACTGGGATTTGGCGTAGCTGAACACCGGCAGCGACAGTTTCCAGCGAATCGCTGACATTCTCAGCAACAGGCCCACGCTGAAGGCAGCCAGCAGGTTGACGCTTTCGTTGACACCCTGATGTCGCAGGGCGAGATAGAGCAGAGCGACGACCAGCGAGACGCTGGCGTAGAGTTCATGACGCAACACCTGGGGCATTCTATTGCACATGATGTCGCGGATAATACCGCCGAAGATACCGGTGATGATGCCGGCCATAACCACCACTACTGTGTCGTAGCCCAGTCTCAGCGCGACATTGCAGCCAATGACGGTGAAGGCGACAAGGCCGATGGCGTCGAGCACCAGAAAAAGCTGGTGGAGGTGACGCATGAAGCGCGCCAGCACTATGGTTGCCAGGCCACCGGTGATGGTGATGTAGATGTAAAGGGGATGCTGGGTCCAGGTGATCGGGAAGTTGCCGAGCAGAATGTCCCGGACGGTACCACCACCCAGGGCGGTTAAAAAGGCGATAACGGCGACACCGAAAAAGTCCATGTTGCGTCTGCCCGCGGCAAGGGCTCCGGACATGGCTTCGGCGGTGATGGCGATGATATAGACAGAGGTCAGCACACAGTTCTCCTGCGTTTGCGTAGCCTCTCCCCCTGTCCTTGATACCTGAGAGTTTACAGGGTCATACCCTGCTTGCCCCTTCGGTGGGCTGCCATGCAGCCTCTCTCCAGACGGCGTTAATCGTGTCCACAGTGCCTGTGCCTGAGCGTTTATGGGAGTTTGCGCCTTCGGCGGGGCTGAGCCCTCTCTCCTGCGGGGTGGCGATTGTACATCCGGAATGGCGGCGGGTCTTGTGTCTTTGTGTGACTCCGATCGATTGGAAGCCAGGCGCAGGGTTATCGTCTGTGCCGGTCGGATTGCAGAGTGCTGGCTGGCTGGCCGGGCGGCCATGCGCGACTCGGTGCAGTCGCAACCGGGCTCAGATCGGCCCGGCGAAGGTGTCGCAGGCGGTGATGTCGCCGCTGTCGAAGCCGCGCTTGAACCATTTCACCCGCTGCGCCGAGGTGCCATGGGTGAAGCTGTCCGGCACCACATCCTGACCCGCCTGGCGCTGCAGGCGGTCATCGCCGATGGCACTGGCGGCGGTCAGGGCTTCATCCAGATCATCCGGGTCCAGCAGCTGGCGTTCGCGGTTGGCGGCGTGGCCCCAGAGGCCGGCAAAGCAATCGGCCTGCAGCTCCTGACGGACTGACAGCGCATTTACCTCGGCCTGGCTGCGGCCGGCGCCTGCCTGACGCACCTTCTGGCTGATGCCCAGCAGGGTTTGCACGTGGTGGCCCACTTCATGGGCGATGACGTAGGCCTGAGCGAAGTCGCCGGGGGCGCCGAGCTGCTGTTTCATGTCGTTGAAGAACGCCAGATCCAGATAGACCTGCTGATCGCCCGGGCAGTAAAACGGGCCAACAGCCGAACTGGCGCTGCCGCAGGCGGACTGCACGCGGTTGGAAAACAGCACCAGCTTGGGCTCCTGATACTGCCGGCCGATGCGCTGGAAAACCTGATGCCACGTGGTCTCGGTGTCGGCCAGCACCACGCTGACGAATTCGGTCAGCTCCTGCTCGGCGGGGGAGAGCGGTTGCTGGCCCTGTTGCGTCACCGGCTGGCCGCCACCGAGCAGCAGGGGCAGCAGGTCGATACCGAGCATCTTGCCGCCGATGATGGCGACTGCGCCAATGGCGAGAATCCAGCGGCCGCCGCGGGTGCCGATCAGCATGGGAATCAAGCGCAGCAGCAGCGCACCGCCGGCACCGGCGCTGGAGATGCTATCGCCTCTGCGGTCTTCGATATTGCTGCTTCGCCGTCTGCCTCGCCAATCCATCAGGGTCTCCTTGAATAACAGCTTACCGGATCAGCAGCGGAACCCGCCGCGACCGAATGTCCGTATAAACAGCCGGATAATACGGCGTTTGCAGTGATGCTTGCGCTGTTCCAGTCGAGCGGCCAGCGCATCTCTGTCTGTCGAGGCGGGGGAGCGCTGGAGCTGTGCTTCCAGGTTGCAAAGATCCTGCAGCTCGCCCAGTCGCTCACCCAGGCGCGTCAGCAGTGTCATCTGGCGATCGGCCGGCAGGCGCGCATCGTGCAGTTGTTCGCGCTGATACAGCGCGTATTTGATCCATTTGCGACAGCGGTGATAAAGCGCATCCTGATCACTGTTGCAGGCGCTGCGAGCAAGTTTGCGCGCGCGTTTGATGGTGCGCTGCAGGCCAATCTGCCAATGGTCGGCTGCGCCAGTGGCCGAATGGGGCCAGTCGGCCAGAACGGCGGCGAAGGCAGCGATCAGATGCTCGCTGTCGGTGCTGCTCGGCGCACGGGCATGTGATGCCTGCAGCAGCCGGCTGTTGAGTGCGGGGCTCAGCGGTGTGTCCAGCGTGCTGGCAAGTTGTTTGATCAGTTGCTGCTGTACGTGCAGATCGCGGCTGCCGGCCAGCGTTTTGGCGATCTGTCTGAGCTGCTGGTCCAACTGGCGCAACCGTTGGTGCCCTGCATACGGGCGGTACAGCTGCAGCAGCGCCCTCAAGCGCTTGCAGCAGACGCGTAACTGGTGAACTGCGTCGGCATCCGGTGCAGCTCCGTTGACGATTGGCAGCAGGGCGGCACGCACGCGGTTGCGGGCGGCTTGATAGAGCGGGTCAGCATCGGGTGTCAGAGCCATCAGTCGAGTGTAGGCCAGCGGCGCAGGGGCGAAAAGAGGGTGCTAGCCGAAAGCGGCAATGATGCTGTCTGCCAGTTCAGCCCGGCAGGCCAGCCCCAACTGGCGATGACGCAGCGTCTCGGGTACCAGTCCGCGCAGAGAGTGGCTGTCGATGGCCGGGCTCAGCAGGTCGATGTCGTCGCTGACCGCCATAACGGTTGCCCCCTGGCGGTGCTGCACCAGGCTCAGGGCCAGGTCTTCGGTATCCACCTGCAGGCTGGCATGGTCGGCCAACTCGGGCAGGCGCTCCAGGAAGGCGCTGCGCAGTTCGCAGTCGAGCCGGTCGATCCATGGATATTGGGTAGCCTGTTCCAGCTCAAGAGGCTGATTGAGGGACCAGCCGCGGGGCAGCAGCAGCCGGTACTCCTGTTCCAGCAGCGCAATAAAGTGGTAGCCGGCTGGCACCTGCCGTTCACTCAGCAGCCAGAGGTCTGCACTTTGAGCAGGCTGGCTGCGTACCTGCAGGCGATAGTCCGTGAGCCTGCCGGCGGTCAGCTGCAGCAGGTAGCCGCTGTCGCGACTGGCCAGGCTGGCGTTGATACCGACCGACAGGGTGGGGCGCTCGACGCGCTTGAAGCGTTGCTCCATTTCGCCGGCGCTGCCAAGCAGGCGCGCGGCCTCCTGATAGAAGGCCTCACCCTCGGGCGTGAGCGTCACGCCTCTCTTGCTGCGGCTGAACAGCCGCAGGGCAAACTCCTGTTCCAGCTGGGCTACGGCGTTGGAGATGGAAGGCTGGGCGACATGGCAGCGCTCGGCCGCCGCGGTCAGGCTGCCGGCTTCGGCAGCGGCGCAGAAGTAGCGCAGGCTGCGCAGATCCATCGTTATTCCTCGAAGGCTGGAAAGCGGGCCAGCCCGGCCGCGACGAACTCGTCGTGGGCGGGAATGATCAGCAGCTCCGGATCGCGTAGATGCAGCTCATGCACGTGTTTGAGCTGCTGGCTATTGCGCTCGCGGTCGCTGTCGACGTGGGATAGCCATTGCACGAATACCGGCCGTGGCTTGTTCCGTTCAACGCCTCGTTCGGTCCAGCTGGTATCGCCGATCAGAAACAGGCGCTTGCCGGAGGGCAGATTGACGAACAGCCCGGCCTGGCCAGCGGTATGGCCGCTCAGATCGACCAGAATCAGCTGACCGTCGCCAAACAGGTCGAGGCTGCGTTCAAAGCCCTGATAGGGCGTGTTGTCCAGTTCGATCTGTTGCCACTCGCGTTGGCCCTCCAACTGCTCGGCCAAAAAGGCTGGCGGCTCGCCGTGGTCGCGGGCTTCTTCCAGTGCGCCGGGCAGCACTTTTACTGGAATGCCGGGGAAGTCCGGCAACCCGCCGAGGTGATCCCAGTGCAGGTGGCTGGGCAGAATGAAGTCGATATCGTCAGCGCTGTAGCCTGCCGCTTCCAGCTGGTCGCGAGCCGGGTTCAGCTGCTCGTAGGCCAGCAGCGTGCGGTTGATCCAGTTGTTGCGGGCAAAGGCCTCGGCGGTCTGACGGCCCAGCCCGGTGTCGAACAGAAAGCGGCCTTTGGGGTGTTCGATCAGCACCGCGGCATGCACCAGATGGCGCTCGGTGGTCCAGCGTCCGCCACTGACCACCATCGCCTCGGCGGCGCCGCTGGACACGGCGGTGGGTATCACCGAAAGGCGCAGGTGTTCGACAGCCGGGGCGGCAAACAGCAGGCTGCTGCAAGCGAGCAGAATGGGGGCTAAAAGAGGGGCAAAGCGCTTCATGGGATGGCTCCGATGGGGTGAGAACCCACTGTGGCATCCGCTGAAGAATAGATTAAATATTCTTTATTGTTAGTTAAGGAATAAAAAAGTTATGGAAGGGCGACCGGTGTCGCCCTTCCTGATAGCGCTGCCTATTCGCTAGCGCTGGTGTTGCCCCGCAGTCTGGCGAGTACGCTGTTGGCGTCGGTCTTGCCGGTGGCAATACCGGCGCGTTGCAGGCGCTGGTCGAGTGCACTGCCGTCGTCCTCGTCCTGCAATTGCTGGAGGGCGGCGCCGACATCGCTGGCGTTGTCCTGACGTTGACGAATGCGCTCCAGAGAACTGGCCAGATCGCCCATGTGGGCCTGCAGGCCACGGGTCTGCTGACCGAGATTGCCCAGCAGGCGCTCGGCGCTGCGGTTCGCCCGTGCCAGCTGCAGTTCGCGGCGATACTGCTGGTGCATCTGCGCCGCGCGGCGCAGTTGTTCGCGCAGACTGGTTTCCTGCCGCTGCAGCTGCTCGGCCTGCTGGCGCTGTTGCTGCAACTGGTTCTCCTGCGCGGCGATCCACTCGGCCAGCTCGTAGGCCAGCCCGGCTTCATCTCGCGCCAGTGCCTGCCGCGCCTGTTCTTCGCGCTGGGCCAGGTCGGTGCTGAGCTGCTCGTTGCTGCGCTGCAGTTGCTTGATGGTCGCCATCAGCCCGGCCAGCTCGCGCTTGGCCAGCAGCATGGCGTGCTCGGTGTCGCGCAATTCCTGCTCCATGATGCGCAGGGCGTTGGCGTCGACCAGCTGTTCAAGCGGTTCATGGGCGCTGGCGCGGAACAGGGTGCCTACTTTTCTCCAGAGTGTCATGACGGTTACTCCGTATATTCTTTCAGCAGTTGCTGGGCGCGGGCTTCGGACAGGCGGTTGTGAATGCGCTTGCCTTCGTGTTCATCCCGCATGGTTTTCGACAGGGTGATGGTGGTGCTGACCAGAAACAGCGCACAGACCGACATGTAGCCCTTGACCAGCAGATCGGTGGGCGCGAATACCACGCCCGCGCCGGTTGCCAGCAGGGCAATCGCGAATGACGCCTTGACGAAGAAAATCCAGCCTGAGGAGTTACTGTTGATCTCGGTATCCATGGTGTTGCCTCCAGAACGTGGGGTGCGCAGGGGGTTGTGGCTGCGTCTGGAGCGGACTGTGCACGGGCCTGATTGGCGGCGCCAGCGTTACCGAAAAGGTTGCGCAGAGGGGCGCTTAAGGTATTACATGGCGATACTTCTTGGTGGCCGGGCTCGGCCAGACTGGTAAAGGTATTGTCATATGGCGCAGACCGCAGCGATTGTCGCGGCCTTGAAAGGCGCGCTGAAAGAGCGTGGAATCACCTATCAGCAGGTTGCCGAGGCGCTTGAGTTGTCGGAGGCGAGCGTCAAGCGGCTGTTCTCCGAGCGGCAGTTTTCGCTGCAGCGGCTGGATCAGATCTGTGCGCTGCTGGGGCTGGAGATCACCGATCTGGTCCGCCGGCTGGATCAGGCCCAGCGCATCGATGCGCTGACTGCCGAGCAGGAGCAGGAACTGGTGGGCGATGACCGCCTGCTGCTGGTGGCGATCTGCGCGCTGAATCGCTGGAGTCTGGCGCAGATGCTCCATACCTATCAGCTCAGTGAGGTGGAAGCGGTGGGCCGCCTGGCGCGGCTGGATCGGATGGGGCTGATCGAGCTGCTGCCGGGCAACCGTATCAAGCCGCTGATCAGTCATGATTTTCGCTGGCAGCAGGGCGGGCCGATCCAGCGCTTCTTCGAGCAGCAGGTGCAGAGTGATTTCTTCCAGTGTCACTTCAACCGCCCGGGCGAGCTGCGCCTGTTCCTCAGCGGGATGCTGTCGCCGCAATCCACCGAGCAGATGCACCAGAAGCTGCAGCGTCTGGCCCAGGCGTTTCGGCATAGCCACCAGGAAGACCTGGTGCTGCCGCTGGAGCAGCGCTTTGGCGTCAGCATGATCATGGCGATTCGGCCTTGGGAGGTGGCGGCGTTTCAGCGCTTGCGCCGACCCGATGCGCTCAAGTTTTATCCGGGGCATCCGCGGGAGGTTCGTGCATGAGCCTGCGTCGACTGTTGGGGGATCGATTGTATCTGCTGCAATTGTGGCGTGACCGCTTCGAACTGCGTGATCTGCACTCAGGCGAGGTGATCAGTGAGCCGCCTCTGGTGGTGCTGGGTGATCAGGCTGGCAAGGTGGTGTTTGTCGCGGCGGGCCACGAGGCGCTGAGCATGGCGCTCGAAGAGGGCATGCGTCGGGTCAGCGTCACCGACCATCCTCGGGTGCTGATTGGCGACTTCGCACTGGCTGAAAAGTACCTGCAGTGGTTACTGCGCAAGGCCGCAGGCAACCGGTTGTTTCCAGCCGCGCCGCGTCTGGTGATGCAGCAGCGCGACTGCCTGGAAGGCGGCCTGACCGAGGTCGAGTTGCGGGTGTTGCGTGAACTGGCGTTGGGCGCCAGCGCTCGTGAGGTGCTGGTTGTGGAAGGTGCGCAGCAGCTGAGCCTGGAGCAGGTTGAACAGGCGTTTGCCGATCAGCGCAAGGGCGCAGGCAAGCGGGCGTCGTCACTGGTGAGCGGGGTGGTGACGCTGGTGGTGCTGGCTGCGTTTGCAGCTGCAGTCTTGCTGCGTAACGTGGGCAACTGACGGGCGCCCGCAGGCGCCCGCTGCGGGATCAGAACTCGGCGTTGTGGTAGATGTTCTGCACGTCGTCGAGATCGTTAAGCATGTCGGTGAACTTCTCGAACATGGCAACATCGTCGCCGCTGATTTCGGTGGTGGTCTGCGGCACGAACTGGATCAGGTCGGCCTCGAAATCGAGCTCACCGAAGGTATCGATCAACGCCTGTTTGGCCTTGAAGTATTCGGTATGCGGGGCGAATACGGTGATTACGCCGTCTTCGTTTTCGATGTCGGTGACGTCGACGTCGGCCATCATCAGGGCTTCCAGCGTGGCTTCCTCGTCGCCACCCCTGAAGGCCAGGATCGCGCAGTGATCGAACATGTGGCTGACGCTGCCTTCGGTGCCGATCTTGCTCTTGGTCTTGGTGAAGCAGTTGCGCACGTCGGCGAAGGTGCGGTTCGGGTTGTCGGTCAGGCAATCGACGATCACCATGCAGTTACCGGGGCCGAAGCCTTCATAGCGGGCCTTTGCGAAGTCCTCGCCACCGCCGCCCTTGGCCTTGTCGATGGCCTTGTCGATAACGTGGCCGGGGACCTGGTCCTTCTTGGCGCGATCAATCAGGCCGCGCAGCGCCAGGTTGCCATCGGGGTCGACGCCGCCGGACTTGGCGGTAACGTAGATCTCCCGTGCGTACTTGCTGTACAGCTTGGTTTTGGCGTCGGCCGTTTTGGCCATGGATTCCTTGCGGTTCTGATAAGCGCGACCCATGTGCGAGTGTCCTGTCGAAATTTCGAAAAACAGCGATTCTACTCGCAGTTGGCGACGGATATCCACGCTTGCGGTGTCCTCTGTTGACGAACTGAAGCGCTGCCGGGCCAACGGGGCCTATCGGGCGTATGATGGGCTTTTTGCCGGAGGAGGGGGGAGCGTGATTTCCAGATTGCCATCCTGGATTGAGGCGGGTGCCTTTACCCTTGCGTTGATGGCCGGCGTGGTCAACGCGGTCGGTCTGCTGGGTTTCAGCCATCAGGCGGTGTCGCACCTGACCGGCACCTCGACGCTGCTCGGGGTTGGTCTGACGCACCTGCAGTCTGCCGAAGTGCTGCATCTGTTGCTGGTGCTGCTCAGTTTTGTGTTGGGGGCGGCGTTCAGCGGGTTGTTTATCGGCAGCAGTGCGCTGGAGCATGGCCGTCGCTATGGCGTTGCGTTGCTGGTGGAAGCGCTGTTGCTGGTGCTGGCGATGTTCGCTCTGCAGGGCAACAGTCTGGCCGGGCACTATCTGGCGTCGGCCGCCTGTGGGCTGCAGAACGCGATGGTTACTACCTACAGTGGAGCCATCATTCGCACCACCCACGTTTCAGGCATCTTCACTGATCTGGGCGTCATGCTGGGTGCGCGTCTGCGCGGGGTGCCTATGGACCGGCGCAAGGCAACCCTGTTTCTGCTGTTGATTGGCGGTTTTATTCTGGGCGGTACGATCGGCGCGCTGGGCTTTGACCAGTGGCAGTTCAGGGCGCTGTTGGTGCCGGCGGGGATGGCTGTGGTACTGGCGCTGGTGTATCAGGGGGCAGTGCTACGGCGGCAGTAGGCAAGCCTGGTCGAGCGGATATGATGTCCTACTGCAAGTTGTCCAGGGTAATGACAATCTCGCCGTCCATGTCCATGGGTGGCCGGATCGAATATCGGTCCCCGTCTTCGTCCTGTGCGGTCAGCTCCTCCAGCTGTCTATTTCCTGTCGGGCTTTGCAACAGGATACTGGCGCCGTCCGGGAGTACGTCGTTGCCCAGAATGTCGTCTGAGGGGCAGGAATCGCCTCGGTAAAGAACGTAGACGAACTGGATCTGATATCCCGTGTTGTTGGTGATTTTGATGGGGGCGTCTGCGGCGGCCGCTTTACCGCTTAGGAGCAGCACGAGCACAAGCATGCGGCAGAGTGTTCTGATCATGGGGGTGTCCAGGGCAGTGAGGTTATCGGGTGTCTACATCCAGGGGAGACACTGGGCCTCTCCCAGCAGCTGAGGTTGTTGACCTGGAGACAGGGCGGTCGGGGACCGCCCCGCGCTGACATCAGTCCATATCATCCAGAGTGAATACGACGTCGTGACGGGCGACGTCCAGATCCCAGATGGTATAGGTGTCGCCGTCTTCATCCTTGGCACGGATGTCAAAGATCGATGATTTGGCGTTACGCAGATTGACGCGCACGGTATGCCCATTGGGCAGAATGTCGTCATCCAGCACATCCTCTTCCCATGAGTCGGACTTGGCATGGCTGACATACAGGTAGTAGATGTCATAGCCGGTGTTGTTGGTTACCTCTACGTAGCCGTCAAAGCCAGCGGCCGCGTGACCACTGAACAAAAACAGAACGGCAAACAGTGCCAAGGCTTTCTTGATCATTTCTCTCTCCCTGAATGCGCCTTTGTGGCAGACGCAAAAGCTGGTCGGTCAAACCGAAAAAAGATACGGCAACGGCCTCGCGGCGACTCGGCCTACCGCAACAGTGGTAGATCGGGGCAGCTTGTCCGAACGGGTCGCCAGTGCATGGCTGGCTGATTAGAAGCATATCGCCATCTGCTTTTATGGCAAGTACCTGAATCGGGGTATTTCTCCGATCAGCTGTGGGAAGCCGCCTGGACGCCATCGTGGCGTTATTCTGGCGGCTTAGCCCAGAGTCGTCCCTCGAAGCAAGGAGCGAATGCCTTGCAATGGGTATCTGAAAGGTGGGTCCGCGAACGGGCGCTGCAGTTCCGCTGCTGTGCCCGCCCTCGCCGAGTTGGCAGTCAGGGCGGGTGGGTGGGACGGTTACTCGACGGTGATGGTGATGCGCTCGGAGGCGACCGAGGGTGACAGGGGGACGTGATTGTGGTCACCGACCACCAGTTGCAGGGTGTGCTTGCCCGGGGGCAGCTCGAGGCTGGTCTGGGTTTGGCCGCCGCCGAAGTGACGATGATGATCGTCGGCTGGAATCGGCTGACCGGCCGGAGGCAGTTGATCGGTATCGATCAGCAGATGGTGGTGGCCGGTTGCGGCGCGCTCGACGCCAGCAGGGGCAACGCCCATGCCACTGAGCCCGAACTGCACTGTGACCGGTGAGCTGACGGTGGCGCCGTCAGTTGGTGATATGAAGTAGACGCTGGCATCCTCCGGCGCGGCGGTCTCGGCCATGGTCACAGTGGCGGCACTGGCGAGCAGCAAGCCGGCTAGCGTGGGGAGTATCCGTTGCATGTGTTGCCTCCTCGGGTTGGGGGTCAGGCAGAGCGCGGAAAAGACACCCTGCAACTCACTCTAGACTGCCCGGCGTAGTCACGGTTCCTCAACTGCCGGAAGTTTGCTTCTCGCCTCGATCCTACCTACCCTGTGAGGAAACACGTTCCTGCCGGGAAGTCTTCGATATGGCTTTGCCGGTGCTTCTGCGCAGCCTGCTGCGTATCGGTTTTACTCAGTCAGCCAAGCGTCTCTGCGCTTGGCTTCATATTTTGCGGAATCCCTACAGGAGGCCACATGTCTGCTCTGTCCCGTCTCACCGAATCCCGCCTGTTTCGCCAGCAATGTCTGGTGGGCGGCCAATGGGTTGCTGCCAGTGATGGTGCGACGATCGAGGTGGATAATCCCGCCAGCGGCGAGATCATCGGCAGCGTGCCCAGCCTGAGCGAGGCGCAGCTCACCGAGTGTATCGCCCAGGCCGACCAGGCCTTTGCCGAGTGGCGAAAGACCACCGCGCTGGAACGTGCTGACCTGTTGATGCGCTGGTACGACCTGATGCTCAGGCACCGCGAGGACATTGCCAGCCTGATGACGCTGGAGCAGGGCAAGCCGCTGGTGGAATCCCGTGGTGAGGTGGACTACGCGGCGTCCTTCATTCGCTGGTTTGCCGAGGAAGCACGCCGTGTTTACGGCGAGACCATTCCCGGTGCCAAGCCCGGGCAGCATATTGTGGTGACCCGTCAGCCGATTGGGGTGACTGCAGCCATCACGCCCTGGAACTTCCCGGCGGCAATGATTACCCGTAAGGCCGGTGCCGCGCTGGCAGCGGGCTGCCCGATGATCGTCAAACCGGCCAGTGCCACGCCGTTCACCGCGTTGGCGCTCGGTGTGTTGGCGGAGGAAGCGGGCATTCCGGCGGGTGTGTTTAACGTAGTGACCGGCAAGGCGTCGATGATCAGTGAGGTGCTGACCGGCAGCGAGACGGTGCGCAAGCTGAGTTTTACCGGCTCGACCAGTGTCGGTAGTCAGCTGATGGCGCAGTGCGCCGAGCACGTGCAGAAAGTGTCGCTGGAGTTGGGCGGCAATGCGCCCTTTATCGTGTTTGACGATGCCGATCTGGATCGTGCGGTCGAGGGGGCAATGGTCTGCAAGTTCCGCAACACCGGGCAGACCTGCGTCTGCGCCAACCGTTTTCTGGTCCAGAGCGGCATTCATGACCAGTTTGTCGAGAAACTCGCCGAGGCGATGGGCAAGCTCAAGCTGGGTGACGGATTTGAAGAAGGCGTGACCCAGTCCGCGCTGATCAATCGGGCCGCGGTGAAAAAGGTACAGGAACACTTTGACGATGCATTGGCCAAAGGTGCTGAGCATGTTGCCGGCGCCTCACCCGGCGAGGCCAAAGGCAACTACGTTGAGCCCGTGCTGGTGACCGGTGTGACCCCGGACATGCAGGTCTGCGCCGATGAAACCTTCGGCCCGCTGGCCGCGGTGATGCGTTTCGACACCGAGGAGCAGGCCATCGCACTGGCCAACGATACGCCCTACGGGCTGGCTGCCTATTTCTACAGCACCAACATCCACCGCGTCTGGCGTGTTGCCGATGCGCTGGAGGCCGGCATTATCGGCATCAACGAAGGCGCGGTGTCCAACGCGGCGGCACCCTTTGGTGGCGTCAAGGCCAGCGGGCTGGGCCGTGAGGGCTCGCGGCACGGGCTGGATGAGTACACCGAGATCAAATACCTGTGCATGGGCGGGGCCTGACAGATGACCGAGCCAAGGCGCATCGCCCTGATGCCCGGCGATGGTATCGGCCCGGAGGTAATGGCGGCCGCGGCCGAGGTGCTTGCCGCGCTTGATCGCCAGACCCCGCTCGGTCTGACCTGGGACTGGCTGGACTGGCCGTCGACCGATTGGCACCGCCAGCACGGCGAGATGATGCCCGCCGATGCCCTGACCCGGGTGCAAGCCTATGACGCGCTGCTGATGGGCGCATTGGGCGATCCGGGGCCGCTGACTGATGCCGAACGCTACTGCCTGCCCGACAGCGTCTCGCTGGCACCGCTGCTGCAGTTTCGCAAGGGGCTGGACCTGTGGGCCTGCGAGCGGCCGGCGCGCTTGTTGCCTGGCGCACCGCAGTATCTGGCTGATCCCCGCGCGGCCGAGGTGGACATGCTGGTGATTCGCGAGAACAGTGAAGGCGAGTACGTCAATCAGGGCGGCAGGCTGCACCGCGGCAGCGCCGATGAGGTGGCGACGCAACTGGAAGTGTTTACCCGCCGGGCCACAGAGCGGCTGATTCGCCATGCCTTTGCCCGTGCCCGTGAGCGGTTGGCTGCACGGGGGCAGGGCAGTCGCGACTTCCATTGCGCGAATAGGGGACGGGCGGCGGCGCAGGTGTGCCTGATCACCAAGCGCAACGCCCAGCCGTTTTGGGGCGATCTGTACACCGAGGTGTTTGCCGAGGTTGCCGCCGAGTTCCCCGAGATAGGCGTTCATCACGAACTGGTCGACGCCGCCTGCATGAAGTTCGTGCAGTGCCCGTGGACCTTCGACGTGGTCGTGGCGAGCAACTTGCATGGAGACATTCTGACGGATCTGGCCGCCGTGCTTTCGGGCGGACTGGGGCTGGCGCCGTCGTGCAATATCAATCCGGACAGCCGGGCGATGCCCGCGCTGTTCGAACCCACACATGGCAGCGCGCCGGATATCGTCGGCCAGGGGCTCGCAAACCCTGCTGCCATGCTGCTCACCACAGCACTGATGCTGGATTGGGTGGGCTGCGCACAGGCTGCTGAACGGCTGCGTCTGGCGGTTGCCAAGGATCTGGCGACCACTGCAGGCCAACAGCGGACCTGTCGGGATGTGACTGCTGGCGTGATTGCCGCGCTGCACTGATCCCGCTCGCGTGTCAGGACACGCTCTGCGTGTCGCTGGCCGATCAGATACTGGCTCCGGCCCGCCGAAAGGACAGGAGAGATGGCTATGCACCATTTGTCACCGCTACTCAAGCAGGCCAGCCAGGTCTGTGTCGATCACGGCGAAGGCAGCTGGCTGGTTGATACCGACGGCCGCCGCTATCTGGACTTTACCTCCGGCATTGGTGTGACCAGCACCGGCCATTGTCATCCGACCGTGGTGGCGGCGGCGCAGGCGCAGGTCGGCCGCGTGATTCACGCCCAGTACACCACGGTGGCGCATCGGCCGATGCTGGAACTGACCGATGCGCTGGCCGAGCGCATGCCTGAGGGCATCGACTCGGTGGCGTTCAGCAACTCCGGCTCCGAGTCGGTCGAGGCGGCCCTGCGCCTGGCGCGGCAGGCCACCGGACGGGCCAATATCATCGTGTTTGACGGCGGCTTTCACGGTCGCACCATGGCCGCCGCCTCGCTGACCACTTCTGGCACCAAGGTGCGTACCGGTTTTCATCCGATGATGGCCGGGGTCGAGGTGTCGCCCTTCCCGCATGCCTATCGCTATGGCTGGACCGAGGAAGAGGCTACCGCGTTTGCCCTGCGCGAGCTGGACCACATTCTGAAAACCCGCACTGCGCCCAGCGACACCGCCGCCATGCTGATCGAGCCGGTGCAGGGCGAATTTGGTTACTACCCGGCCAACAAGGCGTTCATGCAGGGGCTGGCCGAACGCTGCCGGCAGCACGGCATTTTGCTGATCTGCGACGAGATTCAGGCCGGCTATGGGCGCACCGGACGGTTCTGGAGCCACAGTCACTTTGACGTCACCCCGGATATCGTGATCACCGCCAAGGGTCTGGCCAGCGGCTTCCCGCTGTCGGCCATTGCCGCTTCCGAAGCCCTGATGAGCAAGGGCCTGGCCGGTTCACAGGGCGGCACCTATGGCGCCAACGCGGTGGCCTGTGCGGCGGCGCTGGCGACGCTGGAGGTGATCGACAGTGAGCAGCTGGTCGAGAACGCCGCCCGCCAGGGCGAGCTGCTGAATGAGCGCCTGCACGGGCTGAAAGAACGCTTCCCGATGATCGACACCCTGCGCGGCAAGGGGCTGATGCTGGGGATGGAAATCGCCGATGACTTCCGCACCCCGCGCGGTGATCTGGCCGCTCGGCTGACCAGCGCGGCGGAAGCGCAGGGGCTGTTGCTGCTGCGCTGCGGCACCGAGGGGCAGATCGTTCGCTGGCTGCCGCCGCTGACGGTCAGCAGTGCCGAAGTAGATGAGGCGGTAGCCCGCTTCACCCGGGCAGCAGAGCAGGTGGCGGCATGACCCGCGTGCTGGTGCTGGTTGCGCCCGGCGAAGCGCCGCTGCCGGGGCTGGATGATCTGCCGACCACGGTAGAGCTGCGCACGGTCAGCAGCGAGTCTGATCTGCGCAGGCATTTGCCGCAGACCGATGTGCTGGTGGTGACGGATTTTCGCACCGACCTGCTTGAGCGCTGCTGGCCGGACGAGCACCGCATTCGCTGGGTCCACGCCACCAGTGCCGGCGTTGATGCGTTGATGTTCCCGGCGCTGCGGGACAGCGATGTGCTGCTGACCAACGCGCGCGGTGTGTTTGATCTGGGCATTGCCGAGTACGTGCTGGGTGCGGTGCTGATGCACGCCAAGGACAGCCTCGGCAATCTGGCGCTGCAACGCCAGCAGCGCTGGCAGCATCGCGAGACCGCGCTGGTGGCCCGGCAGCGGGCGCTGGTGATCGGCGCCGGGTCCATCGGCAGCGAGGTGGCGCGGCTGCTGTCGGCGCTGGATATCGAGGTGATCGGCATCGCACGGACCGCCCGCAGCGCCGAACACTTCAGCCGCGTACTGGCCAGTGAACAACTGGATGGCGCGTTGCCCGAGGCTGACATTGTGGTGATTACCGCACCGCTGACCGACGCCACGCGAGGCTTGATCAACCGCGACCGGTTGGCGCGCATGCGCTCCAATGCGCTGCTGGTCAACGTCGGCCGCGGTGCCATCGTGGTGACCGACGATCTGGTCGCGGCCCTGCAAGCCGGCCAGTTGGGGGGCGCCGTGCTGGATGTCGTGGACCCCGAGCCGCTGCCGGAAGGCCATCCGTTGTGGGATCTGCCCAATGTGATGCTGTCTGCGCACATGGCGGGCGACTTTATCGGCTGGCGCCGTGCGCTGGGCGAGCAGTTCATGGCCAACCTGCAGCGCTGGCTGGCCGATGAGCCCCTGCTCAATATCGTGAACAGGGGGAAATAGCGCCCGGCAATAAGGCGAAGTCCGGGCTCTCTGGCACTGAGGAGGCGAATATGTCCAACGACATTCTGGCAATGACGGCAACCCAGCTGCGTGCGCATTTTGTTGATCGACAGCTGTCACCGGTCGAGGTGGCCAATTGTCTGCTTGATCAGATTGAGCGTGTTGATGGGCAAACCAACGGCTTCTGTCTGGTAGACCGGGAGACCAGTGTGGCACTGGCACGTGCAGCGGAGCAGCGCTATGTCGATGGGTGCCCCAGCGGGCTGCTGGACGGCGTACCGGTGGCGGTCAAGGATGTTTTCCTGACGCCGATGTGGCCGACCCTGAAAGGCTCGCACACGGTCGACCCGCAAAGCACTCTCGGCAAGACTGGCGCCTGTACCGCGGCGCTGGCGCGCCACAACTATGTGCCGATCGGCAAGACCACAACGCCGGAGCTCGGCTGGAAAGGGGTGACCGACAACCCGGTTGACGGGGTCACCAACAACCCCTGGAATCCGGACAAAACCGCCGGCGGCTCCAGCGGCGGCAGCGGGGTGGCGGTTGCCCTGGGCATGGCGCCGTTGGCGCTGGGGACCGACGCCGGCGGCTCGATTCGGATTCCTGCCTCCTTCTGCGGCATTGTCGGTCTCAAACCCTCCTTTGGTGAAGTACCGCACTGGCCCTCCAGCCCTTTTGGCACCCTGGCCCATGCCGGGCCGATGACCTGGACGGTTGAAGACTGTGCGCTGATGATGAATGTGCTGGCCGAGCCCGATTACCGCGATACCCACGCTGTGCCGCGCCGCAATATCGACTATCTGGCTGAGTTGCGCAGCGGGGTAAAGGGTCTGAAGATCGCCTACAGCCCCAACCTGGGCTATGTGGATGTTGATCCCGAGGTGGAAGCAGCCGTGGCCGAGGCGGCCCGCGTGCTGGCCGAGCTGGGGGCCGAGGTAGTGCGGGTTGACCCCGGTTTCAGTGATCCGCTGGCTGCCTTTGGTCATCTGTTTTACGGCGGAGCGGCCAATGCCATTCGCGACCTGGGGCCGAAGAAACGGGCGGTGATGGATCCGGAACTGGTCAAGGTATCGGAAAAGGCCGCGCGCCTGAGCATGCTGGACTACATGGGGGCGGTGAACGAGTCGATGGCGCTGCGCGAGCGCATGGCGACCTTCCATCAGAAGTACGACCTGTTGCTCACCCCGACCCTGCCACTGACCGCCTTCAAGACCGGGCGCGAGGTGCCGGAGGACTGGCCAAGCACCCGCTGGCCGACCTGGACCCCCTTTACCTATCCGTTCAACATGACCGGCCAGCCGGCCATCTCTGTGCCCTGCGGCTTTGACAGCCAGGGGCTGCCGATTGGCCTGCAACTGGTGGGCGCGCGCTTCAATGATGCTCTGGTGCTTCGCGCGGGGTATGCGTATCAGCAGGCCGCTCCGTTGACCGACCGCCGTCCGGCGCTCTTTACCACCGTCAAGGAGTAATGCCATGCCGCTGGGAAACTCCGATATTGATCTGTATGAATCCGAAGACCCGATCTGGAATCCGGCGCTGCTGACCATTCCCATTCCGGGGATTCGCAAGATGGTCAATCTGGCCGCCAACATGGAGGATGTGATCCATCTGTCCATCGGTCAGCCGGATCTGCCGGCGCCGGATGTGGTGGTTGAAGCGTCGGTCGAGGCGCTGCGCGCCGGGCAGACCGGCTACACCATGGACGCCGGCCTGCCGGAGCTGCTGGAATCGCTGGCGGAGTACTACAGCGAGCGCTACCAGCGGCCGTTGACGCCGGACAACATCATGGTCACCACCGGCGCGACCGAGGCGCTCTATCTGGCGCTGACAGCGGTTGCAGCCCCAGGCCGTCACTTTATCGTGCCGGATCCGGCGTTCATGCTCTATGCACCGCTGATTCGCATGAACGGCGGCGAGGTGACCGAGATATCAACGCGTGCCGAGAATCATCACCAGCTTGATCCGCAGGAGGTGATCGATGCCATTGAGCCGCATACCTACGCGATCATTCTCAACTCGCCGAGTAACCCGACCGGCACGCTGTATCCGCGCGAGACGCTGGAGGCGATTCTGGAAGAGGCGGCCTACCGTGGTATCCATGTCATCAGCGATGAGGTGTACGACCACCTGATCTATGACGGGCGAGAATACCCGTCGGTGCTGTCGTGCTGCAGCGATCTGGATCACGTGATGGTAGTCAGCAGTTTTTCCAAGACCTACAGCATGGCCGGTATGCGCATCGGCTGGCTGATCGGCAGCCAGGCGGCAATCAAGAAGTTGCGGCGCTATCACATGTTCACCACCACGGTCGCCAATACCCCGTTCCAGTGGGCCGGGGTGGCTGCGCTGCGCAGCGGCGGTGCCTTCATCGAGCAGATGCTCAGCGAGTACACCCGCCGTCGCGACCGGCTGGTCGAGCTGGTGGAACAGACGCCGCACCTGACCGGCTACAAGCCCGAGGGCGCGTTTTATCTGTTTCCGTCGCTGCCGGAAGGGGTCAACGGCACCAACGTGGCGTTGCGGTTGCTGAAGGAAACCGGGGTCTGCACCATTCCCGGCGAGACCTTCGGAAACAGCTGCAGCAATGCCTTGCGGCTGAGCTATTCCACCTCGCTGGAGCGGATCGAGCAGGCATTCGAGCGGATTATTCCGTGGATGGAGAAGCAGGATTTTGATTAGAGATGGGGCCTTTATGGTTGGCAGTTCCCCAGCGCTTGCGCGCTGACCCTTTTGGCGTCTCTTGATCGCTTAATGCGCTGATATTGAGTCAGCCTTTCGCCTTCACGGCGAGCCAAGGGGGGCCGCTTGCCCGGCCCCCCTTGGCGATCCCCCCGGGCACCCGACTACGCGGCCCTTCGGGTTCGCTGCGTTGCTCGGCCTGGCGGGGAGCGGCAGAACTCGTCGCGTTGCTCCTCAGACATGCTGCCGCTCTTTTTCCCGTCAGCCCTGCGCTACTCGCCCGCGTAAACGGGACTGGATTCTGTGCACACTCCGCCGTTGTTGATCGCTCCCACGCTTCGCGTGGTAGCGCCGACCCGGACGCTCTGCGTCCGGTCACTCAGACGGTACAGCAAGTGCGTCGCGCCGCTCATTACGCCCCGCTAAATCGCGCCGCGCGCACGCAGCTCGGCAATTTGCTGTTCGCTGTATCCGAGCGTGCCAAGGATGGCATCGGTATGCTCACCCAGCGCCGGCCCGGTCCATTCGGCGCTGCCGGGTGTTTCGGACAGTTTGGGCACGATGCCAGGCATCTTGAACGGTTTGCCGTCGGGCAGGGTGGCGTTGAGGAACATTTCGCGGGCCAGGTACTGCGGGTCGGTGAACATGTCGGCGGCTGAATAGATCTTGCTGGCGGGGACTTCGGCCTGTTCCAGCACCTGCAATACCTGCTCCTGTGGCAGGCTGGCGGCCCAGCGGTCAATCAGCGTGTACAGCTCGTCGCGTCTGGCGTCACGGCCGGCATTGTCGGCCAGGGTCGGGTCGGCGGCCAGATCATCACGGCCAATGGCGCGCATGAAACGCTGGAAGATGGCATCGCCGTTGGCGCCGATCTGTACTGCCTTGCCGTCGCTGCAGGTGTGGATGGAGGAGGGGGTGATGCCGGGCATGATGTTGCCGGTGCGCTCGCGCACGAAGCCCATTACATCGAATTCGGGCACCATGCTTTCCATCATCGCGAAGACGGCTTCGTAGAGCGCGACGTCGACAATCTGGCCCTTGCCTTGATTGACCTCCCGGTGCCGCAACGCCATCAGCGCGCCAATCACGCCCCAGAGCGCGGCGATGGAGTCACCGATGGAAATGCCGGTACGCACCGGCGGACGGTCCTCGAAACCGGTGATATAGCGCAGCCCGCCCATGGATTCGCCAACGGCGCCAAATCCGGGCTGGTCCTTTTGCGGGCCGGTCTGACCAAAGCCGGACAGCCGCACCATCACCAGCCCCGGGTTGAGTGCATGCAGGGTATCCCAGCCCAGCCCGAGCTTTTCCAGCGTGCCTGGGCGAAAGTTCTCGATCAGGATGTCGGCATCGCCGAGCAGCTGTTTGAGCACATCGATGGCGTCGGGATCTTTCAGGTTGAGGGTCAGCGATTGCTTGTTGCGGGCCTGCACAAACCACCACAGTGAGGTGCCCTCGTAGAGCTTGCGCCACTTGCGCAATGGATCGCCGCCATTGGGTGACTCGACCTTGATGACCTCGGCGCCGAACTCGGCGCAGATGCGAGCGGCGAAAGGGCCGGCGATCAGGGTGCCGAGTTCGATGACCTTGAGGCCGGCGAGGGGTTTGGCGGCGTTCATACGGGCTCCGGATGCGGTGGCTGGGCCGCCAGTGTAGGGCAAAGGCGGCGGCCGCGGAACGCTGCTCAGTGCTTGATCGCCTCTGCAAACTGGCCGATGGCATCGACCACCCGCTGCGCCTCGTCGCGGATCTCCAGCATCACCTCGCCGGCCCGGTTGGCCAGCACCACGCCCTGTTCCGACTTGCTGCGGCTGCCGGCCATGCCGTCGACCGCGCGATGGGCCAGCTCCATGTTCTGCTGCACCACCTCGTTGATCTCCAGGGTGGCCTGGGCGGTGCGCGCGGCGAGGTTGCGCACTTCGTCGGCGACCACGGCGAAACCGCGCCCCTGCTCGCCGGCGCGGGCGGCCTCGATGGCGGCGTTGAGGGCCAGCAGGTTGGTCTGGTCAGCGATGCCGCGAATGACCTGAACGATGCTGTTGATGCGCTCGGACTGACTGTTCAGCGCATTGATTTGTTCGGACACATTGTCCAGATCGCCAGCGATAGAGCGCACTACATCGATCGCTTCCTGCACGGTTGCCGCGCCGTCGCGCGCACTGCCATCGGTTTCAGCGGCGATCTCGAAGGCGAGTTTGGCCGCGGCGGATTCGGCATCGCGGCGTTCGATCTGGGCGGTGATGTCACTGGCGAACTTGACGAAGCCATAGAGCCTGCCGCTGGCGTCGTAGAGCGGGTTGTAGGTGGCGCGCAACCAGATGATCTGGCCGCTGCGGGTTATGCGCTGGAAGATGTCCGAGAGAAACTCACCCCGGTTCAGGCGCTGCCAGGCCTGCTCGTACTGTCTGCTGCTGGCGACTTCGGGGCTGCAGAACATCCGGTGGTGCTTGCCCTTGATCTCGTCCAGGCGGTACCCCATGGTGCGCAGGAAGTTGTCATTGGCGGTGACGATCTCGCCGTCCCGGGTGAATTCAATCACCGCCATTGACCGATTGATGGCATTCAGCAGACTCTGGTGTTGCTGTTCGGCCTGTACTTCCCGGGTGATATCAAAGGCCAGTTTCACTACCTTCGATACCCGCCCGTTAGCGCCAATGACCGGGATGTAGCTCGCCTCCAGCCAAACCTGTTTGCCGTCTTTGGCTATGCGATCAAAACGGTCACTGAAACTCTCGCCGCTGGCCAGACGCTGCCAGAAGCGGCGGTATTCGTTACTGTTGACCAGTTCCGGTGCGCAGAACAGGCTGTGCCTGCGGCCACGCACTTCCTCAAGCTGATAGCCGACAACGTTCAGGAACGCAGTGTTGGCATCGAGAATCTCGCCCTCTGGGGTGAATTCGATCCAGGCGATGTTCTTGCGGATTGCATTGAGGATGTGCGACTGGGTTGCGAGCAGTTGCTGACTTCGTTGAAGCTCTGCTTTGAGACGTGCTCCGAACATGACAACCTCTTGGTGGCGCGGATAGATGAGCGTGCTTGCAGGGTATAACTGAATCGGCCGACATGCGTCGGACTTGAACCAATACTCCGGCGTCAGGCCGTTTTTTTTACGCGCCTCAGGCCTGTGCTCGGGGCTGTGCATCAAATTGATCAGGAGGATGAATTGGCTAGCAGTCTGCTTGTGTTACTGGATGATATTGCAACAGTACTGGACGACGTCTCGGTCATGACCAAGGTTGCCGCCAAGAAGACGGCGGGCGTGCTGGGTGACGATCTGGCGCTTAACGCTCAGCAGGTTGCCGGTGTGCGGGCCGAACGGGAGTTGCCGGTGGTGTGGGCCGTAGCCAGGGGCTCGTTTCGCAATAAGCTGATTCTGGTGCCGGCGGCGCTGCTGATCAGCGCCATTGCCCCCTGGGCTATCACGCCGCTGTTGATGCTGGGCGGGGCATTTCTCTGTTACGAGGGCGCAGAAAAGCTGGCACACCGGTTTCTGCATGACACCGAGGCCGAGCACCGGCAGACGCTGCAGGACGAGCAGGTGGATCTGGTTGAACGGGAAAAAGCCAAGATTGCTGGCGCGGTGCGCACCGACTTTATCCTCTCCGCCGAGATTATCGCCATCACGTTGGGTACGGTAGCCGACGCCGATTTCGTCAAACAGTTGGTTGTGCTGGCGGGAATTGCCGTGGTGATGACCATCGGCGTCTACGGGCTGGTTGCCGGTATTGTCAAACTGGATGACGGCGGGCTGGCGCTGACCCGCAAGGACAGTCCGTTGCTGCAGCGACTCGGGCAGGGCGTCCTCGATATGGCACCCTGGCTGATGAAAACGTTATCGGTCGTGGGGACGGCTGCGATGTTTATGGTCGGCGGGGGTATCCTGACGCACGGCCTGTCGGTAGTGCATCACTGGATCGAGGACAGCGCCGAGCGGGCGGCGGACCTGCCCTATATCGGCACCGTGCTGGATGGTCTGCTGCCAACCCTGCTCAATGCCGGTTTCGGGGTGGCCGCCGGTGCCCTGCTGGTGGGAGTGATTACGCTGGCTGGCCGTCTTCGGCGCTGAATCTGGTATCAGGGCGTCAGGGTGTGGGCGTGGGTATTGAGATCCTCGCCCAGCCGGTACTGGTTGTTGCCGCTGCGCTTGGCGCTGTACATGGCCAGGTCGGCGGCATGGATCAGCTTGTCCAGGGTGGCGGCATGATCGGGGAACAGGGCAACGCCCAGACTGGCACCAATACGGTAGTCGCGGCCCTGCAGGGTGATCACCGGCGCGAGACTGGCAAACAGTTTCTCGCTGATCTGGTGGGCCTCGTCAGTTACCCGGCTGCTGCGCGATAGCCCCTCGAGCAGGACGACAAACTCGTCCCCGCCCAGTCTGGCGACCATGTCAGAGCTGCGCACTGCGCTGCGCAGACGCTGGGCAACCGCCAGTAACACCTCGTCGCCACTGGCGTGGCCGAGCTGGTCGTTGATTGCCTTGAACTGGTTCAGGTCGATAAACACCAGAGCCAGACGCGTTTGCCGGGCTCTGGCCCTGGTCAGGGCTTCAAACAGTCGCTGCTCCAGCATCAGCCGGTTGGGCAGGCCGGTCAGCGGGTCCTGGTGGGCGCGCTGTTCCAGTTCCCGAACCGAGCGCTTTTCTTCGGTGATATCGCGTACGACACCCATCATCTTGACCGGCTGCCCGTGTTCGTTCTTGACCACGTTGCCGGTTTCCCGAACCCAGTGCACGCTGCCATCCGGCCAGATGACCCGGTACTCCTCGTCGTGGTTTTCGCCGGTGTCGATACAGCGCTGTTCGCCGGCCTTGACCCGCTCGCGGTCCTCCGGGTGCACGCTGTCGCAGAACAGGCTGTAGGAAGGCGTCACTTCGCCCGGTTGATAGCCAAACATGCCGTAGATGGCTTCCGACCAGTACAGTCGATCGGTACCGATATCCCAATCCCAGGTGCCGATGCGGGCGAAGTACTGGCTGCGCTTGAAGCGCTCCATGGCCTCGCTGCCGGCTTGCTGCTCTGCCGTCGGGTGCAGCAGCAGTATCCGCTGGCGACCGATATCGGGCAGCCGGGTCAAGTCCTGCTGAGTTTGCTGGTCGCCTCTGCGCAGCAGTGTCTCCATGCGCTGCATCGGCGCCGGCAGCGTATCCAGCATCGGTAGCCAGCGGGTTATCGGTTGGCCGGTCGGGTCGGTTTTCTCAGCGGGGTCGAGCAGGCGTGCGGCGGCAGGATTGTGCCAGCGTACCCGCTGGCGGCGGTCCAGGATCAGCAGACCGTTGGGGGACAGGTCCAGCAACCGGCGAAAGGTCCTTGCGCGCCGGTGCTCGCGCCAGAGCGCCGCACCGGTCAGCAGGACAATGATCGCAAGCGTGACAAGGAGTAGGAGCATCATCGGCTGTCGTGGCTTAGGGGTGCATCAAGTATACCCTCGGCAGCATCGCTGGCCAGTTTTTATGGCGTTTTGCCATATTGTGCTGCACACGGCATTGGCGGGGTGAATACGCTACACTGCGTGCCCGTTTTTCTGATGGACACATTTGCGATGGCCCTGCAGGCAACCCCTTACAAGGTTCAGCTGAATATCACCGACACCGACCTGGGTGTGTACGAGAACGTGCGCATGACCGTTGCCCGTCACCCGTCGGAGACCGAAGAGCGGCTGGCGGTTCGCCTGTTGGCCTACGCCCTCTGGTACCACGAGCGTCTGACGTTCGGTCGCGGGCTGTCGGATGTTGATGAACCGGCACTGTGGCTGAAAACCCTGGATGACCGGGTCGAACACTGGATTGAGGTTGGTCAACCCGATGCCGATCGCATGACTTGGTGTTCGCGCCGTGCCGAGAAGGTATCGGTGCTGGTGTATGGCAATACTCGGGTATGGATCAGCAAGCAGCTGTCTGCTGTCGCGTCGCTGGCCAACCTGAATGTGGCGGCCCTGCCCGAGGAGCCTCTGCAGGCGCTGTCTACCGATTTGCCGCGCAGCATCGACTGGGGTGTGATGATCAGCGATGGCGTACTGTACGTCAGCGATGGCGATCTGCAGCACGAGCTGCCGATCGAATGGTTGCAGGGCGAGCGTTGAGCCGATGCAGATAGAAACTCGCCCCTTGCCGCCTGCGCTGCCCGCTCTGGGCAGTCTGCCGCCGCTGCTTACACGCCTGTATGCCGCCCGCGGCGTGCTGAACGAGGCAGAGCTGGACCGGAGGTTGCAGGCTCTGTTGCCGTTTAACGGCCTGCTCGGTATTGATCGGGCGGTCGCGGTGCTGGAGCAGGCGCTGCGTTCGCGCCAGTCGATCCTGATTGTGGGTGACTTCGACGCCGACGGCGCCACGGCCAGCAGCGTTGCCGTGCTGGCGTTGCGCATGCTGGGTGCGGCGCAGGTCGACTATCTGGTGCCCAACCGCTTCGAGTACGGCTATGGTCTGACGCCGGAAATTGTTGAAGTAGCGCTGACCCGCTCGCCGCAGGTTCTGGTTACAGTCGACAACGGCATCTCCAGCATCGACGGCGTTGCTGCCGCCAAGGCGGCCGGGTTGCAGGTCGTGGTGACGGATCATCACTTGCCCGGCGAACAGCTGCCGGCAGCCGATGCCATCGTCAATCCGAGCCAGCCCGGTTGTGGCTTTGTCAGTAAGGCGATGGCCGGCGTCGGGGTGATTTTTTACGTCATGCTGGCGCTGCGGGCGGCGCTGCGTGACAGTGGCTGGTTTGCCGAAACCGGGCGAGCGGAGCCGAACCTGGCCGAACTGCTGGATCTGGTGGCGCTTGGTACGGTGGCGGATGTGGTGCCGCTGGATGCCAATAACCGCATTCTGGTGCATCAGGGGCTGGCGCGCATTCGTGCCGGGCGCTGCCGCCCGGGGATTCGCGCGCTGCTGGAGGTGGCCGGGCGCCCGCGCGAGCGGCTGGTATCGACCGATCTCGGCTTTATTGTTGGCCCGCGTCTGAACGCGGCCGGTCGGCTGGACGACATGAGTCTGGGTATCGAATGCCTGCTGACTGACAGCGAGTCGCTGGCGCTGGATATGGCTCGTGAACTGGACGCACTCAACCGTGACCGCAAGGCAATCGAGCGCGACATGCAGCAGCAGGCGCTGAAGACCCTGGAAAGCATGCAGCTGGACGAAACTGCGCTGCCGTTCGGGCTGTGTCTGTACGACCCGGAATGGCATCAGGGGGTGATCGGCATTCTGGCCTCGCGCCTGAAAGACCGCTTTCATCGCCCGGTAATCGCCTTTGCCGATGCAGGAGATGGCATGGTCAAGGGCTCGGCGCGTTCGGTTAACGGGCTGCATATCCGTGATGCACTGGACGCGGTCGCGGCGCGTCACCCCGAGCTGATCAGCAAGTTTGGTGGTCACGCCATGGCGGCCGGATTGTCACTGCGTGAGGCGGATTTTCCGGCCTTTGCCGCGGCCTTTGATGCTGAAGTGCGACGTCAGCTGCAGGCTGAGGATCTGACCGGGCGGCTGCTCTCCGATGGCGAGCTGCAGGCCAGTGATCTGTCGATGGATATCGCCGCCTCCCTGCGCGAAGCCGGGCCCTGGGGGCAGCATTTCCCCGAGCCGCTGTTTCATGGCGAGTTTCAGGTGCTGCAGCAACGGCTGGTCGGCGAACGGCACCTCAAGCTGGTATTGCGTGTGCCGGGCACTGCGCAGCCTCTTGATGCGATTGCCTTCAACATTGACCCGCAGTGCTGGCCCAATGCATCCGTCAGTCGGGTGCTGCTGGCCTACACGCTGGATATCAACGAATTTCGCGGGCGTCAGAGCCTGCAGCTGATGGTTCGTCATCTCGAACCGGTCAGCGACGTCTAGCAGCCTGTTGAAATTCGCCGCGATGATTACGTCCACTGCTTCTGGCAGCAGCGGTCGCGCTCGTTTACTTCCCGTTTAGGGCGCCAATCGATGGAAATAGCCCGATTTGGCGTGCTCCAGGCGCACCTTCCCCGTCAACGCGCTCATGCCATTGAGCCTGTAGCCAGCAGCTTCGGCAGGCGCACCAGGTTGCTTGCCGCCATGGCCAGCTGGAACAGCGCGTCGACACGCTCAAGTCCGCGTTGCTTCACCTGGCGCAGGCCTGCCGCCGCCTTGAGCCAGCCGAAGTGGGTTTCGATCCAGGCGCGAATCTTCAGGCTCAGTCCATAGCCAGCATGGCGCGTGGTACGGCCGTCGATGGCGCTACGCCGGCCACTGGTGTTCTGTGCCACATGCGGTGTCACGCCGAGTGCCCGACAGGCGGCCACGAAGTCTGCCGTATCGTAGGCCTTGTCCGCAGCCAAGGTGCGGCGACGGCGACCACCCAGCTTGCTCAGCATCGCCAGCGCGGCTTCGCGTTCGCCACGGCCACCGGCCAGAGTCACATGAGCACTGCGCACCAGGCCACTGCGGTGTTCCATCAGCACATGCCCCATGTAACTCAGCTGCGCGCCGGTGTTGTGGCTCTTTCGGTACAGCCGGGCATCCGGATCGCTGGTCGAGGCGTGGGTGTCGTTGCTGCGCTTGTGCCCCTTGAAGTCCGGCGGGGCATTGCGTGGTCCGGGGCCTTGATCGTCTGGAGAGTCGTCCTTGGGCCGGAAACTCTTCTGAGAGGCCCAGGCTTGCAGCAATGTGCCGTCGACTGAGAAGTGCTCATCCGAGATCAGCCCCTGCTTCTCTGCCAGGCGCACCACCTCGCTCAGAAATTCGGTGGCCACGGCCTGGGCATTGAGACGGTCACGGTTCTTCGAGAAGACCGAGTGATCCCACACCGGATCATCGATGGCCAAGCCGACGAACCAGCGGAACAGCAGGTTGTAGCCCAGTTGCTCCATGAGCATCCGCTCGCTGCGCAGCGAGTAGAACAACTGCAGCAACTGTGCCCGCATCAGCTTCTCGGGGGCGATCGAGGCGCGACCGGTGTCGGCATACAAGGTGTCAAACAGGGCGCTCATCCGCTGCAGAGCGGTGTCTGCCAGCTTGCGGATGGCGCGCAGGGGGTGAGTCGCTGGCACGAAGTCATCGAGCTTGGCGACAGTGAACAAGGATTCCTGAGTGATATCGGCGCCACGCATGGAAATCGGGGTTCCCGGCAGATTGGAGCCGATATCGTAAACCTTACACTGCAAAGTCAGACAGACCGTAGGCGAATTTCAACAGGCTGCTAGATTGACGTATTCAGGGGATTGACCTGCCGGGCGCTTTTGGTTTTCATGCAGTGATACAGAGATCACAAATGCATCACCATTCTTTTTGCCCGAGGATAAGTCGGGCGCGCTTGGGGGCAAGGACGTGCCGGACCTGAAGCAGCAATTGCTGAATATGCAGCGTCACCTTGGGCTGAACCCCAATGAGGTGAGGCAACGGCTGCGCCTGCTGCTGATTAATGACACCGGGTTCGACTGCCTGGGCGCCCACCTGCCGACGCTCGATCATTTGCATGCGGAATGCATCGAGGCGCTGCTCCAGCATCTGGAACAGTTTGACGAGCCGGCCAGGTTGCTTTCCCATCCCGGCCGCCTGACTGCGCTGAAGGGGCAGCAGCAAACCTACTTCCGGCAACTGCTGCGTGGCCCGTATGACCTGCAGTACGTGCGTCTGCGCCTGCTGGTGGGGCTGACCCATGAGCGCCTGGGCGTGGATCTCAAGTGGTATCTGGCGGCCTTTCACTTCTATCTTGATTTCATGCATCGGGCCATCAACCGTCAGTGGCGTGATGAACCGAAGCTGGCCGAACAGCTCTATGGCAGTCTGCTGAAGGTGGCCTTCTTTGATCTCAGTCTGACCGTCGATACCTACTCCAGTGCCGGCAAGATGGCGCTGCAGGCGAGTGAGGATCGCTATGCCCGCGCTGTTCAGGGCGCCAGTGACGGGCTCTGGGAGTGGCATGTCGAGGACGATCGGCTGCATGTATCGGAGCGCTGGCTGGCCATGCTCGGGCTCGACGCGGGGCGTGCTCCACGTACCCTGGTTGACTGGGCGGCCTTGATTCCCGAGCTGCAGCGCGGCGGGTTCCTTGCGGCGGTACAGTCGCACCTTGATGGTCGTCAGCCGTATCTGCATGTCGAGTGCGAAATGCGTGACAGCTGGGGGCGCCTGCTCTGGGTAATGATCCGTGGCGTAGCGGCCACCGATCTGCACGGCGAGCACCTGCTGGCCGGGTCGCTGACCGATATCAGCCAGCGCAAGCAGACCGAGCAGGAGCTGGCGCACATGGTGTTGCATGACGAGTTGACCGGGTTGCCCAACCGGCAGCAGGTCAGCCAGCTGCTGACCCAGGCGCTGCAGCGTCAGGCCAAGCCGGGGGCACGTCATGCGGCGGTGCTGTTTATCGACCTGGATCGCTTCAAGCTGATCAATGACAGCCTTGGACACCAGGTCGGTGATCAGGTGCTGATTCAGGTCGCCAAGCGGATTGAGCGCTGCCTGCGCCCGGGCGATCACCTGGCGCGCTTTGGTGGTGATGAATTTGTGGTGTTGCTGGATGACATGGCCGTGGCCGGCGATGCGGAAGTGGTGGCGAAGCGCATCATGCACGCATTGCAGTACCCGATCATCGCGGCCTCTCGGCGCTTGTCGGTCAGCGTCAGTATCGGCGTGGCTCCTCTCAAGGGCCATGGTGGCCAGCAGGATGTGCTGCGCGAGGCGGATCTTGCCCTGTATCGGGCCAAGGCGTTCGGCAAGTCGCAGCTGGCGCTCTACAGCGAGGCGCTGCAGGAAGAGGTGAATCAGCGCCTGAATCTTGAAAACGCACTCAGCGAGGCACTGGCGCAGCGTCAGTTCGAGCTGTTCTATCAGCCCATCGTGCAGGTTTCCGCCGGACGTGCCCATGCTGTCGGTGTTGAAGCATTGCTGCGCTGGCGGCAGGGCGCGCGGCTGGTGTCTCCGGACGAATTTATTCCGGTTCTGGAAGAGTCGGGCGAGATTGTCGAGGTGGGTGAATGGGTCCTGCAACAGGCCTGTGCCCAGGTGCGTCAGTGGCAGCAACAAGGGCTCAGCACCCTGCGCTGCTCGGTCAACCTGTCCAGCCGGCAGTTGCAGGAACAGGGCTTCCCCAATCGGGTGGCGCAAATCCTGCGGGAAACCGGGTTGCCGCCGTCCAGCCTGGTGCTGGAAATCACCGAGAGCCTGCTGATGCGCGACGTCCCCGATACCCTGGCAGCACTGCGGGAGCTGGAGAGCATGGGGATTCGCATTGCGCTGGATGACTTTGGTACCGGCTTCTCTTCGCTCGGGTATCTGCATCGCTACCCGTTGCACATTATCAAGGTCGACAAGAGCTTTATTACCCGGGCGCCTGACGATGAGCGCCTCAAGGCGATCAGCCGCGCCATCATCGGCCTGGGGCGAGGGCTGGATATGGATGTCATCGCCGAAGGTATCGAGACCCCGGAGCAGATGGATTTTCTGCACAACGAGGGCTGCAACTTCGTGCAGGGCTTCTGGTTCAGTCGGCCGCAGTCGGCGCTGGATATCTATCCGGTTCTGGAGCGGCTGTCGCTCAAGCCGCCTGCCGTCAATGCGGCTGATCATCAGGCTGCTATAGTGCTGTAACGTTCAGCGTATCGAGTGGGGGTCTCATGCGTCACGGGGTGCTTGCGTTCATTGCCGGATTTCTTGCGGTATTCAGCTTTCATCAGCCTGCACTGGCGCTGCTGCATGCCGCCGGGGTGGTGCCTTTCCCTGCGTTTTCCCTCGAGCCGGTTGCGCCACTGGCAGTGCCCTCTGTGGTGTCCTCGGCATTCTGGGGTGGTATCTGGGGGATTGTTCTGGTGCTGGCGCTGGCGCGCATGGGCAAGTCGCTGGTCTGGCTCAAGGCGGCCCTGTTTGGCGGGATCGTGCTGACTCTGGTTGCCCTGTTGCTGGTATTTCCACTCAAGGGCTATGGTCTGGACTGGCAGCTGTTTGCGCCGCGCTTCGCCATCGGATTCATCCTCAATGCGCTCTGGGGCCTGGGCACGCTGGTTTATCTGCGGGCCTTTGCTCAGCGGGCATGACGGCTGCACGCGGCGACTGAATTCCGCTACAATGGCGGCTTTTTCCTGCCGGGATTCGTCACCATGGAAATCAATCCGATTCTGAACACCATCAAAGACCTGAGAAGCCGCTCTGAAACCATCAGGGGGTATCTTTGACTACGATCACAAGCGTGATCGTCTGACCGAAGTAGAGCGTGAGCTGGAAGATCCCGGTGTCTGGAACGACCCGGAGCGCGCCCAGAACCTGGGGCGTGAACGCGCTGCACTGGCGCAGATCGTTGAAACCCTGGATGAAATGAGCAGCGGCCTGGCGGATGCCGGCGAATTGCTGGAAATGGCCGCCGAAGAGGGCGACCAGGGCGCGGTGGATGATGTGGTGAGCGAGTTGCAGCGTCTGCAAGAGTCGCTTGAGAAGCTCGAATTCCGCCGCATGTTCAGTGGTGAGATGGACGCCAACAACTGCTACCTGGATATTCAGGCCGGTTCCGGTGGGACCGAAGCGCAGGACTGGGCCAATATTCTGCTGCGCATGTACCTGCGCTGGGCCGATCAGCATGGCTTCGATGCCGAAATCGTTGAACTGTCCGAGGGCGAAGTCGCCGGCATCAAGAGTGCGACCGTTCACGTTCGCGGTGAATACGCTTTCGGTTGGCTGCGTACCGAGATTGGCGTGCATCGACTGGTGCGCAAGAGCCCGTTCGACTCCGGCAACCGTCGTCATACGTCGTTCTCTGCGGTTTTTGCTGCACCCGAGATCGACGACGATATCGAAATCGATATCAACCCGGCGGATCTGCGGGTGGATACCTATCGCTCGTCCGGGGCGGGTGGTCAGCACGTTAACACCACCGACTCGGCGGTACGGATTACCCATATCCCGACCAACACCGTGGTCAGCTGCCAGAATCAGCGTTCGCAGCACGCCAACAAGGACCACGCAATGAAGATGTTGCGGGCCAAGTTGTACGAACTGGAAATGATGAAACGTACCGAGGCTGCGCAGGCGCTGGAAGACACCAAGTCCGACATCGGCTGGGGCCACCAGATTCGCTCCTATGTGCTCGACCAGTCGCGCATCAAGGATTTGCGCACCGGTATCGAGAACAGCAACTGCAACGCGGTACTTGACGGCGATCTCGACGAGTTTATCGAGGCCAGCCTGAAACAGGGCCTGTAAGCCGAGCGCCGCACGGCAATCCGCCGAGGCCCGCGCTGCGGGCCGCTAACCGAATTGATTTTTCCGGGATTTCACTGACATGACCGACCAGCCGCAAGACCTGCAAGCCCATCACGAGGAAGAGAATCAGCTGATCGCCCAGCGCAAGGCCAAACTGGCCGCTGCTCGCGAACAGGGTATCGCCTTCCCCAACGACTTCCGCCGCGACAGCCTGTGCGCCGACCTGCAGAAGGCCTACGAGGGCAAGAGCAAGGAAGAGCTGGAAGCAGCGGCAATCCCGGTCAAGATCGCCGGACGCATCATGCTCAACCGCGGCGCCTTTATGGTGCTGCAGGACAGTTCCGGCCGTCTGCAGGTCTATGTTGACCGCAAGGGGCTGCCGGCCGAGACCCTGGAAGCGATCAAGACCTGGGATCTGGGTGACATCATCGCCGCTGAAGGCACTCTGGCGCGCTCCGGCAAGGGCGATCTCTATGTGCATATGAAGGACGTGCGTCTGCTGACCAAGTCACTGCGCCCGCTGCCGGACAAGCACCATGGTCTGACCGATACCGAGCAGCGCTACCGTCAGCGCTACGTTGACCTGATTGTCAACGAGGAAGCGCGTCATACCTTCCGCGTGCGTTCACAGGTGATCGCGCATATCCGTCGGTTCCTCAACGACCGCGGCTTCCTGGAAGTCGAAACTCCGATGCTGCAGACCATTCCGGGTGGCGCGGCGGCCAAGCCATTTGAGACCCATCACAACGCCCTGGACATGCCGATGTTCCTGCGCATCGCGCCGGAACTGTACCTCAAGCGTCTGGTAGTTGGCGGCTTCGAGAAGGTGTTCGAGATCAACCGCAACTTCCGCAATGAAGGTGTCTCGACCCGTCATAACCCCGAGTTCACCATGCTCGAGTTCTATCAGGCCTACGCAGACTACCGCGACAACATGGACCTGACCGAAGAGCTGTTCCGCGAGCTGGCGCAGGCGGTGCTCGGCACCACCGACGTGCCCTACGGCGACAAGGTCTTCCACTTCGGCGAGCCCTTCGTGCGTCTGTCGGTGTATGACTCCATTCTCAAGTACAACCCGGAGATCACCGCCGACGATCTCAATGACGTCGAAAAAGCCCGCGCCATCGCCAAGAAGGCCGGCGCCAAGGTGCTTGGTCACGAGGGGCTGGGCAAGCTGCAGGTAATGATTTTCGAGGAGCTGGTCGAGCACAAGCTGGAGCAGCCGCACTTCATCACCGAATACCCGTTCGAAGTCTCGCCGCTGGCGCGCCGCAATGACGACAACCCGAACGTCACCGATCGTTTCGAGCTGTTTATCGGTGGCCGCGAGATCGCCAACGCCTACTCGGAGCTTAACGACGCCGAAGACCAGGCCGAACGCTTCCTCGCCCAGGTGGCCGAAAAGGACGCCGGTGATGATGAGGCCATGCACTACGACGCCGACTTCGTGCGCGCGCTGGAATACGGCATGCCGCCGACCGCCGGTGAAGGGATCGGTATCGACCGCCTGGTCATGCTGCTGACCAACTCGCCGTCGATCCGCGACGTCATCCTGTTCCCGCACATGCGGCCAGAAACGGCCTAGGCGGCTTCGCCGCCAGCTGCAAGCTTTAAGCTTCAAGCGGCAAGTAGTTCGTGCTGTCCAGGACTATGATGAGCATCAGATTGTCCGCGTAGTCCGCGAGATTGCGTGAATGCACGGACAGCTTGTAGCTTGCGGCTTAAGGCTTGAAGCTGCGACCAAAGGGAGCCACCCCCGTGAAACAGAGTGAGCAGTATCAGCTGGTCATCCGCAGTCTGTCTGATCGGATTGTCGAGGCGCAGGCGCCGATTCGGGTGCTGGATGCCATCAAGTGGGACGACAGTATCCGTGACACCTTCCTCAAGAAGCGCTGCAAGGCGCTGCCTGATGTCAATGCGGACTATTACGCCCAGCGTCCGCTGAGCTTTGATCCGGCTGAACGGCGGCAGATTTTTCAGGATATCGAGCGTGATATCACTCGCCAGCTGGGCAGCTTCAACCCGGTTGGCCAGATCATGCGGCGTATGTGCCGGGAATACCGCATGGTCATCCGCATGCTGGAGGCACGCGGTACCCAGGATTTTGGACTGATCTCGCAGGAGCTCTATGGCGCGGCATCGGACGCTTTTCACGCCGGCGATCCGACCTTGACCGACCTGGGCATCATGCTCAGCGAGTCGCTGAAGAACATTGCCCGTACCGAACTGGCGCGCGACCCGAAAACCATCGCGGCGCCCGACGCGGTGCAGATTCTGCAGGCACGCATGAACGAGGCGTTCCCGGACGACCAGGCGGTGCGCGTGTTCGAGTCCGACGGTATCGTCGCTGATGCCGCCGCGGGTGCCGACTACATCAAGATCCGCAGCGATGCGATGTTCAACCAGCGTGACCTGAACATTCTGGCTGTGCACGAGGGGATGGTGCATGTGGCGACCAGTCTCAACGGCCAGCACCAGCCGATCTGTACCTTCCTGGCCAAGGGACCGCCGTCGTCCACGGTGACCCAGGAAGGGCTGGCCATTCTGATGGAGGTCCTGACGTTCAACTCCTATCCGGCACGCCTGCGCAAGCTGACCGACCGTACCCGGGCGATTCAGATTGCCGAGACCGGTGGTGATTTTCTTGATGTCTTTCAGTTCTATCGGGACGAAGGCTATTCCCGTGACGACAGCTACAACAATACCAGTCGTGTATTCCGTGGCTCGGCCAGCAACGGTCTGCCGTTCACCAAGGATCTGGTTTATCTGAAGGGATTTATCCTGACCTACAACTATATCCAGCTGGCGGTGCGCAAGGGCAAACTGCAGCAGATTCCGCTGTTGTTCTGCGGCAAGACCACGCTGGAGGATATGCGTACCCTGGGGCAACTGGTGGACGAGGGGCTGGTTGTGCCGCCGCGCTACCTGCCGGCGCCCTTTGCCGACCTCAACGCCCTGAGCGCCTGGATGTGCTTTTCGGGGTTTTTGAACAACCTCAGTCTGGATCGAGTCGAAGCCGACTACGCCAACATTCTGTAATTGGAGCAACCGATGTCGCAAGCGCAGGAAATCAACAAGCTGCCGATCATTCTCACGGCCATTATCACCGTGATTGCCACGGTCGCCGTGCTGCATTTGTACGGCTATCTGAATATCGTCAACCCGGAGGAAGGGCTGGAGCTTGCCGACTATCGGGTGGTAACGGTCGGTTCGGAGGAGGCGGGCAGTCTGCGCCGTAATCCGGCCAAGCACGAGGCCGAATGTGTCGACGGCATTCTGGTGCTGCACGCCAGCAATATGAACGGCCTTTCCGGGGTGCTCAGGGATAGCCGTGATCGCGTGGTCCGCTGCGTCAATCAGGCGGTACCGCTGGCGGAGTAACCCATGACGGAACGGGCAGTGCAGTTGAAGCCAGACTGGCTTGATGCCCTTCAGGGCGAGTTCGCGCAGCCCTACATGCAGCAGCTGCGCGATTTTCTGCAGGCCGAAAAGGCGGCGGGCAAGGCGATCTTTCCGCCGGGTGCGCTGATCTTCAATGCGCTCAATTCAACGCCGCTGGACAAGGTACGGGTGGTGATTATCGGGCAGGACCCGTATCACGGCCCCGGGCAGGCGCACGGCTTGAGCTTCTCGGTGCCGCCGGGGGTGCGTACGCCGCCGTCGCTGCGCAATATCTTCAAGGAAATCAATCGCGATCTTGGTCTGCCAATACCGCAGCACGGCTGCCTGCAGTCATGGGCAGAGCAGGGCGTATTGCTGCTCAATGCAGTGCTGACGGTCGAGCAGGGCCAAGCCGGGTCGCACGCTAGGCGGGGTTGGGAACGTTTCACCTCGAGGGTGATCGAACTCGTCAATGAGCGCTGCGAACACTGTGTCTTTCTGCTGTGGGGTAGCTATGCCCAGCGCAAGGGTGAGCAGATTGATCGAACCCGGCACTGTGTGCTGACCTCGGTGCACCCTTCGCCGCTGTCCGCCCATCGTGGCTTCATCGGCAACGGCCACTTTTCCGCAGCGAACGACTATCTTGTCAGTAACGGACTGGCACCCATCGACTGGAGCTTGCCAGACCCTCTCCGGTAACTTGCCTGACGACTGCTGGAGATTGTCATGGAACATGCTCTGCAACCCTATACCGCGCTGGTTCCGCGCACCGACAAGCTGGTGGTACAAAAGGCCGGCCATACGGCGCTGGTCACCATCGACAACCCGCCGGCCAATACCTGGGATTCCGATACCCTGCACGGGCTGCCGGACCTGCTCAGGCATCTGAACAATGACCCGGATATCTATGCGCTGGTGCTGACCGGGCGCGGCGAGCGTTTCTTTTCGGCGGGCGCCGACCTGAAGATGTTTGCCGATGGCAATCCTGCCCGCGCCCGGGAGATGGCGCGGTTGTTCGGCCTGGCATTTGAGGCGCTGCGCGACTTTTCCGGGGTCACCATTGCTGCCATCAACGGTTACGCGATGGGGGGTGGGCTGGAGTGCGCTCTGGCCTGCGATATTCGCATCGCCGAGCGGCAGGCGCAGATGGCGCTGCCGGAGGCGGGCGTCGGCTTGCTGCCCTGCGCGGGAGGCACTCAGGCGCTCGCCTGGCTGGTTGGAGAGGGCTGGGCCAAGCGCATGATCCTGTGCGGCGAGCGGGTCGATGGAGTGCGTGCCGAGCGCATCGGTCTGGTCGAGGAATGTGTTGAGCAGGGGCAGGCACTGGGCGTGGCGTTGCACCTGGCGGCGCAGGTTGCACGGCAGAGTCCGGCGGCTGTGCGTTACTGCAAGGAACTGATTCAAGGGGGCAGAGATCAGCCGATCAATACCCTGCTGGCGCGTGAGCGCGAGCGCTTCGTCGATCTGTTCGAGCTGGAGGATACGGTAGAGGGCGTAAATGCCTTTCTGGAGAAGCGACCGCCGCAGTGGACGCGGCGGTAACCGGAGGCTCGCACTGCTGCTGGCTCAGGCCAGCAGCTGCATGGCGGCTTCCATTTCGGCTGACAGGTCTTCGTCTTCCTGCTCGCCTGCCGGATCCAGCCCCAGCTTGGCGAAGGAGGGGATCGTGCTCCAGTCCATCAGTGCATAGGGGTGCTGAGTGCCTGCCAGTGACTGCAGCATGGCGACCTGAACAATGTCGGCGTAATCGACGCTGGACGAGTTGCGCTGAAAGTCCAGGTGCTCCGAGGGCACGTGACGCAGTGGTGCCGGAAAGTCCCAGGCCTGCAGGATGCGATCCCCGAGAACCGGATGGATGCGGTCAATGACCAGATTGAGACTGATGGAGTCGCGCAGCAACTGCGAGTTTTCCTCGGCATACGACAGAATCGGCAGCACGCCAATCTGGTGCACCAGGCCGGCAAGCGTGGCCTGGTCGGGCTTGAGTTTGGTGTAGTGACGGCAGAGAACGTGGCTGATGCCTGCCACTTCGGTACTGCGGGTCCAGACCTCACGCATCTTGCGATCAATGACGTCGGAGGTCGCCTGGAACATTTGTGACATCGCCAAACCGGTTGCCAGGTTGGCGGTGTAGGTAATGCCCATGCGGTTGACTGCCATGGCCAGATCAGTGATTTCCTGACGACTGCGCAGCAGCGGGCTGTTGACGACCTTGATCAGTCGGGCGCTGAGGGCCGCGTCGTTGCTGATTTCCTTCACCAGGTGGGGAATGCTGACATCCGGATCCTCAGCTGCCTCGCGTACTCGCAGGGCGACTTCCGGCAGTGTGGGCAGCACCAGTTGGTCTTTCTCGATGGCCTGTATCAGCTCGTCCTGGACGCGCTGGGCAAGATCTGTCATCTCGTGTCCCTTGTTTCTCTGTTATTCGGCTTCTGCGCTGGTGAGTTCGCGTTCATAGGGCAGGTCGGCAAGGCTGATCAGTGGTCCGTCGCTATCGCCTGCACTCAATGTGGTCAATTGTGCCGCATCTTTCTGAACAACAGCCAGCATTTCAATGGCCTTATGGCTGCGGGCGGCCATGACGACCTCTCCAACCGCCTTGCCGCTCTCGCGGTCGACGATCTCGGTACCGGGCGAGGGCGGTGCTTCTCCGGCCATCAGCAGACGGTACATGCGGCGTTTCAGCTTGCCCAGGTACTGCATGCGCGCCACGATTTCCTGACCGGTATAGCAGCCCTTGCGGAAACTTACACCGCCGAGCTGCTGAAGGTTGAGCATTTGCGGGATAAAGTGCTCCCGGGTTTCGTCGCTGACCTGGCCGACCCCGCTGCGAATGCGCTGCAGCTGCCATTGGTTCAGGCTGACCGGATCGGCATGCTGGCACAGGGTGTCCAGCAGATACTCGGCTTGCTCGGTCGGCACCCACAGGACGCAGGCGCCGCCGGGCAGGCCGATGGCAAACAGGTCATCCTTGTGCGCCACCGTGCCATTGGCTGGCATGTCGAGGCCACAGCTCTGCAGGGCCGCATCGGCGGCTTCGCCCCAGATACCGAAGCCGACCCGGTTGTCACTCTGGTCGCTCAGTTCGCATTTGTAGAAGACGGCGTACTTGCCGAGATCGGCGAGCTGTGCGGCGATCAACTGGCGATCAAGGCCCAGCATGACGCCCTGATCCGTTCGCCACAGGTAAAAACTCGACTGCATTCTGCCCTTGGGGTTACAGCGAGCACCCAGGGTGGCAGTGGTGCCGGTGACGGATTTCAGGTCGCAGGTGAGCTGGCCCTGGAGAAACTTGTCGGTATCGACGCCTTCAACGGCGATAATGCCTTCGTGGCTCAGCATGCTGATGCAGGTGGCGCAGTCTGCCCGGTCGTCAGTAAAACGAGCGGCGAGGTCGGGTAGTTGAGTCATGCCTGTCGTTGTTCCAATGGTTCAGGTGGTACATCATAGGGGCCATGGCAGGTGCTTGTCAGGCGTTGCCTGACGTTATAATGCGGTTTTTACCGAGCAGATCAATCCTCACTGTGGAGTTGCCGATGTCGGCCGATATAGAAATGAAGCGCTTGTTCTGGCATAGCCGTCGCGGCATGCTGGAGCTGGATGTATTGCTGGTGCCCTTCCTGCAGGAAGCGTATCCGACGCTGGAGGCAGCCGATAAGCAGCGTTATCAGAAGCTGCTGGAATGTGAGGATCAGGATATGTTCGGCTGGTTCATGCAGCGCAGCAAGCCGGAGGACCCGGATTTGCAGCGCATCGTGGAGATGATTCTCGATCGTGTACAGCCCGACTGAATACCTTTTGCTGCGTCGCCAGCCTTCACGCTGGCTGGCGCTGGCCCTGATGTTGATGGGCTTGCTGGCCTGTGTCGGTGTGTTGCAAAGCGCGCTGCCCCTTTGGCCGAGTCTACTTTGTCTGTTGCTGGTCGCCTGTTACTGCAGCTGGGTCTGGCCGCGTCAGATCAGCCTGAGTCACCCGCACTCGGTAACCGGTCTGCGCTTTGACAGCGACGGTTGGCACATTCTGCGGCGTGATGGCTCGGAGGTCGCTGCCCGGCTGCTTGGCGATACCTATGTCAGTGCCATGCTGACGGTCGTTCGGTTGCGTGAGCAGGGGCGCTGGTGCCCGGTGTCGGTCGTGTTGCCGGCCGACGCAGCCTCCGAGGAAAGCCTGCGGCGGTTGCGTCTGCGGCTGCGTTTCAGTCGCCAGCGCTGGGCGGCTGCAGAATAGTATCCTGCGCTTCGTCCAGCTGCGCCGGAAAGTCCAGCGTGTAATGCAAGCCGCGGCTTTCACGGCGCAGCATGGCCGAACGGATGATCAGGTCGGCCACCAGGGCCAGGTTGCGCAGCTCAAGCAGATCGCGGCTGACCCGGTAGTTGCTGTAGAACTCGTGAATTTCGGCGCGCAGCATGTCGACCCGGTGTTTGGCCCGCTGCAGGCGCTTGGATGTCCGTACGATCCCTACGTAGTCCCACATAAAGCGCCGCAGCTCATCCCAGTTGTGCGAAATGATGACGTCCTCGTCCGAGTCGGTCACCTGGCTCTCGTCCCAGTTGGGCAGGTTCTGCGGCATGGCGATGCGGTCAAGCTGCTCCAGAATGTCACGACTGGCGGCGCGGCCGTAGACGATGCACTCGAGCAGCGAGTTGCTGGCCATGCGGTTGGCGCCGTGCAGGCCGGTAAAGCTGGTTTCACCGATGGCGTAAAGCTGATCGATGTCGGTTCTGCCGCTGCTGTCGACCATCACGCCGCCGCAGGTGTAGTGCGCTGCGGGGACCACCGGAATCGGTTCCCTGGTGATGTCGATACCGAAGGCCAGGCAGCGCTCGTGCACGGTCGGGAAGTGGCTGCGGATGAAGTCGGCCGGCTTGTGGGTGATATCCAGATAGACGCAATCGAGCCCCAGACGCTTCATCTCGTGGTCAATCGCCCGGGCCACGATGTCACGCGGTGCCAGTTCGGCGCGCTTATCGAAGCGCGGCATGAAGCGCTCACCGTTGGGCAGACGCAGTAGCGCCCCTTCACCTCGCAATGCTTCGGTAACCAGAAAGCTTTTGGCCTTGGGGTGATACAGGCAGGTTGGGTGGAATTGATTGAATTCCATATTGGCTACCCGGCAGCCGGCCCGCCAGGCCATGGCAATGCCGTCGCCCGAGGCGCTGTCGGGGTTGCTGGTGTACAGATACACCTTGCTGGCGCCGCCGGTAGCCAGCACGGTGAAGCGTGCAGCAACGGTTTCGACGTGGCCCGTCGAGCGGTTCAGGATATAGGCGCCGAGGCATTGATTGCCGTCGCGGCCGAGCTTGTGGGTGGTGATCAGGTCGACTGCAACGCGGTTGTCGAGCAGCTCGATGTTGTCGTGCTGCTGGGCGCGCTGCAGCAGCGTATTGAAAATCGCGGCGCCGGTGGCGTCGGCGGCGTGAATGATGCGCCGGTGGCTGTGGCCGCCTTCGCGGGTCAGGTGAAAATCGTCACTTTCGCTGCCGTCCTCGCGTCGTTCGCGGGTGAAGGGGACCCCCTGTTCAACCAGCCAGCCGATCGCATCGCGGCTGTCGCCAACGATCTGGCGCACGGCATCTTCATGGCACAAGCCGCCGCCGGCGATCAGGGTATCCTGAACATGTGCATCGACCGTGTCGGTGTCGTCAAGCACGGCAGCAACGCCGCCTTGCGCCCAGAACGTGGAGCCTTCCGACAGCTGCCCCTTGCTGAGCACGGCGACACGCAGGTCGCTTGCCAGGTGCAGTGCCAAAGTCAGGCCGGCAGCGCCGCTGCCGATGACCAGTACATCGTATTGCCGTTGTTGAGTCATTGCGTTCTTTGCGCTCAATGCTTGCGTCGAGGTGGCCTAGTATATAGAAGGCGAGTCGCTCACAATACTGCCACCCATGGGGGAGTGCCTGGGGCATCACTGCGGTTGATATGAGTGATGGCTTATTGCATTCAAGGGGGAACTTTTTAACATCGCCCGTGCTCCTAGTCCTGAACCTGAGTGAGGGGAGAACTTTTGGTTACATCTTGTGTCTACGATAACAACGCTGATCGCGGACTCCGAAGAGTGGCAAGTCAATGACGGGGCAGAGCGATCAACAGCTGGTTGAGCGTGTTCAGAAGGGCGACAAGCGTGCCTTCGACCTGCTGGTTCTCAAGTACCAGCACAAGATTCTCGCGCTGGTGACCCGTTTCGTGCATGACAGTCACGAAGCGCAGGATGTGGCTCAGGAGGCCTTTATCAAGGCGTACCGTGCGCTGCCGAATTTTCGCGGCGACAGTGCCTTCTACACCTGGCTGTATCGCATCGCGATCAATACGGCGAAGAATTATCTGGTGGCACGCAATCGCCGCCCGCCGGACAGCGATATAGCCGCAGATGAGGCGGAGTATTACGACGGCGACAGCATTCTCAAGGATATTCACTCGCCCGAGCGCGACATGTTGCGCGACGAAATCGAGCAAGTAGTGAACCGAACGCTGCAACAGTTGCCTGATGATTTAAGAACGGCTTTGACCCTGCGCGAGTTCGAAGGGTTGAGCTATGAAGACATTGCCAATGTGATGGACTGTCCGGTAGGCACAGTTCGATCCCGGATCTTCCGGGCGCGGGAGGCAATCGACAAAGCCCTGAAACCGCTGCTTGAAGCCTAGGTAGCAGGGTGGGGTGCAACGCAGTGAGCCCGATGGGCCAACAGCAGAGGTAAAGCAATGAGAAGCGAAGTCTTGCAGGAGTCTCTTTCCGCGCTTATGGATAACGAGGCTGACGAGCTGGAAGTGCGCCGTGTTCTCCAGGCCGCTGAGCAGGACCCGGCACTGCGTAGTACCTGGTCGCGCTATCAGGTGGCACGTGCGGTGATGCACAAGGAGCCTTGGCAGGGGGCTGTTGATCTGTCTGCAGGTATTGCTGCCGCGCTGCGCGACGAGCCAGAGCTGCAGATGGCGCCGGCGCCAGCCGATGTCAAACCGGTCTCCACTATCTGGCGCAACCTGGGCCGTGTTGCAGTGGCCGCTTCGGTGACCCTGGCGGTGCTGGTCGGTGTGCGCATGGTCAACCAGGGCGATGCGCCCGGCGGTGCTCAGATGACGGCCGGCACCATGACCGCGCCGTCGATGCTGCAGGCCAACCCGGCAGCGCGTTCCGGTGCGGTGCTGGCAGGGTACTCGCAGGCCGGAAACGCCGGTGCAGAGCCTCTTGCGCCTGCTCAAGCGCCGTCTGCGTGGCACGAACAGCGCATCGGTCGCTATCTGCGTGAGCATGCCGAATCCAGTGCGCAGATGGCGAGTCCGCAGCTCATTCCTTATGCCCGTGCAGCCAGCATGGAAGGTCGCTAGTGGTCGGTTGTCGATGCTCGCTGAGCGGCCTGACCCTGGCCGCTCTGCTGATCTCGCCGCTGGTTCAGGCACGCGATGCCGGCCAGTGGCTGCAGGGAATGGTCGACGCATCAGGACAGCAAAGTTATTCGGGGTCGTTTGTCTACGAGCGCTCCGGCAGTTTCAGCACCCACCATATCTGGCACCGCGCCGATGGTGATGGCGTCACCGAGCGCATGTTGCGCGCCGACGGCGAGCCGCAGGAATGGGTGCGACGTGACGGACAGATTCAATGCGCCAGCTCCTTCGCCGCAGTGTCGGGCTGGCGCGGTGAGGCACCTGCGACGCTGAATCCGGCTCAGCTGCAACGCTGGTATGCACTGGAGGTGCTGGGCACCACCCGGGTTGCGGATCGCCCGGTTACGGTGATCGCCATGAAGCCCCGTGACGCGTTTCGTTATGCCTATGAGCTGTATCTGGATGACCAGACCGGCATGCTGCTCAAGTCCCTGCTCATTAACGAGCGCAATGTGCTGCTTGAGCGCTTCCAGTTTACCGATGTGCAGTTTGCCGAGTTGACGGACGAGCAGCTCGAACCGGGAGCGAGTTGTCTGACGCTGGCCGAGCACCCGCTTGAAAAGCGTGTGGATACCTCCGGCTGGGTGCCTGGCTGGATTCCGCCGGGTTTTGTTGCCGGCGAGCCGGTAGTTCGCACACTGGCGGTCAATGAACCGCAGGTCATGAGTCAGGCCTTCAGCGATGGCCTGGCTCGATTTACCCTGTTTGTCGAGCCTTTGGGTGATGGGGCCCTGGCGGAAGATTTGCTTGCTCAGCTGGGGCCGACCGTGGCTGTCAGTCGTCGATTGCAGGTCGAGGGTGTGGGGTATCTGGCAACCATCGTCGGTGAAATTCCCCCGGCAACCGCCGAGCGTATCGCCGCGTCCTTTCCCTTTGCGACTGCGGAGATGGCCCAGTGATTGAAGAGCGCGGGCGAGTCCTCAGTGTTGAAGAGGGGGCGGTGTGGGTTGAAACGGTGCGCAGCAGCACCTGTGGCAACTGCGCCGCCAAGGCCGGTTGCGGCCAGGCATTGCTCGCACGGGTTGGCAGCGGTGCCAGGCGCGGATTTATCCGTGCCCTGACCGATCGCAGTTGGCAAATAGGTGATGAAGTCTTTATCGGTATTCCCGAGGACGCCGTCGTGCGCGGCGCGCTCTGGGTTTATCTGACTCCACTGCTCGGATTGTTTGCTGCCGCTTTGCTGGCGCAGGCGCTGGGGGCAGCGGAGCCGATGGTGATCTTGGCTGCGGTATCCGGTCTGATCGCCGGTTTTGCAGTGGTTTGTTGGCACGGCCAGCGAGCCCAGCGTGACCCGCAGCTGATGCCGCAGGTGTTGCGTTCTGCCGGGCAGGCGATGCCCCTCGTCCAGGAGGGACGGCTGAACGGCTGATGTCTTGCAAGATGGTCCTTGAGTACAGGTGAGGAGAATTCAGGCTTATGTTGTCTGTTCGACGTTGGGTCCTCGCAACTGCGAGCGTGCTGGTCCTGGGGTGGCAATCACTGGCAGTTGCCGCGGATTTGCCGGACTTTACCGAGCTGGTGGAGGAGGCCTCCCCGGCTATCGTCAATATCAGTACCCGTCAAAAGGTATCCAGCCAACCGGTTGCAGGCATGCAGGGTATGCCTGATCTGGAGGGCATGCCGCCGATGTTTCGTGAATTCTTTGAGCGCAGCTTCCCGCAGGCCCCGGCGCCACGCGAGCGAGAGGCTCCCCAGTCGCTCGGCTCGGGCTTCATTATTTCCCGTGATGGCTATGTGCTGACCAATAACCATGTGGTAGCCGATGCCGACGAGATTTTCGTCCGGCTGTCTGATCGTCGGGAAATGCAGGCGGAGCTGGTCGGCGCTGATCCGCGTTCTGACCTCGCGTTGCTGAAAATTGATGCCGGTGACGACCTGCCGGTAGTCAAGATCGGCAAGTCGGCGGACCTCAAACCGGGCGAGTGGGTGCTGGCGATTGGTTCGCCGTTCGGCTTCGACTACTCGGTAACCGCCGGTATCGTCAGTGCCAAGGGGCGCAGCCTGCCGAACGAGAATTATGTTCCCTTTATTCAGACTGACGTAGCGATCAATCCGGGTAACTCCGGTGGTCCGCTGTTCAACCTGGACGGCGAAGTGGTGGGCATAAACTCCCAGATCTTCACTCGCTCCGGTGGCTTCATGGGGCTTTCGTTCGCCATCCCGATGGACGTGGCAATGGACGTGGTCGAGCAGATCAAGGATAGCGGCAGTGTCCAGCGTGGCTGGCTGGGTGTCGTCATTCAGGAGGTCAACAAGGATCTGGCCGAGTCGTTCGATCTGCCCAAGCCGGCCGGTGCCCTGGTGGCCCAGATCATGCCGGGCGGTCCTGCCGACAAGGGCGGTTTGAAAGTCGGCGATGTCATCCTCGAGTTCAATGGTCACGAAGTGGTGCGCTCGTCCGACCTGCCCCATGCGGTAGGCCGGGTTCGTCCCGGAACCGACGCAACGCTGGTGGTGATGCGTGACAAGCAGCGCAAGACGCTGACCATGGAGATTGGCACGCTGCCGGATGATGATGCGGTTGCGGCAACAGGCACCAATGAACAGGCGCCGAGCGCAGCGTCCAACCGTCTTGGCGTGACGGTCGTCGAGTTGACTGATGACCAGAAGAAGAACCTGGATATTCACTCCGGTGTTGTGGTCCGTGAGGTGAGCCGGGGGCCGGGTGCGATGGTCGGGCTGCGGCCCGGCGATATCATCACCAACCTGGACAATCGTTCGGTGGATTCGGTGGAAACCTTCACGCGTATTGCCCGTGATCTGCCGGACAATCGCTCTATCTCCATGCGGGTGATTCGTCAGGGCCGCGCCAGTTACATCACCTTCCGCCTGGCGGAGTAAGTCGTCGCCACAGGCTTCCGGTCATCAGCGGTCTTGAGATGGCGATGACCGGGGGCTGCAGCGATGGCGACATGGCTGCTAATCAGGTAAACTCGCGGGCTGTTTTGGGGAGTCGCCTCCCCGTCTCGCCATGTCTGGCAACCCTGTCTGGATGATCCGCGCTGTGAGTGACCTTAGCCTGATTCGTAATTTTTCCATCATTGCCCACATCGACCACGGCAAGTCGACGCTGGCCGACCGCTTTATCCAGATCTGCGGTGGCCTGAGCGAGCGTGAAATGGAAGCGCAGGTACTCGACTCCATGGATCTGGAGCGCGAGCGTGGTATCACCATCAAGGCACACAGCGTCACGCTGTATTACACCGCCAAAGACGGCAAGACCTACCAGCTGAACTTTATTGATACCCCAGGTCACGTGGACTTTCACTACGAAGTCAGCCGCTCGCTCGCTGCCTGCGAGGGCGCGCTGTTGGTGGTGGACGCTGCGCAGGGTGTGGAGGCGCAGTCGGTAGCCAACTGCTACACCGCTATCGAGCAGGGCCTTGAGGTCATGCCGGTGTTGAACAAGATCGACCTGCCCCAGGCCGAGCCGGAGCGGGTCAAGGCCGAGATTGAAAGCGTAATCGGCATTGACGCGACAGATGCGGTTGCCTGCTCGGCGAAGAGCGGCATCGGTGTCGAGGATGTGCTCGAAGCGCTGATTCACTCCATTCCTGCGCCTGAAGGCGAGATCGAAGCACCGCTGCAGGCATTGATCATTGATTCCTGGTTCGACAACTACCTTGGCGTGGTGTCGCTGGTGCGCGTCAAGCATGGCCGGATCAAGAAGGGTGACAAGGTGCTGGTCAAGTCGACCGGCAAGACCCATCTGGTCGACAGCGTCGGCGTGTTCAACCCCAAGCATACCGAAACTGTTGACCTGAAGGCCGGTGAAGTAGGCTTCATTATCGCCGGTATCAAGGACATTCATGGTGCGCCGGTGGGCGATACCCTGACCCTGTCCAATACCCCGGATGTCGATCCGCTGCCGGGCTTCCAGAAGGTCAAGCCGCAGGTTTATGCCGGCCTGTTTCCGGTCAGTTCTGATGATTTCGAGGATTTTCGCGAGGCGCTGCAGAAGCTGACGCTGAACGATGCTGCGCTGCAGTTCGAGCCGGAAAGCTCCGAGGCACTGGGTTTTGGCTTCCGTATCGGTTTCCTCGGCATGCTGCACATGGAGATCATCCAGGAGCGCCTGGAGCGCGAGTACGATCTGGATCTGATTACCACCGCCCCGACCGTAGTGTTCGAGGTGGAGAAGAAGGGCGGTGAGGTTATCTACGTTGATAACCCGTCGCTGCTGCCCGACCCCTCGATGATCGAGGAAATGCGCGAGCCGATCGTGCGTGCCAACATTCTGGTGCCACAGGATCACCTCGGCAGCGTGATCACGCTCTGTATCGACAAGCGTGGCGTGCAGCACGACATGGTCTTTCTCGGTACCCAGGTTCAGGTTGTCTATGATCTGCCGATGAATGAGGTGGTACTCGATTTCTTCGACCGGCTGAAGTCGGTCAGCCGCGGCTATGCTTCTCTGGACTACAGCTTCGACCGCTTCCAGCCGGCCAAGCTGGTGCGTCTTGACGTGCTGATCAATGGCGAGAAGGTCGACGCGCTGGCGTTGATCGTGCACCGTGACAACGCGGCCTTCAAGGGACGCCAGTTGGTCGAGAAGATGAAAGACCTGATTCCGCGACAAATGTTCGATGTGGCGATTCAGGCTGCCATTGGTGGCCAGATCGTCGCCCGCTCAACCGTCAAGGCGTTACGCAAGAACGTACTTGCCAAGTGCTATGGTGGTGATGCCAGCCGGAAGAAAAAACTGCTTGAAAAGCAGAAGGCCGGCAAGAAGCGCATGAAGCAGGTGGGTAGTGTGGAGATTCCGCAGGATGCGTTCCTGGCGGTACTCAAAGTCGACAACTAGAGACGGTAAGCGCGAACGATGATGCATATCAACTTTCCACTGGTGCTGGTGATTGCGGTTGCCGTCAGTGGGTTTCTGGCCCTGCTTGATCGTATCGTGCTCGCGCCACGTCGTCGTCGCGCGATTGCCACCTATGAAGCCCAGGTCGATGTTGCCGACCCTCAGACCATAGCTCGGCTGGACAAGGAGCCGCTGCTGGTCGAATACGGCAAGTCGTTCTTTCCTGTGCTGGCGGTAGTGCTGATCCTGCGTTCCTTCCTGGTTGAGCCGTTCCAGATTCCCTCCGGCTCAATGAAGCCGACATTGGACGTAGGCGACTTTATCCTCGTCAACAAGTTTGCCTACGGTATTCGCCTGCCGGTGATCGACACCAAGGTCATCCCGATTGGCGAGCCGCAGCGTGGTGATGTCATGGTATTCCGTTACCCCAACGACCCTGCCATCAACTACATCAAGCGTGTTGTCGGCTTGCCTGGCGATCATATCCGCTATGCTGGAAAGCAGCTGTATATCAACGGTCAGAAGATTGAACACGAACTGGTTGAGATCGTGCCGGATGACGAAGTGCCGGACGGTCATCCGCTGCAGGCAGTGGCAAAGGCGGCTATCTTCAATGAGCAGCTCGGTGAGGTGAGTCATCAGATCCGCCAGAAGCAGCTGTCGCAGACGCCCAGACCGAACGAGTGGGTGGTGCCCGAAGGGCACTATTTCATGATGGGCGATAACCGCGACAACTCCAACGACAGCCGTTACTGGCAGTCTGCGGATATGCCCAGGGAGTTGTGGGGAATGGTTCCCGACAACTATATTGTGGGTAAGGCCTTCGCGGTCTGGATGCATTGGCCGGAACCGAAACTGAGCAATCTGCCCAGTTTTTCGAGCGTCGCTCTGATCCATTGAGTGCGCCGAACAGGATATAACATCAACGACGGATTACGAGGTTCTCATGCGCCACTCACAGCAAGGGGCATCCTTCTTCGGCTGGCTGGCCGTTATTGCGCTGATTGTCTTCGGCATGATCATTGCCATGAAGCTGACCCCGATCTACATGGATCATTACTCGCTGCGCAATATCATTACCACGGTCAATGAAGATCCGACCATCAAGATCAACTCGCTGCGTGACTTGAACAGCTACATTGACAAGGGCATGCAGCTCAACGGCATTCGCGACATCGACGCGAAGGAAGCCATCAAGGTGACGCAGAGCGGCCAGAACGCCTACACCCTGGTGCTCAAGTACGAAGTGCGAGCGCCGTTGCTGAATACAGTGGATCTGCTGGTCCACTTCGACGAAACATTCATTATCAGACCGCTAAAGTGAGCAACAAGCTAGACCGACTAGAGCGCAGGATAGGCTACCAATTCAAGGACCAGGACCTGCTGGTGCTGGCCTTGACCCACCGCAGTCTCGGTGGGCGCAACAATGAACGCCTGGAGTTTCTGGGTGATTCGATTCTCAATTTTGTTGCCGCCGAGATGCTGTTCCAACATTTTCCCCAGGCCCGAGAAGGCCAGCTTTCGCGGCTGCGTGCACGCCTGGTCAAGGGTGTAACCCTGGCCGAGCTGGCCAAGGGCTTTGAGCTGGGCGAGTACCTGCGCCTGGGTTCCGGCGAGCTGAAGAGCGGAGGCTTTCGCCGCGAATCGATCCTGGCGGATGCAACCGAGGCGATCATCGGTGCCATTTATCTGGATGCCGGGCTCGAACCGGTCCGCGAGCGGATTCTGCACTGGCTGGGCGAGCATATTGCGACCCTGACGCTGGTCGACAACAACAAGGATCCGAAAACACGGCTGCAGGAGTTCCTGCAATCGCGTCAAAGCGAGCTGCCGCGTTACGAAGTGATCGAGAGCAGTGGTGAAGCCCACTGCAGAACATTCAAGGTGGACTGTCAGGTCGCATTGCTGGCCGAACGCACCTACGGCGTTGGCAGTAGCCGCCGCCTTGCAGAACAACAGGCAGCCCAGCAGGCGTTGATCGCCCTGGGTGTGGAGCGAGCCGATGACTGATGCTGTTTCCCGCTGCGGTTACGTAGCCATTGTCGGCCGGCCGAATGTCGGCAAGTCGACCCTGCTGAACCATATTCTCGGCCAGAAGCTGGCCATCACCTCGCGCAAGCCGCAGACAACCCGTCATACGCTGCTCGGTATCAAGACCGAGGGAGCGGTGCAGGCGATTTATGTCGATACCCCCGGCTTGCACAAGGAAAACGAGAAAGCCCTCAACCGCTTTATGAACAAGAGCGCCAGTCAGGCCCTGCGTGATGTTGACGTTGTCCTGTTTGTGGTTGACCGGCTGCGCTGGACCGATGAAGACCAGATGGTGCTGGAGCGGGTGCAGTATCTGACCTGTCCCGTGCTGATCGTGGTCAACAAGCTCGATCGGATGGACGACAAGAACGAGCTGTTGCCGCATCTGGAATGGTTGACCAAGCAGTTGCCCAACGCCGAAGTTGTCCCGGTGTCTGCATTGCAGGGGCGCAATATCGACCGTCTGGAGTCGCTGATTGCCGAACGGCTGCCGGAGAGTGAGCACTTCTACCCGGAAGATCAACTGACCGACAAGAGCTCGCGTTTTCTGGCTGCCGAGCTGGTACGTGAAAAGGTCATGCGTCAACTGGGCGCCGAGATTCCCTATCAGGTTGCGGTTGAAATCGAACAGTTCAAGCAGGAAGGGCGCATTCTGCATATTCACGCGCTGATTCTGGTCGAGCGTGAAGGGCAGAAGAAAATCATCATTGGTGACGGCGGTGAGCGGTTGAAGAAGATCGGTCAGGAAGCGCGCCTCGACATGCAGAAGCTGTTTGGCAGCAAGATCATGCTCAACCTCTGGGTCAAGGTGCGTCGCGGCTGGTCTGATGATGAGCGCGCCCTCGGTTCGCTGGGTTATCGCTTCGACGACTGACCTGCATGCGCGAGCACCTGCAGCCTGCCTACGTCCTGCACAGCAGGCCCTACCGTGACACCAGTGCACTGGTAGACCTGCTCAGCCTGCAGGGCGGGCTGCAGCGGGTTGTCTGGCGCGGGGCGCGGGGTAGCGGTCGCGGTGTTCGCCCTCAACCCTTCGTGCCGCTGCTGGTCAGCTGGCACGGCCGCGGTGACCTGAAATCCCTGCAGCAGGCTGAAGTGGCCGGTGCTCATGCACGACTGCAAGGGCAGGCGCTGTTCAGCGGTATGTACCTCAATGAATTGCTGGTTCGTCTGCTGTCACCGGGTGACGCTCAGACGCTGCTGTTTGCCGGCTATCAGTCGGCGCTGGAGCGGCTGGCGTCGTCGCCGTCTTCGGTTGAACCGATTCTGCGTGAATTCGAGTGGCGTCTGCTGGAACTGCTGGGTTACGGTTTCAGTCTGACCGAGGACGCCGATCAGCAGCCGGTGCTGCCTGATACCCTGTATCGCTGGAGTCCGGATCTGGGTTTGTATCCGGTGGTCGATACCTCCTCAAGTGGTCTGTCCGGGCGAGGGTTGCTGGCGATGGCCGCGCTGGACTGGACCAGCGTCGACGCGCTGCCGGTTGCCAAGCGGCTGATGCGCCAGGTGCTGGCTGTTCACCTAGGCGATCGTCCGCTGGTCAGTCGCCAATTATTTGCCGCGGGTCGCACGGGCGAGCCGCGCTGAGTCAAGGGCGGATCGCCGCCCGGCATAGTCAACGGAGAATCTTGCATGAGCCAGTCTGATCGCGTGCTGTTGGGCGTCAACATCGACCACGTCGCTACCCTGCGTCAGGCCCGTGGTACCCGTTACCCGGATCCGGTCCAGGCGGCCATTGAAGCCGAGCAGGCCGGGGCAGATGGTATTACCGTGCATCTGCGTGAAGATCGTCGTCATATCCAGGAGCGTGATATTCACCTGCTGGCACAGGTGCTGCAGACGCGAATGAATTTCGAGATGGCGGTTACCGATGAGATGGTCGCCTTTGCCGAGCAGATTCGTCCGGCACATGTCTGTCTGGTCCCGGAGCGTCGTGAAGAACTTACTACCGAGGGTGGGCTGGACGTCTGTGGTAACGAGGCGCGCGTTCAGGCGGCCATCGAGCGGCTGGCCGCGGCTGGCAGTGAAGTGTCGCTGTTTATCGACCCGGACCGGCGCCAGATTGAGGCGGCCAAGCGGCTGGGTGCGCCGGTGATTGAGCTGCACACGGGCCACTATGCCGATACCGAGGGGGCCGAGCAGCAGCAGGCGCTGGAGCGTATCCGCGAGTCCGTCACCTACGCCCGCAAGCTTGGTCTGGTGGTCAACGCCGGGCACGGTCTGCATTATCATAACGTTCAGGCAATCGCTGCGATTCCCGGAATCCATGAGCTGAACATCGGCCACGCGATTATTGCCCGCGCCCTGTTTTCCGGTCTGGCCGGTGCGGTGCGTGACATGCGCCAGCTGATCATGGAAGCGTCTGGCCGATGATCCGGGGTATCGGCACCGACCTGGTGCTGGTGTCGCGGATTGAGGCGGCGCTGGGGCGCCAGGGCGAGCGTTTTGCCCGGCGTATCCTGACGCCGGACGAGTTCGCTCGCTTTGCCGATCACGGTCAGCCGGCTCGCTTTCTGGCCAAGCGCTTCGCGGCCAAGGAAGCCATCATGAAAGCGCTCGGGACCGGGTTGGCCGGAGGGCTGTCCTGGCAGCACATGCAGATTGACCGTGATCCGCTGGGCGCCCCTGTCGTTGTGCTGAGCGGGGCCGCAGCCCAGCGAGTGGCGGACGGCGGCGGCGGGCGCATGCTGCTTTCGCTCAGCGACGAGCGGGAGCAGGCGCTGGCGTTTGCCCTCTGGTCACAGGACTGACAGGCTGCCCTGCAGGCGGTCTACAGCTTCCAGCAGCCGTTCTATTTCCTCGCCGCAGGGCGCCTTTTCCTTCAGCCGTGTTTCGGCTTGCAGACAGCGTCTTCGCAGCTCGGGTACGCCGCAGTAGCGGGTTGCTCCGTGCAGACGGTGCACCGTCTCCAGCAGCGCGTCGGTGTTGCCGGCCCGGTAGCTTTGCTCTATTTGCTCGCGGTCGCCGGGCAGGCTCTGCATCAGCATATCCAGCATCTCCTGCGCCAGATCTGCCTTGCCAGCCGCGAGCCGCAACCCTTCGTCGTGATCCAGTATGCGCGGTTCGCTGTCGGCAGGTTGCTCCGGCTGCTCCTCCAGCTTCGGTGCAGCGCCGGGTGACAGGTCGTGACCGGTCCATTTCAAGATACTGTCACGCAATTGCTCGGGGTTGATCGGTTTGCTCAGGTAGTCATTCATGCCGCATTTGAGCAGTTTGCGTCTTTCATCTGCGAGCGCGTGGGCGGTCAGTGCGACGACCGGCGTGGCCGACTGCTGGCTGATCTCTTCGCGAATACGCAGTTCCTCGGTTGTCTGGCGTCCGTCCATTCCGGGCATTTGGACATCCATGAAAATCAGATCAAAGCGCTGTTCATCGAGGATATCGAGGGCGTTTTCTCCGCTGGTGGCGGTACGCACCCGGGTGCCCATTTCCTGCAGAAAGGTTTCGACCAGTTTGAGGTTGGCCGGGTTATCGTCGACGCAGAGAATGCTGACGCTGTCCGGATTGCTGCGTCGCTCGGACAGCAGTGGTGTCGACGACTCCGCCGCCACGCCCGCGCGGGGTGACAGCAGACGGGTAAGGGTGCGATACAGCTTGCGCAGGCACAGTGGACGGGAGAGCACCGCGCAGTGTGCCGGCGGCAGTTGATCCAGCAAGTCCGGTTGCGCGACCGTGTCTACCAGCAGAATACTCTGGCACTGCCCGGCGGCGGCCCAGCGCTGGGCTGCCTGAACGCTTTCGGTCCACTCGGAGTCATTGTTGCCGCTGCTGATCAGGGCGAGCTGTATGGTCTGACCGTTGGCTGTGTTCAGGTCGCTATCAAGCTCGCTGAGTGAGGCGTACAGGCGGGCCTGCAGGCCAAGCCCCTCGAGTGAGTGGAGCAGAGCTTGCCGGGTCAGGTCGAGGGGTTCGTAAACAGCGACCTCAATGCCGGAAAATGGTCGCACGGGAAGGTCGTCGCTGGCCTGGCTGGATTTGTTCAGGGTGATCGTCAACCAGAACTCGGAGCCTTCCCCGGGTCTGCTATTCAGGCCGATGTCACCCTGCATTTCTTCGACTAGGCGCTTGGTGATGACCAGCCCCAGGCCGGTGCCGCCGGTCTGCCTGGTCAGCGAGTTGTCGACCTGACTGAAGGCCCGGAACAGCGACTTCTGCTGCGCCTCGGAAAGGCCAACGCCGGTGTCAGAGACGCTGATGCGCAAGGTCGCCTCGCTGTCGTTTTCCTCTTCCAGCATAACCCGCAGGCAAACCGACCCGACGTGGGTGAACTTGATCGCGTTACTCAGCAGGTTGGACAGAATCTGTTTCAGGCGCAGTGCATCGCCTTTGAGGCCCAACGGGACGTCACTGTAGATCAGGCTGACCAGCTCGATCTGCTTCTGGTGGGCGGCCGGTGCGAGCATGGTCAGCGCTTCTTCGATCTGATCACGCAGGTTGAATGGCATGCTCTCCAGGGTCAGCTTGCCGGCTTCAATCTTGGAGAAGTCCAGAATTTCGTTGATGATCGCCAGCAGGTTGCTGGCCGACTTGCTGATGGTGTCCAGGTATTCGCTCTGGCGCGTTGTCATCTCGGTGCGCTGCAGCAGGTTGCTGAAACCGATAATCCCGTTAAGCGGTGTGCGCAGCTCGTGACTCATGTTGGCGAGAAATTCGGACTTGATCCGGCTGGCTTCCTGCGCCGCCTTGCGCGCCATATCGAGCTCGATATTCTGAACTTCGATGGTCTCCAGCGTCTGGCGCAGGTCCTCGGTGGCCTGCTCGACGTTCTGTTGCAGCTCGCCCTGCGCGCTCTGCAGCGCCTGGGCCATGGTATTGATGCCCTCGACCAGATCGTCCAGCTCGCGCGCACCCTGCTTCGGCAGGCGCACATCAAGCTGGCCCCTGCTGATTCGGGCGATGGCCTGGTTGATGTCGGCAATCGGTTCGAGGATACGACGGCCCATGGTGCTGACCATCAGGCTGGTGATCAGCAGGCCAAGCAGAACCAGTACCAGGGTGCTGAGCAGGGTCTGGTAAGTACGCAGCTGGGTATTGCCGTGGCTGAGTTCGACTTCCAGCCAGCCGATCAGCGCATCCGGCTCAAGATCGGTGCGGGTGCTGTCTGACAGCAGCTCGGGGCTGGCCTGCAGCGGCAGGACGAAACGGGTACTGCGCTCACCGCTGCGGATCTGCAGGCCGGTACCCGCCGCCAGCGGGGTTTCCGGTACTGGCTGATCGGCGATGAACATCTGCGGGCCGCTGTGTTCGAGTGGATGGTGATCAGCGTCATACAGCGCTACCGCGCGCACATCCTGATAATTCAGAGTGCTTGCCAGAGCGCTGCGCAGCCGCTCCGGCTGTCCGGCCAGCAAGGCCTCGGTGGCTGGTCTTTGCAGGTGTTCGGCGGTGAGCTGCCCGCGCTCGAGCAATTGCTGCTGCAGGTCACCAAGGTGCTGCCAGCTGAAATAGGCGCCAACAGCCGTGGCCAGAATCCCCGCGGGGATCAGGGTCATCAGCAGCAGCCTTGCCTTGATACCGATCTCGTTCATTAGCTATATCCACTTCGCCGTTGCCGGTATCATAGGCCGACTTGTTAAAAAGCACAGCTTCGACGACCCGGGTATCCGGGTCAACCGGCCCCCGAGGTAGAGTCATGAGTTACCCAACCATTGCCGACTGCATCGGCAACACCCCGCTGGTTCGCCTGCAACGCCTGCCCGGCAATACCAGTAATACCATCCTGGTCAAACTCGAAGGTAACAACCCGGCCGGTTCAGTCAAGGATCGGCCGGCGCTGTCGATGATCGAGCGGGCCGAGGCACGCGGGGATATCCAGCCCGGCGACACCCTGATTGAGGCGACCTCGGGCAATACCGGCATCGCCCTGGCCATGGCAGCAGCGATCAAGGGCTACCGCATGGTGCTGATCATGCCGAATAACATGAGTGCCGAGCGCAAGGCAGCGATGACGGCCTACGGCGCCGAGCTGATTGAGGTCACCCAGGCTCAGGGCATGGAGGGCGCGCGCGATCTGGCCTTGCGCATGCAGGCCGAGGGGCAGGGCAAGGTACTTGACCAGTTTGGCAACCAGGACAACCCCGAGGCGCATTACCGCGGCACTGGCCCCGAGATCTGGCGCGACACAAACGGTACCGTTACGCATTTCATCAGCTCGATGGGCACCACCGGTACCATCATGGGGACTTCCCGTTACCTCAAGGAACAGAATCCGTCGATTCAGATTGTTGGCCTGCAGCCTGTCGAGGGAGCGGCGATTCCCGGTATCCGTCGCTGGCCGAAGGAGTATCTGCCGACCATTTTTGACGACACCCGGGTCGATCGTGTGATCGATATGGGCCAGCAGGAGGCCGAGGTGACCATGCGTCGTCTGGCGCGTGAAGAGGGCATCTTCTGTGGCGTGTCATCCGGCGGGTCGGTGGCCGCAGCGCTGCGCATCAGTGCCGAGGTTGAGAACGCCGTCATCGTGGCGATCATCTGTGATCGCGGCGATCGCTACCTGTCCACCGGCGTCTACGACGGTCCACTGTGAAGCGCGGTCGCGGACGGTCGCGCACGACTGCTGCAGCCGATGCACCGGCTGCGGTCGGGCAGCGTATCGAGCTGACCCTGGAGCGTCTGACCCACGACGGGCGCGGTATCGGTCGCTGGCGTGGACGGACCACCTTTGTCGAGGGCGGATTGCCCGGTGAGCAGGTCACTGCCCGGGTGATTCGTGCGCGCAGCAAGCTGATTGAGGCGCGGCTGGAAAGCCTGCAGCAGGCCAGCCCTGATCGACAGCTGCCGCGCTGTCCGCACATCGAACTGTGTGGTGGCTGCAGCTTGCAGCACATGCCGCACCAGCAGCAGCTGGAGATCAAGCAACAGGCGCTGGCCCAGCAATTGCAGCATTTCGCCCAGGTTGAGCCACAGCAATGGGCGCCGGCATTGTCCGGGTCGGATTATGGCTATCGCCAGCGCACCCGTATCGCGCTGCGCTGGGATCGGCAGCGGCGCGAGCTGGATGTGGGCTTTCGTCAACGCGCCAGCAATGAGCTGGTCAACGTAACGCAATGCCCCGTTCTGGTGCCGCAGCTGGAGGCGGCGCTCAAGGCCTTGCCAGCGCTGCTGCGCGGGCTGCGCTCTGTCGAGACGCTGGGGCATGTCGAGCTGATCGGCGCTGAGCATCCGGCGCTGGTGCTGCGTCATCTGCAACCGCTCCCGGCCGAAGATCAGCAACAATTGCTGGCCTTTGCCGAGCAGCATGGCATGGGCTGCTGGCTGCAGGGCGATGACGCTGCAGCGGTGCCGCTGGGCTCGGCTGCCGAGCCGGCCTACAAGCTGGCTGATCAGCAGTTGACGCTGGGTTTTGCGCCGGGTGACTTCACCCAGGTCAATCCGCAGATCAATCAGGCCATGGTCAATCAGGCGCTGGACTGGCTGGCGATCGAGCCGGGCGAAGCGGTGCTGGACCTGTTCTGCGGTGTCGGTAACTTCGCCCTGGCACTGGCCCGGGCAGGCGCTTCGGTGGTGGGTATCGAGGGCAGTGAAGAGATGGTGGCGCGCGCGCAGGAAAATGCGCGCAAAAACCGCCTGGATGCGGTGCACTTTTTGCCGGCTGACCTGTCGAAGCCCCTTGAAATGTCGGCTGCGCCCCAGAGATATACGGCCGCGCTGCTGGACCCCCCGCGTGATGGCGCCGATCAGCTGGTGGCCGATCTGGCAGCAATGGGCGTCGCGCGCATACTTTACATTTCCTGCAACCCGGCCACGCTGGCGCGGGACGCGGGAATTCTGGCAGGCAAGGGCTATACCCTGGTCAGGGCGGGCATCATGGATATGTTCCCCCAAACCGCCCATGTCGAAGCCATGGCATTGTTCCGGAGACAGTAGATCGCCTCCGGGCGAGGATAAGAAAATGGTACAGGTCAGAGCAGCACACCCGATCAATCAGGACGGCAGCGTCAATATCGACGCCTGGATCAGCAGGATCGGGGAGCGCACCCAGCTCAGCGACCCCCAGGTGCTGCATGAGGCATGCGAATGGGCATGTGATCTTGAGCAGCAGGCGATCGCGGCCGAAAACATCTGGGCTGACGGCGCCAGCAGTTATCGCACCGGTCTTGAAATGGCCGAAATCCTGGCTGACCTCAAACTCGACCAGGATTCGCTGGTCGCCGCAGTCGTCTATCGCGCTGTGCGCGAGCGCAAGACCGATCTCACCGAGGTCGAGCACCGGTTTGGTCCGACCGTCACCCATCTGGTCGATGGCGTGCAGCGCATGGCGGCGATCAGTGTGTCGCAGAATCCCGGCAACAACGCCATGTTCAATACCCAGTCCCAGGTAGAGAATCTGCGCAAGATGCTGGTGACCATGGTCGATGACGTGCGCGTCGCCCTGATCAAGCTGGCCGAGCGCACCTGCGCCATCCGGGCAGTCAAGGACGCGCCGGAGGAGAAGCGCTACCGGGTTGCCCGTGAGGTATTCGACATCTATGCACCGCTGGCCCATCGTCTCGGGATTGGTCATATCAAGTGGGAGCTGGAAGATCTGTCCTTCCGCTACCTGGAGCCGACCCAGTACAAGCAGATTGCCAAGCTGCTGGACGAGCGTCGGCTCGACCGACAGGAATATATCGACGCGGTGATGGCGCAGTTGCGCGAGGCACTGGAAGAAGCGTCGATTCATGCCGACATTACCGGTCGGGCCAAGCATATCTACTCGATCTGGCGGAAGATGCAGCGCAAGGGCATCGATTTCAGTCAGGTATACGACGTGCGCGCAGTGCGAATTCTGGTGCCGCAGGTGCGTGATTGCTACACCGCTCTTGGGGTAGTTCACAGCCTTTGGCGGCACATTCCCAACGAGTTCGACGACTACATTGCCAACCCCAAGGAAAACGGCTATCGCTCGCTGCATACGGCGGTGATCGGCCCCGAGGGCAAGGTGCTGGAAGTACAGATCCGTACCCAGGCCATGCATGAAGAGGCCGAGCTCGGTGTTTGCGCCCACTGGCGCTACAAGGGGACCGATCCGGACAGCAGCTCCAACGCCTACGAGGACAAGATCGCCTGGTTGCGACAGGTGCTGGAATGGCACGAGGAGATGGGCGATATCGGCGGGTTGGCCGAACAGCTGCGGGTGGATTTCGAGCCGGATCGTATTTACCTGTTCACCCCCGACGGCCACGTGCTGGACATGCCCAAGGGCGCGACCCCGCTGGATTTCGCCTATCGGGTACACACCGAGATCGGTCACAGCTGTCGCGGCGCCAAGGTCAACGGCCGCATCGTACCGCTCAACTACCTGCTGCAGACCGGTGAGCAGGTCGAGATCATTACCGGCAAGCAGAGCGGGCCCAGTCGTGACTGGCTGAACCCCAACCTCGGCTACCTGAACACGTCACGCGCGCGGGCCAAGGTGCAGCACTGGTTCAAGGAACAGGCCCGCGAGCAGAACGTGCAGGCCGGCAAGCTGATGGTCGAGCGCGAGCTGACCCGTATGGCCCTGAACGGCGCAGACTATGCGCAGTTGATTGACCGCCTCGGGCTGAAGAGTCAGGAAGATTTGTTCGTCGCTGTCGGAGCCGGCGACATGCGGCTGGCCCATGTGGTGACTGTGGCCCAGCAACTGGTCGAGCCGGATCGACACAGCGAACAGCTTGAGCTGATTCCGAAGAAACCGAGCCGCTCTTCGGTCGGCCGCCGCGGCGATGTCTACATCCAGGGCGTCGGCAACCTGATGACCCAGCTGGCCGGCTGCTGCCAGCCGGTGCCGGGTGATCCGATCATCGGCTATATCACCCTCGGTCGTGGCGTCACGGTACACCGCGCCGACTGTGCCAACGCCATGCAGTTGCAGGATCGGGACTCCGAGCGGCTGATCGAAGTCAGCTGGGGTGGTGCGCCGGTGCAAACCTACCCGGTGGAGATCTACATCAAGGCCTACGACCGCTCCGGTCTGCTGCGTGACGTGTCGCTGCTGCTGGCCAATGAGAAGATCAACGTGCTGGAGGTCAATACGCGGACCAACAAGGACGATAACTACGCCGCTATGCTGCTGACCATCGAGATCCCGAGTCTGAGTCTGCTCAGTCGCCTGTTGACGCGGATCAGCCAGCTGCCGAACGTGATTGAGGCGCGGCGTAACCGCCAGGAAGGTCGTGGATGAGTTACCAGTTGGACGATCTGCTGTACCTCATGCAGCGCCTGCGTGATCCGCAGCACGGTTGCCCATGGGATCTGGAGCAGAGCTACGCGACCATCGTGCCGCATACGCTGGAAGAGGCCTACGAAGTCGCCGATGCCATCGAGCAGGGCGATTTCGATCAGCTGCGCGGCGAGCTGGGTGATCTGCTGTTTCAGGTGGTGTTTTACGCCCAGCTGGCCAGCGAGGAAGAGCGTTTCAGCTGGAACGAGGTGGTCGATGGCATTACCCGCAAGCTGGTGCGACGTCACCCGCATGTATTCCCCGACGGCAATCTGCGTACCCCGCCCGGCACCCTGACCCTGGCGCCCGAGCAGATCAAGCAGCGTTGGGAGCAGATCAAGGCCGAGGAGCGGGCCGAGAAAGCAGACCGGCCTGAGCAGCTGTCACTGCTGGATGATGTACCGGCGGCGCTGCCGGCCCTGAGTCGCGCCCAGAAGCTGCAGAAACGCGCGGCGTCGGCCGGCTTCGACTGGCCCGAGGTGGCCCCGGTGATCGACAAGATCAGTGAAGAGCTCGACGAAGTGCGTGAAGCGCTCGCGGCTGGCCATCAGCAGGCCGTTGCCGAAGAAATGGGCGATCTGCTGTTCTGCGTGGTCAATCTGGCCCGGCACCTGGGTGTCGATGCGGAAAACGCGCTGCGCCAGGGCAATGCCAAGTTCGAGCGGCGCTTTCGCTTTATCGAGGATCAACTGCGTGTGCAGGGAGCTACGGTGGCCGAGCGCTCGCTGGACGAGCTCGACGCACTGTGGGATGCCGCCAAGCAGCAAGGCTTATAGGGTCAAGGCATGCCGTGACCGTGTTTGTCGCCGCGCTTAATGCTGGGTTTCCTGCTGGCGCTCGAGCAACTCCTGCAGGTGCTTGCGGCTCAGCTCCAGATAGCGCGGTGTCGGGCCCTCGTCCTTGTACAGGGGGTCGCCCAGTTCGTCGACCGCGATGACTTCCTTGCCGGCCTGGTAGGGCAGGCTGGCTTCGAGTTCCTCCAGTGCGGCGCCGAGCAGGTCGGTGATCAGGTCCTCGATCTGGCGTTTCGGATACATCTCGTGCAGCGCTTCCAGGCGGGCCGCGTCCTCGAGTGGCAGATGTACGCTGTAGCTGTTGCGGGTCACCCGGCCCTTGGCGGTTTTTTCCCAGGTCTGGGTGAGTTCACGGATCTTCATGTTTTCCCCCTTGATGACTGACTGTCGCTTGTGGCGACACCCTCAGCATAGACCATTCGCGCAGGCTTTCAGTGCCATTGGCCCCTTGTCAGGGACGGGCGGGCATCGCATGCTGTTCGCTCATACTGTTCGGAGGTAAGTCCATGACCGATATCGATGCCCGCTTGCGCGAAGACGTCCACAATCTGGGAGCCCTGCTCGGGCAGACCATTCAGGCTCACCTGGGGGAGGACTTTCTGCAGCGCATCGAGCGCATCCGGCTGGGTGCCAAACAGGGGCGCAAGGCGGATCAGGCCGCCAATGAAGCGTTGCTCAGCGCCCTGCAGGACTTGCCGGATAGCCAGTTGCTGCCGGTCTGTCGTGCCTTCAACCAGTTCCTCAACCTGGCCAACATCGCCGAACAGCATCACCGTATTCGCCGCCGCCGGGCTGATGAGCCGCTCGGCTTCGAGTCGCGTTGCGTGAGTGATCTGCTGGCCCGACTCAAGCAGGAAAACTTCAGTGCCGAAGCCATCGTGCAGCAGGTCAATGATCTGGACATTGAGCTGGTGCTGACTGCGCACCCGACCGAAGTGACCCGCCGCACCCTGATTCAGAAATACGACGCCATCGCCGCCGCCCTTGCTCGCGGTGATCACGACGATCTGACTTCCAGCGAACGTGGTGAGGTGCGTCAGGATCTGGCCCGCCTGATCAGCGAGGCCTGGCATACCGATGAGATTCGCCGTACCCGTCCGACGCCGGTTGATGAAGCCAAGTGGGGTTTTGCTGTCATCGAGCATTCGCTGTGGCAGGCACTGCCGCAGTTTCTTCGTCAGTTTGACGCCGATGTGCATAAGGCGACAGGCGAGCATCTTGATCTGCGCGCCGCACCGGTGCGCATTGCCTCCTGGATGGGCGGAGACCGTGATGGCAACCCCAACGTCACCGCACCGGTAACCCGCGAGGTGCTGCTGCTGGGGCGCTGGATGGCGGCGGATCTGTACCTGCGCGACATCGAAGAGCTGACCAATCAGTTGTCAATGCATGCCGCCAGTGACGAACTGCTGGCGCAGGCGAACTCGGTCGACGAGCCTTATCGCGCGGTGCTCAAGCAGTTGCGTACCCGGCTGCAGGCCAGCCGACGCTGGGCGGAGCAGTCGCTGAGCGCCGATGTGCCCATGCCGGATGAGGTATTGCATGATCTGGATGACCTGCGCGGCCCGCTGGAACTGTGCTACCGGTCGCTGATGCAGTTCGGCCTCAAGCGCATCGCCAATGGCCCGCTGCTGGATACCCTGCGTCGGGTCAACGCCTTCGGCCTCGGGCTGGTGCGACTGGACATTCGTCAGGATGCAGCGCGGCATGCCGAGGTATTCAGCGAGCTGACCCAATACCTGCAGCTGGGCAACTACGCCGACTGGGACGAGGAGGCGCGCTGCCGCTTCCTGCTCGAGGAACTGCATAACCGACGTCCGCTGCTGCCGCCGACCTGGCAGCCGTCTGCGGAGGTGGCTGAAGTGCTGGCGACCTGTCGGGTGGTTGCCCAGCAGCCGCGCGAGCTGCTCGGGTCTTATGTCATCTCCATGGCTTCGCATCCCTCCGACGTGCTGGCGGTCAAGCTGCTGCTCAAGGAAACCGGTGTCACCTGGCCGATGCGAGTCGCTCCGCTGTTTGAAACCCTCGATGATCTGGATCACGCTGCCGCCGCCATCGACCGGCTGCTGGCGCTGGATCAGTATCGCGCGCTGGTTGGCGACGAGCAGGAAGTCATGATTGGTTACTCCGATTCGGCCAAGGATGCCGGCACTCTGGCGGCGGGCTGGGCGCAGTACCGCGCTCAGGAGGCACTGGTTGCGGTTTGTCAGCGTCACGGCGTGCGCCTGCGTCTGTTCCACGGTCGTGGCGGCACGGTTGGCCGGGGCGGGGCACCTGCGCACATGGCGATTCTGTCGCAGCCACCGGGCTCGGTAAGGGGCCAGTTCCGGGTGACCGAGCAGGGCGAGATGATCCGCTTCAAGTTCGGTCTGCCCGGCATTGCCGTGCAAAGCATGCAGCTGTACGCCAGTGCGGTGCTGGAAGCCAGCCTGCTGCCGCCGCCAGCACCGCAACCGGCCTGGCGTGAGCTGATGCAGCAGATGGCGGATCGTTCGGTCGAGGTTTATCGCGGTGTAGTGCGCGGCGAGCCACAATTCGTCGAGTACTTCCGTCAGGCCACGCCGGAGCAGGAGCTTGGGCGTCTGCCGCTGGGCAGCCGGCCGGCCAAGCGGCGCAGTCAGGGCGGTATTGAAACCCTGCGGGCGATTCCCTGGATATTCGCCTGGACGCAGACCCGGCTTATGCTGCCAGCCTGGCTGGGCGCAGGACAGGCGCTGCGTGAGATGCTGGATGCGGGCAGGCAGGACCAGTTGCGCGAGATGATGACGCACTGGCCGTTCTTCCTGGCACGGGTCGAGATGCTGGAGATGGTGCTGTCCAAGGCCGATGTCGATATTGCCCGCTTCTATGAGAGGCGTCTGGCCAGCGAGGACCTCTGGCCGCTGGGCAAGCGTCTGCGTGACGCTCTGGAACAGGCCACTGCGGCAGTGCTGCAACTGCGTGACAGCGATGTGCTGCTGGCCCACAACCCGGCGCTGGGTGAGTCGGTTGCGATTCGCAACCCCTACACCGATCCGCTGCATGTGCTGCAGGCCGAACTGATGGCGCGTACCCGCGCGCAGGGCGACAAGATTGATGCGGATCTTGAACGTGCCCTGATGGTGACCATGGCCGGCATCGCCGCCGGCATGCGCAATACCGGCTGACGACAGAACGCGCAGCCTTGATGGGCTGCGCTGATCGTCAAGTATTTCAATGGCTTGTTTGCCTGCGACAATGGTCCGTCTTGTGCATGTCGGCGCGGGCGTGTATGTTGATCCCCCTTTGCGATCCAGCACCGCCTGGATAGTGCGAATTTTTCCGCATCTGCGCCGCGCGCGGGTGCCAGGCAGGTCGCTGGTTTAGGGCCGCTGACAGCTCGGATTCAGTTAGACGAGGAGTACATCATGCGAGTTATCCTGTTGGGCGCCCCCGGGGCGGGCAAGGGCACACAGGCCCAGTTCATCTGCGAGCGTTTTGGCATCCCGCAGATCTCCACCGGGGACATGCTGCGCGCAGCGGTCAAGGCCGGCACCGAGCTTGGCAAGCAGGTGAAAGAAGTCATGGACAATGGCGGCCTGGTCTCCGACGACCTGATCATCGGTCTGATCAAGGAGCGTATCACCCAGGACGATTGCGCCAAGGGCTTCCTGTTTGACGGTTTTCCGCGCACCATCCCGCAGGCTGAAGCGCTGGTTGAAGCTGGCATCGATATCGATCGCGTACTGGAAATTGCCGTTGCTGACGAAGAAATCGTTGCCCGTCTGTCCGGCCGCCGCGTGCACCCGGGTTCCGGTCGGGTTTACCATGTCGACCACAACCCGCCGAAGGTTGCCGGCAAGGATGATGTGACGGGTGAAGACCTGATCCAGCGTGACGACGACAAGGAAGAAACCGTACGCAAGCGTCTGGAGGTGTACCACACCCAGACCAAGCCGCTGGTCGACTTCTACCAGAAGCTGTCTGCTGCCAAGGGCACGCCCAAGTGCGCCAAGGTGGAAGGCATCGGCAGCGTCGAGCAGATCACTGCCAAGGTCATCACCGCGCTGGACTGAGTCCTGCTCGCTTGACCACAAGACCCGTGCTGACTTCGGTCGCACGGGTCTTTGCATTTTTGTACAATGCCCGGCCCTGAATTCAGAATCCGACCATGACTACACTGCTTGCTCTGGATACCGCCACCGAATGCTGTTCTGCCGCGCTGCTGCATGACGGCCGCGTCACTGCGCGCAGCGAAGTGATTCCGCGTCAGCACGCCCAGCGCCTGCTGCCGATGATTGAAGAGCTGCTCGGCGAGCGCGAGCTGCGTTTGCCGGATGTCGATGCGCTGGTGTTCGGCCGCGGACCCGGTGCCTTTACCGGTGTGCGTATCGCCACTGGCATGGTGCAGGGTCTGGCCTTTGCCGCCGACAAGCCGGTGATTGCGGTGTCCAACCTGGCTGCGCTGGCCCAGCGCGCGTGGCGCGAACATGGCGCCGAGACCGTTGCAGCGGCGATTGATGCGCGCATGGACGAAGTCTACTGGGGGCTATACGGCCTGCAGGACGGCGTCATGCAGTCACTGGACGACGAGCGGGTCTGCCCTCCGGAAGCCGTCAGCCTGCCTGACGGGGTAGCCAGTGTGGCCGGCGCCGGGACTGGCTGGCAGTACGCCGACCGGCTGGCGGTCTCGGCCGAGCGCAGTTGGCCGCAGATGCTGCCGGATGCCGTCGACCTGATTACCCTGGCCTTGCCACGCTGGCTGGCCGGTGAGGTGCTGGATGCGGCCGATGCCCAGCCGGTCTACCTGCGCGACAAGGTTGCCACGCCAAAAGGCCAGGCGTAAGCTGGCGGCATTATCTCTGGAGCTAATCTGGTGCGCCTGGACGGTTTCAACCCTTACTCATCGCTGCCTGACCGCAGCAGCCGCGCGGTTGCCAACACCACTGGCAGCAGCCCTGCTGCGTCCGTGCCCGGCAATGAGCAGGCCGGGGTAACCGCGACGCGTCTTCCGCCAGCCCAGGTGGTCCGTACCTCCAGCCCGGCCGCCGAGTATATCCCTGCCCGGCGCGAGTCTTATGAGCCGATCTACGGTCGCGCCAATCAGGCACTCGCCAGCTATCAAAGCACCGCCAACATGCCGGTCGACAGCGCCGCTGACACTATCGTCGGCATCGACACCTACGCCTGATGTCGTGACCGCACTACCCATGCGTTTCATCACTGGCTGCCCGCTCTGGGCCGAGCCTGCCTGGTCGGGCAGCCTCTACACCCGCGGCAGCGACGCCGATGAGCGTTTGGCGCAGTACAGCCGGGTGTTTGGCGCGGTCGAGGGCAATACCACCTTCTACTCGTTGCCGAGCGAGGCGCGGGTTGCCCGCTGGGCCGAGCTGCTGGTGGATGATTTTCATTTCTGCGCCAAACTGCCGCGGGAGGTCAGTCACGCTGGTCGGCTGGACCCTGCCCACCCAGCGTTGAAAGCCTTTCTTGAACGGCTGGCACCGCTGCAGCAGCGGCTCGGGCCGATCTGGCTGCAGTTGCCGGAGCGCTTTGCGCCAGAAGATATGGGTACGCTGGCGGATTTTCTCGATAGCTTGCCGGGCGACTACCGCTATGCAGTCGAAGTGCGACATCCGGGCTTTTTCCGCAAGGATGACGCCGAGCGCCAGCTCAATCGTTTGCTGCATCAGCGCAGTATCGAGCGCATCAGTTTTGACAGCCGCGCCCTGTTTGCCAGTGCTGCGACCGATCCGTCGACGCTGGAAGCCAAGCGGCGCAAGCCGCGTCTGCCGGTGCACGCCATTGCGCTGAGTGAGCGGCCCAGCGTGCGCTTTATCGGTGGCATGGAGCAGGCTGCCAACTGGCAGGCACTGGCGCCCTGGCTCGACAAGTGCGTGCAGTGGCTGCAGGAAGGGCGTCAGCCGATGCTGTTTATGCACACCCCGGATAACCTGCTCGCTCCTCAGCTGGCCCGAGACTTTCACGCCGCACTCTGCGAGCGGCTGCCGACCCTCCCACCGATGCCGCTCTGGCCCGGTGAGCAGGAGGCCGTCGATATGCCGCAGCAGGGCGGCTTGTTCTGATAGCAACAGGAAACCTCATGACTGACGACATGCCCCTAACCCTGGCGGTCAACTGGCGGGACAGCCGCTTTCAGGTCGCTGCCCAGGCGCTGGCGGCGCGGCTGCAGTTGCCGGTGCTGGCGGATCTGCCGGACGGAGCGGGGTTGCTGTTGGAGTTCGATGATGACGGGCTGGCATTGCGCAGCACTGCAGATGGCGCACCCGGTGCGGTGCGCGTCGACTTTGTCAACGGGGCGATGGCGCACCGCCGTCAGTTTGGCGGCGGGGCCGGGCAAATGGTGGCGCGTGCGGTGGGTATTCGCGGCAATATTCGGCCCACCGTGCTTGATGCCACCGCAGGCTTGGGGCGCGACGGCTTCGTGATTGCCTCGCTGGGCTGCGAGGTCACGCTGCTTGAGCGTCAGCCGGTGATCGCTGCGTTGCTTGAGGACGGTTTGCAGCGGGCCCGTGCGGCAGGGGGGGAGGTTGCGGAAATCGCCACGCGCATGCACCTGGTGCACTGCGATGCGATTGCCGCGATGGGGGATTGGCAGTTGGAGGTGCCTCAGGTCATTCATCTGGACCCGATGTTCCCGCACCGGGACAAGTCTGCGCTGGTAAAAAAGGAAATGCGCTTGTTCCGCCCGCTCGCCGGCGATGACGATGACGCGCCCGAGCTGTTGGCGGCGGCGCTGCAGCTGGCCAGTCACCGGGTCGTGGTCAAGCGGCCGCGCAAGGCGCCGGCCATTGCCGGCCAGCGCCCCAGCGCCGAGATGGCCGGCCAGTCCAGTCGCTACGATATCTACGGCAAGAAAAAACTCGAGTAACGTACCGTCATGCCGCACTTGCCGGTTTGCCTGAGCCTTCGGCGCTGCGTGCCACCTGTCGGATCGACAGTCGCACCTCTGCGCTCAGGACGCGTTTGGCGGTGTTTTCGGCAATATCTTCGAGTCCGGCTACGTAACTCAGTCGGCCCTCGGCGTCGGCGCTGAGCACCTGTTCAGCGGTCAGGCGCTGGATGAATTGGCGGAACAGGGTCTTGTCGAAGAATTCCGGTGCGTTCAACCCGTGCAGGATCGACAACCGCTGTGCCATCACCGTACAGCGGGCCTCCAGCTGCTCTGCAGTCTGACTGCCATTGGGAAAGTTCAGCAGCAGCGCCGCGACCATATAAAAGCGTTCCAGAATCTGGATGATGCTGCGCGACAGCAGGCTGAGCATGACAAACTCGGGTGAACTCAGGTCCGGGCGCTGGATCTGGCCATCGGCCTCGCGCAGCAGTTGCTGCGCGATCAGGCTGTCGATCCATTGCTGAATTACCCCGGGTAGGTGCTCCTCCTTCCAGCGCAGAAACAGCTCGTTCTGCAGGTAGGGATAGATACCCATGACCAGGCGCTCAATCTGCTCGCGGGTCATGCGCGGGTTGTTCTGGAACAGGCAGGCAATCAGCGCCGGCAACGCGACCAGATGCAGCACGTTGTTGCGGTAGTAGGTCATCAGGACCGCCTGTGGTTCGTCCAGCCGCATGATTTCGCCGAGGGCATCGGACTGGCGATCAATCATCTGCATGGCCTCAACGTGCTCGATCATTTCCTGGCCCGAGATATTCGGCAGGGTCACGCCGCCACTGTAGGGCACCGCCTGCAGCAGCGCCTTGTAGTGATCCAGCGAGCGGGCCAGCGAGGTCTCGTCCAGCGCCAGACGCGCAGTGGACAGCATGACCAGCGCGACCATGTTGACCGGGTTGACGTCGGCGGCCGCGCTGATGCCGCTGGTCAGCTCGCGGGCCAGGGTGTTGGTGGTGTCGTTCAGCCAGGCCGGGCGGTAGTCCGGCCCCATCGACTGGTTGCGCCAGCCGGGTTGCTCGCGGTCGAGGAAGTCGGCCAGCGCCAGTGGTTCACCAAAGTTCACCGCCACCTGGCCGAACGGCAACTTGAGGGCTGACAGCACGCGGAAGATATCGAAGACCGATTCTTTTTTCTTTGCCTGGCCGCGCAGCTCGCCAAGGTAGGTGCGGCCCTCCAGTACCCGCTCGTAGCCAATATAGACCGGTACGAAGACGATGGGGCGGCGCGAGGAACGCAGGAAGCTGCGCAGGGTGATCGCCAGCATGCCGGTCTTGGGGCTGAGCATGCGCCCGGTGCGCGAGCGGCCGCCTTCGATGAAGTATTCCACCGGGAAGCCGCGGCTGAACAGCGCGTGCAGATACTCGTTGAACACGGCGGTATAGAGTTGATTGCCCTTGAAGCTGCGACGCATGAAAAAGGCGCCGCCGCGGCGCAGAATGCCTCCTATTACCGGCATGTTGAGGTTGATGCCGGCGGCGATGTGCGGCGGGGTCATGCTGTTGCGAAACAGCAGGTAGGACAGCAGCAGGTAGTCGATGTGGCTGCGGTGGCAGGGCACATAGATGATTTCATTGCCGCGGGCGATGTCCTGGATCGGCTTGATGTTATTGACCCGAATGCCGTCGTACAGCTTGTTCCAGAACCAGCTCAGTACTACCTCAAGGAAGCGGATGATGGTGTAGGTGAAGTCCGAGGCGATCTCGTTGGCATAGCGGGAGGCCATGGCCTGCGCCTTGCTCTCGTCAATCCCCTTTTCGCTGGCCTCGCGGGTGATCGCCTCGCGCACCAGCGGGGCATGCAGCAGTCCCTTGAGCAGAGTGCGGCGGTGAACCAGCTCAGGGCCGACCACAGCGGCGCGTTGCTGGCGGAAGTGCACGCGCAGCACCCGGTTGACCCGGCGTATCGCGCGCTGGCGGTCCATTCCCGGTTCAAGCAGTGTGTGCAATGGCACCTGCGGGCCGAAGTGTACGCGCACCTTGCGCCCCTGCAGCAGGATTGCGAGAAACTTGCGCAGGCGGCCGCCCACCCAGTTCCAGGCGAACAGTAACTTCAGCGGCGATGATTCACTGTCTGGTGACTGCCCCCAGAATACGGTCACGGGTACCAACTGAACATCGGCGCTGTCACTCAGGGCGCAGTCCAGTACCTTGCCCAGACGTGGCGACTGCGCGCGTGGGTCCGGGCGGCCCACCCAGGAGCGCTCGTGACTCAGGAAAACGTAGGATTCGCGTTCGTCGAGCGGTGGCAGCGGGACACGCACCGGACGCGGCAGGCCGGCGCGCACGCATTCGCGGTCGGCGACGATAAGGTCACTCAGAGAGCGGTAGGGCAGAACATAGATTACCGGTCGCTGCGGGTCTATGCCGATGTCATCGCCTTCGCCGATCCGGCGCGAGCGTGCCCACAGATACAGCAGGCGGCGAGCCAGACCGAAACGCAGGCGACCGAACAATGAGGAATAGGAAGCGGACATGGACATCTCTGTGGCAGCGTGGGCGGTAGCCGGATTTCGCAAGGCGGCTTGAGGTGGATTTTAGCGGGTTTGGCGGCCGCTCGCAGCCTGTCATGGCGGCGGCGGCACCGCCCGGCAAATGGTTGCTTGAAATGCACCGGGGGGATTCATATAGTCACTGCCTCGTGCGCATCCTTATCCGGCCGGAGACGGGGCATTTTGCCTCTCGCGATTGTGAACCACTGCACAGTTGCATTGTCGTAAACCGACATGGGTATCAGGGGCGATCGCTGGCCGCAGAAGCCAGCCGCAGACCGCGCGAAAGACCATTCTGGGGGAATAATAAAAGGCATGATAAGCATAAACAGCCTGACCAAACGCTTCGGCGATCACGTCGCCGTCGACAATCTGTCGTTTGACGTCAAGCCGGGTGAAGTGCTCGGTTTTCTCGGGCCCAACGGGGCCGGCAAGTCCACCACCATGAAGATGCTGACCGGATTTCTGACGCCTGATGGCGGTTCGGCGTCGGTCTGCGGCTTCGATATTCAGACCCAGACGCTGCTGGCGCAGCAGAAGATGGGCTATCTGCCTGAAGGTGCTCCGTGTTACGGCGACATGCGCGTCAAGGGCTTCCTTGAATTTATCGCCAGTGTTCGTGGCCTGACTGGTGCCGAGCGCCAGCGTCAGGTGCAGCGCGCCGTTGAGCAGGTCGAACTGCAGGACGTGCTCGGCCAGCGGATCGAGACGCTGTCCAAAGGGTTCAAGCGCCGGGTCGGTCTGGCCCAGGCCATTCTGCACGACCCGCAGGTGCTGATTCTGGACGAGCCCACCGATGGTCTGGACCCAAACCAGAAGCATCAGGTTCGCCGGCTGATTCAGCAACTGGCCGAAGGCAGCAACAAGATTGTTGTGATTTCCACCCATATCCTCGAAGAAGTCAGTGCAGTCTGCTCGCGTGCCGTGATTATCGGCAAGGGCCGCCTGCTGGCTGACGGTACGCCTGACGAGCTGGAAGCGCGCTCGCGCTATCACCAGGCGGTGACCCTGTCGCTCGCTGCGCCCGCTGACAGCGCTGCGCTCGAATCGCTGCCCGGTGTGGTCGCGGTTGAGCGCTCGGCAGACGGTCTTGCGTTGACCGTACTGGCCAAACCGGGTGAGGTGATCTTCCCGGCGGTCGGTCAACTGGCGCGTGAGCAGCAGTGGCAGGTCAATGAGCTGTCGGTGGAGCGCGGTCGTCTGGACGACGTGTTCCGCAGTCTGACCTCGGGGGAGTCGGTATGAACAATCTGGGTGTAATCTTCCGCCGCGAGCTGGGCAGTTACTTTGCCACGCCGCTGGCCTATATCTTCATCGTCATCTTTCTGGTCATGGCGTCGCTGTTTACCTTTGACGTCGGTGGCTTCTATGAGGCGGGTCAGGCTGATCTCATCGCCTTCTTCAACTTCCATGCGGGCCTGTACCTGTTCCTGATTCCGGCGGTCGCCATGCGGCTGTGGGCGGAGGAGCGCAAGTCGGGGACCATCGAATTGCTGATGACCCTGCCGGTGTCCCGAGCCGCTATGGTGCTGGGCAAGTTTCTCGCCGCCTGGGTGTTCGTCGGTATCGCGCTGTTGCTGACCTTCCCGATGGTGTTGACCGTCAATTACCTTGGCTCGCCGGATAACGGCGCGATCCTGACCGGCTATATCGGCAGCTGGCTGATGGCTGGCGGCTATCTGGCCATCGGCTCCTGCATGTCGGCACTGACCAAGAACCAGGTCATCGCCTTTATTCTCAGTGTGGTGGTGTGCTTCCTGTTTGTTGTCAGCGGGGTATCCATGGTGCAGAACGCCTTCAGTGGCTGGGCACCGCAGTGGGTGCTCGATACGCTCGCCTCGTTCAGCTTTCTGACCCGCTTTGAAGCGATCAGCAAGGGGGTGCTGGATTTGCGCGATTTGCTGTATTTCTTCTCGCTGATGGGCGCCTGGCTGCTCGCGACGGCGGTTGTCATCGACCTGAAAAAGGCCGACTGAGGAGCTGACTCTATGAAACGTCTAATGTATTCCGGTGCCGGCCTGCTGGTGCTGCTGCTGGCCTTCTTTGCATTCAATATGGCAACCAACGTGCTGCTGCCCGGCGCGCGACTGGATCTGACCGAACAGAAGCTGTTCACCCTGTCCGATGGCACCAAGCAGATTCTTGACGAGCTGGATGCGCCGATTGATCTGTACTTCTTTTTCTCCGACTCGGCGAGCAAGGACCTGACCGTGCTGCGCAACTACCAGCGTCGGGTTGAGGAAATGCTCAAGGAGTATGAGCGCCGCGCCAATGGCCAGATTCGTCTGCACATTATCGACCCCGAGCCGTTCTCCGAGGCCGAGGATCGCGCTGCCGAGTTCGGCCTTCAGGCGATTCCGCTGAGCGACAGCGGTGAATCGCTGTACTTCGGTCTGGCCGGTACCAACGAGTTGGCCCAGCGTGAGGTGATTCCGTTCTTCGCACTCGAGCAGGAAGGCATGCTCGAGTATGAGCTCAGCCGTCTGGTCAGCACCCTGGCCAAGCCCGACAAGCCGGCAATCGGTCTTATCTCCGGCCTGCCGGTGGATGGCGGCATGAACCCCTACACCCAGCAGCCCGCTGCTCCCTGGATGTCGATTGAGCAGGTGCGGCAGGTGTTCGAGGTCAAGCCGCTGGCCGAGGATATCGACAGTATTCCCGAGGATATCGGCGTGCTGTTGCTGATCCATCCCAAGGCACTGACCGAATCGGCGCTGTACGCCATTGACCAGTTTGTGCTGCGTGGCGGCAAGCTGCTGGCTTATGTGGATCCCTTCGCTGAGGCCGATCAGGGCATGGAGGCGATGATTCAGGGCATGGCGGACGGCAAGGCATCTGATCTTGGGCCGCTGCTGCAGGCCTGGGGTGTGGCCTATGATCCGACCAGGGTTGTGGTCGACGCCCAGCAGGGCATGGCGGTTGGTCGTGGCCCTGGTCAGCGCCCGGCCCGTCACATCGGCTGGCTTGAGGTGGAAACCGCGCAGATCGATGCCGACGATACCATTACCGCCCCGCTGCAGTTGTTGACCTACGCGACCGGTGGCGCGCTGGTGCCGGTCGAGGGCAGTGAGACCCGCTTTACTCCGCTGTTGCAGAGCACTAAAGACAGTGCGTTGCTACCGAGCGATGCCTTCGCCAACCTGCAGGACCCCGAGGACCTGCTCAAGGCGTTCACGCCGGACGACAACGTCTATACCCTGGCTGCACGTCTGCACGGGCCGGCCAAATCGGCCTACCCGCAGGGGCTTGAAGGGTATGAACCCGGCTTGACGCAGGCAGATAACATCAATGTGGTGGTTATCGCCGACACCGATATGCTGACCGACCGCATGTGGACCCAGGTGCGTGATCTGTTCGGTCAGCGCATTGCCCAGCCATGGGCGGAGAACGCCGGTCTGCTGGTCAACGCACTGGATAACCTGTCCGGGTCGGAAGCGCTGATCAGTGTGCGTTCGCGTGGCGACTTCAGCCGTCCGTTCACCGTGGTTGAAGAGCTGCAGCGCAAGGCCGAAAGCCGCTTCCGTGCCAGCGAGGAGCGCTTGCAGCAACGGCTGGCCGAGACCGACCAGAAACTCGCGCAGTTGCAGCAGAGCCAGGATCCCGGCCAGTTGACCGAGCTGACCACCGAGCAGCGCGATGCGATCCAGGCCTTCCTCGACGAGAAGCTGGCCATTCGCAAGCAACTGCGTGATGTGCGCTATCAGCTCAATGCCGATATTGACGAGCTGGGTAGCCGGCTGAAGTGGCTCAATACCGCAGCTGTGCCAGCCCTGCTGACCCTGGGTGTGCTGTTCTGGTGGCTGCTGGGTCGCGCCCGCCGCAAACGCTGAGGAGACGATATGCGCAAGATCATTCTTATCGCATTGGCCCTGATCGCGGCGGCGCTTGTGGCGGTCGCCCTGCAGGTACGCAATAGTGATCGGGTGACCGATCTGCAGAGCCAGCCGTTGCTGGACGAGGCGAAACTGTCGCAGCTGGCGGCGGTTGAACAGATCGAGCTGGCACGCGCCGGACAGCAAGTAGTGCTGCAGCGTGATGGTGAGGCCTGGACGGTCGCCAATCGTGACCAGTTCCCGCTCCAGCGCGAGCGTCTGGCAGCGCTGCTGCTGGCGCTGCGCGAGGCGCGGGTGATCGAGGCCAAAACGTCCAACCCCGATTACCACGCGCGCCTTGGTCTGACCGAGGGCGAGGGTAACGACAGTGCCCTGGGGGTCAGCGTCAAGGCCGCTGAAGGCGGTTTTGGCCTGCTCTTCGGCAACAAGGTTGGCAGTGATCAACTGGTGCGTTTCGCCAATGAGGATCAGGTCTGGCTGGTTAATCGGGCGCTGAGCATGTCGGCCAACCCGCAGGACTGGCTCGATCTGCAGGTCAGCCAGATTCCGCTGGAGCAGGTCGCCACCGCGCACTGGCGTTATGCCGATGGCGAGGAGCTGCGGCTCGACAAGGCCAGCGAGGGTGATTACAACTTCAAGCTGGCGGACGGCGAGGGTGCCGGTCAGGAGCGCAAGCTGAACTCGATGGTGCTGGCGCTGGCCGATCTGCGGGCGCAGAACGTGTCCCCGCGCACTGCCCTTGAGCTGGGTGAGCCGGTGTTGGTCATGCAGCTCGGCAGCTGGTCCGGTGCCACGCTGGATGCATCGCTCTACGAGGTCGGCGGGGCCTACTGGCTGACTATCGACCAGCTCGACCAGAGTGAGGAAAATCCGCTGACGGTCAACGCGGATGCACGCTGGGCGTTTCAGTTGGGTGTGGCTCAGCATGATCGCATGGTGCTGCGCCATGCAGACCTGAAAACAGCTGACGATGCCGCCGGGCAACCGGAACAGAACTGACCTCCCCCTTGCAGCCGCCTGATTGGGCGGCTGCTGCCTTGCCGCGCTACTTGCGGCTCCCAATCTCTGAACTAGACTCGAAAAACGACCACCGGGTGAATGCCCCCGGTGGGCGCGCACGCGTTGTCCGCAGGCGGATAACGGAATTGATCAGGTATGACGAGGATTGCGGTAATGGCAGAGCGGGAGCAGGGGACCGTCAAGTGGTTCAACGATGCCAAGGGGTTTGGTTTTATTCAGCGTGAGTCCGGTCCGGACGTGTTTGTGCACTTCCGCGCCATTCGCGGTGACGGTCACCGCACGTTGGTAGAGGGGCAGAAGGTCGAGTTCAGCGTTTCGCAGGGCCAGAAGGGCCTGCAGGCGGACGACGTCACCAAGCTGTAGCCGGTTTTTGTCCTGATGGCGCGGCTGCGGTGGCAGCTGCGCAGCACAGCACCTGCAGCGCGGGTTTGCCCGCGCCGAAGGCTTCTTGTGTCTTTTTTCAGGCTGGCGCAGGCAGCTGGCTGCGCAGCCAGCGATCAAATTCGCCCGCCGGCAGTGCGCCGTTTATCCGCGCGACTTCCTTACCCTGATGCACGATCAGCAGTGTCGGAATGCTGCGGATACCGAAACGGGCGGCCAGGTCGGGTGCCGCTTCGGTGTCAACCTTGAGAAAGCGCGCACGGGGCTCGTGTTGGCTGCAGCTTTGGCTGAAGGTCGGCGCGAACTGACGACAGGGGCCGCACCAGGCTGCCCAGAAATCCACCACCAGTGGCAGGTCCGCGCTGGCATGACGGGCAAACCCGGCGGCATCCACGGCGGTGGGCTGGCCGTTGAACAGTGGTTGCTTGCAGGTACCGCAAATGGGCGCAGCAGTCAGGCGACTGGCGTCCAGTCGGTTCTTGCGTTGGCAGTGGGGGCAGCAGATCAGCATTGGGAAGTCCTCCGACAATAGCGTATTGATGGGGGCCGATGGTGCCGTTTCAAGGATGCCGGCGTCGCCCCTGCCATTGTCTTTGTAGCTCGATAAAGGTCAGTGAGGCGGACCAGGTAATCAGCACCAGCCCGGTCAGCGACTCGGTTCCGTAGAGAAAGCGGATGTGTCCGGTCGGCGTCAGGTCACCGTAGCCAAGCGTGGAGTAAGTGGTAGCGGAGAGGTAGATGGTATCGAACAGGGTGATGGTATCCAGACCGTTGATGCCGCCTTGTTCCGGCATCTGCAGCAGGAAAAAGGCGCTCAGCCCGAATAGCCAGATTTCGGCGATATGGGTGAACAGCAATACGAAAATCAGGGTCAGGATACGGGGCCGCTCACCCATGGTGGTATCGTCGAGAAAGCGGTGCAGCCGTGACAGTACCTCGTAGTGCAATACGACCGCTAGCGCCACAATGACGCAGCTGCACGCCACCATGATGATGTGGAAGCGGTCGATCTCCGGCAGATAGCTCACTTACTGCGCCCAGAGAAATTCGTGTTCGCCGTCGGCGTTGATCTTCAGCCAGCGGTCGGCATCGGCTTCGCCGTCCGCTTCCTCCCAGCCGCCCACCGAACAGCGTACTTCGTGACCAAGTGCGGCGTGAACGGCCCGTGCGCAGTCGCGGTCGCTTTCCCACGGGGTCACGTCGCTGTCGAACCAGATACTCGCCCATTTTCCCGCAGCCTTGCGTACCACCATCAGCGGAATGGTCTGGTCCGCGTGCAGGGCACCATGCTGGGTGAGGCCCTTGGGTTCATCCAGGGTCAGCGGTCCCATGACCTTGTGCAGCCAGTCCAGCAGGTCAGCGACGTGATCGTCGCGCAGGTAGATTTCGATATCAGGTTGGCGCACGGCTCCTCCTTCGGGGTTCGTGGTATCAGCAACGTTCCAGCATGATCATCTGCATGGCCACTTCGAGGCCCTCAATACCTTGCTCGGCAATGGTCTGCTGGCGTTCGGGGCGGCTGCGTACGCCGTGCGGCGTCATGCCGATCAGATTACCCAGATCTTCGCTTGTCAGCTGAAGAGGATAGCGCAGGGTCTGCTCCGAGGCGATGCGCAGTCCGTCCGGCAGGGCCTTGATCAGCGCCGGTGTCGGGTGGATCTGATCATACAGACGTTCGCGCAGGGCCAGCAGGTGGTCGCTGTGCGGGCCAACGATGAGAACGCGTCCGCCCGGCTTGACGGTGCGCAGGCATTCGTCGGCAGACCAGGGGCTGAACACGCTGAGGGCGGCGTCCAGGCTCTGGTCGGCGACCGGCAGACGGGCACTGGAAGCGACCATCCAGCGGATGCTGCGGCTGCGTCGGCAGGCCTTGATGATGGCGTCCTTGCTGATGTCGAAGCCGCCGATGGCGGTGCCTGGCAGGGCGCGGGCGAGGCGCTCGGTGTAGTAGCCCTCACCGCAGCCCATGTCGAGCAGGGTCTGCGGGCTGGCCTCGGCGAGCAGCTGGTTGATTGCATCGCTGACCGGTTGGTAGTGGCCGGCGTCCAGGAACGCCTGACGACAGGCCAGCATCTGCGGGGTATCACCCGGCTGCTTGCTGTTCTTGAATTGCACCAGCAGCAGATTCAGGTAGCCCTGACGGGCCTGATCGTAGCTGTGGCCGGCCGGGCAGCGCCATTGGCGCTCGAGATTGCTCAGCGGCGCGTGGCAGTGGGGGCAGATCAGCTGCAGCATCAGGTCAGCAACCGTTCCAGGGTGACCTGATAGATGTCGGTCAGCAGGTTCAGGTCATCGGCCTTGATGCACTCGTTGACCTGATGAATGGTCGCGTTGACCGGGCCGAGTTCAACCACCTGGGTGCCCATGGTGGCGATAAAGCGGCCATCCGAGGTGCCGCCGGAGGTCGATGGCTGGGTAGCGCGGCCGGTGACCTGCTTGATCGCCGCCGAGACCCCGTCAAGCAGGGCGCCGGGCTCGGTCAGGAAGGGCAGGCCGGATACGGTCCAGTGCAGCTCGTACTCCAGGCCGTGGGCGTCCAGCAGGTCGCAGACGCGCTGTTGCAGCCCTTCGACGGTGGATTCGGTGGAGAAGCGGAAGTTGATCAGGGCTTCCAGTTCGCCCGGCACCACGTTGGTCGCGCCGGTACCGGAGTGAATATTGGAAATCTGGAAGCTGGTCGGCGGGAAGAACGCGTTGCCTTCGTCCCATACCTCGGCGGCCAGCGCGGCCAGTGCCGGCGCGGCCAGGTGAATCGGGTTGCGGGCCAGATGCGGATAGGCCACATGGCCTTGCTTGCCGCGAATGACCAAGCGGGCGTTGAGCGAGCCGCGGCGGCCGTTCTTGACGATATCGCCTACCAACTCAGTGCTGGAGGGCTCGCCAACGATGCACCAGTCGACCTTTTCGCCACGCTCGACCAGCGTTTCGACTACCTTCACTGTGCCGTCGGTAGCGGGGCCCTCCTCGTCACTGGTGATCAGAAAGGCGATCGAGCCCTTGTGGTCGGGATGGGCGGCGACGAAGCGTTCGACCGCCACCACCATCGCCGCCAGGCTGCCCTTCATATCGGCTGCGCCGCGGCCGTGCAGCATGCCGTCGCGAATCTGCGGGATGAAGGGGTTGGTCTGCCACTGCTCGACCGGGCCGGTTGGCACCACATCGGTGTGACCGGCAAAACACAACACCGGACCTTCGCTGCCGCGTCTTGCCCACAGGTTGTCGACCTCGCCGAAGCGCATAGGCTCCAGCTCGAAACCGACCGCCGCCAGTCGTTCGCCCATCAGTTGCTGACAGCCAGCGTCCTCGGGGGTGGTGGAGTTGCGGGAGATAAGGTCGCAGGCCAGCTGCAGGGTAGGGGATAGCTCGGTCATGGTTCCGGTTCGTCTGGGCAGAGGAAGGGCCATGATACCAGAGTCCTGCGGCGCTCTTCCCGCCTGATCAGGGCTGCCTGTCCAAGTAAGGCCGTTCGGTTCCAGCCGGTGACCTCGCTCGGTACCGGGTTGCTCAGATTCGCGTGTCGGGCCAGCGTGCCCGTCGCCACGCCCGACGCTGCTTCTTGTCGAGGAAGGTCCAGGCCAGCAGGCGACTGCGCTTGCTGCCCTGACCCATGTCGATGATGCGTACGTCGGTGGCGCCGAGGTCGCGCAACTGCTCGGGCAGTGCTTTCAGGCTGGCTGCGCTGGCGACCAGCGTCGTGAACCAGAACACCTGCGACGCGCAGGTCCTGCTCTGCTCGGCCATTCGGTGCAGGAAGCCCGCCTCGCCGTCGCTGCAGTACAGCTCGTTGTTGCGGCCGCCGAAATTACGTCCGCCGGGTTGCTTGCCCAGGCCCTGCCACTTGCGCTCGTTAGCCTGCCGGGCATCGTCGGCGCTGGCATAGAACGGCGGGTTGCACAGGGTGAAGTCGAACTGCTCGTCGGCGCCGATGATGCCAGTGAAAATGCACGCGGGGTCCGCCTGCCGGCGCAGCTCGATCCGGGACTGCAGGGTCGGATTGGCCGCGAGGATCTGCTCGCCGTTGCGCAAGGCGTCGGCATCAATGTCGCTGCCGACGAATTGCCAGCCATATTCGGCGTTACCGATCAGGGGATAAATCAGGTTGGCACCGGTGCCCACATCCAGCCCGCGCAGGCTCGCGCCCTTGGGGATAACGCCATCGTGGCTGCTGGCAAGCAAATCCGCCAGGTGGTGGATAAGATCGGCGCGGCCGGGGATGGGCGGGCACAGGGCGTCGTCCGGAATCTGCCAGCCACTGATGTCGTACCAGTGCGTCAGCAGGGCACCGTTGAGGCAGCGCAGGGCGGCCGGATCAGCAAAGTCGATGGTTGTCTGTCCATCCTTGCCCTGGCGGATAAAAGCCTTTAGTGGCGGGCACTTGCGGGCCAGAAGGGGGAAGTCGTAACGGCCCTGATAACGGTTGCGTGGATGCAGTGCTGTTGGCTTGGATGAGCGGCGCGACATGTTGACTCCTGAGCTGGAGGGGGAGCTTCCCACGCCGATGTGGGGCTTGTCATCTGTTGTGCACAGAAGCTGGGGATGATGCTGTGGATAAGTTCAGGATATCCGGGGCAACCCTATACGGGCCGGTGCCTGCGCAAGGCTGGTTGTTTTCTGCCCAATGCAGCGGCGGATGGCGCTGGTATACTGTGCCGCCGCAGGAGGATGCCCATGATTACCGAAGACCCCCGTTTTGCTGGAATTGGCCGTTTGTATGGTACTCAGGCGCTTGCGCGTCTGGCGGCCAGCCATGTGGTGGTCGTCGGAATTGGCGGGGTCGGCAGTTGGGTCGCCGAGGCGCTGGCACGTACCGGGATCGGCCGCATCAGCCTGATCGACTTGGACGAGGTCTGCGTCAGCAACGTCAACCGCCAGCTGCACGCGCTGGACGGCCAGGTGGGCAGGCCCAAGGTTGAGGTGATGGCTGAGCGTCTTCGGGCGATCAGCCCGGAGTGCGACGTGCGCCCGGTGATGGATTTTGTCACGCCCAGCAATCTGGCCGAGCTGATAACCGATGACATCGATTGCGTTGTCGACTGCATCGACAGCGTCAACGCCAAGGTGGCGCTGATTGCCTGGTGCCGCCGCCGCAAGATTCCGGTGATCACCACCGGCGGTGCGGGCGGGCAGATCGACCCGACACAGATTACCGTCGCGGACTTGTCCAAGACCGTCAACGACCCGCTGGCCGCCAAGGCCCGCTCACTGCTGCGCCGGGACCACAACTTCCCCCGTGCCGACAGCAAGCGCAGCTTCGGCGTGCCCTGCGTCTACTCGAAAGAGCAATTGCGCTACCCCAAACCCGACGGCAGCGTCTGCACCCAGAAATCCTTCGTCGGTGAGGGCGTGCGCCTGGACTGCTCCGGCGGCTTCGGCGCCGTCACCATGGTCACAGCCACCTTTGGGATGGTCGCAGCGGCGCAGGCTGTTGGGCGCTTGCTCCGCTAGCGCAGCAAGCGAGCTGCAAGCCTCAAGCGGCAAGCTACAAGCAGTTCGAGTGACGGGAGTTATCAGCGCTATAACCTGCAAGCGCGGCGGGGTAAGCCTGAAACCACAAAGCGCTTTTGGCTTGTCGCTTGCCGCTTGCCGCTTGAGGCTTGTAGCTATAAAAAAGGCCCGAACCGGTCACCGGCACGGGCCTCTCACCGAGCTGCTTCAAGCTTATGGCTTGCCGCTTACAGCTCCCACAACTGATCGCCGGAGGCGATTAGTTGTGGGCGTGCAGCATATCGTTCAGCTGGATCGCGCTCTTGTTGGTCTTGCACTCGATGGCGCCCGTCTGCGAGTTACGACGGAACAGCAGGTCGGACTGGTTGGCCAGATCGCGCGCCTTGACGATTTCGACCAGATTGTCCGCGTCGTCCAGCAGTGCCACCTTGATACCGGCAGTGATGTACAGACCGGCTTCAACGGTGCAGCGGTCGCCCAGCGGGATACCGATACCGGCGTTGGCGCCGATCAGGCAGCCTTCGCCAACGGAGATGACGATGTTGCCACCACCGGACAGGGTGCCCATGGTGGAGCAGCCGCCGCCAAGGTCGGAACCCTTGCCAACGAATACGCCGGCGGAGATGCGGCCTTCAACCATGCTGGTGCCTGCGGTACCGGCGTTGAAGTTGATAAAGCCTTCGTGCATCACGGTGGTGCCTTCGCCCACGTAGGCGCCCAAGCGCACGCGCGCGGTGTCGGCGATGCGGATGCCGGCCGGAACCACGTAGTCGGTCATCGACGGGAACTTGTCGATGCTATGCACGACCAGCGACTCACCCTTCATGCGCGCGGCCATCTGGCGCTGCGGCAGTTCGCTGATGTCGATCGCGCCCTGGGTGGTCCAGGCAACGTTCGGCAGCAGCGGGAAGATGCCGGCCAGCACCACGCCGTGCGGCTTGACCAGGCGATGCGAGAGCAGGTGCAGCTTGAGGTAGGCTTCCGGGGTCGAGCTGGGAGCCTCATCGCTGGCCAGTACGGTCGCGACCAGCGGACGGCTGCTGTCGGCCATTTGCGCGACCAGGGCGGCCTGCTCGCTGAAACCGGCCGCATTCAGTGCCTGGCTCAGTGCGCCGCATTGGCTGGCGGCGAAACCGATTGCCTGATTGCCTTCGGCATAACCAAGCTCGGCCTTGACCACGTCGACCAGGGCGTTGCCGGGGTTGAGCAGGGGCTGCGGATAGAACACCTCCAGCCACTCACCTGCGCTGTTCTGGGTGCCGATGCCAAAGGCCAGACTGAAACATTCACTCATGGGGCGGTTCCTTTGATGCTAGTGCTATGCATTGGATTCAAACGCGCTGGCGTACCACTCCGGCTTGAAGCCGACCAGGCGCTGCGAGCCGATATCCAGTACCGGTCTTTTTATCATTGAGGGGTTGGCTTGCATCAGCGCAACCGCCTTGTCTGTATCGATGCTTTCCTTGTCCGCGTCGTCAAGCTTGCGGAAGCTAGTGCCCTTGCGGTTGAGGATGACTTCCCAGCCGTGTTCGGCACACCAGGCATGCAGCCGTTCGGCGTCGATGCCTTGCGTCTTGTAATCGTGAAACTGGTAGTCGACACCGTGCTCGTCGAGCCAGGTGCGGGCCTTTTTCATGGTGTCGCAGGCCTTTATGCCGTACAGGGTAATCATGGCTTACAGGCTCCTGATGAAGTCGCGGATGCGTTCGGCAGCTTCAATACACTCGTCCAGCGGGGCGACCAGCGCCATGCGGACCCGTCCGGCGCCGGGATTATAACCATCAATTTCCCGTGACAGGTAACGTCCGGGCACCACGGCAACATTCTGCTCGGCCAGCAGTCGGGTAGTGAAGGTCTCGTCGTCGATGGGTGTCTTGGGCCACAGGTAGAAACCGGCGTCGGGGCGCTCGACCTCCATCACGTCGGCGAGAATGGCAAGAACAGCGTCGAACTTGGCCTGATACTGGGCGCGGTTGTCGGCAACGTGCGCTTCATCCTGCCACGCGGCGATGCTGGCGATCTGGCTGTGAATCGGCATCGCGCAGCCGTGGTAGGTGCGATAGGTCAGGTACGGCTTGAGCAGGCTGGCGTCGCCGGCGACGAAGCCCGAGCGCAGGCCCGGCAGGTTGGAGCGCTTGGACAGGCTGTGGAATACCACGCAGCGGGCGTAGTCGTCACGGCCCATGGCGGCGCAGGCCTGCAGCAGACCGACCGGCGCGGGGCCGTCCGGGGCGTAGATTTCGCTGTAGCACTCGTCCGAGGCGATCACGAAGTCGTACTGGTCGGCCAGCTTGATCAATTGCTGCAGGGTGTCCAGCGGAATCACCGCACCGGTCGGGTTGCCGGGTGTGCAGATAAACAGCAGCTGACAGCGCTGCCAGATGTCGGCCGGGACGGCGCCGAAATCCGGGATAAAGCCATTGCTGCCGTCGCAGGCCAGGTAGTGCGGCTCCACACCAGCCAGAAACGCCGCGCCTTCATAGATCTGATAGAAGGGGTTGGGGCTGACCACCAGCCCCTGCGGATCGCGGGCGATCAGTGCCTGGGTAAAGGAGAACAGCGCTTCACGGGTGCCGTTGACCGGGATGACGTTGCCGTTGACATCCAGGCTGCCGTGTTTCAGTGCAAAGCGTTTTGTCAGCCACTCGGCGATGCTCTGGCGCAGCTCGGGCTTACCCTGGGTCGTCGGGTAGACCGCTGCCTGGTTGAGGTTGTCGGCCAGTGCCTGCAGCACGAAGGGCGGAGACGGGTGCTTGGGCTCGCCGATTGACAGCGAGATCGGGCGCAGTGCCGGGTTCGGGGTGACGTCGGCGATCAGGGCGCGCAGCTTTTCAAAAGGGTAGGGCTGCAGGCGCTGCAGGTCGTGATTCATGCGGTGTCCTCAGGGGCCGATGGCAATGGGGCTGCTGTACTCCTGGCCGGTCGGCTGGGTACTGCTGAGTGTGTCGATAATGGTCTGCTGCAGACGTTCGCACAGTTGCGGGTCGGACAGCGCCTGGTTGTTGGCGTCGGTGATGACGAATACGTCGTCCACGCGCTCGCCCAGGGTAACGATCTTGGCGTTCTGCACGCTGATGTCGAAGTCGAGGAAGATGCGGCCCATGCGCGCCAGCAGGCCGGGCCGGTCCGGTGCGCTCAATTCCAGAATGGTATGCAGGCCGCTCGGGTCGTTGAAAATGGTGACCTCGGGTGCAAAGGCAAAGTGCTTGAGCTGACGCGGCACGCGGCGCTGAATGATGCTTGGGTAGGCATCCGGGTCGGACAGGGCGTCAACCAGCCCCTGCTTGATCTGGCGGATGCGTTCGGGGTTCTCGCCGATGGAGCCGCCGTCAGAGTCAAGCACGATGTAGGTGTCCAGGCTGAACTGGCTGGTCGAAGTGATGATGCGCGCATCCTGAATGCTCAGGTTGAGCTGATCCATCGCTGACACTGTCGCCGCAAACAGGTCGTTCTGTTCCGGGGTATAGATGAAGATCTGGGTCGCGCCCTCGAATTCGCGTTGGGCGGTTTCCTTGATCAGTACCAGTGGGCCGTGGCGGTCGTTGTGCTGGACGATCGCCTCGGTGTGCCAGGCCACATCGCTGGCGGTGTGACGCAGGAAATAGTCGTCGCCCAGCTCGGACCAGAGGTCTTCGGCATCCTCCTCCTCGATGCCGTTGCGTACCAGGATATCGAGCGCGGCCTGCTGGGTCTGGCGGATGTGCTCTTCGCGATCCGGCGGATTGTCCAAGCCGCGGCGCAGGGCGCGCTTGGTCTCGGTATACAGCTGGCGCAGCAGGGACGCGCGCCAGGAGTTCCACAGTGTCGGGTTGGTCGCGTTGATGTCGGCGATGGTCAGCACATAGAGGTAGTCGAGCCGTACCTGATTGCCGACCTTGGTAGCGAAGTCGTGGATCTCCAGTGGGTCGGAAATGTCCTTGCGCTGGGCAGTAGTGGACATCAGCAGGTGGTTCTCGACCAGCCAGCTGACCAGGTGGGTGTCCCAGGCCGGCAGGTGGTGGCGGGTGCAGAACTGCTGGGCATCGACTGCGCCGAGTTCCGAATGGTCACCGCCGCGGCCCTTGGCGATATCGTGATAAAGCCCCGCCATGTAAAGCAGATCCGGCTTGGGCAGACGGCAGAAGATACGCCAGGCCAGGGGGTACTTGTCCTGGTATTCGGGGCGGTTCAGTTTGCGCAGGTGCTTGATCAGATTCAGGGTGTGCGCATCGACCGTATATATGTGAAACAGGTCGTGCTGCATCTGGCCGACGATCTTGCCGAACTCCGGCAGGTAGCGGCCGAGGATGCCATAGCGGTTCATTCGGCGCAGGTTGCGGTGGATGCCTTCCTTGCAGCGGAACAGTTCGATAAACAGGCTGGTGTTGCGGATGTCGCTGCGGAAGTCGTCATCAATCAGGTGGCGATGGTCGCGCAGCAGGCGGATGGTGTCGGCGCGCACCCCGCGGATTTCCGGGTGCTGGGCCATCAGCAGGAAGATTTCCAGAATCGCGAACGGGGTACGCTTGAACACATTCGGGTTGGTGACCTCGATGTAATGGTTGCGTACCTGGAAGCGGCTGTTGAGTGGGCGAATGTCGGCCGCTTCGGCATCACGCAGCAAGATTTCCTCGAAGTGCTGCATCAGCAGGTCGTTCAGCTCCGACAGGGACATCACCACCCGATAGTACTTCTGCATGAAACGCTCGACCGCCAGCTTGCTGTCGGTGCCTTCGTAGCCGAGCAGCTTGGCCAGGGCGCGCTGGTGGTCGAACAGCAGGCGGTCTTCGGCGCGGCCCGACAGGGTATGCAGGGCAAAGCGCACCTTCCAGAGGAAGGCGCGCCCGGAGTCGAGGATGCGGTACTCGGGTTCGTTCAGAAAGCCTTGCTGGACCAGCTCGCTCAGGTCATTGGTGCCGAAGTGGCGCAGGGCGACCCAGGCGATGGTCTGGATGTCGCGCAGACCACCCGGCGAGCTTTTGACGTTGGGTTCGAGGTTGTACTCGGTGTCATTGAACTTGGCGTGGCGGGCGTGCTGCTCGGCGCGCTTGGCGCGGAAGAACTCGGCGTCGGTCCACATGTGGCTGGTGTCGATCGCCTGCATCATGTCCTGGCGCAGCGCCTCGTCGCCCGCCAGGGTGCGCGACTCCATCAGGTTGGTAATGACGGTGATGTCGGCGCGGGCTTCATGCTGACACTCTTCGATGCTGCGCACGCTCTGGCCCACTTCCAGACCGATATCCCAGAGCAGCATCAGGAAGGCTTCGATCGACTCGCGAAAGGGCTCTGCGTCGCCACGCAGCAGGATAAGAAGGTCGATATCCGAGTGCGGATGCAGTTCCCCGCGGCCGTAGCCGCCGACTGCCAGTAACGCGATACCGGGATCGTTGGCGCAGGGTAGTCTGGCCCACGCCTGTTGCAGGATCTGGTCGGTGAACCAGGCGCGCTCATGGATCAGCTGGTGAATGTCGCGCCCTTCCTCGAAGCGCTGGGCAATCAGCGCGTCGGCCTGGCGAATGGCCTTCTTGAAGGCCGCTATCGGGCTGCTCTTGAGGGCCAGCTCGGCCTGAAACTGGCCGGGATCGAAAAGTGCGTCATCCATCATCTCAGTTCCTCGGCAGGTCGGGTTGGCCGGACAGCGAATCAGTCGCCGGTCAGCTGAAGGTCTCTTCGCTGCGCAGGGTCAGCACCTCGTAACCATCCGCCGTTACCAGAATGGTGTGCTCCCATTGTGCCGACAGCTTGCGGTCCTTGGTGATGGCGGTCCAGTTATCGCCCAGCAGGCGGGTTTCCGGGCGGCCCTGGTTGATCATCGGCTCAATGGTAAAGGTCATCCCTTCGACCAGCTCCATGCCGGTGCCGGCGCGGCCGTAGTGCAGAATCTGCGGCTCTTCGTGGAATACCTTGCCGATACCATGGCCACAGTACTCGCGCACCACGCTGTAGCGGTTGGCATGGGCGTGTTCCTGAATCACCGCGCCGATGTCACCCAGACGGGCGCCGGGGCGCACTACCGAGATACCCTTATACATGCATTCCTGGGTAACACGGCTCAGGCGCTCGACCCACTCCGGCACTTCGCCGACCATGAACATCTTGCTGGTGTCGCCGTGGTACCCATCCTTGATGACGGTAACGTCGATATTCAGCGCATCGCCGTTCTTCAGTGGCTTGTCATTCGGAATGCCATGGCAGACGACGTGGTTGATGGAGGTGCAGATGGATTTGGGGAAGGGCATGCGGCCCGGAGCACCGCCGTAATTGAGCGGCGCTGGAATGGCCTTCTGGACGTTGACGATGTAGTCGTGGCAGATGGTGTTGAGTTCGTCGGTGGTGACGCCCGGTTTGACGTACTCGCCGATCATTTCCAGAACCTCTGCCGCGAGGCGGCCGGCAACCCGCATGCCGGCAATGTCTTCAGCGGTTTTGATGGTAACGGTCATGGCAGGACTCTCTTGATTGGGCGCCGGCTGGCGACGTTGGAAAAGCAAGGGATTCTATCAGACCTGCGCGCGCCTGTTGAGCCGGCCGTGCGTCGTCTGCATGACGGCAATGCTTTATTCAGTGTGGTCGATATGGTATAAAGCGCCCCGCTGAGAAAAGAGTCATCGAGCTCGCTCGGCATTTACCTTAAAACCGCACACGTATCGACACGGTATCCTGGGTGCCCTTCGGGGTTGGATGCTGGGATGCGTGGAGGCCCAACCCGACTTACTGGAGTTATCATGACCCAAGTCTCTATGCGCGACATGCTGAAGGCCGGTGCGCACTTCGGCCACCAGACCCGTTACTGGAACCCGAAAATGGGCAAGTACATTTTCGGCGCTCGCAACAAGATTCACATCATCAACCTGGAAAAGACCATGCCGATGTTCCATGAAGCCCTGAGCTTTGTGGAAAAGCAGGCTGCCGGCAAGAACAAGATTCTGTTCGTCGGCACCAAGCGCGCTGCCAGCAAGATCATTGCTGAAGAAGCATCACGTGCTGGTCAGCCCTATGTTGATCACCGTTGGCTCGGCGGCATGCTGACCAACTACAAGACCATCCGTCAGTCCATCAAGCGTCTGCGCGACCTGGAGACTCAGTCTCAGGACGGCACCTTCGCCAAGCTGACCAAGAAAGAAGCGCTGATGCGCTCGCGCGATCTGGAAAAACTGGATCGCAGCCTGGGTGGTATCAAGGATATGGGCGGCCTGCCCGATGCCCTGTTCGTCATCGACGTCGAGCACGAGCGCATTGCCATCACCGAAGCCAACAAGCTGGGTATTCCGGTTATCGGCATCGTTGATACCAACAGCAGCCCGGATGGCGTTGACTTCGTTATCCCGGGTAACGACGACGCAATCCGCGCCATCAAGCTGTACGCTGCTGCCATGGCTGACGCAGTATTGCGTGGCAAGGGCAACGCCGGCGCTGCTGACGAGTTCGTCGAAGAAGCTGCTCCGGAAGCCTCTGAGGGCTGAGGTGCTTACGGCTGAATTGTTGCCGTAGCAAAAAGGGGGCGATGCCCCCTTTTTGCAATGTGTTTATCGCAAGATGATTCGTTGCTTCCTGCTGATTATCGGAAGCAGGAACTAATCCAGTTATGTGAGGAAGAATCCATGGCAGAAGTTACTGCAGCACTGGTCAAAGAACTGCGCGAGCGTACCGGTCAGGGCATGATGGAGTGCAAAAAGGCTCTGGTTGCCGCTGAAGGTGATATCGAGAAGGCGATTGACGACATGCGCGCTTCCGGCGCCATCAAGGCAGCCAAAAAAGCAGGCAATATCGCCGCTGAAGGCTCCATCGCCGTCAAGGTTGCTGCCGACAACAAGTCCGCAGTCATCATCGAAGTCAACTCCCAGACCGACTTCCTGGCTCTGCAGGATGACTTCAAGGCATTCGTTGCTGCCAGCCTGGACAAGGCGTTTGAAGCTGGTTACACCGACGCTTCTCCGCTGATCGCTGATCAGGAAGCGGCCCGCGAAGCTCTGGTTGCCAAGACCGGTGAGAACGTCAACATCCGTCGCCTGACCCGCGTTGAAGGTGATGTGGTTGGTGCTTACCTGCACGGTCACCGCATCGGTGTTGTCGTTACCCTGAATGGCGGTAACGAAGAACTGGCCCGTGATATTGCCATGCACGTTGCTGCCAGCAACCCGCAGTTCCTGGATGCCTCCCAGGTATCCGAAGAAGCGATCGCCAAAGAGAAGGAAATCTTCCTGGCTCTGAACGCTGACAAGATCGCCGGCAAGCCGGAAAACATTGTTGAGAACATGGTCAAGGGCCGTATCAACAAGTTTGTTTCCGAAGGCAGCCTGATCGAGCAGCCCTTCGTCAAGGATCCGGACGTCAAGGTCGGTGAGCTGGCCAAGAAAGCCGGTGCTGAAGTGGTTTCCTTCGTGCGTTTCGAAGTGGGTGAGGGCATCGAGCGTGCCGAGACCGATTTTGCTGCCGAAGTTGCCGCTCAGCTGGCTGCTGCCAAGCAGTAATACGCTATAGTGCACGCTGACCGGTGCACCGCCCCTGCCCATAGGTGGGGGCGACAAGGTTGATCCGAGAGGCTTCCCGCGCAGGCGTGAAGCCTCTTTTTCAAGAAATACTGAACAAGTTCGCGCCCCGATGGTCTGGGTGGAACTCGTTGAGTATTTCTCCCTTCCAGCCCAGGAGACTAAGACATGGCCCAGGTACCCAGTAGCCGCCAACCCAAATACAAGCGCATTCTTCTCAAGCTCAGCGGCGAGGCGCTGATGGGAACCGAGGATTTCGGTATTGATCCCAAGGTGCTGGACCGTATGGCGCTGGAGATCGGGCAGTTGATTGGTATTGGCGTCCAGGTCGGTCTGGTGATTGGCGGTGGCAACCTGTTCCGCGGTGCTGCGTTGAGCGCAGCCGGCATGGATCGGGTCACTGGCGACCATATGGGTATGCTGGCGACCGTCATGAATGCGCTGGCCATGCGCGACTCGCTGGAGCGGTCCAACATTCAGACTCGGGTGATGTCGGCCATTACCATGGAAGGCGTGACCGAGCATTACGACCGCCGCAAGGCAATGCGCTACCTCGCTGGTGGTGACGTGGTAATATTCTCCGCCGGCACGGGTAACCCTTTCTTCACCACCGATACGGCGGCCTGTTTGCGCGGTATCGAGGTCGACGCCGATCTGGTGCTCAAGGCAACCAAGGTGGACGGTGTCTACAACGCCGACCCGATGAAGGACCCGAACGCCGAACGCTTCGAAACACTCAGCTATGACCAGGTTCTGGATCTTAAGCTGGAAGTCATGGACCTGACGGCAATCTGCCTGATCCGTGACCACAATATGCCCCTGCGGGTGTTTAACATGAACAAACCTGGTGCGTTGCTGAATGCGGTTGTTGGCAGCGCCGAAGGAACACTGATCGAGGGTTGAGTAATGATCAACGAAATCAAGCAAGACGCGCAGGAGCGCATGAAGAAATCCGTTGAGGCGCTGGAACACGCGTTCGCCAAGATTCGTACCGGTCGCGCTCACCCGGCTCTGCTGGATAGCATCATGGTCTCCTATTACGGCTCCGATACGCCGCTGCGTCAGGTTGCCAACGTCATCGTTGAGGATTCGCGGACCCTGGCTCTGAGCGTGTTCGACAAGGGCATGATTCAGGCGGTCGAAAAGGCGATCATGACCTCTGATCTGGGCCTCAACCCGGCCACCTCCGGCACGACCATTCGTGTACCCATGCCGGCGCTGACCGAGGAGACCCGCAAGGGCTACACCAAACAGGCCCGTGCAGAGGCTGAAGGCGGTCGCGTTGCCGTGCGCAACATTCGCCGCGATGCGCTGAGTCAGCTCAAGGATCTGCAGAAAGAGAAGGCAATCAGCGAAGACGAGGAGCGTCGCGCCGCTGATGAGGTGCAGAAGCTGACCGACAAGTTCATCGCCGAAATCGACAAGGCGCTGGAAGTGAAAGAAAAGGATCTGATGGCCATCTGAGGCTGTCAGTGACCGGCTTTCAAATGAACAACAAAAAGCAGGCTGGTAGCCTGGCCGTCGTGCCTCGCCACATTGCCATCATCATGGATGGCAACAACCGTTGGGCGCGCAAGCGCCTGATGCCCGGCGTTGCCGGGCACAAGGCAGGTGTTGATGCGGTAAAGGCAATGATTGAGGTCTGCGTCGAGGAAGGGGTCGAGGTGCTGACCCTGTTTGCCTTCTCCAGCGAAAACTGGCAGCGCCCGGCCGACGAGGTCGGTGCGCTCATGGAGCTGTTCCTCAGTGCCCTGCGCCGCGAGGTTCGCAAGCTGGGCGAGAATGGTGTGCGCCTGCGCATCATCGGTGATCGCAGCCGGTTTTCCCGCGAGCTTCAGCAGGCAATGCTGGAGGCCGAGCAGCAGACTGCCCATTGCAGTCGCCTGACGCTGGTCATTGCCGCCAATTACGGTGGCCAGTGGGACATGGCCCAGGCTGCACGAAGTCTGGCGGAAGAAGCAGTGCGCGGTGAGCGCACGCCGGCATCGATTGACGAGCAGGCGATTGAGGCGCGTCTCAGTACTGCGGGCCTGCCGTTGCCGGACCTGTGCATTCGCACTGGCGGTGAAAAGCGCATCAGCAACTTCCTGCTATGGCAGCTGGCCTACGCCGAGCTGTACTTTTCCGATCTTTACTGGCCCGATTTCAAGCATGCCGCCCTGCGCGAGGCGATGTGCGATTTTGCGGGTCGTCAACGCCGATTTGGCAAAACCAGCGATCAGATCGCAGCGGAGTCCTGATGCTCAAGCAACGGGTAATAACGGGCGTCATTCTGGCGCTGATTGCAGTGTCCGGGTTTGTCGGCCTGCAGGGCGCATGGTTTGCGGCGTTTATTGGTGCGGTGGTCATGCTGGCTGCCTGGGAGTGGATGCGGCTGTGCGGTGAAAGCCGTCAGAGCGGTCGCATTGTTTATGCGGCTACCCTCGGCCTGTTCATGGTCGGTCTGTATCGCGACGCTCCGGCCATCATCTACTTCGTCGCGCCAGCGCTGGTTTGGTGGGGCATGGCGACGCTGATGATCCTGCGCTATCCCAACGGCGCCGGCCTGTGGCGCGGCAGTTTTCTGCGCCAACTGTTCGGGTTGCTGATCCTGTTGCCGGCCTGGGCGGGAGTGGTCTGGCTGCGGGCCCAGGAGCACGGGCTGTGGATGCTTCTGGGGCTTGCGGTACTGGTGTTTGGTGCTGATATCGGCGCCTACTTTTCCGGCAAGGCCTTTGGCCGCACCAAGTTGCTGCCCAATGTCAGTCCCGGCAAGACTCGTGAAGGCCTGCTCGGCGGCCTGCTGCTGAGTCTGTCGCTGGCACTGGCAGCCATGCTCTATCTGGGGTGGGGGCTGCAGGCGATTGTGCTGGGCCTTGTCGGTTCGGCGCTGGTGGTGCTGATATCGGTAGTCGGCGACCTGACTGAAAGCCTGTTCAAGCGCGAGGCCGGCCTCAAGGACAGCAGTAATCTGTTGCCGGGGCATGGTGGCGTGCTGGATCGCATCGATAGTCTGACTGCGGCGATTCCGCTGTACGTTGGGGTCTGGCTGCTGCTCGGGAGCCGTTTGGCGTGAGCCGGCAGCAGGTTACCGTTCTGGGTGCTACCGGGTCGATTGGTGTCAGCACGCTGGACGTGATTGCCCGTCACCCGTCGCGCTATCAGGTGTTTGCGCTGACCGGTTATAGCCGCATGAGTGTGCTGGCGGCGCAGTGTCGTGCTCATCGCCCGCAGTATGCGGTCGTCGCTGACGAGGTTCAGGCCGATGTCCTGCAGGCTGAGCTGATGGCAGAAGGGCTGCAGACCGAAGTGCTCCATGGTGCCGACGCGTTGGCGCGGGTTGCTGCCGATGATGCAGTGGATGTGGTGATGGCGGCCATTGTTGGCGCGGCCGGCCTTCGACCAACCCTGGCCGCAGTCCAGGCGGGCAAGCGGGTGTTGCTGGCGAACAAGGAAGCGCTGGTCATGTCCGGCGCATTGTTCATGGAGGCTGTGAAGGCCTCCGGCGCGCGCTTGCTGCCGATCGACAGTGAGCACAATGCGATTTTTCAGTGTATGCCCGAGCATTATTCGGCGGGGCTCGGCAGGGCAGGGGTGCGTCGTATTCTGTTGACGGCTTCGGGTGGGCCGTTTCGTAGCTTTACCTACGAACAGTTGCTTCAGGTAACGCCGGCGCAGGCCTGTGCTCATCCGAACTGGTCGATGGGGCAGAAAATATCGGTGGACTCGGCCAGCATGATGAACAAGGGGCTCGAGTTGATTGAGGCCTGCTGGCTGTTTGCGGCCCATCCGGATCAGGTTGAGGTGGTTGTGCACCCTCAGAGCGTAGTGCATTCGCTGGTCGATTATGTCGACGGGTCCGTGCTTGCTCAGCTGGGAAACCCGGATATGCGAACGCCCATTGCTCATGCCCTGGCGTGGCCTGAGCGCATTGATTCCGGTGTCAGTGCGCTGGATCTGCTGACAACCGCACGACTTGATTTTGAAGCCCCGGACCCGGTGCGATTTCCCTGTCTGCGTCTTGCCCGGGAAGCTGCTCTCGCCGGCGGCACCAGTTGCGCCGTGCTGAATGCGGCCAACGAGGTGGCGGTCGAAGCCTTTCTGGCAGGGCGCGTTCGCTTTGTGGACATCCCTGTTATCATCGAGGACACATTGAACCGTTTGCCCAGTGAGGCGGTGCGCGATCTGGAGCATATTCTGCAGGCAGATCGCAGCGCGCGTGAGCACGCCTCGAGCTGGGTAGAGGCAAACGGAAGCTAAGTTATCGGGTGGCTTGTCCGCCCTGTGAGGTACTGAATGGAGCTGCTGTCTACGTTGTTGGCTACGGTGGTCGCTCTCGGGCTGCTGGTCACCATTCACGAGTACGGTCATTTCTGGGTAGCCCGGCGCTGCGGCATCAAGGTGTTGCGCTTTTCGATCGGTTTCGGCCCTGCGCTGCTGCGCTGGCACGATCGGCGCGGAACCGAATATGCCATCGCCGCCATTCCGCTGGGCGGCTACGTCAAGATGCTCGACGAGCGCGAGGCGCCGGTTGCCGAACACGAGCTGGATCAGGCCTTCAATCGCAAAACGGTAAAGCAGCGCATTGCGGTTGTGGCTGCAGGTCCGCTGGCGAATTTCCTGCTCGCGATCCTCGCCTTCTGGATTGTCGCGGTGATCGGTTTCAGCACGGTGGCGCCAGTGCTTGGCCCCGTCCCTGCCGGTTCCCCTGCGGCATTGGCCGGTATGCACGAAGGGCTGGAAATTACCGCCGTTGATGGCACCTCGACACGAAGCTGGCACGAAATCAATCTGCAACTGATCCGGCGTCTTGGTGAGAGTGGCAGCATTGATGTGACTGCCAAACCCTTTTCCGGTGGCAGTGAACAGCGCTACCAGCTACCCCTCGATAACTGGCTCAGGGGAGAAGAGGCGCCCGATCCAATGGTGGCGCTCGGGTTGACCGGATGGCAGCCTCAAATTCCCCCGCGTATCGGCCAGATTGCGCCTGACGGTGCCGCGGCCGAGGCCGGTTTGCAGCCTGGCGATCTGATTCTTTCTATTGACGGTCAGCCGGTATCCGACTGGCTGACCGACGTGGTGCCGACCATTCAGGCCAATGCGCAGCAGGTCCTGCAATTACAGGTCGAGCGCAACGGCAGCCTGGTTGATATCGCGCTGACGCCGCGTCCCAAGGCAAGTGACGATGTGGTTGTCGGATACGTTGGTGCAGGCGTCGAGCCGATCGACATGCCGGCTCACATGCAGCGCCAGATAAGTTACAACCCTCTGGTCGCTGTGCCGGTCGCGATGCAGAAAACCTGGGAAATGACAGCGCTGACGCTGGACTCACTGTGGAAGATGCTGACAGGGCTGGTCTCGGCAAAAAACTTGAGTGGTCCGATTACGATTGCTAAAGTGGCGGGCGCCTCTGCCAAGTCAGGGCTGGAAAGTTTTCTCAGTTTTATTGCGTACTTGAGTATCAGTCTGGGGGTTTTGAACCTTCTCCCGATACCGGTTCTGGATGGTGGTCACCTGGTGTATTACGTGGCCGAGTGGGTCAGGGGTAAGCCTCTCTCCGAGCGAATTCAGACATGGGGACTGCAGATCGGCTTGAGCCTGATCGTCGGAGTCATGCTGTTTGCCATTTATAACGATATTAGCCGCCTGGGCGGCTGACCAAGTGCACTGCCTGAACACGACCTGCCATTGATGGCAGATAAGAATTCAATCAGCTGGATCAAAACGGATTTCATGAAACGTTACCTATTGCCTGCGCTTTTTTCGATGCTATTGGCGCCGGGGGCTCACGCCGCTGCCTTCCAGATCTCCGATATCCGCGTCAATGGTTTGCAGCGGGTTTCCGCCGGCAGCGTATTCAGCGCCTTGCCGCTGAACATTGGTGACGAAGTCGATGATCCGGAACTGGTCGAAGCTACGCGCTCCCTGTTCCGTACCGGCTTCTTTCAGGATATTCAGCTGGGTCGCGAAGGCGACGTGCTGGTGATCAACCTGGTCGAGCGTCCCTCCATTTCTTCTATCGAGCTGGAAGGCAACAAGGCGATCAAGAGCGAGGACCTGCTCAAGGGCCTGAGCGCCGCCGGCCTGGCTGAAGGCGAGATTTTCCAGCGCGCAACCCTGGAAGGGGTGCGCAACGAGCTGCTTCGTCAGTACGTATCCCAGGGTCGCTACTCTGCCGATATCGAGGCGCAGGTCATTCCCGAACCGCGTAACCGGGTTGCCTTGAAGATTGTCATCGACGAGGGGTCGGTTGCGGCGATTTCGCACATCAACGTTGTCGGCAACACCGTCTTCGAGACCGAAGATCTCGTTGATCTGTTCGAGCTGAAGACGTCGGGCTGGTTCTCGTTCCTGAGCAGTGACGACAAGTATTCCCGCGAGAAGCTGTCGGGTGATCTGGAACGGCTGCGCTCCTATTATCTGGACCGTGGCTACATCAACATGAACGTGGCTTCGACCCAGGTATCCATCACCCCGGACAAGAAACACGTCTATATCACCGTCAACATTACCGAGGGCGAGCGCTACAGCATCAGCGATGTGCGTCTGTCCGGTGATCTGGTCGTAGGTGAGGACGAGATCAAGCGTCTGATGCTGATTGAACCGGGTCAGATTTTCTCCCGCCAGGTGATGACGTCTACCTCCGACCTGATCAGTCGTCGACTGGGTAATGAGGGTTACACCTTCGCCAGCGTCAACGGTATTCCCGAGATCAACGAAGAAGACAAGACGGTTGCCGTGACCTTCTATGTCGACCCGGGCAAGCGTGCCTACGTCAATCGCATCAACTTCCGTGGCAATACCAAGACCGAAGATCAGGTGCTGCGTCGCGAAATGCGGCAAATGGAGGGTGGCTGGGCGTCAACCTATCTGATTGATCAGTCCAAGACCCGCCTTGAGCGCCTGGGTTTCTTCAAGGAAGTGAATGTCGAGACGGTTCCGGTACCCGGCACCGACGATCTGATTGACGTCAATTACAGCGTCGAAGAGCAGCCGTCCGGCTCGGTAACCGCCAGCCTCGGTTTTTCCCAGAGCTCCGGTATCATCCTCGGTGGCTCGATCAGCCAGAACAACTTCTTCGGTACCGGTAACCGGGTAAGTGTCGGGGCAAACCGCTCCGATTATCAGACCTCGTTGTCCTTCGGCTTTCTGGATCCGTACTTCACCGTTGACGGCATGAGCCTGGGCTACAACGCATTCTACCGGACTACCGACTACGATGAGCTGGACGTCGATGTCACCAGCTACGCCGTCGACTCCTTCGGTGGCGGCTTCAACTTCGGTTATCCGGTCAGTGACACCTCGCGCATCTCCTTCGGGATGAGTGCCCAGCAGGACACCATCAAGAGCGGTATCTATACCGTGCAGGAGATTCTGAATTTCCTGGATACCGAAGGGGACAGCTTTACCAACCTGTTCTTCGACGCCTCCTGGTCGCAGAGCACGCTCAATCGCGGCGTATTCCCGGATCGTGGCCACTCGCAGAGCCTGAGCTGGCATGTGACCGTGCCGGGCAGTGATCTGCAGTTCTACACCATGGATTATCGCGGTCAGCGCTTCTTCCCGATGACCGAAGACCTGACCCTGCGTCTGCACACCGATCTGGGCTTTGGTCGCGGCTTTGGCGGTACCGACCGCATGCCGTTCTACGAGCATTACTACGCCGGCGGTATCGGCTCTGTGCGCGGCTTCGAGGACAGCACCCTGGGTCCGAAGAGTACCCCGAATGTCAACGACCCTGATCAGGACTCGCTGCCCTTTGGCGGTAACATCAAGATCACCGGCGGTGCGGAAGTTATCTTCCCGGCCCCCTTCGTCAAAGACCAGCGTTCGTTGCGCACGGCCCTGTTTTTCGACGTAGGTAACATATACGATACCCAGTGCACGCAGACCAAGACGGTTGAGGGCGACAAGAATCCCGGTTGTGGCGATGTTGACCTCGGTGAGCTGCGTTACAGTGTCGGTGTCGGCCTGTCCTGGCTGACCGCACTGGGCCCCTTGGGCTTCAGTCTGGCCATGCCGCTGAATGCTGATTCGGCCGACGACGCCCAGGTGTTCCAGTTCACTCTCGGCCAGACGTTCTGACGTCAGACCAATAACAACGTGGTATCGAAATCAGGAGTTTTAGAGTGGGTAAGTTTACGCGTGTAGCGGTGATGTCCCTGCTGGCTCTGGCCAGTTTCCAGGCCTCTGCCGAGATGAAGATTGCCGTGCTGGATTATCAGATGGCGCTGCTGGAGTCGGATGCAGCGAAGAAATACTCGGTTGACGCCGAAAAGCAGTTCGGTGCGCAGCTGCAACGCGTAAAGAATCTGGAAGCTGAAGCCAAGCGTTTGCAGGAGCGCCTGCAGCGTGATGGCGGTCAGATGGAGCAGTCCGAGCTCGAAAAGCTGGAGCTTGAACTGCGTCAGAAGGTACGTGAGTTCCAGCTGCAGTCGCGTGAGCTGAATGAGGCCAAGGCCCAGTCCGATCGTCAGATGCTGGAAACCCTGCGTCCGCGCCTGGATGCTGCCGTTGAAGGCGTACTGTCCGCAGGTGGTTACGACCTGGTACTCGATCGCGGTGGCGTGATCGAAGTGAAGCCGCAGTTCGATATCACCCGTCAGGTGATTGAGCGCCTGAATAGCACCCGCTGATGTCCGAAATCCTGTCCTTGTCCCTTGCGCGCCTGGCTGAAGAGCTCGGCGCGCAGCTTATTGGGGACCCGCAAACGGAAATCCTCGGCCTGGCGACCCTGCAGGATGCCGGCCCCGGCCAACTCGCTTTTCTGGCCAACGCCCAGTATCGCAAGTACCTGGCTGATACCCGTGCCAGTGCGGTCCTGCTGACCGAGCGCGATGCCGAGGGGTTTGCCGGCAATGCGCTGGTGGTGGCCGACCCTTATCTGACCTACGCTCGCCTGTCTCACCGCTTTGACCGCAAGCCCATAGCAGCTGCCGGTATTCACCCGACTGCGGTGGTGGCAGCGAACGCGCAGGTTGATCCCAGTGCCAGCATTGGCGCCGGTGTGGTTGTCGAGGCCGAGGCCGTTATCGGTGCCGGCGTTACCCTGAGTCCGCAGTGCTATGTCGGTGCGCGTTCGACTATCGGTGCGGGTGGCTGGCTCGCTCCCCGGGTGACCCTTTACCACGACGTTCATATTGGCGAGCGAGTGGTGATTCAGTCGGGTGCGGTAATCGGCTCCGAGGGGTTTGGCTTCGCCAATCAGGCTGGCCACTGGCAGAAAATTGCCCAGATTGGCGGAGTGCGTATTGGTGATGATGTCGAAATCGGTGCCAATACCACCATCGACCGCGGCGCCTTGGCCGACACCCTGATCGGCAACGGGGTCAAGCTCGATAACCAGATTCAGATCGCACATAACGTGCAGGTCGGTGATCACACGGCAATGGCGGCCTGCGTCGGTATCTCCGGCAGCACCAAAATCGGTCGCCACTGCATGATTGCTGGCGGTGTCGGCATGGTCGGGCATATCGAGGTCTGCGACAATGTGTTCGTCAGCGGCATGACCATGGTCACCCGCTCCATCACCGAGCCGGGTGCCTATTCCTCAGGTACGGCGATGCAGCCGGCTGGCGAATGGAAGAAGAGCGCTGCGCGTATCCGTCAGCTTGATGGTATGGCCAAGCGACTTCAGCAGCTCGAGAAACAGCTTGAGCAGGTGACTCGGCAGTCCCCCGACTCATCAAACGCCTGAGTGGCGCCCCGTTCGGGGCGCTTTTATCCTTTTCAGCAAGGCCAGCGATACATGGATATCAACGAAATCAAAGAATACCTGCCCCACCGTTACCCCTTCCTGCTGGTGGATCGGGTTCAGGAGCTGGATCTTGAGAACAAGCGCATTCGTGCTTACAAGAACGTCTCGGTCAATGAGCCGTTCTTCAATGGTCATTTTCCCCAGCACCCGATTATGCCCGGTGTGCTGATCATCGAGGCCATGGCTCAGGCCGCCGGCCTGCTCGGCTTCAAGATGATGGGCGTAAAACCGGCGGATGGCACTCTGTATTATTTTGTCGGCTCCGACAAGCTGCGCTTCCGCCAGCCGGTTGTGCCGGGCGATCAGCTTCAGCTGGAAGCCAGCTATCTGAGTGACAAGCGTGGTATCTGGAAGTTTGCCTGCCGTGCTACCGTTGACGGCAAGGAAGCCTGTTCAGCTGAAATCATTTGTGCGGAACGCAAGATATGAGTCGTATTCACCCTCTGGCGATTGTTGATCCGGCCGCACGGCTGGCTGATGACGTCGAGGTAGGTCCCTGGAGTTATATCGGTGCCGACGTCGAGATTGGCGCCGGCACGCAGGTAGCCTCCCATGTTGTTATCAAGGGGCCGACGACCATCGGGCGCGGGAACCGGATATTCCAGTTCGCGTCGGTGGGCGAGGAGTGTCAGGACAAGAAGTACAAGGGTGAGCCTACCCGGCTGGTGATTGGTGACAACAACATCATCCGCGAAGGCTGCACCCTGCATCGCGGAACCGTGCAGGACCAGGGCATCACCCGTATTGGCAGCAACAATCTGCTGATGGCGTATGTCCATGTCGCCCACGACTGCGTGGTTGGTGACAACATCATCATGGCCAACAATGCGACCATCGCCGGTCATGTACATGTGGGCGATGGTGCGATTCTGGGTGGCTACACCACAGTCCACCAGTTCTGCCACATCGGCTCCTTTGCCATGAGCGCCGCCAATACTGCGGTGTTCAAGGATATTCCGGCGTTTGTCATGGTCGGTGGTAACCCGGCCAGTGCCCATGGCATGAACTTCGAGGGCATGCGTCGTCGCGGTTATTCCGCCGAGCTGATCAGTGCGCTGCGCCGTGCCTACAAGGTCGTCTACCGTCAGGGTCTGACCACCAGCGAGGCGATGGCGCAACTGGCGGAGGCTGCCGAGCAGTTCCCGGAAGTTGCCCTGTACTGTGCCTCCATCAACGAGTCGACCCGCGGCATTACCCGCTGACATGGCAGGTATCGCCCCGTTGCGTTCGAACAAGCCCCTGTGTATTGCCCTGGTTGCCGGTGAGGCGTCCGGCGATACCCTGGGGGCAGGGCTGATCGCGGCGCTCAAGCAACGTTTCCCCAATGCACGTTTTATTGGTATCGGAGGGCCTCGCATGCTCGCCGAGGGCATGCAGACCCGGGTGCCGATGGAGCGTCTGTCGGTAATGGGGCTGGTCGAGGTGCTCGGGCGTCTGCGCGAGCTGCTCAGAATCCGTCGCGAGCTGGTCGATTACCTCAAGCAGGAGCGGCCGGACGTATTCATTGGTATTGATGCGCCGGACTTCACCCTTGGGGTTGAACAGCGTCTGCGTGACGCGGGCATTCCCACGGTGCACTACGTCAGCCCGTCGGTCTGGGCGTGGCGTGAGAAGCGGGTTCTGGGTATCGCTCAGTCGACCGATCTGATGCTCACCCTGTTTCCCTTTGAGGAAGACGTCTACCGCCGGCACGGTGTGGCGGTGCGCTGCGTCGGCCACACCCTGGCCGACCGTGTCCCGCTGGAGCCGGATCGTGCCGCCGCGCGGCAGTCGCTGGGTCTGGCGGAAGCGGGACGTGTTGTCGCTCTGCTGCCGGGTAGCCGCAACGGTGAGCTGCGCAAGCTGGGGCGCCTGTTCCTGGATACTGCCGCCTGGTGCCTTGAGCGTCAGCCGGATCTGCAGTTCATCATGCCCTGCGCCAGTCCTGAACGCCATCAGCAGATGGACGCCATTCTCGCCGAGAGCGGACTTGAGTTGCCGCTGACCCTGTTCGACGGCCAGGCTCATGAGGTATTGGCTGCCTGTGATGCGGTATTGATCGCCTCGGGTACCGCCACGCTCGAAGCCATGCTGTTCAAGCGCCCGATGGTGGTGGCCTATCGTATGGCGGGGCTGACCTTCCGTATCCTCAAGCGGCTGGTCAAGGTGGGGCATGTGTCGCTGCCGAATTTGCTGGCCGGGCGCGAAGTGGCCCCCGAGTTCCTGCAGGATGCGGCGACGCCCGAGGCAATGGGCGAGGCGCTGCTGGCCCGCCTGCTGCCGACCGCAGAGCGAGCCGAAACAGAACAGACCTTTATGCAGCTGCATCAGATGCTGCGTCGTGATGCCGATCAGTGCGCGGCGGACGCGGTTGCCGACCTGATGGCCGAGCGTGGACACCTGTGAGTCAGCTCAGCATGGACTGGTCATTGCCGGCGGGCGAGGAGCTGATCGCCGGGGTTGATGAGGTAGGGCGCGGTCCGCTCTGTGGTGCGGTGGTTACCGCGGCCGTTATCCTGGATCCGGCCCGTCCGATCGAAGGGCTGAATGATTCCAAGAAATTGACCGAGGCGCGGCGAGAGGCACTCTTTCCGCTGATTCAGGAGCGCGCGCTCGCCTGGTGCATTGCCCGGGCCGAGGTGGAAGAAATCGATCGGCTGAATATTCTGCACGCTACCATGCTGGCGATGCAGCGCGCGGTAGCGGGGTTGCAGGTTCGCCCCGATCTGGTGCTGGTGGACGGCAATCGCTGTCCGGCGTTGCCGATGCGCAGCGAGCCGGTGATCAAGGGCGATAGCCGGGTGCCGGCAATTGCGGCAGCATCGATTCTGGCCAAGGTCGCACGTGATCGCGAAATGCTGGAGTTGGACAGGCAATATCCCGGGTATGGCATAGCCGGTCACAAAGGCTATCCAACGCCGGTGCACCTCGCCGCACTGCGTGAGCTGGGTGCGACACCCATTCATCGTCGTTCCTTTGCGCCGGTGCGCAAGGCGCTGGAACGGTAACCGGCTGCAGCGGTCACATCGTTCTGTATGCTGCGACTGGCCGCAGCAGTTCCCCGTCGCTACAATTCTCTGCCTGACGCTTCGCCATCTGAAACAGGATTTCCATGTCATTTTCCTTTGTTCACCTGCGTGTCCACAGTGAGTACTCCCTGGTCGACGGACTGGTCAAGGTCAAACCCCTGATCAAGGCTGTTACCGAGGCGGGCATGCCGGCGGTGGCGATTACCGACCAGAGCAACATGTGCAGCCTGGTCAAGTTCTACAAGGCTGCGATGGGCGGTGGCATCAAGCCGATTTCCGGCGTTGATCTGTGGCTGACCGATGCCGAAGACGACAGCGTGCTGACCCGCATCAGTCTGCTGGCGATGAACCCCAAGGGCTACCGCAATCTCACCGAGCTGGTCTCGCGTGGCTATACCGAGGGTCAGCGCAACGGCGTTGTTACGGTGCGTCGGGAGTGGATTGCCGAGGCCAGCGAGGGCGTGATCGCCCTGTCGGCGGCCAAGGAAGGGGAGATTGGTATCGCGCTGCTGTCTTCGAGCCCCGAACGGGCGGATGAGCTGCTGGCCTATTGGATGGGTGTCTTCCCTGATCGCTTTTATCTCGAACTGCAGCGCACCAGTCGCGTCAATGATGAGGAACACGTGCATGCCGCCGTCGCGCTGGCGGCGCGCAGCGGCTGTCCGGTGGTCGCGACCAACGATGTACGCTTTCTCAAGCGCGGTGACTTCGAGGCCCATGAGACCCGTGTCTGCATTGGTGAGGGCAGGGCGCTGGACGATCCGCGCCGGGTGCGTCAGTACAGCGAGGAGCAGTACCTGAAAACCTCGGAGGAAATGGCCGAGCTGTTTGCCGATATCCCCGAGGCGCTGGAAAACAGTGTCGAAATTGCCAAGCGCTGCAATATCGATGTCCAGCTGGGTACCTACTTTCTGCCGGAGTTTCCCATTCCGGATGGTCTTACCATCGAGGAGTACTTCAAGAAGGTCTCCTTCGAGGGCCTGGAAGAGCGTCTGAAGGTGATTCTGCCGCCTGATACGCCGGACTACGAGGCCAAGCGCCAGGTCTATATCGACCGTCTCAACTTCGAACTCGACATCATCAATCAGATGGGCTTTCCCGGCTACTTCCTGATCGTGATGGACTTTATCAAGTGGGCCAAGGGCAACGGCGTGCCGGTAGGCCCGGGCCGGGGCTCGGGGGCGGGGTCGCTTGTCGCCTATTCGCTGCTGATTACCGACCTTGATCCGCTGGCCTACGATCTGCTGTTTGAGCGCTTCCTCAACCCGGAGCGTATTTCCATGCCCGACTTCGACGTCGACTTCTGCATGGAAGGCCGCGATCGGGTCATCGACTATGTAGCCGACGCCTACGGCCGAAACGCGGTCTCGCAGATCATCACCTTCGGTACCATGGCGGCCAAGGCGGTAGTGCGCGACGTGGCGCGGGTGCAGGGCAAGTCTTACGGCCTGGCCGACAAGCTGTCGAAGATGATTCCCTTCGAGGTCGGCATGACGCTGACCAAGGCCTATGAGCAGGAAGAGATGCTGCGCGATTTCCTCGCCAACGATGAGGAAGCCCAGGAAATCTGGGACATGGCGCTCAAGCTGGAGGGTATTACCCGTAACGTCGGAAAACACGCCGGGGGCGTGGTAATCGCGCCGACCAAGCTGACCGATTTCGCGCCACTGTATTGCGACGAATCGGGTGGCGGCCTGGTTACCCAGTTCGACAAGGACGACGTGGAAGCCGCCGGTCTGGTGAAGTTCGACTTCCTCGGTCTGCGGACCCTGACCATCATCAAGTGGGCGATGGAAACCATCCACCGCCAGCAGCGTGCGCAGGGCGCCAGTGACGAGGAACTGGTCAATATCGACCTGATCCCGCTGGATGACGCACCGACCTACAGCATGCTGCAAAAAGCGGAAACCACCGCCGTTTTCCAGCTTGAATCGCGCGGCATGAAGGAGCTGATCAAGAAGCTCAAGCCCGACTGTCTGGAAGACATGATCGCACTGGTGGCCCTGTTCCGTCCGGGCCCGTTGCAGTCAGGCATGGTGGACGACTTCATCAACCGCAAGCACGGACGGGAAGAGATTTCCTACCCGCACCCCAACTATCAGTACGCCGGTCTTGAGCCGGTACTAAAGCCTACCTACGGCATCATCCTGTATCAGGAACAGGTCATGCAGATCGCCCAGGTGATGGCTGGCTACACCCTGGGTGGCGCGGACATGCTGCGCCGGGCGATGGGTAAGAAAAAGCCCGAAGAGATGGCCAAGCAGCGTGGCGGCTTTATCGAAGGCTGCGCCAATAACGGCATTGACGCGGACCTGGCCGGTAACATTTTCGATCTGGTAGAAAAGTTCGCCGGTTACGGCTTCAACAAGTCGCATTCGGCCGCCTATGGTCTGGTTTCCTACCAGACTGCCTGGCTGAAGGCCCATTACCCGGCACCCTTCATGGCAGCGGTTCTCTCGGCGGATATGCACAACACCGACAAGGTGGTGACGCTGATTGAGGAATGCCGCAGCATGCGCCTGCGGATCAAGGCGCCGGATGTCAATGTTTCGGAATTCAAGTTCACCGTCGATGACGCCGGTGATGTGGTTTACGGCCTCGGCGCGATCAAGGGCGTGGGTGAAGGCCCGGTCGAAACCATCGTTGAGACCCGCAAGGCCGGCGGCCCGTTTAACGACTTGTTCGACTTCTGCGCCCGGGTGGACCTCAAGCGTATCAACAAGCGGGTGATGGAAGCGCTGATTCGCAGCGGTGCGCTGGATCGCCTCGGGCCGTTCTTCGCCGAGGAAGTTCAGGCCTATCAGAAGCAGATCGACCGTAACCGCGCAGCATTGATGAGCGCGATGGAAGAGGCGATTGCCTCGGCCGAACAGACCGCGCGCAGCGCCGATAGCGGCCACGACGACCTGTTTGGTGATTTGCTAGGGCCATCTACCGAACGCGACGTGTACGAGCCCTACCGCAAGGTGCGCGAGTGGACCTTCAAGGAACGCCTGCGTGGCGAGAAGGAAACCCTGGGTCTGTATCTGACGGGTCACCCGATCGACGAGTACGAACGCGAGATTCGGCGTTTTGCCCGTCAGCGCATTCTGGATCTGAAGCCTTCGCGCGAGAGCCAGACCATCGCTGGGCTGGTATTCGACATGCGGGTGATGAAGAACAAGCGCGGCGACAAGGTAGGCTTTGTCACCCTCGATGACCGATCGGCGCGGATCGAGGTGTCACTGTTCTCCGAGGCCTACAATGCGGCGCAGGCTTTGCTGCAGAAGGACGCCATGCTGGTGGTCGAAGGGGAGGTTGCGGTCGATGACTTCTCCGGCGGCATGCGGGTGCGTGCCAAGCGCGTGATGAGTCTGGAGGAGGCGCGTACCGGGCTGCTCGACAGTGTACGGGTGAACCTCGATGGCGCCCGTCACGACGCCGCCGCGCTGAGCCGAATGGCAGGGCTGCTGCAGCAGTATCGCGGCGGCTGCCCGGTTACGGTCGAGTACCAGCGGGCCGATGCGGCAGCGCTGCTGCGCCTGGGTGACGAGTGGCGTGTGGAGCCGGCAGACGATCTGCTGCAAAGCCTGCGTGACCAGTTGGGCAAAGACAGCGTCTCTCTGCACTATAGATAGCGCAAAGCCGGATGCTCGACGGGCGCCCGGCAATCCCGTAAGGTTATTTGCGAAACTTTTGGATGCCCGGATCGGGCGCAAGCGGATGATGGATGCCTATGAGCAACAGCCAGAAATACTTGGAGTTTGAACAGCCAATTGCGGACCTGCAGGCCAAGATCGAAGAGCTGCGTCTGGTCGGCAGTGACAACGCGCTGAACATCACCGAAGAAATCACTCGGCTGCAGGAGAAGAGCAAGTCCCTGACCGAGAGCATTTTCGGCAACCTGAGCAGCTGGCAGGTTGCCCAGATGTCGCGCCACCCGCAGCGGCCCTATACGCTGGATTATATCCGTCACATTTTTACCGACTTTGAAGAGCTGCACGGCGATCGCCATTTTGCCGATGATGCCGCCATCGTTGGCGGCATTGCGCGTCTGGACGGCCGGCCGGTGATGGTCATCGGTCACCAGAAAGGCCGTGACGTAAAGGAAAAGGTGCGCCGCAACTTCGGCATGCCCAAGCCGGAAGGCTACCGCAAGGCCTGCCGCCTGATGGAAATGGCCGAGCGCTTCAAGATGCCGATCCTGACCTTTATCGACACCCCCGGCGCGTATCCGGGTATTGATGCCGAAGAGCGCGGCCAGAGTGAGGCCATTGCCTGGAACCTGCAGGTCATGTCGCGTCTGAAAACGCCGATTATCGCCACTGTTATTGGTGAAGGCGGCTCCGGCGGTGCGCTGGCCATTGGTGTCTGCGATCATCTGATGATGCTGCAGTACTCGACCTATTCGGTGATCTCGCCCGAGGGCTGTGCTTCCATTCTCTGGAAAAGCGCCGAAAAGGCGGCTGATGCAGCGGCGGCCATGGGTATTACCGCCGAGCGTCTGAAAGAGCTGGGACTGGTCGACACCCTGATCCCCGAGCCGCTGGGTGGCGCACAGCGCTCACCGCAGGAAACTGCCGAGCGCCTCAAGGAGCAACTGGTTGCGCAACTGGCCAAACTTGACGAACGCACTCCCGAGCAACTGCTGGAAACCCGCTACCAGCGGCTGATGTCCTTCGGTATTCAGTAAATGCTCACACCGCAGGGGCTGCGCGAGCAGCTCAGCTCCTGTTTGGGCGCCCCGGCCTGGTGGCTGGGGTTGTCCGGTGGTCTGGATTCCATGGTTCTACTTGAGCTGCTGGTCCAGGCGCGCCAATCCTCTGATATTCCGCCACTTTACGCCATTCATATTCATCACGGACTGCACCCCGAGGCTGACGCCTGGGCGATGCATTGTCAGCGTGCCTGCGACGCCCGGGGTGTGCCGCTGACGGTGGTGCGGGTGCGGGTGGGGCAGAGTCCCAGTATCGAACAGGCTGCCCGCGACGCGCGCTACGCAGCCTTTGCTGAGGCACTGCCGGAGGGCGCCGAGTTGCTGCTGGCGCATCATGCCGATGATCAGCTGGAAACGATGTTGTTTCGCATGCTGCGTGGCACGGGTATTCAAGGGCTGGCAGGGATGCCTGCTCGTCGCCCGCTCGGGCGTGGCTGGCTGTCACGACCGTTGCTGGACGCGTCGCGCGCCGAGCTTGCGGATTTCGCTGTTCGACAGGGTTTGAACTGGATTGAGGATCCTGCCAACAGGGATGCGCGTTTTGCCCGTACGGCGCTGCGGCACGCGTTGTTGCCGGCGCTGCGTGACAGCTGGCCGCAGGTAGACCAGAGTCTGCGCCGCCTGGCAGAACATGCTGATGAGGCCTGCGGGTTGCTGGATGACCTGGCAGCATCTGATCTGCAGTCTGCCGTGTTACCGCTTGATGATGCCTGGCTTGGTCACTGGCCGAGTCTGCTGCTTGCACCGGTACTGGTGTTGTCGCCCGCCAGGCAGCGCAATCTGCTGCGTTTCTGGTTGAGGCAGCAGGGCGTGCTGATGCCGGATCAGCGGCATCTTGATCAGTGGGTGCAGCAACTCGCAGCCTGCAGCGACGCGCAACCGCAACTGCTGCTGGGTAGTCACAGGCTATACCGTTCGTCAGATCGTCTCTGGCTGGTGGAGGCCGGCTGGCCCCGGCAGGGGAGTGCCCAGATTTGTCAGCCACTTGCCTGTCAGTCGCTGTTGGCCGGTAACGGGACCCTCTTTATCGCGCCGTCGTCCGGCGGTTTACGAGCTCCCGGTGCGGCTGGGTGGCAGCTTGCGTACCGGCAGGGGGGCGAGCGAATAAAGCTGCCGGGCAGGCCTACCCGGTCGGTCAAACAGCTGCTTCAGGAGGCCCGCGTACCTGCCTGGCTGCGTCCTTCGGTGCCGTTGCTATACTCAGGCGGCGAGCTGGTTTCGGTGGCGGGGCGCTGGAACGCCGAGCAGGCTCTGGTGGACGGAAATCAGAGTGGTTTTACGGTCAGTTGGAAGCCTGTTTCGGATTGAGCAAGCGGGGCCCGTCTGGTATCCTGACTTCCCATCTTGACGAGACTTTGGCTGACCCTTCAGGTCACCTCTGACTCCCTTCGAATTCCTCGCGGTGCAAACCGCTTAACTGTTCAATCTATGGGTTTTTCATGACGCGCTACATCTTCGTCACGGGTGGTGTTGTTTCTTCTTTGGGTAAGGGCATCGCCTCGGCTTCCCTCGCGGCTATCCTCGAGGCGCGTGGTCTGAAGGTCACCATGCTCAAGCTGGATCCCTATATCAACGTGGATCCGGGCACCATGAGTCCCTTCCAGCATGGTGAAGTCTTCGTGACCCATGATGGCGCGGAAACCGACCTTGATCTGGGGCACTACGAGCGTTTCGTCAACGCTACCATGACTCAGAACAACAACTTCACTACCGGCCGTGTCTATGCCGACGTGCTGCGCAAGGAGCGCCGTGGTGACTATCTGGGCGCGACCATTCAGGTCATTCCGCACATTACCGACGAGATCAAGAGCCGCATCATCAAGGGTGCCGGCGATGCCGACGTGGCGCTGGTTGAAATCGGCGGTACCGTGGGCGACATCGAGTCCCAGCCGTTCCTGGAAGCCATCCGTCAGCTGCGGGTGGAGGTCGGTGCCAAGCGCGCGATGCTGATGCACCTGACGCTGGTGCCCTACATCGCCACCGCTGGCGAGACCAAGACCAAGCCGACCCAGCATTCGGTCAAGGAGCTGCGCTCCATCGGCCTGCAGCCCGACGTGCTGATCTGCCGCTCCGATCATCCGATCGATCTGTCTTCGCGCCGCAAGATTGCGCTGTTTACCAACGTGGAAGAGCGTGCGGTGATCGGTCTGGAAGACGTCGACACCATCTACAAGATTCCGTCTGTACTGCACGCACAGGGCCTGGATGACTTCGTCGTCGAACGCTTTGGTCTGGAGTGCGGTCAGGCTGACCTGTCCGAGTGGGACCGCGTGGTAGACGCCAAGCTCAACCCCGAGCATGAAGTCACCATCGCCATGGTCGGCAAGTACATGGAGCTGCTCGATGCCTACAAGTCGCTGATCGAGGCACTCAGCCACGCCGGCATTCAGGCACGCACCAAGGTGAATGTGCGCTATATCGACTCCGAGAATATCGAACAGCAAGGCACCGGTCTGCTGGAAGGGGTCGACGCCATTCTGGTGCCGGGCGGCTTTGGCTCCCGTGGTGTCGAGGGCAAGATCGCGGCCGTGCGCTATGCCCGCGAGAACAAGATTCCGTACCTGGGCATCTGTCTGGGCATGCAGGTCGCGGTCATCGAGTACGCCCGCAATGTGCTGGGCTGGAGTGATGCCAACTCCACCGAGTTCGACAAGACCTCCGGTCACCCGGTTGTGGGTCTGATCACCGAGTGGCAGGATGCGACCGGTCAGACCGAGCTGCGTACCGAGGCGTCCGACTTGGGCGGCACCATGCGTCTGGGTGCGCAGGAATGCACGCTGGAGCCGGGCTCCAAGGCGCACGACTGCTATGGCAAGGACGTGATCGTCGAGCGTCACCGTCACCGCTACGAGGTCAACAATAATCTGTTGCCCGATCTGCAGGCTGGCGGTCTGAGTATTTCCGGTCGTTCCGGCGACGGCGCGCTGGTCGAGGTAGTCGAGGTCAAGGATCACCCGTGGTTCGTGGCCTGCCAGTTCCACCCGGAATTTACGTCGACGCCGCGTTACGGCCACCCGCTGTTCAGTGGTTTCATCGGCGCCGCGCTGCGTCAGCACAAGAACGGCTGAGATTAAGGAAGAAGCTGGCTTATGGCACAGAAAATCGTGCGCGTTGGTGACATCGAGATGGCCAACGACAAACCCTTAGTTCTGTTTGGTGGCATGAACGTACTGGAGTCGCGAGATCTGGCAATGCAGATCTGCGAACACTACGTTGAAGTCACCGGCAAGCTGGGGATTCCCTACGTGTTCAAGGCCAGCTTCGACAAGGCCAACCGCTCGTCGATCAACTCGTTCCGCGGCCCCGGCATGGAAGAGGGTCTTAAGATCTTTGAAGAGATCAAGCGCACCTTCAACGTGCCGGTCATCACTGACGTGCACGAGCCCTATCAGGCTGCGCCGGTTGCCGAAGTGTGCGACATCATCCAGCTGCCGGCCTTCCTTTCCCGGCAGACGGATCTGGTTGTGGCGATGGCCAAAACCAACGCCGTGATCAACATCAAGAAGGCCCAGTTCCTCGCGCCGCAGGAAATGAAGCACATCCTCACCAAGTGTGAAGAAGCCGGCAATGACCGCCTTGTGCTGTGCGAGCGCGGTTCGTCCTTCGGTTACAACAATCTGGTAGTCGACATGCTTGGCTTCGGCATCATGAAGCAGTTCGAGTACCCGGTGTTCTTCGACGTGACCCATGCCCTGCAGATGCCGGGTGGTCGCAGTGACTCGGCCGGCGGTCGCCGGGCCCAGGTCACCGATCTGGCCAAGGCGGGCATGAGCCAGGGCCTGGCGGGTCTGTTCCTCGAAGCGCACCCCGATCCTGACAACGCCAAGTGCGACGGCCCCTGCGCCCTGCGCCTGGACAAGCTGGAGCCGTTCCTTGCCCAGTTGAAGGCCCTTGACGATCTGGTCAAGAGCTTCCCGGTGCTGGAAACGGCTTGAGCCGCTACCGCTTTCACCCGATTGACCCGATATACGGAGCTAGCAAGTAAAGATGGCAAAAATCATTGATATCAAGGGCCGTGAGGTTCTGGACTCGCGCGGTAACCCGACCGTTGAAGCGGACGTAATTCTGGAAGGCGGCATCATGGGCAGCGCCTGTGCACCCTCCGGCGCCTCTACCGGTTCGCGCGAAGCACTGGAACTGCGTGATGGCGACAAGAGCCGTTACCTCGGCAAGGGCGTGCTCAAGGCCGTCGCCAATATCAATGGCCCCATCCGTGAGCTGCTGGTTGGTCGTGATGCCACCGCTCAGGCTGACCTGGATCGCGCCATGATCGAACTGGACGGCACCGAAAACAAGGCCAAGCTGGGCGCCAACGCGATCCTCGCCGTTTCCCTGGCGGCAGCCAAGGCGGCTGCCCAGGCCAAGGGCGTGCCGCTGTACGCGCACATTGCCGACCTGAACGGTACCCCCGGTGTCTACTCCATGCCGGTACCGATGATGAACATCATCAACGGCGGTGAGCACGCCGACAACAACGTCGACATCCAGGAGTTCATGGTTCAGCCGGTTGGCGCCAAGAACTTCGCCGATGCGCTGCGCATGGGTGCCGAGATTTTCCATCACCTCAAAGCGGTTCTGAAGGCCCGTGGTCTGAACACCGCAGTCGGTGACGAAGGCGGCTTCGCGCCGAACCTGGCGTCCAACGAAGACGCGCTGGCAGCCATCGCCGAGGCCGTTGCCAACGCCGGTTACACCCTGGGTGACGACGTCACTCTGGCACTGGACTGCGCTTCCAGCGAGTTCTACAAGGACGGCAATTACGACCTGGCCGGCGAAGGCAAGGTGTTCGATGCGGCCGGTTTTGCCGACTACCTGGCTGGCCTGACCCAGCGCTACCCGATCATCTCCATCGAAGACGGCATGGACGAGTCCGACTGGGCTGGCTGGAAAGTCCTGACCGACAAGATCGGCGAGAAGGTGCAGCTGGTTGGTGACGACCTGTTCGTGACCAACACCAAGATTCTCAAGCGCGGTATCGACGAGAAGATCGGCAACTCCATCCTGATCAAGTTCAACCAGATCGGTTCGCTGACCGAGACCCTGGAAGCGATCCAGATGGCCAAGGCTGCCGGCTTTACCGCCGTCATCTCGCACCGCTCCGGTGAGACCGAAGACAGCACCATCGCCGATCTGGCTGTGGGTACCGCTGCCGGTCAGATCAAGACCGGTTCGCTGTGCCGTTCCGACCGCGTATCCAAGTACAACCAGCTGCTGCGTATCGAAGAGCAACTGGGTGACAAGGCGCCCTACAAGGGTCGCGCCGAGTTCCGCGGCTGATCGGTCTGGCGGGTACGCGTGAGCGTACCCGCCGTTCCTTGACAGGAGCATCCGGCTTGAAATGGCTCTGGCTCATTGCGCTGTCGCTGCTGGCGGCGATGCAGTACCGACTCTGGGTCGGCGAGGGCAGTCTTGCCCACGTTTCCCAGCTCAAGCAGCAGATTGCCGAGCAGCAGCGCGAGAACGAGCAGCTGCTGGAGCGTAATCGTGTGCTGACGGCAGAGGTCATTGAACTCAAGCAGGGGCTGGAAACCGTCGAAGAGCGTGCCCGTCGTGAGCTGGGCATGGTCAAGCAGGGCGAGACCCTGTTCCAACTGAGCGACCAATGAGCGTCGCTACACCCGATTTCTGGGTCGTTCTGCCCGCCGCCGGTGTCGGCGCGCGCATGCAGGCAGACCGTCCGAAGCAATACCTTCTCTGGGGTGAGCGCACCCTGATCGAACACACCCTGGCCTGCTTCCTGGATCAACCGGGGCTGCGCGGGTTGGTGGTGTCCCTCTCTGCAGATGATGGCTGGTGGCCGACGCTGCCCTGCGCGCAGGATGCGCGTATCACCCGTGCAGTCGGCGGCCGCGAGCGTGCCGACTCGGTACTCAATGGCCTGATTGCGTTGCGGGAGCTGGGCGCGACCGATGACGACTGGGTGCTGGTGCACGACGCGGCTCGCCCCAATCTCGCCGATAGCGACCTGCACAAGCTGCTCAGCACGTTAGCCGATGATCCGGTCGGTGGACTACTGGCTGTACCGGTGCGCGATACTCTCAAGCAGATCGGTCCGGATGGCCGGGTGTCATCAACACCCGATCGCAGCCTGTTCTGGCAGGCTTACACGCCACAGATGTTTCGTCTCGGGCCATTGCAGCAGGCGCTGGCCGAGGCGCTGGCCGCTGGCGCCCGGATTACCGATGAGGCCTCGGCGATGGAGTGGGTCGGTCAGGCACCGCTGCTGGTGGAAGGCCGTGCCGACAATCTGAAAATTACCCGCCCCGAAGATCTGGAGTGGCTGCGTCAGCGCGAGCGCTGATGTTGACACGCTTGCGCCAAATCAGTGGTTACGCTGTGCCGTCAGTCAGGCCAAGGCCCTGCTGCAGTGCGCAGTTGGCTGCGGTGACCACCCAGCCCTGTTGTTCGGCAAACGCCTCGCTAAGCAGCAGGCCCCCCGTTGGCTGGGCGACCAGTTCGCCGCGTTGCAGATGATATAGCTCGCCGGTGGGTTCGCCGTTGCGGTACTCGGCCAGAAACAGGTCCGGTTGCTGGTGGTCAACCCGGGCGATCAGTTCCCTGCTGTCCGGATCAAGATATTCGTCGGCATGCAAGAGCGAAGGGGCGTCTATGTCGTCCGGCAGAGCAAGCTGCATCTGGTAGACCAGTTGCAGCGAACTGGTCGGCAAGTGGACGTATGCCCGTGGGCGCTCAAGCAGGTTCAGCTCACGGCAGAGCACCGGCCTGGTATTTCCGGCACGTGCGCCAAGGGTGAAATGGCGTTCACTGTCCAATGGCAGGCTCTCTGCATAGGGCGTCGGCAGCCAGGTATCCTGATAGCGCCCCTGCAGCCAGCCGCTTCGGGTCTCGATCAGCAATTCCTCGGCGATCTCGGTCATGACGGTCAACAGTGGCACGCGCAGTTCGTGGGAAGGAACGTAGCCGGACAACAGTTTCAGAACCTGGTCGCCATGGTCCGGCCGGTCCTGACGTACCAGCAGGCGGAAATCCCGCTGCTGCCAGTGCAGATACAGATCGACCGAGACCCCCAGGTTGGCCAGAACGACATTGAAGTGGTTGGGGTCGCTGAGCTGGAGCGGGACGCGACGCTCCTGTATCTGGGCAAAACTCAAAGGGCTGCCGGTTGGTTCGTAGCGTAATACCTCTGCACTGGCGGTAACCGCGATGGCCTGGGTCTTGAATGCGACGGGGTTTTTCCGGGCAACGATTTGAGTCATGCCTTACTCCATGCTGGATAGTACCGACAGGGCCGCGCTGACATTCTGCGCAAGGTGGCTGGGGGTTATGGTGCCGATAATCGCGCTGGTCACGCCGGGGTGCCCGAGAACCAATTCCAGGCTCTTGCGTACCGGATCCTCGCCATTCAGGCAGACGTGCCCGCTGGCCAGCGCTTTTTTGATCAGAATGCCCTTGTTGTGTTGCAGGGCGAAGTCGAGCACCTCGCGCTCTGCCTGTTCGCGCAGGTTGTAGGTCACCATGGCGCAATCGCCCTGCTGCAGGGCACGCAGACCACCGGCTACCGTCTTGCCGGAGAACCCGTAGGCGAGAATCAGGCCTTGTTGCTTGAGCTGGGCCAGCGTCGGGTAGACTTCCTGATCCAGCACTTCAAGATCGTTGCCGTCGGAGTGCACCAGTACCAGGTCCAGTCGATCGGTGCTCAGGCGCTGCAGTGACCGTTCTACCGAATGGCGGGTATGTTTGGCCGAGAAATCAAAATGCGACTGGCCTTCGACAAACTCCTCGCCAACCTTGCTGCAGATGATCCAGTTGTCCCGCTGGCCCTTGAGCAGGGGGCCAAGGCGTTGCTCGCTGGTGCCGTAGGCCGGCGCGGTGTCCAGCAGGTTGATGCCCAGATCATGTGCGAGCGCGAGCAGGTTGCGCACAGCGTCGTCGTCTGGCAAGTCGAAACCGTTCGGATACTTTACGCCCTGATTACGGCCGATCTTGACGGTACCCAGCCCGAGGGGAGACAGGCGCAGGCCGGTGTCTCCCAGGGTGCGGTAGAAGGGGTGCAGGGTACTCATTGGAAGCAGGCGTCCCAAAGCGGTGCTGCCACACGTGGGCGCGGCAGGTCTGGCGGCAGCGGTGGATGCCCGGTCGATGTTACCTGCTGGCGGTTCAGTTCCTGCATTACCAGATCGCTCAGATTGGGTGCCAGGGCCAGCTTGGTCGGCCAGCTGATCAGCGCGTTGTGGCAGGCTTGAACGTAGGCGTTATCGGGGCGTACCAGCCCGCTCTGGGCCGGCTCGGCCCGGTTGACCGGCAGGGTGGTCCACTGGCACGCGCTCAGGTCGATCCACGGCAGCAGCTCACGGAGTTCGCGGCGAGCCTGGTCGATCAACTGGTCCGGTGCTTGATTGACCCCTTGCTCTGCGAGGTCGCCACCCAGATACCAGCACCACTGGCCGTCTTCACAGGGGTGAGTGGTGACGGTCAGGCGCGGCTTGGGGCTGGCGCCGAGACAGTGGGCATACAGGGGTGGCAGATCCGGGCCCTTGACCAGCACCATTTGCAGCGGGCGACGCTGCATTGCCGGCTCGCTGACGCCCCAGTCCTGCAGCAGGCCTTCGGTACCTTCACCGGCGGTAAGCACATAACGGCTCGCGCGAACCCGTGTGCCGGCCAGCTGAATCCCGGCTATCTCGCCGCTGTCGTCACGCAGGATGTGTGGGTTATTGTCGCTGATCAGGCTGTCGCCCGAGAGCTCTGCCAGACGCTGGATGACATCCGGCACGTCCAGTACCAGCTCACCGAGCTGATACACCTTGCCCTTGAAGCCCGGGTTGTTGAATACGGTGGGTAACGCCTTGCCCTTGATCTGATCCACCCGCCCGCGCAGGGCCTTGCTGGCAAAAAAACCGGCCAGATTGCTGATCAGGCTGCCGGGCGACCACAGATAATGGTGCTGGGAAAGCACCCGCACGCCACTCAGATCCAGTTCGCCTTCGCCGGTCAGGCACTGCCGCCAGCGGTTGGGCATGTCGGCGATCGCCTCCGTTGCGGCGTTGAGCTTGCCACCGAGTGCATACTTGATACCGCCATGGATGATGCCCTGTGACTTGACGCTCTGACCGCCTCCCAGGGCGCCACGCTCAATCAGCACGGTATGATAGCCAGCCTTGCGCAGGCGTGCGTTGAGCCATAGCCCGGCGACGCCGCCGCCGATAATGCAGATGTCAGTATCCAGGGTTGTACTCATGTGCTCCCGCAGCTCTGGTTAAAAAGGCTCCCTAGTATAGTCACTGGGGGCCTGCCTGGTCACATCTGTTACCCTAGGAGCCAGCGCTGTTTTAGCGCAGCCCTTACCGGACGCCTAGCTGCTACAGGATGCTTTCATGGCCCGTCGTCTCTATACCCTGTTTTTCTTCCTTTGCCTGCCGCTGATTTTGTTGCGTCTGCTGTATCGCGCGATCAAGGCGCCTGCCTATGCCCGCCGCTGGGCCGAACGTTTTGCTCTGGGAGGCGATGTGCGCAGCGGCGGAATCTGGGTGCACGCGGTGTCGGTCGGCGAGAGTATTGCCGCCGCGCCCATGGTGCGTGAATTGCTCAAGCGGTATCCGGCGCTGCCGATCACCGTCACCTGCATGACGCCGACCGGTTCCGAGCAGATCCGCAAGCTGTTCGGCGGTCAGGTTGGTCACGCCTATCTGCCCTATGACCTGCCGTGGCTGCAGCGTCGGTTATTGCGCCGGCTGCAGCCAAAGATCGGCATCATCATGGAAACCGAGCTGTGGCCGAATCTGGTGGCCGAGGCCGGGCGCGCAAGGGTGCCATTGGTGCTGGCCAATGCGCGGCTGTCGGCTCGCTCCGCCCGTGGCTATCAGCGGGTAGGCGCGCTGGTTCGGCCAATGTTTGCGGCGCTGGACTGGGTTGCCGTGCAGAGCCAGGCCGAGGCTCTGCGTTTTATCGAGCTGGGTGTGGGGCGCGAGCAGATGCAGGTGACTGGCAGCATCAAGTTCGATTTTCGTCCCGATCCGCAGCAGGTGCAGCAGGCGCAGGAGCTGCGCGCGCGCTGGGGCAGCGACCGCCCGGTATGGATTGCGGCCAGCACCCATGCTGGTGAGGATGAGCAGGTGCTGCGAGCGCATCGTCAGGTACTGGATACGCTGCCCGATGCGCTGCTGATTCTGGTGCCGAGGCATCCCGAGCGCTTTGATTCGGTCGCGCGCCAGGTCAGTGAGGCAGGGTTCGGTATGATACGGCGCAGCAGTGGTGCGCTGCCGGCTGCTGACCAGCAGGTGCTGGTTGGCGACACCATGGGCGAGCTGGTGTTTCTCTACGCCTGTGCTGATCTGGCGTTTGTCGGCGGCTCTCTGGTGCCGAACGGCGGTCACAACTATCTTGAGCCGGCGGCACTGGGGCTGCCGGTGTTGTCCGGGCCGCACCGCTTCAATTTCACCGAAATCAGCGAGTTGCTTGAAGGCGCAGGCGCCCTGCAGGTGGTAGCTGACGAGGGTGCGTTGGCGGTCGCCGTACAGCAATGGTTGCAGGACAGCCCTGCGCGTCAGCGCGCGGGCCAGGCCGGGCAGGCGGTAGTGGCTGACAATCAGGGGGCGCTGGAGCGTTTGCTGCAGGGGATTGATCGGTTGTTGCCTTGAATACTCGGCACAGAAACAAACACAGCGCCGTCGGGCGCTGTGTTTGTTTCTGTGCCCGGCGTTCAGAACGTGCTGCTGTCGCCGTTGGCTGGCATGGCAGGCGGCTGCGGCTGGCCGCCCATCGACATCTGCCGGGCTTCCTCTTCGGTTGTCTGCGGGATGAAGTCACGATCCGGGTCGTAGTTCGGGTTCAGCCACTGTGACAGGTCCTGCAGATCCTGCGGGCTGAGTGTACCGGCCGCCTGCTTCAGGCTGAGGTTGTTGATGATGTAGTTGTAGCGCACGGTGTTGTAGTCGCGCACGGTGCGAAACAGGTTGCGCTGGGCTTCCAGCACATCCACCACGTTGCGTGTGCCGACCTCGTACCCGGTCTGGGTGGCGTCGAGCGCGGCCTTGGCGGAGACGATGGCCTGACGCCGTGCGGCCACTTCATCAACGCTGGAGGTGACGGTGCGGTAGAGGTTGCGCGTGCTTTCCACAACCCGGCGCAGCTGCGCCTCGCTGCTCTGCTCGGCCTGGGTCAGGCGGTAGGTCGACTCGCGCACGCGGGAGGTGGTCAGGCCGCCGGTAAACAGCGGCATGCTCAGTTCCACGCCAAAGCTGGTCAGCTCTGTATCGGTGCTGGCCTGACCGGTACCGGCGATACTGGCGCCGCCGTTGTCTTTGCTGTAGCGCACAAAGGCATCGACGACCGGTGCATAGCCGGCCTTGCTGCTGCGCAGGCTGTCTTCGGCGCTGTCGATGGCGTAACGGCTGGCCTGAAGGGTCAGATTCTGTTCGGCGGCGGTTTCGACCCACTGCTGCATGCTGGCCGGTGTCGGCGGCAGGATCGGCAGCTCGTGGCTAATGCCGTACAGGCTGTCGTAGTCCTGAGTGGTCAGACGGGTCAGCGCCTGGTAGCTGACGTCCAGATTGGTCTGGGCGGTCAGGCGCGCTGCGCGGGCGCTGTCGTATCCCGCCTGTGCCTCGAGGACGTCGGTGCGTGCGGACAGGCCGACTTCAAAACGCTCCCGTGCCTGCTCCAGCTGGCGGGAAAAGGCTTTTTCCTCGGCTTTTGCCGTTGCCAGGTTGTCTGAAGCGCGCAGGACGTTGAAGTAGGCCTGGGAGACCTCAAGGATCAGGTTCTGCTGGGTCGCCGAGAACTCCAGCTGGGCCTGCTGACTCACCGACTTGGCGGCCTGGTAGCTGAACCAGCGGTCAGCCCGGAACAGGGGTTGGGTAAGGCTGGCCTGATAGTGGTGGTTGGAGTATTCGTCGCCGCCTACGTTATCAATGTCGAGGTCCTGGCGTGAGGCGCCGGCGGCGACGCCGAGGTTGGGCAGCAGCTGCGAGCGGGCCTGGGGCAGGGCTTCCTGACGGGCCAGTGCATCCGCTTGTGCTGCGGCCAGGTCAGCGCTGTTGAGCACCGCCTGCTGGTAAACGGTCATCAGATCGGTATTGGCAGCGGCGTGAGCGGGAGCTCCGGCCAGCAGCAGTGCAACGGTAAGCGGACGCAACATGCACGAATCCTTCGCATGAGAGGAGGTCAGGCAAGGCTAAAAGGGTCGGGGGCCGGGGTCAAGCGGCTTTGGGGGACACAATTGGGAACAATCTGTTGTTGCGACTTTTGCTGACGTTTTCGCGGATTTTGTCAGCCATCACTGGCGCTTTGATCTGCGTGTCGGGAAGGGATATCTGTCGTGGGCTTGAGACGGTAACAGCATATCTCTAGACTGTGCGGACATCTTGACGGGGTGCTGCCTGCTTGCAGGGGGCTGAGATGATACCCGTTGAACCTGAACCGGTTAGTACCGGCGTAGGAATCGAGATCGATCGCAGGCTTCAGTCCGTCCGGGTTGGGGTGGTTGTGGTCATTCGGTTCCCTGCGCACCTCAACGCAGTGGAGCACAATAATGAACAGCACGTTGCCTGATACCGCCATCGCCACCTCCGGTGCCGACAGCGCCGCCACCCAGCCTTTCCCCAATTCCCGCAAGGTCTACCTGACCGGCTCGCGCCCGGATATCCGCGTACCCATGCGGGAAATCAGCCTGGCCGACACGCCAACCGACTTTGGTGGCGAGGCCAACGCACCGGTGCTGGTCTACGACACCTCCGGCCCCTATACCGATCCGGGCGTCAGCATCGATCTGCGCGCGGGGCTTGCCGATGTACGCAGTGCCTGGATCGACGAACGTGGTGATACAGAAGTGTTGCCGGGGCTGACGTCCGAGTTTGGCGCCGCGCGTCTGGCTGACCCGTCACTCGACCACATGCGTTTTGCCCACGTGCGCACGCCGCGCCGCGCCAGGGCCGGCTGCAACGTGACGCAGATGCACTACGCCCGCCGCGGCATCATTACGCCGGAAATGGAGTTCGTCGCGATTCGCGAGAATATGAAACTGCAGCAGGCGCGTGATGCGGGGCTGCTCAAGGATCAGCATGCCGGTCACAGTTTCGGCGCAAGTATTCCGAAGGAAATTACCCCCGAGTTCGTGCGCGAAGAGATCGCCCGTGGTCGAGCGATTATCCCGGCCAACATCAACCACCCGGAACTGGAGCCGATGATCATCGGCCGCAACTTCCTGGTAAAGATCAACGGCAATATCGGTAACTCGGCCCTGGGCTCCTCCATCGAGGAGGAGGTCGAGAAGATGACCTGGGGTATTCGCTGGGGCTCCGACACGGTCATGGACCTGTCGACCGGCAAGAATATTCACGAAACCCGCGAGTGGATCATCCGTAACTCGCCGGTGCCGATTGGCACCGTGCCGATCTATCAGGCGCTGGAGAAGGTTGGCGGCGTGGCCGAAGACCTGACCTGGGACATCTTCCGCGACACGCTGATCGAACAGGCTGAACAGGGCGTGGATTACTTCACCATTCACGCTGGCGTGTTGCTGCGCTATGTGCCGATGACCGCCAAACGGGTCACCGGCATCGTGTCGCGCGGTGGCTCGATCATGGCCAAGTGGTGTCTGGCGCACCACAAAGAGAATTTCCTCTATACCCACTTCGAGGACATCTGCGAAATCATGAAGGCCTACGACGTCAGCTTCTCGCTCGGCGATGGCCTGCGTCCCGGCTCCATTGCCGATGCCAACGACGAAGCCCAGTTCGGCGAGCTGGAAACCCTGGGCGAGCTGACCAAGATCGCCTGGAAGCACGATGTGCAGGTCATGATCGAAGGTCCGGGCCACGTGCCGATGCAACTGATCAAGGAGAACATGGACAAGCAGCTGGAGTGCTGCGATGAGGCACCGTTCTACACCCTGGGTCCGCTGACGACCGATATAGCTCCCGGCTACGACCACATCACCAGCGGTATCGGTGCGGCGATGATCGGCTGGTTCGGCTGCGCCATGCTGTGCTATGTAACGCCCAAGGAACACCTGGGGCTGCCGAATCGGGATGACGTCAAGACCGGCATCATTACCTACAAGATCGCCGCCCACGCTGCCGATCTCGCCAAGGGGCACCCGGGCGCGCAGATTCGTGACAACGCCCTGAGCAAGGCGCGCTTCGAGTTTCGCTGGGAAGATCAGTTCAACCTGGGTCTGGATCCGGATACCGCGCGTGCCTTCCACGATGAAACGCTGCCGAAGGAGTCGGCCAAGGTGGCGCACTTCTGCTCGATGTGCGGCCCCAAGTTCTGCTCTATGAAGATCACCCAGGAAGTGCGCGAATACGCAGCCGAACAGCGCATCGCTGCGGTTGATCTGGCGGTTGAAGAGGGCATGAAGGCCAAGTCGCAGGAGTTTCGCACTACCGGATCGCAGCTCTACCACAAGCTCTAGCAAGTCAGTGCGGCGAGGGTTCTGGCACGTCTGAACCCTTGCCGTTGCCCCGAAAGATATGCGAGCTTAGACGCTCGGCAGCCGATCCTGCTCCGTTATGGATATGCCTGATCTGCTGCGATTCGTTTCCTTTGGGGGTATTGCCTTGTCCTTTACGCGTGCCGACGTGGAGATCATCAGCCGGGAAGATGGCTTCCGTGGTTTCTATCGCCTGGATGTCCTGCAGCTGCGCCATCGTCTGTTCGACGGTGGCTGGGGCCCGGTACTGCGCCGTGAGCTGTTCGTGCGCCACGACGCTGTCTGTGTGTTGCCCTACGACCCCTGGCTGGATCAGCTGGTGCTGATCGAGCAGGTGCGGGTGGGTGCGCTGGAAAAAAGTGACAGTCCGTGGATGCTGGAGCTGGTCGCCGGCCTGCTCGATACCGATGAGGCGCCGGAGCAGGTCGCTCACCGCGAAGCGCAGGAAGAGGCCGGTTTGACGCTGCTGTCTCTGCACCCCATTACCCGCTATTTCCCGTCCCCCGGCGGCAGTGACGAGCGTGTGTATCTGTATTGTGCGCTGGTCGACAGTCGTGGTGCGGGCGGTATTCACGGATTGGCCGAGGAAGGCGAGGATATTCGCGTCAGCCTGTGGCCGCGGGCCGAGGCCATTGCCGCGGTTGAGGATGGCCGGATCGACAATGCCGCCAGCATCATCGCGCTGCAGTGGCTGCAGCTGCATGCCGAGCGCTTGCGCGCCGAGGCGGGGCCCCAGCCATGATGACCTTGCGCAAGCCCCGTTATCACGTTGACCTGATTGGCCTGCAGGCGCTGTGCGAGAGCAATTACTGGAAGCTGCTGAAGCTGATGCCGCGTATGCACGAGGAGGATGAGCACCGCATTGTGGTCGATGCTGGCGATGGTGCGGTTCAGGCGCTGGTCATGCGCGTGCTTGAGCGTTGCCCCTATACCTCGACGCTGCAGCTGTTTCACGAGCGGCGGCACGAGTGGGTAACACCGCCGAGTATGGAAGTTCGGCTTTATCACGATGCGGGCCTGGCGGAGGTGGTTGCGGCCTATAACAGTCGCCGGTTTCGGGGGGTGTACCCCTATCCGAACGAGCAGATGTTGCAGCCGGACGAAAAGTTTCAGTTGAATCAGTTTCTCGGGGAGTGGCTGGGATACTGTCAGCGCAATGGACAAAGCGCGCAGCCGTTATCAATTGCCGGCCAGGGTCTGTGACCGAATCGCTGGATTCCTGTGGCGGCAACGGCCAAGATTGAGTGTAAACAAGGAGCGAGAAGTGGGGGCACGATGTCGTTAGGGGCGGATTTCGTCTGCGTGGTGCAGTTGACGGACAGTCACCTGTTTGCCGATGCGGGTGCTGACCTGCTGGGGCTGGATACGCACGCCAGTTTGAACGCTGTCATTGATATGGTGCTTGAACAGACACCCGAGATGGACGTGGTGCTGGCGACCGGGGACATAACCCAGGATGGCAGCGAAGATGCCTACCGTCGGTTTATCGCCGCCAGCCAGCGCCTGCCCGCACCCTGCTACTGGATTCCCGGCAATCACGATGACGCCGAATTGATGGCCGAGGTTGGAAGGCCTCTTGGCCTTAGCCGGCCCTGGGTTGACCTCGGCAACTGGCGAATTGTTCTGCTCGATACCAGTATTTCCGGTGCCGTGCCTGGCCGACTGGCAGCATCACAGCTCCAGATTGTGGATGACGCACTGGCGTCAGCAGACGAGCGCCACGTCATGGTTTGTCTGCATCACCAGCCGGTCGACATCGGCAGCGACTGGATGGCGCCGATCGGGCTGCTCAATCCGCAGGACTTGCTGGGCCGTATCCAGCATCGCCCCGAGGTAAAGGTGGTGCTTTGGGGCCATATTCACCAGCAGTTCGACCAGCAGCTTGGTCATTTGCGTCTGCTGGCCACGCCTTCCACCTGCGTCCAGTTTGCCGCGGGCAGCAGCGATTTTGCTACTGATACGCTGGCGCCTGGTTATCGTTGGCTGCGTCTGTACGACGACGGTCGTATCGAAACGGCTGTTCGCCGCCTTCCGGAAGGCCTGTTTTTGCCTGAGCCGGGAGCAGTGGGCTATTGAGTTGCAGCCGCACTGACGGTGGCAGGCAGTCCGCTCGCCGGATACTATGTGACCCCATGCAAGCTCACTCCGATGGCCGGCGTCAGTCAGTCAGGCAGGCGGGTGGGCGTTGAAGAAATTCAAGAAGGATACCTGCTCACACCATGTCAGATTCGACCTATAACGCGGATGCGCTTGAAGTACTCAGCGGTCTCGATCCGGTGCGCCGCCGACCGGGCATGTACACCGACACCACGCGTCCCAACCACCTGGCGCAGGAAGTCATCGACAACAGTGTCGACGAGGCACTCGCCGGGCATGCCCGCAGCATCAGTGTGGTACTGCATCAGGACAATTCGCTTGAGGTCAGCGATGATGGGCGCGGCATGCCGGTGGATATTCATCCTGAGGAGGGCGTCTCGGGTGTCGAGCTGATCCTTACCCGCCTGCATGCCGGCGGCAAGTTCTCGAACAAGAACTACCAGTTCTCCGGCGGTTTGCACGGGGTTGGTATCTCGGTGGTCAACGCGCTTTCGCTGCGGGTTGAGGTCCGGGTCAAGCGCGATGGACAGGAATACGCCATGGCGTTCGAGAATGGCGAAAAGGTCCGTGAGCTGGAGGTCATCGGTACCGTCGGCAAGCGCAATACCGGCACCACGGTCATCTTCTGGCCGGATGCCAAATATTTCGATTCCCCCAAATTCAGCATCAGCCGGCTCAAGCATCTGCTCAAGGCCAAGGCTGTACTGTGCCCGGGCCTCAAGGTCGACTTTGACGACCGTCAGGCCGGGGAAAAGATCAGCTGGTACTACGAAGACGGTCTGCGCGATTACCTGGTCGACAGCTGCGCCGAATGGCCAAAACTGCCGGAAGAACCTTTCGCCGGCAGTTTCAGTGCCAAGCAGGAGGCGGTGGACTGGGCCGTGTTCTGGTTGCCCGAAGGCGGTGAGCTGGTCCAGGAAAGCTACGTCAACCTGATCCCGACCGCCCAGGGCGGCACCCACGTCAATGGCCTGCGCGCAGGGCTGCTTGAAGCGATTCGCGAGTTCTGCGAATTCCGCAACCTGCTGCCGCGCGGTCTGAAGCTGGCGCCGGAGGATATCTGGGAGCGGGTCAGCTATGTGCTGTCACTGAAAATGGCCGAGGCGCAGTTCTCCGGCCAGACCAAGGAGCGACTGTCGTCCCGTGAGTCGGCTGCCTTCGTATCAGGTGTCGTCAAGGATGCCTTCAGTCTGTGGCTGAATCAGCACGCAGAGATCGGCCAGCAGATCGCCGAGATGGCGATCAGCCATGCCGGGCGTCGGCTCAAGGCGGGCAAGAAGATCGAGCGCAAACGCATTACCCAGGGTCCTGCCCTGCCGGGCAAGCTGGCGGACTGCGTCGGGCAGGACAGCAAGCGCTCGGAGCTGTTTCTGGTGGAAGGTGATTCCGCCGGTGGTAGCGCCAAGCAGGCGCGAGACAAGGAGTTTCAGGCCATCATGCCGCTGCGCGGCAAGATTCTGAATACCTGGGAAGTGGAATCCAGTGAGGTGCTGGGTTCGCAGGAAGTGCACGACATTGCGGTTGCCATCGGGGTTGACCCGGGCGCGGCCAGTCTCGAGCAACTGCGCTATGGCAAGATCTGTATCCTCGCCGACGCGGACTCGGACGGCCTGCACATCGCGACGTTGCTGTGTGCCTTGTTTGTCCGTCATTTCCGCCCGCTGGTTGAAGCCGGTCATGTGTTTGTGGCCATGCCGCCGCTCTACCGTATCGACATCGGCAAGGATGTTTACTACGCACTGGATGATGCCGAAAAGCAGGGCATCCTCGACCGTATCGAAGCCGAGGGCAAGCGGGGCAAGATTCAGGTAACGCGCTTCAAGGGCCTGGGCGAAATGAACCCCTTGCAGCTGCGCGAAACCACCATGGCGCCGGAAACCCGCCGACTGGTGCAGCTGACTGTCGATGAGACGCAGGATACAGAGCAGTTGATGGACATGCTGTTGGCCAAAAAGCGTTCCTCCGACCGTAAGGTCTGGCTCGAGAGCAAGGGTAATCTGGCTGAGGTGCTGCTTTGATGAGTGGCATCCGTCTGCGCCTGCTTGGCGCATTCCTGATGGCAGTCAGCGGTGCTGCGCTGGCATTTGAGCGCGCCCCGGAGTTGCAGCTGGAGTCTGCCTTGCCGCTGGATGGCATGCCGCGCGGCAATCTGTCTGCACTGCAGCGCTGCGACGGGCGCTTGCTGGCTGTATCTGATCGCGAAGATAGCAGTCTGTTTGTGCTGCAACGTGCCGAAGACAGCTACCAGGCTGAGGTTGAAGCGTTTTTGCTGCCGGCACAAGCGCCTTCGATGCTGCCTGTGCAACTGCTTGCAGGTGCCTGGTTGCGCGGTCTGAGTGGCCCGGCACTGGATTTCGAGGGTCTGGCGTGCGACAGCCAGGGCAACCGCTATCTGGTGAGCGAAAGCCAGTTGGGGGTGTTGCGTCTGCCGCCGTCGGCTGAGCAAGCGGTGACCGGTGAATGGCTGACGCTGGATGCGGCCGTTTACACCGAAGGTGAGGCGCGTGGCTTATGGCAGCAGATAAACGCGCTGGCTGAAGGCATCGCGGTTGACGCCGAGGCTGGAACCCTTTGGCTCGCTGCCGAGCGCCAGGCGCGGGGCCTGATCAAGTTGCAACGTCAGGGCGATGAATGGAAATGCCCGCTGGCCGGTTGTGTCCTGCTGGCGGAGCGTCGATTCCTGCCAACCGAGCCCTTTGGTCCCGGTATTTTGAATCGAGAAGTGATGCCGGTGGATTTTTCTGATCTGGTGTTCTGGCAGGGGCGGCTGTGGACGCTGGAGCGCAATGCGCATCAGGTCTGCCGCCGCAATCCGCTATCGGGCAAGCGTGAGCGCTGCTGGTCCTTTGCCCAGAGCGTTTTGGTCGAACCGTATTTCTATCCGGACGCTCCCTTCGGATTGGCCGAAGCACTGCTGATCAGCGATGACGGCATCATCATCGGTCTGGATAACAACGGCCGGGCGCGTCCGGATGGTGACACGCGGCCCTGGTTGTTCCACTTTGCTCTGCCTGACGACTGGCGTGAGGGCTATCAGCCGTGACCGAGCCGTTGCCACCTTCACAGCGCAAGCTGGGGACCGGGATGATGATTCTGGCCTGGGTGGCCGGGCTGCTGCTGGCGGCCTACTGGTTCAGCAGCGTGGAAGAGCGTCAGCGCAATCCCAATCAGCGACCGGCATCGAGTCAGTTGGGCAATGCCGTGGAAGTGAGGCTGGAGCCGAACAGGCAGGGGCACTATCTGCTCATCGGTCAGATCAACCGCAAGGCGGTGACCCTGCTGGTTGATACCGGTGCCAGTTTTGTCGCCGTTCCTGCCGCGCTGGCTGACGAGCTGGGGTTGCCACGTGGTCGGCAGTTCATGGTCGATACTGCCAACGGCACCGCCGAGGGCTACGCCACGCGGCTGCAGACACTGCAGCTGGGCGACATTCTGTTGCACGACGTCGAGGCCGGTATCGTGCCCGGTATGGCGGGTGAAGAGGTATTGCTGGGCATGAGCGCCCTCAGGCAACTGGATTTTCGTTCGCAGGGCGGTGATCTGCTGCTGCGACAGTATCAATGAGTTATCTGGCAGGCAGGGCAATGCGCGCTGCCGCCTGTGTGGAGAACAAGCATGAGTGATGCACTGGATCTGAGCCTGGACGGTATTGAGCGACGTTCGCTGGCGTCCTTTACCGAGGAGGCTTACCTCAACTATTCCATGTACGTCATCATGGATCGGGCGCTGCCGCATATCGGCGACGGCCTCAAGCCGGTGCAGCGCCGTATCGTCTATGCGATGAGTGAGCTGGGGCTGTCAGCCAGCTCCAAGCACAAGAAATCGGCACGTACCGTTGGCGACGTACTGGGCAAGTACCATCCGCATGGCGATTCAGCCTGCTATGAAGCCATGGTGCTGATGGCCCAGCCATTTTCCTACCGTTACCCGCTGGTGGATGGTCAGGGCAACTGGGGGGCGCCGGACGATCCCAAGTCGTTTGCCGCGATGCGCTACACCGAGGCCCGTCTGGCGCGCTACAGCGAGGTATTGCTGACCGAATTGGGGCAGGGCACCGTCGACTGGCAACCCAACTTTGACGGCACAATGGATGAGCCCATGGTTCTTCCCGCACGGTTGCCGAACCTGCTGCTGAACGGCACCACCGGTATCGCCGTTGGCATGGCCACTGACATTCCGCCGCACAACCTGAAAGAAGTTGCCGCGGCCTGCATTCGTCTGCTGGACGATCCGGGCGCCGGCCTTGACGAGATTCTCGAGCATATACAGGGGCCTGACTTTCCGACCGAGGCGGAGATTATTACCCCTCGCCAGGAGCTGCTGAAGATGTACGCCAGCGGCCGCGGTTCGGTGCGTTGCCGCGCCGTCTGGAGCAGGGAAGACGGTGAGGTGGTTATCACCGCGCTGCCGCATCAGGTGTCCGGTGCCAAGGTACTCGAGCAGATTGCCGCGCAGATGCAGAACAAGAAGCTGCCGATGGTAGCTGACCTGCGTGATGAGTCCGATCATGAAAACCCGACGCGTATCGTGATCGTACCGCGCTCCAATCGGGTCGATCTGGACGATCTGATGCAGCATCTGTTTGCGACCACCGACCTCGAGCACAGTTATCGGGTCAACATGAACGTGATCGGCACCGACGGCAAGCCGGCGGTGAAGGACCTGTGGGGCATGCTCAGCGAATGGCTGGGTTTCCGGGTTGCCACGGTGCGTCGCCGTCTGCAATTCCGTCTGGACAAGGTACTGGCGCGTCTGCACCTGTTGGACGGTTTGCTGGTCGCCTTCCTCAATCTGGATGAAGTCATTCACATCATCCGCACCGAGGAGCATCCGAAGGCGGAACTGATTGCGCGCTTCGACTTGAGCGAGCTGCAGGCCGACTACATTCTTGACACCCGTCTGCGTCAGCTGGCGCGGCTGGAAGAAATGAAGATCCGAGCCGAGCAGGACGCGCTGCGCGAAGAGCGCGACGAGTTGCAGAGCATTCTCGGCGACGAGCGCAAGCTGCGCACGCTGGTGCGCGACGAGCTGGCTGCCGATGCCCAGACTTATGGTGACGAGCGCCGCTCGCCGCTGGTTGAGCGTAAGGAAGCGCGTGCGCTGTCGGAAACCGAGCTGGTACCTTCCGAGCCGGTGACGGTGGTGCTGTCCGAGAAGGGCTGGGTGCGTTGTGCCAAGGGCCACGATGTGGATGGCACTGCGCTCAGTTACAAGGCGGGTGACGGCTTCCTAGCGCAGGCCAGTGGGCGGTCCAATCAGCAGACGGTATTCATCGACAGCACTGGTCGCAGTTACTCACTGTCGGCGCATACACTGCCGTCGGCGCGTGGCCAGGGTGAACCGCTGACCGGTCGCTTCAGTCCGCCGACCGGGGCAGGATTTGACGCGGTATTGATGCCGGATGAGCAGGGCTTGTATCTGCTGGCATCCGACGCCGGTTACGGCTTCCTGGTCAAGGGCGAGGACATGCTGGCCAAGAACAAGAACGGCAAGGCGTTGCTGAACATTCCGGACGGCGGTCGAATTCTGGCTCCGCAGCCGGTCCGCTATCCGCAAAGCAGTCACCTTGCTGCGGTATCCAATGAGGGGAGGCTGCTGGTATTTCCGCTCAAGGACCTGCCGCAGTTGTCCAAGGGTAAGGGTAACAAGATCATTTCGCTGCCTGCGGCGCGGGTGAAATCGCGTGAGGAGTTCGTTGCCGGGCTGGCGGTGTTGCCACCGGGTGCGCAGCTGGTCCTGACCGCCGGCAAGCGCACATTGACGCTGAAGGCGGCCGATCTTGAGCACTATAGCGGTGAGCGTGGCCGGCGCGGGAACAAGCTGCCTCGCGGCTTCCAGAAGGTTGATGCGGTTGCGGTAGAGCTGGGAGCTGCGGCAAGCAGTGAATCTGCCGCAGAGTAGCGAGGCTGGCGCCAGTGTCAGGACTGGCGCTGGTTGTACAGTGCGCTGAGCTGACGCTCAAGCAGCGACTGATAGGGCTCGAGCAGGCGTTCGATGCAGAAGGTGCCAGGCTGGCTTGCCAGACGCCGCGCCGATGCGCATTGCGACAGGCCTTCGCTGGCGGCCAGTTCGGCATCCACCAGCAGCAGGTTACGGCTGTGCTGCAGGTGTTCCATAACCTGCTGACAGGCCGAATGCTGCCCCAGGGCTTCATCGCTCATCCCTTCAAGGCCGGCCGCATGACCCAGCGCCAGTTGCAGATGCAGCGCGATACCGGTGTCGGCAATCTCGATCTGCAGATCATGGCCCAGCACGCGCAGCAGTTCGCCGCAGCACAATCCGTGTTTCAGTTCTGATCCATCCCCTGTGCTATCTCGGAACAGTACGATACTGGTGCCATCGTGCAGGGTATGTTGTTCTCCACCGTAGAGTTGACAGGCATGCTGTACTTGCTGACGGTAGCGTTCCAGCAGTCTCATCAGGCGGTCGCGGGGCAGGCGGCGAAGGGCGTCGTGGTTACCCAGGCGCACTGCCAGCAAGCCCTGTTTCTGAAGCGGTGCTTCGGACTCTGCTTCGGTCTCGCTCTCTGTTTCCCCTGCAGTCTGCGCATTCTCGACGGCCTCGCCATCGCTGTCGCTCGTTGACTGCGAGTCTGCGGGTGCTTGCGGGCCGTCTGCGGCGTCATCGTCGTCCTGCGGCGCGTCAGGCACCAGTATCGGGATGGCACCGGTGTTGAGTGCGGGTGCGCTGGTAATCGGTGCCGGTTCGGTTAACGGCTCGGGCTCGGCTATTATTTCTGGCTCTGGCTCTGGCTCTGGCTCTGGCTCTGGCTCTGGCTCTGGCTCTGGCATCAGGCCGCGATTGTTGAGCAGCGTCCGTGACAGTTCACCCAGTTCATCGTTGCGTTTGCAGGCAGGTGCCGGGTAGACGGGGGTGCTGTCCCACAGCGCCAGGGCGTTGAGCTGACGCGCCAGTTCGCGGCCGCGATGCCAGGCGAAAAGCCCGGCGACGCAGCCAATCAGCAGTAGGCCCCAGATCAGGCGCTCCAGCATCAGGTTGGCGGGCTGGATAAATGGCGAGGCTGCCAGTGTCAGCTGGACCTGGCCGGTGAGTTGATCCTGCAGATGTATCGCCGCAATGTATTTCCCCTGGCCGGGTGCACGCTGCTGGCGGGGCGGTTCGCTGCCAGCCTCGGCGATCAGGCGATTGCTCGGTGAGTAGAGGCTGGCGTGGGCGATCATCGGGTTCTGGTTCCACTGGGCCAGCAGGATGTTGAGACTCAAGCGATCTTCCGCTGCCAGTGGCTCGGCGGCACTCGCCGCTATCTGGCGCGCCAGTGTGCTGCCAACGCGGTCGGCCTGCTGGGCGACATCCTGTTGTAACTGCACCTTGCCCAGCCAGAGGATGAGCGCCAGGATCAGGACCAGGGGCGCGACCACCATCAGCGGCATCGTGCCGGCCAGCGTCGGTGAGCGGCGGCGCAGGTTGGCATAGCAGCGCAGGAACAGATTGTCGTGGGATGGCGTCTTGTGGCTCAAAGCGGGACTCTATGGTTGCGCAGGTATTGATCTCGGGGGAGACGGGACATTGCCGGTTTCGCGAGTATAGCCATTCCCTATATGGGGCAAAAGGCTGATCTGTGAGGTGTTGGGCAAATGCGGGTAGAATAGGCGCCTCACTTTTAACTGGGAGCGAGCGTCTTGAAGGAAATCGTTCTGATCAACATCACCGGTCCTGATCGCCCGGGTCTTACCGCGGCCATCACCGGGCTGCTCGCCCGGGCGCAGGTCAATATTCTCGATATTGGTCAGGCGGTCATCCATGACACGCTGTCCTTCGGCATTCTGGTCGAGATCCCAGCCGATCACGGTAGTTCCGATGTGCTGAAAGAAGTGCTGTTCCGAGGCTACGAGCTGGATCAGCAGGTACGTTTTACCCCTGTCAGTGCGGACGAGTACAGCCGCTGGGTCACCGGGCAGGGCAAGGCGCGTCATATCGTAACCTTGCTGGCTCGCCGGGTAACTGCCGAGCACATTGCCCGGGTTAGCGAGATTACTGCGCGCTATGGCCTCAATATCGACCATATTGACCGTTTGTCCGGCCGTATCCCGGAGGGCTTGCCCGAGGATCAGGGCAAGGGCTGCATAGAGTTCTCGGTGCGCGGTGAGCCGGACGATCCGGCAGCGCTGCGTGCGGAGTTTCTTGCCATCGCCCAGGAGCTGAATGTCGATATCGCCTTCCAGCAGGACAGCATCTTCCGTCGCAACCGTCGTCTGGTCGTTTTCGACATGGACTCCACGCTGATTGATGCAGAGGTAATCGACGAGCTGGCCAAGGCGGCAGGCGTTGGCGAGGCAGTAGCGGAGATTACCGAACGGGCGATGCGTGGCGAGCTGGACTTTCGCGCCAGTTTTCGCGAGCGGATGGCCCTGCTCAAGGGGCTTCCGGTTTCTACCCTCGACAGCATTGCCGAATCGCTGCGGCTGACCGAGGGCGCCGAAACGCTGATTTCCCAGTTACGCCGGTTGGGCTATAAGACGGCCATCCTCTCCGGTGGCTTCAACTACTTTGCCGAGCGCCTGCAACAGCGTCTGGGTATCGATTATGTCTATGCCAATGCGCTGCCGGTAGAGGACGGGCTGGTCACCGGCGAGGTGCAGGAGCCGATTGTCGATGGTCAGCGCAAGGCCGAGTTGCTGCGTCAACTGGCCGCCAGGGAGGGAATCAGTCTGGAGCAGACTATCGCTGTGGGCGATGGGGCGAACGACCTGCCGATGCTGTCGATTGCCGGCCTGGGTGTCGCCTTCCGGGCCAAGCCGCTGGTCAAGCAATCGGCCAAGCAGGCGATTTCGACACTGGGGCTGGACGGCATCTTGTATCTGCTGGGCTTTCGCGACCGCGACGGCATGTAGCAGCGTGCACCGGGACCGTCCTGATGGCGGTGCCCGGTGCAGGGTCAGTCTGCGGAGAAGTCGTAGTTCATGCTGTCGCTGGGTGGCTGCAGGTAGTGGCCCTGAATGTAATTGGCACCTGCCTGCCAGAGGGTTGGCATCATGGCTGCGCTATCGACGTAGGGCACAATGGTCAGCTTGCCCTGGCTGTGCAGGGAGTTGATGATTCCCTTGAGCGTCTCTACGGCTTTCGGGTCGGACAGGTCGCGGGTGAATGAACCGTCGATTTTGATGTAGTCTGCGTGCACATGTTTCAGCGCCGCATACGGGTTTAGTGCGCCGCCAAAATGGCTGATCGAGACCCGGCAGTGCATGCGGTGCAGTGCCTCGGTATGCACTTTGGCCTGCTTGAGGTAGGTGTTTATATCGGCGTCATGGAACTGGAATATGATGGCGTCAGCCGGCAGCCTGGCTTCCTTCAGCTTGCCGGCAATCCATTCCACCATGTCCGCTTCCTGCAGGCTTGCCCCGCTCAGATTCAGAAGCAGGTGGGTGTCGGCGCCGCGTCCGCGATGATTGCTGAGGAGCTTGACTGCCTGGGTGATTACCCAGCGATCAATCTCCAGTGCCAGCCCGGCTTCCTGGGCCGCTGGCAGGAAGTCGGTCGCTGGTACTTCCTCGCCTTCATGGTTCAACAGGCGCAGGAAGGTCTCGTAGTTTTCCGCTTCGTCACCACGCAGGCTGATAATCGGCTGGAACAGCAGGCGGAAGCCGTTGGTTTCCAGGGTGTGTCTGATCAGGGCAATCAGGTTGCCGCGGTTGGCCTGCAGTGCCAGCTCTTCCAGCGGGTTGAACACCTTGATGCCGTTGCCGCCGCTGTTGCCCAGTTGCTCGGCGAGGCGGTGTGCGCGATCAATGGCTTCGACCGGATCGGCGTTGGTTTCGCTGATGGATGCGACACCCATGCTGACGGTCATCCGAACTGTCCGGCCGTTGGTTTCAAACAGATGGGTCTCGATCTTGGTTCGCAAGGCTTCGAGTTGCTCTGTGGCCGCCTCGGGCTCCTGGCCCTCAATGAGGATGCTGCAGGCGTCGTCGGCGAAGCGCGCCATCAGGGTGTCTTCACTGAAATGGGTACGGAGCATCTGTGCCAGATCTGTCAGCAGCAGGTCGGCAGCGCCGATGCCAATGTCGGCTTGCAGGCTGCTGAAGCCATCTATGCTCAGGTAGACGAGGGTACTTGGCTGACCTTGGCGAACGGCCTGGTCGCGCACGCTATCCAGTTGCTCCTGGAAGTAGGCGCGATTGAACATGCCGGTCACCAAGTCACGGCTGGCCATCGCCTTGAGTTTTTCCTCGAAGTCGCTGCTGGCCGTTTCTGCCCGGATGACGACCTGGGTGCAGGGTTCGCCGTCATAGCTGGCTGGAGAAAAGTTCAAGACCACCGGGAAGCGCTTGCCGCTGCTGTCCACTGCCTTGCAGCGAATCTCGTTCTGGCCACCCTGGCTGGCGTAGTGGCGAAGGAAATCCTTGAAGGCGCCCTGATCATCGCCATCGATAAGCCCCACCATCGGTTCTGCTGCCAAGTCATCCGGATCTTCATAGCCGAACAGCTCGCCGTAAGCACGGTTGGTATAGATATGCATGCCGTCATGCACGTAGGCGATGGCGTCCACGGAGCTGTCCAGCAACAGCTGGCAGCGCTTCTCGGCTTCGCGCAGGGTCTGTTCGACGATGCGACGTTGGCGGCGCGCATTCAGATTGGCCAGCTCGCGGTCGACGATCAGGGTCAGAAGTACGTCGGCATCATGCGGGACTGCGTCGGTCATGCCGCTGCGTAGCGCTTCGGTGCGCATTTCCAGATCAATTTCGGGCTTGAGCAGGATGAACGGGATGTCTCTGGATTGGCGTTTGATCAGGGTGATGGCGTCTTCCGCCGTCATGTAACTGGTTTCGGTCTGGGCCAGGCAGATATCCCAGTTCTGCTGCAGGCATTCCTGCAGATCTTCGATGGAGGTAACCCTGTGGGCGCGTGTGGCGTGGCCTGCATTACGCAGCAGACTGACCATACGCTCGGCATTGTTCTGGGAGTCGTCGAGGATCAGCAGCTTGATGGCTTGGTTGTCGTTGGCCATGGTCTTCCGGGGGGTGCAGGGCCGGTTTGAATGGCCCCTTACAGATCAAGGAACTTGAATCTACAGAGACTTCCAGAGTGAGTCAAAGTCATCCTCGGGGCCAGTGGTCAGAGATGCGTGCCCCGTCTCAGATTGGCTGGTCCCAGCGGTCTCCTGCTCGATCAGGTGATACTCGAACTGACTGAAGCTGCCGGTCGCGCTGACGCGATTACTCAGATTGGCCCTTTCGACCTTTCCGCCCTGCAGAATGTTGATCTTGCTGTTGACCTGAAATGGCAGGCGCGGGGTGATGATGGTGGCCGGGCGGTCGATCGCTGTCACGGCGGGCAGCAACAGGGCGCGCAGGTACTGGCTTGGTTCGCCCGTCTTGCGGATCAGCTTGGCGGCGCAGGGTATGCAGTGCGGTGCAATCAGTTCGATGCCCATCTGCGTGCCACCGCCGCGGACCTGACGAATCCAGCGCACGACGGCCAGGCTCCAGTCCTGTTCGTTTGCTTCCTGGATACCCAATAGTTCGCCTGCCTGCAGTTGTTTTGGAACCTCTTTCGGCCAGGTCAGGCAGAAGCCGCCGGGACTGTGGTTGACAATCGGCAGGTTGTGGATCGGATATTGCTCGTCACCCTCTTCGGCTTCTTCCGAGTTGCTGCCGTAGTTGATTTGCTCGACGCCGGCGGCATGCCACTCTACCGAGTCACCGCCATCAAACGCGCTGCTCCAGCCGCCTTCACGGGTCCGCTGCGCCGCATCCGAAAACGGATTGAGCTCGGCATCGCTGGCGTCGATCATGCGTGCGAAGCTCTTGCCGGAAATCCGGTAGTGAGTCGCGCTCATGCCAATGCTGACACGCAGGTGCCCCTGGCTCGGGATTCGGTTGAAGGTGCGCTCGGCCAGGTCTCCCCAGGACTGGCTGACATGCTGCAGCAATTCCACGCCCAGAACACTGGGGATGTGCAATTCGCCCCGGTAGTCGCTGCCGGTAGTCATGAACTCCTTGATGCCATTGACCAGCTTGCGGGTGTCGAGCCCCAGGCTGTGGTCAAGGCTTTCGCCACGAATCAGCGATTTGTAACGTGGCGGGCAGTCCATGTCAGGGTTGATGATGAACAGTGCCTTCGAGTCTTCCGGGGAGACCAGCCGTGCATAACGGCTCCAGTCTTCCAGAGTGGCAAACAGGCGACCCATTGCGCTCTGGCGCATCTGATTGGGGCGGCTCGCGCCCATCAGCAGGGCGACCAGATAGCATTGTTCGATACTCAGGGGGCGGCGGTCAGCGCTCTCGCTGTCCGGTACCGGTGTCTGGTGGAAGTTGCGTTTGCGTGCAAGCTGGTACAGCTGGTGCAACTCGAGCCAGACCCCATCTGCTACCGGGCAGTAAAGCTGGAAGGCACGCAGAAGTGGCCCGCACAATCCGCGGATTGATCGCTGCAGGGCCAGTGTCATCAGGTTGGCGTGATCGCGTGATTTGATGCTGCGCTCCTGAGCAACGATGATCTTGTAGCCGTTGGCCAGGTGGTTCTGCAGCGACTGGGACAGATTGGCAACCTTGCGCGGCTTGTCCTCGAGCACAATCGATTGGCCCAGGTAGTAGCGTGAAAGGGCTGTGGTGACGTAATGCACCTCGGGCCGAATGCGCTCCAGCATGGCCAGGCGCTTGTCGGCAGGCACGTCGTACTGGTTCAGTTCAATCAGTCCCTGATAGAGCTGGCGCGCCGTTTCACCGATATTGGCTTTTGGCAGGTTGGCTAGCCACTGGGCTATGCCTTTCTCGGACCCTTCTGCAAAACTCAGGTTGCTGAGTGTCTGCTGGGGTATCCGCAAATGCAGCTTTTGCGTTGTGCTATCCATAACTGTCGTATCCAGTACAAGCGTCTATGGCCTGATTCCGGCCCACGGGGTGTGCCGGTCTTCCGTGGCTCAGTGGGGGAAACAGCCTTCCGAAAACACACTCTAGCAGCTTAGCTGACAACTGGCTAAGCCTGCTCCCTGCCGTTGTCACCAAGTCTGATGATTATGCCTGATTGCCCGTTTGGGGCGCGTTCTGTTGCAGCTCGACGCTGACCGGCACCTTGCCCGGCTCGCCGGCAACTTCCCGCACCAGCCTGGGTACCAGGTAGCCCGGCATGCGGGTAAGCATGGTGCCGACCAGCGCGCGAGCCTCGTCGTCCGGGACCATAAAGTGGCTGGCGCCGCGGACGCGGTCAAGCAAATGGAGATAATAGGGCAATATACCGGCATCGCCTAGTGCCTCACCCAGCGCTTGCTGCGCCTCCAGGCTGTCGTTGACGCCGCGCAGCAAGACGGCCTGATTGAGCAGTATGACGCCGGCCTGGCGCAAAAGGGCTGCTGCTTCTGCGGTTCGGGCGTCCAGTTCGGCTGCATGATTGCAATGCCAGACCATGGTGACCGGCAGGCGCGTGCCGCACAGCGCGTCGATCAGCTCCGGGGTGATGCGTTGCGGTATGACGACAGGCAGCCGGGTGTGCACGCGAAGGCGTCGCACGTGGGCAATGGCGGCAATTTCGCGGGTCAGCCAGGCCAGACGGCGGTCGTTGGCTGCGAGCGGATCACCGCCGCTGTAAATGACTTCGCTGATGCTGCTGTCGTTGCGGATATAGTCGAGGGCCTCGTTCCACTCGCTGGTGCTGAGGTTGTTGTCGTCGTAGGGAAAATGGCGACGGAAGCAATAGCGGCAGTTGACGGCGCAACCACTGCTGACGACCAGCAGCAGGCGACCATGGTACTTGTGAATGATCCCGGGCCGGGCATTGGTGTGCTGTTCTCCGAGGGGGTCGAGTACATACCCCGGCTGCTCTGCCAGCTCTTCGCCGATTGGCAGGACCTGACGTAGCAACGGGTCATTGATATCGCCCGGACGCATCCGGCTGAGGTAAGGCTCCGGAACCCTCAGCGGAAATGTCTCCGCTGCAGCCAGAGCCGCTGGCAGCAGTGTGCTTTCGAGATGCAGGCGGCGCAGAAGCTCGGCGGGGCTGGTGATGCTGTTGGCCAGAATATTTTGCCAGCTGGCGGACTCAACACGAACTGCAGAACCATGTATCATTGGCGTTTTTCCGCGCATGGGTGTCAGGGTGTCCGACTGACTGCCTCGCACACTGGCTGGTGTGGCGCGAGTCGGATCATCCATTCAATTTAAAGTGGGAACTTGTATGGCCAACTATTCTACCAACGAATTCAAACCGGGTCTTAAGGTGATGCTGGACGGCGATCCGTGCTCGATTCTCGAGAACGAATACGTCAAACCGGGTAAGGGCCAGGCGTTTAACCGCGTCAAGGTTCGTAACCTGAAGACCGGTCGCGTCAACGAGCGTACCTTCAAGTCGGGCGACAGCCTGGAAGGCGCCGACGTGATGGATCGCGAGATGGAATACCTGTACTCCGACGGTGAGTTCTGGCACTTCATGGCGACCGACGGCTCCTTCGAGCAGTACGGCGCTGACGAGAAGGCGGTTGGCGACTGCATGAACTGGATGAAAGAGCAGGTTATTTACACTGTAACCCTGTTCAATGGCGCACCGATTGCCGTTACTCCGCCGAACTTCGTTGAGCTGGAAGTGGTCGAGACCGACCCGGGCGTGCGTGGTGATACCTCCGGTGGCGGCAACAAGCCGGCCAAGCTGGTAACCGGTGCCGTGGTCAAGGTGCCGCTGTTTATCAACACCGGCGACGTGCTCAAGGTTGATACCCGTTCCAGCGAGTATGTTGGTCGCGCGTAACGGTTTTGGTGGTTGAAGAAACCGGGGCCCGTCCCCGGTTTTTTGTGTCCGTAAATCGAGGTAGGCAGCATGAATCGACCGTGGCAACCCAGTGCAACCATCGACGCTCTGCGTCGGCGCGCGGGCATTATCAATCGTATTCGCGAGTTCTTTGCCGAGCGTGGTGTGCTGGAGGTGGATACGCCCAGCCTGTCGCATGCCGCAGTCAGTGATCCGTTTCTGCACCCCTTTGCCACCGAGTATGTCCCGGAGGGCGGCGGCCAGGCGGCGATGCTGTATCTGCATACCTCACCGGAATATCCGATGAAGCGTCTGCTGGCGGCGGGCAGTGGTGCGATCTGGCAACTGTGCAAGGTCTATCGCAACGGCGAGATTGGCAGGCGGCATAATCCTGAATTCAGCATGCTCGAGTGGTATCGCCCAGGGTTTGATCACCATCAGCTAATGGATGAAGTGGATGCGCTGGTGCGCGCTGTGCTTGCCGGCGAGTCGGCGCGGCGGGTTACTTATGCCGCCGTGTTTGCCGAGCATACCGGTCTGGATATTCACCAGTGCAGTGATGCCGATCTGCAAAGCCTGGCCGCCGCGCGCTGCGGCTTTCAGGGTGAGTTGTCGCGCGACGGCTACCTGAATTTGCTGTTTTCCGAATGTGTCGAGCCCCGGTTGCAGGCGCCGACCCTGGTCTACGCGTTTCCCGCTTCGCAGGCGGCGCTGGCGCGCGTTGTCGAGGGCGATGATCGGGTGCCGAGCGCTGCGCGCTTCGAAATGTTCGCCAAGGGCATGGAGCTGGCCAACGGCTACTTCGAGCTGACTGATGCCGATGAGCAGTTGCGGCGCTTTGAGGCAGATCAGGCGCAGCGCGAGGCACTGGGTATTGCGGCATTACCGATCGACATGCCACTGGTAGACGCGTTGCGCTCTGGCATGCCCTCCTGCGCAGGTGTGGCGCTGGGGGTGGATCGGCTGGTGATGCTGGCGCTGGGCGCCAGCACGATTGGTGAGGTTATCGCGTTCGATGCGCAGCGTGCCTGAGGATCAGGCAAGGCTGCCCATCAGTTGCCCCATCTGCACGCTATCCCCGGCCTTGAGGGTTTCGTTCCAGCGCATCGCATCTGGGCCGAACAGCACGATAGCGGTTGAGCCCAGTTTGAAGCGGCCCATCTCGTCACCTTTTTCCAGGCTCGGTGCGGCCTGGCCGTAGGCGGTGCTGCGCAGCGTGCGGCTGGGCGGGGCAACCAGGCCAGCCCACACTGTCTCAACCGATGCAACGATCATGGCGCCGACCAGAACCAGTGCCATCGGGCCTGCCTCTGTATCGAACAGGCACACCACGCGCTCATTGCGGGCGAACAACTCCGGTACGTTCTCGGCGGTCGTCTGGTTGACCGAGAACAGTTTGCCCGGAACGTAGATCATTTCCTTCAGGGTGCCGCCCAGGGGCATGTGTACGCGGTGGTAGTCCCTGGGTGAGAGGTAAACGGTAGCGAATTCTCCGCCCTGGAATGGTGCTGCCAGCTCGGCGTTACCGCCGAGCAACTCCTGCACGCTGAAGCTGTGCCCCTTGGCCTGGAAGATACGGCCGTGTTCGATCTTGCCGAGCTGGCTGATGGCGCCGTCGGCCGGGCAGAGGATGCCACCCGGGGTTTGATCCAGCGGGCGGGCATTGGGCTTGAGCGCGCGGGTGAAAAAGTCGTTGAAGCTGCTGTAGGCAGTCGGGTTCTCTTCTTGTGCCTCGCTCATGTCGACCTGGTAGCGTTTGACAAACCAGGTGATGAACGGGTTTTTGACCCAGCCCCGGGTGCAATTGGCCAGGCAGCCTGCCAGACGCGAGAGCAGGTGGTGCGGCAGCAGGTACTGAAACAGGATAAACAGACGATCAGGCATGGTGCTTCCTTAAAATTCTACTGCGGTGTCTGGATGGTTGCCCCACTCGGACCATGAGCCTGCGTAGGCTTTGACGCGCGGGTAGCCCAGCAGCTTGGCTGCCAGATAGGTGAAGCCGGAACGGTGGTGCGTCTGGCAGTGGGTGACGATTTCCTTGTCCGGTGTGATGCCCAGCTTGAGCAGCTGTTCGGCCATGTCCGAGCGCATGCGCAGGCCTCGCTCGGGGTCCATCCCGGCAGTCCATTCAAAATTGACTGCGCCGGGAATATGGCCGCCTTTGCTGGCGACAACCTTCTCACCACGGTACTCCTGTGGCGAGCGAGCATCCCAGATGACCCGGTCGGGATTGTGCAGGTCTGCCATCAGCTGCGCCAGAGTGATGGTGTGGTCGTTGTTCGGTGTAATTGTTGGCGTCGTGGGTGTGGCCAGCTGCGGTGCACTTTCCAGCGGCAGCCCGTCTTCGATCCAGGCCTTGAGGCCGCCGTTGATATAGCTGTAGCGGGTGTGACCAATGCAGTCGAGCATCCAGATAAAACGCCCCGCCCAGCCTCCACCCTCGTCGTCATAAACGACATAGTGGAGATCGTCACGGTGACCCAGCTCGGCAAAAATGGCCTGCAACTCGGGCAGGCCGGGCAGCGGGCCTGGACGTGGTGCGGGTGAGGCGGTACGTGCGGGCGCAAGATGCACGGCGCCGGGAATATGCCCTGCCTGATATTGGGCCGTGCTGCAGAGATCAACCAGGCGGACCTGTTCGCTGTTCAGAGGCAGCGGTAGCTCAGCGGGTTCAATCAGTAGTGGCAGCGTAAGGGATGCCATGAAAAAGGTCTCCTGCAGTGGAGCAAACTGGCGCTCCGTCAAAAAAAGGGTGGATGCTAGGCGCGTTGCTTGAGGTGAAGCAAGGCTTTATGCAGACATTCGGCGGTTTTAACCACGGCCTGCTGGCGTTTGCTGTCAAGTGGCTGGGCGCTGCCGTTACTGACATAGATCAGACCGACCAGCTGCTCGTTATGAGTCAGGGGCGCCAGATAAAAGATACTTCCTGCGCCGAGTTCGAGCACCTTCTCGGGCATGGCGCCAGGCGCTTGCTGCGGCTGTACCTCATGGCAGCTGGCGCTGCGTAGCCACGCGGGCCAGTGACCTTCGCGGCTGCTGCCCACGGCTGTCCCAGACAGGGGCTGCCCTGAGGCAAAGCCGCTGGCAACGGCAATTACCAACTGATGGTTGCGAGCGCTGGAGAGGGCGATCCAGCAGGTCGTAAGGCCGAGCCCCTTGATCAGGGCGTGTTGCGCGCATTCGAGCAGTTGGGCCAGGTTGCCGAAGGAGTCGGGTTGTTTGCTCAGGCGCAGGCACAGGCTGCGCCAGAGATCCGGATCAGCTGATCGCGGCTCTGGTCTTGCCGGCTCGGGTTGTGCTTTGGGCGGCGTCCCGGTGCATGCTGCAGGCGTCTTGCCTGTCGCGGGGGGCGGTTGCGGAAGCGTGCTGGCAGGCAGAAAGATGTCGTTGCTGCAGCGCGTAAATTGGTCATGCGCACTATTGACGGCGTTCTCGTGCGTCAGGCGCTGGGCGTCAGCGACCTCAATATTGAGATACAGGGCGCTCAATTTCTGCCAGCGGGACGTATGTCGGTTGTACCAGCTGTGATGGGTGCCCAGCGCCATGCCATTGGCGATCAGCGCGCTATTGGCGGGCTGGGTCAGCCAGCGGTAAAGCTCCCGGTCGCCGTCGAGTTGGGCTTGCTGTTCCTGCGGATGAGCGCTGTCCCGCGCTACGCGAAGAGCCTTGACCATGGTACGACGATTGGCGTTAAGCGAGCGGTATCCCTGCAGGATCCAGGGCGGCAGCCACCAGTCCTGCGCTACCAGCTGAACCAGCTGAAAGCCGTTTGCGGTGGTATCGGCAATCTGGCGCCGGCTGACGCCGTCAGGCAGAACGCCGTCATTCAGTCGCTCCCACTGTTCGAACAGGTGTGGCTTGAGGTAGGCAAGTGTCCACAGGGGGGAGAGAAACAGCAGGGTCGCCAGTGACATCTCGTGCCACAGCCGGGCAATGCGGTTTGCAAACAGCCCCTGGGCCTGGCTGACAGCGTGTTCGCTTATGCTCAGGAGCTGCCGGTAGGCCCAGGGCAGTTGATCGGGTTCGACCACCGGAATGCCCTTGAGTAGGTCTGCAATGCGCTGGGTCCCGAGTAATGAGCAGGCCTGTTCCAGCGTCAACACGTCCACATCCCTGTTGCGCGCTGCGGCACCGGCTGCGCGGCAGATATGCAGGGCCGCCACCGGGGCGCGCATGATCGCCTGGGTCAGCTCGTTGATGCTGAGCAGGTCACCTTCCAGCTGTTCCACCAGTTGTCTTTGCTGGTCACGAGTGATCGGCAGCACGCATGCGTTCAGTTTCTGACGCAGCTCGCCGATAACCTCTTTACTACCGATGTTGGGGTGTGTGCTCATGCGCTTCACAGCTTTATACTAGTCTTCTGCACGACTATAACTCGAATGGCAGCAGTTTGCTGCTCTGCGCGGTGATGCGCACCGGCTTGTTCTGGATACCTCGAATATATGTTGAAAATTGGTGGTTTCGTTGTCGTCATCGTCAGTGTGCTGGGGGGGTTCCTGCTGTCCGGCGGGCATATCGCCGCACTCTGGCATCCCTTTGAAATCCTCATCATCGGTGGCGCCGCATTGGGGGCCTTTCTGGTAGCCAACAGCATTGCGGTGGTGAAAAAGTGCCTTGGCGCGGCGCCGGCCATCATTTTCGGGCACCGCTTTTCCAAGCCGTTTTATCTGGATGTGCTGGGTCTGCTGTACGAGGTGCTGAACAAGAGCCGGCGCGAGGGCATGATGGCCATCGAGCAGGATATCGAGGAACCGAACGAGAGCCCGATCTTCAGCAAGTATCCAGCCATTCTCAAAGATCGGATGATGACCGAGTTCATCTGCGACTATCTGCGCATTATGTCCACCGGCAATATGGCTCCGCATGAGCTGGAAGCGCTGTTTGACGTGGAGATTTCCGCGATTTCCGAAGAACTTCAGGAGCCGTCGCATGCGGTGACCCGTGTAGCCGATGCCCTGCCCGGGTTCGGTATCGTTGCTGCTGTCCTCGGTATCGTTATCACCATGAGCATCCTGGGGGATGCGGACAAGGCCGAGATCGGCGAGAAAGTGGCCACCGCGCTGGTGGGTACCTTCCTTGGTATTCTGGCTGCCTATGGTTTTGTTGGCCCCTTCGCCACGGCCATGGGGCATACGGCCCACGAAGAGGCCAACACCTACGAGGCGATCAAAATGACGCTGGTTGCCAGTGCCCAGGGCTTGCCGCCGGCCCTGGCTGTCGAGTTCGGGCGCAAGTCGCTGCTGCCGGAGCATCGACCCAGCTTCACCGAGCTGGAAGATTCGGTGAAGGGACGCTAAGCGGTGGATAACAATCAACCCATTATCGTCAAGCGGGTGACCCGCAAGGAAGCCGGTCATCATGGCGGATCATGGAAGATCGCCTTCGCCGACTTTGCCGTAGCGATGATGGCGTTTTTCCTTGTCATGTGGCTGGTGACCGTCGCGACTCCGGAGCAGTTGCGCAATATTTCCGGTTACTTCAACGATCCTGTCGGCTTCAGCGAGGGCGGCAGTCCTTTTGCCATTGATCTTGGCGGCTCCCCTGCGGTGGCGCCGGAGCGGACCCTTAACAAGACCGAAGACCCCGAGGATCAGCAACTGATTGACGAAGATTCTGCCCGGCAGTTGGCCGATCAGATCGAGCGCCAGGATATGGAGGCGCTGCTGCAGGAGCTGCAGAATCAGATCGACAATGAACCTGTGTTGCAGCGCTTCAAGGATCAGATTCTGATCGAGATTACCCAGGATGGTCTGCGCATTCAGATCGTTGATGCCGAGAATCGGCCCATGTTCTCCAGTGGCAGCGCCCAGTTACAGCCGTATTTTGAGGACATTCTGCTCTCGCTCAGCGATACCATTGCCAAGGTGAACAAGAAGATCAGTATCAGTGGGCATACGGATGCGCAGCCCTTTGTCGGTCGCCGTGGTTACGGCAACTGGGAGCTGTCCAGCGAGCGCGCCAATGCGGCACGCCGCACCCTGCTCGCGGCGGGCTATCCCGAACAGCAGGTCGCGCGAGTAGTCGGTTACGCGGATTCGGCGCTGTTCGACCGTGATGATCCTCTGAGTCCGACCAATCGGCGCATTGATATCGTGGTGCTTAACCGGCATGCCGAAGAGCAGATGCTTGAGGGTGTCGAGGCGGCCGGGGCGCAGGTGCCGGACGAGCCGGTTGTGCCTGAGTCTGAATCTGAGCAGTCCGAGCCTGAGCCTGCAGAGCCGGCTGTCGAACTCCCGGTTGAGCCTGAAGAGCCGCAAGAGGCTGCGCCGGTTGATCAACCGGCTTCAACCGAGCCTGCTCGCGAACGACGTCTAAACCTGTTCGATAACGCCGAGCCGATCAGGCGTCTGCAGCAGTGAGGCGGCTCAGCCGGTAAGGGTCGAGAGGATGTGGCGATAGCTGCTCATGCGAATGGGCGATATCGCTCCGGCCTCAACCGCCTGAAGCAGGGCGCAACCAGGTTCGTGCAGATGCTGACAGTCGCGGAAACGGCAGTGGCCCAGAAACGGGCGGAACTCGATAAAGCCCTCCAGCAGTTCGTCGTGCGAAATATGCGTCAGGCCGAATTCGCGAATACCGGGCGAGTCGATCAGGTCGCCGCCCGCCGGGAAATGAAAGAGCCGGGCCGTTGTTGTGGTATGAGTGCCTTTACCGGTGCTTTCGGAAAGGGCACCGACGCGTAGATCCTGGCCCGGCAGCAGCGCGTTGATCAGGGATGACTTGCCGACCCCCGATTGCCCGACAAAGACACTGGTGTGGTCTTTCAGCTCGGCGCGCAGCGTGTCCAGACCATCCCCCTCGTCGGCGGACAGCAACAGGGTGTGATATCCCAGCTGACTGTAGTCATCCAGCCACTGCAGCAACTCGGGATCGGGGCTGTTTTTCAGCAGATCCGACTTGTTCATTACCAGCAGCGGCTCGATGCCGGCCTGCTCGGCGGCAACCAGATAGCGGTCGATCAGGTTGGTGTAGGGCGTCGGCAGGGGAGCGAAGACGATAATCAGGCGGTCGACATTGGCGGCAACCGGCTTCAGCTGGCCGCGTTGATCGGGGCGGCAGAGTTCGGTCTGGCGCTCCTGCTGCGCGACGATAACCCCGCCTTGCTGGTTGTCTGGCCGCCAGATAATACGGTCGCCAGTGACCAGTGCCGGCAGGTTGGCGCGTCGGTAGCAGCGTCGAATCTGGCCGGCCAGCTCGCCGCTGGTGGCTTCGACGTCAACCTGAACGCCAAAATGCGCTATTACCAGGCCGGACTGCTCGGGGCCAAGGTCGCCACCGACCAGGCTTTCCTCAGCACGTTCGGCGCGACGTTCGGCGCGAGCTGCGCGCTCGTCCTGGATTTTCTGGATGCGCCAGTTCTGGCGGCGGGTAAGATTTCGTTTGGCCATGGGCTCTGCGTCTGAATAATCGGCGGCAGTTTAGCACGCTGCAGTTATACTGCAGCCATCGCGCGTTTAGCGCGCCTTTACGCCTAGCCAGGAGCTCCCATGCAACACCCTGACAACCTGATCTGGATCGATCTTGAAATGACCGGCCTTGATCCGGACAACGACGTCATCATCGAGATTGCGACCATTGTCACTGACCCGCAGTTGAATGTGCTGGCCGAAGGGCCGTCGCTGGCGATCAAACAGCCCGATGCATTGCTCGATGGTATGGATGAATGGAATACCCGGCAGCATGGTCAATCCGGGCTGACCCGCCGGGTGCGTGAAAGCACTATCAGTCCGGCTGATGCCGAGCGGCAGACAATCGACTTTCTGTCCGCCTGGGTTCCGGCGGGCAAGTCTCCGATGTGCGGCAACAGCATTTGCCAGGACCGGCGCTTTCTCTATCGGGGTATGCCAGAGCTGGAGAAATACTTCCACTACCGCAACCTGGATGTCTCGACCCTGAAAGAGTTGGCGGCGCGCTGGGCGCCCGAGGTGAAGAACGGCTTCAAGAAGCAGAGCAGTCACCTGGCGCTGGACGACATTCGTGATTCGATCGCCGAGCTGAAACACTACCGCGAGCACTTCATCAAGTTTTGATAGTCAGCTTGCGCCGTGCTGTTCAAGCGCCCAGCGAACATGCTCACGAACCAGCTCTGAGGTATCGGCGCGCCGTCGTTTAAGGGCTTCGACGATCGGGATGCTGGTGGTGGCGTTGCCCAGCCCTACGGCGAGATTGCGCAGCCAGCGTTCATGGCCGATACGGCGTATCGGCGACCCCTCGGTACGTTGCAGAAATGTCGCCTCGTCCCAACTGAACAGCTCGACCAGGTCCGCCTGATCGAGCTGGTGGCGCGGGCTGAAGTCAGGCTCCCCGGTTGGCTTGGCAAACCGGTTCCATGGGCACACCAGTTGGCAGTCGTCGCAGCCAAATACCCGATTGCCCATGGCTGCTCGCAGGTTTTCGGGGATCGCGCCCTTGAGTTCAATAGTCAGATACGAAATGCAGCGCCGGGCATCCAGCACGTGCGGGCCGACAAAGGCGTCGGTCGGGCAGCGCTCCAGGCAGGCCGTACATTTGCCGCAGTGTTCGGTTTGCTGGGGCGAGTCAGTCGGCAGTGGCAGATCGGTGTACAGCTCGCCGAGGAAGAAGTAACTGCCGGCCTTGCGGTTTATCAGCATGGTGTTCTTGCCGATCCAGCCGAGCCCTGAACGGCTGGCCAGTGCGCGTTCCATCACCGGGGCGCTGTCGACGAATGCCCGGTAGCCAAACGGGCCTATCAGTTCCTGTATGCGGTCGGCCAGTTGCTGAAGGCGACGCCGGATCAGTTTGTGGTAGTCGCGGCCCAGCGCATAGCGTGAAATGTAGGCAGTGTCCGGGCTGGCCAGGCGCCTGGCCATGGCTGCGTCGGCAGGCAGATAGTCCATGCGCACGGAGATAACCCGTTGCGTGCCGGGCACCAGCTCCGGCGGCCGCGTGCGTTTGCTGCCGTGGCTGGCCATCCATTCCATCTCGCCCTGATAGCCGGCATCAAGCCAGCGTTGCAGCCACTGTTCATGCTCGCCAATATCAGGCGCGCTGATGCCCAGCTGCTGGAACCCCAGATCCTGCGCGAAGACGCGAATCTGCTCAGCAAGTGCCTGGTAGTCTGGTTGGTCGGACATGATGATGTTGGGGCTGGCTGTCTGGAATCTCGTATAATTGTGCCAGACAACCCCTGCAGGAGCCTATCAATGTCCGACCCGATGCCAGCGTGGGTGCATTCCCGGCAACAGACGCGCCAGCTTGATGCCGCCCTTATCGCCTCTGGTATTCCCGGGATCGATCTGATGCAACGCGCCGCGATGGCGGCATGGCAGGCGGTGTTTGCACGCTGGCCTGATGCAGGCTGCATCACTTTGTTGTGTGGCTCCGGCAATAATGCCGGCGATGGCTATCTGATTGCCCGTCTGGCGTTGCTGGCGGGATGGCGGGTGCAGGTGTGGGCCGTGTCGGCACCGGAGCGGTTGGTTGGAGATGCTGCACTTGCCTGGCAGCAGGCGCGGGACGCCGGCGTGCCGATAGCTAACTGGTTTTCCGGCGCGACACTGGACGGTGTATTGGTTGACGCGCTGCTGGGCACCGGGCTGACCGGCAGTGTGCGCGCGCCCTTCGCCGAGGCCATCGCAGCGATTAACGGCGCCCGCTGCCCGGTATTGTCTGTGGATGTACCCAGCGGACTCGACGCCGATCGGGGCGTTGCGCTGGGTGTGGCAGTGAAGGCCGATGTCACGGTTACCTTTATTGCCTTAAAGCTCGGTCTGCTGACCTCACGGGGGCCCGACCTGTGCGGCGAGCTGGTGTATGCGGCATTGGCTGATCCGCTGCCGAGTAACGTGCCGGCCGCGTTGGAGCTGCTGCAATGGTCGCGTTGGCAGGGCTGTCTCCCTGCGCGCATGAAATCTGCCCACAAGGGGCGTTTCGGCCACCTGCTGCTGGTTGGTGGTGGGCCCGGAATGGGTGGGGCCATCATGCTGGCGGCGGAAGCCGCGTTGTGCAGCGGAGCCGGCAAGGTCAGCGTGGCCACCTCTGCCGAGCACGTGGCACCCTTGCTGGCGCGCTGTCCTGAGGTAATGGTGCGCGCGGTTGCTGATGCCGAGGCGTTGGCGCCCTTGCTGGCAACGGCCGATGCGCTGGTGCTGGGTCCGGGGCTTGGGCGCAGTCCCTGGGCTGAACAGATGATCTCGGCGTGCCTGGATGCCGCGTTGCCGCGGGTGCTGGATGCGGATGCGCTGAACTTGCTGGCCTGCCAGTCCGCCATGCCCGAACTGGGTGCCGATACCGTGATCACTCCCCATCCGGCGGAGGCTGCCCGGTTACTGTGGTGTTCAACGGCCGAGGTGCAGGATGATCGTTTGGCTGCGTTGCAGCAGCTGATCGAACCTCTGGGCTGTCACGCGGTTCTAAAGGGGGTCGGTTCCCTGGTTGGCAGTCCCGCCCGCTTTGAAATGTTGCCGGCGGTCTGTGCCGCGGGTAATCCGGGGATGGCGGTAGGCGGCATGGGTGACGTGCTGTCCGGTTTGTTGGGTGCGCTGCTCGCGCAGCGCGTTCCCGCGGGGCAGGCGGCACGGTATGCTGTGCTGGTTCATGCCCTGGCCGGCGATCTGTTGGCTGGGGAGTTGGGGGAGGTCGGCATGCGTGCCGGCGAAATGATGCCTGCCATGCGCAGGGTTTTGAATCGGCGGGGCGTTGAATGAAGCTGGAGCTGCATGCGGTGGGGGAAGATGCCATGACAGCGCTTGGCGGCGACATTGCCAGGGCGCTGGAAGGGCGGGGGATCGTCTATCTGGAGGGTGACCTCGGGATGGGCAAGACCACGCTGAGTCGCGGCATCATCCGGGCTCTGGGCCAGCAAGGGCCGGTCAAGAGTCCTACCTACACGCTGGTCGAACCCTACGAGCTGGGTGAGGTGAACGTCTATCACTTCGACCTTTATCGCCTGGCGAATCCGGAGGAGCTGGAGTTCCTTGGTGTTCGTGACTACTTTGACGGTGAGAACCTGTGTCTGATCGAGTGGCCGGCGAAGGGGCGGGGGGTTTTGCCAACAGCCGACCTGACGATTACCATTGGCGCCGAGGGTGAGGGGCGTCGTCTGACGCTCGTTGGGCAAACCACCCACGGTGAACTGACGTGTCGACGGATGCAACAGATGCGGAGTGAAGGCTAGCGTGGCGCGCATGAACGCAAGGAAAGGCAGCCGGTTGGTTGCGGGTGGGGTGCTGTTGCTCCTTGGCCTGCTGTCAGGCTTTGTGCAGGCTGCCGATATCAAGAGCGTTCGCCTCTGGCGCGCGCCGGATAATACGCGTCTGGTATTTGATCTCAGTGGTCCGGCTGAACATACCCTGTTTACCCTGTCCAATCCCGAGCGGATTGTCATCGATATCAGTAATGCCCGTCTGATGGCTGATACCAGCGCGCTGGCGCTGGAAAATACGCCGCTTCGTGGCTTGCGCGCTGCACCCCGCGATGGTGACGGCCTGCGTGTGGTGCTGGATCTGTCCGAGCAAGTCAATCCCAAGAGTTTTGTGCTGCCGCCCAACCAGCAGTACGGTGATCGTCTGGTTGTTGACCTCTTTGATAACGGTCGCCCGACTGCTTCCCTGCCGCAACCGGCGGCGCCATCGGCATCTCCCCTGCCGCAGACACCGACCCGCTCTGCGGCCGAAGCGGGCAATCGCGATATCGTGATTGCAATTGATGCCGGTCATGGGGGGGAAGATCCCGGAGCCATCGGGCACGGTGGGGCTCGTGAGAAAGAGGTCGTGCTTGCTATCGCACGCGATCTCAAGCGCCTGATTGATGCAGAGCCGGGGTTCCGCGGGGAGCTGGTGCGTACCGGCGACTACTTTATTCCGCTGCGTCGACGCACGGAGATCGCTCGCCAGCACAACGCCGACCTGTTTGTCTCGATTCACGCGGATGCCTTCACTCGCGCCAGTGCCAATGGCGCCTCCGTATTCGCCCTGTCTGACCGGGGTGCGACGTCGGAGACGGCGCGTCTGCTGGCAGATCGGGAGAACCGCTCCGATTTGATCGGCGGCGTGGGTGGCGTCAGTCTCGACAACAAGGATCAGGTGCTGGCCAGCGTCCTGCTGGATCTGTCCATGACTGCCACCCTGTCTGCCAGTCTGGATGTGGGGCAACAGGTGCTGTCCTCGGTTGGTCAGGTCAATCGTCTGCACAAGCCAAGGGTGGAGCAGGCCGGGTTCATGGTGCTCAAGTCGCCGGACATCCCGTCGATTTTGGTGGAGACCGGCTTTATCTCCAATCCCGGCGAGGCGCGCAAGCTGGTTACCCGCAGCCATCAGCAGGCCATGGCCCGGGCCATTTATACTGGCGTTAGAGGCTATTTCCATCGCAATCCTCCACCAGGTACGCGTATCGCCGCGCTGAAGGCGGGCGGGCAGCTGGCACAAGGGCCCAGGCAGCATACCGTCCGCCGTGGCGACAGCCTGTCTATGATCGCGAACATCTATCAAGTCTCGCTGGCGAGCCTGCGCGCGGCCAATGATCTTTCTACCGACCAGATCCGGGTTGGCCAGGTGCTGAATGTGCCGGCCAGCAGCATGCTGGTCCAAAACGAACGCTGATATGTCCCGAATTCAATTGTTGAGCCCGCGTCTGGCCAACCAGATCGCGGCTGGTGAGGTCGTTGAGCGTCCGGCATCGGTTATCAAGGAGTTGCTTGAAAACAGCCTGGATGCCGGTGCAAGGCGCATCGACATCGATGTTGAACAAGCTGGCGTCAAGCTGCTTCGTGTGCGTGATGATGGCTCCGGGATCGAGCAGGATGATTTGCCGCTGGCGCTGTCTCGCCATGCAACCAGCAAGATTCGTGATCTGGACGATCTGGAAAGAGTCGCCACGCTTGGCTTTCGGGGTGAGGCACTGGCATCGGTCAGCTCGGTATCGCGTCTGACGCTGACGTCCTGTCCCGAAGGCGGCGATCAGGCCTGGCAGGTCGAGACCGAGGGGCGTGACATGGCCCCGAACATCCGACCTGCCGCGCATCCGCAGGGTACGACTGTCGAGGTGCGGGACCTATTTTTCAATACGCCGGCCCGGCGCAAGTTTCTGCGTACCGAAAAGACCGAGTTTGCTCACCTGGAAGAGGTGGTCAAACGACTGGCATTGTCGCGTTTCGATGTGGGTTTCAATCTGCGGCATAACGGCCGTCCGGTGTTCAGCTTGCCGCCGGCACGTACCGAACAGGAGGCGCGTCGCCGCGTGGCCACGGTGTGTGGTCCGGCGTTCGTTGAACAGTCGCGCTTCATCGATCATGAGCGCAGCGGCTTGCGGCTGTGGGGATGGGTGGGCTTGCCGACGTTCTCGCGCAGCCAGGCCGATCTGCAGTATTTCTTTGTTAACGGCAGAATGATTCGCGACAAGCTGGTGGTGCACGCGGTACGCCAGGCTTACCGCGATGTGCTGTTCAACGGGCGGCATCCAACCTTCGTGCTGTTTATGGAGCTGGACCCTGCTGTGGTCGATGTAAATGTGCATCCGACCAAGCATGAGGTTCGCTTCCGGGACGGCCGGATGGTGCATGATTTTCTGTTCAGCACTCTGTACCGGGCGTTGGCTGATCAGCGTCCCGGCGATCAGTCGGCAGGGGAAGAGGGCGAGGGAGGCGGCGCTCCGGCGTTGCATCCGGTGCAGGCGCAGCCTGCCGTCAGTGGCATTGATGCGGGCGTATTTTCAGGGCAGCAGCGAATGGCGCTGAACGAACCGCCCGCCCGCTGGGAAGCTGGAACCATGCCGTTGCCCGGTCAGCAGGTGCAGTCAAGGCCTCCGGCCGGTACCGGCGCAGCCTACGCCGGTCTGTACGGGGCACCAGCGGCTGACGCAGGCCTGCCCGATAGCGGCAAGGACGAAGCCATTCCGCCGCTGGGTTATGCGGTCGCACAACTTCATGGGGTGTACATCCTTTCCGAAAATGCGGCCGGTCTGGTTGTCGTGGATATGCATGCTGCCCACGAACGCATTACCTACGAGCGGCTGAAGCTGGCGATGGATCAGGAGGGGCTGCGCAGTCAGCCGCTGCTGGTCCCGGAAACCCTTGCGGTGAGTCAGCGGGAAGCTGATTGCGCGGATGAACATGCGGACTGGTTTGCGCGGCTGGGCATGTCGTTGCAGCGAATGGGGCCCGAATCGCTGGCCATCCGCGAGGTGCCAGCCCTGTTGCGGCAGGCGGATGCCGAGCAGCTGGTCCGTGATGTGCTGAGTGATTTGCTGGAATACGGCACCAGTGATCGTATTCAGGCGCATCTCAACGAGCTGCTGGCGACCATGGCCTGCCATGGTGCCGTGCGCGCCAACCGGCGTCTTACACTGGCGGAAATGAACGGATTGCTGCGGGATATGGAGCAGACCGAGCGCAGCGGGCAGTGCAACCACGGACGCCCGACCTGGACGCAGCTCAGCATGGCTGAGCTGGACAAGCTGTTCCTGCGGGGGCGCTGAGTATGAGCGTGCCAGACAGCGACGCATCGGCCATGCGTCCGCCGGTCATTTGTCTGATGGGGCCAACCGCCTCGGGCAAGACCGAACTTGCCATGCATCTTTACGACCGGTTTCCGTGTGAGCTGGTCAGCGTTGACTCGGTGCTGGTCTACCGTGGGATGGATATCGGTGCGGCCAAGCCTGATGCTCAGACGCTGCAGCGTTATCCGCACCATTTGATCGATATTCTTGACCCGGCCGAGGCCTATTCTGCCGCGCGCTTTCGGGATGATGCGCTGGCGTTGATGCGCGATATTACGGCGCGGGGCAAGGTGCCGCTGCTGGTGGGCGGGACCATGCTGTATTTCAAGGCATTGACCGACGGCCTGGCAACAATGCCTTCGGCCGATCCGGTGATACGGGCCAGGATCGAACGCATGGCGCTGGAGGGTGGCTGGGAGACGGTGCACGCTGCGCTGGCCGAGGTCGATCCCGAAGCTGGAGCACGCATTCATCCGAACGATCCGCAGCGGATTCAGCGGGCGTATGAGGTATTTCTCAGCAGTGGTATTACACTGAGTCAATGGCACCGTCGCCAGCATGCAGAAAAAGCCTCGGGGCAGGCGCCGGAGAGCGGTGTTTTACCTTATACTGTGCGCTATCTGGCGGTCGCACCGCAGGAGCGTTCGGTGCTGCATCAACGAATTGCCGAACGTTTTTCGCTGATGTTGCAACAAGGGCTGCTTTCCGAGGTCGAAGCGTTGCATGCGAGAGGGGATCTGGATGTCGGTATGCCCTCAATCCGTGCGGTTGGCTATCGGCAGGTCTGGGATTATCTGGAAGGGCGGCTTGATTACGAGCAAATGCGTGAGCGCGGCATTATTGCGACGCGGCAATTGGCCAAGCGGCAGTTTACCTGGTTGCGCGGTTGGCATACTTCAATCGAGTGGCTCGACAGTCTCGATCCGAAAAGGTTTGAGCGGGCCTTGAAAGTGCTGGATACCGTCGCAATATAGGCGTGACGTTTCTGCCAGTTCCCTGTCTGTTCGCGGTACATGCCTGCTCGTCTTTTGGATAATGGACAGGCCGGCCAAATTGCATTGTTATGATGCGTAAAAATTATACGGTTTCCATGAAAGGAGTGAGGCAATGTCAAAAGGGCATTCTCTACAAGACCCTTACCTGAACGTTCTGCGCAAGGAACGTGTTCCGGTATCCATTTATCTGGTTAACGGCATCAAGCTGCAGGGTCAGATCGAATCTTTCGACCAGTTTGTCATTCTGCTGAAGAATACTGTCAGTCAGATGGTTTACAAACACGCCATTTCTACCGTCGTTCCGGGTCGCCCGGTACGTCTGCCGACCCAGCCCGGTGCTGACGACGCTGAGGTTGGCAATCCCTGATGATGCAGGAGGCCTGATTGTTTTTTGAGCGTCATGAAGGGGGTGAACGTGCCATCCTCGTTCACCTTGAGGGCGTTGATGAACAGCGTCGTGAAGACCCGCATGAATTCATCGAGCTGGTGCGTTCGGCCGGGGCTGAAAATGCAGGCTTCCTTACCATCACGCGTCACAAGCCCACGCCGCGATTCCTGATCGGACCTGGCAAGGTCGAGGAATTGCGGGCGCTGGTCAAGGCCAGTGAAGGCGAAGTGGTGATCTTCAATCACACACTGACACCGAGTCAGGAGCGAAACCTCGAGCGTGAGCTTGAGTGTCGTGTGCTTGACCGTACCGGCCTGATTCTCGATATCTTTGCCCAGCGTGCCCGGACCCACGAGGGCAAGCTGCAGGTGGAGCTGGCCCAGCTTGATCACCTGAGTACCCGCCTGGTTCGCGGCTGGACCCACCTTGAGCGCCAGAAAGGCGGTATTGGTCTGCGCGGGCCGGGGGAAACCCAGCTTGAAACCGACCGCCGCCTGCTGCGTGTGCGGATCAAGCAGATCAACAAGCGCCTGGAGAAGGTGCGCAGCCAGCGCGATCAGGCCCGTCGAGCTCGTCAGCGTGCAGAGATTCCGGTGGTGTCGCTGGTGGGCTATACCAACGCCGGCAAGTCAACGCTGTTCAACGCCCTCACTACCGCTACCGTCTATGCGGCTGATCAGCTGTTCGCTACCCTGGATCCGACACTTCGACGCATTGAGCTTGACGACGTCGGGCCGGTCATTCTCGCCGATACGGTGGGTTTTATCCGCCATTTGCCGCACAAGCTGGTTGAGGCTTTCCGCGCGACACTTGAAGAGTCAAGCCAGGCCGATCTGCTGCTGCATGTGATTGATGCGGCGGACGAGGAGCGCGAGTCCAACATGGAGCAGGTGCTCGCGGTGTTGGGGGAGATCGGTGCGCTCGAGTTGCCCATGCTGGAGGTCTATAACAAGATCGACCTGCTGGATGACTTCGAGCCGCAGATTCAGCGTAACGAGGACGGTGTCGCGGTACGCGTCTGGATCTCAGCGCAGAAGGGGCTTGGGCTGGAGCTGCTGCAGCAGGCAATCGCCGAGCGGGTGGGTGATGAGGTGGTGCACGCGCAGATTGTGCTTGAGCATGCCGAGGCGAGACTGCGTGCCCAGTTCTATGCTGTGGGGGCGGTGCTGAGCGAGCAGGTCGGCGACGACGGACGCCAGCAGTTGAATGTGCGCCTGCAGCGCAGTGATTTCAATCGGCTGCTCAAACGTGAAGGCTGGTTGCCCGAGCAGTTTCTGCAGCAACATACTTTGCAATGAAAGTGCGAGGGCGCGGTTCGCGTCCGTCGCGCCCTTTACGGTAGGATGTCACCCGGTTACGGGGCAACTCCCTGACCTTGAACGTTACAGACAACGGAGAACGCTATGGCCTGGAATGAGCCTGGTGGCGGCAATAATTCAAACGACCAGGACCCTTGGGGTAGCGGCGGCAATCGCGGCGGTAATCGCGGCGGCAAGCAAGGTCCGCCGGATCTGGACGAGGCGCTGCGCAAGTTGCAGGACAGCCTGAATAATCTGTTTGGCTCGGGCAAGCGCAGTGGTAATGGCGGGTCTGACCGCGGTAACGGCAGTGGTGCTGGTGTTCCCGGCTGGATCTGGGGGCTGGCGCTGGTTGTGGTGCTGGGTTTCTGGGCGTTCAAGGCTGTGTATATGGTCAATGAGCAGGAGCAGGCCGTGATTCTGCGCTTCGGTGAGTATCACCGGACCGTCGGCCCTGGTCTGCACCTGTATTTCCCGCCAGTGGAAAGCAAGTTTCAGCGCAATGTCACCCAGGTGCGTTCCTATCGCCAGAAGGGGCAGATGCTGACCGAGGACGAGAATATCGTTGAGGTGCCGGTCGCAATTCAGTACCGCATTTCCAATCTGGAAAACTTCGTGCTCAAGGTGGAAGACCCGGAAACCAGTCTGCGCCACGCTACCGAGAGCGCCGTGCGTCATGTGGTGGGTTCCACGCCGATGCACCAGGTGTTGACCGAGGGTCGTGAGCAGATGGCGGTAGAGGTGACCGAGCGGCTTCAGCGTTATCTTGATGCCTACAACACCGGTATTACCGTCACTCAGGTAAATATCGAGAATGCCCAGGCACCGGCCGAGGTGCAGGATGCTTTCGACGACGTGATTCGTGCCAAGGAAGACGAGGTGCGTGCTCGCAACCAGGCTGAAGCCTATGCCAATGGCGTTATCCCGGAGGCCCGTGGTCGCGCCCAGCGCATGCTCGAGGAAGCCAGCGGTTACCACGATGAGGTGATCGCGAGGGCAGAGGGTGAAGCTCAGCGCTTTGATCTGTTGCTGGAGCAGTATCAGGCTGCGCCGGGCGTGTTGCGCGAGCGTCTCTATCTGGACGCCATGCAGGATGTGTTGAGCAACACCAGCAAGGTCTTGATCGCGGGTGGCGAGGGCAGTAACAACCTGCTTTACCTGCCGCTGGACAAGATGATCGGCCAAGGTGGTTCGACATCATCTGCTACCGGTGCTTCCAGTCTGCCGTCGATGTCGCAGGGCGACGCTTCGACACGCTCAACTACATCGCAGCAGCGCGATCTGCGTTCCAGGGAGTCTCGCTGATGAGTAACAAGTCTCTGATGGGTTTGATTGGTCTGCTGGCGGTAGTGATCGTCGGCTGGAACAGCTTCTTCGTGGTCAACCAGACCGAGCGCGCCATCGTGCTGCAGTTTGGTAAGGTTGTGCAGAGCGATGTAGCGCCTGGACTCCACTTCAAGCTGCCGTTCGTGCAGGAGGCGCAGATTTTTGATGGTCGCCTGCTCACCCTCGATACCGCCACCCAGCGTTACCTGACGTTGGAGAAGAAGGCATTGATGGTGGACTCCTATGCCAAGTGGCGCGTTGCGGATGTTCAGCGTTTCTACACTGCTACATCCGGCCTGCGTGCAATCGCGGAGGAGCGTTTGTCGCGTCAGCTCGAATCCGGTCTGCGTAACGAGGTGGCTCGCCGCACGTTGCATGAAGTGGTTTCGGGTGAGCGGGACCAGTTGATGGCTGACATCACCGCTACCCTCGACGAGAATGCTCGCCGCGAGCTGGGTATCGAGGTTGTGGATGTTCGGGTCAAGGCCATTGATCTGCCTGCTGAGGTCAACCGCAGCGTCTTTGATCGCATGAGTACCGAGCGTGAGCGTGAAGCGCGCGAGCATCGAGCCAAGGGCGCGGAACTGGCAGAGGGTATTCGTGCAGATGCGGATCGTCAGCAGCGCGTAATTTTGGCTGAAGCCTTCCGTGAGTCCGAAAAGATTCGTGGTGATGGTGATGCCAAGGCCGCAGCCATCTATGCCGAGGCGTATAACAAGGATCCTGAGTTCTACTCCTTCACGCGTAGCCTGCAGGCCTATCGTGAGAGTTTCGCGGAGCGGTCCGACATGCTGGTGCTGGATCCGGAAAGCGAGTTCTTCAGATACATGCAGGGCAATCAGGCCAATCCCTGACAGGCTGACTAGAGCCATGAAACGGGTCACCCGACAGGTGGCCCGTTTTGCTGTCGGCGTAACGTTAAATTGGCTGAATGCCCGGGTGTCTGCTGCGTAAAACGTGTTACACTTGCGCAGCCGGGAAATCCCGGCTTTTTTGTGACCGCTCCACGCCTATGGCTGGCGGGTCGGCGCTGGAAGAGGCTCGCATGTGGCAGGATTTTCTTACCGCGCTGTGCCTGGTGCTGGTACTCGAGGGTATCCTGCCCTTTCTGGTGCCTGAGCGCTGGCAACGAATGATGAGTGGTATCGGCGACCTGAGTCCGCGTCAGGTTCGGCTGGCAGCGCTTGCCAGTATGGTGCTCGGTACCCTGTGTCTGTATCTGGTTCGCCAGGTGGCGTGATGTGGGCAGGGCTATAGTCCTCCCCCTCGTCACCCTGTATGAAAGGTTCTGAAAATGCCTACTGTAGATCGCTGGTTGCTGCCCGATGGCATCGACGAGGTGCTGCCCCGCGAGGCGGTGCGTATCGAGTCAGCCCGTCGGCAGTTGCTGGATCTGTTCTCCCGCTGGGGCTATGACCTGGTCATCACCCCGCATATCGAATACCTCGAATCCCTGCTGACTGGTGCCGGTCACGATCTTGAACTGCAGACGTTCAAGATGATCGACCAGATGTCCGGGCGCATGCTCGGCTTGCGGGCGGATATTACCCCTCAGGTAGCGCGCATCGATGCGCACACGCTGGGGGCGGAAGGGCCTTCCCGTCTCTGTTACTGCGGTAGCGTACTGCATACCCTGCCACGACCGCTGTCTACCTCTCGCAGCCTGATTCAGCTGGGTGCGGAATTGTACGGGGACGCGTCGAGTGCCAGTGACATCGAAGTCATTTCCCTGATGCTTGAGACCATGGCGGTCTGTCGGGTAAAGGGTGTTCACCTGGACCTCGGGCATGTCGGTATCTATCGTGGTCTGGTGCAGGCTGCAAATCTGGACGAGGCTACCGAGCAGGCACTGTTTGATGCGCTGCAGCGCAAGGCGCCCGATGAGGTGGCAGCTCTGGTCGGAGGTCTGCCGCAGGCGTCTATCGGGGCCATGCTGTGCAGTCTGGTTGAGTTGTCCGGTGGGGTCGAGGTGCTTGACCGGGCTCATGCGTTGCTCGATGGGGCGCCCGAGTCGGTCATGGCTGCGCTGGATGATCTGGCCGAGGTTGCCCAGGTACTGACGCGTCGGTATCCGGATGTGCCGCTGTATTTCGACCTGGGTGAGTTGCGTGGCTATCATTACCACACCGGGGTGGTGTTTGCAGCGTTTGTACCAGGTATCGGTCAGAGTGTGGCTCAGGGTGGTCGTTACGACGATATCGGTCGCGACTTCGGTCGTGCCCGTCCGGCCACCGGCTTCTCCACTGATCTGCGTTTTCTGGTCCAGCGCGGCGAACTGCCTGATGCCGGCGTCCCTGCTTCAATTTGGGCGCCGCACAGCGCTGAGGCGGATTTGCAGGATGTGGTTGCCGGGCTGCGGGCTCAGGGTGAGCGCGTAATAGTGGCGCTGCCCGGGCAAGGGGATGCCGAGGCTGCGCAGCATGGCTGTAGCCGGCGGCTTGCCTATTCGGGCGGTGGTTGGCAGGTAGTCGAACTGAATTCGTGATTACAAGGCCGAAAGGTCATTTTATTTCTAGTGAGGCATGGGCTGAACATGGGTAAGAATGTTGTCATCCTGGGGACCCAGTGGGGCGATGAAGGCAAGGGCAAGATCGTCGACCTGCTGACCGATCAGGTGTCTGCAGTAGTGCGTTATCAGGGCGGGCATAACGCCGGTCACACGCTGGTAATCGATGGTGAGAAAACCGTACTGCACCTGATTCCTTCCGGGATTCTGCGTGACAACGTCCAGTGCTTTATCGGTAACGGCGTTGTGCTGTCGCCCGAAGCGCTGCTCAAGGAGCTGACCGAGCTTGAGGCCAAGGGTGTGCCGGTTCGCGAACGTTTGCGCATCAGCCCGGCCTGTCCGCTGATCCTGCCTTATCACGTAGCCCTGGATCAGGCGCGCGAGAAGGCTCGCGGCGAAGCCAAGATCGGTACTACCGGTCGCGGTATCGGGCCGGCCTACGAGGACAAGGTGTCGCGTCGCGGCCTGCGCGTGGCGGATCTGTTCCACCGCGAGCGTTTCGCTGCCAAGCTGGGTGAGGTGCTCGACTATCACAACTTCGCGCTGCAGCATTACTACAAGGTTGATCCGATCGATTTCCAGAAAACGCTGGATGAGGCGATGGGCTATGCCGAGTGGCTGGCGCCGTTGATGACCGATGTAACCTCGCGCCTGCACGAACTGCGTCGCGAAGGTGCGAATATCATGTTCGAGGGTGCTCAGGGTTCGCTGCTGGATATCGATCACGGCACCTATCCCTTCGTTACCAGCTCCAACACTACGGCTGGTGGTACTGCGACCGGTTCCGGTTTTGGTCCGCTGTATCTGGATTATGTGCTGGGTATCACCAAGGCCTACACCACGCGCGTGGGCTCCGGTCCGTTCCCGACCGAACTGTTTGACGATGTGGGTAGCCGGCTTGCCGAGCGGGGTCACGAGTTTGGTTCGACAACCGGTCGTGCTCGCCGTTGTGGCTGGTTCGATGCAGTCATCCTGCGCCGCGCCATCGAGATCAACAGTATCAGTGGCCTCTGCCTGACCAAGCTGGACGTGCTGGACGGTCTGGATGTGATTCGTATCTGTGTTGGCTATCGCAATGCAGCCGGTGATGTGCTTGAGGCGCCGACCGATGCAGACAGCTACATTGGTCTGGAGCCGGTTTACGAGGATATGCCGGGCTGGCAGGAGTCTACTCTGGGCATCAAGACCATTGAGGGGCTGCCGGCTGCCGCGCGTGCGTATATCGCCCGCATCGAAGAGTTGGTTGGTGCGCCGATCGATATTATTTCGACCGGCCCTGATCGCAACGAAACAGTGATTCTGCGTCAGGTATTCTGACGCGGTTATTGGTTCGGTGCTGAAAAGGCGTCCTGCGGGGCGCCTTTTTTGTTTTGGGTGCCTGGCGGTCTGCGCAAGAGGGTGGCGGTGTTGCGTGTTGTCTGCGGGGGGAGGGGATTTGCAGGCATAAAAAAACCGAGCGCAAGGCTCGGTTCTTTTATGAAATTGGTGCCCAGGAGAAGACTCGAACTTCCACGGCCGTGAGGCCACTAGCACCTGAAGCTAGCGTGTCTACCAATTTCACCACCTGGGCGATTTACTAATGTTGAAAATCCGGAGAAGATAATCCGATTTTCGAAATTGGTGCCCAGGAGAAGACTCGAACTTCCACGGCCGTAAGGCCACTAGCACCTGAAGCTAGCGTGTCTACCAATTTCACCACCTGGGCATGTCATGCGGACCTGCTATGCTGAACCGAAGTTCGTTGCAGTAGCTGTTTCCTGCTGACGGCGCGAATCTTAGATAGTCCCGGCGCACTTGTAAACCCCTGGCACGGAAAAATTATTTTTTTAAACAGGTGCATGCAGGCTTCATTTTCGGTTCAATAGGGCCCTATGACGAAAAAGACGAAATCCCCCGGTTCGACCTCTCGGTCGACCACCTCAAACGCTTCCCCCGATCTCGATTTGACCAAGGACTGGAGTCATCTCGACCCGGAAGCTCGGCGCGAAGCCGAAAAGTACGATAACCCCATTCCGAGCCGCGAACTGATCCTGCATCTGCTGGAGTCCCGTGGCGCGCCTGCGACCCGTGCGCAGCTGCAGCAGGAGTTCGGCCTGTCCGATGAAGACAGTATCGAGGCGCTGCGCCGCCGTCTGCGCGCCATGGAGCGCGACGGGCAGGTAATCTATACCCGTCGCGGCGCCTATGCCCCAGTCGACAAGCTGGATCTGATTCCCGGACGTATCCAGGGGCATCGTGATGGCTTCGGTTTCCTGATTCCCGACGACAGCAGCGGTGATATTTTTCTCGGCCCGTCGCAAATGCGCCTGGTCTTCGACGGTGATCGCGCGTTGGTGCGCATCACTGGGGTCGACCGGCGCGGGCGCAACGAAGGTGCGGTAGTCGAAGTGATCTCCCGCGCGCACGAAATTCTGGTTGGCCGGTACTACGAGGAAGACGGCATAGGCTATGTCGTCGCCGATAACGCCCGTATCAATCAGGACGTGCTGATTGCTCCCACCGCCAAGGGCGGTGTAAAGCATGGTCAATATGCCGAGGTACGCATCACCCACTGGCCGACCCCGAGTCGTCAGGCCCAGGGTGAGGTCATTGAGGTGGTGGGCGACTATATGGCGCCCGGGATGGAAATTGAAGTTGCGCTGCGCAGTTACGATATCCCCAGCGAGTGGCCCGAGGCGGTGTTGAAAGAGGCCGCTCTGCTGAAAGATCATGTGGTCGAAAAGGACAAGCAGAAGCGGGTTGATCTGCGCCATCTGCCGCTGGTCACCATTGACGGCGAAGATGCGCGTGACTTTGACGATGCGATTTACTGTGAGCCGCATAAGGCCAGCGGCTGGCGTCTGTTCTCGGGTGGCTGGAAGCTCTATGTTGCCATTGCGGATGTCTCGCACTACGTGCCGCTGGGCTCGGCGCTGGATGAAGAGGCCGAACTGCGAGGTACCTCGGTCTACTTCCCCAGTCAGGTCATTCCGATGCTGCCTGAGGAGTTGTCCAACGGGCTGTGCTCGTTGAATCCGCATGTTGATCGCCTTGCCATGGTCTGCGAAATGACCGTGTCGAAGAGTGGCGAGCTGACTGACTTCGAGTTCTACGAGGCGGTTATCCACTCGCATGCGCGCCTGACCTATAACAAGGTCTCCAGCATGCTTGAACATCCGCGCAGTCGTGAAGGCAAGGCGCTGCGTGACGAGTATTCCGAGGTGGTTGCCCATCTGGAAAACCTGTATGAGCTCTACAAGGCCCTGGCCAAGGCGCGCCAGGGGCGAGGGGCGATCGATTTCGAAACGACCGAAACGCGTATGGTGTTTGGAGATGATCGCAAGATCGTCGAGATTCTGCCGACAACGCGCAATGATGCGCATAAGATTGTCGAGGAATGCATGCTGTGCGCCAACGTGGCGACTGCGCGCTTCCTTCAGGAGCTTGAGCTGCCGGGGTTGTATCGTGTGCATGACAGTCCGCAGGCGGAAAAAATCGAGCGTTTGCGCGAGTTTCTCAACTCGCTCGGCCTGAGTCTGACCCGCAAGAAGGGTGATCCGACGCCGGAAGACTATGCAGCAGTGCTCGCGCGCGTCCAGGGTCGTCCCGATGCCCAGTTGATTCAAACGGTGATGCTGCGCTCGCTCAGCCAGGCAGTGTACAGCCCGGACAATGCCGGGCACTTTGGTCTCAACTACGAGGCCTATACCCATTTCACCTCGCCCATTCGTCGCTATCCGGACCTGTTGGTGCATCGCGCCATTCGCAGTGTCATCCGCTCGCGTCGTAATACCTCTCTGGTACGTCGCGCCGGCGCCGGCGTGATTCCGAAGGCGAAAATCTATCCCTATGACCATCAGCGTCTGGTCGAGCTGGGCGAGCAGTGTTCCCAGAATGAGCGGCGTGCCGACGAGGCGACTCGGGATGTGGTGAGCTGGCTCAAGTGCGAGTTCATGCAGGATCGCGTCGGCGACAGTTTTGATGGCTTGGTTACTGCGGTCACCAGCTTTGGGTTGTTCGTCGAGCTCACAGATATTTATGTGGAAGGGTTGCTGCACATTACGGCATTGCCTGCCGACTACTACGAATTTGATGCGGTGCATCACTCGCTGATCGGCGAGCGTTCCGGTCGCCGCTTCCGTTTGGGCGACTCGGTACGGGTTCAGGTGGCCAGAGTTGATCTTGATGATCGCAAGATCGACTTCGAGATGGCGGCAGATACGCCACAGGCCCCTGTGGAACGTCAGGTATCGGCCAGTCGCGCCATGCGTGAAAAGCTGCTCGCTGATGCCCGTCGTGCCGCCGGAGAGGTGCCGCCGCGTGGCAATGCGCCGCGCAAGGGGCGCTCCGACGCCAGCACCGGCAAGCCGGGAGGGGGCGCGCGTAGCAAGACTGCTCGGCCCGCAAAGGCGCCTGCTGGTGGCAAGGCGGATGGCAAGGGGGCGGCGCCGACAAGTCGCGGCCCGCGAAAGCGCAAGGCGCGATAGGGTGAGTGCAGTTTGATGAGTGATCTTGAACGGGTGTTCGGCGTACATGCCGTGCAGGCGCTGATTGAGCGTCACCCCAAGCGCGTCAAGCGTCTGATAATTCAGTCCGGTCGTCTGAATGAGCGTCAGCAGCGGCTTTTGTCCGAGGCGGAGCAGGTCGGACTGAGTGTTGTTCGTTTGGCGGTTGATGAACTGGATGCCCAGGCAGATGGCGTTCATCAGGGCGTTCTGGCAGAAGTATCGCCCAGTCAGCTGTGGTCCGAGGAGATGCTGGGACATCTGCTGGACAGGCTCGATGGTCCGGCATTGCTGCTGGTGCTGGATGGTGTGACAGATCCGCATAATCTCGGCGCCTGCCTGCGCAGTGCGGATGCCGCCGGGGCGCACGCCGTGATTGTGCCCAAGGATCGCTCCGCGACCCTGAATCCGACGGTACGCAAGGTGGCCTGTGGCGCAGCGGAGACTGTGCCACTGGTGGCTGTAACCAACCTCAGTCGTACGCTGAAGCAGTTGCAGCAGCGCGGACTGTGGGTGGTTGGTACTGCCGGCGAAGCGGAACAACTTATTTATGATGTGGATTTCACCGTTCCGTCGGTGATTGTTATGGGTGCGGAGGGCGCGGGTATGCGTCGTCTGACCCGTGAGCACTGCGATTATCTGGCCAAGCTGCCGATGGCCGGCAGTGTCAGCAGTCTCAATGTCTCGGTCGCTACCGGCATCTGCCTGTTTGAAGCGATACGCCAGCGCGGGGCATCGAGCTGATCCGGATGCCGACGGTGCCGAGGGCGCCGTCGGTGTAACTCAACCCTTGCAGGGTAGCTAGCCCCCACCCACACTATTGGCTTCCAGCTTCCAGCTTCCAGCTTCCAGCTTCCAGCTTCCAGCTTCCAGCTTCCAGCTTCCAGCTTCCAGCTTCCAGCTTCCAGCTTCCAGCTTCCAGCTTCCAGCTTCCAGCTTCCAGCTTCCAGCTTCCAGCTTCCAGCTTCCAGCTTCAAGCTTCCAGCCAAGAATTGCGTCTTGCTGGCATTTCCCTTGCAAGCTCGGCGGCCGTTCACTATGATGTGCGCCCCAAACCCTATGTTCCACTCCTTGCCAGACTGTTTGGGCAGCTGGCTATAACCCGTAAGGAGCTTGTATGCGTCATTACGAAATCGTATTTCTGGTTCACCCGGACCAGAGCGAGCAGGTTAACGCGATGGTTGAGCGTTACACCAAGCTGATCGAAGAAGACGGCGGCAAACTGCACCGTCTGGAAGACTGGGGCCGCCGTCAACTGGCTTACCCGATCGACAAGGTTCACAAAGCTCACTACATCATGATGAATGTTGAGTGCAGCGCCAAAGCACTGGAAGAGCTGACTGAAAACTTCCGTTACAACGATGCCGTTATCCGTAACATGGTCATCCGTCGTGACGAAGCCGTTACCGAACAGTCCGACATGCTCAAGGCTGAAGAGAGTGGTCGTGGTGAGCGTCGCGAGCGTCGCGAGCGCAACGACGACAATGACTCCGGCGATAACGCTGACAGCAATGACACCGATGACAACGGTGACGACGAGTAAGTTTTTTCAGTTCCCATTCCAGAATTAAGGAGACGCTGCCATGGCACGTTTTTTCCGCCGCAGAAAGTTCTGCCGTTTCACCGCTGAAGGCGTTAAAGAGATCGATTACAAGGATCTCAACACTCTGAAGGCCTACGTTACCGAGACCGGCAAGATTGTCCCGAGCCGCATTACCGGTACCAAGGCTAAGTACCAGCGTCAGCTGGCCGTTGCTATCAAGCGCGCCCGCTACCTGGCTCTGCTGCCTTACACCGACGGCCACGGTCGTTAATTGGTAGCCAAAAGTAATTGATCAGGAAACCGAATCGGCATGCAGGGGCTGGCTGAGTTCATCATGCGCGGTCGCAGACAAGCCACACTGGTGGTAGGTTTGTCGGTCGCAGTACCCATGCTGTTCTGGTTTGGTGCGGTGGCAATGGCGTTGGTGCTGTTGCGCCGCGGGTGGTCGGAAGGCCTCCCGGTGCTGGTTTGGGCGTCCTTGCCTGCAGTTGCCTGGGCGCTGTTGGGTGATCCCACCCCGCTGATGGTGTTGTTGGGCTGTTCGGCGTTGGCGCTGTTGTTGCGCCAGCGCAGTGAGTGGTCGCTGGTGACGATGGCGACTGCGCCGCTCGGGCTGGTTTTTGCACTGGTACTGCTGGTTACCCTGCAGGGCCCGTTGCAAGAGGTGGCAGATCAGATTCGCTCTGCGCTGCCGCAGATGTTGACCGAGTTGAGCGCAGAAGTCGACGAGGCTGCAGTGGCCCGCCTGCAGGCACTTATGGTGCCGCTGCTGGCCGGTTTGATGGGGGCTACCCACGCAGCCATGACACTGGTGTGCCTGATTCTCGCGCGCAGCTGGCAAGCCCGGTTGTTCAACCCTGGCGGGTTTCGCGACGAGTTTCACCGTTTGCGCTTGGCACCGTGGATGAGCATCGTTTTGGCCTTGCTGGTGTTTGTTGGCCCGCAGTTTGATGGGCTGGCAATGCTTGCACCGATTGCCACAGTGCCGCTGCTGTTTGCCGGACTGGCGCTGGTGCATGGCGTTGTCGGTATCAAGCGGCTGGGTATCGGCCCGCTGGTGGTGCTTTACGCGACGCTGATTTTTGTCTGGCAAGTGCTGTACCCCCTGATCATGTTTTTGGCGTTTATTGATAGTCTGTTTGATTTCCGTTCCCGCTTGCAGCCGGCTTCCGGTGCCAGTGGAAACGATGACTCAAACGGTCAAGGTTGAATTTAAGAGGTCATCGCAATGGAAGTTATCCTGCTCGAAAAGATCGCGAACCTGGGTAACCTGGGCGACAAAGTCGCTGTCAAGGCTGGTTACGCTCGCAATTTCCTGCTGCCTTTCGGCAAGGCTACTCCGGCTACCGCTGAAAACGTTGCCGCGTTCGAAGCACGTCGTGCCGAACTGGAAAAACTGGCTGCAGAGAAGAAGGCCGAGGCTGACGCCCGTGCCGCTCAGCTGGCCGAACTGACTGTTACCATCGCCGCCAACGCTGGCGAAGAGGGCAAGCTGTTCGGTTCCATCGGTACTCGCGACATCGCCGATGCCGTTACCGCAGCTGGCGTTGCCATCGAGAAGAGCGAAGTTCGTCTACCCGACGGCGCGCTGCGCAACGTAGGTGAGTTCGATGTCGTCGTGCAGCTGCACACTGACGTTGAAACCACCGTCAAGCTGGTTGTTGTAGCCGGCTGATAACGGGTTGCACCGGCAGTGCTCGCCCGCGGCGGGTGATTTGCCGGTGCATTCTCGTTAGACTTGTCACACGGCGCCTGTCTCCGGACAGGCGCCGTGTTGCATTTCTGTACCAGCCGTTTTGAGCGCCCTTTCATGACTGACACACTGTATAGCGAACATCCGGAACTCGATCTGCAGACCGCAGCATTGAAGGTACCGCCGCACTCCATTGAGGCCGAGCAGGCTGTGCTGGGCGGGGTCATGCTGGACAACATGGCCTGGGAACGCGTTTCAGAGCTGCTCAGCGAAAGTGATTTCTATCGGCACGATCACCGAATGATCTTCAAGGCGCTGGTGCGCCTGGCCTCGCGTAACCAGCCATTCGACGTGGTGACGCTGGCGGAAGATCTCGACAAGGAAGGTCTGATTGATCAGGTGGGCGGGCTCGCCTATCTCGGCCAACTGGCCAAAAATACCCCTTCGGTTGCCAACATCAGCGCCTACGCGCAGATTATTCGCGAGCGTTCAACGTTGCGGCAACTGATCAGTGTCAGCACCGAAATTGCCGACACCGCCTTCAATCCCAAGGGAATGCAGGCGACCGAAGTGCTCGATGAAGCCGAGCGCAAGATTTTCTCGATTGCTGAAAGCCGCCCCAAGACCGGTGGCCCAGAGGGCGTCAACAGCCTGCTGACCAAGGCCATTGACCGAATCGATACCCTGTTCAACAGTGAAGGCTCGATTACCGGCCTGTCCACCGGGTTTACCGAGCTGGACAACATGACGTCGGGCCTGCAGCCGGCTGACCTGATTATTGTCGCCGGTCGTCCGTCGATGGGCAAAACTACCTTTGCGATGAACCTGGTCGAAAATGCAGTGATGCGCAGCGATAAAGCTGTACTGGTGTTCTCCCTCGAGATGCCGGGCGAGTCGCTGATCATGCGTATGCTCTCATCGCTTGGGCGCATTGATCAGACCAAGGTGCGTTCCGGCCGTCTGGACGATGAGGATTGGCCGCGCCTGACCTCGGCGGTCAACATGCTGAATGACCGCAAGCTGTTCATTGACGACACCGCCGGCCTGTCCCCGATGGAGATGCGCACACGCGCGCGTCGTATCGTGCGCGAGCACGGCGATCTTGGCCTGATCATGATCGACTACCTGCAGCTGATGCGCATTGGTGGGGCCAGCTCGGAAAACCGGACCAACGAGATTTCCGAAATTTCCCGCTCGCTCAAGGCGCTGGCCAAAGAGTTCAACGTACCGGTTATTGCGCTGTCGCAGCTTAACCGCTCGCTGGAGCAGCGCCCGAACAAGCGCCCGATCAACTCTGACCTGCGGGAATCCGGCGCGATCGAGCAGGACGCGGACGTGATCATGTTCGTCTACCGTGATGAGGTCTATCACCCAGATACCCAGGACAAGGGTATCGCCGAGCTGATCATCGGCAAGCAGCGTAACGGCCCCATCGGCACGGCACGGATGGCGTTTCTGGGCAAATACACCCGTTTTGAAAACCTCGCACCCGGTTCCTATTCCGGCTACGGGGAGGAGTAAGCATGGCGGTCAGCATTCCGGTCGCGAAGCACCAACTGTTCGACTACCCGCGTTACTGGGCCGAGTGCTTCGGTCCGGCGCCTTTCCTGCCGATGAGTCGGGAGGAGATGGACCTGCTCGGCTGGGACAGCTGCGACGTGATCATTGTTACCGGCGACGCCTATGTCGACCATCCGTCGTTCGGCATGGCCATTATCGGGCGGCTGCTCGAGGCGCAGGGTTACCGCGTTGGTATCATCAGCCAGCCGGACTGGCACAGCAAAGATGACTTCATGAAGCTGGGCAAGCCAAACCTGTTTTTCGGTGTGGCTGCCGGCAATATGGACTCGATGATCAACCGCTACACGGCTGACCGCAAGGTGCGCTCCGATGACGCCTATACGCCCGGTGGCAGTGGCGGCAAGCGCCCGGATCGTGCCAGCCTGGTCTACAGCCAGCGCTGCCGTGAGGCGTTCAAGGATGTGCCGGTTGTGCTCGGCGGGATTGAGGCATCGCTGCGCCGCATTGCCCACTATGACTACTGGCAGGACAAGGTTCGCCATTCGCTGTTGATCGATGCCAAGGCCGATATTCTTCTCTACGGCAATGCCGAGCGGGCTATCGTCGAGGTGGCCCATCGTCTGAGCCGCGGCGAGCCGATCCGGAGTATTACCGACGTGCGTGGCACGGCCTTTGTGCGTCGTGATACCCCCGAGGGCTGGTTCGAGCTGGATTCGACCCGCATCGATCGCCCCGGCAAGATCGACAAGATCATCAATCCCTACGTCAATACTCAGGACACAGCAGCCTGCGCTGTAGAGCAGGCCAAGGGCCCGGACCAGCAAAGTGACGATGATGTTCAGGTAGTCGAGCTGCTGCCGCATCCGCGCCTGGAGCGTGACCGCACGGTGATCCGCCTTCCTGCGTTCGATAAGGTCAAAGGCGATCCGGTTCTCTATGCTCACGCCAACCGCGTGCTGCATCTGGAAACCAACCCGGGCAACGCCCGGGCTCTGGTGCAGCGCCATGGTGACCGCGATGTGTGGTTCAACCCTCCGCCAATTCCGTTGTCGACTGAAGAGATGGACTACGTGTTCGGTCTGCCGTACGCCCGCGTTCCGCATCCGGCCTATGGTGATGCGCGCATTCCGGCTTACGAAATGATTCGTTTCTCGGTCAACATCATGCGTGGCTGCTTTGGTGGCTGTACCTTCTGCTCGATCACCGAGCACGAGGGGCGCATCATACAGAATCGGTCACACGACTCGATCATTCGCGAAATCGAAGAAATTCGCGACCGGGTTCCCGGCTTTACCGGGGTGATTTCGGATCTCGGCGGGCCAACGGCCAACATGTATCGCATCGCCTGCAAAAGCCCGGAAATCGAGGCTGCCTGCCGCAAGCCATCCTGCGTGTTCCCCGGTATTTGCGAGAACCTCAATACCGATCACTCGTCATTGATCTCACTGTATCGCAAGGCTCGTGATCTGCCGGGGGTGAAGAAGATTCTGATTGCCTCCGGGCTGCGTTACGACCTGGCCGTGGAGTCGCCGGAATACGTCAAGGAGCTGGTCACCCACCACGTGGGCGGTTACCTGAAGATTGCTCCGGAGCATACTGAAGAAGGGCCGCTGACCAAGATGATGAAGCCGGGCATCGGCTCCTACGATCGCTTCAAACAGATGTTCGAGAAGTTCTCGAAAGAGGCGGGCAAGGAGCAGTACCTGATCCCGTACTTCATCGCCGCGCATCCGGGCACCACCGATGAGGATATGATGAACCTGGCGCTCTGGCTCAAGCGCAACGGCTTCCGCGCTGATCAGGTGCAGGCGTTCTACCCGTCACCTATGGCGACTGCGACGGCCATGTACCACTCGGGCAAGAACCCGCTGCGCAAGGTCACCTACAAGAGCGACGGCGTGAACATCGTCAAGGGCGAGCGCCAGCGGCGCCTGCATAAGGCTTTTTTGCGCTATCACGATCCGAACAACTGGCCGATGCTGCGCGAGGCGCTGACCAATATGGGTCGCGCTGATCTGATTGGCAACGGCAAGCATCAGCTGATTCCGGCATTCCAGCCCGCAGTGGCCGGATACCAGAGCGCCCGCCGCAAGAACTCGACACCCGCCGGCAGCAAGAAGGCCGGGCGCGTGCTCACCCAGCATACCGGACTGCCGCCGCGCGAGACTGGCGCGGGCAAGGGCGCAGGGAAGGGGGCTGGCAAGCCGTCAGGCGGAAGGCGCAAGCCGGCCCGTCGCGGATAGAGGCGACGGGGCTATTGTGCTGATAGCCGTTTTCGAATGGCCGTGAGAGCATTCTCTGCCTACAGTGATTATCAGGTGGCGTCGTCAGGCGCCGCTGCAATTCACAGAGGGCTCCGTCATGCTGAACGAAATCTGGATGCGCTGGTGGGCCGACTATGCCGCCGCGTCGGCCTGTTAGAGGTGAGAACCTCAGAGCAGGGACAGGTCGCTCTCGGCTTTGAGTTCGCGCCAGTGTTGCAATTGTTCGCGTAACTGGCTCAGCTCCACCGGTTTTGCCATATGGCCGTTCATGCCGGCCTTGCGTGCCCGCTCGCGGTGCTCGGGAAGGATATGGGCGGTCAGGGCGATGATTGGAATCGGCTGGCTGCCAGTACGCTGCTCCCACTGGCGTATGCGTTCGGCAGCGGTGAAGCCATCCATTTCGGGCATTTCGCAGTCCATCAGTACCAGGTCAAAGGGCTGCTGCTGCACTGCCTCCAGCGCTCTGGCGCCGTTATCCACCGCTGTGGCAGACACCTGCAGCTTTGCCAGCATGCCGAGAATGACCTTGGTTGAAATCGCGTTGTCTTCGGCAACCAGAACCCTGAAGTGGTTTTCCTCCCGGGTCGCGACCGGCTGGTCGCGGTCACTGCTGTCCTGGGCCGGGGTACGGCGCTGTGCCCACTCGTCTATCAGAGTGGTGCGCAGGGTATAGCCGGCAACCGGTTTGCTGAGAATCCGGCGAATACCGGCATTGCGGGCAATGACCCGACTGGGTACCTGATTGATTCCGGTCAGCATGATGATCAGCAGATCGCTGTTTATGGTCGGGTCGTCCTTGATGCGGGCGGCCAGTTCAACGCCGCTCATGCCGGGCATCGACTGATCGAGCAGAATGATTTCGAACGGATTGCCCAGGTTGGCCTGGCTGCGCAGCAGGGCCAGTGCCTCGCGACCGTTTGATGCGCATTGCGCGCGCATGCCCCAGGCTGCGGTTTGCTGTTGCAGGACCTTGCGGCAGGTGGCGTTGTCGTCAACGATCAGCACATTGCGGTCAGTCAGGCTGCTGCCATCCGTGTCTGCGTCAAGCCCTGCATCGATGCTGCTTGCCGGCAGGGTAAACCAGACGGTGGTGCCCTGGTCGTTGGCATACTTGATGCCGAGTTGGCCCTTCATCATGCCGATCAACTGGCGGGTGATCACCAGTGGCAACTTGCCGTCAGTATCGGACTGATCGAGGAAGCGGGTGACCTTGAAATCGCTGTTGAGCAGACTGTTGCATGCATCTTCCGGCATGCCGGCGCCGGTGTCCTGAATTGCAAAGCGCAGCTGAGGAGCGCCATCTTTCTGTTCCATTCCGACCACCAGCAGCACCTCACCCTGTTCCGTATAGTGCAGGGCGTTGGCAAGGAGGTTCATCAGGATCTGACGCAGGCGTGTAGGGTCGCCCTGAAGGGTGCGAGGTACCTCCGGGTGGACGAAGCCGATCAGTTCAATGCCCTGTCCTTCGGCGCGGGCGCGGTAGATATCGAGGCAATCGTTGACCAGCGCATGCAGATCGAACTGCACCCGTTCGAGGGTCAACTGACCGGACTCCAGCCGCGACATGTCGAGAATTTCGTTGATCAGGTTGAGCAGGTCGTTGCCGGAGCCATGGATGGTCTGCACGTAATCACGCTGTTTGGCGGACAGGGCGGTATCAAGCAGCAGTTCACTCATGCCCAGAACACCGTTCATCGGCGTCCGGATCTCGTGGCTGATACGTGCCAGAAACTCGGCCTTGGCGCGTTGCTCGGCACGCGCGGTTGCGCTGTCCTGGCGGTCGCGTGCGCGGCGACTGATGATTCCCTGCAGGCGGCGATAAAGGCTCCAGCTGTAACCCACCAGCGCACTCCAGAGCAGCAGCTCCGCCAGATAGGCCTCCGGCTGTTGCTGGCCAGCCATGGCCTCCATCAGGCCGTTACCCAGCAGCAGGCAGGTTGCACTGGTGAAGGGGACGTCCAAACGTTGCTCGCGGATGCTTACCCAGTACGCAAGCAGCAGCAGGGCCGCGGGCAGGCCGATGTGAACGGTATGGATGAGCAGACGCGAAAGCGACGGGAACACCGCGCAGCCAGCTGTCAGCAGTGCCGTTACGACCGCAGCTGCGTAAATGGCATGACGTCGATTGCTGCGGCTGTCGTTACCCAGCAGCGAGCACGTCAGCAGGGCCAGCAGCGGATAGGCACTGAGATGAACGATTTCGCCGGGATGACCGTACAGTCGCGGCATAGCCTCGGCAATCCAGCTCAAACCGCTCAGGCTGCTGATCGACATCAGCAGGCTTGCACCGCCCAGCAGCAGGTGGAACGGGTCGCGTCCCAGCACGCCGTGCAACAGACAATGCAGCACCAGGGCCAGCATCAGACCGACCAGTATGCCCTGGAGCGTCTGCTGCATGCTGTGGCGTGCCGAGGCTTCCTTGACATCCAGTAGCTCGATTCGGGTGCTCAGCGGGTAATCGTTCTGCAGGCGCAGAATCAGGGTGTCGCCAGCGCTGGTACTGGCCTCAAGCGGGAAAGCAAAGCCATGGAATGGCAATGGCCGGGTGTCGGCCGGCATCCGGCTGCCCGTGCGATAGAGGTGGCTGGCCTCGCCGTTTTGCAATCGATAGACCTCGATCAGCGCGATGCTGGGGTTTTCGAGGATCAGTAATCGGTTCTCGACATTGTCGAGACGGACTTCGACCCACAGCGCACCCGGTTTGCCGGGCAGGCTAAGAGGCGCGGAAGGTGCGGGTACGAAGCGGTTGGCGTAGCGGTTGGACAGGATGTCCTGCAGCAGCAACTCGCCGCTGGCGTCGACATAGGTTCGATAAGCGGGCGTGCCGCTTTGTACCTTGTCGATCCAGGTAGTGAACGTGAAGGCGATACCCAGAATCAGGGCGAGTATCAACGAGCTGATCTGCTTCACGATTGAGTCCTGTCCTTGGTTCTGGTGTCCGGTTGATACAATGCGTTGGCCAGTATAGCGCAGCCATCTGCCTGCAGAAATGCAACGGCCGGACAGTCTCCTGTCCGGCCGTGCCTTGTTCAGCTCTCCCGGGCGATGGCGCGGTAGCCGATATCGCTGCGGTAGAAGCTCCCTTTCCAGCTTATCTGTCGGGCCAGCTCGTAAGCGCCCTGCTGGGCGGCCTTGACGGTCTCGCCAAGCGCGGTGGCGCAGAGGACCCGACCGCCGCTGGTAACGACCTGGCCATCTTTCAGCGCAGTGCCGGCATGGAACACCTTGCCATTGTCGCTGACCGCCTCTTCCAGTCCGCTGATGACGTCGCCCTTGGCGTAGTCGGCAGGGTAGCCGCCGGCAGCCAGCACAACGCCGAGACTGCAACGCGGATCCCATTGGGCGCTGACCTGATCCAGGGTGCCTGCATTGGCTGCTTCAACCAGGGTAACGAGGCTTGATTGCAGGCGCAGCATGATCGGCTGGGTTTCCGGATCGCCGAAACGGCAGTTGAACTCGATGACCTTGGGATTGCCGTCGGCGTCGATCATCAGACCGGCGTAGAGGAAGCCGGTATAGATGTTGCCTTCGGCAGCCATGCCGCGCACGGTCGGCCAGATGACCTGTTCCATGACCCGCTGGTGGACCTCGTCGGTCACCACCGGGGCAGGGGAGTAGGCGCCCATGCCGCCGGTATTGGGGCCGGTATCGCCGTCGCCAACGCGCTTGTGATCCTGGCTGGTCGCCATCGGCAGCACGTGTTCGCCGTCGACCATGACGATGAAGCTGGCCTCTTCGCCGTCGAGAAACTCCTCAATGACCACGCGTGAACCTGCTTCGCCGAAGGCGTTGCCGGCCAGCATGTCGCGCACGGCATCCTCGGCTTCCTGCAACGTCATGGCAACGATCACGCCCTTGCCAGCAGCCAGGCCGTCGGCCTTGATGACGATCGGTGCGCCTTTCTCGCGCAGGTAAGCCAGCGCGGGCTCGATCTCGGTAAAGTTCTGGTACTCGGCAGTTGGAATCTGGTGACGGGCCAGAAAGTCCTTGGTGAAGGCCTTGGAGCCTTCCAGTTGCGCGGCCCCGGCGGTCGGGCCAAAGCAGGGCAGGCCGTGCGCGCGGAAACGGTCAACAACACCAGCAACCAGCGGGGCTTCGGGGCCGACGATGGTCAGGCTGACATTGTCCTTGGCAAAGGCAACCAGCTTGTCCAGTTCCAGCACGTCGATGGCGACGTTTTCGCACTTGGCCTCAATCGCTGTGCCGGCGTTGCCTGGGGCGACAAAGACCTTCTCGACGCGCTCGTCCTGCGCCACTTTCCACGCCAGCGCGTGCTCACGCCCGCCGCTGCCGATAATGAGTACATTCATGTAACTCTCCTGTGGAGAGAGCTTCAAGCTTCACGCTGCAAGCGGCGCTGTTTGGGCGCTCTGCTTGCGGCTTGCAGCTTGCGGCTCAGGGATTAGTGACGGAAATGGCGCATGCCGGTGAAGACCATGGCCATGCCGGCTTCGTCGGCTGCGTCAATCACTTCCTGATCGCGCATGGAGCCGCCGGGCTGGATAACGGCGCTGATGCCCACCTTGGCGGCGTTGTCGATACCGTCGCGGAACGGGAAGAAGGCATCGGATGCCATGACCGCACCCGCAACCTGCAGGCCGGCGTGCTCTGCCTTGATGGCGGCGATACGGGCGGAGTTGACGCGGCTCATCTGGCCGGCGCCGACACCGATGGTCTGGCGGCCTTTGGCGTAGACGATGGCATTGGATTTGACGAACTTGGCGACTTTCCAGGCGAACACCAGGTCGTGGATTTCCTGTTCGGTGGGCGCGCGCTTGGTAACCACCTTGAGGTTATCTGCGGTGATCATGCCGATATCGCGGCTCTGCACCAGCAGACCCCCGTTAACGCGTTTGTAGTCCCAGTCGGCGCTGCGCTCGGTGCCCCATTCGCCGCATTCCAGCAGGCGCACGTTGGCCTTGGCGGCGACCGCAGCACGGGCTTCGGCGCTGATGCGCGGGGCGATGATGACTTCAACGAACTGACGCTCAACGATGGCGGCGGCGGTGGCACCGTCCAGCTCACGGTTGAAGGCAATGATGCCGCCAAAGGCGGATTCGCTGTCGGTTGCCCAGGCCAGATCGTAGGCTTTGCGGATGCCGCCTTCGTCTTCCGGGACCACCGCCACGCCGCAGGGGTTGGCGTGCTTGACGATGACGCAGGCCGGTTTGGTGAAGCTCTTGACGCATTCCAGCGCGGCGTCGGTGTCGGCTACGTTGTTGTAGGACAGTTCCTTGCCCTGCAGCTGGGTCGCGGTGGCGATGCTGGCTTCGGCCGGGGCAGCTTCCTTATAGAAGGCGGCGGCCTGGTGCGGGTTCTCGCCGTAGCGCATGTCCTGCACCTTGATGAACTGGCTGTTGAAGGTGCGCGGGAAGGTAGCGCGGTCTTCGGTGCTCAGGGTGTCGCGGGTCTGCTCAATGGTGCCGAGGTAGTTGGCGATCATGCCGTCGTAGGCAGCGGTGTGCTCGAACGCCTTCAGGGCCAGGTCAAAGCGCTGGGAGTAGGTCAGGCCGCCGCTCTTCAGGGCTTCCACGATGCTGTCGTAATCGCTGGCGTTGACGACGATGGCGACGTCCTTGTGGTTCTTTGCTGCGCTGCGAACCATGGTCGGGCCACCAATGTCGATGTTCTCGATGGCGTCGGGCAGGGTGCAACCGGGCTTGGCGACGGTGGCGGCGAACGGATAGAGGTTGACCACGACCATGTCGATTGGCTGGATACCGTGCTGCGCCATGACGTCGCCATCGAGGTCGCGACGACCGAGGATACCACCGTGGATCTTCGGATGCAGGGTCTTGACCCGGCCGTCCATCATTTCCGGAAAACCGGTGTAGTCGGCTACTTCAACAGCCTTGATGCCCTGTTCGCACAGCAGCTTGTAGGTGCCACCGGTGGAGAGGATTTCAACGCCCTGGGCGGTAAGCTCGCGGGCAAAGTCGACGATGCCAGTCTTGTCGGAAACGCTGATCAGTGCGCGGCGTACCGGCAGGCGGGTAGTTTGATCGGTCATCTTGGATCCAGGCTAGGTTCAAAAAATCAGCTTCAAGCTACAAGCCTCAAGCTTCAAGTGGAGGCAATTCTGGCTGGCAGCTTCAGAGCAGTCCGTACTGTTTGAGCTTCTTGCGCAGCGTTCCGCGGTTCAGGCCCAGCACTTCCGAGGCTCGCGTCTGGTTGCCCTTGACGTAATTCATCACGCTCTCAAGCAGCGGTGCTTCGACCTCCGAAAGCACCATGTTGTAGACGTCGGTAACGTCCTGGCCTTCGAGATGCTGGAAATAGTTGTGCAGGGCCTCTTCGACACTGTCGCGCAGCGTTCTCGGGGTGCGGATGTCATCAATCCCGGTTGCCGGGATGATGGATTGACTGCTGTCACTCACGGTGTGGCTTCCATCAGGTAGGGTGGTGTCGTAAATCATGCTGCCAGATCTCCTTCCAGCAGACGGGCGAAGTAATGCGTGATGGCGATGTGTTGCTGGTGCGCATCGGTAATGCGGTTGAACTCCCTGCGAAACTCGGTGGCGCCAGGCAGGGTTTGCAGATACCAGCTGACGTGCTTGCGGGCTATACGGGCGCCGTGCTCGGCGCCGTAAAAGGCATGCAGTGCGCTCAGATGGTCGGTCAGAATCTGCTGCTGCTCATCCAGTGACGCGGGCGGAAGGTATTGGCCTGTACGCAGAAAGTGGTCAATCTCGCGGAAGATCCACGGGCGGCCCTGGGCAGCACGGCCAATCATGACGGCGTCAGCGCCAGTGTGCTGCAGGACCTGGCGGGCCTTGTCCGGGCTGGTGATATCGCCGTTGGCGAATACCGGGATACGGATGCTTTGCTTGACTGCGGCAATGGTGTCGTACTCGGCGTGACCGGTGTATAGCTCGGAGCGGGTGCGGCCATGCACGGCAAGCGCCTGAATGCCACTGTCTTCGGCAATCCGCGCTACCCGCAGGGCGTTGCGATTCTCCGGATCCCAGCCGGTCCTGATTTTCAGGGTAACGGGAATATCAACGGCCTGAACCACGGCCTCGCAGATGGCTGCAACCAGCGGCTCGTCGCGTAACAGCGCAGAACCAGCGGCCTTGTTGCAAACCTTCTTTGCCGGGCAGCCCATATTGATGTCGATAATCTGTGCGCCCAGCTCGGCGTTCATCCGCGCCGCCTGTGCCATCATCTCGGGATCGCCACCGGCAATCTGCACCGAGCGTGGCTCGGGCTCACCCTCATGCACCAGACGCAGACGTGACTTGCGGCTGTTCCACAGCCGGGTATCACTGGTCACCATTTCGGACACGACCAGCCCGGCACCCAGTCGCCGGCACAGCTGCCGGAAGGGCTGATCGGTAACGCCGGCCATCGGGGCCAGAATCACACGATTGGTGAGTTGATAGGGTCCGATACTGATCACTGCTGGTCCATCCCTGTACTGTCGGTTTTCAGTGCGGCTGGCGGGTCGCTGTATCCCGTCCGCTCTGGCTCAGGGCGAAGATGGGCGAAAAGGGCGCACATGATACCCGCAAAGCATGACCGGTTAAAGACTGTTCTGGGTGTTTTTTGTACAGCTGACCAGCGAGTTTAGGCCAATTGGCGGCACCGCGCGACAGCCAGCGGTGCGCGCCGACGAAAGGCTCAGGGCGTGACGAAGTCCAGCTGGTAACTGGTTGCCTGCTGGCTCGGGGCGACCATGCTCAAGGCGATATGTATCGGCGTCTGTGACGGCATCAGAGTGCGCCCCGCCAGCTCGCCGGCCAGGTACTCGGTGGGACGAAAGTCGCGGGTCGTTGTAACGCGGCCGCGGCTATCGCTGAATGCCATGCGGATGACCGGGAATGGCTGGTCGAAATCGGCTCGGTTGTAGATGATGAGATTGATGTCCAGCGTGTTCGGAAACTCCGGGTGCGGGCGGACCAGCAGGTTGCTGCTCCGAATCTGGCTGATATCGACGCGCGCCGGCAGGCGGCAGCCGGTAATCAGACAGATACTCTCCAGCGTGGGGCGCAACTGTGCATTGCGCGCCCACGCATCCAGGTTGTACAGCGCAGCCTGGGTGGCCAGAGCCGCTATTGCGAGCAGACACAGGATGCCCCACAGCCAGTTGTGGCGTGCGCGACGTCGGCTAAGTGGTGCTTCGAACGGCAAGGGCTCATCTTCCAGCTCCGGCAGGTGCAGCAGATCGCCAAAGGCCGGCTCTCTTTGTGCCGGTACGCTGTCCGTCTCCGTATCGGGCACCACTGAGAACGCGGGCTCCCTGCGATCACGGTGTATCGGCTCGTCGGTGTCGTCCGGTTGCGGCACGATGCGGTCGTCGGGCATGAGGGGAGTGGACGGCACCACCTGTGCCGGCGCTGAGGCGGTATCGTTGGTGGTCGAGCGACTGGCGCTTAACGGGCCGATATCACGCGCAGGTGGCGTCGCCAGAAAGGATTCGTCGAGATCCGGCTCATCTTCAATCAATGCGTCAAGGCTGGTTCCGATCCTGGCGTCGGTTTTACCGCGGGCCGGCGTCACGTCATCTGCAGGGTCGACGTCGCCGGTTGCAGGGGGTGGGCTGCCAGCTGCAGATGGATTGATCTCGTCGAGAATGGACTCGTCCAGACCCAGGGCTTCCAGATCCAGGTCGTCCAGTTCCAGGTCGTCATGGATCAGAAAATCCTCCCGATGGGAGCTCACGGGCCGTTCGGGCGCTGCCGGCAGGTCTGCCATTGCGCTCTGAGGCAAGGCGTTGAACACCTTGAGGCAGGCGCCGCAACGGACATGCCCTGCGGCGGCATGCAGTTGCTCATGAGTCAGACGAAAGTGCGTCTTGCAGAAGGGGCACTGGGTGACCTGCAGTTCACTCATGGATGGCCGGCTGTCCTGTTGCGGAGGTTTGCTGTTCGAGTCGGTATTCTGCCCGGATCAGGGGCGGGCTGTCACCGGCGACGGCCGCTGACCCGAATCCAGCCTTCCTGGTTGGCGACCGGGTCCAGCTCGAAGTCGTCGCGGTAAGCCTGCAGAATCTCGTCGGTCTGTTCCGCGAGGATGCCGGACAGGGCCAGCAGGCCCCCGGGTTTTACCAGGCTGGCCAGACGCGGCGCCAGGCTGACCAGCGGGCCGGCGAGGATATTGGCCACCAGCACATCAGCCGGTGTATCCGGCATCTGCTCGGGCAGATAGAGATCAAAGCGGTCATCGGCAACCTGGTTGCGCTGGGCGTTGTCGCGCGAGGCCTCGAGTGCCTGAATGTCGATATCGGTACCGACGGCGTGCTCTGCACCCAGCAACAGGCCGGCGATGGCCAGGATACCTGAGCCGCAGCCGAAGTCGATCAGTGTCTTGCCTTGCAGCTGCTGTGCGTCCAGCCATTGCAGGCACAGTGATGTCGTCGGGTGGGTACCGGTACCGAACGCCAGACCGGGGTCCAGCAACAGGTTGACCGCGTCCGGCTCTGGCGCTGCATGCCAGCTGGGCACGATCCACAGGCGCTCACCGAAATGCATGGGGTGGAAGTTGTCCATCCAGCTGCGCTCCCAGTCCTGATCTTCAATCTGCTCCAGCTCATGCGCTGGCAGCTCGGCTTGCCACAGCAGGCGCAAATGCTGAAGCAGGGCATCCGGGTCGGTATCGGCCTCGAACAGGGCAAGCAAGTGCGTGTTGGACCACAGCGGGGTAGTGCCCAGATCCGGCTCGAAAATGGGCTGGTCTTCGGCGTCCATAAAGGTCACGGATACCGCGCCCAGGTCGAGCAGTTGATCTTCCAGCGCGGGGGCCTGTTCAGGGGTGATGGCAAGACGCAGTTGCAGCCAGGACATGGGGGCTCCTTTGGCGCAGCTTCAAGCGGCAAGCTTCAAGCTGCAAGATCAGCAGAAAAAGAAGGGGAGCGATAATTCGCTCCCCCGAATGGTGCAGATAATACGCTGTGAGCCTGCAGCTTGCAGTTACTTCCCTGCCAGCTTGTGCTCCAGATAGTGAATGTTGACGCCGCCCTTGCAGAAGCCGGGGTCGCGGACCAGTTCACGGTGCAGTGCTGTGTTGGTCTTGATGCCGTCTACTACCAGCTCGTCGATGGCGTTGCGCATACGTGCAAGCGCTTCATCGCGCGTCGCGCCGTAGGCGATCAGCTTGCCGATCAGCGAGTCGTAGTTCGGCGGAACCTTGTAGCCACTGTACAGGTGGGAGTCGACACGGATGCCGTTGCCGCCTGGAGCGTGGAAGAAGGTGACCGTGCCGGGGCTGGGCATAAAGGTCTTCGGATCTTCGGCGTTGATGCGGCACTCGATGGCGTGGCCACGAATGACAACATCTTCCTGGCGAATGCTCAGCGGCTGGCCCGATGCGACAAGGATCTGCTCCTTGACGATGTCGATGCCGGTGACCATTTCCGAAACCGGATGCTCAACCTGTACGCGGGTATTCATTTCGATGAAATAGAACTCGCCGTTTTCATACAGAAACTCGAAGGTGCCTGCGCCACGGTAGCCCAGATCGATACAGGCCTGAACGCAGCGGGCCTGAACTTCGGCGCGCGCCTTCTCGTCGATGCCGGGTGCCGGCGCTTCTTCGATGATCTTCTGGTGACGGCGCTGCAGCGAGCAGTCGCGGTCGCCCAGGTGAACGGCATTGCCCTGACCGTCCGACAGTACCTGCACTTCCACGTGACGCGGATTGGTCAGGAACTTTTCCAGATAGACCATCGGGTTGCCGAAGGCAGCGCCCGCTTCAACCTGGGTCAGCTTGATCGACTTGATCAGCTCGGACTCTTCATGCACGACGCGCATGCCGCGACCGCCACCGCCACCGGCGGCCTTGATGATGACCGGGTAGCCGACGCGCTGGGCAATCTTCAGGCACTCGGCTTCGTCTTCCGGCAGTGGGCCATCGGAGCCGGGCACGGTTGGTACGCCGGTTTCCTTCATGGCGGCAATCGCGGAGACCTTGTCGCCCATCAGGCGGATCACGCTGGCGCTCGGGCCGATGAAGGTGAATCCGGAGTTTTCCACCTGCTCGGCAAAGTCTGCACGCTCGGCGAGGAAGCCGTAGCCGGGGTGGATACCGTCAGCGCCGGTGACCTCTGCAGCGCTGATGATCGCCGGAATATTCAGGTAGGAATCGGTCGCCGGTGCCGGGCCGATGCAGACGGTTTCGTCTGCCATGGCCAGGTGCATCAGCTCGCGGTCGGCAGTGGAGTGCACTGCCACGGTTTTCAGACCGAGTTCCTTGCACGCGCGGATCACGCGCAGGGCAATTTCACCTCGGTTGGCAACTAGTACTTTTTGCATCTAAGCCTCCGGCCCGGGCTCAGGCGATGCTGAACAGCGGTTGATCGAATTCGACCGGCTGGCCGTTGTCTACCAGAATCGCCTGGACCACGCCGCTCTTGTCGGCTTCGATGTGGTTCATCATCTTCATCGCCTCGACGATGCACAGCACGTCGCCGGCCTTGACGGTCTGGCCCACTTCAACGAATACGGCCGCAGTCGGGGACGGCGAGCGGTAGAAGGTGCCAACCATCGGCGAGCGAACCAGGTGGCCACTCGGTTCGGCCGGAGCTGCTGGCTCGGCGGCCGGTGCGGCGGCCGGTGCAGGCGCGGCGGCAACCGGGGCCGGAGCAGGGGCTACCTGATACTGCGGTACCGGTGCGTGCTGGCTGTGACGGCTGATGCGAACCGACTCCTCGCCCTCATGTATTTCCAGTTCGTCGATGCCGGACTCTTCCAGAAGTTCGATGAGTTTTTTGACTTTGCGAATATCCATTGATGCATGCACTCCAGAGCAGGTTGCGTAATCAGTTTTGGTCGATCTTGTGTATCGCGGCTTGCAGGGCCAGCTCGTAGCCCTTGGCTCCCAGACCGCAGATCACTCCCTCGGCTACGTCCGAAAAGTAGGAGTGATGACGGAAGGGTTCGCGCTTATACACGTTGGATAAGTGAACTTCGATGAATGGGATGCTCACTGCGAGCAATGCGTCACGTATTGCGACGCTGGTGTGGGTAAAAGCAGCCGGATTGATGATGATGAAGTCGATGGCTTCGTCACCCGCGGCATGAATGCGTTCGATCAACTCATGCTCGGCGTTGCTTTGCAGGCTGAGCAGATGATGCCCCTGCTGGCTGGCCAGTTCGCGCAGGTGCTGGTTGATCTGATCCAGTGTCGTCGCGCCGTAGACGCCGGGTTCACGGCTGCCGAGGCGGTTCAGGTTGGGTCCGTGGAGGACCAGGATGCTGGCCATTGTGCGTGTATTCCATTGCAGGACGGGTGCGCTGCGGCAGTGACCCGTCAGTCAAGATTTTTCCGGCAGTTTGCCGTAATCAGGTCGGCCTGTCCAGAAGTGGACTGTTGACATCAGATGTCAGCATGATGGCTGCATTATGGCGCAATCTTTTCCTGCGCGGACTGGCTGGCGAGGCTGCTGAATTCTTCCAGTGAGACTTCGCCCTGAATGCGCAGGTCACGGCGTTCCTGTCCGTTGGTGGCAAAAAACAGGTAGGCGGGTGGGCCGAACAACTGGTGGCGGGTCAGCCAGGCTCGTTGTTCCGGGCTGTTGTCGGTCAGATCAAGCTTGATGCGCAGATGGTTGGCCAGCAGTGCCTGTACCTCTGGTTGGCTGAGGATGGTGCGCTCCATGATCTTGCAGCTGATGCACCAGTCGGCATAAACATCGACGATCGCGGGCTGGCCGCGCTCGGCAGCCAAAGCCAGCTGGCGTTCGAGTTCGACGGGCTCCCTGATCAGCGTGAAAGCCGCAGTGGCCGGCTGAGTCGCGCTGCCGCCAGCCAGTGGCTGCAGCGGCCTGAGCGGGTCTTCGCCGCCAGCCAGTGCGCCGAACAGCGCGGCTGCGGCATACAGCGCAAACAGCAGGGCTATGGTCTGACGAAGGTAGTTGCCGCCTTGCATCAGCCCGAGCCGCACGGCGAGACCTGCGGCCAATGCAGCCCACAGGGCGAGGCTTATCGGGCCCGGCAGGACACGTTCAAGCAGCCAGATGGCGACTGCCAGCAAGCCAAAGCCGAACAGATGCTTGACCGTTTCCATCCACGGGCCGGAACCGGGCAGCAGGCTCTTGCCGAACAGGGTTACCAGAATCAGCGGCACCCCCATGCCCAGACCCAGGGCGAACAGGTTTAGGCCGCCGCCTATGGTGTCCCCGGTGCTGCTGATGTAGACCAGCGCGCCGGCCAGCGGTGCAGAGATGCAGGGCGATACCACCAGTGTCGACAGCGCACCCATGGCAGTGGCGCCGGGCAGCGAGCCGCCGTGGGCTCGGCGATTCAGGCGTTCCAGCGGTTCGCGCAGGAACTCGGGCAAGCGCAGATCGAACAGGCCGAACATGGCCAGTGCGAACAGCACGAAGAACACCGCGAAGGTGCCCAGTATCCAGGGTGATTGCAGCCGCGCCTGCAGGTTGAGGGCGGCGCCGAAGCTGCCGATCAGGGCGCCGACAATGGCCAGCGTCACGGCCATGCCAAGCACGTAGCCAAGCGAAAGCGACAGCGCGCGGCCACGGCTGATATGGCTGCGGCCCAACACCATGCTGGAGAGAATCGGCAGCATGGGCAGTACGCACGGGGTAAAGGTCAGGCCGATGCCGGCCAGCAGAAACAGCAGCCAGGTCATCAGGCGATCATGCTCCTGATCGTCGGGGGCTGTTGCCGTTGCCGGCTCTGTGGCAGAGGCGTTGCTGCTTGCTGTGGTGCCGCCGGTAGCCGGTGCCGGCAGATCCAGCATGACGGTTTCCGGCGGGTAACAAAGACCCGCGTCGGCGCAGCCCTGGAAGCCGACCCGCAGCTGGGTCTGACCTGCGGTCAATTGGCTGGCGTCGAGCTGAATCTGCAATTGGTCGTAGTAGACCTCAACGTCGCCGAAATACTCGTCTGTCTTGTGTTTGCCTTCCGGCAGGCTGATCTGCAGGTCTTGGTCCGGGCTTTGCGGGTTGCTCAGGTGCAGGCGGTGGCGATACAGGTAGTAACCAGGCGCCATTTCAAAGATGACCGTGACCTGTTGCGCGCTGGCGTCAAGAATATCCGGGCGAAAGGCCTGATGAACCGGCAGAAAGGTATTTTGGCTGCTGCCGCTCTGGATCAGCCCGGTAAGAGAGCCATTGCCGGAGAGTTGGGCGTGGACGCTGGCGCTTAGCAATACCAGCAGCATCAGGCAAAAACGAAACGCGCGCATGGGATAACCGACCGAAAAGTGGACGGTCATCATAAAGGCTGACGCAGGCAGGTGAAAGGCACTGGCCATGAGGCGCAGTGCCGCAATTGTTGCTGAATGGCTCAGCCGGTCAGATTCGGAAGGCGGAGACCGCCGACAGCAGGGCGCGGCTGCGCTGGCTGATCTGCTGGGTATGCTGGCGGGTATGCACCACCATGCCGAGGTTGGCCTCGCTCAGATGGTGAATCTGCTGGCTGTTTTCTCGGATGGTGCGCACCCGATCAGACTGGGCGTCGGTGTGGGTTGCGATATGCTCGGCCAATTCATTGATGCGCTCGATGGCGTTGACGATGCGGCCCAGTGCCGCGTCCGCCAGTTGGCCTTGCTCTGCGGTATTGCGTGCGTGCTTGACCTGCTCTTCCATCTGACCGGCGGACTGGCGAGCCACCTGTTGGAGCCGTTCGATAAGCTGACGGATTTCCTGGGTCGAGCCGGCAGTGCGCTGGGCCAGCCCCCGCACTTCATCGGCGACCACGGCAAAACCGCGCCCGGCCTCACCAGCCCGGGCCGCCTCAATGGCGGCGTTCAGGGCCAGCAGGTTGGTTTGCTCGGCAATGCCCTGAATAACCTCCAGCACGCTGCCAATGGTGTCTGATTCGGCCACCATGCGGTCGATGGTACGGGCGCTGTTCTGTACCTCGACCACCAGTTGCTGCATCTGGGCGATGGTGCCGCCAATCACCTGCTGGCCATCGCGCACCTCGCGGTTGGCGATCCGTGCCAGCTCGGCGCTTTCGCCGGCGTTGGTGGCCACCAGACGGATGGCTTCGTCCATGCCGCCGATATCCTGGTTGATTGACTGGGTGTCGCGCTGTTGCTGGGCTGCCCGGTCATGGGTGTCGGCAGACAGTCTTTCCAGGTCGTCGCTGGTGCCGCTCAGTGCCTCGGCCTGCTGATTGATGGTGGTCACCAGTTCGATCAGATACTGGCGCAACTGGTTGGCCGAATGCTCGAGCTGTTTCAGTTCCTGTACCCGACTGCGGGTAGCAACGGGCTTGGTGAAGTCACCGCCGGCGTAGGTCGACAGGACCGGCGCGAACTGGCTGATGCCGTTGGCCAGGGAGCGCTGCATGCGCTCGATCAGAATCGCGATCAGAATCAGCATGGCGATGATGCCCAACTGAACGTTGCGCACCTGGGCGGTGACACGGTCGCGGGCAGCGGTCAGTGCCGGCCGCATTTGCTCGGCCCCTTGCAGCAGGCCGGCGATCCGCTCGCCGGTGATCTGTTGCAGTCTGGCGCGCTCGCTGATCAATGCGCTGGTTCGTTCCAGTTCTGCCGGGTAGCGGTTGAGCAGCGATTGCAGGGCGCGCTTGTAGTCGCTGCCAGGGTCGCTGGCGCTTGCCTTGCTGCCTGTATCGACACCCAGCAATGAGGCGAAGGGGTCGTTGCTTTTCTGCTGCGCCTCGACCACGCCGAGCAGCGGCAGCCGGTCGAGCTCGTCGGCGTTCTGGCGTGTGGTGGCAAGCAGGCGCTGCAGGTTTTCAATCAAGGCGGGATCGTTCTGGCTGAACAGGCGGGCTCTTGCCAGGCTGATCCGCACCAGGTTGGCCTGCAATTCGTCAATCAGGCGCACATAATCTGCCGCCGCCTCAGCGCCCTGGCGTTGTCCGTCGCGGCTGTAGGCAGCCAGGTGTGAAAGCTCGGCCAGCACTTCGCGCTCGGCCTGAATCAGTAATGCCTGCGGATCACCGGCCAGCTTGCCGACCGCCAGCAGATCGGTCTGCATAAACTCGACAAACTCTGCCAGAGGTGCGTCGAATGGCTGGCGGATGGTTTCCGGGAACTGCTGCAGGTTTTGTTGCAAGGCGGCAGCCGTATTCTGGGCCTGTTGCAGGCGCAGGGCATCACCGTGCTGGCGGTAGGCCTCGGTGTCCTGTTGCAGGGATTGGGTCTGTCCGACCATGTTGAGATAGGCGTCCATCAGTGCATAGGGAGCCTTCAACGCTTGTTGCGACCACCACAGGCTGGCACCCAGCGCTACGCCGGCAGCAGCGAGCAGCACGGTATTGAACAGGGTGAGAGATTTCAGGCGCATGGCAGTACCCCGGTAGAATCGGACTGCCGGGATAATAATGTCAGTTGTGTGACAGCTTGATGAATGCGCTGGCCGGATGATGGCGCGCCCCCGGCAGTGCGTTTGCGCTGATCTGCGCAGCACATTCAAACAGCCGTGATATGCTGGTCCGCAGAACAGCCACAGGAGTCGGAATATGAAATTTGGCAAGCGCAACGCAGCTACGGGCGGCGACGGTCATGGCTCACTGGTAAGCAGTGCAGTGCTCGCACTGGTTGTGGTCTGGCTCTTTATCTGCCTGCTGGTGGGCTGGTACTGGAGCAGCGAGCCTGATCTGGAGCCGGTTGCCGGTGCCCCGCAACCCGAGATGGTCAATGGCGAATACACCGCCCGCACCCTGCGAGCTGTGGTGCAGACCCTGCTTGAGAAGCCGGGTGGCTACCTGAGCAACGACATCATGCCGCCCGGTCTGTGGCTGGATAACATGCCGCGCTGGGAGTATGGCGTGCTGGTTCAGGTGCGTGACATGACCCGTGCGCTGCGCCGCGATATGGCGCGTTCGCAGTCGCAGTCTACCGAGGACCGTGATCTGGCCAAGGCGGAGCCGCGGCTGCATTTCGACAACAACAGCTGGGCCATGCCGGCCAGCGAAAGCGAATATCGCGACGGTATTCGCTCACTCGACAGCTATATCGAACGCCTGCAACGCGGTGAGGCGGACTTCTACTCCCGTGCAGACAACCTCTCCAGCTGGGTAGGGGATGTCAGCACCCGTCTTGGCTCCATGTCGCAACGCCTGTCTGCCAGTGTGGGGCGCGCGCCGTTGACGACCGGCGGAAAGCTTGGCGAGACAACGCCCTGGCTGGAAATCGACGACGTGTTCTACGAGGCTCGCGGTACTTCCTGGGCCCTGGTGCAACTGCTGCGTGCGGTTGAGCATGACTTCGCCGATGTGCTTGAGAAGAAGAACGCGCTGGTAAGCCTGCAGCAGATCATCCGTGAACTGGAAGCCACCCAGCAGACGCTGTGGAGTCCGATGGTGCTGAATGGTGACGGCTTCGGCATGCTGGCCAACCATTCGCTGGTCATGGCCAACTATCTGTCCCGTGCCAACGCCGGCATGATTGAGCTGCGCCGCTTGCTGGAACAGGGCTGATTTGTGGATCAGCAACACATCGCGGCCTATCTTCAGGCCTCCGGCAGCGAGCGGGTGATTCATGTCGATGAGCAGGATCGTGAACTGGGTATCGTGTCGCGTGCCGACGCCCAGTCCCGTGGCCTGATTACCCGTTGTACCTTTATCTTCGTATTCAACTCCCGTGGTGAGCTGTGTGTGCATCAGCGCACGCCGCACAAGCGCCTGTATCCTTCCTTCTGGGATGTGGCCGCTGGCGGTGTAGTGGCGGCTGGTGAGAGTTATCTGCAGGGCGCTGAACGGGAGCTGGCCGAAGAGCTGGGGGTAGCCGGTGTGCCGTTGACCGAACACTTCCGATTTTTCTTCAACTCGGCCGAGAGCCAGCTGTGGGGCGGGGTATTCAGTTGCCGCTGGGATGGCCCGCTGACGCTGCAGCCGGAAGAGGTGCAAGCGGTGCGCTGGGTAGACCCGCGCAGTGACTGGCAGCGTGCGGGGGAGCAATACGCTCCCGACTCCCTGGAAGCGCTGGCGCGTCTGTTGCAACACTCGTCATTGGAACTTCATGCATGAAAAAAACCGGTTTGCAGGCCCTGGGTGGCCTGGTGTATTCGACCGATGCCGGGCGTCTGTGCCCGGGCTGTGAACAGCCGGTGGCGCAATGTCGCTGTGCTGACCAGGCTATCCCCGAGGGTGACGGCATCGCCCGGGTGCGCCGGGAAACCAAAGGCCGCGGTGGCAAGACGGTAACCACCGTGACCGGTGTACTGCTGAACGCCGATGACCTCAAGGCGCTGGCCAAGCGGCTGAAGAATCGCTGCGGCTGTGGCGGCGCGGTCAAGGACGGCATTATCGAGATTCAGGGCGACAAGGCCGATCAGGTCTGCGAGCTGCTGGTGGCGGAAGGGTTCAAGGTCAAGCGCGCCGGAGGCTGAGCGGGTGATCCTTCGGCGGCAACTGCTGAGCGCCTGGCGCGACCCGCTGGCGCAGCGCCGGGTTTGGCATATCGCGCTGCCGCTGATTCTCTCCAATATCAGTGTGCCGCTGGTCGGGTTGGTCGATACCGCGGTTATCGGGCATATGGACGGGGCTCATCATCTGGGCGCTGTGGCTGTTGGCAGCACGCTGTTTACCTTCGTGCTCTGGGCAACGGGCTTTCTGCGCATGGGTACCACCGGGTTTGCGGCGCAGGCCTGTGGCAGCGCAGATGGCGATCAGCTCCGACGTATCCTGCTGCAGGCAATCTGGCTGGCGGTGTTGATCAGTGCACTGGTCTGGCTGTTTCGCACGCCGCTGCTAAATATGGGGCTGCACTATCTGCAGAGCAGTGAGGCGCTGCTTGAGCAGGCCCGCGCCTATTTTCAGATTCGCCTGATCAGTCTGCCGGCGGCACTGGCCAACTTTGTGCTGATCGGCTGGTTTATCGGCGCCCAGAACAGCCGCGTGCCGTTCGCGATGCTGCTGACCGTCAACCTGACCAATATGCTGCTGGATGTGCTGCTGGTGGTTGGGCTGGATCTGGGCGTGCAGGGTGCGGCCTGGGCCAGCGTCTGCGGTGATGTGCTCGGCTTGCTGCTCGGGCTCGCGCTTGTGCGGTCTACCCTGCGGCAATATCCCGGGGCGTTTGACTGGGTGCGAGGTCTCAGGCTCAAAGGCGCGGCGCCGCTGCTGCGGGTCAATCGGGACATTCTCATTCGTACCCTGGCGCTGCAGTCGGTGTTCTATCTGCTGGTGGTGCAGGGTGCCAGGCTCGGAGATGAGGTGGTCGCGGCCAACGCGGTGCTGCTCAACTTTCTGCTGATTACCTCCCATGCGCTTGATGGTCTGGCACACGCGCTCGAAGCGCTTGGCGGTCACGCCCTGGGCAAGCGGGACAAGCGTGGGCTGGTCCAGGTGCTGGTGATTACCACCGGCTGGTCGCTGGTGCTGAGCCTGGCTTTTGTTGCGGCGTTTGCTCTGGGCGGCGATCTGCTCATTCGTTTGCTTACGGATTTGCCGGAGGTGAGGGCACTGGCCCGGCAGTATCTGGTCTGGGTTACGATCATGCCGCTGGTGACCGTTTGGAGTTATCTGCTTGACGGCTTGTTCATCGGCGCGTCCCGCGCGTTGGCCATGCGCAATACCATGCTGCTCGCGCTGGTGTGCTACTTGCCGCTGGCGTGGGCCTTGCAAGGCCAAGGTAATCATCTTGTCTGGTTTGGCTTTTTGACGTTTATGGCGTTGCGCTCGCTGCTTCTGGGGGGCTGGTTTGCCTGGCTCTGGCGCACGGACCGCTGGATGCAGCTAGATTAGAAGTGATGCTGAAAGGGCTGGGCAGTAATGGGAGAAGAGCAATGATAGAGGCGTCCATACCGGCAGATGAACAGCAGCGTCTGGCCGCGCTCCGCGCCATGCAACTGCTGGATACGCCACCTGATCCGCATATTGATGCATTGCTGCGCATCGCTCAGCGGATGTTTGGCGTGGGCAGTACGCTGGTGACCCTGATCGACTCTGATCGCCAGTGGTTCAAGGGGCGCATCGGAGCGACGAATCTTGAAGGGCCGCGCAACGTTTCGTTCTGCGGTCACACCATTCTGTCCGACGATATTCTCTACGTGCAGGATGCGCACGCCGATGAGCGCTTTTTCGATAATCCGGCCGTAACCGGCTATCCGTTTGTGCGTTTTTATGCGGGCATTGCCCTGCATGCGCCCGATGGCAGCAGGATCGGCTCGTTCTGTGTGCACGATACCGCGCCGCGTGAGCTGACCGACAGCGAACGTGAGGCGATGGGCGACTTTCAACAGTTGCTGGAGGCCCTGTTTGTTGCGCATCAGTTGCGCATGGATGCGGTCTGGCTGCAGGAGGCGCTGGGTGCGGCCGAGCGGCGGGCGCTGATTGATCCATTGACGCAGTTGTGGAACCGTCAGGGGTTGCGCACCATGTTGCCTGCGATCATCAGTCGTGCCGAGCGCGAGGGGTTGCTGGTCGGCTTTGTCTATGGCGATCTGGATCATTTCAAGCGGATCAATGATGAGCGTGGGCACGCTGGTGGTGACCAAGTGCTGATTCAGGCCGGCCAGCGCATGGTGGCGACGATTCGTCCGCACGACCTGGCATTGCGGCTGGGCGGCGAGGAGCTGGCGGTATTAGCGCTGGTACAGGGTCAGGATGAGCTGGATACCGTTGCAGAGCGTTTGCGCGAGAGTTTTTGTCGCCACGCCTTCGAGCTGGAAGATGGTCCGCTGGAGGTTACCATCAGCCTGGGGACCGCATTGGCCGCAGCGCAGGATGTGGATGGCGCTGCTCAGAATCTCATCGCCCGTGCTGATGCTGCACTTTACCGGGCAAAGCGTGAGGGGCGTAACCGTGTGGTTCGCGGTTAGTCGAGCGTAGTAGCCGGGCGCAGCCACCAGTGCAGGTAGCGTCCCAGATGCTGGTAGGCAGGATGCTGGCTGTAGCGCAGCTCGTATTCAATCAGATCTTCGAGGCTGCTGTTACTGCAGAAGGGCTCCGGCATGTAGTCATAGAACACCCGTACGCCGCTGGTGGCCAGGCAGCTAAGGCTCGCCGCGGCGATCCACTGCATGGCGTCACGCGGGTCAATCGGCTGCTGCGGGGTCAGCCCGCTCGTGCCCTGGCCGGACAACGGCTTCTTGCGCAGCTTTTTGAACTGACCCTTGACCAGATTCTTGTAGATCAGTGCGTCGCGGTTGTAGAACGCGAGGGACAGCGCGCCGGCGGGCTGCACGAGGGCGGCCAGTTGCTGCAGCGCCTGCGCCGGGTCGGCCAGCCATTCCAGTACCGCATGACAGATCACCAGGTCATACCGTTCACCCTGCGCGGCGAGATCCTGCAGCGGCGCCTGCATGAAGCGTACGGGCAGGGCGGGGTTGCTGGCGTTGATGCGCTCACGGGCCGCATCAAGCATCGCTTCTGAAGGTTCGGCGACGGTGAGCTGATGGCCGAGGCCAGCCAGCCAGCCGCTGATCTGGCCGAGGCCGGCGCCAATGTCGAGAATGTGCAGCGGCGATTCTGCCTGCAGCAATGCCGGCAGCCATTGCTGCAGGTCGCGCTGCAACACGGCCAGACGAATGGCACCCTTGGGGCTGTCATAGATGCGCTGGGCGAAACGGGCGCCCAGGTGGTCAAAGTAGCGGTCGGTCATGGCGAGACTCTGCCGTGCAGGCATAAAAAAAGCCAGCTTGTGGCCGGCTTTTTAGCGGGGCGAAACGCTTATTTTTGGTAAGCGTTTACAGCCTTGACGATTTCCGCGCGGGCTTCATCAGCGCCGCCCCAGCGGTCAATCTTGACCCACTTGCCGGGTTCGAGATCCTTGTAGTTCTCGAAGAAGTGCTGGATTTGCTGGATCAGCAGTTCCGGCAGGTCGGTGTATTCCTTGATATCGCGGTACAGCACGCTCAGCTTGTCGTGCGGGACGGCGATCAGTTTGGCATCTCCGCCGCCATCGTCGGTCATGTGCAGAACGCCAACCGGGCGTGCACGGATAACTGCGCCGGGAGCGACCGGATGCGGGGTAACGACCAGCACGTCCAGCGGATCGCCGTCGTCAGCCAGGGTGTTCGGGATGTAGCCGTAGTTGGCCGGGTAGAACATCGGGGTCGCCATGAAGCGATCAACGAACAGGGTGCTGCTGTCCTTGTCGATCTCGTACTTGATCGGCGCATGGTTGGCTGGGATTTCGATAGCGACGTAGATGTCGTTGGGAATGTCTTTGCCGGCGGGGATCTTGTCGTAGCTCATGGGTTACCTGAGGGGCCATAGTTGAAAACTGGCCGGCATTATAGGCGCATCGCCGGCCGATACCAAGCAAAAACGGGGTGAACCTTGGTCGTAGATGTGCTCTGGCCGAGAGTGTCGGCCACGGCTGTCGGGAAATGGGCACACAAGCGCCGCCACGCGTGCATCGGCGCGGCGGCGCAGGGCGTCAGAGTTTCAGTGCGAAGTACATGAAATCGTGGTCGTTGGAGAAGCCCAGCGAGCGATACAGACTTTGTGCAGCCACGTTTTCCTCGCCGGTCATCACGGTCATTCGCTTGACCCCGGCCTCGCGCGCCATGTTCTTGGCGTGATTGATCAGCTTGTCGGCAACCAGTTGACGACGCGCCTCCTCGGTGACGTAGATGCCTTTGAGGACCCAGCTGGCCGCAAGCGTCAGGGCCGAGAAACTGGGAATGAACTGGCAAAAGCCGAGGGCCTTGCCGCTGTCTTCATCCTCGGCGATCAGAATGATGGCCTGTTCGTGTACCAGCCGCGCTTCGAGGAAGCGGCGCGATGCCTCGGGCAGCGGCGGCTGGCCGTAGAACTCGCGGTACTTGATAAAGAGCGGCGTCACCTCGTCGAGTCGATCGATATCAGCCTGGACTATGCGCATACGAGTGCTCCAATTATGGTCATTAAGTGGCTGGCAGGTTTTGGGTGGTCATTAACAGCATCGTGCATCAGTACTTTTGAATCTGCAATCGCAGGCCCCTAAAAAAGCTGGGATGCGGTGCTTGCGGGCGCACAGACGCGTTGTGTCGGCCGGCTTTTGGAGCGCTGTCGCGCGGCGGCAGGCGTTCAGGTGGTTCCGATGCTTGACATACTGCCGGCCGTCGCCATGCTGTTGCGCTTTCAGCTTTCAGCTTTCAGCTTTCAGCTTTCAGCTTTCAGCTTTCAGCTTTCAGCTTTCAGCTTTCAGCTTTCAGCGTAAGCTGTAGCCATTCGATTGTGACAAGGACATTTCATGCATCTCCACATTCTCGGCATCTGCGGTACGTTCATGGGGTCGCTGGCGTTGCTGGCACGCGAACTGGGCCATCAGGTCAGCGGCTCGGACGCCAATGTCTATCCGCCGATGAGTACCCAGCTCAGCGAACAGGGTATTGCCTTGCAGGAGGGGTACAGTCCCGAGCATCTGCAGCCGGCCCCGGACATGGTCATCGTCGGCAATGCCATGGCCCGCGGCAACCCGGCGGTGGAGTACATGCTGGATCAGGGCATGCCCTACATGTCCGGCCCCGAATGGCTGGCGCGGCATGTGTTGCAGGATCGCTGGGTACTGGCGGTAGCCGGCACCCACGGCAAAACCTCGACCTCCAGTCTGCTGGCCTGGCTGCTGGAAGACGCCGGCATGTCGCCCGGCTTTCTCATCGGCGGGGTGCCGCAGAACTTCGGGATTTCCGCGCGCCTGGGGGGCACGCCGTTCTTCGTCGTCGAGGCGGACGAGTACGACAGCGCCTTTTTCGACAAGCGCTCCAAGTTCGTGCACTACCGTCCACGCACGGCGGTGCTGAACAACCTTGAGTTTGATCACGCGGATATCTTCCCGGACCTGGCCGCCATCGAGCGGCAGTTCCACCATCTGGTGCGTACGGTTCCGGCTACCGGCTTGATCATTCATCCGGTCCAGGATGAGGCGTTGCAGCGCGTGATCAAGATGGGCTGCTGGACCCCGTGCCAGACCACCGGCGAGGGCGGCAACTGGCAGGCCCGGCTGCTGAGTGACGACGGCTCGCGCTTTGAAGTCTGGCTCGATGGGGAGCTGCAGGGCGTCGCCGAATGGCAGCAGACCGGCCAGCATAGCGTTGCCAACGCGCTATCGGCGCTTGCGGCCGCGCGTCACGTTGGCGTGACGCCGGCGCAGGGTATCGCTTCGCTTGGCGGGTTCCGCAATGCCAAGCGGCGCATGGAGAAGCTGGCCGAGATCAATGGCATCAGCGTCTACGATGACTTTGCCCATCACCCAACGGCGATTGCGACCACGCTGGCCGGTATTCGGGCGCAGATCGGTGACGCGCCGTTGATTGCGGTAATTGAACCGCGCTCCAATACCATGCGTCTGGGTAGTCACATGGCTGCGTTGCCGGCCAGCGTTTGTGATGCCTCGCAGGTGTTCTGGTATCAGCCGGCAGGGCTGGACTGGTCGCTTGAGAGTGTAGTTGCAGATAGCCCTGTACCTGCGCAGGTGGCCAGTGATCTGGATGCCATTGTCGAGCAGGTGGTCGCTGCGGCGACCCCGCAAACACGGGTAGTGGTGATGAGTAACGGTGGCTTTGGTGGTATTCATCAGCGCCTGATTCAGGCCCTGGAGGCGCGCCATGGTTGAGCGAGTTACGCTGGCGGTAACCGGTGCCTCGGGCGTGCAGTATGCGATGCGGCTGCTTGGCTGCCTGGTCGAGGCCGGGGTAGAAGTGTCGTTTCTGATTTCGCAGGCAGCGCAGCTGGTCGCGGCAACGGAAACCGAGTGGCGGTTGCCGCCCAAGCCGCAGGCACTGGAGCAATACCTGACCGCGCAGTTCAAGGCGGCCGAAGGGCAGATCCGGGTGTATGGCAAGCAGGACTGGATGGCGCCGGTGGCTTCGGGCAGCGGCGCGCCAGCGGCGATGGTGGTGTGTCCCTGTTCGACCGGCACGCTGTCGGCGATTGCAACCGGAGCCAGCAACAACCTGATCGAGCGGGCGGCGGATGTGGCGCTGAAGGAGCGGCGCAAACTGATTCTGGTACCACGCGAGACGCCGTTCTCCAGCATTCATCTGGAAAACATGCTCAAGCTCAGTCAGATGGGGGCGGTCATCATGCCGGCCAGTCCCGGCTTTTATCACAAGCCGCAGTCGATTGATGATCTGATCGATTTTGTGGTGGCGCGGATTCTGGGGCAGTTGGGGATGGAGCAGGCACTTATCCCGCGCTGGGGAGAGTAGCCCGCGACCCGCGACCCAGCTGTCGTGGGTCGCGGGTTGCAGCACTTGTCTGAATCAGACGAAGTACAGCGACAGGCCTTCGGAGATGAACGCGGGCTTGTCGACGCCTTCAATTTCCAGCGTGTTGCGGGCTTTCATCAGCCACTGTCCCGGGTTCTTCTCAGTCACGTCGAGAATGGTGGTGTGCAGACGAACGCGCGAACCCACGCGCACCGGCTGGATGAAGCGCAGGCTGTCCATACCGTAGTTGACGGCCATTTTCAGGCCTTCCGGACGCGGCATCAGGCCGGCTGACAGGGCCGGCAGCAGCGACAGTGACAGGAAGCCGTGAGCGATGGTGCCGCCAAACGGGGTCTGCTTGGCCTTTTCTTCATCAATGTGGATGAACTGGTGGTCGCCAGTGCACTCGGCGAACTGGTTGACGCGCTCCTGGTCGATCTGCAGCCAGTCAGAATGGCCCATATCCTTGCCGATCAGGGACGTAAGTTCAGAAACGGGAATGGCTTTCATCGTGCTCTCCGTGACTCTTATTGTGAGGGTGTGCGTGCCCGTGGCATTGTTGCTACCCTGCCGCAGGAAAATAATGCTCGCAGGCATGGTTGCAAGTGGGGCGGGCGGCGGTCAATGCAAGCCGGGCTTCCATAGGTTTGCTGAATGATTCGACCACCTGTCGGCAGGCTATGTCGTGTCGCAGTTGATGGCAAGGGGGATGTTGTGAGCGAGCAGGTCGCGCTTTTTCCGCTGAAGACCGTGTTGATGCCGGGCTGTTATCTGGATTTGCAGATATTTGAAGCGCGCTATCTCGATATGGTCAGCCGCTGCTTTCGTCAGCAGCAGGGTTTCGTTGTCGTCGGGCTTGAGGAAGGTTCTGAGGTGGGTTCGAGCAACCTGCGTTTCAGCGCCATTGGCTGCGAGGCGCGGATTATTGACTGGCAGCAGCGCGACAACGGCCTGTTGGGGATTCGTGTCGAGGGGCACCGCCGGGCTCGGCTTGCGCAGGTCGAGGTGGCCGCCGATGGCTTGGTATGTGCTGAAGCACAGTGGTTGCCGGAGGCCCTCGATGCGCCGCTGGAGGCCGAGCACGACGAGTTGCTGGCGTTGCACGCGGCTTTGCTGGAACACCCGCTGGTCAGCAATCTGCAGATGCCGGCGGTTGCCGGGAGTCAGCAGGCGCTGGCCTGGCAGCTGGGCTATCTGCTGCCGCTCAGCATGGAACAGAAGACCTCGTTGCTGGCAATGACGCCGCCATTGGAGCGGCTTGATCAGATTGGTGACTGGCTGGCGCAAATGCAGGCATAAAGGCTACGGTGCCGTCAGCAGCAACCAGCATGCGATCAGATAAGGCCAGGATGCGACCAGCAGTCTTGCCAGGGGCGGCATTGGTGCCAGCGGGCTGGCGCGCTGGACCAGCCAGCTGGACAGCAGCACTGCACTGCTGGCGCACAGCAGGCTGCTCAGCAGCGCCATCGGATCGGCAACCTGTTGCAGCAGCAGGTTGCTGTCGAGCAGCGCCAGCAGTGGCAACGGATAGAGTAACCAGCTGACCCGGGTCCAGAATCCCTGCCCCCGGTTGCAAAGCACGATGCTGACTCCCAGCATGGCCGTGATCAGGGCGGCAATGCTGCTGGCCGTGGACAGCTCGGCCAGCCAGCTCAGAGCAAGGGTCAGCGTCAGGGCGAGCAGAAGCAGCCAGCACGCGCCCCATTGCCGGGCCAGCAGCAGGCTCAGGGGGATCGGCAGGGCCAGCAGCAGCACCTCCGGCTGTGGCCGGGCAAGCGCTGGCAGGCCAGGCAGCTGCAGGTGCTCCCGGCTGGCAACCAGAGTGGCGCTGAATACATCCAGTGTGTGCTGCTGCAGGATCAGCACCAGCAGTGCCAGCAGGCACAGGCCGGCAGCTGCCAGCGGGCTCCAGCGGCGCTGCCAGCGCAACAGGTAAAGGCTACCGCCCAGCACAATCGCGGCGCCGGCGGCCAGGTTCAGCGCCTGGCCCCAGAACAGTGGGGGGACGGCCCAGCTTGCTGCCTGCCCTGCGGTGTAGCCGGGAATAAGGTAAGCAGGCGCCCAGGCCAGAGCCGAAAGAACGTTGATGGCGATAAAGCGCCAGGCAGGCATGTCGAACATGCCGGCGATCATCGGGATGATCGGGCGCAGCGGGCCGATAAAGCGGCCAAGTACCACGCTTAGCCAGCCGTAGCGGCGGAAAAAGCGTTCCCCCTGGTCAATCCACTGCGGATTGCGCCGGAACAGCGGGAGGCGGCGAATGTCCTGATGAAACCAGCGGCCCAGGGCAAAGCTGAGCAAGTCGCCCAGCACGGCTCCGGCAAAGGCCCAGATGACGGCCTCGGTCAGTGATACGCCGGCGCCCGCTGCCAGTGCGGAAATGGCGAACAGCAGGAAGACGCCAGGCACCACCAGTCCGGCTACCGCCAGCGATTCGGTGAGCGAGACCAGGAAAATGGCAATGCCGAGCCACTGCTGGTGGCTTGCCAGCCAGTCCGTGAGGGAACTCAGCATGTCACATCCCCTGTGCTCGCGCTGGCGTTGGCCAGAGCCTGTGCATGATCCATTGTCCGATAGTCGCGGCCGGGCAGTCGGCTGCGCCCCAGCGGGTTGCGGGTGCAGTGCGGGGCATAGGCAGCGTCTACCCAGCGATACGGCAGATGTTCATCGCGGCCGCTCGGAATGCCGAGGCGAGGAGCCTGAATCACCTGCTCGGGGCGGTAGCCGTCATCCTCAATCAGCAGCCAGTGTGCATCGAACCTGCGGGCGTTCCATTCCGGTACCCGAATGGCCAGCGAGCGGCACAGCAGCGTCTGTCCGGCGCACAGGCGCTCGGGACGGCGTGGCTGGCCATTGCGCTGCGGGTTGAGTTGTTGCATGCGCGTGAGGCTGCTTGGCGGGCTGATGGCATCGATGACCGGATGCGCTGATTTGATCAGTACGCCACAGCCTTCGCCCAGCGCGCTGCAATTCATCGAGTCGCCGCCACGGGCGTAGTACATGTAAATGGTGCCAGGGTCCATGAACAGGGCGCGCCTGGCCTGGGTGAACCCCAGCGAAGCGTGACTGCCGCGCTCCTCCAGCAGGTAGGCCTCGGTCTCGATGATGCGGGCGGCCAGCCACTGGTCGCCGAGCCGTCGGCGAATGACCTTGCCCAACAGCGCAACCGCCAGTTCGCGTGCGTCGCGCTGAAAGAACCGCTCTGGCAACGGGGTCGGAGAGGGACGGTTGGTACGGGTATCGGGCATGGGATCATGGTAGCAGGGGTTGCATGACACATTGAATTGCACAGCGACCGCAGGCGGCGCTGTCAAGCCAATGGCGAGCCCGCTATAATGCCGCATTTGGCCAGACAGGGGCAGGTGACAGCATGAGCGTTGAACAGGTAGCGGTATACATGACCGAGCTGGGGCAGAAGGCCCGCAAGGCCTCGCGAGTGATTGCCCGCACCCCGACCGCCGTCAAGAATGCTGCCCTGCTGGCTACCGCCGAGGCGATTGAAGCGGCCGCCGAGCGTCTGGTTGCAGCCAATGAGCTGGACCTGCAGGCCGGCCGCGACAACGGCCTTGATGAGGCGATGCTCGACCGTCTGGCGCTCACGCCGGCCCGTCTGGCCGCTATGGTCGAAGGCTTGCGCCAGGTGGCGGCACTTCCCGACCCGGTGGGCGCCATTCGCGACATGAAGTTTCTGCCTTCGGGCATCCAGGTTGGCAAGATGCGCGTGCCGCTCGGTGTGATCGGCATCATCTATGAGTCGCGTCCGAACGTGACCGTCGAGGCTGCCAGTCTGTGCCTCAAGTCCGGCAATGCCTGCATTCTGCGTGGTGGTTCCGAGTCCATCCATTCCAACCGAGCGATCGCCGAGTGCCTGCGTGAAGGGCTGGCGGCAGCGGGTCTGCCCAACGAGGTCGTGCAGGTGGTGGAAACCACCGATCGCGCCGCCGTGGGTGCGTTGATCACCATGCCCGAATACGTTGACGTGATCGTGCCGCGCGGCGGCAAGGGCCTGATCGAGCGCATCAGCAAGGACGCGCGTGTGCCGGTGATCAAGCACCTGGACGGCATCTGCCACGTCTACGTTGATGACCGCGCCGATTTCGACAAGGCCGAGGCCATCGTCATCAACGCCAAGACCCACCGCTATGGCGTGTGCAACGCGATGGAGACGCTGCTCGTTAACGAAGCCGTCGCCGAGTCGTTCCTCACACGTGTTGCCCCGCTCTATGCCGCCAAGGGCGTTGAGCTGCGTGGCTGCCCGGCGACCTGCGCGCTGCTGCCGGAGGCGGTAGCCGCGACCGAAGAAGACTGGTCAACCGAGTATCTGGCGCCGATTCTGTCGATCCGCATCGTTGCCGACATGGACGCCGCGATTGAGCACATCAACATCTACAGTTCGCAGCACACCGATGCGATGGTCTCGGAAGATTACACCCGTGCCCGTCGGTTCATTGCCGAAGTGGATTCCAGTTCGGTGATGATCAACGCCTCGACCCGCTTTGCCGATGGCTTCGAGTATGGTCTGGGTGCGGAGATCGGTATTTCCACCGACAAGATTCACGCTCGCGGTCCGGTTGGCCTGGAAGGGTTGACCAGCGAAAAGTACGTGGTGTTCGGTGACGGCCATATCCGTCAGTGAGCCGTTATTGATGCGCCGTGTCGGCCTGCTTGGCGGCACCTTTGATCCGGTGCATTTCGGGCATTTGCGCAGTGCGGTTGAAGTGTGCGAGCAGCTGCAGCTGGATGAGCTGAGGCTGATACCGAGTGCCCGTCCACCACACCGCGGAATGCCGGGAGCCACAGCTGCACAGCGGTTGCGGATGGTGGAGCTGGCGCTGGGGCAGGGTGGCGGTCTGCAGGTGGATGATCGGGAGCTGCAGCGTGAACGCCCGTCCTATACGGTAGAAACACTGGAATCGCTGCGCCAGGAACTGGGATCGGACGTGGCTCTGTTCATGGTGCTGGGCTGGGATGCCTTCTGCGGACTGCCGAGCTGGCACCGCTGGGAGTCGCTGCTGGAGTTGGCCAATCTGGTTGTGCTGCAGCGCCCTGATTACGACCTCGAAGTGCCGGAGGTGCTCAAGGATTTGCTGGCCGCGCGCAGCGCAGACCAGCCCGAGCGCAGCCACGGGCAGATCATCTGCCTGTCGCAGACGCCGCTGGCAATCTCGGCAACCCATATTCGCACGTTGGTAGGCAGCGGCGCGTCGCCGCGTTTTCTGTTGCCGGATGCGGTGCTTGACTATATTGAAAACGAAGGGCTGTATCGGCCCTCTACTAAGGATTGAAAATCTACATGCAGATTGAAGAACTGGTTCAGTTGGTGGTCGACGCGCTCGAAGAGCTGAAGGCCAAGGACATCGTCAAGATCGATGTGCGCGAACACACCAGCGTTACCGACTACATGATTATCGCCAGCGGCAGCTCCAACCGTCAGGTCAAGGCGCTGGCAGACAACGTCGTGGAGAAGGCCAAGGATGCCGGCCGTCAACCGATGGGCGTTGAGGGCAAGGAGTCTGGCGAGTGGGTGCTGGTCGATCTGGCCGATGTGGTCGTGCACATCATGCAGCCGGCTACCCGCGAGTTCTATGACCTTGAGCGCCTGTGGCAGAGCGCCGAGTCACGTCGGGCACAGCACCAGCCGACGGAGTAATCGACCTTGCGCATTCGCCTGATCAGCGTGGCCTCACGCATGCCGCGCTGGGTCGAGGACGGCTATCAGGAGTACGCCAAGCGCATGCCGCCTGACTTGCCTCTGGAGCTGGTCGAGATCCCGTTGACGACCCGCGGCAAGAATGCCGACGTGGCACGCCTGATGCGCCGTGAGGGTGAGCAGATGCTGGCTGCGGTGCAACCGGGGGAACGTATCGTGACTCTGGAGGTCAATGGTCGCGCCTGGTCTACCGAGACGCTGGCGGAGCAGCTCGAGAGCTGGCGGCTGGATGCGCGCAACGTGAACCTCATGGTGGGCGGCCCCGAGGGGCTGGCCGAAGAGGTTGCCGCACGCAGCGATCAGCGCTGGTCGTTGTCGCCGCTGACGTTGCCGCATCCGTTGGTGCGTATCCTGCTGGCGGAGCAGCTGTACCGGGCCTGGACCATTCTCAATCGTCATCCCTATCACAAGTGATTCATGGCCAAGCCGATTCACCTGAAAGATCATAACCATGATGCCCGTATCGTCCAGCGTCGCCTGATTCTGGCTGCGGTGTTCATTCTGGGGCTGGTTGGCGCGCTGGTTGCGCGCATGTATTACCTGCAGGTGACCCAGTACGAGTATCACTCGACGCTGTCCGAGAACAACCGGGTCCATGTTCAGCCCATTCCGCCGACTCGCGGTCGTATCTACGACCGTAACGGGGTGGTGCTGGCGGAGAATCGGCCCAGCTTCAGCCTGACTATTACCCGTGACCGGGTTGAGGATCTGCCGGCCACCTTCGAGCTGCTCAAGTCCCTGCTCGAACTCAGCGAGGAGGACGCGGCGCAGGCAGAGCGCCGGCTGTCGCAGGCTCGTCGCCCGTTCGAGTCGGTGCCGGTGATGTTCGAGCTGACCCAGGAACAGATTGCGCGTATTGCGATCAACCAGTTCCGCCTGCCCGGCGTCGACGTTCAGGCGAGCTTCGTGCGCTATTACCCCTTCGCCGATCACTTTGCCCATGCTCTGGGTTATGTTGGCCGCATCAACGAGCAGGAGCTCAAGTCAATTGATCCGGTCGCCTATGCCGGCACCCACTACATCGGCAAAACCGGTATCGAACGGTATTACGAGCAGCTGCTGCACGGCACCGTCGGCTATGAGGAGGTGGAAACCAATGCCCGCGGCCGCGTGCTGCGGGTGCTCAATCGTACCGACCCGATTCCCGGCCGCGATCTGACTCTGGAGCTGGACGTCAAGCTTCAGCAGGTAGCTGAGGAGGCGCTGGGTGATCGCCGCGGCGCGGTAGTGGCTATCGATCCTGCCACCGGCGGGGTGCTGGCCTTTGTCAGCAAGCCCGGTTTTGACCCCAATCTGTTCGTGACCGGCATCAGCTATGCCGATTACGGCGCCTTGCGTGATTCGCTCGACCAGCCGCTGTTCAACCGGGTGCTGCGGGGCCAGTATCCGCCAGGCTCGACGATCAAGCCGATTGTTGCGCTGGCGGGTCTGGATGCGGGTGTGGTAACCCGTACCAGTCGGGTCTATGACCCTGGCTTTTATCAACTGCCCAATGTCAGCCACAAATACCGCAACTGGAATCGCTCAGGGGACGGCTGGGTTGATATGTCCTATGCCATTGCCCGTTCCAACGATACCTACTTTTACGATCTGGCCAACAAGCTGGGCATTGATCGGATGCACGATTTCATGAGTCAGTTCGGGATCGGTCAGCGTGTATCGATCGACATGTACGAAGAGGCTGCCGGGCTCATGCCGTCCAGTAGCTGGAAACGCACCAAGTACCGCCAGCCCTGGTATCCGGGGGAAACCCTGATTGCCGGCATTGGCCAGGGGTACATGCTGGCTACTCCGCTGCAGCTGGCCCAGTCCACTGCATTGATTGCCAGTCGCGGTGTCTGGCACCGCCCGCGGCTGTTGAAGAACGCCGAAGGCGTGCTGCCGGACGAATCCGAGACCCCGCCGAATATTCAGCTGCGCAACCCCGCAGACTGGGATTTCATTACCCAGGCCATGCAGGATGTCATGCAGTCGCCCCATGGAACTGCGAGGGCTGCAGCCGCAGGCGCGACCTACAACATGGCAGGCAAGAGCGGTACTGCTCAGGTGGTAGCGATTGCCCAGGGTGAGCGGTACGACTCCGCTGCGCTGCGCGAGCGGCATCGCGACCATGCCCTGTTTGTCGGTTTTGCACCGACCGAGAACCCCATGATCGCGGTTGCTGCCCTGGTCGAGAACGGTGAGGGGGGCGGCCGGGTTGCCGGTCCTGTGGTGAGGGCTGTGTTTGACGCCTGGGTAGTGCCGCGCCTTGAGGCCGAGCAGCAGCAGGGGCACGCCGAATCTCAGGAGAATGGACAATGAAGTCGATTCCGGTTTCCAGTCATGGTCTTCGGCGGCGCGAGTCGATCTGGATGCGCATTCACGTCGATCCTTGGCTCTTGCTGCTTATTCTTGCGCTGGCAACGGTGGATGCCTTTGTTCTCTATTCCGCCAGTGGCAAGAGCATGCCGATGGTAGTGCGACAGATGGCGTATTTCGCAGTAGGTATCTCGGCGATGATCGTAGTGGCGCAGTTCCAGCCGCGTTTTATGCAGCGCTGGGTGCCGGTTGCCTACATAGGCGGTGCGCTGCTGTTGCTGGCCGTACTGCTGGTGGGTACCGAGGCAAAGGGCGCTCAGCGCTGGTTGACGATCCCCGGGGTGACACGTTTCCAACCGTCGGAAATCATGAAGCTGGTCATGCCGATGAGCGTCGCCTGGTACCTCGGACGGCGTAATCTGCCGCCGAGCTTCAAGCAGGTGGTGGTCACCCTGGCGATCATATTTGTGCCGACCTTGCTGATTCTCAAGCAGCCTGATCTCGGTACCTCTTTGCTCATCGCCGCATCCGGCATTTTTGCCCTGTTGCTGGCCGGCCTGCGCTGGCGCTACATTATCGGTGCCCTGCTGGCGCTGGCTCCGGCGGCGGCCGGTATGTGGTACTTCGTCATGCATGGCTACCAGAAGCAGCGCGTGCTGACCTTCCTCAACCCGGAGAGTGATCCGCTGGGTTCCGGCTGGAACATCATCCAGTCCAAGGCGGCCATTGGCTCGGGCGGGGTGTTCGGCAAAGGCTGGCTGCAGGGCACCCAGTCTCATCTCGATTTTCTGCCAGAAGGGCATACCGATTTCATCATCGCGGTACTGGCCGAGGAGTTCGGCATGGTGGGTGTCTGCCTGCTGCTGGGGGTCTATCTGCTGGTTATCGCCCGTGGCATGGTGATCACGTTGCAAGCCCAGGATGCTTTCTGCAAACTGCTGGCGGGCAGTATTACGTTGACCTTTTTCGTATATGTCTTCGTCAACATCGGCATGGTCAGCGGCCTGCTGCCGGTGGTGGGGGTGCCGCTGCCGTTTATCAGCTACGGGGGAACCTCGCTGGTGACCCTGTTACTCGGATTCGGAATCCTCATGTCGATCCAGACGCACAAGAAATGGATGGCACAAAATTGATCGTATCTTCGTTTTTCCGGCGTGCCCGTTTGGGCGCGGCGTTGCGTACCTGCTCCACGGCGCTGGCTGCCGCGCTGCTTGCCACTGGCGCTGCCGCCTTGCAGGCGGGGGACTATGGCCCTGATCATCCGGGGGTACCGGATTTTGTGCGGCAGATGCAGAGTGAGCACGGCTTCAGTGCCGAGCACGTGCAGGCACTGCTGGATCAGGCGGTGCACCAGGACAACATCATCAAGGCGATCTCGCGTCCGGCCGAGCGGGTCAAACCCTGGCATGAGTACCGCGCTATCTTCATTACCGATCAGCGCATCGAGCGTGGGCTGGCGTTCTGGGCAGAACATGCCGATACGCTCGCGCGGGCCGAGCGGGAGTACGGTGTAGAGCCGGAGGTGATTCTGGCTATCATCGGCGTCGAGACCTTCTACGGCCGCAACATGGGCTCGTATCGCGTCCTCGATGCGCTAGCGACCCTGGGGTTCGACTACCCGCCGCGTGCCGACTTTTTCCGCAAGCAGTTGATGAGCTACATGGTGCTGACCCGTGAGCAGCAGATCGACCCGCTGACCCTCAAGGGGTCGTACGCGGGTGCGATGGGTTTCGGCCAGTTCATCCCGTCCAGCTACCAGGCCTATGCCGTCGACTTTGATGGCGACGGCAAGGTTGATATCTGGAACAACCCGGTTGATGCGATCGGCAGTGTTGCCAACTATTTCCACCAGCACGGCTGGACACACGGCGCCCGGGTCGCCATCGAGGCACAGGTCAGCGGCGACCGCTACCGGGACGGGTTGACCGAGCCCAAGGGCCTGGAAGCGCGGCAGAGTGTTGGCGAACTCAAGGCACTGGGCTGGACACCGCAGGCCACCCTGGCAGACGATGAGCAGGTCATGGCTTTCGAGTTCGACGCCGGGGAACGAATGCAGTACTGGGTGGGTCTGAACAACCTGTACGTCATCACCCGCTACAATCGCAGCGTCATGTATGCCATGGTGGTACATCAACTCGCAGACCTGTTACGTGAGGCCAGGCCCGAATGATGCCGAATGTCCTGTCATCCATGCGTTATGTGCTGCTCGGCGCTCTGGCCGCGCTCGCTGCCTGCTCATCCAATCCGCAGAGCGGACCCTCGACCAGCCCTGGCGCCGCTGCGGGCGCGCCGGCCGACAGCCGGCCGCTGCGTGACGGGCCACCCAGCTATATGCAGGATGTATCGCTGATTCCGGATGCGGTGCCGACGCCGCACACCGGGGCATTCAAGGCGTCGCCCTACACGGTCCTTGGCCAGCGTTACCATCCGATGCAGGATGGCCGCAGCTATCGGGAGGAGGGCACAGCGTCCTGGTACGGCACCAAGTTCCACGGTCAGCACACCGCCAATGGCGAGGTATACGATCTGTATGGGATGTCTGCCGCACACAAGACCTTGCCGTTGCCGACCTACGTTCAGGTCACCAACCTTGATAATCAGCGTAAGGTGATTGTCCGGGTCAATGACCGTGGGCCCTTCTATTCGGACCGGATTATCGACCTGTCCTTCGCCGCAGCAAAAAAACTGGGGTTTGCTGATCAGGGTACGGCCAGGGTGCGGGTCGAAGGCATTGATCCGGTGGCCTGGCAGCAACAGAACAACCCTGACTATCTGGTGACCCGAGAGGCCGTTGCCGCGGCACCGGTCATGGCCGCGCTGCCGCCAGAGCCGGTCGAGAACGTGCAGGCCGGGGGGTATTATCTTCAGGTTGGTGCATTTTCATCCGATCAGGCCGCACAGGCGCTGCGTCAGCGCGTGATGGGCCTGGTTGGCAGCAATGTCCGGGTCAGCCCGGTACAGATTGATTCCCGTACCCTGCATCGTGTCAGGGTGGGGCCGCTGAATACTCAGGACGAGGCTCGACGGATGATGGAAACCCTGCGCGTAGCCAACCTGGGGACGCCTGCATTGGTCACTTCCAACTGATTTTAGTACCCGCGTAAACGCAACCCACCATTGATTGTGAGCACCATGTTGAAAAAACTGATTTCGACCCTGCTGATTACCTCCGTCGCGGCTCTGACGCTGACCGCTCAGGCACAGACGCCGGCCCGCCCGACCCTGAATGCGCCGTCGGCGGCTGCGCCGATCGTGCCGACTGCGCCGGAGCTGGCAGCGACCAGCTATCTGCTGATTGATGCCAACAGTGGCGCCGTGCTGGTGGAGCATAATGCCGATACTCCCCTGCCGCCGGCCAGCCTGACCAAGATGATGACCAGCTATATCGTCAGTCAGGAAATCAAGCGCGGCCAGATCGGCGAGAATGATCCGGTGCTGGTCAGCGAGAAGGCCTGGCGCATGGGTGGTTCGAAAATGTTCATCCGCGTCGGTACCGAGGTATCGGTAATCGACCTGCTGCGCGGCGTCATTATCCAGTCCGGCAACGATGCCAGTATTGCTTTGGCCGAGCACGTTGCCGGCAGCGAGGATGCCTTTGCCGACCTGATGAATGCGCAAGCGCAGCGGCTTGGCATGACCAACACGCACTTCGTCAACGCGACCGGCTGGCCGGCCGAGGATCACTATGCCTCGGCCCGTGATCTGGCGATTCTTGCGCAGGCGATCATTCGGGATGATCCGAAATCCCACTATGCGATCTACGGTGAGAAGGAGTTCGTCTGGAATGATATCCGTCAGCCCAACCGCAACCTGATGCTCTGGCGCGACAGTACGGTGGATGGCCTGAAGACCGGTCACACCGACGAGGCGGGTTTCTGTCTGGTAGCGTCGGCCAAGCGCGATGACATGCGTCTGATCTCGGTGGTGATGGGCACCACGAGCGAGGCGGCCCGGGCCGCAGAAACCCAGAAGTTGCTTACCTGGGGCTTCCGCTTCTTTGAAACCAAAACCTTCTATCAGCCGGGTCAGGTTCTGGCCGATGAACGGGTCTGGAAAGGCGCGCAGAGCTCCGTGCAGCTGGGGCTGCAGGACGGTCTGATGCTGACGCTGCCGAAGGGCCAGGCAGACAAGCTGGAGGCCAGCCTGAGCTTGAATAAGCCGCTCATTGCCCCCATTCAGGTGGGAGACGTGTTGGGTGAAGTCGAGGTGAAGCTCGGTGAAGAGGTTGTTCACAAGGCGCCTCTGGTTGCACTCACTGCGGTTGAAGAGGGCGGTTTGTTTGGTCGTCTGTGGGACAGTATTCGTCTGTTCTTCTACGGCCTGTTTGATTGAGGAGGCCGCATATGGCCGATGTAACCGAGCCTCAGGCTCCAAAAATCGAATTTCCCTGTCAGTACCCGATCAAGGTGATCGGGACTGCCGGTGACGACTTTGCCGAGGTGATCTGCGAGGTGGTGGAGAAACACGCCCCCGGCATCGATACCACCACGGTCGAGATCAGGGACAGCAAGAACGGTCGTTTTCTGTCACTGCGGGTGGTCATCACGGCCACTGGTCAGGAGCAGCTCGAAGCACTGCATCGTGACCTCAAGGCCACCGGTCGCGTGCATATGGTGCTTTGATGGCAGGTCCTTCCGGGCTGGTCATTCGCCGCCTCGGGCTGGTGGACTATCAGCCCACCCTTGATGCCATGCGCCGGCTAACCGAGGAGCGTGGCGCCGATACTCCCGACGAAATCTGGCTGCTGCAGCACCCCCGGGTATTTACCCAGGGGCAGGCGGGCAAGGCTGAACATGTGCTGGCGCCCGGTGATATTCCGGTCATCAAGGTCGAGCGTGGTGGTCAGGTGACCTATCATGGCCCGGGGCAGCTGGTGGCCTATCTGATGCTGGATCTGCGCCGCAAGAACCTGGGCGTGCGCGACCTTGTGACTGCCATGGAGCAGAGCCTGGTCGACGTGCTGGCGCTGCATGGCGTCGAGGCGGCGCCGCGTGCGGATGCGCCGGGTGTTTATGTTGGTGCAGACAAGATTGCCTCGCTGGGGCTGCGGGTACGCCGCGGCTGCTCGTTCCACGGGCTGGCACTGAATCTGGATATGGATCTGGAGCCGTTTCGGCGGATCAACCCGTGTGGCTACGCCGGTCTGCGCATGACCCAGCTGACTGAGCACGTGGAGGGGCCGGTGGATATGCTTCTGGTCGAGGAGCAGCTGGCAACGGCGCTACGCAAGCGCCTTGGATACTTCGCAGAGTAGAGTTGTTCGGGCGCGTCTGCGCCCGGCTCGGTTTCAGCTCAGATTCAGGGTCGGAATCAGGCTGGCGTCGACTGCCTGGCCCGGCACTGGCGCAGGCGTGGCCAGGCCCAGGTTGTTCTTCTCGAATACCCTGTCGGCTCGGTAGCTGGAGCGCACCAGCGGGCCGGCGGCCACTTCCATAAAGCCCATCTCCAGACCGATCTCGCGATAGCGGTTGAACTCTTCAGGGCTGACCCAGCGTTGTACCGCCAAGTGATTGCGGGTCGGCTGCAGGTACTGGCCAAGGGTAACGATATCCACGCCGATTTCGCGCAGGTCCTTGAAGGTCTCCAGAATTTCGTCGTCGGTTTCACCCAGACCGACCATCAGGCTGGTCTTTGTCAGCACCTGCGGACGGTGCTTCTTGGCGTGGGCCAGCACGTCCAGGGTCTTGCGGTATCCGGCGCGCGGGTCGCGTACCTCGTGGGTCAGGCGTTCGACGGTTTCGACGTTCTGGGCGAAGACTTCCAGGCCTGAATCAACGACCGCTTCAATCGCGCTCAGCTCGCCGTCAAAGTCAGGCGTAAGGGCCTCGACGACCACCTGGGGCGTGCGTGCCTTGATCGCGCGCACGCAGGCGGCGTAATGGGCTGCGCCGCCGTCGTCCAGATCGTCCCGGTCGACCGAGGTCAGCACGATATAGCGCAGGGCCATCAGCTCGACGGATTTCGCGGTGTTCTCCGGTTCTTCCTTGTCCAGCCAGCCGTTCGGGTTGCCGGTGTCCACCGCGCAGAAGCGGCAGGCGCGGGTGCAGACCGATCCCATGAGCATGATGGTGGCGGTGCCGTTGGACCAGCACTCGCCCATATTGGGGCAATGGGATTCCTGGCAGACCGTGCTCAGGCGATGTTCGCTGACATTACGTTTGACTGCCTCAAAACGGTCACCGCCCGGTGCCTTGACCCGCAACCACTTGGGCTTTGGCGAAAACACCTGGGGTTCAGTGTTGGCGCGACGTTTCTGGCCATCCTTGATGGCGGCAATGCCCTGGGCGTTGCGAAACTTTTCGCCGCTGGCAACGGACTTCTGCGGGGTGTCGGACATGATCGGCAGGGCTCCTGGTAGAGGCTCCGTAGGGTGCTGAAATAGGCACGGGTCGGCTTGTGGCCGTCGCAAATTCTACCACAGTGGCACAAGCGCGCGCAGCGCTGAGCTGCGCGCTGACGATCATGGCCGGCGCAACGCCTCGAGCAGCTCGACCGAGGCGTAACCGTCGGCCGGCCAGCCCTGTTGCTGCTGGAAGCTGCGAATGGCGCGCCGGGTATTGGCGCCGATAATGCCGTCGATGCCGCCCGGCTCCAGGCTTTTCTCGGTCAGCAGGGTCTGCAGTTCGATGCGCTCACTGCGTGACAGTGGGCGGTCATCGGTCGGCCAGTCGGCGACGATCCGTCCGCCACCCTGAAACCGCTCGGACAGCAGGCCGATGGCCAGTGCATAACTCGACGAGTTGTTGTAGCGCATGATGGTGCTGAAGTTGTGCAGCAGCAGGAAGGCGGGGCCACGATGACCGGCGGGCAGCAGCAGCGCGGCGCGCTGGTCAGCCAGATTATCGGCAAGGCGCTGGCCTCCGGGGGTGGTGACGCCCAGCGCTTGCCATTCGGCAACGGTCTTCTTCACCGCCGGGTCGGCCTGGGCATAATCGAAGTTGGCTGGCAGCAGCACTTCCTGGCCCCAGGATTGGCCGGAGCGCCAGCCGGATTGCTGCAGGTAATGCGCAGCCGAGGCCAGGGCGTCGGCTGGTGAGTTCCAGATATCACGTTTGCCATTGCCATCGAAATCCACTGCGTACTGGTTGTAGGTGGTGGGAATAAACTGGGTCTGCCCCATGGCACCTGCCCATGACCCAAGCATGCCTGCCGGTTCGATGTCGCGGTGCTGCAGGATATCCAGTGCTGCCAGTAACTGATCGTGGGCAAAGCGCGGGCGTCGGCCCTCGTGGGCCAGGGTGGCCAACGAGCGAATAACCGGGCGGTTTCCCATGTTCTGGCCGTAGTTGCTCTCCAGCCCCCAGATGGCGGCCAGAATGTGCCGGTCTACCCCGTAGCGCTGTTCGATGGCATTCAGCGTCTCGCGTTGGGCGGCCAGGCGACTGCGGCCGGTCGATACCCGCTGGCTGGACATGGCGCTGTCGAGATAGGCCCACACTGGCCGGGAGAACTCGGGCTGGCTGCGGTCCGCCCTGATGACATCTTCATCCGGGGTGACGCCTGCGAAGGCGCGGTCAAAGAGTTCGGCGTCGATACCCTTGTCCAGTGCCTCCTGGCGAAAGCTGTCTCGCCATTGGGCGAATGTCTGCGGTTTGGGCGCTTGTGCCGGCACCGCTGCCGGCGCAACGGCTGCGGCGGGCGGCTGGGTCGGTGCCGCTTGCGCGAGCGCGGCGCTGGGTGCGTCTGCGCAGGCGGTGAGCCAGATAAGGCTGAACGAGGTGATCAGATGGAGGCGGGCCTTGCGGCTGAGGGGTGTTGGCATGCAGATTCTCTGGATTCTTGTCTGGGCTGTCGGGTGCTTTACAAGCCCCGTCCTTGAGCTTTTCGAGGTTGTCTTACTGGAAAGGTTCCGGCAGCAAAACCCGACAATGACAGGTGACGCGCGACTCGGCAAGGGCGGCAAATGGCCCAGAGTGTGTAAAAACGCCCCGGTGAACCCTTGCTATGATTTCTGAAAATCTCATCGCAAGGGAAGCCCATGAAACGGTTTATCCAGGGTGAACACCGAGGTCAAAGCACCTTACTTCCCGAAAGCCTCGACGACTATGTCAGCGATACCAATCCGGTTCGGGTAGTCGACGTTTTCGTCGATGAACTCGACTTGGCCAAACTAGGTTTTGATGGGGTCATTCCAGCCGAAACCGGCAGACCTGCCTACCACCCTGCGATCCTCCTGAAGATTTATATCTACGGCTACTTGAACCGCATTCAATCGAGCCGACGTCTTGAGCGAGAAGCCCAGCGCAACGTCGAACTCATGTGGCTAACCGGGCGTTTGATGCCCGATTTCAAGACCATCGCCAACTTCCGAAAAGACAACAGCAAGGCCATTCGCGGCGTCTGCCGCCAGTTCGTTTTGCTCTGCCAGCAGTTGGGGTTGTTTGGCGAAAACCTGGTTGCCATCGACGGCAGCAAATTCAAGGCAGTGAACAACCGTGACCGCAATTTCACCAGCGCCAAACTGAAGCGGCGCATGGAAGAAATCGAGGCGAGCATCAGCCGCTATTTGGCCGCGCTCGATGCGGCTGATCGGCAGATTCCTAGCGCCTCTGCGCCAGACACTGCGAGCTTGGAAGAGAAAATAACCAAGCTCAGAGCGCAGATGAAAGAGCTTCAGGAGATCGAAACTCAGCTCAACGAGTCGCCAGATAAACAGGTTTCGCTGACCGACCCGGATGCCCGCTCGATGATGACGCGCGGCAGCGGTATCGTCGGCTACAACGTGCAGACGGCGGTCGATACGCAGCACCATTTGATCGTTGCTCACGAGGTCACCAACAGCGGTTCCGACCGTGACCAACTCAGTTCAATGGCGAAGCAAGCACGTGAAGCTATCGGCGCAGAAACGTTGTCGGTAGTCGCCGACCGAGGCTACTTCAAAGGCGAGGAAATCCTGGCCTGTCACGACGCAAACATCACCGCCTACGTGCCGAAGCCGATGACCTCCAGTGCTAAAGCAGAAGGCCGATTCAACAAAGATGCCTTCGTGTATGACGCGACGAAAAACGAATACACCTGCCCGGCGGGAGAGGCCCTGATCTGGCGATTCTCCAGCGTTGAGAAAGGCATGAATATGCACTGTTACTGGAGTTCTAAGTGCCAGAGTTGTGCGCTGAAAACCCAGTGCACACCAAGCACAAATCGTCGAGTAAGGCGCTGGGAGCATGAAGCAGTGCTGGAGGAAATGCAGCGCCGGTTGAACCAAGCACCGGATATGATGCGGGTTCGAAAACGGACTGTTGAGCATCCCTTCGGCACGCTCAAACAATGGATGGGCGCAACGCACTTCCTGACCCGAAAGCTGAACGGGGTGAGTACGGAGATGAGCTTGAATGTGCTCGCCTACAACTTGAAACGGGTGATGAAAATCATCGGCACCGAAGGCCTGTTGAAGGCGATGACGGCGTAAAAAGCCCCAGCTTTTGCTGCTCCAAGAGGTGCCAAAGCGCTTCATAAACGCTCTGACGCGCTATTGGCGCTGATCGCGGCTATTTGCTTGGGAAACCGCCTCGCCCAGGAGCACTGGGCTGAGGCACCCAAGATGCGAAAGTGTTTTTACACACTCTGGGCCGTATGCCGGCATTTATGCTAGAGTTCGAGGCCTCTATTGACCCTGCTTCCTTGCCCGCGCGCCTTCGGCGATTTCGCGGGGCATGTGACATTGTGTTGCCGCATGTGAACAGGGGCCCCGCACCCTGACGATGCTGCGGTGTCGTCTTCTGAATTGAAAACAGGTTTGCCTGCCCATGACTGTCATCGAAACCCTGCGCCGCGAATGGTTCTCCAACGTGCGCGGCGACCTGCTGTCCGGCCTGGTCGTTGCCCTGGCGCTGATCCCTGAGGCCATCGCCTTCTCCATCATCGCCGGAGTGGATCCCAAGGTTGGCCTGTATGCCTCTTTTTGTATTGCGGTGGTGATCGCATTTACCGGCGGTCGTCCCGGCATGATTTCGGCGGCAACCGGGGCGATGGCATTGCTGATGGTTACCCTGGTTCGCGAGCACGGCCTGGAGTACCTGCTGGCCGCTTCCGTGTTGTGCGGTGTGCTGCAGATCGGCGCCGGTTATCTGCGGCTCGGCTCGCTGATGCGCTTCGTTTCGCGCTCGGTGGTGACCGGGTTTGTCAACGCGCTGGCGATCCTGATTTTTATGGCCCAGCTGCCCGAGCTGACTGGCGTAACCTGGCACGTTTACGCCATGACTGCCGCCGGCCTGGGTATCATCTATCTGTTCCCCTTGCTGCCGGGCGTCGGCAAGGTTATTCCCTCGCCACTGGTGTGCATTCTGTTGCTGACCGCTGTATCGATCTATCTCGGGCTGGATATTCGCACTGTCAGTGATATGGGCGAGTTGCCCGATACCCTGCCGGTCTTCCTCTGGCCGGACGTGCCACTCAACCTCGATACGCTGATGATCATTCTGCCGTACTCTGCCGCGATGGCGGTGGTTGGGCTGCTTGAGTCGATGATGACTGCCACGATTGTCGACGATCTGACCGATACCAGCAGTGACAAGAACCGTGAGTGCAAGGGCCAGGGTGTAGCGAATATCGCATCGGGCCTGCTTGGCGGCATGGCGGGCTGCGCCATGATCGGTCAGTCGGTGATCAACGTGAAATCCGGTGGTCGCACCCGCCTGTCGTGCTTTGTGGCCGGCAGTGTGCTGCTGGTGCTGGTGGTGTTTGCCAGCGACTGGGTCGGGCAGATTCCCATGGCGGCGCTGGTGGCGGTGATGATCATGGTCTCGATCGGCACCTTCAGCTGGGATTCGATCCGCAACCTGCGTCACCATCCGTTGTCGACCAACCTGGTCATGCTGGCCACCGTATCAGTGGTGGTGGCGACCCATAACCTGGCCTATGGCGTGTTTGTCGGCGTGCTGCTGGCGGCAATGTTTTTCGCCAACAAGATTGGTCATTACCTGCATATCGGCAGCGTGCTGAGCGCCGATGGCGAAGAGCGTCGCTACGAGGTGGTGGGCCAGGTGTTTTTCAGTTCTGCGGACAAGTTTGCTGCGGGCTTTGATTTCAGGGAAGCGCTTGATAGGGTGGTGATTGACCTGAGTCGCGCCCACTTCTGGGATATCACCGCCGTGGGTGCTCTGGATAAGGTCGTCATCAAGTTCCGCCGGGAGGGTACAGCGGTTGAGGTCATCGGCCTGAATGAGGCCAGTGCCACGATTGTGGATCGGTTTGGCGTGCATGACAAACCTGATGCGGTAGACCACATCGGCGGTCACTGAAAGCAACGGAGAGCAGGATGAACGAACCACAGGTACTGGCCTGCATCGATGGCTCCGCATCCAGCGAGGCGGTCTGCGATTATGCCGCCTGGGCCAGCTTGCGCCTGTCCGCGCCGCTGACCTTGCTGCATGTATTGGAGCCTAACGTCGGCGCATCGCCTGCCGACCTGTCCGGCAGCATCGGACTGGGCAGTCGCGAGCATCTGCTGAGCGAGCTGGCGGAGCTGGACGAACGACGTGCACGCCTGCTGCGCGAACAGGGCAAGTTGATGCTCGATGCTGCGACAGCCCGGGTGCGCGCAGATGGAGTGGCAGAACCCGCTCTGCGGCAGCGCCACGGGCGCCTGGTCGACACCCTGCAGGAGCTGGAAAGCGATATCCGGCTGCTGGTGGTTGGGCGACAGGGTGAAGCCGGCGGCTCGGCAGCGAGCCAGGTTGGCAGTCAGCTGGAAAGCGTAATTCGCACCATGCATCGGCCGGTACTGGTCTCTACCGGCGTATTCCGCTCACCGCAGCGCGTGCTGGTGGCCTTCGATAACAGCCCAAGTGTTCGCAAGGGACTGGACCTGTTGTTACAGAGTCCCTTGTTGGCCGGTCTGGCGATGCACCTGCTGATGGTCGGTGCTGATACCGCTGACGCGCGGGAGGCTCTTGAGTTCGCCCGCTTGCAGCTGCAGCAGTCAGGCGTCACGGCAACGGCCGAGATCCGCGCTGGCGCAGAGGTGGACTCGGTGCTTTTGGCCTGTCAGCGCGAGCAGGCAATGGATCTGATCGTCATGGGTGCCTACGGCCATTCGCCCATTCGCCGGTTTCTGGTCGGCAGCACGACCACGTCCATGCTCCGCCATGCCGAGTGCCCGTTGCTGCTGCTGCGCTGACCGCCCCTGAATCAGAGCGCCAGACGCGCGCCCGAGGCCTCGACCAGAATCCGTGCCAGGCCATCCCAAGGTGAACCCGGTGCCTGGCCCTTGATCTGCTCGTCAACGGTTTGGGCATCGCCCAGCCAGCGTTCCCAGGCCATCGCCGGATGGCGTTGCAGTGCCGCGCGGAGCAAGGGTTTGCGCTTATCCCAGACCGGCGGACGCTGGCTGGCGAATACCTTGTCCAGCGGTATGCCGCGGCTGTGCTGCTGGGCCATATCGGCCAGGGCCCGCAGTTCACGGCTCACAGCCCAGAGAATCACCGGAGCCTCGACCCCTTCGCCGCGCAGGCCATGAAGCATGCGCAGGGCATGTTCCGGCTGCCCCTGCAGCATGGCATCGCTGAGGTTGAAAACGTCGAAGCGGGCGCTATCGGCAACAACCTGCTGCACCGTCTCCAGGCTCAGCTGGCCCTGCGGGCAGTAGAGTTTCAGCTTCTCGATTTCCTGCGCCGCCGCCAGCAGATTGCCTTCCACCCGCGCGCAGAGCAGGTCGATCGCCTCGGGGCCAGCCTGCAGGCCGGCGGCAAGCAGGCGCTCGCGAATCCAGTTGGGTAATTGGGCAGGCTCAATCGGCCAGATCTGGACGAACCGGCTGTCAGCGTGTTCGATCAGGGTTTTTGCCCACTTGCTGCGCTGGGTCGTGCCATCGAGCTTGGGCAGACTGATCAGCAGGGTAGTGTCTTCGGCAGGCTGTTCCAGATAGGCCAGTAACGCCTTTGCTCCGGCGTCACCCGGTTTGCCCGAGGGAATGCGCAGTTCGAGCAAGCGCTTCTGGGCAAACAGCGAGAGGCTGTGGCTGGCTTCGTACAGCTGGGACCAGTCGAAACTGCGGTCCACATCAAAAACCTGGCGCTCCTCGCTGCCGGCGTTGCGGCAGGCCTGGCGAATCAGGTCGCAGGCCTCGCCACAGAGCAGCGGATCATCACCGCTGACAACGTAGACGGCGGCCAGCTCGTCCCTGAGCTGCTTGCCCAGCTGGGGGGCGTTGAGCTTCATTACCTGCTCAGTTGCCCTGCTGGTCGAGACGCGATTCGCGGCTGGAAAGGTCGCTTTCGCTGATACTGGAGAGACGGAACAGCAACTGGCGGGTGAGGTCCTGACGCATTTCCCGGCGCAGCAGCTCCTCTTCCTCGGTGGTGCCGATAATGTTGTCCTTATCGTTGACGTAAATACGGCGTGTGGCCAGGGTTTCCGGACCGATCAGCGGGCGACCCTGACGGTCGGCGATCTGGAAGGTCAGGTTGCTGGTCAGCTCGTATTCTGCCGGAGTCGAGCTGCTGGTATAACTTACTGCTCTGCGCTCCTGACCTTCGTTCAGCAGTTGCAGCCGATAGGCTGCGGTCGGCGTGACCTGGACCCCGTCCACTTCCAGTGCCTCAAGCACTTGCTGATAGGTTCGGCCGTAGCGGTTTTGCGCCGTTACATCGAGTTGGGTCAGCTCGACGCTGTCGACACCGGTGCCGCGCAGGTGGAATCCGCAGCCGGAGGCGAGCAGGGTGGCGCCGAGAACGGCGCAGCTGAGCAGCAGGCGGGGGGTGGTCAGTGACATCTTGGCTCTCCGTTGCAAAATCAGTTGGCGACAATGTTGACCAGCTTGCCCGGGACGACGATCACCTTGCGGATGGTCAGGCCCTCGGTAAAGCGCAGCACATTCTCGTTTTCCCGCGCGGTGGCTTCAATCAGCTCGCGGCTGGCGTCGGCGGCGACTTCAATGTGACCGCGCAGCTTGCCGTTGACCTGAATAACCAGTTGCAGGCTGTCCTGTACCAACGCGCTCTCGTCGACGCTCGGCCAGCGCGCGTCGATGATCGCATCGCTGTGACCCAATGCCTGCCAGAGGCTGTGGCAGATGTGCGGGGCGATGGGCGCCAGCAGCAGGGCGACGGTTTCCAGGCCTTCCTGCATCAGGGCGCGGTCCTGCTCGGCGTCCTGCGGTGCCTTTTCCAGCACGTTCATCAGGGTCATCACGGCGGCGATGGCGGTATTGAACTTGTGGTGCTGGCCGATATCCTGGCTGGCCTGCTTGATGGCCAGATGGATGGCGCGGCGTACGGCTTTCTGCTCGTCGCTCAGGCTGGTGAGGTCGGCGTTTGCGGCCGGGCCCCTGGCATGGTGCTGCTGGCTCAGGCGCCAGACGCGGCGCAGGAAGCGCTGGGCGCCTTCAACGCCGGAGTCGGACCATTCCAGGCTCATGTCCGGCGGTGACGCGAACATCATGAACAGGCGGCAGGTGTCGGCGCCGTACTGGTCGATCATGGCCTGCGGGTCAACGCCGTTGTTCTTCGACTTGGACATCTTCTCGGTGCCGCCGATCTCGACCGGCTGGCCGTCGCTGCGCAGGGTGGCAGCAACTATCTTGCCCTTGGCGTCGCGCTCGACATCCACGTCGGCCGGGTTGTACCAGGTCTTGCTGCCGTTGGCTTCAAGGCGGTAGTAGGTGTCGGCCAGCACCATGCCCTGGGTCAGCAGGTTCTTGAACGGCTCGTTGCTGCTGACCAGGCCCTCGTCGCGCATCAGCTTGTGGAAGAAACGCGCGTAGAGCAGGTGCAAAATAGCGTGTTCGATCCCGCCGATGTACTGGTCCACCGGCAGCCAGTGATTGGCCGCAGCCGGGTCGACCATGCCCTTGTCATATTGCGGGCTGGCGTAGCGGGCGTAGTACCAGGAGCTTTCAACGAAGGTATCCATGGTGTCGGTTTCGCGCTTGGCGGCGGCGCCACACTTCGGACAGCTGCACTCATAAAATTCGGGCATCTTGGCCAGCGGGCTGCCGGCGCCATCGGGGATCACGTCTTCGGGCAGGACTACCGGCAACTGGTCATCCGGCACCGGTACGTCACCACAGCTGTCGCAGTGAATGATCGGAATCGGGCAGCCCCAGTAGCGCTGACGGCTGATACCCCAGTCGCGCAGGCGGAACTGGGTGCGTGGCTCGCCCAGGCCTTTCTGCTTCAGTACTTCGCCAATGGCGGTAAAGGCGCTGTCGTAGTCCAGGCCGTCGAATTCTTCTGAGTTGATCAGCTCGCCCTTCTCGGCGTAGGCGTCCTGCCAGGGTTCGGGTGTTTCGTCGCCGGCAGAAGTGCGGATTACCGGCTTGATCGGCAGGCGATATTTGCTGGCAAAGGCAAAGTCGCGCTCATCATGCGCCGGTACGGCCATCACGGCGCCTTCGCCATACCCCATGAGCACGTAATTGGCGACCCATACCGGCAGCTTCTCGCCGGTCAGCGGGTGCAGCACGTACAGCGGGGTCGGCAGGCCTTTCTTTTCCTGGGTAGCGATGTCGGCCTCGGCCACACCACCACGCTTGCACTCGTCGATGAACGCCTGCAGTTCGGGGTTGTTTTGCGCGGCCTGGGTGGCCAGCGGGTGTTCGGCGGCAACGGCAACGTAGGTCGCGCCCATCAGGGTGTCCGGGCGTGTGGTAAAAACCTTCAGGGTGCCGTCGTGGCCGATGCTGGTGGTGTCGTACGGGAACTGGACTTCCATGCCGACCGACTTGCCGATCCAGTTGCGCTGCATGGTCTTGACCTGTTCGGGCCAGCCGGTCAGCTCATCGAGCGAGCTCAGCAGCTCCTCGGCGTAGTTGGTGATCGCGAAGTAATACATCGGGATCTCGCGCTTCTCGATCACGGCGCCGCTGCGCCAGCCCTTGCCGTCGATTACCTGCTCGTTGGCCAGAACAGTCTGGTCGACCGGGTCCCAGTTCACGGTACCGTTCTTGCGGTAGATGATGCCCTTCTCGAACAGGCGGGTGAACAGCCATTGCTCCCAGCGGTAGTAATCCGGCTTGCAGGTGGCGATCTCGCGCGACCAGTCGATTGCCAGGCCCAGGCTTTTCAGTTGGGTACGCATGTAATCGATGTTGGAGTAGGTCCAGGCAGCCGGAGCGACTTTATTGTTCATCGCTGCGTTTTCCGCCGGCATGCCGAAGGCGTCCCAGCCCATGGGCTGCAGTACGTTCTTGCCCTGCATGCGCTGGTAGCGGGCGATCACGTCACCGATGGTGTAGTTGCGCACATGCCCCATGTGTAGCTTGCCGCTGGGGTAGGGAAACATCGACAGGCAGTAGTAGGTGTCCTGGTCGGGGGTTTCGCTGACCTTGAAAGCGTTGGCATTGTCCCAGTCGGTCTGGGCAGCGGCTTCGATTTCGCTCGGTGAATACTGTTCTTGCATGGCGTGGGGTCTGGTGACTCGTGGTGACGTGAAAAAGTAATGGGGCAGGATACACCACCCGGCGCTCATCAGGTAGTCACATGCCATTCGTCGCCGGCTCGGTAGACACCCGGTCGGTGGGTCTATTCTCTAGGTGGGAAGGCAGGTCACCGGGGCTTGCTTCAGGCTACTGCGGGAGGGTGCGAGATGTGTGGCGGATTGCCTTCGGTGGTAGCTCGACAGCCACAGGACAGTGCCTATGGTCGTTTGCTTAGACGGCTGGACCAGGCGCTGGATATGGCGCACACCCGGCAATGGCTCAGTGGCTATCCGGAATTGCCGAGTGAACTCGAGCTGCAAGGGCTGAGCCCCGAGGAGATGGCGCTGCTACAGCAGATTCTGGTCGCCATCTCCACTCGCACGCCGCTACCGGGCGTGACGCCGGCGCCAGGCAACGGGCAGCAGTATTGCTAGTGCCATAACTATCAGCGGCCAGCTGCGCCAGCGCAGATAGGGCGTCTGCCCGGTCATCGGCTGCACCTCGCCGATCAATACCTCCTGCTGAAACTGCGCAATCCGCTGGCGAATGATGCCGCGCGGATCGATCAGCGCGGTTACGCCATTATTGGTCGCACGGATCATCCAGCGCTGGCTTTCGATGGCGCGCATCTGCGCCATCTGCAGGTGCTGGAGCGGGCCAATGGAAGAGCCGAACCAGCTGTCGTTGCTGATAGTGATCAACAGGTCGCTCCGGGCGGCGAGCTTGGCGGCAAAATCGGGGTAGACCGCCTCGTAGCAGATCAGTGGCGCCAGCTGGTAACCGGCGGCCTGCAGTGGCGGCTGATCGGCCGGCCCGCGACTGAAGCTGGACATCGGCAGGTTGAAAAAATCGATCAGGCCGCGCAGCAGGCCTTCCAGTGGCACGTACTCGCCAAAGGGTACCAGCTTCTGTTTCAGGTACTGGCTGCGGGGCTCGCTGCCACCGACCATGATGCCGTTGTAGATGCGCATGCCATGCCCATCGTGGGTATCGACCGGGATGCCGGTGATGAGGGTGCGGCCTTGCTGCGCCAGATTGGCGGCGATGCCGTCAACAAAGTACAGCGATTGGCTCTGCAGGACCGGTACCGCGGTTTCCGGCCAGACCACCAGATCGGTTGGCGGTTGGGCGTAGGTCAGGTCACGGTACAGTTCCAGTGTGTGGGTAATGTAGGCCGGGTCCCACTTGTTGGCCTGCTCTATGTTGGCCTGCACCAGATTGACGCTCAGGCGCTTGCCGACTGGCCCGGTCCAGTCGACGTATTGCAGCAGCAACCCGCCGCCCCAGAACAAGCCGACCAGCGCAGCAACGGCCGCCGCCTGCAGTGGGCGTCGCAGCAGACGCCACTCGGTCAACAGGCAGGCGATCAGCACTGATATCACGCCGAGCAGCCAGACACCGCCAATCGGCGCCCAGCCGGCCAGCGCGCTGTGAGTGTGCGCATAGCCGTGATAGAGCCAGGGGAAGCCTGTGAGGAACCAGCTGCGGAACATTTCCTGGGCAAACCACAGCAGGGCGAAACACAGGCTGGCGAGCCACGGGCCCTGCGGGCGCAGAAAACGCACCCACAGCCAGGCCATCAGTGCAAAAAAGCAAGCCAGTCCCAGTTCCAGTCCGCCGGTCAGCAAGGCGGCCAGCGGCGGTGAGGCATTGCCGTGGACGTGGATGCTGATATAGATCCAGGAAACGCCGGAGACGAACAGCCCCAGCCCCCAGGCGCCACCGCGCAGGGGGGCCTGCTTTGGCGTGACGTCCTTCAGCCCCTGATACAGCAGGGCCACTGAGAGCATGCCCAGCGGCCAGATGTTGTAGGGGGCAAAGGAGAGGGTGCTGAGCGCGCCGGCGACCAGCGCGATCAGGTGGCCGACAAGGCCGGGGCCGCGCAGGCGGCTGAGCAGGGCATGCATGGAGATGTCCTTATCGGTGCCGGCTAGCGGTTGACCAGGGTGACGCGCAGCAGATGAACCCGGCGGCTGTCGGCGTTCAGCACGCGAACCCGGAAACCGTCCAGCTCGACCACTTCATTGCGTTTGGGCAGATGGCCGAAGGCGTTCATGACCAGCCCGCCAACGGTATCGAACTCTTCGTCGGAGAACTCGGTTTCGAAGTGTTCGTTGAACTCCTCGATGGGGGTCAGGCCCTTGACCAGATAATCACCGCTGGGCAGCGGTTTGATCTGACTGTCCTCGTCAACATCATGCTCGTCTTCAATGTCGCCGACGATTTGCTCCAGCACGTCTTCGATGGTAACCAGACCGGATACGCCGCCGTATTCATCGATGACAATGGCCATGTGATTGCGGGTGGCGCGGAACTCCTTGAGCAGCACGTTGAGGCGCTTGGATTCCGGTACAAAGGTCGCGGAACGCAGGATGTCCTTGATGTTGAAGCGCTCGGTGTTCTCTTCCAGCAGCAGCGGCAGCAGGTCCTTGGCGAGCAGAATGCCCAGCACATCATCGACGTTCTCGCCGATGACCGGAAAGCGCGAGTGGGCGGCTTCGATCACTGCAGGCAGAAATTCGCGCGGGCTGTGGCTTGCCTTGATAGTAGTCATCTGCGAGCGCGGCACCATGATGTCGCGGACCTGCATGTCCGACACCTGGAGCGCACCTTCGATGATCGACAGGGCCTCGATATCCAGAACCTCGTTACTGTGCGCCTCGCGCAGCAGCTCGAGCAGTTCCTGGCGGTTCTTGGGTTCATGGACAAAAGCCTGGACCAGTTTATCCAGCCACGACTTATGCCCGTTGGTCGATCGATCTTCGCTCATTGGTCCTTACTCATCATCTTCAAGATAGGGGTCGGCTATGCCGAGTTCTGCCAGCAATTCCCGTTCCAGGGCTTCCATCTCTTCTGCATCGGCGTCTTCGATGTGATCGTAGCCGAGCAGGTGCAGGCAACCGTGGATGACCATGTGCGCCCAGTGCGCGTGCAGGGGTTTGCCCTGCTCGTCAGCTTCACGGGCGACTACGGGGACGCAGATCACCAGGTCGCCAAGCAGCGGCAGGTCAAGTTCGGGGGGCAGGTCTGCAGGAAAGGACAATACGTTGGTGGCGTAGTCCTTGCCGCGATAGGTGCTGTTCAGCTGGCGGCCCTCATCGGCGTCCACCAGACGGATGGTCAGTTCTCGGTCGGTGCCGGTACCCAGGGCCAGCCCGACCCAGCGTATGAAGCTGTCGTCGTCGGGCTGATCGGGTGCACTGGAAGCGCGCTGGATGTCGAGCTCAATGCTCATTGCGACGCTCCTTGCGGGCAGCTTCCTGCAGCGCGTCGAAGCGGTCGTAGGCCTCGACGATGCGCTGGACCAGCGGGTGTCGCACCACGTCCTTGGACTCGAAGTGGGTGAAGCCAATGCCCTTGACGTCTTTCAGCACTTCGGTGACGTGGGCCAGGCCCGAGCGGGTGCCGCGGGGCAGGTCGACCTGGGTAATGTCGCCGGTGATCACCGCGGTCGAGCCGAAGCCGATACGGGTCAGGAACATCTTCATCTGTTCCAGTGTGGTGTTCTGCGACTCGTCGAGAATGATGAAGCTGTTGTTCAGGGTGCGGCCACGCATGTACGCCAGCGGCGCGATCTCGATCACCTGCTTTTCGATCAGCTTGGCAACCTGCTCAAACCCGAGCATCTCGTACAGGGCGTCGTAGAGCGGGCGCAGGTAGGGGTCGATCTTCTGCGCCAGGTCACCGGGCAAAAAACCCAGCTTCTCGCCGGCTTCCACCGCCGGACGTACCAGCAGGATGCGCCGAATCTGCTCGCGCTCCAGTGCATCGACCGCGCAGGCCACCGCCAGATAGGTCTTGCCGGTGCCGGCCGGGCCGATGCCGAAGTTGATGTCGTGCTCGAGAATAGAGCGCACGTACTTCTGCTGATTCGGGCCGCGCGGCTGGATGCTCATCTTGCGCGTGCGCAGGATCACCGGCTTGTGGTCTTCACCATTGCTGAGGCTTTCGCCCAGGCTTTCCAGTCCCGATTCCTGCAGATACAGGTGCACGGTATCCGGGCTCAGGTCGTCGGTATTGCGGGTTTCGCGATACAGCTGACGCAGCACGGCTTCGGCAGAGCGGGTCAGGGAATCGTCGCCAATCAGCTCGAAGTGGTTGCCGCGGTTGCGGACTTCGATGCCGAGGCGTTGTTCGATCAGGCGGAGATTTTCATCGAACTGGCCGCAAAGGCTGGCGAAGCGGCGGGGGTCGACAGGTTCGATACTGAAGCGATGGATATGCTGGGGCGCGTTCAAAATGGTCCGTTGGTCGCCATATGGCACTGAGAAGCGCACAGGATAGCGCGCAAATATCCCGCTGCAAAGACCCGCCCATCCATACCTGTCACTGGGTTATCAGTACAACGGTGGCGGTTTTGCAGCGGGGGCGGGGCACACCTGCTCAGTGTGCCGTGTTGCTGATCAGCGTGCCGCGCAGCGAGTGTGGCAGCGCCTCTTCAATCCGGACGTCGACGAACTGGCCGATCAGGCCGGGGTTGTCGCAGCGGAAGTTGACCACGCGATTGTGCTCGGTGCGGCCCTGCAGCATGCCCGGGTCCTTCTTCGAGAAGTCGCTGACCAGGATGCGCTGGGTGGTGCCGACCATGCGGCGGCTGTTCTCGAAGCCCTGCTGGTTCAGGCGTGCCTGAAGAATCTGCAGGCGCTGCTTCTTGGTCTCCATTGGCGTGTCATCATTCAGATCGGCCGCCGGCGTGCCGGGACGGGCGCTATAGATGAACGAGTAGGAGAAATCGAAGCCGACGTCCTCAACCAGTTTCATGGTCTGCTCGAAATCACGGTCGGTTTCACCCGGGAAGCCGATAATGAAGTCCGAGCTGAGGATAATATCCGGCACTGCGGCTTTCAGCTTGCGGATGCGCGACTTGTATTCCAGTGCGGTGTGGTTGCGCTTCATCGCCGCCAGTACCCGGTCGGAACCTGATTGCACCGGCAGGTGCAGGTACTTCACCAGCTTCGGAATCTCGGCGTGGGCCTGGATGATGGCGTCGGAAAATTCCAGCGGGTGGCTGGTGGTGTAGCGAATGCGCTCAATCCCGTCGATCGCTGCCACAGCGTGCAGCAGGTCGGCAAAGTCGGTACCGTCAAAACGGTAGCCATTGACGTTCTGACCCAGCAGGGTGACTTCCTTGACGCCGTTCTCGGCCAGGTGAACGATCTCGGCCAGCACGTCGGCCAGCGGGCGGCTGACTTCCTCGCCACGGGTGTAGGGCACCACGCAGAAGCTGCAGTACTTGCTGCAGCCTTCCATGATCGATACGAAGGCCGTCGGGCCGTCTACGCGTGGCTCGGGCAGGGCGTCGAACTTCTCGATCTCGGGGAAGCTGACATCCACCTGCGGCTGCTGTGTGGTGCGCGCGGCGTTGATCATCTCAGGCAGGCGGTGCAGGGTCTGCGGGCCGAATACCACGTCAACGTAGGAGGCGCGATCGCGGATGGCGGTGCCTTCCTGGCTGGCGACGCAGCCGCCAACGCCGATGATCAGCTCCGGGTTCTTCTCTTTAAGCGGGCGCCAGCGGCCCAGCTCGGAGAAAACCTTTTCCTGAGCTTTTTCACGGATCGAGCAGGTGTTGAGCAGGATGACATCCGCCTCATCGGGGTTGTCGGTCAGCTCCATTGCCTGATGTTCGCCGAGCAGGTCTGCCATGCGCGAGCTGTCATACTCGTTCATCTGGCAACCGTGGGTCTGAATAAAGAGTTTCTTGGCCATGGGATTGTGCTGGGGGCTAGCTGGGAAAAGGGGCGATTATACACACATCTGCTTCTGCCGCCCCCTGTGCTATGATGCGCGCCCGCCGAGCGGCTGATGCCACGGTGTCCTTCCACGTTTTTCAAGGTGTTGATCAACCCGTCATGAGCAAAGAAAAGCAACCGGTTTTCCGGGTCATCTTCCAGAACCAGGGACAGGTGTTCGAGCTTTACGCCCAGCAGATCTTTCAGAGTGAGCTGTGGGGGTTCATGGAAATTGAAGAGCTGATCTTCGGCGAGCGGTCACAGATGCTGGTCGATCCGGCCGAAGAGAAACTGAAGAATCAGTTTGAAGGGGTCAAGCGCAGCTTCATTCCCGTGCACTCGATCATTCGTATTGACGAAGTTGAACGCGTCGGCACGCCAAAAATCACCGACGCTCAGGGCGGCAGCAACATCATGCATTTCCCGATGCCGCCGCGTAACGACGGCTGACAGACTCATGCAGCAGCCTCAAGGCTGCTGAAGTTCCTGATCCGTCTGGTCGATATCACCGGGTGGCTCGACGGGGGCGCCCGGCGCCATCGTGCCACTGAGCTGTTCCTCTCGAATCTGCGCCAGATAGTCCCGAAACAGGGTGCCGAGCACATGGTTGGCCACCTGAACTTCCTGTGCGTCCATCTCTTGCGCGACCAGGTCAGCAGCATCCATGGCGTCATCATTGCCGTTGACGGCGGCCATCTTGAGGATGATGTAGGCCTGCGGCAGGTTGCGCGGGATGCCTTCGCCGTTGAAGTGCATCATACCCAGAAGGTACTGGGCTCTGGGCTCACCCTGGATTGATGCCTTTTCCAGCCACTGCAGCGAGGTCGCATAGTTGCGCTCTACGCGCTCACCCTTGTAGTACAGCTGGCCCAATTCGAATTGCGCCTGCATGTCGCCGCCGTCGGCCGCGCGCTGGCATGCGTCCAGCGCCAGCGGCAGGCTTTCATCGTCAACCCGTTCAAAGGCGCAGCGGTCGTCGGCACTGATCAGTAGCGGGTTATCCGACTCTGCCAGCAGGGTGGACGCCGGCAGCATAAGCAGGCCGGTAAGGACAGCGGGCGTAAGCAGGCGTTGCATGACGGGATCAGGGCCTCGGCTGGTGATCGTCGGGTTCAGGTTGTGATCTATTGTGCGCCTGTTCACTCAACAGGCCAACTGTCACTGCCGCTCCCAGCAGGGCAGGGAATAGCAGAAGCAGTGTGTCGCCCGGAACAAACAGTTCAGCCAGGGGAGCTGCGCCCGGTTGCAGCAACGGTGTCAGCGTGCCGACGGCGCAGAGGGCCACGAAGGGCAGTGGTCGTCGGTCTTGCCGTGCGACCAGAAGGCAACCAGCGAGCATCACCAGCAACGCGGCGCTGTTGATCACCCACTGGTAGCCGAACAGCTGGTCCATCCGGCGCAGCAGTTCAAAGGCGGCCATCAGGCCGAGCAGGATGCGGCCCCAGGCTGCCGGCTGCCATTGCAGGCCGCGGCCAAGGTAGAACGCGGCCAGACCCAGTAACGGCAGGCTGAGGTTCTGCGCCGCCAGCCCGAGTATGCGCTGGGTATGTTCCAGCTCCTTTGCGAGTGAGCCAAGGCTCAGCAGCAGGCTGGCTGCGGCAGCCAGACCCAGCCCCAGCAAGGCGGCTGTCATGGCCCCTCGAGCCGCGGCAGACAGCGGCCTGCGCTGTCGCCACAGCCAGAAGCTGGCGGCGATCAGCAGCAGGGTCAGCAGGCCGTAGGCGAGCTGGCTCATAGCGCGGCAAAGGCCTTCTCGGCCGCATCCAGAGTCAGCTTCAGCTCGGTTTCGCCGTGGGCGATCGAGGTAAAACCGGCCTCGAAGGCACTGGGTGCCAGATAGACGCCGCCATCGAGCATCAGGTGGAAGAACTTTTTGAAGCGCTCAACGTCGCTGGCCATAACATCCTCAAAGGTGACGATGTCATCGGCACCGGAGAAGTACAGGCCGAACATCGCGCCCGCCTGAGTGGTCACGAAGGGCACACCCGCGGCATCGGCGCGCTCCTGCAGGCCAGCCAGCATGCGGCTGGTGTAGGCGCTTACCTCGTCATGGAAGCCGGGACGGTTGATCAGGCGCAGGGTGGTCAGGCCGGCTGCCATCGCCAGCGGATTACCGGACAGGGTGCCGGCCTGGTAGACCGGGCCGAGCGGGGCGATGCACTCCATGACCGCACGTTTGCCACCGAAGCAGCCGACCGGCATGCCGCCGCCGATGATCTTGCCGAAGGTAGTCAGGTCCGGGGTGACGCCGTAGTGCGCCTGGGCGCCGCCGAGAGCCACGCGGAAACCGGTCATCACCTCGTCGAAAATCAGCACCACGCCGTGCTCGTCGCAGGCCTCACGCAGCCCCTGCAGGAAGCCGGGCGCCGGCGGCACGCAGTTCATGTTGCCGGCCACCGGCTCGACGATGATGCAGGCGACCTGCTGGCCGACGTCGGCCAGGGTCTTGCGCACCGCCTCGATGTCGTTGAACGGCAGGGTCAGGGTGTGCTTGGCGAAATCGGCTGGCACGCCGGCGGAGCTGGGCACACCCTGGGTCAGCAGGCCGGAACCGGCCTTGACCAGCAGGCTGTCGGAGTGACCGTGGTAGCAGCCCTCGAACTTGATGATACTGTCGCGGCCGGTGTAGCCACGGGCCAGGCGGATGGCGCTCATGGTCGCCTCGGTGCCGGAGCTGACCATGCGCACCATATCCATCGACGGCACCAGCGAGCAGACCAGTTCGGCCATCTCGGTTTCCAGCGCGGTCGGTGCACCGTAGGACAGGCCGTGCTGCAGTTGATTACGCACCGCGTCCAGCACGTCCGGGTGGCTGTGGCCGAGGATCATCGGGCCCCAGGAGCCGACGTAGTCAACGTAGCGCTTGTCGTCTTCATCAATGACGTAAGCACCTTCGGCGTGCTTGAAGAACAGCGGTGTGCCGCCGACGCTCTTGAAGGCGCGGACCGGTGAATTGACGCCGCCCGGGATGTGTTTCTGGGCGCTGGCAAACAGGGATTCGGAACGGGACATGGCAAGTCTCTCAGGATGCGTGAATGAGTTGGCTGAACTGACGGGCGCGTTGCTGCACCGTCTCAGCGTCGGGAGCGCCGAACAGGCCGTTGATCACGGCCAGATAATCGGCGCCGGCGTCAAGCAGGGTCGACGCGTTGTCCAGGGTGATGCCGCCAATCGCGACAATGGGTACGGAAAATTGCTGGCGCGCCTCGCGCAGTAGCGCGGGCGTTGCTGCCGGTGCGCCCGGTTTGGTCATGGAATTGAAGAAGCGGCCAAAGGCGATATAGCTGGCGCCGTCAATCAGCGCGCGTTCAGCCAGCTGCAGGCTGGCGTGGCAGGTGCCGCCGATCAGCGCCTTCGGGCCGAGCTGCTGGCGTGCCTCGCGCAGGGAGCCGTCGTCCTGGCCCAGATGCAGGCCCACGCCCAACTGGTCGGCCAGCGCCAGATCGTCATTGATCAGCAGCTCGCAGCCATGCTGGCGACACAGCGCGGCAAGCTGGCTTGCTTCGGCCAGTCGCTTGCCGGTATCGCCGGACTTGTCGCGGTACTGCAGCCAACGGGCGCCGCCGATCAGCGCGGCTTCGACATAGGGCAGCAGCTTGCCGTCTGCCAGCAGGGCGCTGTCAGTGATGGCGTACAGGCCGCGCTCGCTCACGAGCAGAAGTCCAGCGGCAGGCGGCGCGGTACGTACTGGCCATGGCCGGGCTGCTCGGCGTCGCGCAGTGTGCGCCAAGTATAGTCGAGTGACGAGCGCACCGCGCTGACCAGCTCTTCGCCGAGCGCCAGACGGCCTGCCAGCGTACTTGCCAGCGTGCAGCCGGAACCGTGATAACTGCCGGGCAGACGCGGGCAGGTGAAGTCGTGCTGGCTGCCATCGGCGCAGTACAGGCGATTGTGGATTTCGGCCTCGTCGCCATGACCGCCGGTGATCAGCAGGTGGCGAATATGGGGCAGCAGCTTGGCCGCGCACTCATCGGCGCTGCCGTCCGGCAGTTCGGCCAGAATGCGCGCCTCGGGCAGGTTCGGGGTAGCAATGGCGGCGACCGGGAACAGGCGCTCGCGAATGGCAAACCCAACATCATCCTTGCCCAGCGAACCGCCACCTCCGGCACGCAGCACCGGGTCGCAGACCAGCGGCACATTGGGCAGACGCAACATCAATTCCAGTACGGTGTCGACCATTTCGACCGAGCCGAGCATGCCCAGTTTCACCGCCGAAACCGGCATGTCGCTGATGATCTTGTTGGCCTGGGCCAGCACCCACTCGCGGTCGAGCACGCGAAAGTCGCTGACATCAACCGTGTCCTGCACGGTAAGCGCGGTCACTGTTGGCGCCGCGTGGCAGCCCTGCGCAATCAGTGCCTCGATGTCGGCCTGCAGGCCGGCACCGCCGCTCGGATCATGGCCGGAAAGGCATAGAACGACGGGCTTGAACGGGTTGGGTTGGGTCATGGCAAGTTGTTCCGCGTGCTGACAGGCGTTTGACCAGCGCGGTGTGCGCCCCGAGCTGGCATGACAGCGCGCTAGCATACCATCTTGCCCGCGTGGCGGGGTGAGCAGGCGTCTCGCCTCTAGGCGGGTGTTCGCACTGCAGGCGCGCAGCCGAGACCAGATCTTCGACCGGTGGCCGCGCTCCTTTACCAGCCAAGGCTACTCTGGCGCGCTTTGACACTGCCGCTGAGAGCATGGACAGCTACACTTGAAAGCAGCCTTGATAAGTGAAAACCGCACAATAATGAAGGTGACCTATGAAAGCCATTGACCAATGGTTTGACGAGTACGGTGAAAGCCACCGCAACCCGTTCAACAAGCTGGCGCACTGGATCTGTGTGCCGCTGATTACGTTCAGTGTGCTCGGTATGCTGTGGGCTATTCACCCATGGGTAGCGATGGGGGCCGTAGCTGCAGCATTGGTGTTCTATGTGCTGCTGTCCTGGCAGATTGCACTGGCGATGCTGGTGGTCAGCTTACTGATGCTGCTGGGACTAAGCCTGATGACTCATGTGTTCTGGTGGTCGTTGGGGATCTTTGTACTGGCCTGGATCGGTCAGTTCATAGGGCATCATGTGGAGGGCAAGAAACCGTCGTTCTTCAAGGATGTGCAGTTTCTGCTGATCGGCCCGGCCTGGTTGCTGGGTTTCGTGTTCAGGCTGTTCGGGTTGCGGTATTAATTGTTGCTGCCGATTAAACGGCTTCAGCTTGAATTGTTGGGGCGAGTTGCCTTCTTCGGTTTTCCTGTTTATGTCTGTGCTGGTGATGGTTCCGCCTTTCGCCTTCACGGCGAGCCAAGGGGGACCGCTTGCCCGGCCCCCCTTGGCGATCCCCCCCGGGCACCCGGCTACGCGGCCCTTCGGGTTCGCTGCGTTGCTCGGTTTGGCAGGGGCCGGCAGAACTCGGCTCTGCGAGCCTCAGACAGGCTGCCGTCCTGTTTCCTGCCAATCCTGCGCTACTCGCCCGCGTAAACGGGGCGGACCGAATGTGCACGCTTCATCATCTGAGTATTTGGCCGATGGTCTTGGTATAGAAGCCGGGCGCGTTATCCCGGACGTTCACGAAGAACCATTAAAAAGGACACCATTGGCGCCCTTTTTGGTTTACGACAGCTGGTGTTTCATCACCTTGCCGTTGGCATTGCGCGGCAGCGCTGAAGCCTGGCCGTACAGGCGTGGGCGCTTGTAGTCGGCCAGCAGCGGTTCCAGATAGGCGCTCAGCTCGGCGTGCAGGTCGGCGACCGGCTCACGCAGCACGACGACCGCCTTGACGGTTTCGCCCCACTGCGGATGCGGTACGCCAAATACCGCAACTTCGACGATGTTCGGGTGGCCTTCCAGCGCTACTTCAATCTCCCGTGGGTAGACGTTCACACCGCCGGAAATGATCAGTTCCTTGGCGCGGCCAAGTACCCAGTAGTAGCCCTCGGCGTCACGGCGGGCGAGATCGCCTGAGTCCAGCCAGCCGTCGCTATGCAGGCACTCGGCGGTGGCCTCGGGCTTGTTCCAGTAGCCGAGCATCATGCCTTCGGTGCGAATCTGGATCTGGCCGGTGCCTTCGCCTTCAACCTCGTTGCCATGCTCGTCAACCAGACGCAGCTCGGTATGCAGGGCGCCACGGCGGCCGATCGAGCCGGCTTTGCCGGGGTGCTCCTCCGGCAGCATGATGGTGCCGCTCGGCCCGGCCTCCGTGAGGCCGTAGACGCAGTACAGACGGTCGGTGTTCATGCGTTGGGCGATCAGTTGCAGCTGCTCGGTTGACAGTGGCCCGCCGCCATAGATCCAGTACTGCATGGAGCTGATGTCACGCTCGCTAATGTCGGGCTGCTGCGCGGTCATCATGAAGGCGACCGGAGCGCCGAAGAAGTGCGTGGTGCGTTCCTTCTCGACGGTGTCCAGCAGCAGCGTGGGGTGGAATTCGGGCAGTACCACGTGGGCTGCGCCGACGTAGGTGCCGCCGAGCAGGAAGACGTTAAGCGGCGCCGAATGGGTCAGCGGCATCATGTGCAGCATGCGGCTGTGCGGGCGCATGTTCATTTCCTGCGCCGAGGCGTTGGCGACGGTCAGCAGCGCGTGGTGGTGGAACAGCACGCCCTTGGGCTTGCCCGTGGTACCGGAGGTGTAGAGCAGGGTGCAAGGCTGTTCGGCCGGAATCTCGGCGACGTCCCAGCGGCTCTGCATGTCCAGTACCCGGGCGCCCGGCTGATCCAGACGCAGGCAGGGAGCCAGAGTGCTGGCGCGCTCGGCGTGGTCGCCCTGAGCGATGACCAGACGTGCGTCGCAGTCGCCGAGGATGTATTCCAGCTCGGCGGCAGTCAGGCGCGCATTGACCGGAACGACAATCGCACCGAGGTTGATAACGGCAAAGTAGCCCAGCACCCAGCTGTAGCTGTTGGGCATGTACAGGGCGACGCGGTCGCCGCTGCCGATCTGGTACTGCTCGTGCAGATGGGCAGCCAGACGCAGGCTCTGGTCATGCAGTTCGGACCAGCTCAGGCGGCAGTTTGCGCTGATCAGGGCTTCGCCCTCGGGAAACTTGCGGGCGTTGACCGCGAGCAGTTTGGGAATGTTCATGGGGTATCCATCCTGTTGTTGTCGTTAGGTGATGGGGTCTTGCTGTTCGGGTTTCAGCCGGTGCTTGGCAGTTCACGCCACTGCCCCGGCTGCAGATCGCCGAGGGTCCAGTCACCGATGCGCACGCGCACCAGGCGCAGCGTGGGTAGCCCGACCGCTGCGGTCATGCGCCGGACCTGGCGGTTGCGGCCTTCGCGGATGGTGATCGCCAACCAGCTGGTTGGCACGCTCTTGCGAAAGCGTACCGGAGGATTGCGCGGCCACAGGGCGGGTTCATCAATCTGCTCTACCTCGGCCGGACGAGTGGGGCCGTCGTTCAGCTCAGGGCCGGCGCGCAGCTGCGCCAACTGCTCCTCGCTGGGTTCGCCTTCCACCTGTACCCAGTAGGTCTTCGGCAGCTTGTGCTTCGGATCGGTGATGCGTGCCTGCAGGCGGCCGTCGTTGGTCAGCAGCAGCAGGCCTTCGCTGTCGCGATCCAGTCGCCCGGCTGGGTAGACGCCGGGGGTTTTGATGAAGTCGGCCAGTGTCGACCGACCGTCACCGTCGGTGAACTGGGTCAGCACATCGAACGGCTTGTTCAACGCGATCAGTTTTGGGTTGGCCGGCGGCGCCGCTGGCGTGCGGCGCGGCTTTCCGGCTGGTCGCGGGCGGTTCGACGGGCGTGGGCGTTGGTTCATCTGCGGCTATCCTGGGCTGGGTCAGCGCGGCAGTGTAGCGGCAAGCGGCAGCACCGCAAGGGTGACAGTCGTTTTGCTGAACAGCCGCTTTTCGCCGTTTTGCAAGGCAAAAACCTCGGCCTCTGCGACGCAGATCTGCTTGCCCGGTTTCAGTATCTCGGCGCGGCACAGCAGCGTTTCGCATTGCGCCGGACGCAGGAGGTTGACCTTGAACTCGACGGTCAGCAGGCTGTAGCCGTCGTCCAGCAAGGTGGCAGCGGCAGCGCCAGCTGTATGATCGGCCAGAGTGCTTTGCACCCCGGCGTGCACAAAGCCGCCCTGCTGGAAGTGCCGGGGCAGAATTGGCAGCTCTGCCTCTACCCAGCCAGAGCCACAGGCGGTTGGACGGATACCGAGATCGGCAATGAAGTTGGCCCGTTTGAAGCCGGCATCTACCCGGGCTTCGATGGTGCTTTGGTCGAGTGCCATGTGCGTTTCCTTACAGGCTGGCCGGCGTCGAGCGGGCGACCAAAGCTTCGACATCCAGACCGCGCGGCAGGGTGCCGTAGGCTTGGCCGTGTTCGCCGAGCCGACTGGCGATAAAGGCGTCGGAGACGGTGCTGTTACCGGCTTCCAGCAGCAGTTTGGCTTGCAGTGCGACGGCCACGTCTTCGGTCAGCTGGCGGGCGCGGTATTGAATGTCGTCGGTGTCGGCGAACTGCTGCTTGATCCGCTCGATGCGCTGCTTGAGCGCACTGGAGCCATGACCGTCACCCAGTTCGGCGAACAGCGCATCGAGGACCCCCGGCTCCTTCGACAGCGCGCGCAGTACGTCCAGACACTGCACGTTGCCCGAACCCTCCCAGATCGAGTTGACCGGCGCTTCGCGGTACAGGCGCGGCAGAATGGTTTCTTCAACGTAACCGGCGCCGCCCAGGCATTCCTGCGCTTCGTTGATCATTCCCGGCGCACGTTTGCAGATCCAGTATTTGCCGATGGCGGTGACCAGGCGGGCGAACTTGTCTTCCTGCGCATCATGGGCGTTGTCGATGGCTTTGCCCATGCGCATGGTGAGGGCCAGCGCGGCCTCGCTTTCCAGCGCCAGATCGGCCAGCACGTTCTGCATCAGCGGCTGCTCATTCAGTACCCGGGTGCCTACCGTGCGATGGGCACAGTGGTGCGCGGCCTGGGTCAGCGCCTGACGCATCAGCGAGCTGGAGCCGATCATGCAGTCGAAGCGGGTCAGCGAGACCATCTCGATGATGGTCGGCACGCCGCGGCCTTCCGGGCCAATCATCCAGGCCAATGCACCGCGATATTCGACTTCACTGGAGGCGTTGGCCCAGTTGCCGAGCTTGTTCTTCAGGCGCTGCACGTAAAATTCGTTGCGACTGCCGTCCGGGCGGTGGCGCGGCAGCAGGAAGCAGCTCAGGCCCTTGTCGGTATAGGCCAGAGTGAGGAAGGCGTCGCACATCGGCGCCGAGCAGAACCACTTGTGGCCTACCAGTTCGTAGGCCTGGCCCGGGCCGCCGACGCCGACCGGGTAGGCGCGGGTGGTGTTGGCGCGCACATCGGTGCCGCCCTGTTTCTCGGTCATGGCCATGCCGATGGTGGCGCCGGTCTTCTGCGCAATCGGCAGGTTGCGCGGGTCGTACTGGCCGGACAGGATCTTCGGCAGCCAGATCTCGGCGAGGTCCGGCTGCAGACGCAGCGCAGGCACACAGGCATAGCTCATGGTCATTGGGCAGCTGGTACCGGCCTCTGCCTGGTTGTGCAGGTACATGGTCGCGGCGCGGGCGACCTGGGCACCGGGGCGCGGGTCATTCCAGGGGGCGCTGGTAATCCCCGCCTTGATGCCGGCGGCCATCAGTTCGTGATAGGCAGGATGAAAGTCGACCATGTCCACGCGGTGGCCGTAGCGGTCGTGGCTCCTGAATACCGGCTTGTTCTCGTTGGCAAGGAAGCCCGCTTCCATCAAGGCGCCACCGGCCAGTTGGCCGTAGGCGCTGAGCTGCCCGTCGGCCCAGCCGCCGTCGTAGCGGCGAACCCATTCCTGCAGCGGCAGGTCGCTGCGGTACAGGTTGAGGCCTTCCAGCGGTGGCACCTGATTGGTGACTTCATGGGTTTCGGCATACTGATGCAACTGACTCATGGGACCTCCTTGGCGTTGATGGCGCGCAGACAGAAACGAACAATGGCGAGGGTGACGGCTTCCAGCGTCTCGCTGGGCAGGCCGCTTTCGCGGTCTGCTCGGGCCTGGGGCGACAACGGGCCGACCAGTGATTCGGCGACCGCGCCAACCACGCAGGCGGATGTGAGGGGGATGTTTTCGACTTGAAAACTGCCATCGGCGATACCTTCGGCAATCAGTTCGCCGTACAGGGTGGCGTAGGCCTGACGAAAGTACAGTCTCTGGGTTTCGACTTCCTCTTCGGCAGGTTCGGCGATCAGTGCGTAGGCGAGTTGGCGGCTGTGCCAGGCGCGTGCGGCGAACTGGGTCAGGCCATTGCGCAGGCGATCAACGGCGCGCCCGGGGGCCTGGAATTGTTGCTTGAGTGTATCGAGTTCCAGGCGAGTTGCCTTGACAAAGACGCTGGCGGCCAGATCGCCTTTGCCGGCGAAGTGGCGGTACAGGCTGCCGGTGGCGACGCCTGCGCTGCGTGCCAGCGTACTCATTGTCAGTGACGAGAAGCCTCCATCGGCGACCTGCTGTACGGCGCAATCAAGAATATGTTCGCGCAGTACCTGATCGCGCTCGATGCGGCTGGCGGTGGTGCGGTAGGCCATGCTCTGAATCCTTATTCACTTCTTGTTGGTCTAGTGAATCAGGATTCAGATGTTGGGGCAGCGGGGATAATGGTCAGATGAGCGGCTGAATCGGTCAGTGCTCCAGCACCATGATCATGACTTCCTTGACGATAAAGGCAAACACGCCCAGGCCGAGAGCGAAGAACAGCACTGCGGTGCCGTAGCGTCCGGCTTTGGACTCCTTGGCCAGATCCCAGACGATAAAGCCCATGAAGGCAACCAGGCCAAAGATCATCAGCGGCATGGCAATGGTTTCGAACTGTTCGTAGGTCACGAGCGGCTCCGTTGAGAAAAAGGTGGGGCAGCAGTATACCGGCTAGTCGATCTGCCTGCCCGTCGGGTTCTGGCTAGTTCAGACCCAGATGTTTCAGCGGCAGTTCGGTGCTGGCGATGATCTGATTCAGTACAAAGCTGGAGCGGACGCTGGAAACCCCCTCGATACGGGTCAGCGTACCCAGCAGCAGTTGCTGGTAGTGTTCCATGTCCGGGACGACGACGCGCAGGTGGTAGTCGGCGTCCATTCCGGTCACCAGACAACAGTCCAGCACTTCAGGGCACTGGCTGATGACTTTCTCGAAACCGGCGAAGCGTTCCGGGGTGTGGCGGTCCATTCCTATCATCACGAAGGCTGTCAGCTTGAGGCCGAGCTTGGCCGGATCCAGCAGCGCTACCTGGCGCCGAATCAGTCCGCTTTCTTCCAGCGCTTTCACCCGGCGCGAACAGGGCGAAGGCGACAGGCCAATCCGCTCTGCCAGCTCCTGGTTGCTGATGCGGGCGTCGTGCTGCAAGGCGGCGAGAATCTTCAGATCGTAGCGATCCAGGTCGAGATTATTCATGGTGCTTTTCTCAGTTGCGCGTTTTTATGTATTTTTAGTTACTTGTTGCTCATATCGCAAGATTATGTGCAAAAACAGGTAATTTATTTCCCGCAGATAGGGATATTATTTTCACCAGATTCAGCCGAAGCCGATCGTCCAGACCGCTTCGTCCACAAGGCGAAACGGGGCCACAGCATCCAGAAGGTGTGAGGCCAGTCGGTTACCCAGCCCACGAGGCACGGGAGCAAAGGCATCATCCCAAGAGGGTGGAGGAGGACGTAAAAAGGCGAGCTGCCCTGCAGGCAGCTCGCCTTTTTTTATTTGCAGTCTGAAGGCTGCGGGCTTGCCCATAGATCAGCCACTTGCTCAAACTCATGGCTTCCAGCTGATGGTCTATGCCGGGTCCTTGTGAACCAGCACGTCGGCCTGCGGGAAGCGCTCGACAATTGCCAGCCGAACCTGCTCGCCACGCGCGTGGGCGTCGGCCAGAGTCAGGGTAGCGGGTAACTCAAGGTGCAGCTGCATGAACCAGTGCTGGCCGGACTCGCGGGTGCGCAGCTCGTGTACGTCGATGACGTCCGGCACCGCGCGGGCAATGCGCAGGGCTTCGGCGCGAACCTCGTCCGGCAGTTCGTGGTCCATCAGAATCTGAATCGCATCCAGTCCGATACGTACCGCGCCGTAGCCAATGAAGAGCGCAATGCCCAGACCAAATAGCGCGTCGGCCCGCTGAATGCCGAACTGGGCCAGCAGCAGCGCAACGATGATGCTCAGATTCAGCAGCAGGTCAGACTTGTAGTGCAGTGAGTCGGCACCAACCGCGGTGGAGTTGGTGCGGGCGATAACGTGCTTCTGGATCGCGAGTAGTGCAAGGGTTGCGATGATCGAAAAGACCATGACGGCGATGCCGGCCCAGGCGGCTTCCAGCGGTTCGGGGTGGAGCAGGCGGTTGATGCCCTGCAGCAACACCAGTACGGCCGAGCCGGTGATGAAGGCCGACTGTGCCAGGCCAGCCAGCGCCTCGGCCTTGCCGTGGCCGAAGCGGTGTTCCTTGTCGGCGGGTTTGAGTGCATAGCCAACTGCGAACAGGTTGATGATCGAGGCGGCGGCGTCCATCAGCGAGTCGATCAGGCCGGCCAGCAGGCTGACTGAGCCGGTGGTCAGCCAAACGGTAGCCTTCAGCGCGATCAGCACCAGTGCCACGCCGACCGAGGCGCGGGTAGCCAGCCGCAGCAGCCGGGCGCGCTCTTCTCCCATTGCGTGCGGTTTGCTCATCAGCCACGCCCCGTCAGTTGCAACATTGCCAACTGAGTGGTTGAGTCGGCCCTGATCTGGCGCGCCTGTGCCAACGGCAAGTCCTTCCCCAGCTCTTGCTTGAGAATGTGCTGCAGCGCGGCGGTATCGACCCGGCCATCAGCATCGACTGCCTGCTGCAATGTTTCTGGTGCCACGCTGTATTTGCCGCCCGGCAGATAAATGGCGCCGGTGGTGAAGTCGATGCCGAAGGCGATCAGCCCCGGGATGATAAAAATCAGCAGGCCGATACCGTTGAGAATGGCCACCCCCGGATCGATCTGGCCACTGATCTGACCACGGCGTTCGGGGTAGAAGATGGTGCCGCAGGCGCTGAGTTGGGTGGTCAGAGCAGTGCAGAGTACGACGGCGGCCAGCGATTTGAGACGGCTATTCACGGAGAAGGACTCACGGCAGGAGGTTGGACCGAAAAACCGTCCTAGCATAGCGGGCGACCCGAGTGACGGAAAGTCTGCGGCCGCTATAATGCGGGCTCATTTTTGTCAGTCCCGGCCTCATGAACAACCTTCCCGTTTCGCTGATTCTGCCCGAGCTCAAACAAACATTTGCTGAACAGCATTCGCTGGTTTTGCAAGCGCCGCCCGGCGCGGGGAAAACAACACTGGTGCCGCTGGCGCTGCTTGAATGCGATTGGCTGGCCGGGCAGAAGATCATCATGCTTGAGCCGCGTCGACTGGCGGCCAGAGCGGCCGCCGAGCGACTGGCTGAGCTGCTGGGTGAGCCGGTCGGGCAGACGGTCGGTTACCGCATCCGTCTGGACAGCAAGGTCAGCGCCGCCACCCGTATCGAGGTGGTCACCGAAGGGATTCTCCAGCGCCTGCTACAGGATGACCCGGAGCTGCCGGGTGTCGGCGTGGTGATCTTCGACGAATTTCACGTTTTGCCATTTGCACCGAAATTCATCAAATCTTGTCAATCCAGAGGTGGCTTTCTACTAGGTTCGTCACCCGACCTTTAGCCGCCACCAGGAAGCAGAAGAGCAGGGTGCTCCTTAATTACCCTTGACCCAATACCGGTAAACCGTTGAACGCCCCACCCCGAGCTTCCGAGCAATCAGGTGTCGACCAGAAGCAGCTTGTCGACATCGCCATCGTTAACAGCCAATATCAGCCGTCGAGCAGAAATGCATAGTGGTTACTACGAGATCGGGTGCGATTCACTCATTGCAAACTCCAGATATAGCTAACTCTTAAGCACCGCCTCTTAGCTCGCAATCTCCTGAATCGCCCCCGCGATCACTGATCTCCAGTGCGGTTTGAGAGGGACGCACGTGAGATGGAAAATAAACCAGGCGGTTGCAGGAGCTGAGTGCAACACGGTTATTGAATTGACGCAGGAGCATCATATTGAACCGCCCCGGGTTTCGCGGAGGCTGTTTGGTTTAAGTCAAGCCGCCACCTTGGAAGCCTGACTGGCTAGTTGCCGATAGTAGTTTGCCTCAGCCTCTGCCGGCGGTATATATCCGATGGGTTCGAGCAGTCGCTGGTGATTGAACCAATGCACCCATTGGAGCGTGGCCAGTTCCACCTGCTCACGATTGCGCCACGAGCGTCTGTGGATCACTTCGGCCTTGTACAGGCCGTTAATCGTCTCAGCCAGGGCATTGTCGTAGCTGTCCCCTTTGCTGCCTACCGACGGCTCCACGCCAGCCTCGGCCAACCGTTCGCTGTAGCGGATACTGACGTATTGCGACCCGCGATCGCTATGGTGGATCAGATGGCTACCGCGTTCAGGCTGACGTGCGTATAAGGCCTGTTCCAGCGCATCCAGCACGAAGTCGGTTGTCATCGATGGGCTCACCCGCCAGCCGACAATGCGCCGGGCAAAGACGTCCACAACGAAGGCCACGTACAGCCAGCCTTGCCAAGTGGAAACATAGGTGAAGTCGGACACCCACAACTGATTCGGTCGGTCGGCTCGGAACTGCCGGTTCACCTTGTCCAGCGGGCACGGAGCCTTGTGGTCGCTGACTGTGGTGCGGACGATCTTGCCACGCCGGACTCCGCGCAGGCCAAGTCGTCGCATCAACCGCTCGACCGTGCAGCGGGCCACGGCGTCTCCTTCACGGTTCATCTGCTTCCAAACCTTGTCAGCACCGTAAACTTGCAGGTTCGCGTTCCACACAGCTTCGATCTTTGGCATCAACTTGCTGTCGCGCCGGGCTCGGTGGCTTTGCAAATCCGGATTTCGACGGCGGGCGGCATACCGGCGATAGGCTGACGGGGCAATCTGCAGCACCGTGCAGATTGGCTCGACCCCAAAAGCATCCCGGTGTCCATCCACCAGAGCGTAGATCACTTCAGCCGGCGGTCGAGCTCCGCCTGGGCGAAAAACGCACTGGCCACCTTGAGTATTTCGTTGGCCCGGCGCAACTCCTTGACCTCGCGCTCGAGCTCTTTGACGCGTTGCGCGTCGGCTGTGCTGACGCCCGGCCGTACGCCGGCATCGACGTCTGCACGCTTGACCCATTCCAGCAACGTTTGGGGTACGCAGCCGATCTTGGGTGCAATCGACTCGACCGCCGACCACAGCGAGGGATAGTCGCCGCGATGCTCTTGCACCATCCGCACGGCTCGTTCACGGACTTCAGGGGAAAACTTGTTTGTCTTGTTCATGGCTTCATCTTCTCAGGAGTTGAAGCCTCCGCGAAACCCGGGGCGGTTCAAACAACAGCTCCCGATAGTGCGGAGAAAAACTGACTTGGTAGCGTGGGCTATCCAGAGCCGGGACAATTTCACCATCATGCCCGCAGTTCGGGGAGTCAAGTTCCTGGTCACCTTGGCCGATCATTGCAAGACCGCCGGCATCGGTCTCTGACAGGTAGGACTCGGAAGAAGCAGCTGTTAAATCAAACTGGCTCAGAACCGCTAGGTCCTCCGGCAGATCCTCAGCAATTCGCTCGGCAAAGCCCTTCAAAGTCGGCTCTGCCAGCATGAACAGCCAAGCTTGCTCATCAGTGCCCGACGTTCTACGCAGCACCCTTCCCAACACCTGACGAAAATAAAGCTCTGTGCGGACTCGGCTCAAATAGCAACACACCTGCAGACGCGGGATGTCTGTCCCTTCACTAATCATCCCTACCGCTACGATCCAGCGGCAATCGTTATGCCTGAAAGAGCTGATCACCTGCTGAGCGTCCGGCGTTTTATTGGTAACGACCAGACAGGTCTCACCCTCAGCTGCCAAAGCATTTGCTGTTCGCTGCGCGTGTTCTATATCGGTGCAAACCACCAGCCCAGCGGCATCTGGCTTAGATCGGCGGACCTCACTCAACTTTGCACGCCCGAGCCTGAGTAGCTGATCAACTACCTCATCATGGCGCAGAAGGCTCTCGTAAGTAACCGGGGACTCCGTAAGCAGCGCGGCAATACTAGGAAATAGCCTTGCAGCAGGCCCAACCACAGGCTCCTCTACAACAGTGACTTTTTGATTGTCCAAAAGAACAATACGAGGCGATCGACACACGCCTTCAGCGATGGCTTTGTAGTGGTCTAATGAAACCGGACACCAACTAGGCGACAATACTCGCCATTGAGAGGTGTTCGATGACAAGAAAGCGACGTACTTTTACCCCTGAATTCAAACAGGAAGCAGCCAGCCTGGTGCTGGACCAAGGCTACAGCATTACTCAAGCCAGCCTATCGTTGGGTGTGGTTGAAAGTGTCCTGCGCAAATGGGTCAAACAGCTCACTGAGGAGCGGCAGGGTGTAACCCCTAAAGGCAAAGCCATGACGCCAGAGCAGCAGCGAATTCAGGAGTTGGAAGAGCGTTGCCGGCGGTTGGAGATGGAGAAGACCATCCTAAAAAAGGCTACCGCTCTCTTGATGTCGGACGACTGGAAACGTACACGCTGATTGACCAGTTGAGAGAGCAAGCCCCGGTTGACATGGTGTGCGCAGCCTTTGATATCAATCGTTCCTGTTATTACGAACACCGCCAGAAGGTCCAGCGTGTGGATGCTGAGCGTGTAGCCCTGAGGGCCCAGGTTAACGAGCTGTTCAACAAAAGCCGCAGCTCCGCAGGTAGCCGTACCATACAGGGTTTACTGAACGACCAGGGAGTCGGCATCGGTCGCTTCAAGGTGCGCCGGCTGATGAGCGAGCTGGGCTTGGTCTGCAAGCAGCCGGGGCCTCACGCGTACAAACGAGCAACAGTGGAGCGGCTGGATATCCCTAACCGACTGGATCGGGAGTTTGATGTGGCACAGCCTGATCAGGTTTGGTGTGGTGATATCACTTACATCTGGACGGGGCAGCGCTGGAGCTATCTGGCGGTAGTACTGGATCTGTATGCCCGTCGGGTGGTCGGCTGGGCTATGTCTGATACCGCCGATGCAGATCTGGTTGTTCAGGCTCTGGATCATGCCTGGGAACAGCGTGGGCGCCCCCACGGGGTTATGTTCCATTCGGATCAAGGGTCGCAGTATGCGAGTCGCAAGTTCCGGCAAAGGCTCTGGCGTTACCGCCTGGTACAGAGCATGAGCCGTCGTGGAAATTGCTGGGACAACGCCCCCATGGAGCGTCTGTTCCGCAGCCTGAAAACGGAATGGATACCGCCGATGGGCTACCACAGCCTGGCCGCTGCCCGGAAGGATATCAGCAGCTACCTGATGGGATATTACAATCAGGAGCGGCCCCATGCCTTCAATGGGGGGATCGCACCGGTAGTGGCAGAAGAAAAACTTAAAACAGTGTCCGGGATCAGTTGACCACTACACTTCACTCAAGCCATAGCGATAGTCGCAAATCAGCTTTCCTTCTGGCGAGGAGTAACGGGCCAGAGCTATTGCCCGGTCATCAGAGCGCCATGGTGTACCTGAGAGCGCGAGGGTGAAAGCGGCTCGATCCTGAACCCTCTGAAGAATCTGCTGCCCCCAAGCATTGCTGAGCAGAGGGTCATGGCCTGCACAGTGGTGGATTTCATCGAATACTGCGAAGACTCGATAATCATGCAGGAGCCGCCAGAACGACTCATCCAGATAATCCATAGCTTGGTATGTGGGGTTTGGGGAGCAATGGAACCAAAAACCAACGTAAGCTCTGAATCCCACCGTAAAGGGGCTTTCCGATCTCCAGCTCACCCGCCAGGCATTACTCTCTGATCAGTGCCTCGATGATCGGGCAGATCGTTCCGCCGTCTCCCGCATCACATTGCTGCACCAGTTCGCCTAACAGTTGCTGCATGACGACCAAGTCGGCCATCTTCTGCTCGATCAACGCGAGCTTGCGTGCAGCCCGTGCTCGCGTTTCGGCACAGGCGCACGACTCATCCAGCGTCAGCAGTCCACCGACTTCCGAGAGCGTGAAACCCAGCGCCTGAGCCCGCTTGATGAAACGCAGTCGCTTCACCATGTCCACCGGATAGCGCCGATGGCCACCCAAGGGTTTGGCTGGTTCATCCAGCAGCCCGCGTCGCTGGTAGTAGCGGATTGTTGCCGCTGACCGAAAACTGACCCAGTAGAGGCTGTTCTGCCGACTGAAAACTGACCCAGGTGTTCAACTGCTTCTGCTCAATTTTTGAGCAGGAGAACACAGGGTGATCAGTATGGAAATGATGGGCAAAATTCGCCGGATGTATTTCCGCGACAAGCTGTCGCTGCATGAGATAGCCAAGCGCACCGGGTTGGCGCGCAACACGATTCGCAAGTGGGTCAGAGCACCTGAGGCCAAGCCGCCGGTCTACCAACGCCGCGCGATCTTCAACAAACTCAGCCCTTTTCACGCCACGCTGGAGCAGGCGCTAAAAGCCGATTCGCTGCGGCCCAAGCAACAGCGGCGCAGTGCCAAGGCGCTGTTGGCGCAAATCAAAGCCGATGGTTATGACGGTGGCTACAGCCAGCTCACCGCGTTTATCCGTGCCTGGCGAGGGGGACAGGGCAAGGCGTCGCAGGCCTTTGTGCCGCTGACCTTTGCTCTTGGCGAGGCGTTTCAGTTTGACTGGAGCGAGGAAGGCTTGCTGGTCGGCGGCATTTACCGGCGTATGCAGGTGGCACATCTGAAGCTGTGTGCCAGCCGTGCGTTCTGGCTTGTGGCGTATCCGAGCCAGGGCCATGAGATGTTATTTGACGCCCATACACGCTCGTTCGGCTCCTTGGGCGGCGTGCCGCGCCGGGGCATCTACGACAACATGAAGACCGCCGTCGACAAGGTCAATAAGGGCAAAGGCCGGGCGGTGAATGCGCGCTTTGCGGTGATGTGCGCGCATTACCTGTTCGATCCGGACTTCTGCAACGTCGCCGCTGGTTGGGAAAAGGGCATCGTTGAAAAGAACGTGCAAGACAGCCGCAGGCGTATCTGGCTAGACGCCCAGGACTGCCAGTTTCACTCCTTCGAGGAACTCAATGCCTGGCTGGGCCAGCGCTGCCGCGCGCTTTGGAACGAGCTGACGCACCCTCAATACAGCGGGCTCAGTGTGGCCGAGGTACTGGAGTTGGAGCGCGCCGAACTGATGCCTATGCCCGCGGCCTTCGACGGTTACGTCGAGCGGCCTGCGCGGGTCTCCAGCACCTGCCTGGTCAGTGTCGGGCGCAACCGTTACTCGGTGCCGTGTGAGTACGCGGGTAAGTGGGTCAGCAGCCGTTTGTATCCGACCCGCATCGAGGTGGTGGCCGATGATGCGCTGATTGCCAGCCATGCGCGCTTGCTGGATCGCGAACAGGTCAGCTACGACTGGCAGCACTACATCCCGCTGATTGAGCGCAAGCCCGGCGCGCTGCGCAACGGAGCGCCCTTTACTGATCTGCCAGCGCCGCTGCGTCAGCTTAAGCACGGTCTGGGGCGTCATGCCGGCGGTGACCGGATCATGGCGCAAGTCCTGGCTGCCGTACCGGTCGCCGGACTCGATGCCGTGCTGGTAGCCGTTGAGCTGGTACTGGAGAGCGGCAGCCTGAGCGCCGAACACATCCTCAATGTCGTGGCACGGCTGACAGCATCCGAACCGCCGCCCAGCGTCGAAACCCACTTGTCGCTCAAGGAAGCCCCCGTCGCCAACACGGCGCGCTACGACCGCCTGCGTGGCCAGACCAAGGAGATCGGTCATGCGTGATTTGATGGCGGAACTCAAGGAACTGCGCCTGCACGGCATGGCCACGGCCTGGGCGGAGTTAACTGCACAGGGTGAGTCGAACACAGCCTCATCCAAGTGGCTGCTCGAACACCTGCTGGAACAAGAGCACACAGATCGCGCCATGCGCTCGGTGAGCCACCAGATGAACATGGCCAAGCTGCCGATGCACCGCGATCTGGCCAGCTTCGATTTCAACGCCTCTAGCGCCGACGCACGCCTGATCAGCGAGCTGGCCAGCCTGGCCTTTACCGACACCGCGCAGAACGTGGTGCTGATCGGTGGGCCAGGCACCGGTAAAACCCACCTAGCCACCGCGCTGGCCGTGTCCGGCATCACCCGGCACGGTAAGCGCGTGCGCTTCTACTCCACGGTCGATCTGGTCAATCTGCTGGAGCGCGAAAAACACGACGGCAAAGCCGGGCGGATCGCCCAGGCACTGCTGCGCATGGATCTGGTCATCCTCGACGAACTGGGTTATCTGCCGTTCAGCCAGGCTGGCGGTGCGTTGCTGTTTCACCTGCTGTCCAAGCTGTACGAACACACCAGCGTGGTGATCACCACCAACCTGAGCTTCGCCGAATGGTCGAGCGTGTTCGGCGACGCCAAGATGACCACCGCCCTGCTGGATCGGCTGACCCACCACTGCCACATCGTCGAAACCGGTAACGAGTCCTATCGCCTGCAACACAGTAGCTTGGCGGCCCAGGCCAAGATCAAATCACGGGAGCGAAAGCGTAAGGGCGGCCAGGAACCGGAGGACGATGAGCCGTTCTGATTTCATGGCGACGACGGCCTGCTACATGGCTGCGTGTGGCAGGTCTTAAACAACTGAACTGGGCTAGCGAAGGAGTGGGGGCAACAGCAGCTGCGCTGGTAGACTTATCCACAGTTGCTGGTAACAAAATCAGCAATCCGCCCTGGGTCAAATTTCAATCGGCAGGGTGGGTCAATTTTCCATCAGCGCCAACACTCATCGCTCTCCACGGCGATCCCTTCATCGCGAATTGCACCGCCCAAGACGATCTGCACTGAAATCAATACTTTCTGATGCCTCTTGATTAGAGATGCCAGCCATAATCATCTCATCGCCAACGCATACGGCGTTCGGCAGCCAACACACTCTCACTCACTACTGGAAGCTCAGACATGAAAACCATAGGCATTGAAAACTCGAAGTCCAGCGTACAGGCCCACTTAACGCTTGGAACCAAAACTATGGGGCTAGGTATCTATGGCGCGTACTTGGCTCTCGCTATTATTTACTTCTGGTTCGGCGGCATGAAATTTACCCACTACGAGGCCGAGGGCCTGGTTCCACTGGTGAGCAACAGCCCGCTTTTGGGATGGGTGTATAGCATTTTTTCGGTCGACATGTTCTCCAGCCTGCTCGGCATACTAGAGATTTCGATCGGCACTCTGATCGCAGGCCGCATGCTGTCGCCCAAACTATCCGTGGTAGGAGGCGCTCTGTCTGCAGGCCTGTTCTTCACAACCCTTAGCTTTATGTTTTCCACTCCGGGCGTCATTGAGCCTAGTTTAGGGTTTCCGGCGATTTCCGTTGCGCCAGGTCAGTTTCTGCTTAAAGACTTAGGGTTGCTTGCTGTTTCGATATTTGTGGCAGGCCATTCGCTGGTTGAACTGGAAAAACGTAAAATTAATGCATAATTTTTTCAATGGCTTAAGGCAGTAATGCCTTAGGCCTTTTTGCCATCATTTTCCCCCGCCAGATCTTTCAACCAGTCACGAGGGCTCAACCCCGTCTTGCGTCTAAATGCGCGAGACAGCGCCGAAGGACTTTCGTAGCCGACTTGAGCTGCAATCAGCGTAATCGAGCGCCCTTCTCGCATCAGCTTCTGAGCCAGGCTAACTCGCCAACTCAACAAATAATCAGCAGGCGTCTGTCCGATGACACTCTTGAAATGCACGGCATACGCAGCGCGTGACATATTTGACTCACTGGCCAGCTCTGCTATTGACCAGGCATGTTCCGGGGAGTTGTGCATCTGTAAAAGCGATCGGGCAAGCCGCATGTCGGCCAGTCCAGCCATCATTCCGGTGCGCAACTGGTGATGATCGAGCAGGTAACGGAGCAACAGAATGATTAGGAGCTCAAATAAGCGCTCAAGCACGGCTTCCCTTCCACAATGCACATTTGCCGCCTCGGCAAACATCCACTCCAACGTGTCTGCCAGCATGGGCAGATCATCGAGTGCGAGCACCAAACAGTCCGGTAATGAAGCCGACAAAGGATTATCAATTCCGCCCTCAAACTCCATGGAAGCACACAACAACTTTGCGCCATCGGACTCACCCGCAAACAATTGATGCTTGGCGGGGCGTGGCATAAAAATCAAGCTAGGGCGAGTGAGCTGCAAATCCTTGCGATCGGGACCAAGCAACGTCACGCTGCCGGCCTGAAGCAGATGGATATAACCTCGCCGCTCGGCGCCATCGTAAGATGCAGAGCCGCATAGGTCGCCGTCATAGAACAGATTGGCCCGCACGCCGAACCGCGAGAGCAAATTAGACAAACGATCCATTGGCCGATCCTTGACGAGTCAGAACGCACAGACCATACCATCTGCGTTGTCGTTCAGTGCCTGTAGCGAACATGCCGGCGTAAATCAGCCAACGGATAAAGTGATCACTGAGCAGCTCAGCCTCCCTTTCCAGTTCGGCTGTTAAAAAAACAACACCGTTGTTTGAAAGCACCAGCAAATCAAGTGCTCACTCTTCTATTTTACAGTACCTGGGGTTTGGGGAGCAATGGAACCAAAAACCAACGTAAGCTCTGAATCCCACCGTAAAGGGGCTTTCCGATCTCCAGCTCACCCGCCAGGCATTACTCTCTGATCAGTGCCTCGATGATCGGGCAGATCGTTCCGCCGTCTCCCGCATCACATTGCTGCACCAGTTCGCCTAACAGTTGCTGCATGACGACCAAGTCGGCCATCTTCTGCTCGATCAACGCGAGCTTGCGTGCAGCCCGTGCTCGCGTTTCGGCACAGGCGCACGACTCATCCAGCGTCAGCAGTCCACCGACTTCCGAGAGCGTGAAACCCAGCGCCTGAGCCCGCTTGATGAAACGCAGTCGCTTCACCATGTCCACCGGATAGCGCCGATGGCCACCCAAGGGTTTGGCTGGTTCATCCAGCAGCCCGCGTCGCTGGTAGTAGCGGATCGTCTCGACGTTCACCCCGGCGGCGTCTGCCAGCTTGCCAATGGTCAGCTCTGTGGCCATCACTTTCTCCTTGATTCCGTACTTTGGTACGGAGTTTAGAATAGCACCTAGGCAATCAGGCTCAGGAGATGGGAATGGGGATGCAACTCACCGGGAAAGGCTCGCTGGTCGCGAGTTCGCTGACCGCCATCGGTGCGTCGGTGTGCTGTGTCGGGCCACTGGTGCTGTTGGCACTCGGTGTCGGCGGTACGTGGGTGGGCGCTCTGACCATGATGGAGCCACTACGCCCCCTCTTCATCGGGTTGACTCTACTGTTCCTGGGATTGGCATTCCGCAAGCTCTACCTGGTGCCACAGGTTTGTACGCCAGGTACACCCTGCGCCGATCCGCGCACGCTCGTGCGACAGCGACTCGTGTTCTGGATCGTCAGCGTGCTGCTGCTCGGCCTATTGGCCGTGCCGTGGCTCGCCCCGCTGTTCTACTGAAGGAGATTAACCATGCGCAAACTGCTGATCGCCGTGCTTTTCGCCTTGCCCTTCGTGGCGCTGGCGGCTCCCCCGAAAACCGTCACGCTCGACGTGCAGAACATGACGTGCGGACTCTGTCCGATCACGGTCAAGAAGTCGCTGGAGAAGGTGTCCGGCGTGAGTGACGTCCAGGTCAATTTCGACCAGAAGACGGCGACCGTCACCTACGATCCCGATAAGGCCCAGCCCGAGGCACTGACTGAGGCGACCGCGAACGCGGGATACCCCTCCACAGTGCAGAAGTGAGGTCACGATGAGCGCCATTGTCCTTGAGTCCGTGCTGACTTGCCCGCGCTGCGGCTTCGCCAAGCCGGAAACCATGCCCACGGACGCCTGCCAGTTCTATTACGAGTGCAGCAACTGCAAGGCGCTGCTGCGCCCCAACCCAGGGGATTGCTGCGTTTTCTGTTCGTTCGGCTCGGTGAAGTGCCCGCCGATCCAGCAGCAGCTTGGGTGTTGCTCATAGCGTTTAGGGGGATCACAGGTCGTCGTCTGGATTACGCAGTGGCCGCAGCTCGCCGCGCGCAACTTCTTCCGGTACCGCAAAGGAATACCGCCCGAGCATGTTGATGTGCTCGTAGATCAGCGGCGATAGCCGGGCCAAATCCTCTTCCAGCACTGGATAGCCGTGCTGCTTGAGCCGTTCCACGGCCGCCGTCATGTAGAGGGTGTTCCACAGCACGATGATGTTCACCACCAGGCCCAGAGCACCGAGCTGGTCTTCCTGGCCTTCGCGGTAGCGCTGGCGGAGCTCGCCGCGTTTGCCGTGGAACACGGCGCGGGCCAGGCTGTGCCGGCCTTCGCCTCGGTTCAACTGGGTCAGGGTGGCGCGGCGCTTGGACTCGTCGTCGATATAGGTCAACGTGTGCAGAGTCTTTTCGATCCGCCCGAATTCGGCCAGCGCCTGGGCCAGCCGGGTGGGTCTATCTCCCGTTTGCAGCGTGCGCATGATGCCAGTCGCCGGCACCCGGCCGAGTTTGAGCGAGCCGGCCAGGCGCAGCAGGTCGTCCCAGTGCTCGGCGATCAGGTCGAGTTTGACCGACTGGCGGGCCAGCCCGTTGAGCTTGCCGTAGTCCGCGTCCGGGCGCGTGCGCCAGAAGCGGGTACCGCCGACATCGGCCAGCCGCGGACTGAAGTGGTAGCCAAGTAGGCGGAAGAGCCCGAACACCACATCGCTGTAGGCCCCGGTGTCGGTCATGATTTGCGTCGGCTGCAACTCGGTCTGCTGTTCCAGCACGACCGCCAGCAACACCAGGCTGTCGCGCAGCGTGCCGGGCACGGTGATGGCGTTGAGGCCGGAGAATTGGTCGGAAATCAGGTTGTACCAGGTGACACCCCGGCCGGTGCCGAAATACTTCGGATTGGGGCCGGCATGCACGGTGCGCACCGGTACGACGAAGCGCATGCCATCGGCGGAGGCGACCTCGCCGCCACCCCAGACTTGGGCCAGTTCCAGTTGGCTTTGCGCTCCGACCAGGATGGCGTTAGCCGCTGACAGGGTGTCGTCGCGGATATAATTCTGGCTGACCCAGGACAGCCGGTCACGGCGCAGCGCCGGGTTGTCGGTGCGGATCAAGGGCTCCAGGCCGGTGTTGCAGGCCCCGCCCAACAGCACCGCGCAGAGGCTGGTGACCAGGTTGTCGGCGCGTGCATTGCGTTCGGAGACATGGGTGAAGGCCTCGGAAAAGCCAGTGCGGGCGGCGATTTCCAAGAGGATTTCCGGCAGATCGACACGCGGCATCAGGTCAGACACGGCCGCCCGCAGTTGCAGCAACGAGCAGGGCTCGTCCAGCTTGTCCAGCGCCCCGAGCGACAGTTCGGTCTTGCCCTCGGTGTTCTCGCTCAGTTGAATCGCCGGGTTGTCGGGCAGGCGCGCGGCTACTGCCAGCCAGGTTGCATCCAGCTCGACGGACAAGGCGTCCAGGGTGGTTTTGGCGTCGATGGTCAGGCCCAGTGACCGGCAGATGATCGGTCGCGCCGCCAGCCATTCGGCACCGTCGAGCAGGCCAAGGCGCGGGTCGGCATAGCGCCAACTGGGCGAGACGAAGACATCGCGGCGGCGCAGGGCCGTGCGCAGCGCATCGAGCGTGCAGAACACATAGGCACCCATGTCGAGGGAGCCATCTTCGCGGGTGATGTGCTTCTGCCAAGCCTTGGCCACGATCTCCTGCGGCGCGTCATCCTCTGGCTTCCGGCGCGGCAGGTTCAGTTGCAGCCACTCCAGACTAGGGCCTGTTAACGCTAATTAGCTTCAAGTCTCTCCATGTGTGATACTTCGCGCATGGAAATTACCCCCGAACAATTCTCGATCATTGAGCATTGCTTCCCGCGACAGCGGGGCAACGTAAGTCTGTCCAACCTGAACGTGTTGAACGCGATCCTCTATGTCGCTGAGCATGGCTGCAAGTGGCGCGGCTTGCCGAAGCGCTTTGGCAATTGGCACACCATCTACACCCGCATGAGCCGCTGGTCGAGGTCGGGTGTGTTGGATCGGGTGTTCGCCCAGTTGCAGCAATCCCAAATTGTCCGGATCAAGATCGAGGCGGTGTCCCTGGATAGCACCAGCATCAAGGTGCATCCCGATGGCACTGGCGCTCGAAAAAAAACGGCCCTCAAGCTATTGGAAAATCCCGAGGCGGTTGGAACACCAAGATTCATCTGGTTGCCGCGAATGATCGAACAGCCATAGCGTTCTCCCTGTCACCCGGGCAGGCACACGACGCACCGGCAGGTCGCGACCTGCTTCGCAAGCTGGGCGAGCAAGGAAGACCGCTGCATCTGCTGATGGATCGCGCTTACGAGGGCAACGAAACCCGTCAGCTTGCGCTGGACCTGGGCTTTATCCCAGTGGTTCCTCCGCTGAGGACTCGCATCAATCCCTGGGAATATGACCGAGAAATCTATAAGCGCCGAAATGAGGTAGAGCGTCTGTTTCGGCGCTTGAAAGGATTTCGCAGAATTTTCTCCCGCTTTGAAAAGCTCGATGTCATGTTCATCGGCTTCGTTAATTTTGCCCTGATCGTTGACGGACTGAGGTTGTGTTAACAGGCCCTAGCCGCCACGCCCTTGCCGGCCGGGCTGAAGCCGAAGCGGATGTGCTTGAGCAGGTCGGGCAGGAAGCGGCGCACGCTGCGGTAGCGCGCTTCCAATGCAAGAAAATAGACGTCATCTACCGGGCGGATCAGCGCGTTGACCTCTTCCAGGGCCTTTTCCAGGGTGGTCCTCGGCAGGTCGTTGAACAGCCGGGCGCGCACGTTGTCATCGCTGATCGAGCTGTCCAGCACGACCTTGCACGCGGCGGCGAGCGTCGCGGCCGACCGATCCAGGTCTTTCAGGCTGCGCATGCGGGCTTTCTTGTCGGCCTTCTCCGCGTTGCTGAACAGGTCGCGCAGCAAGGCCTCCAGGACTTCCAGTGCGTCGTCGTGCGCAGTCGCCTCCAGGCAGAGTGCGAAGGCCACCAGTGTCGCCATCCGCCGCGACGCCGGCAGCCGATTAATCGCGGTGACCTTGGCCGTGTTGGCGAAGCGGGCCAGGGCGGCGATACGGCTGGGAGGGATGTGCGCCGCCGCCGGCAAGGTGATGCCGATGCCGCGCACGTCATCGAGCCGGCGCAGTGCCCGAATCAACGCGGGGCCACTGACCATGACCGGGCCGGAGCGCAATTGATCCAGCCGGGAGCTGCGGTTGCCTTCGGCCACCGTCAGCAAGTCTTGCAGTTGCAATCGCTGTTCCTCAGTCACGCTGCGGCCCAGCGTAAACCAGAGGCGTTCTTCGACCCGACTGCGCAACTGGGCGATAAAGCGCTCTAGTTGAGACACACCAGGCAGGAGGACTTTCTGTGTGAACAGCCACGAGGTGGCTCGCTCAAACAGCACTCCCGGCCGGTCGGTGCCCGTCCAGCAGAGGGCATACAGCCAGCGGCTCAAGCGAAAGCCGATGCCCGGATCGGTGAAATGACGATAGCCAAAGCGGTTCTGAATATCGGTGGCATGTATCCAGCGGCGATGATCGCTATAGCGCTGGAGGCAGTCGGGGTCTGGAATCGCCAGTTGTCGGCAAAGCACCTGCAGGACTTCCACCGGCACGGCGGCGGGCTTGTCCGGCAGAACGCCAACGAAGCGGACGGTGGTCAGCAGAACGGCATAACCCAGACGGTTATGGTTACCCCGCAGCACCTGGATGGCTTCACGGTCTTCATCGCTCAGGTGGAAGTAACGTTCCAGCTCTTCACGGCTGGGCGAATCAACATAGCGGCCAAAACCGTCGCGTTGCTCTTGAGTCAGAAAACCGACCGGCATTGATCACAGCACCTCGACGCAGAACACGGCGGGCGTGACGATCCGCGTGCGTTCGATGTGCCCGCGTTGCAGCAGGCCGGCGCGGCGATCACCGGTTACCAGGTAGTCCGCATCGCCCGCCAAGGCCATGGCCAGCAAAAACGAGTCATCCGGATCATCGGCTTCGACCTCGATGGTCAGGCGCTCCAGTACCACAGCCCGTTGCAGGTTATTGATCATGGCGCCCACCTTGGCGGGCTGTAGGATGGCCTGAAGCTTGGGATAGCGGCTGGCTCGACGAATTTCATCGAGTTGCATCCGCGAGGTCACCACCTCGAAACGCGCCGCCCGCCAGGCACGGTAGATCGCATCGGGCGCGCCATGTGGCGAGATCAGGGCGCTGAACAGGATGTTGGTATCCAACACGACCCGCATCAGCGCTTACGTGCCCAGTCGAGCGCTTCGTCAACCGCGTTGGTCAATTCTGCCTCACTCAGATGGGCGTTAGCGGCCTTGGCCTGCTCAGCGCTCAGCTCCAGGATGTGTGCCCGTACCGCTTCTTCGATGAAGCGCGACAGGTCGCCCTTACGGCCGCCGCCCTGGCTGGCCAGAAACATCCGAAGCGACTGGTCGGTGTCGGCCGAGACGGCGACATTCCAGCGAATGGTATTCATAGCGTTCTCCGCTAATAGGTGTTTGTGTGTTTATACGCCAATCACAAAGGGCGATGCAATGGTTCGACAAAACGAAGGTTTTGCCGAACTCTATCGAGGAATGGCTCGGTTCGTTAAGCTCCCCGCGCTACGGTTCAAATAACTGGTACGCTTAATCAAAGTTCAACTATTACTAACGTAGTCGAGTAAACAGTACTTTTGATGAAGATCGGTTATGCGCGAGTGAGCACTCGGGATCAGAAAGCCGACCTACAAGTCGATGCCCTGAAACAGGCCGGGTGCGAACGCATCTACCAAGACATCGCCAGCGGCGCGAAAAGCGCCCGGCCGGAGTTGGACAAACTGCTGGCCAACGTGCGGCCGGGTGATGCCGTGGTGATCTGGAAGCTGGATCGCCTTGGGCGTTCCCTCAAGCACCTGGTCGAGTTGGTCGGCGAGCTGGCAGAGCGCAAGGTCGGCTTACAGAGCCTGAATGACCCCATCGACACCACCCACGCCCAAGGCCGCCTGGTGTTCAACCTGTTCGCCTCGCTGGCGGAGTTCGAGCGCGAGCTGATCCGCGAGCGGACTCAGGCGGGTCTGTCGGCCGCACGGGCGCGTGGCCGGATCGGTGGCCGTCCCAAGGGCCTGCCAGCCAAGGCTGAGGCCACCGCCATGGCGGCCGAAACCCTCTACCGCGAAGGTCGCCTGAGCGTCAGCGCGATCGGCGAGAAGCTGCACATCTCCAAGAGCACGCTGTACAGCTACCTGCGCCACCGTGGTGTCGAGATCGGCGCGTACCAGAAGAGCGCCAGGTCACGCGACCAGCAGCCTTCGGCCGCGTCGCCGGCAGAGCCGCCCGCCGCCGAGCGGGTGGCCACCGTCACCCTGCGCCTCGCGGTGGTGAATAACAGCAAGTTCGTGCGCGGCCGGAAGCGGGCCACGGAGAACATTGAGCGCTACTGCCTGGAGCCCTATGGCATGAAGCGGCTGGATGCCGGCCACTATGAGTTGACCATTCCGTATCGGAGCGACGATGAGCTGGACAAGAGCGTGCATGACCTGCTGACCGAGATCAGCCAGGAGGCCGACATGCGCAACTGTTTTGTCGAGATGGGCGCCTGGGAAGAAGACACCGAAAAGCGTTGGTAGGGCTTACGTTGGTTTTTGGTTCCATTGCTCCCCAAACCCCTATGTGTGCGCAGCACCTACAGCACCTAGGTGACCATCTAGCCGCTTGCCTAATACCTGGGCAAAGGTAGAGCGAAAGCCTTCAACAACCTGGCACGATGGGGCAAAGCAGAGTACCAGATCAATTTTGTTTTGCTCCAACAGGCATCGGGCTAGCTCTGCCGCCATGCGAGTCTTGCCTGCGCCGGGCGTGGCTTGGCAGAAAAAATGCCGAGAAGAAGTGAATTGTCTTAGTGCTTTTTCAATGCAACGGGTTTGCCATCGGCGCAATGAAGACGTCATTGTGAGGCTTCGAGCGCTTTGAGTGTCTTCTCCACAGCACGGAGATGACCCAAGAGCCTTGAGCCACGGTCACGCGCCTCAAGATAGTCCTCTTCAACGCTACCCCTCAATTGAGGCATCTCATCCAGCAGTTGCTTATAACGCTCCGCTTCCCCCATCGCCGCGAGAAAGTCCAGCCGCACCTCCTTTAGCAAGGCCCTGACATGTTGCTCGGTACCTTGCAGCGACGTCGCCCCTGCGATGGCTTCGCTGTCCAAATGGGCCGACCCAGTTTTGGATGATGCTTTCTCGCTTCGTTCAAAGGCCCGATCAACCAACTCAAGCTTTAAGTGCTTCGGACATGGTTGCACGTGATAGATCTGGCCTCGCTTTCGCTGCTGCTCGTCCGGCACGAGCCAGCCGACGCGAATCATCCGCCTGATCTGCTCATACACAAAAAGGCGCACATCACTGAGCTTATAACACCCCTCTTCCAGCCTCGCGGCATAAGCATCTCTCAAATCACGAGTGGTGAATTGCGTGCGCCCGCTTTCTTGGAGTAGCTCGTAAAGCCGCTTATCGAGGATGAACGAAACAGATCTCATGCTAGGAACCAACGGCAAAAAAGGGATGCGGATTATAGTCCGTGGCCTATGTGTCCGCAAACACCGGATAGTCCTCCCTCAAATTGCATTGAGGCAGCTATGGAGCAACTGGCAAAAGCGCTGGGAGCACGGATCCGGACGCAGAGAATGGCTAGGCAGATTTCTCAGGATGCGCTTGCGCTCATTTGTAACATCGACCGTAGCTATATGGGTCGCATTGAGCGCGGAGAGGTGAGCATTACGGTAGAAAAGCTTTATCGGATCGCTTCCTCACTAGACTGCGAGCCAGCGTTGCTATTGCCACCGATCGCAGAACTTAACACCTAATAGCTCCAGCCCTAGCAGCCTGTTGAAATTCGCCGCGATGATTACGTCCACTGCTTCTGGCAGCAGCGGTCGCGCTCGTTTACTTCCCGTTTAGGGCGCCAATCGATGGAAATAGCCCGATTTGGCGTGCTCCAGGCGCACCTTCCCCGTCAACGCGCTCATGCCATTGAGCCTGTAGCCAGCAGCTTCGGCAGGCGCACCAGGTTGCTTGCCGCCATGGCCAGCTGGAACAGCGCGTCGACACGCTCAAGTCCGCGTTGCTTCACCTGGCGCAGGCCTGCCGCCGCCTTGAGCCAGCCGAAGTGGGTTTCGATCCAGGCGCGAATCTTCAGGCTCAGTCCATAGCCAGCATGGCGCGTGGTACGGCCGTCGATGGCGCTACGCCGGCCACTGGTGTTCTGTGCCACATGCGGTGTCACGCCGAGTGCCCGACAGGCGGCCACGAAGTCTGCCGTATCGTAGGCCTTGTCCGCAGCCAAGGTGCGGCGACGGCGACCACCCAGCTTGCTCAGCATCGCCAGCGCGGCTTCGCGTTCGCCACGGCCACCGGCCAGAGTCACATGAGCACTGCGCACCAGGCCACTGCGGTGTTCCATCAGCACATGCCCCATGTAACTCAGCTGCGCGCCGGTGTTGTGGCTCTTTCGGTACAGCCGGGCATCCGGATCGCTGGTCGAGGCGTGGGTGTCGTTGCTGCGCTTGTGCCCCTTGAAGTCCGGCGGGGCATTGCGTGGTCCGGGGCCTTGATCGTCTGGAGAGTCGTCCTTGGGCCGGAAACTCTTCTGAGAGGCCCAGGCTTGCAGCAATGTGCCGTCGACTGAGAAGTGCTCATCCGAGATCAGCCCCTGCTTCTCTGCCAGGCGCACCACCTCGCTCAGAAATTCGGTGGCCACGGCCTGGGCATTGAGACGGTCACGGTTCTTCGAGAAGACCGAGTGATCCCACACCGGATCATCGATGGCCAAGCCGACGAACCAGCGGAACAGCAGGTTGTAGCCCAGTTGCTCCATGAGCATCCGCTCGCTGCGCAGCGAGTAGAACAACTGCAGCAACTGTGCCCGCATCAGCTTCTCGGGGGCGATCGAGGCGCGACCGGTGTCGGCATACAAGGTGTCAAACAGGGCGCTCATCCGCTGCAGAGCGGTGTCTGCCAGCTTGCGGATGGCGCGCAGGGGGTGAGTCGCTGGCACGAAGTCATCGAGCTTGGCGACAGTGAACAAGGATTCCTGAGTGATATCGGCGCCACGCATGGAAATCGGGGTTCCCGGCAGATTGGAGCCGATATCGTAAACCTTACACTGCAAAGTCAGACAGACCGTAGGCGAATTTCAACAGGCTGCTAGTGGCCCGAACCTCAGAACCAAGCCCTTAAATATCTCCCCACCCCCTCGAACTACGGCACCACTGCGCAACACAGATAACCCTGAGACAGAAATACAGTAGCCTGCTAACTGCATTATTTTGTTGACGCCAACCCTGGCAGCGAGCATTATGCTCGCACCACGGAAATCGTTAGGCGCTAACTGTATTTTTTAGAAAAAAATGGGTCGGCGACAGGTGGCAGCCTGTCGCCGTATTCAAAACCAACTATGAGGCAAACCAATGGAGGCATTGAATGAATCAAGCATATCAAACAAATGAAGCACCACAAGCCAGCAGAGGCATCAACGGGGTTCTCTTAATCCAAGCCACGCGACTGATTGAGATTAGGGCGCAAGGCAAAGACCCTGCATCCAGAGCGCCGTTACGCGCGAGGAAAGAGCATCTTGCTTTTCCTGAGCCTACTGAGCATAAGACTGAGGCTACCGCTTTCCTGTGCACGGCTGAACGCATCCGGGCTCTATACAACAAGCAGGAATCCAAGAATCAGCAAAGATTGACCTGCACGGTAAAGGACTGGTTCAAGGAGACTGCCCTGAAGGTCGGGTGGAACGAAGTTGAGTTCCTGGAAAGCCTGCAGACCGGACGAATTGATGGGTGCAGGCTTAGAGCCACAAACTTCAAGGAGGCGTTCCGTGCATAAAACCAGTAGCCTACAAGCCCTCGGCGAAATAGCCGAGGTCCGCACCGGCTTTACATTCCGAGAGAAACTCGAGGAGCTTTCAACCGGTGGTAATGCTCACGTAGCCCAGATAAAGGACGTGCGTGGAGCGCTGGAGGCGACCTATACGACAGAGCTGCGAGCCCATCAGCTACCCCAGATTAATTGGCAGGGAAAAGATAAGGCTTTCGTAAACCCCGGAGCGGTACTGTTACCGTCCCGGGGCGCCAAGGGCGGCTACTTTCGTGCCTCCTGCCTAATGCAGGATCCTCAGTCAGAACTACCCGTGGTGGTTACCAGCCAATTCCTGGTTATCACACCCAAGCCAGGCATACTGCCAGAGTTTATTTGCTGGTCACTCAATCGCCCCGAGATGCAACACATGCTATCCCAAGGAGCTGGCAGTCAAGGCACAAGCCTGGTGATGCTCAATACCAAAGCGGTCAAATCACTAGAACTGACAGTGCCTGATATGACCATTCAACAGAAAATCGTGCATCTGAATGAGCTATGGGAAAAGGAGCAGCAGCTGACACAAGCCTTGCTAAGCAACCGTGAAACCATGCTACAGGGCATGTTTCAGCAACTACTTATGGAGAAAAGCTCATGAGCGACAAGATCAATCAAGATAGCATCAACAAAGCCCTCTGGGCCGCTTGCGACACCTTCCGCGGCACCATCAGCGCCGACACCTATAAAGATTTCATCCTTACCATGCTGTTCCTCAAGTACATCTCGGATGTATGGCAGGACCACTACGACGGCTACATGGCCCAGTACGGGGACGAGCCGGAGCTGCTTGAAGAAATGATGAAGAACGAGCGCTTCGTGCTACCAAAGAGCGCCTCGTTTTATGCTCTGTATGAACGACGCCACGAGCCCGGTAACGGTGAGCGTATTGATCAGGCGCTGCACGCCATCGAGGAGGCCAACGGCACCAAGCTCAAGGACGCTGGCAAAAGCGTGTTCCAGGATATTTCTTTCAATACGGACAGGCTGGGCGAAGAAAAGCAGAAGAACACCATTCTGCGCCACCTGCTGGAAGACTTTGCCAAGCCCGAACTGAACCTCAAACCCAGTCGCGTGGGCTCCCTGGACGTAATCGGCAACGCCTATGAGTACCTGATCAAGAACTTTGCTGCCAGTGGTGGACAGAAGGCTGGTGAGTTCTATACCCCGCCTGAAGTGTCCGAGCTGATTGCCGAGCTGCTTGACCCGCAACCTGGAGACAGCATCTGCGACCCGGCCTGTGGGTCGGCCTCATTGTTGATGAAATGCGGCAACAAGGTGCGCGCCCATCACAATAGCAAGAGCTACGCCCTCTATGGTCAGGAGGCCATTGGCTCCACCTGGTCACTGGCCAAGATGAACATGTTTCTGCACGGGGAAGACAACCACAAGATCGAATGGGGCGACACCATCCGCAACCCTAAGCTGCTGGATAAAAACGGTGACCTGATGCTGTTCGATATCGTCACCGCCAACCCGCCGTTCAGCCTGGACAAATGGGGGCACGACGAAGCCGAACACGACAAATTCAGCCGCTTCCGCCGCGGCGTGCCGCCGAAAACCAAAGGCGACTATGCCTTTATCCTGCACATGGTCGAAACCCTGAAACCCAAGACCGGCCGTATGGGCGTCGTGGTACCGCACGGGGTGCTGTTCCGGGGTTCAAGCGAAGGCAGGATTCGCCAGCAACTGATCGATGAAAACCTGCTGGATGCAGTGATCGGCCTGCCGGAAAAGCTGTTCTACGGCACCGGTATTCCGGCAGCGATTCTGCTGTTCAAAAAAGCCAAGAATGACGACAAGGTGTTGTTTATCGACGCCAGCCGCGACTTCAAGGCCGGCAAAAACCAGAACCTGCTGGATGAGGCCAGCATCCAGAAAATTATCGACGCCTACAAAGCCAGAACCAACGCGGATAAGTACGCCTACCTCGCCAGCCTCGATGAGATCAGGGAAAACGACTACAACCTGAATATTCCGCGCTACGTCGATACCTTTGAAGAAGAGGAAGAAATCGACCTGCTGGCCGTGCGTGCCGAGCGTGAGCAGTTAAAAGCGAAGCTTACAGAGCTGGAAACCGAGATGGCTAAGTATCTTGAGGAGCTGGGTTATGACCGGTAATTCGAGCACCTATCTAGGCGAGCTCTTTAGATCCAGCAGAAAAAAAGGTGAAGAGGGTCTTCCACTGCTGTCAGTTACTTTGAATGATGGATTGATTGTAAGAGATCTTCTTGACAGAAGAACAGAAACAAACCTGGAGGCTAACGAGCATTTGCTAGTTAAAAGCGGCGACATTGCTTACAACATGATGCGTGTTTGGCAGGGAGCCTTGGGGCGAGCAAGCGTTAATGGTTTAGTCAGTCCAGCCTATGTCGTACTTAGATCAAACTCAAAAATAGATTCGCTTTACGCCGAGTATTTGTTTAAAACTCCTCGAATGATTTACCTATTTTGGGCTTACTCGTATGGCCTGACGAAAGATCGCCTGCGTTTGTATTTTAACGATTTTGCTCGAATTCCAGTCACAATCCCCAACCTTGAAGAACAAAAGAAAATCGCTCAACTCCTCTCCACCTGGGATAAGGCCATTACCACCGCCGCACAACTGCTCGCCAACAGCAAACAGCAGAAAAAATCCCTAATGCAACAACTGCTCACCGGGAAAAAGCGGTTGTTGGATAAAAATGGAGTTAGGTTTGAGGGGAGGTGGCGGAAGTTGCCATTTTCTGATCTGGTGTCTTTGGTGAAAACCAAGTTCGATCCAAAAAGCAATGCTGACGATGTGCGCGAATGCATCGAGCTTGAGCACATAGCGCAGGAATCTTCATCTCTGATCGGCTCAACAAATACTATTGATGTATTAAGTACCAAAACAGCGTTTGAGAAAAATGATGTACTGTTTGGAAAGCTCCGACCATATTTGAGAAAGTACTGGAAAGCAGATCGGCAGGGAGTTTGTTCGACAGAAATTTGGGTGTTTAGGACAAAGGCCAAGGTTGCTGCCGACTACATATTCCAAGTGGTTCAGCTGGACTCATTTATTGAAGTAGCTAATAAGTCTTCAGGTACGCATATGCCTAGGGCCGATTGGAATGTGGTCAAAGACTTCTTAATTCCAACACCGCCACTGGAAGAACAACAAAAAATCGCTGCCTTACTTTCTGCCGCTGATCAGGAAATTATCACCCTACAGCAAAATTTGGATGCCCTGAAGCAAGAGAAAAAAGCCCTTATGCAGCAGTTGTTGACGGGTAAGCGTCGCGTTATGGTCAACTGAATTGAATTAAACAAGGAGGTTTGCATGAGCAAGCTGGAAAACAAGATCGAGGCCCGTCACCGCCATCTGTTCGATGTTCTGAATGAGCAGAAGTACACGGTCGATTACTTCCAGCGCGAATACAGCTGGGGTGAAAAGCATATCGAAGAGCTGGTTACCGATTTGACTTCGGCCTTTCTGGCGGAATACAGCCCCGGCGACAAGCGCGAACAGGGTGAGCAGTACAACAACTGGCGGTTGCAGGAGCTGAGTGCAACACGGTTATTGAATTGACGCAGGAGCATCATATTGCATAGCCAAGGCTTTCTGCATCACTTCGCTCATGACTTCGATAGGACATTTGAAATCGAAGCGCTTACGTGGACGCATGTTCAGTTGAAACGCAATGGCATCCAGTTCTTCTTGGCTATGTACCGACAAGTCAGTGCCCTTGGGCAGGTACTGGCGGATCAGGCCATTAATGTTTTCGTTGCTGCCGCGCTGCCAAGGGCTGTGCGGGTCACAGAAGTAGATCGCCACACCGGTTCTCTGGGTGATCTCGGCGTGCTGTGCCATTTCCCGGCCCTGGTCGTAGGTCATGCTCTTGCGCATCGCCAGCGGCATGTTATTGAGGGCGGCGCTGAAGCCCTCCATCGCCGAGGTCGCCGTCGCGTCGTTCATCTTCACCAGCATCAGGTAGCCACTAGTGCGCTCCACCAGCGTACCTACAGACGAGGCGTTAGCCTTACCCTTAATAAGGTCGCCTTCCCAATGCCCCGGCATCAGCCGGTCTTCAACTTCTGGCGGGCGCAAGTGAATGCTGACCATCTCTGGAATCTGCCCGCGCCGATCCACACCGCCAAGGCGTGGTCTACGTGTCGTCTTGCCTTGGCGCAAACAAAGGATCAACTCCTTGCGCAGCTCACCGACGGGCAGGGCATAGATCGCGTTGTAGATCGTCTCGCGACAGACGTAGGCATCTCTAAGACTGGGTATGTTCATACTGCGCAGCTTGCCGGCAATCTGCTCGGGAGACAAACGCTGGCGCAGCATATGGATCACCAGTTCAAAGCGCTCACTACCTGGCAGCAGCTTTCGCATGGGCCGACAAGCCTGGCGGCGGACCTTCATCCGCTGCTGAGCCACGCGGGCCGAGTAGCTGCCAGCTGCATCTCGATTGCGGCGCATCTCTCGGCTGACCGTCGAAGGGGATCGGTTGATCAAGCAGGCAATCCTGCGCAAGCTGAGGCCTTGGGCATGACTAACTTGAATGGTGGCACGCTCTTCAACGCTGAGTTCGGAATAAGACATAGGGCAGCACCGTACCGGAAAGGTCAGGTGTTGCACTCAGTTTTTGCCGCCGCCACTATTACCTTGGTCCCTTTGTGGTCAGCAGCAAGGACGGCAAGCGCAGTATTATCGACGGCCAGCAGCGCTTAACCTCGCTGACCCTGTTCCTGATCTACCTGCACAATTTGCAGAAGGAGCTGGGATACAACGAGAAAATCGAGCCGATGATTTTTTCCGAATTGCGTGGCAGCAAGTCGTTCAACATCACAGTGGATGAGCGTATCCCCTGTCTGGAAAGCCTGTTCACACAGGGCGAATACCAGCCGGATGACAACGCCACCGAGTCGACCCGCAACATGGCCGAGCGGTATCAGGACATTGTGCGGGCCTTTCCGGAAGAACTGAAAGCGGATGCCTTTCCGTTTTTTATCGACTGGCTGAAGTACAACGTGATCATGGTGGAAATCATCGCCTACTCGGATGAGAACGCCTACACGATTTTTGAAACCATGAACGACCGCGGCCTGAACCTGACCCCTTCGGAAATGCTGAAGGGCTATGTGCTTTCGCGGTTCGACGACCCTGCCAAGCGGCACACCGCCAACGAGCAGTGGAAGCGGAGCATGCTGCAGTTGAAAGCCTACGACAAGGATGAAGACCAGCGTTTCTTCCAATCGTGGTTGCGCGCCCGTCATGCCGACAGTATCCGCCCCGGTAAGGCCGGTTCCAAAAACGAGGACTTTGAAAAGATCGGCACGCGTTTTCACAGCTGGGTACGCGACAATCTGGATAAAGTCGGGCTGGATGCCACTGATGGCAACAGCTTCGAGCGATTCGTGCAGCAGGATTTGCGCTTCTACCTGAAAGCCTACCTGCGCATTCTGGATGCCGAGCGCAGCCTGACTCAGGGGCTGGAGCCGGTGTATTACATTAACCACTGGGGTATTGCACCGACGCTAAGTTATCCGCTGATGCTGGCAGCACTGAATACCGATGATGACAACAAAACCGTGACTGTCAAGATCAGCACGGTGGCTTCTTACATTGAAACCTTCGTGGTGCGCCGCTCCGTCAATTTTCGCAACTACTCTGCCAGTTCCATCCGCTACACCATGTACAGCTTGGTGAAAGAACTGCGCGGACTTGATTTACCCGCATTGCGGGTATTGCTGTCGCAGAAACTGGCGGACATGAAAGAGTCGTTTGATGGTATGGACAAGTTCCGCATGCACGGCCAGAACAAGCGTTTTGTGAAGTTTCTGCTGGCCCGCATGACGGCCTGGTGCGAGCAGCATGCGGGCATGAGCAGCAATTTTGTCACCTACTACCAACCCGTCAGTGGCAAACCCTTTGAGGTGGAACACATCTGGGCCGACAAGTTTTCCCGGCACAAGGACGAGTTTCAACAGGAGCACGAATTCCAGAACTACCGTAACCGGCTGGGTGATCTGGTGCTGCTGCCTCGCGGCACCAACCAGTCCTACGGCGACTTGTCCTATGCCGAGAAACAACCGCACTACATCAAGGAAAACCTGCTGGTGAAGTCCCTCAGCCCACTGGCCTATGAGAACAACCCGAATTTCCAGGCACTCACTCGCCAGCACAACCTACCATTTAGCGCCCATCTGCAGTTCAAAAAGCAGGATATTGAAGCTCGACAGGCGTTGTATCAGGCAATATGTGAACGCATCTGGCCTGAGCGGCTTGGATTGAGCTCGCTAACAAAAGGGATTTAATGTGAACTACAACACCCCAAAATTTCAGGAAGAATACAGTGCCAAGCTACCGGCGCTGACGTTACTGACCAACCTGGGGTGGACATTCCTGTCGCCAGAGCAGGCACTGGCAGCCCGTGACGGTAAAACCGATGGTGTAGTGCTGAGCGGCTTTCTGCGTCAGGCCCTGCAACAGCGCACCTACAGCGTGGCTGGTAAAACCTGCTCACTGTCAGACAAGGCCATCGACAACCTGATAGCAGAAGTATGCAGTCCGCCGCTCAACGAAGGACTACAGGCTGCCAATGAGCGCCTGTACAACCACATGCTCTACGGTATTTCCGTTACCGAGTTTGTGGATGGCAAAAAGGCCAACCCGACCATTGCGTTGATTGACTGGCACAACCCGGCCAACAACAGCTTTGTGTTTACCGAAGAATTCACTGTGACCCGTTCCGGTGGCGTGGAAAATCGCCGCCCGGATATCGTGTGCTTTGTGAACGGCATTCCCCTGGTCGTCATTGAGGCCAAACGCCCGGATGGGAACGCCAAGAAAGGCCCGACCATCGACGAGGGCATCTCGCAGAGCTTGCGCAACCAGCGCCATGACGAAATACCCCTGTTATTCGCCTACAGCCAGCTGCTGCTGTCTGTGAACGGAACGGCCGGGCGCTACGGCACCTGCGGCACACCGGCCAAGTTTTGGGCGACCTGGCGCGAAGAAGATATTTCTGACGCCGAAATGTATGCGATCAAGAACCGCTCGCTGAGCGAAGCCGATCTGTCCAGCCTGTTCGACTACCGCCCAGCGGCGGATCGGCGCTGGTATGACAGCCTGATCGCGGCGGGGCATCTGGCGGTCAACGGTCAGGACAGACTGCTGATCAGCCTTCTGAGCCCTACCCGCCTGCTTGAAATGATTCGGTTCTTCACCTTGTACGACAAGAAGGCCGGCAAGATTGTTGCCCGCTATCAGCAGGTATTCGGCATCAAGCGGCTGATCGAACGCATCAATACCCGTCGCCCGGATGGCGGGCGTGAGGGCGGTGTGATCTGGCACACGACGGGGTCCGGCAAGTCTTTCACCATGGTCTTTCTAAGCAAAGCGCTGATTCTTCACGACAGCCTCAAGCAGTGTCGTATTGTCGTAGTTACCGATCGAGTTGATCTGGAAAACCAGCTGAGCAAAACCTTTGCCTCTGGTGGTGAGTTGGCGGACAAGAAAGACCGCGAGGCCGCCATGGCTACGTCAGGCAAACGTCTGGCAGAGCAGATTGGCCAGGGCTCAGAACGGATAGTTTTCTCGCTCATTCAGAAGTTCAATTCAGCTACCCGGTTGCCGGAGTGCCAGAACAGCAGCAGCGACATCATTGTGCTGATCGATGAGGGCCACCGCAGCCAGGGCGGAGAAAACCATATCCGAATGAAGCAGGCCCTGCCCAATGCCTCCTTTGTCGCGTTCACTGGCACCCCCCTGCTCAAGGACGATAAAACCACCAACAAATTCGGCCCCATCGTGCACGCCTATACCATGCAGCGTGCTGTGGAAGACCGAGCGGTGACACCGCTCCTGTATGAAGAACGCATCCCCGATCTGGAAGTCAATGAGCGCGCCATCGACAGCTGGTTCGAGCGGATTACCGAAGGACTAACCGGCCAGCAGAAGGCAGATCTAAAGCGCAAGTTTGCCAAGAAAGGCGAGCTGTACGGGGTAGATGACCGCATACGTCTAATTGCGCTGGATATCGCCAACCACTTTGTTAAGAACATCGACGATGGACTGAAGGGTCAACTGGCCTGCGACAGCAAGGCGTCAGCCATCAAGTACAAAAAGTATTTGGACGAGGCCAACCTGTTTGAAGCTGCCGTAGTAATGAGCTCGCCCGATACCCGCGAGGGCAATACCGCAGTGGATGAAGCGGCTAGCCCGGAGGTATCCCAGTGGTGGAAAGCAAATGTGGGCAGCCAGGATGAGCAAAGCTATAACAAGCATTTGATTGAGCGCTTTGCCGATGCCCAAGACCCACTGAAAATTCTGATTGTGGTGGACAAACTGCTGACCGGCTTCGACGAGCCAAAGAACGCCGTGTTGTACATCGACAAGCCCCTCAAGGAACACAACCTGATTCAGGCAATTGCACGGGTCAATCGGCTTCATCCGCAGAAGAAGTTTGGTCTTCTGATCGACTACCGGGGCATTCTGGCCGAACTGGATACCACCATTCAGAAGTATCAGGATCTGGCATCCCGCACCCAGGGCGGCTACGACATCAATGACATTGCCGGCCTGTACAACCAGATGAGTACCGAGTACAAGCGGCTACCGCAACTGTACAAGCAGCTATGGGCCATTTTCGACCAAGTCAGGAACAAGAGCGACATTGAGCAGCTGCGTCAGGTTCTGGTGCCCCGCATTGAAGAGAGAGATGGGGAGCTGGTGGATGTACACCAGAAGGTGCGCGAGGACTTCTACGAAGCGCTGACGGCCTTTGCCAGCTGCCTGAAGGTGGCCTTGCAGTCTGCTACTTTCTTTGATGATAAAAGCTTCACCGATGCCGACCGTCGCCACTACAAGGAGACGGTCAAACAGCTATCCAGCCTGCGCCAACTGGTGCAACAGGATGCCGGAGAGAAAGTCGACTACGACGAGTATGCCGATCAGGTGAAGAAGCTTTTGGATAAGCATGTTGTCGGTGTTGGCGTAAAAGATCCGCAGGGTGTGTATGAGGTTGGAAAGATGGGCCAGTCGCAGAAGCCGGAAGACTGGAACGAAGACAAGACGCGCAACGAAACCGACATCATCAAGACGCGCGTCACACGCATGATTGAGCAGGAACTGCGCGATGATCCCTATGCACAGGAGTCCTTCTCTAAGCTCCTGCGCCAGGCAATTGAAGAGGCGGAGAAACTCTTCGACCATCCGCTCAAGCAGTACCTGCTGTTCCATGAGTTCGAAGAGCAGGTACGCGAGCGCCGCCTGGACGACATGCCCGACGCTATCACTGGCAACCGCCACGCACAGGCCTATTTTGGGGTATTCAAAAAGGTACTGTCTGAAGCGCTGGCCGTGATGGATCATCAGGTTCAGGACAAGTGGATAAAGCTCGCATTTGAAATTGATCAGGCAGTCGAGATTGCCGTCACCGAGAACTCCATCAATCCACAGAACATCGAAGCAGACATCCGTAAGAAGCTGCTGCCACGCATGTTCCAAGAGTGTAAAGCCATTGGCGGTGGCATGGATCAGGCGAAGAAAATTGTGGAAATGGTGGTCCAGATCACCCGTGTCGGCTTGAACGGTGTGCAGTAAGTATGAACGTCCCGATCAAACCCCAAAACCAGTCCATCAACTTTCGCTACGGGGACGAACAGCTTGTCTTCGAGCGCATCGAGCGCCCACAGGCAACCGACAGAGTATTGATCAAGGTTTACCCAGATTGTCGGATTGTGGTGTCCGCCCCGGAGGATGCCAGTAATGAGGCCGTGCTGTGCGCGGTAAAAAAACGTGGCCGCTGGATCTACCAGCAACTACGAGAGTTCCGCCAACAGCTTGAGCATATAACCCCTCGCCGCTTCGTCAGTGGCGAAACCCATTACTACCTGGGTAAACAGTACCTGCTAAAGGTCCTAGAGACTCCTAAACAGGTACAAGGCGTGAAACTGTTGCGTGGCAAGCTGGAAGTCAGTGTACGTACCCGAGAAGCAGACAACGTGCGCGACCTTCTGACGAGCTGGTACAAGGCGCGTGCCAAGGAAAACTTTGCCAGGCGGTTAGACGCCGTTCTGGAACAGGCGTTGTGGGTCACAGAAAAGCCGCCGTTAAGGATTCTGAGCATGAAGACGCAATGGGGCAGTTGCTCGCCCAATGGCCGCATCACTTTGAACCCGCATCTAATCAAAGCTCCCCGCGACTGTATTGACTACGTGATCCTGCACGAGCTTTGCCATATCGCTGAGCATAACCATGGTGAACGGTTCTATCGGTTGATGAACCAGGTGATGCCGGGTTGGGAGAAGACCAAGGAGCGGTTAGACGGAATGGCTTCCAGCATCCTGCCCAGATGAGAACTGGCGACATTGGGCAGACTTGTAATTTAAGCGGTCGTACTTACGATTCTTGCGCCTTGGTATGCCGGTTATTCATAAGCGTCCGCTGTACACACCTTTGAGCTCCAAAATTACGGACGACTGTGCCCGTCTACTTTTGATCTGAACCAGAGATGTCCGACGTCAAAATCACGACCTTGAGTTACCCGCGCGCCGAGTGCACACAACACACTCGCCTTGTCTTGACCATTATGAGGCGTTGAGTTGTTATGATCCTTGCGCCAGTTATTACAGCGGGGATCCGAGATGTCGCAAAACCAACAGTTGGATAGACGACGTTCGCAAGCAGCCCACGTCCAAGCGACAAACGACTTGTCCGGCGTTTGCATCAGCAAATACTTAGCATCAAAAATTGATGATTACGTACAAGGCCGCATATCTTCTGAGGAGCTTGTGGCTGCAGCGCGGGCGCGATACGGCGTTCCCTCTCAGAATAGTTAGCCCTTTCAATACTTTGCTCTCGACGAAGATCACCAAGTTTAAGCAAGCCAAGTGCTTGCGCCTTATAGCTTCTTGAAATTCGTCGCCCAGCTTCAATGCCCAGCAAGTGGTGAATGCCTTGAGGGTTTGTTCCGCCGTCTGCTGTCCGAAGACCAGTTCATTTTGCCTGCACAGACAGCACCTTTTCGATGGCGTCGCAGAAGCCTGGCTTATGTATGTTTCGGCCTTTAGCATCTACCAGTTCGCCAGAGCTGCCAATTGATACCCCCACAAGACTGAGTGATGTTGGATCAATCGCCGCTTTCAGCGCTGCCAGCTCCGCATCATTAAAGCGCGGCTGCGTTGAAAAGGCTTGCACCGCCGCGTTGCCCAAGATGATAGGAGCGCCGCTATGCTTGGCCTTGCGCGCTTCTTTATACTGGGCAGCTTGATTTGGAGCCAACATGATCCAGCTGCCCATCGATGCCGCAATCCCCTCACTGCGCCAGGCCCTGACCGGCCACGACTCCGTCGTATTGCAGGCGCCGCCTGGTGCCGGTAAGACCACACGCGTTCCCCTTGCACTGCTCAACGAAGGGTGGTTAGGCGGGCTGAGCATCCTGATGCTTCAGCCCCGTCGAGTAGCTGCACGGGCCGCTGCTGAACGCATGGCCGATGAGTTGGGCGAGAAGGTCGGTGAGACGGTTGGCTATCGCATCCGTCTGGAGAGTCGCGTCGGCCCGCGCACGCGGATCGAGGTGGTCACCGAAGGGATCCTTTCCCGTAGGCTCCAGGATGACCCTTCGCTGGAGGGGGTCGGTCTCGTCATCTTCGATGAGTTCCATCTTCGGAGCTTGGACTCTGATCTAGCTCTCGCCCTGTGCTTAAGTGGCCGGGAGCTTTTCCGTGACGAGCAGCCGCTCAAGCTTCTGGTGATGTCGGCCACCCTTGAAGGGGCGCGGCTTTCGAATCTCCTGGCCGACGCACCGGTCGTGACCAGTGAAGGACGCATGTTCCCCGTTGAGACGGTTTGGGGGCAACCCTACCAGGCGGGTGATTACATCGAGCCTAAGGTCATTCGAGCGTGCCTCGATGCTGTTCATGATCAGCAGGGCAGCATCTTGGTCTTCCTACCAGGTCAGGCTGAAATTCGCCGCGTGCATCAGGAGCTCAGCGAAAAGCTCGCTGGACGTGATGACCTTCTGTTGTGCGCGCTTCATGGCGAACTTGACCTGAATGCCCAGCGCGCGGCTATCGAGCCGGCGCCGACAGGTAAGCGTAAGGTTGTCCTCGCGACCAACATCGCCGAGACGAGTCTGACCATTGAGGGTGTGCGGGTGGTGATCGACTCGGGCCTTGAGCGGGTGCCACGGTTTGATCCAGTTAGCGGCATGACCCGCCTTGCGACACAGCGTATTTCGCAAGCGAGTGCTATTCAGCGTGCTGGGCGTGCTGGGCGCTTGGAGCCGGGTGTGTGTTATCGCCTTTGTTCTCAAGCCCAGCACGAGCAGGCTGCTGCTTACGGGGCGCCTGAGATCCATCAGGCCGATCTTGCTAGCCTTGCGTTGCAACTGGCTCGCTGGGGTGTTACGCCGGATCAATTGAAATGGCTCGATGTGCCGCCTGCGTCGGCCTTCGCTCAGGCGCGAGATCTGCTGGGTCGGCTCGGGGCTTTTGAGGTGAATGGTCGTTTGAGTTCTCATGGCCAGGCGATGGCAGAGGTGCCTGCACATCCCCGTATTGCTCACTTGCTGCTGCGCGGGCATGCGTTGGGGCTAGGGGCGCTCGCTTGCGATGTGGCGGCGCTGCTAGGTGAGCGTGATGTGCTGCCTGGTGGTGGGGCTGATCTGCACAGCAGGCTCGCAATACTGGAAGGGAGTCAGCGTTTGCCGCGTTATGCGCAGGGGGCGGCACAAAGAATTAAGCAGTTGGCTCGTCAGTATCGGAGTTACCAACGCGGAAGCGTTACCGAGGCTGTAGCTGATCCTGCGCATCCTCGCTGGCTTGGCTGTCTATTGGCGCTGGCTTATCCCGACCGTGTGGCTCAGCAGCGCCGTGCGGGAGGAGGAGAGTACCGGCTCGCCAATGGGCGCGCGGCCATGTTCACTGAGCCTGATGCGCTGATGAAGCGCTCCTGGTTGGTAGTGGCGGAACTGGGTAGCCGGCAGGGCCAGCGTGAAGAGCGCATCTACCTCGCGACCGACCTCGATCCTGCGTTGTTTGAAAGCGTGCTCGCAGAGCAGGTGACAGTTGTCGACGAGCTCGACTGGGATGAGCGTGCAGGGGCGTTGGTCGCTGAGCGGCAGCGCAAGTTGGGTGAGCTGGTGTTGAGTCGAGTGCCGCTGAAGGAGCTCGATGCTGATGCGCGTAGTCGCGCGCTTCTGGGGTTGGTTCGCAAGAAGGGGCTGGAGTTGCTGCCTTGGACGCCTGAGCTACGCCAGTGGCAGGCACGTGTGGCGCTTTTGCGTGATCTGGATATGGCACAGCAAGGGCAGAGCAAATGGATTGATTTGTCGGATGCAGCGTTGATGGCGACACTTGAACAGTGGCTCCTTCCCTACCTTAGTAACGTCAGCCGGCTGAGCCATTTCGGACTGTTAGACCTCGGCTCCATTCTGCGCGGTGCACTTCCCTGGCAGCTGTCGAAGGAGTTAGATGAACTGGCTCCTACGCATATTAAGGCGCCGTCAGGGTCGTCGATAAGGCTGGACTACAGCGAGTCACCGCCAGTGCTGGCTGTACGGCTCCAGGAGATGTTTGGGCTAGCGGATACGCCCCGTATTGCTGCCGGAAAGCTGCCGATCAAACTGCACCTGCTATCGCCGGCACGGCGACCGGTGCAGGTGACACAGGATCTCGCGAACTTCTGGCGCAGCACCTACCTGGAAGTGAAGAAGGATCTGAAGGGCCGATATCCGAAGCACTGGTGGCCAGATGATCCAATGGAAGCAGAGCCAACTGCAAGGGCGAAACCGAGGGGGAGTTGATCAAGGTGGGGGCTATCAAGAGCCCCCTTTCTTCTGTCTGAATAACGCGGATTCACGCTGCTCAGCAATCAAAAAGTCCTTCTCTGCCATGTCTTCAAGGGCCCGAGATTTCCTTGCATACTCGTCGACTGGCATACCCTCTTCCAGCATGGCGCGCAGTTCCTTTTGCTCGGCCATGTACTTATGTATGGCCATGACTAGGTGTACTGAACTGACTGTTTCTTTGTAGTTCGATAGGTCACCGAACGCGACGTGAATGTAGTGCTCGACAGACTTATTATCTAGGTGACCCGTCCAGCTTGTGATCTCTGCGATGAATGTCTGACTATCCAGTAGCGCTCGCCGAAACTCGTCAACGTTTGTGAGTTGATGCCGCTGAATGAACAGTTTGAATAGGTTAGTGATGAAGGCGTGACGGAACATGTGAGCTGTCACTTGGGCCTTGATGCCGGCGAGCTTTCGGAGCGTTAATATCTCATTTGAGATCGCCGCGCTTGTGAGTCGCCGCCCGGTCGTTTCAGACACGAAGAAGTACCCGTGATCTTGGCCATCCTTGTAGACACTGCGCATTATTTTTCGACGTTCAACGTCAATGTATTGTCGCAGCTTCTTAAGTGCGGTGATAAAAACTGGTACGAAGCGTTCTGCTCCTTCTTCACGCTTTAGCGTGTCAAGTCTCAAAAGTGGATGCTCCATTTGCATAGCTCTAAGAACATCCTCAACCCGTAAATTAGCAATCTCCTCCCGCCGGGCCCCGGTGTCGTTAAGTAAATCAATAAGGCATCCCATTCTGACTTTAACGAAAGAAGGTGATTTGCATTTTCGAATAGCGGCTTTTAGGAGCCCAATCTGTTCTTGCGAAACTGGATCTCTTCTGTGGGGTCTGCGCCTACTACCAAAAGAGTGATGATGTAGATAATATTTAACTATTAACTTTCCGGTCTTTGATGTGGTCTTGTGGCATTCCTGGTGTGCTCTAATGGAGCCGGTTTCCGACACAAATTGATTTTCGCCATGGAATCTGCCTACGAATGATAAAAAATCTAACCATATACGACCTGTGGATATAACAGAGTTCTGGGACTTTTTAGGCTGTGATGGATTGTAGGAAGAAGTTTCTTTACGAATTTCAGCAATGTAATCCGAAAATCGACCGTCGTTCAAATTGATGGGGTCAAGCTTGTCTCTATAGAGTAGTCGGACTAATTGGCTAACCTTGGCTGCGTAATCACCCATCGATCCGCCTTTCTGCCCTTTACGAGATAACCCTTGCCTTCCGCGTCCTTTTCTAAGCAAAAGTGAGTGCATATACAGGTTGCCAATTAAACAAGGTGAACCGTTAGGCCAAATAATAAATGGCATGTTGGTTGCGTCGCGGGTGCTCAATCGACCAACCGAGAAGTGACTAAAAGCTTGAAACTCCCCCAGTAAATAATAGAGCTTTCGCTTTTCAGGTATGGGCACGGTTCACCTTTTTCGATAGTGATCTATATTTGTAACTACCGTCGATGGGTTAGATGTTTCGGTAGGGGTCGGTAGGATGTTGAAGGGAGGAATGGCCATGCTTGTTATGGCGCGGAGTATTTGAAGTGCATCATCGGTTCGTTTAGCTCGGATACTGTCGCTAGAAGCATCCCTGATACTTGTAAACTGGTGCATGCTTTCGCTAAGCGCTTGTAGAAGAATCACATTAGTCTGCCGCTGCATTTCGAGCTCTTGCTCTAGCTGGTGGACTTTTAGTGTGAGACCAGATTTGCTTCTTTTGTTAGCGCGCTGCTCTTGTTTATCTGAACGATGTAGAGCGTCGATAGCTTTGGTGCGGAGATTGTCGAGAGATCGGAATCCGCCGACTAGGTTTTCATTAGCATGTGTCTTCAAGGTATTCAGGCTGACAGGGGATGTGGATTTGAATTCGCCTTGCCCCATATCAACTGATCGCGCAAGGTTGGCGAGGCCTCCCTGTGTTTTCAGCGCAGCGCGCAGCTCCGTATCTGAGCTAAATTTTTCAGGCATCTGATTAATTTGCACCAATAACGCTTGAAGGGCCTTTAGGCCCTCCAGTATTAGAGCGCTCTTCGAGTTTGATTTTCTCATTCTGCTTCCTTTGTGCGGATGAGTCGAGCAATCACTTTAAACTGTTTGCCAATATTGTCGGTGAAGAACTCAGGTTCAATCTCGATCCAGCCTTCTTTAATTAGATCAAAAATTTGATCTTCCAGCTCATTTGTGTCAATAAGGCTGAAGTCATCTGTGCCATATTTATCTTTAAGAAGACCAGCAAGCTCGATAAAATTCTCGATACAGCCTTGGTGTAGTTGCTCAGCTACATAATGGGCTTTAGAGCCTGCCAAGACTGAGCCATCTATAGACTCCTTGATATATCGGTACACATGCTGTGGATCGGTCTGGCCAAGCATCCAGCGTAGCGTGTCAATTTTGGCGAAGCTACCACAATAAAAGAAGAGCATGGCGAAAAAACGGCGCAATTGGTGCTGTCGGAAATATGGCCGCCTGCCTGCTGAATCCAATGGGATCTCAAAGTAATCGCAGAAGAGATCAAGGTTTCTATTGTAAACATGCACACTGCAATCAGTTAAAGTGGCTGCGCCCTTGAGGTGTGGTACTGAGAAAAGACGATGAATTCTGTGGCGGTTGCAGGAGCTGAGTGCAACACGGTTATTGAATTGACGCAGGAGCATCATATTGCATAGCCAAGGCTTTCTGCATCACTTCGCTCATGACTTCGATAGGACATTTGAAATCGAAGCGCTTACGTGGACGCATGTTCAGTTGAAACGCAATGGCATCCAGTTCTTCTTGGCTATGTACCGACAAGTCAGTGCCCTTGGGCAGGTACTGGCGGATCAGGCCATTAATGTTTTCGTTGCTGCCGCGCTGCCAAGGGCTGTGCGGGTCACAGAAGTAGATCGCCACACCGGTTCTCTGGGTGATCTCGGCGTGCTGTGCCATTTCCCTGCCCTGGTCGTAGGTCATGCTCTTGCGCATCGCCAGCGGCATGTTATTGAGGGCGGCGCTGAAGCCCTCCATTGCCGAGGTCGCCGTCGCGTCGTTCATCTTCACCAGCATCAGGTAGCCACTAGTGCGCTCCACCAGCGTACCTACAGACGAGGCGTTAGCCTTACCCTTAATAAGGTCGCCTTCCCAATGCCCCGGCATCAGTCGGTCTTCAACTTCCGGCGGGCGCAAGTGAATGCTGACCATCTCTGGAATCTGCCCGCGCCGATCCACACCGCCAAGGCGTGGTCTACGTGTCGTCTTGCCTTGGCGCAAACGAAGGATCAACTCCTTGCGCAGCTCACCGACGGGCAGGGCATAAATCGCGTTGTAGATCGTCTCGCGACAGACGTAGGCATCTCTAAGACTGGGTATGTTCATACTGCGCAGCTTGCCGGCAATCTGCTCGGGAGACAAACGCTGGCGCAGCATATGGATCACCAGTTCAAAGCGCTCACTACCTGGCAGCAGCTTTCGCATGGGTCGACAAGCCTGGCGGCGGACCTTCATCCGCTGCTGAGCCACGCGGGCCGAGTAGCTGCCAGCTGCATCTCGATTGCGGCGCATCTCTCGGCTGACCGTCGAAGGGGATCGGTTGATCAAGCAGGCAATCCTGCGCAAGCTGAGGCCTTGGGCATGACTAACTTGAATGGTGGCACGCTCTTCAACGCTGAGTTCGGAATAAGACATAGGGCTGCACCGTACCGGAAAGGTCAGGTGTTGCACTCAGTTTTTGCCGCCGCCTGTGTAAATATCCGGCACGTTTAAGTATCTTCTGCATCTTAATTAGATTTTTTATCATATCGACCGCAATTGGCTCGATTGGGCGAGATTCCTTGCGGCGCATGCCAAATAAATGGCGAGTGCTCTTGGCAAGGCTGAATATTAACCACTCTTCAGTACTATCTAGGCAGTCGTCAGCTGGAAGACTGTACATCTCACTTACCCGCCTAGCGGATAAAACGCCGGTAACTAGTTGAGCGCAGCCTATGTACACGGATAGAAGTTCATAAAGGCCCACGTTGTTTCTTAGGTTGGCAAAGTACTCTTCTTTAATTCCTTTAACTCCCAGCCTGTTGTGGCCTGTTCCTTTTGGGCGAATTGATAGTGAAAGGCGATTGACGCCGAGGGCCGATATCTCAGGGTTCAGAAGGTCTTTAATTTCATCCTGAGTTAGAGATGATGGGCTCAAACCCCGGTTCTTGCACTCAATGGCAATCCGGCAAAAAGATTCTATTAGTGGGGTGCCATAATCTAGATGAAACTCAATTGCGTTGCGAATTGAATTGAACACAAGTTCGGATGGTAGAGATCGGTATCTTGAATCACACCGGGTTTCATGGAGACCATTTCGTTTAAGTCAGGCGGCCATGGCCTGACCGGTGTGTTGCTGGTAGAAGTTTGCCTCAGCTTCTGCCGGCGGTATATATCCAATCGAGCTCAGTAGCCGTTGGTGGTTGTACCAGTGAACCCACTTCAAGGTGGCGATTTCGACGGCTTCGCGGCTCCGCCAGGACTGCCGGTAAATCAATTCCGCTTTGTACAAGCCATTGATGGTTTCCGCCAAGGCGTTGTCGTAGCTGTCTCCTTTGCTACCAACAGAGGGCTCTATTCCAGCCTCAGCGAGACGCTCCGTATAACGAATAGAGACGTACTGACTACCCCTATCGCTATGGTGGATCAGACTGTCCGTGTGGCTTGGCTGCCGGGCGTAGAGTGCTTGCTCCAGGGCATCGAGCACGAATTCCGTTTTCATGCTGTTGCTCACACGCCAGCCGACGATGCGTCGTGCGAAAACATCGATAACAAAAGCTACATAGAGCCAGCCCTGCCACGTTGATACGTATGTAAAGTCTGAAACCCAAAGCTGATTGGGACGGTCAGCATTGAACTGGCGCTGAACCTTGTCGAGCGGACAGACGGCTTTGCCATCAGGCACCGTGGTACGAACTACCTGGCCGCGCCGGACGCCCTGCAATCCCAAGCGGCGCATCAGCCGCGCAACGGTACAACGGGCAACGTGCACCTTGTCGCGCCTGAGTTGCTTCCAGACTTTCACGACGCCGTAGCACTGCATGTTGTCCTCCCATACACGCTTGATGTCCTCACACAGCAGATCATCCTGTTGGGCGCGAGTGCTTCGCCGCTCAGGCTGTCGAGCACGTGCTGCATGCAGGTAGTAACCGGACGGAGCGATCTGCACCACGCGGCAGATCGACTCGACCCCGTAACGGTCACGGTACTCGTCAACGAAGGCGTTCAGGGTTTGTTGCGGCGGTCGAGCTCCGCCTGGGCAAAATAAGCACTGGCCAGGCGGAGGATCTCGTTCGCTTTACGCAGCTCACGGTTCTCGCGCTCCAAGGCCTTGATACGATCCCGTTCCTCAGTCGTCTGACCGGGTCGCTGGCCGTTGTCGGTCTGGTGTTTGCGCACCCAGCCATGCAGTGTCTGCGGAACACAACCAATCTTGGGTGCAATGGATTCGATGGCTGCCCACTCGGATGGGTAGTCCTTCAAGTTCTCCAGAACCATGCGCACAGCACGTTCACGGACTTCAGGGGAGTAGCTATTGGATTTCTTCATGCCTCATTCTCTCAAGAGTTGAGGCCTCCACGAAACCCGGTGTGATTCAGTTTTAGATAGTAGGTCAAGGCAGTACCTTGTAAGTCGCTTATTCCATTCGTAAATGGATTCTGAAATCAATGGGTTTGAAGAAATAGCTTCTAGGATTTCGATGAGATTTCCGGCGGTGAGACCTTCCAGCCCATACTTTCCGAGTTGGTAGCGTTTGCTGTGGATCAATAAATAGTCAATTACATGGCAGACGCCTCGAAATTCTCTAAGTTGCTGATCTCGCGAGTTGGTTTCATTGTGATAGCCTGAGGTGGTGCGAGTGCTAGACGTTAGATAGTATTTGAAACCAAGTAGTAACTTTTCGTTCTTTCGATCCGTCAAGGTGCTCCCGTCGTCGAGTTGGATGTTCCAGTCGAGATGTTTAGGTTCGTCAAAATCAAAGCTGTACGTCCAGTTCGTATCATCGAAATCACTTAGGAGCCAGTTCGCCTTGCGATATAGTTGGCTTGGCTCAACTAGGAGTGGTGCTATGAACGATAGTTCAGGTGGTAGTTGCATGAATTAGAATTTCCATCTGTGAAGGATCAGCATTGCGCCGGGCTATATCTAGCTGTTCTTGGAGGTCGCTGTTATAACCTTCTTCAATTTCGCGAATGATCAAATTCGTAAGTCGCGACCAATAAATAGCTTTGGGACAAAGCGTTGATCTGTCTTTGGCTGCAAATACGGCGTCGCTTAGAGAGGTCAGTATGGTGAGCAGACCGACATCAATTGATATCAGTACTTTGGATTCGTTGGCGACCTGTTCTTTTGGGCTTGTTGATGGATTCTTGTAAGGATAATCGGGATTTTGCAGGTGCTGTGGAATGTCACGTAGTGCATGGTTCGAAAGAAACTCATGAAGCTTATCCATGCTCTCGAAGCGAGTCGCTTCAAGCAGTCGAGGGCTACCTGCCATAGCCTTGCAAATGATTCCTCTCTGGAAGGCTCTGATCCAGCGAGTCTGAATGAATGCAAGGATGGGCTCAGGCAGGTATCTGCTTAGTAGAGATGAGTTGTAGGCAGCGTGACCTAAAGCTTGGGACATATCCTCCGCACTACCGGTTTTTAAGAAAATCTGGACGGCGCTGGAGGCCCGGAGAGTGGTCAATGACAGTCTCAGCAGAAGGCTATGGCTCTCTTCGTGATTTATGTTATTCGCCTCTGCGAACTCTGCCACTAACTCTTGCTTCTGCTTAAGCGTTGCGTTATTTAGCGTCAATGTCTTTGGTCGAGATGGGTATCTAATTGACCTGGCTGCGTGAAGAAATAGGAACCGCCATGCATCGTCCCCGGCTTTTCGGAGCTCATCGCGTAGGGGCTGGGTCGCTACTATCAGGCGCCGAACCAATGCTGCTTGGCGCGGTGTCAGAAGAATTTTGATCTCGCTTAGATTGGGGCCTCTGCGATCCTTGTATCCAGTTAGCTGGTATCCAGAATCAAGCTTTAAAAAACCAAATAAATTACCTCTTTTATCATAGAGTTCAAAATTCTCAAAGAGGCTGTCTGTCAGTTTCGGATAGGCGTGCGTAAGTAATACTTGTAATGCAAAATGATGCTCGATGGTGGGGATGGAAAAAAGTTTCGCTAGTTCTATTCTCGACGAAGAGCCAATTATTTTTTCTCGGTTTTTACGGATGTGCGCTAGGTCATAGCACTTTAAAGTCGCACAAAGATTGTCTTCTCCGCATTCGGAGATCGATTTTTTTTGCGTATTTCCGCCGTGAATAGGTTCCCCTGTAGAAGCTAGTCGTTCCTTTTTTAGTGTGTCTTTGCGCAGCTCTGAAAGTTTAGTCTTGGCCCAGGTGGTGGATAGCTTTATGTCACGGTCTATATTTTTGAATAGGATTTCGATTGCGTCTGAATCTGTAATGTGTATTGGGATCTCTGTGATTAATTTGTTTTTGATTGGCGTTCCATCTATGCCCTTTCTGATATTTGTATGAGTGCCTGGGCGGCACTGGGCAATTGGGCGCGGTAGTTCGTTACTAAAAGGTCTTGCCCATACTCCTGGGGTAATATATGTTTCAGTTATCAGGGTAATAAACTTCGAGTAATGCCTTGCTTTGCTGGAGATGTCTGTTCCGTTCTCTAGTGCTCGCATGAAATTGAATATCATGAATCTGGTAAAAATCTCATTCAGCTCTAATGGATTCTGGAAGCTCAAAGCAGAGTACAAGTCTGCATTGTCAGCAATAAATACAAGGAACAAACTGAACTCGGTATGTGCTGGTGCTATTCTCTTAGCTGCGTCTTGGCAATATCGCGTGTAGATTACCTCCGCAAATTCCTCACCGTACGCGTTCCAAACCAGGCATATCGGTAAATAAGCCGTCGCTTTTTGGCTCCTTACACTCCATCCATTCCAGTAGCGAATCAGTTTGGGGTTCAGGCTTTCTTTCTGTTTCTCCCACTGAGAGTGATTGCTTTTATCCGACTGCTCCGAGCTCACTAACTCCGGCAGAAGTGGTATCTCATGACGCATTTCTGCAAGGAGTAAAAGGAAAGTCCTGCGATATTTCGCCCTAGTTTGATAGCCCACCGAAATTAGTGATTCATCTAAGAGGGAGCCCAAAAATCCCTTTGCGATGACTGAAAAAGAAGGGGACGAGAGGGATAGGTATGTGACCTCGCTTCCTGTTAGGTGACAGTAAGCCTCGAGCAGCTTTGTAACCGGGGGCATGCAGGGTGCAAGCCCCTTTGGAACCTTCGTGCCACAACGAGCCATGAGGGCTACGACATCCGGGGGCAGCACCAGAAAAGGGTAGTTCACCAAAGAAAAGCCGCTTTTGATAATTGTCAGATCACTTTTCATGGCTTTTCACGCTCGAAATGGCTTTATTTAGTGAATTAGTGCAAAAATGATAAAATTGTGCAAGTGGCAAAATCACGGAGCGCAGCCTGGATGCCGATCTGGGTCTGGCGCTCTGCGTACAGACCCAGCAGTACCTGCGGGATGATCCGCCGCTGCGGCTGCTGGTCATGTCGGCGACGCTTGATGCAGAGGGCGTCAGCCGTCTGCTGGATGACGCTCCGATTATTACCAGCCAGGGGCGTCAGTATCCGGTGGATATTCGCTATGGCGCACCGGCAACCCTGGGGCGCCCGAATGATGCCGAGGTGGTGCACACCGTGCTGCGCGCACTGGACGAGGAAAGCGGCAGCGTGCTGGTGTTTCTGCCGGGCATGGCCGAGATCCGCCGGGTATTGGCGCGGCTGGAAGAGGCGCTGGGCGAGCAGCAGAACGTGCTGCTCACGCCGCTGTATGGCGACCTGGATCTCGCTGCTCAGCGCCGTGCCATCGAACCGGCACCGGCGGGTCAGCGCAAAATCGTGCTGGCGACCGCCATTGCCGAGACCAGTCTGACCATCGAGGGCATTCGCGTGGTGGTGGATGCCGGCCTGTCGCGTGAGGCGGCGTTTGATCCGCTGTCGGGCATGAGCGCATTGCAGACCCGACGGGTGTCGCGCGCCGCCGCCGAGCAGCGCGCTGGCCGGGCCGGGCGCCTGGAGCCCGGCGTCTGTTACCGGCTGTGGTCGGCCCAGCAGCACGAGCAGCTGGCGGCGCAGCGCGATGCTGAAATACTGCAGGCCGATCTCGCACCGCTGGCACTGCAGCTGGCGCAGTGGGGCGTGCAGCAGCCCGATGAGCTGGTATGGCTGGACCCGCCGCCAACCGCCGCGCTGGATCAGGGGCGTGAGCTGCTGGAACGGCTCGGTGCCTTGCAGCGCGATGGCGCTAACTGGCAGCTCACCGAGCACGGGCGCGTGCTGGCCGGTTTACCGATGCACCCGCGGCTGGCGCATATGCTGGTGGAGGGGCAGCGCCTTGGGCTGGCCAAGTTGGCCGCCCGCATCGCGGCGATAGTCGATGAGCGCGATCTGCTGCGCCGCGCCGACAATGCCGATCTGAGTGTACGTCTGGCGCTGTTTGACGACCCGCGCGGCGCGGATGTAGACCGCGGCGCATTGCAGCGCGCCAAGCGTCTGGTTGAGCAATGGTCGCGTCTGCTCGCCCGGTTGCCGGCCACCGATCCGGTCAGTGACCCGCAGCACGACGACTGGCACGGCGTGCTGCTGGCGCTGGCCTATCCGGACCGTATCGCGCAGCGCCGCGGTGCAGCCGGCGCCGACTACCGTCTGGCCAATGGTCGTTCAGCCGGGTTTGCCGAGGTTGACCGCCTTCAGCAATCCGAATGGCTGGCGGTGGCGGCGCTGGGCGGGCAGGGCGGCCAGCGTCAGGCGCGGATTTTTATGGCTGCCGAGCTGAATGTGGCGCGTCTGCTGGCGGTTGAACCGGTGCTGCTGAGCGAACGCGATACGCTGGAGTGGGACAGCCGCAGTGAAACCCTGCTGGCCGAACGGCAGCAGCGCATCGGCGAGCTGATCTGGCAGCGCAAGGCGCTGCCGCAAGTGGCGCCCGAACAACGCCAGCGCGCGCTCTGCGATGTGGTGCGCAGGCAAGGCATTAACTTGCTGCCGTGGACACCGGAGCAGCGGCAGTGGCAGGCGCGGGTGCAGTTGCTGCGCGAGCTGGATCTGGCGCAGGGCAATGATAGCCGCTGGCCCGACCTGTCGGACGAGGCCCTGCTCGCCACTCTGGAAGACTGGTTGGCACCCTATCTGGACAAGGTCAACCGGCTGGCGCATTTCGCCAACCTGGAGCTGGGCAATATTCTCGCCGGATTACTGCCCTGGCCACTGCCCAAGGAGCTGGACGAGCAGGCGCCGAACCACTGGACGGTGCCGACCGGCTCGCGGATTCGCATCGATTACAGCGAGACGCCGCCGGTGCTGGCGGTGCGTCTGCAGGAGATGTTCGGCAGCGCCGACACCCCGCGTATTGCTGGCGGCCGGCAGGTACTGAAACTGCATCTGCTGTCACCGGCCCAGCGTCCGGTGCAGGTCACTCAGGATCTGGCCGGCTTCTGGAAGGGCAGTTACGCCGAGGTTAAAAAAGACATGAAGGGCCGTTACCCAAAGCACCATTGGCCGGATGATCCGCTGCAGGCGGAGCCCACACGCCGGGCCAAGCCGCGTGGTACTTGAGCCGCGCACTAAATCAGTACATCCCTTACAATGCGCCCCTTTGCACCAATCAGCGGAGAGCCCGATGGACAACACCAGCCAGATACTTGAGCGCAGCGCCGAGCTGTTTCGCGGTCAGCGCCTGCTGCTGGTCAATCCTGCGGCAGATGGGCTGACCCGCAGCCTTGAGGCCGACTGGACGCTCTGGTGCTGGGACTACGCCAGCAGCCGCGGGCTGGCTGGTGCGCTGCCGGAAGAGCGGCTGGTGTTCTCCCATCTGTGTCCGCAGGTCGATGAGCTTGATGCGGCGATTCTGGTCATGCCCAAGGCAATTGAGCGCGCCGAGTATGCGCTGGCGCAGATGCTGCCGTTGCTGGCGCAGGGCAAGCCGGTCTATCTGGTTGGCGAAAAGAAGGGCGGCATTACCCGGGCGGAGAAACTGCTGGGCCGCTATGGAGCGCACCCGGAGAAACTTGATTCGGCGCGGCATTGTCAGCTCTGGCGGGTGATCGTCGATCAGCCGGTTGCGCCATTCCGGCTTGAGGACTGGCGGCAGCAGTACGAGTTGAGGTTTGACGATCAGCCGCTGCAACTGGTCAGTCTGCCGGGCGTGTTCAGTCATGGCCGACTGGACGAGGGCAGCGAGCTGTTGCTGGCCGAGCAACAGGCGCTGCCGGCCGGCCGGGTGCTGGATTTTGGCTGTGGCTCTGGCGTGCTGTCGCTGGTCATGGCGCGGCGTAACCCGGGTTGCCGGTTTGAACTGGTCGATATCGATGCGCTAGCCATTTACTGCGCGCGGCAGTCGCTGGCGCTCAACGGCGTTGCGGCCGAGGTGCATGCCTCCGACGGGCTGAGTGACGTACACGGCCGCTTTGCCGCGGTTATCAGCAACCCGCCGTTTCATACCGGTATCCGTCAGGACACCAGCATCGCCGAACGCTTCTTCGAGCAGGTGACCCGTAACCTGCAGCCGGGAGGAGAGTTGCGCATCGTTGCCAACGGCTTTTTGCGTTACCCGCCGCTGATCGAGGAGCACATTGGGCCCTGTCAGGTGTTGCGTGAGAACAACCGGTTCAAGGTCTACTCGGCGGTCGCGCCGGGTTGATTCAGCCGGCCTTTGCCGTTATAGTTGCGCCCGTCTTAGGGGAGTAGCCTCTGCGCAAGCGCCTGCTTGCACCGGCAAACGTCAACATAGTTGATCCGCAGATCATGGCGTTTGCGACCCTCCACCGCTCAATGCGGTATCGGGTTTGACGAGACCTTTGACACGCGACCACCAGCCGAGGGCGGGGGTAGTCGTGTGTCAATGGAACCGTAATCCCGCCCTCTTCTGGAACCTCCGTGGAAGCTTTTTTCGTATCGAGCGGGATCGTCACGCTGGCTGAGATCGGCGACAAGACCCAACTGCTGGCACTGCTGCTGGCGGCGCGTTTTCGCCGGCCGTGGCCAATCATCTGGGGTATTCTGGTGGCGACTGTGGCCAATCACGCGATGGCCGGTGCCATCGGCCAACTGGTTGCCGACTACCTGAACGACACCTGGCAGCACGCCATTCTTGCTGTGTCGTTTCTGGCGGTTGCCGCCTGGACGTTGATTCCCGACAAACTGGATGAAGACGACGCGCCACCGGTTGGGCGTTATGGCGCGTTCGTTGCGACCGTCATTGCCTTCTTCCTCGCGGAGATGGGTGACAAGACCCAGATCGCAACGGTGGTGCTGGCTGCGCAATTCGATGCCTACGTCTGGGTAGTTCTGGGCACGACCGTTGGCATGCTGCTGGCCAACGTACCGGTGGTGATTTTGGGTAATGTCGCGGCAGAGCGCCTGCCGCTGACCCTGATCCGCCGCATTACCGCCCTGGCATTCCTGCTGCTGGGGTTGTACTCGGCGTGGCTGCTGGTGCAGCCGATGCTGACAACGGCGGGCTGAGTCAGGCGCCGTTGACGATACGGTTGCGGCCCTGCTGCTTGGCCTGATACAGGCTGCGATCCACGGCGTCGAGGAAGGCCCGTGGGTCGTCATGCTGACCGGGCACAATGGTGCCAATGCCCATACTGACAGTCAGAATCTGGCCCGCTTCCGAGTTGGCGTGGGGAATCTGCTCCTTGAAAATCAGCGAGCGGCAACGCTCTGCCACGCGCTCGGCAGCCTTGGCGTCGGTCTCCGGCAGCACCAGTACGAACTCTTCACCGCCGTAGCGGGCAAAGAAATCGCGCGAACGCGCTGCGGCGCCACTCAATGCCTGGGCAACCCGTTTAAGGCAGTCGTCGCCGCTGATATGGCCGTAGTGGTCGTTGTACTGCTTGAAGTAGTCGATATCGAGCAGAATGACCGACAGCGGCTGGCCGTTGCGCCGGGCATTGGTCCATTCCAGCTGCAGAATGGAGTCGAACATGCGACGGTTGGCGGCGCCGGTCAGGCCGTCCTTGAAAGACAGCTCCTCCAGTTCCTTTTGCAGGGTTTTCAGGCGTTCTTCGGTTTTCTTGCGCTCGCTGATGTCGAACATGAAGCCGATGAGGGCCTCAACCTCGCCATCCTCGTCACGTACCACATGAACCACGTCGCGAATCCACACGTACTCGCCGTCGGCAGTAAGTGCCCGGTAGTCGGCTTCGTGATCGGTTCCGGCCTGGGACTGGGATATGCAGAAGTTCACTACCCACTCGCGGTCCTCCGGATGCATGCGGTTGGCCCAGTCGTCGGCGCTGATCCAGCTGTCCTGTGTCCAGCCCAGCAGGTGTTCGATCTGCGGGCCGATGTAGGCGAAGGTCATGGTCTTCCAGTCGATCTTCCAGGGAATGGCCTTGGTTGATTCGAGCAGTGTCTTATAGACCGCGCTGTCGTGGGCTATCTCGGTGGCGATGTCGCTCATACCCGTATCCTGTTGACGTTTTTTTGTTCAGTGCTGAATGTAAGCATGCTTCATGCCAGTTGGCCATCACTTGGCGTTACACCTGATGACGTATTGCCTGCTGTCTGCCGTGCGCGCTGATACAGCGTCAGCAGCTTGGCCGGCTGGTCATAGACGATGCGCTGGCCGGCGCGCAAGTCGCGGCGCATCAGCCGGATCATTTGCTCCAGAACAGGCTGGGCGAAGCTGTCGGCAGGCTGTCCGGTGACCTCTGCCAAGCGCCCGGCAATCACGGGTGCATCGCTGACAACCGGGCAGATGCGGTAACCATAGCTGCCACCGATGGCCTGGGGAACCAGATCCATGAAGCGGTCGGGACGTTGGCGGAAGAAGCTCAGCGGCAGCCGGTAGGCGTTATTGCCGAGAATTGGCAGGTCGTCAGGTACCGCTTCCTCTTCGTCCAGTACCTGCAGGCGGGTCGCCAGCGGCAGCAGCCGGTCGAGCCGGTAGGTAGATGCCATGTGCCGATTGCCGACCCGAACCAGATTCGCAATCAGTTCCCCCAGAGACGCATGGCCGATAATGGCAGCACGTTTGGGTAGCCCGCCCCAGGCACCGTCTGCCCCGTTGAGCAGGGCCTCGATGACGGAGGCGTTCTCGACGCCTGCGCCGGCATTAATATGTACCAGCAACTTGAGTGGCGCAGGCAGACAGCGGCGAGCGACGGCGACAAAGGCGCCAACCTGGAACGGCAGGTAGGTGCCTCGATCATCTTCCATGCTCAGCCCGAAGATCGGCTGCTGTGCCAGCAACTGCAGTATCTCGATGGTTTCGTCAGGATTCTGGATGAAGGCATCGCAGCCATCGACTACGTTGATCATGATCCTGGGTGCGCCGCCGTCATCGCCACGGATGTTTTGCTGCAGCCAGGCGATGCTGGCGGGAATGCTGCGACGCAGGGTAGCGAAGTCGTATTGGCCGGCCATACCGTCCCGGCTCAGGTAGATCTCGTGCAGCGTATTGGGCACGCGGTAGTCGCGCAATTTGAGCATCGACGGCGAGGGCGTGAATTCACCGGTGTCGTTGACCAGCCCGAGATCGGTAAAGGCGTAGCAGCCGCTCATGTCGACCTGATGGTCGCGCAGGTAGATCATAAAGTCGTCGTCGACTTCCAGCTCGTCGGGCATGGCTTAGTCGAGGGTGCCCAGCAGAATGTTGCGAAAACCGAATTCGCGCAGCTTTGGCAGGATCTCCAGCTTGTCCTGCAGCGTCTGACCAACCCGGGCGCCGACCGGGTTCTCGCGCAGCGACAGGTCGATAAAGAACGGATCAATAGAGCGCAACCGGTCAATCTTGTCCTGGGCACCGGCCAAAATGGCGCGGGCATCGGCGAGCAACGTATTGTCTGGCATCATGGCGACCTTCCATGGTGGTCAAAAAACACTCTGTATAGCACTGCGCCGCCTGGTCAGCCAGTGTGCAGATGTATACAGGTGCGACCAAAGGACACTGCCGGGATGTCATCTTACTGTGGAATGATGCGGCCTTTTGCGGAGTTTCTCGCTGATTCAAGGACGCCTGTCATGACCACTTATCCTATTTCACCCGTACGCTGCTGCCTGGCTGGTCTTGCCATGCTCTGGGCCGGCCTTGCCGGCGCGGCCGAGCCTATTGCCATTGGTCTTAATCTGCCACGCACCGGCCAGTATGCCCAGGAGGGCCTGATGCAGATGCGCGGGGCGATGCTGGCGCTGGACGAGATTAATCAGGCCGGCGGGGTGCTGGGACGTCCACTGGAGCTGCTGGAGCGCGACAGTGCGTCCAATCCCGAGCGGGCTGTGCGCAATGTTGACGAACTGGCCGATGCCGGCGCGCGCATGCTGTTTGGCGGTGCCAGCAGCGCCGTGGCCATTGCCGCAGGCAAGCGGGCCCGCGATCGTGGCCTGCTGTATTTCGGCACACTGACCTATTCCAACGACACCACCGGGCGCGATGGCCAGCGATACATGTTCCGCGAGAGCTACAACGCCTGGATGGCAGCGCGGGTACTGGCAGCACAATTGCAGGAGCAGTACGCCGGCAAGCGCTACTACTACGTGACCGCGGACTACACCTGGGGCCACAGCACCGAGGAGTCGATGCGCCACTTTACCGGCACGGATGATGTGGCGGTGCACGGAGCTGTGCGGATACCGTTCCCGAATGCGTCGCTGCGTGAACTGCGCGAGGCGCTGCAGCAGGCCCGTGCTGCCGAGCCCGAGGTGCTGGTGCTGGTGCTCTTTGGTGATCAGATGGTCAAGGCGATGGGCCTGGTTCGTCAGCTTGGCTTCGAGAATGTGCAGGTGGTGGTACCCAATCTGACCCTGAGCATGGTCGAGCAGGCCGGGCCGTCAGTCATGGCCGGTGTGCTGGGTGCGGTGCCATGGACCTGGAATGTGCCGCGCGAGTTCGGCTTTGAACGGGGCGAGCAATTTGTCAGCACCTTTGCCGAACGCTATCAGACTTATCCTTCCAGCTCGGCCGCATCGGCTTACAGCATTGTCTACCAGTGGGCTGATGCGGTTGAGCGCAGCGGGTCGCTTGAGAGCGAAGGGCTGATTCGTGCGCTGGAAGGGCACAGCTATCAACTGCTGAAGGATACCCAGACCTGGCGTGCATTCGACCATCAGAACCTGCAGACCGTCTATGCGGTCCGTATCAAGCCGCGCGCCGAGGTGATGGCTGATCCGCTGCGCCAGGACTACTTCAAGATCATCGGACAGCTCTCGGCTGAAGAGGCGGCGCAGACGCTGGAGCAGTGGCAGGCCGAGCGCAAGGCGGCCGGTCAGCCCCTGCGCTTGCGCTAAGCGACGCTCAAAACCCCTGTTGCTCCAGCAGTGTCGCCAGCTGCTGGAGAATCCCGATGCCCTGCACGTCAGTTTCCAGCCAGGGCAGTTGCGGACGCGGCAGGTGGCCAAGCTCGCGATCAATTCGCTGCAGATAGCTGGCTTCCTGCAGTCGACGCTGCTGCAGGAAGTGGCCGTCGGCGCTGTCGGGTATGACCCGGTTGACCAGCGCCGCAGCGACCGGAATCTGCGCCTGCCGCAGACTCTCTACTGCCCGTACCGTCTCCAGAATCGGTAGCCGCTCGGCTGTCAGCACAAACAGAAAACCGCTGTCTGCCGGATCCTCCAACTGGCGGCGGGCCTGGTGAAACAGCCGCCTGCGGTTGCGCAGGGTTTCGGCAACGCTGCGGGTGCGCTGATCCAGACCGCTCAGCGGATCCTCGTTGGGATCGTCAAACGGGCTATTGAGATCACGGCCGCTGCGCGGGGTCAGGTGCTGCAGCACCTTGCCCAGCTCGGCGGACTTGCGGTTGTGGCTGAGCAGGCCATCGGTCCAGGCGGCCATGGCCTCAGGCAGGGTGAGCAGGCGCAGGGTGTGCCCGGTCGGGGCAGTGTCGAAGAAAATCAGGTCGTAGTCGTCCGGCGGTGCGGTGACCAGTCTGGCAATGCGCTCGAGCAGTGCCGCTTCCTGGGTGCCCGGTGAATGGCGGGTCAGCTGCATTTGTCGGGTGAGCTCAGTCAGCATCTCAGGTGCTGCCAGCTTGCGCATTTGCTCAATCACCCGCTGCAGGTGGGCGTCCACCTCGGCATCGGGGTCGATTTCCAGCGCGTCCAGATTGGGCAGCAGGCGTCTGGGGCGATCATCCAGCGGGCGGTCGAACACATCGCCCAGGCTGTGCGCCGGGTCAGTCGAGACGATCAGGCAGCGCTGCCCCCGGCTGGCCGCCAGTACGGCCAGCGCCGCAGCGACCGTGGTCTTGCCGACGCCGCCCTTGCCGCCGACCCACAGCAGGCGGCGGTGCAGCAGGTCAAGGTTGGAAGTGGAAATATCGACTCTCCCGGTCAGCAGCAGCGGAAATGGTCCAGCGGCGAGTGTTCCATACCCATGCGCCGGTGCCAGTCGTGGAAGCGTTCAAGCAGCAGCGGCTGCAGCTCCAGCGTGTAGTAGGAAGCCGGGTTGGGTACGCCCATCATCTCGCTGAACACCAGCAGCATGAACAGGTCATCGTGGTCACGCCGGCTGCGGGCAATCGCGCCCCGGTAGCGGGAGCTGTAGGCCTCTTCCAGGAAGAAGCGCGCCTGACTCAGCCAGGCGCGCCATTTCTCGCCACGGTCAGCGGCCATCGGCTTGCTCCGCTGCTGCCAGTGCCAAGTGCCGTTTCAGCGCCGCAGCGCACTCCAGCGCGACCAGAATGGCGGCAATCAGCACGACGATATCCAGCGCAAGCAGGAAGTAGTTCTGCTGGTCGTAGAAGGTCTTGAGCTGGATCACCAGCGCGGTCACCGTCATCACCAGCAGGAAGCACAGCGGCAGCAGGGTGTACCACATGGGGCGGCGGTAGTGCACCAGCATCACCGTAATCACCAGCAGGGTCAGACCGGCGAGCAACTGGTTGGTGGTGCCGAACAGCGGCCATATGATCATGCCGCCGGAGCCGTCCGCTCCGCCGGCGCCGAAGGCCAGCAGCAGGCAACTGCCGATCGCCAGCAGGGTGGCGGGCAGCGGCTTCTTCATCCACTCCTGATGATAGATCTCGCCCCATTCCTGGAAGATATAGCGCTGCAGACGCAGCCCGGTATCCATGGTCGTGCCGGCGAACAGGGCGGCCATTACGGTCAGCAGGGTGGCGGCGGTCACTTCGGGCAGGCCCAGACCGTTGTGGATGACGTAGGCGCCGCCCTGCACGAAGGCGGTGACCCCGCCCTGGCCAAAGGCGCTGTACATGGCTTTCCAGTCTGTCAGGCTGGCAAAGCCGGCACAGGCAACCAGAATCGCTGCCAGTGACAGGCAGCCTTCACCGATGGCACCGAAGTAGCCGACGAAACGGGCGTCGGTTTCCTTGTTCAGCTGCTTGGAGGTGGTGCCGGAAGACACCAGCCCGTGGAAGCCGGAAATGGCGCCGCAGGCGATGGTGACAAACAGCAGCGGCACAATCGAGGGGGTGCCTGCCGGCACGTCGTCATTGATCATCGGCGCGACCAGCGCCGGGTTCAGCAGCATGATTGCGCCGTACAGAATCAGCAGGCCGACGAACAACTGCAGGCCGTTGATGTAATCACGCGGTTGCAGCAGCATCCACACCGGCAGCACAGACGCGACGCCTGCGTAGAGGAACAGCAGCAGAATCCAGATGGCGTTGCCCGAGAGTCCTGCAACCTCGGCCGGCATCTGAATCGGTACCGATGGGCCGGCCCAGATCAGCGCGTAGAGCGCGACGACCCCAACCACTGAAACGACCGGCAGGCTGATCATGCGACGATAGATCAGCTGGCCGACGATCAATGCGACGACAATCGCACCCCAGACTGGCAATACGGCAGTCGGGAAGCTCATCATCAGCTTGGCGATGACCACCGCAAATACGGCGTTGACCATCAGCAGTACCAGGAAAATCACGATCATGAAGATGCTGCGGGCGCGCTTGCCCACTACGTCGCCGGTTAGCGAGCCGACCGATTTGGCCTTGTTGCGCACACTGGCCCAGACCGCGCCCATATCGTGGACGCCGGCGAAGAAAATGGTGCCCATCACCACCCAGATGAAGGCCGGAAGCCAGCCCCAGATGACTGCAATGGCCGGCCCGACGATGGGCGCGGCGCCGGCGACGGAGGTGAAATGGTGACCCCACAGCACAAAGCGGTTGGTCGGAACGAAGTCGATGCCATCCTCGAATTCGTGCGCTGGCGTACGAAAATCCGGGTCGAGGCGATAGATCCGGTTGGCAATGAAACGGGAGTAGATGAAGTACCCCAGGGTCATCAATCCCAGCCCGATCAGTAGCAAAATGGCTGCGCTCATGCTGTGGCTCCAGTGTTATAAGTTTTGTCGGATCGCCTGTCGGAGCATCTGCTCCGCCGCACTGCCTACTATAGCCCAGGGCGGGCCGGCGGGTCGCCGGGAGGAACAGGGCAATGTGAAGCAGGTACGCAGCAGCCTGATATCAGGTCAGTAGGTCAACGGCTTGCCAGATACAGGCCGCAACCAATCAGCAGCCCGCCCCCCAGACGTTGAAGTCCCCGGCTCTGGCGGGGCAGGGCAAGGCGACTGCCAAGCACTGCATAGAGTGTCTTGACCAGCAGCAAGGCCACTGCGGTGGTAATCAGTACTTGCAGCGCTACCCCGGACGACAGTGGTGTGGTTACAAACAGAGGCAGGAAGCTGGCGTAGAAAATCAGTGCCTTGATATCGCCGAGGGTAAGCAGCAACCCCGCGATCAGACTGTGCCAGCTGCTGCCGGTCGAAATGGGCAACGCCTGCTTTGTATGCGGTTGACGCCACAGGGACCAGCCAAACCAGATCAGGTAGGCCGCTGCCAGCCAGCGCAGCAGGTTGAACACCCCGCCCAGGCTGTCGATTACCACCTGCCAGCCCGCCAGCGCCAGCGCGGCCAGCAGCAAATCGCCGAGGGTGATGCCGATTGCTGCCGCAACACCCTGGCCAACGCCGTATCGGGCACTGCGCACAACGACCAGCGCCACACTGCTGCTGGGCAGCGCCGCCAGCACCGTCAGGGCAAGAAACAGCGAGAGCAGCTCGCCGGCGTTCATCAGTGGATGTGTGGCTTGAGCACCCGGTCACGGCTGGCCGGGTAGCGTTCAAGTAGATGTGCCGGGCGAGTCGGGCGGGTGACCAGGTTGCCGCCGCAGTTCGGACAGCAGCCTGCGAAGCGCTGCGCGCAGTCGTGGCAGAAGGTGCATTCGAAGCTGCAGATCAGAGCATAGGATGCATCGGCGGGCAGGTCGCGGTCGCAGCATTCACAGTTGGGGCGCAGTTGCAGCATGGCAGATACCGGCAAGATGATTATTTGCAGTTATAGCAGCGGCTGATGCCCGATGAAACCCGCTGTATATGGTGTAGTCTCATCCGTTAAACCCAGTCAATCGTGAGTAACACCATGCAGAACCTGACCATTGATATCGTCTCCGACATTGCCTGTCCCTGGTGCGCCATCGGCTATGCTCGCCTGGAGCAGGCTCTGGCGGCGCTGGAAGGCGAGGTGGGAGCAAAGGTGGAGTGGCACGCCTTCGAGCTCAATCCCGATCCGGCCCAGCGGCCGATGCCGATTGTCGAGGCGCTGTGCCGCAAGTACGGTCGTAACGAGTTCGAGGTGCGGGCGGCGCAGGATGACATGATTCGTATCGCCACCGGTCTCGGGCTGAATTTCACCCATATGCAGGAACGCTACACCGCCAATACCTTCGATGGTCACCGCTTGGTGAAGTGGGCGGCTGAGCACGATCGTCAGACGGCGATGAAACAGGCCCTGTTCGACGCCTACTTCGGAGAAGCAAAGGACGTCAGCAACAGGGACGTACTGCTCGATGCCGTGTGTGCCGCCGGGCTCGATGCGGCAGAGGCCGAGCAGGTGTTGACCAGTGACAGGTTCGCCGACATTGTTCGCGCCGACGAGGCGCACTGGCAGCAGGCGGGTATCTCGTCGGTACCGGCCTTCGTGATCAACGGCCAGTACCTGATTTCCGGGGCACAGGAACCGGATTATCTGGTTCAGGCGCTGCGCGAGATTGCCGGGCGCCAAGGGGCGTCGGCCTGAGCGTCAGAGGACTCTGATATGGATTTGGCAGGACCTGCAGCAAGGGTGAAATATTGTCCTGTCATCATGAGGCTTACGGATGTCCTTACAGAAGGTATGTCATGGCAACTGCCCCCTCATCTGAAACCCTGCCTCCGGGCCCGTCTGATCTGAGTCGCCGAGAGGCATTTCGCTTTTGGCTGAAGCTGGGGTTTATCAGTTTCGGTGGCCCTGCCGGGCAGATCGCATTGATGCATGACGAGCTGGTTTCCCGGCGTCGCTGGTTATCCGAGCGGCGTTTTTTGCACGCCCTGAACTACTGCATGCTGCTGCCCGGGCCGGAGGCGCAGCAGTTGGCGACCTATCTGGGCTGGTTGCTGCATCGCAGTTGGGGTGGGGTGGTGGCTGGGCTGCTGTTTATTCTGCCATCGCTGGGTTTGCTGATCTTGCTGGCCTGGGTGTATCTGGTTTATGGCGACGTGCCGCTGATTGCAGGGGTGTTCTACGCGATCAAGCCGGTGGTGGTGGTCGTGGTTGTTCAGGCGGCCTGGCGGATCGGCAGTCGGGTGTTGCATAACCGCTGGCTCTGGGCAATTGCGCTGGCCGCTTTCGTAGCGATATTCGCCTTGCAGCTACCTTTTCCTCTGATCGTGCTGGCGGCGGCGTTGGCTGGCACCGTTGGCGGGCGATTGCTGCCGTCGGCCTTTTCGCCTTCTACGGCGGCTCACGCGCCGTCTGATGGCGGCGGGGATGCGCTGTTGAATGATCACAGCCCGATACCCGAACATGCCCGCTTCAGCTCATGGCGTTTGGCGAAGCTGCTGCTGATCGGAGCTGCGCTTTGGGTCTTGCCGATGGGGCTGCTGACGTTATGGCAAGGCTGGCATGGGCCGTTGACCCAGATGGCCTGGTTCTTTACCAAGGCAGCCTTGCTGACCTTCGGGGGGGCCTATGCTGTGCTGCCCTATGTTTATCAGGGTGCTGTACTGCAATACGGCTGGCTCTCGCCGCTGCAGATGATCGACGGGCTGGCGCTGGGCGAAAGCACCCCGGGGCCTTTGATCATGGTGGTGGTGTTTGTCGCGTTTCTTGGTGGCTATCAGGGCGCATTTTTAGGTGCTGATCAGGCGCTGGCTGCTGGCATGCTGGCGGCGCTGCTGGTCTGCTGGTTCACCTTTCTGCCGTCGTTTCTGTTTGTGCTGGGCGGTGCGCCGCTGATCGAAGCTACCCGTGGCGAACTGCGTCTGACTGCCGCCCTGACTGGCGTAAGTGCTGCTGTTGTGGGCGTTATCGTCAATCTGGCGCTATTTTTCGGCTGGCACGTTGTCATGCCTGCCGAGACTGCCGGGCCGGACTGGCTGGCACTGGGCATCGGGCTGATCGCGGCCGGTCTGCTGTTTGGGAGGGGCTGGACGGTGCTGCAGACCCTGCTGCTTGGTGCTGCAGCAGGGCTCTTGCTGGGTGTATCAGGGTTGTTGTCCTGATACCGCTCAGGCGGCTGAGGTCGCCGGGCCGCCGAGGCGGTTCATCAGGGTGCGCAGCAGCACGCCGTAAAGCGGCAGGAACAGCAGCATGCTGATGAGCAGTTTGATGGCATAGTCGACGGTAGCGATCTCGACCCAGTGCTCGGCCATGAACGGATTGCTGCTGTGCCAGAAGGCGACCGAGAAGAAGGCGAAGGTGTCTGCCAGGTTGCCCAGCACGGTCGACAGGCTTGGTGCGATCCACCAGGCCTTGATACGGCGCAGCCGGTCGAATACCTGGATGTCCAGCAACTGGCCGATCACGTAGGCAACGAAACTGGCCAGCGAAATGCGCAGCACGAAGTCATTGAACGACAGCAGTGCGTCGATGCCGCGGTAGCTGCCTTCCTGAAACACCACCGACACTACATAGGACGCAACCAGCGCCGGCAGCATGACGCGCGCAATAACGCGGCGCGCAGCCTGTTTGCCGAGCAGGCGAACGGTCAGATCGGTAGCCAGGAAAATGAACGGAAAGCTGAAGGCGCCCCAGGTGGTGTGGTAACCGAACAGGGTGATCGGCAACTGCACCAGGTAATTGCTGGCGATGATGATGGCAATGTGAAAACTGATCAGCAGTGCGAGCGCGCGGCGCTGCATGCCGGAGGTAAGTACGGTCATGGTCTGTCCTTTTTTACGATTCGAGTCTGCTGACTCGCCGTTTTGTCAGATGGGGTGAGGGAACCCATGTCGTTCGGGGTCGAACGGCGCGCAATTGTACCGGTTTTGCACGGATTGACCAGCGTATTCGCTGCATTCCGGCCGGCGGGGCAAGCTCGCCGGCCGGGATCTGCTTACTTGGCAGCTTCGTACAGGCCCTGAACGCGGGGAGCAGCAGAGCGCAGTGTCTCAATACGGCCGGAGGAAGAGGGGTGGGTGCTCATGAATGCCGGTGGCTCGCCCTGCGATGCGGCCTGCATTTTTTGCCACAGAGTCACGGCAGCCTGCGGATCGTAGCCGGCGCGTGCGGCCAGCTCCAAGCCAATCAGATCGGCTTCGCTCTCGTTGGCTCGACTGTTCGGCAGCGTCAGGCCATATTGCACCGCCATCTGAGCAGCCTGACTTCCGCCTTCGCCCAGGCCCAGCAGGGCGCTGGCCAGTTGGGTGCCCATCTGGGTGGCATAGGCTCGAGAAATAGCCTCGCGGCCATGCTCGCGCAGGGCGTGGGCAATCTCGTGCCCCATGATCTGGGCTATTTCGGCATCGGTCAGTTGAAGGCGATCGATAATTCCCGAGTAGAACAGAATCTTGCCGCCGGGTGAGCAACTGGCATTGAGCTGGTCATCCTTGATCAGGTTGACTTCCCAGTCCCAGCTGCTGGCATCGGGGCGGAAGTGCGGGACCTGTGCGATCAGCTTGGCAGCGATACCATTGAGTCTGCGCACGGTGGCAGCGCTGGTATTCAGCAGCCCCTGCTTTTTGGCTTCAGCCAGGGTCTCGTTGTACGATTCGGCAGCCATCTGGTTGACCTGCTCGCTGGACAGGCCGCTCATCATATACTGGGTGCGGTTGACGCCGACGTTACCGCCTTGAGTGGTCTGCACGCTCTGACAGCCAACCAGCAGCACAACGGGCAGGAGAAGGGTGAATCGCAGTCGCATTGGGCTCTTCCTTGCAAAACGAAGTTGAAATTCGGCCGATGCTCCGCCTGGAAGCACCGGCCCCGCGTTATCGGTTGGCAGCGTCTTCGATGCTGTCGCCGACCTTCTGAATGTCCTTGCCCAGCCCTTCCATCGTGTTGCAGGCGCTCAGGCCGGCAAGACTGAACAGGACAGACAGCAGCAGTACCCGTGATCTCTTCATGCTCTATTCTCTCATCAGGCGTAAAATATTGTTGCAGGCCTCTGGGGAACAGCCCCGCGGGCATTCAACGGTGAAAGATTACGTTATTGGACCGGTATTTGGACAATTGTATGCAACGGGCTGCAGATTTTTATGCTGTGGCCGATATTACGGATGAACCGGTGTCCTGCGCCGCTCTGTCGTTCCCACGTCGAGGTATTTCATGAAATTCAGGTCAATTCAGCTTTCCATTACCGTGCTGGCAGGTGCCTGTCTGTTTATCGCTGTTGGCGTCATGACGCTTTACTCGGTTTATTCCGCCGAACGCAGTCAGGCGTTGGTGCAGGAACGGTCGCGGGTGTTGATCGATGATCTGGTCAGGGACCGCGTGATGGCGATAGCGGGTGGTGAACAGGCGCGTATTCGTCGCTATCTGGAGTATCCGCTGACGGTAGCCATGCAATTGGCGCAGCTCAACTCGATGTTGGGACAGATTCAGGATGACGGGATGCCGGCGTTGATGATGGGGCGCGAGGAAATGACCCGCGTAATCCGCATGACGCTGGAGCAAAGCCCGCAGCTGTGGGATGCCTACGTCGGCTGGGAGCCAAACTCGCTGGATAACCTGGACAGCTTTTTTGAGGGAGTTGAAACCGACGGCTACAACGGCACAGGGCGCTACATGCCCATGTGGTTCCGTAACGAAGATGGCAGCCTGTCGCTGGAAGCACTCGGCGATATGGAGAATGAAACCATCCTCGAAAACGGCGTGCGTACCGGCGAGTATTATCTTTGCCCCCGTGAAACGCTGAAGCCCTGTGTAGTTGACCCAGCCCCTTATGAGGTCGGCGGCAAGACAGTGTTGCTTGCCTCCTTTACCGTGCCGATCGTCAGCGACGGTGAGTTCATGGGTATCGCCGGTGCCGATCTGTCGATGGAGTTTCTGCAGCAGATGCTGCATGAGAGCAATCAGGATCTCTACGACGGCCAGGGCGAGCAGGCTCTGGTGAGTGCTTCCGGGCGGCTGGTTGCGTTCACGGGCGAGGGTGCCAAGCCGGGCGATCATGCCTCTTTGGTGCTTGATCAAATGGAAATGGACGCCATTGCCGCTGTGGGCAGGTCCAACGAGCCGCTTTTTCAGATCGAGAGTGAAGGTGTGGATCATCTGCAGTTGATCATGCCGGTCACGCTGCCGGGCACAGATGTGCGTTGGTCGCTGGTTATCAAGTTACCGCTTGCGGTGGTCATGCAGGACTTCAATCAGCTCGATACCGAGCTGACTGACATGCGCCAACAGGACTCCATGCTTTTGACCGGCATCGGCCTGCTGGTTGCGCTGGCGGGTCTCGGTGTGATGGTGTTGCTGGCTTACGGTCTGGCCAAGCCCGCGCGCCAGCTGGTAGCCATGCTGGACGATATTGCCAAGGGCGAAGGCGATCTGACCAAGCGTCTCAATGTGGAGCGGGCGGATGAGCTGGGTGATATCGCCCGGGGCTTCAATGCGTTTCTCGACAAGCTGCAGGGCATGATTCGTGAGGTTGTCGGTTCGGTTCAGCAGGTCACCGATGCCTCGGAACACACCGCCGACATCGCGCTGCGGACCAATGACGGGGTACAGCGTCAACTCAGCGAGATTGATCTGGTCGCGACGGCCGTGACAGAAATGACTGCGACCGCACAAGATGTTGCACGTAACGCCTCGCAGGCGGCCAGCGCGGCTCAAAATGCCGACGGTTCCGCTTCGCACGGACGTGAGGTGGTGCGGGCAACGTCCGAAACCATTCAGAACCTCTCGCAGGATATTCAGCGTGCGGTCGACAGCGTGCAGGCACTGGCACGCGACAGCGAAAATATCACCGGTATTCTGGACACCATTCGCGGTATTGCAGAACAAACCAACCTGCTGGCGCTGAATGCGGCCATCGAAGCGGCTCGCGCCGGTGAGCAGGGTCGCGGCTTTGCGGTGGTTGCCGATGAGGTTCGTAACCTGGCGCAGAAAACCCAGAGCTCGACCGAAGAAATTCAGCATATGATCGAGCAGCTGCAGAATGGAACCCGCGAGACCGTCAAGGTGATGGAGCAAAGCCGTGCCCGCACCGATCAGAGCGTACTGCAGGCGGAGGAGGCGGATGCAGCCTTGACCTCGATTACCCAGGCAGTATCGGTGATCAATGACATGAACAATCAGATCGCGAGTGCCGCCGAGGAGCAGAGTGCGGTTGCCGAGGATATCAATCGCAACGTCATGACCATCGACACGGTCGCCAAGGATGTGGCCAAGGGTGCCGATGAGGCCTCACAGGCCAGTGCGTCACTGACCAAGCTGGCAGAGCATCAGCGCCGTCTGATCAATCAGTTCAAGGTTTGAGCCGGACCTGCGGGGCTGCAGCAATGCGGCCCCTGGGTAGCCGGGTTGCTGACTGCTGTGCTGACAGGGTAGGCCATCTCGATACGGCTGTCGGCATTCAGCAACAATGGCTGCAGGGCCGTCACCGCCGTGCTCTCGGCCAGCCATATGGCTTGCTCCGCGCTGTTCAGGGCTGCCGGCATACGGTCGCCAAGCCGGTTTGCCAGGCCTTTGGCAGGTACGGTGATCAGCGCGCAACTGTCCCAGTACTGACCGTCATCCAGCTGGTAGCGTTCCCAGATACCCGCCAGTGCCAGCCCGCCTTCCTTGCGCCGCAGATACCAGGGTTGCTTGCGTTGCCCCTGCTGCAGCCAGAGGAAATAGCCGTCGACGGGCAGGATGCAGCGCCGCTGGGCGAAGGCCTGCCGGAACATGGGTTTTTCGTGCAGGTATTCAGCCCGGGCCGAAAAACTGGCCCGGCTGAGGTCCTTTAGCCAGCCCGGCGTCAGGTTCCACAGGACAGAGGCGCACTCCAGCTGGCCTGCTGTCTTGCGCAGAATCAGCAACGGTTTGCCAGGGGCAATATTCCACTGTGGCTTCCAGTCGTCGGGCATTGTGGTATGGGGCTGATTGAACTGGGCCAGGCGACCGCTCATGGCTGGGGTAGCTCGCTGTCTTCTTCGTTGATGGGGCTTGCCTGGAGATAGGCATGGATCAGCTCGGTACTGCGATCGACGTCTTCGTCTTCAACCCACAGGCCAAGCAGGTCATGCACTGGCAGATCGCCAATGGCCCCCTGCAGATAGCCGCCGCTGATGTGGCTGCGGATGTGATGGTCGGCCAGTACGGCGGTCAGCAAGCTGGCCTCCGCCATGTCGGCGGGACGGTAGATACGCTGCATGCTCAGTCCTGCTCGCGGCGCAGGTCGACGTGATAGTCGTCGCCTGCGTCGTCGATCCACAGGCTGACGTGGATTGGCTGGCAGCAGACCTGACAGTCCTCGGTATAGGATTGGGCTCCACCGCTCAGGTCAAGCAGCAGGGTGATGGGTTCGCCGCAGTGAGGGCAGACCAGATTCGCTTCTTCCAGTGCCTGCACCGTAAAGTCCCCGTACGTCTTGTATGTGACATGCAGTGTAGCTGCATCGTCAATCTGGCGAAACCACGGTGGGCAACGCATAATGCCCGGCTGACGACAAGACTCTGAGGGTGACATGAGCGAGTTCGAGGGCATTCGCCCCTACAACGATGCCGAAGTGCCAGCTGTGCTGGAGCGTCTGCTGTCTGATCAGGAACTGATGCGCATGCTGGCTGGCTACCGCTTCCCGCGCCTCAATCGCTGGCTACCGGGTGTTGCCCGGTCGCTGGTGCAACTGGCGCTCGGACGCGAGGCCCGTGGCGTCGAATCGGTTGATGATCTTCAGCACAGGCTGGAACCCTATCTGGATCGCCTGATAGAAAGCAGCACACTGGCTGTCACCTACAGTGGCCTGGATAACCTGCGCAGCGATCAGCCCCACCTGTTTATCGCCAATCATCGTGACATCGTGATGGATCCGGCGTTTGTCAATTATGCGCTTTACCACGCGGGGCACCCGACGCCACGTATTGCGATTGGAGATAATCTGCTGCAGCGGCCCTTCGTTGCCGATCTGATGCGCCTGAACAAGAGCTTTATCGTGCACCGCTCACTGACCGGTCGGCGCGAGAAGCTGCAGGCTTACCAGACCCTGTCTGCCTATATCAGCCACTCGATTGCCGAGGGGCAGTCGATCTGGATTGCTCAGGCGGAGGGGCGAGCGAAGGACGGTCTGGATGAAACCGATTCGGCGATCATCAAGATGTTCTGCATGAGCCGCAAGGCCGAAGCTGTTGCGGATGTGATTCGCTCGCTGAGCATGGTACCGGTATCGATTTCCTACGAATGGGATCCGTGTGACGGCATGAAAGCGCGCGAGCTGGAGCAGCGTGCGCATGCTGGCAGTTACAGCAAGGAGCCGGGCGAGGATGACCGCTCCATTGCCATGGGCCTGACGGGCTACAAGGGGCGGGTGCATGTGGCGTTTGGCAAGCCGCTGACGGAGGCCTTTGACGATGCCAGACAGGTAGCTGCGGCAGTGGATCGGCAGATTCTGGGTCAGTATCGCCTCTATCCGAGCAACTTTCTGGCATTTGAGCACTCAGGCGAACAGGTGCCAACGGCGCTGTCGAACTGGCGTACGGACTACACAGCCAGCGAGCTGGCGGCCGAGGAACAGCGTTTTGCAGCACGGTTGTCGGCGTTACCCGAGGCGCAGCGGCCATTCTGGCTGCTGCAGTACGCTAACCCGGTGCGCAGTCGCTTGCGGGTGATCGAGGAATCGGCCGGCGTCTGATCGAGGTCAGGTTCAGACGCGGGTGCTGACCAGACTGAGGAGCAGGGCCAGGCTGAGGCAGACGGTGCCGACGCTGTAGAACAGGCGATTGATGCGCTGATCGCGTTGCTGGCTGATGTCGGTTTCGCTGGGTGGCAGGGTCGCCAGGCGCTGGCGGCCGAGGCTGCTGCGCAGTTGGGTCGCAATCCACAGCCAGCTGCCATTGACGGCGAAGAACAGGGCCAGGCCGTTGAGGACCAGCGCCGGGTTTTCAAGGTAATACAACCAAGCTGCCTGCAGCGGGAACATGGCAGAACCTCCGGTGTCTCGGATTCGGGCAACCAGGTTCTATTGGCTTTTTTGTTGGTTACGACGAAACGCAAAAGGAATGTAACGACGCGCCGGAGTGGGCTCGTCTATTAATAAGCGCCGCAGATGTTATGCCAAGAGGCGATTAAATTCGACTCGATCTGTTCAAAATCCGATCAACGGTTACCACCTCCGGTGGTCGGTATTGCCTCTCTGCGAGACTGCGCGCACCCTTGTGAAACGGGCCTTGATGCAAGGCGGACCAATTGAGGTGACGATATGAAAAATCGGTATGTGGTGACTCTGATGCTCGGTGCCCTGCTGGCATTGGGCGGCTGTGCATCTTCGCTGAGCGGCGATGTTTACAGTCGGGATGATGCGCGGGCGCCGCAGACCGTGCGTATGGGGACAGTGGAATCGGTGCGTCTGGTGCAGATTGAAGGTACCAAGACCGTGATTGGCCCAGCCGCAGGGGCGGCCATCGGTGGTGTCGCCGGCAGCTCGGTGGGTGGCGGTCGTGGCAGCGCGATTGCCGCTATTGTCGGCGCAGTGGCTGGCGGCATGGCCGGTGCGGCAGCCGAGGAGGGGATTACCCGTACTCAGGGCGTGGAAATTATCGTTAACGAAGATGGTGGCTATACTCGTGCCTACGTTCAGGAAGTGGTTGAAGGGGTTAATTTTGCCCCGGGTGATCGCGTGCGCATCATGTCGGTGAATGGTCAGTCCCGGGTCGTCAAGTAACGCGCATGGAACCGGAATGGCAGCAGCCAGGGCGCTGCTGCCATAGCGTTGTTACGCATTTTGTAACGGATTCAGCTGCTTGCGTTGCTCGGCGATGGCAGCTTGCCCCTATAATGACGTGCGCCTCCTGACCATGCCCATTCCGTAGTTGCGGTATTGCTGGAACGGGAGCCGCAATGGCCATATAAGGAGTAAGTCCTGCATGACCCTGGCGCTGATCGTCATCCTCCCGCTGCTTGGCAGCCTGCTTCCACTGCTGTTCAAGAATCAAGGGCGTTCTCTTTGTGCCACGATGGCCATGGTTGCACCGGTCATCGGTCTGGCATTGCTCTGGCGGCATGCCGATGCGGTATTCGCCGGGCAAACTCTGATCCAGTCGCGGCCCTGGCTGAGCGAACTGGGGCTGAATATCAGTTTCCGGCTTGATGGCCTGAGTTTCCTGTTTGCCCTGATGATTCAGGGTATCGGCCTGCTGGTTATTCTCTACGCCCGCTACTACCTCTCCAAAAACGACCCGATGGGCCGTTTCTTCTGTTATCTGCAGCTGTTCATGTCGGCCATGCTTGGCGTGGTGCTGTCCGAAAACCTGTTGCTGCTGATGGTGTTCTGGGAAATGACCAGCCTGTCATCCTTCCTGCTGATCGGCTATTGGTCGCACTCTACCGATGCGCGCAAGGGCGCGCGGATGGCGCTGGCTGTTACCGGCGCCGGTGGTCTGGCACTGTTGGCTGGTATTCTCCTGCTGGGCCAGATTGTCGGGAGTTACGAGCTGACGGATGTGTTTGCCGCTGGCGAGCAGATTCGTCAGCATGCCCTTTATCCGGTGATTCTGGTGCTGGTGCTGCTCGGGGTGTTTACCAAGTCGGCACAGTTTCCGTTCCACTTCTGGCTGCCGCACGCCATGGCGGCGCCAACGCCGGTGTCGGCGTATCTGCACTCGGCAACCATGGTCAAGGCAGGGGTGTTTCTGCTGGCGCGCCTCTATCCGGCACTCGCTGGCACCGATCTGTGGTTCTACATCGTCAGCAGCGCCGGTATGGCAACGCTGCTGGTGGGCGCTTGTACTGCGTTGTTCCAGCATGACCTCAAGGGGCTGCTGGCCTATTCGACAATCAGTCATCTGGGCCTGATCACCCTGCTGTTTGGTCTGGATACGCGGCTGGCAGCTGTCGCAGCGGTGTTTCATATCATCAACCACGCCACCTTCAAGGCCTCGCTGTTCATGGCCGCAGGGATTATCGATCACGAGACCGGTACCCGTGACATGCGGCGTATCAATGGCCTGCTGCGTTTCATGCCGCATACTGCGGTGCTGGCGATGGTGGCCGCCTCGGCGATGGCCGGTGTGCCGCTGCTCAACGGCTTTCTCAGCAAGGAGATGTTCTTCACCGAGACGCTGGAGCAGCACATGCTCGGCAACTGGAGCTGGCTGATTCCGCTGGGTGCGACCCTGGGCGGGGTGTTTTCGGTGGCCTATTCGCTGCGCTTCGTGCACGATGTATTTTTCAACGGCAAGCCGGTGAATCTACCCAAGTATCCGCCACACGAGCCACCGCGCTATATGCGCGTACCGGTCGAAATTCTGGTGGTGATGTGTCTGGCGGTCGGTCTGGCGCCGGGCTTTACGGTTGCCGGTCTGCTGGCGGTAGCGGCGGAGTCGACGGTGGGTAACGCCTTGCCGGAGTACAGTCTGGCGATCTGGCACGGCTTCAACCTGCCTCTGTTTATGAGCTTCGCGGCCATGGTGCTGGGAATTCTGGTCTATTCACTGCGTCGGCCGCTGTTCGACTGGTATGCCCGCCAGCGGGATGTGGACGCCAAGCTGGTATTTGAGGCGGCGGTGCAGCGTCTGGTGCGGGGCGCGGGTCAGATAACCCTGCTGCTGGAAAATGCCTCGCTGCAACGCTACCTCCTCTGCCTGTTGCTGGCCGCACTGGTGGTGACCGGTTTCTGGCTGATCCAGCTGCCGGCGCTGCGGGGGCCGGTTGCCATGACCCCCGTTGACGGCGTAACCCTGGCCGGGGCCGTGCTGACCATGTTGAGTGCGGTTGCTACCGCGTACTGGCATCGCCTGCGGCTGGTATCACTGGTGACCCTCAGTGTGGTGGGGCTGGGTGTGGTGCTGGCATTTGCCCGCTTTGCCGCGCCGGATCTGGCGTTGACCCAGATCTCGGTCGAGGTGGTCACCATCGTCCTGCTGATGCTGGCGCTGTTCTTTTTGCCGGCGCGGACCCCACGTGAGTCCTCGGGCCTGCGCCGTGGCCGTGACCTGATTATCGCGCTGCTGTGTGGCGCTCTGGTGGGCGCGCTTGCCTTCGCCATGCTCACCCGTCCCTACGACAGCATCGCCGACTTCTTCCTCGCCAACAGCGTGACGGGTGGCGGTGGCCACAATGTGGTGAACGTTATTCTGGTCGACTTCCGTGGCTTCGATACCATGGGTGAGATCACCGTGCTGGCGATCGCAGCCATCGCCATCTATGCGCTGATCGATGGTCTGCGTCTGCGGGTGCCCGGTGCAGACAGCCTCGGCAAGCCCTGGGCGCAGCGTGGTGACCTGCTGATGCTGGTTAATTTGTCGCACGTCCTGTTGCCGCTGGCGCTGATGATCTCGGTGTACATCTTCCTGCGCGGACACAACCTGCCGGGTGGCGGCTTTATTGCAGGCCTGATTACCGCGGTCGCGCTGATCCTGCAGTATGTCGCCAGCGGTGAGGCCTGGACTGCCCAGCGCTGGCCGGTTAACTACCACTGGCTGGCAGGCGCCGGGGTTCTGATCGCCGGTGCTACCGGGGTGGGGAGCTGGGCCTTTGGCTATCCGTTCCTGACCAGCAGCTTCGGGCATTTCCATATTCCGCTGGTCGGTGAGATCGAGCTGGCGACCGCAATGCTGTTTGATCTTGGTGTGTATCTTACGGTCGTGGGCGCAACACTGCTGATCCTGGCAAACCTTGGCAAATTGCCGCAGTCGCGGGTAGTCGGAGGAGATTTCTGATGGAGCTGCTGTATGCCATTACCCTTGCAGTGCTGACCAGTTGCGGTGTCTACCTGATGTTGCGGGCGCGCACCTTTCCGGTGGTGGTCGGGCTGGCACTGCTGAGTTACGCGGTGAATCTGTATCTGTTTGCCACCGGTCGTCTCGGTGATTCAGCGCCGGCGGTGCTTGGCAAGGCAGAGGTGTACGCAGACCCCTTGCCGCAGGCGCTGGTGCTGACCGCAATCGTCATCGGCTTTGCCATGACGGCCTATGCGCTGGTGCTGGCGCTGCGGGCGCAGGGCGAGCTCGACAGCGACCACGTTGACGGCAAGGGGGACCATTGATGAGTCACCTGCCAATTTTGCCCGTACTGGTACCGATGTTTGCCGGTGCACTGTTGCTGGTGCTCGGCGCGAGCATGGACACCAAGCGGGCACTGTCACTGCTGGCGACCTTTCTGCAGATTCCGCTGGCGGCGATGCTGGTAGTCGAGGCCGGACAGGGTATCGGGGTCTACGCCCTCGGTAACTGGATGCCGCCGTTCGGTATCGTGCTGGTGGTCGACCGGCTGAGCGCCCTGTTGCTGCTGGTAACGGCAATACTTGCCGCCGCAGCCATTATCTATGCGGTGCGTGGTGACGATGCCGCCGGTCGCAATTTCCATCCGCTGTTCCAGTTTCAGCTGATGGGCATCAACGGCGCCTTTCTGACCGGCGATCTGTTCAACCTGTTCGTGTTCTTCGAGGTCCTGCTGATTTCCTCCTACGCGCTGCTGCTGCATGGCGCGGGGTCGGCTAGGGTGCGCTCCGGCCTGCATTATCTGCTGCTGAACCTGACCGGCTCGGCGCTGTTTCTGATCGCCGTCGGAACCCTGTACGGCGTGACCGGAACGCTCAACATGGCCGACATGGCGCTCAGGGTGCGTGAGCTTGATCCGGCAGATGCGCCTCTGGTCGGGGCGGCGGGTATGCTGCTGCTGGTGGTGTTCGGTTTGAAGACAGCGGTCTTTCCACTCTACTTTTGGTTGCCGCGTGCCTACGCGGCGGCGGGTGCACCGGTTGCCGCGCTGTTTGCGATCATGACCAAGGTGGGGCTGTACTCGATCCTGCGCGTGTATACGCTGATTTTCGGGGCCGATGCCGGCGAGCTGGCCAATATGGCGCTGTCCTGGCTTTGGCCGCTGGCTCTGGTAACCCTGTTGCTCGGTGCTATCGGTGCGCTGGCCGCCAGCACCCTGAGTTCGCTGACGGCCTATCTGGTCGTGGTATCGGTCGGCACCATGCTGGCAGGGCTGGCGATCGGGACGGCGGAGTCGCTGCAGGCGACTCTGTTCTACCTGATGCACTCGACCTGGATTACCGGCGCCCTGTTCCTGCTGACCGGTATCCTCCAGCGAGTACGCGGGCCGCGTTTCTCGGCAAGGCTGATTGCCGGGCCGCAATTACCGCATCCGATGCTGCTGGGAGGCGTGTTCTTCCTGATTGCCATGTCCATCGTTGGCTTGCCGCCGCTGTCCGGTTTCCTCGGCAAGCTGTTGCTGCTCGGCTCGGCAGGGCAGGGTGTCACTGCCGCCTGGCTTTACACCCTGGTGCTGGGTAGCGGACTACTCGGACTGGTTGCCTTGAGCCGGGCAGGCAGCACCCTGTTCTGGCGTCAATCCGATCAGGCCGCCACAGGTGAGCCGGTCGATGGCGCGCGCATGGGTGCGGTGCTCTTGCTGCTCGCTGCAAGCCCCGCGTTGGTGGTGATGGCCGGGCCGCTGTTGTCTTACCTGGCGCAGACCGCAGAGCAACTGCTCATGCCGCAGTTGTATATCGACGCGGTATTGTCGCTGCAACCCATTGCCGGAGGCGCCCAATGAAGCGACCTGATCGCGTGTTTCCGCACCCCTGGCTCAGTGTGTCTCTGCTGATAGGCTGGCTGCTGCTGATGAACTCGGTATCGGTTGGCAACGTCATCATGGCGGCCGTGCTGGCCACCCTTATTCCCTGGTTGACCCATGTCTTCTGGCCGCGGTCACCGCATCGGCTGCGCTTTGGTCGTTTGCTGATTTTTGCCTGCCGGGTGCTCAGTGACATCGTGCTGGCGAACCTGCAGGTCGCCAGGCTGATTCTCGGCTCGCGCCGTCGACTGCGGCCAGCCTTCGTTCATTATCCGCTGCAGTTGCAGCAGGACTTTTCGATCAGTGTGCTGGCCAGCACCATTTCGCTGACACCGGGGACGGTATCGGCCGATATCAGTCCTGATCGCAGCACGCTGCTGATTCATGGTCTGGATGTGGGCGATGAACAGGCGCTGATTGACCACATTCGTCAGCGCTATGAAGAACCCATTCGGGAGATTTTCGAATGCTCGACACCGTAGTTCTGCTCTGTCTGGGCATCATCACCGCAGCGCTGCTGCTGACCTTTGCCCGTCTGATCAAGGGCCCGGATCTGCCGGACCGGATACTGGCGCTCGATACGCTGTATATCAACGCTATCGCGTTGATCATGCTGCTGGGTCTGTATCTGGACTCCAACCTGTTTTTCGAGGCCGCACTGCTGATCGCGGTCATGGGGTTTGTCAGTACAGTGGCCATCGCCAAGCATTTGCTGCGTGGCAATATCATCGAATAGGAGAGGGACATGAGTGACGCGAGCTGGGTTGAATGGCTGGTTGCCGCACTGGTGCTGATCGGCAGCGTATTTGCCCTTGTCGGCGCCATCGGCCTGTTCAAGCTGCCTGATTTCTTCATGCGCCTGCATGGCCCGACCAAGGCTTCGACCCTGGGTGTCGGGGCGCTGGTACTGGGATCCATGGTCTACTTCAGTGCCCAGAGCGGCAGCATCAGTCTGCATGAACTGTTGATTACCTTCTTTTTGTTCCTGACTGCGCCGGTCAGTGCCAATATGCTGGCCAAGGCTGCCATGCATGAAAAGCTGCGCCGCGAACCCCGCACCCGCGGGGAACCCTGGGAGCAGTAGATACCGTCTTCCCGATCAGTGTGCAAGCGCCCTGATCGGGTCGAACGGCTGACCTGATTTCAGCACGCCATAGATTATATGCAGCAGCTTGCGCATAGCGGCGCACACGGCCAGCCGACCTGTTTTGCCGCGTTCAGCCAGCCTCACTTTCATCGCCTTGATGACCGGGTTGTAGGTCATCGCCGAGAGGGCTGGCATGTATAGCGCTGCGCGCAACCGACCTGACCCGGTGCGCGAGATGGTCGACTTGCCTCGGTATATCCCGGATTCCTGCAAACGCGGATTCAGACCACAGAACGCTGCCAGCTGCCTTGCGCTGTCGAATCGCAGGGGGCTGCCCAGCTCCGCCAGCAGTGTGGCGGCAGTGCCATCACTGACACCATCAATGGTCTTCATTAACTGCTTCTGCTTGCGTAGGTCCGGGTCATTGTCGATGTGATCGTTAATGGCCTTGCTGATCAGTGCTATCTGACCATTCAGGTGCTCCAGATGAATGCGGATGGAGGCCTGTGCGGATTCAGCACTGACGTCCAGACGGTTGCGTTCCATCTGCGCCAACTCCTTAAGATCAGCAAGCCGGCGTACCAGACCACGCAGCTGACGAATGCCCTCTGGTTCGGGCTCCCAAGGGCGTAGATCTTCCAGATGACGCTGCGCGTAGCGGGCGATCAGCTTGGCATCGGTCTTGTCGGTTTTAACCCGGCGCAGCTCGCTTTGCGCGTACTTGGCGATGCGGGCGGGGTTAATGACGCAGACCTGGTAGCCTTGATGATGCAGATGCGTCGCCAATGCTTCGTGGTACACGCTGGTCGCTTCCATCAGCACCCAGCAATTCGGTTCGGCGTGTTTCTCTAGCCACTGCTCCAGTTGCTTGAATCCTTCTAGGGTGTTCGCCAGCTTGGCCTTGGTGCGGTATTTATCGCGCTCCAGTGGCTTGGCAATATCGAAGGTGTGCTTGGCAATGTCGATTCCGATAACGCAGGTCATGGGGCCTCCGGTTCTGTTGGCAGGCGATCGTCACCACACTCTGTTCTACCTTGCGAATACGTGCTCAGGCGCTTAGCGCTGGCACCAGATACCGTTCGAACTGTCTGAGTGTGTTGGCAGGTGACGGCCCATCTACGAACCAAGCTCTTGAGGCTTCAGGGGCACACCGGCCTGTCACCTGCCACCCGATGATCAGTCGGGGACCATGGTCACAGGGACAACGGTCAACATACAAGGGGCACAGCATGCTGTGTCCGAAAGGCCTTTGGAGTATCTCGTAGCTGGATCGCTCCGGTCGATCTCGACTCCGGACGGCATGCCGCGCTCCACGCACGCGTCTTACCCCAACCTCTGCGTAGGGTCACGGCATGCCGTGACCGTGCCAATTCGCAGTGCTCCAGCAATCGCACGGACGCGACATGTCGCGTCCCTACGAGGTTGCCGCGGTCTTCAGCCGCGGCAGTCCGAAGACAATAGCCAGTACCGCCATTACACCCAACAGCCAGCAGTAGTGAACCTGGGTGATCAGCACCATCGGTGACAGCGCGGCCAGTGATCCGGCCAGCAGTATCTGGGCACCGTAGGGAATCAGACCCTGAATCACGCAGGAGAAGATATCCAGCAGACTGGCGCTGCGGCGCGGATCGACCTGGTAATGGCTGGCCAGATCCTTCGCTACGCTGCCGCTGATGATGATGGCGACGGTGTTGTTGGCTACAAACAGGTTGGTCAGACTGACCAATCCGGCGATCCCGGTTTCTCCACTGCGACGGCCCGCAGAGCGTGAGGTCAGCGCCTGAATGCGCTCGCGCAGCCAGTCCAGTCCGCCTTCCTGCTTCATGATGGCCGACAGGCCGCCAATCAGCATCGACAAAATGGTGATTTCCAGCATCCCGGCGAAGCCCTGGTAAATGTCGTTGCCGTAGCTGGCCAGTGCGTAGTCGGGCTTGATCAGCATACCGGTCACACCGGAGAGAATAACGCCAGTCATCAGCACGATCATCACGTCCAGACCGCAGAGTGCCAGCACCAGCACGCTCAGGTAGGGCACGACCAGCCAGGGATTGAAGTCTTCTGCTGCGGCGGCGCCGTGGGCGTCACCGACAATAAACAGCACCACCAGGGTGACTGCCATCGCCGGCAGGGCAATAATCAGGTTCAGGCGGAACTTGTCGCGCATGCCGACGCCCTGGGTGCGGGTAGCTGCGATAGTGGTGTCGGAGATGATCGACAGGTTGTCCCCGGCCATGGCGCCACCAATCACGGCGCCTACGGCCAGCGGAATCGACAGGCCAGTGGCCTCGGCAAAACCAAGTGCGATGGGGACCAGCGCGCCGATGGTGCCCATTGAGGTGCCCATGGCAGTGGAAATGAACACGGCAATCATGAACAGGCCGGGCAGGATCAGGCTGGGCGGCAAGATGCTCAGGCCCATGTTGACGGTTGCATCAACGCCGCCGATCGCCTTGGTGACACTGGAAAACGCGCCGGCCAGCAGGAATACCAGCGCCATGGTGATGATGTTGCGATCACCGATACCGTCGATAAAGGTCTGCAGATTCTCGCGGTAGCTGGGCTTGGCCAGCAGCAGGCCCAGGATAATGGCAGGCAGGATCGCGACGGGTGCCTTGATCTGGTAGAAGGCGAAGTCGGTCCCTGCGAGGCTGTAATAGATGCCGCTGCCGAGGAAGATCAGCAGGAACAGCAACAGGGGCAACAGGGCGCTCGCCCGGGGTTGTACGGGTGTAGGCATTGGGTGGTCTCTGACAGCAAAGGGAGTACGTCGGGCTATCCGACGTTAGCCGGCCAGTTTAGCAGAGGAATCCGACCTGCAGGGCACAGGTGGTCGGGAGTGGGCGGGCCGTAGCGGCCCGCCCGGATCGGATTCAGGGCGCCAGGGCAACGCTGGAGGCAGGGATCCGCGGGGTTATATTGATGACCACACGGCGGTTTTGCTCGCGACCGGCGGCGGTGGCGTTGTCGGCCCGCGGGTCGGCCTCGCCGAGGCTGATCAGCTCCATGTTGTTGCGGCTGACGCCGCCGAGCTGCAGTACGCTGGCTACCGCCTGTGCGCGTTCCAGGCTAAGGCGCTGGTTGATGGTGTCGTCGCCCACGCTGTCGCTGTAGCCGGTCACCTGGATGTGACTGTCGGTGGCGCCGCGCAACAGCTTCGCGACCCGCGACAGTGGAACCAGGCCGGAGGGCAGCAGCAGGGTGCGCTTGGGGTGGAAGTTGCCATTGACCGGAATGATCAGGCGCACATTGTCACCCTCGTGCTCAAGTTCGTAGCGCTCCTCGGCGGCGATGGCGCGCAGTTCGTCGAGGTGCAGGTGAGTCCAGGGGGTAACCGGCTTTGGTGCAGGAGGTGGCGGTGGAGTAGCTTTGGTGCTTGAGCAGGCGGTCAGCAGGAGCAGAACACTTCCAAGTGAAATGGCAGAAAGCAGCTTCATTGTTATCTATCCACACGCGGGTCGGGAACCAAATGCGCTTGCGCGTATCGCAAGCGGGTTGATGCGGCACAGATTACCACTGGCTTGCTGGTTTGTGATCTCCCGTATGTCATGATTCAGACCTGAGTCCGCTTAACGCAAAGGAGTTCACAGATTGAGTCCGATTCGCTGGGGTAGGGCGGCGCTGCTGGCGCCACTGCTTTTGAGTGGCTGTAGCGTGATGCAGGGTTTCTGGAGTGGCGAGCCGCAGCGCGTCAGTGGCTTGCTGGAGCGCACCACCGATGGCTTCGTGCTGCGTGAGTGCGGGAGTGAGCGGGTCATGGCATTGACAGAGTCGCAGATGCTGGACGGGATTTATCAATTGGCCAGTCAGCCGGGGCAGATCGCCATCTTCACCGATCTGATAGGTGAGATTGACCGGCATGGCCGGCTGCACCCGGAGCAGGTGCTGCGAATGCAGTCGCACGGACGTGGTTGCAGTGATGACAGCGCGGACTCCGCGCAGTGGGTCGCATTGGGCTATCAACCTGCCTGGCAGGCCTGGCTGTCGCCAGCAGGGCTGGTGCGATCTGATGGAAATCTGACTTATCCGGCGCGCTCGGTGGTGATTGAACAGTTGCCGGACGGCGCGCTGAATGCAGCCACGCCGTCGGATCATCAGGTCGAGCTGTGGTTGTATCCGCAGGCCTGTCAGGATCCGGTTACCGGTGATTACTTTCACCTGCGGGCAACACTGACGGTCAATGGCGAGCAGCAGCGCGGATGCGGCTATCAGGGGGCGATCATCGCGCCCTGATAGCCTGCGGAGTGAGCTGGCCGAGATCAGCCGCCGAGGTAGGCCTTGCGCACATCCGGATTGGCCAGCAGCGCCTCGCCGGTGTCTTCCAGCACGATATGGCCGTGCTCCATCACGTAGCCACGGTCCGCCAGTTTGAGCGCCTGGTTGGCGTTCTGCTCAACCAGGAAGACGGTGACACCCTGTTGGCGCAGTTGCTCGATGATATCGAAGATCTGCTGAATGATGATCGGTGCCAGGCCCAGTGACGGCTCATCCAGCAGCAACAGCCGCGGTTTGCTCATCAGTGCCCGGCCGATCGCCAGCATTTGTTGCTCGCCGCCGGACATGGTGCCGGCCCGTTGCTGGTAACGTTCCTTCAGCCGCGGGAACAGCGTCAGCACGGTATCGAGCTGCACCTGACGTGTCTCCTTGTCGCTGAAAAAGGCGCCCATGCTGAGGTTTTCCTCAACCGTCAGGCGCGAGAACACGCGGCGCCCTTCCGGCACGATGGCAATATCCTTGCGCATGATTTCGGCTGTGGTCATGCCGGTCAGCTCGTCGCCTTCGTAGCGAATGCTGCCGGTGGTGGCTCGCGGGTCGCCGCACAGGGTCATCAGCAGGGTGGTCTTGCCGGCGCCGTTGGCGCCGATCAGGGTAACGATTTCGCCGCGACGCACCTCAAGGTTGACGTCATGCAGCGCCTGAATCTTCCCGTAGTGGGTCGACACGTTCTTCATATACAGCATGCGGTGCTTTCCCTCAGGTCTCGCCAAGATAGGCTTTGATGACGTCTGGATTCTGCTTGATCTCATCCGGGGTGCCGGCGGCCAGCGGGCGGCCCTGGTTGATCACGACGATGTGGTCGGAGATGCTCATCACCAGCTTCATGTCGTGCTCGATCAGCAGCACAGTGATCTGGTGCTCATCGCGCAGCTCGCTGATCAGTGCCTTGAGATCGTCGGTTTCCTTCGGGTTCAGACCCGCTGCGGGCTCATCCAGCATCAGCAGTTTGGGCTGTGTCACCATGCAACGGGCGATCTCCAGACGGCGCTGCTGACCATAGGCCAGGGTGTTGGCCGGGCGGTTGGCAAACTCGCGCAGCTCGACTCGATCCAGCCAGTAGGCGGCGCGCTCCATCGCTTCCTGCTCGCTGCGGCGATAGCCCGGTGTCTTGAACAGGCCGGCCAGCAGGTTGGTGTTCATATGCTGGTGCTGCGCTACCAGCAGGTTTTCCACCACGGTCATTTCCTTGAACAGGCGCACATGCTGGAAGGTGCGGATCATGCCGCGTCGGGCAACCTTGAAGCCGGGCATGCCCTGGATTTCACGGCCATCGAACACGATCTTGCCGCCACTCGGTTTGTAGAAACCGGTCAGGCAGTTGAACACGGTGGTCTTGCCGGCCCCGTTGGGGCCGATCATCGACACGATCTGACCGGGCTGTACGCTGAGGTGAACGCCGTCAACGGCCAGCAGGCCGCCGAAGCGCATGGTCAGGCCCGATACATCCAGAAGGGGGCGGCTCATGTACGTAACTCCATGTGCGGACGGCTCATCGGCAGCAGACCCTGGGGACGCCAGATCATCATCAGGACCATCATCAGGCCGAACAGCAGCATGCGGTATTCATCAAATTCGCGGGCCATCTCCGGCAGGATGGTCATGATGATCGCCGCCAGAATGACGCCGATCTGTGACCCCATGCCACCCAGCACCACGATGGCGAGGATGATGGCGGACTCGATGAAAGTGAACGACTCCGGGCTGATAAAGCCCTGGCGCGCAGCGAAGAAGCAGCCGGCAAAACCGGCGAAGCTGGCGCCGATGGTGAAGGCGCCGAGTTTGACGGCGGTCGGGTTGATGCCCAGTGCGCGGCAGGCGATCTCGTCTTCGCGCAGGGCTTCCCAGGCGCGACCGATCGGCATGCGCAGCAGGCGGTTGATCACGAACAGGGTGATCAGTACCAGCAGCAGTGCCAGCAGGTAGAGGAAGATTACCCGGTGCTCGGAGTTGTAGCTGATGCCGACAAACTCATGAAAGCTCTGCATGCCCTCGCTGGCACGGCGGCTGAATTCCAGGCCAAACAGGGTGGGCTTGGGAATGCCGCCGATACCGTTCGGGCCGTTGGTCAGCCAGGTCATGTTGTTCAGCAGGATGCGGATGATCTCGCCAAAACCCAGCGTCACAATGGCCAGATAGTCGCCGCGCAGGCGCAGCACCGGGAACCCCAGCAGAAAGCCGAACAGGGCCGCCAGGCAACCGGCGATGACCAGGCCGGTCCAGAAGCCGACATCGAAATACATCGCCATCAGTGCGTAGCCGTAGGCGCCAACCGCGTAGAAGCCGACGTAGCCCAGATCCAGCAGACCGGCCAGACCCACAACGATGTTCAGGCCCAGGCCCAGCATCACGTAGATCAGCACCAGGGTGCCCAGGTCCGTGCCGCCGCGGTTGGAGAGGAACGGCCAGAGGATCGCTGCGGCGATCATGAAGCACCAGAACAGCCGCCGCAGTGCGGGCTTGTCGCCGAGGCTGGTCAGCTTCGGCGGCGCCTTCGGCAGTCCTGGCAGGCCCTTCCAGAGGGCGCTGAGTTGATCGCGGAACAGGTTGAAGAAAAACAGGAAGGCGGCTGCTGCCGCGATCTTCCAGTACACGTCCGGGCCGGCACCGACCAGACCGAGGGTAGTACCCTGCTGATCTAGGCGCACGCCCAGCAACAGGCCGGTGAGGATGGCAACCACAACGGCTGAGATCACCGCCGGTTTCAGGTTCGAACGGATCATACCTTCTCCACCTCCGGACGACCGAGGATGCCACTGGGACGGAACAGCAGAATCAGGATCAGCAGACCGAAAGCGACCACATCCTTGTATTCGGTGCTGAAGTACCCGGCGGTAATGGCCTCGGTGACGCCCAGCAGCAGGCCGCCGAGGACAGCCCCCGGGATACTGCCGATACCGCCCAGAACCGCTGCGGTGAAGGCCTTGAGACCGGCCATGAAGCCGATGTAGGGATTGATCACGCCGTAGTACATGCCCAGCAGTACGCCGGCAACGGCAGCCAGCGCGGCGCCGATGACGAAGGTCAGGGCGATGACGGCATTGGTGTTGATCCCCAGCAGGTTGGTCATCTTCAGATCCTCGGCGCAGGCGCGACAGGCGCGGCCCATGCGTGAGCGGGAGATGAACAGGGTGAGCAGGGTCATGGTGATCAGGGTGACTACAAAGATAATCATCTGCATGTAGGACAGGGTGGCGTGGAATCCGTCCTGCGGGCCGATATCAATGCCACCGCTGATCATGGTCGGCATGGCAATGTCGCGCGAGCCCTGGGCGATACGCACCAGATTCTGCAGGAAGATCGACATGCCGATAGCGGAAATCAGCGGAATCAGGCGGTTGCCGCCGCGCAATGGGCGGTAGGCGACGCGCTCGATGCTGTAGCCGTAGGCGCTGGTCACCATCATGCTGATGGCGAACGCAGCGACAATCATCACCGGCACCGACTCGATACCGAACATGGCCAGCGCGGCGATGACGATAAAGGCGATATAGCTGCCGATCATGTACACCTCGCCATGGGCGAAGTTGATCATGCCGATGATGCCGTAGACCATGGTGTAGCCGATGGCGATCAGGGCGTAGGTGCTGCCGACGGTCAGACCGTTGAGCAGCTGTTGGATAAGGTAGTAAAGGGACTCTGGCATGGCCATGACACCGAAAGGGCAAGGGAAACAGTGCAGGTCCGCACAGCTGTGCGTTCGACAATAAAAAGCGGGCCTGCCAACGTATGGTTGAACAGGCCCGTTGCGGGTCGATTACTCGGTCAGTGCGGTCTTGCTGGCGTCAGCGTGCCACTCATAGACGACGAAGTTGAAGTTCTTCAGGTCGCCCTTTTCATCGAAGCTGAGAGTGCCGGTGGGGGTTTCGAAGCTGTTGCTGCGCAGTGCTTCGGCGACGGCTTCGGTGTCGGTGCTGTCGGCGATCTTGATGCCGTCGGCAATGACCTGAACGGCGGCATAGGCCGGGAATACGAACGGACCTGACGGGTCCTCGTTCTTGGCCTTGAACGCCTCGACCAGATGGGCGTTCTTGGGATCCTGGTCAAAGGCTTTGGGCAGGGTAACCAGCAGGCCTTCGGAGGATTCGCCGGCGATGGCGGAGATGTCTGTGTTGCCAACCCCTTCCGGACCCATGAAGCGAACATCCAGGCCCTGCTCGCCAGCCTGACGCAGGATCAGGCCCAGTTCGGGGTGGTAGCCGCCGTAGTAGACGAAATCGACACCGGCCTGGCGCAACTTGGCGATCAGCGCGGAGAAGTCCTTGTCGCCAGCGGTAATACCTTCAAAGACCGGCACCTCAACATCGTTGGCCAGCAGCACGTCCCGTACGGCGGTGGCGATACCTTCACCATACTGCTGCTTGTCGTGGATGACGGCGACTTTCTGCGGCTTGATCTGCTCGACGATAAAGTTGCCGGCGGTCGGGCCCTGCAGGCTGTCCAGACCGATGGTACGGAACACCATCTGGTAGCCGCGGTCGGTGATGTCCGGGCTGGTGGAGGCCGCGGTGATCATCAGGATGCCTTCTTCCTCGTAGATGTCGGAAGCGGGCTGGGTAGAGCTGGAGCAGAGGTGGCCGACAACAAAGCTGATACCCTCGTTGACAATCCGGTTGGCGACCGCAACGGCCTGTTTGGGATCGCACGCATCGTCAAATACCACACCTTCCAGCTGGGCACCGTTGACGCCGCCTGCCTGGTTGATCTGCTCAATGGCCATTTTGGCGCCGATGAACTGCATGTCGCCGTACTGGGCGACGGGGCCGGTGACCGGACCGGCCAGGGCGATCTTGATGGTGTCCGCTGCGACTGCACAGGTGCTGGCGCCAGCCAGCGCCGCGGCGGCGATCATCCGGGAAAGTGCTTTCTTGTGTGCCATTTTCATGTCATCTGCTCACTTGTGTTGTTATGCCGAAAAGGGGTGTTACGCCAGTGATGTCGTGCTGCCGGAACATCGGTTCGGAACTGTACCGGCGCAGTTTAGCAATCGTCCTGCAGGCAATGGAATCTGGGGTGTGCAAAAAATAAACCGATGTCCGCAAACTGAAATATTCTGTCTGTATGGCGACATCTCCGCTCTTAGAATAGTCATTTTTGGCGTATTTGCCCCATCAGGGCGGGCAGCAGACTTGCGTTCACGTCTCAGCTCATTAGTATTCAGCGGCTGAAACCATAGGGAGCGCGAGCAATTATGACGGTATCGGATGAGGCCTACGCGGCCATTCTCGGCGCGACAGCGCAGATCGAGTGGAAAGTGCTGGAGCCGCATTTTGCCCGTGGCGACCTGCTTGCGGTTGATGCGGCACTGGATCTGGTTCAGGTTGCGGCGGCGATGATGGAAGACAACAGCGAAGCCATCAAGGGCTGGATGGATGCCGGACAGCTGCAGGTTGCGACCGACAGCTGCGCCGCTGATTGGGCCGAACGCAACCCGGATACGCTTTGGGCCGTGGTGATCCGGCCCTGGGTGCTGGTGCAGGAGCGGACTGGCTGAGCGTTGGACGCTGCGGCCACGACATGTCGTGGCCCTGTGTCAATGGCGCGTTGGCACAGGTACAGGCGCCGACCACACCGAGAGGCAGGGACGCGACATGTCGCGTCCGAGCGGCCCCGGTCTTACCGTCTAACCCAATCTTGCCCGCAACCAGCCGCTGAGGGCATCGACCAGCAGCACCATCGCCAGCATGGCGATGATGACACTGGATGCCTTGGACTGCTGGAACAGACTGAGGGTGACGTGCAGCATCTGGCCCAGACCGCCGGCACCGACAAAGCCAAGCACAGCCGCCATGCGGATGTTGTTTTCCCAGCGATACAACGTATAGGACAGCCACTGCGGCAACACGCCCGGCAGCGTTCCATAGAGGAAGGCAACAATGCGTCCGGCTCCCGCCTCGCGCAGCGCGGTCGCAGGCGCGGTCGGGGTGTTCTCCAGCGCCTCGGCAAACAGGCGGCCCAGCACGCCGGTGGTGTGCAGCGCCAGTGCCAGGGTGCCGGCAAAGGGGCCGAGCCCGGCGGCCAGCACCATCAAGGCTGCCCAGACCAGCTCCGGTACCGAGCGTAGCGCATTGAGCAACAGGCGACAGAGGCTGCGCGCAAGAGTGCCCATTCGCCCGGCCGCCAGCAGACTCAGGGCGGCGCCGAACAGTGCAGCCAGCAGCGTCCCGATCGCCGAGATGGCCAGTGTCTCCAATGCGCCTTGCCAAAGCTTGGCCAGCCAGGCCGGGCTGGTGTTGGGTGGGAAGAACGCCGCCACATAGCGGGCCATCTGCTCGCGACCATCCGCGGTAACCAGAGAACTGAAATCCAGTTGCAGCCAGATAAATGACGCGGCGACCGCGGCGCAAAGGAGCGTCAGGGTCAGTGCGTTGAGCAGCGTACGCTTCATGCCAGCCTCCGGCGCAGGTAAAGGCTGATCTGGTCTGCAACCAGCACCAGCAGCAGGAAGGTCAGCAGGATGCTCACCACCTCGCCACCGGCAAACATGCGAATCGACAGGTCAATCATCTGGCCCAGTCCGCCGGCACCGACAAAACCCATTACCACCGAGGCCCGCACTGCACATTCCCAGCGGTACAGGCTATAGGATGTCAGCTCCTGTGCTGCATTGGGCAGCAGACCATAAAAGAAGGCGGCGATGCGCGAGCTGCCGCTCTGCAGCAGTGCCCGAGCGGGGGCCTGATCCACCGACTCGAGTATCTCGGCGTAGACCTTGCCGAGCATGCCGCTGTAGGTAATGGCAATGGCCAGTACGCCGGCGGTTGGGCCCAGGCCTACGGCCCGCACGAACAGCAATGCCCAAACGATCTCGGGAATGCTGCGCAGTACGATCAGCAGCATCCGCACCGGGTAGCGCAGCAGCCGGCCGAGCCAGTGCGCTCGCCCGCTCAGCAGGGTGGAAACCGACAGCGCCCGGGTGGCTGCCAGAGCCGCGGGGATTGCCAGAATCAGTGCCAGTGCCATGCCGGCTGTGGCCATGGCGAGGGTTTCCAGCGTCGCACGAGCCAGCAGATGCAGAAATTCGGCGTCGCTGGCCGGTGGCCAGAAGCCGCTCAGGAAGCGGCCCATGGTGTTCAGGTTGTCACCGCTGAACAGATGCTGGGGACGAAACTCGGTCAGTTGCAGGCCCGGCCACAGGAGTAGAAGCAGTATCGCGGTCAGCAGGGCGCGGGGCAGGGCGGCCGGGTCGCGCTCGCGCCAGTGGGTTGAAGGCCTGTTCACAGACAACGGACCGGCCGGGCAATTGCCGGATTGGCCGGCTCGGACTGGCGGGCGGTCAGGCTGTCGTTGGCATACAGCGCCGTCAGGTCCTGCTCGCTGACCTCGCCTGCCGGCTTGTCAAACAGGACTCGGCCTGCGCGCAACCCGAGAATCCGCGGGAAGTGCTTGAGCGCGAGATCGACCGCATGCAGGCTGGCCACCAGCGGCAGCTGTCGTTCACGGGCTACTTCACCCAGCAGACTCAGGGTGTGGTCGGCCAGTACCGGATCCATCGCCGAAACCGGCTCGTCGGCCAGCAGCAGGTCCGGACGCTGGTACAGCGTGCGGGCAATCCCGACCCGCTGCTGCTGCCCACCTGATAGCTGGTCGCACCGGTCAAACAGGCGGTCGCCGAGATCCAGCCGAGCCAGCTCCTGTCGAGCACCCGGGATATCCAGCGGGTAGCACAACGAAACCAGTGCGCGGGCGAGTGACCACTGGCCCAGGCGGCCGGCGAGCACCGCAGTGACGACGCGCTGGCGCGGCGGCAACGGCGGGCTCTGGTGGATCAGACCGATACGGCTGCGCAGTCGGCGCAGGTCGCCGGAACCCAGCCGGGCAGGCTGGCGGTCCAGCAGACTCAGTTCGCCACTGCTGGGCAACAGGCTGGTCGCCAACAGGCGCAGCAGGGTCGTCTTGCCCGCGCCGGAGGGTCCGATGATGGCAACCTGCTCACCCGGGTTCAGGGTCAGGTCAATGCCGTGCAGTGCGGTCTGGCCGTTGGGGTGAACATAGTCCACCCCGGACAGCCGGATACTCACTCCAGCAGACCCGCGGAGCGGGCGGCCTCTTCAATGCCGATGTAGTTTTCGGCGCTGGTCGGCACAAAGCGCGAGGCTCGTTGCAGGTCAAGGATCGCCTTATGCGCCGGGTTGGCCGGGTCCAGCGCCAGGAAGGCCGCACGGATGCGCTCGACCAGTTCAGGCTCCAGGTCGCCACGCACGGTCCAGTTGTAGTCGTAGTAGGTTGGCGTTGTGGTGTAGACGCGCACCTTGCTGGTGTCGACCTTGTTCTCTTCCAGCAGCTTTTCCCAGACCGAGGAGTTCAGCACGCCGGCGTCGACCTTGCCGGATTCGACCCAGGCGACAGTGGCGTCATGGGCGCCGGAGAAACCGACACGGCTGAAAAAGGTGTCAGGATCGATGCCGTCCTGCTGCAGGAAGTAGCGGGGCATCAGGTGCCCGGAGGTCGAGGACACCGAGCCGAAGGCGAAGCTCTTGCCCTTGAGGTCAGCGTGGCTGTTTACCTGTGGGTCGGCGGTGATGAAGGTGCTGGTAAACACTTCATCCTGCTCGCGCTGAACCAGCGGGATGGCGTTGCCGGTGCGCAGCTTGGCCTGAACGAAGGTAAAACCTCCCAGCCACGCCATATCCAGACGCTTGGCACCAAGCGCTTCAACCACGCCGGCATAATCGGAGACCGGCTGGAATACGACTGGAATACCCAGCTGTTCCTGTAGGTATTGACCGAGAGGTTCGAACTTGCGCAGCAGCTCGGTGGGCGCCTCATCCGGGATGGCGGAGACACGAAGCTCAGTTGTTTCAGCACTGACAGCGGCAGAGAACAGGGTAGCGACAGACAGGCAAAGGCCTGCCAGCAGCGCGGCGGGGCGACGACGTGGGAACATGTTTTTCTCCGGTTCAATAGCGGATTACTCGTGCCGAGCGTTGTTGGCCCGGTACGGCGTGTGCGAAGTGTAGTGAAAAAATGCAGCGAGGCGAAGTGCTGCCGTGCTGTGCTCCCATTCTGTCTGGCATCCATTACACTGCTGGCTTTTTGTGGAGGCACTCCATGCGCTGGCCCGTCGCTGCCAACCTGTCCCTGCTGTTTGCCGATCTGCCCTTGCCCGAGAGGGTCGATGCTGCCCGTGACGCAGGTTTTTCCGGTGTCGAGATCCAGTTCCCCTATGTGCTGGAAGCCGCAGCGCTCAGAGCCGAGCTGGAGCGCCTGGCGCTGCCGCTGGTACTGATCAACCTGCCGGCCGGTGACCTGATGGAAGGCGGCGCGGGGCTCGCGGCAGTACCTGAGCGTCGGCCGGCCTTCGCTCGGGCGCTGGAGCAGGCGCTGCGTTATGCCGAAGTAGTCAGACCCGAGCGTGTCAATGTGCTGCCTGGGCGGCTGGTTGAAGGCGTTGAGCGGGAGGCTGCCCTGGCGTGCCTGGCGGACAATCTGCGGCTGGCGGCCGACGGCTTCGCCGGTCTGGGCATTGGTGTTTGCTGTGAGGCAATCAATCGGCTCGATATGCCCGGTTTTCTGATTGCCGGCTCAGCGGAGCTGGTCGACCTGATGGACCGCGTGGCGCATGCCAATGTGGCCGCCCAGCTGGATCTGTATCACATGGTCCGCATGGGCGAGAGCCTGCCTGTTGCGATAGACCGCCTGGCTGGTCGTATCGGCCACGTTCAGTTTGCCGACGCGCCGGGGCGCGGCGCTCCCGGCACGGGGGATATTGATTTTGCCGAGGCGATGCAGGCGCTGGCATTGGCAGACTACCGCGGCTGGCTGGCGGCCGAATACCGCCCAGACCCGGCTGATGCCCTGCGCTGGCTGGACAACTGGCGTTCGGCCGGCTGGGTTGGCTGATCAGACACCGGGGCCGCAGCGAACCTCACGCGCTCTTGTCAGCAGGTTGCCGCGATCATCATATAACCAGCCGGCCGGTCGCCAGCCGCGACGGGCCAGTTCAAGGCGATAATGGCGGCCTGGGGCGAAGTCATGACTGATGGCCATGATGCAGGTGCCCCGGCCGCTGCTCATTACTCCTGGCACCGCGCCTGCGGAAGGCGTCTCGAAGTCATAGCGTACCTGCAGCTCGTGCGGCCCTGTGCTGAGATCGTCGAAGCGCAGGCTGCGCTGCGGCTCGCCATCCAGTCGGTAGGCCTGGGCCAGGCTGCCCACGTCAGGGTCAAGGGTGATGCGGGCTCTGTCTTGTGCCAGTGGCGGCAGGGGCGCTGAGGCGCAGCCGATGAGCAGCAGTGCGCAAGGAAGTACACGGATCGTCTTCATGGGCCTGTTGCAGTCAGTGGTTGAGGAAACAGCAGGTCATCCATACGCAGGGCCTTTTCGACATCCAGTCCAATGATCAGTACGCCAATGACGCTGTTCGTCAGCGGGTCACGTATGCCGGTACTGAGGTGAACCTGAAAGCGCCGGGTGGACTGGTCATAGTCGAGCGTACTCATGTACGGCTGGTCTGAAAAGAATGGCTCGACGAACTTGGTTTCGTCGCCCTGCCAGTAATCGGTCGTCAGGTCGCTGATCGCCACGTTTAGGCCGTGCTGGTCGGTCACTATCAGCTCGCTGATGGCTCCGTTCTGGCCGGACTGGATGTTCCGTAGCCAGTCCGACAGCGCCGTGTTCAGCACGCTGGTCGTCAGCGGGCGCTGATCGGCGGGCAGGTGCTGCTCCGCCAGCCATTGCCTGTCCAGCTGTTCGATTGCCTGGATTGATAGCCCTTGGTGCCTGCGGTTCTGTTCCCGCACCGCAGAGATTAATGCAGAGTCCTGCCGCCATTGCGCAAACAGGTTTTCGTAAAGGCTTTGCAGGCGCTGGCGCTCCCCCGCAGTCAGCACGCCAAATTCCGGCAGGCAGCCGAATACCCGATCATTGAATTGTTCTATGAAGCCAGGATGGGCATCGACATAGCGATTGGCGAAGTAGACGCCGAGGGTCGTGTATTGCTGAAAGTGGGCGTAGGACGGGCGCAGCGTTGTGGGCGCCCGGGTCAGTTCGATTCGCAGGGTCTGCTGATCAGCAAGAAAGGCATCAATACGGCCGCGCTGCAGCAATTGCAGCAGTTGCCCGGTGTTGCTCACCAGCGGGTCAACGCGATAACCATGCTGCTGCAGCCACTCCACCTCGTTGCTCCCGCGGATACCGGCGATCCTCAGGCTTGATGCCTTGCCTATGCTCGGCGGGCGGGTAGGGCTGTTGCTGAACCAGTACCATTTTTCCAGTGCCAGTGGTGCAGACAGGACCGCAAAATTGCTGGCGCGGTTCATTCTGGTCGCCGAGAAGAAGCCGTCGGCCTTGCCGGCACTGACCTCCTGGATGGCGCGTTCCCACGGCAGGACCCGGATGTCGTACTCGACCTGCATGCTGTCGAATATGCATTCCAGAGCTCGGACAGAGCTGCCGGTCAGACGGTCTCCTTCGCGCACCTGGTAGGGGGGGAAGATGTCAGTGTTCAGGCGAATGCTTCCAGCCTGTGCAGTGCAGGCCAGCATAAGCAGCAGTGACAGCATCAATACACGCGACATCGTCGAAGGTCCCTGTCGAGTTTCAAGGCAACTATAGGTTAAATCGGCGGACTTATCGGCGGTCTGACATATTTCGATAAACCCGGTTGCTGCTGCCTGATCAAGCAGACCGATAGCGCTGGTCGAACGTTGCCGCCCGGCGCATCCTATTCAGACAACTTATTATCAGCAAGTCTGCGCATAAGCGATGTAGTGCATTTTACGAGGAGACACGGCATGCAGGACCTTCAGGGCAAGGTAGCGGTAATCACGGGTGGTGGTAGCGGTCTCGGCCGCGAGCTGGCGCTGTGCTGCGCGGCACGCGGCATGAAGCTGGTGCTCGGCGATGTGGATGAGCGCGGCATGCAGGAAACCGTGCGCCTGGTTGAGGAAGCGGCGCCGGGTACCGAATCCGCCACCATGCGGCTGGATGTCTCCAAGCTGGAACAGGTGCAGGCGCTGGCCGATCTGTGCAAGTCGCGCTTTGGTGGCGCTCACCTGCTGTTCAATAACGCTGGCGTCAGCGTCGGTGGCGCCGCCTGGGAAAACACCCCGGACGACTGGGAGTGGGTGATGGGTGTGAACGTCTATGGCGTGATCTGGGGCGTCAAGGTGTTCACCCCGATCATGCTGGAGCAGGGCGAGGGTCACATCGTCAATACCGCCTCTGCTGCAGGCTGGCTCAATGGCCCCAACATGGCGGTCTACAACGTCAGCAAGCACTCGGTGGTAGCGCTTTCCGAAACCCTGGCGCTGGATCTGCAGGACATTGGCGCCAATGTTGGCGTGACCTGCCTGTGCCCGGCGTTTTTCCCCACCGGTATTTCCGACTCTCAGCGTAACCGTCCGGCGGACAAGGCTGATACCGTTGCCCTCAGTGAAACGGCACTCAAGCGTGCCGAGATGACCAAGGCTGCGGTTGCCAAAGGCAGGATTCAGGCGTCTGACGTAGCTGAAATGACCGTCAAGGCGGTGGAGGCCAACCAGTTCTATGTCTTCCCGCACCGCAAGATCAAGCAACTGATTGCCCTGCGCGCTCAGGCGGCTGACAACGAGCAGACGGTATTCGACTCGCTGAATCCGTAAAGCTCTGATGCATCAGGTCCAGGTCATGCGGCAGGCCTGGACATGGTGCACCGGCGGACGCGACATGTCGCGTCCCTACGCTGGCGGGAGCTCGGCGTCATACAACAGCGTCAGGGCAGGCGGTTTCCGGGAAGGTCGAGCGCCCGCTCGACCAGCAGGCAGGAATGCAGCGCTATGGCCGAGTTGGAACTCGGCCGTCCCGGAGTTCAGCCAGCCAGCGCCAGTTTCTGTCTGTCGGCGCCGGCCGTATCGCCCAGCACAAATCCTGCTACCGCCGCGCGCGTGTCCTGCAGCGCCGTCTTGTGCTCCATCTCCAGAAAGTGCCCGGTATGCGCAATGCTGACAAAACGCGCATCGCTCGCCAACTCGCCGAAACAGCGTGCGTCTTCTGCGCTGGTGTACTTGTCCCAGGCGCCGTTCACAAACAGCAGCGGTATATCGATGTTGCGCACACAGCTCATGTATTGCCCGGCATCCAGCTCCAGCACCTGTCGCACGTGAAACAGCATCTGGCTGTACTCGTGTTCCTCCAGGCTGCTGACGTGGCGGAAGTTGCAGCGCTTATATAAAGAGGGCAAGTGTTCACCGATGGTGTCGTTGATCAACATGGCGACCGATTGCCGGTCACAGGCGGCCAGATGCGTCTTGCCGCGGCTCAGGTAGTCCTGCATGTGGGGGTTCAGGACTGGTGAGAACGAGGTAATCACCGCACGCTGAATGCGCGATGGCCGCTGCGCCAGCGCGAGCATGGTCGCCACGCCTCCCCACGAGAACGACAGCACCTGATCGGCGCGAAAGTGCTCGATCAAGTCCAGCAGAATCAGCGCTTCGTCTTCCTTGCCGATCAGCGGCATGGACGGATTGTGTGCGCGCGAGTGACCGCTGTACGGCTGATCGAACAACACCACGTTGCACAGCGGCTGCAGATAGCGCAGCGTCTGGCCGAAGGCGGCGCTGGTCGCCAGCGAGCCGTTGACCAGAATGATTGTCGTGTCGCTGGCCGGGTTGGGGTAAAACCAGGTGTGCACCTGCAAATCACGGTGCACGCGAACAACAGCTTTCTCAGCGTACATGGGCACCTCGATATCAGTGGGCTTGCCGACGCAGGGCGACGACCGCAGTGCTCACAGCTAACCCCAGTCAGATGACAGGGGCGTTGCATCGCCCCTGCCTTTTGTCTGTCTTCATCTATATGTCATGGAGAGCACTAGTCACCGCGGCGCGGCAAATGCCTCACGGACACGACCTGTCGTGTCCCTTGTATGTTGACTGTGGTCCCTGTGACCATGGTCCCCGACTGATCATCGGCTTACCTCCCATCCGCAGGATGAGATAGGTCGCGCGCGTACTCGCATTCACTCCGCGCATAACCACTGCACGGACACGACCTGTGATGTCCTTCCGCATGACCAGATGTAACCGCCGCCGCAGTGCGCACCGCGTCCTCGCAAACACTCCATCCGTAGGGACGCATGTCGCGTCCGCCAGGGCATGCGCAGACCGACGAACGGCCATGGATTGGCTGAAATACGGCTAAAGATCGGCGTGGTATGAACGATATAGGTAACAGCTTTGATGCAGTTGTGGCGCTGGGTTTTTGACAGCTGCCAGCAGGAATACGCCGAGGTGCCCTAAGTCATTGATGGCAAATCAGAAAAAAAGATTGCAAAAAAGGCTAAAGGTCGCTCGCAAAGCGCCGATACAGTAATCGAATGCGAACTCAATGGGTGCCTGGGCAAAGCCGGCCCGCGAGTCGTAAGCTCAGGCAAACATCACTAGGTCGAGGTACTCATCATGGCTCTTACAGTAAACAGCAACATCGCTTCCCTGAATGCTCAGCGTAACCTGAATGGCTCGTCCAACGCGCTGTCCACTTCCCTGGAGCGTCTGTCCTCCGGCTCGCGCATCAACAGCGCCAAAGACGATGCAGCCGGCCTGCAAATCTCCAATCGTCTGACCAGCCAGATCAATGGCTTGAACGTAGCGGTCAAAAACGCCAACGACGGTATTTCCATTGCACAGACTGCTGAAGGTGCTCTGCAGGAGTCCACTAATATTCTGCAGCGCATGCGTGACCTCGCACTGCAGTCTGCTAACGGCTCAAACTCAGCTCAAGAGCGCGACGCGCTGAATCAGGAAGTAAATCAGCTTAAAGAAGAATTAACGCGGATCGCTGATACAACCGCTTTTGGTGGGCGCAAGATTCTTGACGGTAGCTTTGGTTCGGCAGCATTTCAGGTCGGTTCGCAAGCAAACGAGACCATTAGCGTCACTTTGACCGATGCGTCAACTGAAACTCTTGGCTCCTTCCGTTCTCGCGATGATGGCAGCGTTGCAGGTACGGTTGTTGTGGCGGCAGACTTGGCAACCGCGAAAGCGGCGACCGCCTACAATGCTGGTGTTGTGACCGTCAATGGCGCAGTTGGGACCGGGACCTTTGATGTTGCGGCCAACGACTCTGCAAGCGATCTGGCAGGCAAAGTGAATCAGATCTCAAGCCAGACCGGGGTGACCGCGTCGGCAAAAAATGCGATCTCTTTTGGTACTGACTTGGGTTTGGCGGCCGACGCGGCGGTGAGCTTCGATATCGGCACGGCCGGCGGTAGTAAGACTACCATTCAGATCGCTGGATCGGGTGATGCGACCACGGATCTGGAGGCACTCCGCGATGCGATCAATGCAGACTCAGGAGCTAACGGCCTGTCAGCTTCGATTAATAGCGATAAAGAGTTGGTTGTAAGCGCCAAGAATGGCGACAATATCCAGATTGAGAATTTTGACGATGACGCCGACGGGGACGCGGCTAACGAGACGCTAGCTATTAAAGTCCAGCTTTCGGATGGCACTTTCAGCTCGGCGGAGACTCTGAATGATACAGACTTTGCGATGCAGGCTGTAGGTACGCTGACTTTTGATTCGACGGGCTCTTTTAGCCTTACCGACGATGGCAGCGCCGATGTTGGTGAAATTACGGGTGCCAATATTGGCAGTCGGGTCAGTGTTGAATCGCTGAATATTTTGACAGCAGATGCAGCCCAGGACGCAATTTCGGTCATTGACGGCGCTATCGCTACAATTGATAGTCAGCGTGCGCAGCTGGGTGCGGTCCAGAACCGCTTCGACTCTACTATCAGTAATCTGCAGAATATCGCAGAAAATGCTTCTGCCGCTCGTAGCCGTATTCAGGACACCGACTACGCCGCCGAGTCTGCCAATCTGGCCAAAAACCAGATCATGCAGCAAGCCGGTACTGCCATGCTGGCCCAGGCTAACCAACTGCCGCAAGCTGTCCTCAGCCTGCTGGGCTAAGGGTAGACAGGGCTATACTGCGGAGAGAGGTTAACCCTCTCTCCGCTTTTTCCGTTGTGAGGTAGTCACCATGGATATGGGTTCTATCAAACCTTTTGACGTAGTGCGCCCAGCCAACCCGGCAGCGGGAGACGCGGGAGTAGCCAAGCCGCAGCAGGCCACAGGGCTGCAAGCGGTGGCTACGCAAATTCAGGAGGCCGTGACTCAGCCCGCCGAGATTGAACGCGGTAAGCTGGAAACGGCCGTGTCGGATATTCAGGATTTTGTTCAGACGGTACGCCGTGACATCAATTTTGCGTTGGATGATTACAGCGGCCGTATGGTTATCAATGTAACCGAGGCGAGTAGCGGTGATGTGATTCGCCAGATTCCCTCGGAAGAAGCGCTGCGACTGGCAGAAAACCTGTCTGAGATTCGCAGTGTACTGTTTGAAGCAGAGGCCTGACCCTCTGCTGCCGGTTTTGCTGGCATGCAACTTGCCTGACTAGACCGGAATACTCCTTTCGGCAGGCGAACCGTCAATAAACGGTCGCGAGGTAAGCATCATGGCTATTACAGGTATTGGTTCGGGCATGGATATCAGCAGCCTGGTATCGGCATTGGTACAGGCCGATGGCGCCCCCAAGGCCGCCCAGCTGACCCGCCAGGAAAATGCCGCAACCGAAAAATTTACCGCCCTTGGCAGCTTGCGTGGCGCGCTGTCCACCTTCCAAGACGTTCTGGATAAGCTCAATAGCAGCGATCTATACGCCAAGCGCAACGCCACCTCCTCAAATACTGACATTTTTAGCGTCACCGCAGACAAAGATGCCTCGGTCGGCAACTACGATGTTCAGGTGTTTAATCTGGCCAAGAGCAGCAAAATCGCGCTGCGTGGTCAAGCTAGTGCAACGGACGCCATCGGTACAGGCACCCTTACCATCGCAGCTGGGGATAAGTCTATCGATGTCACGGTGACTGAAGACAACAACAGTCTCGCCGGCATTCGTGATGCCATTAATGCGCAGAGCGCGGATAGCGGCATCACCGCCACAGTGGTGAGCGACCCTAACGGCGGTGGCGGCTCGCGGCTGGTGCTCAGTTCCAGCGATACCGGTAGCGGTAACGACATCAGCGTGCAAGTGACCACCGAGGCCGGTGACACTGGAGACCTGAGTGTGCTGGCCTATACGCCGCCAGCCACTAGCGATTATGAGCCTACCCCGGTAGACCCGCTGGACCCGCTGGCTCCGCGCGTTATTTCCTATGCGCGTGATGCCAATTTGTCCATCGACGGGTTGGCCATTAGCAGTGCTAGCAACTCGGTGTCTGACGCCATCGATGGCGTCACTCTGACCCTTAATGCCGCCCAAAGCCAGGAAGATCTGGATGCTGGCACCAGCGTTAGCCTGGGCGTTGGTCTGGATAAGGCCGGCATGCGAAGCTCGCTGCAGTCCTTTGTGGATGGCTATAACGCACTGATGAAAACCGTTGGCTCACTCACCTCTGTAACTGCTGTGGGTGGTGATGACAGCGAGCCGCTGGCGGCAGCCCTGGTGGGGGATGCCTCCGTACGTTCGGTGCTCTCCAGCTTGCGCAATGAAATGGGTGCGGTGGCCAGTGGTGATATCCGTATTCTGGCAGAGCTTGGTATTACCACTCAGCGGGACGGCACTTTAGCGATTGATAGCGACAAACTGGATGAGGCGCTGGACAACAACTTTGAGGCATTGGGCGAATTTATGGCGGGTGAGAATGGCCTGATGGCGCGCCTGGATGCCAAGCTCGAGCCTTACACCCAGACGGGTGGCATTATCGAGGGGCGGACCAAGGCCCTGCAAAACACGCTATCGGGCATTGACGAGCAGCGTGAGCGCCTGGAGACGCGCCTCGCCAGCCTTGAAACCCGACTGTTGGCGCAGTTCAACGCTATGGATACCTTGGTCGCAAATCTTTCCAGTACAGGTGACTTTCTCTCCAGCCAGTTGTCCAGCTTGCCTGGCGTTGTTAAAAAGGATTCATAAATGGCAAATCCCATTGACACTTACAAGCAGGTCAACATTTCTCAGGAAGTGTCCCAGTACCGCGCTGTACAGCTGTTGCTTAACGGTGCGATAGAGCGCGTCAAGCTGGCGCGTCACGCCCAGGAGACCGGCAATCCCGAGCGCCGCGGCGTAGCGGTGAGCAGTACCATCAGCATTATCGGGGCGTTGCAGGCGTCGCTGGATAAGGATTTGGGCGGTGAGATTGCCGAGAATCTGGATGCTTTGTACGACTACATGACACTCAAGCTGGCCGGCGTGGCACTGGACGATACGCCTCGCTCACTCGATGAGGTTCAGCATCTGCTGACTGAAATCAAGGAAGCCTGGGATGCGATCGAGCCGGCGTGACGCCTGCTCGCTCTGCTGAAGAAAAACCGGCCTGGCGCCGGTTTTTTCATTTCTGGCCTTCAGCTTTAGGTTGCGGTGCCGATAAATGAGTCATGTCCCATTTGCCAGCAGGGTTTGTCCGATGAATGCTTACGCCGCAATGAAGCAATACCAGACCGTTAACGTCAACGCTCAGGTCAGTGAGGCCGACCCTCATCGCCTGATCCAGATGTTGATGGAAGGCGGATTGCAGCGCGTCGCTCAGGCCAAAGGGGCGATGCAGTACGGCAACACTGGGCTGAAGGGGGAGCAGATCGGCAAGGCCGTCGCGATTCTTGGTGGTCTGCGTGAAGCCTTGGATCATCAGCAGGGCGGAGAAGTGGCGGGCAACCTGGATAATCTTTATGCTTTCATGCAGCAGCGCCTGAGTCAGGCTAACCTGCGTAATGATCCAGCCCTGCTGGATGAAGTAACCGATTTGCTGCGTGAAGTGAAGGCCGGTTGGGACGGCATCCGCCAAGCGTGAGGAGTCAGACATGGCCAATGCCGTAGAGCAGTTGCAACATACCCACAGTTCCCTGATCGATGCCGTAAAGGCTGGAGATTGGCAGCAAGTTGGCGAGCTGGACCGGCTGTGTCGGGACCAGGTGCGCCAGGCGATGGAAGACCCCCAGCGCGATGACCAGCAGGTTGCTGTCGTGCTGGAAGACCTGAGCGAGACCTACCGCGAAGTGGTTGCGTTGTGTCAGGCAGTCCAAGGCAAACTGGCCGAAGAGCTGCAGGACTTGCAGCGCGGGCGCCAAGGCGCCAAGGTCTATCAGATGTTCCGCTGAGGCGGACAGGCGTGAGTCGCGTTAGTCGGAAAATGGCGCGCCAACTATTTGACTCGCCTACCATTTCTGACTACATTTAGCCTCATGATAAAAGAGTATGGCGCAGCGCCATTACCGTGCTGCGATCATCCTTGCCTGCCAACAGGAAAGCCTCCCCGTCTATGCTGCCGAACAGCCATATCCTATTGATTGATGACGCTGCCCAAGGGCGTCATGATCTGGGCGTTATTCTGTCCTTTCTGGGCGAAGACGCCATTATTGCCGACAGCGAAGGCTGGCAGGAGGCCGTCAACGCAGCGGTCGATACGCCAAGCCACATCCGCTGTGTCATTCTCGGTCATTGCGCCCACGCCCAAGGCCTGCCCGCGCTGCTCGGCCAACTGGACAAGTGGGATGAAAACCTGCCGGTTATTCTGCTTGACCCCGAGCAGTCCACGCACTGGCCTGACCACCTGAAACAACGTTTGCTGGCCGTGTTTGAGCCGCCGCTGAGTTACAACCATCTACTGGATGCCTTGCACCGCGCTCAGGTCTACCGCGAGGTGTTTGAGGAAAGCAGCAACCGCCAGCGCCAGCGCGAACCCAACCTGTTTCGCAGCCTGGTCGGCACCAGCCGTTCAATTCAGTCTGTGCGTCAGATGATGCAGCAGGTGGCTGACACCGAGGCCACGGTACTGATTCTGGGTGAATCGGGGACGGGCAAGGAAGTGGTCGCCCGTAACCTGCATTACCATTCGCGCCGTAAGGACGCGCCGTTCGTGCCTGTCAACTGCGGAGCCATTCCGGCCGAGCTGCTGGAAAGCGAACTGTTCGGACACGAGAAGGGCGCCTTCACCGGCGCCATTACCAGCCGGGCCGGGCGTTTCGAGCTGGCTCAGGGTGGAACCCTGTTTCTTGACGAGATAGGCGACATGCCGCTGCCGATGCAGGTGAAACTGCTGCGGGTGCTGCAGGAGCGTACCTTCGAGCGTGTAGGCAGCAACAAGGTGCAAAGCGCCGATGTGCGGGTGATTGCAGCGACGCACAAGAATCTGGAGCAGATGATCGAAGAGGGTACCTTCCGTGAGGACCTCTATTACCGCCTTAACGTGTTCCCCATCGATATGCCCGCCATGCGCGAGCGTATCGAAGACTTGCCGCTGCTGCTGAACGAGCTGATTACCCGCCTCGAGACCGAGAAGCGTGGCTCGATCCGGTTCAGTACCTCGGCCATCCTGTCGCTGTGTCAGCATGATTGGCCGGGTAACGTGCGGGAGCTGGCCAACCTGGTAGAACGTATGGCGATCATGCATCCCCATGGGGTGATTGGCGTGGGCGAGCTGCCGCGCAAGTTTCGCTATGTCGAGGATGATCAGGATGACCTGCGCCAGCTGCGTGAGACCGAAGACGAGCGCAGCGATGCGTTCAATGGTCTGGTCGGGCTCGACAGCCCGGCATTCCTGCCGCCCGAGGGGCTGGACCTCAAGGAATACCTGGCAGGTCTTGAGCAAACGCTGATCCAGCAGGCCCTGGACGAATGCAGCGGGGTGGTCGCCCGTGCGGCTGAACGCCTGCGCATTCGCCGTACCACGCTGGTTGAGAAGATGCGCAAGTACGGTCTGAATCGCGGTACTGACTCGTCAGAAGACTGACGCTCTCGGTCTTGGTGTTTTTTATATCTTTGATTTTTAAGTCTTTTTCTATATTGGCATAAGGCTTGCTGTGAGAACCCTGTGTGCTTCATGTATTCAGGGGATACCCCATGGCGGCCAACGTGCAACCCAGTCAAAACCCGGCAGATGATCTTGGCGATATCGTTCGTCAGGTGCTGGCCTCCGATCGGACGACAGACAGCGATCAGCTTCAGGATGCGTTCGAGCGCTTCCAGTCAATGTCTGAGCAGTTGGGTGCTTCCCATGCGCTGCTGGAGCGGCAGGTCGCTCTGCTCAAGCGTCAACTGGCTGACAGTCAGGCGCAGCGTTCCCGTGAGCTGGCAGAGAAGGCGCGCCTGGCCGGGCGGTTGCAGAACGTACTCAATCTGCTGCCTGGCGGCGTGATCGTTCTGGACGGGCGTGGCGTTGTGCGTGAAGCCAATCCCGCGGCCCGTGAGCTGCTCGGCGAGCCACTTGAGGGGCAGCTCTGGCGTGACCTGATCCAGCAACGCTTTGCTCCACGTGAAGACGATTACCACGAGGTGTCACTGCGCAGCGGTCGCAGAGTTTCGTTGGCAACCCGGTCGTTGCAGGGGGAGCCGGGTCAGTTGATCCTGATCCAGGATCAGACCGAGACCCGCGCGCTGCAGTCGGAACTGGCGCGCAATGAGCGCCTGTCCGCACTGGGGCGGATGGTGGCGTCGCTGGCGCATCAGATTCGAACCCCGCTGGCCTCGGCGTTGCTGTATGCCGAACATCTTAATGATGCCGACCTGCCGACTGAGCACCGTACCCGGTTTTCCAGCCGCCTGCACGGGCGTCTGTTGAGTATTGAACACCAGATTCGTGACATGCTGCAGTTCGCCAAGGGCGATCTGCCAATCAACGATTTGCTGCCGGTGTCCATTTTCTTTGAATGGCTGCAAAGCCAGGCTGAAAGCGTGATTGAAGCGCGCGGCGGGACCTGCCGCTGGGTCAACCTGCTGCCTCAGGATGCAATGCTTCGCTGCAACCGCGACACGCTGGTCGGCGCCGTTATCAACCTGATCGAAAATGCGCTGCAGGCGGGTATGCCAGCGCCGCGGCTGAAGGTGGTGGCCCGCTTGATGGAAGGTCAGCTGAGCCTGAGTGTGGTGGATGCCGGTCAGGGCATGACGGCCGAGCAATTGGCACTGATCGGTGAGCCCTTTCATACCAGCAAGCCGCAGGGTACCGGGCTTGGCGTCACGGTTGTGAAGTCGGTGGTCAATGCGCACGGTGGGGCATTGCATTTGCACAGCAAGGCCGGTTGGGGAACCAGCGCCGAGATTCTGCTGCCGCTGCGGCTATTGCCCGCAGCCAAGGAACACCATCATGAGCAAGCCTGATATTCGTATCCTGCTGGTTGAGGATGATGCTGATCTGAGCGAGGCGCTGGCCGATACGCTGATGCTGGGTGGCTATGCCTGCCTTCAGGCGGCTGATGCCGAGTCTGCGCTCGCATTGCTTGGGCGAGAGAGCGTGAGCATGGTGGTCAGTGATGTAAACATGCCTGGCATGGACGGGCATGCGCTGCTGCGCACCCTGCGCACGCAATACCCGCATTTGCCGGTGCTGCTGATGACCGCCTACGGCACTGTGCAGCAGGCGGTCAGCGCCATGCGCGAAGGGGCGGTTGATTATCTGGTCAAGCCCTTTGCACCCAAGGCGCTGCTGGAGCTGATTGCTCAGCATGCGCAAGGACGCCTTGAGGGGGCCCCCGGTACGGGGCCGGTTGCGGTCGATCCCGCCAGTGTGCAGCTGCTGGAACTGGCTGCGCGGGTTGCTGGCAGTGACTCGACTGTCCTGATTTCGGGTGAGTCCGGGACCGGTAAGGAAGTGCTCGCGCGCTACATCCATCAGCAATCTCCGCGGGCCGAACAGCCGTTTATTGCCATTAACTGCGCGGCTATTCCGGATAACATGCTGGAGGCCACCCTGTTCGGGCATGAGAAGGGCGCCTTTACCGGCGCGGTAGCGGCGCAACCGGGCAAGTTCGAGCAGGCCAATGGTGGCACTCTGCTGCTGGACGAGATTTCCGAAATGCCGCTGGCGCTGCAGGCAAAGCTGTTGCGGGTGCTGCAGGAGCGTGAGGTCGAGCGCGTGGGTGGTCGCAAGCTGATTCGGCTGGATATCCGTATCATTGCCACCACCAACCGGGACTTGCCGGCGGAGGTGGCTGCCGGGCGCTTCCGTGAGGACCTCTACTATCGCCTGGGTGTGTTTCCGCTGCAGTGGCGGGCGCTGCGCGAGCGCCCGGCGGATATTCTGCCGATTGCCGAGCGCCTGCTGAGCAAGCACGCGAGCAAGATGAATCTGCCTAGCGTCAGTTTTTCGGCGCAGGCGGTCAAGGCACTGGAGGCGCATCCCTGGCCCGGTAACGTCCGCGAGCTCGACAACGCGGTGCAGCGCGCACTCGTGCTGCAGGCGGGGGGTGTCATTCAGCCGTCGGATTTGTGTCTCGATCTGCAGGCCGGTGGTGCAACGCCGTTGCTACGCGCGGTACCGCCAGTCCCGCCGATTGAATCGGTACAGCCGTCGTCACCGGTATTGCCCGCCGCCGACAACACCTCTGATCTGGGCAGCGGGGTGCGTCAGCGCGAATTTCAAATGATCATCAATGTACTGCGTGCCGAGCGCGGGCGCCGCAAGGAAGCCGCCGAGCGCCTGGGTATCAGTCCCCGCACCCTGCGTTACAAGCTCGCGCAGATGCGCGATGCCGGGCTGGATGTCGAAGGTAGCCTGTTCGCCGGTATCTGATCGTCAATTATCGTCCTCTCTCTGGCATCGGCTATCTGGCCGGTGCTGCCTTGCATTTGTCCATATGGTGGCGGGCTGGCCACTGTTGGCATCAAACTTGCTGAATACCCTGTAAAGCGACTGTAGCCGTCAAAAAACCGGACGGCGTGGAGGCAAGCGTGACTCAGGGTGTTGAATTCAATCGATTGATGCTGCAAATGCGCACCATGCAAATGGAGGCCATGGGCAAGCCGCAGGCGGTCAAGCCTGCGGAGCCCGGCGTCAACGGCCCGGGCTTCGATGATCTGCTCAAGCAGGCTGTTGATCGCGTCAACGAATTGCAAAAAACCACGTCTGAACTGCAAACCGGCTATGAGCGAGGTGTAGAGGGGATCGATCTGACCGAGGTGATGATTGCCTCGCAGAAATCATCGGTTGCCTTTCAGGCGATGACGCAGGTGCGTAACAAGATGATTACCGCCTACGAAGACATCATGAAAATGCCAATCTAATCTCCCATGAGCCTGACTGTCTGAGGAAATGACAATGGATTCTGCCGGCAGCAATACCCCAGCTACCCGTGATCCGCTCGGTGCCGATCGCAAGCCGCTGATGGGACTGACCTTTCTGGACAATCTGTCGCAACTGCCGATGTTGCGCCAGTTCGGTCTGCTGGTTGGTCTGGCTGCCAGTGTGGCCATCGGGTTTGCCGTGGTGCTGTGGTCGCAGGAGCCCGAGTACCGGCCGCTTTACAACAGCATGGACGGTTTTGACGCGGGTCAGGTGGTGGAAATGCTGCAGCAGAGCCGTATCGACTATAAGGTCGAGCCCAACAGCGGCGCGCTGCTGGTTCGCAGCGAGGATCTGGCCGATGCACGTCTGCGTCTGGCCAGTGCCGGCATTTCGCCGACCGACGGCAACGTAGGCTTCGAGATTCTGGATCGTGAGCAGGGTCTTGGTACCAGTCAGTTCATGGAAACCACGCGTTACCGCCGCGGTCTTGAGGGGGAGCTGGCTCGCACCATCTCCAGCCTCTACAACGTCAAGGCAGCGCGCGTACATATCGCCATTCCGCGCTCCACCGTGTTTGTTCGCGATGATCGCAAGCCCAGCGCGTCCGTGCTGCTGGAAATGTACGCCGGTCGACGACTGGAGCCTGCACAGGTGATGGCCATCGTCAATCTGGTGGCAACCAGTGTGCCCGAACTGGGCAAGGACGAAGTCACGGTTGTTGATCAGAACGGCAACCTGCTGTCCAATCAGAGCGAGCTGAACGAGCTGACAGTGGCCGGCCGCCAATTTGATTACACCCGTCGCCTGGAAGAGACCTACACCCGCCGGGTACACAATATCCTCCAGCCGGTGCTGGGGACCGGACGTTACAAGGCCGAGGTGTCGGCGGATGTGGATTTCAGCGCAGTTGAGTCCACCGCGGAAATGTTCAGCCCCGATGCAGCGCTGCGCAGCGAGCAGGTGGTGACCGAGGCGCGTTCGGCCAATGCTGGCCCCCAGGGCGTACCGGGTGCGCTGTCGAACCAGCCGCCGGGAGCCACCCAGGTGCCTGAACAGGTTATTGACCCGGTAACCGGCCAGCCGGTTGTTGCCGCCGTACCGCAGGACAAGCGCGAGCAGGCGGTACGCAATTACGAGCTGGATCGGCAGATCAGCCATACCCGCCAGCAGCTGGGCCGTCTCAAGCGTCTTTCGGTTGCCGTTGTGGTAGACGACCCGGCACAGGTGGATCCGCAGACCGGGGAAGTCACCCGGACGCCGATCAGCGAGGCGGAAATGGCGCGCTTGACCCGCCTGGTCCAGGACGCGGTGGGGTATGATGCCAGCCGGGGTGACAGCGTCAGCGTGATCAATAGCGCGTTTGTTGCTGAAGCCGAACTGGAACCGCTGCCGGCCATCCCGTTCTGGGAGCAGCCGTGGTTCTGGGATGTTGCCAAACAGATATTGGGTATTCTGTTTGTTCTGGTGCTGGTCTTCGCGGTGCTGCGCCCGGCGCTCAAGAACCTGACAGTCGCCGGCAAGGGCGGCAGTGACAACTATCCGGCGCTGGCAGGCGGAGGTTACGATGGCATGGACGGCGGCCTGCGTGATGATCAGGTGAGTCTGTCCGGTCCTTCCTCCGGTCCGGTATTGTTGCCGCCGCCCGGCGCCGGCTACGAACAGCAGCTCAATGCGATCAAGGGCCTGTTGGCCGAAGACCCGGGTCGGGTGGCACAGGTCGTGAAAGAGTGGATTAACGCCGATGAGTGATGACGCCAGCAAACGCCCGGCCAAACTGTCCAAGCTGGATAAGGCGGCCATTTTCCTGCTCAGCCTCGGTGAGTCCGATGCGGCGGCGATTCTCAAGCACATGGGGCCCAAGGAAGTTCAGCGGGTCGGCAGTGCCATGGCTGGATTGCGCACTGTACAGCGCGATCAGGTTCAGGAAGTCATGGGCGACTTTATCGAGGTGGTGGGCGAGCAGACCGGTTTGGGCGTTGGCGCCGATTCCTATATCCGCACCATGCTTACCCAGGCATTGGGGGAGGACAAGGCCAACAGCCTGGTTGACCGCATTCTGCTTGGCGGCAGCACCTCGGGTCTGGACAGCCTGAAGTGGATGGAGCCGCGTGCCGTTGCTGATGTGATCCGCTACGAACATCCGCAGATTCAGGCCATTGTGGTGGCCTATCTTGACCCTGATATGGCCGCTGAGGTGGTTGGCTATTTCGACCACAAGGTGCGGCTGGACATTCTCCTGCGCGTGGCCGCTCTCAATACCGTGCAGCCATCGGCGCTGAAAGAACTGAACGAGATTCTCGAGAAGCAGTTTGCCGGCAACTCCAATACCTCGCGCGCGTCCATGGGCGGTGTCAAACGCACGGCCGACATCATGAACTTCCTTGAGTCCAGCGCCGAGTCGCAGCTGATCGAGTCGATCCGTGAAATCGACGAGGACCTGTCTTCCAAGATCGAGGATCTGATGTTCGTGTTCGATAACCTGGCAGATGTGGATGACCGCGGCATCCAGGCGCTGCTGCGCGAGGTCTCCTCCGAGGTGCTGATTGTCGCACTCAAGGGTGCCGACGAGGCAATCAAGGAGAAGATCTTCCGCAATATGTCCAAGCGCGCGTCCGAGTTGCTGCAGGACGACCTGGAAGCCAAGGGGCCGGTCCGTATCAGCGAGGTCGAGGCTGCACAGAAGGAAATTCTCACCATTGCACGCCGCATGGCCGACGCCGGCGAAATTGTGCTCGGCGGCAAGGGTGGCGAAGAGATGATCTGAGCCCGGCAATCGCTGCCCTGCACATCGCGCGGTGGTATGCTGGCCGGGTTTTCCAAGCGGGGTAGGGTGTCATGTCGCAGGTCAAGAACGAAAGCGAGCTGTTGCGCAGTGGTGATGTATCAGCGTTCAGTCGCTGGGATCTGCCGAGCTTTGACGCCGAGCCGCATCATATTCCACTTGAACGAGCGGCTGAGGCTGCGGCCAAGCCGGAAGCCGAAGCAGAAGCGGCGGCCGATCCGCAGGAGCTGGACGTGGAAGCGGTCAAGCCTTTCACCGTGGAGGAGCTTGAGCAGATCCGCGAGGAAGCCTACAACGAAGGCTTTGCCACCGGAGAAAAGGACGGCTTTCATTCCGGTCAGCTCAAGGCGCAGCAGGAAGCCAAGACTGTGCTGGCCAAGCGCACTGCCGAGCTGGACGCCCTGATGGCCCAGTTGATGGCGCCGCTCAAGCAGCAGGACGAGCAGATCGAAGACATGCTGCTGATGCTGCTGGAGCAGATGCTGCGCGCCGTGCTGCAGCGGGAAATGCAAGTCGATCGGGCGCAGGTGGTCAACGTCCTGCGTTCGGCGCTCAAGGCGCTGCCGGTGGGTGCCGAGAATATCCGGATTTACCTCAACCCCCTCGATTTCGAAAGCATCAAGGCCCTGCGTGAGCGTCACGATGAGAGCTGGCGTCTGCTTGAGGACGATCAGTTGATGCCCGGCGGCTGCCGTATTGAAACCGAGCACAGCCAGGTTGACGCTACGCTGGAAACCCGTCTGCAGCAATTGATCGCGCAGCTGTACGAGCAGCGCCGCGAGCAACGTGCGCATCCTCCCGCCGCCGATTTGCCGATTTCCGAGCGTGGTGCGGATCCGCAATGAGCAAGCCCCAGCGCATCAGTTTCGCCCGACGGCTGTCGGGGTATCAGCAGGCGCTGCACTTGCCGGCGCAGCCGGTGGTCGAGGGCCGCCTGATCCGTATGGTGGGTCTGACCCTTGAAGCCGAGGGCTGCAAGGCGCCGGTCGGCAGCCGCTGTCTGGTCATCAGCGACACGCTGCAGGGCGAGAGTCAGATCGAAGCCGAGGTCATGGGCTTTGCCGGCAGCAAAATTTATCTGATGCCGGTTGATCGTCTCGAGGGGCTGCAGCCAGGGGCTCGGGTGGTACCTTCAGCCGGTGGCGGCAAGCTGCCGATGGGGTTTGCCATGCTGGGCCGGGTAGTGGATGGCATTGGTCGTCCGCTGGACGGCAAGGGTAACTTCAAGGCCGAAGACTGGGTGGATATCAACGGCCCGACGATCAATCCGCTCAAGCGCCACCCCATTGAAGAAACGCTGGATGTCGGCATTCGCTCCATTAACAGCTTGCTGACGGTCGGCCGTGGCCAGCGTCTCGGCCTGTTTGCCGGCAGCGGTGTCGGCAAGAGTATGCTGCTGGGCATGATGACGCGCTTCACCGATGCCGATATCACCATTGTCGGGCTGGTTGGCGAGCGGGGCCGGGAGGTCAAGGAGTTCATTGAACAAATCCTCGGCGAGGAGGGCATGGCGCGCTCGGTGGTGGTTGCCTCTCCTGCCGATGACGCCCCCTTGATGCGGTTGCGCGCTGCAATGTATTGCACCCGCATCGCTGAATACTTTCGTGATCAGGGCAAGAACGTGCTGTTGCTGATGGACTCCCTGACCCGCTTTGCCCAGGCCCAGCGCGAGATTGCATTGGCCATTGGCGAGCCGCCGGCGACCAAGGGTTATCCGCCTTCGGTGTTTGCCAAGCTGCCACAGCTGGTTGAGCGCGCCGGCAATGCCGAGCAGGGCGGAGGGTCAATTACCGCGTTCTACACGGTGCTGTCCGAGGGGGATGACCAGCAGGATCCGATTGCCGACGCCTCGCGGGCGATTCTCGATGGGCACGTGGTGCTGTCCCGTCGCCTGGCCGAAGAGGGGCATTATCCGGCCATTGATATCGAAGCTTCGATCAGTCGCGCCATGCCGCAGATTGTCCCGCAGGCGTATTTGCAGAAGGCGCAGCTGTTCAAACAGCTCTATGCCCGTTATCAGCAAAGTCGGGATCTGATCAGTGTGGGTGCCTATGCCGCAGGCTCGGACCCGTTGACGGACAAGGCAATGGAAAAGATGCCTTCGATGCAGGGCTTTCTGCGTCAGGGGTTGCACGAGAGCGTGTCGCTGACCGACAGTCAGACCGGCCTGGAACAGATTCTGGGCAATGAGTGAAGCGCGTATTCGCCGGCTTGCGCCGGTACTGGATATGGCGCTGGACGAGGAGCGCAAGGCAGCCAAGGTGCTTGGACAATGCCAGAAGCAGTTCGAAGAGGCTGAGGTTCGTTTGCGTGATCTGGAATACTACTGCTCGGAATACGCCAAGGGTTGGAGCCAGCGGGGCTCCCAGGGCGTTGGTCGCGACTGGTTGATGAACTACCAGCGCTTCATGGCGCAGATGGAGGTGGCGATTGATCAGCAGCGGCAGACCGTACGCTGGCATGGCGAGAGTATCGACCGTGCGCGAGAGCACTGGCGCCAGCGCTATCAGCGGCTCGAAGCGTTGCGCAAGCTGATCGAAAAGTATCGGCAAGAGGCGCAGGCCAGAGCAGACAGGCAGGAGCAGAAGCTGCTCGACGAGCTATCCCAGCGCGCCCACTCGCAGCGCACAAATAATTCCTGACAGTAGCCGGACCCTGTGCTAAAACAAATTCTGAGTTGGCGTTTGCCAGCGTAGGACCTGACAGGGAGAAAACATGTCGATTCAGGCGTCAATGTCCACCGATAGCCAGGTTTTGACCATCAGCGTAAACGGGCGTTTTGACTTCAGTGCCCATCAGGATTTTCGCAACGCCTATGAACGTGGCGGCTTGACACCCAGGCAGTATGTCGTTGACCTGCAGGATACCGACTATATCGATAGCTCGGCGCTGGGCATGCTGCTGCTGTTGCGTGATCATGCTGGTGGCGACAGCGCCGATGTGCGTATCGTTCACTGTAACCCGGATGTACGCAAGGTTCTGAGTATCTCCAACTTCGAACAGCTGTTCAGCATCGAATAATCATGTCCAGTACCGGCGCTGACGGCATAGACCCGGATCAGGGTGCCCGGCCGCTGATGGTGCTGGTGGCTGATGACAACCCTGCCGACCGCATGATCCTGCGGCGCCTGGTCGAACGCCTTGGGCACCAGGTCCATGAGGCAGAGCATGGGCAACAGGCCGTCGAGCTGTTCGCCTTGCATTCCCCCGATATTGTGCTGCTTGATGCGCTGATGCCCACCATGGACGGCTTTGAAGCAGCCCGCAGGATCAAGCTTCATGCGGGTGAGGATCTGGTGCCGATCATTTTTCTCACCAGCCTGACGGAGACGGGTGCGCTGGTGAAGTGTCTCGAAGCCGGCGGTGACGACTTTTTGACCAAGCCCTATAACCCGGTGATCCTGGAAGCCAAGATACGCGCGTTCCGACGCATGCGTGAAATGCATCAGACCCTGCAAAGCCAGCGCGATGTCATCGCCGGGCAGCATGCCGGGCTGCTGCGGGATCAGCAGCTTGCCAAAATCGTGTTTGACCGGGTGGCGCACGCTGGTGCACTGAATGACAGCTGCCTGCGTTACCTGCAATCGGCCTACGCGATGTTCAATGGCGATATTTTGCTGGCGGCGCACCGACCGTCCGGTGAGCTGCACCTGCTGCTGGGCGACTTTACCGGCCACGGGCTCTCTGCCGCGATCGGGGCGATGCCACTGGCTGAAGTGTTTTATGCCATGACCGCCAAGGGGTTTGCGCTGAGGGATATTCTGCTTGAGCTTAATGGCAAGCTTGGCCGCATCCTGCCGGTGGGGATCTTCTGCTGCGCAGTACTGATCGAGCTGAACGCCGCCAAGGGGCTGGTGGAAGTCTGGAACGGCGGTCTGCCTGAGGTGGTGATTCTCGGCCGCGATGGCGCGTTGCTGCAGCGGGTGCCGTCCTCCAATTTACCGCTTGGGGTGGCCAATCGTGAGCGCTTCAATCCCGAGCCGATGGTGATGGCAATGCAACCGGGCGAGCGTTTGCTGTGCTGGACCGATGGCATCATTGAATGCCGCAATGCTGCGGGCGAACAGTTTGGCGAGCATGGGGTGCTGCAGGCGGTCGCTGCGCATGCCGGTCGGCCGGATGAGGTGTTTGACGGGTTGCTTGACGCTCTGGCGCATTTCCACGGCAGTGCAGAGGACGATATCAGTCTGTTACAGGTTGTCATGCCAGAGCGTGAGCTGGCGCAGGCGGTATTGCCCGCGGCCTTTGGGGCGACAGCCCAGACAGTGCAAGACTGGCAGCTGAGCTACACCTTTCGCGCGGCAGCCATTCGCGAGCAGAACCCGTTACCATTTCTGATGCAGACGCTGATGTCGGTACAGGGGCTGCGCAGCCGCGCCGGGAGTCTGTTCACGGTGCTCAGCGAGCTCTACAGCAATGCTCTCGAACACGGCCTGTTGCGACTGGAGTCAGCCTGGAAGCAGGACTCCGACGGCTTTGCGTTCTACTATCAGGAGCGCGGTGCCCGTCTGCAGAGGCTGGACAATGGCTGGATTCGCTTCTGGCTGGACCACCAGCCTGTTGCCGGGGGTGGTTGTCTGACCATCGAGTGCGAAGACAGTGGCGCCGGTTTCGCGTCGCCTGATACCTCGGCTGACTATGCCGGGCGCGGGCTGGCGCTGATCAGCGCGTTGGCCGATGAGGTCAGCTTCAGCGCGCAGTGCAGCCGGGTCAGGGTGGTCTTCCACTGGTCGCTTGGGCATACTGATCCGCACTGAGAATTGAACATACCCCCATCGAAAAGGAATACAGCGCGATGGCAGATCGCAAGCCGGACATGGATGTGACTGTGCAGCAGGGCCTGCGGGAGTTGATGCAGGATGACTACCCGCTGTTGCTGGAGACGTTTCTGGCCGATGCCGGCAAGCGTTTGCGTCAATTGCACGACGCCCTGGCTCAGGGTGACATGAATGCCTACCGTCAGGCAGCGCACAGCTTCAAGGGCAGCGCCGGCAACATGGGAGCCCTGGCGCTGGAACAGGCCTGTCTGGACGCCGAAGCCGCTGGCGTAGCGGGGGATCAGCAGGTCGCAGCCAGCGTGCTGATCGAGATTGAGCAGGCGTTTGACCGCCTGCAACCGTTGCTCGCGTAGTCTTTACTTCCCACGTTTTCAATATTGGCCCGCAGTTTGCAGATACTCTCCTGACATATTGGCCAAGCCTTTTCAGGTGGAGATGACATCATGCCGGTCGGGCAGAATCTGATGGCGCTTTTCAGCGCCGACTTTTCCCGTGACACAGTCTCCGGTATTGCTTCCGGTCGCAGCAAGGCAGGCGATTCCGGGGCAGTGGCGGCGTTTTCGGCGATTCTTGCCGAGCAGACGCCAGAGGATCTGGATGCCCTGATGCAGCAGCTTGCTCAGGCGACCGGCGCGGACCAGGCGGCGCTGCCGCTGCCTGCCCTTGTTGCCGCAGACGGCAAGGATTTGCCGGAAAGCATGCAGAGCTGGTTTCAGCAGTTGGCGCAGCTGGTCGGCGCCGCCGACGCCGCCTCTGCAGAGGATGTGGCTACGGGCGATGGGCTGGCTGGGGATGACTCCGACAGCATCCTGGCGGGAATCAGTGAACAATGGCAGCAGTGGCTCGCACGTCTGCCGAGTCAGGAAGCTCCCGCTGACACTGAAGCTGGCGACGGGGCTTTGACGCCTAGCGTCAATCCTGCTGCCGCTGCGCTTGTCGCTGTTGAGGCAGCGGCGCAGGCTGCTCCTGCTGAGGATGAGGCGGGTGACCCGCTGCTTGCGGGCGCAGGACGCGGCCCGTCCGGAGCCGATCTGGCTGCGCAGCTGCGCGCGCTGCTGCGGGGTGACGCTCAGGCCGGCGCGTCCGCCGATGCGTCTGCCCGCGAGGCGGCAACCCGGGCGGCGGAGGGCACCACAGCTCAGGCTGAGGCCGGTAGTCGTCAGGTGCTCTCCGACACCCAGCAGCAGCGTGTGCTGCAGGGGGTGGGCGGTGAACAGCCGGCCTCTGTCGGCAAGCTTATCGAGCAGCTTGAGTCACGCCTCGCGGCGCGCGCTGGCGGCCTGGATGCTGAATCAGCTGATGCCGGCAAGAGCGCCGCGGCGGCGCAATTGCATGCCAATGGGCAGTCTGCGCTGACCGCTCGACCGGTCACTGGCGTGGCTCAGACCCTGGGTGTACCCATGGGGCAGGCCGGCTGGAGCGAGGCGGTGGTCAACAAGGTGATGTGGATGTCCAGCCAGAATGTGAAGTCGGTTGAGATTCAGCTCGATCCGGCTGAGCTCGGGCCGCTGGAAATCCGGATTCAAACCCGTGGACAGGAGCACCAGGTGCAGTTTGTCAGTCAGCATGCAGGCGTGCGCGATGCGCTGGAAGGGCAGATGCATCGACTGCGGGAAATGTTTACCCAGCAGGGGGCATCGCTGGTCGACGTCAACGTATCCGATGGCTCGGCGGATGGACGTCAGTCCCAGAGCGCTTTCGCCGGTCTGGCGGATCAGGGTGGCAGCAGTGGCCGCGGCAGTCATGGCGCTGCTGCGTCCCATGGTAATGAAGACATGCCAGTCGATGATCCTGTCGCCACACTGCAGACCCGACTGGCGGCCGCGCGGCTGGTTGACTACTACGCCTGATACACCCGCTCGGGGTTATCTGACATCGAGGTAGCTTCGGCTGCCTCGGTTCTGTCGCCCGGCCCGCACCGGGCAGCAAAGACATTTTTCCTTCAAGTCAGTATCCTATGACCTTTGCTGGCGCGTCGGTATTGCTGCAGTGCGCTGGAGCGCACAGTTGGCCTGATACTGGCACGCTGGATGCATGCATCTACATGAACCGTGGCTGAAAGGCCTAATTGACGGAATATTGGCATGGCAAAGCAATCGGAATCTGTCGAAGACGACGTGCAGGAAAAGCCGGCAAAGAGCCGCAAGAAACTCTTCATACTGATCGGTATCGGGCTGCTTGCTCTGCTGATCTCGGCGGGCGGCGTTGCCTTCTTTCTGCTCGGTGGCGAGGATGCCCCCGAGCAAGAGGTGCCGGCAGAGCCGGTACAACAGGAGGCCATTTATCAGCCGCTGGATCCAGCCTTTGTCGTCAACTATGCAGTGTCCGGTCGCCAGCGCTACATGCAGGTCAGTGTGGTGCTGATGAGTCGCGATGCCGCCGGCATGGCCAAGCTCAACCAGCACCTGCCGCTGATTCGCAATCAGCTGGTAATGCTGTTCGGCAGTGAGGATTTCGAGTCGCTGATGACTCCTGAAGGCAAGCAGGCGCTGCGCGACAAGGCGACCCTGGCCGTCAAGGCGTTGCTTGAAAAGGAAGTAGGTAACCCGGTCATCGAATCGGTGCTGTTTACCAACATGGTTCTTCAATAGGACACATCTATGGCCGTACAGGATCTGCTGTCCCAGGATGAGATCGACGCCCTTCTGCATGGTGTGGATGATGGCGCCATTGATACCGATCTCGACAGTGACCCCGGTTCGATCAAGAGTTATGACCTGACCAGCCAGGATCGTATCGTACGTGGGCGTATGCCGACGCTGGAAATGATCAACGAGCGTTTCGCCCGCTACACCCGTATCAGCATGTTCAACCTGATGCGTCGCTCCGCTGACGTGGCCGTTGGCGGCGTGCAGGTGATGAAGTTTGGCGAGTACGTCCACACCCTGTATGTGCCGACCAGTCTCAATCTGGTGAAGATGAAGCCGCTGCGCGGCACGGCCCTGTTCATCCTGGACGCCAAGCTGGTGTTCAAGCTGGTCGACAATTTCTTTGGTGGCGATGGTCGTCACGCCAAGATCGAAGGGCGTGAATTTACGCCGACTGAGCTGCGCGTCGTGCGCATGGTGCTGGACCAGGCGTTTGTGGATCTCAAGGAAGCCTGGCAGGCGGTTCACGATGTCACCTTTGAATACGTCAACTCCGAGGTAAACCCGGCACTGGCCAACATTGTCAGTCCGAGCGAGGTGGTGGTGGTCTCAACCTTCCATATCGAGCTCGATGGCGGCGGTGGCGATCTGCATGTCACCATGCCCTATTCGATGATCGAGCCGCTGCGCGAGGTCCTTGATTCGGGCGTTCAGTCTGATGTGGACGAGCATGACGAGCGCTGGGTGCGTGCCCTGCGAGAAGAAATCACCGGTGTGAAGGTGCCGCTGAACGCGACCGTGGTCAAAACCGAGCTCAAGTTGCGTGATCTGCTGAGCATGCAGGCAGGTGATGTGATTCCGGTGGAGATGCCCGACTATATGGTGCTCTGTGCCAACGGCGTGCCCACCTTCAAGAGCAAGCTGGGGTCGGTCAAGGGCAACCTGGCGCTGCAGATTCTTGGGCCGGTCACGCGACCGCGCTGACCGACCACCACAATCAATAACAGGGGACAGCGAGATGGCTGACGACAACAAACCCGATGAAATCAGCCCGGAAGAGCAGGCTCTGGCGGATGAGTGGGCGGCGGCGCTGGATGAGGCCGGTAACGCCAATCAGGACGACATTGATGCGATGCTGGCTCAGACCGGTTCGCAGCCACGCATGCCGATGGAAGAGTTCGATGCCCCGGCACGCACCAGCCGCTCCGCCGAGGACATGGACCCCGGCGACAGCCCGAATCTGGACGTCATTCTTGACATTCCGGTCACCATCTCGATGGAGGTCGGCAATACCGAGATCACCATTCGCAACCTGTTGCAGCTGAACCAGGGCTCGGTGGTGGAGCTGGATCGGCTGGCCGGGGAGCCGCTGGACGTCAAGGTCAACGGTACGCTGATTGCACATGGTGAGGTGGTGGTGGTGAACGAAAAGTTCGGCATCCGTCTGACCGACGTGATCAGCCCCTCCGAACGCATCAAGAAGCTGCGTTGATGCGCACGTTGATCGCGACGCTTTTGGCGTCTGCGCCGTTGCAGGTGCTGGCGCAAGGGACTGAGCCTGCAGCCGTCGCGGCAGTGGGCAATGTCGGCGGCGGATCACTGGCCTTGCAGCTTGGCCAGTTGGCCCTGGGGCTGGGGTTTGTGGTTGGCCTGATTGTGCTGCTGGGGTGGCTGCTGCGTCGAGTCGGCCCGCTCGCAGCCCAGGGTGGCCAGCATATCCGTCTGGTCAGCAGCCTGCCGCTCGGGCCTCGCGATCGTTTGCTTCTGGTTGATGTGGGGGGGACGCAGATGCTGCTCGGGGCTTCCCCAGGTCGTATCAATACATTGCATGTGTTTGACCATCCGGTGGCGGATCTTCAGGCCGATGTCGCAGCCAATGGCGATTTTGCTCGCAAGCTGCAGGCGCTGCTGAAAAGAGAGGGGCAATCGTGATGCGCTGGCTGGGACTTTTCCTGATCCTGCTTGCGCCGTCGGTTCTGGCCCAGTCGGCAGCTGATCCGCTGACCATGCCGGCGATCACCTTGAGTACCGACAGCGAGGGGCAGCAGACCTATTCGGTCAGTCTGCAGATTCTGCTGCTGATGTCGGCGCTGACCTTTATTCCCGCCTTTGTCATGATGATGACCAGCTTCACCCGGATCATCATCGTGTTCGCTATCTTGCGTCAGGCGCTGGGCTTGCAGCAGACGCCGTCCAGTCAGGTATTGATCGGTCTGGCGCTGTTTCTGACCCTGTTTATCATGGCGCCGGTGTTCAGCAAGATTAACGAATCGGCCCTTCAACCCTATCTGAATGAGCAGATGCAGCCGCAGCAGGCGCTGGAAGCGGCCAGCCTTCCACTGCGTGAGTTCATGCTGGCGCAGACCCGTGAGACGGATCTGGAGCTGTTTGTACGTCTGGCCAAGCGTACCGATCTGACCGGGCCGGACGAGGTGCCGTTTCATATTCTGGTGCCGGCGTTCGTGACGTCCGAGTTGAAAACCGCCTTTCAGATCGGCTTCATGATTTTCATCCCCTTTCTTGTCATCGACCTGGTGGTGGCCAGCGTGCTGATGGCCATGGGTATGATGATGTTGTCACCATTGATCATATCGTTGCCGTTCAAGATCATGCTGTTCGTGCTGGTTGACGGCTGGGCGCTGATTATCGGTACCCTGGCCGCCAGTTTCGCGGTTCCCTAGGAGGCCTGCAGATGAGTCCGGAAGTGGCGGTTGGTCTGTTCAGTCAGGCGTTGTGGCTGACCTCGGTGGTGGTCGCCATTGTGGTTCTGCCCAGTCTGGTCATTGGTTTGATCGTCGCCATGTTTCAGGCTGCGACCCAGATCAACGAGCAGACGCTCAGTTTTCTGCCGCGTCTGCTGGTCACCTTTATTACGTTGATCTGGCTTGGCCCCTGGCTGGCTACCCAGATGGTCGAATTTACCGACACGCTGTATCGCCAGATTCCCGGATTGATCGGCTGATGATCGAGTTGTCCAGCGCCGAGCTCAGTCGCTGGGTGGCAAGCTACCTGTGGGTGCTGTTTCGCATAGCCTCCCTGTTGATGACCATGCCGGTACTTGGCACCCAGCTGCTGCCTGTGCGCGTGCGTCTGTATTTCGCATTGGCTCTGACCTTGCTGATTGCGCCGCAGGTGGGTGAGGTGCCGTTGCTGGACGCGCTGTCCCTGAGTACCTGGATAGTGATTGGCGAACAGATCCTGATCGGCGCGGCAATGGGCTTCTCGTTGCAATTGCTGTTTCAGGTCCACGTGTTGGCGGGGCAGATTATTGCAATGCAGATGGGCCTCGGTTTCGCCTCCATGAATGATCCGTCGACCGGCATTTCCGTTGCTGTGGTGGCGCAGGTGTTTACCATGCTGGTCACGCTGCTGTTTCTGGCGATGAACGGCCATCTGGTGGTGCTGGAAGTGCTGGCCGAGAGTTTCACTACTCTGCCAATCGGAGAGAGTCTCGGGCGTATGGACTTTCAGGCCCTGGTGCTGCGCTTTTCCTGGGTGATGGCCGCGGCCATTCTGATCGGTATGCCGGCCATTACCGCGCTGCTGATCGTCAATATCTCATTTGGCGTCATGATGCGCGCGGCACCGCAGCTGAATATCTTCTCGATCGGTTTTCCGCTGACGCTGGTTTTCGGCCTGTTCATCATGTGGGTCATGATGGGTAACGTACTGGGGCAGTATCAGGAGCTGGCGTCGGATGCGCTGATCTGGCTTCGCGGTTTGGTGAGGGCGAGCTGATGGCAGAGTCCGACAGCGGTCAGGAACGCACAGAGGAACCCACGAGCAAGCGACTCAAGGAGTCGCGTGACAAAGGGCAGGTTGCGCGCTCGCGCGAGCTCAATACGCTCGCCGTCGTGATGGTCGCAGCGGTTGGCTTGCTGATGCTGGGCCCGGCAATGGCGCAGAAGATGATGGACCTTATGGTCTTCAATTTCTCGCTGGAGCGTGAAGCGCTCTATGGTACCGATGCCATGGGGTTGCATCTGTTTGCCTCCTTGCGCGAGGGTCTGGAGATCCTCGGGCCGCTGTTTGGCCTGTTGCTGATTGCATCCATTGTCGGCCCGATCATGCTCGGGGGCTGGCTGTTCAGCATCAGCTCGCTGGCGCCGAAGTTCGAGCGCATGGACCCGTTGGCGGGTCTCAAACGGATGTTTTCGATCAAGGCGCTGGTGGAGCTACTCAAGGCGCTGGCGAAGTTTCTGGTGGTACTGGGTGTGGCGCTGGTGGTGCTGCAGGTGCGCACCGAGGACTTGCTCAGCATGGCCAAGGAACCGCTGCCGGCCGCCATCATTCACAGCGCCTGGGTGCTCGGCTGGTCGCTGCTGATTCTGTCCTGTTCGCTGATTTTGATCGCAGCGGTGGATGCGCCTTTCCAGCTGTGGGATCACAAGCAGAAACTGCGTATGACCAAGCAGGAAATCAAGGATGAGTACAAGGATTCCGAAGGCAAGCCCGAGGTGAAATCGCGGATCCGTCAGTTGCAGCGGGAAATGGCCGAACGGCGGATGATGAGCAAGGTGCCGCAGGCAGACGTCGTCATTACCAACCCGACCCATTTTGCGGTTGCCTTGAAGTATGATCCATTGTCTTCTGGTGCGCCTGTGGTACTCGCCAAGGGGGCTGATTTTATCGCCCAGCGTATTCGCGAGGTAGCTAACGAGAACCAGATCATCATTCTCGAGTCGCCGCCGCTGGCGCGAGCAGTTTATTACAGCACCGAGATCGACCACGAGATTCCATCCGGGCTGTATCTGGCTGTGGCGCAGGTGCTGGCATACGTATTCCAGTTGCGCCAGTATCGGGCGGGGCAGGGTAAGCGGCCGGGGCCGATGCCGGACCCGACCATCCCGGATGATCTCAAGCGTTGAGGCTTAAGCCAGTTCAGGGCTGGCTGGCTGGCGCCTGATGCAGTTCCAGATCCTGAATCAGATCGCCAAGATCCTCCTCCATCAGACGGCGCAATTCGGTTTCGTACTCTTCAATGGAACCGGACAGATCAAGAATAATTTCCACCCGGCGATTCAGGGCGCGGGTCTCTGGCCACTCGTTGCTGGCCCGCGGGCGCGTTTCTGCATAGCCTTGTACGCGCATGCGTTCGGGTTTGATCGTCTCGTTGTACAGCAGCGCGTTGGCTACCGAGGATGCACGGGCGGCCGACAGATCCCAGTTGGACTGGAAGCGGCTGGTGTTGATGGGAATGTTATCGGTATGGCCTTCGATGGTGATTTCACCCGGCAGCTCTGCGAGTACCGTGGCGATGCGATCGAGCATGTCCTGGAACTCTGGGGTCATCTCTGCTGAGCCGGAGGGAAATGAATCCTTTTCCTCGACCCGAATGATGATGCGCTTGCGGTCATTTTCCAGCTGCAGACGACCTTGAGCCAGTTCGTTTTCGAGCACGTCGCGCAGGGCATCCATGCTGGTGTCGATCTGCTCTTTGGTGGTGTCCTGAACCTGCTTCTGGACATCCGCTTCCAATTCCTCACGCAGTGTTTCGAGCTTTGGATCCTGTTCGGTCGTTTGCTGGCGTACGCTGTCTACCGGCGTTGGCTCTGGCTTGCCTGGCGAGAACTTGTCAAAGATAGGGCTGGTTCCCATGGGGATCTCCAGCGCCGGTACCTCGCGTTGCACGCCAAAGGCCGCAGACAACTCGCCGGCGATTTGCTTGAACTTCTGCGCGTCGATCTCGGAGAACGACAGCAGCAACACGAAAAAGCACATCAGCAGCGACATCAGGTCGGCAAAGGTCATGACCCAGGCGGGTATGCCCGGGCTGTCGTCTTCCTGCTCTTCCATCAGCCTTCCTTCGCCTCTTCGCCCGTCTTGCCGCGCTTCTCGGCAGGCAGGTAGCTGCTCAGCAGTTGCTCGATAACCCGAGGGTTGGTGCCTTCCTGAATGGCGAGGATGGCGTCAATCCAGAGCGATTGCATGCGCGCCTCTTCGGTCATGCGCAGCGCCAGCTTGTCGGCAATGGGCAAACAAACCATGGTGGCCAGCATCGCGCCGTACAGGGTTGTCAGCAGTGCGACCGCCATGGCCGGGCCAATGGATTTGGGGTCTTCCATGTTGGACAGCATTTGCACCAGACCGATCAGCGTGCCGATCATGCCCATGGCCGGGCCGACATCGCCGAGGGCTGAGAAAATTTTGGCCCCCCAGCGGTTGCGCTCCATGGTCAGCACCCGTTCCTTCTCGAGAATGGCTTTCACGGTCTCCTGGGGATGACCATCAATCAGCAGCTGGATGCCGCTGGCGAGGAAAGGGGAGGCGATTTCCTTTTCCTCGAGGGCCAGCAGGCCGGACTTGCGGGCGATGGTGGCGAGCTCAACCAGTTCGTTGATGCTGCTCTCGGTATCGGGCAGCTTGAATCGAAAGGCGCGGCCGGCAACTTTTATGGCGCCAATAAATTGGCCAACATTGAATTTTGCAAGTACCACAAACAGGCTGCCACCAAACACGATAAGCATCGATGGTACGTTGAAGAACACCTGAGCGCCGGTGCCCAGCAGAATGGATGCGGCGATGATGCCGAGTGCGCCGATCAGGCCAATCAGGGTTGCGAGATCCAACGGGGACTCCTGGGGTGTGTTGCGACGGGATGCACAGCAATGATCGCCCGCATTAGGGCCATAGCGGCTATTCTAAGGGGGATGGCCAAGATTGCAAACGCCGATTGAAGTCGGCTTTGTGCCAAATTTACCGGTATTCGGAGCGTTGTCATGGCGGGAGTTGCTCGTGTGTCCTCAGGCTCGGTGTTGGCAGCGGTGCTGCTGGCAGGAGCGCTGGTCTTTATCGGATTTAGTCTGAAAACCGGGTTGCTCGAGTTTCGAGGGGCCGACCGGATTGTCAGTGTCAAGGGATTGGCGGAGCGTGAATTACCGGCTGACCTGGCTCTCTGGCCGATCAATTTCAGTGTTGCGGGCGACAGCCTTGATCGCCTTCAGGCAGACGTCGAACATCAGCAGGGGCTGGTACGGTCTTTCCTGCTGCTCAAAGGGTTTGAAGAGCAGGACATTCAGTTGTCGATGCCCAAGATAGTCGATCAGCACGCCAACAGTTACGGGGCTAATCTGCCACCCGAACGCTACCGGGCCGAGGTGACGGTTCTGGTTCGCACGGCGGATGTGAATGGCGTCAAGGCAGGCATGCAAACGGTCGGGGAGCTGGTCAAGTCGGGGGTCGCGCTTACCCAGAGTTATGAATTTCAGCCCACCTTTCTGTTCACCCAGCTGGACTCGATCAAGCCTGACATGATCGCGGATGCCACCCGTGACGCGCGCGCCGCTGCGGATCAGTTTGCCCGCGACTCCGGCACCTCCGTGGGCGCCATTCGGCGCGCCTCCCAAGGTTACTTCTCGATTGATGATGTTGATCCGTTTACCCCGGAGATCAAGCGAGTGCGGGTGGTGACCAACATCGATTACAGCCTGGAGTAGCGCCTAACCTGCTGTGTGCCGGCGGACAAACTCGCTGATCTGCAGCGGCCAGCGCTGCAGGTCGCTGGCGCTGTCAATGATGTGCAATTCCGCTACTGGCAGTGCCTCAGCCAGGAGCTCCGCGCTTTGTGTCGGATGAATCGGATCATCGCGCCATCCCAGAATCAGTGTCGGCACCTCAAGTTGACGCAGTGCGCTGCGGGCCGGCAGGTCGCAGGCGCAGGCAGCCTCAAGTATCGCGCTCAGTGTTGGCGGGTGCATGGCACTGAGCGCCTGTTGTGACGCTGTGGCGTGCTGCGGATGGGCTTGCAGCAACCAGTCAGGCAGGGCGGGGTTCTGCATTGTCAGATTGACCAGGCTGGCCAGGCCGCGTTGCTCGATGATGCGTTGCATCTGTCGATAGCGGCGTACCTGCCTGGACCTCGTCTGCCAGGCGGTTGGCGGGGTTGCCAGAATGAGGCAGGAGGTCAGTTCGGGGGATTTCAAGGCTGCGAGCAGTGCGCTGGCCGCGCCCATCGAGTGGCCGCCCAGTGCGCGCGGCAACGCGGTGTGCGCGCTGGCAATGGCGAGTAAGTCGTCAGCCTGTGCACTCCACAGGTAGGCTGCGCTGTCTGTGCCTCCCGGTGAGTGCCCGTGCCCGCGCGTATCGTAGCGCACCCGGCACACCCCGTCGTTTTCTGTGGGGTGAAACCAGCCGGTGCGGGTTTCGAAGTCCATGGAGTGCATCAAGCCGTGTGCCCAGACCAGAACGGGTCCCGAGCCGGATACTGTTGTGTTGAACATGCAGGTGTCATCATCAAGGCCGAATTGCCAGATTAACAGACGGGTATGCCACTGACAGCCGCAAACTGCCGAATTAGACTGTCTGACTTATTTTTCCGGGGGGGCGTGTTAATGGATTTGGTGGCCTGGGCACATCGAGGTAGCGCCGGTTTTACCCTGCGAGGCTGGCACAGTCGGCCGAGTGGCAAACCCGTGCTGCATTTTCTGCATGGCAACGGTTTTTGCACCCGAACCTATGAGCCGATGCTGGGATTGCTGGCCGAGCAGTTCGATCTGTGGCTGTGTGACCTGCAGGGACACGGTCAGAGCGATCACGGCGGGCGTTTTGTTGGCTGGAATCGCAACGCCGAGCTGGCTGCCGAGGCTTTCAGCATGCAGGGGGCTCTATTTGATGATGTGCCGCGCATGGCCTGCGGTCATAGCTTTGGTGGAGTGTTGACGGCGCTGATGATGGCCCGCCAGCCGACCCTGTTCGAGCGTGCGGTGCTGCTTGATCCGGTGTTCTTTCCGCCCGGCTTGATTGCCCTGCGCCGTGGGCTGGCACTCGTTGGCCTGGATGACCACTCGGTAGCCAAGCGGGCAGCAGCGCGCAGGGACTATTGGCCAGATCGTACTGCCGCGCATGCGGGGTTGCACAATCGCGGCATGTTCAAGGGCTGGGATGAAACGGCTTTTGAGGCGCACATCGCGCACGCTCTGCGGGATCGGGAGACTGGCGGTGTCGAGCTGTGCTGCAAGCCGGAAAGAGAGGCAGAGGTTTTTCGCAGTATGCCATCGGCGCTGTGGTCGTCATTAAGACGGCTGACGACGCCAACGGAGATTATCTACGGTGATCGAACCTATCCGTTTGTGATTCGTTCCGCCCGCCGTTTGGCGGCCAGTAACCGTCATGTTCGCGCGCACCAGACGGCAGGTGGTCACTGTTTCATGCTTGAGCATCCGGCCGCGGCGGCAGCGGCCGTGCGCAAATCCCTGCTGGAAGGCTGATTCCGGTTCAGGTGCTGCTGGCGTTTTCGGCCAGTAGCGCGCTGCGCTCCTGGATGCTGCGGGCAACATGCTCTGCCAGGCCCGTGCCGGCCTCACTCATGGTCAGGTAGGTATGGTCCGCGCCAGCCTGAATAATCCGGCGGGCGATGTCCTCGTACATGGCATGGGACACGATCAGTCCGTCGAAGCCCCGTGCCCGCAGTTTTTGGGTTGCGATGGTCTTGGCTTCGGCGTCGTTCATCGCGAGGATGACCGAATGAATGTTGGGCATGTTCAGATTCTGCCAGAACACCGGGTCCTCCGCGTCTGCGAACAGCGCGCTGCGCCCTGCCTGAAGGCTGGTATCCACGGCGACCGGGTCTGAATCCAGACCAATGATGCGATAGCCTTTTTCGGCCAGGTTGTCGTAGGCGGCTCGACCGGTGCGACCCAGGCCCATGACCAGTACCTGCGCGTCCCCCAGAGTGATTGGCTGCTCGTCCGGGTGGCGGATGTCGCGCTCGAATCGCCGCAGCAGGGGGCCGATGCGCTCGTATATGGAATGTGCAACGCGGTTCAGTGGTGCCGATATGATGAACGAAAACGACACTGTCAGCGCCAGTGGCACAAGCCAGGCGGGTAGCACCAGACTGGCCATGATCAGACCGAATTCGCTGTAGTTGGTCAGCGTCAGGCTGCTCAGGAAGGCGCTGCGCGCACGCAGTTTGAAGCCGACAAACAGCAGGAAGAACAGCGCGGCTTTCAATGGCAGCAGCAATGCCATCACCAGTGCAAAGATGACCGCGTGCTGATCAGGCAGACCGCCGAGACCAATCTGCAGGAAGAAGCCGACCAGAAAGACTTCCTTGAGGCTCCACAGTGATTGCGACAGCTCGCCGGCGCGTTTGTGATTGGCCAGCATCGCACCAAAGGCCAATGCGCCCAGTTCCGAGCTCAGCCCCAGCGCTTCAAAACCGACGCCGCCGACTACCAGGGCCAGCAGCAGGCCGAGCAGAACCATCAGCTCCTCGCGGCCGCTCAGGTCCAGCAGCTTAAACAGCAGTGGCCGGCACAGCGGCAGGATCAGGACCATCAGCGCCCAGCTTGACGGAGTCTTGCCGCTGGCCACGCTGATGGCTACCAGCGCGATGAGATCCTGCATGATCAGCACGCCGATCGCGACCCGGCCATGAAATGCACGCAGCTCGCGTTTGCTTTCCAGTACTTTGGCGGCGAGTACGGTGCTGGAAAACGACAGCGCCATGGCCAGCAGGATGGCCTCGCCTGCCGGCATATCCAGGACGTACATGAAGGCTGGCAAAAACAGCGCGCTGGACATGCCGAAATGCAGCAGGCTACCGCCAACCACCTCCGGACGTACCAGATTCTTTACCTTGAGTTTGAGGCCGACGGTGAAGAGCAGCAACAACACCCCCAGGTGGGCGATGTGATTGAGCACATAGCTGTCTTCCGGGCCCACGCCAACACGTTCCCCCAGCGCCGAGAGCGCAAAACCGGCACCCAGGTAACCGATCAGGGGAGGGAGGCCGACCTGCTTCAACAGCAGGCCCAGGCCAAAGGCAAAGGCAATCCAGACTGCTTCAATCACAACTGCGTTCCATTTTTCATTGGGGGCCAATCATGGCCGCTCACGGCAGCCTCGTCTGCGCAGACTATATCGAACTTGGCGCGGTTTTGCCGAGTGCGGCGGCCAAAACGCACGAACCCGGCCGGAGCCGGGTTCGTGGGATGCCTTGCCGGTTTCTGAATCAGGCAGCGACGATCACATCGCCGTGGTTTTCCGGCTCGATCAGCGCCCGGTGGAGGGCTGCGATGGCGGCGTCGTAGTCCTCTTCCTGCACGACGCACTGCATTTCCACCTGGCGGATCGACTGGTGCACCGCCTGGATGCTGATGCCGGCTTCGGCCAGGGCTGCAACGGTCTTGGCCAGAATGCCCTTGACCTTGAGGTCGGAGCCGATCGCCGAGACGATGGCAATGTTGTGCACGTTGACTTCGGCCATCGGATAGCGCTCCTCGATCAGGCGCGAGGCGCGGTTGATCATCTTGCGTGATGCCGAAACGTAGTAGGTGATGCTGTTGGCGTCGGAGTCCTTGTTGACGACATACAGTTTCAGCTGTTTCAGCAGGCGCGTGATTTCCAGGTCGTATTCGACGTCGCCGAGCATTTCCTGATCAAACACCTCAATACCGAAGACATCCTTGCGGCCGGCAATGATCTCAACGCAGGGTTTCTCGCTGCAGTAGTCCTGGCTGATCAGCGTGCCCTGGTGTTCCGGCTCGAAGGCATTCTTGATGCGCAGGTGAATCCCGGCACGGCGCAAGGTGCGCGCGGCCTTGGGGTGGATCGCTTCCATGCCCAGGTTGGACAGCTGGTCCGCCACGTCATAGTTGGTCCGGCCGATGGTCACGACCTTGTCCACGCCTACCAGCGCCGGATCGGCACTGGACAGGTGGTATTCCTTGTGGATGATCGCCTCGCTGGCGCCGGTAGCCGCAGCAATCTGAGCGAAGGTGATTTCGCTGTAGCCGCGGTCGAAGGTGTTCATCAGGCCTTCGCTGCAATGGGTGTAGCCGGTGGCAACCACCAGTTCGCTGCTGAAGTCGATGCCGGCGAAGCTGTCGCGAACCATGTCCTGGAAGGCCTTGGGTTCGCGCTGGTTCCACCCGGTCAGGTCGGCGAGGCGGGCATTGATGCCGTGTTTCTTCAGCGCCAGAACCGTGTTGAAGGCGCTGTGGGCTTCACCCAGCGAGGCGAGCATTTCACGCACCTTCATCAGGTGTTCGGTTAGCTGGAAGTGGCCGTAGGAGCACAGTTGCTGCAGGCTGACCATGCAGTCGCGAACGTCGCTGATACGGCCTTCGATAAAGCGGTTGGCGGCCTGCAGCTCATACTCGCCCTTGAACAGTTCAGCGTTCTTGGCGGTCATGGCTTGCTGGACGTTGTCCAGTGCTTCCAGCCAGGCGTCTTCGTTGTGGGCGTCGGCGAAACGCTCGTAGACACCGGGTTCGCCGGTCTTCTTGTGCTCGAGCAGCATGTTGGTCATGCCCGAGTACGCGGATACCACAAAAATGCGCTGGTACAGCTCAGCACCCTGACGTTGGCCAATGAAAATGTTTTGCAGTACTTCCTCGAAGCGGCTCATTGAAGTGCCGCCGATCTTTTCTACTGTATGCATGGTCCTGGTTTCTGTCGTTGGTGAATGCTGTCCTGCCGTCGGCAGGTCGGAGCCTCATGCTCCGCCGCGTGTACCGGCCGGTGCTGCCCGTGGGCGCGGCCGGCAGATTATCCACATCAGGCTGTCGTCGGAATAGATGTCTGAGTGCATCTATTTGTTGCATCAGACGCGCGGTCTGTGGGTCGCGGTCACTATTGCCGAGTACCGCAGCCGGAGTCGCCATCCATCTCGGCGCGACTCCGGCCGGCATGACCTTCAATTCGGCTCTGCCATCTGGGCAGGGCGCTTGGGTCATGCCCGTGGGCGGATGCGACTCAGTCCAGGTCGACGGGGTAGACACCGTCCTTGTCATGCACTTCCTTGCCGCTGAGCGGCGGGTTGAACACGCACGCCATCTTCATGTCCTCGGTGCCACCACGCAGCATGTGCTCGTCATGCTTGTCGAGAATGTAGAGCGTGCCGGGACGGATCTGGTAGACCTTGCCGTCGGACAGGGTCTCGATCTCGCCGTTGCCGCTCATGCAGTAGACCGACTCCAGGTGATTCTTGTAATGGATGTGGGTCTCTTTATTGGCGTAGATGGTAGTGATGTGAAAAGAGAACCCCATGTTGTCGTCCTTGAGCAGCATCCGGGTGCTTTCCCAGGTCTCGGTGGCGACGCGGCGTTCGGAGTTTTCACAGTCTTGCAGTGTACGTACGATCATGGATTCGGGGTCCTCAAGAAGCTTGATTGGCTACCTGCTCTGCCATGACTTTGGCAAAGGCGGCATCGAGAATGTTCAGAGCCTTGTCGATCTGCTCTTCGCTGATGGTCAGCGGGCACAGGCACTTGACGACCTGGCTATGGTTGCCGCTGGTTTCAATCACCAGACCGTTGGCGAAGGCTTCCTGGCAAATAGCGGCAGCAACGTCACCGTCCGGGCAATTGATGCCGAGCATCATGCCGCGACCCTTGACGTAAAGAGAGTCGGGGCCGTGCTTGCGGACAATTTTCTGCATGCCTTCGCGGATGCGCTGGCCCTTGGCCTGAACGCTCTTGGCGAAGCTGTCGTCCGACCAGAAATGCTCGATCGCGGTCGCCGCAGTCACAAACGCATGGTTGTTGCCGCGGAATGTGCCGTTGTGTTCACCCGGCTTCCACTGGTCGAGCTCGTTGCGCATGACGACAACGGCAAATGGCAGGCCGAAACCGCTGAGTGACTTGGACAGGGTGATGATGTCCGGTTTGATACCCATGTCTTCAAAGCTGAAGAAGGTGCCGGTTCGGCCGCAGCCAGCCTGAATGTCATCAACAATCAGTAGCATGTCGTGCTTGCGGCACAGTTTTTCCAGTTTGCGCATCCAGTCGGCCGATGCGGTATTCAGGCCGCCTTCGCCCTGAACCACCTCAACAATTACTGCAGCCGGCTTGTCGATACCGCTGCTCGGGTCGCTGAGCATCTTGTCCATCATGGAGATGGTGTTGACCTTGTCACCGAAGTAGTTGGCGTAGGGCATGCGGCTGACGTCAGTCAGCGGTACGCCGGCAGCGCCGCGGTGATGGCCGTTACCGGTGGCAGCCAGTGCACCGATGGTGCAACCGTGGAAGCCATTGGTGAAGCTGATGATATTGCTGCGGCCGGTTACCTTGCGAGCCAATTTCAAGGCTGCTTCAACGGCGTTGGCGCCGGTCGGTCCGCTGAACTGGACCTTGTACTTGTCCAGGCCGCGCGGCTGCAGAATTACCCGCTTGAAGGTTTCCAGGAAGCGCTCTTTGGCTTCGGAGTACATGTCCAGTCCGTGTGTCAGACCGTCATCTTCCAGATACTGGATCAGGGCCTTCTTCAGGACCGGATTGTTGTGGCCGTAGTTCAGCGTGCCAGCACCGGCGAGGAAGTCGATGTAGTGCTTGCCTTCACGGGTGATCAGCTCCGCGCCGCGGGCCTGCTTGAAAATCACCGGGAACGAGCGGCAGTAGCTGCGAATATCCGATTCGTTTTTCTCGAACTGTTCAAAGGTATTCATGAACTCTCCTGGTCTCAGTGCTGAGCGTCGTTGGGTGCTGATTGGGTAAAGGGGCCGGCGCGATAAATGATTTCATCATCGTGCTCGCCGTTGAAATGGGTCTGGCGCGAGAACAGCACTTCGGTGCTGTAGTCGGCGCCGAGCAGGCGAAACGCCTTCTTGAACAGGGCTTCGGATGCTGCGTTGCCGGGAGAGATGGTGGTCTCCAGGCGGCTGACGCCGGTCGGGCGCAGGCGCTCGACAAGCGCCAGCAGCATCTTCAGGGCCAGGCCTTGGCCGCGCATGCGGCTGTCTACCGCAACCTGCCAAACGAACAGCGTGTCCTGGCGTGCCGGCGGGCGGTAGCCGGAAATGAAACCGACCAGATCGCCGTCCGCCGTTTCGGCTGCGATGGCGGTGTCGGCGAAGTCGTGACACTGGAGCAAGTTGCAGTACACCGAGTTGGTGTCCAGCGGCTTGCAGCGCTCGACCAGGCTGTTAAGGGCATAGCCATCCGTGCTTTCAGGCTTTCGTAGTGTTACGGGTGTAAGGTCCAAAACGGGTTCCTAATGCTTATGCATAAATGCTTTTTTAATAATAAACATATCCAAAAAATTATCTCAACCGGCTGTAAGTGCTGATTTTTATGGGATTTGCTCGAATGTCATATATTTATAGCTGTTAAATAGATCTGTAATGAAAGTGTTTTTTAGTATAAAGATTTTGCCGGAAAGCCAGCTGCGGCAAGGCCTGCGCCCGGATTGGCGCATCGGGCATCGGTAAGAAGGAGAAGGGCGTTGCGGGAGGGAGCGCACCCGCTCGTCAGAGCGGGTGACAAAAGCAGTACGTCAGGGCGTTACAGGGTGAAGCCGCCATCGATGGGGATGATGTTGCCGGTCATATAGGCTCCACCAGTTCCGGCAAGCATGATCGCGAGGGCGGACATCTCCTCTTCGCGTCCCCAGCGCTTCATCGGGATGTGTTTGCAATCCTCGGCCATGGCGTCGGGATCGGAGTGAATGTGGCTGGTCATCTTGCTCGGGAACCGGCCCGGTGCAATGACGTTGACGTTGATATGTTCGCTCACCAGTTCGCGGGCCAGGTTGCGCGACAGTTGATGCACTGCCGCCTTGCTCGGGCCGTAGGAATAGGCCTGTTCGCCGAACGAGCTGATGCCGGCAACCGAGCCGATGTTGATGATGCGGGCCGGATTCTCGGCGCTGGCGGAGCTGCGCAGCAGCGGCAGCAGTTGCTGGATACAGCTGAACACCGAAATTACGTTCAGTTGCATGACCTTTTCCCAGCCTGATACCGGGAACTCCTCCAGCGGGGCACCCCAACTGGTGCCGGCATTGTTGACCAGAATGTCCAGCCGGTCGGTGATTGCCTGCACCTCTTCGGCCAGCTGGCGGGCGCCCTGCTCGGTGGAGAGGTCTGCAGCCAGAGCGATGCACTCGCCATATTGGCTCAGTTGCTCGGCGGTTTGCTGACCCTCGGCAATCTTGCGGCAGCAGATGATGACCCGGGCGCCTGCTTCGAGGTAGCCCTGAGCGATCATGCGGCCAATGCCGCGGCTGCCGCCGGTAACCAGCGCAGTGCGGCCGGCCAGACTGAAATAGTGCTGCATGGAGTGCTCCTTCAGGTAAGTAAATCGGAGGTTGTTGTGCCGATTCTTACGGTAAACCAGCGTTCAGCAGCCACCCTAGGGTTATCCAGTGCGCAAATGCTCTGTTATGGCTGGCGGATGACTGTCGCTGCGAGTCATCCGCTTTTCGCTTATCCTGTGGCGCATGGACCTGCGGAACTGTCGTCATTATCGGCGTTCACAATGGCGAGCCAGTGACTGAGTAAAGTGAGGAAGCGATGGGACCTGTTCGACGTTCGCGCAAAGAAGATGCATCTGCCTGGACCGTGGCCGACAGCCGCAGTGTTTACGGCATTCGGCACTGGGGTGCCGGGTATTTCAACGTTAGTGAACAGGGTCATGTCGAGGTCATGCCACGTGGTCCGGAAGGCGCCGGTATTGACCTGCATGAGCTGGTTGGTCAGCTGCGCGAAAGCGGCCTGGACCTGCCACTGCTGGTGCGTTTCCCGGACATTCTGCAGGCACGGGTACGGCAGTTGACCGGTGCCTTTGATCGCAATATCGAGTCGCTGGGCTACGGCAGCGGCTATACCGCGCTGTATCCGATCAAGGTCAACCAGCAGGAAGCCGTGGTCGAGAACATCATCGCCACCGAGAACGTGTCGATCGGCCTGGAAGCCGGTTCCAAGCCGGAGCTGATGGCGGTGCTGGCGCTGGCACCCAAGGGCGGCACCATCGTCTGCAACGGCTACAAGGATCGCGAGTTCATCCATCTGGCGCTGATCGGCCAGAAGCTGGGTCATAAGGTGTTCATCGTTATCGAGAAGGAGTCCGAGGTCCGTCTGGTGATCGAGGAAGCCGAAAAGCTCGGGGTGACGCCGAACATCGGGTTGCGCGTGCGCCTGTCATCGCTGGCGTCCAGCAAGTGGGCCGACACCGGTGGGGAAAAATCCAAGTTTGGGCTGTCGGCAGCGCAACTGCTGCGGGTGGTAGAGGCGTTCCGCGCGGCCAATTTGCAGGATGGGGTGCGCCTGCTGCATTTTCACATGGGGTCACAGATTGCCAATCTGGCCGACTACCAGCATGGCTTCCGTGAGGCCATTCGCTACTTCGGCGAGCTGCGTGCGTTGGGGCTGCCGGTTGATCACATCGACGTTGGTGGCGGCCTGGGCGTCGACTACGACGGCACCCACTCGCGCAATGCCAGCTCGATCAACTACGACGTCAACGAGTATGCCCAGACCGTCGTCGGCATGCTGCGCGATTTCTGCGATGAGCAGGGTCTGCCGCATCCGCACATCTTTTCCGAGAGTGGCCGGGCGATGACCGCGCACCATGCGGTGCTGATCGTGCAGGTAACCGATGTTGAGCGTTACAACGACGTCATGCCGCAGATTGATGATCTGGAGGCGTTGCCGCTGGTGGTACGCAATCTGGTCAGGCTGCAGGACCAGCACGATGTCGAGATGGTGACCGAGACCTACTGGCGGGCCACCCACTACATGGCGGATGTAGCGGCGCAGTACGCCGAGGGCAAGCTGACGCTGTCGGAGAAAGCGCTGGCCGAGCAGTGCTACTACGCGTTGTGCAACCGTCTGCATACCCTGCTCAAGGCGCGCCAGCGCTCGCATCGTCAGGTGCTGGACGAGCTGAACGACAAGATGGCCGACAAGTACATCTGCAACTTCTCGGTATTCCAGAGCCTGCCCGATACCTGGGCGATTGATCAGGTACTGCCGATCATGCCGCTGGATCGCCTGGAGGAGGAGCCGCTGCGCAGGGCAGTGCTGCAGGATCTGACCTGTGACTCCGACGGCAAGATCCGCCATTACGTGGATGAACAGAGCATCGAGAACAGCCTGCCAGTTCACGATCTGCGCGAGGGTGAGGACTATCTGCTGGGCATTTTTCTGGTTGGTGCCTATCAGGAAATCCTCGGCGACATGCACAACCTGTTCGGCGACACCGACTCGGTCAACGTCTACCTGCGCCCGGATGGCAAGGTGGTACACGGTGGTATCGAAACCCACGATACCATCGAAGACATGCTGCGCTATGTGCACTTTGCGCCGGACGAACTGGTGACGCTGTATCGCGACAAGGTCTCCGGTGCCCGCCTGAGTCCGGCCGAGCGCACGCGCTTTGTGGATGCGCTGCGGCTCGGCCTGACGCGTTCGTCCTACCTGAGCGCTGAGTAAGGCGTCAGGCGACCTGTTTCTGCAAGCTGATCCAGGTCGCTTCGGCCCAGCCTACGGGTTGGCCAGCGGCGTCGTAGAGGGCGGTGCCGGCCTGGTGCTTGCGCCCGTCATGGGCAATGGCCCAGCCGGCCACTACCAGTTGTTCTCCCACCCTGATTGGCCGCTCGATGTGCGCCGCGAAGCGGCCAAGCAGGGCGGTACCTGCATGCTCTCTGACCGCAAAGTATCCAGGGCAGTCCAGTGCTGCCCAGATGAACTCCGGCGCCACGGTACCGTCTCCCGCATCCAGTGTGCTGTCGGGTGTCCAGGGGCAGGCCACGGTGCTGTCGCGGCCGGTCACTGGACCGGTGTGCAATAGCAGTCCGTCATGCTCGCAGCGGTTGGTGCCGCAAACAAAGCAGCCGGGCAACCCGTGCTCCTCATAGCCGCTGAACCGTGGCCGCGCCGCTTCGGCGTCGGCCAGGCTGATCGCAGCAGGTGGCGTCAGCTCAAGCTGGTAGGGTCTGGCGCTGCCGAGCAGGATGTCGCCCTGCAGCAGGCGAGCACCGTCGCTGTCGCGAAAAATCTGCAGTTCGGTATCCAGCGGCGGCGGTGCGTGCAGGGTGACCTGGCAGGGTTCGGCCATGGCGTTGGCCAGCAGGCCGCAGACGTAACCGCCGTTGCCACTATTTGGCGGTCCGCAGAAGCGCTTGCGAATGATGGTCGGGATGGTGCTTTGCATGAACATTTTCCTTAATGGCTCCAGCCGCCGCAGACCGGAAACACCTGGCCAACAAAGCAGTTGGCGGCGTCGGAGCATAGGTAGGCGGCAAAGTGGGTGTCTTCTTCTGCCGACACCAGGCGGCCTAGCGGGACTTCCCGTTGCAGTCGGGCCTGGAAGGCCGGGTTGGCCTGGATCTCGGCGGGGAAATAGGTCGGGTTGTCGACGAAATTCTGCGCGATGGCATTGACCTGAATGCCCTTGGCTGCGACCTCGGCGCCCACCGCCTGGACCCAGGCCAGTTGCGCGCCGCGGGCGGCGCTGTAGCTGGAGGCGCGCTTCATGCCGCGCAGGGCCGAGGCGCTGCCCATCAGCAGAATCTTGCCGTGGCCGCGCTCGATCATCGCAGGCAGAACCGCACGGGCGAATCGCGGCAGCGGATCGACCATGTGGCGAAACAGCAGGCCCCATTCCTCGTCTGCTACCTGGTCGGCCGGTGTGCTCGGTGCAGGAACGCCGAGGTTGAGCAGCAGCACGTCGAACTCGCCGGCTTCGGCAATCAGCTTCTGCGGCGCCTTCGGGTCCAGAAAATCGCGTGTGTCGGCGATAATCTCAGCACCGCAGTTCTCCAGCGTACGCTGCAGCGCCGGGCCCATGAAATCGCTGGCCTGGGTCAGCAGGATGCGCTTATTGCTCAGGTCGCAAAGGCTCATTGTGTGTCTCCCTGTCAGGTTGCGGGGAAGTGGCGTTCCAGGAAGGGCAGCAGGAAGCTGTTTACCTCGTCTGGCTTCTCGGCCTGAATCCAGTGGCCGCAGTCGGCAATGACGTGTTGCTCAACCTTCGGCACCACGCCCGGCATTTTCTTGATGGTATAGGCTTCAAGGGTGCCGACCGGGTCGCGGTCACCAATCAGGAATAGCGCCGGTTGTTCGATCTGACGGCCTGCCAGCGGCTCGGTGCGCTCCCAGTTGCGCTCAAAGTTGCGATACCAGTTGACCGGGCCGCGGAAGCCGCTGCGTTCAAAGGTTTTGACGTAGACCTCGAAGGCCTCTTCCGAGCACCACGCAGGGGGCTTGCCCGGATCGGTGTAATCGTCCAGCCAGGCCGCGTCGGCTGGCTTGTCCTGCACCAGGGCGCCACCCTCCTGGCTGTCCAGGCCGTGCATCATCAGACGCATGGTGCGCGGAATGTCAGACGCCAGCTCGGCCTCGGCAAGACCTGGCTTCTGGAAATAGAGAATGTAATGGAAGCGGTCCTTGTAGGCCTCGCGCATCATGTTGATGGCCGGCTGCCTGGGCCGCCCGCCGAAGGGGACCGACATGCCGCAGACCGCCTTGACACGCGCTGGCTCCAGCAGCGCCAGGTGCCAGGCGACCGGTGCGCCCCAGTCATGCCCGATCATGGCCACCTGCTGATGGCCAAAATGGTTCATTGCGCCCTGGATATCGGCGCACAGGGTGATCAGATCGTAGGCCTCGACCGCTTCCGGAGCTTCGGTTGCGCCATAACCGCGCATCTCGGGAGCAAAGACGCGGTAGCCCTGCGCCGCGAGTGCTGCGATTTGATGGCGCCAGGAGTACCAGCATTCAGGGAAACCGTGCAGCAGCCAGACCGGCTTGCCGCTTTCTGGGCCGGCGATATGCACGCTAAGCCTTATGCCGTTGACCTTGATCAGCTGTTGATGTGTCTGCTGCATACTGCTCTCCAAAGAATCATAAGCCGACACTATGGCAAATCGATGCCGTGATGGCGCGATTGTCGCATGCGTATTCACCAGCCGAAGTGACGAATATCCGTACGATGCATGATTGACAATGTCTGTTGCCGAGAGGCCTGGATAGTCGCAGCGGTTTGGTTTCGCTGAGCTATGCTCAGCCTATTATTGCAACAGCATGCAGTCCATTCAGGGAGCAAGGGCGGCAGATGAAGAAGACACGTCCATGGATAACGCTTCAGGGACTTATTGCAGTCTCCATTGTTGTCTGCCTGCTGGCGATGTTGGTGGTCACGGCGTTTCAGGGGTACCGGGGGGCGAGAGCCGTGCTGGTGGCGGCGGCGACCGATTCGGCTAACCAGGTTGGCTCGCTGCTGGACGAGCGCGCCGAGAGGTTGCTGTCGCCCGGCGAAAACGCCCTGCGAATGCTGGTGCACGATCCGTTGGTGAGCGCTGGCAACCTTTCTGATCGGGTCGACAGGTTGCCGGCGCTGGTTCAACTTGTGCGTGATGGGAGCCCCGTCAGTGCGGTCTATGCTGGCTATCCCGATGGGGAGTTCTTTCTGGCTCGCCGGGTACCGGAGGGTGGGATAGACGGATACCAGTTGCCCGCAGGTACGTATTTTCTGGTGCAATCTATCGAGCGTGACGGTGACGCAATGCGCGGCAGGTGGCTGTTTTTCGATCAGTCGCTGCATCAGATTGGCAGTAGGCCGGTACCCGAATACCGCTTTGACCCTCGGACCCGACCCTGGTATCAGATGGCGCAACAGTCTGACGACGTCGTCCTGACAGAACCTTACCTGTTCTTTACCACCCATCAGGTTGGGCTGACGATGGCGCAGCGCAGCATGCTTACAGCTGCGGTCATCGGGCTGGATGCGGCGGTGGATGATCTCGCCGGAGAAGTCAGGGATATGTATCTGACGCCCGGCACACAGATGGCGATTGTGCGCGACGACCGTGTCGTTGCCTACCCGGATCTCGAGCGGCTGATTGTGCTTGAGGGTGCGGATGCGCCCCGGCTGGCGACGCTCGACGAGCTGCAGGTGCCTGTGCTCAGTGAGCTGGCAGCCATGCGAACGAGCTTTTCGCAGGTCAAGCTGCTGTCGCGTGACGACGGTGACTGGTACGTGATCAGCTTGCCGCTGACCCGTCTCGCCGAAGACCTGGGGCGGGTGCTGATCGCCATTCCCGCCAGCGAGTTGCTGTCCGGTGTCATTTCTATCCTGAAGCAGCAGGCGATGCTGGCACTGCTGATGATGTCGCTTCTGGTCATGATCGGCTGGGCGCTGGGGCAGCGCCTGGGCGGGCCGCTAAAGGCGCTGGCTGACCAGGTTGGCAAACTGGCGGACATGGACTTCAGTCAGAGCATCAGAGTGCGCTCGCGTATCCGCGAAGTGAGTGATCTCGGCGGGGTGCTGGGCCGCATGGCTGGTGCGATTCACCACTTTCAGCAGATATCGCTGGCCCTGAGTCGTGAAACACGACTGGAGCGCATGCTGGATGTGGTACTGGAGAATCTTATCGAGATGGCCAAGGGGCGCGGTGGTGCCGTGTTTCTGTATCAGGAGGGCAGCGGCGAGCTGACACTGGCCACCGGCATCAACAGTGAGTATTACCCGCAGTCGCTGAAACTGGATGAGGCGCTGCGGTCCGACCCCGCCCGCGTGCTGTCGACCCGCCTTGATCGTGAGCATCGCTATCTGACCCTGGCGCTGCGTGATCGCCAGGAGGCGCTGCTGGGGGTGCTGGCACTGGAGGTGTCTCCCGCTTTGCCGGCGGCGGCCGTGAAGAGCCTTCGGCAGTTTCTGGACAGCTTGTCCGGGACGCTGGCCGTAGCGATTGAAACGCGCCAGTTGTTTGAGGGCCAGCAGCACCTTCTGGAATCGATCATCCGCCTGCTGGCTACGGCGATTGACGCCAAGTCTCCCTATACCGGCGGGCACTGTGACCGGGTTCCGCAACTGGCGGAAATGCTGATCAATCGCGCGCTTGGGGCCGATAACGGATCGCTTGCGGGCTTCTCGATGGACGCAGAGGAGTTCTATGCGTTTCGTATCGCCGCCTGGCTGCATGACTGCGGCAAGATCACCAGTCCGGAATATGTTGTCGACAAGGCAACCAAGCTGGAGACGCTCTACAACCGAATTCATGAACTTCGAACCCGCTTCGAGGTGCTATGGCGTGACGCCGAAATTCGCTACTGGCAAGGGCGTGTCGACGGCCGTGATGAGCACGAACTGGCGATCGAGCTGGCGCAAACCCATGAACGGCTGCAGGCAGAGTTTGCCGAGGTCGCCAGGGCCAATGTTGGTGGCGAGTTCATGCAAGAGGAGGACATAGAACGGCTGGGCAGGATTGCCGAGCAGACCTGGACCAGGCACTTCGATGACCGGTTGGGTCTGTCCCATGAGGAGTTGAAGCGACTCGAGGGCGTGCCTGCGCCAGCACTGCCGGTAGTGGAGCACCTGATCAGCGACAAGCCCGAGCACAAGGTGCCTTGGGGTGACCGGAAACCGCCGGTGGCCAAGGATGATCCGCGTAACAGATGGGGGTTTGATATGGACCCGCCCGAGTACAGCTTCGACCTCGGAGAACTCTACAACTTGTCGATCCAGCGCGGCACCCTGACCGCTGAGGAGCGCTTCAAGATCAATGACCATGTTGTGCAGACGCTGATGATGCTCAGTACCTTACCGTTCCCAAGGCATCTGAGAAGCGTGCCGGAGTTGGCTGCGACGCACCATGAAAAGCTGGATGGCACTGGCTATCCACGTCGGCTCGGCGAAGATCAGCTGTCAGTGCAGGATCGGGTGCTGGCCATTGCCGATATTTTTGAGGCGCTTACAGCGGGCGATCGTCCCTACAAGCCGGCCAAGACCCTGTCTGAAGCCGTCAGAATCATGCTGTTCATGGCGAAGGACCGGCATATTGATGCGGTCCTGCTGGCATTGTTTTTGCGCACCGGTGTGCACGAACAGTACGCGCAGCTGTTTCTGCACGATGCGCAGCGTGATCAGGTCGACGTGGCGGGTTGTCTCGCCCAGTTGCGTGACTGGGGGTTAATTGATGAGCGGGACTGTTAGCCGATGCTTGACCACCGATAATGCAGTTGTGGCACTCTGTGCGACCTGATCGCGTCCGCCGCTCGCGGCGTCATAACTAGAGAGTTGTCATGCTGAGTCTGTCGCCCGTTGCTGAATCTGCCACTCTGCTGCGCCGCGTTGGTGTGGTGGTCGGCTCCGTGCTGGTTACCCTGGGATATTGTCTGGATGTGCTGTGGCGAGCGGCCTTTCGTCGTCTGGATCGCGCCCGCGTTGATCGGTATACGCGGGGCTGGGCCAGCAAGCTGCTGCGTCTGGTTCGATTGCAGGTGAGCGTGTTTGGCAAGGCGCCGGACTTCTCCGATGGCCGCCGTTATATGGTGCTCTGTACCCACGCCAGCCACTACGATATTCCGGTCAGCTTTGTTGCCCTGCCTGGCTCCATTCGCATGCTGGCCAAGGCAGAGCTATACCGTATTCCAGTTCTCGGGGTGACCATGCGGCTGGCGGAGTTTCCGTCGATCAATCGCCACAATCGGGAGCGGGCGCTCGCCGATCTGTCACGCGCGCGGCAGATGATGGAGTCGGGCATTGTGCTGTGGGCCGCGCCTGAGGGCACCCGCTCTCGGACTGCCGAGTTGCTGCCCTTCAAGAAAGGCTGCTTTCATCTCGCACTGGATACCGACGCTATCATCGTCCCGGTCGCCATCCGTGGCATTCACAACGTGCTGCCCGCGCGCAGCTGGCGTTTCAATCTCGGGCAGCAGGTGTCTGTACACATCGGTGAACCACTGGACGCGGGCAGCTATGATCGCGAGCAGTTACCTGAGCTGATGGCGGAGACACGGAAGCGCATCGCCGGGTTGCTTGGTCAGGGATAGCGCGGGTTTTCAGACAGTTTCTCAGGCCGGTCTGTGGCGGTGAACTTCTTATTTTTTTTTGTGCTATGCATAGAATGAAAATAAAGTTTATATTTTTCTTAATTGTTTGCCGCGGGGGGCCTGGCATGCAGCTACCCGCTGTTGCCGGTGCGGTCTCTGCGGGCTTGAGTCTGCCATGTTCAACCTATTGGAGTGACCTATGAAAACAGCCCATGACCTGGTAGCCGCCGCCAAGGCGCATATCAAAGAGGTTGACCTGACGGAAGCGGATGCCGCCATTCAGGCTGCTGATGTGCTGATCGACGTGCGCGAGGCGGACGAGTTTCAGGCTGGCCATATTCCAGGCGCAATCAATATTCCCCGTGGGTTGCTGGAATTTCGGCTCAGTAATGATCCTGTGCTGTCGTCCCGCGATCAGAAGCTGGTGCTCTACTGCAAGAACAGCGGCCGCTCGGCGCTTGCCGCCAGCGCCTTGCAGGAGATGGGCTACCTGGAAGTCCTGTCGATTCTGGGCGGCTTTGATGCCTGGGCCGCGGCAAACAAGCCGGTGGCCGGTGCGGCATTGCCCCCGTTCGAGTAGGGTATGGGCCGTGCCGGCGCCGTGTTACGCCGGCACGGTGCCCGGACTCAGATCGTCCAGGGCCAGGTGGAACTGTCCGCCCTCAATCTCCAGCGGTGCCAGCAGAGTGGTGCAGTAGCTCAGCTCGTCCAGCAGATCGCGTACTTTCGCGCTGTTCAAGCCGCTGTGAGGGGTTCTGCGCAGGTGTTGCTCCAGCGCCTCAAGCGTGCTCATACCAGTGGCTATCGGCTGCCAGCTGACGTCTTCAATGCCCCAGATATGACCGGTCTCCGGCTCTATCTCGGGCAGGGCGTCACTGCTGCCTTCTTCCTTCAGCATGGCAACAGCGGTCTGCAGTTCCAGGGCTGTTGTGTCGACAAACTGGCTCAGTTCGGTGACGCCCAGGGTACGGCACAGGCCGTCGAGCAGTTTCAGTTCGTTGCGCAAATGTTCGAGTAGCCGGTCGCCAGACTGGAATTGGCGGCCCAGCAGGGTATTTAACCGCAGGGCGCTTGCCACATGCTGCTCCTGATGTACTGGTGTATTGCTGGAGCCTACTGTACCGCAGACCGCTACCGGACCGCACGGATACTGCGCAGGCTTACGGCTGCGTTGTGCGATATTCGCTGCGCTGGGCCAGCCCCTGCTTCAGGTAATCGACCAGTTGCCGTACCTTGGGGGAAAGATGCCTTTGCTGCGGATACAGTGCCCAGACTGCAGTGTGTGGCGGTTGGTGCTGAGGCAGCAGGGCTCGCAGGGAGCCGCTGCGCAGGTGCTCCTGCACGTAATAGTCGGGCAGCTGACACAGACCAAAACCGCGCAGGGCTGCATCCAGCACCGCCTGACCACTGTTGCAGCGCCAGTTGCCCTGCACGCGTACAGGCAGTTCGCGACCGCGCTGTTGAAACGACCAGACGTCGCTGCTGCCGATCAGGCAGTTGTGGCGCGGCAGTTCCGACAGGCTGTGCGGTGCGCCAAAACGTTCCAGATAGGACGGTGCGGCGCACAGGTACATATGCCGCGGCGCAATACGTGTGGCGATCAGGCTTGAGTCCTGCAGCCGGCCCAAACGAATGGCCAGGTCGTAGCTGCCGTGCAGCAGATCCAGGGTCTGGTTGGTCAGCGTCATCTCGACCCGCAGCTGCGGGTGCTGCTGCATGAAGTCATTGACCAGCGGCATGATGAAACTCTCCCCATAGGCCACCGCGCAGGTCATGCGCAGCAACCCTTTGGGCTCGCTGCCCAGGTCGGTGATGGCCTGCAGGGCTTCGTCTCGGGCGTCGATCAGCCGCTGGCAGTGTTGCAGAAAGGTCTGGCCGGCTTCGGTCAGACTGACGCGGCGGGTGCTGCGATAGAACAGGCGGCTCTGCAGGCGGTCTTCCAGTCTGGCAATCTGGCGGCTGACATGGGATGAGGAAACACCCAGGCGAGCGGCAGCGCCAGTGAAGTGTCCAGTCTCGGCTACGGCGACAAATTCGTCGATACCTTCCCAGTTGCTCATGGATTATCCCTGTGGGGCAATAATGTTTTTTCTGGTGGGTGATTATCCACGAAACAGCTCTCTACTACACTTGCCAGCCTGTACTTCCGTCATCCAATGGAGAATCCCATGATCAAGTCCCGGGCCGCCGTAGCCTTTGCGCCGAATGAACCCCTGCAGATTGTTGAAGTGGACGTTGCGCCGCCGCAGGCTGGCGAGGTGCTGATTCGCATTGTTGCCTCCGGTGTTTGCCATACCGATGCCTACACCTTGTCCGGTCAGGACAGCGAAGGCGTATTTCCCTGCATTCTCGGTCACGAGGGCGGCGGTGTGGTCGAAGCGGTCGGCGAGGGCGTCACTTCGGTGAAGGTCGGCGATCACGTGATTCCGCTGTATACCGCCGAATGCCGCGAGTGCAAATTCTGCAAGTCCGGCAAGACCAACCTGTGCAGCTCGGTGCGCACCACCCAGGGCAAGGGCCTGATGCCCGACGGCACCAGCCGCTTCAGCTACAACGGCAAGCCGGTCTACCACTACATGGGCTGCTCCACGTTCTCCGAGTACACCGTACTGCCGGAGGTCTCGGTTGCCGTGATTCCCAAGGAAGCACCGCTGGAAAAGGTCTGCCTGCTGGGCTGTGGCGTCACCACCGGTATCGGCGCAGTACTGAACACTGCCAAGGTGGAGGCCGGTTCAACGGTTGCCATTTTCGGTCTGGGCGGTATCGGTCTGGCCGCTATCATCGGCGCCAAGATGGCCGGTGCCAGCCGCATCATAGGTATCGATATCAACCCGGCAAAGGAAGGTATTGCCCGTGAGCTGGGCATGCATGAGTTTGTCAATCCGAAGGATCACGACAAACCGATTCAGGAAGTGATCGTCGACATGACCGACGGCGGCGTGGATTACAGCTTCGAGTGCATCGGCAACGTTCAACTGATGCGCGCGGCGCTGGAGTGCTGTCACAAGGGCTGGGGCGAATCCACCATCATCGGCGTCGCACCGGCCGGTGCCGAGATCAGCACCCGCCCGTTCCAGCTGGTCACCGGTCGCGTCTGGCGCGGCAGCGCCTTTGGTGGCGTCAAGGGCCGTACCGAACTGCCGAGTTACGTCGAGAAATCCCAGAAAGGCGAAATCCCGCTGGACAGCTTCATCACCCACACTATGGGCCTGGAGCAGATCAACGAGGCGTTTGAACTGATGCACGAAGGCAAGAGCATTCGGACAGTCATTCATTTCTAAATCAGCCGCAAGCTTCAAGCCTCAAGCTTCAAGAAAAACCTGCCCGGTAATGAATCGGGTGGGTTTTTCGAAGCTTGATTTGGTAACCCGGACTCGGAATGTATTTGCGGGTCCTGCAGTGATGCACACTTCGCTTGTCGCTTGTCGCTTGTCGCTTGCCGCTGAAACCGGAGGTTTCTTATGAACGACATTGAACTGGTCTCCGCCAACAAGAGCTTTGGCGGCTGGATGAAGCGTTATCGTCACCGCTCCCAGGTGCTGCACTGCGATATGGTGTTCGGTATTTACCTGCCGCCGCAGGCGGATCAGGGCAAGCCGCTGCCGGTGCTGTACTGGCTGTCGGGGCTGACCTGTACCGATGAAAATTTCATGCAGAAGGCTGGTGCGCAGCGCTTGGCGGCCGAGCTGGGCATGGTCATCGTTGCCCCGGACACCAGCCCGCGGGGCGAAGGCGTGCCGGATGACGCCGAGGGCGCCTATGACTTCGGTCTGGGTGCCGGTTTTTACGTCAATGCCACCGAGCAGCCCTGGGCGCAGCACTACCGCATGTATGACTACGTGGTACAGGAGTTGCCGGCTCTGATCGAAGAGCACTTCCCGGTGTCGGATCAGCGCTCAATCAGCGGCCACTCGATGGGCGGCCACGGGGCGCTGATCTGTGCGCTGAAAAATCCTGGCCGCTATCGCTCGGTGTCGGCATTTGCGCCGATCACCAATCCGAGTGATTGTCCTTGGGGCCACAAGGCGCTGGGGCAGTATCTGGGCAATGACCGTGCGGCCTGGAAGGCGTGGGATACCTGTGAACTGCTGGCAGGCGCGACTGAGCGTCTGCCGCTGCTGGTCGATCAGGGCGAGTCCGATAACTTCCTGGCTGAACAGCTCAAGCCTGAAGCACTGGAAGCGGCCGCGGCAGCTGCAGGGTACCCGTTGACCCTGCGTCGCCAGCCCGGCTACGACCACAGCTACTACTTCATCGCCAGCTTTATTGATGACCACCTGCATCATCATGCTGCGGCGCTGGGGCTGTAGAGCGGCGACCGTGGCCTGTTCCCTGTCATGTCGAGGCGGTAGAATCGCCGCCATCGACTGACGGGAGACTTCACATGCGTATTGGCCACGGCTACGACGTTCATCGCTTTGGCGATGGCGATTTCATCACCCTCGGTGGCGTGCAAATCGCGCATAACCGGGGGCTGGTGGCTCATTCCGATGGTGACGTGCTGCTGCACGCATTGGCTGACGCATTGCTTGGCGCTGCCGCGCTGGGTGACATCGGCCAACACTTCCCCGATACCGACCCCGAATTCAAGGGCGCTGACAGCCGCGTGCTGCTGCGTCACGTCATGAGCCTGCTCCGCGAGCGCGGCTGGAAGGTGGGCAATGTGGATGCCACCATCGTCGCCCAACGGCCGAAGATGGCGCCGCATATTCCGCTGATGCGCGAGCAGATCGCAGCGGATCTGGGCGTCGCGCTGGATCAGGTCAACGTCAAGGCAACCACCACTGAAAAGCTCGGTTTCACCGGTCGTGAGGAAGGGATTGCCGTACACGCGGTCGCCCTGTTGCTTGCCGATGACTGAGCAACTGCTGGGCCCCCGGGCCTGGGGTGAAAGCTGCGGCAGGGCAACACTTAAGGCAACGCCAGACGACTTTCGCGTGACCGAAGTGCTGGACATCGCACTCAGTGGGTCAGGAGAGCACCTCTGGTTGCTGCTGGAGAAGCGCGGCCTGAATACCGAAGAAGTCGCCAGGCAGCTGGCCCGCGCGGCCGGTATTTCGCTGCGTAACGTCAGCTACGCCGGGTTGAAGGATCGTCAGGCAGTCACCCGCCAGTGGTTCAGTCTGCAGCTGCCGGGCCGCGCCGATCCGGATTTCAGTGCGCTGTGGAGTGAGCAGCTGCGTTGCCTCGAGCAGACCCGTCACCAGCGTAAGCTGCAGCGTGGTGCGCACAGCGCCAACGGTTTCTTTGTTCGGCTGACCGACCTGCAAGCCGATCGCGCCGAGCTGGATACACGGCTGAAGATCATTGCCGCTCAGGGCGTGCCCAATTATTTCGGCCCGCAGCGCTTCGGCCGCGACGGCAGCAACCTGCACGACGCTCGCCGTTGGGCCGGGCAGGGCGGCTATCCGCCGGCACGCGGCACGCGGTCGCGGTTGCTGTCGACGGCGCGCAGTCTGCTGTTCAACCGGATGCTCGCCAGGCGCGTTGCCGGTGGCAGCTGGAACCGCATTCTGGACGGCGATTGCCTGGCCTTTACCAACAGCCGGAGCCAGTTTCCGGCCAGGGAGCTGGTCGCTGACGACCCGCGCCCGGCGGCGCTGGACCTGCATCCTACCGCAGCGCTTTGGGGGGCTGGTGAGCTGGCCAGCAGTGGCGCCACGGCGCAGCTTGAGCAGCAGGTTGCGGCGGCAGAACCGGAACTGGCCGCCTGGCTCGAAGGGGCTGGTCTGGAGCAGGCGAGACGGATTTTACGCCTCCCCATTCAGGGGCTTACGTGGCATTATCCGTCCACCGATTGTCTCGAACTGGAATTTACCTTGCCTACCGGCTGCTTCGCCACGGCGTTGCTGCACGAGCTGCTGGAACTCTCCAGTGTTCCCGGTGGCGGGCTGGAAACGGAAAACTGATGCGTATTCTGATTGCCAATGATGATGGTGTGCTGGCGCCGGGTATCAAAGCCCTGCACGGCGCGCTGGCCGATTATGCCGACTGTGTGGTGGTTGCTCCAGCGGAGGACCGTAGCGGCGCGAGCAGCGCGCTCAGTCTGGACCGGCCGCTAAGGCCGTTCACCCTGGAAAACGGCTTTATCGGTATCAACGGAACCCCGACCGACTGCGTGCATCTGGGCCTCAATGCGCTGTATGAAGACAGCATTGACATGGTGGTGGCAGGAATCAACCTCGGCGCCAACCTTGGCGACGATGTGTTGTATTCCGGCACGGTTGCGGCAGCGCTGGAAGGGCGATTTCTGTCTCGTCCTGCCATGGCATTCTCTCTGACCGGCCGACAAACCGATAACCTGCCGGCGGCAGCCTACTTCGCCCGGCAGATGGTCGAGGCTCATGATCAGCTTGATCTGCCGCCGCGTACGGTGCTTAACGTCAATATTCCCAATCTGCCGCTTGAGCAGATCAAGGGCATTCGCCTGACCCGGTTGGGCCACCGCGCGCGTGCCGCCAAGCCGGTCAAGTGGGTTGACCCGCGTGGCAAGGAGGGATACTGGATTTCAGTGGCCGGCGACGCCGAGGACGGTGGTGAAGGGACGGACTTCCATGCCGTCATGCAGGGCTATGTGTCGGTTACGCCTCTGCGTGTCGACAAGACCCTGTACGAGGTGTTCGACCACCTTGAGAGCTGGCTGGACGGATTGGGCTGAGCATGGGACACGACGACCTTTACCGTGCCGGCATCGGCATGACCTCGCAGCGCACACGTGAGCGCCTGCTTGAGCGGTTATTTGAAGAAGGTATTCGTAATTTGCACGTGCTCGAAGCCATTCGCCGCACGCCTCGCCACCTTTTCGTCGATGAAGCACTGTCGCACCGGGCCTACGAAGACACAGCGCTGCCGATCGGCCACAACCAGACCCTGTCCCAGCCGTATATCGTCGCCCGCATGACCGAGCTGCTGCTCGGTGGCGGGCCGCTGGACAAGGTGATGGAGGTCGGCACCGGCTCCGGTTACCAGACTGCCATTCTGGCCAAGGTGGTTGAGCGGGTCTTCAGCGTTGAACGTATTCTGCCGCTGCAGGAACGTGCCAAGCGCGTGCTCCGAGACATCGACGTACGTAATGTGGTGTTTCGTCATGCGGATGGTAACTGGGGTTGGCCGCAATATGGCCCCTACGACGCCATCCTGGTCACCGCGGCGCCGGCCGAGATACCGCGTGAGCTGCTCGGTCAGCTGGCCGACGGTGGTCGTCTGGTCATTCCGGTTGGCGAGCACGAGCAGCATTTGATGCTGGTTGTTCGTCACGGCGACGAATTCACCTATCAGCAGGTCGAACCTGTGCGCTTCGTGCCGCTGCTGGCCGGCGCTATCCATTCCTGATTCTGTCTTTAAGGACGTCTGTGTGAAGGCATTTCTGTTGATCTTTCTCCGTGGCGTCGCCATGGGGGCGGCCGATGTTGTTCCGGGCGTCTCGGGCGGCACAATTGCCTTCATCTCCGGTATTTATGATCGCCTGCTGGCCGCGATTGCCGCCTGCACGCCAAACAAGCTGGTGTGGCTGTTGCGTGGCCGCTTTGTCGATACCTGGAGGGCCATCGACGGTGCCTTTCTACTCACGCTGCTGGCCGGTATTGTCTGCAGCATTGCTACCCTTGCCCGGCTGATAACCTACCTGCTGACGCATCACGGTTTGCTGGTCTGGTCGTTTTTCTTCGGTCTGATTCTGGTCTCGGTCTATCTGGTAGGGCGCGAGATCCCGCGCTGGAATCTGGCTGCCGTGATGGCTGCCGTGTTGGGTGCCCTGTTTGCCTATCTGATTACCGTGGCGTCGCCGCTGGCCTTGAGCCTGACACCGTTGAACGTGTTTTTGGGCGGATGCATCGCGATCTGCGCGATGATTTTACCTGGCATCTCCGGGAGCTTTATCTTGCTGCTACTGGGGTTATATACCGGTATTCTTCAGGCGGTAAAAAGTGCCGACTTTGCCCTGCTTGGGCTGTTTGCACTGGGCTGCATAACCGGGCTGCTGTGCTTTTCGCGGTTGCTATCCTGGCTGCTGAATCACCTGCGCAGTGTAACTCTGGCCTTCCTTACGGGCCTGTTGATCGGCTCGCTTAACAAGGTGTGGCCCTGGAAACAGACCCTGACCTGGCGGGTTGACAGTCATGGTGAACGGGTGCCGCTGCAGGAGCTGAATCTCTTGCCACAGCGCTATGCCGAGCTGACCGGAGAGCCCTCTCTCTGGCAGGCCGGAATGGCATTGATGGTGCTCGGCGTGGTATTAGTGTTGTTATTGGAATGGTGGGGACGGCGCGCTGCAACCTGAGAGCAGGTGGCACGTGTGCATTGCGGGTGAGACTGAACGGGAGCCAACCAGGAATGGGGCTGTGTGTGCGTTACCGGCATGGGGCCGTTGGGTCGGCACAAGGTGTCGGCATCGTGTTTTTGGCGGCAATACTGGCCGCATGCGCCGGGCCTTCCGGCACCGTCCCTATTGACGACCGCGGTCGCGGTGGCACCCGTGCGCAGACAATAACCACCGGACATCACACCGTACAGCGCGGCGAGACGCTCTACCAGATTGCCTTTCGCTATGGCTGGGACTGGAAAGAGCTGGCCAGCGTCAACAACTTGCGCGCGCCTTATACCATTTACCCCGGTCAGCGCATCAGCCTCGGCCGAGCTTCGCGCTCGGCGGGCGCTACCGTTGCCGCTGCACCGGTCACCCCCCGGCCCACGGCCGCCCCTGGGCCAGCACGCTCAGCCTCTGCTGCGGTCCCAAGTGCACCGTCGGTGACTAGCACTTCCGCCGCTGAAAATTCTCGTAATACTTCTGTTGCCAATCGATCGCCGGCCTCTGCAGCGCGCCCCGCAGAGGCTGCCTCCGCTGCGGTCAGCGCCGCTGGCTGGAGCTGGCCGGCGCGGGGCCAGCTTTTGGCGCGGTTTCAGTCAAACGGCAGATTGAATAAAGGGATTGATATTGCCGGGCAATTGGGTGAGCCTGTGAGAGCAGCATCCGACGGGGCCGTGGTTTATGCTGGCCGTGGCCTGATTGGATATGGCGACATGATCATCATCAAGCACGACGAAACCTATCTGAGCGCCTATGCGCACAATAGCCGTCTGCTGGTCAAGGAAGGCGATCAGGTCAAGGTTGGTCAGGTTATTGCCGAAATGGGCAGTAGTGGTACTGACCGGGTCAAGCTGCATTTCGAGATCCGGCGCAAGGGTCAACCTGTAGACCCGTTGGCGTATTTACCGAGATCTTGATGGTACTGTGTCGGTGGTGCTGACACAGGGTTGTCACTTTTGACAGTCAGTCTGCCTTGAGGTGAGAGCCCTGTTGCATTGCGACAGTCAGAAGGAAGCACTGCCCATCTTGGGGTGTGATTCGGTGGGTTGTGTCTTTTCCGCGTTTTACCGGAAGTGGGGCACGCATATGGCAGTAAAAAATAAGAAACAGCCAGAGCAGGTCAGATCGTTGGACAACGCGTCGCCAGACAGCGTCATCATGGATGATGGGGAGGGGAACGAAATGCCTGTGTCCGTAGACAGCAAGCGGGTTACGCCGCGCAATCATCGCCGCGAAAACGCGTTTGACTTCACCAAGCAACTGGATGCGACCCAGTTGTATCTCAACGAGATCGGTTTTTCCCCCCTGCTGACGCCCGAAGAGGAAGTACATTTTGCGCGCCTGGCGCAAAAGGGCGACCCTGCCGGACGAAAGCGCATGATCGAAAGCAACCTGCGGTTGGTTGTGAAGATTGCCCGGCGCTACGTCAACCGTGGGCTGACCCTGCTGGATCTGATCGAAGAGGGCAATCTGGGCCTGATCCGGGCGGTGGAAAAGTTCGACCCGGAGCGCGGCTTCCGCTTTTCAACCTACGCGACCTGGTGGATTCGTCAGACCATTGAGCGGGCGATCATGAATCAGACACGTACCATTCGTCTGCCGATTCATGTCGTCAAGGAACTGAATATCTATCTGCGCGCGGCCCGCGAGCTGACCCAGAAGCTCGATCACGAGCCCTCTCCGGAAGAAATAGCCCAGTTGCTGGACAAGCCGGTCGAAGACGTCAAGCGCATGCTTGGACTCAACGAGCGGGTTGCCTCGGTCGACATGTCACTGGGCCCCGATTCGGACAAGACACTGCTCGACACCCTGACCGATGAACAGGGCTCCGATCCGTGCGACTTGCTGCAGGATGATGACCTGAACGCCAGTATTGACCAGTGGCTGGGAGAGTTGACGGAAAAGCAGTGCGAAGTGGTTACGCGGCGCTTCGGTCTGCGTGGCCACGAAAGCAGTACTCTGGAAGAGGTCGGCCGCGAAATCGGCCTTACCCGCGAGCGGGTAAGACAGATTCAGGTCGAAGCGCTCAAACGCCTGCGCGACATTCTCGAACAGCACGGGCTGACCGGCGAGTCGCTGTTTCAGTAGAGGGTGCGGCCTGCCAATCGTTGTTCTGAAAGCCGCCTGCGTTCGCGCATGGCGGCTTTTTTTCAATCTCTTTATAGTGAGTTATTCGGATCCGTCGGGGGTCTGCACGAGCGCGTGGCCGTAACGCCAGTATTCGGCCGGGTGGGGCGCTCGACCGTCAAATCAGATAAGTGGAACAGGAGAGCAGGGAATGGAACTGACAACGGTCATTGTGTTGGTAGTGCTGGGCGTTGTGCTGCTCTACGCGATCATGCTCTACAACCAGTTGGTGAGCGTAAAGCATGCGGTCAGCCAAGCGTGGTCCAATATCGATGTTCTGCTGCGTCAGCGGCATGATGAGCTGCCCAAGCTGGTTGAAGCCTGCCGGCGCTACATGCAGCATGAGGCGCAAACGCTTGAGCGGGTCATCGCTGCGCGGGGTGCGGTTGCCTCTGCGCGCGCAGAGTCGGATGTGAAGGGCGTCGGACGGGCAGAAACGGCGCTGCGGGCGGGACTGGGGCAGCTGTTCGCGCTGGCCGAGAATTATCCCGATCTGAAGGCCAGCGAGTCGTTCCAGCATCTGCAGGAGCGTATTACCGGGCTGGAGAACGGGATTGCCGATCGCCGCGAACTGTACAACGCGGCGGTAAATATCAACAACGTGCGCATCGAGCAGTTTCCCGAGGTGCTGCTGGCGCGGCTGTTCGCGTTCAAACCGGCCACATTGCTGCAGTTCAGTGATGAAGAGAAGGCCGACGTGGATATCCGGACCCTGTTTTCATGATTGATGTGCACGGCGTACTGCTGCTGTCGCCGGTCAATTATTATCTTTTCGGTTCGCTTATCACGGCGGCGGCGCTTGTCTGTCTGTATGTCATGCTCAGTCGTCTGCGTCGTGCTCGCTGGCTCGAAGACACCCCGACGTCGAAGGTGCGCTCGGCCGCCCAGGGGCTGGTTGAGCTTCAGGGGCGGCTCGATGCGGGAGGTCACTCACTGCTGGTTTCACCGCTCGGGGGTGTTGATTGTCTCTGGTACCGCTTTCGTGTCGAGGAGTACCGCCGCAGTGGTAAGAATGACAATTGGCAGACGGTCGAGCAGGGCTGCTCCGAACGGCCCTTCCTGCTTTGCGACGATACCGGGAGCTGCTGGGTCATGCCCAAGGGCGCGGAAGTTCATCCGCGTCACCGGCGGCGCTGGGAGGGCTCTCAGCGTTGGCCTGCTGGCCAATCGGTCAAGACCGGCCTGCTGGCCAGCCTGATCGGTAAACGCTACCGCTATACCGAAGAGTGGTTCGCGGAAGGTGAGGTGCTTTACGCACTCGGCTGGTTCGAGAGTCGTGGAGGTGGGCGCGACGAATTCGATCGCCAGGCGGCGGCGCGCCAGGTAATCAGTCGCTGGAAGGCGGACTATGACGATCTGCTGGCCCGCTTTGACCGTGACGCTGACGGCCAGCTGGACATGACGGAGTGGGATCGGGTCAGGCAGGCGGCTGATGTTGAATCAGAGCGGCTCGCCCGAGTGGAAGGGCAGCGTCCGCTGGTACACGCGCTGGGCAAGCCGAAGCGGCGCGGGCTGCCGTTTATTCTCTCGGATCACCATGAGCAGGACCTGAGTCGTCGCCTGCGTCGCCGCTCACTCTGGAGTCTGATCGGGTTGGTTATCACTGCACCACTGGCGTGCTGGTTCTGGATCGCCTGACGATCAGCTCAGCTCAGCTCAGCTCAGCTCAGTTCGGATCGACGCGCCTTGTTGCTGGCGCCCTCGTAAGCGTGCAGCCAATCGGTAAAGGCGGTGGCGGACAGTGGGCGGCTGTAGTAATAGCCCTGACCCTCATTGCATCCCTGAGCGATGATGTAGGCCTCCTGCTCTGCCGACTCGACGCCTTCGGCAATGACCTGCATATTAAGGCTGCGACCCAGCTGGATGATGGCGCGAACGATGGTTGCGTCGTCTTCGTCAATCAGGACATCCTGAACGAAGCTGCGGTCGATCTTGATCTTGTCCAGCGGCAGCCCGCGCAGGTAACTGAGCGAGGAGTAGCCGGTACCAAAATCGTCGATTGCAATCTGCACGCCGGCCTTTTTCAGGCTGTTGAGATGACCCGCGGCGGCTGAAATATCTTCCATCAGGCCGGTTTCGGTGACTTCCATCTCAAGGCAGCGGGGTGGCAGCTTGTAGCGCTGGATCAGGTTGGTCACTACGCGGGAGAGTTCGCTGTGGTGCAGTTGCACGGTAGACAGGTTGACCGCCATGCGCAGTTCGGTCATGCCGCTGTCGTGCCAGATACGCAGCTGGCGACAGGACTGGTCCAGAACCCATTCACCGATTTCAATGATGCTGCCGTTCTGCTCAGCCAGCGGTATGAACAGATCCGGTGGTACCAGCCCGCGTTCTGGATGGTGCCAGCGCAGCAGGGCTTCCACACCAACTACGCGGTGATCGTCATAGGCGATTTGTGGCTGGTAGACGAGGTGGAATTCGTTGCGCTCCAGCGCTCCGCGCAACTCCTTGTCGAGTTCCCGGCGTACGCGCATTTCGCTGTCGAGGCTGGCGATGTAGAACTGGTAGCGATTCCGTGAGCGCGCCTTGGCCAGCATCATTGTCTGTTCGGCCTTCTGCAGCAGCTTCTCTGCATTATCGCCGTCGTCCGGGAACAGGGTGATGCCGATTGTCGCTCGCAGGCTGACGGTGTGGTCACCAATCTCGAACGGTCGACCAAGGTCGTCGAGGATGGTTTGCGCCAGCTCGGCTGCCTCGTATGGCTCACTGACACCGGTTTGAACCAGGGCGAACTGGTCGCCTCCCAGTCGTGCCAGGCTGCCGAGCCGTCCGCTGTTGGCGCGCAGGCGGTCGGCAACGGTGACCAGCAGGCTATCGCCAGACTGGTAGCTGAACTGCTCGTTGATTTCCTTGAAGTCGTCCAGCCCGCAGCACAGTACGGCAACCCCCCGTTGGCGCCTGCCGGCGTCGCCGAGGATACGGCTGAGCTGCTCCTGCAGCATGCTGCGATTGGGCAGGCCGGTCAGGTGGTCATGCTGGGCCATGTGCAGCAGGTTCGCTTCGGCTTCGCGTCGGCGATTGCTGTTGCGTTCGATGGATTCCAGCAGTTCGTTGGCCTTGTTGATCCACAGGCCGAGTTCGTTCCTTTCCTGGCCTGGCAGCATCGGAATATGCATCTTGCCCGGATGGTCGGGGTTAATGTCACTGATCCGATCAATGATGCCCGCCAGTGGTTTGGTCAGCAGAAAGTGATAAAGCAGGTAGAGCGCCAGCGCCATCGCCACCGCTCGCAATATGCCGGATACAAGGATGACGAGGGAGCTTTGCAGGAAATCTTCGCCGTAGGGCGCGGTGTCCAGGACGATTCTCAGATCGCCGTAATACTCGTTGTAGGGCTCTCGGCCAAATAGAGCAACGCTGTAATGCTGCTCGACGCCGAATAGCCAGTCTGTAACGCTGCGTAGTGGACTTTCAATCAGTGGACGCTCGCGGCTGGCCAGCTGGGTTTCGTCCGGATGGCCAATGGAGGCAAAGCGTACGGCGGGGTGTTCGAACAGTCCACCTATGACCTGCAGTGCCATTTCCCGGTCCAGGCTGTAGACCGCCTGGGTTGCAGGGTCCTGGGACATGGCGAGGATCTGCTCGGCAGTCTGATCGATCTGCTGACGTTCCTTGCGAAGGTCAAACGCAATCTGCCCCAGGCTCAAAATCAAGCCGACCAGCAACGCCCAGAGCAATACAAGGCGAAGCAGCTTTATAGAGAGACTGTGCCGGCGCTCGAGCTTCAAGGTATTGTTATTCCTTTCCTGATGAATTGCGCGGTTAAGTCATCATGCAGGCATTGCCCGCAGCAGCGCAAGACTCCCATAGGTACATTGTTAAGTGAACCTACGCCTGAGTATCGACAATCCTTTGGGTGAGGTCAAAGTGCGATCATGTTCCCGATGCCTGAAAGCACAACACCCTGCCGGAGCAGGGTGTTGTGGGGACGCAGAATCAGTCAGGATCAGGCAGCGTAGTTTTTCGCTACGAAGTCCCAGTTGACCAGGTTCCAGAACGCTTCGACGTACTTCGGACGTGCATTGCGGTAATCGATGTAGTAAGCGTGTTCCCAGACGTCGCAGGTCAGCAGCGGGGTGTCGCCGCTGGTCAGCGGGCAGCCCGCGCCGATGGTGCTGGCCAGTGCCAGGGAGCCGTCAGCCTTCTTGACCAGCCAGCCCCAGCCGGAACCGAAGGTGCCGATAGATACCTTGCTGAACTCTTCCTTGAATGCTGCGAAAGAGCCGAACGCCTTGTTGATGGCTTCGGCCAGTTCGCCTGTCGGCTCACCGCCGCCGTTCGGGCTCAGGCAGTTCCAGTAGAAGGTGTGGTTCCAAATCTGCGCTGCGTTGTTGAAGACGCCGCCGCTGGAAGTCTTGATGATCTCTTCCAGGCTCTTGCCTTCGTACTCGGTGCCCGGAACCATGTTGTTCAGGTTCACAACGTAGGTGTTGTGATGCTTGCCATGGTGGTAGTCCAGAGTCTCGGCAGAGATGTGCGGTTCCAGTGCATTCTTTTCGTAAGGGAGTGCGGGTAATTCAAAAGCCATGGTTTATCTCCATCGTCAGGTATCACGTTCCGGGAACGATCACGTCGTCCGTCTCGACATTCGGCCAGGGCTGGCTGGCAGCCTGTGGCGAGTTGTCTGCGCCTTCTTGCCGGTAGCTGCTGCTTGCTCCGCCGGGCGCTGCCCGTCTTGCGATCGGGAAGCCCCGATCATAGCACCTGAATGTGCCGCTATCCACGCACCTTCCATGTGGGTTTAGCCCTCCCAGAGGGTCTGCAGCGCGGGTTTTGCCAGTGACCAGGCGATAGCCAGCATCATTGCAGCAACTGCGAGGTCGATGCAGCGCCAGGTAATCGGTCGGTGAAGTACCGGAGCCAGGCGGGCCGAGCCCAGTGCCAGCAGGGTGAACCACAAGATGGATGCGCTGGCCGCGCCGAGGGCGAAAACCAGGGGGAGGCTGTGCTGTGCCGCCAGGCTGCCAATCAGCACCATGGTGTCAAGATAGACATGGGGATTGAGCAGAGTGACCGCCAGGGTTGAGAGCAGCACGGCACGACGTGATCGCGAGGGTGCGCCCATCGCTTTCAGACCCCGTGGGGTCAGTGCGCGCAACAACGCTTGCAGGGCGTAGACGGTCAGGAAGGCCACGCCGCCCCAGCGAGTGATCTCCATTGCCAGCGGATGGGCCTGCAGCAGCGCGGCAAGGCCGAAGGTGCCGGCGAGAATCAGGATGGCATCGCAGGTCATGCAGATCAGCGCGACGCTGACGTGATGTTCCCGGCGCAGGCCCTGGGCAAGGACAAAGGCATTCTGTGCGCCGATGGCCATGATCAGGCCGGCGGCAGCGATCATTCCGCTGAAGTAACTGTAGAACAGGGTGGGCATTTTGGGGCTCCGGCTGATAACGGCGCCAGTGTGCAGTAGATTGCGTTATTAGAAAAAACAATAATGCTGATGTCACATTAGGAAAGATAATCATGCTGGATTACAAGCTTCTGGCCGCATTGGCCGCGGTGGTAGAGCAGGGCGGCTTCGAACGGGCAGCCGGTGTGTTGGGGCTATCCCAATCGGCGATCTCGCAGCGCATCAAGCTGCTGGAGGCACGCTTGGGCGCTCCGGTGCTGGTCCGTGCAAATCCGCCCCAGGCAACCGCAGCGGGTCAGCGGTTGCTTAACCATGTCCAGCAGGTCAGGCTGCTGGAGCGCGATCTGCGCCATGACCTGCCGCAGATCTCCAGCGACGCCGGCCGCACCCGGCTGAGAGTGGCCCTGAATGCGGACAGCCTCGCGACCTGGTGGGCTGGCGCGGTTGCACCCTGGTGCGAGCGTGAGAGGGTGCTGCTGGACCAGCAGCTGGAGGATCAGGACGTAGGGCTAAGACGAATGCGCAGTGGCGAGGTGGCTGCCTGTCTGTGCGCGGTTGAGCAGCCGGTTGCCGGTGCCCGCAGCTTGCTGTTGGGCGAGATGCATTATCTGGCGGTAGCGAGCCCAGGTTTTATTCGGCGCCACTTCCCCGATGGGCTCTCACAGACCGACGTGCGCAGTGTTCCCGCTGTAGTGTTCGGCCCGGATGATCAGTTGCAACATCGGTTTGTCAGGCAGTTGGGTGTTGATGGTGAGTTTGAGTATCACCTGTGTCCTTCGTCCGAGGGCTTTGTCCGTATGCTTGAGGCGGGTATTGGTTGGGGTATGGTGCCTGCACTGCAGATTGGCGATGCGCTGCGTGCGGGGCGGTTGCAGGAGCTATCGCCGGGCTGGTCGCAGCCTGTGCCGCTCTACTGGCATTACTGGCGAAGCGGCGGGCAGCTGCTTGAAGGGCTGACCGCAGAGTTGGCCCGCCGGGCGCCGGCCTTGCTGGCGCCCGGCGTATCACCCTAGCCGGGCTACTCGATGTGCATTGGGCCGGAACCAGGCAGGTTCTCGATACACTCCGGACCCAGCAGCCGGGACGGTGTGTAGTAGCCCGGAGCTGGCTGGTTTTCCAGCAGAAAACCAACTGCGTAAAGGGCTCCCTCGACTGTCACATCATAGGCGTTGGCCGTTTCGATGCGGGCAACTACCTTTTTACCGGCGCGGTTTTGCGCTTCGCCCCAGACATAACAGCGAGCGGCTTCGCGCTGCTGATGATCGGGCCCCTGGATGCGACGGCCAACCAGATATTTCAGCAGTGCCTGCACCGGTGCCAGGCCAAGCAGCGCACGGAACCGGTCGAGGCGGCGCAGACGGGCGGCGGCGCTCGGCGCCATCGGGATAAACACTTCGATATCGTCTATGCCGGTGGTGAACCAGGCGGTGGCAATATCACCCCAGGGAATGGTGACCGCATGTTTTGTCCCGTTGCCAAAATCGATTTCACGGCTTTGATACGCCAACGGAACGGTTTGAATGCGATCATCCTTGCGGACCCGGCCGCCGTATTTCAGCCCTTCCACCGAGGTTCTGGCAGTGCCGGGCGACAGCGAGCTGTGGGTGTCAAAACCCAGAGCCAGGCGGTCTGCATCATGCAGTGCGAGTTTCAGCCTGGCGGCGATGCAGTCGGTCGGGATGACATCGAACCCGACGCCGGGGCAGAGGACAATGCCCGCCTGCTCTGCGTCGGCCTGGCGCTGCTGGGCGGCGACGAACACATCGATTTCGCCGGTAATGTCGAGGTAATGACAGCCAGCCGCCAGACAAGCGTCGACCATCGGGCCACTGGTAGCGGAAAACGGGCCGGCACAATGCAGTACGACCTGAATGTCCTGCAGGCCTTCACAGATCTGCTGCGGACGATTGAGATCGAAGCAGCGGAAGGGCAGATTCAGTTCATTTGCCAACGCACTGATGGTCTGGCGATTGCGTCCGGCCAGTATGGGGCGCAGGCCACGTTGCGCAGCGGCTCTGGCCAGTAGTTGGCCGGTGTAGCCGTTGGCGCCGTAGATCATCCATTGCTGCATGCGCGTGCTCCTGTCTGAAAAGGAGCTCTCAGAGTAATGACTTGAGTCGGCGCGCGCCAGCGCGGGCCCGGTTGGCGTCAGCTGCGAATGACCTGCCCGCGATAAATACGAACGCTGCCGCTCGGCGCCTCAGCGTGCTCCGACTCGGCCTCCAGGCGGGCTCTGTTTTCCTGTCGATGCTGGAATTGACGGGACGCAATTGCGCCCTGTGCCAGTGGCGATTGCGCCTGATCATCCTGGCCCGGCCTGATCATGTCCGCCAGGCGGGTGCCGAGTTCGCGAATCTCGGCCGAGCTGCTGTCCCGGCTTAATCCGATCATGCTCTCGACGGCGTCCGGATCGCCCAGGCGGATGGTTACGCCCAGAGTGCGTTTGAGCTGTCGGCGCAGTGCTGTCATGCAATCCAGGGTGGCGCGGTTGAACTGTGCTTCGGCAATCATGCTCATACCCCCTTAGGTGATTGGCGATAAAAGGTGTTATAGCCAAGTCGAATTTCCGCAAGCAGAATACGTACCAATATGCGTTGGGTCGCGGATAGCAGCCGTTTGACGCAGGTCAAAGCATCGCCACGGCAGCGATCGGCTCTGTTTTGCGGTCTGTGGTGCGGCCTGCTGGTGCATCCTTGCACTGCTCTGGCGCAGGGGTTTCAGGGTTTGATTGCCGAGAGTTTGATTGCTGAGAGGTTGAGATGAAGGAACCGGAGTTGGGTGAACTGCCGAGCATCAGTGCTACTCGTGACAGTCGGTCGGATGGCCGGGGAGGACTGCCGCCGCATGTGGACGGGTTGCGAGCAGAGCCGTCGGCACCGGTCGCGGCGGCTGGCAGCGGGCCGCTCTGGGCATTGTGTGGCGCGCTCTTTCTGGCATTGCTGGGCTTGGGCTACTGGACCCATCAGCAGCAAAGCCAGCTGAGTCAGCAACTGGTTGCAACCCAGAACAGTTTTGCCCGCATCAGTGAAGAAGCCTCAGGGCGCATTCAGGACATCACCGGCAAGGTGTCGGCGACCGAGGACTCCCTCGGTGCTGCCGAGCAGGATCGCAAGGCGCAGCTGGTTCGTATTGAGGACATGCTGCAGGCGGTACGCAAGGAGCAGGGTGAGCACAGGCAGCAACTGGCATCACTGCAGCAGGCCGACCAGCGCAGCTCAGAGCGGGCCACGACCCAGCAGGCGGCGATTACGGCGCTGCAGGCCAGCTCCGCGGCGTTGCAGGAGCAGGGCAAGGAGCGGTCCGACAGTCTGGCACTACTGCAACAGCGCTTTGCCGAGGCTAACCAGGCGCTGGAACAGATGCAAACCCAGCTCGGGACCTTATCGGTGGTTCAACTGCAACTGGGTCAGCAGGCCGAGCAGCTGGATGAACTCAAGCAAGGGTTGATCGCACTGCAGAACAAGGGCAACGACGAGGCGGTGGAACAGGCGGTGCTGGCGATGCGAGCGGAGCTGGATCGACGCCTGGCCGCCAATGATCAGGCGCTGCAGGCAATCGACAGTTTCAGGCTGCAGACCAATCGCAGTCTGACGACGTTGCAGACGCAGGTCGCCGCACTGCACGCGCAGGTGGAAGGCAACTGATGAATTTCCTCGCGCACTTGCTGCTGGGCTCGCAGTCGCCGGAACAGGCGCTGGGCAGCATGCTGGGCGACTTTGTAAAAGGACCGGTCCACCGGCTCGAACTGCCGGAACCGGTGCGCGAGGGTATTGTTCTGCACCGGCGGATCGACAGCTTTACCGACGCCCATCCGCTGGTGCTGCAAAGCAAGGCCAGAGTAAGCAGCCGGCGTCGACGTTTCGCCGGGATTCTGGTTGACATGTTCTACGATCATTTGCTGGCGCGGCACTGGTCGCGCTTTGCGGACCGGCCGCTCGAAGACTTCACCCGGGATGTCTATCGGCAGCTTCTGGCGCAGCGCGAATGGATGCCTGAGCGGGCCTGGACGGTGGTGCACTACATGAGCGAGCAGGACTGGTTGAGCAGCTATGCCGAGCTGACCCACCTGCACCGGGCGGTAGACAACATGGCGCGGCGGCTACGGCGCGAGAACCCGTTGCCGGGCGGGGTGGCTGAGCTGGAAACGGCCTATGAGGCCTTTGAGGCCGACTTTCTCGCATTCATGCCCGAGCTGCAGCGCTACGCCGAGGGTCAGGCTGCCGCCTTGACCTCGGCTGTTTCGTCCTCGACCCTGCCGTCCTCCAGCCCCAACGCCTGACAGACCGAGGCGTGTGCACTGCGCGCCAGCTGGTTACGGTTCAGTCGGCTGCTGTCGAGTATCGGCAAGAACCGAACGTCGACCTCTATATCCTTCGACCCAAGCAGGCGCCACAGGTGCTGCGAGAATTCATCGTCGTTGATGAACGGAGCAATTGAGTCGCGTTCACTCGCGTAGCGGTAGGCAAGAGCCACCGGCTGGGTCGGCACCTGTGCCTCGATGGCGGCTGACAGCAGGCGGCCATGGAAGGTGCGCACCCTGTCGCCAGCGGTAGTGGTGCCTTCTGCAAAAATCACCAGGCTGCGCTGAGCTACCAACACACTGGTCAACTGTTCCTGAACGGTGCTGGACGTACCCTGACCACGCTGGATAAAACAGGTGCCGGCGGCGCCCGCCAGCCAGCCTATCACCGGCCAGTCGCGTACTTCCGCCTTGGACAGAAAGTGCACCGGCGCCTGTGCGCCGAGCACCACGATATCCAGCCATGACACATGATTGCTGACCCACAGGGTAGTGCCTGAAGCCGGTGCGCCGGTAACGCGAATCTGCAACGGCAGAATGCGGATCAGGTTGCGCATCCACCAGCGGGTGAGCTTCTGGCGCTGACGGTCCACCCTGGCGGGTTGCAGCTGTTGCATGAGCTGAACCCAGCAGACCAGCAGCAGCCCACAGGCAATCCAGCCAATCACTGCCATCAGGCGGATGACCCGGCGGGGCGTGCTTACCGAGCGGCCAGGCATGCTCAGCTCGCCTTGAAGTGGCGCGCGTAGCGTGGGCAGAGCTGTTCGCGGCGCAGCAGAATAAAGACGTCGGCGCAGTTGAACTCCGGATCCCAGCAGGGTTCACCGCAGATTTTGGCACCCAGACGCATGTAGGCCTTCAGCAGCGGCGGCAGCTGGGCGGTGACGTTATCGGGCAGGCTGCGCTCCGGTAGCGGCAAGCGCGGAATCGCGTTCAGATGCTCGCGGCACAGGTAGCGGTTGCGCAGGCGTTGCATGATCGCGTGAGCCTGCACGCCGCCGTCATGCATTTCGATGCTGGCGCACCCCATCAGGTAGCTGTAGCGTCGCTCATTCATCAGTTGGGCAAGGCCAGACCAGAGAACCGAAATGGTTGCACCGTTGCGGTAGTCGGCGTGCACGCACGTACGACCGATTTCCATGACGTCGCCGCGCAAATCGCCCAGGCCAACCAGCTGAAACTCGCTTTCGCTGTAGAAACCGCCGGCACTGCGGGCGCGCTCGCTGTCGAGGATACGGGTGGTCGCTACCACTTCTCCGCTGCGCTGGTCGCGGACGATCAGGTGTTCGCAGTGCAGATCGTAGCGATCCTGATCGAGTCCCTGCTCGGCGCCGTGCAGACGGGCTCCGCATTCTTCGCCGAAGACGCGGTAGCGCAGGGCTTGGGCGGCGCGCAGACTGTCCGGGGTGGCGGCCAGTTCGACCGTCAGACAGCGGTTGGCTGATTCTTCAAAGGCAAGGGCTGCATCTGTCATGGACACCTCCGTCCGGGCATCTTCAGTGATGTTCAGGCTGAGGCTATGGCGTGGCAGTGTCAGGCTGGTGACGGTGCGATGACGTTACTGTGACGTCTTTATCCCTTGATGCAGGTCACTGGCGCTCAGGTTCTGGGCGTATACACTCCTGAGACTCTCTTTCCACTGCAGGTTAAGGTGATTGTCTATGGCGAGTCCGCCCCGAGTATTGTTCGACAATGGTTCGCACCAGGTGCTCTGCTTCGATCAACTGGTGACGGGTGATGGCGTGCAGTCGAACCAGTTTCTGATCATTGATCATGATCAGCATGCACTGCTCGATCCGGGCGGTGACCTCACCTACACACCGTTGTCGATGGCGGTCAGCCGCTATATCCCGTTGCGCGAGCTGACCTATGTGTTTGCCTCGCACCAGGACCCGGACATCATTGCATCGCTGGACAAGTGGTTCCTGCATACCAACTGCCGGGTGGTCTGCTCGAAACTGTGGGCGCGTTTTCTGCCGCACCTGAGTGCGGGTTTTTTGACCAAGCACACGGGCATGACCACCACCGAACGCATGATCGCTGTGCCCGATCGCGGGATGGATGTGCCGCTGGGACAAACGGTGCTCAAGGTATTGCCGGCGCATTTTCTGCACTCGGTCGGCAATTTGCACTTTTATGACCCGATCAGCGGCATTCTGTTTTCCGGTGATATGGGGGCATCGATGGTCGATGATGCGGAACCTGTGACCGACTTTGCGACTCACAAGAGCACGATGGAGGGGTTTCATCGGCGTTACATGGCGGGCAACAAGGCCTGCCGTCTGTGGGCCAACATGGTCAGGCAACTGAAGCCGAAGATGATCGTGCCGCAGCATGGACGTCCGTTTGCCGACCCGGATACCATTTCGGCGTTCCTCGACTGGATCAGTAACCTGGAATGCGGCCTCGATCTGTTGACGCAGGAGGACTACCGCATTCCCTCATAAGACAGGGAGTGACATGACTGCGCGGGTGTACCAGTGGCGAACCGGCAATCGGTTCGAATTGCTGATCGATGGTGACAACTTCTTCCCGCGCATCCTTGCTGCGCTCGATCAGGCGGTCGAGCGTATCGACATTGAGCTGTATCTGGTGGACTCTGGCCGCAGCACCCGGCAATGGCTGGAGGCGCTGCAGCATGCGCGTCGACGCGGCGTGCAGGTTCGTTGCCTGCTTGATGCCATCGGCACCGACGGTTTGAGCCGCCGTGAGCGGCTTGAGCTGGAGCAGATGGGAGTGGACCTGCAGTTTTATAATCCTCCCAGTCTGTTCAGTGGCCATCGGCTGTTCCATCGTGACCATCGAAAACTCTTCATTATTGACCGGCGCATGGCCTTTGTCGGCGGCACCGGTATCACCGATACCTTTTGTCAGCTTGACCCGGAAACAGGCAGAACACCCTGGCACGAGCAAATGCTGGAAGTGCAGGGGCCGGTAGTCGAGGACTGGGTCGACCTGTTCGAGCGTATCTGGGAGCAGGGCGGTCGACGTGAAAAGCGCGGGCTGTCTGCCGTGCGTCGGGTACATATTCCGCCGGTGCCCGCTGGCGGGACCGGGCATGGCCGTGTCTCCTATATCGGTGCGCGCGAGCAGAAGGAAGTGGTCGTATCACTGTTGGCGGCGCTGCGCCGAGCCGAGCAGCGGGTTTGGCTGGCTACACCGTATTTCCTGCCCTCCTGGCGGATTCGCAGAGCGCTGGCACGGGCGGCCAAACGCGGCGTTGATGTGCGTTTGCTGCTGTGCGGTATGACCATTGACCATCCGCCCGTGCGCTACGCCGGTCAGCGTTTCTACACGAGGTTGCTCAAGGCCGGTGTGCGTATCTACGAATACCAGCCGCGCTTTACCCATCTGAAGACAGCGCTGGTGGACGACTGGGTGTCACTCGGCTCATGCAACTTCGATCACTGGACGTTGCACTGGAATCTCGAGGCCAATCAGCAGGCGGTTGATCCTGATCTGGCACAAGCGGTTGCCGAGAGTTTCGAGCAGGATTTTGCCGAGAGCGATCTCTGGACATTGGCAGGCTGGCGCCGGTTGACGTTGTGGCACCGATTCAAGATTCGCTTCTGGGGGCAAATCAATCGATCGGTGATGTGGCTGTTCGGCATCCCGCGTTAGCTGAACCGCCTGCACCGGCCCCGCGGCGGGGCCGGCAGCGGGGCGGGTCAGGCGAAGACCGGCTTGCGCTTCTCCATGAAGGCAGTCAGTGCTTCGCGCGCTTCGGCGCCACCGAGCAACTGGGCGAAGTGCTGGCCCTCGGTTTCCATGACCTCATCGGCGGTGCGGCTGATGCCGGCACGGATCAGTTGTTTGGTCAGGCGAACCGATCCCGGCGGTTGCTCGGCGATGCGCAGTGCAGCCTTGCGGGCGGCCTGCAGAACCGCTTCACCGGCCGGTAATGCCTGATTGACCAGTCCGATCTCGGCGGCGCGGCTGCCGCTGATTTCTTCACCGAGCAGTAGCAACTCGGCGGCACGCGGGTGACCCAGCAGGCGCGGCAGCAGGAAGCTCGATCCAGCTTCCGGGCACAGGCCGAGATTGACGAATGGCATTTTCAGGCGCGCGTTCTCGGCGGCGTAAATCAGGTCGCAGTGGAGCAGCATGGTGGTGCCGATGCCGACCGCCGGGCCATTGACCGCAGCAATCAACGGCTTGCTGGCGTGGCAGATGGCCTTGAGGAAGACGTACACCGGGCTGTCGGTGCCGCTGCGTTCGTTCTTGATGAAATCGGCAACGTCGTTACCGCTGGTGAAACACTCGGTACTGCCCTGGATGACGACGGCGCGGATGCTGGCATCGTCCTGCGCGGCGTTGATGGCCTCGCCCATGACGCCATACATGTCACGGGTCAGGGCATTTTTTTTGTCGGCGCGGTTCAGCGTCAGGGTTAATACGCCCTCGCTGCGGTCGATCAGCAGGTGTTCGCTCACGGTCTACTCCACATGTCGTTCGGGTATTTGGGGTGGCTGGCATGTTCGCATGCTTTGCCCGGGCAACCCACAACCCTGCGTCTGACGAATGCAGGCTTATAAACGCCGACGGTTTTGTTTAGCGGCTGCGGCTGAGAAACGCCTCATCGAGAACCTGGCGGCCTGACAGCCCGGCCATGAACAGCGGCTTGCGCAGCCGCTCGACAAATGCGGGAGACCCGCAGATCAGCGCCCGGGTGCCGCGTCCTGGTGGCTTCAGTTGGCGCAGATCCGCCTCCAGCTCGCTGTGTGAGCGCAGTTGCAGGTGCAAGTGAGGGTGCTGAGCGGCCAGGTGTTCAAGCTCGGCCTGCAGATAGCAGGGCGCTCCGGCGCGTTGCCAGTGCCTCAGCTGTATCGGTGCATTGTGGCCAGCGGCAAGCGCGTTGCGCGCAATCGCCTGCAGCGGAGCCAGACCGGTGCCGGATGCCAGCAGGAGCAGCGGCTGGTTATGCCATTCCGGGTCGTAGCCGAGATGCCCGCTCGGAGCGCCGAGATAGCAGGTGGCGCCTGTCGGCAGTGTTCGCAGGGCTTGGCAGAAAGCGCTGCCCTCGCGCTCCTGCAGATGAAACTCCAGCAGCGGCTCGCCGGGCAGGCTGGCAAGTGAAAAGGTTCGCGCCAGATCCGCACTCAGCCAGATCACCAGGTGCTGGCCAGCCTGATAGCGTATGGCCCGGGCCGGCTTCAATTGCAACCGGATGACCTGGCCCGGTAGCGTTTCAAGGCGCTCAATGGTCGCCGGCAGACTATCACTGGCAGGGTCATGCAGGTGCAGATCAAGGTCCTGCTCAACCCGGCACTGGCAGGCCAGCAGCCAGCCGTTGGCCTGCTGCTCTGGTGAGAGGCCCTGCTGGGCCGGGCTGACGTCAGCCCGGTTGAGATTCTGTATCAGGCAACTGTGGCATTGACCGGCCCGACATGACCAGTTGACCGGCAGATCGGCCTGGCGCAAAACATCGAGCAGATTGCTGCCCGCAGCAGCATTCAGACAGCGGCCTCTGATTCGGATCTCAGGCATAACTGGGGTCGTGCCATTCGCTGCGGTTACGTCCGCTATTTTTCGCCAGATACAGCGCCTGATCGGCGTCGTTCAGGCAGACTTCCAGATCGTCCTCGGGTTGCAGCAGGCTGAGACCGGCGGAGAAGGTGCAGTGCACGCCCTCTGGCAGGACATCAAACGTCTTTTCGGCAAAGCGCTGACGCAGGCGCTCCACGCACTGGTGCAGTGTTTCAATGCTGGTGTTGCCGAGCAGCAAAACAAATTCCTCGCCGCCAAAGCGGGCAATCAGGTCGTCGTCTCGCAGGGTGGTCCGGGCCAGTTCGGCAAAGCCCTGCAGCACCTGATCACCCGCCGCGTGTCCGTACAGGTCGTTGATGCGCTTGAAGTGATCCAGGTCGATCAGCGCAATGCCCATCTGCTGGGTCGGACGCATCAGCGTCATACGCCGCCGTGCTTCCTGGATGAAGTGCCGGCGGTTGGCCAGCCCGGTAAGCGGGTCTGTTGTGGCCAGATTCTGCAGTTGACCCATCATGCCGCGCAGGGTTTCCTGGTGGGCCTGCAGGGTGTTGTGGCGTTGCTGCAGGCGCTCGCGCAGCTCGCGAATGTAGCTGGCTGTCATGCTCAGGCCGACCAGAAAGCAGGCGAGGATGAACCACTCCACCAGATTGAGGGTGAACTGCCGGGTATCGGTCTGATAGTAGTGTTCGATGGTGATCAGCGCGCCGAAGCAGACCAGCGCCAGCCCCGAGTGGATCAGGAAGTCCCGGCGCGATAGCTGGAATATGCCAAATACCATGATGTTGGCGTAAATCATGATCAGGCTGCCGCGCAGTGGCCCGGCAAAGGCAAGCAGATAGGTGATCAGCAGGATCGCCACGGTTATCTGCGCATTGGTCATGCTCGGGTCCTTGAGGCGCAGATTCCAGTTACTGCGAAACAGGGCGAGGAACACCAGTTGGGTGGCAACGCCGAGGCCGATGTGGCTGAGCACCAGCCAGCCGGACCCATCATATTGTCCGGATACCCAGGCCACGCAGATCACCACGTAGGTAATCAGGTAATTGAGTTGAGCCAGGTAAAAGCGCTGCAGTCTCAGCGTCTGGAACTTGGCGTTCTGTGCATCCTGCAGATCGACCACGTCCGGTGCCTCGTTTTTGTATGATGGCATTATGACGTCAATTTATCGATTGACGGCTGTTTTGCAAGTTCTTTTCGCTATTTCCTGCCTTAACTGTGACGGCTTTCCACTCGCTGGGCTCGCTGATCCTGTCGCCCCGGTTGTCAGGGGTGGCGCAAGAGGTTGTTCCGCGCTTCCCAAGCTCAGGTATACTTGCCAGCGCATTTTTTCAGGCCTGCCGGCCTCCCTGTCGGTGCCTGCCTGATTCCGTGAGCCCGACCCGGCGCCGTCCGAGGTCCGGCGGTCAAACAGAGGAGCCTGTCCGAGCATGGCCGTTATCAAGCAAGACGATCTGATCCAGAGCGTAGCCGACGCTCTGCAGTATATTTCCTATTATCATCCCGTCGACTTCATTCAGGCGGTACACGAAGCCTACGAGCGTGAAGAGTCCAAGGCGGCCAAGGACGCCATGGCCCAGATTCTGATCAACTCGCGCATGTGTGCCACCGGCCATCGCCCGATCTGTCAGGACACCGGTATCGTTACCGTGTTCGTCAAGGTTGGCATGAACGTCAGCTGGGACGGCGCTACCATGAGCCTGGACGACATGATCAACGAGGGCGTGCGCCGCGCCTACAACAACCCGGACAACGTCCTGCGTGCCTCCATCCTGGCCGATCCGGCCGGTAAGCGCACCAACACCAAGGACAACACCCCGGCGGTCATCCACTACCAGATCGTCCCCGGCGACAAGGTTGAAGTGGATGTCGCGGCCAAGGGCGGCGGCTCCGAGAACAAGTCCAAGATGGTCATGCTCAACCCGTCCGACTCGATCGTTGACTGGGTGATCAAGACTGTCCCGACCATGGGCGCTGGCTGGTGCCCGCCGGGCATGCTCGGTATTGGTATCGGCGGTACCGCCGAGAAGGCTGCCGTGATGGCCAAGGAAGCCCTGATGGACCCGATCGACATCCATGAGCTGCGTGCCCGTGGCCCGCAGAATCGCGCCGAAGAGCTGCGTCTGGAAATCATGGACAAGGTCAATGCGCTGGGTATCGGTGCGCAGGGTCTGGGCGGTCTGACCACCGTGCTGGACATCAAGATCAAGGATTATCCGACCCATGCGGCCAGCTTGCCGGTCTGCATGATCCCCAACTGCGCCGCAACCCGTCACGCGCACTTCGTGCTCGACGGCAGTGGCCCGGCCGAGCTGAAAGCGCCGCCGATGGATGCCTACCCGGAAATCACCTGGGAAGTGGGCGACGGCGTGCGCCGCGTCAACCTCGACACCGTGACCCCGGAAGACGTGCTGAGCTGGAAGAGCGGTGAAACCGTGCTGCTGTCCGGCAAGATGCTGACCGGCCGCGACGCTGCGCACAAGCGCATGGTCGACATGCTGAACAAGGGCGAAGAGCTGCCGGTTGATCTGAAAGGCCGCTTTATCTACTACGTTGGCCCGGTTGATCCGGTGCGTGACGAGGTGGTTGGACCGGCTGGCCCGACCACCGCCACGCGCATGGACAAGTTCACCCGTCAGATCCTCGAGGCGACCGGCCTGCTGGGCATGATCGGCAAGTCCGAACGCGGCCCGATTGCCATTGAAGCGATCAAGGATCACAAGGCGGTCTACCTGATGGCGGTCGGCGGCGCGGCGTATCTGGTCGCTCAGGCGATCAAGAAAGCCGATGTGATCGCCTTCCCCGAACTGGGTATGGAAGCGATCTACGAGTTCGAGGTGCAGGATATGCCGGTTACCGTTGCGGTCGACAGCACCGGCGAATCCGCGCACATCACCGGCCCGCAGATCTGGCAGAAGAAAATTGCCGAAAGTCTGGCGGTCGAGATCAAGTAAGATCCGGTGGTAGTCGAAAAGGCCTCGCTTGCGAGGCCTTTTTTGTGGGTCTTGGCGGCAGTTTTACGCTCCGCGACAAGGGCTTTGGCAACGCAGTTACCTAATGCTCCAATGATCGAGTGTGCACCGGGGTTCGTCCCGTTTACGCGGGCGAGTAGCACAGGATTGGCAGGAAAAAGGACGGCAGCCTGTTTGAGGCTCGAAGAGCCGAGTTCTGCCGGCCCCTGCCAAGCCGAGCAACGCAGCGAACCCGAAGGGCCGCGTAGCCGGGTGCCCGGGGGGATCGCCAAGGGGGGCCGGGCAAGCGGCCCCCTTTGGCTCGCCGTAAAGGCGAAAGACTGGCACAACGACAGCGCAGTATGCAGCGATGAGTCGCGAGGGAAAGCTCCGCTCGTCCCGTCAGTTCAGGCAGCCCTCTTTGGGGCTACGCTCCGGTTGTCAGACCAGCCGCTCGCCGACATGCAGCAGCTTCATCGAGTTGGTACCGCCGCGGGAGTTGTAGACATCGCCCTTGGTCAGGATCACCCAGTCGCCCGGTTTTACGTGGCCGGCCTCCAGCAGCCGGGTCACCGCGGTCTGATTGATATCGCTAGGCGCCATTTCAGCCGGGTTGAAGCGGATCGCCTGCACCCCGCGCATCAGGGATACCCGGCCCAGTGTCTGGCTGTTCGGCGACAGCGCGAAGATCGGCAGGTGAGAGCGGATACGCGACATGATCAGCGGGGTGTAGCCGCTTTCGGTCAGGGTGATGATCGCCGTGACGCCGGGGAAGTGGTTACCCGCGTACATGGCGGCCAGTGCGATGGTTTCATCGCAGCGCTCGAACTCCTGGTACAGACGATGGCCGGAGCGCTTGCTGACCGGCTGTTTCTCTGCACCGCGGCATACGCGATCCATGGCTTCAACGGCTTCAACGGGGTAGCTGCCGGCGGCGGTTTCGGCTGACAGCATCACTGCGTCGGTGTAATCCAGCGCGGCGTTGGCAACATCCGACACCTCGGCACGGGTCGGCAGCGGGCTGGAAATCATCGACTCCATCATCTGGGTCGCGGTGATCACCGTTTTGTTCTGTTTGCGGGCACGGCTGATGATGTGCTTCTGGATGCCGACCAGCTCGGCATCGCCAATCTCTACGCCCAGATCGCCCCGGGCTACCATGACGGCGTCGCTGGCCTGGATCAGCCCGTCGAGCGCAACATCGTCGGCAACCGCTTCGGCGCGCTCGATCTTGGCCACCAGCCAGGCGTCCGATTCGGCGTCGCGCAGCAGTTTGCGGGCCAGATCCATGTCGGCGGCGTCGCGCGGAAAGGAGACGGCTACATATTCCATCTGCAGCTCGGCGGCGAGGTTGATGTCGGTGCGGTCCTTGTCGGTCAGGGCCGGGGCAGACAGGCCGCCACCACGGCGGTTGATGCCCTTGTTGTTCGACAGCGGACCGCCGGTGGTTACCTTGCAGCGTACCTCGTCGCGACCGACGCTTTCGACCAGCAGTACTACGCGACCATCGTCCAGCAGCAACTCGTCGCCAGCGCGGCAATCCTTGACCAGATCCGGGTAATCCAGGCCCACGATATCCTGAGTTCCACCGTCGAGAGGGTGGTTGGTCGACAGCCGAAAATGATCGCCCACCTCCAGTTTGATCGGGCCGTCGGCGAATCGCCCGATGCGGATCTTCGGACCCTGCAGGTCACCCAGCAGGGCGACGTGCTTGCCTTGCTGTTCGGCGATTTCGCGCACCAGTCTTGCACGCTCTCGGTGTTCATCAGCACTGCCATGGGAGAAGTTCAGGCGGGCGACGTTCATTCCGGCCTTGATCAGCTCGGCAATCTTTTCCGGGCTGTTGCTTGCCGGTCCGAGCGTGGCGACGATTTTGGTGCGACGCAGCGTCATGCAGGGGTCCTTGTACGGGAGGGTTGGGCGAGGCCCTACAATAGACCATAATGTCGGCTGGCGGGTAGGTTTGTGACCATCGAGTCGGGAGAGGTGGAATGCACCCAGTGCTGGGCAAGGTAACCGAACGATTGCGCGAACGCAGTGCCCGTTCCAGAGCGGCTTATCTGTCGTTGATAAACGCTGCGCCAGCTCCGCGGCAGGGCCTTTCCTGTGGCAATCTGGCGCATGGCATGGCTGCCTGCAGCGCTCAGGACAAGCAGCGGCTGGCGCTGCCGGACGAGGTCAATGTCGGTATCGTCACGGCCTATAACGACATGCTCTCGGCGCACCAGCCATACGAGCGTTATCCCGCGTTGCTGCGCCAGTATCTGCGCCGTCTGGGCGCCACCGGGCAGGTCGCCGGCGGTGTGCCGGCAATGTGTGACGGGGTGACCCAAGGCGAGCCGGGCATGGAGCTGTCATTGGCCAGTCGTGATGTGATTGCCATGTCGACCGCCATAGCCCTGTCCCACAACATGTTCAATGCCACACTGTGCCTCGGTATTTGCGACAAGATCGTGCCCGGCCTGTTGATGGGCGCACTGCGGTTTGGTCACTTGCCGACGGTGTTCGTTCCCTCCGGTCCCATGCCCAGCGGCCTGCCGAACAGCGAGAAGGCCCGGGTGCGCCAACTCTATGCCGAGGGCAAGGTTGACAGGCAGGCCTTGCTTGCGGCCGAGAGCGCTTCCTACCACAGCCCGGGCACCTGCACCTTCTACGGCACTGCAAATACCAATCAAATGCTGCTGGAGTCGATGGGGCTGCAGTTGCCGGGGGCTTCCTTCGTCGCGCCGGACAGTGCGCTGCGTGACGCGCTGACCCGTGAAGCGGCCGCTGTCGCGGTGCGGCTGGCGCGGGATGGTCGGGTACGGCTGGCCGATGTGCTTGATGAGCGGGCCTTGATCAATGCCGTGGTGATGTTGCTGGCAACGGGGGGCTCGACCAACCTGACGCTGCATCTGGTTGCCATCGGTCAGGCAGCAGGGCTGCAGCTTGACTGGGATGACATGGCCGAGCTGTCCCGGGCAGTGCCGACGCTGGCGCATATCTATCCGAGTGGCAAGGCCGATATCAACCAGTTTCAGGCTGCCGGCGGTACCGCCTTTGTGTTTCGCCAGCTGCTGGACGCCGGCCTGCTGCATGCGGATGTGCAGACGGTCGCGGGTCCGGGCCTTGAGCGTTATGCCCTTGAGCCGGTGCTCGATGACGGCGAGCTGAGCTGGCGCGATGGCATCGGCGCAAGTCTTGATGATCAGGTACTGCGCGGTACGGAGCAGCCCTTTGCGCCTGATGGCGGCCTGAGGGTGATCGCTGGCGGGCTTGGCCGTGGCGTGGTCAAGGTGTCGGCGGTGGCAGCCGAACACCGTCGGGTCACGGCCGCGTGCAGGGTGTTCGACAGTCAGACGGAGTTTGTTCGTGCCTTCGAGGCCGGTGAGCTGGTCGGCGATGTGGTTGTTGTTGTGCGCTTTCAGGGCCCGGCCGCCAACGGCATGCCGGAGCTGCACCGTCTTATGCCGTATCTGGGCGTCTTGCAGGATCGCGGGCAGCGGGTCGCGCTGGTAACCGACGGGCGACTGTCCGGTGCCTCCGGCAAGGTGCCGGCGGCAATTCACCTGTGCCCCGAAGCGTTGCATGGTGGGCCGATCGCGCGCCTGCGCGAGGGCGACGTGCTGTGCCTGGATGCCGATGCCGGTACGCTGGAGCTGATTGAGCCTGCTGCCGATTGGCAGGCTCGTCCTGCCGCAACTGCGCCGGATGGTGTCCGTGGTGGCTGGGGCCGTGAGCTGTTTGCCTTTATGCGGGCCGAAGCCAGCCCGGCGGATCAGGGTGCCAGCGTGTTTACCGCCAGTCTGCGGGAGACGGATGGGTAATGGACGTCATCGAGAGCCGGCTCAAGCAGCGCGGCGTGAGGCTGAAACGCTTCGATTCGCCCTTGCAAGCGGCTGAACACCTTGCGGTGGCCGTTGCCGATCGCTTGAGCACGGCCATGGCCGAGCGCGGTCAGGCCTCGCTGGCGTTGTCCGGCGGGCGCAGTCCGGTGCGCTTTCTCGACGCGCTGGCGCGTCAGGCGATTGACTGGTCGCGTGTTCGGCTGACGCTGGTTGATGAACGCTGGGTGCCCGAGAGCGATGCACAAAGTAATGCAGCGCTGCTGCGCTCAAGGTTGGCTGCCATCTTCCCCCGGCTGCAGTGGCTGCCGCTGTATCGGGGCGTGACACCGGCCGCGGATGCGGCTCAGGTAGCCAGGCAGCTCGCTGACTGGTTGCCACTGGACCTGGTGGTTCTGGGAATGGGCGTTGACGGCCATACGGCCTCGCTGTTCCCGCATGCCGAGGGGTTGGCTGAGTGGTTGAACGGCAACTGCGACGCTGGTTGCGTGGCAAGCCGGGCTGCCGATGGTACGCCGAGGTTGACCCTCACCGGGCGTGCGTTACACTCCGCGCGATTTCGATTGCTGGCGATCAGTGGCGATGCCAAGTTGCGGACGCTGTGCACGGCTGTTGAAGCCGATCAGCCAGCGCGCTGGCCAATCAGTGCCTTTGTGCAGGCACCCATGGATATTTACTACTGCCCGGAAGATGGTCAGCCCGATGACGCACCTGTCTGAAAAAACGCAAATGCTGGACTCCTTGTTCAGTCGCTCACCGCTGCTGCCGCTGCTGAATATCGAGCGGCTGGAGGATGTGCTGCCGCTGGCCGACGCCCTGGCGGAAGGGGGGATCACTACGCTGGAAATTACCCTGCGTACCGCCTTGGGTATTGACGCCATTGCGCTGCTGCGTTCGCAGCGTCCTGCCTTGACGGTCGGCGCGGGGACGGTGCTGGCCGCGGAGCAGTTTGAGGCAGTGCTGGCGGCCGGCGCGCAGTTCGTGGTGACGCCCGGCTGTACTGACGAGCTGCTGCAATGCGGGCTGGAAGCAGCAGTCCCGCTGTTGCCGGGCATTGCCACCGCCTCCGAATTGATGAGTGGCTATCGGCTCGGCTATCGCCGCTTCAAGCTTTTTCCTGCCCAGATTCTCGGCGGGCTTGGCTTGCTCAGGGCATTTGCCGGGCCGTTCAGGGATGTTCGCTTCTGTCCGACGGGGGGCGTCTCGCAGGCCGATCTGGCCGAGTATCTGGCACTGCCAAATGTGATGGCGGTCGGTGGCAGCTGGGTTGCGCCGGCCGAGCTGGTCGCGCAGCAGCGCTGGGGCGAGATTACCGCTCTCGCCCGCGCTGCGGGGCAGGTCGGCAGCGCCTGAGGCGGCTGCCGAGGCTCGGTTTCAGGGCTTGCTTGGATCGACGAAGCCGTCCGGCTTGATTACCAGTACGTCGCACGACACCGAGTCCAGCAAGCGTTCTGCGGTGTGACCGATGAGGGCGCTGTCCAGTCGTGAGCGCGACACCGCACCCATGATCAGCAGATCGACCTTTTCCTTCTCCAGAAAGTCGGGCAGGGCTTCTTCCGGGTCGCCTTCAAGCAGGTGGGATTGCGCGCTCTCGGAGGCCGAACGGGCAAGCAGCTGGCTGAACGCCGTAGCGTGGTGCTGCTTCACGTCCCGCGCGTAGCCTTCATAATCGGCAATGACGCTGGCGTCGAACACCATGGTCCGCGGCAGAGGTGTATAGCAGTGCACCAGATCCAGCGTCGCGTCCATGGTCTTGCCGAGACTGGTCGCAATGGCGATGAGCTTGTGGTCCAGCGCCGCCGGCTTGTCGGCGCTGTGCAGCGGATCAACGCTGGCGCACAGGCGGTTGATCGGCTTGTCGCCGTGCTTGACCAGCCAAAGCGGGACCTCGCAGTGGCGGATCAGTTGCCAGTCGGCCGTGGTCAGCAGCAGGCGCTTGAGCACGTTGTGATGGCGGGTCGCCTTGAGCACGAGATCGGGTTTGCACGTGCTTACTTCGCGCAGGATATGGCGATCCGAACGCTTGCCCCAAACGGCAGTCACTGCCACCTCGGTGCCTTTGGCACGCAGCGGCGCCGCCAGTTTTTCGAGATATTCATGGTGGTGCTGGAGCAGTGACGCTCGGGCCTTTTCCAGCCCCGCGGTATCAAACAGCATCCCTCCATCCAGGGCCGGGATGTAGTCGCAGAGCATCAGCGTCAGACGGGCAGCGGGAAAGCGTTCAAGCAGCGAAGCCGCGCGATCCAGCGCAGGTTGTTGCTGTTCGCGGGTAGGGTCGATCACTACCAGAAGGTGTTTGATATCCATGCGGCTGACTCCTGTTGTCGGTGTGACACGGTATTGAACCAGCCTAATGCAAATCGTGTGGTTTTACACTGATATGCATCAAACCCTCATGGACTGAAGAATCGGCGTGACGTGCCGATACAGAGCCATTGTCCGGAGGTTGATATGAACAAGTGCTGGTGGCTTTCCGCTGTTATCGTGCTGCTTGCCGGCTGTGGCATGAGCGGCTACAAGAAACATCTGGACCGGGCCTACGGCGCCTATGCGGCCGGCAACTGCGATCGGGTGGTTGCCGAGTTGTCCAGGACCGAGCGTCTGATTCGTTCGCGTCCGCACCTGCAGCCGGAGGTTTCGCTTCTGCGTGGGCAGTGTCTGGAGCGTCAGGGTTTTTACCTGGATGCCATTCAGATATACCGGTTTATGCTCGACACCTATCCTGCCAGCGAATACAGCTATCGTGCCGCTGCGCGTCTGGAGACGCTGCGTCAGCTGGGGCATTACGACCCGGCGCGTCCTGTGCCTCCGGTAGCCGATTGAGCAGGCCGGCCCCCGATTCGCTTGGCGCGGTGCCGGCGGTCCGCTATCCTGCCTTGATCGGACCGCGCAGGGAATCGCGATGAGTCACCGCAAACTACCACCACCACTGCTGGCTGCGCTTATGCTGTGCAGCTTCCATACTCAGGCACAGATCTACCGCTGGGTGGACGCTGACGGGCAGGTGCATTTTGATCAGCAGCCCAGGGCTGGTGCCGAGGTGGTAGAGATACGTCCGCAGGTGGTCGAGCGCGAAAGGCATGTGCGCGACAGTGAGGCCGCAATGGAGCGGCTTACGGATATCAGGGCTGAGGAGCGGCAACAGCAGCGCAACCTGCTGGCGCAGCAACAACGTCAGCGTCGGGCGCGTTGTGCAGACATGCGCGATCGGCTGGCCAGATTCGAGCAGCGAGTCTACTGGTACGAAGAGAACGCAGACGGCAAGCGTGTTGAAGTGTCCAATGCCCGCGTTGCCGAGGCTAAAGCATCGCTGCGGCAACAGATTGCGGAGCAATGCTGACATGCATGTCATTCCGGATTCCAGCCAGGACCCCTCCATCGAGCAGCGCCGCATCCCGCGGCATCAGTTGAGCGCTTATCTGTGTGTCTACAACAGCCGAACCGGGCGACCCATCGGCTATATTGGCAATATCTCGCGTGACGGGATCATGCTGATCTGCGCGTTGCCGGTGATGCTCGATCAGCAATATGAGCTGGAGCTGAAACTCCCTGATCTGGATGATCCGCTGGGTGCTCAGCGTCTGGTATTCCATGCACGCAGTCACTGGTGTCGTGCCGATGTAACTCCGGGATATTTCGACTGCGGTTTCAGTGTGGTTACCCATCAAGAGGCCTTCGCCGGTTTGGCGCTGGCTCTGCAGCGCTATTTCCGCTTTGATCAATTGGCGGATGCCTGATACCCGTCGTTACGGTAATCTGCCCCCTTTGACCGTGAAGAGGGGCGCATGAGCAAGAGCTTTTTCTGGTACGACTTTGAATCGACCGGGATCGATCCCCGATACGATCGGCCGGTTCAGGTTGCCGGTGTGCGTACCAATGAAGCACTGGAGGAAATCGGCGAGCCGCTGTGTATTGACGCCCGCCTGACGCCTGATGTTCTGCCGCACCCGCAGGCATGCCTGGTGACGGGTATCTCTCCGCAACGGCTGGAGCATGGCCTGAACGAAGCCGAGTTCATGCGTCAGCTGCACGAGCAGATGATCCAGCCAGGGACCTGCTCGGTAGGGTACAACAGCCTGCGATTCGACGACGAGATGACCCGGTTTTCGTTGTATCGCAACTTCTTCGATCCCTATGCGCGCGAATGGCAGGGTGGCAACAGTCGCTGGGACCTGCTGGATGGCCTTCGCGCTGCGCATGCGTTGCGGCCGCAGGGGATTGAGTGGCCGCAGGTTGACGGATTTACCAGTCTGCGACTTGAATTGCTGACCGCTGCCAATGGCATCGATCATGGACAGGCGCACGATGCGCTGGCGGATGTGCGGGCAACCATCGCCATGGCCCGTCTGTTCAGGCAGGCGCAGCCAAAGCTCTACGACTATTTGCTTGGCTTGCGTGACAAGCGGCGCGCAGCGGAGTTTATCGACTTGCAGCGGGTACGTCCGCTGGTGCACGTGTCCGGCCGGTTCGGGCGCGAACGGCAGGGGCTTGCGCTGGTCCTGCCATTGGGATGGCATCCGGTCAATCGCAATGCAGTGATTGTCTACGACCTGGCAGTTGATCCGGCGGTGTTGATGGATCAGTCGCCGGAGCAGGTGCGTCAAAGCCTGTATACCCGGTCCGAGGATCTGGTCGAGGGCCAGGCACGGCCAGGTCTCAAGCTGGTCCATTTGAACAAGTGTCCGGTGCTGGCCGACACCAAGGTGCTGCAGCCAGCGGATATCGAGCGGCTTCAGCTGGATATGCCGATGCTGCTGGCGCGTGCGCAACAGTTGGCGGACTGGCGCGACACAGGGCAGGCGGTACTCGCCGAGATTTATGCCGAGCAGGGCAGGCAGGACGATGCAGAGCAGGAAGCCGAGGTTCAGTTGTACGATGGTTTTCTGTCTGACGCTGACCGCCGTCTGCTCCCGGCAATTCGTGAAGCCGATGGTTCAGTGCTCGGCAGCATGCGCTGGCCGCTGCGCGATCAGCGGCTGGTCGATATGCTGTTCCGCTATCGGGCGCGTAATTTTCCCCACAGCCTGTCCGCATCCGAACAACAGCACTGGTTCGCGTATTGCCGAGCGCGGCTTAGTGGCGAGCAGGCGAGGGTTCTATCGTTGGGCGAGTTTCTCACCGGTATCGACAGCTTGCTGCCGGGGCTCTCTGTGGAACAGCAGCAACTGTTGTTGAGCTGGCGCGACTACGGGGCCCGCTTGGCTGTGCAGCTTGATATGTAATTACCAGGCTTAAAAAAACCGATGCGAGCATCGGTTTTTTTACGCGGGAGCAACTTAGCCCAGGATAGTTACCCAGGACTCGACGGTGTCGCCGCCGTATTGTTCTTTCCAGGCCTTCAGGGTCTTGTGGTTGCCACCTTTGGTTTCAATTACTTCACCGGTATGCGGATTTTTGTATTGCTTGACCTTGCGGGTGCGCTTGCCGCCAGTGCTAGCTGCCTTGCCTTTTGCTGCACCCAGCTTGTTGTCCGGGTCGAGGATGGCAGTGATGTCTTTCAGCGATTTGTTGTACTGGCCCATCAGGCTCCGCAGTTTTTCCTCGAACTCGATTTCCTTTTTCAGCTTGTCGTCGTTGGACAGTGAATTGAGGCGTTCTTTGAGTTCGCGAATCTGTTCTTCAATATGACGGTATTCTTGCAGCATTGACATGGATAGTGTCCTTGCAGGGAGTTGATGTAATCAGGATGTTTGAATAATAGGTTAATGACAAAAAACCTACAACAAGTTATCCGGGCCAACTAATGAATTAATCACATAGTTGTGAGTTAGCTATAAACAAGGCTCCTCAGTCGGTCCCGGAATCGATGCCGGCGGAGGTTTGTCGGCAGATCGAATGATGAGTGACGCCTTAAGGACATAATCCTTCGCACTCTTCATCTGTTTGTGGCTGCATGCGCTCTGCGCAGCGGGTAAAATGCCGCGGCCCGGTCTTCATCGCTGGCGTGTTGCCGTTGCGGGCGGTTGGCTAATACACAGGAGAGAAAATGCGTACTTTCAGGCTGGTAATCGCGTGCCCCGATCGTGTCGGGATTGTTGCCAAGGTCAGTAATGTTCTGGCGACCTATAACGGCTGGATTACCGAGGCGAATCACCACTCCGATAATCTTTCTGGCTGGTTCTTCATGCGCCATGAAATTCGTGCTGATTCCCTGCCGTTTGATCTTGAAGGTCTACGCACTGCCTTTGCACCCATCGGTGAAGAGTTTCAGATGGACTGGCGGGTCAGTGATTCTGCAGTGCGCAAGAAAGTGGTTTTGATGGCAAGTCGCGAGTCCCATTGTCTGGCCGACTTGTTGCACCGCTGGCACAGTGGCGAGCTGGATTGTGATATTACCAGCGTGATTTCCAATCACGATGACTTGCGCAGTATGGTTGAGTGGCATGGTATTCCATTCCACCATGTGCCGGTCGACCCTAAAGACAAGGAGCCGGCTTTTGCCGAAGTTACTCGTCTGGTAGAAGAGCAGCAGGCCGAATGTATTGTGCTGGCGCGTTACATGCAGATTTTGCCGCCGCAATTGTGCGAGCGTTACGCGCACAAGATCATCAATATTCATCACAGTTTTCTGCCGTCGTTCGTTGGCGCTCGTCCATATCATCAGGCCGCCCAGCGCGGGGTCAAGTTGATCGGAGCGACTTGCCATTACGTGACCGAAGAGCTGGATGCTGGCCCGATTATTGAGCAGGACGTGGTTCGCATCACTCACCGAAATAACGCCGAAGATATGGTTCGCCTGGGCAAGGACGTCGAGAAAATGGTGCTGTCGCGGGGGCTGCGCTATCACCTCGAGGACCGAGTGCTGGTGCATGACAACAAGACGGTTGTATTCAGCTAGTCCTCTCCCGACGCGTATTGGGGCCACAACCTTTGATTGGCATCACTGTATGCATTGTTCTGTGGCCTGCTAAGCTGGTAAAGGAGAAACCCGAGCAGGAGGCTGTATGCTGAAATCCGTAAAAGTGCGCGATTATATGACCACGGATCTGGTTACCTTCACGCCAGACATGGACTTGTTTCGTGCGATCGACAAGTTGTTGATGCATCGTATTTCCGGGGCGCCGGTGCTGGATGAGAATGGCTATCTGATCGGGTTGCTGTCGGAAGGGGATTGCCTCAAAGGCATTCTGGCCGGCAGCTATTTTGAGGAGGCTGGAGGGTCGGTTGCCTCTGTGATGACCACAGTTGTCGAGACCATTGATGCCGATGCGGATATCGTAAAGGCAGCTGAGCACTTTATTTCCCAGCGACGCAGACGTTTGCCGGTTGTCGATGAGGGGCAACTGGTTGGTCAGATTAGCCGGCGCGATATTCTCAGGGCAATGCAGACCTATAACCAGCATGGTGCGCCAAAGTGATTGAGGATGACGATGAGGGGGTCGATCCCCTGGAGGCGGGTTCGGCAGTGCTGCCGCCAACGCTGGGCGAGGGCTGCCTGACCCGCTTCGACCCCGATCGGCTGAACGAGAACATGGGAACGGATTTTGGCGCTGCCTGCGAGCTGGAGGCCTGACTGCCGTCAACCCGTGTTTGTTTTGCCGCGTATAGGTGCAACTGGCATAATGCTGGCGCTGGTCGTGGAGTTCTGGTTCAGCTCCCGACTTTCGTGTTTGTTCAGCAGGGAGCGCGAGAGTCCTGACGCCCGGAGACTACAGTTGTCGATGCTGAAAAAGATTCCTACCCAATCCCTGCGTGTTGGCATGTATGTCGACAAGTTCTGCGGTTCCTGGCTGCAGCATCCGTTTTGGAGCAAGAAGCTTCTGATTGAGGATGTACGCACGCTCAACACTATTTTGCAAAGCTCGATTACTGAAGTGATTATCGACGTCAGCAGAGGTCTGGATGTCGAAGTGGCTTCATCGCCTGATATTCCGACGTCTGCCGATGCTCCCTCCGAAGTGGAGATCGCTGTGGCCGAGGTTGAGGCTGCAAGTGCGTCAGGTTCAGCGCCGAGCGACAGGGTAGCCAGGACCCCGATGGCCGATGAAGTGCGGCGTGCCCAGCAGATATTTCGCAACGGTAAACAGGCAATCCAGGACCTGTTCAAGGACGTACGTCTGGGCAACGCCATCACGACTGACGGGTTGCACGATCTGGTCAGCTAGATGAGTCTGTCGCTCAGCCGAAACCCACATGCCTTGATCAGCGTTGCCCGAATCAAGTCCAAGGATGAGTACACCTATCTGCACTCCGTTGCCGTAGCTGCTCTGATGGTGGGTATGGCTCGGTTGTTGAAAATGCCGGAAGACCAGGTGATGGAAGCGGGTATGGCGGGCTTGCTGCATGACATGGGCAAGGCCGTCATGCCTGAAGCGGTGTTGAACAAACCGGGCAAATTGACCGATGAGGAATTTGCCATCATGCGTTCTCACCCGGCCGAAGGGCACAAATTGCTGCTCGACTGGGACGGGGTACCGGATGCGGTGCTGGATGTATGCCTGCATCACCATGAGAAAGTGGATGGTACCGGCTATCCCGAGCGGCTGGCTGGGGAAGATATTTCCCTGTTGGCGCGCATGGGTGCGATCTGCGATGTCTATGACGCGATTACCTCAAACCGCCCCTACAAGGCGGGCTGGGATCCGGCCGAGTCCTTGAGCCGGATGGCCAGTTGGAAAGGCCATTTTGACCCGGTGCTGTTCAAGCTGTTTGTTCGTATGTTGGGTATTTATCCGGTCGGCTCCCTTGTGCGGCTTGAGTCCGAGCGTCTGGGAGTGGTTGTAGAGCAGGGTACCAGTTCCCTGCTCACGCCCAAGGTCAGCGTATTCTATTCGGTGCGTTTGAAGCAGGGATTACCGGTTACCCTGATTGATCTGTCCGACGCCCATGAAACGGATCGAATCATCGGCCGAGAGAGCCCGGAAGACTGGCCGTTCAAGCACCTGGACCGCTTGTGGCTGCCCGACTGAGCGAATTGCGCGCACAAAAAACCGCCCATAGGGGCGGTTTTTTGTGCGGCTCAGACATCAGGCCAGTTCAGCTTCTTCCTTCTTGGCAGCCGCCGGATCCGGGGTGCGGATCAGGTGGTCGAAGGCTGCCAGGGCCGCGGTGGATCCGGCACCCATGGCAATGATGATCTGCTTGAACGGCACGGTTGTGACGTCGCCGGCAGCAAATACGCCTTCCAGGTTGGTCGAGCCGCGGCTGTCGATCTCGATCTCGCCGAAGCGGGTCAGGTTCAGATCGCCGCCCTTGAGCCATTCGGTGTTCGGTACCAGACCGATCTGGACGAAGATACCGGCAACGTCGACCTGCTTGAGCTCGTCCGTGGTGCGATCCTTGTAGGTCAGACCGACAACCTTGCTGCCATCGCCACGCACTTCGGTGGTCTGGGCGTTCTTGATGATCTCGATATTGGGCATGGAACGCGCCTTGCGCTGCAATACTTCATCGGCGCGCAGGGTGTCGGCGAACTCCAGCACAGTTACGTGCTCCACGATGCCGGCCAGGTCAATCGCTGCTTCGATCCCCGAGTTACCGCCGCCGATGACGGCAACGCGCTTGCCCTTGAACAGCGGACCGTCGCAGTGCGGGCAGTACGCCACGCCCTTGCCGCGGTATTCCTGCTCGCCCGGTACGTTCATCTCCCTCCAGCGCGCGCCGGTAGCAAGGATGACCGTGCGGCTGCGCAGGGTGGCTCCGCTTTCCAGGCCGATCTCTACGTAGTCACCGGTTTCCAGGCTGGCAGCTTTCTGCTCGGTGATGACATCCACCTCGTACTCCTTGACGTGCTGCTCCAGGCTGGCAACCAGCTTGGGGCCTTCGGTGTAGGGCACGGAGATAAAGTTTTCGATGCCGACGGTGTCCATCACCTGGCCTCCGAAGCGCTCGGCAACGATACCGGTACGAATGCCTTTGCGGGCCGCGTAAATGGCAGCTGAGGCACCAGCCGGGCCGCCACCGACGATCAGTACATCGTACGGCGCTTTCTCGTTCAGCTCGGCAGCCTTGCGCTTGGCCGCACCGGTGTCGATCTTGTTGACGATCTCTGCCAGTGTCATACGGCCCTGACCAAAGGGTTCGCCGTTCAGGTAAACCGACGGTACGGCCATGATCTGGCGCTGCTCGACTTCGTCCTGGAACAGGGCGCCATCAATCATCACGTGGGTGATGTTGGGGTTCAGCACGGCCATCAGGTTCAGCGCCTGGACCACGTCCGGGCAGTTCTGGCAGGACAGCGAGATGTAGGTCTCGAAGTGAAACTCGCCGTCCAGGTTGCGGATCTGCTCCAGCAGGGCAGGGTCGGCCTTGGATGGGTGACCGCCGGACTGCAGCAGTGCCAGCACCAGTGAGGTGAACTCGTGGCCCATCGGGATGCCGGCGAAGCGGATGCGCGGTGTTTCACCGGCGGCGCCTACCGCCATGCTCGGGGTACGCTTGTCATCAGCCGAGACCAGGCCGATCTTACCGGACATCTCCGCGATTTCGACCGCGAGTTCATGTAATTCTTTGCCCTTGGGGCTTTCATCTACGGACACGCTGATTTCGATCGGGTTAACGATGTGCTGCAGGTACGTGTCCAGTTGTTTCTTCAGGTTGGCGTCCAACATATGCGTGTCCTTTGAAAATGGGGTCAAATTTCGGGCATAAAAAACCCGGCCCGCCGACTGCGAGCCTGTGGCTGCGCAGCGGGCCGGGTCATCAGGCCGATCTTAGATCTTGCCTACCAGGTCGAGAGAGGGAGCCAGAGTGGCTTCGCCTTCTTTCCACTTGGCCGGGCAAACTTCGCCCGGGTGAGCTGCAACGTACTGGGCAGCTTTGATCTTGCGAACCATGTCTTCGGCGTTGCGGCCAATGCCTTCGGCAGTGATTTCAACAGCCTGAATGATACCCTGCGGGTCGATGATGAAGGTGCCGCGGTTGGCCAGGCCCTGATCTTCACGCAGGATTTCGAAGTTGCGGCTGATCTGCATGGTCGGGTCGCCGATCATGGCGTACTGGATCTTGCCGATGGTTTCGGAGCTGTCGTGCCATGCCTTGTGGGTAAAGTGGGTGTCGGTGGAAACCGCGTACACTTCAACGCCCATTTTCTGCAGCTCGGCATAGTGATCAGCAACGTCGCCCAGCTCGGTCGGGCAAACGAAGGTGAAGTCAGCCGGGTAGAAGAAGAAGACGGCCCACTTGCCTTTGACGTCGGCTTCAGTCAGATCGAAGAACTCGCCATTCTTGAATGCAGAGGCTTTGAACGGTTTGATTTCGGTGTTGATAACAGACATGTAGAACTCCTTCTTGAGTCGTTTTCGTCGATGGTTGAGAAGACAGGAGCTATGGTATGCGCCTGTGTTAAATACTTAAAATAAATTTCAACTAAACCGTGAATAGCTTTTCGCTATATAGGTGCGCTATGAACAATTTCAAGCGATCAGCGTTCACGGCCTGAATTGTGCGTCGGGATGTGTGACCGTTGCAGGTGCAGTTGGTTCTTCGGGCTGTCAGCGGCAGAGGATTGCAGTAAAGTAGCCAGCGAATACGCAACCGGACCTACTTTATGCTTACTCACCTGGACGCACAAGGCCGCGCCAGCATGGTCGATGTCACCGACAAGGCCGTTACCCATCGCGAGGCGGTCGCCGAGTCGCTGGTACGCATGCGCCCGCAGACGCTGGAATTGATTCAGAGTGGTGGTCACCCTAAAGGTGACGTCATGGCCGTTGCCCGCATCGCCGGCATTCAGGCGGCCAAGCGTACGTCCGACCTCATCCCCCTGTGCCATCCACTGATGCTTACCAGCGTCAAGGTAGAACTCGGCATCGAAGCGCCTGACGCGGTGCGCATTCAGGCGCGCTGCAAGCTGGCCGGTCAGACTGGTGTCGAAATGGAGGCGCTGACAGCGGTCAGTGTCGCTGCACTGACCCTGTACGACATGTGCAAGGCAGTCGACAAGGGTATGGTGATCGAGAGCACCCGGCTGCTGAGCAAGAGCGGTGGAAAGAGCGGTGAGTTTCAGGCGGAGGCGGGTAGCGCGTGATAGAGCTGCAGTTTTTTGCCCGTTACCGGGATGTGCTCGGCAGCAGCGGGGAGCAACTGATGTGGACCCCGGAGCTGGGCACCCTTGAAGACCTTCGGCAGCTCCTGCTGGCCCGTGGTGAGGCATGGCAGGTACTTGCCGAACCCCGCCTGATGTGTGCGCGTAACCAGGAGTTGTGCACCCTTGACGAGCCACTGGCTGACGGTGATGAGATTGCCTTCTTTCCGCCAGTGACGGGTGGTTGATGTGTTGATCGAGGTGCAGCAGGCCCACTTTGATCCGGGCGAACGGCTCAATCGTCTGCATGCGGACCATCTGGGCGTGGGCGCCGTGGTCGGCTTTGTGGGTTATGTGCGCGACTATAACGAGGGTGATCCGGTGTCCGGCATGTGGCTTGAGCACTATCCGGGCATGACGGAAAAGGCGCTGACCGGTATCGTCGAGCAGGCGCAGACCCGCTGGCCGCTGCTGGACGTGCAGGTGTTGCACCGCGTTGGCCAGCTTGAACCAGGTGAGCCGATTGTGTTTGTTGGTGTTGCCAGCGCCCACCGCCAGGCAGCCTTTGAGGCTAACGCCTTTATCATGGATTACCTCAAGACCCGCGCGCCGTTCTGGAAGCGCGAAGCAACGCCGGATGGCGAGCGCTGGGTTGATGCACGCGATAGCGACGAAGTTGCGCTTTCGCGCTGGAAAACAGATTAGTCGGAGCCTTGCATGACACAGTCGATATTGCAGGACGGTCTGGGGAGAAAGATAGAATATCTCCGTATTTCGGTGACAGATCGCTGCGATTTCCGCTGTGTTTACTGTATGGCCGAAGATATGACCTTTCTTCCCCGCCAGCAGATTCTCAGTCTTGAGGAGATTGAGCGTTTGGCGCGGTTGTTTGTCGCCCGGGGCGTTCGCAAGATCCGGCTGACCGGAGGCGAGCCGCTGGTGAGGCGTGGCGTGGTTGACCTTTGTGCCCGCATCAGTGCCCTGCCGGGGCTGCGCGAACTGGTGATGACCACCAATGGCTCGCAGTTGACCAGGCTGGCCCGGCCGCTGGCCGAGGCCGGCGTTAAGCGGCTGAATATCAGCCTCGACAGCCTCAATCACGAACGCTTCAGGAGTATTACCCGCACGGGTGACCTGCAGCAGGTGCTCGATGGTATCGAGGCTGCGCGTGACGCCGGTTTTGAGCGGGTCAAGCTCAACACGGTGGTGCTCAAGGGCCGCAACCACGATGAGGTGCAGGCGCTGGCGGCCTACGCGCTGGAGCGGGGTTTGGACATCACCTTTATTGAAGAGATGCCGCTCGGTGAGGTCGGGCGTGAGCGGGGCGAAGCCTACTGCTCAAGCGACGAAGTGCGCAGCCTGCTGGCGGAACGCTACCGCTTGATCGACAGTGCTGAAAACTCCGGCGGCCCGGCGCGCTACCTGCGAGTCGATGGCTACCCGGACAGTCTCATCGGATTCATTTCACCGCATTCGCACAATTTTTGTGACACCTGTAATCGGGTACGTCTGACCACCGAAGGGCGCCTGCTGCTTTGTCTTGGACACGAGAATTCGCTGGATATGCGCGCCCTGGTCAGGCGTCATCCGGAGCATGACGAGCCGGTCAGCGAGGCTCTGGAACGCGCCCTGCAACACAAGCCGGCGCGGCATGAATTTAGCGTGGGTGGTGAGGTTCAGGTGTTGCGTTTCATGAACGCGACCGGCGGCTAGGATGCGGCCACGGGTCTATTGACGCTGGTCAAAACCTGGTTTGCCTGGCCGGCGTAGGCTTTGTTCCATGCCAGAGCAAAGCCGGAGTTTCCCCATGCTGCCCACTATTCGTTGGGATGCCGATCTGATTCGACGCTACGACCATGCCGGTCCGCGTTATACCTCCTATCCCACCGCCGTGCAGTTTCACGACGGTGTCAAACCGGCAGACTTTCTGCACGCCATCGACGCCTCCCGTGAGGCCGGTCGGCAACTTTCGCTTTACGTACATGTGCCGTTTTGCGCCAACATCTGCTACTACTGCGCCTGCAACAAGGTGATTACCAAAGACCGCAGCCGGTCGCGCGAGTATCTCGCCAGCCTGCAGCGCGAGATGGAGCTGATCAGCGCTCATCTGGGCCCGGATCAGGTCGTTGAGCAGCTGCATTTTGGCGGTGGGACGCCCACCTTTCTCAGCCATCAGGAACTGCGCGAGTTGATGGCCGGGTTGCGCAGTCGGTTCAGCCTGCGTGACGACGATATCGGTGACTACAGTATCGAGATCGACCCCCGTGAGGCCGACTGGGCGACCATGGGGCTGCTGCGCGAGCTGGGCTTCAATCGTGTGAGTTTTGGCGTCCAGGATCTGGACCCGGAAGTGCAGCGTGCGGTCAACCGTCTGCAGACGCTGGAGCAGACCCAGGCCGTGATGGACGCCGCGCGCACGCTTGCCTATCGCTCGATCAACATCGACCTCATCTACGGTTTGCCCAAGCAGACGCCGGAGAGCTTCGCCCGCACCGTTGAGGCGATCATCGCACTCAAGCCTGACCGGCTGTCGGTGTTCAACTACGCGCATCTGCCGGAACGCTTCATGCCCCAGCGCCGGATCAACAGTGCCGATCTGCCTAGCCCCGCGCAAAAGTTGGAAATGTTCGAGAACAGCGTGCGTCAGCTGCTGGCAGCGGGGTATCGCTACATTGGTATGGATCACTTTGCCCTGCCGGACGACAGCCTCAGCATCGCCCAGGAGAACGGCGAGCTGCAGCGCAACTTTCAGGGTTACACCACGCACGGGCATTGCGATCTGATTGGTCTGGGCGTCTCCTCAATCAGTCAGGTCGGTGATTTGTACTGTCAGAACAGCAGCGACCTCAAGGTCTATCAGGAGCGTTTGCAGGCGGATGAGCTGGCGACCCAGCGTGGTCTCGTCTGCCATTCCGACGACATCATTCGGCGGGCGGTTATCAGCCAGCTGATCTGCCATTTCCAGCTGCAGTTCAGCGATATTGAGGCGCGCTTCGGGATCGACTTTCCCGAGTACTTTGCCTCCTGCCTGCCGATGCTTGAGCAGATGGCCCGTGATGGGCTGATCATCCTCACACCCGGCGGGATTCGGGTTATGGCCGCCGGCCGGCTGCTGGTGCGCTCGATTTGCATGCTGTTCGACGCCTATCAGAGTGACACCAGCCAACAGCGCTTCTCGCGCATTATCTAGCTCAATACACGGCGCCCTGCGACGTCAGCAGGGCGAGCGTTTTCGACAGCGTCACCGGCTGTGCTGTCGAGGCGCTCTGGCTGGCGTGTATCGGCGATGAGATGGCAGTCTGCTTGCAGCAAAATGGCATTTCGTCATCTAACCTTGAAAAGACGGTCTGTATCGCCGGAAATCAAGTTTCCGTCTGGCGGGACGACATACAGTTTCAGACCCCCTTTTCGAGGCAAAACCGATGCCTACCAGACTCAGCTTCAATCAGAAGATCCTGCTGGCCGCGTCCCTGGTCGTGATTGCGGCCTTTTCGGCCTTCTCTGTCTATAACGATTACCTGCAACGCAAGACTCTGCAGACCAATCTGCAGACGTATCTGACCGACGCCGGGACGCTGACGGCGGACAATATCAGCAACTGGTTGTCCGGTCGTATTTTGTTGCTGGAGAATCTGGCACAGAATATCCAGAGCGAGAGTCCGGACCGGCTGGTGCCGTTGCTCGAGCAGCGCACGCTGGCTGAAACCTTCGATTTCAGCTACCTCGGTGCCGCCGATGGCGCCTTTACCATGCGGCCTGATTCCGAAATGCCGGCGGACTACGACCCGCGCTCGCGGCCCTGGTTCAAGGGCGCGCGTGAGGCCGGCAGGACCATCCTGACCAGCCCTTACGTCGACGCCGCAACCGGCGCACTGATCATGACTATTGCCACACCGGCAGGGGCGGGCGTGGTTGGCGGCGACCTTAACCTTCAGACCATTTCCCGGATTATTAACGCCCTGGATTTCAATGGCATGGGGTATGCGTTCATGGTCAGCAGTGATGGAACCATTCTGGTGCATCCCAATGCCGACCTGCAGATGAAGACCCTGAGCGAGATCTACCCGCGGAACACACCGCGCATCGAGCGCAGCCTCAGTGAAGCCGAGCTGGATGGTCAGCCGCGCTTACTGACGTTTTTGCCGGTCGCCGGATTACCCGGTGCCGACTGGTACGTCGGCCTGTCGATTGACCGTGACAAGGCTTTCGCCAGCCTTGCCCAGTTTCGCTATTCAGCGCTGCTTGCGGTTATCGTATCGGTGGTGATTATTGTGCTGCTGCTTGGCGTACTGATGCGCTACCTCCTGCGTCCGCTGGTATCGCTGGGAGCGGCTCTGGAGAATATCGCCGAGGGCGAGGGTGATCTGACCCGTCGCCTGCCTGTCACCAGCCAGGACGAGTTTGGTCGGTTGGCCAACGCCTTTAACCAATTCGTGCAGCGTATCCACGAGTCAATCAGCCAGGTGGCCAGTACCAGCAGTACGCTGCACGACGTTGCGCGGCAGGTGGTTGATGCCTCCAATGCCAACATGGCCAGCTCTGACGAGCAGTCCAGCCGGACCAACAGCGTGGCGGCGGCTATCAATGAGCTGGGTGCGGCGGCGCAGGAAATAGCCCGCAATGCGGCGGATGCATCCGCGCAGGCCAGTCAGGCGCGCCAGGGAGCGGAGCAGGGATCGGCAGTAGTCAGCCAGTCGATTGCTGCAATGCAGGAACTGTCGGCCAAGATCAGTGAATCGAGCAGAACGATTCAGTCACTCAGCCACAAGACCGAGGACATAGGTCGCATTCTGGAGGTGATTCAAAGTATCTCCGAGCAGACCAACCTGCTGGCGCTGAACGCGGCCATCGAGGCGGCCCGTGCCGGTGAGGCAGGGCGCGGGTTTGCGGTGGTTGCCGATGAGGTGCGCAACCTCGCACACCGCACCCAAAGCTCTGCCCAGGAAATTCACGACATGATCGAGAATCTGCGCACCGACGCCAGTGCAGCGGTCAGCATCATGACCGACAGTCAGCAGTACAGTCAGCACAGCGTCGAGGTAGCGGGGCAAGCCGGCACCCGGCTCAGCGAGATCACCCACGGTATTGGCGATATCGACAACATGAACCAGTCGGTTGCTGCCGCAACAGAGGAACAGACCTCGGTAATTGAAAGTCTCAACGTCGACATCACCGAGATCAACACCCTCAACCAGGAGGGAGTTGATAACCTGCAGGCGACCCTGCGTGCCTGTGCCTCACTCGAGGATCAGGTCACCCGGTTGAGGCAATTGGTGGGCAGTTTCCGTATCTAGGTTGCCAGCTCGGCAATCGCCTGCCGCAGCCCGTTGTAACCGGTGCAGCGGCAGAGATTGCCGTGCAGGGCCTGTTCGAGCTCAGCGACATCCGCAGCGGGGTTGTGGCGAAGAGCGGCGGTCAAGCTGCTGACAATGCCGGGGGTGCAGTAACCGCACTGCAGCGCGCCGGCATTGACCAGTGCGGCGCTGATGTGCTCGCACAGCGGGTCCTCGCGCAGCCCTTCAATGGTCTCTACCGTGCGCCCCTGCACCTGACAGGCAAGCAGCAGGCAGGCGGGTACGGAGTCTCCATCAACCACGACGCTGCAGGCACCGCAGCGACCTATGCTGCAACCTTCCTTCGGTCCGATCAGCCCCAGATCCAGGCGCAGTATGTCGAGCAGGCGACGGGCGGCCGGTACTTCGAGCGTCTGCTCCTGGCCATTGACGGTGAAGTGCAGGGTAAAGAAGACGTCGTTCACGGATGTAGCTCCTGCATGGCTGCAAGCAGTGTGGTTGGTTCTACCGGCAGGCGCTCCGGGCGTACGCCGATGGCGTTCTCGATGGCGGCGGTGATGGCCGGGCTTATCGCCTCGATGCCCAGTTCGCCGATACCGCGTACCGGGTAGCTTTCTCCGCCGAGAATGCCTTCTATGACGTCGACCTGTTGCTCGGGAGCGTCGGCCAGTGTCGGGATGAGATAGGCGTCGAGGTTGTCCAGCAGGTACTGACCGTCCTGCATGGGCACGTCCTCAAGCAGCGTCATGCCCATGCCCATGATGGCGGCCCCTTCGATCTGGCCGCGGTAGCTGGGCGGGTGGATAACCCTGCCGCCGGCGGTGATATGGTGCAGGCGCTCGACACGAATCCGCCCCGTCAGCCGGTCGACAGCCACGTGCGCAACGGTGGCGATGAGCAGTTGCAGATAGCGTCCGCGCGGGGTCGCGTCCGGGCCGGTCGGAAAGTCGAAATGTACATTCAACGTGACAGGCGTGCCTGCGCCAGCCAGTTGCGGGTAGCTGATGACGAGCTCACCTGACTGATCCCGCAGTCCGCCGGGGCCGGGTTGCAGCCCCGGTGTTGCCAGTGGCGCCAGACTGGTCAGCAATGCGCGCCATTGCGGCTGCAGGCGGCGCAGGGCCTCCACCGCGATGATGCTGCTGCGTGAGGCGCTGGTCGGGCCGGAGTCGGGTCCGCTGGAGTCGCCCAGACGGATATCCAGATCCTCCGGTGCGCAGTGCAGGTAGTCGCAGGCCAGATTCCGGATTGCTGCAATTACGCCCTGACCGTACTCGATGAAGCCGAATGCCAGTTCGATGCGGCCATCGTCAGTCAGGGTCAGGCGCGCGCCGCCGGCGTCGGGTAACCCGTTACCCAGGCCATTGCCCTGTGCACCCATCGCCATGCCGACGCCGGTCACCCAGCGGCTGTCGTCGGTACTGCTGGCGCTGGCCCACAGGGGGGATTGCAGCGCCGCATCTAGCAGCAGTCGGGGATCGCAGGGCTGCTGCTGGGTCTGGCCCTCGACGCAGGGGTCCTGCGGTGTACGCAGGTTGCGCCGGCGCAGTTCGGCCGGGTGTAAACCGGCGGCGTGGGCCAGCCTGTCCAGCTGGCTTTCTACCGCAAAGGTCGCCTGGTTGCCGCCGAAGCCGCGGAAGGCGCCGGCAACACCATTGTTGGTATGCACCAGTTGACCGCTCACGCGGATATTGGGGATACGGTACAGCGGCGCCGCGGCGTGATCGGTCAGGTTGGTGAGGACCGCAGGACCCAGGGTGGCATAGGCACCGGTGTCGAGTACCGCGTGCAGCTGGTGGGCGAGGATGCGACCCTGCGCGTCACAGCCGGTGCGGGCAACGAGTTCAACCGGATGGCGCTTGATGCCGGCGATGGTCGATTCGCGGCGATCGAAGTGAATGCGTATCGGGCGTCCGGTGCGCAGTGCGAGCAGTCCGGCGGCCGGCTGCATGGTCAGCTCGTCCTTGCCGCCGAAACCGCCACCGGTCGCCAGGCCGATTACGCGTACCTTATCCGGCGGCAGGCCGAGAATGCTGGCCAGTTGTACGCGGTCTCGGTGGGCGCTTTGGCAGCCCACCCGGAAGGTCAGCCCACCGATCTCATCGGGCACCACCACGCCACCCTCGGTCTCCATGAAGACATGCATCTGCCGCGGGGTGCGGTAGTGACCTTCCACCACGAATGCACAGGCGGCGAAGGCTGCCTCGACGTCACCGTGTTCGATCAGGGAGCTGTCCAGCAGATTGCCATTGGGGTGCAGCGCCGGCGCGCCATCGGCCAGTGCCGCGCTCGGGTCATTGACCACCGGTAGCTCGGCGTAGCGCACCTCGATGAGGCTGAGCGCGTGTGCAGCGATCTCGGGCGTATCCGCCGCGACCGCCGCCAGCGCATCGCCGAGGAAGCGCACGTGATCCGTGCAGAATACCGGCTGATCGCGAAATACGATGCCGTAGTTATTGGTGCCGGGAATATCGGCTGCGGTCACCACCGCGTGTACGCCGGGCAGCGTTCGCGCGCGCTCGACGTCGATGCCAAGCAGACGGGCGTGTGGCAAAGCGCTGCGCAGAATGCGGCCATGCAGCAGGCCAGGCCAGTCAAGTTCGTCGGTGGGGTAGCGCAGTTCGCCACGCACCTTCTGGGTGGCGTCAGGGCGCGGCTGCCAGCGCTCGGCGAAGGTGTCGGCGGTAAGAGGGCGTGGCGTGAATGCGGTTGTGTTCATGCGTGGCTCCCGTGCCATTGTGCCTGGACAAGATTGGCCGCTATCTGCAAAAGCGGTTGCTCGGCCAATTCGGGAAGGTCTGCGGCCAGCAGGGGCAGCAGCGTGCGGGTCGTCAGCGGCTGGTCGGCGGTTGCCGCAAGGGCCTGTTCGCAGGCTCGCAGACGACGGGGTCGCAAGCTTGCGCCGCCGGCAGCCAAGCGCAGATCCGGTTGTGGCTGCCATTGCCAGCTGCTGGCGATATTCAGCAGTGGCGGGTTGAATGCGCTGCGGCTGGCCAGCTTTTCCATGCGCAGATGTTGCTGCGGTTGCGGCAGTGGCAGGCGAACCCGGGTTATCAGGGCATGCGCTGGTGGGGCCGTCAGCCAATCGGCCAGCAGTGTTTGTTGATCCGCGCCGTTGTCGTCCAGCCAGTCAAGTCGGGCGTCGAGTACCAGCAGGGTAGGCAGCAGGTCGCCGGCAAAGCCGATATTGCCCGCGAGGGTGGCGATATGCCGAATGCCGGGTGCGCCAACCCCGAGCAGCGCCGTTTCAAACACGGGCAGCTCTGCACACAGATCCGGATTGCGCGTCAGCTCCGATAGCCGGCTCAAGGCACCAAGGGACCAATGGTCTGCGGCCCGATGGCAGCCGTGCAGTGTGTTTATCGCATTCAGGCTGACCACATGCTCTGGCCACCTGCCGGTTTTGTTCCAGCCGAGTTGCAGCGCGCTGGCTCCGGCCATATAGGGCGCGCTGTGGTATCTGGCGAGTGCACAGGCTTCTTTGGCGCTGGCGGGCATCAGTATCCGTGTCTGACGACGATCTGGGCAGGTACCTGAGGTCACTAGAGTACTCCAATTGACTGGAGCTGCTGGCAATGCAGAAAAGGTGCCATGCCGGCTGCATCGGCTGGCTGTTGCTGCAAATTCCTGTCTGAACGGTCAGTTTTGAGGCTTGGGTTGAAAGAGAGGCTTCTGATCCGTGGTCCGCACTGGACGATGCCGGTGCAGAGGGGGTATTCGGCTTCACTAGGCTGGTGCACTAACGAATATTAGTTCGAATTCCGAAAATGCTGACCTTGTGGTCTGGAAATGAAAGGCACCGCCGGGGAGGCAGATGCAGTGCGGTGCTAGGGGGCGAATGGCCGCATGACGCCTGCCAGCGTCAACTGGCAGGGCTGTGGCGCGGCGTCAGATTACATTTGCGATTGCAGGTAGTTCTGTTCACCAACCATCTTGATCAGGCGCAGTTGCTGCTCCAGCCAGTAGGCGTGATCCTCTTCGGTATCTGCCAACTGGACTTCAAGTATTTCCCGCGTCTGGTAGTCGCCGACACGCTCGCACAGGGCAATGGCGTTAGCCAGGTTCTCGCGTACCTCATATTCCAGCTTCAGGTCTGACTCGAGCATTTCCTGCACGGTGCTGCCGGGGGTGATGGGCGAGGGCCGCATGTCCGGCTTGCCTTCAAGAAACAGCAGGCGCTTGAGGATAGCGTCGGCGTGCTGGGTTTCTTCTTCCATCTCATGGTTGATGCGCTCGTACAGCTTGGCATAGCCCATGTCTTCGTACAGTCGCGAATGCAGGAAATACTGATCCCGTGCGCCAAGCTCACCTCGCAACAGATCGATAAGACAGCTGACGACGTCCGGATGGCCTTTCATGGCGGGTACTCCACTGACATTAACGTTTGACTGGACATTGTGCCCAAGCGGACCGCTCTTGTCATCCGTTTGTGCAGAAAAAACCAATCATTACAAGGGGTTATTGGTATGTTGGTCGTAGAGAAAAGCATAAGCAGAGGCATTTGCGTACGCGAACTTTTCTCGCCTGACCGGCTTGTGACAATGGAAAGTAAAGCAGAAGGGAGCGAAATTGGAGCGGGTGAAGGGAATCGAACCCTCGTATGCAGCTTGGGAAGCTGCCGTTCTACCATTGAACTACACCCGCGCAGGCGTCTTTTTACCAGAGTCGCCTGCATCAGGGAAGGGGCTCAGAGTTGCTGGCTGGCCTGCATCAGCAGTTGGTAGCTGTGCTTTCGTGCATTCTGGTCAAAAATCGGGCTGTTCACGATCAGTTCATTGGCGCCTGTTCGCTCCAGCAAATCGGACAGCTGGCCGGTCACGCTCTGCAGGTCGCCAATGAGACTGCCAGCGAGCGTCGACATCACCTGATGGCGTTCATGCGGTTGCCAGAGTGATTCCATATCCCGGGTCGGCGGTGGCAGCTGTCCCGGTGTACCGCGGATCAGGTTGAGAAACGCCTGCTGATGGGAACTGGCCAGGTAATGGGCCTGCTCGCGGTCGTCCGCGACATAGGCGTTGATGCCGAGCATGGCGTAGGGCTCGCTGTATTCATCGCTCGGGCGGAAGCTTTCGCGGTACAGCCGCAGGGCGCTGAACAGGTAATCCGGAGAGAACTGTCCGGCAAAGGCAAAGGGCAGGCCGAGGCGGCCGGCCAGCTGGGCGCTGAAGGTGCTGGAGCCGAGCAGCCAGATCGGAATGTTCAAGCCGTTGCCCGGCACGGCACGCAGGCGCTGCCCGGGCTCAAGCGGTGCAAACAGACGGCGCAACTCTTCGAGCATTTGCGGAAAGTCTTCGCCGTCGGTGCGTCCGCGGCGCAGGGCGTTCGCGGTGGCCGGGTCGGTGCCCGGGGCGCGACCAAGGCCAAGATCGATGCGGCCGGGGTAGAGCGATTCCAGCGTGCCGAACTGCTCGGCGATCTGCAGCGGCGCATGGTTGGGCAGCATGATGCCGCCGGAGCCGATGCGAATGCGCTGGGTGCTGCCGGCCAGATAGCCCATGACGACAGAGGTGGCGGCACTGGCAATACCGAGCATGTTGTGGTGTTCCGCCACCCAGTAGCGGTGGTAGCCGAGCGTCTCGCAGTGCCTTGCCATGGCCTGGGCGTTGTGCAGGGCATCGGCAGCTGTGGCGCCTTCGCTGATCGAGCATAGGTCAAGGACGGACAAGCGAATCGCAGCCTGGCTCATGGGGTGTTCCGTGATTGCTAGTGGCTAGGTTGAATATCCTCGGCGCCTGCGATGGCCCTTGCAACCCTGAGGACCATTCATCCAGCAGGTTGATGGAGGTCTATTTCCGTGATCAGGCTGGCCGATGGCATGCCGATCGCAGCGCCCTGGGCGAAGTCGATACCCAGTGCCCTGACCTGTTTGAGGACGGCTGGGCTGTGAACAAACTCGGCAACGGTCTGCAGGCCGAGCTCCTGTGCGAACTGGACGATGCCGCGGCACAGGGTCAGTGCGGTGGGGTTCTCGTCGAGCTGGCGGATCAGGCTGCCGTCGATCTTGATCAGGTCGACGTTGAGTCTGAGCAGGTGTTCGAAGTTTGAATAGCCGGTGCCGAAGTCATCAATGGCAATGAGGCAGCCCAGAGCCTTGGCGCGGTCGATGAACTGACGTACGGCGGCGTAGTTTTCGATACCTTCCGATTCGAGGATTTCAAAGATGACGCGCTGTCCGATAGCGTGGCTTTCTACCGTCGAGATGATGTAGTCGGCCAGCTCCGGATCAAGCAGGTCTTCGCAGGAGAGGTTGATCGAGAAACTGTGGCGCTGATCAGCGAAACGGGCGATTGCGCTGTCGATCATGCAGCGGGTAATCGCGCGATACAGGCGCACTTTCTTCGCCAGCTCAAGAAAATGGATCGGGCTGACCGGTTCCCCCTGCTCGTCGATCATTCGCACCAGGCATTCGTACTTTTCAATACGCTGGCTGGTGACGTCCATGATCGGCTGGAAGAAGGCGACGATGCGCTGCTCCTCCAGCGCTGCACGCAGCCGGTTGGCGCCAATCAGGTTCTGTTCGTATCCTTCGCGCACGCCCCGGCTGGCGTCGTAAAACACGAAGCTCTCGTTGCCGGCGCGGGCCAGCTCGAGTGCGATGTTTGCTGCCGGCAGCAACTGCTCGCCGCTCAGGTCCTGCGCTTCGCGCTGGTTGCAGCACGCCACGCCAATACTGGCGTGGAGCGGGATATCCTGCTCTTGCCAGCGAATCTCCAGATTGCTGATGAAGCCGAGCAGCCGCGTCAGGGCAGGGGTTAGCTGTTCCTGGCTGTGATGGCCTGGTAGCCAGATGGCCAGCTCGTCGGCCGGCATCCGGTACAGCCGGCTTCCGCGCCAGTCCGCGCGTTCGTTCAGGTGCTGCTGCAGCGCCTGGGCCAGCGTTGCGATAACGTGATCGCCGCACTGGTGGCCGTAGAAATCGTTGATTTCCTTGAAGGCATCCAGATTGAGCAGCAGCAGGCTCGCGGTGTGGGTTTTCCTGAGATCAGCCAGCAGCCGTTCGCGGTTGGGCAGATGGGTAAGGGGATCGGTGTACAGGTTGCGCAGCTGGCGCAGGGTGCCGGCCACCAGATACAGAATCAGCGCGGAAATGATCAGCATGACCGTGCCCGCCAGCAGCTGAATGCGGGTACTGCTGTCACGCATCGGCGTCAGTACCGCATCGATCTCGGCTTGCGGAACACCGATGCCGAAGATCATGCCGGCACGGGTTGGCGAGTAAAACAGGCTGTAGTCCTGCTCGTCTACCTGATGCCTGAGTTGCTGCATCGGCGATGCCAGTTGTCTTGAACTGATAATCGGAAGCGGCTGGTCCTGCAGTCGCTGATGAAGCTGCAGCGCAGTCACGCTGTTGATCATCCGCTGGGCGCGATCGACGTCGGCGGCGTCAGACAGGCTGGAAAGGTTGCGGTTGTCGTGGTCCAGCAAAAAGGCAAAGGTGCCGGGCGTCACTTCGACCCGGCTGACAGTGCTGATGATGTCATCGGCCAGCCAGTCGGTCATGGCCAGACCAAGAGGGCGTCCCTGCGCATCACGTATCAGTGTGGCATGGCTGATCACCACCGCGTTGATGCTGCTTTTGTAATACGCCGCGGTCCATTGCTGTGCTGGCTCGATAGGTGGCTGCAGCCCGCGCAGACGCTGAAACCAGGTGGTGAGACGCTGCTGTTCGTCGGCACTGACCGGCTCGACCTGTATGCCCTGTCCCTGGCGGTAGGCATAGTGGGCCGGGCGTCCGGGCTCGCTGTACCAAAGGCTGCTGCCGTAGCTGTCGGGAAAGTCCTGCAGGGCGTTGCGAAGGGTATCTGCCTGCGTCGCCGGATCGGCAGGGTTGCGCAGCAGCAGTCCGCCGGCTCGGGCCAGCCCGCGGGTGCTCTGCTCCATCAGTCGGTGATGGGCATTGATGCGATCAAGGTTGGCATAAAAGGTGTCGGTAATCTGGCGTTCGCGCAACGTACCCATCGCATTCTCGGCGAACTCCAGATTCAGGCTGGCGATCAACCAGCTGCCGAGCAGGAACAGCCCTACCAGCAGGCTGAGCAGAACCATGATTGCGCGTTTGACTGGCAGCATCCCTGTCACCCTCAACCTTAGCGGCTGTTGATACGCTGTTGCAGGGCGCTGCGCGCACTGGTCAGCTGGTCATTGCTGAGTTGGCCAGACAGCTGTTCGACGTAGCGTCGGCCGCGGGACTCTCCGTTCACCAGCGCCAGACTTAGCCAGAAGTATGCCTGCTCCAGATCTTGCGGGCCGCCATTACCCTGCATGTAATCAAGCCCCAGACGGTATTGCGCTTCGGCTGACCCAAGCTCTGCAGCCTCGGTTAGCCAGCGGCGGGCAGACGCGGTGTCTGGGTGGTTGCGAGCCAGCTGAAGTATTGAAGGTATGTGCTCAGCCAGGGCGGCCCGACGCAGTTGCTCCTCGGCCTTGTTCGGGCTGACGGCGGTTCCGGTTCCGTTCAGATACGCCAGGGCCAGCTGATAGCGGGCTTCGGGCTGGCCGCTGTCGGCTGCCTTTTTCAACCAACTGAAGGCGTCCCTGTCGGCTTCGCTGCTGTTTTGTCGCTGCAGTAGATCAGCCAGCAGCAGCTGGCCCGCAGTATTGCCCTGTTCGGCAGAGTCGCGGGCCCAGCGCAGTGCCGTGTCGCCTTGCCCGGTGCTGTCGGCAATGCTTGCCAGGTGATGCTGGGCCTTGGCATCGCCTGCTTCGGCTGCAGCGCGGCAGGCATTGCCAGCCTGGCTGTAGTTGCGGATGGCAAACAGCAGGTAGCAGGTTTCCTGCTGGTCCGTGGTTGGGCTGCTTCTGGACGGTGTACTTGCGGGCTGCGGTACCCGGGCTGCAAACGCGCCCACCTGGTTTGGGCAGGAAAACTGATAGCCGGCACGCAGTCTCCGCAAGTTGTCGCGGGTCGGTTGCTCGGCGGCGTAGCGTTGGCCGATGGCCTCGCAGCGGCTGTCTCGTTCTTCTTCGACCAGTGGAATGTAGTCTGAGTAGACCGGATCGTCGGCGTGGGCGTTCAGGTAGCGGGTGAGGGGATCGATGTACGGTTGCGCGAACAGCGCTTCGACGTCGGCATGGCGCTGCCGGGCAGCCGGGTCGCTGGTCAGTCTCGAGGCCAGGTCGGCCAGGCGTTGGCTCTGGGTTCTGATTATTTCACCGGAACGGCTCAGCAGGCTGTCGGGTTCAGACAGGGTTTGGCATCCGCTGAGGGCGATGCTCAGTCCAAGTAGCAGAGCGATAGGCGCGCGCATGATACCTCTCGGGTTGCGACCAGCCGGCGAGTATCGGGCTGTAGTGGCAGTGGATGGCAGCGTTCGGTGCTCACGAATCTGCCGGGTCAGTCATCTGGCCATCCTTTGCCGTTACAGCGTCAGGCAGTTTATCAGAAGGTTTGCCGGGACGAAGCAGAACTCGAGTGCAGGCGAACAGCCATTGGTAGACCTGTACCGGGCCTGCGGGTTCCTAAAGTGGAACGCTTCTTGCGTAGTCCCGGGTACAACGCAATCTGCGTCAAATATTTGATCTGGGGACTTTTTCGCCAATGGCTGTCGATCGCGCGCAACTGATGGGAAATATGCGGACCAATCTGGCCGGCTTGCGCCACGGCAGTCTGGGTATCCCGATTCTGCTGCTGGTGATGCTCGGCATGATGATGCTGCCGATCCCGCCATTTCTGCTCGACGTACTGTTTACCTTCAATATTGCGTTGTCGCTGGTCGTATTGCTGGTGTGCGCCTACGCGCTGCGACCGCTGGATTTTGCCGTTTTCCCGACCATCTTGCTGGTCTCGACCTTATTGCGTCTGGCGCTCAACGTGGCCTCGACCCGCGTAGTGCTGCTGTATGGCCACGAGGGTGGGGATGCGGCCGGTAAGGTAATCCAGGCCTTCGGTGAGGTGGTGATTGGCGGTAACTACGTCGTTGGTCTGGTGGTGTTCGCGATCCTGATGATCATCAACTTCGTGGTTGTCACCAAGGGCGCAGGCCGAATTTCCGAGGTGAGTGCGCGCTTTACCCTGGATGCCATGCCGGGCAAGCAGATGGCAATCGATGCCGATCTCAACTCCGGTCTGATCGATCAGGATCAGGCCAAGGCGCGTCGTCAGGAAGTGGCCCAGGAGGCCGAGTTCTACGGTTCCATGGACGGTGCCAGCAAATTCGTGCGCGGTGACGCCGTCGCCGGCCTGCTGATTCTGTTCATCAACGTGATTGGTGGTCTGGCTATCGGCATGGCGCAGCACGGGCTGCCGTTTGCCGAGGCCGGTCGCATCTATGTGCTGCTGACCATCGGTGATGGCCTGGTTGCCCAGATCCCGTCGCTGCTGCTTTCGACTGCCGCGGCGATCATGGTGACCCGGGTTTCCTCCTCGGAAGACATGGGGGCGCAGGTTCAGCGTCAAATGTTTGCCTCACCCAAGGCGCTGGCGGTGGCTGCGGCGATTCTGATCGTCATGGGGCTTATCCCTGGCATGCCGCACTTCTCTTTCCTCAGTCTCGGTGCGATTGCGGCGGCGGGTGCCTACCTCATCGCCAAGCGTCAGCAGGCCAAGGAGGAAGAAAAGGTGCAGGAAGAGCGTCAGCAGGCCCAGTTGCCGGCCGTTCAGGCGCCGGAGGCCCGCGAGCTTGGCTGGGATGATGTGACCCCGGTTGACATGGTCGGGCTTGAAGTCGGGTATCGACTCATCCCGCTGGTTGATCGCAATCAGGGTGGGCAGCTGCTGGCGCGGATCAAGGGCGTTCGCAAGAAACTTTCGCAGGATCTGGGCTTTCTGATGCCTTCGGTCCATATCCGCGACAACCTTGATCTGGCGCCCAATGCCTACCGCCTGACGCTGATGGGCGTGGGTGTGGCCGAGGCCGAGATCTACCCCGACCGTGAGCTGGCGATCAACCCGGGTCAGGTTTTTGGCGAGATCAAGGGTGTGCCCGGCAAGGATCCGGCGTTTGGTCTGGACGCAGTCTGGATTGAGCCTAACCAGAAGGATCAGGCGCAGTCACTCGGCTATACCGTGGTTGACGCCAGCACCGTGGTTGCCACCCATATCAACCAGATTCTCTACAAGCACGCCCACGAGCTGATTGGTCATGAGGAAGTGCAGCAGCTCATGCAGGTGCTGGCCAAGGCGTCGCCGAAGCTGGCCGAGGAGCTGGTGCCGGGGCTGATCTCCCTGTCCAACCTGCTCAAGGTGCTGCAGGGCCTGCTGCAGGAACAGGTGCCGGTTCGTGACATCCGGACCATCGCCGAGGCCATCGCCAACAACGCGAACAAGAGTCAAGATACCGGCGCGCTGATCGGCGCTGTGCGTGTCGCGTTGTCACGCTCAATCGTGCAAAGCATTGTGGGGCTTGACTCTCAGCTGCCTGTGATCACGCTGGAGCCAAGGTTGGAACAGATGTTGCTACAGAGTATGCAGAAGGCCGGTCAGGGCGCCGACGACGGTATGTTGCTGGAGCCTGGCATGGCCGAGAAGTTGCAGCGCTCACTGTCTGATGCCGTACAACGGCAGGAAGTGCAGGGCAAGCCGGCAGTACTGCTGGTGGCGGGGCCGATTCGAATGATGATGGCCAAGTTTGTACGCTACGCAGCCCCGGGCGCCCATGTACTGTCCTACCAGGAAATTCCGGACAGCAAGCAGGTCACCATCATTGCGACGGTTGGCCAGAACTGAACTGCAGCACTCTGAATGAATGACAGCAACCGCCAGCGGGCGGTGCCAGAAAAGCGACGAGGTCAGCCATGAAAGTCAAACGTTTCTTTGCCGCAGACATGCGCCAGGCGATGAAGCTGGTTCGCGATGAGCTGGGCGCTGATGCGTCGATCATCGCCAATCGCCGGGTGGCCGGTGGCGTTGAGCTGACCGCTGCGCTGGACTACGAGGCGCCCCGTCTGACGGCACCGACACCGGGTCTGGATGCTGAATTGAAAAAGACCCAGGAGCGCATCGTTGCCGCGCGCGCCGAGCTGGAGGTGGGCGAGATGGCCTCCCACGATCAGCCGCTGGTCAATCGTCAGCTGTTTGGTGACAGCATGCGCCACGCGGCTCGCCAGGGTTCTGTGGAGGCCCGTGATCTGCTGGATCGGCTGATTCAGGAGCCGGTTGAGCCGGCGGCGCCGGCTGCAGCCAGCCGGCCTGCTGCGGAGCGCTCGCCGGCGGCAGCGGCCGTTGAAGATGCCAGCCTCAGCGCCATGCGCGCCGAACTGGCCGGGCTGCGGGAAATGCTGGAGTCTCAGCTGGGGGGGCTGGCCTGGGGGCAGCTCAATCAGCACAAGCCGAAACAGGCCGGTCTCTGGCGCCGTCTGACCCAGATGGGCTTGCCGGCCGAGGTCAGTCAGGATCTGCTGCGTCAGGTTTCTGACGTGAGTGATCCGCGTCAGGCCTGGCGCATGCTGCTGGCCTATCTGGCGCATCGTGTGCCGGTGCTGCGCGAAGAGCCGCTCGATGCCGGTGGCGTGATCGCGCTGGTCGGCCCCACCGGTGCCGGCAAAACGACTACGCTGGGCAAGCTCGCTGCGCGTTACGTGCTCAAGCACGGCAGTCAGCACGTTGCTCTGGTCACCATGGACACCTATCGTATCGGCGCACACGAACAGTTGCGCACCCTGGGCCGTATTCTCAATGTGCCGGTCAAGGTGGTGGACGAGCAGCAGGATCTCAATGACGTGCTGGCCGATTTCGCCGGCAAGCGCCTGGTTCTGATTGATACTGCCGGCCTGCAGGCCAACGATCCCTACCTGCGCGGCCAGCTCGACACCCTGGCCAGTCAGGGGCGTCGGGTACGCAATCTGCTGGTGCTGCCGGCGACCAGCCAGCACCGGGTGATGAAAGCGGCCTACCATACTTACAAGGCGTGCGGTCTGTCGGGCTGCATTCTGACGAAAGTGGACGAGGCCGCAACGCTCGGTGAATCGCTGGGGCTGGCGATGGAGCAGGGTTTGCCGGTAGCCTATCTGGCAGATGGCCAGCGCATTCCCGACGATATCAGCCGCGCCGTCGGGCATCAGCTGGTGAGTCGTGCAGTTAGTATGGCAGGTAATGATGCGCCGGCAGATCAGACCATGGCCGACGTATTTGCCGGTATGATGAACAGCCAGCGGGCCAGTTAAGCAATTTCACAGGATTAAGGTAATCAGCGCAGATGGGCAGCAAACATCCGGTTCAGGTAATCGCGGTCACCGGGGGCAAGGGTGGCATCGGCAAGACCAACGTGTCGGTGAATCTCAGCCTTGCTCTGGCGGAGATGGGACGGCGCGTTGTGCTGCTCGACGCTGACCTTGGTCTCGCCAACGTTGACGTGCTGCTGGGGCTCAAGCCAAAGGCAACGCTGGCCGACGTGCTGGAGGGCAAGTGCGATCTGCGCGACGTTCTGGTCACCGGCCCCGGCGGTGTTCGTATTGTGCCGGCCGCCTCGGGTGCCGCCAACATGGTGAGCCTCAACCATCAGCAGCATGCCGGCCTGATTCAGGCGTTCAGCGAGATCGGTGACAATATCGACGTGCTGATCGTCGATACGGCGGCCGGCATTGGTGATTCGGTAGTCAGCTTTGTGCGGGCGGCGCAGGAGGTGCTCGTCGTGGTATGTGACGAGCCAACGTCGATTACCGATGCCTACGCCCTGATCAAGCTGCTCAACCGTGATTACGGGATGACCCGATTCCGCGTGCTGGCGAATATGGTCGGCACGCCGCAGGAGGGCCGCATGGTGTTTGCTAAGCTCGCCAAGGTGACGGATCGATTTCTTGACGTTGCACTTCAGTATGTCGGAGCCGTTCCGTTTGATGAGGCGGTGCGCAAGTCAGTGCAAAAGCAGCGCGCGGTGTTTGAAGCCTTTCCGCGCAGCAAGGCCTCGCTGGCAATTCGCGCCATTGCACAAAAAGTTGATGCCTGGCCGCTGCCGGCCAACCCGCGAGGACACCTGGAGTTCTTCGTCGAACGTCTGGTGCAACCGACAGGGTCTGGCCTATGACAGCACAGGCTGGCGGATTGAGCATGTATACACGAGCACAGAGTTCTCGCGGTGAGCAGGATCGACTCGTCGAGCAGTATGCGCCGCTGGTAAAGCGAATTGCCTACCACCTGCTGGGGCGGCTGCCGTCCAGTGTGCAGGTGGAGGATCTAATGCAAGCCGGTATGATCGGGCTGCTGGAAGCCTCCCGCAAATTCGACTTCGGCAAGGGCGCCAGTTTCGAAACCTATGCCGGCATCCGCATTCGCGGTGCGATGCTGGACGAGGTGCGCAAGGGCGACTGGGCGCCACGCTCGGTACACCGCAATACGCGGATGGTCAGTGATGCGATGCGCGCGGTCGAGGCGCGGCTCGGGCGTGACGCCAAGGATCACGAAGTTGCCGCCGAGCTGGAGATGAGCCTGGAAGAGTACTATACGATTCTCAGTGATACCGCCGGCAGCAAGTTGTTCAGCTTTGATGATCTGCTTGAGTCGGGTGCGCCGGCAGATGTGCAGGGCGGCGAGGAACCGGCGTCCGGGCTGCAGGATGAGCGTTTCAGAGCGGCTTTGATCGAGGCAATCGACACGTTGCCCGAGCGCGAGCGACTGCTGCTGTCGCTTTATTATGATGAGGAGCTTAACCTCAAGGAGATCGGCGCCGTGCTGGGTGTCAGTGAATCCAGGGTCAGTCAGTTGCACAGTCAATGTGCTGCTAGGTTGCGCTCGAAGCTGATGAGCTGGCGAAATGATTGATTTTGTCGTCAACATCCGGACAATGCTCGGATTGCTCGACAGGTAGTGGCTTCGGGCCGGACGTCCAGGTGGCGTTTTCGAGGGTGCATCCGATCAGCCTGCTGGCTTCCAGCTGATTGATCAGAGCTTCTTTTATGGCTTGATTGGTTATTTGCGATGGGTTTTTGGGGTGCAGGCCTGCACATTCCCTGGTTTGTACGGAGGTCGACTTGGACAAGAATATGAAAATTCTCATCGTTGATGATTTTTCGACGATGAGGCGCATCATCAAGAACCTGTTGCGCGACCTTGGGTTTACCAACACAGCCGAAGCCGATGACGGCAACACCGCGTTGCCGATGCTGCAGAGCGGCAGTTTCGATTTTCTGGTGACTGACTGGAACATGCCCGGCATGAGCGGCATTGACCTGTTACGCGCTGTGCGGGCCGACGAGCGGCTCAAGCACCTGCCGGTGCTGATGGTAACGGCCGAGGCCAAGCGAGATCAGATCATTGAAGCCGCGCAGGCGGGCGTCAATGGCTATGTGGTCAAGCCGTTTACGGCTCAGGCCTTGAAAGAAAAGATCGAAAAAATCTTTGAGCGAGTTCAGGCTAAATAATAATCAACCGGGGTACAGGTTATGGCTTTGAGTAAGGATCCCGGCCAGGCGACCGCTCAGGAATTCGAGCATTCGCTGAAGGACAATGCGCACCAGCTGGTTGGTCACCTTGAGAGCGGCAACTTCGGTGAAGCGTTGCTGGTCATTCATGCCATCAATCAGGCACGCGACCGTGGTCTTTATCACGAAGTGGGGCAGCTCACCCGCGCGTTGCACAATGCCATCGTCAATTTTCAGATCGACACGACCCACGCGCTGGGTGGTGACAACGATACTTCCAAGATATCCGATGCCTCTGACCGGCTGGACTATGTGGTTCAGCTGACCGACAAGGCGGCCAACCGGACCATGGATCTGGTCGAGGCCAGCGTCCCCAAGGTCGCTGATCTGGGGCAGCAGGCGAACGCCCTCAAGGCAGACTGGCAGCGGCTGCAGCGCCGGGAGATGGCGGCGGACGAGTTTCGCGACCTCTACCGCCGGGTAGGCGAGTTCCTTGAGCAGACCGAATCGACCAGCAAGGATCTGTCCACCAATCTGAACGATATTCTGCTGGCTCAGGACTATCAGGATCTGACCGGCCAGGTGATCAAGCGTGTGACTACGCTTGTGCATGATGTCGAAGAGAGCCTGGTCAACCTGGTCCGAATGGCGGGACAGGTCGACCGCATTACCGGCATCAATCATGGTGAATCTCCCGGGGACGGAAAAAAATCCTCCTCCAGGGGTGAAGGTCCGCAAATTCATGCCGATAAAAGGGAAGACGTTGTTTCCGGTCAGGATGAGGTTGATGACCTCCTTTCCAGCCTGGGATTCTGATGTCAGCTGTAACTGCCGCACGCTGAGCGCGCGGCCGGTCTGACTGCTCAAGGTCGCTGCCTGGCAGCAACGTTGAGTGACTGCGCAGCGCCGAGATGGAAATTCAAGGCGGCATTGCGTGGCCTTCCGATAACACGCCCGAGGGGAGTGGGTGCATGAGTTTCGATGCGGATGAAGAGATTCTCCAGGACTTTCTGGTCGAGGCCGGCGAGATTCTCGAGCAGTTGTCCGAACAGTTGGTCGAGCTGGAAAACCGGCCCGACGACATGGATCTGCTTAACGCTATCTTCCGCGGCTTTCACACCGTAAAGGGCGGGGCCGGCTTTCTCCAGCTGGATGCCCTTGTTGCCTGCTGCCATATCGCCGAGAACGTATTCGATATTCTGCGCAAGGGCGAACGTACCGTCACGCCCGAGTTGATGGACGTCGTTCTTCAGGCTCTGGACACGGTCAATGGCATGTTTGCCCAGGTGCGAGAGAGCGAGGAGCCGACTCCTGCTGCGCCTGCTCTGCTGGATGCGTTGGCCGCCCTGGCTCAGCCCGCATCGGCGGATGAGGCAACAAGCGAGCCGCCTGCTGCAGAAGCGCCTGAGCCGGAGCCCGAGGCTGGTCCGGCTGACGCTGCGGCACCTGCCGCTGCCGAGGGTGACATCACCGACGATGAATTCGAGCAGTTGCTTGACGCCCTGCATGGTGATGGCAGTGCGGCTGCCGCAGCCTCTGTTGCTGCTGCCCAGACAGCGTCCACCGCTGGCGCCGATGAGATCTCCGATGATGAATTTGAGGCCCTGCTGGATGAACTGCATGGCCCGGGCAAGGCGCCGGCAGCTGCGACAGGCAAGCCGGCAGCCGCTGAATCGTCCAAGCCGGCGTCTGACGGTGACGACATTACCGACGATGAATTTGAGGCGCTGCTTGACCAGTTGCACGGCAAGGGTGCTGCGCCGGGTGTCAAGGAAGCACCTGCTGCTGCACCGGAGACGTCGGCTGCCGACAGTTCCGATGACCATATCACTGACGACGAATTCGAAGCGCTGCTTGATCAGCTCCACGGCAAGGGTGCTGCCCCCGGTATTGCTGACGCCAAGGCCGACCAGTCCGAGGCTGCCAAGCCCGCTGCACAACCTGCTGCCAGCAAGCCGGTAACGCCCGCTGCGCCCAAGGCTGCAGCGAAGCCGGCGGCCAAGGCCGCAGCACCCGCACCCGCACCGGCCAAGTCGGCTGCGCCCGCCGAGGCGCCAGCGGCTGACACCACAGTGCGCGTCGATACCGCCCGGCTGGATGAAATCATGAACATGGTCGGTGAGCTGGTGCTGGTGCGTAACCGCCTGGTGCGTCTGGGTCTGGCCAGCGGTGATGAAGAGCTGGGCAAGGCCGTTGGCAACCTGGATGTGGTCACGGCCGACCTGCAGATGTCGGTCATGAAAACGCGCATGCAGCCGATCAAGAAGGTCTTCGGCCGGTTCCCCCGGGTTGTTCGCGATTTGGCGCGCAACCTCAAGAAGGAAATCAATCTTGAGCTGATTGGTGAAGAGACCGATCTGGACAAGAACCTGGTTGAGGCGCTGGCCGATCCGCTGGTGCACCTGGTGCGCAACTCGGTAGACCACGGTATCGAATTGCCGGACGAGCGCGAAGCCGCAGGCAAGCCGCGGACGGGCAAGGTGGTGCTGGCTGCGCAGCAGGAAGGTGATCATATTCTGCTGACCATCGTCGACGATGGTCGTGGCATGGACCCTGAAATCCTGCGGGCCAAGGCGGTCGAGAAAGGCATGATGGACAAGGACGCAGCGGACCGTCTCAGCGACTCCGAATGCTTCAATCTGATCCTCGCGCCGGGCTTCTCGACCAAAACGGAAATCTCCGACGTATCCGGCCGTGGTGTCGGCATGGACGTGGTCAAGACCAAGATCTCCCAGCTCAACGGCACGATCAGCATCGAGTCGACCAAGGGGCAGGGCTCGCGGATCGCAATCAAGGTACCTCTGACCCTGGCCATCATGCCGACCCTGATGGTCATGCTGGCCGACCAGGCGTTCGCGCTGCCGCTGGTCAGCGTCAACGAGATCTACAGCCTCGACCTGTCCCGCACCAACGTGGTGGACGGTCAGGAGGTGATCATCGTGCGCGAGAAAGCCTTGCCGCTGTTCTATCTCAAGCACTGGCTGATGCCGGGAGTGGAAGATACCAGCGATCATTCGGCGGCCAGTGTGGTGATCGTGTCGGTGGGTACCCAGCGTGTCGGCTTTGTGGTCGATCAACTGGTTGGTCAGGAAGAGGTGGTCATCAAGCCGCTCGGGCGTATGCTGCAAGGTACCGCCGGAATGGCTGGGGCAACCATTACTGGCGACGGTCGTATTGCCCTGATTCTGGATATTCCGAGCCTGCTCAAGCGTTATGCGCGACGCATGTGATAGCCTGCTGCGGGGCGCGCCGCGCGTCCCTCAAAGGCTTAAGCAAGTGTTGTCTGCGGGAAGCTGCAAGCCCGCCAAAACAGTTATGAATCAGTTCATGTGCAGGACGCAGGTCAGGAGAGGGTATGGCGGTTAAGGTTCTGGTGGTCGACGATTCGGGTTTCTTTCGCCGCAGGGTGACGGAGATTCTGGCCGGCGATCCGCAAATCCAGGTAGTCGGTACTGCCAACAATGGTCGTGAGGCCATCGAGCAGACATTGGCGCTGCACCCGGATGTGATCACCATGGACTACGAGATGCCGGTCATGGACGGCATTGAAGCCGTCCGGCAGATCATGCAGCGCTGTCCGACGCCGGTGATCATGTTCTCCTCGCTTACCTACGAGGGTGCCCGCGTCAGCCTGGATGCGCTTGACGCCGGTGCGGCCGATTATCTGCCGAAAAACTTCGAGGACATTTCGCGCAACCCTGACAAGGTGCGTCAGATGCTGTGCGAGAGGGTTACCGCCCTGGCCCGAACCAACCGTCGCTCGCTCGGTCTGCACTCCACCCCGTCGCCCGCTGCTGCCCCCGCACCCGGGCTGGCCTCGCGCCCGGCTTCGGGCTTGTCGAGCAGTGCCCCTGCGCGCCCGACCGCTGCACCCGCACCGTCGGCACCGGTGAAAAACAGTCCGGCCCCGCGCAAGCGGAGCTACAAGCTGGTGGCCATTGGTACCTCGACCGGGGGGCCGGTGGCGCTGCAGAAAGTACTGACCCAACTGCCGGCGAATTTTCCTGCTCCGTTGCTGCTGGTCCAGCATATGCCGGCTGCCTTCACCAAGGCGTTCGCCGAGCGGCTGGACAAGCTGTGCCGGATTTCCGTCAAGGAGGCTGAGGACGGCGACGTGCTGCGTCCCGGCCGGGCGCTGCTGGCACCGGGGGGTAAGCAGATGATGGTGGATTCGCGTGGCGTTGTGCGCATTCTGCCCGGTGATGAGAGATTGAACTACAAACCGTGTGTGGATGTGACCTTTGGTTCGGCCGCCAAGGCTTTCCAGGATAAGGTGCTGGCGGTGGTTCTTACCGGTATGGGGGCTGATGGTCGTGAGGGCGCACGCATGCTCAAGCAGGCCGGCAGTTCGGTCTGGGCCCAGGACGAAGCCAGCTGCGTGATCTACGGTATGCCGATGGCTGTTGCCAAGGCTAATCTGGCTGATGGCATCTATAACCTGGATGAAATCGGTCGTTACCTGGCTGAGCTCAGCTGATGGATATCCTTAGCGTCATCGGCGTCATTCTGGCGTTTGTCGCTATCATCGGTGGTAACTACCTCGAAGGTGGTCACGCTACCGCGCTGCTCAACGGTCCGGCAGGCCTGATCGTCATTGGTGGCACCCTGGGTGCTGCATTTATCCAAACGCCGCTTACCGTGTTCAAGCGGGCGCTGGCGATTCTGCCCTGGATCATCTTCCCGCCGGCCAACCGCATGCGTGAGGGTATCAGCCAGGTTATCAACTGGAGCACCATCGCGCGCAAGGAAGGGCTGCTCGGGCTGGAAAGCATGGCCGAGCTGGAGCCTGACAACTTTGCCCGCAAGGGCTTGCAGCTGCTGGTTGACGGCAGCGAGCCCGAAGCGCTGCGCAGCATCATGGAAGTCGATCTGGTCAACAAGGAACACGGCGATCTGATGGCGGCCAAGGTGTACGAATGCATGGGCGGCTATGCGCCGACCATTGGTATTATCGGGGCGGTGATGGGGCTTATTCATGTGATGGGCAATCTCGCTGATCCGTCGCGGTTGGGTGCCGGCATTGCGGTTGCCTTTGTTGCCACCATCTACGGCGTGGCGCTCGCCAACCTGTTCATGCTGCCGGCTGCTGCGAAGCTCAAGGCGGTGGTTCTGCAGCAGTCCAAATACCGCGAAATGCTGCTCGAAGGCCTGATGTCGATCGCCGAGGGCGAGAATCCGCGGTCGATCGAAATGAAGCTTGAGGGCTTTCTGGATTAGAGGTTGAACGATGCGCCGATCCAGACCGGAAGAGCATGAGAATCACGAGCGCTGGCTGGTGTCCTACGCGGACTTCATCACGCTTCTGTTCGCCTTTTTCGTTGTCATGTACTCCATCTCCTCGGTCAACGAGGGCAAGTACAAGGTGTTATCCGATACGCTGGTCGGTGCCTTCAACCAGCCGCAGCGCTCGGTTGACCCGATTCAGATCGGCTCGGAACTGCCGCGCGGTATTACCCGCGAGAACAATGACGCTATCGGTGCTGGCAGTCCTGACGGCACCAGTGACGCCTTGCAGGATATCACCGCAGCGATGGAAGCGGCCTTCGGGGATCTCATCCAGTCCGGTGAGCTGGAGGTCCGTGGCAACGAGATGTGGGTCGAGATCGAGCTGAGTTCGGGGTTGCTGTTTCCCAGCGGCGATGCGCTCCCGCTGGATGCCGCCTTTGATCTGATTGACCGGATCGCGGCCATTCTCAAACCCTATGACAATCCGGTGCATGTGGAAGGCTTTACCGACAACATTCCGATTCGCTCTGGTCGCTATCCGACCAACTGGGAGCTTTCTGCCGCGCGGGCGGCCAGTGTGGTGCGCATGCTCAGCAATGGCGGAGTCAACCCTGACCGGCTGGCTGCGGTAGGCTATGGTGAATTCAGGCCTGTTGCCGATAACACGACGGCGGCTGGCCGCAGGGCCAATCGTCGGGTGGTGCTGCTGGTATCTCGTTATCTTGACACTCGGCACGAGCAAATCGCTGAACCTGACGAGCGTATTGATGTGATGCGTGAAGCGCGCACGCCGTTGCCTTCTGGCACGGCTCCTGCATCGGACGCTCTGCAATAGGTAAAACAGACGGCGGGCTGTCAGAATGTTGGCGTTTCATTATTTTTGCGGGATGCGCAGTGGTTCCGGCATCCTCGGAGGCAGGGTATGAGAGTCTGGGCTGTAGCCAACCAGAAGGGCGGGGTGGGCAAGACCACGACAGCCGTCGCGCTGGCGGGCCTGCTTGCAGATCAGGGCCAGAAGGTATTGGTCGTGGATCTCGACCCGCACGGCTCGATGACCAGTTATTTCGGCCAGGATCCCGACCAGCTGACCAGCAGCGTTTTCAATCTGTTTCAGCACAACGGGCAGGTGCCCGAGGGGCTTGCGGCGGCATTGCTTAAAGAGACCTCGCATCCGAATATCGGTCTGTTGCCCTCAAGCACCTCGCTGGCGACCCTGGAGCGTCAGTCGGCCGCGCAGGGCGGGTATGGTCTGGTGATCTCGCGAGCGCTGGCGCAACTGTGGAACGACTACCAGTTCGTCATTATCGACAGTCCGCCACTCCTCGGCGTGTCGATGATCAATGCACTGGCGGCGTGCGAACAACTGATTATTCCGGTACAGACCGAGTTCCTGGCACTCAAGGGGCTTGAACGGATGGTGCATACCCTCAACATGGTCAACCGCTCGCGCAAGCAGGCGTTGCCCTACACCATCGTGCCCACGCTGTTTGACCGCCGTACCCAGGCGTCACTCAATACCTTGCGGCTGCTGCGTCGCGACTACGCGGAGCATCTGTGGCAGGCGTACATTCCGATTGATACGAAACTGCGCGACGCCAGCCTTGCGGGCGTGGTGCCATCGCAGCTTGATCAGAATGCCCGTGGGGTGCTGGCTTACCGGGCGTTGCTGCGGTTTTTGCTGGCCCAGTCGCTCAATCGCCGTGAGCAGGTGGCGTGAGAACGGGCTGCCGGGTTCGCTAATGCTTTGCCTTGGCGCGCCGATAACCAATACAGGCCGTTACCTATGGGGTGACGGCAATGCGAGACGATCTGGTTGTTATGAGTAAACCCTTGTTGCCGGTTCAGGAGTTCGTGCCCGAGCAGACCATTCAGCATTATCTGGATGCCCTGCTGCAGGATGCGGCTGATGAGCTGGCCCGTGCCGAACAGGAAAGTCTTGCGCCGGCTCCGCAGCCTGAGGTTGCCGAGCCGACGCCGCTGCGAGTGCTGGAAAAATCGGAGCCTGATCGGCCTGTGGCCAGGCCTGCGCCGCCGGTGGTGGCGGCGCGCGAAGAGCCCGATCCGATCGCCGCCGAACCTGTACCGCCGGCCAGGTCAGCGCCGCAGTGGCGGGAACAGCCTTTCGAGGCGCTGCTGTTTGATGTTGGCGGGCTCAAACTGGCGGTGCCACTGGTGCTGCTGGGTACCATTTACCCGCTGGAAGATGAAATTACCCCGCTGTTCGGTCAGCCGGACTGGTTTCTCGGTATCCTCGCCACCCAGGCCGGCAATATCAAGGTGCTGGACACGGCGCGCTGGGTCATGCCCGAGCGCTACACGCCGGAGCTCAAGGACAGCCTGTCCTTTGTGATCTCGGTTGAAGGTTACGACTGGGGTATGGCCGTGCACGGCGTACAGCAGTCGATTCGGCTCGCGCCGGAACAGATCAAATGGCGCTCACAGCAGGGCAAGCGACCCTGGCTTGCGGGTACCGTGATTGATCACATGTGTGCGCTGCTGGATGTGTCTGCGCTGGCCGAGCTGATAGTGGGTAACGCAGGCTCTGCTGCGGCTGGTAATGCCGCGGCGCCAGCATTAGGATGAGCGGGTAGGGTGGCGTTGCCGAGTGACGCGCTCGAGCCCTGGACTTAAATGATGATCGGGAAGCAAGACAATGAAGAATAATTCGGGACAAGGTGCTGAAGATCCGATCCTGCAATGGGTGACCTTCCGGCTCGACAACGAGACCTACGGCATCAATGTTATGCAGGTGCAGGAAGTACTGCGACACACCGAGATCGCCCCTGTGCCGGGTGCGCCCTCCTATGTGCTGGGGATCATCAACCTGCGTGGCAATGTGGTGACGGTTATTGATACCCGTCAGCGCTTTGGCCTGAGCCCGGCTCCCATCACCGATAACACTCGCATCGTGATCATCGAGGCAGACAAGCAGGTTGTCGGCATCCTGGTCGACAGCGTGGCCGAGGTGGTGTACCTGCGTCAGTCCGAGATCGAGACGGCGCCGAATGTGGGTACGGATGAGTCGGCCAAGTTTATTCAGGGCGTCTGCAACAAGAACAACGAGCTGCTGATTCTGGTCGATCTCGAGAAGATGATGACCGAGGACGAGTGGGCAGAATTGTCGGGATTCTGACAGATGAATGAGCCCTGGCTGCTGCTGGTGGTGGGCGGTGTGGTCGGCCTGTTGCTGGCCGCGCTGGTCGGCCTCATTGCCCTGTTCGTCCAGGTGCGTCGCCTGCCGACTCTGCAGCAGCAACTGGACGTTCGATTGCAGGCGCGGATGGACCAGCTGGCACGGGATCTTGCCACCTTCCAGCAGGGCAGTATACGCATGGGGGAAGAGCTGACTGCACTGCGCCAGCAGGTCAAGCGACTCGAAGACAAGCAGCTCAAGCTTGAGCAGCAGGACCCCCAGGCGATGCCCTATAACCAGGCCGCCAGGCTGGTTGGCATGGGCGCCAGTATTGAAGATCTGACCCAATCCTGCGGTCTGTCCAAGGCCGAGGCCGAACTGTTCGTCAAACTGCACGCCTCCCGCCAGGGCTGACCTGGACGCCAGACTACTGCTGTTCCTTGCGTTCCAGCTGCAGTGGTTTTTCCTTTCCGGCATCCGGGTCGAATCCCGCCGGCCGCTTCCCCTTTATGTACCAGGCAAAGGCAATGATTTCGGCGATCGTCCGGTACAGGGCTTCGGGTATCTGATCGCCCAGCTCCATGCGTGCCAGCATTCTTGCCAGTTCGGCGTTCTCGTAGATCGGTACTTCGTACTGCATCGCCAGGTCGATGATCTGTTGTGCCAGATCCCCTTCGCCCTTGGCGGTAATGGTCGGTGCCTGTTCTCCGTCGTCATAGACCAGCGCAATCGCTTCTCGGGATGTGCTCATCAGGTTACCTCGTCGATCCAGCCTTGCTGGACCGGCTGGCGTGGTGGCGGTGGTGTACCCCGGTGGCAGCTCAGCTCGCCGACATCCAGCCCCTTGGCCAGCAGCCGGTCGCGCAGGGCGCCGATTTCACTGTTGATCAGGCTCAGTGTTTCCTGCCGCTCTGCCCACAGCTCGCTGCTGACCTTGTCATTTCGCAGACGGGCAATTGCCTGCATGTTGCCCAGGTGATCCAGATTGAAGGCCAGCCTGACTTCCCATATCGGCACCGGTTCCGGCTGACGTGGTGTTGGCGCCGGTGCGTCGCGCTGGATACGGACCTGAACATGGTTGAACTGCTGGCCGTCGCGCAGCGGGATTTCAAGCTGCCAGGTTGTCTGGCTGCTGCCGTCCGAGAAGGTTTGGGTTTGGCCCATGCTCTGCAGTTGATGGTGTTGAATACGCGATAACAGTGCTGCGGTAAGGCGCAGCAGGCTGCCCAGATCGTTGGTTTCGCCCAGTGCCTGCAGGGCACGGGCGGGCAGGGGGAAGAGGCCAGGCTTGACGATTACGCCTTGCTGCGCCAGCTGCATTGCCTGTTGCCATGGTCCGGTCGGCGTCTGCTGTGGCGTCAGGGCCGAGCCCGGTAGCTGTTGCTGCAGGGTAACCAGCAGGCTGACCAGCGCACCCTTGAAGTCTGCACCGGCCAGCGGCTCTGTTGCGCGTGGTGCGCTCAGGCTGGCCAGCAGCGGCAGCAGCTTGTCGAGAGCGGGCAGGGCCGGCTTGGCACCGTCACCGGGCGACGTAACCGGAGCCTTGCCGTCCGGGTTGAGTTCGCCAGCCTGTTGTCGGCCCATGATATCGGCAAGACGTGCCAGGTTGGCTTCCAGAAAATTGCCGCTCTGGGCCACCGCATTGGCCACGCCGGTCGCAGTCATCAGTTGCGGCGCATCGACAATCTGCTTCAGTACGTTGGCGACAGCCAGTTGCAGTGCCGGCACGGCCGGCAAGTCGCCTGGCGATGCCGCCAGCGAGGCCAGTCGCGTCAGCAGGAGTTCTGATGAAGCCTGCTGCTGGAAGGCGGCGCGCAAGCCTTGCAGCAGATCGGCCTGGCGGACCTGCTCGCTGCTGCTGAGCACGCGCAATTCGCCCTGGCTGCCAACGGTTGCGTTGAGCAGGGTGCCGGGCTCTACCGGGCGCGTGCTGTTAATGCTCAGCAGTGTCTGTTGGGCGCTCTGCTGGACCAGTTGGGCCACCAGTTCGTAGCGCGCAGCCTGGCTGGTGGTGGCTGGAATCGTTTGCTGGCTGATCACCCGCGCCTGGACCGGGGAGCCGGCGGGAAACTGCGCCGGATCAAGGCGGGTCAGCAGCTGGGCATTTTGTGCGCTGACCTGCTGTACGACTGCCATCAGCTGGGTTTGGGTCACCGCCTGGACCACCATGCGGGTTCCGGTCGCAAGCGGCTGGTTGCTGCTGGCAGGCAGGGTGGTGGTGCCGCTCACGTCCTGCTTGACGATCTTCAGCAGCAGATCGAACTGGCCGCTTGCATTCGGTTTGGCGCTGCTCTGCACGACATCTGCGTCAGCCTGATCGCTGCCCAAAACCTGCAGTGCGTCAATTGGACGCAATAGCTGCAGCGCCACCATTATGGCGTCGGCAGAACGCGCCGGCGCAGCACTGGTGCTGCCGGTTGGCGGGGTGTTGCTGGTCGGTGGCAGGCGAAAGTCGGGGCTCATGCTGTCACATGTTGACGTAAATCGAGGTCCCCCGCAAAAGGGGGGCATGTATAATGGCGCCGCTGGAAAACAGGCGCTCCCGCAGGTCTTGCTGGCTACAGAGTATAGCGGCAGACGGGGCGGGATCATTAATTAGCCGCTACCACTCGGGTAGCGTTCGGAGCAGCGGTGGCAGCTGAGCAGATCGACATCATCGACCTGGCTTGTGAGCGGGATGAGCGGGAGCTCTTTGCCCGGCTGGACTGCTGTCTTCAGGCAGGCGACGTATTGCAGGTCGCCGGCCCCAATGGTGCAGGCAAGACAAGTCTGCTGCGTATTCTGGCTGGCCTGATGCCTGCCTCGGCCGGTGATATTCATTACGGTGGCCGATCTATCCTGGGTGGCAGCGGGCGCGAGTTCTGGCGCCGCCACTTGCTGTTTCTTGGTCACGCCACGGCGGTAAAAGCGACCCTGAGCGCAGAAGAGAATCTGTCCTGGCTTTGCGCGCTCGACCAGCCCGTCGACCGTGAGGCGATCTGGGATGCTCTGGCTGCGGTTGGCCTGCGCGGCTATGAAGATGTGCCCTGTCGGCAGATGTCAGCCGGCCAGCAGCGTCGTGTGGCGCTGGCACGATTGCGGTTGCAGACCGCCAAGCCGATCTGGGTGCTGGACGAGCCCTTTACCGCGCTGGATCGGGCGGCAGTGCAGGTGTTGGAACAGCAGATTCTGGCGTTTGCTCGCGACGGCGGCATCGCGGTGCTGACAACCCACCACAGTCTGGACCACCTGAATGAGGTTCGGCGGCTGGATCTGGGGCGGGTTTGCTGATGGGTAGCGTGCTCTGGCAACTGCTGCGCCGAGAATGGCAACTGACCTGGCGGCGCCCCGGCGAGGTGCTCAATCCGCTGGTGTTCTTTGCCATGGTCATTACTCTGTTTCCGCTGGCGGTCGGCCCCGAGCCGGCGCTGCTGCAGCGCATGGCGTCGGGTGTGATCTGGGTTGCGGCATTGCTGGCAACCCTGTTGTCGCTGGATGGGCTGTTTCGCAGTGACTTTGAGGACGGCTCGCTGGAGCAATGGGTATTGTCTCCCCATCCCCTGACACTGCTGGTGCTGGTCAAGGTGCTGCACCACTGGCTGATGTGTGGTGTCATGCTGGTGCTGTTGACGCCGGTGCTGGGCATGATGCTGGCTTTGCCCTGGTCGGTGATCCCGGTACTCTGTGCCACGCTGCTGCTCGGTACGGCCGTACTGAGCCTGCTGGGAGCCATCGGTGCGGCGCTGACGGTAGGGTTGAAGGGCGGCGGCAGCATGCTGCTGGCATTGCTGATACTGCCTCTGTATATCCCGGTGCTGATTCTCGGCACCGGTGCCATGGATGCGGCATTGCAGGGTTTGCCGGTGCAGGGTTACCTGCTGTGGCTGGGCTGCCTGGCAGTGCTGGCATTGAGTCTGGCTCCGCTGGCAATCGCAGCGGGCCTGCGAATCGGGGTTAGCGAATAATTGCGGAGTTGAACGGCGAATGAGCTGGACGTTTTTCCACAAACTGGGCTCGCCCAAATGGTTCTATGAGATCAGCGGCAAACTGATGCCCTGGATCGCTGCCTTCAGTCTGCTGGCACTGGTTGTCGGCAGCGTCTGGGGTTTGGTGTTTGCCCCGCAGGATTACCAGCAGGGCAACAGTTTCCGCATCATCTACATCCATGTGCCGGCGGCGATTCTTGCCCAATCCTGCTACATGATGCTGGCGGTAGCTGGCGTCGTTGGCCTGGTCTGGCGCATGAAACTGGCGGATGTCGCGCTGCAGTGTGCGGCGCCGATCGGGGCCTGGATGACCTTTGTTGCGCTGATCACCGGTTCGATCTGGGGCAAGCCGACCTGGGGCACCTACTGGGAGTGGGATGCGCGACTGACGTCGATGCTGATCCTGCTGTTTCTGTACTTTGGCATCATTGCCCTGCGCATGGCGATCAGCAATCGTGATACCGCAGCCAAGGCGACGTCGGTGATGGCGATTGTCGGCGTGATCAATATCCCGATCATCAAGTACTCGGTCGACTGGTGGAACACCCTGCACCAGCCTGCCACCTTCACTATTACCGAGAAGCCGGCCATGCCGCCGGAAATGTGGCTGCCGCTGCTGGTTATGGTACTGGCGTTCTACGGGCTGTTTACGCTGAATCTGTTCATGCGCATGCGGCTGGAAATCCTGAAGCGCGAGCACAAGACCCGTTGGGTACGTGATGCGCTGGAGAACAATTCATGAGCGACCTGGCGACCTACTTTGCCATGGGTGGACATGGCCCCTACGTCTGGACTGCCTACGGAATTACGGCTGCAGTTCTGATCCTGTTGTTCCTCACCCCGATGATCGGACGTCGTCGGCTGGTGCAGGCCGAAGCACGCCGTCGTCGGCGAGAGGAATCCTGATGCATCCCGCACGCAAGAAACGCCTGATTCTGATTTTGCTGGTTCTGCTGGGAGTAGGGTCCGCCGTGGCGCTGGCCCTGACTGCCCTGCGCGAAAACATCAACCTGTTCTACACCCCGACCCAGATTGCCGACGGCGAGGCACCCCAGGGTGCGCGCATTCGTGCTGGTGGCATGGTGGTCGAGGGCAGCGTCGAGCGCTCGACCGACTCCCTCGATGTCCGCTTTGATGTATCCGACGGCGCCAAGGCTGTGACCATTGCCTACAGTGGCATCCTGCCGGATCTGTTCCGTGAAGGGCAGGGCATCGTCGCGCTGGGTCGCATCAATGCCGATGGCGTGCTGGAGGCAGACGAGGTGCTGGCCAAGCACGATGAAGAGTACATGCCGCCCGAAGTGGCCAAGGCGATGAATGACGCCATGGCCAACAAGGCTGCCCAGCAGCCGCAAGCGGAATAAGGGGGCAGCATGATTCCTGAACTTGGGCAGATCGCCCTGATCATAGCGCTGTGCCTGTCGGTTCTGCAGGCAACAGTGCCGCTGTATGGTGCCTGGCGCGGTGACGGCATGGCCATGGGGCTCGGTCAACCGGCGGCCGCGGCGCAGTGCCTGTTCGTGGCCTTTGCCTTTGGCTGTCTGGTCCACGCCTTTGTGGTTGACGACTTCAGCGTGACCTATGTTGCGCTCAACTCCAACTCGGCACTGCCCTGGTATTACAAGGTCAGTGCGGTTTGGGGGGGGCACGAGGGTTCTCTGCTGCTGTGGGCGCTGATTCTGGCGGGATGGACCTTTGCCGTGGCGATCTTCTCGCGCGATCTGCCGGAGGAGATGCTGGCCCGTGTGTTGGCAGTGATGGGCATGATCAGCGTCGGCTTCCTGTGCTTTATGCTGATCACATCCAACCCGTTTGATCGTCAGCTGCCGTTCCATCCGGTCGACGGCAACGACCTCAACCCGCTGCTGCAGGACTTCGGCCTGATCGTCCACCCGCCGATGCTCTATATGGGTTATGTCGGCTTCTCGGTGGCCTTTGCCTTTGCTATCGCGGCGCTGCTGGGCGGTCGTCTTGACGCCGCCTGGGCCCGCTGGTCGCGGCCCTGGACCATCGTCGCCTGGGCATTTCTGACCATCGGTATCGTGCTTGGCTCCTGGTGGGCCTATTACGAGCTCGGCTGGGGGGGGTGGTGGTTCTGGGACCCGGTAGAAAACGCGTCATTCATGCCCTGGCTGGTGGGTACTGCACTGATCCACTCGCTGGCGGTGACCGAAAAGCGCGGCGTGTTCAAGAGCTGGACCGTGCTGCTCGCCATCGCGGCCTTCTCGCTGAGTCTGCTGGGTACCTTCCTGGTACGCTCCGGCGTGCTGACCTCGGTGCATGCGTTTGCAACCGATCCGGAGCGCGGCGTGTTCGTGCTGGGCTTCCTGCTGGTCGTGGTTGGTGGTTCGCTGCTGCTGTATGCCCTGCGTGCGCCGGTAGTGAAGAGCCAGATCGGCTTTGCCTGGAACTCGCGTGAAGCGCTGCTGCTGGTCAACAACGTGGTGCTGGTGGTATCGGCGCTGATGGTCCTGCTCGGCACCCTGTACCCGCTGATCATGTCGGCGTTCGACACCCTGGTGTCGGTTGGCCCGCCGTACTTCAACGGCATGTTCCTGCCGTTGATGGCGATTCTGATGGCTGCCCTCGGTGTCGGCATCCTCAGCCGCTGGAAGCAGACCCCGATGGACTGGCTGGTTGGCCAGCTCAAGTGGGTGCTGGTGCTGGCCGCCGTGGCTGCAGTCGCTATCGCCCTGTGGATCGGTGCCCACCAGTTGGCGGTCGGCAGTCTGCTGCTGCTGGTCTTCTGGGTGTGTGGCGCCAGTGTGCGGGACATCCTGCACAAGAGTCGCAACAAGGGGCTGGTCGCCGGTGTTCGTGCGTTGCCGCGCAGCTACTGGGGCATGACCCTGGCGCATGTGGGTATCGCGGTCTGTGCCGTTGGCGTGGTCGGTGCCAGTCTGTTCGACAATCAGCGCGACCTGCGCATGGCGCCGGGTGACGCTCTGGATCTGGGCGGCTACACCTTCGTATTTGATGGCGTGCGCCACCGTGAGGGCCCGAACTGGGTGTCAGATCAGGGCACAGTCAGTGTCTATTCCGGCGACCGCCTGCTGACCACGCTGCACCCGGAGAAGCGCCTGTACCGGGTGAAGAATCAGGTAATGACCGAGGCGGGCATTGACGCCGGTTTTACCCGCGACCTGTTCGTTGCCATGGGCGAGCCGCTTGAGGGTGATGCCTGGGCGATGCGGGTTCATATCAAGCCCTTTGTGCGCTGGATCTGGCTGGGCGGCCTGATGATGATGGCTGGTGGCCTTCTGGCTGCCAGTGACAAGCGCTACCGTCTCAAGGCGCGCCAGCGCGCCGACCAGCCGGCCAGTCGCGTTGCCGGGGAGCCTGCCTGATGCGTCGTCTATTGCTGATTGTGCCGCTGCTGCTGTTTCTGGTGCTGGCCGGCTTCTTCCTGCAGAGCCTGATGACCAAGGAAGAAGGCGTGACCGAGCTGGAGCTGCCGTCACCGCTGTTGAACAAGCCGTTCCCGACGTTTGATCTGCCATCGGTGATCGACGGCGAGCCGCGCATTACCCAGGCTGATCTCAAGGGCCCGGCGCTGGTCAATATCTGGGCGACCTGGTGTGTTGCCTGCCGCGTCGAGCATCCGGTGCTGAACCGTCTCGCTGCCGAAGGCGTGGTGATCTACGGGGTCAACTACAAGGACACCAATGCAGACGCGATCAAGTGGCTGAAGGACTTTCATAACCCCTATCAGTTGAACATCAGCGATGCTGATGGCCGACTCGGGCTTGATCTGGGCGTTTACGGCGCACCGGAAACCTATCTGATCGATGCCAACGGCGTGATCCGTCACAAGTTTATCGGCGTGATTGACGACCGGGTTTGGGACACCGACCTGGGCGCGCGTTATCAGGCGCTGGTGGAGGAGGCCAAATGAGCCGACGACTGCACTGGCTTGCCCTCGGGCTGCTGCTGATGGCTGGCGGCGTCGGGGCGGCGGTGGATACCTTCGAGTTCAGCTCGGAGCAGGAGCGTGATCGCTTCTACGCCATCGGTTCCGAACTGCGCTGCCCGAAATGTCAGAACCAGAACATTGCCGACTCCGATGCGCCGATTGCGGCTGACCTGCGTCAGGAGGTGTTTCGACTGCTGGAGGACGGGCGCAGTGACGACGAGATCGTCGACTACATGGTCGCCCGCTATGGCGAGTTCGTTCGCTACAAGCCGGCTCTGAACCGCGATACTGCGGTGCTCTGGTTCGGACCGCTGGCGTTCCTGCTGGTTGGCGTGCTGGCGTTGGTCTTACTGGTTCGCCGCCGGCAGCGGGCGGTGAATGAATCCTCTGATGCCGGTCTGTCGCCGCAGGAGCAAAAGCGGCTGGACGAACTGCTCAACAAGAAGAGCCAAGATGACTGATTTGTGGTTGGGAGCCGCCGCCCTGTTGCTGGTCGCGGCCGTGATGATGCTGTGGCCGCTGCGCCGTCGCCAGCGGATGGATCGGGTGGATCGTACCGCCCTGAACGTGGCCCTTTACGAGGAGCGCGTCGCCGAGCTGGAAGCGCAGGCGCGTGCGGGGGATCTGAGTGAGGCGCAGCTTGCTGCCGCCAAGGGCGAGGCCAGCCGGCTGCTGCTTGAAGACACCGCCGCTGCCGACGCGCGGCAGGCGCCGCTGACCCGCCAGTTCACCTGGCTGCTGATCATCGCCGTTCTGGTACTGCCGCTCGCCGTGCTGGGGCTTTATCGTCAGTGGGGCGCGGCTGATGGCCTGGCGCTGTACCGCGAAATGCAGGCCACCCCCCAGGTGGACTCGCTCGAAGCGCTGATCGACCGCACCCAGCGGGTAGTGCAGGTGCAACCCGAGAACGGAGAGGCCTGGTACATGCTGGGGCGTGCCTATATCAGTGCCCAGAACCCGGAAAAGGCGGCTGATGCCTTTGGCAATGCGCTGGCGCGTCTGGGTGAGCAACCCGAGGTATTGGCCCAGCTGGCACAGGCACGTTATTTCGCCAACGGCAACAAGCTCGATGCCGAGTCTGCGCTGGCGCTGGACAAGGCCATCGAGCTGAACCCGCAGCAGCCTACCGCGCTGGGCCTGCTCGGTATCGCCGCCTTCGAGGCGGATGACTTTGCCGGTGCCATTCGTTACTGGCAGCAGTTGCAGCAGGGTATGGCAGAGAACAGTCCCGGCGCTCAGGCCATTCAGGGCGGTATTGACCGTGCCCGTCAGCGCATGATCGATGCCGGCCAGACACCGCCGGAAGCGCCGGTGCTGCTGGCGGTCAAGGCGCAGATCAGCATTGACCCGGCGCTGCGCGCCAGCCTGCCGGATAGCGCCAGTGTATTTGTCTTCATCCGCGAGCCGAACGGCCCGCCGATGCCGCTGGCGGCCAAACGTCTGACCTTGGCCGAGCTGCCTCTGGAGCTGAGCCTGAGTGAAGCCGATGCCATGCTGCCCGGCGTCAAGCTGAGCGCAGAGCAGCCACTTGAGCTGGTCGCGCGGGTATCGCTGGATGGCGATGCGCGCAGCGGTACCCATATCGGCAGGGTCGACGAGGTTCGCGCCGGCTCCGAGCAGGTGTATCAACTGGTCATTGATCAGTCCGTCGAGTAACTCTGTCCGGGCTCCCGGCTGTCCGGCCGGGAGTCATGCCCCGTTTCCTGTTGTCCAATTCGGCATGGCCCTGCCACGGGCCGCTCATACAGGAGGCGGTCGCCATGTTCACCCTGATTCCCTTCGCCAACGACAAGGTGCTGGGCTTTCGCATCGAAGGCAAGATCACCGGCGAGATGCTGGAGCAGATGCTTGCGGTAGTTGAAGCCAAACTGCAGGAACACCCCAGAGCGCGGATCTATGTCGAAATGCCGGCCTTTGAGGGTATGTCGGTTGAAGCCCTGTACAAGGATCTGAAATACGGCATCAGCCACTGGAACCGTTTCGAGCGCGAGGCTGTTGTAACGGATCAGCGCTGGCTCGAAGTGATGGTTGGTCTGGCTGACCGTCTGATTCCGGGCGTTGAGGTAAAGGTCTTTCCGACCAGTGAGGCAGCTACCGCCCGCGACTGGATTCAGGCCCTCTGATTCAGTCCTGCTGTGCTGTTAGTCCTGTTGTACTTCGGGTAGCGTGGTTGCCAGCAGCGCCCCAAGCAGGCCGATGGCCGAGAGCAGCAACAGCATGCCTGCCGCGCCGATCAGGCCGCTGAGCAGGCCGAACAACCCGGTGGCGAGCAGGATCAGGCCAATGACGCTGTTGCCGACCGAAACATAGTCCGTACGTTTGTTGCCGCCGGCCATGTCCAGCACATAGGTCTTGCGGCCGACCCGCACGCCGGCATGGGCAATACCGAGCACGAAGAACGCCAGCGGAAACAGCCAGGCATGCAGCGCGTCGGGCAGGTTGGCCCAGCGATCAACCGCAATCACCAGCGGCCCCAGCAGGCTCGCCAGCAGTGCGGCGCGAATCAGCACCTGACGACTCGACGCATCCGACATCCGCCCCCAAACGCCCGCGCTCAGGCTGCTGGCCAGGCCGTTGGCAACCAGAAAGGCACCCAGCATGCCAAAGCCGCTCTCCACGTCTCGGGCAAGTACCACGTAGTAGGGCGCCGACAGCGCCGAACACAGCAGCAGCGCCCGGGTGACGACAAAACGCCGGAAGGGCGCGTCGTCGCGCAGCAGGCTGATGTTGCCGAGCGCGTGGCTGAAGGCGTTGCCGCCGCCCTCGGTCGCACCGGGGGCCTCGTCGATGCGCCGGTAAACCAGCGCTGCGAGCATCCAGAGCAGTGCCGCGCCAATCAGCAATGCGGCGTAGAACAGCATATCGTCGTCATTTGGCGGATAGATCAGGCAGTAGACCCCGAACGCCAGAGCCAGCCAGCCGGACAGGCTGGTCGCCAGGCCGTTAAGCCGGCCTCGGCGGGTCTTGGGGACGGTCTTGCCGATCACATCCTTGCTGGCCACCGAGCACAGCCCACGGGCCAGACTGAAGACGATCAGGCAGGCAATGATCAGCCCGCCCGCCAGCGCCCCCTCAAAGAACCACGCCACCGCGCCCATGGCCAGCAACGCCCCTGCCTGCAGCAGGCTGCCGCATACCCAGACGCCGCGCCGATAGGGCAGGCGACGAATCCAGGCGGCGATCAGCAGTTGCGGCAGCATCGAGCCGGACTCGCGAATCGGTACCAGCCAGGCGATCAGCGCAACCGGCGCACCGACCACGCCGAGCAGCCAGGCGAGGGTGGTTTTCGGGTTGGTCAGGGTATCGCCGAGGCTGGTCAGGGTGTTTGCCAGCACCTGCAGGAAGAAGTTCTGCGGCACGTCTGAACAGGCCGAATCGGGGATGTCCTTGCAGACTCTGGCGTCTTCTTCGTTCATCAGCTTGCTGTAGAGGCTGTCGAGTCGCGGTTCTGCGGCCATGATCGTTCCGGTATCCCTGTATGGTGCGGCGCTGAAAGTGTGCCGCAAGCGGCTGCATCAGGCCAGCGAATTGCCCCAAGGGGCTTCTCATGGGCGCGCAGACCGGGTAAAAATGCGGGTTTGCTGGTCGGTTCGACCTGCGACACGGCAGTGCAAGGATATGCCCCTCAATGCGACTCAAGTGCATCAAGCTGGCCGGCTTCAAATCCTTCGTTGATCCAACGACGGTCTACTTCCCGACCAACATGGGCGCGGTGGTCGGGCCGAACGGCTGTGGCAAGTCCAATATCATCGACGCGGTGCGCTGGGTCATGGGCGAAAGTTCGGCCAAGAACCTGCGTGGCGAGTCGATGACCGACGTCATCTTCAACGGTTCCAACTCGCGCAAACCGGTCGGCCAGGCGTCTATCGAGCTGGTGTTCGACAACAGTGACGGCACTTTGCAGGGCGAATACGCCGGATACAACGAGATATCCATTCGCCGCAAGGTCACCCGCGAAGCGCAGAACCAGTATTTCCTCAACGGCACCAAGTGCCGCCGCCGCGACATTACCGATATCTTCATGGGCACCGGCCTCGGGCCGCGCAGCTACTCGATCATCGAGCAGGGCATGATTTCCCGCCTGATCGAAGCCAAACCGGAAGACCTGCGCCTGTTTATCGAAGAAGCCGCCGGTATCTCCCGCTACAAGGATCGCCGCCGCGAGACCGAAAACCGCATTCGCCGCACCCACGAGAACCTGTCGCGCCTGACCGATCTGCGCGAGGAGCTGGAACGCCAGCTTGCGCATTTGCATCGGCAGGCGCAGGCGGCCGAGAAGTACAAGGAATACAAGGCTGAAGAGCGGCAGCTCAAGGCACAGCTGCAGGCGCTGCGCTGGCAGACGCTGAACGAGCAGGTGGGCCAGCGTGAGCACCGGGTACGCGACCTTGAGGTGGCGCTGGAGGCGCTGATTGCCGAGCAGCGCAACGCCGACAGCGAGATCGAAAAGCAGCGCGATCAGCACAGTGACCTGACCGAAACCTTCAACCGGGTGCAGGCCCAGTATTACAGCGTCGGTGCCGATATCAGCCGTATCGAGCAGATTCTGCAGTTCAATCGCGATCGCCAGCGTCAGCTGCACAGCGACATTGAAGAAACCGAGCAGGCCTGGCAGGAAGCGCAGAGCCATCTGACCCAGGACGAAGCCCTGCTGGCCGACCTGCAGGCGGAGCTCGATGGCATTGAGCCCGAGCTGGAGATGGCCGGCGCCGCCGAAGAAGACATCGCGATCTCGCTGCAAAGCGCCGAAGACGCCATGCAGAACTGGCAGAGCGCCTGGGATCAGTTCAACCAGCGCGCCGCCGAGCCGCGTCAGCAGGCTGAGGTGGAGCAGTCGCGTATTCGCCACATGGAGCAGTCGGTCGAGCGGCTCGGTGAGCGCATCCAGCGCCTGGAGGACGAGCGCAGCGGGCTGAACGCCGGCTCGCTGGATGACGAACTGGCCGAACTGGCCGAACAGCTGGCCGAGCTGGAGCTGCGCAGCGAAACGGATCAGATGCAGCTGGCCGACGTCAGCGAGCGCCTGCAACAGGATCGCGAGGCGCTGAACGCGCTGCAGCAGGAGCAGGATATCCACCGTGGCGAGCTGCAGCGTGGCAGCGGCCGCTTGGCCTCGCTGGAAGCGCTGCAGCAGGCGGCCCTGGCCAAGGGCAGCGATGTTGGTGACTGGCTGGCAGAGCAGGGCGTACAGGGCCATGGCCTGCTGGCCGAGCAGTTGCAGGTCGAGAGCGGCTGGGAGCGGGCGGTCGAGGCGGTGCTGGCCGACGATCTGCAGGCCATCGCGCTGGATGATCTCGATCAGCTGGACGCCGTGATGGCCAGTTTCGAACAGGGCAGTCTGCGTCTGCTGCAGCGCGGCAGCTCGGTTGCCACTGTACCGGGCAGCTTGCTCGACAAGGTCAGCAGCAATCTGGATCTGAGCCCCTGGCTGGCGAGCATTCGCCCGGCTGAGAGTCTGGCGCAGGCACTGAGCGCGCGCGCGACCCTGGCCGCGCACGAATCCTTTATTACCCGCGAAGGCCATTGGGTCGGCCCCAACTGGCTGCGGTTCCGCCGTGGCGAGGCCAGCGAGACCGGTGTGTTGGCGCGCCAGCAGGAGATGGAGCAGCTGCAGGCCAGTCTCGACGAGCAGCAGGCGGCGCTGGAGTCGGGGCAGGAGAAGGTCGATCAGTTGCGTGAAGCGCTGCGTCGCTTGGAGCTTGAACGTGATGCGTTGCAGCAGACGCTGGCTGGCACCGGTCGTCAGCAGGGCGAACTCAAGGCCCAGTGGTCGGCACGGCAGGTGCGACTCGAGCAGATCAACGCCCGCCGCCAGCGCATCGGCGAAGATCTGGAAGAACTCAAACGCCAGCGCAGCGACGAACTGGAGCAGATTGGTGAAGCCAGGCTGACTCTGCAGGCGGCGCTGGACAGCATGGCCGAGGACACCGGCCGGCGTGAAGAATTGCTGCAGCAGCGTGATCTGGCGCGTGAAACCCTGGACCTCGCCCGCCAGCAGTCCCGTCAGCAAAAAGACCGTGCCCATCAACTGGCGCTGCGCGCGCAGTCACTCACTGCGCAGTTGAAAAGCACCCGGCAGGGGCTGGAGCGGCAGCAGGTGCAGGCCGAGCGCCTGTCCGAGCGCCGTGAGCAACTGCGCATGACGCTGGAAGAGAGTCAGGCGCCGGAAGACGATCAGCGTATTGAGCTGGAAACCCTGCTCGAGCAGCGGATTACGGTCGAGCAGGAGCTGAGCGCGGCCCGTCAGGCGCTGGAAGGGGTCGACCAGCAGATGCGCGCGCAGGAAACCCGGCGCGTGCAGGCCGAGCAGCAGGCGCAGGTGCTGCGCACCCAATTGGATGAGCAGCGGCTCAACGCCCGCGACCTGCAAACCCGCCGTCAGGGCTTGCAGGAGCAACTGGTCGAGGCCGGTTATGACCTGCACGGCGTGCTGGCAACCCTGCCGCAGGGCGCCAATGAAACGGATTGGGAACAGCAACTGGCGCAGCTGGATGCGCGTATTCAGCGCCTGGGTGCGATCAACTTGGCGGCCATCGAAGAATACGACCAGCAGTCAGAGCGCAAGCGCTATCTGGATGCGCAAAATGCCGATCTGGAAGAGGCGCTCAATACGCTCGAACAGGTTATTCGCAAGATCGACCGGGAGACCCGCGCACGCTTCAAGGAGACCTTCGACAAGGTCAATCAGGGGCTGCAGACGCTGTTTCCCAAGGTGTTTGGCGGCGGTCATGCCTATCTGGAGCTGACGGGCGACGACTTGCTCGATACCGGCGTCGCCATCATGGCGCGCCCGCCGGGCAAGAAGAACAGCACCATTCACCTGCTGTCCGGCGGGGAAAAGGCGCTGACGGCGATTGCCCTGGTGTTCTCTATCTTCCAGCTCAACCCGGCACCGTTCTGCATGCTCGATGAGGTAGACGCGCCGCTGGATGACGCCAACGTCGGCCGTTATGCGCGTATGGTGAAGGAGATGTCGGCGCGGGTGCAGTTCATCTACATCACCCACAACAAGATCGCCATGGAAATGGCCGATCAGTTGATGGGCGTCACCATGCATGAACCCGGCTGCTCAAGGCTGGTCACAGTAGACGTGGAAGAGGCGGCTGCGTTGGCGGCAGTGTAGTTTTGATGGCGGCCGTGCTAGCATCCGGCCAGACGAGAGGCGGACAGTCAACCGCCCGATCAGCAAAGTGACGACAGGAACGGGTATTCATGGATTTCGGTTTGCGTGAGTGGCTTTTCATCATTGGCCTGCTGGTGATCGCCGGCATTCTGTTTGATGGCTGGCGGCGCATGGGTGGGCGATCAAAAATTCGCTTCAAGCTCGAACGCAACCTCGCTGACCTCCCCGAGGAGGGCAACGACGAGCTGCTCGGACCGCCGCGCGTGGTCAATCGCCAGGAACGTGCCGAGCCGTCCTTTGGTGACGGAGGCCCGTCGGCTGCGCCCACAGGCAGCGACGAACAATGGCATGAACCAGAGCAGGTCGGTCTTGATCTGGACGAGCCTCCGGTGCTGGTCGACCCTATCGTTGCCGAGCCGCGCAGCAAGGCCCGTCCGGCCGCTGAAAAGCCGGCTGCCAGCGAGGCTGCCCCGCGCCCTGAACAGCAAAGCCTGCCGGTGGAGCTGGTGCTGGTAATCAACGTGGTTGCTCGTGACGAGCAGGGCTTTCCTGGTTCTGCGCTGCATCAGAGCATTCTCGAAAGTGGTCTGCGCTACGGCGACATGAATATCTTCCATCGCCATGAAAGCATGAGCGGTAATGGCGATGTGCTGTTCTCCATGGCCAACGCGCTCAAGCCGGGTGTGTTTGATCTGGATGAACTGGACCAGAGCCACGTTCGCGCAGTCAGTTTCTTCATGGGCCTGCCGGGCCCGCGCCATCCCAAGCAGGCACTGGATCTGATGATCGCCGCCGCCCGCAAGCTCGCCCACGAACTGGGCGGTGACCTGAAAGACGAGCAACGCAGCGTACTGACCGCCCAGACCATTGAGCACTATCGGCAGCGTATCGCCGAGTTTGAGCGGCTGAACTACAGCCAACGGCGCTAAGCGCCCGCAGGGCGCTTAGCGCCGTTGGCTAGCTGCAAGCCACAAGCTGCAAGCCACAAGCTGCAAGCCACAAGCTGCAAGCCACAAGCTGCAAGCCACAAGCTGCAAGCCACAAGCCACAAGCTGCAAGCCACAAGCTGCAAGCCGCAAGCTAAAACCAGAATCCGTGCTCGGGCCGGGTTTGCTTGCAGCTTGTAGCTTGCGGCTTGAAGCTTTGGTTCGGTTAGAATAGCCACCGAACTCCCAGCCCAGCGACCGCCCATGCCCCAGCACGCCACTCCCGCCGAACGCGCCCTTGCCCTGCGTGAGGAAATCGCGCAGCACAACTACCGCTATTACGTCCTCGACGAGCCCGCAGTGCCGGACGCCGAGTATGATCGGCTGTTCAACGAACTCAAGGCAATCGAGGCGGAACACCCTGATCTGATTACCCCTGACTCGCCGACCCAGCGGGTGGGTGGTGCGCCGGCGGCGGGGTTTGGTGAGGTTAGGCACGAAGTGCCGATGCTCAGCCTGGGCAACGCCTTCGCCGAGCAGGACATGCTGGACTTCGACCGCCGGGTGCGTGAAGGGCTGGACCTGCCAGCCGGCGATCTGTTCGGCGGTGGCGCTGAAGTCGAGTACTGCTGCGAGCCCAAACTGGACGGTCTGGCGGTCAGTCTGCTCTACGAGAACGGACTGTTGGTGCGCGGCGCTACCCGTGGCGACGGCACCACCGGGGAAGATATCTCCACCAACGTGCGCACCATCCGCAACGTTCCGCTCAAGCTGCGTGGCGAGGGCTGGCCGGCGGTGCTGGAAGTGCGTGGCGAAGTATTCATGAGCAAGGCCGGCTTTGAGGCGCTGAACGAGCGCGCGCGTGAGGCGGGCAGCAAGACCTTCGCCAACCCGCGCAACGCGGCGGCCGGCAGCCTGCGCCAGCTTGACCCGACCATTACCGCCAGCCGCCCGCTGGAATTCTGCTGCTATGGCTTTGGCCGCGTCGACGGCGAGCTGCCCGACAATCAGTACGCTATTTTGCAGGCGTTCAAGGGCTGGGGGATTCCGATCAGCCGTGAATTGAAGCTGGTGAAGGGCGTGGACGGCACCCTGGATTACTACCGCGATATCGGCGAGCGCCGCGCCGGGCTGGAATACGAGATCGACGGCGTGGTGTTCAAGGTCAATCAGCTGAGTTATCAGCGCGAGCTGGGTTTTCGCGCCCGTGAGCCGCGCTGGGCGATTGCCCACAAGTTCCCGGCAATGGAAGAGCTGACCGAGCTGCTGGATGTCGAGTTTCAGGTTGGCCGCACCGGTGCGGTGACGCCGGTGGCACGGCTCAAACCCGTTCAGGTGGCAGGAGTGACCGTATCCAACGCCACCTTGCACAACATGGATGAAGTCGCACGGCTGGGTGTGATGATCGGCGACACCGTGATCATCCGCCGCGCCGGCGACGTGATCCCGCAGGTGATGCAGGTGGTTGCCGAGCGTCGCCCGGCCGATGCGCGTCCGGTCGAGGTGCCAACGGCGTGCCCGGTGTGTGGCTCTGCGGTGGAGCGCACCCAGTTGGTCAAGCGCGGCAAATCGGGTTCGACCACCAGCGAAGGCTCGGTCTACCGTTGTGTTGGCCGTCTGACCTGTCAGGCGCAGCTCAAGCAGTCGATCATCCACTTCGTTTCACGCCGCGCCATGGATATCGACGGGCTGGGCGAGAAGAGCGTCGAGCAACTGGTAGATACCGGGCTGGTGGCGTCCCCGGCAGACCTTTACCGGCTGACCTTTGAACAGGTGCTGGCACTGGAGGGGTTTGCCGAGCTGTCGACCAAGAATCTGCTGACCGCTATTCAGGCCAGCAAGAAGCCGGCGCTGGCGCGCTTTATCTATGCCCTTGGCATTCCGGATGTGGGTGAAGAGACCGCCAAACTGCTGGCGCGTGCGCTGGGCAAGCTGGAGCGTATCGAGCGCGCGCTGCCCGAGGTGCTGGTCTATCTGCCGGATGTGGGTCTGGAAGTGGCCCATGAGATTCATTCGTTCTTTGCCGATGCGCACAACCGTCAGGTGATTGATCAACTGCTGGAACGCGGCGTAACGCCTGAGGAGCCGGGTGAACTGGGCGCCGAGTTTGCTGCGTGCGTCTCCTTGGCCGATTTTCTGGCGCGACTGAATATCCCGGGCATCGCCAATACCGGTGCCGAGCGGCTGGCGAGCCAGTTCGGCAGTCTGGAGAAGATCATTAACGCTGACTGGCTGGACTTGAAACAGGTCGAGCGCCTGAACGACAAGGCAATCAAGGCGCTGCGCGAGTATTTCCAGAACCAGGCCCTGCGCGCCGGCGCGGAAGCTGTCGAGCAGCAGCTGCGCGACTTCGGCATGCACTGGCAAAGCCCGCGCGCGGAGACCTCCGGCGGGTTGTTGCTGGCGGGGCAGACCTGGGTGCTGACCGGCACGCTGGAAGCCATGTCGCGCGATGTTGCCAAAGGGCATCTGGAAAGCCTCGGTGCCAAGGTCGCAGGCAGCGTGTCGGCCAAGACCCATTGCGTTGTCGCCGGGCCCGGTGCCGGCAGCAAGCTGGCCAAGGCCGAGCAGCTGGGTGTGAACGTCTGGACCGAACAGCAGCTGCTCGACATGCTGGCCGAGCATGGCATCAGCGCATGAGCGGCCCCGAGCGCATGAACAGCCTTGAGCGGATAAACGGCCCGGTCGTGCTGGCCCCGATGGAGGGGCTGGCCGATGCACCCATGCGCGATGTGCTGACCCGCATCGGCGGGATCGACTGGTGCGTGAGCGAGTTCATTCGCGTGACCGAAGGGCTGCTCAACGTCGCCACCATTCGCCGCAGCGTGCCGGAAAGCGAGCACGGCTGGTGCACCCGCGCCGGTGTGCCGGTGCGCCCGCAATTGCTCGGCTCGGATGTGCGCTGGATGGGGGAGAACGCGGCGCTGCTGGCGTCGATGGGCGCGCCGGCAATTGACCTCAACTTCGGCTGCCCGGCCAAGACGGTTAACCGTCATCGTGGCGGCGCCGCGCTGCTGACCGAACCCGAGTTGCTGCGCGAGATCGTCGCCAGCGTCCGTTCGGCGACGCCTTTGCACATTCCGGTGACTGCCAAGATGCGCTTGGGGCTGACCGACACCAGTCAGACGCTGGAATGCGCGCAGGCGCTGGCTGACGGCGGCGCCAGCGAGATCACCGTGCACGCCCGCACCAAGGTCGAGGGCTATAAGCCGCCGGCGCATTGGGAGTGGCTGGCGCGCATTCGCGAATCGGTTGATGTGCCGGTGATTGCCAATGGTGAGGTGTGGACTACCGAAGACTATCGGCGCATTCGGGACGTCAGTGGCTGCGAGGCGGTGATGATCGGGCGCGGGCTGGTGCGCTGCCCTGATCTGGGGCTGCGTATTCGTGAAAACAGCGATGCGGCGGTGCTCGACTGGCCGACGCTGTGGCCCTGGCTGGCCGACTTCTATCGGCAGACCCGCTTGCGGGTGGTGGATCGCCATGCGCCGGGCCGGCTGAAACAATGGCTGGCGATGCTCGGCCAGCATTACCCCGACGCGCGCGAGTTGTTTGACAGTCTGCGCCGCGAGACCTGTGCCGATGCCGTTACCCGGCGGCTGGAAGGGCCGTTGCAATCGGCGGCCTGATCAGCGCTTCCCTGGCGTTTCGCGGGGAGCTGTGTTGATGGTGGCGCTGGCGGGGCGTGGCGCTCGGTCTTGGTGGATACGCTGCGCTTAATCCACCCTACGGTTGGGTGTGAGGTCGGGTGTGAAGGCATGGTGGATACGCTGCGCTTGATCCACCCTGCGGTTGGGTGTGAGGTCGGGTGTGACGGCATGGTGGATACGCTGCGCTTGATCCACCCTACGGTCGGGTGTGAGGTCGGGTGCGAAGTCATGGTGGACACGCTGCGCTTGATCCACCCTACGGTCGGGTGTGAGGTCGGGTGTGAAGGCATGGTGGATATGCTGCGCTTGATCCACCCTGCGGTTGGGGGTGAGGTCGGGTGCGAAACCATCGCCTATTGCTCCGGCTTATAGCCCAATCGCACCCCGCCCCAGTGTTCACCATTCACCATGATCGGCACCGACAGGTCGTGCATCACTTCGCCGGTGTCGCGCTTGTATGTCTGCAGCAGCAGCGTCTGCGCGTGGCTGCCGCAGCGCCGGCCGGTTGGGTCATCAAACAGGCGCTTGCTGCGGCAGTGCAGGGTGTCGTGCTGCACGTCGCCGGTGGGTTGCTTGCTGAAGCGCAGGTTGTGGGTCGGCACATAGCCCGAGGGAATGGCCGCGATGGCATAGACCAGTTCCGGGTGCTGTTGCAGGAGCGGCTCCTGAATGGCCGGCAGCACCTGATCGGTGTAGCTGTCGAAAGCGCTGCTGTAGCGGGCCGGGTTGCTGCCGGGGATGAGTTTCAGGTTACGGTCAAATAGCGCGCTGCGCTGGATCTTGCCGCTGGCCAGATCCGCCTCAAATCTCGCGGCAATGGCGCTGGCGGTTTGCTGTGCGGCATCGAAGAAGCGTTGGTGGTATTCGTCCAGGGCGACATCAGCCAGCATCTCACTGACCTGCTCGGCCAGCGACACCAGGTTGATCGCTTCGCCGCCGAGGCGTCGGGTTTGCTCATCACTCTGTTCGATATCGCTGCGTACCTGCTCCAGCGCGCTGCTCAGGTTGGCCAGCTGGTCACGATTGGTCAGGCTACTGTCGGCGATCTGCCCGGTAACGGCCTTAACCTCGTCACCCTGGGTGCTGATTTCTTCCAGCTGGCCGGCGGCACTTTCAATCAGGCTGACGCCGCCCTGTACCTGCTCTACCAGCGCGGCAAAGTCGGCATTTACCCGCTGACTCTGCTGATGCATGCGTTCAATGATATCGGCGACTTCAGAGGTGGAGGAGGCGGTGCGGGCGGCCAGTGCCCTGACTTCATCGGCGACGACGGCGAAACCACGGCCCATGTCGCCTGCGCGGGCGGCTTCGATGGCGGCATTGAGGGCGAGCAGATTGGTCTGGCTGGCAATCGAGTCGATGACCTCGGTGACCTGTACGATCCGGGTGGTCTGGGCATTGAGTTCGTTGAGCACCGTGTTGGCTGCGTCAGTCTGGCTGGCCAACTGGTGCATCACCTGGGTGGCCTGATCCAGTGCGTTGCGGCCCTGCTGGCTGCGGCTGCGCGCCTGTTCGGCGGCGCCGTCGGCGCGCTCGGCATAACGGCTGGTGGCGTCGACCTCGACGGCGATCTGCTGGGCGCTGTCGGTCACCTGACGAATCGCCAGCAGCTGTGACTGCTGGCGCAGGCGTAATTGCTCCACCGAGTGTGCGACCTCGGCCGCAGCAATGGCGTTCTGGCTGGTAGCGCGTGACAGGCGTGCACTGAGATCGGCGCTGCCGTTTGCCTCGCCTGTTGACGGAGTGCTGGAGGGTGGGTCAGAGGGCGGGTAGAACCAGGGAAGCCCGATCCAGGGCAGCACGGCGAGGATCAGCGCAGGCGCCAGAACGTCAATGCCAGCGCTGTAGTAAAGCCAGCCAAGGGTGCCCAGTTGCAGCAGGGCCAAAATCGCTTTGCCGATAAATCCGGTGCGCATACGCAGAGGTCCATTCAGGGGCGCAAGGCCCTGTGTTGTTCTTGTTCTGGTCGATCCAGACTCATTTAGCCACCTGTATCGGGTCTCGACAATTGATCTTTGGTCTTGGCCTGCAAGCCGCGCATGTCAGTCGATCTCCAGGCTGCGCATGAAGTCGGTGTCGAGCTTGTTCTTGAGCCAGAGTGCTGCGCGGCTGCGCACCGTGACAGGCCCGTAGCAGGCCAGTGCCTGCCGGTCAGCCGTGGCCAAAAGGGCAAGGGCTCTGGGCTGAGGTTCAAAGCGTAGCAGTGGCGGGCTGCCCCGCAATTGTGCGCGCAGGTTTGCGCCCAGTATCGGCCCCTGGCGGACGGCGTAAACGCCGGAGTGGGGGCAGCCGGCCAGCGCCGCGCAGTCGCCGCTGGCAAAGATCAGCGGATGCGAGGTGCTCTGTAACGAGGCATCGATGCTGATGAATCCGGTCTTGTCGGTCGCCAGCCCGCTATCGGCTTGCCAGGCTGCCGGCGCGGTACCGGTAGCCAGGATGACCGCGTCAGCGGCTACCAGCGGCGCATCTGCCGATCTCAGGGTGCCGCGCTCGATTGCCGTGACAGTCACATTCTCATGCAGCGTGATACCGCGCCGGGCAAACAGGGATCGGGTCTTGCGTGCCGCGCCGGCAGGATGGCCGGCCAGCAGCCGGGATGCGCACAGCAGTGTGAGCTGACTGTGGGGCAGGGCTTTTTGCAGCGCCAGGGCCAGTTCTACCGCAGCGGCGCCGCCGCCCAGAATGACCAATTTCGCCGGGCTGTTGCCGGCTTGCCAGGCCTGCCAGTAGCGGTGCAGGTCGGCAAAGGGTTTGGCGCCGATGACCACAAGGCTATGGTCATTGTCGGGCGGCGCCGGATTGATTGCACCGCTGTTGATGGACAGCAGGGTGCTGCGCAGTTGCTCCCCGCTGTCCAGCTCCAGCAGGCGGTTGTCTGCGTCCAGATGTGCCAGGCGGCCGATGTGCAGGGTCAGACCCGTGGCGTCGCAGAGTGGGGCCAGTTCAATACGGCATTGTTCTGCCTGCCAGCGGCCGGCCAGCATGCCGGGCATCATGCCCGAGTACCAGGCATAAGGCTCCGGCGAGATGAGCGGGCTGCCGGGCGGAACCTGATAACCCTGTGCAATCCAGCCGCGCAGGGCGACCAGGTGGGCATGGCCGGCACCGACCATGATTAGGGGTGAGCTCATGGTGCGAGGGCCTTTTCAGAGAGCTGCGGAAACTGTTTGAACAATACATAGCCTCCGGTGATAGACACGCATTGAGGTTGCTGATCGCTGTATTTCGAAATCGACTTTCGCTGTGCGAACCTGATAGTCTCGTCTTGCTGATAATTCCAACTACAAAAAATGGAGCATAGCGTGGACGAGAATAATAGTTATCCGTCGCCCAAACGAGCCTGGCTGACGGTCAGTATTTTGCTGGTTGCCTATGTTCTGTCCTTTGTAGATCGCCAGATTCTGAACCTGCTGGTTGGGCCTATTCGCCAGGACCTGCAGATTTCCGATACTGAAATGAGCCTGCTGATGGGTCTGTCATTTGCCGTTTTCTACACTGTAGCCGGTATTCCGCTGGGGCGGATTGCCGACTCCAAGAGCCGCCGCGGCCTGATCGCTGCGGGCGTGGCCGTGTGGAGTCTGATGACCGCGTTCTGCGGTCTGGCGCAGCAGTACTGGCATTTTATCGTTGGTCGCATTGGCGTGGGCGCAGGAGAAGCTGCGCTGTCTCCAGCTGCCTATTCGCTGATCGCCGACAGCTTCCCGGCCAATCGTCGCGCAACGGCCATCAGTGTCTATGCCATGGGTATTTATCTTGGGGCTGGCGCTGCATTTTTGCTCGGTGGCCTGGTGGTGACGTGGGCTAACGCGCAAGGCCCGATGGTGCTGCCGCTGCTGGGTGAAGTCCGCCCCTGGCAACTGATTTTCCTGGTGCTGGGTGCCGCAGGCCTGCTGTTCTGCCTGGTGCTGCTGGCGATCAAGGAGCCGTCCCGCAAGGGTATTGGTGCCGGCGTCGCCGTGCCGCTGAAGGACGTGGGCCGTTACCTGATGGGTATTCGCAAGGCGGTGCTGTGCCATAACTTCGGTTTTGCCTGTCTGTCGTTTGCTTCCTACGGCGCCTCGGCCTGGATTCCGACCTTCTTTATTCGCAACCACGGGCTGACTCCGGGCGAAGTCGGTGTCTACTACGGCTCGCTGGTGATGGTTGCCGGGTCTCTGGGGATTGTATTCGGCGGGCGTCTCGCCGACTTTCTTGCCCACCGCGGCTGTCGCGATGCCAACATGCGGGTTGGTCTGCTCTCGGCTATCCTGACCCTGCTGTGCAACGTGGTGTATCTGGTCGACAACATGCCGCTGCTGTGGACCATCATGTTCTTTAACGTATTCACGGTCGCCATGCCGTTTGGTGTCGCACCGGCGGCGATTCAGGAGGTCATGCCCAACGCCATGCGTGGTCAGGCCTCGGCCATCTATCTTTTCACCATTACCCTGATCGGTCTGGGTATTGGTCCGACCGCCGTCGCGCTGTTCACCGACTACGTGTTCCAGGACGACATGGCGATCCGTTATTCCATATTCATCGTTGCCAGCGTGATTACCGTGGGCGCCATCATCCTTCTGGCCATGGGGCTCAAACCCTACCGGGAGGCACGGGACACGCTGACACGCTGGGGTGAACAGCAGGGCCAGCCGGGCTGAGGGATAACCCCGGCTGCAGGCTGATGTACTTGAATTTCAACAGGAGCAACAACATGACAGACGCAGTTATCGTATCTACGGCCCGTACCGGCCTGGGCAAATCCTATCGCGGCGCACTGAACAACACCCACAGTGTTGACATGGCCGGCTTCGTCATTGAAGAAGCGGTCAAGCGCGCAGGTATCGACCCGGCGCTGGTTGAAGACGTGATCCTCGGCGCAACCTTCCACGAAGGTGCCCAGGGCAAGAACATGGCGCGTCTGGCTGCCATCCGCGGCGGTCTGCCGGTTACCACTGCCGGTATGTCGCTGAACCGTTTCTGCAGCTCCGGCCTGCAGTCCATCGCCATCGCTGCCCAGCGTGTTGTCAGCGAAAAGATCCCGGCCATCGTTGCCGGTGGCGTTGAGTCCATCAGCCTGTGCCAGAACGACAAGATCAACATGTTCCACGGCACCAACGAGTGGATCATGAAGAACAAGCCCGAGCTGTACCTGTCCATGATCGAGACTGCCGACATCGTAGCCCAGCGCTACAACGTCAGCCGCGAGTCCCAGGACGAGTACTCCCTGCTGAGCCAGCAGCGCGTGGCTGCCGGTCAGCAGAGCGGCAAGTTCGCCGACGAAATCGTACCGTTCAAGGCCATCATGAAGGTCCAGAACAAGGAAACCGGCGAAATCACCGACCAGGAAGTGGTTCTGGATCGTGACGAGTGCAACCGTCCGAGCACCACTCTGGAAGGCCTGTCCTCCCTGCAGCCGGTCCGTGGCCCGGGCAACTTCATCACCGCCGGTAACGCCAGCCAGCTGTCTGACGGCGCGTCTGTCTGCACCGTGATGAACAGCAAGGTTGCCGAACAGCTGAACGTTGAGCCGATGGGTATTTTCCGCGGTTTCGCCGTTGCCGGTTGCGAGCCTGACGAAATGGGCATCGGCCCGGTCTTCGCCATCCCGCGCCTGCTGCAGCGCAATGGCCTGACCATGGACGATATCGGTCTGTGGGAACTGAACGAAGCCTTCGCTTCCCAGGTTGTCTACTGCCGTGACCGTCTGGGCATCCCGGCCGAGAACCTGAACGTCAACGGTGGCTCCATCGCCATCGGCCACCCCTACGGTGTAACCGGCTCCCGCCTGACCGGCCACGCGCTGATCGAAGGCAAGCGCCGCGGCGTCAAGTACGTGGTTGTCACCATGTGCATCGGCGGTGGCCAGGGCGCAGCCGGTCTGTTCGAGATCGTCTGATCCCAGCCGCAAGCTTCAAGCCGTAAGCTGCAAGCAAACCCGGGCCATGCTCGGGTTTCGCTTTTCGGGCTTGGCTTGCCGCTTGAGGCTTGGCGCTTGTAGCTAAAAATTCCAGAGGAATTTTCCGTGTCCCAGAAAATCATCAATACCGACGATCTGGCGTTTCTGCTCTATGAAATGCTGGATATCGAGCGCTTTACCCAATTCCCGCGTTACGAAGACCACAGCCGCGATACCTTTGATGCCGCCATCGAGCTGGCGCTGAAGGTCGCGAGCGAGACCTTTGCACCGCACAACCGCCTGTGCGATGAAGACGAGCCGCGCTTCGAGAATGGCAAGGTTGTGATTCGCCCGGAAGTCTCCGAGGCGCTGGCCGTGCTGCGTGATACCGGCCTGATGGCTGCCTCGCAGGATTACGAGCGTGGCGGCATGCAGCTGCCGGCGGCTGTTGCCCAGACCTGTATCGGACTGATCAAGGGCGCCAACGTCAGCACCCAGGCCTACGCCGGTCTGACCATCGCTGCTTGCAACCTGATCATGGCCCACGGCACCGACGAGCAGAAGCAGCGTTACGCCGAGCCGATGATGGCCGGCCGCTTCTTCGGCACCATGTGCCTGACCGAGCCGCACGCCGGCTCCTCGCTGGGTGACATCAAGTCCCGCGCGATCCCGCAGGACGACGGCACCTACCGCATCAGTGGCAACAAGATCTTTATCTCCGCCGGTGACCACGAGCTGAGCGAGAACATCGTGCACCTGGTGCTGGCCAAGCTGCCCGACGCACCGCCCGGTGCCAAGGGCATCTCGCTGTTTATCGTGCCCAAGTTCCTGGTCAACGACGACGGCAGCCTCGGCGAGCGCAACGACGTTCAACTGGCCGGTCTGATCCACAAGATGGGTTACCGCGGCACCACCTCCACCATGCTCAACTTCGGTGAGAAGGGCGGGGCGGTCGGCTACCTGGTCGGCGAGCCGCACAACGGTCTGGCCGGCATGTTCCACATGATGAACGAGGCCCGCATCGGCGTAGGTCTGGGTTCGGTCATGCTGGGCTACACCGGCTACCTGCACGCGCTGGAATACGCCCGCGAGCGTACCCAGGGGCGTGGTCTGGCCGAGCGTGATCCGGCAACCCCAATGATCCCGCTGGTGCAGCACGCCGACATTCGTCGTCTGCTGCTGGCGCAGAAAGCCTTCGTTGAGGGTGGTCTGTCGCTGTGCCTGTTCTCCTCGACCCTGGTTGACGAGAAGAAGCACGCACCGGATGCCGCAGCGCGCGAAGAGGCCGCTGGTTTGCTCGACCTGCTCACACCGATCGTCAAATCCTGGCCGTCGCAGTTCTGTCTGGAAGCCAACAGCCTGGCGATTCAGGTGCACGGTGGCTACGGCTACACCCGCGAATACCCGGTCGAGCAGTTCTATCGCGACAACCGCCTGAACCCGATCCACGAAGGCACCCACGGTATTCAGGGGCAGGATCTGCTGGGCCGCAAGGTGAGCATGGCCGGTGGCCGGTTCTACCAAAGCCTGCTGACCCGCATCCGCGCCACCCTGAGCGAGTGCGCCAGCGTCGCCGAGCTGAAAGCCAATGCCGAGCTGCTGAGCACTGCGCTGAACACCGTCGAAGGCATCACCGATGCGCTGCAGGCGATGAAGAAGAGCGACCCGGATCGCGCCCTCGCCAACGCCTACCTGTACATGGAGTGCTTCGGTCATCTGGTCGTTGGCTGGCTCTGGCTGCGTCAGGCCCAGGCTGCCCTGCGTGGCCTGCAGAACGGCGGCGAGCGCCCGGCGAGCTTCTATCAGGGCAAGCTCACCGCCTGCGATTACTTCCTGCGTTACGAACTGCCCAAGCCGATGGCACTGGCAGACGTGCTGCGCAGCGCGGATCGCACCACGCTGGATATGCCGCTGGATTGTTTCTGATCCCGCAGGTGTGACGAAAAGCCGGGCCTTGGCCCGGTTTTTTGTGGCTGCCAGAAGTGCGGGCGCTGACTGTTCTGTCGGTGTCGAGGTATCCTTGCGCGATGTACAGCCTTGCCCATCCCGTCACCAGTTCGCTGGAAATCCGCAAAAGCCGTTTCCTTGCCTGCGTTGAGCCCATCGCCGACCGTGCTGCAGCGCAGGCGCGGGTAGATGCCCTGCGCGCCGAACACCCCGGCTGTGGGCATGTGTGCTGGGCACTGCTGGCGGGCGGTCATAGCGCAGCAGTGGACGACGGCGAGCCGTCGGGAACAGCAGGGCGCCCCATGCTGGACGTACTGCGCCATCAGCAGCTCGACGGCGTGCTGGCAACGGTCGTGCGCTATTTCGGCGGCGTAAAGCTTGGCGCCGGCGGACTGGTGCGCGCCTATACCGATGCGGTCGCCCAGGCGCTGCTGCAGGCCGAGAAGATCGAACACATCTCCAGCCAGACGCTGAACTGCGAACTGGCCTACGCCCACGAAGGCGTCGCCCGCAACCTGATTGCCGAGCTGGGTGGTGAGCTGCTTGAGGTCAGTCATGGCCAGGCCGTGCGGCTGCAGGTGCGTCTGCCCGCCAGCGCCACGAAAACCCTGCGTGAGCAACTGATGTCCATTACCCGTGGTGAGCTTGGCTGGGAGGCTGAGGGGCAGGGAGAGTGATGCCTGGCCCGGGATGTGGTGAGTCCAGACCGGCCTGAGTGTGTGTCAGGAAAGGCCCGTACCTGCACACACGAACCACCCAGCCCGTCTGTCAGCGCACCTTCCTGAACGTCAGGTTATATCGCACCGCGCCGGTGGCGGGGTGGCTGGCCTTTTTGCCCAGCGGTGCGACACCGTGGAAGTACAGTCGACTGACGCCGCCCCAGACCACCACATCACCGTGCTCGAGCAGCCAGCGACTGGTCGGGTCGCTGCGGTTGGGGCCGCCGAACAGGAAGGTGATGGGGGCGCCGAGGGAGATGGAGACGATGGGGGCGGTGAAGTCCTGTTCGTCCTTGTCCTGGTGTAGGCCCATGCGGGCGCCGGTTTCATAGCGGTTGATCAGGCAGGCTTCCGGGGCGAAGTGGGCGAAGCCGGCGTTTTGCGCGGCGCGCTCGGCCAGTTCTGCGAACAGCGCGGGCATGGCGGGCCAGGGCTGGTTGGTTTGCGGGTCTTGCGGGCTGTAGCGGTAGCCGTGGCGATCGGTGACCCAGCCATAGGCGCCGCAGCTGCTCATGGCGGCGGACATCTGATAGCCGCCGGGGGTGACCTGGTGGCGAAAGGGCGCCTGTGCGGCGATCTGTTCAATGGCTGCCAGCAGGGCGTCGGCGTCATTCAGCGCAAAGCCTTTCAGCAGCCAGGCATCGGGGCCGATCTGCTGCCTTGCCGCTGACGCGGGCGCGGTGAGGTCAAGCAGGCCTTGCATGGCGGCAGTCCGGATTGAATGGTAGGGCTGGGTAAGACGGCATGGGCAGACCGGTAGTTAAGGTGTCCGGCCATGATGCGGGAGCAACGGGTGTTTGCTCAACCCTGAGACTGAATCAGGGAGCCGTCCCCAAGCAGAAGACTCAGACCGTTCGAGTCAGGGGGAGGGCAGGGGGCTGCGCCATGACGACTTGCAATGGTTTGCAGGCCGGGAGAGAAGTACAGAATCAGTTGGCAGTGCAGGTCGCCTGATTCGAGCTTTTGCAGTACCGCTTCACCGGCAGGCACAGGCGCCAGTTCGGCGCGCAGTGCCTCCAGCAGCGGCTCGGCCAGCGTTGGGTCACCGACGACCCAACGCGACCACCCGGCGTTCATCAGAACTTCATGCCCGGCAGGTTGAGCGAGGCGGTGTTGCCGCCGTCGACGGCCAGTGCCTGGCCGGTAACGAAGCTGGCGTCGTCGCTGGCGAGGAAGGCGATGGCGCCGGCGATCTCTTCCGGGCGGCCGTAGCGGCGCAGCTCGCAGCGGGTACCGAGCTTGTCTTCCTTGTTGTTTTCGCGGGCGTACTTGAACACCGGCGCGGTCATGCCGGTTTCAATCAGGCCGGGGCACACGGCGTTGACGCGAATGTTGAACTGGCCGAGGTCGCAGGCGGCGGTCATGGTGAAGTTGATTACGCCAGCCTTGGACGCGCTGTAGGCGTTGCCACCAGCACCAGAGCGAATGCCTGCCACGGAGGCAGTGTTGACGATGGCGCCGCTGTTCTGCTCGCGCATCTGGCGCGAGGCGTACTTGGTGAACAGCATGACGCCGAACAGGTTGACGTTGATGATCTTCTGCCAGGTTTCCAGGCTCTGATCGGTGGCGATGCTGTAGTCACCACCGGCGATACCGGCGTTGTTGCACAGCACGTCCAGGCGGCCGTAGTGGGCGATGGTGTCGGCGACGCACTGCTCAACGGCGGCTTCGTCGCTGACATCCAGTGCGCGCTGCAGTACCTCGGTGCCAGCGGGCAGTTCCTTGATGGTCTGCTCCAGACCTTCGGCGTTGCGGTCCACCAGCATCAGGCGCGCGCCTTCGCTGGCCAGACGTTTGGCGGTGGCACGGCCGATGCCGCTGCCGGCGCCGGTGATCAGGGCGATTCTGTTCTCGAAGCGTTGCATTTCAAACTCCTTTGGGGCGAAAGCGGCAAGCCACAAGCGGCAAGCTGCAAGCAAAGCTGGCGCGGTGTTGACCTGCGCGGGTTGTCTCAAAGTCCAACAGGCGCGTTACAGGCGGTGAAAACAATTGACTGGCCTGTCGCACAGCGCACCCTGTTGCAGCTTGCAGCTTGCAGCTTGCAGCTTGCAGCTTGCAGCTTGCAGGGGGCGGCCATCCGCCTTGCAGCTTGCAGCTGCGTTAATGACTAATACTCGGATCATCCGCCGCGGTATTGTTGTCGCCGTTCTGATCGATACCCAACTGGTCGGCCATGTCGCTGGTGTCGACTTGCCAGCTGCTGGCGATGTCGCGTTCAAAGCGTACCGGGGACAGGGCGATCAGGCCGTCGCGCAGGGCACCGACGTCGGTCTGGCGGCCGGTGATGCGGTCGGTCTGGCGCTGGAAGCCGAGCCAGTAGTAGGGCACACCGCGGGTGTCTTCCCGACGCTCGATGTTGACGCCGCCGATGCTGCCGCGTTGCGGGCGGCAGATGGCGACACCGCGGACGTCTTCCGGCGGGCGAGCCGGGAAGTTGATGTTCATGGCGCAGTCTTCCGGCCAGCCGGCGTCCAGCAGTTGGCGCACCAGGTTGGCCCCGTACTGGCGGGAGGTTTCCCAATATACGTCGTTGCCGGGGATGTAGGCCTGGCTGAGGGCAATGGACGGAATGCCCAGCAGGGTGCCGGTCAGCGCGCCGCCGATAGTGCCGGAGTAGGCGACCGAATCGCTGATGTTGGCGCCGTTGTTGACGCCGGACAGCACCAGATCGGGTTTGACCGGCAGCAATTCGGCAACGCCGAGCAGGACGCAGTCGCTGGGAGTGCCACTGACGCTGAACCGGCGTTCTTCAAACTGGTGAACGCGCAGCGGGTGGTGGACGGAGATAGACATGGACACGCCGCTCTGGTCCAGATCGGGCGAGACGATCCACACTTCCTCGGCGATCTCGTTGGCAATTTCTTCGAGCACTTGCAGGCCCGGGCCGCGCCAGCCATCGTCGTTGGTCAGCAGTACGCGTTTGACGGGTTTGCTCATTGGCAATCCTCATTGTTCGAAACGGGTGGGGCTTGAATGTGCAACGGGGCAGCTTGAGCTGCCCCGCTTGGTCCTACTTCTGGGCGATTTCCCAGCCACGCTCAGCCAGCAGGCTGGCGCGTTTGCCGACTTCCAGAGCGTCGGCGTTGCTGGCGTTGCCTTGCAGTGCGCGGTGGTAAACACCCTGCACAATGGCGGCCAAACGGAACAGCGAGAAGGCGATGTAGTAGTTCCAGTTCGGCACGCCGCTACGGCCGGTGTATTCGCAGTACCAGTCCAGCAGTTGCTGCTCTTCCGGCAGGCCGAGGGATTTCAGGTCGGCGCCGACCATGCCCTTGGCGCCGTCGACGTTGACCGGCATGTGGTACGGCAGACAGCAGTAGGCCAGATCCGACAGCGGGTGGCCGAGGGTTGCCAGCTCCCAGTCGAGGATCGACACGACCTTGGACTCGGTCGGGTGCAGCATCAGGTTGCCGATGCGGAAGTCGCCGTGGGCGATGGTAGTGCTTTCGTCGGCCGGGATGTTCTCCGGCAGCCACTTCATCAGGGCGTCCATCGCCGGCATGTCGTGGGTGCGGCTGGCTTCGAACTGGCCGCCCCAGCGTTTGACCTGACGGGCAATGTAGTTGTCGGGCTTGCCATAGCTTTCCAGGCCGATGGCCTTCCAGTCGGCGTTGTGCATCTTGGCCATGGTTTCGATCATCGACTGGTAGATCGGCATGCGCTCTTCCTGCGCTACCTCGCTCAGCAGCGGCTGGGAGTAGACGCGGCCTTCGACGTAATCCATGACGTAGAACGCTGTGCCGATGATCTCGGGGTCTTCACACAGCAGGCGTGCGGTCGGTACCGGCACGTCGGTCTTGCCCAGGGCGTTGATGACCTGGAACTCGCGCTCGACCATGTGGGCCGAGGGCAGCAGTTTTCCCGGCGGCTTCTTGCGCAGTACGTAACGCTTGCCGGCGATTTCCAGCAGGAATGTCGGGTTGGACTGGCCACCCTGGAACTGCTGAACCTTGATGCCCTGGTTGGCTCCCGGAAGGTAGTCCTGCAGGTAGTTGGCGAGCTTTGCCTCGTCGAACTTGTGGGCAGGCAATACGTCAATCAGGGTCGCTCCGCTCATCTTTGAAGATCCTGTTGTTGATGGGTCAAGTCGGCAAAAATAACACGCCAGGGCGAGCCCTGGCGCGTTGAACAGCGAGGTGAATCAGACGTTATCAGGCAATGGTATCGCCGCCATCGGCGACGATGGTCTGCCCGGTAACGTACGCCGAGGCGCTGGAGGCCAGAAACAGCGCGACCCCGGCGATATCCACCGGCTCGCCTACGCGGCGCAGCGGCAGCTTCTCTTCCACCTTGCGCAGGCGGTCCGGATCTTCCAGCAGGGCCTGGGCAAAATCGGTACGGATCAGGCCAGGGGCGATGCTGTTGACGCGGATACCCTGCGGGCCCCACTCCAGCGACAGGTTGCGGGCCAGGCCTGCTTCCGCCGCCTTGGACATGCCGTAGACGCCGATATTGGCGCTGGCACGCAGCCCCGCAATGCTCGACAGCAGGACGATGGAACCGCCGCCTTGCTCGACCATGTGCGGGATGACCATGTTGCACAGCCAGAAGGTGCCCTTGACGTTGGTGCCCATGATCTTGTCGAAGGCCTCGTCACTGACTGTGTGGGTCGGGCCATAGACCGGGTTGGTGGCCGCGTTGCAGACCAGTACGTCGATGCGGCCAAAGGCCTCCAGGGTGCGATCAACCAGATTCTGCAGCTGGGCCTTGTCGCCCACATGACAGGCAACCGGCAGAGCGTCGAAGCCCTGACTGCGGAGCTCGTCTGCCACCTGCTGACAGGCGTCAGCCTTGCGGCTGGAAATCACCACCTTGGCGCCAGCCTTGGCGTATTCCTCCGCAATCGACTTACCGATGCCCTTGGTCGAACCGGTGATGATGGCGACTTTACCGGTTAGGTCGAACAATGTGCTCATAAAACCTCGCTTCGCTCGAGCCACAAGCTTCAAGCCTCAAGATAAAACCAGTGCACGGTCAGCTTGAGGCTTGCAGCTTGCGGCCTGACGCTGCCCTTACAGATATTGGCTCATTTCCATTTTGGCGATGGCATTCAGATGCACTTCGTCCGGGCCGTCGGCCAGACGCAGGGTGCGGGCTTTGGCGTAGGCGGAGGCGAGGAAGGTGTCCTGGCACACGCCCTTGGCGCCGAAGATCTGAATGGCGCGGTCGATCACGTTGCAGGCCATGGTCGGGGCAACGGCCTTGATCATGGCGATCTGCTGACGGGCGACCTTGTTGCCGAACTTGTCCATGCTGCGCGCGGCGTGCAGGGTCAGCAGGCGGGCCTGATCAATCTCGCAACGGGAGCGGGCGATCATTTCCGGCACGCTGCCCAGCTTGTACATCGGCTTGCCGAAGGCAACGCGCTCGCTGGCGCGGCGGCACATGGCTTCCAGTGCGCGCTCGGCGATACCGATGCTGCGCATGCAGTGGTGAATGCGGCCCGGGCCAAGGCGACCTTGGGCGATTTCGAAGCCGCGACCTTCACCCAGCAGGATGTTGGAAACCGGGACGCGCACATTGTTGTATTCGATTTCGGCGTGGCCGTGCGGGGCGTGGTCGTAGCCGAATACGTGCAGGTCGCGCACGATCTTCACACCGGGGGTGTCCAGCGGCACCAGAATCATGCTCTGTTGCAGGTGCTTCGGCGCGTTCGGGTCGGTCTTGCCCATGACGATCGCGATCTTGCAGTGCTCGTTCATCGCTCCGGAGGACCACCACTTGGTGCCGTTGATGACGTACTCGTCACCTTCGCGGCGGATCTCGCACTGGATGTTGGTGGCATCGGAGGAGGCGACATCCGGCTCAGTCATGGAGAAGCAGGAGCGGATTTCACCGGCCAGCAGGGGCTTGAGCCATTGCTCTTTCTGCTCGTCGTTGCCGTAGCGTTCGATGGTTTCCATGTTGCCGGTGTCCGGCGCGTTGCAGTTGAAGACTTCGCCGGCGAAGGAGACGCGGCCCATGATTTCACACAGGTGGGCGTACTCTTCGTTGGTCAGGCCGGCGCCACGCTCGGACTCGGGCAGGAACAGGTTCCACAGACCCTGCGCACGGGCCTTTTCCTTGAGCTCTTCCAGGATCGCCGGATGGCCCCACTTGTTCTGTTTTACCTGCTCGTAGAACACGGCTTCGTTGGGGTAAATGTGCTCATCCATGAAGCCCTGGAGCTTGGCTTTCAGATCTTGGACGCGGGGGCTGAGGTCAAACATGTTGAATCCTTTGGCGGTGGTTCGTGGGTATGTGCTGTGATGCTGCTGAACATATAGTCACAGCTGCCAAAGGAGAACGATGTAGTGTCGATGGCAATAGGTATGCATAACTTACCCTGATAACTCAGGGTGGGCATTATTAGTGCGGGCGAGACAAAATCGTCACGCACATGGGCGCGTTATGTCCTGCAGTTCGCTGGGCAGGCGGCCAAGGTCCTCGGGTGTGTCCAGATCCCAGAGTGCCGGGCCTTCCCACAGCGTCAGGCCGGCTGCTTCAAGGCGTTTGCGGGTATCGTTCAGTACCTGCTCGTGACTCCAGTGCATGTTCTCAAAGGGGGCTGGATTGGCTTCACGCTGGCCTATCAGCACATAACCGCCGTCTTCACTGGGAATAATCGCGGTGTCGTGCCGATTTAGTGCACGGCAGGCGGCAAGCACGTGCGTGCTGTCCATGTCGGGGCAGTCGCTGCCAATCAGCAGGGCTCCAGCGGGATGCTCGGCAATGGCATTGGCCATGCGTTCGCCGAGGTCTTCGCCGCACTGCTGCCGCAGCTTAAGGCCGTGTTCGCTGGCCAGTGCGCGCAGCACCGGGTGTTCGGGATTGGTGGCGTAGAGAAAGCGCGGCCCCGGCCAGTCGAAGGTCTGGGTCAGGGTGCGTTGCAGGAGTCTGAGGTAGAGATCACGGGCGCCAGTGGCGCCGAGAGCGGGGATCAGTCGGGTTTTCACCTGGCCGGGTTCGGGCGCCTTGGCGAAGATCAGCAGTGGCAGAAAGGCGGATTCAAATTGCATGGCTGTTTCTCGCTTGCAGGACACGTGGTGGCTGTGACCTGGACTCCTGCAAAATGTTCGCCAGTACGGTCATTGTTATCTGGCAACGGTGCCTTTTTGTGATGCAGGTCGGCGTTCTGTTTTTCAGCATAGATTCTTGTGCGGGGTGCTGTGGTGCCTGCCGACAACCGGTCACAGTTGACGACGGGGAGCGCTGTAGCGCCGGGCCAGATCACGCGGATCTGCCCCCAGCCAGTAACGCAGCCGCAGCTGCCACATCAGCGCGATGGTGCGCAGGGTGCCGTTCTGCTGCCAGCGCCGGCTGGAGGTGGTGAGGCGTTCGGACAGGCACAGCGGCCTGTCGTGGCGGCGCAGCCGTTTGCTCAGTTCGATGTCTTCCATCAGGGCGATAGGCGCATAGCCGCCCAACTCGTCGAACAGGCGGCGCTCGACAAAGATGGCCTGGTCACCGGTGCACACGGCAGTCAGCCGCGAGCGCCAGTTCATCATCCACGCGACCACCGCCAGCAGTGGCGAGGAGGGGCTGAGCCGGACGTCAAAACGGCCCCAGCGATGCGGGCTGCCTGGTTTTGGCAGCAGATCGATAAAGCCGTCGGGCAGGCGGGTATCGGCGTGCAGAAACAGCAGCCAATCGCCTTTTGCCGGCGCCGCGCCGGCGTTCATCTGGGCTGCCCGGCCCGGCGCAGACTGGATCAGTTGATCCACCAGCGGCCTGGCAAGGGGCACGGTGCCATCGCTGCTGCCGCCGTCGACCAGAATGAGTTCCAGCTCACCGCGCAGCGGTTGCAGCGGCGTAAGGGCGGCAACGATGCCGGCAGCTTCGTTGCGCACCGGCATGATGATCGACAGCTTCAACCGCGCCTCCAGGCGTGAAAGCGTGCGACCCACTGCAGCAGGCGCTCCGGCTGATGGGCACGTTTCCATTGGCCGGCGGCGTACTTGTTCGCTTCGCTCAGGGTTGGGTAGCTGTGCACGGTGCCGAGGATCTTGTTCAGGCCGAGGTTGTGCTTCATCGCCAGCACGTATTCGGCGATCAGCTCACCGGCGTGGGCGCCGACGATGGTGACGCCGAGAATGCGGTCGCGGCCGGGCTCGGTCAACACTTTTACGAAGCCTTCTGCGGCCTCGTCGGCAATAGCACGGTCCAGGTCGTCGATACCGTAGCGGGTTACCTCATATTCCACCCCTTGCTCTTGCGCTTCGGTTTCCGACAGCCCGACGCGGGCGACCTCCGGATCGGTAAAGGTGCAGTGCGGCAGCACCCGGTAATCCACTTTGAAGCGGCGGAAGCTGCCGAACAGCGCGTTGACGGCGGCATACCAGGCCTGATGGGATGCCGCGTGGGTGAACTGGTAGGGGCCGGTTACATCGCCCACAGCGAAGACGTTGGGGAAGCGGGTGGCGAGATACTCGTTGGTATCCAGTGTGCCGTTGTCGCGCACTGCGAGGCCCAGCGTTTCGATGCCATAGCCCTGGGTGTTGGCTACCCGGCCGAGGGCGACCAGCACGCAGTCAAACTCGATTTCTACCGAATGGTCGCTGTCCTGAGAGCGGCAGATAACGGTCGGCGCGCCATTGCGCAGTTCAAAGCGCTCGGCCTGGTGGTTCAGGCGCAGATCGACGCCTGCGCTGCCGAGACTGACCATCACCAGTTCGCTGGCGTCGGCGTCTTCACGGGGTAGCAGGCGGTTGCCGCGCTCAACCTGGATGACCTGCGAGCCGAGCTGCTGGAAGGCCAGTGCCAGCTCGCAGCCGATCGGGCCGCCGCCGAGCACCAGCAACCGGCGCGGTTGCTCGCGCAGGTTCCAGACGGTGTCTGAAGTAACCATCGGCACGCTGTCGAGCCCCGGCAAGTCCGGTACGAGGGGGCGCGCACCGGCAGCGATGATGATATTGCGCGTGCTGATGCTGCGCCCGTTTACCTCTACGTGCCAGGGTGAGGTGATGCGCGCCTCACCGGTGATCACGTCGACGCCGAGGTCGGTGTAGCGCTCGACCGAATCATGTGGCTCGATCTGCTTGATTACCCGCTGGACGCGTTCCATTACCGCGGCAAAGTCGACGGTTGCTTCGGCGTGGCTGTAGCCCAACGCGGGCGCCTTGCGGACCTCGGCGGCCAGTTTTGCCGAGCGGATCAACGCCTTTGAGGGCACGCAGCCGGTGTTGAGGCAATCGCCGCCCATGGCGTGTTTCTCGATCAGGCTGACGTCGGCCTTGACCGCTGCGGCAATGTACGCGCTGACCAGTCCGCCGCTGCCAGCACCAATTACCACCAGATTGCGGTCGAACTGTTTGGGCTTCTGCCAGCCTTTGTAGACGCGACGGGCCTTGATCACGTCCAGCAGGCGCCGGGCAATCAGTGGGAACAGTCCCAGCAGCACGAAGGCGCCGAGCAGGCCCGGCGAGAGGATGCCGGCCAGTGAGTCCAGCTGCCCGAGTTCGCGGCCGGCGTTTACGTAAACCAGGGTGCCGGGCAACATGCCGAGCTGGCTGACCCACCAGAAGGTACGGGCGGGCAGGCGGGTGAGGCCCATTGCCAGGTTGATCAGAAAGAACGGAAACGCCGGCACCAGCCGCAGTGCAAACAGATAGAACGCGCCTTCGCGGTCGATGCCCTGGTTGATGCGCTCCAGTCGTGAACCAAAGCGCTGCTGAACCCAATCCTGCAGCAGAAAGCGGCTGATCAGCATCGCCAGTGTGGCGCCGGCGGTGGAAGCAAAGGACACCAGCAGCAGACCCCAGCCTAGGCCAAACAGGGCGCCGCCGATCAGGGTCAGCAGCGCGGCGCCGGGCAGCGACAGCGCCGTCACCAGCACATAGAGCCCCACATACAGGGCGCTGGCGAGTATTGGCTGGCTGGTTACCTGCTGGTCAAGGACCTGCTGCTGGGCTTTCAGCGCGTCCAGACTCAGGTGCTGCTGCAGACCCGAGGCAAAGAAGCCCGCGACCAGCGCCACGACCACGGCGAGCAGCAGCAACAGACGACGCAGGTTCATGACAGCATCTCCAGCGCACATAGCGTGTTGGCGAGGGTAAAGCCCTTGATGCAGGCCTGTTCGGGCGTCATGTCGGTTCCTTGGTTGATGCGCTGCCAATACGACAGCGCAGCGGGTGAGTTGTCAGGCCACTGGCGTTTGAACTCAGCGGCAAAGGCGCGCTGATCGTAAGTGACGGGCAGTGCTTCGACCACCAACGGGCCGACTTGCGCGCGGTAGAGCGCGGCGGCGGAAGCAGTGCGCGCGATGCGCGTGATCAGGCCATAGCGGCCATTGTTGAAGTTGGGCATGCCGGCGGCACCGTTGTTGATCACTGCCCACTCGCCGTTGCTCAGGGCGGCCGGGCTGCAGGTGTGGCTGCAGGTCAGCACACGGATGCGGCGTTTCGTGAACCAGTGGTCCAGTTGCTGCTGGCGTTCGGCGCTTTGCAGTCGGGCATGATCGCACTGCCAGCCGGCCAGTGACTGCTCATCGCCGTGGGTGATGGCGATGCGCTCGCCGGCGACCTCGGCTATCAGGGTGGCGGGGCGGTTGCCGAGCTGTTCAGCCATGCCGGGCAGGCCGTCGACGGCCTGTTGCAGCTGCTGGTGAATGCGGTTGGAGCGCTCGACGGTGGCGGCGTCGGTCTGCTCCGGGTAGGCGCAGCCGCAACCAAAGTCGTCGCCCGCGCGGGCCAGTTCGGTTTCTACATTGCCGCGCAGCGGGTAGTGGCGTTGCAGGCGTTGCTCTATGTCGCTGAACACCGCCGGGTCGCGGTCGAACCAGTGGGCGTCACCATTGAATACGGCTGTGGCGCCGGGTTCGCCAGCGACGCGCCGCTCGATGGCGTCCAGCGCCTGACGGTTGCCATAAAGCCCGCCGATCACGTACAGCACCTCGCTCGCAAGGCTTGCGGGGGCGCTGAAGGTCTCGGCGGGCAGGCGATAGTCTGCCGGGCAACTGCGGCCCTTGCTCATGCGGCTCTCCGGGTCAGCATGCCGGGCAACAGGTAGCCGGCGGTACAGAGGATCAGTCCGTACAGGTTGGTGCCCAGCAGCAGCGCGTAGCGACCGTCACCAATGGCCCAGCTCTGCGGAATCCAGCCGAGGGTGAGGGCAACGCCCAGCCCGATACCGGTCCAGAAACTCAGGTGAAAGCCGAGACGGGTGGGCCGCACGAAGCCGTGCAACAGGAACACCGGGGCCAACCCGATGACCATGGTGCCGCTGATGGTGGTGGCCTTGAGAATGTCGGTGCCGGCGAGCATCGGCAGGTTGCCGAGCAGGGCGAACACCAGCATGGTCGCCATGCCGACGCCGATGGCCTTCTGGCCCAGATCCCTCTGCAGCAGGGCGGGCAACTCGCGGCCGCTGAGGCGGGCGAGGCTGGAGAAGGTCGAGTCCAGGGTGGAGCCGGCGGCGGAGATCATTACCAGCGTCATCACGATCAGTGCGCCAACACCAAGACTTTTCGCCAGCGCCGCTGGTACGTTGCCGCCAGCCTCGATGCCGCCGAGGGTGGCGTGCACGCCGATCAGGCTGAAGGCCAGAATGGCAACGAAGCCCAGCACGCCAGCCAGGGTGAAGGCGCGCAGCATCGATTTCTCTTCGCTGATAAAGCCTCGGTCGGTCAGTACCGGGTCGTGAAAGGGGTAGCTCAGCAGCTGCAGGCAGGCGACCAGAAACAGATCCACACCGGCGTTAAGCGCCCAGTGGCTGGTGCTGGTCAGCTCGGAGGTGCTGTGATTCGGTAAGACCAACCCCAGCACCCAAACCAGTGCGATGACGAAGATCGCGGCCTGCGCCGCGTCGGTCAGGATCGAGCTGCGCAGCCCGCCACGCAGGCTGTAGGCCAGTGTCACAGCGGTAAACAGCAGGGCTGCGCCGATAAACGCCGGGCTGCCGCTGTCGCCGTAATAGCCGCCGACTACGGCGGTGTTGCTCCAGACCTCGTTGAACAGGCGAATCAGAATCGCCGCCGAGAACGCCAGCGCGGCGCCGCGGCCGTAGTTGCTGGTCAGAAAGCTGACCAGGCTGGTTGCCTGAAAACGTCGGCGCAGGCGGTAGATCACCAGCCCGCAGAGCGGGATGGACAGCCAGTAGGTGGCGTAGGCCAGGCCACCGACCAGACCGAACTCGGCGCCGAGGTTGGCGGCATTGGTGACTGACTTGGCGAAGATCCAGCTGATAAAGATGCTGGTGGTCAGCAGCAGTGGCGAGGCCTGGCGACCCTGGCTGTCTTCGCCATTGAAGAAGCCGCCAATGGTTACAGTGCGCGGCGACAGCCAGTACATCAGCGCGCCGTAGGCGATCAGAAATCCCCAGAAAAACAGGCCGGTAAGGCTGGTAGCGGTCATGTGGTGCAATCCTGTCCCTGATCAGTTTGTATTGAGAACGCCGCCGCAGCTGGAGCCCTGTCCGGCGGTGCAGGCGAAGCAGTGGTCGCGGGTGGCGATGGGGTGGTCGGGCAGATCGGCGTTGAGCAGATCACGCAGGTGCGGACGGTCCGACGCCAGTACCGGCATGGGCAGCTCCAGCATCTGGTTGAAATCGCAGTCGTATAAATAGCCGCGCCAGTCGACACTGACGGTACTGCGACACATCAGACCGGGCAGGTTGCCTGGGCTGAAGTTGTCGCGTAGCAGCTGCATGTACTGGTTGAACTGACCGCGGCTGACCAGCGTGCTGCCGAAGCGCGCAATCGGCTGGTTGGTGATGGTGTGCAGGTGGTTGAACTGGATGCCGAAGTCTTCCTGCAGGTGCTGTTTATAGTCTGCTTCCAGCGCTTGCTGCGGCGGCGGCAGGCTGGGGCCTTGCGGGTTGTAGACCAGATTCAGTTCCAGATTGCTGTCTGGCTGCCCGTAGCCCAGCGCGTTCAGCTGCCTGAGCCCGGCGATGCTGCGCTCGAATACGCCGTCGCCGCGCTGACTGTCGACGTTGTCGCGCGAATAGCAGGGCAGGGAGGCGGAAATCGACACGCCCGAATCGGCAAGGAATTGCGCCAGATCCTCATGGCCGGGTTCGGACAGGATGGTCAGATTGCAGCGGTCGATCACCTTAAGCCCCGCTGCACGGGCGCGGGCTACCAGAGTGCGAAACTGCGGGTGCATCTCCGGCGCCCCGCCGGTCAGATCCAGCGTGCTGACCGGGTGAGCGTCAATGACGTCACACAGCAGCTCGATCAGCTCGTCCGACAAGGCCTCGGTGCGGGTTGGTCCGGCGTTGACGTGGCAGTGCAGGCAACGCTGGTTGCAGCGGTAGGTCAGATTTACCTGTAGCGTTTCGAGTGCACTGCGCCGAAGCGATGGAAAGTCCAGCTGATTGAGTAAGGGCAGGGTGTCGCGCACGTTGTTTCCTCATGTCCGTTGACCATCAGACGCAGCAGAGTGGGCTTTGTTACAGCGTCGCACATCTTGGTCGGTCTGGCATCAGAGTCTGGAAGCATGAGAGGGATTACGCCAGTGCGTCGCCCGTTGGCGGCTTGCGTCCGGGCCGAGTGCGGTACGGGCGCTTTGGTGGTGGCAGACTTGAGTAAGTGTTGAACCTGAGCCCGAGCAATGCCCGGCCCAGGCAGGCGTCAGGGGTTCTCTTCGCTGCGATTCAGCTCGCGCCGATAAGCGGTCGGGCTCATACTGGTCCAGCGGCGGAAGGCGCGGGTAAAGCTGCTGGGGTCCAGAAAGCCCAGCTCGTAGGCAATGCTGGTAAGCGAAAGCTGGCCGTCGCTGATCATGCGGAGGGCGGCTTCGCGGCGCACGTCGTCGGCCAGTTGCTCGTAGCTGGTCCCTTCCTGGCTGAGCTTTCTGCGCAGATGGCGCGGACTGATGTTGAGCGGCGCAGCTACCCGTTCTGCGCTGATGTCGCCTGAGCCGAGTAGCAGATGGATACGACGCTTGACCTGTTCGCTCAGCGCGTGGCTGGGCAGCACAGCCTGCATCGCTTCCAGGGTCTCGATCAGCCTTGGCAGGATGAAGGGGCTGGAGGTGGCGAGTGGCTTGTGCATCAGGCGGCGATCCAGAACCAGTCGGTAGTCGTCACCGAACTCCACTGTGTTGCGGGAAAACAGGCGCCGCTGGCCTTCCGGGTCTTCATCTGCGCGCACCAGCTGCAGCTTGCGTACCAGGCCCAGGTCATCCAGATCCAGGCGATTGAAATAGCGGGCCAGATAGCCGATCACCGCTTCCACGTGCTGCTGGTGGGGGCTGCCAATCGGGCGCAGTGTCAGCGCAATGCCTTCGTCATCGGGTTCGGACATCAGTTTCAGCTGAATGCTGAACAGGCTGAAGAAACGGGTCAGCAATGACAGTGCCGCTTCGATATGCTCGCTGGCCGCTGCTGCCAGGGCGAGGGTGGCGAATGGTGTTGGCACAAACACCCGATGCATGCGCAAGGCGAAGTGGGGATCTTCCGAGACTTTCAGGGCTTCGCTCCAGCCGTGGGAACAAAGTGCCTGATCGACGAACTGAGGTTGGCCTACTGGAAGCGTTATCCAGGGAGCCAGCTGGCTGGAGCTGCCCAGTGAGACGCCGTACTGTTTCAGTGCCTGTTCCATGGCGCGCAACCAGAAAGCACTTTCGCGCACCCGCGCGAAGGAATCTGAGCTTGAGTATTCGAGCATCGAGACGCTGATCCATTCTTGTTGTGACAAAACAGCATTTTGTCTTTATCGCCGGGCAGTATAGCGATAAATCCGAGCGGAAAAAGCCTGTGCGCAGTTCCGCAGAGCAAAATTATGTTGCAGTTAATGTATTGGCTGCGTTGTTGGCTTTTTTTCTTGGTGATGTATTGCTTTGTGTCTGCCAGGCTGGGTGGGGTTTGGCGAAATTGTCGCGAAAGGCTGCTTGAGGATGACAAGATTCCCTTTAAACAGGGAGTTTAAGAGCATTTACAGGCTTTCCCATGTCCGGGCGGAAGCCTGATACAGCGACATCTGCTCATGCTTATAGTGTCAATTCATCAAATGAATGTCCTTTCCGGTCAAGTATGTTGGCCGTATGGGGCAAGTCTTTCGTGCTGGCCTCGTGACAGACTGCGGGAGCCTTGAACACGCACAGGTCGTGCGTGAGTTCATGTCACCCAAACGGAGCAGCACAATGACAAAAAAAATGCATTGCTGGTCTCTTGCCGCATTGCCTCTGGCGATTGGCATGGCCACTTTCTCGGGCGCTGCAAACGCAGTCGCTTTCAATATCGGTGAAGTCGAAGCCCAGCTGGACTCTCAGCTGTCCATCGGCGCAAGCATGTCCATGAGTGATCGTGACGAGCGCTTGTACTTTCTTCGTAGCGAAGGTGGTGAAGCCTCGGCGCGTACCTCCGATGATGGTCGTCTGAACTACAAGAAAGGCGACATTTTCTCCAAGATTTTTAAGGGCACTCATGAGCTTGAGCTTCGTTATGGCGACTCTGGTGCTTTCATTCGTGGCAACTATTGGTACGATTTTGAAACGAAAGACGGCAGCCAGCGTTTCTACGATATAGATGACTCAGGGCGTAACCCGCTGCAGAAGGGGGCTGGCGTCCAGTTGCTTGACGCTTTCCTCTACCACAACTACTTCATTGGAGATAATCCGGGTAACGTCCGCCTGGGTCGCCAGGTGGTTAGTTGGGGTGAGGGCGTATTTATTCAGAATGGTATCAACTCAATTAACCCGATCGACGCCTCGGCATTCCGTCGCCCTGGCGCTGAACTGAAAGAAGGTCTACTTCCTGTTGAAATGCTGTATCTGTCGCAGGGCTTGACCGAGAACCTGACTGTTGAGGCGTTCTATCAACTTAAGTGGCACGGTACTGTTGCCGACAACTGCGGTACTTTCTTCTCTTCGACAGACGTTGCTGCCAGAAACTGTGTTGATCGTCTGGTCTGGGCTGGTGAGGACTACGAGCAGGGCGCCGACGCAAACAACTCCCCACTTTCAACTGCTCCGTACATCGTGCGTGCGTCGAAGGACAAAGAAGCCAGTGATAGCGGGCAGTTTGGTGTGGCGTTCCGTTGGTTTGTTCCCGAGCTGAACAACACCGAGTTCGGTTTCTATGGACTGAACTACCACAGCAGAAACCCGGTTTATTCCAGCGTTAAGGGCGGTGCTGCACCGGCCGATTGGGTTACTGGTATTGATGGTGCTAGCGGTTCTGCCGGCTACTTCTTCGAGCATCCTGAAGATATACGATTGTATGGCGTGAGCTTTGGTACTGATGTCGCCGGCATGTCTGTAGCTGGTGAGCTGAGCTATCGCCCAAATATGCCGCTGCAAATTAATACTGGCGACATGAGTCGCACTGCTCTGCCAGATCTTGCTCCTGTTAAGCCTGACGGCAACTACGACAACACTTACCGCGATGGCGTCTATGCTCCGGGCACTGTTATCAGAGGCTATGAGCGCAAAGAGTTCTGGCAAGCGTCTGTGAGTGCCGTGAACTTCATCGATCGTGTGTTGGGTGCAAGCCGCTTGGCGCTGATCGGCGAGGTCGGTGCTAACTACATCGGTGGCATTGGTTCGGGTAATGGCACGACCAAGTTCGGCCGTGACTCCCTGTTTGGCCAGAGTCCTGATGCTAACGGTTCCTGTTCTTCCGATACCGCCGCCAACCCTAATGGCCGTAGCTGGTGTGAAAACGACGGTTTCTTCACGGACTTCTCGTGGGGTTATCGTCTGCGTGCGTCGCTGGATTACAGCAACGTGTTTGCTGGAATCAACCTGTCGCCCAACGTCGCGTTTTCTCATGACGTTGAGGGTTATAGCCCCAACTTCGTGGAAAACGCTAAGTCTGTCAGCCTTGGTGTAAATGCCGACTATGCCAACAAATACACTGGCAGCATCAGTTACACCAACTTCTTCGACGGCAAATACAATACCTTGGTTGACCGCGACTTCGCAGCCGTCAGCTTCAGCGTAAGCTTCTAAGACGGACCACAGGAGAGTAACACTATGCGTATTCAACAAACTCTGATGGGTGTTGGCGGTCTGGCACTCAGCCTGATGGCTTCGAGCGTCATGGCGCAAACCCTGACACAGGCTGAAATTGATCAGTTGGGCACTTCCCTGACGCCGATCGGTGCAGAGAAGGCCGGTAATGCTTCTGGCACTATCCCGGCCTGGACCGGTGGTCTGCCGACGGATGCTGGTCAGTCCCTGCCGAACAACTTCCTGGAAGATCCGTTCAAGGGCGAGCAGCCCGAGTTCGTGATCACTGCCCAGAACCTGGAGCAGTACAAGGCTAACCTGACCCCTGGTCAGATCGCCCTGTTCGAGCGCTATCCGGAAACTTTCCGTATGCCGGTCTACAAGAGCCAGCGTACCGTCGCGTTCCCGCAAGCTGTCTACGACCAGGTCAAGGCAACTGCCGGTCAGGCCAAACTGGTCAACGGCGGTGATGGTATCTCCAACTTCGCTCACGGTTCCTTCGCGTTCCCTATTCCGAAGTCTGGTGCCGAAGTGGTTTGGAACCACAACACCCGCTATCGCGTAAACGCTCATCGCTGGTACATGCAGGCCATGCCGCAAACCAACGGATCCTTCACGCTGATCAAGCTGGAAGAGGAAGTGGGTTACCCGCAGCTGATGCCTGACGTCGACGAGTCGACCATGCCGAACACCCTGTTGTTCTTCAAGCAGCGTGTGAACGCTCCGGCCCGTCTGGCAGGTAACGTACTGCTGGTTCACGATAGCCTGGATCAGTTGAAAGAGCCGCGTATGGCGTGGGTATACAACGCCGGTCAGCGCCGTGTACGTCGTGCTCCGCAGGTTGCCTACGACGGCCCGGGTACCGCGTCTGATGGTATGCGTACTTCCGACAACTTCGGCATGTATAACGGTGCACCTGACCGTTATGACTGGACCCTGGTTGGCAAGAAGGAAATCTACATTCCTTACAACAGCGGCAAGCTGACCGAGCCGGGCGTTCAATACGCCGATGTACTGCAGGCTGGTCACGTGAACCCGGAATACACCCGGTTTGAGCTGCACCGTGTGTGGGAAGTGCAGGGTAACGTCAAGCAGGGTCAGCGTCATATTTACGCTCAGCGTAACTTCTTTGTTGACGAAGACTCCTGGATGATCAGCATGGCCGACCATTACGATGGTCGTGGCACGCTGTGGCGGGTGGGTGAAGGCCACCTCGGCTTCAACTACCAGCAGAAGATCCCGGGTTATGCACTCGAGACCCTGTACGACCTGCTGGCAGGCCGCTACATCGCTCTGGGTATGTACACCGAAGAGAACTCTGCACCGCAGTACGACTTCGACCCGAGCTACAACCAGTTCACTCCGGCAGCACTGCGTGCATCCGGCGTTCGCTGAGTTGAGCTGATCGCAGTACAGGAAGGGAGCCGTAAGGCTCCCTTTTTTGTTTATGGGGCTGGAGCTCAGTCGGGAAGGTGGCGGGTGCCCGGCAGGATGGCGGGGTGAGTGCAGCTCCTGCGTAGGGACGCGACATGTCGCGTCCGTCAACGCTGGCTAGCTTGTCATGCCAAGCCCTGATGCAGGCCAGGGGTCGGTGTCAGGAGGGTACGGCGCTTTGCTTTGCTTGGCTGCGAAAGCTGGTTGGGCTCATGCCTGTCCAGCGCCGGAATGCGCGGGTAAAACTGCTGGGGTCAAGAAAGCCCAGTTCGAAGGCAATACGGCCCAGGTTCAGTTTCCCTTCCTTTATAAGGCGAATGGCAAGCTCCATTCGAACCTCATCCAGCAACTTCTCGTAGGTGGTTCGGGTCTCACTGAGTTTGCGGCGAAGGTGCCTCGGGCTCATGTTGAACGGTGTTGCCACCAGTTCTTCAGATACCTCCCGTTCAGACACCAGAACCCGGATGCGCTGTTTGACCTGTTCCGCAAAGTCGAGGTTGGGCAGGTCGCTGAGCATGTCTTCCAGCGAGGCGTCCAGGCGCTTGCGCAGGAAGGCATCGGCATTGGGCAGGGGCGTGCGCAGCAGGCTCCGGTTCAGGCGGAATGACATGCGCTTGGCGCCGAGGCGAACCCGGTTGCCGAGCAGTGTCTCGCACAGGTCCCGGTTGCGTTCGTGCTCGCCAGTGAGGCGGCTTTCCAGCATCAGCGAAGCCCGTCCGATGCCAAGCCCTTCCCAGATCTTGTTGCATTGGCTCATCACCGCTTCCATATGCAGAGGATGCGGGTTGCCGCGCGGCTGGAAGTACAGAGTGAGGTACTGATCATCCTCTACCGAGTAGAGTTGAACCTGGCTGCTGAAAATCGGCATGAAGCGGATGAGGCGCTGAATGGCTTCGCCCAGTGTTTCGCTGGAGGCGGCGGAAAGCGTCAGCAGGGAGAGGGTGTTGGACTGATAGTGGCGGCCCATGCGCAGGCCGAAGCACTCATCCTGGGACAGTTTGGCTGCAGCGTTCCAGAGACGGTTCATATCGCTCTGGCTGATGTGCATCTGGCTGAGGTCTGAAGGCTTGCAATGCTGGCGCAGGTCAGCGGGCAGGTCGCGGACTGTTTTGCCGTACAGTTCGAGCCCCTGGGCAATCCCCTGAGCCCAGAAGCAGCGTTCGTGCACGCGCTCTGAGGAAAGAGCATGGTTCTGTGGAGTCATGGGCTTTGGCGCCTGAATTTTATTATTTTGATCGACTGCAACTGGCGTTAACAATAAAACACAAAGTCCTATTGTGCAAAATTATGCAACGGATAATTGCGGGCTTTGGATCAAGGGTATTCAGCATGTGAATGTCCCTAGCGGCCAAAAAACTCGTCCGAATCGGCCAAATCGCGTTCCGATCTCGTGACAGACTTGGTTCCGGTGCTAGACGGCTTGCGTCGTCTTGAACCCATGATTCAAATCTAACGGAGCAGCACAATGACAAAAAAAATGCATGCTTGGTCGCTTGCCGCATTGCCGCTGGCAATCGGTCTGGCCAGTTTCTCTGGATCGGCTGGGGCAGTTAACTTCAATATCGGTGATGTGGAAGCGCAGCTGGATTCGCAAATTTCGGTTGGCATGAGCGTTTCGACTGCTGATGCGGATAAACGCTTTATTCACGAAGATACTGTTCGCAACGGCAAGGATATGGGCGGGCAGGCTGTTGCTCGTACCTCAGATGATGGGCGCCTGAATTATGATAAAGGCGATATCTTCTCCAAGATCGTCCGTGGCGTGCATGACCTTGAGCTGCGCTATGGCGACTCCGGTGCGTTCTTCCGTGGAAAGTACTGGTATGACTTTGAAACCAAGGACGGCAGCCAGCGTTTCTATGATATCGATGACTCCGGTCGTTCGCCGCTGGTCAAAGGTGCAGGTGTGGCTTTGCTGGACGCCTTTGTCTATCACAACTATTTCATCGGCAACAATCCAGGCAATATTCGTCTGGGTCGCCAGGTAGTGAGCTGGGGCGAGTCAACCTTTATCGGTAACTCCATCAACTCCATCAACCCGATTGACGTTGCCGCTTTCCGTCGCCCGGGCGCCGAGATCAAGGAAGGTTTGCTGCCGGTCGAGATGCTTTATCTGTCCCAGGGTCTGACTGAAAACCTGAGCATGGAAGCATTCTATCAGCTCAAGTGGCACCCCTCTGCGATTGATAACTGCGGTACCTTCTTTGGCGCTGATACTCTAGCTACAGGGTGTGTTGATCGATTGGTTTTCAGTGGCGCAGATCTACCCCAAGGGGATCCGGGTCTTAATGGTAACATTATTGTCCGGGCTAAAAAGGACGAAGAGGCCAAGGACGAGGGACAATTCGGCGTCGCTCTGCGCTGGTTTGTACCTGAGTTGAATGACTCCGAGTTCGGCTTTTACGCTATGAATTACCACAGCCGGACGCCGAACTATAGCAACATCGCAGGAGCGTTCACCCCGTTGTTGCCGAATAACAACCCTGATACCGGTTTGGGTGGGCTGTCTGGTGGTGCGGGTTACTTCTTTGAGTATCCGGAAGATATTCGCCTGTATGGTATGAGCTTCCAAACCAGTGTGGCAGGGACGTCGCTGGGTGGTGAAATCAGCTACCGCCCAAATATGCCGATGCAGATCAATACCGGGGATATGAGCCGAACCGCGCTTGCGAGCGGTTCTGCATTTGAAGATAACACTCACCGCAACCTCGACGGCCTTGCTTCTGGCTCATACATACCGGGGTATGAACGTAAGGAGTTCTTCCAGGCTCAGATTACCGCTATTAAGTTCATTGAGCGTGTACTGGGCGCAAGCCGTCTGTCTTTGGTGGGTGAAGTCGGTGTCAACCATATCGGTGGGCTGGGCGACACTACCAAGTACGGTCGAGATTCTCTGTTCGGTCAGAGCCCTTGGCTTGAGTCGGACGCGCCTAACACCGCTGCGCCTGGTCAATGCTCTTCGCAGGTAGATGCCAACAACGACTCGACCTATCGCAACAGTTGGTGCGAAAACGACGGCTTCTACACAGATTGGTCATGGGGTTACCGCATGCGTGCGTCGCTGGATTACTCCAACGTTTTCGCTGGCATCAACCTGAGCCCGAGCTTGTCCTGGTCGCATGATGTTGAGGGTTACGGCCCGAACTTCACTGAAGATGCCAAGGCTATCAGCCTGGGTCTGAATGCTGACTACGCGAACAAGTACAACGCCAGCATCAGCTACACCAACTTCTTCGACGGTAAGTACAACACCAACGTCGATCGCGACTTTGCGGCCGTTAGCTTCAGCGTAAGCTTCTGATCAGACAGGCCATAAGGAGAAATAACAATATGCGTATGCAACAAACTCTGATGGGTGTCGGCGGTCTGGCCCTGAGCCTGATGGCATCCTCTGTAATGGCGCAAACCCTGACCCAGGCTGAAATCGATCAGCTGGGTACTTCCCTGACACCGATCGGTGCAGAGAAGGCCGGTAATGCTGCGGGCACCATTCCGGAATGGACCGGTGGCCTGCCGCGTGATGCCGGTAAGGAACTGGAAGATCACTTCTACGAGAACCCCTTCGCTGGTGAGCAGCCGGAGTTCGTGATCACCGCTCAGAACTACCAGCAGTACAAGGACAATCTGACCCCGGGTCAGGTCGCCATGTTCGAGCGTTATCCTGAAACCTTCCGTATGCCGGTCTACCAGAGCAAGCGTACTGTCGGTTACCCGCAGTCTGTCTACGATCAGGTCAAGGCAACTGCCGGTCAGGCCAAACTGGTCAACGGCGGTGACGGCATCTCCAACTTCAGCCACGGAACCTTTGCGTTCCCGATTCCGAAGTCCGGTGCCGAGGTTGTCTGGAACCACAACACCCGCTATCGCGTAAACGCTCATCGCTGGTACATGCAGGCCATGCCGCAAACCAACGGATCCTTCACGCTGATCAAGCTGGAAGAGGAAGTGGGTTACCCGCAGCTGATGCCTGACGTCGACGAGTCGACCATGCCGAACACCCTGTTGTTCTTCAAGCAGCGTGTGAACGCTCCGGCCCGTCTGGCAGGTAACGTACTGCTGGTTCACGATAGCCTGGATCAGTTGAAAGAGCCGCGTATGGCGTGGGTATACAACGCCGGTCAGCGCCGTGTACGTCGTGCTCCGCAGGTTGCCTACGACGGCCCGGGTACCGCGTCTGACGGTATGCGTACTTCCGACAACTTCGGCATGTATAACGGTGCACCTGACCGTTATGACTGGACCCTGGTTGGCAAGAAGGAAATCTACATTCCGTACAACAGCGGCAAGCTGACCGAGCGTGGCACCCAGTACGCCGACGTTCTGCAAGCTGGTCACGTCAACCCGGAATACACCCGTTTCGAGCTGCACCGCGTATGGGAAGTGCAGGGCAACGTCAAGGCAGGTCAGCGTCACATTTACGCTCAGCGTAACTTCTTCGTTGACGAAGACTCCTGGATGATCACCCTGGCCGATCACTACGATGGTCGCGGTACTCTGTGGCGTGTAGGTGAAGGTCACCTGTCCTTCAACTACGACTACCAGACCCCGGGTTACTCGCTGGAAACGCTGTATGACCTGCTGGCAGGTCGTTACATCGCACTGGGTATGTACACGGAAGAGGTCTCCGCTCCAGACCTGACCTATGTACCGACCTACAATCAGTTCACACCGGCTGCCCTGCGTGCTTCGGGTATCCGTTAAGTTCTGATGCTGCTGTAAACGTTTGGGTTTGAGGGGATATCTTCGGATATCCCCTTTTTTTGTCTCTGGTTCGCTCCCGACAGGGAGCTTCGTCCTTCACTCTGCTAAACTTCGGCTCTGTTAATTCCCGAACTTCAGAGTGATTTCATTGTTCAGCCAATTTGATCTGCACGAGCGTCTGCTCAAGGCGCTTGCCGAGCTTTCCTTTCAGCAACCTACCGAGGTTCAGGCCGCAGCTATTCCGCCTGCCATTGAAGGCAAGGACCTTTATGTCATCGCCCAGACCGGCAGCGGCAAGACGGCCGCGTTCGTGCTGCCCATGCTGCAACGGCTGCTGGCAGACGAAAGCAAGCCGCTCGCGCCCCGCGCTCTGATCCTGGTGCCCACGCGCGAACTGGCCCGTCAGGTCTCGAAGGATTTTGCTGCGCTGGCCAGGTTCACCTTTATCAAGGCTGAGCAGGTTACCGGCGGCGAAGACTTCCGCGTCCAGGCGGCGCGTCTGCGCAAGAATCCGGACATTGTGGTGGCCACTCCGGGACGCGCGCTCGAGCAACTGACAGCGGGCAATCTGGATCTGGGCAGTGTGCAGACTCTGGTGCTGGATGAAGCGGACCGCATGCTGGATATGGGCTTTGCCGAGGATGTGGGCAAGTTGGCTGACGCCTGCCCGGGCGAGCGCCAGACCATGCTGTTTTCCGCCACCAAGGGTAATCGCGGTCTGCAGCGCATGATCGACTCGGTTCTTTCCGAGCCGCAGATTCTTGAGCTGAACTCCGTACGCGATGACACGCCGAGTATCACTCAGCAAGTTATTCCTGCGGACGACAACGCCCACAAGGAAGCCATGCTCAAGTGGCTGTTGCAGAATCAGGGCGACGGCAAGACCATCGTCTTCACCAATACCCGGGTCATGGCGGATCGCCTGAACGGAGTGCTGCGGGCTCTGGATCTGCGCGTCTACGTGCTGCACGGCGAGAAGGATCAGAAAGATCGCTATCTGGCGGTGGAGCGCTTCAAGCAAAGCGCCAACGGTATTCTGGTGGCGACTGACGTTGCTGCCCGTGGTCTGGATATCGTTGAGCTGGATCGGGTCATCAACTTTGACATGCCGCGCAGTGGCGACGACTACCTGCACCGGGTTGGCCGCACCGGCCGTGCGGGTGCCGAAGGTCTGGCTATTTCGCTGGTCAGCACGCACGAGTGGAACCTGATGTCGAGCATCGAGCGCTACCTGCGCCGCCAGTTCGAGCGTCGTCTGCTGGCTGAAGTGCCCGGCAGTTTCAAGGGGCCTAAAAAGGTCAAGTCTTCGGGCAAGCCGGTTGGCAGCAAGAAAAAGAAAGACGGTAAAAAGGATGGCAAGAAGGCGGCGCCAAAGTCGAAGAAGCCGAGGGCGGGCAAGCGTCCATCACGCCCGCCGACAGGGCAGGTAGTGACGTCGTCTGACGGTCTGGCACCGCCTAAACGTCGATGATTGAAGGCAGAAGGGGGTTGCGCCCTGCGCAACTCATCCGTTAGAGTCGGGTTATTGTTTAAAGGTAATCAAGCCATGACACACCGTTCCGCCCAGATTGTTGTCGCCAGCGCCCTGCGTGCTGTCGCTGCTGCGCGCGTGGCGGTTGGTTACTTTTATTTTGGGTATTGGTTTAGCCAAAGGCGCGCCTGATACCCCACAGGCGCCCTGAATTGACGGGTCGCCACCAGAGAATCAAGAAACCCCGGTCGGCTACCCGACCGGGGTTTTTTATTTGGCTTTGCAGATTCGAGGAATGACCATGTACGCACAACGCTCTTACAACCCGCGCTCTTACTGCAGCTGGCGATTTTGCTTCGGCATCCTGACCTCACGACATTCACTCGATCGAACACCAAGATAGCGCCGCGGCGGCAAGACCGCCCCGGCTAAGGAAGCAAAAGATGACTGCCACTGTAACCGCACTTGCCAGCGCTGCTCCGACCACCAAGAGTGCCGCCCGCCGCACCCAGACCTTGCCGACACCGGCTCAGCTGCGCGAACGCCTGCCACTGAGCGACGCTCAGGCCGAGGCCATTGACGTTCATCGCCAGGCTGTTCGTGACATCCTTGATGGCAAGGATGACCGTCTGCTGGTGATTACCGGCCCGTGCTCCCTGCATGACCCCGACGCCGCGCTTGAATACGCCGAGCGACTGGCCCAGTTGCAGCGTCGTGTTGCTGATCGCCTGCTGCTGGTCATGCGTGCCTACGTCGAAAAACCGCGTACGACGGTTGGCTGGAAGGGCATGCTCTACGATCCGCAGCTCGACGGCAGCGGTGACATGGCGGCCGGTCTGGCGCTTTCCAGACGCACCATGCTGGCAATCAGCGAGCTGGGGCTGCCGATTGCAACCGAGCTGCTGCAACCGCTGGCCGCCAGCTACCTTGACGATCTGCTCAGCTGGGGCTGCATTGGTGCGCGTACCAGCGAGTCGCAGATTCACCGGGAGATGGTCAGCGGGTTACACCTGCCGGTCGGTTTCAAGAACGGGACCGACGGCAGTGTGGCGGTTGCCTGTGATGCCATGCGATCCGCCCGGCACCCGCATCAGCATTTCGGCATGGACATGCATGGCCGGCCGGCGCTGGTTGAAACGATCGGCAATGCTGATACGCATATTGTGCTGCGTGGCGGTCATGGCGGCCCGAATTACCAGCCCGAAGCCGTAGCGAGGGTGCGAGCAGAGCTCGAGCGCCTGGGCATGCCGGCCTCGCTGGTGGTCGATTGCAGTCACGCCAACAGCGGCAAGGACCCGCTGCGTCAGCCAGAGGTACTGGCTGATGTGGTTGCCCAGCGCGCTGCGGGCGACCTCAGCCTGCGTGGCGTGATGCTGGAAAGCCATCTGTTTGACGGTTGTCAGACACTGTCTGGTGAGCTGCGTTATGGCGTATCCATCACCGATGGTTGTCTGGGTTGGGAGGCTACCGAGCAGGCTTTGCTTGCTGCTGCTGATCGACTTCGCTGAGCCGGCCGCCAGCTAACGCAGGTTGAACCGGGGTCGACCGAGCAAGCGTCACCAGGAATCGACGGTGGCGTTTGCCCGGGTGCCTCATGCCATTTGTGGCTCGCTGTGTGCGGAATACAGCAATAATCCACCCAGCGAGCACAGCGCGGCTGCGCTCAGCAGCAGGCCCAACGTCAGTGACGGTGGCAGGGCAATGGCACTGATCAGGCCGGTGCCGATGGCGGCGACGGTCATCTGCAGAAAGCCCAATAACGATGATGCCAGCCCCGCCTGCTCGGCGAAGGGTTGCAGGGTTGCTGCGGTGCCCAGCGGGTTGATCACGCCCATACCGGCCAGAAACAGACAGATTGCCAGGCAAAATTGCAGCAGATCCTGGCCTTCATGCAGCAGTACCTGCGACACGCCACCTGACAGCGCAAGCAGACTGCCAATAATCACCACTGGAATGGCGCCCCATCGCTGGGCCAGTCGCGGAGCCAGTATTCCCGCGCTGAAAACTACCAATACCGTCGCTGCAAAGAACAAACCGAGCTGCAGGCTGCTGTAGCCCATCCCGCGTATCATGATCGTTGGTGCAGATGCAAAGAACGCATAAAGCCCGCCGATTACCAGACTGACCGAGAGCGCCGGCAGAGCGAATCGGCGGTCGCCAAGCAACTGCATATAGGCCTTTGCTGTACCGGCTACAGTCATCTTCAAGCGTGCTGAAGGCGCATGGGTTTCATTCAGCAACAGGCTGTAGCTCAGGATCAGCGCCGAACCCGCTGCGGCGACCAGTATAAAGCTGGTGCGCCAGCCAAACTGACTGTCTATCACGCTACCGAGCAAGGGCGAGAAGCCCGGTGCGGCGGCCATGGCAACCATAATGAAAGCCAAGGCCTTTGCCAGCAGCGGGCCGTAATACAGGTCGCGTGCCACCGCTCGCGCCAGTACCGATGCAGCGCACACACCGGCTGCCTGAATCACCCTGGCGACCACCATGGTGCTCAGGTCGGTTGCGCCAGCGCCGAGCAGGCTGCCAAGCACAAACAGCGTCAGACCACCGAGAATCAGCGGCCGACGACCGTAGCGGTCGGAAAGCGGTCCTACCAGCAGTTGTCCGACAGCAAACACCAGAAAGAAGCTGCTCAACGTCAGCGCCATGTCGGCCGGGGCGGCATTCAGCGATGCGGCCATCGCCGGGAAGGAGGGCAGAATGATGGTGGTCGACAGTGTGCCGACAGCCCCAGCCCGGATAGCACTACCAGCTTACGGGTCGAGGTCCTCATGCCTGGGCTCCGGCTTTGTGGGTGCTGCTCAGTAGCGCACAGCTGCGTGCAATCACCTGCGGGTCGGTCAGGATTCTGCGGTGCCCCAGACCTTCCAGCTCGACCAGTTTGGAGTCGGCACAATGGCGGTGCAGGTCAGCCGATGCGGCGAATGGCACCACACGGTCGGTCGGGTCATGCATGATCAGCGCCGGGTGCCGCAGCCCGTGCTTGAGCGCCGGCAGGTCCATTTCCGACGGCGGGATGCCGATATGCTGCTCCACCCACGTGCTGAATTCGCGCTGTTCTTCGGCTGTAAGTCCATGCCCCAACGCCTGCAATTGCAGCATGGGGCTGAGCGAGGAAGGACCGCACAGGTGCACGCTGGCGTTGACACTCAGGCCGTGGGCAAAGGCCCAAAGGCTGGCTGCCGAGCCCAGCGAATGAGCAATCACGCCGTGGATTGGGCCAAGGTGTTCTGCCAGCGCGGCCAGAGCGCGTCCGGCGTGCACCGGGCTGCTGAGACTTCCACCGGAATCACCATGCGCTGGCAGGTCGAAGAGGGTGACTGCGAAGCCAGCGCGCAGCAGCGGCTCGACGAAGGCCGCCAAATGTGAGCCGCGGCTGTCCCAGCCGTGTACCAGCAGCACGCGCGGGCCGAGACCCATGTTCCAGACGGAGATGTCGCCATCAGCGTAGGGGAAGGTGCCGTGCTGAGCCTGGGAGAGAAGCGCGCGCTCCAGGCTGCTTGCCTGAATGCGCTGCGGCACGCTGAATGCGCGACAGGCGCTATCGATCGCAGATGATGGTGCGGTGCTGGCATGAGAGCTGTTCATGGCGGAACTCCTTTTTAAATGACGACTTTAATTTAAATTAAATGTCGACCATCATCTTAAAGGAGTCAAGCTTTTTCGCCGTCTCGGAAATGGTCAGCTGGAGATAGGAGTGCCTGCCAGCGCCTCGAGGAAGCTTTCCAGTACCAGATGGGGGCGTCTGCCCTTGCGAGTGACTGCAGAGAGCACCAGGTCGTAGTGATAGCGAGTGGGATCGAGTGCGCGCATGCGCCCGCTGGCAACCCATTGGGCCGCATAGTGGTCCGGCAGGTAGCCGATGTAATGCCCGGTCAGCAGCAGGAAGGCAATGCCCTCGCGGTCGGAGGCTGTGGCGGTACAGCGCAGGGCCTGAAACTGTTGCTGAACCTCGGCCGGAACGCGAAAGCTGGGCGAGATGGCATCGTGGCGGCGCAGTTCTTCCAGCGTCAGCTTGCTGTCCTCCAGCGCAAACAGGGGGTGGCCGGCAGCGCAATAGAGTTCGGCGCGCTCGCTGTACAGCGGCTGGTACTCAAGCCCTGACAGCGCGCCGACCTGCGGAATCACACCAACGTGCAGGCGACCGTCCAGTACGCCCTGTTCGACCTGGCCCGGAGCGGACATGCTGATCTGTATGCGCACGTCCGGCCCTCGGGTTTTCAAACGTGCCAGCGCATCTGTGACCCGCATGTGCGGCATGGTGACGAGGTTGTCGGTCAGGCCGATGTTCAATTCGCCGCGCAGGTGCTGGTGCAGACCATTGACCTCCGTACGGAAGTTTTCCACCGCCGAGAACAATTGCAGTGCAGCCTGATAGACCTCGCGGCCGTCCTCGGTCATGGCAAAGCCCGCGCGCCCGCGCTGGCACAGGCGCAGGCCCAGACGTTGCTCCAGGTCGCTCATCTGCTGGCTGATCGCCGAGCGGCCGATACCCAGCACGCTTTCGGCGACCGAAAAGCCGCCGCATTCGACGACCGTGCGAAACACACGCAGCAGGCGCAAATCAATATCCGAAAGCTGGGCAAGGGGGATAGGGCGGCGGGATTTCATTGTTTAGTTATTTCCAAACTGAAGGTATGAAAAGTCATGTTTTATCATACCTTTTGCTGTGGCACCGTATAGCCATTGAAAACACCGGCGTAGACGCGCCCTTTGCCGACTTTTCGTGAGGCACCAGCATGCAAGACCAAAGCACCCAACAGCTCGCCGGCCAGCTCAAGCTGGATGCGCACTGGATGCCGTTTTCGGCCAACCGCAACTTCCATCGTGACCCGCGCCTGATCGTTGCTGCGAAAGGCAGCTGGCTGACCGATGCCGACGGACGGCAGGTCTACGACAGCCTGTCTGGCCTCTGGACCTGCGGTGCCGGACACTCGCGCAGCGAGATCCAGCAGGCGGTCGCCCAACAGTTGGGGACGATGGATTACTCACCGGGTTTCCAGTTTGGCCACCCGATGTCGTTCCAGCTCGCTGAACAGATCGCTGCCAAACTGCCGGGTGACTTGAATCATGTGTTCTTTACCAACTCCGGGTCCGAGTGTGCCGATACGGCGGTAAAAATGGCGCGTGCCTACTGGCGCTTGAAGGGCCAGCCGAACAAGGCGCGGATGATTGGTCGCGCCCGTGGCTACCATGGCGTGAACATCGCCGGTACCAGTCTGGGCGGCATTGGTGGTAATCGCAAAATGTTCGGCCAGTTGATGGAGGCCGATCATCTTCCGCATACCCTGCAGCCGGGGATGGCGTTTACCCGCGGAATGGCCGAGACCGGCGGTGTCGAGCTGGCCAACGAGATGCTCAAGCTGATCGAGCTGCATGACGCCTCCAATATCGCGGCGGTCATCGTCGAGCCGATGTCAGGCTCGGCGGGTGCCATCGTACCGCCCAAGGGCTACCTGCAGCGTCTGCGCGAAATTTGCGACCAGCATGACATTCTGCTGATTTTTGACGAGGTCATCACCGGTTTTGGTCGCCTGGGCTGCTGGACCGGCGCCGAGTACTTTGGCGTCACCCCGGACATCATGAACCTGGCCAAGCAGATCACCAACGGCGCCATTCCAATGGGGGCGGTGGTTGCAACTAGCGAGATCTACAACACCTTCATGCAACAGAATGCCCCGGAGCACGCGGTCGAGTTCGGTCACGGCTACACCTATTCGGCGCACCCGGTGGCCTGCGCTGCCGGTCTGGCCACCCTGAAACTGCTTGAAGACGACGCGCTGGTGCAACAGGCTGCCGAGCTGGCGCCACACTTTGAGCGCTCATTGCACGGCCTGCAGGGTGCAAATCATGTGCTGGATATCCGTAACTGCGGGCTGGCGGGTGCCATTCAGTTGGCGCCGCGCGGCACTGATCCGATCATTCGCCCCTTTGAAGCCGGGATGGCGCTGTGGAAAGCGGGCTTTTATGTGCGCTTCGGTGGCGATACCCTGCAGTTCGGCCCGACCTTCAATGCGCGCCCGGATGATCTGGACCGCCTGTTTGATGCTGTAGGCAGCGTGCTGAGCACGCTTGACTGATTATTTTTCGCCTGTCTGCGCAGCAGGCAGTGACATGTTTCCCAGGAGTAGACGATGAACAACATCACCCATTTGATCGACGGCCATCCGGTGGCTGGCAGCGGCCGCAGTGCCGACGTGTTCAACCCGTCCACCGGCACCGTCAGCGGTCAGGTACCGCTGGCCGATGACGCGGTCATTCAGCAGGCCATCGATTCGGCCAAGGCCGCTTTCCCGGCCTGGCGCCGTACCCCGGCGGCCAAGCGCGCGCAGATCATGTTCCGTTTCAAGCAATTGCTGGAAGAGAATGAAAACGCCATCGCAGAAATGATCAGCGCCGAGCACGGCAAGACCATCGAGGACGCCATCGGCGAACTCAAGCGCGGTATCGAGAACGTCGAATACGCCTGCGCCGCCCCGGAGGTTCTCAAGGGCGAATACAGCCGCAATGTCGGCCCGGATATCGACGCCTGGAGTGACTTCCAGCCGGTTGGCGTGGTGGCAGGTATCACCCCGTTCAACTTCCCGGCCATGGTGCCGCTGTGGATGTATCCGCTGGCCATCGTGTGCGGAAATTGCTTCATTCTCAAGCCGTCCGAGCGCGATCCGAGCTCAACCCTGTTTATCGCCGAGCTGCTGCATCAGGCGGGTCTGCCCAAGGGTGTATTGAACGTTGTGCATGGCGACAAGCAGGCGGTCGATGCGCTGATCGCCGCGCCCGAGGTCAAGGCGCTGAGTTTTGTCGGCTCAACCCCGATTGCCGAATACATCTACGCCGAAGGCAGCAAGCGCGGCAAGCGTGTGCAAGCGCTTGGTGGTGCCAAGAACCACGCGGTGCTGATGCCCGATGCGGATCTGGACAACGCGGTCAGCGCATTGATGGGGGCTGCCTACGGCTCCTGCGGCGAGCGCTGCATGGCCATTTCAGTGGCGGTTTGTGTAGGTGATCAGATTGCCGACGCACTGGTCGAGAAACTGGTACCCCAGATCAAGGCGCTGAAGGTTGGTCCGGGCACTACCTGCGGTCTGGATATGGGGCCGCTGGTGACCGGGCAGCATCTGGATAAGGTCACCGGCTACGTTGAAGACGGTGTGAAAGCCGGCGCCGAGCTGGTGGTCGATGGTCGCGGGCTGAGCATCGATGGCCACGAACAGGGCTTCTTCCTCGGTGGTTGCCTGTTCGATCGCGTCACCCCTGAAATGCGCATCTATCAGGAGGAGATATTTGGTCCGGTGCTGTGCGTCGTGCGCGTGAACAGCCTGGAAGAGGCCATGCAACTGATCAACGATCACGAGTACGGTAACGGCACATGTATCTTCACCCGTGACGGTGAGTCGGCACGCCTGTTCTGTGATGAGATCGAAGTCGGTATGGTCGGCGTCAACGTACCGCTGCCGGTGCCGGTTGCCTATCACAGTTTTGGTGGCTGGAAGCGTTCGCTGTTTGGTGACCTGCATGCGTACGGTCCGGACGGGGTGCGTTTCTACACCCGTCGCAAGGCCATTACCCAGCGTTGGCCCAAGCGCGCCAGCCATGAAGCGGCGCAGTTTGCGTTCCCCAGCAACGGTTGAGGGGCTTGTCTCAAGGCCGCCTTCGGGCGGCCTGTTCGTTTTGGTTGTCTTTGTTCGCCCCCGTACCCTTGGCTGTGTTCCCTGATGGCTTGATTGCGACTTTATACGCCTGTTCAGGTTGGCGGCCGGTGATGTGACACCTACAATGTCAAGGGTTACGCATTTTGCGTTCTGCCAGCGGGTTCAGGAGCGAACGTCCAGGCATGTCACATAAAAACAACGCGGATATGCACCGCAGTGAGCAACGTCCCGAGTTCTGGGCTTTGTCCATGCGTTGTTGTCAGTTAGCCGCAACCGTCGACATCTGTTTCTTTTTTATTTTCCTTTGGCTTGGCTCGCCAATTCTGGCCTGGATCAACGTGATCAGCGTTGCCATGTATGTTTGGGCCTATCGTGCATTTCGCGATCGCGCCAACCGCCTGGCAATCATGCTGATCCGCACCGAGGTGCTGGTGCATGCGGCACTGGGAACGGTGATGGTTGGCTGGGACAGCGGTTTCCATTACTTCCTGCTGATGTTCATTCCGGCGCTGTTTGCCACCTTGCGTGAGCGCAGCGCGTGGATTCTGGCAGTCTGCCTGTGGGGCTATTACGTTGGTCTGTATGTGTTGATGTGGTTCATTGAACCGCTGCAGCCGATCTCGGCCAACGCGCTGCTGTTCGTCAATATCTTTAACTTCACGACCGTTTTCCTGATGTTTGCCTACCTGACCATGTATTACGTGGTGACGGTGACCCGGGCGCACCGGCGACTGGCACGCATGGCGACCACCGACCCGTTGACCGGCCTGTTCAATCGGCGGCATATGGTTGACCTGACCGAAAAGCTGCTTGCCCGGGAACAGCGTCAACAGGGGAAGCTGACGCTGATGCTGATGGACCTTGATCATTTCAAGGACATTAACGACCAGTATGGTCATGAACTGGGAGATCGGGTGCTGCAGCGGGTTGCGCTGCTATTGCGTGATCAGGCCCGTGAACAGGACTTTGTCGGCCGCTGGGGTGGCGAGGAGTTTCTCGCGGTACTGCCGGAAACCGATCCGGAGCAGGCCCTTGTAGCCGCAGAGCGGATTCGGGCTGCGGTGCAGGCGCTGGAATGGACTGATCTGAAGCCGGGCCTGCAGGTCACGCTCTGTGCGGGTATCAGTCAGTTGAATGACCGGGAAAGCTTCAGCAGTGCCATTGCCCGTGCCGATCGCGCGCTTTACCGGGGCAAGGCGCACGGCCGCAATCGAGTGGAGCAGGCTCGCCTGGGTGATGCAGGTCTGGGGCTGGCAGAACAACCCGTCTGATGGCCTAGTCGGCCTCAAGGGACGGGCCAATCATCCCGGCGACCTGATCGTATACGCCGGGGCAGGTGACCAGGTAGGGGTTGCCCTTGAGTAGCCCTTCGCCGCGCAGGAAGTTGTTGCTGCGCCCGCCGGATTCAGCCAGCAGGGCCAGGCCGGCAACACAATCCCAGCTTTTCAGACGGGTCTCGTAGTAACCCAGCAGCCGCCCGGCGGCGACGTAGGCGGTCATCAGTGCGCCCGAGCCGTTGCGCAGGAACATCCCTCCTGCGTCCAGCAGTTTGCCCAGGAACGGCATGAAGTGCTGCTTTCCGTCTGCGTAGAAGGTACCTACACCCAGTAAACCGGCGTGCAGGTCGGTTGCCTCGCTGACCCGTATCGGTTGCGCGTTGACCCAGGCACCGAAACCGCGACCGCCATGAAACACCTCGTCGTGATTTGGGTCTGCTACGACGCCAATGGTCGGTACGCCATCGACCAGCAGGCCGATGGACACGCACCAGTTGTGCAGGCCGTGGAGAAAGCAGGCGGTGCCGTCAATGGGGTCAACCACCCAAACACAGCGTGCATTGAGTCGCTCGGCGCCGGTTTCCTCGCCAACAAAGCCGTCCTCGGGGAACGCGGCCATCAGCTGCGCACGGATGAAGTCTTCGAGTTCGCGGTCGGCAGCGCTGACCATATCCTGGTTAAAGCCGCCCTTGTGCTCTACCGCCAGCTGATCGCGCTGGCGATAGAGGGTCAGACCGCGCTGAGCCGCCTCGCGTGCCAACTGGCAGGCCAGCTGGTAGCGACTGTCGAGATCCTGCTCAGAGGCGTCATGCATTGCCGGTTGTGCAATCGGGAGAGGTGGTGAAGGTACGCGAGCTGTCTACGTTGCCCAGTCGGTCCAGAGTACGACGTCCCAGCAGAACCGGGTAATGCATATTGCTGCGGTCGCGCAGGGAAAACTCTTCATTCAGGCGCTCGCCGGCAACACACACATCCATGCGCACGACCGGACGCTGTTCCGAACCACCGGCACCGCGCACGCGAAGATCGCGCTCCAGAGGTCGCTCAAAGGTTTCGCTGATCAGACGGTCTGATTTCAGGTCTTCCAGGGTGACCTTGAAACGCACCCACTGCTGACCGTCGCGCTCGAAGCGCTCAATATCCTCGGCGTGCATGGAGGAGGTGAGTGCACCGGTATCGAGCTTGAACTTGACGGTCATGTCGGCCGGCTCGATGACGCCATGCTCGATCCAGCCGAGGTTACGGGGAGATTCAGCGTGAGCCAGAGGGGATAAAGCGGTGACGCCTGCAAGCAGCGCAGGCAGGAACAGATTCTTGAAAGTGGAAGGCATCGGAATGTCTCCTGTTTACAGCCATTTCAATATGCACAAATGGAATGACCACGGGAAGCGGTAGATAATTCCGCTCCCCCTGACAGGAAAGGGTCCGTTTTCACTATCGAGGGCGGGTCGCTGCTGTCTTTGCATCGACCCGCTCTATCACTGAGGGGTTAGTCGATAGAGGCCGTTGTCGATGTCGGAGGCGAAGTATACGCGCCCCTGTGCATCCGCCGCCAGAGCCGTTGGAATACCGGTTGGAGGCATCCCGGGCCCGGGTTTGAGGCCTATCGGCAGCTGCTCGGCAGCGATTGTGCTCTCACCGGTTTGGGGGTTGATGGTTACCAGGCGCTGGGCGCTCGGCTCGGCTACCAGGAGGTGGCCATCCGGCAGCTCGGCAAGCCCCTCCGGCAGACGCAGGCCTTCGGCTACGCTGGTCAGTTCACCCGTGGCAGGGTTGAAGCGGCTCAGGACGCCGCTCATTTGCGTCAGATAGACCATGCCGTCACGCGCCCGGATCATCTGCACGGGGCCTTGCAGCCCGTTGAGGACGTCGATGCGCTCGCCAAGATCAGCCCCCGACAGCCTCAGCAGCTTGCCGGTGCCCATTTCGCTGACCAGGATACTGCCATCTTCCAACTCAACGGCCGCCGACGGGGCATTGAGCTGATGGACCATCGCCAGCGTGCTGTTGTCGGCGCGGCTGATCAGTTGCAGGGTGCCGGTCGAGAAGCTGGTGACCAGCAGGCGCTCTTTGCCGAGGCCGACATTGATCGGGTACTCGGCGTCGGAACCGTGGGCCCGGCGTAGGTCGGTCACCTTGCCACTGGCGGTGTCGATCGCACGCAGTGCGAAAACGTCGGCGATATACAGGGTCTTGCCGTCTTCGCTCAGGGTCAGCCCGGCCGGAACCGCCAGTTCGCCGCCGACAATCTGCCGGGCCTCGCCGGTCTGCGGGTTGACCCGGGTGATGCGGTTGTTGGCCATGTTGGACACGTAGATGTTGTCCTGCGCGTCCAGCGCCAGATTATCCAGTGCGCTGTCCAGCTGGGCGATCACACGGGTTTCGCCGCTGCGCTGGTCAACCTGTTTGAGTTGCCCGCTGAAGGTATCGATGGCGTAGAGGTTGCCCTTGGAGTCGAAGTTGGCTGCAGCCGGGGTCTTGAAGTCGCTGGAGATGACCTTGATCTCGCCATCTTCCGGGTTGATGCGTACCACCTGGCCCTTGAACCAGAGCGGGCCATACAGCCAGCCGTCGGCTCCGACTTCGAAGCCATTGAAGCCGCCCATGTCCTTGGCGATCAGTCTGGGTGGTTGCTGGCCGGTGCGGTCGATCTCCCACAGGGCATCGCCGAGAAATACCTGACTGGCGTAGAGCGCGCCGGTTTCGTCGTTGAAGTCCAGCGAGTTGATGCCGGGCAGATCGCTTGCGAGCACCTGGATCGGAGCGTCGTCGTTGTCCCGATACAGCACGCGGCCGGAGTAGAAACCAGTCCAGGCCATCTCGCCGTTGGGGCCGATGGCGATGTCGTCGGCCTGGCCGTCGTCCGGGCCGATCAGGGTGCTCACGCTGCCGTTGTCGATATCAACCTGGTAGATGCTGTTGCCGACCACGCTGCCGGCAAGCAGGCGGCCCTGCTTGTCGACGGCCAGGCCGTGGACGCCCTTGAACGGGGAGGGGGCAACGATGACTTCAGGGCTTGAGTAGCTGGTGGCGAGCGCCAGAGGAGCCAGGCTGCACAGCCCGGCCAGGGCCAGAGCCCGCATGGGAAACTTCATTTGCGATCTTCCTTGTTGTTATTGATCTGCTCCGTGATTCTAGACCCTCATAGCCGCCCGTGCGGGCTGCATCATCTGGCTTGATGACGGCGGATAAGTGCAAGGCTCAGGCCGGCTCGCCGGTTTCTTCCAGGTCTTCGCCGATGAATCCGCCGGATTGGCGCGCCCACAGACGGGCGTAAAGGCCACCCTGTGCCAGCAGTTCGGTATGGGAGCCCTGTTCGATGATCCTGCCTTGCTCCATCACCACCAGTCGATCCATCTGCGCGATGGTGGACAGGCGGTGAGCGATGGCGATGACGGTCTTGCCGTCCATCAGCCGGTTCAGGTTCTGCTGGATGGCGGCCTCTACGTCGGAGTCCAGTGCCGAGGTGGCCTCGTCAAGGATCAGGATGGGCGCGTCCTTGAGCATGACCCGGGCGATGGCGATGCGTTGGCGCTGACCGCCGGACAGTTTGACGCCCCGCTCGCCAACGTGGGCGTCGAAGCCGCGACGACCCTGTGCATCCTCCAGGGTTGCGATGAACTGATCTGCTTCGGCGTCTCGGGCTGCCTGCAGCATCAATCGCTCATCGGCGTCGGGACGACCGTAGAGGATGTTGTCGCGCACAGAGCGATGCAGCAGCGAGGTGTCCTGGGTGACCATGCCGATCTGCTCACGCAGACTGTCCTGCCTGACCTCGGCAATATTCTGGCCATCAATCAGAATGCGCCCGCTTTCAACGTCATAGAAGCGCAGCAGCAGGTTGACCAGGGTCGATTTGCCGGCGCCGGAGCGGCCAACCAGGCCGATCTTCTCGCCAGGACGGATATGCAGGTTGAGGTGATCCATCACGCCGCCGCCCTTGCCATAGTGAAACTCCACGGACTCGAAACAGATATCGCCCTGCGTTACCCGCAGCGCCGGCGCCTGTGGCACGTCCTCGACAAGCTGCGGGCGTGAGATTGAACTGATGCCATCCTGCACGGTACCGATGTTTTCAAACAGCGCCGACAGTTCCCACATGATCCACTGCGACATACCCCACAGGCGCAGCACTAGGCCAACGGCGACGGCCACGGCGCCGACGCTGATACTGCCTTGCACCCAGAGCCACAGCGCCAGCCCGGCGACGCCCAGCAGCAACAGGGCATTGAGCAGGTAGAGCAGGGTATAGAGGGTGGTGACCAGCCGCATCTGGGTGTAAACGGTGGTCATGAAGCCGTCCATGCCTTCGCGGGCATAGGCGGATTCGCGGCGGGCATGGGAGAACAGCTTGACCGTCTGGATATTGGTGTAGCTGTCAACAATTCGGCCGGTCATCACCGAGCGCGCATCGGCCTGGGCTTCGGCGACGCGGCCGAGAATCGGGATATAGTGCCGCATCAGTAATACATACCCTACCAGCCATCCCAGCAGAGGCAGCATCAGACGCCAGTCGGCGTTGCCAACCAGCAGCAGGGTGCCGATAAAGTAGACGCAGATGTAGTTCAGCACGTCGATCAGCTTGATCACGCATTCGCGCACGGCCAATGCGGTCTGCATCAGCTTGGTTGCGATGCGGCCGGCAAACTCGTCCTGGTAGAACGCCATCGACTGCCGGAGCAGGTAGCGGTGGACCAGCCAGCGGATGCGCATTGGATAGTTGCCCATCAGCGTCTGGTGCGTCATCAGGCTGTTGACGAAGATCAACGCCGGCAGTGCGACCAGCACCATAAAGGCCATGCCCGCCAGCTTCCAGCCTTCTGTTTGCAGGAAGGTGTCGCGGTTCTGGACTGAAAGCCAGTCAACAATGCTGCCCAGAAAGCCGAACAGCCAGACCTCGGCAATGGCAATGCAGGCCATCAGCAGCGAGGCGAGAATGATGTAAGGCCAGGCTCCACGGGTGAAGTGCAGGCAAAATGGCAGCAGCCGGCGCGGTGGTTCGCTCAGCTCTTCGGTGGGAAAGGGGTCAAGACGTTTTTCGAACCAGCGGAACATGCATCGGGCCTGCGAGGTGAGCTATAGGGCGGGCCGAGCATTATGAGCGCCGCCGGGGCGAGGCTCAAGCCGGCACTGCCTTGTGTGTCTCTTGGCGCAAATCGATATCGGATCGTTCTCAGAAGAACGGCAGGCCACCGCTGGCAACAAAATGCGGGTTCTCGAAACCGGGTTTGCCATAGAGCAGCGGTGCGCCATCGAACGTCTGGATCTGGCCGCCAGCGGCCGCGAGTACGGCATGACCCGCTGCAATATCCCACTCCATGGTGCGTCCCTGTCTCGGATACAGGTCTGCCTTGCCCGCAGCGATCAGGCACAGTTTCAGTGACGAGCCTGCGTTGATCAGGTTACGAACCGGGCGGCCGGCCAGCAGCCGCTGGAGTGCGTCTGCATCGCCGTGAGAGCGGCTGGCCAGAACGTCCATGCCATCAGCGGCAGGCTGGCGCACCCGAATCGCGTGTCGCCCGCTACTGTCCTGGTAAAACGCCCCCCCGGCCAGTGAGCCGGTGTACAACTGATCCAGGGCCGGAGCCAGAACCACCCCCAGTATCGGACGTCCGTGCTCAATCAGGGCAATGTTGACGGTAAATTCGCCGTTGCGGTTGACGAACTCACGGGTACCGTCCAGCGGGTCGACCAGCCAGAAGCAGTCGTCGACATCAGGGATGTTGCCGGCTGCACAGGCTTCTTCTGCCACCACCGGAAAGGACAATGGCAGGGCGGCCAACCCCTCAAGAATAATGGCTTCGGCCTTTTCGTCGGCTTCTGTGACCGGAGAGGCATCCGCCTTGCCCCGCACGGCAAAATCGCTGTGGTAGATATCCATGATCAGCCTGCCGGCCGCACGACTGAGCGGGATGAGTGCATCTACGAGCTGCTGTTGGTCACTGGCCTGCATGGCGGTTCCTGAAACGGTTGAGCGGGCCTGAAGGATACCATCAGGTTTCGCGCAACAGGGTTGTTCAGTTCATCTTGGCGGACAGACTCGACCAGCGCCACTCGGCAGGCTGAGTGCACAGTCCGGCTGCGACCGGACTGTTGTGGACCTGGCGGATGGCGGGCGGTATTTCCCGTGCGTTCGGAATGTAGCGATCCCAGTAGTCGCGCATCCACAGCATGCGTCCGGGTGTTGGCAGTTGCAGCTCTTCCTTGTGCATCAGCATCCAGCGAGTCGTAGCTGTTTTCCAGGCCTGGACGATGCGCGGCATTGAGTAGGTGGGTTCAAGCAGGATGTGGGCGTGGTTGGGCATGATGCACCAGGCGATCAGCTTGTAGCGCTTGCGGTTGTGCAGCTCCAGCGCGTCGGTCAGCTCGGCAGCCATCAACGGGTGCTGCAGCAGGCAGCAACCCTTGCCTTGCTGCAGTACTTCTTCCAGTTGCTGACGTCGCTGCAGTGCCCGCTGGGCCTGCGGGTAGTCCCTGATGGCGTGACTGATGATGCGCTGGCTGCTTTGCGGAATGGCATCGGCCAGTTTCAGGGTAATCAGTTGAACATCATAGGGGATCTGACGTTCGGGCTGAGCGCTGGGGCGCTGCCAGCCTTGCCAGAGATGGGTGCGATCGAATCGGGGGCTGAAGTAGTCGCGGGACATTGATCTTCCTTGTCGTTGTTCCAATGGGAACCTTAGCAGCGGGAAGCTGGAAGTCCTGACGATGAATTCAGAAGATGTGATGCAAATAGTGTTTTTGGCTCGAGCATGGCTCGAATGGGTGAGGTGGCTAAGATCGAACCTGCCGGGTCAACATCAGCCAGGCTGCGATCAGCAGTAGCCCGGCCACCAGTCCGGTGCTGTTTGCCAGAATGTCTCCCCAGTCGGGGGAGCGGGTGGGGTGCAGTGACTGGACCAGTTCAACAGCCAGTCCGACCAGGCTCATAAAGCCGGCGCGGAACCACCAGCGCCAGCGTGGAAAGGCTGCAAAGCTGAGCAGGGTCAGGGCAAAAATGCCTCCGGCGTGATAACCGGAGGCCTGCCAGGCATAGGCTGTGGGGGGCGGTGTTGGGCGCATGCCCAGGTACAGGCCCAATGCGAGCAGTGCAAAGAATGTCAGTTTGAACCACAGGCTGTAGCGCACCATCAGGCGCTCGATGAGCAGCTTCATGGTCAGCGTGTCAGATTCTGAAAGCTATTGTCGAAACGGTCCAGATCCCGGTCTTGAGTCAGACGGTAGAGTTCATAGTTACGCCAAAGCTTGGCGCCACCATCTCGGGTCAGCGGGTTCCAGCTGAGCGTACCCACGGATTTGGTCGAACTCAGGAAAAAGGCGTCGAAAGGCACCCTGAGGTAAACACCCTTGTCGAAGCTGCCTTCGCCAAACTCTTCCTTGGATACGTCGGTAAAGGTTGCCCAGCCACCAAACTCGAAGCCGTTGCGGAAGCGTCTGGACAGATCAATGGTACCGCCAATGTCCCCGGCCAGATAACGACCTACGCTGCCTTTGATCAGCACGTCATGGAAACCGGTGCGCAGGTAGCCGGTGACATGGCCTGTCAGCGTCGAATAATCACGGAAGCTGAAGTCCTGTCTGTAGCCACGCTGCTTGACCCAGTTGACGTCTACGCCAACCGCCCAATCGACACCATGCGGCCGATAGAGCACCTCAGCGCCAATGCCGCCGTACATGTCTTCCAGCAAACCGGCATACGCCATGCCGAACCAGTCCCGATTGATCTGCTCGGTCTGCGTATATTGCAGACGGTTCAGCTGAACGTCGGAGCTCGTCAGGTACTGGCGCAGGTCCGTACGAACACGCGGCAGGTTGCTTGGACCGTCGTATTCGAACTTGTCATAGTTGTTCAGCAGGTTGATGCCCACTGTGCCATCAAGCCATTTGTTGCGGTCGAAGTAGAACTGACCGTTGGCGCGCAGCAGGAACTGGTAGAGGATGAAACTGTCCGGGCCGCCCACGTTCTGCCGGTAGCCGAGTGCCAGGCCTGCGTTGGCTCGATCAAGCTCACCGTTGTACACCTCGCCACCCTGGCGTACCGACGGAACCGCGTTCTCCATGCCATAACGCAAAGCACGACGGTCTGTTTCGAAACGTTCGTATTCACGCAGTGTCTGCGCATTCACGCTGGTCTGGTTCAGCGCCATGCCGTAGGGCTTGTGTACCAGCGTGTACCAGTCGTAGCTGCCTTCTCCCAGACTGTTATCCAGCACCCGGGCGGCTCGACTCATACCCTCCGCATCGCTGGGATAGGTAGTCTGTTGGCCGGTAATGACTACCTCATCACCGTTGACGGCGATGCTCTCAACCGCGATCCCGGCGTTATCTTCCAGCCTCTGGCTGATATTGGCCCAGTCGATATCCGCGCCATTGACGCCTGCGGGAAGCGGGCGGCGGGGTTCGGGAGCCGGGTCCAGCAACTTGGGTGGGCGTTGTACGGACTTGACGTTGGAGCGCAGGGTAATGCCGAACATGGCCGTATTGCCGCGCTCCCAGGCTGCCGTCAGGTCAACGTTGCTGCCCAGGCTGTAGAGCACCCCCAGGTTGACCGGGTGGTCCTGCGCCTGGTTGTTACGGAACGGTTCCGACTGGTAATCGTTACCCTCAACCTCCAGTTTCAACCGCACGTTGTCCCACGGCGTCTGGTACTCGATACCGCCGAACAATGCGGGGCGACCACTGAAATAGCTGCTGGTATTCAACGTGCCGCCGGGGTCGTCGTTGCGGGCACGATCATCAAAACTGTCGCTGATCAGCGACAGGGGATTGCCGAAGTCACCGCGGTTCCCGATGTAGCCCCAGGCTATGCCAAGACTGAAATCCAGGTCGTAGAAGCGTTTGTTGGCGACGATGAATTCACTCGAGAACAGGCCGGTACCGCCGATGTCGCGAAAACCCAGAGCAACCTGCGGCAGCCAGCGACTCTCTTGCCAGAGTCGAAACTTGGCATCGATTGCCTTGTCTTTCAGGCTCTGGTCGCTGAAACCCTCGTCGCCATAATTAATGTTGCTGATCGCGATATAGCGGATGGTACTTTCCAGCCACGGTAGCGGTTGCACCGAAATGCTGTAGCGTGAGTAGGGCGAGGTGCGGTTGGCATTGAAGCTGAACTCGCCTGCTGGTGCCATGCGTGCAGTGGGCGTTTGCAGCAGACCGACACCGCCAAAGTCGTGCTGGGTAGTGCGGTAGCGCGGGTTCTCACTGGCCAGTGCGCAGCTGGCTCCGGCGGCCAGCAACGGTAGCGTGGATACGGTGGCCAGTCGACGAAGCAGGTTACTCATGGTCTGCGGAAGCCTCTACGCCGGTGTACTGGGTTGCAAGCAAGGCTGCCATCTCGTTATTGAAGGTATTTCCGCTGTCACTGAACAGCGCCGCGCGCAAGGGGACATAGATCATGCCGCCCTCTGCGAGCCAGGCATCTTCGCTGTTCCATGATGCAACACCCAGACGGGTAACAGCCCCGTCCGGTTGTATCAAATAGATCTCGTCGGGGTTTGCTACCCAGTGACGTGGGCACTGATCGATATATCGTTGGGGACGCAAGCCCGATACAAAGTCCAGAGTGCAGGTCGCAGTGACCGCTCCGGTAACCTTGATCGTGCCGGGATTTGCCGGGTAGACCAGATGATCGCCAGGCTCAAGCAGCGGATTGTAGCGAGCCAGGCGCTGCTTCAGCGGATTCATCTCGGCCTGGATTCTGCCGGTTATCGGCATTCGCTGTACCTGCTCCTGCAGATCGGAAAGCAGATCCGTGAGGGAATTGTCGCCGATGGTCGCGGCCTTGACCCGGGCGGTGCCCAGGTCGAACAGAACGCCCGCCTTGAGTTTGCGTTGGTCCGGCTCCGCGCTCTCACGCAGCAATGCGGCACCCAATGGCCAGCTGTTAACGCTGACGCCGGCTGACGTTGTCAGATCCAGCAGGCGTAATCCGTCCCGCCAGGCGTACTCTCCGGGAGTCTGAACCTGCCCCTCAACCATCAGGTTGCTGGCCATCAGCGGTGCGACGTACAGCGCAGGGATCAGCGCAAGCAGCGGAAGTGTCAGCCGTTTCAAGGTTGCTTGCCCCGAGCCGGTTGGTGGGTAAACAGCAAGTCAAACGTTGGCAGGCCGGGTGCCGGATTCTGGATGCTGCGGCGCACGCGGCCGGTCTCCGGGTCGAGCCAGTAGTAATTGGTTGTCTGGAAACCAATCTGCTCCATTCGGATATGTTCGTCGATACGTTGCAACGATTGCTGACCGATTGCCTCAAGGGGGCCGCGATAGTAGACCGCTTCCTGGTGCAGGCCGGTTTGATAGGTCAGCGGCAGATCTACCAGCCGGCTGATGCGGGTACCGTCGGCTACGCCAATCAGGTCACTGCGGAATGGATCGTTGGCTGCGAGCGGAACCAGAACTTCGACGTCCATGCCAACCAGCTGGGTAATGCGGCCGTTATCGGTCTCAAGCTGTTCGGTCACACCTCGCCACTGAATCTGGCCGTGGCTACCGGGCGGCGCAATAAACAGTCCCTGAGCACTGGCGGTGGACACCAGCAGGGTGTCTGCGCGGGGATCGTTTACCCGCTCCGCCGGTATGCGATTACGGTCTTCGTCAAACAGCAGTCGAAAGGAGCTGATGGTGTCTGACGTCAACGAGTTGCAGGCTGTCAGCATTAACAGCCCGCACAGCACCGCACCGGTCCGTAGTGAGATCGTCACTGTCAGACCTGTCAGTTGTCGTTACGCAGATCGTCGTAGTCGCTACCCACCCGAACGGCGGTACCGATGATATTGGCGCTCGGGAACAGCTGGCTGACGAAGCGATTCCAGCGTGTGATGCCGGCGGCGCCAACGAATACCACGTCCTGGGGCCGCATTTCGAACTGGTCGGCCAGAATAAAGGCGGATGGCGATTGGGCGTTCAGCTGGAAGATGGTCGCTTTCTCGGTTTCCAGGTTTTCGACACCACGGATAACGTAGACCTCGCGGCCGCTGGACGTTGCGGGGGAGGGGCCGCCGACAGTTGCCAGAACCTCGCTGAGGGTCATGCGGCTGGTGCTGTAGGACAGCGCGGTCGGCCGTGCTACTTCACCCATCACAAAGACCTTGCGTGCATCGTTGAGCCCCAGATGCAACTTGTCACCGGCTTTGAGATAGATGTTGCCGATGTCACTGGGATGGCTGGTCAGGTAGTCGTAGTCCAGTGTAAAGACCTGGCCGTCGCGGATCAGATTCAGGCGAGACAGGTCGGCGCGCTCGCTGTCGATACCGGCCTCACCGATAGCCTGCAGCAGCGTCAGCGGCTGCGAGGTAATGGCGCGGAAGCCGGGCTGCATGAAGGCGCCGCTAAGCGTTACCTTCTGGCTGTTATAGCCAATGATGTTGATGTCGACCTGGGGCTGTTCGATGTACCGGGCGAGCCGTTGGGTAATGACCTTGCGCAGCTCTTCCTGAGTCATGCCGGCAACCTGGACGCTACCGATGAACGGGTAGAACAGGGTGCCGTCGTCCCTCACGACGCGGGCGTTGGCCTCGGTGGCCTGTTGCTGGCCGCCCGGAACTGTCAGTTCGGGGTGATCCCAAACGGTGATGAACAGGCCGTCGTTCGGGCCGAGACGATAGTTGTCCGGGGTGTAATCCAGCAGGGCTGCCGGTACCTGACGGTTGGGCTGTACGGCCTGTTCCTGGGTCAGCACCTTGGGCGTGATCTGGACCATTTCGACCAAACTTTCCTCGGCGGAGTCTTCGGCCAGCAGCCTGTCGGTATCCATGTGCATGCCGGGAGAGAACATGCAGGCTTGCAGAAACAGGGCTGAGAGGCTCAGTGCGGCGAGAGGAAAGCGGTTCATAGGTTTGATCTTATTCGCGTTGTTGTCGGTACAGAACAAAAAGCCATCTGATGTTAAGGGTCAGATGGCTTCGATTGCTTCAAAAGCCGATGTTCAGTTGGAGCCGGTGGTGCCGGTTCCGCCTGCGCCATCGGAGCTGCCGCCAGAAGAACCGGCTGCAGCTGCAGCACCGGCAGCCAGGCCAACACCGAGAGCTGCACCACCCATTCCACCCAGGCCCCCTTGGGCGTCAGGCAGGGTGTCGCCGTTCTGGGTCACGGTCGGATCGTTGACCTGTTGGGTAGTATCATCCTCTGATTGGGCATATGTGACGCTGGAAGCAATCAGCAGGCCCGCAGCAATAACTGAAACCAGTTGCGTTTTCATGGGTATCTCCTTGAGTCCGTGAGCGCGTGCCCACCTGATTATACGCAATGACCTTGGCAAGGGAAGTGCAGGCCGTGTGCTACTGTGGTTGGGCAGGCGTGCGCCCAACCCGGTTGTCAGTTGGTACCGGTAGAACCGGTGGTACCACTGGTGCTGTCGGAACCGCCGCCGGAAGAACCCAGTGCTGCACCAGCGCCAATGGCTGCCGTCACACCCAGGGTCCAGCCGCCAAGATTGGAAAATCCGCCTTGAGGCTCGGGCTGTTCGGCGATATTGGTCGGCGGCATGGAAGCAGGAGGGCGCGGCAGGTCCTGAATCTTGGGCGGTTGCGGCTGAAACCAGCTCCAGGGCTTGTACCAGAGCGATTGTGCCTGTGCGGCGCCGGCACCAAGCAGCAGGCTGAGAGTGACTCCTGAAATGATCTTGTGCTTCATGTTTGTTCCCGAATAGGTTGCTTTCGCTGGCATCGAGTATACGTCACGATGCCGGCGCGTACAGTACTGCGTTACTTTTTGTCCGACTTGTACTCGTACTGGTAATAGCCGTAATTGCCGTAGCCATAGGCCGAGGCTTTCTTCTCGACTGCGTTGAAAATCGCCCCTTTGATCTCGACACCATTGTTGCGGAAGCGTTGCAGGGTTTGCTCCACTTCCTTCACCGGGTTGAGGCCAAAGCGCGAAACAATCAGGCTGGTGCCGGCCAGGCGGCCAACCAGAGCAGCGTCGGTCACAGCCAGAATCGGTGGCGTGTCGACGATCACGAGGTCATACATGCCACTCAATTGCTTCAGCAGTGATTCGAAGTTCACATGCATCAGCAGTTCGGACGGATTCGGCGGAATCTGGCCGCGCGGAATGAAGTGCAGGTTGGGTACTTCACTCTTCTGCAAGGCGTCGGCCAAGGTGTGGGTATTGACCAGCAGGTTCGACAGCCCGGGCTCCGCCGGCAGGCTCATCAGCTTGTGGGCGTAGCCCTTGCGCATGTCACCGTCGATCAGTACTACCTTCTGACCGGCCTGGGCGACAATGGCAGCCAGGTTGGTGGAGATGAACGACTTGCCGACACTGGGGCTGGGGCCCGAGATCATCAGAATATTGTTGCGTGCTTCCATCATGGCGAAATGCAGGCTGGTGCGCAGGCTGCGCAGGGCCTCAATGGAGAGGTCTGCCGGGTTGGTAGCTGCCAGCAGTTGCGAGTTCTGGGTGATGGTCTTGCCTTTGGCATTGCGCTCGATCTGCTGCTGATCCTTGCTGAACGGGACGGACGCGTAAACAGGCAGGCCTATCTGCTCCAGCAGCTCAGGGTTTTCGATGCCGCGATTCAGTGCGTGGCGCAGCAGGGCAATGGCAACGCCCAGCATGCCACCCAACAGGGTTGCCAGAACGACGATCAGCGCTTTCTTCGGCTTGACCGGCTGGCTGGTATCGACCACCGCATCGTCAATGATCCGGACGTTACCAACCGTGCCTGCGCGCACCACATCCAGCTCCTGCGAGGTGTTGAGCATCGCGGTATAGATTTCGGTACTGACCTTCACATCCCGCGACAGGCGCAGCAGCTCTTGCTGGGTAGCAGGCAGATCGCCGACACGGTCAACCAGCGCATTACGGCGGCTGTTCAACTGATTGAGCTGTTCCATCAGCGCCTGATAGCTGGGGTGCTGGCGAGTGAAGCGGCGCTCCATTTCCGAGCGCTTGAGCTGCAGCTCCGAGATGGAGGTGTCCAGCTCGACCACCTGATCCAGAACCGCCTGGGTCTCGAGGGTGATGTCGACCGATCCGGCTTTGGCCTGATAGGCATTCAGCGCCTGCTCGGCTGCTTCGAGCTGGCGTCGGACGGTGGGCAGCTGTTCCTTCAGGAAGTCGAGGCTTTGCTGGGCCTCTGCGGATTTTCGCTGGACGTTTTGCAGCACATACAGGCGGCTGACTTCATCAAGAATCCGGGCTGCATCGGCCGGGCGCGGACTTTCCAGGTTCAGCAGAAGAATACCGGAGTCGCGACCCTTTTCACTGACGCCGATGTCACGCTGATAGGCGAGGGTGGTGCTCAGACTGTTGCGCTTGGTGACCAGAAACTCGGTTCCGGGGTTGGCAATCAGCTTGGCGATCTGGACACGAAAGCCCTGTTCTTCTATGCGGGTACCGACTTGCCCCTCGAGCAGCAGCTCATCTTCACCATTGAGCAGCGCGAACTGTCCCTCAGCCCCCGCCCGCAGGATAAGCTGCTTGCCTTCCCAGGCTGCGGGCACCTCAAGCTGAAAGATATCCAGCTTTTCCCCGCCCCAGGCGTAGCTGTCCATGCCGAGCAGCGCGTCAGCAACCGGCTGTTGTTCCGTCGGGCTGTAGCGACGGTAGAAATACGAGCCGATCACGGGGTACAGCTTGGGTTCGGCTACCACATCCAGCTTGAGATTTTCGACGGTCTGACCAATCACCTTGCGTGACTTCAGCAGTTCGATTTCGGTCGCAGCGGCGCTGGTACTGGCGAACATGTCGGCTGCACCGGCATCGCCAAGCAGACCACCGAGCCCGCTGGATTTCTCTTCAATCTGGATTACCGCATCGGCCCGGTAGATGGGCGTTGCCAGCAGCACGTAGGCAATACCGACGAACGCAAACACCAGTGTGCAGATGATGATGGTCAGCTTGTGATCGATCAGAGCGCCCAGCAGGGCCAGCAAGTCGATTTCGTCTTGGTTGTTTTGTGCGGCGGCGGGGGTGCTGTTCTGCATCAACAATCAGGTTCCGTGACAGAGTAGGGCAAAGGGTGTAGGGCGATTAAAGATAGCGCAACCAGGCAGTCGTTGCCTTGTCGAGTACCTTGAAAACGTGCTCGAACGCGGGCAGTTGCTGACGATAGGGGTCTGGTACTTCAGCATTGTCCAGCCATTTGCCGATCAGCAGCGCCTTGCCGCGGGTCTCGGGTGCCAGGCTGTGGAGTTTTTGCAGGTGACGCTGTTCCATGGCCAGGATCAGATCCGCCGCGTGCAGCATCTCGGGGGTGACTTGACGGGCCCTGTGCTCTGGCAGCGTGAGGCCGGCGGCGGCCATCACCTGTGCGGCTGAGGCATCTACCGGTTTGTCCACGAGTGCTCCCAGCCCGGCAGAACTGACGGTGATGCCTTTGCCGGCGAGCTTTTGCTGCAGCAGCGCCTCAGCCGTAGGGCTGCGGCAGATGTTGCCGACACAGACAACCAGAATCTTCTTGATCATAGGTTCGCAGGCCTTTGCCTTTGCCAGGTACGCCATCGCAGTCACAGGCTGTCTGGCGTCGTCAATTCATCCCTTGGGCCGGGCATGATAACAGGCTCTGCACGGATGAGAACCCATGGATGTTGCAAATCTGGCGTCAGCAATTTGATGTGCAATGTGCCTCCGGTTGGGCGATAAGGCCTATTCAACGCATTGTTCCAGCGTATTCGCGTCAGACTGTTGCCTTTTATCCCTTTGACGCGGCTTAACAAGCTGCAGGGTCAGGCGCAGATTCGTCGACCGGAAGAATCAGTCGCGCCACTCTCCCGGCTCGGCCAGCGCCCGGCCTTGCATGGCCTCAATGCCCAGTTGTTTCAGTGCAGAAACCTCGCTCTGGCTCTGTACCTGCTCCGCGATCAGCAGCAGGTCGATCCGTTGCGCGGTGCGCACCAGTGCCTCCAGATACAGATGCTTGTCGCTCTCGGTATCCAGGTCGCGGATGAAGCTGCTTTCGATCTTCAGGTAGCTCAGGCCAATAAGGGCCAGTTCGCCGATCAGACTGAGCTGGCGGCCAAAGTGCTGAAGACCCACTTGCACGGACAGCGGACGCAGCTCCTGAGCCAGGCTGGCCAGGTCGTCACACCCTTGCAGGTAGCGCGCGTCAACTTCCAGCGTCAGATGGGCGGCCTCGGTTCGATGCTGCTCCAGCAATTGGCGGATCTGCTTGCGATGCTCTGCATTGTGCAGCGTGTCATTGGTAATGCTGAGTGCCAGCGGGCCCGGGTGGCGCTGAAGGTGGGACAGGGCCAGCCCGACCATGCAGCGATCGAAGGCGGGCGATAGCCCCAGGCGCTCTATCCATGGCAGAAACTGGCCGGCCATCATGAGTTTGCCATCAGTGCCCCGCAGGCGAACCAGAGCCTTCTGATGCAGCAGTTGCTTGAGATCGTGGCCGTGCAGTACCGGCTGGAAGTGCAAGGTGAAGCTGAAGTCCTTCAGCGCGGCTTCGAGCAGCTCGCGCCAGTCGTGGCTGCTGCCCGGTGACTGACTGCTCTCGTTTGCTGGCTCATAGCCGGGCTGGATGGTTGCGCCGTTCAGGCTCGACTCGGTCATGGCCTGATCAAGTCGCCGCAGTACTTGCTTGCTGTCATCGCCAACCCGGTAGCCGGTAATGCCGAGTTCAATTGGTTGTGCTTCGCCGAGCGACGTCAACGTCTCCAGCGAGGCAACCTGGTTTGCCAGTTGTTCGGCCAGCTTGCGAATGTCGGCAAGGTCGCCGCCTGGCGCCAGAGTGAGAAATTCGCCACCGCGTGAGCGGCAGCAAAGCCAGCTGGGGTGGGCGTTCTGCAGGGCCTGCAGCTGGCCGCCGATGCTTTTGAGCAGCGCGTCTGTGCTAGCTGCGCCGAGTTGCTGGTTGATCCGGTTGAGGTCGGATACCCGCAAGCCGAGCAGCATGCCGTCGGGATTTTCCGTCGAGGTGAGTGCTGCGGCCAGTGCATGATCAAAGGCCAGTCTGTTCGGCAGATCTGTCAGAGCGTCATGGTAAGCCTGACGGCGGTAATGCTCGGTCCGGGCGGCCTCTTCCTCAAACAGGGTCTTTAGCTTGCCGACCATTTGGTTCATGGCGACGACCACGTGCTTGAGCTCGGGCGTCCGGGGGATCCGTGGCAGCGTCCGATACTCGCGCCGGGTGATTGCTTCGGCCTGGTCGGCCATGGACATCAGCGGCGTCAGCTGACGCTTAAGCAACAGAGCGCCGAGAAGGGCGCTGAACAACCCGCAGGCCACCAGCCAGGCCAGGGTACCCAGGGCGCTGTCCCAGAGTTTGTTCAGGGCGAACTGCGGATGGCTGACAACCTCGACGCGTGCGGACTGTTGCCAGCCGTCCATGACGATAGCGTCACCGGCCTGCTCCTGCAGATTGACCAGGTTGACGAACCAGCCAGGCGCCTTGGTCTCGTCAAGGCTGCGTGTGCGTTCAACCAGAACCTCGCCGTTGCTGACCGCATAAACGCGAATGCGGGCGAAGTAGCCACTGTCAAAGATCGAGCTGACCATCAGCTCGATCATGGCCGGATCTCTGACGTGGGGTGTCAGGGACAGGCCAAGCGCGGTAGCAGCGTCCTGAGCATGGGAGCGCAGCTGGGTCTGCAGCTGGTTGCGGGAGCTTTCCAGACTGACGATGAAGCTCCCGCTGAAGGCGACCAGCAGGAACAGACAAATCGCCAGAATAAGCTGTTTGACCAGTGACATGGTTGGGTCCTCTTGACTCAGGGTAAGCCGGGGGCATCGAAGCCCTCGTTCTGCATTTTTTTCAACAGATCCTGCCAGCGCGACAGTTGTTTTGCCGAGCCGGTCTGGGTGTTGCCGCGGCCGGCCAGCCATAGCCCTTCCGCATTGAAACTGTAAACCGGCAACAGGTCGCTGCGCTGCGATGCGGGCAATATGCTATCGATCAGGTTGTCCAATACCAGCGGTTCGCTATCGGGGGTGGCGTAGTAGGTCAGCACCATATGAGCCTGATTCAGCTCCAGCGCCTTGACGTAGGTCAGGCGTAGCTGATCGTTGGATATGCCGGCCCGGCGCAGGCTGAAGTATTTGGCGATGGAGTAGTCTTCGCAGTCTGCCGCACCCTTGACCATGGATTCGGCCGGTGATGCCCAGTAGTCCACCTGGCCCCAGATGTCGATGTCGTCGCTGAAGCGCAGGCGCTGATTGAAGAAGGTGTTGATGGTTTCGAGCTTCTGCGCTTGCTCGAGCGCCTGGCTGTTGTCGAGCATGCTGCGCCATTCCTGCAGGCGCCACTGGGCTTGCATGTCCGGACGATAGAGGGTGGTGATGCGCGCGAAAATCTGTTCGTAGTCCCAGCCGATCGCAGACAGGGCGACCAGCAGCAGACTGGCAGGGAGAAAGAAGCGGAGGCGGATGGGTCGTTTCACTGCAGTGGCATTCCGGCAGCGTTAGCCGAGGTAATGCCACCCAGTGTAGGCAAGCGCGCGCAGTTCGTCATGTCTGCTGCGCGCACCCGTGTGGCTCAGGAACGTTTCAACAGGGCTGGACGAGGCTTTTCTTCCGGGGCGTGGAACAGCAGGAAAAGCTGGGTGAGTACCTGCGGAATGTGCTCGACCATATCCTCGACCATGTCTTCGTCCTGCTCGATCTCGGCGAACTCGGGTTGATCGGCAAACAGGCCGGAGCCGACCATGACCGGCAACAGCAACTCGCTGACCAGCTCTTCGTCATTGCTGAACCAGGCCTCCTCACGCAGGAAAACCCCCTCCATAAAGCCGATGCACCAGCTGCGCAGGTCCGAGTAATCGGGCTCGTCACCCAGGGTCAGCTCACAGGGCAGTTCGAGATCCTCGTCGCTGGCCAGCTCGCGAGCGATGCGGGCCTTGAGCTCCAGCAGGGTGCCGATGATCTCGTCCTGCTGCGCGGGGCTCTCGTAGGGCGGGGTTTCGGCGAACAGCTCGGCCAGCAGCTCCTCGTCGGCAACCGGCTCCGGGCTGATGGCCAGTGCGCTCAGGTAGCCACAGGCGGCCATGTAGTCCAGCGCTTCGTCGTGCAGGTCATCGGCGTCCAGAAAAGCTTGCAGGCGCTGGAGTTGGTCATTGAAGGACATGGGACACCTCTCATTGTTTGTTCGGTCATTTTACGCATGCCCCGGGCAATTGCCAAAGACGTTATACTCTGCGGCCGCTGATTCTGCCCATCAACGGAATCGGATCTGGTGAGGAGACCCATGCGCGAGCAAGCACTGCAGCAACTCAGGAACGTGTTTGGCTACGGCGAATTCCGTGGTCAGCAAGCGGATATCATTGATCAGGTGGCCTGTGGCGGCGATGCGCTGGTCTTGATGCCGACCGGTGGTGGCAAGTCACTGTGCTATCAGGTGCCCGGGCTGCTGCGTGAGGGGCTGACAGTGGTGGTTTCGCCGCTGATCGCGTTGATGGACGATCAGGTCGCGACGCTGAACGAGCTGGGGTTGACGGCGGCGGCGCTCAATTCCACGTTGAGCGAAGACGCCCAGCGCGAGGTGGCCCGGCAGATGCGCGCCGGTGAGCTGCAGTTTCTCTATCTGGCCCCGGAGCGTCTGCTCAAACCCCGTACTCTGAATTTTCTGCAGTCTTTGCCGATTGCCCTGTTTGCGATTGACGAGGCGCACTGTGTTTCCCAGTGGGGGCACGATTTTCGCCCCGAGTATCTGCAGCTGGGTCAGTTGGCAGAGCTGTTCCCCGGCGTGCCGCGCATGGCGCTGACCGCCACGGCGGATGAACGTACCCGCGAAGAGATGGTCCAGAGGCTGAAACTTGAGCAGGCTGCCTGCTTTGTTTCCGGCTTTGATCGCCCCAATATTTTTTATCGCATCGTGCCCAAGGATAAGCCCCGTCAGCAGTTGCTCGGTTTTCTGCGCGAGCACAAGGGGGACGCCGGCATTGTCTATTGCCTGTCGCGCAAGAAGGTAGAAGAAACCGCCGCCTGGCTGTGCGAGCAGGGCTGGCCTGCCTTGCCCTATCATGCGGGCTTGCCGCAGGAGTTGCGCTCCACGCATCAGCGCCGCTTCCTAAATGAGGAGGGGCTGGTAATGGTCGCGACCATCGCCTTCGGTATGGGTATCGACAAGTCCAATGTGCGCTTTGTCGCTCATCTGGATCTGCCCAAGAGTGTCGAGGCCTACTACCAGGAAACCGGTCGTGCCGGCCGTGATGGTCTGGCTGCCGACGCCTGGATGGCCTACGGCCTGCAGGATGTGCTGATGCTCAATCAGATCATGGCCGGCTCGGAAGGTGACGAGCGCCATAAACGCATTGAGCGGCACAAGCTTGACGCCATGCTGGCCCTCTGCGAACTGACTACCTGTCGCCGGCAGACGCTGCTGGGCTACTTCGGTGAAACCCTGGAGCAACCCTGCGGTAACTGTGACAACTGCCAGGAGCCGGTTTCGACCTGGGACGGCAGTGAGGCGGCGCGGATGGCGCTGTCGACGATCTATAGAAGCGGTCAGCGTTATGGCGTGGGTCACCTGATCGACATTCTGCTCGGTCGCGATAACGAGAAGATTCGCAGCGCCGGTCATCAGCACCTTTCTACCTACGGGATTGGCAAGTCACTGGGTGAGAATGAATGGCGCTCGGTGTTCCGCCAGTTGATCGCCCTGGCTCTGGTCGAGGTGGATCTCGATGGCTATGGCAGCCTGCGCCTGAGCGAACGCTGTCGTCCGCTGCTGCGTGGCGAGCAGAGCCTGCAGTTGCGCCGTGATGTCAGCAAGCCGGCAGCCTGGGGCAGCCGGGGCAGCAACAAGCCGGTGATTGCCGAGGCTGATCGCGCCCTCTGGGAGTCGTTGCGCACCCTGCGCAAACAGCTGGCGGACGCTCACGGTGTGCCGCCCTACGTCATCTTCACCGACAATACGCTGGTCGATATGCTGCGTCAGCGGCCGACTACCCTGCAGGATATGGCACTGGTCAGTGGCGTCGGTTCGCACAAGCTTGAGCGCTATGGCGCTGATTTTCTTCAGGTTCTGGCCGGTGATGGAGCGGCGGCACAGGCTCAGGAGACCCGTGATGCCCATGAGGCGATTGCCATGGTGCGCGCCGGAATGAGCCCGGAACAGGCAGCCATGCAGCTGGGGCAACCGCTTCGCAAGGTCTACGGTCAGCTGGCGCAGGCGATTACCACCGGCAACCTGACCCTGGAGCAGGCCATCGACATCGGACCCGCTCAGCTTGAGCGGTTGCAGGATGCCTTTCTCAATTTCGACGGCGAGGATCTGCCCGGCGTAAGAACCCTGGCGCGTGAGCTGGACGAGCCGGTTGACGAAGGGGTGTTGCACTGCATCCGTGCCGCACTGGTGCTGGAAATCAGCGGCTAGGGGGCTGCCGGTTCAGAACGTCTGGCCCAGCTTCATATACAGGGCCTCGTGGCCCTCTTCGTTGACGCCCAGCCCGAAGAACAGCGGGCCAACCAGCGTATCCATGCCCATCAGCAGGCTGCCGGCACCGAAGTAACCGGTATCGAACCCGGCATCGTCGCGGTTGTATACGCGGCCGTACTCCAGGCTGGCGCCCAGGTAGAAAGGCAGGCTGAGCGTGTTGAAGTAGCTGGGTGCCAGGCGCCGATAATAGACCAGCCGGCCGAGCTGGTAGTTCTGACCGGCCAGGCCGTCCTGGCGGAAACCGGAAAACCAGCCGGGGCCGCCCAGACTGAAGCTGCTTTGCGCCACATCCACGTCGCTGTCGGTACGACCGATAAAACCGCCCAGTTGCAGGCTGTTGGGGCCGAAGCCGAAGGCTTTGTTGACCCTGAACTCGATCTGCTGGTAACGCGCGTCGGCCCCCAGATCCGGCTCGGACTGGCGCCAGCTCAGGCGCGCCTCTTCCCCCGAATGCGGGAAGTTCACATCGTCCAGCGTGTCGCGGTCGATCTCCAGCGAGTAGAAGGCTTCGTTGAAGTCGATGGAGGGCAGGTCGGGGTCGCCGATGCGTACTCGCGAGTTGCCGCGGTAGCGCGACAGGCCGAAACGCACTTCACCGCTGTTAGCGATCTGGCGGCCCAGATTCAGGCCGGCACCATAGCGTTTCTGACGGTAGCCAACGATCGGATCGTCGTCGTCGATAACGTCGATGTTGCGCGCTTCGGCATCGATAAAGGGCGCCACAAAATAGCGTGAGCCATAGTCAAGCGGCTGGTAGAACTCGGTATAGAGCTCCTGTTCCGACCCGACCTGCAGCCGGGTCAGCCATTCCGCGCCGAGCGGGTTGAGACCGTTGACGCGAAAGCTGGCGCCAACGTTGTACTGACTGTCGCCTTCAAAGTCGTCTACCAGATTCAGGCCCAGACGCAGATAATCGGTGCCGGTGCGGCGGCCAGCCGTATGTACCAGCAGGGTGTTGCGGCCCTGGTCGTGGACGATTTCGTAGGTGACTCGGCTGAAATAGTCGGTGCCGTAGATGGTGCCCATGTCGGTTTGCAGGCGGGCCAGATTCAGAGGCTCGCCGATTGGCTGGCGGATCATGCCGAGCACCACCTCGTCGGCCACCTTGCCGCTGTTGTCCACTTCGATGGCATGAATGATGGCCTGGCGCTGAGGCCTGCTGCTGGCCAGGTTGCCGCCGCTTTCGGCACCGTCCGGGGCGACGAATGCCAGCACGCCATTGGCCTCGGCGAGGCTGCGGGCGCCGGCATCAATGGCCTGCTGTGCGTCGGCGAAGCTGCTGAACCCCATGTTGCCAAGCGCCGGTTGCAGCAGCAGGTCACGATCGGTCAGGGTGGCAAGCTGCTTCTCGGTGTTGGTGCGGGTCAGCAGGGTTGTTGTCTGGTCCATGATGTCGAGCACCGAGGTCAGCTCGCTGGCAGACTTCAGCGGAGTGCCGATGTCAACCACGATGACCCTATCCACGCCCATGGCGCGCGCGACGTCGATGGGCACGTTCTTGCTCAGTACACCGTCCACCAGCAGGCGGCCATCCACTTCGACCGGGGCGAAGAATCCGGGCAGTGCCAGGCTGGCTCGGATGGCCAGCGGCAAGTGCCCGTGGTCGAATACCACGGCTTCACCTGTGGCAATGTCGGTCGCCACGGCACGAAACGGGATAGGCAACCTGTCGAAGTTGTCGATTTCATTGGTGTGGACCAGCAGGCTTTCCAGCACCACTCCCATGTTCTGGCCCTGCAGCAGGCCAAGCGGCAGGCTGAGAACGCCGTTGTTGAAGGTGAGCCGTTGCTTGACCAGGAAGTCGCGGTCGTCCTGTTTGCGACGGTAGGGTATGTCTTCGCGCTGGGGGGAGTCACTCAGCGCATCCTGCCAGTCCAGTTCGAGTGCGAGCTTCTCCAGTTCTTCGGCACTGTAGCCTGAGGCATAAAGGCCGCCGATGACCGCGCCCATGCTGGTGCCGGCAATGGCGTGGATCGGGATGTTGAGTTCTTCCAGTTGCTTCAGTACGCCGATGTGGGCCAGGCCACGGGCACCGCCGCCGGACAGCACCAGACCGGTACGCAAGGGTTCGGCCGCGGTCCAGCCCGAAAGGATCAGCAACAGTAGCGGCAGCAGGCGTTTGAACATGGTGTGGGTCCGGATAAGGCAACGGCTGGAGGCCGCCATTGTATACGAAGCGGCGAATTCCTGCGGTGCTGTGGTGTTGTCATATTGCGGTCATCCGGATGACACAGTCCGGTCACCGCCGGACGGTAGCGTGAAGACAACTTCCCGAGGAGGCAGGCGCATGAATACAGCGGTGTTGTTGCCAGAGGCGCAAAAACAGCGGGTCAGGACGCTGTGGATATCGGATCTCCATTTGGGCACGCGCGGATGCCAGGCCGACAAGTTGGCGACCTTCCTCAAGTCTGTCGAGTGCGATCAGCTGTATCTGGTGGGCGATATCATCGACGGTTGGCGGCTGCGCAAGGGTATCTACTGGCCCCAGGCGCATACCAACGTATTGCGGCGTATCCTCACCATGAGCAAGCGCGGCACCCGGGTAACCTATGTCACCGGCAATCACGACGAGTTTCTGCGGCGCTACTCCACGCTGGTGCTGGGCAATATCGAACTGGTTGACGAGGTGGTACATCAGTGCGACGACGGCCGCCGGCTGCTGGTAATCCACGGCGACCAGTTCGATGTCATTACCCGCTGCCACCGCTGGCTGGCCTTTCTCGGCGATCACGCCTATGAGTTCAGTCTGGTTCTGAACCGCTGGCTCAATCACTGGCGTTCGCGCTTCGGCCTGGGCTACTGGTCATTGTCAGGCTATCTCAAACACCGGGTGAAGAAAGCGGTTAACTTCATCAGCGAGTTTGAGGAGGCGCTGGCGCACGAATGCAATAAGCGCGGTCTGGATGGCGTGGTGTGCGGGCATATCCACCATGCCGAGATCAGCAGGGTCAGCGGTATCGATTATCTCAACTGCGGTGACTGGGTCGAGTCCTGTACGGCGCTGATCGAACACCAGGATGGCCATATCGAGCTCTATCGCTGGCATGATGCTCAAGCGCAAATGCTGCAGCCGGTGAGCGACGCGCTTGAGGAGCGGGCGGCCTGACGCCGTCTAGACAATGACCTTGTCGCGTAACTTGCGGGCGGCCTGCTCCAGTGCCTTGATGATCTGTTCCTTGTCATAGTTGCGAACGTGAGTGGTATCCAGATACATCGAAAAACCGGTCAGCTCGTGCTCCACATAGGTCGGCGCGGCGCCCAGTTCGCGGCGCAGCCCGACCACTTCGTAAATCTGCACCGGTCGTGAGAAGCCTTTCACGCTGATCTGGCCCTTGTCGCGGCACATGATCAGTTCCTTCACCAGGGAGTAGGTCTCGTGCGAGATCAGAATCTCGCCGGCGTCGGCTGCGCCCTCCAGGCGGCTGGCCAGATTCACCTCGCGGCCGATGATGGTGTAATCCATGCGGGTCGCGGTGCCGAAGTTACCGACGGTGCAGTAACCGGTGCTCAGCCCCATGCGGATTTCCAGCGGCTTGGTGATGCCGCGGCTGCGCCACTGCTGGCGCAGCACCTTCATATGCTTGCGCATGGCAATGGCCATGGAGACCGCAGCCTCTGCGTCCTGCTTGGCGCCACGTGTTGACGGGTCGCCGAAGAAGACCATGACGCAATCACCGACGAACTTGTCGATGGTGCCACCGTATTGCAGGGCGATACGCGACATCTCGTCCAGGTAGTTGTTCAGCAGGTCGGTCAGGGCTTCGGCTTCCAGCTCCTCGGCCAGCTCGGTGAAGCCGCGAATGTCCGAAAAGAATACGGTCAGCTTCTTGCGTCGTGTTTCCAGTCGAGCGCTGCGTTTACCCGAGAAAATGGATTCCCAGACCTGCGGCGACAGGTATTTGGAGAGGTTGGCGGCCAGCCGTGACGTCTTCTCCTGCTCGCGTTGCAGCTGCTGCTGGGCCTGTTCCAGGTGGCGGCCCTGGCGATGCACGAATGCCGCGACGATCAACAGGAAGAAGCCTCCGCTGATAAGGCTGACCAGGGTCACCAGATTCGAGCTGGCGAAGACCAGTTGTGGCTGAAAGGCTGCCGCGCCCAGCAGGGCGCCGGCGATAGTCAGCAGACTGCCGGCGATCAGGTAGGGTGAGCCACCGGCAATCAGGCAGGAGAAGCCTACCAGCAGAAAGAACATCAGGCTGGGTACCACGGTGAATCCGAGCACCGCCATGAACGCGCCGGTATGAACGGCATCGAGGGCAAGCAGGGTAAGGCGCTTGGTGGTTGAGTGTTGGGGCGGGACCTTACGGCTGATCAGGTGAGCCAGTTGCGGATAGGCAAGCGCATAGAGAATGCTGATCAGATAGGCCAGCTGATGGCCGCGTTCGACCAGCACGGCGCTGAAGGTCAAGGCGACGCACAGGTAGGCAATGGTGCGCGAGTAATAACCTTCAAGGGGCGGTTTGGCGAGCGGTTTGTGGGTGTCGGTGATCATGTTCAGTCGAATCCGTGGCCGGGCAAGAGCACCGAGCGGGTGTCTGTGACTGGGCATGATAGGCCGTAATCCGCACGGCGGACAATGCCGCGCGGACAGGCTGCGAGTTGCTGGCGAGGTGTGGATTAATGCCGCGCGTAACCGGGCGTAGCGCAATGCCCGGTGCGTGCGCCGTCCACGCTGCTCGCCTAGACCTTGTAGATACTGTTGCGCGGTTTGGCGAACACGCGGCGCAGCATGGGTTCGAAGAATTCCAGCGGCTCGCTTTCATAATCCGGATCAAAGGCCGGTGCGTCGTACTTGGCGCAGAACTCGGCGGTGTACTGATACTGCGGATGATCCTTGAACTGGTCGCGCAGATGCCGATCCATGCCGAGGTGGTGGAAGAAATAGTAGCCCTGGAAGACGCCGTGCTTTTCAACCATCCAGAGGTTCTCCGGGCTCACAAACGGCTTGAGGATGGCGGCGGCAATGTCCGGGTGGTTGTAGCTGCCCAGGGTGTCACCGATATCGTGCAGCAGCGCGCAGATGACATATTCCTCATCCCGACCGTCACGGTGGGCGCGCGTCGCGGTCTGGATCGAATGTTCCAGGCGATCGATCGGAAATCCGCCGTAGTCACCGTCCAGCAGGCGCAGGTGGGCGAGGATGCGGTCGGGCAGATTCTTGGCGAACGGACGGAAGTGCTCGGAGATGATGCTCCAGTCTTCTGCGGTTCCTTCCTGCATGGCACGGAACGTGGCGTGTTGCTCACCCATGATGGATCTCCTCTTGTTATCTGTTTTGGGTCAGGCTGCAGGCATCATAGAGGCGATAGCTGGAGGTGACTGTCGCTGTGCTGACATTCAGGCGATTCACCGCTCAGAAGCGGATTCGGCCGGTCAGCGCATCGCGCAGCATGACCCAGTCTCCCAGAAAACTGTAAAAGGGATGGGTAAAGGTCGCCGGCTTGTTGTGTTCAAAAAAGAAGTGGCCAACCCAGGCAAACCCGTAGCCGGCGATCGGCAGGGCCAGCAGCCACCAGAGATTGCCGCTGAGCAGGCTGTAAAGCAGCAGGAGGATTACCAGACTGCTACCGGCGTAGTGCAGGCGGCGACAGGTGTCGTTCTGGTGCTCGCTCAGGTAGTAGGGGTAAAACTCGGCAAAGGTGCTAAAGCGAGTCGGTTCGGGTGTGCTGGATGCTGGCATGATAGCGGTCCTGTAGGTGGCAGAAACGGTTGAACTCGGCCGCTGAGGCGCGTGACATCAGGTTAGACAATGCAGTAATAGACGGGTATGGCTATCGCGGCCAAGTCGAGCTGCGCAGGTTTTTTATTCGCCTGCACTTTTAGTCTATGATCGTCCGCCGGATACCAAAAACGAACGTCTGAATCCGCTCACAGCGGCGAGAAATCATGGATCGCGCAATACGGACCACATCAGCAGGTTGGGTTTCTGCCATCGGCCACGCTCTGGCCGTCGACGGGCTGGACATTGCTGCAATATTCCGCGAGCTGGGGCTGGATGCCGAGGTGCTGACCGACCCGGATGCGCGGATCAGCCAGGACAGCATGACCCGGGTCTGGCAGCTGGCGGTCGAGCGCAGTGGCAATCCGGCTATCGGCCTGAACATGGCAAGGGTAGTGCGGCCAGGTCATTTCAGTGTGGTCGGTTACTCGCTGATGTCCAGTCGCACGCTGCGAGAAGGCTTTGGCCGGGTGGTGCGCTATCAGCGGCTGATCGGCGAGTCGGCCGATATGGTAATGCAGATCGAACCTGATACCTGCCGGCTGCAATTTGCCATCCACGGCGATCGGTTGCCCGCAGCGCGGCAGAGCGTGGAGGCAGCCATGGCTTACGCGTTGGCGTTCTGCCGCTGGATGACCGCGGAACCCATTGTGCCGCTCAAAGCCACCTTCGCCCGACCCGAGCCACAGGACACCACGCCCTATCGCGCACTTTTCGATTGCCCGCTGGAGTTCGATGCGCCGAGCTATTCGCTGCTTATGTCCCGTCAGTTGATGGAAGCGCCTCTGGCTACCGCCAATGACAGCCTGGCCAAGTTGCACGATCGCTTTGCCGGCGATTTTCTGGCCCGCTTTGAATCCGACCCTGTCACTCACCAGACCCGTCAGGTACTCTGCCGCCTGTTGCCCCAGGGCGAGCCCAAGCGGCAGACGGTTGCCAGTGCCATGAACATGAGCACGCGGACCCTGCAGCGTCGCCTGCAGGAAGAGGGTGTCAGCTTCCAGCAACTGCTTGAGCGCACCCGCCGGGAACTGGCGCTGCAGTATCTGGGTCAACCCCAACTCACACTGTTCGAGATCGCCTGCATGCTGGGCTTTGCCGATCCGAGCAATTTCTTTCGTGCCTTCAAGCGTTGGTTCGGCCTGCCGCCGGGCCAGTATCGTGAACAGGTACTGCAGGACCAGTCCGAGGAGGAATGATACCCGTGGATGCCTTGACCCTGCTGCATGAGCGGGTTTCCGTGCCGCGCCTGGTTGGCCCGGCCCCGACTGCCGAGCAGCAACAGGCGATGTTTCTGGCTGCCCTGCGGGCGCCTGATCATGCCTATCTTCGTCCCTGGCGTTTTCTGGTCATCGAAGGTAGCGGTCTTGACGCTCTGGGTGAGCTGTTTGGCCGGGCCGCGCTGGCCGATACGCCGGACCTGTCGGCGGATACGCTGGCGCGCTATCAGGGGTTGCCGTTGCGGGCGCCGCTGATGATCGTGGCCATCAGCCGCCATCAGGAACACGCCAAGGTGCCGGTGATCGAGCAGGATCTGGCCTGCGGTGTTGCCGTCGGCAACATGCTGCTGGCAGCACATGCGATGGGGCTGGGGGCGGTTTGGCGTACCGGAGCGCTGGCCTATCACCCGGTGGTGCGTCGCGGGCTGGCGCTAGAGGAAAACGAGCACATTCTGGCCTTTCTCTACGTCGGCCATCCTGCCGGAGAACGCAAGGCGGTGCCGGCCCTGGACGTTGATCGGTTCTTCACTCGCTGGCCGGCACAAGATTGACTCAGTGCTGAACGGTCGGCAGGCTGATGTCGACCCGCAGTCCGCCTGCCGGATTGTGTGAAAAGCACAGACGGCCGCCGTGTCGCGCGATGGCCCGCCGGGCAATCGTCAGCCCCAGACCGTAGCCACTGTCCTGACTCTGGCCCGGCACCCTGAAGAAGGAGTCACCAAGTTTGTCCAGCCATTCATCGGCAACCCCCGGACCCTGATCATCAATCCGAATCAGTGCCTGCCCTGCGCTGCGGCGCAGGCTGATCTGAATCTCGCCGTTCTCCGGGCTGAAGCGCACAGCATTGCGAAGCAGGTTATCGATGGCGGCTGCCAACTGGTCCGGCCAGCCGTGGAGCGTTAAACCGGTTTCACCGCTCAGGGCAATGGCAAGATCGGATGCGCCAAAGCGCGCATCCTCAACAATCTCGGCAATCAGCGGGTCCAGGGCAAATGCGCTGGCCGGCTCGCGCCGGGTATCCAGCCGGCTGAGGGTCAGAATGCCGTCAATCAGTTGGTCCAGGCGGTCGCATTCGCGATCCAGACGCTGCCAGAGCGGGTCATCGGCTGGCAGGTTCTGCTGGCTGCCGAGCGCCAGTCCGACGCGAAGCCGCGCCAGCGGCGAGCGCAGTTCATGGGATACATCACGCAGCAGTTGCTGCTGGCTGTCCAGCAGTGTCTGGACCTGCTCGGCCATGCTTTCGAAACGGCGGGCCAATTCGCCAAGCTCGTCGCGACGAGCCGTGGTTTTTTGCAGACGCTGTGCATTGAACTCGCCTTTGGCCAGCGACTGGGCAGCAGCGCCCAGATCACCCAGCGGGCGCGTCAAATAGCGGCTCAGCAGCAGACTCAGCAGGGCCAGCACAACGACCGCCAGACCAATATTGAGCAGCAGCGTAAGCGGGGTGCGTTGACTTCGCCACAGGGTTGGGGCGGGTACATGAAGGGCGATGATGTAGCTGGCCTGGTCGGTAGTCCAGGCCAGCTGAAACAGGCGTCCTGGTCCGGGGGGCTGTTCTGGTGGTCCCGGAGGTACGTGTGACTCGGCCTGTAGCCGCGGCCGGCGCGACAGGGTGCCAGGCAGCAGGCTGTCGCCGGCGGCGTCAAACAGTCGAGCGCGCAGGCGATGTTCGCTGCGTTGCCGTTCGAGCCACTGCTGAGCGGCGCTTGGGCCGCTCTGCTCGTAGACGGTTGCAAGCTGCGCTGCAAAGTCGCGCAGCTCGGGATTCAGTTGCAGCAGCAACCAGTCCTGCTGCAGGGCGCGACTGACCAGAAAGCCTGAGCCGCCGACCAGCAGGGTTGCCAGCCAGAGTACGGCAAATACTTTCCAGAACAGGCGCATGCAGCGTTCTCTTGGTCAGGTTCAGCGGTTACAGGGTTCGCCGCGCGACAGGCGGCCTTCGCGGCGTTCCTGCATCTGCTCGCGGCGCTGTTCATGCAGTTGTTCCATCTTTTGCCGTTGCTCGGCGGTCAGGACGGCATCAAAGCGCGCCTTGCTTTCCTCGCGCAAGGTCTGGAACCTGGCGCGCTCTTCTTCACGAATCTGGCTCAGCTGGGCTTTTTGTTCGTCAGTCAGCGACAGCTCTTCAGCCATGCGCTCGAAACCGCGCTGGTGCATTGAACCGTCCCGAGGCTCTGCAGGTGCGGCCATCAGGCCGGCAGACAGGCTGACAGTCAGCAGCAGGGTAGTAGCAAGCAGGGTGTTTTTCATGGTCGTTCTCCGTGGATATCTGACCGGGAAATCCGCTCATTGCCTGCAGAGTCTAGTGATCCTTTTGTCAGCGGCGGCCTGTATTGGGTAAAGACTGTGTAAATCAGCTGCCAAGCAGATAGCCGCGTCCGCGGATCGACTGGATGCGCGGGCGACCGTCCGGGTACGGGCCCAGCTTGCGGCGCAGATTGCTGATGTGCATGTCGAGGCTGCGGTCGTAGGCGCCCAGTGGCTTGCCGAGGGCCTCGCGCGATAGTGTCTGGCGGTCCACTACCTGCGCGGGCCGGGTCATCAGCGCACGCAGAATCAGTGCTTCGCTTTGCGTCAGTTGCAACGGCTCGTCGTCCAGCCAGGCCATCAGGCTGCCGCTGTCCAGGCGCAGGCCGGCATGGGTCAACACCTCGCCGGCGCTGTCTTGTGCCGGCTTGCTTCGGCGCAGCAGCGCCCGCAGTCTGGCGACCAGTTCGCGCGGGTCGCAGGGTTTGGCCAGATAGTCGTCAGCGCCCAGTTCGAGGCCGAGAATGCGGTCCACCGGTTCGCCGCGCGCACTGAGCATCAGCAGGGGAGTCCTGCAGCTCTGGCGCAGTTCGCGGAGGATTTCCAGTCCGTTCATGCCGGGCAGCATGACGTCCAGGATGATGACGGCAAAGTGATCGGAGCGCGCAGCCTGGAGGCCGCTTGGGCCGTCGTGGCAGGCGCTCAGGGCAAAGCCGTCGGTGGCAAGCCAGTCGGCCAGCAGGTCGCAAAGTTCCTGATCGTCGTCGATGATCAGGATAGGGGTCAGTTCAGCCATTCGCGGCGTTTCTGGCGGCCCAGCTTGGCCAGCAGGAAGCCCAGCAGCAGGCTGCCGGCAACCGTCAGTCCGCCGACCAGGAACCAGCGCTGCTGTTGCGCGACCAGGCGGCTCTGGGCCTCCATGCGCGCTGCCAGATTATCCGCGCGCAGTTGCTGATTTGCTTCCTGCAGCTGGCTGATCTCTTCCGATTCGCCACCGGCGGCGAGCTGGTCGGCGAGGCGCTGACGTTCAGCTTCCACACTGGCCAGTTCGGCCTGGAGCGTGCCGATGTCCTGTTGGCTGTTCGCCGTTGCGCTCGGCGCTGTCTCGGGTGCGACTGTCTCGGGCACGGTATCGGCAGTTTGTGCTGTCGCGGCGTTGACCAGGCCGCACAACATTAGCGCAAGGGTGAATGGTCGTAACATGGGCAGCATCCTTGATCAGGCCGGAAATACACGCTTGAAGGGTTTGACGGTGACCTGCTGGTAGACGCCGGCTGCAACATAGGGATCGTTGTCGGCCCAGTGCTGTGCATCATCCAGTGACGGGAACTCGGCGACCACCAGGCTGCCGGTAAAGCCGGCGCTGCCCGGATCTTCGCTGTCGACTGCCGGCAACGGCCCTGCCAGCAGCAGGCGGCCTTGCTCCTGCAGTGTCTGCAGGCGGGCCAGATGATCCGGGCGGGCGGCCAGACGGGCGGAGAGACTGTCGGGGGTGTCGGTAGCCATGATGGCGTAGAACATGCGGAATCCTTGCTGTGTGATTCGGGCGGACAAATGCAGGGTGGCGAGCCGGCGGACTCTTTCGCAGGCTGCGTTGATTCACGGGCGGACTTACCTGCCTGAGCGTATAGCCGGCATAATAGGCGAAAGTCCCGCCGTGGCGTCAAGCGGCCCGCCAGGAGAGTTTTCGTGATTGTCGACTTGCACATGCACAGCACCGCCTCTGACGGCAGTCTCAGCCCCGAGGCGTTGATGCAGCGCGTCCACGCCGCCGGCGTTGATCTGGTCGCACTGACCGATCACGACTGTATCGATGGCCAGGCAGAGGCCGCAGCGACCGCCCGCGCGCTGGGTGTCCGATGGGTCAGTGGGGTGGAGATGTCCGCCCAGTGGTTTGGCCACACATTGCATATTCTGGGTTATGGATTTGACCTCGATGCACCTGCAATGGTCGATGCGCTCGCAGCGGTGCGCGAGGGGCGCTGGAGCCGCGCTCATCAGATCAGCGAGCGGCTTGCGGGCAAGCGTATGCCTGGTGCGTTCGATGGCGCGGTGGCGGTTCAGCAGGCCGCGGGCGGCGATGCGTCTCAGCCGCCGGGGCGCCCGCACTTTGCCGAATGGATGGTGCAGGCCGGGCATGTTCGCGACCACGGTGAGGCATTTCGCAAGTGGCTCGGTGCCGGCAAGCTCGGCGACATTCGCCAGCATTGGCCGACCGTCGCCGAGGTCGTGAGCCAGATTAGGGCTGCCGGCGGGGTAGCGGTTATTGCGCACCCCTGGCATTACGGGCTGACCCGCAGCAAGCTGAGAGCGTTGCTGCGTGAATTTGCCACTGCCGGAGGCCGGGGCATTGAAGTGGTGAACGGCAAGCAACCGGTCGACCAGGTGGCCTATCTGGGTAAGCTGAGTGTCGAATTCGGTTTTCTGGCCAGTTGTGGCAGCGATTTCCACAGTCCGGATTCGCCCTGGACCAGCCTGGGTAACATGACTGCTCTGCCAGCCGATTGCGATCCGGTCTGGGAGGATCGTGTGTTCTGCGGCTAAACTGCGGGTAAACCATTTCAGAGACGGCTCATGAGTCAATTTTTTCAGATCCACCCGAATAATCCGCAAGTCCGCCTGATTCGTCAGGCGGCTGACATCGTTCGGCAGGGTGGCGTGATTGCCTACCCGACCGACTCGGCCTATGCGCTGGGCTGCCAGCTGGGCAACAAAGCCGCGCTGGAGCGAATTCGGCGCCTGCGTCAGCTTGATGACAAGCACAACTTCACGCTGGTCTGTCGGGACTTGTCCGAGCTGGGTGTCTACGCCAAGGTAGACAACACTACGTTCCGCCTTCTCAAGGCGGCGACTCCCGGGCCCTACACCTTCATTCTGAATGCCACCACTGAAGTGCCGCGTCTGTTGCTGCATCCCAAACGCCGCACTATCGGCCTGCGGGTGCCGGATCACCAGATCACGCTGGATCTGCTCGAGGCGCTGGGCGAGCCTTTGCTGAGCGTAACGCTGATCCTGCCGGACGATCCGTTGCCGCTGACCGATCCGGAGCAGATTCGGGATCGGCTGGGCAAACTGGTTGATCTGATCATCGATGGCGGAGCCTGTACAGTCGAGCCAACGACTGTGATCAGCCTGCTTGACGGTGAGGCGGAGTTGCTGCGCGAGGGGCGCGGTGATCCGGAGCCGTTCGGTCTGAGTCGCGATGAAAACCTTGACTGATTGCTGTCGGGCGCTGACGCTTGGCGCTTTATCGGTATAATCGCCGCTGGTTAACCATCTCAATACGTCTTTTCAGGAGTTCCCCTTGAGTTCTGTCGATTCGCAGCGCCGGGTTTTGTCAGGCATGCGTCCCACCGGGCGTTTGCATCTGGGCCACTATCACGGTGTGCTGAAAAACTGGGTGAAGCTGCAACATGAGTATGAGTGCTTCTTCTTCGCTGCCGACTGGCACGCGCTGACCACGCACTACGAAGATCCGCAGAGCATCGAGCAGAACGTCTGGGACATGCTGATCGACTGGCTGGCAGCCGGTGTCAGCGGTACCTCGTCAACCCTGTTTATCCAGTCACAGGTGCCCGAGCACGCAGAGCTGCATCTGCTCCTGTCGATGGTGACGCCGGTCAGTTGGCTGGAGCGCGTACCGACCTACAAGGATCAGCAGGAAAAGCTCAAGGATCGCGATCTGGCAACCTACGGCTTTCTGGGTTACCCGCTGCTGCAGAGTGCCGATATTCTGATTTACCGCGCCGGCCAGGTACCGGTTGGTGCTGACCAGGTCGCGCACGTTGAGATTACCCGTGAAGTGGCGCGTCGCTTCAACCATCTGTACGGCAAGGAAGTCGGCTTCGAAGAAAAGGCCGAAGCAGCCGTCAAGAAAATGGGCAAAAAGGCCGCCAAGCTGTATTCCTCGTTGCGCAAGGCCTACCAGGAGCAGGGCGATGCCGAGGCGCTGGAAACGGCTCGTGCGTTATTGAAAGAGCAGCAGAACATCACTCTGGGTGATCAGGAACGCCTGTTCGGTTATCTGGAAGGCGGCGGCAAGGTCATCCTGCCTGAGCCGCAGGCACTGCTGACGCCTGACTCGAAAATGCCGGGTCTGGACGGTCAGAAAATGTCCAAGTCCTACGGCAACACCATCACCCTGCGCGACACCACCGATGAGGTATCCGAGAAGGTGCGCCGCATGCCGACCGATCCGGCCCGCGTGCGCCGCAACGACCCGGGTGATCCGGCCAAGTGTCCGGTCTACCAGTTGCATCAGGTGTATACCGACAAGGCCACCCACGACTGGGTGCAGGAAGGCTGCCGCAGCGCCGGTATCGGTTGTATCGATTGCAAGAAGCCGATCATCGACGCGATCAGCGCTGAGCTTGAGCCGATGCAGCAGCGCGCGGCGGAGTATGAAGCCAACCCGGACGCGGTGCGCATGATCCTCAACGAGGGCACCGAGCGCGCCCGTGACGCCGCGCGGGACACCTTGATCGAAGTGCGTCAGGCCATGGGCCTGCAGTACCGCCAGTAACCGATGGCTGACCCAACGCAGGACGCTGAGGTCAGCCCCGACTCCGATGCCCCGGTGGATCGCTCCCGGGGTGTCGGGCGGCAGCAGGAGCTGCCCCTGGCTGTCGTCTACGGCGAGGCCTACACCGAGGTCCCGCAGGATCTGTATATCCCCCCTGAAGCCCTTGAGGTTTTTCTCGAAGCCTTTGAAGGCCCGCTCGATCTGTTGCTCTATCTGATTCGCAAGCAGAACATCGATATTCTCGACATCCCGGTTGCTGAAATAACACGTCAGTACATGTCCTACGTCGAGTTGATGAAGGCGGTGCGGCTGGAGCTGGCGGCAGAGTATCTGGTGATGGCGGCGATGCTCGCCGAGATCAAATCCCGCCTGTTGCTGCCGCGCCCCGAAGAAATGGAGGATGATGAAGGCGACCCGCGTGCCGAACTGATCCGCCGGCTGCAGGAGTACGAGCGCTTCAAGAAAGCCGCCGAGGATATGGATGCACTGCCGCGCATGGGCAGGGAAACCTGGGCTGTGCGGGTGGAGGTAGGTGAGCTACCCAGCCGGCGTGCCCATCCGGAGGTCAGCATGCAGGAGCTGCTGCTGTCGCTGTCCGAGGTATTGCGCCGGGCAGAAATGTTTGAAAGCCATCAGGTTACCCGCGAGGCGCTGTCGACCCGCGAGCGCATGGCCGAGGTGCTTGACCGGCTCAAGTCAGGGCAATTCGTGCCCTTTGTCAGCCTGTTCACCGCCAGCGAAGGCAAGCTCGGCGTGGTTGTTACCTTTATGGCGGTGCTGGAGCTGGTCAAGGAGCAACTGGTTGATCTGGTGCAGAACGAGCCGTTTGCACCCATTCATGTCAAGGCGAGGGGAGAGGATGAGTCAGCCGCCGATTGAACACATCATTGAAGCCGCCCTGCTGGCTGCCGGTCGCGCGTTGTCGATCGACCGTCTGCGCGAACTCTTTGATGAAGACCGGATGCCGGGTTTTGACGACGTTCGCAAGGCGCTGGAAAAAATTGCTGCCAGTTACGAGGGGCGGGCGATCGAGCTGCGCGAGGTTGCCAGCGGCTGGCGCCTGCAGGTGCGCGAGGCTTACGGCCCCTGGGTGGCGCGGCTCTGGGAGGAGCGCCCGCAGCGTTATTCCCGCGCTCTGCTGGAGACCCTGTCGCTGATTGCCTACCGCCAACCCATCACCCGCGGCGAGATTGAAGACATCCGCGGCGTGGCGGTCAGCACCCAGATCGTCAAAACCCTGCTGGATCGCGAATGGGTGCGTATCGTCGGGCACCGAGATGTACCGGGCCGCCCTGCGATGTACGCGACTACTCGCCAGTTTCTCGACTATTTCAATTTACGCAGCCTGAACGAGCTGCCGCCGCTCGCTGCGGTGCGTGAAATGGATGAGCTGGACCTTGAGCCTGAGCTGGCGTTGTCTGGAGAGAGTGAACAGCCAGTGTCTGTTGATGGGGCAGTGGATGAACCCTGGCTCCCGGTTGGGCCGCTCAAGCCACTGGATTCAAAAGAGGGGCAGAGCGGTTTCCGTAATCTGCTTGATGAGCTCAATGCGATGGAAGCTAATCTCAAGAGTGATTTTGATGACATGCCGGTAGCGGACGTGCCGGTAGCGGACGTGCCGGTAGCGGACGTGCCGGTCGCCGATGAGCACGATCGACCAGATGATTCCGACGAAGAGCCTGTGAACTGATATAGCTGGCGCAGGGCGTCGGTGTTATCCTGCTCGGCTTTTATCTACACCGGGAGGTGCTCCAATGACCGACGAATTTGAAGTAAACGATAGCCCGGCGGCCCCCGCCGCAGGCGAAAAGCTGCAGAAAGTGCTGGCCCGCATGGGGCTGGGCTCGCGCCGCGAAGTGGAAGGCTGGATCGCAGCCGGTCGCGTCAGCGTAAATGGTCAGCGCGCCGAGCTGGGCTGCCGTGTTGACAACATGGATCAGATCAGTGTCGATGATCGCCCGCTGCGGCGTGACCTGAGCACCGAGGTTGTGCGCCGCGTGATGCTCTACAACAAGCCCGAGGGTGAGGTCTGTACGCGCGATGACCCGGAGGGTCGCCCCACGGTCTTTGATCGTCTGCCGCGCCTCAAGCACGGCCGCTGGATCAATGTCGGCCGTCTCGATATCAACACCAGCGGTCTGCTGCTGTTCACCACTGACGGTGAGCTGGCAAACCGGCTGATGCACCCGTCCTGGCAAATGGATCGCGAGTACGCGGTGCGGGTCATGGGCGAGGTGGATGACGAGATGATCGAGCGTCTGAAGGAAGGTGTCATGCTCGAAGACGGTCCGGCCAAGTTTACCGACATCGTGTCCTCCGGCGGCGAAGGTATCAACCGCTGGTTTCACGTCTGCCTGATGGAAGGCCGCAACCGCGAAGTCCGCCGTCTGTGGGAGTCGCAGGGCGTGCGCGTCAATCGTCTGAAACGGGTGCGTTTCGGGCCGGTCTTCCTCGGGGCAGAGCTTCCGGTCGGTCGCTGGCGCGAGCTGAAACAGAACGAGCTGGATGCTCTCAGCATGGAAGTGGGGCTGGAGCCGATTGCCCTGCCGGCGATGAAAACCAGCGACAAGGAAAAACTGCAGCGTCTGGCCCGCAAGCCGTCCATGCATCAGGCTCGTCAGCCGCGTGGTGGGCGCAAGCCGACGCGCTCGCGCTGAGGTATTTGTAAGCAGGCGTGACAGATTACTGTCACGCCGCGTCATCTCCGGGTTTCGGCGTCATCGGTTCGCCCTTTGCACCGTTGTTGATTGCTTAGCGTTTTGCTACAGTGCGCTGTCAAAAATTTATTGTCGACAGTGAGGTTGGCATGGCCAGCGCAGGGAAAGCGAAGAAATCGGGTGGGCGTTCGACTCAGGTTTCTGTATTCAACCGTCATCCGTTAACAGTTTTGATGTTGGCTTCGGGCATGATGCCCGGCTGGAGTCTGGCCAACGACATCACGCTGCACACCGGTAGTGGAGGGCAGACCGCCACCACGATTGCGGTCAACGGCGCCAATACCGACATCACCACCGCAACGGTGCGTGGTCAAACCGGCTTCAACTCCTTCGGTAACTTCACTGTCGACGCCGGCAATACGGTCAATCTGCACGTGCCCGGTGGCGCGAGCAATCTCGTCAACCTCGTCCACGACTCGCGCGCGGTCATCAACGGTACCCTGAACGGCCTCAAGGGTGGCAAGGTTGGCGGCAATATCATCTTTGCCGACCCGCACGGCTTTGTTGTTGGCGCCTCCGGTGTGGTCAACGTCGGCAGCCTGACCGTCACCACGCCCAATACCGCGACCATGGACGAGCTGCACCGGATTGCGGCAGTTGATGGTGCTGTGACCGACAGTCAGGCCGATGACTACGTCGCCAGGCTGGCTGCCGGCGAGCTGCCCAGTGCCGAGCTGGCCAGTGATGGCAGTAATGCAATCGTCATTCGTGGCATGGTCAATACCAACGGTTCCATCAACCTCCACGGTGCTTCGGTACTGGTTGAGGCCACTGCCAACCTGCAGGCCGGCACCGACGTTGCCCGGACTGTGTTCAACAGCACGGTAAATACCGAGGGCCTGGCGATTGGCGACGCGGTTGCCCGTGCTGATGGCGGAATCGTTATCACCGCGACTGACAATGTCGAGATCTCCGGCGAGCTTGCTGCGCTGATGGCCGATGACTCGGGGGCGCAGGTTCAGATCGCAGCTCGCAAGTCGCTGGAACTGAATGGCGATGCGTTGATCAGTACGCGAGGCGAGAATGGGCAGGACAGCGGTAATGTCACCCTGGAGGCGCCGTCAATTACGCTCGCCGACAATGCTCAGGTGGTTACCCGCGCCACCGGTGCGGGTCGCTCGGGCGATATTGCGCTCAATGCGCTCAGTGATATCAGCTGTACCTTCTGTGACGAAGACGCCGAAGCTCAGACCCTTGATGACCTGAAAACCGGCATTCAGTATCAGGCCAATCCCTGGTTATCCGCCAATCTGGGCAAAGCCGAAATCATCGTCGGTGAGAACGCTGTGCTGGACGCCGGACACGCTACCGGTGACAACGCCGGCGACGTTACCCTGGATGCCTACGGGCTGAACAGGCAAATGGCCGGGTACGCCGAAGCCGGTGCGCGGATTGATGTTGACGGCACTATCACCGGACGTAATGTCACCATCACCGCTGACGCGCGGGCCGAGGTTTCTCGCGACATTCTCGGCATGCTGCTCAGCAAGTACGACCTCAAGGACGACATCGCCCAGCTGGCTTCCGACAATGGCTGGAGCGAGGCAGAAACCTGGGCCAATGTGCTCGATACTCTGGCCGATCCTATCAAGGCCTACGCCGGAACGGCAGACACCAACGCCTTTCTGGAAACACCGACCAACTTTTCCGAACTGACCCTGCTGGTGCCGAACCTGTCGGCCTACATCGCCAAGGCCGACGCTGTCGTTGATATTGGCGCCACAGCCAATATCAACGCCAGTAACGATCTGACCGCCTGGGCAACCACCCAGCGCGCGGTAGACAGCTCCACCTGGAGCATTCCGGTACTCGGCAAGAAAATTCCCTTCGGCTTCGATGCTGCCTACGGCCAGATTTCCGGCCTGACCGAGGTCGTGGTGAACTCGGGCGCTACGCTCGATGTTGGGCGGGACTTGTCGGTAGTCGCGCACAGTGACAACAGCCTGTCGGTCACCGCTGCTGCAGAAAACAGCGTTGATGGCGAAGGCAGTGCACTCAAGACCATGGGTCTTGGGTTCGGCATGGCGATGAGCAATATCAACACCCGCGCGGTGGTCGCCGATGGCGCCAACCTGACGGTGGACCGGGATGTCAACGTACTCGCGCTGACCGAGCAGGAGCTGGAGACCAGTGTCAGCTTCAAGGCCAGTGGTGAGGGTGCAACCGGCGGCCCCGCAGTTGGTGTATCGCTCTTCAATAGCGATACCTACGCCGAGTTCAGTGCCGACCTGGACGGCGCGCGTAATCTGAATGTCAATGCAGCCAATGTGGTCTACAAGCAGATTACCTCGGTCACCGTCTCTGCCGGTGCCTCCGAGCCGGGTTATCTGGACAAGCTCAAGGAAAAGGCCAATGAGCAGGTAGCCAAACCGGTTACCGACTACCACTACGCGTAACCTGTTCGACAGCGGTGATATCGCGGGTGAGGCGGTACTGGCGATTGCCGGCAGCGTTGCCGGCACCGGTGGCAAGGCCGCTGTGGGTGGCGCCATTGGCGTGGTGTACAACGGCAGTGATTACAGTGCCAATGTCGCCAACACCGATATTGACCTGACCGGTGATCTGGCGGTTGTCGCACGCAATGAAACCGATGTTCTCGCCGGCACCATTGGCGCCGCGGGGGCCACAGATATTGCTGTTGCCGGCTCTGCTACGGCCTTGATCGGCCGCGGCTCCGTATCCGCCGAGCTGGATATGACCGGTCGCACCCTGAACGCCGACGATCTGACGGTTCAGGCGCTGAAAACCGGCGGCTTCTACTCGCTGGCCGGCAGTATTGCCGGCAGCAGCAACACGGCTGCCGTAGGTGCGGCATTCAGCATCAACGACATGCAGCAAAGCGCGACAGCGAATATCGTCGGTGGCACCTATGAATTGACCGGTGACGCCACACTCAGTGCTGCGCAGCAGAGTCGAATCATTACTGCAGCACTGTCCGGCTCGGTCTCCGCCAGCGGCTCCGGAGTCGGTGCCGCCATGACCTACAACCGCATCGCCGACACGACTACCGCAGAGCTGAGCTCGGCGCTGCTGAATGCACGAAACCTGACCATTTCCGCCAGTCAGCCTAATCTCGGTGCCAGCATCTGGTCGCTGGCGTTCAACCTGGCGGCCGGCGGGGGATCTGCCGGCGTTGGCGCCGGTGTGGCGGTCAACCTGATTGACGCCGAACGTGAAGCAAAACTGAGCAACAGCACTGTCAATCTCAGCGGCAATGCTGCTATGACATCGGCCCTGGATGGCGAAATCTGGAGCATCGGTATCGATGCCGCCGGTGGTGGGACCGCGGGCGTGGGTGGCTCCTTCGCGGCCAACAACATTAACGGCAAGGACGAAGTCAGCATTTTCGGCAGCACCGTTAACGCTGCCGGCAGCAACCAGACATTGTCACTGGATGCCAGTGCAGGTCAGGGCTTGACCATCGCTTCGCTGGCCGGTTCGATTACCGGAGGCGGTACCGCTGCGGTGGGTCTTGCTGCGTCGGTCAACCGCATTGCCGCTGATCGCCGCGCAGTGATCGGAGGCGGCAGCCTGATTGATGGCTTTGCCGATGTCAGCCTCAAGAGCGGTGTGCAGCAGGCGATCTATTCGATCGCTGTTGCCGGTGGCGGTGCCGGTACGGTAGCCGTTAACGGCGCGACCACCACCAATATTCTGGATGGCGAGGAGCGGGCAGAGATTCTCGATAGCCAGCTCGACAACGTGGGTAACCTGTCGCTGTCTGCAGCGGAAGGGGACCGCACCATCTGGGGCCTTGGTGCGGTTGTCAATGGCGCCGGCACCGCTGCGGTAGGGGCCGCGAACGTCAATAACATCATCCTTGCCAAACGAGTGGCGAAGATTGACGAGTCGGCCATCGCACTGACCGGAACCCTGAATCTGAGCAGTGGCGGCGATGCGCTGATACGCTCCGCCGCGTTGGGTGGCGGCGGTGCCGGCACTGCCGCAGTCGGCGCCTCCATCGCGGTCAACGTGGTGGCTGGCGAAGAGTCTGCCAGCATTGAAAACAGCGATATCGACGGTGCCAGTGAACTGACGGTCGAGGTAACTCGCGGCGAGGTCGATATCAAAACCCTCGCCGGCAACGTGCAGGGCGCCGGCAGCGGTGCCGGTGCCGGAGCGGTCGCTGTCAGTACGGTTACTCAGGTGCGTCAGGCCTGGATCGGCGACAGCTCTGTGGATCTGGCAAGCGGCGCCGATGCCCGTGTCGAGGCGCTCACCCAAGCCAACATCGATACCCTGGCGCTCAGCGGTGCCGGTGCGGGCACTGCCGCTGCCGTTTTCTCCAATACCAGCAACAATATCGATGCGCGTACCTATGCGCGGGTGCTCAACAGTGGCGGTGACGCGGACCGGATGCTGGTCAGGGCGCGTGATGCCTCCAGCATCAATTCGCTGTCGGGTGGCATAGCAGCCGCCGGCAGTGTCGCCGTCGGCGTCGCGACGGCGGTGAACCGCATCAACAACGATATCGAAGCCCGTGTCTCCGGCCGCCATACGGACGGCGGATTCACGCTGAATGACCTGGCGGTGCAGGCTGAGTCGGATGCCGAGATCAATACCATCTCGGTCTCTGGCGGCTTCTCCGGTACCGCGGCGGTCAATGGGGGTATCTCAACCAGCATTCTGGATACCCGCGCGCGCGCGCTCATCGATGGTGGTGCGGCCATTCTGGCCCGCAACAACGTCGCAGTGACGGCGTTCAACAATGACACCGTCAATTCCTATGCCGGTGTTGTCGCCGGCAGCGGCAACGCGGCTGTCTCCGGTCTGGTAACAGTGAATGTGCTGCAGAGCGAAACCGAAGCAGCGATTCGCGGTGCCACAACCGAGGTAACCGCGCTGGCACTGGGTGCCGGCGTGTCGGTTGATAACGGCGAAGTAGCCAATGCGCCGGATACCGATGCCTGGGCTGATGCCGAACAGTTCAATCCTGTGCTCAATCTGCAGACCGGCTCAGAGCTGGTCAAAGGGGTGGCGGTAAGAGCCACATCGCTGCAGCAGACCGGTCAGACCAGCGTCAGTGCTGCCGTATCTCTGGTCCCATTGGCCAGCGCCTCGGTTGGTGGTGTGAGCAATACCCAGGTACTGGGTGGCTCCACACTGGCGGCGATTGATGATGCGCAGATCAACCAGTCCAATGCGGGCGCTGCAGCGGATCAGCAGGTCAGCGTGGGTGCCGCCAGCCATAGCTACAGCTTCGGCGGTGTGCTCAACGCGGCGCTTTCGCTTGGCGCTGCAGCGGTCGCTGTGACCGCAGATACCGGCGTGATCAGTCGCGACGTTACCGCACGGGTGCGTGGCGCCAAAGTCACCAGCCGTGGTGCGATGGACGTTGATGCCAGTGCTACCAACTCGGCCAGCAATATTGTTGTCAGTGCATCCGGTGCGATTGTTGGTGTAGCCGGCAGTGCCGCTGTGCTGGTGCTTGAAGGCAACACCGAGGCGCTGGTCGATGGCGGCAGTGACCTGACCGTTGGCAGCCTCAATGTGAGTGCAGATGCGATCAACAGCCTGGCGCCCAGTGCCGATACCGCCAGTGGTGGCGCGGTTGGCGCCGGTGCCGGTGTGGCGGTAGGTTACAACCGCAGTACCGTGCGTGCCTGGCTGGGTGCCCAGCAGGGCAGTAGCGAGGCCCGCACCAAGATCACCAGCCCCGGCGCAATCAGTGTCGAGGCCGACAGCGTGACCCGTCTGCTTGGCAACAGTGTTAGCGTCAGTGGTGGTGGCGCTGCCATGGCGGGCTCGGTGAACGTGTTTATCGTTGAGAACGTCACCGAAGCCGGAGCCGGCAAGCTGGATCTGGGTACGTCTGCGAACCGGGCCGGCAGTCTGACGGTAGACGCCTACGACAAGTTGATTGCGCTGAGCAATGCGGGTTCTGCCGCGATCGGCAATGTATCCCTTGGCGCCAGTGCCAACGTGCTGGTCGCCAACAATGCGACCCGCGCGATGCTGCTCGACTCGCAGGTGTATACCACCGGAGAGGTGAAGGTTGCCGCTGCGCGCGATGTGGATGTGCAGCTTTACACCGTCACCGGTGGTGTGGGTGGCAGTGCTGCGCTGGGTGGCAGTGTCGGTCTGCTGATGCTGGGTTCCGGCGCGACCTCGGTCGAGGGTACCGATCCGCTGGATGAATTGAACAGTGGCGGTAACGGCACACTGTCCATGGTTGACGGTTTCACCAGTCGGGAAACCGCCGAAACCGGCTATGACACTGTGGTCTACGATAGCGCAACCGGTGAGTACGTTATCGAGCGTCGCAGTAACACAGACGAGACCAATCTGCTCAACCAAAGCGGGCAGGTTGGCTCCAGTTCGGATCGCCTCAAGGCGGGCACCACCTACGCCCACGAGACGCTCGCCCGTATCAAGGGTGGGCGTGTTGATAGCCAGGGGGCCGTCACGGTCAGCGCGCTCGACTCGATTGCAACGCGCAATCTCACCGGCTCCGCTCAGCTGTCAGGCAGTGCGGCAGTGGGCGCTGCGGTGGCCTACACCCTGTCCAATGCCCGAGTGAATGCCGAGGTCGATGCGACCGTACGTGCCGCTTCGCTGTCGGCCACGGCCAAGAGCAAGGCCCTTAACGGCGAACCGGCGGTGAAGGTCGAGAGTTACACCGGCGCTGCGGGATTTGCTGCCGGTATTGGTGCGGCGGTATCGGTTGCCGATATGAACAACACCATCGGCGTCAATCTGGGTGGTGACCAGCAATACGGCAATGCTCTCAGCGCGACTGCAGAAGATACCCTGGGACTCTCGGTGAAGGCCGATGGTGCCGCTCTGGGCGCCGTGGCAGCTGGTCTGGTTATCGGTACCGGTCTGCGCGACAGCACTGTGGGTGTCAACGTGACGGCAGGCAGCAGTCTGACGGCCAACGGCATCAGTCTGTCGGCCAATGGTGCCGGTTTGCTCAGCGTAGATACGGTTGGTGCGGCGGGTGGTCTGTTTGCCGCAGGTACCGCCGTCGCGGCGCTGGGTATCGACAGTACCCGGGTTGCCACCGAAGTGGGTGATGGTGCCATGCTGGACGGCAAGGCCGGCGGCGTGACAGTGCAGGCATCCGCAGCGCCGCAGATTGATGTCAGTGCCATCGGCGCAAGTGTGTCTGCAGGTGCCGGCGTGGGTGCCTCCTACGCCCGGGCGCAAGGCAGCACTCGGGTCACGGCCAAGCTGGGTAATGCCGTTGATATCAAGGGCACCGGCGGTCTCAAGGTCGCTGCCAAACTGGATAACCAGCGCAGCGGTAACGAGGTTGATCCCGACGAGGCAGCGGTCCGGGCGCGTTCGGTTGCCGGCAGTGGCGGCCTGTATTTCTCTGCCAATGGTTCAGTTGCCGAGGCGGTTAACAGCTCTACCGTCAGCGCTACCACAGGAACTGACCTCAAACTGCCCTCCGGTCGGGTTGAAATCGATGCCCGTAGCGAAACCCAACAGTACGCCGAAGCCACCGGGATTGCGGTCGGTGGGTTGGCGGTTGGGGCATCTGTTGCCGAGGCGCGCTCGACAACCACCACCGAGGCGAAGCTGGGTGATCGCGCCAATGATCGTCAGGGCGCGTCGCTGCTGACTGATCTGGTCGTCTCTGCCGACGGCGAGGACATCAATCAGGCCAAGAGCATCGCGGGTAGCGGCGGTCTCGTCGCGGGCAATGCCACCATCGCCCGGACCCGCACTACCGGGAACGTGTATGCCGAGATCGGCAAAGCCGTTGACATTGCTGCCGATAGCCTGGCGCTTACCGCCAAGTTCAATGCCCTTTACGGGACCCATGCCAACTCGGTCAACGCCGCGGTAGTGGGCGGCAGTGGTGCCAGCTCCGATAATGAGGTGACAGTCACTACCCGAGCCAGGATCGGTAATGATGCCGAACTGTACCTTGGGCAGGACGCATTGCTCAGCGCCAACTCCAACATCTACACGCGTCATCTTGGTTCTGCTGCCAGCGGTGCCGGTGGCGGCGTGATCAGCGGCCAGGCGGTCACCAATCGGTCTGATGTGACGGCTGATTCGCTGGTGGATATCGGCGAACGGGTAATTCTGGTTGCCGGACTGGCCGGTGGCGATTATGACGGCAAGCTGATTGCCCGTGCCTTTACTCGCCATGAGGTAAACGAAAGTGTCACGCTCAGCACCGGTGGTGCGATTGCCGGCGGCGGTGCGGACAACGTTCACGATGCCAGCTTTACCAATGCGGTCAACGTGGGTGATGGGGCAACCCTCACGGCCTATGGTCAGATCGGTCTGGGTACCTACACCCTATCGTCGTCAGCTATCGAATCCCTGGTCAGCACCTGGGGAGCAGCAGGTGTCGGTGTCGCGAATGCCAAGGCCGATATTGCCAGCCAGCAATCCGTGTCCGTAGGCGAGGGCGCGACGCTGTCTGCGCTGGGCAATATCGATCTGTCGGCAGGCCGTGATCCCGAGGGGCTGTGGCAGACACGCATCAATGCCGATACCGTAGCGCACAGTGTCGTGCGCGGTATTATTGCGGTGCCTGATGCGCGCGCCGAGAGTCTGATCACTAACGTTGCCGGCGTTTCCGTTGAGCAGGGTGCTTCGGTTCTTGCCGCGCGCAACATCACCGCAGGCGGTTACAACGGGCTTAACGCCGCGCTCGCCGATGGCGAGGCGCGAGGTTATCAGCTCGGTTTTATCCCGGTTACCAACCGTGACAGCAGAACCAATGTCGTGCGCGACAGCTTCGCCCATCTTGATGGTAACTTCCTGGCCGGCCGTTATAACGAGCTGATCATCGATATCGCGCCCAACGGTAATGTGACCCAGAGTGCCGGTTTGCCGGTTCTGGTTCTCAGCACCAGCAGCTTTGTTCCGACTGATTTCCTTGACAGTTACTCGGGTATTGACCCGGTTACCAAGCAGATCCTGCGCAGTACCATTTCCAGTTCGGCCACCGGTTCGGTGGAGCTGGGTTCCATGCTGGCGGCAGGCGGTAATATCACCGTCAATGCCGACCGGCTATCGGGCGCCGGTACCCTGACGGCCAACGGCGGTCCCAAGATCCAGGTGACCAACCGCAGCAGCAAGTATCTGCTGGTAGGTGACGTGCTGATTCCGGATGAGCCGGGCGGCCATGTGCTGTTCACCGGGGGAGCCGATCGCTCGCGCTTCACCAGTGGCACCATCAATGAGGTCAACGCTGATCGGCGAGCCCAGGTGCGCATTGACAACAGTTACAGCGGTTACTCGGGCAACGTCAGCTATGGCCCGGCCATTTTCCTGACCGGCGATATCTACAACCTGGGTGGTTTGGTTCATATCTCCAATGCCAAGGGCTCGCTCGGACAGTTCGGCGCTACCTTCGGCCAGCAGGTGCTGGTTGAGGTACCGGAAGGCTCGATGTCGGTCTTCCAGCCGAACGGCTACTGGTCTGTCGGCTCAAACCCGCTTTCGGAGTGGAAGAGCTTCGCCGGCGTGACCGGTTCCACCACTGTCGCCATCGAACTGATTGCCAACTATGTTTACGGCAGCAGTGGACTGTCGAACAACAATGCGGGGCTGCTCCTGCAGGGAGCGCCCAGCAGTGGACAGTCCGGTCGCAGTGATGTTCTGTTTGGAGGGTGTCTGCCTGCGTCGGTAAGCAGCGGCAGTAACTGCTCGGAGAGCACCGGGAAGTCCTACACCGGGCTGGCGTGGCAGTTCCGTGGCATCGATAACGCTGCGTCCTGGATGCCGATTCTGCGCCAGCGCAATCTTCACAGCAGCACCGCCAGCTATGCGTCGGCTGATCTGAGCGGCAGCGCTGCCAGCAAACGAATAGTCGGCGGTCAGGTTGGTATTCAGGCCCGCTATATCGACATTAACGGCACCATTTCGAGTGGTCAGGCAACCAGCCGCACCCTGACCGTCAGTGCCAGCCTCGACAATTGGCTTGCCAGCCATTACTGCGCCAGCAACACCTGTGTTTCTGCGGTCGACATCCCGTTGGAATATCTGTCTGCCAACAGTGGCAGCGCGTTGATTCGTGCCAAGTACGACTTTGTCAATCAACGCATTCTGGTCGATGACGTCAACGCCTCGGGCGGTGGTTACGTCTACCTCAAAGGTGGCATCATCAGTACCAACCCACTGGGGCGGATCGAGGTCAACAACGGTTACGGTCAGGTCAGCATCAACAACCTGTCGCAGGCGCAACTGCAGCTGGGTGCCATTGATACCGGCGCGGGATCGGTGGGTATCGTGCAAATCGTCGATACGTTCAAGGCACCGGTCTCCGGCCAGTACGCCACGTCCTGGTATGTGCACACCCAGGGCAGCGGCCTGTCGGTTTTCGATAACCGCAATGGCGGCACCTCCATCTCCAACGCCTACCTGGTGAGCAGCTCCTCCGCCAGCAGTGCAACGTATACACCGAGTACGAATCTGCGCTATGAGTGGAGCCAGCAGGCATCACTCCATCGAACATACAGCTACGACGGCGACAGTTACTATGTCAGCGACTGGGCGTGGGTCTACCCGTCAGGGCAACCGAATGATCCCTGGAATGTCAGCACCGGAAACGTGGTTTACGGGAACTCGTCGCAAGGCGTGTATGAGCAGAATATCAGCGGTTGGCTGAGCAACTCCCTGAGTTTCGGCGTCAACTACCATGGTTGCGAGGGCGGCCTGGGTTCCAATTGCCACTGGGGCTTCAAGGCCAGTGGTCAGTACACCAGCGGTGATCGCGCCGGTGAGTACTACTCGCAGTGGAACTATCGTTTCCCGCTCGACGCATCGATCACTATTCGCCATTCGGTCAAGGCCGATAATCCGTTCCAGATTGCCTTTATCGGAAACGCGACAGGGCTGATTGAAGCGACCACACTCAACGACCTGTATGTGGGCGGTCGTCTGAATAACCCGGGCGGCTCGACTACGCTGACGGCTGGTGGCGATATCATCGATATGCCTGACGGCAGCGTCTATACCGGGCATCTGGCCCTTAACGCCGGTGGCGAGATCGGTAACGCGGGCAATCGCTTCTCCGCGAGTTTGGCGCCGGGCGGTACCCTGACCGTTCAGGCCGGCTCGGCTGGTGTGAACCTGAACTTGGGTTCTGATGCCATTATCAAGCGTGTTGATGCCGGTAACGGCAGTGGCGATGTGGTTATTTCGGCTTCCGGTGACCTGCTTGGCAGCCAGCAAACCGCTGCTGCTACCCCGCACGTTCGCGGCCGCAACATTACACTGACCAGCCTGTCGGGCGGCATTGGCGAGAGCGGCAAGGCTCTGCGTGTTCATGCCAAAGAGGTTTCAACCCTCAATGGCGGTGTTGAGCACGGGGTACTTAACGCTACTGCCAATCGCGGTATCTACCTGCACGAAACCGAAGGCGACAGCTGGGTCGGCAGTATCCGCTCGGAAACCGGCGACGTCTGGCTGCGGGTTGAGCAGGGCTCTCTGTACGATGCAGGTCGTCGCCTCGCCTCCGACACGCTGGATGAAACCCAGCGCAAGGCGGTTTGGGAGAAACTGCGACTGACCGAAGCCTATGGCGCCGAAGATAATATTTACGCCACCTCGGTCAAGCCGTTCCAGGATCTGGTGGATGCAAGCTACCGTGAATATTGGCAGCTAAAGGCGCTGGGCAGCGTCAGCGGCTCGGAGTTTGTGCTTGATGCCGGCAATCTGGCGTTCATGCGGCCATTGGCTGAGTTGAAGCTGGGTGTCTCCGGGTTGACTGATGCGCAGGTGCAACAGTTTGCCAGCGAACGCTTTGCCGAGCTGGAATCCTTCTTCAGCAATAATGTTGCGGGCGACTGGCGGTCGCAGAGCGCATTCCAGAGTTATGACGCGCTGTTTGCCTACACGGCATCGGCAGCGCAGATCGAGTCGCTTACCAGTGACGCGATCTGGACCGAGAATGAACTGCTGTACGCGATCGAGCTGGCGGCGCTGCGTCCGTCTTCGGGCACCTCTGTGGGTTCTGCCGAGCCTAACCTGACCGGGCGTCATGTCACTGTGCAGGTTGCCGGTGATGTTGGTCAGCTGGCTGATGCGTTGCTGATTGATCTGGCAGACCTCAAGTCCGGTGCACTCAGTGCCGAGCAGGCTGCCGCGCTGGCGCTGGCCAATGCACCGGGTGATGTGGTGTTCAACCGCAATGATGCCGGTGAAGTGGTCAGTCTGTCGGTTAGCCGAACTGCACCTTTCTATGTAGAGGCATCCGAGCGTTTTGATGCCGACGTGACCGGATCGCTGTATCTGCAGTCGGCGGGTGACCTGAAGATTGGCTCGGTCAGTGCCGGAGAGAATGCGCGGCTGGCCGCAGCCGGCAGCATTCTGGCCGCAGAGGGCAGTGGCTTTGGCCAGTTCCAGGTTGGTCAGGATCTGACCCTGCAAGCGGGCACCGGCAGTCTGGGCACAGGCGAGAGTGTAGACACCATGCTGACCCTGAATGTCGGCGGGCGCCTGCTTGCGGCATCCTCAGGTCAGGATGTGGCGCTGCGCTGGGCCAATGGCGACTTCGAGATTGGCCAGGTGTTTGCTGTAGGCGACATTCATCTGGACGCCATCGACGGCAGTCTGATCGGTGTGCTCGATCAGGTGAGCGTCAGTGGCCGCAACATCCACCTGGTTGCCAGGGACGACATTTGGGGCGTCGACGGCGCGCTGCAGATCGAGTTGCAGTCTGCCAGTGCGGGTGAGCTGTCTGGCTATGCCGGCGGCGATGCTGACCTGAGCAGCGGCAAAGCCCTGTCGGTTGGCGAGCTGGCTGCCGAGGGTGATCTGAGCCTGAGCAGCGCTGTTGATCTGCAGGTGCGTGATGTGCAGTCAGGTGCCAACATGCAGCTTGATGCCCAGGGTGACATCACCGTCGCGCAGGCCCAGGCGGGCGGCAATCTGCTGATCAATACGCTGTCTGATGCGATCCTGACCGGCAGTGCGCAGGCAGATGGCAATCTGACCCTGCTGGCGAGCAGCCTGGACATGGCTGACGACAGCCGTTTCAGTGCCGGCGGCACGCTGGCGCTGACCACTGTCGGCGACATGCATCTGGGGCTGCTGGAAAATACCGGTACCGCCGCCACCCAGTTCCTGCTCAAGGCTGGTGGCTTCGTACGCGGCAACGGCGACGGCCAGGTCAACCTCACTGGTTCGCACGCAGGCATCGCCGAGATCGAGGCGGGGCTTGGCATCGGTAGCGAGACCACTGCCTTGCTGGTCGACTTGCCGCAGCTGACGTCGGTAGAGGCGTTGAGTGGCGATATCTATCTGCAACACCGTAACGACCTGTCGATCGGCAGCCTGCTGGCGCAGGACGGTCACGTGGTGCTGGGCAACAATGGCGGGCTGCTGTCGGCCGGTACGCTGGATGCCTATCAGTCATTCGACTTCACCGGTGGCAGTCTGACTGCGACCGAAATCTGGGCGCGTAACGACGACATGGTCGTTGATGCCAGCGGTGCTGTGGACATCGGCTCGCTGTATACGGCGGGTAACCTCGAATTGCTGGTTGATGGTGAACTGGGTCTGACCCGCGCCGAGGTCGATGGCAACGCACTGCTGCAGCATCGTGGTGCTGCCGGTACTGCGCTGCAGTATGGCAGCCTGATTATCGGCGGCGATCTGACTGTGAACGGCGCTGGTGACTGGCAAGGCACCGAGGCCATCGTTGAGAACAACGTGGTGTTCGACGTTGGCAGCGCCGATCTGGGCAGTGTCGACAGCATTACCGGCACCCTGTCGCTGGCAGCCAGCGCGCTGTTTGCCGCCGAGCAGCTGACAAGCCGGACGCAATGGGTTGACCTGCAGGCCGGTTCCGCTCTGCTGGGGGATGTTGAGGCCTATTCGACGCTTGATGCGCACACCTTCGGCGACCTGACCATCGGGACCGGTCGCAGTGGTGGCAACCTGACGCTGACTACCGAAGCTGGCTCGCTCGGAACCATCCGCTTCGGCGAACTGGCCGACGCCGAGGCCCTCGATGTGCTGGTTCCTGCCCATCTCTACTCGGGAGCAGACCTGCTGGTACAAACCGACGGTGACGTTTTTGGCGGCAATGCCGAGGCCGAAGGTGAAGTCCGGATGATCGGTCGCAACCTGTTCTTTGGTCGAGCCCAGAGTCTCGGCACCGATGTGTTCCTGCAGGCAACCGGTGATGCGGGGCAGGGCGACGGCAACATCACCGGCCTGATGGTCGAGGCTGCCCGAGATGTGGCCATCCTGGCCAACGGCAACCTGCTGATGCCGACGGTTCGCTACGGTGGCACCTACTCGTTGAAGGCTGGCCGCGACCTGACTGTCGGTATCGGACAGGATATGAGTCTGGGTGGGTCGGCAGAAGCGGGCCGTGATCTGACCTTTGTGGTCGGCGGCTCTGTTGATCTGGCCAATGTGACGGCCGGCCGGCATGTGAGCATCACCTCCGGCGAGTACATCAACATTAACGACAGCGTCGTGGCCGGAGGCAATATTCTGCTGGATGCGGCAAACGGCGACATTACCGTCGGCAACGACATTATCTCTACCGGCGTGCCCTACCAGGGTGAGTCGCTGAGCGGCAATATTCACCTGACCGCATCTGGTGACATCCGCGCCAGGACGGTGAGCACAGCGTTGGGGCAGATTGACGCTGACGGTCACCACCTGTCGTTCGATAACCTGATTGCCGAGCAGGACATCAACCTGCTGGCACTGGGCGCGATAGCGGTTGGTGAGAGCACCAGCGGCGGCGACCAGGACTGGAGCGCCGATGAAGACATCAGCTTCCAGCGCCTGCTGGCCGGTGGCCAGGTGCTGCTTGATAGCTTGCTTGATACTACGGGTGACGTGGTCGTGGCAGAAGGCGGCCTGACCGCCAATGCGGGTTGGCGCGATGGCACTGCCACGCCGGCGGTTATCGAGTTGCGGCAGGTGGTAACACCGACCATGAGTCTGTGGGCCGGCTCGGCTATTCGGGTTGCCGATGCGCAACTGGGTGTCGCTGCCGATCTGCATGCGCAGGACGTTGAGCTGGGTGCGCAGCAAACCGGCAGTGGTGCACTGCAGTTGCTGGTGACCGGCCTGAACAACGACGGCGCGGCCGGTGATCGTTTTGTCCTGCGGCTGCAGGGCAGTGCGGTTACAACCTCGCTGCTGGACATGGTCTACACCGACTTTGAAACGACTGCTGCCATCGCCGACTTCGACGATATTCGCAATGCCGACTTCTTCCGGTTGAGCACGCCTCAGGCGCTGCTGATCGCGGATAACCTGTCGCCGGCATATCGCGCGGACGCCAATGTGCAGCTGTATGAGCTTGATAAGGCTTTCTGGTTGTATCAAAGCGATGTATCGACCTATACCAACGCCTATGTGCTGCACCGCGATGCGACTCATCTGGTGCGAGTGCCGAACTTTGCCGAAGGGCATCAGGACGGTGGCGTCGACTACCAGGGCATTACCGCTGCGCGTTATGCCCAGGCAATGTTGTCGCCGGACATGATGCACCTTCGCCTTGGCCAATTGATGAATCGCGCTGCGGGTCTAGGAGAGGTACCACAGGAGCAGGTGCAGGTCCCTGAAATGATGGGCCCGCTGAATTTGCAGTGGCCACAGGGTGCAACCAACAACGAGGATGATGAACAGCGGTGGAAAATCTGATGGCAGCGCATGCATGGAGCACCAAGCGAGTATGGACGCTGGCGGCAATGGCCTTGCTGCCTTGCGTTGCCCACGCTCAGGTAGTATTGCCCGGTGGCGTGAGCGCCGGGCAGGTCAACCCTAGTCTGCAACGCGAGCAAATTGATGCCCAGCAGCGTCAGCAGCAGATTGAAGAGCGTGCGCGCCGAATCGAGATACCGGCTTTGCAGGGCGCGCAGCCGGAGCAGGGTGATGCACTCCCGAGCGACAGCCCGCCTTTTGTACTGAGTGGCATCAGCTTCAACCCGTCGGTCTTTCTCACCCAGACGCAATTGAAGGATATCGCCGGACAGTATGTGGGACGCGAGATTACCTTTGCTGACCTCAATGACATGATTCGGCAGGTCAACCAGCTATATACCGACGGTGGTCAGCTGACGGCCCGGGCGATTATCCCGCCGCAGTCCCTGGAGGACGGTCAGCTGCGTGTTGTGCTGGTTGAGGCAAAGCTGGACAGCGTGGTATTCAGTGGCGAGCGGCAACAGGTTGATGAGTCTTTTTATCGCGACCGAATTGGTCTGACCGAAGGGGAGACGCTGGACAGTCCGATGCTGATCGAGGCGATTCGCCGTTTCAATGCGACCAGCCAGGGTCCGCAGCTTTCTGCAGGGTTGGCTCCAGGCGAGCGCTTCGGCACAACGCGGGTGGATCTGGAGCGTTTCGAGCCGAAACGCTTCGACTGGTCGTTGTTTGCCAACAACTACGGAAGTGAGGGAACGGGCTACGAGCAGTTGGGTGGCACGTTCAACTGGTTCTCGCCGACCGGCGTGGCGGACAACATCAGCGCAGTGCTGGTTGGTACCCGCGGTAGCCAGTATCTGAATCTGCGCTATACCCGTCCGGTTACCCGCAGCAACGGCTTTGCCTGGGTTGAAGCGGGGGCCAACAGCATGGAGATCAAGCGAGGCCCGCTGGCTGATCTCAATATCGAAGGGGACTCCAGCAACTATGGCCTGGGCTTTGATCAGCCGTGGTGGCTGTCTGACCGCTGGTTGCTGCTGGGCGGCGTGGGTTACACCTTTCAAACCTCTGAAACGACGCTGGAGGGTGTGACGCTCAGTGAAGTGGACATTCAGGAGGTCTTTCTCAAGGGCCAGTTCGAGTACCGTGCCGCACCCTGGTATACCCGCTACGAACAGCGCCTGCGTCAGGCCTCGCCGGATAACGCCCTGACCGGAGAGAGCGGCAACTTTACCATTCTGACCGGCGACCTGTACTCGTCGCGTCAGTTGGGTGAGGCGTACGAACTGGTGGGCAAAGCGGGCTGGCAATATGCAACCCGTCAGGACGAGTTGCCTTCGGCGCTGCACAAACAGTTTGGCGGGATCAGTGCCCAGCGCGGCTATGAACCCGGCATCATTACGGCCCCATGGGGAGTTAACGCCAGCGTTGAAGGATACTGGCATCTGAGCGAACGCTGGCAGCCCTTTGTATTCATGGACTACGGCAGGGCTATGGAGCTGGGCGATGAAGATGTGGACCTGATCAGCGGCGGCGCCGGTATCAACAGCCGCTGGTGGCATGATCGGGTGTCTGCAAGCCTGGTGGTTGCAGGCGCATTCAAGGACGTAGTGCCCGACCAGGACAGCGGACAGGTATTGCTGCAACTGGTTTTCCGATAGGCTCGGGCTTGGAAAAAACGAAATAACCGGACCCAAGTCCGGACAGGGAGTAGAAGGATGTCAACGTTGTTGCTTTACAAGGAAATCAAGGCGCTCAATCGTGATCAGCACAAGGCGCTCAAGCTGAAAACCGATAAGGGTTGCGAGTTTGCCGCAGGCACGCACATTGTGCCGCTGGCTGGTCTGGAATTTTTCCAGGCTGCACGCAGTTATCCCATTGTGTTTATCGGTGAAGGTGATGGGCTCAGTCCGATTGCGTTGATGGGCCTAAAACAGGGATTGAACAGTTTCGTTGGCGATTCCGGGCAGTGGCGCAGCAACACATACGTGCCCGCGTTCATTCGTCGCTATCCTTTTGTGCTTGCTCAATCGGACAACGATGAGTTTACGGTCTGCTTTGATGAGGCCTATGCCGGCTGGAACGAAGAGGAAGGCCGTGAGCTGTTTGCCGAGTCCGGCGAGAACAGCCCCTATCTGGACGAGATGATCCAGTTCCTGCAGAACTTCACCGCCGAAATGCAGCGCACCCGCCAGTTTGTTGCAATGCTGCGAGAAATGGATCTGCTGGTACCGCGTACGTTGAAGCTGACCCATGTCAGTGGCGAGAGTTTTGTCCTGAAGGACTTCCACGCCGTTGATGAAGAGCGCTTCCTGGCACTGGCTGACGAGCAAGTCCTGGCATTGAACAAGGCCGGGTTCCTCGGCTGGGTTTACGCCCACCTGATGTCGCTGGGCAATGCCAATCTGCTGTTTGAAGACTATCTGGCGAACAAGCCGGCACAGACTCACTGAGTCTGGACGGGGCGGCGCTCGTCGCCCCGCTGCTTCCTACTCCTCCCCGACAACCCGGTTACGGCCATTGCGCTTTGCCGCATACATGCGCTGGTCTGCGTGATCCAGCAGGCTGCGTGCGTCGTCGGTGGGGCGCAGCGTGGCATGGCCAAGGCTGGCCGTCATTGGCAGTGGCTGGCCGTCAATCTGGAACTGCAGCTGTTCAATCGATTGTCGGATGCGCTCGGCTACCAGGTTGCAGGCGTCGGCGTCAGTGTTGTTCAGCAGGACCACGAATTCCTCGCCGCCCAATCGATAAAGCCCGTCTACGTTTCGCAATGTCGCCGTGACGCAGTCGACTACGGCCTTTAGCGCCTCATCTCCGTATGCGTGGCCATAGTTGTCATTGACGCTTTTGAAGTGGTCAACATCCAGTACCAGCAGTGAGAGCGGCTGCCCGCTGCGTTTGCTGCTGCGAATGTCGCGTTCCAGGTTCTGGTTGAGCGCGAGCCGGTTGCCTGCACCGGTGAGCGCATCGTTCAGCGCGCAGGTCAGAGCTTCTCGGTAGAGAAGTGCGTTGCGCAGGGGGAACAGCAGGGTGGCCAGCAGTCCCTCAATGCTGACGAGCTCAGCCTCGTCGAACCGCGTCTGACGACTCAATTGCAGTTCTCCCAGGTAATCTCCGGCGTGCGACATGCGATAGCTGCAGCGGTGGATTCCGTAGTGCCCATGCAGAATCGGGCTGGCTGCGCCGGTATGGCGATACTCCAGCCCATCGATATACAGCAGCTCGCGCAAGGCGTCGTAAAACATGCCCAGCACGCGCTCAAGCTCAAGGCTGGTTTGCAGTGTTTGGGTCAACTCGCGTCGGGTGTCCTGCAGGGTGACATTGGGCTTGCCGTTGCGACGTCGCTGCGAGCAGGTTTGACCGAGCTTTACGCGCGCCGAGTCGAAGTCGATGGTATTTCCCTGAACTGGCATGATTGCTTTATCCGCTAGTCTACTGACAAGGTGGGTAAAGCAATCAATGTGCCATTATTTAAAGTTCTTTATAATCAATGCCTTAGGCTTTGTTTGTTCTGGGCTATGGCTGCTTGCGGCAAAAAAATGCCGCCCTCGACCGGGGCGGCGATGGTGGCGCGGCAAGGGATCGTCAATATCCCGTCTTACTGGGCGTTGATCGCCTGACCATTGCAATCCTGGCTATCGGGGCCGAGCAAATAGAGAAATGCGGGCATGATGGCATCCGGCGCCGGATTGGTTTCTACCGGCTCGTTCGGGTATGCCTTGGCCCGCATGCGGGTGCGGGTGGCCCCCGGGTTCAGGCTATTGACCCGGATGTTGCTGGTGCCGTCCTGTTCGTCTGCCAGAACCTGCATCATGCCTTCCACTGCGAACTTGCTGATCGCGTAGGGGCCCCAGTAAGCGCGACCTTTGCGACCGACGCTGGAGGACAGCAGGACGATCGACGCATCACTGGACGCACGCAGCAGCGGCATCATGGCCTTGGTCAGCAGGAAGGGGGCATTGACGTTGACCTGCATTACCCGCATCCAGGCATCCGCCTTGACGTTGTCCAGCAGGGTGCGCGGCCCGAGTTCGGCGGCGTTGTGTACCAGGCCATCGAGTTTGCCGAAGGTATCGAACAGCTGGTCGGCCAGGTCTTCGTAGTCCTTTTCCGTTGCTGTTTCCAGATTCAGCGGGCACAGCGCCGGTTGCGGATGACCGGCTGCCTCGATGGCGTCGTATACCTCTTCCAGTTTGCTCTGGGTACGGCCCACCAGCACAACTGTCGCGCCATGGGCGGCACAACTCAGCGCGCAGGCGCGGCCGATGCCATCGCCGGCGCCGGTAATCAGAATCACGCGTCCGGCCAGCAGGTCGGCGGGGGCGGTATAGTCAAACATGCATTGTCTCCGGGTTGTGCCGGCCGCGCAGCCAGGGCTGCAGATCGCTGGCGGTTTGAACACTGTGGGTAGCCTGCCAGCTTGCAGGGTCTTCGTCTGGCGGCAGATAGCCGTAGAGTGCGGCTATGGTTGTCAGTCCGGCGGCCTGGCCCGCCTGAATATCGCGCAGGTGGTCGCCTATGAAGACGCAGCGTTGCGGATCGGCGCCTAGCTCGGCGCAGGCCTTGAGCACCGGTTCCGGGTGCGGCTTGCCTCGACTGACCTGATCCGGGCAGACCAGGCTGGCGCAGCGCTCGGCCAGACCAATCTGTTCCATCAGCGGTATGCTGAAGCGACTCAGCTTGTTGGTCACAACGCCCCAGGGCAGGCCCTCGGCTTCCAGCCAGTCGAGCAGCGGCAGGATGCCGGGGAACGGTCGGGTGTGCACGCTCAAGGCCTGCTCGTAGCGACTGAGAAATTCCTCCCGCAGGACATCAAAGCCGGGCTCGCCCGGGCGCGTGGCAAAGGCGGCCGACAGCATGCCGATGGAGCCGTCGGATACCTGTGCGCGGATCAGCGCCGGTGCCACGCGTGGACGCTGGTGGTCGTCCAGCATGGCGTCGATGACGGCCATGAAGTCGTCAACGGTGTCCAGCAGGGTGCCGTCCAGATCAAACAGAACGCCGCTGAGCATCAGGCGTCGGCTCCCAGCTGGCAGTAGACCATGTAGTTCACGTCGACGTCGCTGCCGAGTTTGTAGGTGCGGGTCAGCGGGTTGTAGGTCAGGCCGGTGATGTCCTGAATGTCCAGCCCGGCGTCACGAATCCAGCCGCCCAGCTCGGCCGGACGAATGAACTTGGCGAACTCGTGAGTGCCGCGCGGCAGCATGCGCAGGACGTATTCTGCGCCGACGATGGCGAACAGGAATGACTTGGGGTTGCGGTTGATGGTCGAGAAGAACACCTGGCCGCCGGGTTTGAGCAGGCGGGTGCAGGCGCGAATGACCGAGCCCGGGTCGGGTACGTGCTCCAGCATCTCCAGACAGGTCACTACGTCAAAGGTGCCGGCGTGTTGCTCGGCGAACTCTTCAGCGGTGCTTTGTTCATATTCGACGCTGACGCCGGATTCGAGCTGATGCAGGCGGGCCACGGCCAGCGGCGCTTCGCCCATGTCGATGCCGGTGACCTGGGCGCCGCGCTGGGCCATGGCTTCGGCCAGAATGCCGCCACCGCAACCTACATCCAGTACCTTCTTGCCCGCCAGACCAACGCGCTCATCGATCCAGTTGGTACGCAACGGGTTGATTTCGTGCAGTGGTTTGAACTCGCTGTTGCGGTCCCACCAGCGGCTGGCCAACGCTTCAAACTTGGCGATTTCGGCGCGATCGACGTTAAGACTCATGGGTATCCCCTTTGGCGATGAGTTCAGCCAGGCTGCGAGCCTGCTGCAGAATGGGTTGTGGATCGATTTCGGTCAGTTGTCCGTCACGCAGCTTGCAGCGCCCGGCAACCCAGACATCACTGACCTGACTGGCGCTGCAGGTATAAAGCAGTTGGGACACGGGATGATAGAGCGGCTGCTGGGCCAGACCGGACAGGTTGACAGCGGTCAGGTCGGCGGCCTTGCCGACCTCGATGGAGCCGGTTTCCTCGTCCAGTCCAAGTGCACGTGCGCCGGCGAGCGTGGCCATGTGCAGGGCGCTGTGGGCGTCCAGCGCGGTCGGGGCGCCGGCGACGATCTTTGCCAGCATGGCAGCGGTGCGCATTTCGCCAAGCATGTCGAGATCATTGTTGCTGGCGGCGCCGTCGGTGCCGAGCGCCACATTCAGGCCGGCGTCCAGCAGGCGCTGAACCGGCATCATGCCACTGGCCAGCTTCAGGTTTGATTCGGGGCAGTGGATCAGCTGGACACCGTGCTCGACCAGCAGGTCGAGGTCTTCGTCGTTGATCTCGGTGACATGCACGGCCTGCAGACGCGGGCTTAGCAGACCCAGCTGTTGCAGGCGACGCAACGGGCGCAGGCCGGTCTGCGCTACCGCGTCGGCTACCTCGCCGGCAGTCTCGTGGAGATGCATGTGAATCGGCATGTCCAGTTCGTCCGCCAGGGTGCGGATGCGGGTCAGGTTCTCATCGCCGACGGTATAGGGTGCGTGTGGGCCGAACGCGACGCTGATCAGGCCGTTGTGACGGGTGTCATCGCGCAGGCGCAATCCCTTGGCAATGGCCTCTTCAGCATTGCGTGCACCCGGGATCGGATTATCTATGACCGGAAAGCACAGTTGGGCCCGGATACCCGCATCCATTGCGGCGGCCGCGGCTACGTCCGGGAAGAAATACATGTCGGAAAAACAGGTTGTGCCGCCGCGCAGCATCTCGGCAATCGCAAGGTCAGTGCCCAGACGGACAAAATCGGCGTTGACCCAGCGGCCTTCTGCGGGCCATATATGGTCTGTCAGCCATGTCATCAGCGGCAGATCGTCGGCCAGGCCACGGAACAGCGTCATGGCTGCGTGGCCATGGGCGTTGATCAGGCCCGGAATCAGGACATGGTCTGGCAGGTCGCGTCGCTCGCGCGGATTCAACGCGTTGGCGGAGGCCACCGGCACAATGCCGACGATGCGCCCCTGATGGACTGCCAGGGCATGATTTTCAAGGACCTGGCCGTGCGGGACAACGGGCACGATCCAGCGTGGCACGATCAGCAGATCGAGCTCGCGGGGCAGCGTGGTCATGTTCAGTTCACCTTGCATCATGGTCGGCAAGTATACCTGCTGGTGGTGCGCAAATGCAGCGTGAAAGTGGCGGCGGTTGCTGACAGGCCGCCGCATCGGAATAGGGGATTCGCTCATGTTGCATGTAGAGACCGTAGCTGTAGACCATCCGTTGCAGGGCCTGGTCTGGTTGCCCGAGGGAAAGCTCCGGGTGCTGGATTTGCGCACGCTTGATGGTCAGCCGGCAGTTGCTACCTGCTCGGCGCCGGCCGAGGTGCTGGTTCTGATGCGTGATGGCGCCGTCTGCGGAGGGGTTGCGCTGGGGATCGCTGCAGCCTATGCGCTGGCGCTGGCTGCGCGCAGGCCGGTTCCTCCGGTTGCCTGGATGGAAGTATTGCAGCCGCTGATGGATGAACTGGCGGCGATACAGCCGATGGCAGCGGCATTGCAGTGGGCGCTGGGCATCATGCGCCAAACGGTTGTCAGTTCCAGGTCGGGGGATGACATGGCGCTGCGGTTGCTGCAGGCAGCCCAGGCTATTCAGGCCGCCGATCGTGAGGCCAATCAGGTCATGGCGCGGCTCGGGGTGCAGCTGTTGCGGCGCCACAAGGCATCTGTTCATCGGATCATGCTGCATGGCTATGGTGGCGACCTGTCCGGTGGCGGTGGTGGCACCACCTATGGGGTAGTGCGCTCTGCAAGTGCGGCAGGGCTGGTGGGCGAGGTGCTGGTCAACGAGGCCCGTTCAACCATGCCGCACGCGGAGGCGGGTGTCTTCGAGCTTGTGCGTGACGGGGTATCTGCCTCCTTGCATGCCGACGTCGAAGCCGGGCGGCTGATGAAATATGACGGGGTTACCTGGGTGGTGGTTGGTGCGGAGAAAATTGCGGCCAATGGCGACGTGATCGGTCCACTGGGCAGCTACGCGCTGGCCATTCTGGCAATGCACCACGGTCTGCGTTTTATGGTGGTGGCATCCACAGCCACCATTGATTCGAGTTTGCCTGATGCTGATGATCTGAGGCCGGATCAGTTGGGAGGAGCTGCGCCCGGTGGGTTCGGCGGCGAGGAGATGGCGCTGGATGTGACGCCGGTCGAGTTGATAGACGCGATCGTCACTGAAAAGGGCATTATCGAGCAACCGGACGAGGGCAAAATTGCCAATCTGATGAGTGTGCGTCAGCTGCACTGAGACGCTGGCGCAGGTGTGCTTCATGCTCCCGCCTGCGGGTTGTCTGTGGTATCCTCTGCCGCTTTGATCGGGCGGGACGCGTCCCGCTGCGGGCCTCGGCCTGCGGTGCGGGTTGGTCGGCGTGTTCGTCCTCCTTGCGCATGTGACTAATGCTTTTGGCATCAATGGGTTGCCGACAATAAAAGGAATGCCGTTTCATGGGTGAACTGGCCAAAGAGATCCTTCCAGTCAATATCGAAGACGAACTGAAGCAGTCCTATCTGGATTATGCGATGAGCGTAATTGTCGGACGGGCACTGCCGGACGTGCGCGATGGCCTCAAGCCGGTGCACCGTCGCGTGCTGTACGCGATGAGCGAACTGGGCAACGACTGGAACAAGCCGTACCTGAAGTCGGCCCGTGTTGTTGGTGACGTGATCGGTAAGTACCACCCGCACGGTGACTCTGCCGTATACGACACTATCGTGCGTATGGCGCAGGACTTTTCCATGCGCTATCCGCTGGTCGACGGTCAGGGCAACTTCGGTTCCATCGATGGCGATAACGCGGCAGCAATGCGTTACACCGAAGTGCGGATGGCCAAGCTGACCCATGAACTGTTGGCCGATCTGGACAAGGAAACCGTCGACTGGGTACCCAACTACGACGGCAAGGAGCAGATTCCAGACGTCCTGCCGACCAAGATTCCGCACCTGCTGGTCAACGGTTCCAGTGGTATCGCCGTCGGTATGGCGACCAATATCCCGCCGCACAACCTGACCGAAGTGATCAACGGCTGTCTGGCGGTGATCAGCAATCCCGATATCAGCATCGACGAGCTGATGGAGTTCATTCCGGGGCCTGACTTCCCGACCGCCGGTATCATCAATGGTCGTGCGGGCATCGTTGAGGCCTACCGTACCGGGCGCGGTCGCATTTACGTCCGTGCTCGCTGCCATATCGAAGATATCGACAAGGTTGGCGGTCGCCAGCAGATCGTGATTTCCGAATTGCCCTACCAGCTCAACAAGGCGCGTCTGATCGAGAAGATCGCCGAACTGGTAAAAGAGAAGAAGCTTGAGGGTATTACCGAGCTGCGCGATGAGTCTGACAAGGACGGTATCCGCGTGGTAATCGAGTTGCGCCGGGGCGAAGTGCCCGAGGTGATACTCAACAACCTTTATGCCCAGACCCAGATGCAGAGTGTTTTCGGCATCAACGTGGTCGGCCTGCTCGATGGCCAGCCGAAGATCCTGAACCTCAAGGAGCTGCTGGAGGCGTTCGTGCGCCACCGCCGCGAGGTGGTTACCCGCCGTACCGTGTATGAGCTGCGCAAGGCCCGTGAGCGCGGTCACATCCTCGAAGGTCAGGCGGTTGCGCTGTCCAACATTGATCCGGTGATCGAGCTGATCAAGCAGTCGCCGACCCCGGCCGAAGCCAAGGAGCGCCTGCTGGCGACTGCCTGGGCGCCGGGCACGGTGATCGAAATGGTCGAACGTGCGGGTGCCGAATCCTGCCGCCCTGACGGGCTCGGTGAGGAATTCGGCCTGCGCGATGGTCAGTACTACCTGTCTGCCGAACAGGCCCAGGCGATTCTCGACATGCGCCTGCATCGCCTGACCGGTCTGGAACACGAAAAACTGCTCACCGAGTATCAGCAGATTCTGGAACAGATTGGTGAGCTGCTGCGCATTCTCAACAGCCATGAACGTCTGATGGAAGTCATCGTTGAAGAGCTGGAACAGGTCAAGGAAGCCTTCGGCGACGAGCGTCGTACCGAGATCGTTGCGTCGCGCATGGATCTGACCATCGCTGATCTGATTACCGAAGAAGAGCGCGTGGTGACCATTTCCCACGGTGGCTATGCCAAGAGCCAGCCGCTGACCGATTACCAGGCTCAGCGCCGTGGTGGTCGCGGTAAGGCGGCGACCGGTGTGAAAGATGAAGACTACGTCGAGCACCTGCTGGTTGCCAACAGTCATGCCACGCTGCTGCTGTTCTCCAGCCGCGGTAAGGTTTACTGGCTGAAAACCTACGAAATTCCTGAGGCTTCGCGCACCGCGCGCGGCCGTCCGCTGGTGAATTTGCTGCCGCTGGAAGAGGGCGAGTGGATTACCGCGATGCTGCAGATTGATCTGGAAGCGTTGCAGCAACAGAGTGCCGAGGAAGGCGAAGAGCTGGATGATGAAAACAGTGTGATCGAAGGCGAGGCTGTTGAGGTCGAGTCCGATGACGCTGATGCTGAAGATGGCGACGATGACGACAGCGATGAGCCTACCGGCGCCTACATCTTTATGGCAACCGCGCGCGGTACCGTGAAGAAAACACCGCTGGTGCAGTTCAGCCGTCCGCGCAGCAACGGCCTTATCGCGCTGCGTCTGGAAGAAGGCGACACCCTGATCGCTGCAGCCATCACCGATGGTTCGCGCGACATCATGCTGTTCTCCGACGGCGGCAAGGTCATTCGCTTCAAGGAGCGCCACGTGCGCACCATGGGGCGTACTGCCCGCGGTGTGCGTGGTATGCGCCTGCCGACCGGTCAACGCCTGATCTCGATGCTGATTCCGGAGCGCGAAGCACAGATTCTGACCGCTTCCGAGCGCGGCTATGGCAAGCGTACGGTTCTGGAAGAGTTCCCCCGACGCGGCCGTGGTGGTCAGGGCGTCATCGCCATGGTGTCCAACGAGCGCAATGGCCCGCTGGTTGGTGCCGTACAGGTAGTTGACGGTGAGGAAATCATGCTGATTTCCGATCAGGGTACGCTGGTGCGGACCCGGGTCAGCGAGGTATCCAGCCTGTCGCGCAATACCCAGGGCGTGATGCTGATCCGCCTGGCACCGGAAGAGAAGCTTGTCGGTCTGGAGCGCGTGCAGGAACCGTCTGACGAAGACGAAGAAGATGTTGAGCTGGAAGGTGAGGCGGCCGCCGACGGCGAGGCCCAGCTCCCGGCAGGTGATGAGCAGCAACCCGTGGATGATCAGGAGTAATCGTGAGTAAGCGTCTGTTCAATTTCTGTGCAGGGCCGGCCGCGTTGCCGGAAGCGGTGCTGCAGCGGGCTCAGGCCGAGCTGCTTGACTGGCAGGGCAAGGGCCTGTCGATCATGGAAATGAGCCACCGCAGCGACGAGTTCGTCTCGGTAGCCCAGCAGGCCGAACAGGACCTGCGCGACCTGATGTCCATTCCTGACAACTACAAGGTGCTGTTCCTGCAGGGCGGCGCCAGTCAGCAGTTTGCCCAGGTCCCGTTGAACCTGATGCCCGAGGGGGGCAGTGCGGACTATATCGATACCGGTATCTGGTCGCGCAAGGCCATCGAGGAAGCGTCGCGGTTCGGTAACGTCAATGTCGCCGGCAGCGCCAAGTCATACGATTACTTCGCGATTCCCGGTCAGAACGAATGGCAGCTGTCCGCTGATGCGGCTTACGTGCATTACTGCCCGAACGAAACCATCGGCGGGCTCGAGTTCAACTGGGTGCCGCAGACCGGCGAGGTGCCGCTGGTGGCGGATATGTCCTCGACCATCCTGTCGCGCCCGGTTGATGTATCGCAATTCGGCATGATCTATGCCGGTGCGCAAAAAAATATCGGCCCGAGCGGTCTGGTCGTCGTGATCGTGCGTGAAGACCTGCTGGGTCGGGCGCGTGCCAGCTGTCCGACCATGCTGGACTATGCCGTCGCCGCCAAGAACGATTCGATGTACAACACGCCTCCGACCTTTGCCTGGTACCTGTCTGGCCTGATCTTCCAGTGGCTGAAGGAGCAGGGCGGTCTGGAGGCGGTCAAGCGCGTCAACGATGCCAAGCAGAAAGCCCTGTACTCGGCGATTGATGCCAGCGAGCTGTACACCAACCCGATCAACGTGGCCGATCGCTCCTGGATGAACATCCCGTTCCGTCTGGCCGATGATCGCCTGGACAAACCCTTCCTGGCTGGCGCTGAAGAGCGCGGCCTGCTGAACCTGAAGGGTCACCGTTCGGTGGGCGGCATGCGTGCCTCCATCTACAACGCGGTGCCGCAAGCGGCGGTTGACGCTCTGGTGGCCTATATGGCCGAGTTCGAACAGCAGCACGGTTGATACTCATGTCTGATGAAGATCAGTTGAAGGCGCTGCGCAAGCGCATCGACACCATTGATGAAAAGATTCTTGACCTGATCAGTGAGCGCGCAACCTGTGCGCAGACGGTCGCTCAGGTCAAGCAGAAGGCGCTGGAACCTGGTGTCAAGCCGGTGTTCTATCGCCCCGAACGTGAAGCCTGGGTGCTCAAGCACATCATGGAGCTGAACAAGGGGCCGCTCGATAACGAAGAAATGGCCCGTCTGTTCCGTGAGATCATGTCGGCCTGTCTGGCGCTTGAAGAGCCGCTGCGTGTGGCCTACCTCGGCCCGGAAGGCACCTTTACCCAGGCGGCTGCGCTCAAGCATTTTGGTCACTCGGTGGTCAGTGTGCCGATGGCGGCAATCGACGAGATCTTCCGTGAAGTTGCTGCAGGCGCGGTGCATTTCGGTGTGGTGCCGGTAGAGAACTCCACCGAAGGCGCGATCAATCACACGCTGGACAGCTTCCTTGAGCACGATCTGGTGATCTGCGGTGAAGTGGAGCTGCGTATACACCACCATCTGCTGGTGGGTGAGAACACCAAGACCGACAAGATTTCCCGCGTCTACTCCCACGCCCAGTCGCTGGCCCAGTGTCGCAAATGGCTCGATGCCCACTATCCGAATGTCGAGCGCGTTGCGGTTGCCAGCAACGCCGATGCGGCGCGGCGGGTCAAGGGCGAGTGGAACTCGGCGGCGATCGCCGGCGATATGGCGGCCGACCTCTACGGTCTGACCCGTCTGGCCGAGAAGATCGAAGATCGCCCGGACAACTCCACGCGCTTTCTGATCATCGGTAACCAGCAGGTTCCGCCGACCGGCGACGACAAGACATCGATCATCGTCTCCATGCGCAACAAGCCGGGTGCTCTGCATCATCTGCTGGAGCCGTTCCACTCCAACGGTATTGATCTCAGTCGCATCGAAACCCGCCCGTCGCGCAGCGGCAAGTGGACCTATGTGTTCTTTATCGATTTCTTCGGTCATCAGCACGATCCGTTGATCAAGGATGTGCTGGAGAAGATCAACGACGACTCGGTAGCACTCAAGGTGCTGGGGTCGTATCCGAAGGCGGTGCTCTAAATCATCAGCGACAAGCTGCAAGCCGCAAGCTGCAAGCAACTGCGGCCTGGTGTGACTTGAAGCTTGCTGCTTGTAGCTTGAGGCTTGTGTTCTATGAGTTGCGATTTTCTCAGCCTGGCGCGTCCAGGCGTACAGAAGCTGTCCCCCTATGTGCCGGGTAAGCCGGTCGAGGAATTGGCGCGCGAGTTTGCGCTGCGCCCTCAGGATATCGTCAAGCTGGCGAGTAACGAGAACCCGCTGGGTCCCAGCCCGGCGGTGCGGGAGGCCATTGCCGCTGCGTTGCCGGAGCTGACTCGTTATCCGGACGGTAACGGCTTTGCATTGAAGCAGGCGTTGGCGGCGAAGTCGGGGGTGAATACGGCCGGTATCACTTTGGGCAACGGTTCCAACGATATTCTTGAGCTGGTTGCGCGTGCCTTCGTGGGGCCTGAACATGAAGTGGTGTTCAGTGATCATGCCTTTGCGGTGTATCCGATTGTGACCCAGGCGGTGGGTGCCAGGGCAGTATCGGTGCCGGCCAAGGACTGGGGGCATGATCTGGACGCCATGGCGGCGGCCATCACGCCGTCTACCCGCGTGGTCTTTATCGCCAACCCGAACAATCCGACCGGTACCTGGATTGAGCGCGATGCGCTGGAAGCGTTTCTGGATCGCGTACCCGAGAACGTGATAGTCGTGCTGGACGAGGCCTATACCGAATACGTTGAAACCGACGATGTTCCCAACGGTGTCGACTATCTCGGGCGCTACAGCAACCTGCTGGTGTCGCGCACATTCTCCAAGGCCTACGGTCTGGCAGCGCTGCGTGTGGGCTACGGCCTGTCCCACCCGGCAATTGCCGATGCACTGAATCGGGTGCGTCAGCCGTTCAATGTCAACAGCCTCGCGCTGGCCGCTGCGCTGGCTGCCCTGGAGGACGAGGCGTACCTGATCGAAAGTCGCCGCATCAACCGTATTGGCATGCAGCAGCTGGAAGAAGGATGTGCCGCGCTTGGGCTGAGCTGGATTCCGTCCCGTGGCAACTTCCTGGCTATTGATCTGGGGCGCGAGGCTGCGCCGGTGTTCCAGGGGCTGCTGCGTGAGGGTGTGATCGTGCGGCCGGTGGCCAACTACGGCATGCCGAATTACCTGCGCGTGACCATAGGCTTGCCGGCCGAAAACCAGCGTTTTCTCGATGCCCTGAAGCAGGTGCTGGCGCGTGTCTAACGTAACCACGCTGTCACAGGGCACGCCGATAATCGGGCGCCTGGCTGTTATCGGTCTGGGGCTGATTGGCGGCTCTTTTGCCAAGGGTATGCGCGAGAGCGGCCTTTGCCGGGAAGTCATTGGTTGTGATCTGGACCCGGTTGCCCGTCGTCAGGCTGTTCCCCTTGGTGTGGTTGACAGTACGACTGCAGATCTGGCGGAAGCCGTCCGGGGTGCCGATCTGATCATGCTGGCCGTGCCAGTGCTGGGCATGCGCGCGGTGCTGGCCCAGTTGGCTGCGATGGATCTCGGTCAGGCGGTAATGACCGATGTGGGAAGTACCAAGGGTGCGGTTGCGCTGGCGGTAGAAGAGGTTTTTGGACAGGTGCCAGCCAACTTCGTGCCGGGACATCCGATCGCCGGTTCTGAAAAGAGCGGTGTGGAAGCGTCCCGCGCCGATCTGTTTCGTCATCATAAGGTCATTTTGACGCCTTTGGAGCAGACGGCCGATAGTGCTATCGAGCTGGTGCAGCGTTGCTGGCAGGCGCTGGGTGCCGATGTGGAGCAGATGTCACTGGCCGACCATGACGAAGTCCTGGCGGCCACCAGTCATCTGCCGCATCTGCTGGCCTTTTCGCTGGTCGATACGCTGGCGTCGCGTAACGAGAATCTTGAGATTTTCCGATACGCGGCAGGTGGTTTCCGGGACTTTACCCGCATTGCCGCGAGTGATCCGGTGATGTGGCGCGATGTGTTTCTGGCCAACCGGGATGCGGTACTTCGCAGCCTGGACGCCTTTACTCAGGATCTGGGTCGGCTGCGTGAGGCGGTGGAAACCCGCGATGCCAACACGCTGCTCGGTGTGTTTACCCGAGCCAAGTCGGCACGAGAGCATTTCAGCACTATTCTGGCCCGCAGGGCTTACATGGAACCTATGCAAAGCAAAGAATTCAATTTCATCGCGCGCCCTGGCGGGCAGGTGAGCGGCCGCATTCGCGTGCCGGGCGATAAATCCATTTCCCACCGCTCCATCATGCTCGGCTCCCTGGCCGAAGGTGTGACCGAGGTTGAGGGTTTTCTCGAGGGTGAGGACAGCCTGGCAACACTGCAGGCATTTCGCGATATGGGTGTGGTTATCGAAGGTCCGCATCATGGTCGAGTCACGATCAATGGTGTGGGTCTGCACGGCCTGAAGGCGCCGCCGGGCTCGCTGTATCTGGGTAACTCCGGTACTTCCATGCGCCTGCTTTCCGGCCTGCTGGCGGGGCAGGAGTTCGACACCGTGCTGACCGGCGATGCGTCGTTGTCCAAGCGCCCGATGGGGCGGGTGGCCAAGCCCCTGCGCGAGATGGGTGCGCAGATCGAAACCGGTGATGAAGGTCGTCCGCCGCTGCGCATCAAGGGTGGCAGTCGCATGATGGGTATGGACTATCAGATGCCGATGGCCAGTGCGCAGGTCAAGTCCTGCATTCTGCTGGCCGGCCTGTATGCTTCCGGTGCCACGTCCGTGACCGAGCCGGCGCCGACCCGTGATCATACCGAGCGCATGCTCAAGGGCTTCGGTTATCCGGTCAAAGTCGATGGCGATACCGTCACCATCGAGTCAGGTCACAAGCTGACTGCCTGTCGTATCGACGTGCCGGCAGATATTTCTTCTGCGGCGTTCTTCATGGTGGCCGCCAGCATCTGCGAGGGCGCGGATCTGACGCTCGAGCACGTCGGCATCAACCCGACTCGCATCGGCATCATCAACATCCTGCGCGAAATGGGCGGCAACCTGGAGTTGCTGAACGAGCGCGAAGTAGGTGGTGAGCCGGTTGCCGATATTCGCGTGCGTTACGCTCCGCTAAAAGGCATCGATATCCCGGTGGATCAGGTGCCGCTGGCAATCGACGAGTTCCCGGTGTTGTTTGTTGCTGCAGCCTGCGCCGAAGGGCGCACTATCCTGCGTGACGCCGAAGAGCTGCGGGTCAAGGAGTCGGACCGGATCCAGGTCATGGCTGATGGTCTGCAGGCGCTGGGCGTCAAGGCCGAGCCGACTCCGGATGGCATTATCATCGACGGCGGCCCGATTGGCGGTGGCAGCGTTGAAAGCCACGGAGACCATCGTATTGCGATGTCGTTCTCGGTAGCCGCGCTGCGCGCCACCGGTGACATTTACATCAAGGACTGCGCCAACGTGGCAACGTCGTTCCCGGGCTTTGTCGAACTGGCGCAGTCGGTCGGCATGAAAGTCCAACTGGAGGAAAGCGCGTGATTGATCAACAGGCCCCCGTCATTACCATCGACGGCCCCGGCGGCTCAGGCAAGGGAACCATTGCCGGTCTGCTGGCCCGCCGACTGGGCTGGAATCTGCTCGACTCGGGGGCGCTGTATCGTTTGCTGGCATTTGCCGCCCGCAATCACGGGGTTGACCTGACCAACGAAGCCGCGCTTGAGGCCTTGGCTGCGCACCTGGACGTGCAGTTTGTTGCTGCCGAGGACGGGCGCGAGCAGCAGATTATTCTGGAAGGTGAGGACGTCAGCCGGGCTATTCGCACCGAAGCGGTCGGCGCTGGCGCCTCTCAGGTTGCGGCGCTGCCGGCCGTGCGCGACGCCCTGCTGCAGCGTCAGCGTGCGTTTCGTGAGGCACCCGGTCTGGTCGCGGACGGTCGTGATATGGGAACGGTGGTCTTCGCCGACGCCCAGCTAAAAGTGTATCTGACAGCCAGCGCCCAGGAGCGCGCGTCCCGTCGTCATCGGCAGTTGCTCGAAAAGGGCGAAACTGCTAATCTGGCGAGTCTTCTAGATGAGATCGTCGCCCGTGACGAGCGCGATATGAATCGCAGCGTCGCTCCGCTCAAGCCAGCGGACGATGCCATTCAGATCGACTCCACGCAGATGGGCATCGAAGAAGTACTTGAAACAGTCCACGCAATGGCGCTTGAGCGCAATTTGCTGGGCTGATCAGTTGGTACTTTCCGGGCAACCAGCGACACCGGAAGGCGCATTGAGATAATCAACCCACGCAAGCTGGTGGCGTGGCGGGACAGTGGCTGCACAGCGCGCTCTTGAGCGGCTATGCGGTAGCATCCCAAATACTTAATTTACAGGATTCCAAATGAGCGAAAGCTTTGCCGAACTTTTTGAAGAAAGCCTAAAAACCCTTGATATGGAGCCGGGCTCCATCATCACTGGTATCGTTGTGGACATTGACTCCGACTGGGTCACCGTTCACGCCGGTCTGAAATCAGAGGGTGTCATCCCGCGTGATCAGTTCCTGGACGAGCAGGGCGAACTGACCATCGCTGTGGGTGATGAGGTGCACGTTGCACTGGATGCCGTTGAAGACGGTTTCGGTGAAACCAAGCTGTCCCGCGAGAAGGCCAAGCGCGCCGAATCGTGGAAGGTCCTCGAAGCTGCTTTCGCTGCAGAAGAAGTCGTCAAGGGCGTCATCAACGGCAAGGTCAAAGGTGGCTTTACCGTCGACGTCAACACCATCCGTGCGTTCCTGCCGGGCTCGCTGGTTGACGTACGTCCCGTACGTGATACCACCCACCTGGAAAACAAGGAACTGGAATTCAAGGTCATCAAGCTGGACCAGAAGCGCAACAACGTTGTCGTTTCCCGTCGTGCTGTCCTGGAAGCCGAGAACTCCGCCGAGCGCGAAGCCCTGCTGGAAACCCTGCAGGAAGGTCAAGTCGTCAAGGGTATCGTCAAGAACCTCACCGATTACGGTGCGTTCGTCGACCTGGGCGGCGTCGATGGCCTGCTGCACATTACCGACATGGCGTGGAAGCGTATCAAGCATCCGTCCGAGATCGTCAACGTTGGCGACGAGATCGACGTCAAGGTCCTGAAGTTCGACCGCGAGCGCAACCGCGTTTCTCTGGGTCTGAAGCAACTGGGCGAAGATCCGTGGGTTGCTATCACCGGTCGTTATCCGGAAGGCACTCGCGTTACCGCCAAGGTCACCAACCTGACCGACTACGGCTGCTTTGCCGAGCTGGAAGAAGGCGTTGAAGGCCTGGTTCACGTTTCCGAAATGGACTGGACCAACAAGAACATCCACCCGTCCAAGGTTGTCAACGTTGGCGACGAAGTGGAAGTTATGGTTCTGGACATCGACGAAGACCGTCGTCGTATCTCCCTGGGCATCAAGCAGTGCAAGATGAACCCGTGGGAAGAGTTCTCCAGCAAGTTCAACAAGGGCGACAAGATCTCCGGTTCCATCAAGTCCATCACCGACTTCGGTATCTTCATCGGTCTGGATGGCGGCATCGACGGTCTGGTTCACCTGTCCGACATCTCCTGGAACGAAGCTGGCGAAGAAGCGGTACGTCGCTTCAAGAAAGGCGACGAGATCGAGACTGTCATCCTGTCTGTTGATCCGGAGCGTGAGCGTATCTCCCTGGGCGTCAAGCAGCTGGAAGACGATCCGTTCTCCAACTTCGTTTCCCTGAACGAGAAGGGCAGCATCATCACCGGTACCGTCAAGGAAGTTGATGCCAAGGGTGCAGTAATCGCTCTGGGCGACGACATCGAAGGCACTCTGAAAGCCTCCGAAATCAGCCGTGACCGTATCGAAGACGCTCGCAACGTTCTGAACGTTGGCGATGAAGTCGAAGCCAAGATCATTGGTGTCGACCGCAAGAGCCGCGTTATCAGCCTGTCCATCAAGGCGAAGGACGTTGAAGACGAGAAAGAAGCCATGCAGGATCTGCGTAAGCAGGAAATGCTGGCCGCTGGTCCGACCACCATTGGTGATCTGATCAAGCAGCAGATGGAAGGCAAGGGCAACTAAGCCTTTCCAGCTGTAAAAAAGGGCGACTTCGGTCGCCCTTTTTTGTGCCCGCCCGTTAGAGCAGCTACAAGCCTCAAGCCGCAAGCTTCAAGTAAAACCCTAGCTTGCCAGTTGCGCGGATTCTCTGAGGATTATGAATACGTGAGAAGGCTTATAGAAAAGACTTGATAGCCCGGTAAGGCAACGCATCCTGATTACGCTTGCAGCTTGCAGCTTGCAGCTTGCAGCTTGCAGCTTGCAGCTTGCAGCTTGCAGCTTGCAGCTTGCAGCTTGCAGCTGCGATGCGCGCAAGCGCTTCGCTTAACAGGCTGTTCAAACCTAGTCAAGCATGGTACAACCTTGTAAAACGAGTCTACTCGCTTGATAAGAAAGGGAAAACCATGACCAAGTCGGAGTTGATCGAGCGCATTGTCGAGCAGCAGGGGCAGCTGTCGGCGAAGGATGTCGAGTTGGCAATAAAAACCATGCTGGAGCATATGTCCCAGGCACTGGCTACCGGGGAGCGTATCGAGATTCGCGGGTTTGGCAGCTTCTCGCTGCATTACCGAGCGCCTCGGGTCGGTCGTAACCCGAAAACCGGAGACTCTGTCGAGTTGGACGGCAAGTTCGTTCCTCACTTCAAGCCAGGCAAGGAGTTACGTGACCGGGTTAACGAGTCGCTCGAAAACGCCTGATCCCATACCTCGCCGCCGACACCCTGGGTTATACTTCGCAAACACTCAACGGATGCGGAGTCGTCTCACATGCTGTGGTTAAAGCGCGTGTTGCTGATCCTGGTTTTCCTGCTGGTCGCACTGGCAACCATGGATTTCATGCTGGAAAACCAGCAAAGCATTTCGCTGCAGTTTCTCGAAATGCAGTCTCCTGCTCTTCCTCTCTCCCTCTATGTTGTTCTTTCGTTCATCCTCGGCAGTGTGCTGGGCATTTTCGTTGGCTGGCTGATCACCACGCGTCTGCGTTTGAAGCTGATGGTGCAAAGCAATGAGCTCAATCGCTACCGCAAGGAAATAGACAAGCTGCGCACTCAAGCTGTCAAAGGCTGATCCCATGCAGGAACTGATGTTCCTGGGCCTGTTTGTGCTGGCCCTTGCCATAGGCTGGTTTCTGGGCCGCAGGGAGGCGATCAAGGTGGGCTTTATGCTCAAGCCTCACGGGAGTGCTGTCGATCGGCAGTACTTTATCGGCCTGAATTACCTCCTGAATGAGCAGCCGGACGAGGCGATTGAGACCTTTATTCGCGCCCTGGAGGTCAATCCGGAAACTGTCGAGACACATATCGCTATTGGCAAGCTGTTTTGCCAGCGTGGTGATGTGGAGCGGGCGATCAAGGTGCATCAGAATCTGCTGGCGCGGCCAAATCTCACCGCTCTGCAGGCGGACCGTGTCCAGCTTGAGCTGGCAAGGGATTATCTGGCCGTTGGCATGCACCAGCGTGCTGAACGCCTGCTTGAGGCATTGGCCGATTCCAGATCGTCCTTGCGCGCCGAGGCGTTGGGTGATCTGGTTACGGTCTACGAGCAGCAGCATGAATGGCGGCAGGCTATTGCTATCGGGCGCAGATTGCTGCGTGAGCAGCCGCGGTTTGCCGTGACGCTGGCGCAATATCACTGCGAGATGGCGGTTGTGGCCCTGGCCTCCAGAGAATTCGAGCAAGCCCGTAGCTGGTTGCAGGCCGCCTTAAAGGTAGATGCCGGATGCGTTCGGGCGCTTATCCTTCTGGCAGAGCTGGAGGAGCGTTTGGGTAATCTCAAGGCGCTACCCGGGTTGCTGCGTCGAGTCGCCGCCGATTCTCCCGACTTTGTGCCCGAGGTGCTGGCGTTGGCGGAGCGCTGTGCGGATAATGGCGCGCTGAATTTGGCTGACTATCTGGATCAGGCGCTCGGCCAGGCGGACTCGCCGCCGGTCAGAATACTCTTGGCCCGTGCGCAGCACATGCGACGAGCTGAGGGCCGGGAAGCGGCAGAGCGATTCCTGCTTCAACACCTTGAGCGACGGCCCTCGCTGGGCGGTGTGCTGGGATTATTGAGACTGGGGGATGAGTGTGACTCCGAGACCGGTGTGTCAGCCTCTCGTCGGTTGCTGGAAACGCTTCAGCGCGCTCGGCCGCAATACCGCTGTGAGCACTGCGGTTTTTCCGGTATCAAGTTGCACTGGCAATGTCCAGGCTGCCAGCAATGGTCTACGGTCAAGCCGCTGAAAGGTCATGAGCTGACCTGATGTCTGCCGAAAAATGTTATTACCAACAGGAAATATGTTATGCCGACTACCAGCCCTATTATCGTTGCCCTTGATTTTCCTGAGGCGAATGCAGCCCTGGAGATGGCTAAGGCGCTGGACCCGGGAAAATGTCGCGTGAAGGTGGGTAAGGAGCTATTCACCAGTGCCGGTCCGGCAGTTGTCGAGTCGCTGCAGCGTCTGGGGTTTGAGGTTTTTCTGGATCTCAAGTTTCATGATATCCCCAACACGACCGCCAGCGCCGTTCGCGCTGCCGCCGAGCTGGGGGTTTGGATGGTCAATGTTCATGCCAGCGGCGGTCGAAGGATGATGGAAGCCTGCCGCGATATTCTGGAGCGCCGCGGTGGCCAGCGCCCATTGCTGACAGCGGTGACCATTCTGACCAGCCTGGAGCAGGAAGACCTGCAGGAAGTCGGAGTCGATATTGAGCCGATGGTCCAGGTACAGCGTCTGGCGCGCCTGACCCAGGACTGTGGTCTCGACGGTGTGGTCTGTTCAGCACGTGAGGCGCGCGCGCTGCGCGGTGCACTGGGTGAGGACTTCCTGCTGGTAACGCCGGGCATCCGCCCGGCTGATAGTGCAGCTGACGATCAGAAGCGCATTGTGACGCCCGCCCAGGCGCTGGAAAATGGCAGCAGCTATCTGGTCATCGGGAGACCGATTACCCGTGCCGATGAGCCGGGTGCCGCACTTGAGGCGATTCTGGCCACGCTCTGAGTGGCGGGGGCGGACAACAAAGGCCGGGTTATTCCGGCCTTTGTCGTTTCAGGGCGTTATTGCGACTTTAAGTACGCCGTCCCGTTGGTGGCTGAAGAGGTCATAGGCCTCGACGATGTCATCCAGTGCAAAACGATGGGTGACCATGGGCGTCAGGTCTACTCGGCCGGAGGCGACCACCGCCATCAAGCGGCGCATGCGCTCCTTGCCCCCGGGGCAGAGCGTGGTAATGATCTTGTGATCTCCCAGGCCGGCGGCAAATGCATCGAGCGGCATGGACAGTTTCCCCGAGTAGACTCCCAGGCTGGAAAGGGTGCCACCGGGTTTCAGCGAGCGCAGACAGGATTCGAAGGTCTGCTGGGTGCCCAGTGCTTCAATGGCAACGTCCACGCCTGCGCCGCCAGTAATCTCCTGAATGCGCTGCACCGGATCCTGCTCCCGAAAGTTGATGGTGATATCGGCGCCGAGCTGGCGGGCGACCGCGAGCCGCTCGGGCACACCATCTACGACGATGATGCGGGTTGCGCCCATCAGTTTTGCGCCAGCGGTTGCGCATAGGCCGATTGGTCCCTGGGCAAATATCGCCACTGTATCGCCAATGCGGATATGACCACTCTCCGCTCCGCCAAAGCCGGTACTCATGATGTCCGGGCACATCAGCACCTGTTCGTCGCTCAGTCCGTCGGGTACGGGGGTGAGGTTGGCCTGGGCGTTGGGGATGCGCACATACTCGGCCTGGCAGCCGTCAATACTGTTACCCAGTTGCCAGCCACCCATGGCTTGCCCGCCACATTGGCTGGAATGCCCGTCAAGGCACGGATGGCATTGCCCACAGGGGGTGATGGCGCCGGCAATGACGCGCTGCCCGATCTCGTAACCGGTGACGGCGCTGCCCAGCTTTTCGATGATGCCGACGGGTTCGTGACCAACGATCAGGCCCGGTCGCACCGGATACTCACCCTTGAGAATATGGACATCGGTACCGCAGATCGTCGTGGTGGTAACGCGGAGCAGGGCGTCGGTAGGCCCGATGTCAGGAATGGGGCGTTGCTGGAGTTCGATTTTGCCGGGTTCAACAAACACGGCTGCGCGCATGGTGCTCATATCTCCTCCTTGACCAGGCAGTGAGGTGGAGATATGAGCATAGTTGATCTCGAGCGTGAGAGTTTGACCGGGATCAATTCAAGGCAAGCAGCACCTCTCGACGGTGCTGCAGGGGGAGGGCTTTACTCAGCCGATCTGGGACTGCTGATAATTTTCCAGGCCAACAGCTTCGATCAGGCTCAGTTGGGTTTCCAGCCAGTCGACGTGCTCTTCTTCTGCTTCGAGAATGTCTTCACAGACTTCACGGCTGCCGTAGTCGCCCGCGGTCTCGCAGAACGCAATCGCTTCTTTCAGTGCCGGCAGAGCCTGCATCTGCAGTTTCAGATCACAGTCGAGGATTTCCTTGGTGTTTTCGCCGATCTTCAGCTTGCCAAGGTCTTGCAGGTTGGGGAGGCCTTCCAGGAAAAGGATACGCTTGATCAGCCGATCCGCGTGCTTCATGACGTGAATCGACTCGTGGTATTCCTTGTCACCGAGCTTTTCCAGGCCCCAGTCCTGCAGCATGCGGGCGTGCAGAAAGTACTGGTTGATGGCAATCAGTTCAAAACCGAGGACGGTGTTCAGGTGCTGGATGACTTTTTTGTCGCCTTTCATAGCGCTGCCCTCTGGACTATTCAGTCCTGCAGTGTGGGCTGGCGCTAGCAGGTTGTCAAATCTAAGTGCTTGAAAAGAAAGGCGTTAAAAATGATTATCAGGCGATAATGAGAGTCGCCATCAGGCGGCAATGAATTGACCTGTGGCCATGCCGGCGGAAGCTTGCGCGGTAAGTGTTTCATTCAGCAGCGATTTGCAGTCACGGGCGCATTTGCCGCACTGCGTACCCACATCAAGATCATTGCGCAGGTCGCGCATCGAGCAGGCCCCGCCAGCGATGGCGTCCTTGATCTGGTTGTCGGTTACACCCTTGCAGAGACATACGTACATGCAATCACTCCTGAACAGCCATGGCTGACAATAAGTGCATGCTAATTTGAATGAGAATGATTGTCAAAAGAAATAGCATCCATCTATCTGGCTGATTGAGCGTGCTGGATATCAGGGTGACTGTGTCGGAGAGGTAGCGACATGGCGGGCCGTGATGCCCGCCTGCAGGGCAGGTCAGTCGAGAACGTCGTAGATGATCGATTCAATAACGCCGGTGGTTACATCTGCTAGAACGACATCGCGGTCGATCTGTCGCCACTCATATCCGTCATAGTGGGGCAGTCTATCGGCCAAGCGCGGGTCCAGTTGCCTCGCTATGCCCGGAGGCAGGGGTTTGCCGCGTGCCAGGTTCTTGCGAATGCCCGGTGGCAGATTGCTGCCGCGTGTCACCAGATCGCGGTTATCCCGGAAGATGCGACGAATGACGTCCTCTTCAACACGGTCGTAGGGCCGACTGTAACGGTCCCGGTCCCGGTCCCGGTCCCGGTCTTCATAATGATCACGGTCATGGTGTCGATCCCGATCTCGGTCGCGATCATCGCGGAACTGGCTCTGGTGCGGAGAGTGACCATTGTTGCCGTTGCCGCGCTCCTCCTGCCTGGCCTGGGAGGGAGTTGCGATGACCGCGGCGAGCAGGCCGGCAATCAGCATCGGGGTTATCTTCGGGTGCATAGACCTTTCCTCAAGTCAGTTGTCATGAGCTTTGGAGCGCCAAACTGGCGTGGCGGTTCCCGGCTATTTGTCTGGCTGAGGTGTTTTCGCTGTCCAGATCAGACTCCAGAGCAGGGCGCCGGCGCCAAGCCATAGGGTTTCCGGCAGCACGCCGCCGCGACCCAGCCACTCGTGGGCCAGCCACGGGCCGATCAACTGAGTAACACTGTAGAGCGCAATCAGGGCGGCTGACAGTCTGGGGCCCTGATGCGGTTGCAGGCTGCGGCCCAGCCGCTGGGTCAGCAGCACTGCGCCGAGAAAGCTGCTGCCCATGAGCAGTGAGCAAAGTGCGATACCCCATACGCCCGGCAGCAGCAAGGCAAAAACGACGCTGGCAAGCTGTGTTGCGTAATTGATCATCAGGGCTGGCTGGTCACCAAGGCGCTGTCCCAGATGATTCCACAGCCAGGCTGCGGGCAAGGTCGTGCAGGCGACGATCAACCAGCTCTGGTGCACCATTGGATGAGCCTCGCCAAGCTGAATGCTGGCGATCATCGGCAGAAAGGTCATCGGCAAAATGTAGCCCAGACCGGCACCGGCATAGGCGAAGAACAGCGGACGCGTTTGCTTGTCCAGTAGCGGGGAACGGCCGCTGGCCGTTGGCGCAACAGATGGTGCTGGCTGGGCGCCAACCCGCAGACGCACGATGATCCAGCCGCCCCAGAGTGCCAGCGGAAGACTGAGCAGGGCTGCAGGCCACCAGCGTGCTGCCGCGGTCTGAGCGAACCCGGGCGGGTTGGCGAGTACGCCGGAAACCAGCAGCCCTGCACCGACCCCAAGGTATATCAGGCCGCTGAGGTTGATGCGCTGGCGCGCCGCCAACCACTCCATGACCAGTGCGGGGACCATGACAAAAATCAAACCGTTGCTCACGCCGTTGCCGAGCCGCAGCACAGAGATGCCGGTTGTTCGGTCGGTCAGTGCCAGACCAAGCAGGGTAAGGCAGTGCAAAGCCAAAGCCGCAGGCACCGTGCGGGCAATCTGCGCCGGCTGGTGCCAGCGAATGGCGATCAGCGCACCAATCAGGTAGCCAATGTAGTTCCAGGTAGCCAGCGATGCCCCCTGGCTGGTAGTGAACTGTCCGTCTCCCACAAGCAGTGGGAGCAAGGGGGTGAAGATAAATCGGCCGAGGCCATGTACCACCAGCAGCAGTATTGCAGCGGCGGCCACTGCCTGGAGGATGGATGGTGCGCGAGTCGGCATCGGACAGCTCCCGATTCATGTTTGTTGGGGGTGGCATCTGGCTCTTCAGCAGAAGCTGGCTGCGCCATCAACACTGCGAATAGCCGGTATACGCTTTACTGATGATGAGGCTGAAGTGGGGTTCTTGCTGCTGCAGGCCGCATGTGTTCTGGGTTTTGCGCTTTACGACGCGGCCGCAGCATAGCAGCGGCTGAAACAAATTGCATGAAGTTGGGTTGGGCCGCCGTGCTGGCAAGGGGTGCGACAGACACACTCTGCGATATAGAGTATACAAACGTACACCGGCACTCCCCATGTCGGTGTGGGTGAGAAGACAAATATAAGAAAGCGGGCGATGCTCGCACGATTCTCTGGAGAGTGGCATGTCCCAGTCGAACACCGATGCAAATGGCGTTCTGAAACGCTCAACGATTCTGCTCCACGGGTCCATCGGCATGCCGCTGGCCATTATCGGCTACCCCCTGGTGGTCTACCTTCCCCCGTTCTACGCCCAGGAAGTGGGTCTGAACATGGCGCTGATGGCGCTGGTGCTGGTCATCGCTCGCCTGTCTGATGTGGTGACCGATCCGCTGATCGGTACGCTGAGTGATCGCTGGCGTACCCGCTTTGGCCGGCGCAAGCCCTGGCTGGTGATGGGGGTGCCGTTGATGCTGGCGGGAACGGTGATGATATTCATGCCTCCGGACGGAGCAGGCATTGGTCATCTGTTGCTCTGGACGGTGCTGATGTACCTGGGCTGGACCATGGTGACCCTGCCGTATGGCGCCTGGGGCGCGGAGCTGTCCAATCAGTATCACCAGCGCAGTCGGGTGGTGGCCTCCCGTGAGGGGTTCGTGCTGATCGGGCTGTTTCTGGCGGCGCTCGCGCCGGCGCTGGTGCAGGCACTGGGGGCGCGCTATCAGGCGGGCCAGACTGACGGCTGGCTGATGGAGACAGCGGTATTGCTGTTCGGTAAGGATGGTGAGCTGGGTATCGGCTACGGTCCGATTCTCGCCGTCATGGCCTGGATGCTGCTGATTCTGCTGCCGTTAACCGTGTTCTGGGTCGTGGGTGCGGTCAAGGAAGCGCCCCCACAGTCGGCGCAGCGGACCGATTGGAAGAAGGGCCTGCGGGTAATGAAGAACAACGGCCCGTTCAAGCGAATGATTCTGATGCTGCTGGTTGTGGTTACCGGCGAAGCGTTCCGCAATGCGCTGTCGGTGTTTTTCATGCAGCACGTCATTCAGATTCAGGGCCAGATCGGTCTGATGTATCTGCTGTACTTTGGCATTGGCATTGTCGGCATTCCGTTCTGGCTGCATGTGGGCAAACGCATCGGCAAGCATCGCGCGTTCTGTGCAGCGCTGGCCATCTCCAGCACCAGTATCCTCGGCATGTTTTTCCTTGGGGCTGGGCAGCTGTTGCCCTTTGCCGTGCTGTTTGCGATCAAGGGCTTCTGCTTTGCCGCGTTCCAGTTCCTGCCGCTGTCGATGCTGGCCGATATTGTCGACCTGGATACCGCTCGTAGCCGGGAGCATCGTACCGGTCTGTTTTTCGCCATCAGCGGCATGGCGCAGAAAGCGGCGATGGCCTTGGGCCTGGGTTTATCGCTTGGTCTGCTGTCGCTGGTGGGCTTTGACGCCAAGGCTGTTGAGCACAGTGCCCATCAGTTGTTATCGCTGCGCGTACTGTACATCCTCGGACCGGTTCTGCTTTACATGACGGCGTTCTTCATCGCCTGGCGCTATCCGCTGACAGCCGCGCGGCAGGAGCGCATTCACGGCTGGGTTGTACGCCGTGAGGCACGGCTGAGCGTGACGGCTGTCTCTCGCTGAGCCGTCTATTGGCGATTTTGTCGGCACATTCCGCGCGCGGGTGTGCCGACATTGGGTATGCTGGCGTCCTGAACAGGAAGCGGGTGGTGCTGGTATGCCACCCGAGTCGCACATCTGACCTGAAGGACGCGCAGGATCATGTCGGAACACTCGCAGTTTCGTTTGCTGGGCAGCAAACGGTTTCTCCCTTTTTTCCTCAGCCAGCTGCTTGGCGCCTTTAATGACAATCTCTTCAAGCAGGCGCTGATTCTGGCGATCCTGTTTAAGCTGAGTTTCAACGCCGACCGCGATCTGCTGATCAACCTCAGCGCATTGCTTTTTATTCTGCCTTTCTTTCTGTTTTCGGCGCTGGGTGGACAGTTCGGCGAGAAGTTCGACAAGGATATGCTGATCCGCCGCATCAAGCTGGGCGAGGTTGGCATCATGTTGCTGGGAGCGCTTGGGCTCTGGCTTGGCAGCCTGCCGCTGTTGCTGGTGGTGCTGTTTGCGATGGGCACGCAGTCGGCGCTGTTTGGCCCGGTCAAATACTCGATTCTGCCGCAGGCGCTGGCAGAGGACGAACTGGTCGGCGGCAATGCGCTGGTCGAGATGGGCACCTTTCTGGCGATTCTGGGTGGCACACTCTGCGCAGGCATTCTCATGGCCTCGGGCGGCTGGGCTGCGCTGGTGGGTGGCTCGGTGGTGCTGGTCGCCATCGGTGGGTATCTGGCGGCGTGCCGAATTCCTGCGGCTAGCGCCGGCCTGCCGAACCTGGCCATCGACTGGAATATTTTCCGCCAGTCTTGGGTGATTCTGCGATTGGGCCTGAAAGAGCAGGTGCCGTCGGTGTCGCGCTCGATTCTCGGCAACTCCTGGTTCTGGTTCCTCGGCGCAACCTATCTGACCCAGATCCCCGGTTTTGCCAAGGATTACCTGCACGGGGATGAAAGCGTGGTGACGCTGATTCTGACCGTCTTTTCGGTAGGTATAGCGCTGGGCTCGGTGCTGTGCGAGCGGTTGTCCGGGCATAAGGTCGAGATTGGCCTGGTACCCTTCGGCTCCCTTGGGTTGAGCGTGTTTGGCCTGCTGATCTGGAGTCTTTCAGGCAGCATTGCCGTCGGGACTTCGCCCTATGACTGGATAGAATTGCTCAAGCAGCCGGGCGCCTGGGGTGTGATGGGCAGTATTCTCGGGTTGGGCGTGTTTGGCGGCTTTTACATCGTGCCGCTGTATGCACTGATTCAGTCACGCAGCCATGAGGATGAGCGCGCGCGCGTCATTGCCGCCAATAACATCCTCAATGCCTTGCTGATGGTGTGCTCGGCGATTCTCGCGATCGTCATGCTCAGTGTGCTGGAGCTGTCGATCCCGACCCTGTTCCTGACCATTTCGCTGCTTAACCTGCTGGTCAACGGCTACATCTTCAAGGTCGTGCCCGAGTTCAGCATGCGGTTTCTTATCTGGCTGCTGGGGCACTCGATGTACCGAGTCGAACACCGCAACCTGGAGGCCATCCCGGATGAGGGACCCTGTGTGCTGGTCTGCAATCATGTGTCCTTCGTTGATGCGCTGCTGATTGGCGGTGCGGTGCGTCGTCCAGTGCGTTTTGTCATGTATTACAAGATTTACCAGCTGCCGGTGCTCAACTTTGTTTTCCGCACCGCCGGTACGGTCCCGATTGCCGGTCGTCAGGAAGATGAGGCAGTGTACGAGGCTGCCTTCAAGCGTATTTCCGAGTATCTGCGGGCGGGGGAGGTGGTGTGTATCTTCCCGGAGGGCAAGCTGACCGCCGATGGCGAGATGGATGTGTTTCGTGCCGGCATCACGCGGATTCTGGAAAGCGACCCGGTACCGGTCATCCCGATGGCATTGCAGGGGTTGTGGGGCAGCTTCTTCAGTCGTGACCCGAGAAAGGGCTTCTTCCGCCGCTTCTGGTCGCGGGTCGGGCTGGTTGCGGGCGAGCCTGTTGCTCCCGAAGATGCATTGCCCGAGCGCCTGCATCAGCAGGTATTGGCGTTGCGCGGGGCTCGGCGCTGAGCTCGGTGGTACGCAACAACACTGGACCACAATCCTGCGCAGGGACGCAGCATGCTGCGTCCGGCTTGACTGCCGCACTTGGTTGGCAACTCACCATGACGCTGGGCGACGGACGCGACATGTCGCGTCCCTACAGCAGCAGATAGGCGCGCCGGTGATCAGTGGTTGTGGCCACCGACGCCATGGGCGTGGCCGTGGGCCAGCTCTTCTTCGGTAGCTGCGCGCACGTCCAGGATCTCGACGTTGAAGGTCAGCTCACGGCCGGCCAGCGGGTGGTTGGTATCAACCAGAATCTGGGACAGCCCGGGCTTGACTACCACAACCTGACGCGGGCCCTGCTCGGTCTGCAGCACGGCGATCATGCCCGGCTTCCACTTTTTGGCGCCTTGCAGGTACTTGGCCTGCACTTTCTGCAGGGCGTCTTCGCGCGGTTGGCCATAGGCCTTCTCCGGAGGGATGGTGACGCTGAAGGATTCGCCTGCGCTGCGACCCTCCATGGCTTCCACCAGACCATCAATCAGACCTGTCTGACCATGCAGATACAGCACCGGCTCATGCTCGCGAGAGGATTCGATCGGGCCATCGGCATCGGACAGGTCGTAGTGAAACTGGACAACGGTTTTCTCGGCAATCTGCATGGTTCAATTCGCTTGGGTTGAGTGATCAAAGGCGGTCATTATCCAGACTCGAGCAGAATATTTCCATCCGCGCTTCAGTTGCCCCAGAGTTCCTCCAGGCGTGCATCACGGCCGCAGGTGGTGCGGTAGAAGTTATAGCGCAGCGGATTTTTCTGGTAGTAGTCCTGGTGGTACTCCTCGGCCGGGTAAAACGGCTGACGCGGCAGAATCAGCGTGGCGATCGGCTGCTCGAATCGGCCAGAACGCGCCAAGGCCTCGCGCGAAGCCTCCAGTAGGGCCTTTTGTTTGTCGTTGGCGTAGTAGAGCGCACTGCTGTACTGGCTGCCATGATCACAGAACTGGGCATTGGGTGTGATCGGGTCGATGGTCTTCCAGAAGGCTTCCACCAGTGTGGCGTAGCTGGTCTTGCTCGGGTCGAAGAACACGGCCACCGATTCGATATGGCCGGTGCCACCAGCAGACACTTGCTGGTAATCAGCGGTGCTGGCTTCTCCGCCGGTGTAGCCCGAAATGGTTTCGACGACGCCGGGCATCTTGTCGAAATCCGACTCGGTGCACCAGAAACAGCCTCCGGCAAACACCGCCATTTCCTTACCGGCAGGCCCTTCGGTAATCGCCTCATTGGCAAAACTGGCCGGCGCAATCAACAGCAGACCAAGCAGTATTGAGCGGATCATGCGTCACCTCGCAGGGCCGGCAGTGGCTCGCCGGCGGCAATGAACTTAAGGGCCACGCCGTTGTTGCACCAGCGCTCACCGCGCGGCGGCGGACCATCATTGAATACGTGCCCCTGATGCCCGCCACAGCGAGCGCAGTGGTACTCGGTGCGCGGCCAGATCAGCGCGTAATCCTGTTTGGTGCCCATGTGGCCAGCTATCGGCTGGGTAAAGCTGGGCCAGCCGGTACCGCTGTCAAACTTGTGCTCGGATGAGAACAGCGGCAGGTGGCAGGCGGCGCACACATAGGTGCCGTTGTCGTACAGCTTGTCCAGCGGGCTGCTGCCGGGGCGTTCGGTATCTTCCTCGAAGAGCACTTTCCAGGCGGCTTCCGAGACCTTGTCACGCCAGTAATCCGGGCTGAGATCCAGAGCTTGTACTGTCGATTCATGGAAGGCATCGGCAGCCTGGGCGTTGGCGGTCAACAGGGGCAAGGCCGGTGCGGCCATCAGGCCGGAAAGCAGGGTGCGGCGTTTCATGGTCGTTCCTGTGCTGTGAGTTCAATTATCAGACGCCTTGCAGGGGCATTTGTTACATCGAGTCTGAATGATCATTCGGAATGATTGTGGCTGAGACAGCTTGGCGGTGTGTCCCATGGTAGGTAAATTAGCCATTCCAATCCCATAACAGAGTAGAACAACAATGATCGGATTACGGATACGTACCCTGTTGGGCGGGATGTTGCTCGCCGGCGGCCTCGTCTCTGGCAGTTGGGCTGACAGCGCGCCCGAGGCGTTCTCCCAGCAGCGTCTGGATGCCTTTGGTGCGGCGATGGCCGAGGAAGTCCAGCAGGGGCGAATCGCGGGCATTGCAACGCTGGTCTACCAACACGGTGAGGTGGTACAGCGTGGCCAATACGGGTTTGCCGACCGCGAGCAGGGCAAGCCGCTGACGCCCGACAGCCTCTACAAGATTTTCTCGCTGACCAAGCTGGTGACGGGCACTGCGCTGCTGACGCTCTACGACGAGGGGCGTTTCGAGCTGGATGAGCCGGTCGGTAAATACATTCCCGAGCTGCAAAATCTTCAGGTTGCCATCGCCGATGGCCCGGACGGTATGCCCGAGACGGAGCCGGCAGCGCATCCGGTGACCATTCGTGAGCTGATGACCCACACCGGCGGCTTTACCTATGGTCGCTTCGGCAATACCCAGGTCGATCAGCTGTATGTCAAGGCGGATATTCAGAACCCCGATTCCACCTTCGCCGACATGATGGCCAAGCTGCAGCACATTCCGCTGCTCTATCAGCCGGGCACCGTATGGAATTACAGCATCTCGGTTGATATTCAGGCCTATCTGGTCGAGGTGCTGTCGGGCAAATCGTTTGATGTCTACCTGCAGGAGCGCCTGTTCGATCCGCTGAAGATGGTCGATACCGATTTTTATGCGCCGGCAGGCAAGGCCGAGCGACTGGCGCTGTCCTACAAGCCACAGGAAGACGGTTCGCTGGCGCCGTTGCCCAATACACCGTTCCTCAGCAAGCCGCGGTTTCTCAATGGTGGCGGCGGGCTGATCTCGTCAATGGATGACTACCTGCGGTTCGCGCGCATGTTGCTGGCTGGCGGCGAGCTGGACGGGGTGCGGATTCTCAAGCCGGAAACGGTCGAGTTGATGCGTCAGAACCAGCTGCCGGAGGGCGTGGACAATATTGGCCCGTTCTTTCCCGGTAACCAGTTTGGCCTGAACGTGGCGGTGGTCAACGACTCGACCGCTGCGGGCTACTTGCCCGAAGGCACGTTCTGGTGGTGGGGGATTCAAGGGGCCTGGTGCTGGATTGACCCAAGCAACGACGCCATCATCATCGGCATGATGCAGAATACCGACTATCGTCTGTCGCGGATGATTCACGGCAAGGCGAGCAGGGCGCTGTACGGCCCGGCGCAGCCCTGACGCGGTGGCGCGCGGAGAAGCCTGCGGCGTTCTCTGCCCTGCGCACCGAACTGTGTAGTGTGGAGAAACGTGCAGCGTTCTCCACGCACTGCGGGCTCAGGCAGAGCGACCGGTATCCAGTACCTGCTCCAGTGGCAGCTGGGCGTGCAGATTGACGCTGCCTTGGGCTGGAAACACGACCAGGTGCTCCGCCGCGACCCGAAGCCCGACCTCGTCGCCGGGCTGATGGTCGGCGTGGCTGGGAAACAGGGCTTCCAGCTGGGTGCCGGTCTGCAGTTGCATACGGTAGAGGATGGTTGCGCCCTGGAAGGTGCGATCAATAATTCGCGCCCGCAGCTCGCTGTGAGCATCTCCCACCAGGTCATCCGGCCGTAACAGGACATCGACCGCACCGCCTACCGGCAGCTGGTAAGCCCGGTTGCCGTGAATGACTCCCAGCTCGGTCTGTACCGTGTCGCTGGAGAGCAGTTGCCCACGAATGAAGTAACCCTGACCGATGAAGCTGGCAACAAAGGGCGTCGCCGGTTCGTGGTAGAGGTTGTACGGGGTGTCCCATTGCTGCAGTTGGCCGTCTTTCAGCACGCCGACGTGATCGCACACGGCAAAGGCCTCGGCCTGATCATGGGTCACCAGCATGGCACTGATACCGCGGGACTTGAGAATGTCGCGCACTTCAGCCGAGAGTCGGCGGCGCAGTTCACCATCGAGATTGGAGAAGGGTTCATCCAGCAACAGCAGACGCGGGTTGGGAGCCATGGCCCGAGCCAGCGCAACGCGCTGCTGTTGACCGCCGGACAGCTCATGCGGATAGCGTGAGCCTAGCTTGTCCAGCTTGACCAGAGCCAGAAGCTCTTCGACGATGCGTTTGCGATCCGGACTCTTGTGAATGCCGAAGCCGACATTTTCGGCGACGGTCAGATGCGGGAACAGTGCATAGTCCTGAAACACCATGCCAATTTGCCGCTGCTCGGGGGCAACTCGCAGGGTTGGGGTGCTAAGGGCCTTGCCATCGAGCAGGATTTCGCCGCCGCTGATGGGTTCAAACCCGGCGATGGCGCGCAGAGTCGTGGTTTTGCCACAGCCGGACGGCCCCAGCAGACAGCCTATGTCACCTTCTCGCAGGCGAATACTCAGGTCGTTGACGATCAACTGCCGGCCATAGCCGCATTTGAGGTTGTTCAGCTCTAGTACCGGGCTGGACATGCTGCCTCACTCAACCAGCAAAAATTCGACCAGCGCCTTTTGAGCGTGCAGGCGGTTTTCGGCCTGATCCCAGACAACGCTGCGCGGATCGTCCATCAGTTCGTCGCTGACTTCCTCGCCGCGGTGGGCCGGAAGGCAGTGCATAAACAGTACGGACTCGTCGGCCGCATCGAGCATCGCAGGCGTGACCTGATAGGGCGCGAACTGCTTCAGGCGTGCTTGTGCTTCGTCTTCCTGGCCCATGGACGCCCAGACGTCGGTATTGACCAGATGGGCGCCGGCAACGGCTTCCATCGGATCGCGCATTACGGTGACACGGTCACCGGCCTGTTCAAGGAACTGCGCCGAGGGCTCGTAGCCTTCCGGGCAGGCGACGCGAAGCTGGAAATCAAACTGGATGGCAGCCTGGATAAAGGTATTGCACATGTTGTTTCCATCGCCAATCCAGGCCACGGTCTTGCCCTTGATCGGACCGCGGTGCTCCAGATAGGTCTGCATGTCGGCCAGCAGCTGGCAGGGGTGCAGGTCGTCGCTCAGGCCATTGATGATCGGCACCTTGGAGTACTGGGCAAAGGTTTCCAGCGTGCTGTGGGCGAAGGTGCGGATCATGATCGCATCGCACATGCTGGACAGTACACGGGCGCTGTCTTCGATCGGCTCGCCGCGGCCCAGTTGGGTGTCACGCGGGGACAGGAAGATGGCCTGGCCACCCAGATGAATCATGCCGGCTTCAAAGGAGACGCGGGTACGGGTCGAGGCCTTTTCGAAGATCATCCCCAGTACGCGGTTTTTCAGCGGCTCGTACACCACGCCCTGGCGATGCAGTGACTTGAGTTCGATGCCGCGCTTGATCAGGCCAATGAGTTCTGCTTCGGAGCAGTCCATCAGCGATAGAAAGTGCCGTGTAGTCATATGTGTACTACCTGAGTTACCTCGGCCGCCCGGCGACCGGAAACAGTGACCCGTACCACGACCTGACGGCCTGGTATCAGCCACAGCAAATAAAGAGAAGCGGGGATCTTATAGGGAAATTCCGGGCAAAGGCAAATAAAGCGGTCTGGCCGGCAGATTCAGTGGCTGAATAGACCCGTATTCTGCCGCGCGCGGCGCGGTGGCGAGCCAACCGCAACAGCCCATAGAATGGCTGATCATAATAATACCTGCCTGGTGAATGACATGTCTGTGACCCACTACCGCGCCTGCCACCTGTGCGAGGCCATCTGTGGCCTGGCGATTGAGACCGAAGGTGACCGCATTCTCTCAATCAAGGGCGACCCGCAAGACCCCTTCAGCCGCGGCCACATCTGCCCCAAGGCGATTGCCCTGCAGGATATCCAGGATGATCCGCAGCGCCTGCGCCGGCCGGTGAAGCGGGTTGACGAGCGCTGGGAAGAGATCAGCTGGGACGAGGCGTTTGCACTGGTGACAGAGCGTCTGGCGGAGATCCAGCAAAAGCATGGCAATAACGCCGTGGGCGTCTACATGGGCAACCCGAATGTGCATAACTACGGCTCCATGACCCATGGCAACTACTTCCTGGGGCAACTGCACACCCGTCAGCGCTACTCGGCCACCTCGGTTGATCAACTGCCGCACCATCTGGTGTCGCTCTGGCTCTATGGCCACATGCTGATGATCCCGATCCCTGATATTGACCACACCGATTACTTCCTGATGCTCGGCGCGAATCCGCTGGCCTCCAATGGCAGCATCATGACCGTGCCGGACGTGACCAAGCGCATCAAGGCGCTGCAGGGGCGGGGCGGCAAGCTGGTAGTGGTCGATCCGCGGCGTAGCGAAACCGCTGCCATTGCCAGTGAGCACCTGTTCATTCAGCCGGGTACCGACGTTGCATTGCTGCTTGGCTTGCTCAACACCCTGTTCAGCGAGCAGTTGACCCGCCAGAGCCCGGTGCTGGACAGCACTGCCGGGCTGGCAGAGGTGCGCGCTGCGGTTACCGAGTTCACCGCTGAGCGGATGGCTCCGGCGTGCGGCATTCCAGCCGAACAGATCCGCCAGTTGGCACGAGACTTTGCTGGCGCCGAGCGCGCGGTCTGCTATGGCCGCATGGGCGTGTCGGTACAGCGTTACGGCACCCTCTGCCAGTGGCTGATTCAGGTCATCAATCTGGTCACCGGCAACGTGGATGTGCCCGGCGGTTCGCTGTTTCCAGAGCCTGCGTTCGAGGTGGCATCGGCCCGGCGCCCCGGCCATTTTGACAAGTGGCGCTCGCGGGTCTCCGGGCTTCCGGAGTTTAACGGCGAGCTGCCGGTTGCTGCGCTGGCTGAGGAAATTCTCACCCCGGGCGAGGGGCAGATACGCGCGTTGGTCACCTCGGCGGGTAACCCTGTGCTGTCCACGCCCAACGGTCGTCAGCTTGATGCAGCGCTGGAGAGTCTGGAGTTCATGGTCAGTGTGGACCTCTATATCAACGAGACCACCCGTCACGCCGACGTGATTCTGCCGCCCACCGCATCGCTGGAACACGATCACTACGACATCACGTTCAACAACTTCGCTGTGCGCAACGTCACCCGCTATAACCAGCCTGTGTTGAGTAAGCCCGAGGGCGCGTTGCACGATTGGGAGATATTTGTCGGACTAGGCAAGGCCTTTGCCGCTGCCACCGGGCAGCCGGCGCGGCCGACGCAGCCACCCCATGAACTGGTCGATATGGCGGTGCGGGCCGGCCCCTATGGCGACCGCCTGTCGCTGGATGTACTCAAGGAAAACCCGCACGGTATCGATCTTGGCCCGCTGCAGCCCAACCTGTTGCGTCGAATTCAGACCGAGAGCCGGCGCATTGAACTGGCTCAGCCTGCCATGCTGCAGGATCTGCAGCGGGTTGCCGCCGAGCTTGCAGAACTGGCACCCGCCGCTGGTGAGCTGCGCCTGATCGGTCGTCGCCATGTGCGCAGCAATAACTCCTGGATGCATAACTATCAGCGTCTGGTGAAGGGCAAGCCGCGTGATCAGTTGCTGATGCATCCGGACGACCTGACCGCGCGCAATCTGCAGGATGGGCAGCAGGTAACCGTGCGCTCGCGGGTGGGTGAGGTGCAGGTGGCGGTATGCGCCAGCGATGAAATGGCACCGGGCGTAGTCAGTCTGCCCCACGGTTGGGGGCACAACCGGCCCGGCATTCAGATGGATGTTGCCGAGCAGCATGCCGGTGTCAGCGTCAACGACCTGACCGATGAGCGCTTCCTTGACCCGGTCACCGGCAACGCCGCGCTGAACGGTCTGCGGGTTGAGGTGGTGGCAGCATAAGCGGGCGCTTTGCTGTAGAATGCCCGGTCAGCAACGCGTTCGAACGCCCTTTACGTCACGAGGAATACCATGGATATCATCGATACCATCAAAGAACAGATCGCCAATAACCCGGTGCTGATCTACATGAAAGGCGCGCCGAATGCTCCGCAGTGCGGCTTCTCTGCCCGTGCCGTGCAAGCGCTGATGGCCTGTGGCGAGAAGTTTGCCTATGTGGATATCCTGCAGAACCCGGAAATTCGCGCCAACCTGCCGGCTTACGCTAACTGGCCTACGTTCCCGCAGTTGTGGATCAACGGTGAACTGGTTGGTGGCAGTGACATTATTCTGGAACTGCACGAATCCGGTGAGCTGCAGGAAATGATCAAGGCTGCCCAACCGGCAGCCTGAAGCTCTTCCACTACTGCAGTAAAACGCCCGAGCGCTTCAAGCCTCGGGCGTTTTTGTTTTTCCTGCCTGATCAAGTCAGTGGCAGTGGGGTGGGGAGGGGCGTGAAACCGGCACGCCTGCTCCGCAGGGATTACCGCTGGGGCTGGCTCAGAGCTCCGAGTGAATGTTGCCGCTGTTCGTGGATCAGATCGACAATGCCATTGCTGGGCTGGTAACCGTTGACGGTATCCAGCAGCAAGGCCCGGACATCATCGTAGGCATCTGCTTTCACTGCCTGACTCATACGGTTCAGTACGTCACGCAGGGTTGGCCAGTCGATGAACTCCTCGTTTGCCCGATGGATCTTGGGGTGCGCGGTCGGTTCTGGGTTGTCGCCGATCAGCAGCTCTTCGTAGAGCTTTTCCCCGGGTCGCAGGCCAGTGAAGGTAATGGCGATATCGCCGTTGGGGTCTACCTCGTCCCGTACGGTCAGACCCGACAGCATGATCATCTTGTGTGCCAGTTCGATAATGCGCACCGGCTCGCCCATGTCCAGCACAAACACGTCGCCGCCTTCTCCCATGGAGCCTGCCTGAACAACAAGCTGCGCAGCCTCGGGAATGGTCATGAAATAGCGGGTAATATCGGGATGGGTGACGGTAATCGGTCCGCCGCGCTTGATCTGTGAGCGAAACAGCGGGATCACCGACCCAGACGAGCCCAGCACATTACCAAAACGCACCATGGTAAAGCGGGTGCGATTGAGCACCGGCACGCCACTATCGTCGCCCCACAGATTCGGTGCAGACTCGGCGCTGAGCGCCTGCAATACCATTTCCGCCAGGCGCTTGGTCGCACCCATCACATTGGTTGGACGAACGGCCTTGTCGGTAGAGATCAGTACGCAGTTCTGCACGCCGCAGCGAATCGCCGCCTGAGCGACTTTCAGAGTGCCGAACACGTTGTTCATGATCCCTTCGGCCACATTGTGCTCGACCATGGGAACATGCTTGTAGGCGGCGGCATGGTAGACAGTGTTCACCTTCCAGGCAGCCATGGCGTCGACCAGGCGGCCACTGTTGCGCACCGAGCCCAGAATCGGGATCAGCTCTATTTGTAGCTGCTGGGCGTTGATCCAGCCCTGCAGCTCGGTATGAATGGCATACAGACCGAACTCGTTGTGCTCAAACAGGACAAGCTTGGTCGGACCGGCATTGACGATCTGGCGGCACAGCTCACTGCCGATGGAGCCACCGGCGCCCGTTACCAGTACGACCTTGTCCCGAATGCAGAAGTCCATCAGTTGTTCGACCGGCTCGACAGGGTCACGCCCCAGCAGATCGGCAATGTCCACTTCCTGCAGGTCGTCAACCTTCACCTTGCCGCTGGCAATATCCATGATCCCCGGGATACTGCGCACGTGAACCTGAAATCCGGCCAGGCGATACAGGATCTGCTGCCGGGTTGCTCGTGTTGCAGACGGAATGGCCAGCAGGACTTCCTTGATATCCGCCTCGGCGATCAATTTTGCGATGTGCTCGGAGGAGTACACCGGTAACCCGCCGATCACCCGCCCGACCAGACTGGGATCGTCGTCGATGAAGGCCTTGGGTTTATACATTCGCCCCAGACGCAGCGACGCCAGCAACTGATTGCCTGCCGCTCCAGCACCGAAAATCGCTACCGGCACTCCGGCTTCCTGATCGACAGCGGTCTGCTGCGGTCGAGGACCCGCGCCCATAAGCCAGTCACCCATGAAGTACTCACGGGCAGCAAGGCGCAAGCCGCCGATCAACAGCAGCGATAGCCACCAGTATGAAACCATGGCCGAGCGCGGAAACAGGATATCCCAGCCGCTGTCGCGCGCGGCCAGTACCACCATGACCAGGGCCAGGAATGACAGCGTTACCGCCTTGAAGATACACAGCAGCGCCTGACTGCCGAAGTAGCGCATAACTGCGCGGTACATGCCCATGCGAATGTAGATAGGCAGTGCGAGTGCCGGCGCGAGGACAAACAGCAGACGTTGTTCACTCGTGGGGAATACCCAGTTGGTTTCTGCACCCAGGCGCAGGAACAGTGCCAGCCACAGGGCAGCCCAGATCAGAAGCAGGTCTGCAACAATCTGGATGGAGCGCTTCTGGGCGTAACTCAATCCAATCAGTCTTTCCTTGAGCATCTTGCTCTCCAACGTAACAAAACAGGTGCGAGTATACGTGATGCTAAATAGCTATTATCCGATACAGTTTGAGGTCAATTTTCTGCATTGCCCATTGCCTGTCGGCACATCAATCTGTCGGTTATCCAGACCCGGAAATAGCCCGATATTATTGGTGCGATAAAGAATCGAGTCGGCAAGCGCTCTGCATGCAGTGCTTCCTGGTGAGGATAGCCGGGCGCGCACCATCATGCCTTTGAACTCATCACACTATTGGTCGACGTGAGTCTGTTGTGACCCGATATGCCCCAGGCAGTTCACCGGTAACCGTTGGGGTTCTGCTGCTGCCAGCGCCAGGCGTCAATACACATGGCGTTGACATCGCGCTCGGCGTGCCAGCCGAGTTCACGAGCAGCGAGGGCAGGGTCGGCATAGCAACTGCCTACGTCGCCGGGACGCCGGTCGACAATCTGGTAGGCCAGCGTCTTGCCGCAGGCTCGCTCGAAGGCATGCAGCATGTCGAGTACGGAGTATCCGTTGCCGGTGCCCAGATTGAAGGCGGCCAGACCCTGCCTGCGTGCAAGCCATTGCAGTGCCTTGACGTGCCCCTCTGCCAGGTCCATGACGTGGATATAGTCGCGCACGCCGGTCCCGTCGGGGGTGTCGTAGTCGCCGCCAAAGACGCTCAGATGGTCGCGGCGGCCGACGGCAACCTGGGCGATGTAAGGCAGCAGGTTATTGGGAATCCCTGCCGGGTCTTCGCCGATCTGCCCGCTTGGGTGTGCCCCGACGGGGTTGAAATAGCGCAGCAGTGCCAGATTCCAGCTGGCGTCACTGCGGTAGAGATCACGCAGCATCTCCTCGATCATCAGTTTGGAACGACCGTAGGGATTGGTGGCGCTGGTCGGGAAATCTTCGGTGATTGGCAGGCTGGCCGGGTCGCCATAGACGGTGGCCGATGAGCTGAACACCAGGTCATGCACCCCGGCTTTCTGCATGGCCTGCAACAGGGTGACCGCACCGCTTACGTTGTTGTGGTAGTACGTTAGCGGCTCTGCAACCGATTCGCCCACCGCCTTGAGGCCCGCAAAGTGAATAACGGCGTCAATCTGCGATGTTGCGAACAGGCGGTCCAGCAGATCGCTGTCGTTGACATCGCCGGTGACGATGTCGAGCGTCTTGCCGGTGAGAGCCTGCACGCGTTTCAGGGCCTCGGGCGAGCTGTTGCTGAAGTTGTCCAGCACGATGACCTGGTAGTCGCTTTCGAGCAGGCGCAGGCAGGTATGCGAGCCGATATAGCCGGCGCCGCCGGTGACCAGAATGGTGTCTGTGTCGGTTTTCATGCTTGTCTCCGGTAGCGGCACATGTGCTCAGACATGCGCCGCAGTCTCAACCGCAATTACTCGACGGTAACGGATTTGGCCAGATTGCGCGGCTTGTCGACGTCGGTCCCTTTGACCAGCGCGACGTGGTAACTCAGCAACTGCAGTGGCAGGGTGTAGATGATCGGCGAGATGCAGTCTTCCACCCAGGGCAGCCGGATATTGCTGACTTCCGGGTCAGCGCTCTGCTCAATGGTTTCGCAGGCAAAGTTGATCAGTTGGCCACCGCGGGCACGTACTTCTTCCAGGTTTGACTTGAGCTTTTCCAGCAGGCTGTCGCTCGGCGCAACGGAGACTACCGGCATATCTTCATCCACCAGTGCCAGCGGGCCGTGCTTCAGCTCGCCGGCGGCGTAGGCCTCGGCGTGAATATAGGAAATTTCCTTGAGCTTGAGCGCACCTTCCATCGCAATGGGGTAGTGCGGGCCACGGCCCAGAAACAGAGCGTGGTGCTTGTTGGCAAACTGTTCGGCCAGCGCAACGATGGCCGGCTCCAGCGCCAGCACCTGTTCTGTCAGTGCCGGCAGCTTACGCAGGGCATCGACGTTACGGGCGACGAACTGGTTTTGGCCGCGCACCTGTGCCAGAGCGGTGGTCAACCACAGCAGCGACACCAGCTGGGTAGTAAAGGCCTTGGTTGAGGCTACGCCAATTTCCGGGCCGGCATGGGTCAGCAAGCGCCAGTCGGCTTCGCGCACCAGCGAGCTGCCGGCGACGTTGCAGATGGCGAGGGTGGCCAGGTAGCCCTGATCCTTGGCGTAACGCAGCGCGGCCAGGGTGTCTGCGGTCTCGCCTGACTGGGAAATCGTGATCAGCAGGGTATTGGCCGGAACCACGACACTGCGGTAGCGGTATTCGCTGGCGACTTCGACCTGGCAGGGAATACCGGCCTGTTCTTCGATCCAGTAGCGGGCGACCAGACCGGCGTGGTAGCTGGTGCCGCAGGCAACGATATGGATGTTGGCGATGTCTGCCAGACGGGTTTCCGCCTCCGGGCCGAGGATCGCGGTCAGTACGTGATCGTCGCCCAGTGTGCCGGCCAGGGTGTCGCTGATGGCCTGCGGCTGCTCGAAGATTTCCTTGAGCATGAAGTGGCGGTATTCGCCCTTGTCCAGACTATGGGCTGCGTGTTCATAGCGAACTACCTGCCGATCGGCTGAGTTGCCGGCGCGGTCCCATATCTCGCAGTTGGTCAGCGTGATGCGAGCGTAGTCGCCTTCCTCCAGGTAGCGGAAGCGATCGGTGACCTGCAGCAGCGCCAACGGGTCGGAGGCAAGATAATGTTCGCCGCTGCCTTCTCCGATCACCAGCGGGCTGCCCATGCGCGAGCAGTAAAGAGTCCCGGGTTCGGAGTCGTGAATCACGGCGAGTGCGTAGGCGCCGTGAATCTCGCTCAGGGTGCCGCGGAACGCGCTGAGCATGTCACCGGTTTCGGCAAAATGGTGCGCCAGCAGGTGAGCGACGACCTCGGTATCGGTTTCGGACGTAAAGCTGTAGCCCAGATCCTGCAGCCGTTTGCGCAGCGGAGCGTGGTTCTCGATGATGCCGTTGTGGACGATGGCCAGTCCGTTGGACAGGTGAGGGTGTGCGTTGTGTTCTGCCGGTTTGCCGTGAGTAGCCCAACGGGTGTGGGCGATACCGAGGTGGCCGCTTACCGGCTTGGCCTGCAGTGCGTTTTCCAGCTCGACAACCTTGCCAACGGCACGTATGCGCTGAATGGTGCTGGCACTGTCTACGACTGCGACGCCAGCCGAGTCGTAGCCGCGGTACTCAAGACGCCGCAGACCCTCAAGCAGGATGGGAGTGATGTCACGCTGGGCGGTGGCACCGACGATTCCGCACATGGATATATCCTTGTTTCACAGGCAAAGGCAGGCAGTTTAGCACCGTCGCCAGACGGGTGGGTAACGTCGGAGTGTCGGCAGCATAAGGTTGTTGGAAAGCAGGGGTATGGGGGGGCAGTGAGGTCGGCCGGCCGAGCTTGACTCGGCCGGCGCTGGGCAAGATAGCAGGTCAGCGTCGGTTGAAACGTTCGACCAGATTAACCTGGCGCTGCGCGGTATTGGCCAGTTCGCCACTGAGCTCGGCGCTGCGGCTGGCCTGCTTCTCGGTGCTGTCTGCCAGGGTAGCGATATTGGTGACGTTACGGTTGATCTCTTCGGCAACGCTGCTCTGTTCCTCGGCAGCGCTGGCGATTTGACCGGCCATCTCATTGATGCGCTCGATAGCCTGGCGAATCCCCTCCAGCGCCTCATCGGCTTCAGCGACCTGAGCGACACCCCGCTCGGCCTGCTCGTTGCCGGCCTGCATGGTGTCGACGGTGCTCTGGGCGGCCTGCTGCAGGTTGGCAATCAGGCTGTGGATCTGCTCGGTCGATTCGGCGGTACGGCTGGCCAGGGCTCGAACCTCGTCGGCGACCACGGCGAAACCGCGACCCTGCTCACCAGCGCGGGCCGCTTCGATGGCGGCGTTCAGTGCCAGCAGATTGGTTTGCTCGGCGATGCCCTTGATGACGTCCACCACGGTGCCGATCTCGCGAGCATCGGATGCCAATTTATTGGTAACCGTGCTGGCCGAGTCAACTGCGCCAGAGAGGTTCTCGATGGCGATTCGTGCATTGCTGGCGAGCCGCTTGCCCTGCACGGCCAGATCGGCCGCATCGCGGGTCGCTTCAGCTGTACTTTGTACGTTGCCGGAGACCTGTAGAGTCGCGGCTGCCATCTGGTTGATAGCGGTTGCTACCTGGTCGGTTTCGGCGCGCTGCTGGGCCAGACCTTCGCTGCTGCGACGGGCAATCTCGCTGGCTTCCTGCGCCTGTTCCTTGAGGCGTGCCGCGCTGTCACCAACCCGGGTTAGACAGGTCTGCAGGCGAGCCTGCTGGCTGTGAATCGCCATCTCCAACTGGCCCATTGCGCCGCGAAACGGGGTATACATTTGCGCCAGCAGGGGATCGCTGATGCTGTTGCCGGCCATTTTGACGATGCGCTGCAGGCGGTGTTCCAGTGCCGATTTCATCGCATAGCCTGCCGGCAGGCCGGCAAGGGCTGCGACGGCCACGCCCGGCCAGCCGAACAGGGTGCCTGCGGCACCGCTGGCTGCCATGGCCAGGACCGATGGCAGGACCTGAAGGGCCATACCCGCAAAGTCGCCCTGAACTGCATTGCCGCCCCGAGCCAGGCGCTGGTAAAGCGCGGTGGCTCGTTCGATCTGACCGGCAGTGGGTTTGACCCTCACTGATTCATAGCCGGTAATCTGGCCGTTTTCCCAGATCGGCGTGACGAAGGCATTGACCCAGTAATGGTCGCCGTTCTTGCAGCGATTCTTGACGATCCCCATCCACGCCTTGCCGGCTTTCAGGTCGGCCCACATATGAGCGAAGACCGCTGGCGGAACGTCAGGATGGCGCACGAGGTTGTGAGACGTGCCGACCAGCTCCTCGCGGGTAAAACCACTGATCTCGACGAAAACATCGTTGCAATAGGTGATGACGCCCTTGAGATTGGTGGTCGAGATCAGACGCTGGTCCGCCGCAAAGCTTCGTTCACGCTGGGTTACGGGTTGATTGTTACGCATCGGCGAATGTCCTTGAGTGTCTGTCCGGGAGCAGTATCGGACTGACTGTTGTCTAAGCTGGTATATCGGCAGTGAGTGCGATGGCTGTAGGGCGGCATTTCAAATGTTATGCGGCGTTTTGTCTGCTAGCTTTGGAAGATCACGTGCCATCGTCGCGGGCCTCTGCCAGAGGCCTCGCCGAACCGTGCCGCAGAGTATAGCAATCCATGCCGGCAGCGTGCCGGTGCAAGGAGGTTTATCGCATGACCCAAGCCAATAGCCTGAGTACGCTCGATACGCTGGATGTATCCGGCGAGCACTACCAGTACCACTCGCTGAAGCGCGCGGCCGCCAGCTTGAGCGGCATAGAGCAACTGCCCAAGTCGCTCAAGGTGCTGCTGGAGAATCTGCTGCGTAATGAGGATGGCGAGACGGTCACGCTGGATGATATTCGCGCCGTAAGTCAGTGGCTGGAGCAGCGTCGATCCGACCGTGAAATTCAGTACCGTCCGGCGCGGGTGTTGATGCAGGACTTTACCGGGGTGCCGGCGGTCGTGGATTTGGCCGCCATGCGTGATGCGGTTGCGCGGGCTGGTGGCGATCCGGAGCAGATCAATCCGCTGTCGCCGGTCGATCTGGTCATCGACCACTCGGTGATGGTTGATCGCTTTGCCAGCGACTCGGCCTTTCATGACAACGTCGAAATCGAGATGCAGCGTAACGGTGAGCGTTACGCATTCCTGCGCTGGGGGCAAAAGGCCTTTCAGAACTTTCGCGTGGTGCCGCCGGGCACCGGCATTTGTCACCAGGTCAATCTGGAGTACCTGGCCCAGACCGTTTGGGCCGCCGAGGTGGACGGTGAGCAGTGGGCCTGGCCTGATACCCTGGTCGGCACTGACTCGCACACCACCATGATCAACGGGCTGGGCGTACTGGGCTGGGGCGTCGGCGGTATCGAGGCCGAGGCGGCCATGCTCGGGCAGCCGGTTTCGATGCTGATCCCGGAAGTGATCGGTTTCAAACTGACCGGCCGTCTGCGCGAGGGCATCACCGCCACCGATCTGGTGCTGACCGTTACCCAGATGCTGCGCAGCAAGGGCGTAGTCGGCAAGTTTGTTGAATTCTACGGCGATGGTCTGGCCGACCTGCCGCTGGCGGATCGCGCGACCATTGCCAACATGGCGCCGGAGTACGGTGCGACCTGCGGTTTCTTCCCGGTGGATGAGGAAACTCTGCGGTATCTGCGCCTCAGCGGCCGTTCTGATGCGGTGGTGCAGCGGGTCGAGGCGTATTGCAAGGCGCAGGGACTGTGGCGCGAGGCGGGCGACGAGCCGGCGTTTACCGACAGCCTGCACCTGGACATGAGTACCGTGGAGGCCAGCCTGGCCGGTCCGCGTCGACCGCAGGATCGGGTGGCCCTGCCGGATGTACCCCAAGCCTTCGATGCACTGCTGGCGCTGCAGCTCGCACCGGCGGATACCGAGCAGGCGCGGCTGGAAAGTGAAGGCGGTGCCGGTACCGCCGTCGGCGGCCCGAATGCCCATGCCACGGTGCAGCTGGATGGCAAGGAATACCCGCTGGACCACGGCGCCGTGGTGATCGCCGCGATTACCTCCTGCACCAATACTTCCAATCCGAGTGTGATGATGGCCGCCGGTTTGCTGGCCAAAAAGGCTGTAGAGCGGGGCCTGCAGCGCAAGCCCTGGGTCAAGTCATCGCTTGCGCCAGGCTCCAAGGTGGTGACCGACTATCTGAACAAGGCCGGTCTGACCGAGAGTCTTGATACGCTCGGATTCAATCTGGTGGGCTACGGCTGCACCACCTGTATCGGCAACTCCGGGCCGCTGCCCGACGAGGTGGCCCGGGTTGTCAGCGAACACGATCTGGCCGTGTCGGCGGTACTGTCCGGCAACCGTAACTTCGAAGGGCGAGTGCACCCGCAGGTCAAGGCCAACTGGCTGGCGTCGCCGCCGCTGGTGGTGGCCTACGCGCTGGCCGGCAACACCCGAATCAACCTGCGCGAAGAGCCGCTTGGTCTGGATCAGGACAACCGCCCGGTATTTCTCAAGGACATCTGGCCGACCAACGCCGAGATCGCCGAGGCCGTGGCGCTGGTCGAGGACGAGATGTTCCGCACCCGCTATGCCGACGTGTTTACCGGAGATGATCACTGGCGCTCGATCAGCGTCAGCGAGGGCAAGACCTATGCCTGGGATGATGCCTCGACCTACGTGAAAAATCCGCCGTACTTTGATGCCATCGACGAGCCACTGGAACCCCTGCAGCCGGTTACCGGCGCGCGGGTGCTGGCGGTATTCGGCGATTCGATTACCACGGACCACATTTCGCCCGCCGGCAATATCAAGGCAAGCTCGCCGGCAGGTGAATATCTGCAGTCGCTGGGCGTCGAACCGGCCGACTTCAACTCCTACGGCTCGCGGCGTGGTAACCACGAAGTGATGATGCGCGGCACCTTCGCCAACATCCGTATCCGCAATCGGATGCTCGGTGGCGAGGAGGGCGGTGAGACCATTCATGTGCCTTCCGGTGAGCGGATGTCGATATATGATGCAGCCATGCGCTATCAGCAGGATGGCACGCCGCTGGTGGTGCTGGCCGGCAAGGAGTACGGCACCGGTTCAAGCCGGGATTGGGCGGCCAAGGGCACCAATCTGCTCGGTGTGAAGGCCGTGCTGGCCGAGAGCTTCGAGCGCATCCACCGTTCCAACCTGGTCGGTATGGGGGTGTTGCCGCTGCAGTTTGTGGATGGTCAGAGCGTGGCCGAGCTGGGTTTGACCGGGCACGAGCAGATCGAGATCAACGGCATCAGCGATGAGCTCAAGCCGGGGCAGCGGCTGACGGTGGAGGCGACCGGTGATGATGGTAAGAGTGTGAGCTTCGAGATGCTCTGCCGAATCGATACCGTCAATGAGATCGCCTACTTCAAGGCGGGCGGCATTCTGCACCATGTGTTGCGTGAGATGCTTGATTAGAGCTGTCGCCGTTGCGTTCATCTGCCTGCCGGAGACCCTTCTTCGGCCAGGCAAGGCGAAGCGGCAACAGACCTCAGATGGCAGAAAAAGAAAAACCCCTGACTCAATGAGTCAGGGGTTTTGCTGTTGGTCGGAGCGACTGGAATCGAACCAGCGACCTTCTCGTCCCGAACGAGACGCGCTACCAGGCTGCGCTACGCTCCGTTGTGGGCGGCATTTTACCTAAAGTTTGTCATCGCACAAGAGGCAAACGAAAAAAAATCGACTGTTTTTCACAGGGTTACTGCAACGCCTGCCACAGGGTAGGGGTGTTGGCGCTGGTCAGGCGTGGTTCGTCAGCGGCCAGATCGAGGCAGATCGCGTCCATTGTTCGCAACCAGCGCAACGGGCTGCGCTCCCCTTGCAGCCAGGCGTATTCCAGCGCCGGCAGCAGCCCGCGCGGGATCAGGCAGGGCAGCGGCTGGGGCTGCTCACCAGTGCGAAAAAACACCGGACGGTCAGGATCGGCTTGGCTAATCAGGCGTTCAAGCAAGGGTTGGTCGATCAACGGCATATCACAGGGCAGCACCAAAAGCTGCTCGCCGCGCGCCTGGCGCAAGCCGCTCAGAATGCCGGCCAGCGGGCCAGGATAGTCCGTGCTGCTGTCGGTCACCAGTTGGTCGGCCCATTGCCGGTATTGGTCGGCGTTGCGATTGCAACTGATCAGCAGCTCATCGGCCACGCTGCGCAACAGCGCGCTCAGATGGGCGCTGACAGGGCCGCCGCGGTAGGCGAGCAGGCCCTTGTCTGCACCGCCGACGCGGCGGCCCTGGCCGCCGGCCAGCAGCAGGGCGCTGATACGGGGTGATGCTGACATGTTCAATGCTCTGGCTGGTGTGGTCTGTGTTATAACACCGGGCCTGTAGCGGACGAAAGCAGCGCCCCTGCTGATTGCCGTCCGGCATTACCCGAACGCAAGGAATCCATCCATGAGCTGCTCACCCGATACTCCCTTCGCCGCCCTAGGCATCGCCGTGCTGACCGTCAGCGACACCCGTACCCTGGAAACCGATACCTCTGGCCAGCTGCTGGCGGACAGTCTGACCGCCGCTGGTCATCGTCTGGCCGATCGCCAACTGTTGCCCGACGACCGTTACCAGATGCGCGCACTGGTGTCGGCCTGGATCGCCGACCCGGCAGTCGAGGTCGTGCTGATCACCGGTGGCACCGGCTTTACCGGCCGCGACAGCACCCCGGAGGCGATCGCGCCGCTGCTGGACAAGCAGGTCGATGGTTTTGGTGAGCTGTTCCGTCAGGTCTCCTATGAAGACATCGGCACGTCCACGCTGCAGTCCCGCGCGCTGGCCGGGCTGGCCAACCGCACGCTGGTGGTCTGCATGCCGGGCTCGTCCAATGCCTGCCGCACGGCCTGGACGCGGATTCTCGAAACCCAGCTGGACAGTCGTACCCGCCCGTGCAACTTCGTGCAGCATCTGGGCAATCCGGATCAGGACGGTCGCCGCGCATGAGCCTGATGCCGGTTGCCGAGGCCCTGCAGCGGCTGCTCGCCAGCGCGGCCGCCCATCAGCAGCAGCCCGTGCGGGTGTTGTCGCTGACCGATGCGCTCGGCCAGGTTCTGGCCGAGCCGGTCTGTTCTGCCATCGACGTACCGCCCTGGGACAACAGTGCGATGGACGGTTACGCGCTGGCCGAGGCTGATCTGGCGCAGGCGATGGCTGATGGCCTGCCGGTCAGTCAGCGCATCACCGCCGGGGTTGCTCCGGCGGCGCTGCAACCTGGCACCTGTGCACGCATCTTTACCGGTGCACCCTTGCCTGCTGGCGCCAATGCCGTGCAGATGCAGGAGAATACCGAGCTGCTGACGGATGGCCGAGTGCGCCTGCTGGAGCCGGTGGCTGCCGGCGACAACGTCCGACGCCAAGCGCAGGACGTCGTTGCCGGTCAGCCGTTGCTGGCTGCCGGAATCCGGCTGAGACCGCAGGATCTGGGGGTAATTGCCTCGGTAGGGATTGATCAGGTCGGGGTCCGCACGCCGCTGCGGGTAGCGGTGGTATCGACCGGTGACGAGCTGGTCGAGCCGGGGCAGCCGCTGAGCCCCGGACATATCTACAACAGCAACCGCTTTACCTTGATCGGTTTGTTGCAGGGCATGGGGCAGACTGTGGTCGACGCCGGTATTCTGCCGGATGACCTTGCCTCGACCCGTGATCGCCTGCAGCAGTTGGCCAGGCAGGTTGATGTGATTATTACTTCCGGCGGGGTGTCGGTCGGCGAGGCGGACTGTCTCGGTCAGGCGTTGCGCGAGGCCGGTGAGGTCGATCTGTGGAAGCTGGCGATCAAGCCGGGCAAGCCGTTCACGCTGGGTCACTACGCAGGTGTGCCCGTGCTCGGTCTGCCCGGGAATCCGGCGGCGACGCTGGTCACGTTTTTGCTGCTGGTGCGTCCCTATCTGTTGACCCGCCTTGGCGCAGCGGAGGTGGCCGCACCTGCCTATACCTTGCCTGCCGGGTTCGCCTGGAGTCGCGCTGGCAGTCGTGAGGAGTACCTGCGTGCGCATGTCGAAGACGGCCGCGTAATGCTGTCGGGCAATCAAAGCTCCGGTGTGCTCAGCAGCGCCAGTCGCGCCAGTGGCCTGTTACGGGTGCCAGCCGGGCACACCTTCAGCCCCGGTGATCTGGTCGCGTTTCTGCCATTCTCGGGCCTGCTCGGCTGATCGAAAGACAGGATGCTGCCTGGAAAGGCCGTATATGGTCTCCCCCCTCATTGCAAGGCATCAGCTTTGATGGCAAGAGCAGGTTGTCTGTCGTATATCCGGCCTCAATGTGCAGCACAGTGCTGCGGGCCTCGATGAGCAGTCGCCACGTATCGTCCTTATCGAGCTCGCGGCCTGTGTGGCCATGACCCTCCTCAGGTTTTCGATACATCGGTTTGACCTGTATTACCACCATCTGCTGATTGCCTTCGCAACCTGGGGGGAGTGCCTTACCTCTTGGTTAAATCAAGTGTGTGGCTGCTGCGCTTCAGGCCGGAACGGCTTGGTATGGTTGCCCTCGAGCCACTACTGCCCAGCCGATGCGTGCCAGTTTGTTGGCCAGTGCCACGACTGCCTTGTTGTAACCTCGTCGCTCGATCAGGCTGCAGACCCAGCGACTTAGTCTGTCGTCACGCTCTTTGGCGTAACGGGCAACGGCTCTGGCCCCATGCACTAGTAGCGCCCTGAGGTGTCTATCCCCGCGCTTGCTGATACTGCCGAGCACAGTCTTTCCGCCAGTGCTGTACTGCTTGGGTACCAGCCCGAGAGCCGCAGCCACATCACGACCGCAACGGAACTGCTGGCCACTCCCTAGCCAGCCATAGAAGGCGCTGCTGACGATAGGGCCGTAGCCCGGCACGCTCATCAAGCGCTGGCAGGCTTCGTTTTCTGCGGCCTTGGTTTTGATTTCGCGTTCGTACCAAGCGAGTTCCTGCTCCAGCGCGATGAACAGCTGATACTGCCGGCCCAGCAGTTCCCGCAGGCGCCATGGCAAGCCGTTCTGCGCATCTTCCAACTGTGCGAGGACCGCCTGCCTGAAGCGGTGCTTACCTTCAGGCAGATCCACGCCGTGCTCTGCGAGTAGGGATCGAGTCCGGTTGATCAACCCCGTCTGTTCAGTCACCAGCGCTTGGCGCAGACGATGCAGGCTCTGGTCCAACTGCTGATCGACCGTCTTGATCTCAACGCAACGAATACGGCCATGCTGAACCGCCTCAGCAATGGCAAGCGCGTCGTTGTAATCGTTCTTCTGGCCACGCAGGTAGGCTTTGACATGCTGTGCAGGCAACAGCTGCACACTATGACCTAACGCGCGTATCTCCCTGGCCCAGTGGTGCGCGCCGGAGCAAGCCTCCATGCCAACGACAGCCCCCGGATGATTGGCCAGAAATGGCAGCACCTCATGGCGACGAAGCTTCTTGCGCCGGGCTGGTTTGCCCGAGCCATCAAGGGCGGCAACGAAGAAAATGTGCTTTGCCAGGTCGATGCCAATTGTCATAGATTGGTTCATGGTCTCCTCCTGTCTCCGTTCGGTTCCAGTAGATGCATAGCATCTATCCCCTGGCGCATCGACGCCGTAGAAGGGAGAGGGAGGAGACCATCTCATCGAGTTCCCACTCGGCCATGGGTTGGCGCACAGGTCTGCCTATCGAGCGGGAGCCGAACTTCCCGGCGCTGAAAGACCACACTCCAGCGTGGCCCGTGCCGTTGCCCGTTCGGCGGCCCTCTGCGGCTGATAGCGGGCTATTTCTTGATGCTTCAGATGAAAATCAGCGTTTCCGATATGGATACGCTGAAGTGGTTTTTTACATATTTTGTTACATGTATGATCTGGTCGTATTCAAATTCATTCTCAATTGCGACTGATTGTCATGCTTGTTCCATTCCTGATCATGCTGCGCGAAGGCCTCGAGGCCGCGCTGATTGTCGGCATCATTGCCAGCTACCTCCGTCAGACCGGCCGTGCCGCGTGGATGCCGGTCATCTGGACCGGTATTTTCCTCGCCGTCACATTGGCGTTGCTCGGTGGCGCGGCCCTGCAGTTGGTCAGCGCCGAGTTTCCCCAGCGTCAGCAGGAGATGTTTGAAGCGGCTGTCGGTTTGATTGCCGTTGGTGTGCTGACCTGGATGGTGTTCTGGATGCGGCGCGCGTCGCAGGGGTTGCGTACTGAGCTGACCGGCGCGCTGGACCAGGCGTTTCAGGCCGGCCAGGGGCAAACCTGGGCGTTGATCGGCATGGTCTTTCTGGCGGTCGCTCGCGAGGGGCTGGAGTCGGTGTTCTTTCTGCTGGCGGTGTTCCAGCAGGGGCGGGGCACCGGAGCACCGCTGGGCGCGCTGCTTGGCGTCCTGTGCTCGGTACTGGCCGGCTGGGCGTTCTATCGTGGCAGCCTGCGCTTGAATCTGAAGCACTTTTTCCGCGGAACCGGCCTGTTCATTCTGCTGGTGGCTGCTGGGTTGTTCTCGGGTGCGGTGCGCGCATTGCACGAGGCGGGCCTGTGGAATTATGGCCAGCGCAATGTCTTCGATCTGAGCGAATGGCTGCCGCTGGACACTCCGCTGGGCAGCCTGTTTGCCGGTATTTTCGGCTATCAGCCTGCGCCCAGTGTCAGTGAAGTCGTCGCTTATCTGGGCTTCCTGCTGATCACCCTGTTTTTCTTCTTCCGACCCGGTACTGCGCAGCTCGCTAGACCTGCCGCAGCGCGGGTTGGTGGTTGAGTTTTACACCTGTCCAACACTGCCTGCGAGTGTCCTGATGTCTGATCCTTTTGCTTCTGCTCCGTCGCCGCTTGCGTTGCGGGCTGGCATGGCTGGTGCTGCCGTGCTGATGCTCGGCGCGCTGGGTATTTTCTATTTGTCGCTGGGTTCGAAGTCGTCAACCGACACGACTGATACTCACCAGATCACCATTGACGCCAGTGGTTGTTCACCGAACACGCTTACCGTGCCTGCCGGTGCTCAACGCTTTACCGTATTCAACGAGAGTGAGCGTGCGATCGAGTGGGAAATTCTCGATGGCGTGATGGTACTGGAGGAGCGTGAGAACATCGCTCCCGGCCTGCATCAGCAACTGACAGCCACGTTGCTGCCCGGTGAATACCAGATGACCTGTGGCCTGCTCAGTAATCCGCGCGGGACGCTGACCGTGACGGCGGTGGCCGGGCAGACCGTTGCCGCCGATCTGTCCGCACGCGCACTGATCGGTCCGTTGGCTGAGTACCGCGTCTACCTGACGCTGGAAGGGCGGGCGCTGGCGCGCGCGGTCGGCAACCTGCATCAGCAGATTGCTCATAACAACCTGGACGCGGCGCAGCAAGCCTGGCTGGATGCACGCGCAATCGATCAGCACATGGCGCTCGCCGTAGGTCTGTTCAGCGATCTGGATCAACGGCTGAATACGCGCGCCGAGTACTTCGCCGAGCGCGAGCTGGATGCCGATTTTCGCGGCTTTGAACGCCTGGCTTATGGCTTGTTTGAACAGCAGACCACCGACGGATTGCTGCCGGTCGTCAAGCAGCTGAGTGCCGACGTTGGCGCGCTGCGCTCACGTTTGAGTGCCCAGGGTGTACCGGCCTCCCAACTGGTCAATGGCGCCGGCCGGGTATTGCAGGCCTGGCATGACCAGCAGCAGAACAACGATCAGCTCAGCAGCAGGGCGCGCAGTGATCTGCAGGGCTTGCAGGCAGGTATCGACAAGGTCGTATCGCTGCTGCTTCCGGTTCTCCGGCAGTCGCACCCGCAGGAGTCTGAGGCCCTGCAGGCGGCCAATGCGTCGCTGGCGGAGCAGGTGCCTGCCGCTGACACCCAAACCCTATTGCTGGCCAGCCAGCAGCTGGCTGATCAACTGGCCAGCGTCAACGCGCTGCTGGCCGCCGCTTACTGAGTGTGAGGATTGACAGTACCCATGAGTGACCACGACGAGCTTTCTTCAGGGTGTCCGTTTTCCGGCATGAACCGCCGGCGCTTTCTGCAGGGCCTGGGCGCAGCGGGTATCGGTGCCGCTGCTACTGCACTGAGCAGCGGCGCGCTGGCCGACCAGCAGGTGCGCGCCGCAGAGGTGACCGATGCGCCATCCAGCTCGGCTACCCATCAATCCCACCCGTTTTATGGCGTCCAGCAGCAGGGCATTGTTACCCCGCGCCCGGCGGTTGGCATGTTGGCCAGCTTTGATGTGCTGGTGGCTGATCGCCAAGGTCTGGAGCGCTTGCTGCGCACGCTGACCGAGCGCATGGCTTTTCTGACTCAGGGCGGCACCTATGAGCAGCGTGACCCACGCTACCCACCGGCGGATTCCGGCATCCTCGGCCCCAACATCGACCCTGACGGGCTGACCATTACGCTGTCGGTCGGTGCCTCGCTGTTTGATGACCGCTTCGGGCTGGGCGCGGTCAAACCCCGTCACCTGCAGCGCATGGTCGCGTTCTCCAACGATGCGCTGGATGCCGATCGCTGCCACGGTGATATTTCCCTGCAGTTCTGTGCCAACACCGAGGGCACCACCATTCACGCCCTGCGTGACATCATCAAGAACACCCCCGGCATGCTGATGCTGCGCTGGAAACAGGAAGGCACGGTGCCGGTCATGGCGCCGCGCTCCGATGGCTCGACCGAGAGTGCGCGCAACTACCTTGGTTTCCGCGATGGCACCGCCAACCCGCCGGCAGACAACAGCGGCCTGATGCAGAACGTGGTGTGGGTCGATGCCAGTAACCAGGAGCCCGAATGGGCACGCAACGGCAGCTATCAGGCCGTGCGCATCATCCGCAACTTTGTCGAACGCTGGGACCGCACACCGCTGCAGGAGCAGGAAGCCATCTTTGGCCGTCGTCGCGACAGCGGCGCGCCCATGCACGGCGGCATCGAGCATGATCTGCCGGGCTACGACAACGACCCCGACGGCAAGGTGACGCCGCTGGACTCGCATATCCGGCTGGCCAACCCGCGCACCCATGGCAGCGAGCACAACCTGATTCTGCGCCGTCCGTTCAACTACTCCAACGGCGTCGAAGCCAACGGTCAACTGGATATGGGCTTGCTGTTCATCGCCTATCAGGCGGACCTGGAGGCCGGTTTTATTACCGTTCAGAAGCGCCTGGACGGTGAACCGCTGGAGGAATACATCAAGCCCGTAGGCGGCGGCTACTTCTTCACGCTGCCGGGCGCACAAGCCGGGGACTACCTCGGCAGCAGCATGCTGGCTGCCAGCCGGCGCCATTCGTGATTGGCCTTAATACGTCTATTCAGGAGCAGGACAATGTCTAACCTTCGCACCGTCATTACCGCCGCTGCCTTCGGGCTGGTTGCCATGCAGGCACAGGCCGCTGTGGCACCGCAGGATCTGGTCAATCCGATTACCGACTACAAGCTTTATGTGCTCGACAACCTGGAGCAGTTCAGCAGCCACACCCGTGAGTTCACCGATGCCATCAAGGCCGGCGACCTGCAGCGTGCCCAGCAGCTGTACGCACCGACCCACGTTTACTACGAGCGCATCGAACCCATTGCCGAACTGTTTGCCGATCTGGATGCCAGCATCGACGCCCGTGAAGACGACTACGAGCATGGCGTGCAGGACCCGACCTTCACCGGTTTTCACCGCCTGGAGTATGGCCTGTTTCACGAGCACAGTACCACTGGCCTGGGCGACTATGCCGAGCGCCTGATGAGTGATGTCGAGACTCTGGAGCAGAGTGTGCAGGACCTGACCTTCCCGCCGGAGAAAGTGGTGGGTGGCGCTGCCGCGTTGATGGAAGAGGTCGCCGCGACCAAGGTCTCCGGTGAAGAGGATCGCTACAGTCACACCGACCTGTGGGACTTCCATGGCAACCTGGATGGCTCGAAGAAAATCTTCGAGCTGGTCAAGCCGCTGGCAGCGCAGGAAGATCCGGCGTTCGTTGCGCGTATCGAAGAAAACTTCACCGCCATCGAACACACCCTGGCGCATTACTACCTGACTGAAGGCGATGCCAGCAGCGGCTTCGAGTCCTACGACAAGGTCAGCGAGCGTGACCGCCGTACGCTGGTTGGGCCGGTCACGGTACTGGCGGAAGAGCTGTCGACCCTGCGCGGGTTATTGGGGCTGAACTAACCCCCGGGCACGGCGTGCCGCGCCCCAACGGTGTGTGCCACGCAGATCCTTGCGCAGGGGCACAGCATGCTGTGCCCGAGCGGATGTACCTTGCGCCGATCGTTGCGGGGGGCGTGGTATGCGGCGTTATTACTCCCGCACCCGCCGAATCGCATCCAGCCAGCCTTCATACAAGGGATCGCGCTGGGTTTCCGCCATCTCGGGCGCGAAGGTGCGCTCGCAGGCCCAGTGGCTGGCGATATCGTCGAGGTCTTTGAATATGCCGAGCTGCAGGCCGGCCAGATAGGCCGCACCGAGCGCCGTGGTTTCGGTGAACTGCGGGCGGTCGACGGTGACGCCCAGGATATTGGCCAGCTCCTGTACCACCCAGTTGTTGATCACCATGCCGCCGTCCACACGCAGGGCGGCTGTGCTCTGTGCGCCATCGGCCTGCATGGCTTCGAGCAGGTCGCGGGTCTGGAAACAGACCGATTGCAGGCCAGCCGCGACGATCTGGGCGATGCCGGTATCGCGAGTCAGGCCGAAGATCGCGCCGCGTGCGGTCGGGTCCCAGTAGGGCGCGCCCAGGCCGGTAAAGGCGGGCACCAGATAGACACCGGTGTGCTCACCAGCCTGGCGGGCGAGGGCTTCGGTTTCGCCCGCGTGCTGGATCAGCTTGAGACCGTCGCGTAGCCACTGGATGGCGGCGCCGGCGACGAAAATACTGCCCTCCAGCGCGTAACTGGTCTGACCGTTCAGACGATAACCGACTGTCGTCAGCAGGCGATTCTGCGAGCGGATCGGCGTGCTGCCGGTGTTCATCACCATAAAGCAGCCGGTGCCGTAGGTGCTCTTGACCATGCCCGGCTCGAAGCAGGCCTGACCGATCAGCGCAGCCTGCTGATCGCCGGCGATACCGCAGACCGGGATGCTGGCACCGAGCACCTCGGGCGCGGTCTGGCCAAAGTCGGCGGCGCTGTCCATCACCTCGGGCAGCAGGCTGGCCGGAATATCGAGCAATTGCAGCAGGTCGTCATCCCATTGCTGGGTATGGATATTGAACAGCATGGTGCGCGAGGCGTTGGTGGCGTCGGTGCGGTGGACCTTGCCGCCGGTCAGACGCCAGAGCAGGAAGCAGTCTACGGTGCCGAAACGCAGCTCATTGCGCTCGGCGCGCGCGCGTGCGCCCGGCACATTGTCCAGAATCCAGCGCAGCTTGGTTGCGGAGAAGTAGGGGTCGATCAGCAATCCGGTGCGCTCGCTGATCATCGCCTCATGGCCGGCGGCCTTGAGTTCGGCACAGTAGCTGGCGGTGCGGCGATCCTGCCAGACAATGGCGCGATAGAGCAGCTCGCCGCTGGTGGCGTCCCACACCAGGGTGGTTTCGCGCTGGTTGGTGATGCCGATCCCGGCTACCTCGCTGGCGCTGATGCCGGCTTTTTCCAGCACCTCGCGGCAGACCGCGAGCGTTGAACTCCAGATCTCTTCGCCATCGTGTTCCACCCAGCCGTCGTTCGGAAAGTGCTGGGCGAATTCCTGCTGGGCAACGTGCTCTGGGCGGCCGCTTGCGCTGAACAAAATGGCGCGGCTGCTGGTGGTGCCCTGGTCGATGGCGAGGATCGGCTTGGCCATGGAGGTGTCCTGTTATTGGTTTTGTCTGGAAGTGGTCAGTCGCGGCACAGCTCGCAGAGCAGGGCGCTGGTCTGTTGTTGCAAATCGGCTGCCGCAAGTTCGATTTCGAGCCCACGGCGGCCGCCACTGATGTACATGCTGGGCCAGTTGGCAGCGCTGGCGTCGATAAAGGTGCGCAGGCGTTTTTTCTGCCCGAGCGGACTGATGCCGCCGACCAGATAGCCGGTGCTGCGCTGGGCGGCGGCGGGATCCGCCATCGCGGTTTTCTTGGCCCCGGCGGCAGTGGCGAGCGCCTTGAGGTTCAGTTTGTCGGAGACCGGCACTACGGCGACCAGCAGTTCGCCGGTTTCGGTGGCGGCCAGCAGGGTCTTGAATACGCGCCCGTGCTCCAGCCCTAGCTTGTCGGCGGCTTCGGTGCCGTAAGACTCTGCCTGAGGATCGTGGGTGTAGCGATGTAACTGATAGGCAACCTTGGCCTGGTCGAGCAGTTTGGTGGCAGGAGTCATGTCGCGTCCGCGGTACTTTGAGAAAACAGTGCTTCCCAAGGGTAAACCGCGCGCGGGAAACGGCCAAGGGGCGGGTGCATACTGAGTGCACCGTCACAGCGGGTGTCTTGTCGCTGACACAGTCCTCGTTGCACACTGCTGCGTGCGGTTAAAAACGAATAACAAAGGAGCCCCCATGCTGCCACCTCATCCGGATGAGCGCCAAGCTGCGCAAACAAGATCCTCCAAACTAGTGGATCTGGTCGTCATTGGTGGTGGTATCAATGGCAGTGGCATCGCGGTGGATGCGGCAGGCAGGGGGCTTTCGGTGCTGTTGTGCGAGCAGCACGACCTTGCCGCCCATACTTCGTCGGCCAGCAGCAAGCTGGTGCACGGGGGGCTGCGCTACCTCGAACAGTTCGATTTTCGTTTGGTGCGCGAGGCGCTGGGCGAGCGCGAGGTGCTGATGGCCAAGGCGCCGCACCTGATCTGGCCGCTGCGCTTTGTGCTGCCGCACCGACCCCATTTGCGTCCGCGCTGGATGCTGCGTGCGGGGTTGTTTCTCTACGACCATCTGCACCGGGGGATCACTCTGCCGCGCTCCAAAGCGCTGGAGCTGAACGGGCAGGGCATTCTCAATCCGGTGATCAGTCACGCGTTCGAATATTCCGACTGCTGGGCAGATGATTCGCGCCTGGTTGCGTTGAATGCGGTGCAGGCGGCCAGCCTGGGCGCTGACATTCGCCTGCATACCCGCTGCGAGTCGGCGAGGCGTCGTAACGATCTCTGGGAAATCGACCTGCTGGGCCCTGACGGAAAGCTTGAACGGGTGACCGCACGGGCGCTGGTCAATGCCTCCGGGCCCTGGGCGGCGCGGGTCATGGAGCGGGTGGTTGACCAGCGTTCGCCGCACGGCGTGCGGCTGGTCAAGGGCAGCCATATCGTAGTGCCGCAGATTCACCGCGGCAAGGAAGCCTACATCCTGCAGAACGAAGACAAGCGCATCGTGTTTGTGCTGCCCTACGAAGGGCAGTTTTCGCTAATCGGCACCACCGACGTCGACTTTCAGGGTGATCCATCGGTGGTCGAGCCGGATGCGTCTGAGGTCGACTACCTGATCAGCGTGGTCAATGCCCACTTCAAGCGTCAGTTGCGTGCCGGGGATGTGGTGCATAGCTTTGCCGGGGTCCGGCCGCTGATCAGCACCGACACCGCGAAACCCTCGGAAGTCAGTCGCGACTACAGCCTGACATTGGACGGCGAGATCGGCCAGGCGCCGCTGCTCGCTGTTTTTGGTGGCAAGCTGACGACCTATCGGCGGTTGGCCGAGAATGCAATGGATCAGCTGGCCCGCTGGTTTCCGGAGGCAGGCCAGGCCTGGACAGCCGAGCATGCGCTGATTGGTGGTGACTTCGAGTCGCAGGCCAGCCTGCATGCGCAGTTGCGTGCCGAGTTTCGCTGGCTGGCGGAGGAGCAGATTGCGCGTTACGTGCGCAGTTACGGCACCCTGTGCCGGGTGTTCCTGCGTGGCATGCGCTGTACGCCGGACATGGGCGAGGACTTTGGGGCCGGGTTGACCGAGCGCGAGGTGAAATACCTGCGTGAACACGAGTGGGCGCGGGATGCCGAAACGCTGCTCTGGCGGCGCAGCAAACTGGGCTTGCACCTCAGTGCGGACCAGCAGGCACGACTGGCCGCTTATCTAGAGGAACTCAACACGGCCGAACGGGAAGTCTGCCCGTCCTGAGACGGGCAGAGGGGCTGATCAGTCGGCGATCTTGACCACCAGCTTGCCGAAATTCTTGCCTTCGAGCAGGCCCATGAAGGCCTCCGGCGCGTTCTCCAGACCGTCTACGCGATCTTCCTTGACCCGCACCTTGCCTTCGGCCACCCAGGGCGTCATCGCCTTGAGGAAGTCCGGGTAGCAATGGCCGTAGTTGTCGAAAATGATGAAACCCTGCATGCGGATACGCTGGCTCAGCATCAGGCGCATCAGTTGCGGCATGCGGTCCGGGCCGTCCGGCAGCGAGGTCATGTTGTACTGGGCAATCAGACCGCACAGCGGGATGCGCGCGTGGGCGTTGAGCAGCGGCATGACGGCGTCAAACACCTTGCCTCCAACGTTCTCGAAGTACACATCGATACCATCCGGGCAGGCGGCCGCCAGCTTCTCGGCCAGCGCCGGGTCCTTGTGGTCGATGCAGGCGTCAAAGCCCAGTTCCTTCACTGCGTAGTCACACTTCTCCGCGCCACCGGCTACGCCCACTGCACGGCAGCCCATCAGCTTGGCAACCTGGCCGACCACGGTGCCGACCGGGCCGGTGGCCGCGCCAACTACGACGGTTTCACCCGGCTTGGGCTGGCCGATGTCGGTCAGGCCCATATAGCCGGTAAAACCGGGCATGCCCAGCACGCCGAGTGCCAGCGACGGTTCAGCCATGTTCGGATCAAGGCGGAACACCATGCTGCCGTCGGACAGGGTGTAGTCCTGCCAGCCGGAGGCAAAGCACATCACCAGATCGCCGACCTTATAACCGTCGAGTTCCGAGGCGATGACCTCGCTGACCGTGCCGCAGGTCATCACGCCGCCAACCGGCACCGGGTCGGCGTAGGACTTGGCGTCGCTCATGCGCCCGCGCATGTAGGGGTCAAGCGACATCCAGCGGTTGCGCAGTAGCATCTGCCCCGGGCCAGGCGTGGGCACTGGGGATTCAACCATCTGGAAGTTGGCCGCCGTTGGTGCGCCGACTGGGCGGGAGGCAAGAAGGATCTGGCGATTGACGTTTGCTGTCTGGGGCATTGTTGTTTTCCTTTGACCAGGTGGATGCCGGTGTCGTCCGCAGACGACCGTGTCCGGCACGATGCCCCTGTGTACAGGCCGCGGTCAAGCTGACCCCGGCCTGGTTGATAGTGCGCTATAGATGGCTCAATTTCGCGCTTTGCAACGCTGTCGAAATGCCTGCCGCCAGGCCTGCAGGAAGTCGCTCGCCTGCCCACCCCGATGGGGGTAGGAGGTCTCCCAGATTCGCGCTAGGCTAGCGGGGTCGCAGCGCTCGGGCAGTCGCAGCTGCTGATGCTGGTACACCAGCCATGCTATCGCGGTGGCGTAAGCCAGGTTGTAGCCGAGCTCCGCATGCGGGTCGCGCAGAAAGCAGTGCTGGCTGGCGAGGCCTCTGATGCGGCTGGCCAGATCGGGTTGCCGGGCCAGATACTCGTCCCACAGGCGGGTGTGCAGTCGGGGGCTGATACCATAGGGGCCGATAGCCAGCTCGACGCGCTTGGCCTCGGGCAGGCGAGCAGTGCAGAGCAGGGTGCCCAGCAGCAGCTGGCCGGTGTGCTGGCAGCTGATGCCGAGGTAGTCGAGGGTTGGCCGCAGGATGTTTTGCTGCAGAGTGGCCGTATCACCGAGTTGAAAGAGGTTGAAGGCTGCACCCTGTGCGGGCTGCTCATGTGTATGCGGTGCTGCAATGGCGGACATCGGTTTACGTCCTGTAGGTTACCGTCATGTTTTAAAGCATAGCGGCAGTTTTTTCCGGTAATACGTTGTTTTTAAATTATTTTGAATGCTGCGGCTCGTCGCATATAACGGGTCGTCATAACGGCTGTATTCATAACAACAATGGGCTTTGAACCATGCAGGAATCGACCTCCCGGAGCAGTTCTGCTCCGATTGATGAGCCGGCCTTTCTGGCCGAGCAGCGGGGCTTGAGGCGGCTGCGCTTCAGCAAGACGATTGAAGACGCATTTCAGCATTATCTGCATGCCAAGATGGCGAGTCGGGTCGTGGTCGTGGCGACCTCGTCCATCGTGTTCATGTTGCTTTTCATGTGGCTGGATTACGTCTATCTGCCCCCGGAGCTTGCAACGTACACGCTGAGTATTCGCGCTGTTGGCCTGGGCGTGATCTGTTTTGCCATCTGGTATTCCAACCGACCCGGAAGGGTGCCTCCTCGCTATGCCTTTGCGATGGCGACGGTGGGGTACATCTGTGTCGGTATCATGGTGGCCATGGTGATTACCATGGCCCGTGCCGCTGAGGTTTCCATTCGGGTCACCCACGACGGCCTGTATCTGGTTCTGCTGTCCGGGATGTTTCTGCTGGCCCTGCCGATGCGGCATGCCGTGCTGGGTTCCTGGACTATCGTGCTGAGTTATCTGTTTGCCGAGATGATGATGAGTGCGCCGGCAAGGATGCTGATTTCCGATGGCATTTTCCTGTCCAATTTCGCGGTCATGGGCTCGCTCGGCACCTATCTTTACGAGTATATGCAGCGTCGCGCCTATCTCAACGAGCAGTTGCTGGAAGCCGCCCGACGCCGCGCCGAACGCGAGAGTCAGAGCAAAACGCACTTTCTGGCGACCGCCAGCCATGACCTGCGTCAGCCGCTGCATGCCATGCTTCTGTTCATTCAGCATTTGCAGGAGCAGCCGCTTAATGGCGAGGCACAGCGCACTGTCGGGCGCCTGAGCGACTCGACCCAGTTGCTGCAGGCCATGCTCAACTCGCTGCTGGACATCTCGCGGCTGAGTGTCGGTATGGTTCGCCCTCAGATACGCTCCTTCAATCTGGCGCCCTGGCTGCAGCGGCTGATTGCCAGTCTTGACAGTGTTGCCCTGCGGCGGGGAATTCAACTCGAGTTGCACTGTGCACCTTATCTCGCGGTGCGCAGTGACACGTTGCTGCTTGAGCGGCTGCTGCGCAACTATCTGAACAATGCGCTGCTGCATGCCGATGCCACAGTGGTACGCGTTGAGGTGAGCCGCAATGAGGATCATCTGCGGATCGCGGTAATCGATAACGGCTGCGGCCTGGAGGAGGCCGACCAGGAGCGGATCTTCGAGGAGTTCACCCAGTTGCGCAACCCGGCTCGAACGCTCGACAAGGGCGTTGGCCTTGGGCTCAGTATCTGTCGTCAGATATTGCACCTGCTGCAGTACCCCTCCGGGGTGAATTCGCGCCCAGGGGAGGGTGCCTGCTTCTGGGTCGAGGTGCCCGTCGGCGAGTGGCAGGCTCAGCCCGAGGAGCCCATGCAGGCTGTTGTGCCCAATCTGCATGGGCAGGTGGCACTGATTGAGAATGACCGGGTCAGCCGGGAGGCGATGCAGTCGCTGCTGTCGAGCTGGGGCTGTGTGGTCTGGGCGTTTTCCAGCGCCGATGAGGCGCTGGCCGAACTCGGTACAGCAGGTGTGGACGTGGTGCTCAGTGACTATCGACTCGAAGGCGAGCTGAATGGTCTTGAGTTGATCCGGCAGCTGCGTGAACGGGGCATCTTTGGCGGTCCGGCAGCGCTGGTAACGGCCGATACGTCGGATGATCTGGTGGAGTCAGCGCGCCTGGCCGACCTGCATTTGCTCAACAAGCCGGTGCTGCCGGCGCGCCTGCGCCGGCTGGTTCACGAGATGCTGGAGCATGCTGGCCGGTCCGCTGCGGATGCCCGTTCCGGTGCTAGAAACTCACCAGGCCGAGCTTGCGAGCCTGAGTGACACACTCGGTTCGGTTGTGGCAGTCCAGTGAGGAGAACAGCGCCTTGAGGTGGGTTTTGACGGTATCTTCCGACAGTGAAAGGCGCTGGCATATCACCTTGTTCGGCAGCCCCTCGGCGAGCAGGTCCAGTATCTCAAGCTGGCGTGGCGTAATGCCGACTTCTCGGGCACTGGTCTGGCGGTCAATCTTCAGTGCGGTGTCGCCGATCACCACCTGGGCGCCGTACAACAGTTGGGTTACAGCGTCCAGCAGGGTCTTGCCGTCGGTTGTCTTGCTGATGAAGCCGGCCGCGCCCAGCTGCAGGGCAGTCTCCAGATCGCTGGGGCTGTTGCTGGCGCTGAGGATGGCGATAGGCACCATGGCGTCCGCGGCCCGCAACTTCTGCATCAGCGACAGGCCGCTGCTGTCCGGCAGTTGCAGATCGAGCAGGATCAGGTCATAGGGGTATTCCCTGACCAGTTGCAGGGCTTCGGCAGCATTGCGGGCGTGATCAAGCCTGACTCCCTCACACAGCGAGCCGAGCGTTAGGCTCAGGCCATCCAGGTAGATCTGATGGTCATCAATCAGCAATAACCGGGTGTCCGGTGGCAGGCTGCTCATGGCACGTCCTCGACTCAGGTGCCGCAGATCACCAAGCAGGCGTCGCGGCGTTTGTTATTGTTTGCCGCCTGATGATATGCAAAGCCCGCAGTGAGCACCACCCCGATCATATCGGGGTGGGATCTCAGTCGCGCGGTGGCAGCTGTTTGCGCAGTTCCTGAAGCTCGCTGCGCAGGGCTTGCAGTTCGCTCATCAGCGCCTGTGTCGAGGGGTGTTCGACCTCTGGCTCGGCGCTGCTGTTGGCTTCCCGCTGATGCTGGATGGCATCCACAATGACCGCAATAAACAGGTTCAGCATCATGAAGGTAGCGATCAGAATGAATGGCACAAAATACAGCCAGGCGTAGGGAAACTCCTCCATCACCGGTCGAACTATGCCCATCGACCAGCTCTCCAGTGTCATCACCTGGAACAGGGTATACAGGCTGGCGCCCAGCGTGCCGAACCACTCTGGAAAGTGGCTGCCGAACAGCTGAGTCGCGATCACGGCCGCGACATAGAAGATCAGGCCCAGCAGCGCAACGATGCTGCCCATGCCCGGCAGGGAAGACAGCAGCGACTGCACTACGATCTTCATGCTGGGGACGATGGAAATCAGGCGCAGCACCCGCAGTACCCGAAGGGCGCGCAGAACGGCCAGCGGGCCGCTTGCCGGTACCAGTGCAATGGCAATCACCAGCGTGTCGAACAGACCCCACGGGTCACGCAACAGTCGCCAGCCGTGGGCGATAAAGCGCAGACCGATCTCGATCACGAAGCAGCCTAGGATCAGTTGATCGAGCAGGCGTAGCACATGCCCCCAGCGTTGCATCAGGGCCGGTGCGGTTTCCAGTCCGAGAATCACTGCGTTGATCAGAATCAGGGTGGTGATGAGGTATTGAAAGCGAGGGCGATCCAGCCAGGCGGCCAGACGCTCGCGCCAGGGCGCGTTGAGTTCCAGGGTTGTGTTCATGGTGGTCTTCGGGAGAGGAGATAATGGCCCGCAGGGCGGGCCCTTGATGTCAGTGCTCGTTTTCTGCAAAGGCGCAGAGTGTGTAAGTCGGGATACCTGCGTCCTGCATGATCTGCGAGCCACCCAGATCCGGCAGATCAATAATGGCGGCGGCTTCGTAGACGCTGGCACCGCATTGGCGAACCAGGCTGGCCGCAGCCAGGAAGGTGCCGCCGGTGGCAATCAGATCATCCAGCAGCAGTACCTGTTCACCGCCGGCGAGGGCGTCGCGGTGCATCTGCATGGTGGCTTCACCGTATTCGGTGGCATAGCTGGCGCCGATAGTATCGGCTGGCAGCTTGCCGGCCTTGCGCAGCAGCACCAGAGGACGATTGAGTTCATAGGCCAGGATCGAGCCGATCAGAAAGCCGCGCGCGTCGATGGCGCCGATGTGGGTTACCGGGCTGTCGATATAGCGCTGGATCAGGCTGTCGGCCACCATGCGCAGACCCTTCGGCGACTGAAACAGGGGCGTGATGTCGCGGAAGGTCACGCCTTCCTTGGGAAAGCCGGGCACCGGCCGGATCAGCGATTTGATCGCGTATTCGTCAAAGATCATCGATAGGTCCTGAAAATCAGTCGAGCTGGCCGCCAGCCAGCGCACACAGCTCGCCGTGGTTGAGAATCTCTACTTCCTTGCCCTCGGCGGCGATCAGTCCCTGTTGCTGGAAGCGGGTAAATACGCGGGATACGGTTTCCACCGCCAGACCCAGATAGTTGCCGATATCGTTACGCGACATGGCCAGCCGGAAGGAGCGGGCCGAGTATCCCCTGGCACGGAAACGCGCCGACAGGTTGATCAGCAGCGTAGCAATGCGTTCGTCCGCAGTCTTCTTCGACAGCAGCATCATCATCTGCTGATCATCACGGATTTCGCGACTCATCAGGCGCATTACCTGGCGGCGCAGGGTTGGCATGCTGGCGGTCAGATCATCCAGACGTTCGAACGGGATTTCACACACGGACGTGGTTTCCAGGGCGACGGCGGTAACCGGCTGGCGCTCACCGTCCATACCGGAAAGCCCAATCAGCTCGCTAGCCAGATGGAAGCCGGTAATCTGTTCAACACCTGCATCATCAACGGTGAAGGTCTTGACGGTGCCGGAGCGCAGTGCATACAGGGAATCAAATGAATCACCCTGACGGAAAAGCACCTCACCCTTGCGCAGCGGTCGGCCACGCTTGACGATGCTGTCCAGGCTGTCCAGTTCCTGATCCTGCAGCGCCAGTGGCAGGCACATGGCGGCGAGGCTGCAGTCCTTGCAGTGCGCTTCGGGTAGCGCTTTTAGTTTGATTGCATCGGTCATGACGGTCGTGGCTCTGTTTGTCGATGGACAAAGCGTACAACATGCGCGGCAAGGCTGCCACGCCCGGGTTTGTTGCAACAGGTGTTCAGCCGTGGGCGTGCTGCGCCGCAGTGGGCAGGCTGAGCTGCTCTATCAGCCATTTCTGATGCGGCCCGGGCAGGGTCCAGACGCCGAACAGGATCACCATCAGGGCGGCGCCAATCCGCAGGCTGCGACGTCTGAGCAGGGCAGTCAGGCGTTCAGCAGCAGCGCCGGTTGCGAGTAACGTCGGCAGGGTACCAAGGCCAAAGGCAAGCATCAGCAGTGCCGAGGTGGCTGCATCACCGTGGCTGCTGCTCCAGATCAGGGTGCTGTAGACCAGGCCGCAGGGAAGCCAGCCCCACAGGCCGCCGAGCAGCAGGGCCTGGCCGGGGCGCTGCACAGGCAGCAGACGTCTGGCGTGGGGTTCGATTTGCCGCCACAGGCCGCGGCCGATGGTTTCGATGCGGGTCAGGCCCGACCACCAGTTGGCCAGATACAGCCCCATGGCGATCATCAGCAGGCCGGCGACACCCCGCAGGATCAGGTCCAGGCCCAGACCATGCAAGGCCCAGCCGAGGCTGCCAATGATGGCACCGGCCAGGGTATAGCTGGCGATGCGCCCGGCGTTGTAGGCCAGCAACAGGCGCCAGAGCGGCCAGCCGCGTCGTTGCGCCGGCGGGATGGCCATGGTGAGCGCCCCCATCAGACCGCCACACATGCCGATGCAGTGGCCACCGCCGAGCAGCCCCAGAGCCAGTGCAGTCAGTAGCTGGGCGACAAGCAGCTCACTCATTTGTCTTGATCGCTGTCGTCGCGCTCGGCGTCGCCTTCGCGCTTCTGGGCGGCGAGGTGGGCTGGATCGTCGTCATCAAACAGGATGCTGTGGGCAGGGCTGTCCAGGTCATCGTACTGGCCGTTATTGACCGCCCAATTGAAGATCCAGATCGCGGTAATCACCAGGGCGATTGCGATCGGCACGAGGATGTAGAGAACGGTCATGCACTGGGCTCCGGTTGGGCACTGTGGTGCTGCGCTGCGACGGGCGGGCGGATGCGCGTGAGTCGCAGGGCATTGAGCACCACCAGCAGCGAGCTGAGGGACATGCCAAGGGCGGCGAGGGCCGGCGTTACAAAACCGAACGCAGCCAGCGGCAGCACCGCGAGATTATACAGCGTAGCCCAGCCCAGGTTCTCGATCATGATCGCGCGGGTCTTGCGCGCGATGGTCATAGCCTGCAGCAGCGCGCTGAGATGGCTGCCGAGCAATACCGCATCGGCGTTGGTCTTGGCCAGATCGGAGGCGTTACCCATGGCAATGGAAATGTCGGCGCTGGCCAGCACCGGCACATCGTTGACGCCGTCACCAAGCATCAGCACCTTTTCACTGGCCGCCTGCCGGGCCTGCACGAAGGCCAGCTTGTCATCCGGGGCAGCGTTGCCGATGGCCTCATCAATACCCAGCTCCCGGGCGACCCGGTCGACCACCCGCTGGTGGTCACCCGACAGCAGCACGATCTGCAATCCACGGGTCTTGAGCCCGTCGATCAGCTCGTGCGCGTCGCTGCGCAGACGATCATTGAGCGCGAACCAGCACAGTGGGCCATCGGCTCCGGCAAGCAGCAGCCATTGGCCGTCGCCGGCAGGACGCTCGGGCTCCGGCTGACCGGACAGCGCCATCGCAAATGCCGGTTTGCCGATGCGCAGCGGCCGGCCTTCGCAGCGCCCGTCGAGTCCGTGGCCGGGTTCATTGCTGCAGTGCTCGGCCTGCTCGCTGCTGCGGCCAAAGGCGCGGGCAATCGGGTGTTCAGAATGGCTTTCCAGCATTTGTGCCCAGCGCAACGCCTGGTCAGCGTCGACGCCGGGGAAGGGCAGTATCTGTTCAAGGGTCATGCGCCCCTCGGTCAGGGTGCCGGTCTTATCCAGGATGACTGTCTGAATCTGCGGCAGGCCTTCAAGCACGTGCCCGCGGGTGATCAGCAGGCCGAGCTTGTGCAGACTGCCTGTGGCGGTAGTCAGCGCAGTAGGCGTAGCCAGCGACAGGGCGCACGGACATGTCGCCACCAGCATCGCCAGCACGATCCAGAATGCGGTGTGCAGGTCGGCAGCCCACCACCATGCGCCACCGACTACAACCGCGGCCAGCAGCACGGTGAGCAGGAAGTACTGGGCCACGTCGTCGGCAAGACGGCCGAGCCTCGGCTTGTCGGACTGGGCACGTTCGAGCAGGCGAACGATGGCGGACAATCGGGTCTGCTCTCCCAGTGCATCGATGCGCAGGCGCAGCGGTCCTTCGACATTCAGCGTGCCGGCGGTCACCGGATCACCGGCAGCCTTGGCAATCGGCAGGTATTCACCGGACAGGGCCGATTCGTCGACACTGCTCTGGCCGCTGATGATGGTGCCGTCAGCCGGGATGCTCTCGCCGGGCTTGACCTCAACCACGTCACCGCAACGCAGCTCTTCAAGCATGATCCGTTGTGTGCTGCCATCGGCCTCGACGCGCAAGGCGCTGGGCGGCAGCAGATTGACCAGCTTTGCGGTACTTTCGACCGTGCGCTGGCGCGCGCGCCGCTCCAGATAGCGGCCGGCCAGCAGAAACAGGGCAAACATGGTGGCCGAGTCAAAATACACCTCGCCGCTGCCGATCAGGGTGGCGTAGATGCCGGCCAGGTAGGCGCCGCCAATGGCCAGCGAGACCGAAACGTCCATGCTCAGGCGGCGGTTGCGCAGGTCGCGCCAGGCGCCCTGAAAGAAGGGCGCGCAGCTGTAGAACACTACCGGCGTCGTCATCAGCAGGCTGGCCCAGCGCAGCAGGTCGGCCATGCGTTCGGTGACGTCCTGATTGAACTCCTCGGACAGCGCCATAGTCGCCATCATTACCTGCATGAACAGCAGCCCGGCCAGGCCAAGGCGACGCAGGTAACGGCGGTTTTCCGCGGCAATCTGTTCTGAAGCCTTGTCCGGCTCGTAGGGGTGAGCGGCGTAGCCGATTTTGCGCAGGCTCTTGAGCAGGCCGGAGAGGCGGGTTTGGTTATCCTTCCAGCGCAGGCTAAGGCGCTGGTTGCCCATGTTCAGCGCGACGTCGGTGACGCCGGGCTGAGCGCGCAGGTGGCGCTCAATCAGCCAGCCACAGGCAGCGCAGCTGATGCCTTCCACCAGCAGCACGGCCTGCTGCTCTTCTCCATCACGCTGGGCGAAGCGCTGCTGCACGTCCTCGCGGTCATACAGTTCCAGCTCATCCTGGAGCGCGCGCGGCATGGCCTCGGGGTTGGTGGAGGTTTCGGTGCGGTGGCGGTAGTAGGACTCCAGGCCGGCGCTGCAGATAGCCTGCGCAACAGCCTGACAGCCGGGGCAGCACATGGGGCGCTGCTCACCAAGAATGGTGACATGCCAGGGCGCGCCGGAGGGAACCGGCTCGCCGCAGTGGTAACAGGGGGTAGGGTGGGACATGCCTTACTTTGCAGTCAGCTGGTATTGCTTGCCCCTGGCCAGGTGCACTTCGCCGGTCAGGCGCCAGCCGTCATCGCCTGCATTGGCCGGATCACTGAGTTCGACATAGCGGCGCCCCTCGATACGGTTCTCGAGCTGGCCGGTGTAGGTATTGCCCTGAATCTGGCGCAGCATCACCGTGCGGTCACGGGAGGCGTGTGTCGGTGAAATCAGGTCAAGCTTGAGGCCCGCGGGCAGCGCCTGCAGCTCACCGCTGAGCTGCAGACTGATGTCGCCGGTCACGTCATCAATACCGAACTCGGCCGCAACGCCAATGGCACTGGCGTTGCGGTCCTGGTCCAGGTACAGGTTGATGGCCTTGCCTTCGCTGTAATAGTTGTCGCGGACCAGACTGTCGGGGTTAAGCCCGGCAATCATCAGCAGCCCGATCCCGATCACTACGGCAAAGCCGAGAATGGCAATGATGAACCACGCCCAGAACTGCTTGTACCAGGGTGAGGCTGAGGTGTCGTGCTGCGTCATGCTTGATCCTGTATCTGTCAGCGAACCTGTGGGGCCATAAACCGGCTTTCGGCTTCGGCCTGCACATCGTCATCATCGGTTGCCGTCACGGTGAAGGTGATCGGGATGTTGGTCGCGCCGGCAAGCTCGACCGGATCCATCTGCACGTTCAATGGCAGTTCCAGTTTGCGGCTGGGTGCCACGGTCAGACGGTTGTCCGGGAGCTCAAGCTGCAGGCCCGGATGCCCCTGAACCTCCACTCGATAGCTCCGCTCGGTCTGTGCCTTGTTGAAAATTTTGACAATGTACACGTTCTCGATAGCACCGGCACTGGTTTCTCGATACAGAACATTGCGGTCGCGCTCAATGTCCAGCGATACCTGGCTGAGGTTGCCCACGGTGATGATGAACAGGCAGATCATGGCCACCAGGGCGGCACCGTAGCCGATCAGGCGAGGGCGCAGCCAATGGGTGCTCTTGCCTTCCAGCGCGTGCTCGGTGGTATAGCGAATCAGTCCGCGCGGGTATTCCATCTTGTCCATGATCTCGTCACAGGCGTCGACGCAGGCCGCGCAGCCGATGCACTCGTACTGCAGACCGTTGCGGATGTCGATACCGGTCGGGCAGACCTGTACGCAGACGTTGCAGTCGATACAGTCACCCTTGCCGACTTCGGCCGGGTCAACGCCTTTCTTGCGCGAGCCACGCGGTTCGCCGCGCTTGGCATCGTAGGACACGATCAGGGTGTCGGCATCGAACATCACGCTCTGAAAGCGTGCATAGGGGCACATGTAGATACACACCTGCTCGCGCATCCAGCCGGCGTTGAGGTAGGTCGCGGCGGTAAAGAAAAACACCCAGAACAGCGCCCAGCCGGCAATCTGCAAGGTGAAGATATCGGCAAACAGGCCGCGGATAGGGGTGAAATAGCCAACAAAGGTAATCGCGGTGATCAGTGATACCGCCAGCCAGATACCGTGTTTTGCGGCCTTGCGCATCAGCTTGTTGGCGCTCATCGGCTCTTTGTCGAGCTTGATGCGGGCATTACGCTCACCTTCGGTAACACGCTCTGCCCACATGAAAATCCAGGTCCAGACGGTTTGCGGGCAGGTGTACCCGCACCAGACGCGGCCGGCGAACACGGTAATGAAGAACAGGCCGAAGGCGCAGATAATCAGCAAAAACGAGAGCAGGAAGAAATCTTCCGGCTGGAACGTGGCGCCAAAAATGTGGAACTGGCGAGCAGGCAGATCCCAAAGCACGGCCTGACGATCACCCCATGGCAGCCAGACCGTGCCAAAGTACATGAGGAACAGGAAACCCACACCAATCAGACGAATGTTCTTGAACAGCCCCTTGTAGGAGCGGGTCTGGATTTTTTCGCGCTTGGCGTATAGGTCAATGGTTTCGACCTTGGGAGTTACATCTTCGAGAGGGATCTTGCTCATGGTCAGGCTAACCCTATCAGGCAGGTAGGATGGTTCGGCAGACTGGCCTCGCGTAGGGACAGACTTTGCCTTCAGTACAGAACATAGACTGCTTGAGCTATCAGAACAATGCGACCGGTAGTCGCGCGCAGGGTATGTTGATCTGGGTCATAAAGCAAAACGGGGAGACATTGTCTCCCCGTTTCTGGTCAGCTCAGGCTGCGACTACTGCGCGTCTTTGTGGGACAGGCTGTAAACGTAGGAGGCAAGCATATGGATCTTGTCCTCGCCCAGGTGGGCCTGGCTGGGCATGTGGCCGTTACGACCGTAACGAATGGTCTGCTGCACCTGCAGGAAGCTGGAGCCGTAGAGCCATATGTCGTCGGTCAGGTTCGGCGCACCCAGTTGCAGGTTGCCCTTGCCGTCGCCCCCGTGACAGACCGCACAGGTGTTGGTGTAGGTGGTCTTGCCTGCGGCCAGATCGACGCCTTCGGTTTCCAGGCCAGACAGGCTGCGAACATAACCGGAGACGTTGCGAACACCGTCTTCACCAATAACGGCCAGCCACGCCGGCATTGCAGCCTGGCGGCCCGCACGCAGGGTGGTCTTGATGGTTTCCGGGTCACCGCCGTACAGCCAGTCGTTGTCGGTCAGGTTCGGGAAGCCGAATGCGCCGCGGGCGTCAGAGCCGTGGCAAACCGAGCAGTTGGTGGCAAACAGACGCTGGCCGATGGCAACCGCTTCCGGCACCTTGGCAACTTCCTCAACAGGCATGGCAGTGTACTTGGCGAAGATGGGGGCGAAACGCTCTTCAGCGCGCGCCACTTCCGCCTCGTACTGGCCGACCTGGGTCCAGTTCAGGTAGCCCTGCCACTTGCCCAGGCCCGGGAACAGGAACAGGTAAACGGCAGAAAACACCATGGTCAGAATGAACAGGACAAACCACCAGCGGGGCAGGGGGTTGTCGTATTCCTCAATACCATCAAAGCTGTGACCCATGGTCTCGTTGGTCGGACCAGGGCGCTGGGTTTTGCGGGCGGCCAGCAAGAGCCAGAGGATCAGGCCAAGGCAGGTCAGGGTCAGAATGACAATGTACCCGCTCCAGAAATTAGTCATTGCTTGTTACTCCTAGCATCTTTGTGCTGCTCGTCCGAGGTCTCGTGCTCGTCTTCGTCGGCAAACGGCAGCTGAGCGGCTTCGTCGAAGTCCTTCTTCTTGTGTGAGCTGTAGGCCCAGATCACGACGCCGATGAAGGCCGCCATGGCGAAGACGGTACCGAGACCCTGGAGAGTGCTGTTATCCATGGTGGCTTACCGAACCGACAGGACGGTGCCGAGGTGCTGCAGGTAGGCGATCAGAGCATCCATTTCGGATACGCCCTGAACGGCTTCCTTGGCACCGGCGATGTCTTCGTCGGTATAGGGAACACCCAAGCCACGCAGCACTTCCATCTTCTTGGCGGTGTACTTGCCATCAAGTACAGCGTCCTGAAGCCACGGGAAGGGCGGCATCTTGGATTCCGGCACTACGTCCTGAGGTCTGATCAGGTGAGCGCGGTGCCAGTCATCGGAGTAACGACCGCCGACACGGGCCAGGTCCGGACCGGTGCGCTTGGAGCCCCACAGGAAGGGATGCTCCCAGACGCTTTCACCGGCGACCGAGTAATGGCCGTAACGTTCGGTTTCGGCACGGAAAGGACGGATCATCTGCGAGTGACAGCCTACGCAGCCTTCGCGGATGTAGATGTCACGGCCTTCCAGCTCAACCGCGGTGTACGGACGCAGGCCCTCTACCGGCTCGGTGGTTTCCGGCTGGAAGAACAGCGGGACGATCTGAACCAGACCGCCGAAGCTGATGGCGATGACAATCAGGACGACCATCAGGCCAAGGTTTTTTTCTACTGTTTCATGCAGTTTCATTTAACGCGTCCCTCAGGCAGTCTGTGCGGCGGCTTCGAGGTTGGCCGCTTTGCTGTGGCGCACGGTACGCCATACGTTGTAAGCCATCAGCAGCATGCCGATCAGGAAGAAGGCACCGCCGATCATGCGGACGATGAAGCCGTAGTGGCTTGCTTCCAGTGCTTCAACGAAGGAGTAGGTCGGTGTGCCGTCGACGTTCACTGCGCGCCACATCAGGCCCTGGGTGATGCCGTTGACCCACATGGAGACGATGTACAGCACGGTGCCGATGGTCGCCAGCCAGAAGTGCGTGTTGATCAGCGCGGTGCTGTACATGGCTTCACGGCCGAATACCTTCGGAATCAGGTGATACAGCGAACCGATGGAGATCATGGCAACCCAGCCCAGAGCACCGGCGTGTACGTGACCAATGGTCCAGTCGGTGTAGTGGGACAGCGCGTTGACGGTCTTGATCGCCATCATCGGGCCTTCGAAGGTGGACATGCCGTAGAACGCCAGAGCCACAACCAGGAAGCGCAGGATCGGGTCGGTGCGCAGTTTGTGCCATGCACCGGACAGGGTCATCATGCCGTTGATCATGCCGCCCCAGGAGGGAGCCAGCAGAATCAGGGACATGACCATACCCAGCGACTGAGCCCAGTCAGGCAGCGCGGTGTAGTGCAGGTGGTGCGGACCGGCCCAGATGTAGATGGAGATCAGCGCCCAGAAGTGCACGATGGACAGGCGGTACGAGTAGATCGGACGCTCGGCCTGCTTCGGAACGAAGTAGTACATCATGCCCAGGAAGCCGGCAGTCAGGAAGAAACCAACCGCGTTGTGGCCGTACCACCACTGGATCATCGCGTCCGTTGCACCGGAGTACATGGAGTACGATTTGGTCAGGCTGACCGGAACCGCCATACTGTTGACGATGTGCAGGACGGCAACGGTGAGGATGAAACCACCGAAGAACCAGTTGCCCACATAGATATGCTTCATCTTGCGCTTCATGATGGTGCCGAAGAACACCAGAGCATAGCTGACCCAGACGACAGCAATCAGGATGTCGATCGGCCACTCCAGCTCAGCGTATTCCTTGGTGGAGGTCAGGCCCATCGGCAGGGTGATGGCGGCGAGCACGATGACTGCCTGCCAGCCCCAGAACGTGAAGGCTGCCAGGCCGTCAGAGACCAGGCGGGCCTGCGAGGTACGTTGTACCACGTAGTAGGAGGTGGCAAACAGGGCACATCCGCCAAAGGCGAAGATGACCGCGTTAGTGTGCAACGGACGCAGGCGTCCGAAGGTAGTCCACGGCAAGCCAAAATTCAGTTCGGGCCAGACCAGTTGGGACGCAATGAAGACGCCCATGGCCATGCCCACGATACCCCAGACCACCGTCATGACGGCGAACTGGCGTACCACCTTATAGTTATAGGCTGTCGGAGTGGTAGCTGTGCTCATGCGAGATTCCACGGATAGCAGTTGGTTTATGGGTATTAAAGCGCTGGCAAGTATGAGGAAAGCCCGCGCTCATTGCAATGACATAGGTCAGTGCTACGGCGCCTTGCAGGGCCTCTGGACTGGCCTCCCGATCGACGTCCGTGTACCGTGCCGAGTATTTTCGACCGGCCTCGGATGGGGTCGGAACAGCTGTCCAACGTGCTGCGTCGTCCTGTCGTGCGTCCGGCGCAGCGCCGTCTACTTGAGACTAGTCATGCTGGTTTCAGATGTGAAGCCGGCAGCGCTCGCAGGTGTGTGACATGGTGTCGCACGCTTTCGGTGCAACCGTTCAGACAGGTAAATAAATGAAGGAAGAGATGACGGCTTCAGGTTTTCTGGTTAATGACCCATCAACATCACCGATCGCGCAGTTGATGCTCGCTCATGGCGCAGGCGCGCCCATGGACAGCCCGTTCATGAATCTGCTGGCCGCTGCGCTGGCGGCCCGCGGGGTTCGGGTGCTGCGGTTCGAGTTCCCCTACATGGCGGAGCGCCGGCGTACCGGCGGCAAGCGCCCGCCCAACCCGATGAGTGTGCTGGAGCAGGCGTTTCGGCTTCAGGCTGCGCAGCTGCAAGGGCCATTCTTCGTGGGTGGCAAGTCGATGGGGGGGCGAGTCGCCAGCATGTTCGCGGCTGAGGTCGGGGCGGCGGGGTTTGTCTGCTTCGGTTATCCGTTCCATCCATCGGGCAAGCCGGAGCGTATGCGCACGGAGCATCTCGCTGCACTTTGCTGCCCCGGGCTTGTCATACAGGGGACCCGCGATCCGTTTGGCAAGCCCGACGAGGTTGCGGGGTATGACCTGGACCCAGCGCTGGGTCTGCATTGGCTGGACGGTGGCGAGCATGACTTCAGACCGCTCAAGGCGAGCGGTCTGGCGCAGCAGGATCTGATCGAGCAGGCGGCCGATGCGGCGGCCGCGTTCATGACGGGTCAGTGAGGCGAGCCGGGCGGCAGGTTGCGGGCTGGCCTGACCCGCGCCCTGCGCCCGACCCGGTTCAGACGCCGAGTGCTGCCGGCATCACCGCGGCAGACATGGTGCCCCAGCGGCGGCCTTTGACGAACAGTGGTACATACAGTACGAAGATCACTGTGCTGGTGCCGGGTAGTACGAAGGTGCCCATGTTCAGGTAGGTGCAGCTGCTCATCACGCGCAGGTCGCTCTCGCTGGCGACCGCAAAGCGTTTGTAATTGCTGCGGGCTGCATCGATGCGCGGGTCCCCGGTTGGCGGCTGTGAGGACGCGCTGCGACTGGTCGGCAGGTAGCCCTTTTCGTTCACCGCCGCCATGTACACGATGCCATCCTTGCCGCCCTGATCCCACTCATCCAGCAGGGGACGAATGCGCTCGATAAAGGCGTCTGCCCAGCGCACATCATGCTTCGGCGGGTTGGTGTTGGGAATGGCTGTGTAATTTTGCTCGAACAGGTCCACGCCCCGATCCGCGATTTCGTCCAGCCGGGATTCGATTTCGCGACGACGGGCCATCAGCAGTTCGGTCACTGCCTCCATATGGCCTTCACCAAGGCGGAACCCGGCAAGGGCGCGCAGCGCCAGGTTGGTGTTGTCGCGCAGCGAGTCAGCCTGACGGAAGCTGGACTCCATGTGCTGACTGATAGTCAGGCTCAGATCACGAATTTCGCTGCCATGCTTGAGGGTCTCGGCATTGCTGGCAGTCAGCTGTTCCAGCGCGCTGCTGACCATGAGCAGGTCGTCATTGGCGCGCTGGAAGTCGTCAACCATCGCGTCGAACTGATCTGCTGCGGTGCTGACTGCCATGCCGGTTGACTCGGTTTGCTCGAGCATGTTCTGGGTCTGGTGATCGGCGCCAGCCATCGCGGAGGTCATCTGCTCCATCAGCTGACTGATTTGGTCGGCAGCGTTACCGACCTTGGCAGACAGGTTGCGCACCTCATCGGCGACCACGGCAAACCCGCGCCCCTGCTCGCCGGCGCGCGCTGCCTCGATGGCCGCGTTGAGGGCCAGCATGTTGGTTTGAGCAGAGAAGTCCTGAACCGTGGTGAGAATCTCGCGAATGCGGGTCGAGCTGTTGTTCAGTGCGTTGACGTTGTCCTTGAAGCCGGTCATGGCGCTGCTGATCTGTTGCATCTGGCTACGCGCGTCGTTCATCTGCAGTCGCGACTGGCGGGCAATGTCGAGATTGCGGGAATTGACTTCGGTAACGCCGGTGGCGCGGCTGGAAATGTCGTGCAGGGCACTGGTGGTCTGTTCGCTGGCCTGAAAGATCAGTTCGGACAGCTGCTGTTGCACCTTGGCGTCCCGCGCCGCCTGCTCTGACAGCAGGCGGCTGTTGGCCGATGCCAGCGCTGTGCCCAGGCTGTTGAGCTGCAGCTCCATGATGATGCCGCGCAGACGCTCGTTGAGGCTGACGAACGCCTGACTTGCCTCGTCCTGCTCAAGATCGGCTGCGTTGACGCGCAGGTCAATCTGCTTGCTGTTGATGCGTTTGAACAGGGCGCCCAGCCCGCGTCCCTGGCGTGCTCCGGTGCGGCTCATCCAGGTGAAGGCTAGCGTCGGCGGGATCATGGCCAGCGCCGCCCAGAACAGCGCGCCGGAGGCGCTTGAAATGACCGCTGCGAACAGGAAGGCTTCGCAGGCCAGCAGGCCGCTGAGCGTCAGGCGTTCCTTACTGGATGGGCTGGCTGGATTGTCGGCAAGGGCGTTGCTTTGTTGTTGGGAAATCATGCGGCCTCCGGGGCTGCCTGGCTTTCTTATTATCGTTATAGCATCGCGTTGCGCCTCTGGATCGGGCGTTTGCGGCATGCTTCGGGGTTCCTCACGCCAGCATATCGGCATTACTTCTCATTTTCGATAGGGCAAAAACGCCATAGTTGGAGGCATATTTGCGTTGCCGTCTAGGTAGCCAGTGAGGGTAGCCAGAGCGAGAGTTGCGGAAACAGCACAAGCAGTACGGTTGCCAGCAGCAGGATCAGGATGAACGGCGGGGTGCCACGTATGACATCGAAGTAGGGGCGCCGGAAGATCGCCATCGCGGTGAAGATATCGCAGCCGAAGGGCGGTGTGGCCGAGCCGATGGCGGCCTGGAGTGTCACGATCACGCCCACATGAACGGGGTCAAGACCGGCGGCCTCCACGGCGGGTTTGAACAGCGGGGTCAGAATCAGGATGACGACGATCGGGTCGACGAACATGCATCCTATAAAGAAGGAAACAGCGATCAGACCCAGCACCAGGGTAGGGCTGTGACCGATGCTGCTGATAACGGGTTCCAGAATCGCCTGGGGAATGCCGGCGAAGGAAATGGCGTAGGTAAAGGCGTTGCCGGCTGCGACGAGAATGAACACCACTGCAGTAATCAGCCCGGTTGAAAGCGCGACGTCCCAGAGCTCGCTGAGCTTGACCGCACGCAACACCACGACCTCCAGCACCAGGGCATACAGCACCGCAATGGCCGCGGCCTCTGTCGGACTGAAGATGCCGCCGTAGATGCCGCCGACCACCACCAGCGGAAAGCCCAGCGGCAGTAACGCCTTTTTCAATGCGGTCAGTCGGGTGGCCCAGTTGCTGCGTGGCTCCGGCGTGATACCCATGCGAATCGAGGCGATCCAGCAGTAGATGGAAAACAGCAGCAGAATCAGCAGGCCCGGAATGATGCCGGCGATAAACAGATCGCCGATCGAAGAGCCGGAAATAACGCCGTAGATGATCATGCCGATACTCGGCGGGATCAGCAGGGCAATGTCGCTGGCGTTGATGATCAGCGCCAGCGCAAAGGAGTCCGGGTAGCCTTTCTCAAGCAGCTTGGGCCGCATCGGCCCGCCCATGGCGACAACGGTAGCCTGGGTCGAACCGGAGACCGCGCCAAACAGCGTGCAACTGGCTGCCGTGGTGATCGGCAGGCCGCCGCGAAGGTGGCCGACAAAGCTTTGCACCAGATCCAGCAAGCGGTTGGCGGTATGTCCGCGTGTCATCAGGTCCGCTGCAAAGATGAACAGCGGAACGGCAGCGAGGGCCCAGGACTGCACACCGCTGATCATCTGCCCCATCAGCAGTTCGACGTTGCCCAGCCCGATGACCAGAAACAGCAGCATCAGCGCCGCTACCAGCAGTGGCACCATCATCGGGAAGCCCAGGGCCAGCAGTACGATCATGGTTATGAGGGTCAGAGTCAGCATCGGTGGTCCGTGTCAGGGCAATCAGGGAGTGCTTTCGTCGGGGGCAGCGAGATACTCGTCCTTCTCGCTGAAGGACCGGTAGGTGTCGCGTGAGGTGAGGTTGCGCACGGCGGTCAGCCAGAACTGAATACCGGCCAGAAACAGGCCGATCGGTGCCGCCAGGTAGGGTATCCATAGCGGGATTTGCAACGCCGAAGACGTGCGTCCGCGCTCGGCCATGGTGGCAACGTACTCGCCGGCATACCAGGCCAGATAGAACATCAGCGCGCCGGTTCCCAGGCTGATGATGATCAGCAGGACCTTGCGCGGCCGGCCGCTGAGCTGATCAAAAAAGGCTGACATGCTGATATGACGGGCCCGGCGGACAGCGTAACCGAGGCCGGCAAAGGTCATGATGACGAGGCTCATCTGGGTCAGTTCGACCTGGCCGGTGACGCCGTTGCCGAACAGCTGTCGGCCCAATACGTGAATGATCAGCAGGGCAGCCAGGAACAGCACGCTGGCACCGAGGACGCTCTTTTCCAGCCATTCGGTGAGGCGGTCCACGCCTTCAAGCAGGCGCAGCACCGGTGAAGCGGGGCGACGGTTTGCCGAGCTGTCGGCAGGTCGGGACATCGGTTTGTTCCTTTTCGCGGCGCTAACGGTCGTATCGTGACCGAAAAGGCTAACTCGGGGAGTTAGGCGCCGACTTCTGTCTGCAGATGGACGTAGTAGTCACATTCAGCTCAGATGGTGAATTTGTACTCCTTTTTTGACCTTAACCCATATCAATCGTCTTTGCACGACGTGAACATGCGCGAATGCTGTGTTAGGGTTTGGCAGGAAACCAGAACAATTGAAAAGGAGTGTTCCATGAATTTGCGTAATGGTTGCCTTCTTGCGGCTGCGGTAATGCTGGCTGCCTGCGGATCCGAAGAAGAACCTGTTGCCAGTGGTAATGGCTCAGAGACGCCTGAGCAGAGCGCTGTGGCCGAGGCCGATGCCGTGGAAACCGAAACCTGGGGTTTCGCCCTTGAAGAGATTGAAGGCAGCGTGCAGTACGAATACGGTGCCAGGTTTGCCGAGCTGATCAAGGAAAAGACCGACGGCGCTGTGGAGGTCAAACTCTACCCCTATGGCCAGCTGGGTGGTCTCACGGATATCTATGATCAGGTGCAGTCCGGCGCGATCCAGTTTGCCTTCGGTTCCGGCTTTCTCGGCGGCACGGTTCCCGAGTCGCAGCTGTTCAGCCTGAACTTCGTGCTGACCGACGACGAAAAGACCAATACGGAAATTCTCAACGCCCCCGAGTTTCGCAAGAACGACGATCTGGTTGCCTCCTACCGCGACCGTGGTCTGCAGCCGCTGGCTATCGTGCCCGAGGGCTGGCAGGTCTGGAGTGCCAACAAGGCGATCCGCTCACCGGCTGACTTCGACGGCATGGCGATTCGCACCATGGACAATCGTCTGCTGCGCGAAACCTACAGCGCCTACGGCGCCGATCCCACCACCATGGAATACGGCGAGCTGTTCAGCGGCATGCAGCTGGGCCAGCTGGACGGCAATATCCAGCCCGTATTCGCCCATCAGGAGATGGACTTCTACAAGGTTCAGGACTATCTGATCTTCGCCAATCAGGCGCAGTTCATCGCTACCTTTATGGCCAACAGCGACTGGTATGACGGCCTCACCGACGAGCGCAAGGCAATCATTGATGATGCCGTAGTCGAGCTGGTGCCGTGGATCCACGACGTGCAGACTCGCCTCAATACCGAGCGCCTGGATATCATCACTGAAAACAGCGACATCGAGCTGGTGTACCTGACGCCGGAGGAGCGCGAGGTGTTCCGTGAGCGCAGCCTGCCTGTGCGTGATGTGTTTGCCGAGATGGTGGGTGAGCGCGGCACCCGTCTGATGAACACCCTGATCGAGCAGGTTGAGGCGGCCTCTTCGGCCGAGCCGGCAGACGAGTCTGCCCAGACCGAGTCCGAAACGGCGCAGGAGCCGTTGAAAGACGCTGCCTGATTCGCCCTGTAACGCTGACGGCCCGTCCGGCGCAAGCCGGGCGGGCCGTCTTGCGTTTGTCCTGCGCTCTTTCATCATCGCAGATGAGCCAGTAGCATAGCGGCCTGTTTCCGCCAGTCCTTACGGGATATCGCCATGACTACGCTTGATCGTGCCGCCGTTGAGCAGGCCCTTGCTCAATATCAGGATCCTTACCTTCGTACCGACCTGCTCAGTGCCGGCTGTTTGCGCAGGCTGGATATCGACGGCGGGCGCGTCGAGGCCGAACTGGTGCTGGGCTATGCCGCAGGTAGTTTGGTCGGTGGTATCGCCCAGATGATGCAGATGGCGGTCGAGAATGTTGACGGCGTGACTGCGGCAAAGGTCAGCGTGCGTTGCGAGATTCAGGCCGGTAACGTGCAGGGGCAGGTGCCGGCACTGGAGAAGGTGAAGAACATTATTGCCGTTGCCTCGGGCAAGGGCGGGGTTGGCAAATCCACGACCGCAGCCAACCTGGCGCTGGCGCTGGCCCGTGAAGGGGCCAAAGTCGGTGTGCTGGATGCCGACATCTATGGCCCGAGCATGGGGCTGATGCTGGGTCTGCCGGAAGGCACGCGTCCGCAGGTCAGTGATGGCAAGTGGTTTGTCCCGCCACGCGCGCATGGCCTGCAGGTCATGTCGATGGCGTTTCTGGTTGATGACAATACGCCGGTGGTCTGGCGCGGGCCGATGGTCTCGGGCGCGCTGATGCAGCTGCTGACCCAGACGGCCTGGGATGAGCTGGACTATCTGGTGGTCGACATGCCGCCGGGCACTGGTGACATTCAGCTGACTCTGGCGCAGAAGGTGCCGGTGACCGGTGCGGTGATCGTCACCACGCCGCAGGACCTGGCGCTGCTGGATGCGCGCAAGGGCATTGGCATGTTCGAGAAGGTCAATATCCCGGTGCTGGGGGTGGTCGAGAACATGGCCATTCACATCTGCTCCAACTGCGGTCACGCCGAGCATCTGTTTGGTGAGGGCGGTGGTGAACGTCTGGCGGCGGACTATGGCGTCGAACTATTGGGCTCGATGCCACTGTCGATGATGATTCGCGAGCAGGCCGACGGCGGCAAGCCGACCGTAATTGCCGAGCCGGAATGCCAGATCAGCATGGTTTATCAGGACATGGCGCGCCATGCGGCAGCGCGTATCGTTGAATTGGCGAATGCCGCACAAATGCCGGAAATCAGTATCAGCGACGACTGATCTCCGGACTTTTGTCGACGGGTATAACCCGGTAACATGCAGAGTCTTTTTTTCGCACCGCCTATTTCAGGACACGCCATGAGCATCAAATCCGACCGTTGGATCCGTACCCAGTCCCAGGAACACGGGATGATCGAGCCCTTTGTCGAACGCCAGATTCGCGGTGCGGAAGGGGATCGGGTGATTTCCTATGGTGTGTCGAGTTACGGCTACGACGTGCGCTGCGCTGACGAGTTCAAGGTGTTCACCAACATCCACTCGGCGGTAGTTGATCCGAAGAACTTTGACGAGAAGAGCTTCGTCGATATCCAGAGCGACGTGTGCATTATTCCGCCAAACTCCTTCGCGCTGGCGCGTACCGTTGAGTACTTCCGTATTCCGCGCAATGTACTGACCATCTGTCTGGGCAAGAGTACTTATGCGCGCTGCGGCATTATCGTCAACGTGACCCCGCTTGAACCGGAATGGGAAGGCCACGTGACCCTCGAGTTCTCCAACACCACCAACCTGCCGGCGAAGATTTACGCTAACGAAGGCGTGGCGCAGATGCTGTTCTTTGAATCGGACGAGCCCTGCGAAGTGTCCTACCGCGACCGCGGCGGCAAGTATCAGGGCCAGCGCGGCGTGACCCTGCCGCGGGCGTGATGCCTGAGTAATGAAAAACCGGCTGCGTGCCGGTTTTTTTATGCCCGAGTTTCAGTCGTAAGCTGACAGGCAAAAAGAAGCCGGTCTGCAAGCCTGCCGTGGTACAGGTTGCGAGACCGGCGCAAGATGCCGCTTTAGCTGACGGGAACCCTCGGAGCAGGGCGCCCGTTTTCAGGAGCCGTTAGAAGCTCTTGGAGACTGCAACGGTGAGGTTGCCGTCGCAGTAGTCGTCTTTGCCGTACGTATCAATGCAGTCTTGTGCTGCAATGTCGGTGTCAGTGTAGGTCAGGGAGAAATCCAGGCCGAGCATGGTCTTGCCTACGCCTACGCTCCAGTCTTCGTAATCATTACCACCGGCTTTTGAGTCGGTCAGACCGTAGCTCGCGAACAGCCCGATGTCATAAGGCAGGGAGTACTCGTACCCTACGAATGTGTAGGTCGGGTGTACGCCGGTCTCCACGCCATACTTATATCCTAGGGTGAAGCCGTAAGCGGTGATGCTGGGGATCACTTCATAGCCGTTCCATACGCTTGCTTTCGGGTAGGTGTACTTGGCCAGTTGCAGATCAACCGAGACGTCATCGGAAAAGCCATACCCGTAACCTACGTAGTAGTCGACTTCGATGCTCGCGCCAGAGGTGTTGCCCGGAAAAGCAGTGTCGCCGTCAACGTTGGACGCCCAAATACCTGCATAGAGACCGCTTTCATGCGCAACATCCAGACTGCCTTGGATAGCGGCTTCGCCTGCAGTTTGGGATTGACCGCGCCAGATGTAGTCGCTGGCCAGTGTGGCGGTCATGCTGGTATCAATTTTTCCAACAAACGTATCGAACTCTTCAGCGTGAGCCATGTTGGCAAAAGACAGTGTGCTGGCGGTAGCAACGGCAACTGCAAGTTTCTTCATCATCACGTATTACCCCGTAGGTTTTGATTTAAGTGCGTTGGCACAGGTCCTATAGCATTTTGCTTGCCAACAATTTTTTTTATATTTAAATCAGATATATACGTATGTTTTGAAGGAAAATTGCACAGCCGTAACCCGAACGTCACAGAGCCCGTGCCCGTAATTGGTGCGGGAAAATGGTCGTCGTGTTGCATTGTGTGGCAGCAGGTGCAAGCGCTAGCGTGGGAGCGTCGCCTGCGTGCGGTTGACCATGGCCAGCAGGGCTTTATTGCGTTGATAGCGCAGCAGTTTGTCGCGCAGTGAGATGGGAGCGTCGTCGCCGGGCTCATAGCCATTGGCGCGGTAGAACGGCACCAGGTTGGGAGCGCAGAACAGCCAGATGTCACCGCGATGCTGCTGGCGTACATGTTCTAACAGGCTGCTCGCCAAGCCCTGACTGCGCTGTGCAGGGGCAACCAGCAATCCGGTCAGCCACCAGCACTGATCGACCGTCTGCAGGCAGAGACAGGCTTGAAGCTCGTGAGTGCGTGCCACCCAGACTTGATGGTGACCGCGGGCTTTCATGCCGCTGTGGTATTGGCGGTAGAACTTGTTGGCCAGCGGCCGCTGTTCGTCGCTCAGGCGCATGAATGCGGTAGCTGCTGATGGCGCGGATGCGGCAGATGGGTCAGGCATGTCTACTCGTTGCGTCCTCGACTGCGGCCCAGCAGGGCGCACCCCCCGGCCAGGGCAAGAAACACGGGTGTCAGCAGCCTTGCGGCGCTGGCGTATTGATCGTCAAAGCCACCAAAGGCGAACACGGCTGATGATAGCGCGATGATGCTGAAGGCGATGGCCCAGTTGAACATGGGGGATCTCCTTGGTACTGCGGTACAGAGAGTGTTAAACGGTCTGGCGTCCAGCGCGCCTGCCTGAGTCGTTTCCATTATATGAAAACGAATTGTCGCTTTGGGATCTGTGCTCACGGTGAAGTCCCTTTTCGGTCGGCAGCTGAGATTAGAGGCTCAGCTTGCCGGCTGTGGAAAATCCGCCCGGGGCGGGTTCTGTATTGCTGACCGGGCGGGTAGTGCCGATCTGCAGGCTGCGGGTATCGACCTGCTGAACGCCCGGCGTATGCCGCGCCGTGGCGACCGCAACGCGATAGTCGCTGGTGGTCAGTACGGTTCCGCGCAGGCTCACAACGCCATTGCGGCAGCTGACGGCAATGCGGATGCCTTGCGTGTTACCCTGCCATGCCAGTCGCGCGCGCAAAGCCTTTGCGATGCTGGCGTCGTCGACTGATTGAACTATCACGGCGGGATTTTGCTCCATGAAGTAGCTGCTGCTTGGCGTTGATGCGCCGCAGGCCATGCTTGAAAGCAGGCCGGTGGACAGGGCAAGCAAGGCGGTGGGTAGGGCGCTGTGCATGTCATCTATCTCCGGTTATGGGTGTTGTCGAGCTTCGCTTGTGGCGAGAAGCCGAACACGCAAAGGTGATAGAGCAAGCACTGTGCCGCTCCCGGGTTTTTATTTAATGCTATGTAAATCAGTAAGTTATAAATTAAAGGTGGTGTCGTGTTCAGTGCGAATTGCATGATCTTTCCCGAAGGGTCGTGCAGATTGCACGGTGACAGTAGCGCGACGGCATGACAGGAGTCGTGAATCAATGGAAGCGAATCAAGGCAACGGACGTATTCTGCTGGTCGACGACGAACCGGCGATCCTGCGGACCTTTCGTTACTGTCTCGAGGATGAGGGCTATCAGGTAGCGACGGCCAGTAGCGGGGCACAGGCCGAAGCGGTTTTGCAGGGGCAGGTGTTTGATCTGTGCTTTCTTGATCTGAGGCTTGGCGAGGAAAGTGGTCTGGATGTAATGGCGCGTATGCGGGCGCAGGCGCCGTGGATGCGGGTCGTGATCGTGACCGCGCACTCGGCGGTCGATACCGCGGTTGATGCCATGCAGGCAGGCGCGGCGGATTATCTGGTCAAGCCCTGCAGCCCTGATCAATTGCGCATGGCTGCGGCCAAGCAGCTTGAAGTGCGTCAGATGGAAGCGCGTCTGGAGAGTCTGGAGCAGGCCGTAGAACAGACGCGGGTCGCGCCCGAGTCGCGCAGCCCCGCGATGATGGCGGTGCTGGAGACGGCCCGGCAGGTCGCCGGCACTGACGCCAATATTCTGATCCTGGGCGAGTCGGGTACCGGCAAGGGTGAGTTGGCCCGATTGATTCATGGCTGGAGCGGGCGCAGCCAGCGTGACTGCGTGACCATCAACTGCCCGTCGCTGACTGCCGAGCTGATGGAAAGTGAACTGTTTGGTCACAGCAAGGGCGCCTTTACCGGCGCGAGCGAGAGTACTCTGGGCCGGGTCAGTCAGGCCGACGGCGGCACTTTATTTCTCGACGAGATAGGCGATTTCCCGTTGACCCTGCAGCCCAAGCTGCTGCGCTTCATTCAGGACAAGGTCTACGAGCGGGTTGGTGACCCGGTGACCCGGCAGGCGGATGTGCGGATTCTGGCGGCGACCAATCTGGATCTGGCCGAGATGGTCAAGCAGGGGCTGTTTCGCGAAGACCTGCTCTACCGGCTGAACGTGATTACCCTGACGCTGCCGCCGCTGCGGGAGCGCCCTGATGACGTTCTTGATCTGGCCGAGCGCTTTCTGGCGCGCTTCGTCAAGGAATACGCCCGTCCGGCCAGGGGCTTCAGCGAGGATGCCAGGCAGGCGCTGCTGAATTACCACTGGCCCGGCAATATCCGCGAACTGCGTAATGTGATCGAGCGCGTCAGTATCATCTGTGCCGAGGAGCAGGTTGCTGCCAGTCATCTCGGGTTGGGCGAACCGGATCACGGCAACACCGCGCCGCGCGTCGGCTCCAATCTCAGCCTGAGCGAGCTGGAACGCGCGCGCATTGCCGCCGTTCTGGCCTCCAGCGCCACGCTGGATCAGGCGGCCCGCACGCTCGGCATCGATGCCTCCACCCTGTATCGCAAACGCAAGCAGCTTGGCCTATGAAGCTGCGAACTCAACTGTTTCTGAGCAGCAGTGCATTGCTGACCGTGGCGCTGGTGGGCTTGCTGGTAGGCCTGTTCGGAGTACTCAGTCTGACCCAGTCGCAGACCTACAGCGTCGGCAGCAACATCGGCATTCTCAAGGCTTCTCTCGGCATGCGTCAGGAGATCGGTCGACAGGTGACCCTGCTGCTGTCAGAACAACTGGATCGCGAGGCGCTGAGTACATCGGACGAGCGCTTCAAGGAGTGGCTGGCCAAGGCCGGTGAGCAGGCCCGAACCGATGAGGACCGTCAGGCTGTGGCTGAAATCGGTCGGGCCTATGCGGTCTACGACGATGTGCTCTACCGGCCGCGCACCCTGCGCCGGGATCTGCTCTCGGATGACACCTTCAGCCTCAGCGTGGCCGCCATGCGTGATCGCATTAACGAGGTGCAGTACCGCTATCTGGCTTATGTTGAGGCGGCCGAAAGCACAGCGCATCAGCGCGCCTGGCTGATTGCCGGGCTACTGGGGCTGATCGGCCTGGCCGTGCTGCTGCTGGGGCTGTTGACCGCACACAGCATCGCCCAGCGTTTTGGTCGGCCGATCGAGGCGCTGGCCAAAGCGGCGGACAAGATTGGCCAGGGTGACTTCAACGTCACTCTGCCGCTGTCCCCGGTCAATGAGATCAGCGCCCTGAGTCGTCGATTTGGCGTTATGGCCGAAGCCCTGCGCGAGTTCAAGAACAGCGATCTGGAGGCATTGCAGTCCGAGCAACGGCGCCTGCAGGCGGTGCTCGACAGTATCGACGATGGCCTGCTGATCCTTGATCAGCAGGGCGATGTTGATCACTTCAACCCGGTGGCGCGGCGTCAGCTCGACTGGGATTCGCGCGAGCTGGGTCAGACGCTGGGCCAGGCCATGGGGCACCCCGAGCTGGACGAGCAGGTCCGGGAGGTGCTGGCCGGCAATACCTTTGGTAGCGAGCAGGAGGATCTGGCGGTCGAGGTCGCAGGGGAAACCCGGCTGCTGGATTACAGCCTGACACCGGTAGTGCGAACCGACAGCTGGGTCCAGGGGGCGGTCATGGTGCTGCGCGACGTGACCGAGCAGCGGGCATTCGAGCGGGTGCGGCGTGAGTTTGTGCTGAGGGCGTCCCATGAGCTGCGCACGCCGGTGACCGGCATGCACATGGCATTCTCCCTCCTGCAGGAACGTCTGCAGTTCGCCGAGGGCAGTCGTGAGCGGGATCTGCTGGTAACGGTAGACGAGGAAATGCGCAGGCTGGTCGATCTGATTAACGACCTGCTCAATTTCTCACGCTACCAGAATGGACTGCAGAAGCTGGAACTGGCGCCCTGTGATCCGGTCGAGCTGGCTTCTGCAGCGATGGCCCGTTTTCAGGCGCAGGCAGATGAGCGGGGTATTTCCCTGCAGTTGGACGTCAGCGAGGATGCGCCGCGGGCGCGGCTGGACCGGCTGCAGATTGAGCGGGTGCTGGACAACCTGATCGGCAATGCCCTGCGTCACTCTCAGCAGGGCGGTCAGGTTGCCGTGCGCTTGCGCCGGCAGGGTGAGCGGGTATGGTTCAGCGTTGAGGACAATGGCGAAGGCATTGCCTACAGCCAGCAGGTGCGGGTATTCGAACCCTTTGTGCAGGTCGGCAGCAAGAAGGGTGGCGCCGGGCTGGGTCTGGCGCTGTGCAAGGAGGTGGTGCAATTGCATGGCGGCAACATCGGCGTGCAGTCGCGCCCGGGTGCGGGCGCGCAGTTCTACTTCACGCTGCCGCTTTAGGCCCGCCTAGCGCTTGCCCATCGAACGGCGGGTGCCACGCGGCGGCATGTGTACGCGCTTGGTGTGCGGATCGAAGCCGGCCTTGCCCTGCTTGGGAGCGTTGGCCTTGTCTGCCTGCTTGCTGGCCGCAGCGAACAGGGCGCCAAGACCGCCTGTCTTGCTGGCAGGAGAGACGTCGGTTGTCGCATCGGTCGAGGTTGGGTCTTGGTGATCGGTCATGGTGCGCTCGGCGGGTGAACCTGAAAGGCGGCGAGTATAACGGGCTTGTTGCTGCCGTCATACGCGCTTTTATCGGGTTTCTTCAGGTTCATCGTGGCATGCCTGATTACATGGCGCCCCACAGCACAGCCTCAGTCCCGGCCGCTGACCGCGATATCGGGCAGGACTGACGGCAACGGGAGAAGACGTTTATTGCTCAACACGGTAGGCTACGGCTTGGCGGTCAGACGGCCGCCCGACCCATTCGCCAGCCGCTACCAGCCGTCATGCAACCGATTGTCCATGCCAACACCGAAACCCTGAGCCTGCGCCAGCTCGATGAGCTCAATGCCCTGCCGAAGGGCACCTCCTTCCGTCTTTTTCGCCGCTGCGAGCAGCAGCTTGAGGAAGGGCGGGATTTTTTCTACCTGCCGGCGGATGAACACAAGGCGCTGATCAACGATCTCAAGGCGTCAGGTCAGATCTACGCCACCACAGTCAATCTGGTACTGCTGACGCGCACGGGTTACGCGCGCATGCAGCAGATTACCCGCGGCGCATCCTGATCACGGCAGCCGAGGGGCTAGCGCTCCTGTGCTTTAACCCACTTGGATACGGCGGGTGGTGAGTAGCGGCGAACCCTGTCGAGCAGGCTGTCGACCTGGTTATCGACAATCAGCATGTCGCGGTAGGGCTGGCGCATAAAGCCCTCGGTCAGGGCGTGGTCCAGGAAGGCAATCAGTTGATCGTAGTAGCCGGCGGCGTTGAACAGCGCACACGGCTTCTGATGGTGCCCCAGTTGGCCCCAGGTCCAGACTTCGAACAGTTCCTCAAAGGTGCCGACGCCACCGGGCAGGGCGATAAACCCGTCGGACAGATCCGCCATCATTGCCTTGCGTTCGTGCATCGAGCCGACTTCATGCAGGGTGGTCAGGCCGGTATGGGCCAATTCGCGTTCAACCAGATGACGCGGAATCACGCCAATCACGTCGCCGCCGGCGGCCAGCGCCGCGTCGGCCACCGCGCCCATCAGACCAACCTGCGCACCGCCGTAGACCAGACCGATGCCGGCCTTGGCCAGTGCCGTGCCGAGCTGCTGCGCAGCGGCGAGGTATTCGGGTTTGTTGTCGGGGCTGGAACCGCAGAAAACACACAGACGCATGGGTACTCCTGATGAAACGGGAAGGGGCGCGACGGCCAGAGCGCCGACGAAGGGATCTGGGACTTTACCCTTGAAGGGCTAATTTTTCCAGATTAGCGCAGGCCGGCTAAGCGCCGAGCAGAGCTCTGGCGACCAATCCGGCAGCGATGCTGAAGCCGAAACTCAGCAGGGTGCCCAACAGTACGTACTCGGACACCGGCCGCTTGGCCGAGCGGGTATCGTTGAAGCGCATGATGCTTTTGGCAGCCAGCAGAAAGCCGATGGCCGGCCACTGGCCCATCACCACAAAGGCGAAGATCAGCAGGCGCTCAAGAAAGCCGATCAGCCGTCCGGCCTGTTTCAGCGATTGCTCGTCCTGCAGGTCGCTGTGATTGAGCCAGGGCGTCAGGATCTGCGCAATCAGAGTTGAGGTCGGGTGCAGCAAAAACAGCGTTGCCAGTGCCAGGATCAATGCGTCTGGCTGCAACAGGCGCGCCAGCGCATCCGCGAGCTGCGGCCAGTTGCCGGTGGCGGCGCTCCACAAACCGACGAGGATAAGCACTGGCAGCAGTTGGCTGAACAGCGCAGTGCTGAAGAACGACTGCGGTCTGATCAGCCGCTGGTGTTCCACTAGCAGTTGGCTGCACAGCACCAGAATAAAGCCCAGCAGGGCGGTGCTCAGACTCTGGGACAGCAGCAACGCGCCAATGGCGAGCGCCAGCGGCAACGCCTTGAGGATCAGCCAGGCTCGTTGCTGCATGCGGCTGGCCTCTGGCGGCAGCGGCCTTGCGTTGGCCCATAAGCTGCTGAGCATGTGCAAGAGCAGCATCAGCAGCAGCAAGACAGAGTCAGTCATCAGTGAGCTCCTGAATCCACTCGCGGCTGCGAGCCAGATAGCGATCCATAAGCGCGGCCTCGGCCCGTTGCAACGCCTTGTGAACCGTTACCTGAGCCTTGTCCATGTGTTCGGCCAGAGCCTTCTGGCTGACCGCAAGGGTGGTATGCAACCACCAGGTCTGCGCCTCAACTCGCGTCCACTGCTCGATCACCCGCGCCGCGAACGCGGTCGGCAGCTCAAGGCGATCCAGCAGGCTGGCATCATGGGTGAACAGTCCAAGGCTGTCCTTCTTCATAGTGTCGAGCCCCTGCCCGGACAGCACGAAAGCCTCGCCGTAGCGGTTGACCGCGGCTGCCTGGCCAATCCCGACAGCAATCCGGGCATCGTACCGCTCGTGCTCCGGGCTGGCGGCAATCAGGGCGGCACGCAGCAGCACCGCGCAACGCACCGCATCTGCGGCAACGTCCGGGGTCAGTTGAAAGCCATCGCCGCGATACAGTTCGTATTGGAATGGGCAGACGGCTTGCAACTGCTGCAACGCATCACGTAGCTGGTTGATGTAATCCTGCGTATCCTCAACACCTTGAGAATCGATCAGGTCGCCGGTCAGTACGGCTGCAATGGTCATAAGCGTGTCCCTGTGCAATCTGCTTTGACGTTAGCCGTAATACGCTAATTTTTCAATATTAGCTTTAAGAGGCTATATTTTTATCGGGTAAAGACTATCGGATGAGGCAGGCACCATGATTCCACGGCTCTGTGTTACTACCCTGAGCGTGACCGATTTGCAGGCTCATCTCTTTACTGCCCACAAGGCCAACTGGTTTGATATCACTGATGGGCTACCGTGCTTTGCCGAGCGCGCGCCCGGCACGGAGTAACCCGGATGCTTGAATTGCTCGAAGCATTGGCGCGCGGGCTGTTGCTGCTTGGCCGTCTGATCCTCGAAGCGGGCGCCGTTCTGGACCTCAGCCTGCGCATTCCCGGCCGCGGGTTGCTGCGTTGCCTGTGGCCACCGCACTGGCTGCGCCGGCATACCTACAGTGCCTGGCTTGAGACATCGGCTGGCGTGCTGTTCTGGTTGCTGTTGGCGTTTGCGCTGTATTCCCTGGATCAGTATCTTGCCGTCTGACCTGCCACGGAATACGTCATGTATTTGCCTGCACATTTTGCCGAAACCCGCACCACTGAACTGCATGCCCTGATTGGCGAAAACCCGCTGGGCACGCTGGTAACCCTCGGCCCGGACGGGCTGGACGCCAACCACATTCCGTTCGAGCTGCTGACCGGGCAGGGTGAGCACGGCGTGCTGCAGGCGCACCTGGCGCGGGCCAACCCGCTGGTCGAGCAGATTGTGGACGGCATGAGCGTGATGGTCGTCTTTCAGGGCCCGCAAGCTTATATCTCGCCAAACTGGTACCCCAGCAAGCACGAAACCCACCAGCAGGTGCCGACCTGGAATTATCAGGTTGTGCATGCCCACGGGCGCATTTACCTGCGTGACGACGAGCGCTTTGTGCGCGGCATCGTGGCGCGCCTGACCCGTGAACATGAGACGCGCGCGCAAGAGCCGCGCCCGTGGCGCATGACTGACTCAAGCCCGGATTACATCGCCCGAATGCTGGCGGCGATTGTCGGCATCGAAATCGAGATCGAACGCCTGGTCGGCAAGTTCAAATTGAGCCAGAACAAGACCCCGCAGGACGTTGCGGGCGCCGTTGATGCCCTGGCACACAGCGGCCATGCCGAGCTGGCGGCGGCCATGAACAAGCCGCTCGTCTGACCGGCGCGAGTCACAGCCGGGCGCTAGTCCCTTTTTTGGATCGCGTTGCGCTGCATCGGCCCTGAACTGGTGCGCGGTGTTCGCACGGGGTGTCCGCAAGCCCCGGCGGGTCGTGGCAGAGTGATGGCACCGTTCTTGCTGAGAGGTCTGTCCAGTCAGTCAGGTTTTTCTCAGGGTGCTCCACCATGCTGTCCATGCTTCGAAACCTCTCCATGCGCGGCAAATTGTTGCTGCTCCTGCTGCCGGCGTTGGCCGGCACACTGTATTTCTCCGGCGCCACGGTAATTGACCGTTACACCCATCTGCAGCAGACCGAATCATCGCGGGCACTGTTCGACCTGGTGCTGAGCGCCGATCCGGCGCTGGAGAATCTGCAAAAGGAGCGGGGTCTCACCGCCTTATTCATTGCCACCGGTGGCGCCGATGGCCGGGTCGTCGAGCGCCTTGAAGGCCAGCGGGCAGCTACCGATGCCAGCCTCGATGCCCTGCGCAACGCCATGGCCGCCATGCAGGGTCGCGAGCGGGTTGCCATCGCGGCCCAGCTGGGCCTGATCAATGAGGCGCTGGATGCGCTGGCGCCGCTGCGGGCCAGGGTCCTCAATGAAGATGTCGACGCCGAGTTGGCCTATCGGACCTATAGCGCCGCGGTTGAACGGATGATTGCCCTGATTCCCGAGATTCTGCAGCAGGCTAACGAGCCGCGCCTGACGCGTCTGATGGGAGCCTTCCTGGCGCTCACCGAGGCAACCGAGTCGGGAGCACGGGAGATGGCCGCGGGCGCTGCGGTGCTCAGCGAGGGCGGCATTTCGCTGGCGCTGGCGAGGGAGGTCAGTGCAGCAGACGCGCGCAGTCAGGCACTGCTGGATGCAGCCGCCAATCTGGTTGGTGCCTCCCTGCAGGGGCAGTTGCTGGCGTTGGCCGAACGCCCGGAGAACCTCGCTTTCAGCGCATTGCGTGATCGTCTGATCGGTTCCGAATACGGCTTTCTCGGGATGGCCAATATCGAGTGGTTTGACAGCGCCAGTCACGCCGTCGACGGTGTTTACCAGCTCAAGCAGCAGGTCGCTGACGACATGGCTGCGGGCACCGAGCGCGTGCTGGCCGGCGCGCGTGCCGATCTGCGTCGGGCTGCTATCATCGGTGCGCTGGTGATCGGCATGGTGCTGTTGCTGGCGCTGCTGATCATCATTGGGGTGTCCAGCCAGGTAAACCAGCTGCTGGGTGATTTCCGTCAGGTCATGGAACGCAAGGATCTGTCGGTGCGCACCCGGGTCTGCTCGAAGGACGAGATGGGGCTGATCGGCACGGCCCTGAACAGCCTGATCGAGACCTTCTCCGGTGCGCTGAGTCAGATCGATGAAACCAGCGTGCGGCTGGCATCGGCCTCCGAGCAGACCCGTGCCACCGCCAGCCAGAACTCCGATCAGGTAGGGCAGCAGCAGGCTTTGGTGGATCAGGTCGCAGCAGCGGCAGAGGAAATGTCCAGCACCTCGGAAGAAATCTCGCGCAATACCCAGCAGGTTGCCGAAGCCGCCCAGCATGCCTCAAAGCGCAACGAGGCAGGGCGGCGGGTGGTGCAGGAAAGCGTTGGTCGCATTCGCCATCTGGCCGGTGCCATCGAGCAGGTCAACGGCCAAATGGAGCGCCTGCAGGCCAGCAGCGAATCCATCACTCGGGTCATCGACGTGATCAGAACAGTAGCGGACCAGACCAACCTGCTGGCGCTCAACGCCGCAATTGAGGCGGCCAGGGCAGGGGAGCACGGTCGTGGCTTTGCTGTGGTCGCCGACGAAGTGCGCAATCTGGCGCGCCAGACCCACGATTCCACCGTTGAAATCGAAACCATGATCAGCAGCCTGCGCGACATCACCGACAGTGTGCGCGGCGCGGTAGTCGACAGCCATAAACTGGCCAATCTCAGCGCCGATGAAGCCGAAACCCTGGAAGACACCCTTGCCGGCATCCTGCAGGACGTCGACCGTATTTCCGGGATGTCATCGCAAATCGCCTCTGCCGCTGAACAGCAGGTCGCGGTCACGCGGGATATCTCGCGCAGCATGAGTTCCGTGCGGGAAACTTCACTGCAAACCCTCAACGGCTCGCGGGAAATTTCTCAGGTCACCGACAGCCAGGCGCAGCTGGCAGGTGAGCTGCAGGCATTGGCGCAGGGGTTCAGAGTGTAGTGATCTAGTGCAGCTGGCCCACTCTCTTCCTTAAGAGTACCCGGACCCAACAAGTGGTAGGCGTGAATGTGGGCAAATGGCTGTTGGTACCTGGCGCAGAGCTAATTGGGGGGTGCGTCGTCATCCCTGAAGTGGCTACCGATTCGGTGGGCGCTCCGCTGACCAGTCTTCAGGTGCTGGCGGGTTTTTACCAGACCAGTGTTGAGCTGCCAGACAGCGTACTCAAACGCTACCTGAGCCTGAGCCAGCTGTTCTGGCCGGCCTAACGCAACCTCGCCGATCTAGATTGTCAGCAATACCTCCTGATCCTCGAAACCGATAAAGACACCCTGTATCAGTACAGTTCAGGCGGAACTGGCGTTGTGGTGGTGCATCTGCTTGGGCGTTTTGCGGTATCCAGCAACGCGCGATAGAGCGAAGTGGATTTTTATCTAAGGAAACTCTGAAAAAGACTTTCTGATTTGGCAAAATACCGCGACCCCACCCACCGAGTTTCCCGATGAAGCAGATGACCTTCGCCGACGCCGAGTACGCTGGCAAGCGCAAGCAAACCCGCAAGGAGTTGTTCCTGATCGAGATGGACCGGGTGGTGCCGTGGAAGGGCTTGATTGCTTTGATCGAGCCACATTATCCGAAGGGTGAAGGTGGCCGTCCGGCCTACCCGTTGATGGCGATGCTGCGTGTGCATCTGCTGCAGAACTGGTTCGGCTACAGCGATCCAGCGATGGAGGAAGCGCTGTACGAAACCACGATCCTGCGCCAGTTTGCCGGGCTGAACCTGGAGCGCATCCCCGACGAAACCACCATTCTCAACTTCCGCCGCTTGCTGGAGAAACACGAGCTGGCGGCCGGCATCCTCGCTGTCATCAATGGCTATCTGGGCGACCGCGGCCTGTCGCTGCGCCAGGGCACCATCGTCGATGCAACGCTGATCAATGCGCCCAGTTCGACCAAGAACAAGGACGGCAAGCGCGACCCGGAAATGCACCAGACCAAGAAGGGAAACCAGTATTATTTTGGCATGAAGGCCCACATCGGCGCCGATGACGAATCGGGTCTGGTGCACAGCGTAGTGGGCACGGCGGCCAATGTGGCGGATGTCACCCAGGTGGACAAATTGCTGCATGGCGACGAAAACGTGGTCTGCGCCGATGCAGGCTACACCGGTGTCGAAAAGCGGCCCGAGCATGAAGGACGTGAAGTTATCTGGCAGGTGGCGGCACGCCGCAGCACCTACAAAAAACTCGATAAGCGCAGCGTGCTGTACAAAGCCAAGCGCAAGATTGAAAAGGCCAAGGCTCAGGTGCGCGCCAAGGTCGAGCATCCGTTCCGGGTAATCAAGCGCCAGTTCGGTTACACCAAGGTGCGCTTTCGCGGCTTGGCCAAAAACACGGCGCAACTGGTGACACTGTTCGCTCTGTCGAACCTGTGGATGGCGCGCCGACATTTACTGGCGAATGCAGGAGAGGTGCGCCTGTAATGTGGAAAATGGCTGCCGCGAGGTGCTCGCGGCGGCTAAAAACACAGAAATAAGCGGGTGATCTGAGCGTTTTTGATCGATTTGCCGCTTTTAAAATCGGCAGGGGCTGAAGTCAGCCAGAAATACACAACTACTTCAGACCATCCCTAAAGGCCGTGGTGGACTAGCCAGGACGTAAAACACAGGAGGCTTACCGCAGGATTTTCACTTTACCAGCGCAGATGATGGGGTTATGTTCTTGATATGGCATTAAGCCGGTTTCAGGAGTCCAAGGATGGCGCAAAGACGCACATATGCTGTCGAAGATTTCATTGTTATTTTGTCCCGTCTGCAGTGGTGGGTGAGTTTGCTGATGACATTGGTCATTAGAATGACTCTGCATCCTATTCCCTCCTTATCAGCTGCGCAAACTTTTCTGGCTAATCCCGGAGATATTAAGGGTACTGTCGCGGAGGAGCCGTCGTGCAGTTCCTTCCCCGCTCTTTGTCAGCATAGAATCCCTATTGCATATGCAGCGATCTAGAATATGTGGGCGTACGCCTGGGGCCTGATTGTGCTTAGTTGTTGTCAGGGGGAGCTTTGATGAATGGCGGATGCTGCGATAACTGCTTAATTAGGTGAGACAAAGGTGGTCCGGGGTTTTTGTCCGGGCAGCGGCTTAGGTGTCCTGTTATGTTCTATGGATTGTCGTGGTTATTTGGTCGTTAAGGAGAATGTATGCTTGAATTGCGCCGTGTTTTCGGAAGTTATGTTGCTGGTGTTTTAGGCTTATTGGCGCCTGTGAAATTTAAAAATTTTATGGAAGTTAGGTATTGGAGAAAGCGACTCCATCAAGAGGGAAAGTTTAGTAATTCGCACTATGAGTTTTTTTATACGGATTTTTTTGGGTTAAGCCGCAAGGATTATGTGGGAAAATCGGTGCTGGATATTGGTTGTGGTCCGCGAGGGAGTCTCGAGTGGATATCAAAGGAAGCGGATTGCACTGGTGTTGATCCACTAGTAGAAAAATACAGAGGGCTGGGTATCGAAGAGCACACGATGAATTATGTGAATGCTGGTGTTGAGAATATTCCGTTTGCTGATGGGTATTTCGATATCGTTACATCGTTCAATAATTTGGATCATGTTGACGATGTTGGTGCGGCTGTTTCCGAGATAAAAAGAGTTACCGCCAAGGGCGGCACCTTTTTGCTAGTTACGGAGGTGGAGCATCCTGCAACGGCGACTGAGCCACAAAATCTTCCTAGAACGATCGCGTCTTTTTTTGGACCTGAATTTTGTGTGGTTTCTCAGGGTATATGCGCAGTCCGAGATGATCATGATATATATCGCTCGTTACGTGATGGGAATCCTTTTGTTGAAGGGGAAGAGGGCGTGGTATATGCGCGTTTTGTCAAGACCTGATTTGTGACGAGGTAGTGAAGATAAATGGCAGGCAGCCATAGCTGCTGGTAACCTGGAGCTAATATTATTTACTTGACGAAGTTGGGTGGCATTGCTCGCGTAAATGAATGAAGTTGTGAGGATGTAGTGATCTGGTTGGTTATGCTAGCGACATCGCGGTCACTCGTGTTCAGGAGGCAAGGATGGCGGGAACTGGCGTACCTCCATCCCCTTAATTGCGCGTTAACCCGCTACTAACAGGACCAACCAAATTGAAACGCGTTATCCCGTCAGTCATTCTGGCGATTCTCCTTGTTACGCTGCTGTCAGAGTTGTTCAAGGTGATTGATTTTTACCGTGCGCCCGCAGCCTTTGCGTTGCTGGCCCATGTCTCTGCCGTCCATGATGTTGTGCTGCACCAATATGGCTTTGCCTTTCTGCTGATCAAGCTACTGGCATCGCTTGTCGTGTTTGCGTGCTGGTGCAGGTTGTTGCTGTGGCCCGAGCGGTTTGGCTGGCTGCGTTACTTCACGTTTATCTACGCTGGCTTTCAGCTGCTGGTGGGTATGTTGGTGGTGACGGGTATAAACGGGGCGTTGCAATATGCTGCCGGCTTGCCGGTGGCGTTATGGGATTTTTCGCTGCTGGCGGCAGCGGGTGCATGGGGTGTGATCCTGTACCTGGGGTGCGTTGTGGTCGGGGCGCCGCTGCTGCTGGTTATTCTGGCGCAGCGTCATCATCGACGGATTGTCGGGCAGCGAAGGGGAGAGTGATATGAAGACTGTCGGGTTGCTGGGTGGCATGAGCTGGGAAAGCACGTCCGGCTATTACAAGGCGATCAACGAGGGTGTCAAACAGCAACTGGGTGGCCTGCATTCCGCCCGGATCGTGTTATTCAGTGTCGATTTCGAGCCAATCGAGCGGTTGCAGCGTGAGGGCGACTGGGAGGGTGCGGCGCGGGTGCTGTCTGAAGCAGCCCGGAAGATTGAAGGGGCCGGGGCTGATTATCTGTTGATCTGTACCAACACCATGCACAAGGTAGCGCCGCAGATTCAGAGTGCTATCGGCATCCCGTTGCTGCACATCGCCGATGCGACCGCAGAGGTGCTGGTCAGCAACCAGGTGAAAAAGGTCGGCCTGCTCGGCACGGCGTTCACCATGGAGCAGGACTTTTATAAGGGCCGGTTGCAGGAGCAGTTCGGCATCGAGGTAATCGTGCCCGCAGCGGACGACCGCCGCATCGTGCATTCGGTTATTTATGCGGAGCTGTGCCTGGGCACAATCACTCCGGAGTCAAAAGCCGAGTTTCTGCGCATTATCGATGGGTTGTTTGCGAGCGGGGCAGAGGGGGTGATTCTCGGCTGCACCGAAATCAGCATGCTGGTCACGCAGGCTGATACCGCGGTGCCGCTTTATGACACTACCCGGATTCACGCAGACAGGGCGGTTGCCGAGCTGATCCGGACTGCCAGCTAAGCAACTGGCAACGCATCATCAAGGCAATGGGTACCACACAGGACGTGACTCGATATGCACACCAAACACCGTATTCGCCCAATGCAGCCGGCCGATTTGCCTGGCGCTGCGGCAGTCCATCGCCTGGCATTTGTTCGCCAAAAAGGTTCACTCGAATGGCTCGGCGCAACGCTGAACGCCTATCCGCGTTTTTCTGTTATCTGGCCGAAGATCAGGGCGTCGTGGTGGGTTACATTCTCTGGGCCCAGAAGAGTGGCTTTCGCGATCAGGCGGTGCTGGAGCTGGATCAGGTTGCGGTGTTGCCTGCGCTGCACGGGCAGGGGGTTGGGCGTGCGCTGATTGATCAGTCATTGCCGCTGGTCAAGTCCGAGCTAGCGCAGCAGGGCTCGAGGTTGAAGCACATCATCGTCAACACCCGTGCCGACAACCATGCACAGCAGCTTTATCGAGATGCCCTGGGCGCTGAGGTAGTGGCGACGATCCGCGATCTGTATTCGGCCGATGAAGTCTTTATGGTGGCGAGAAATACACCGCTTTAAGGCGTGCTCAGGCTTGTTTGCACCTGCTTGTCGACTATCCCTGTTTCCCCGCCTGGTATGTGAGCCAGCATCTGTGAACCCGCACGCAACCTGCCGTTCAAACCTGCCTGCATCGCCCCCTGACGAGGTATATCTCAGCCTCCGCGTGGCGCTGTTGCTGCGCAGCTGGATCAGGCAAGGAGGCCGTTTGGTGGTGGGCAGAATGCTGATGCTCGGTTGTGTGTTGATGCTGAGCGGGTGTGTGACCAGTGCGTTATACGAGAGCGATGGCAAACGCTATGTGGAGCCGATCAACCAGGTCATGGTGTCGGCCGATGGCGAATGGTTTGTTGTACTGGGTGTTGAGCATCACTACGTGTTCCCCATGCCGGAGGAGCTGCAGCGCACCTTTGAGTCCGGGTTTTATCCTCAGGTGCGCGCCACGTTTGGCGGCTTCAAGGTGAATAATTTCAATCGCATTTCCGGGCGCTATCGTTTGTGGCTGAAACCGGAGGCCAACGAGGTGCAGCGCGCTGCCGCGCTGGAAGCCGGCTATCAGCTTGAGGGCAGAACGGTCTCGTATGAAGGGGAGGTAAGCGGCAAGCGGTATTCAGCTGAGGGCTTTGATGCGCCGGAGGCGATACACACCCAGGCGCTGAATGACTCCTATTCGATTACTGTCACCGAGGCGTTATCGCCGGGTGTGGTGGCCATGCGTACTGCCGCTACGCCGCTGGCGGTGCTGGCAGATGGCGCCGTTGTGCTGGCTGCGATTCCGCTGGTGGTCATTGTTGGCGCGGATATCGCCATTAACGGGATGCCGTCGCTGCACAGCCCGTGATCAGTGCGAGCCGATCTGATGCTTCAGGATGGCTCGTTTCCACTGAAAAAGGCGTAACCCGCGCCACCGCTGCGTTTGGCTGCGTACATGGCGTTGTCGGCGCGGTGCATCAGTCGACGTTCGCTGTCGCCGTGTTCGGGATAGACGGCGATACCGACGCTCGGTGTGCAGGTCAGGGTATGGCCTTCAATCAGGAAGGGTGCGCTCAGATTGCCGAGGATTTTCTCCGCGACGGTTGCAGCATCCAGTTGCTGTCTGATGCCGTCGAGTACTACTGCAAACTCGTCGCCGCCCAGTCGGCCGCAGCTGTCGGATTCGCGCACGCTCTGGCGCAATCTGTGGGCTACCTGTTGCAGCAGATGGTCGCCAACGGTATGGCCGTAGGTGTCATTGATCTGTTTGAAACTGTCCAGATCCAGATACAGCACGGCCAGTCGTCCATTGTTGCGCTCCGCTCGCTGCAGGCCAGTTTGCAGTCGGTCCATCAGCAGGGCTCGGTTGGGTAGCCTGGTCAGTTGATCGTGCTGCGCCAGAAAGGAAAGCCGGGTGTGGGCCTGGTGTCGGCTGATCGCGGTCGCCAGCTGGCTGGCAACGAATTGCAGAAAGGATGTATCACGTTCGTCGAAGTCGTTATTTGCAGACTGGTGGTGGACGATAAGGGCGCCGATAGGGGCCGTGTCGTTCAGCAACGGCACGCAGAGCGGGTTCTCGGGCGCATCTGGAGCGCTCGCCGGAGTGTCATAGTGCTGTGGGCGTATCATTGGGGCCAGAGACGGGTGGGCTGCAAGCGGCCCCTGCGCGGGGGGCGGCAGGGTTTCACCGGCGTGGTAGGGGAAGCTCAGCTGATCTGCCTCGGCGTCATAGAGTGCAACAGTAAGCGCCCTGGTCGGCAAGTGCTGGTTAATCAGGTCGTACATGCGCTGGTAGAGCATTGGCAATGTTTCTGCCGAGTGCACCGCGGCCGAAACCGCATAGACGGCGGCCTGTCTGGCCTCGGCCTGTTTTCGCCTGGTGATGTCGCGGGCAACGCCAACACGCACCTGCTCGGCCTCGAACCACTGGGTCGACCACATGATGTGGACGATATGGCCCTGCTTGTGAATGTAGCGGTTTTCGTGGTCAGCCGAGGGCTTCCCTGCGGTAATCTGTCGGGCAAGCTGGCGGGTGGCTTCCCGGTCATCGGGATGTATCAGCTCAAATGTGGTGCGGCCTATCAGTTCTTCGGGCGAATAGCCGAAAACCCGTTCGCTGGCTGCGCTAACGGATAAAAAGCGTCCTTCCTTGTCTACGACGCAAACGACATCCAGCAGCAAATCCAGTAGCTTGTCGTGAGGAATCAGGGGTGCTGGGTTCATGCCGCTCAATATAGTGGCAGAGTGCCTCGGCTCGCTACCGTGCGCCGATGTTTTTTTCGGTCTGCCTTCTGGCGACCGGCTGCGAGCTTGTCTGGGAGCCGGCCGCGCGACCAGTGGTCCGCTGCGTCGTCGAGTGCGACATGACATTCGCGGTAAAAGCCGGATAATGGCCGGCTGTTCAATTCGCCCCTCAAACGCCGGTGCCCGCATGGAAATCAAGGTCAACTTTCTCGACAACCTCCGACTTGAAGCCAAATTCGATGACTTCACGGTGGTGGCTGACCAGCCGATCCGCTACAAGGGCGATGGCTCCGCGCCGGGGCCGTTTGATTACTTTCTGGCGTCGTCGGCGCTGTGCGCGGCGTATTTCGTCAAACTCTACTGCAACACCCGCAATATCCCGACGGACAACATTCGCCTGTCGCAGAACAACATCGTTGATCCGGAAGACCGCTACAAGCAGATCTTCAAGATTCAGGTCGAGCTGCCGGCCGATATTTCCGAGAAGGATCGCCTTGGCATTCTGCGTTCAATTGAACGCTGCACGGTCAAGAAGGTAGTGCAGACCGGCCCGGACTTTGTCATCGAAGAGGTCGAAAACCTGGACGCCGACGCCCAGTCTTTGCTGATGCCGGTGCAGACCGTTGGCGAGGGCACGCGGATTCTTGGCAAGGACCTGCCGCTGGAACAGACCATCGCCAACATGTCCGGCATTCTCGTCGGGCTGGGCATGAAGATCGAGATCGCCTCATGGCGCAACATCGTGCCCAACGTCTGGTCGCTGCATATTCGTGACGCCCAGTCGCCGCTGTGCTTTACCAACGGCAAGGGCGCGACCAAGGAGGCGGCGCTGGCCTCGGCTCTGGGCGAGTTCATCGAGCGGCTGAACTGCAACTTCTTCTATAACGACCAGTTCTGGGGCGAAGACATCGCCAATGCCGAGTTCGTCCACTATCCGAACGAGCGCTGGTTCAAGGTCGGACGCAATGATGCGCTGCCCACGGGGCTGCTCGATTCCCATTGTCTGGCGATCTACAACCCGGAAGGCGAACTGCGCGGCTCGCACCTGATCGACACCAACTCCGGCAACGCCGAGCGTGGCATCTGCGCGCTGCCGTTCGTGCGGCAGTCTGACGGCAAGGAGGTGTACTTTCCCTCCAATCTGATCGAAAACCTTTTCCTCAGCAACGGCATGAGCGCGGGCAATACCCTGGCCGAGGCGCAGGTGCAGTGTTTGTCGGAGATCTTCGAGCGGGCGGTCAAGCGCGAGATTCTGGAAGGTGAGCTGGCGCTGCCGGATGTGCCGGATTCTGTGCTGGCGAAGTATCCGGGCATTGTTGCCGGCATCAAGGGGCTGGAAGAGCAGGGCTTCCCGGTCCTGGTGAAGGACGCTTCGCTCGGCGGCCGCTTTCCGGTCATGTGCGTGACGCTGATGAACCCGCGCACTGGCGGTGTGTTTGCCTCCTTTGGCGCGCACCCGAGCCTCGAAGTGGCACTGGAGCGCAGCCTCACCGAGCTGCTGCAGGGGCGCAGCTTTGAAGGGTTGAACGACCTGCCGCAGCCGACCTTCGAGTCTCAGGCGGTGACCGAGCCGAACAACTTTGTTGAGCACTTTATCGACTCCAGCGGTGTGGTGTCCTGGCGCTTCTTCAGCGCCAAACCCGACTACGATTTTGTCGAGTGGGACTTCTCCGGCCAAGGGGCGGATTCCAACCAGCAGGAAGCCGATACGCTGTTCGGCATCCTCAAGGACATCGGCAAGGAAGCCTATATGGCGACCTACACCGATCTGGGTGCCAACGCCTGCCGGATTCTGGTGCCGGACTACTCAGAGATCTACCCGGTTGAGGATCTGATCTGGGACAACACCAACAAGGCGCTGGATTTCCGCGCTGACATTCTCAACCTGCACAGCCTCGACGATGAGCAGTTGCAGGGTCTGGTCGAGCGGCTGGAAGAAAGCGAGCTGGATGACTACACCGACATCAAGACGCTGATCGGCATCGAGTTCGATGACAACACCACCTGGGGTCAGCTGACCATCCTGGAACTCAAACTGCTGATCTATCTGGCGCTGGAACGCTTCGAGGACGCCAAGGAGCAGGTCGAAGCCTTTCTGCAGTTCAACGACAACACCGTCGAGCGCGGTCTGTTCTATCAGGCGGTCAACGTGGTGTTGGAAGTGCTGCTGGACGAGGAGCTTGAACTGGCCGATTTTGAGCCCAACTTCCGGCGCATGTTCGGCAACGAGCGGATGGACGCGGTGATCGGCTCGGTCGACGACAGCGTGCGCTTCTACGGCTTGACGCCGACCAGCATGAAGCTGGAAGGGCTGGACCGCCACCTGCGCCTGATCGACAGCTACAAGAAGCTCCACGCCGCGCGGGCCAAGGCGGCTGCCGATGCTGCGCCCACCGAGGCTGTCGAGGGGCGTAATCCGCTGCTGCAGCCGACGCGTCCGCGCGTCGGCGCGGGTTGGCGGAGAAAGTGATCGGGTCGTAATGCGGAATAGGGAGCAGCGTGCGCAGGCGTATCAGTGCTGCAGATAACGCCGGACTATCCGCTGATAGCTGCCGTCGCTCACCAGCTCCTGCAGCGCCCTAGCGTAGGCTCTGACGAAGTTCAGATCGTTGGAGCGTTTGCTGAAGGCGACTTCCGCCGCGTCATCGGAAACAACCACATCCGTCGCGGTGATAGCGTCGCCTAAGCCCAGCTGCTGAATCTCCCAGGCGCCGGTGTGCTCATCGGCGATCGCGCCGTCGATACGGCCCTTGTCGATCATGTTCCACAAACTGGAGCGGTTGTTGGCCATAAACACGCCATCGGCGTACTGCGGGTCGCTCATCAATACCTGATAATCCGGGCCGTATTGGACGTCGATTTGCGCACCTAGGCGAAAGGGCAGCTTGGCCAGCTCAGGCAGTCGCGTTATTGGCCAGCGTTCGATGGTGTCGGTGCGAGCGAACAGGATGTTGCGTGAGGGCGGCAGCACGGTGCCGGAAAAGTGTGCATACGCTTCGCGCTCGGGGCGGCGGAAGGCACCGGGCAAAATATCGAGGCGGCCAAGTTCCAGCTCCTTCAAGGCCCGCGCCCAGGGCAGCTTGCGTAATCTTGTTTTGCAGCCGAGCCGCTCCAGTGCGGCCTCGTTCAACTCGACGTAAATACCACCGACACGGCCGTCTGGCAGCTCCATGCTCAGCGGCGGATCGTCATTCCAGCGCAGGGTTTTCTCGCACTGCAGGTCAGCCATCGCGGGTGAACTGAGCAACAGCAACAGGCCGAGCCACAGGCTGCGCTGAGGCACCTTGGGTTTACGTTGGCTGGCTGGAATCCACTGCATCCGTTGCTCGATATTCAATCGTCGATTTCCGGAGTCTAACAGCACCAACCCCGGGTGCGAAAAGGGGGCTGAGTGGACAAATGTCACAGTGCGGGCATTAGCTGGCCGAGCTGCCATGACGGGTTCTGTAGGTTGAGGGCGCTACGCCTTCCCATTGATGGAACGCGCGGCGGAAGTTGGCCACGTCGCTGTAGCCCAGCGCCCAGGCGATCTCTTCCACAGACAATCGATTGTTCTTCAAGTACTCCAGCGCGAGGGCGTGGCGTACCTCTTTGAGGATCTGCTTGAAACTCGTGCCTTCGGCATTCAGGTGACGGTGTAAGGTCCGGGGTGTGATGTAAAGCAAACGTGCAGCGGTAGCGAGGCTGGGGAAGTTGCTCTGTCGCTCCAGCAACAGGCGGCGAACGCGAGTGCCAATGCTGCTGTGCTCGCCCAGCTTGGCCAGTTCGCGCTGGCAGATCAGCTCTGCTTCGCGAAAGGCGTCAGGGTCGGCCATGCGCAGCGGTGCATCGAGCGCAGCGGGAGCAAAGCAGAAAGCGGCCTTGCTCCGCTCATACTCTACCGGGGTGCGGAACAGGGTGTGGGCGAGTCGACTGTAGCTCGGCTGCGCAAAGGGCAGGCAGACCTGGCTGACGCCGCTGTTATTGAGGCTGATGGCGTCGAAGATGTTTTTTACCGCCAACATGATGGCTTCAATCACGGTGTTTTCGACAGTGCCCAGTGGGTATGCCGGGACAAAGTGCAGGGACTCGTTCTGACCTTCTGGGTCGTATTCCAGGCTGACACTTACCAACGTAGTGCGCACCGGCAGGTAGCGTTCCAGTAGATCAATCACCTGCCGCAAAGTGGCTGCCTGCAATGCGGCAAAGCCGAGCACACCATGCGTACTCACGACCAGCCGCTCACCCAGCAGCAGGCCGAATCCCGGTTCAGCGGCCAGACTGCGAGCGTGTTCGACCAGTTGGCAGAGCAGGGCGATGTCGGGCTGGAAGCCGGGATCATCAAGTTCGTCGACAGAGACGCCGCAGTGCGCTAGCCACTGCTCGGGTCTGTGCCCCATGACGCGCAGTTGCTCGGCGATTTGGCGAAGGTACTGCACGGGCAGCAGGAAATCAGTCATCTGTATGTGCGTCGGCGTTCTGGTTTTTTTAATGAAATAATGTCAATTAATGACCCCCTGATTGTCAATTGTTGCTCTCTCCGGCCCTGTTCTTGTGCCCATAGCATGACGTTGCTCCCGATTCGAATGATCCAAAGGAGAACGCATGTTTTCGTTATTTCGCAAGAAGACCTCAGTGCTGGCGCGAATCAATGGCCAATCGGTTGAAGTGCAGCCCGGCGAGACATTGCTGCACGCCGCCTTGCGCCACGGTATCGACTTTCCGCACAGCTGTCGCGTTGGCGGTTGCGCCAGCTGCAAGTGTCAGTTGCTGGCAGGACGGGTGAAGGAACTCACCGAGACCGGTTACATCCTCAGCGATGAGGAGCTGGATGCGGGTTACATCCTCGCCTGTCAGAGTGTGCCCAAGGGAGAGGTGGATGTGGCAGTGGACCTCGCTCCTGCGCACAGCAGGCATGAGGTGCGGGGCCGAATAGTCGAGCAGGAAAAGCTTACGCACGACATCACACGGTTGGTCATCCAGTTGGACGAGAGTCTGCCCTACAAGGCAGGTCAGTACGCCGATCTCACGCTTGATGTGTTGCCGCAGCATGCCCGCAGTTTCTCCTTCGCAACTCGGCCGCAGGCAGATGCCAGGGTTATTTTTTTCATTCGAAAGGTGTCAGGTGGACTGCTCACATCCACGGTGGACAAATGTTCTCTGTTGGGGGAACGCGTAACGCTCGCTGGCCCTGCGGGTGACTTTTACCTCCGGCAGTCAGCGGCGCCGTTGTTGCTGGTGGCTGGCGGTAGTGGTTTGGCGCCGATTCTCGCACTGTTGGAACAGGCTCTGGCAGACGGCGCAATGCGGCCGGTGACGCTGCTGTTTGGGGCGCGTACCGAAGGTGATCTGTACGCATTGGAGCAGATCAGCAACCTGGCGGAGCAGTGGCGCGCTTCTTTTAACTTCATTCCCGTGCTCTCCGACGCCGCTCAGAACACCGGCTGGCTGGGCGTGCGCGGCTTGGTCACAGAGCTGATTGCCGAGCATGCAGGCAACGGTACCCATGCCTACTTGTGCGGCCCGCCCGGGATGATCGACAGCGCCTTGGCGGTGCTGCGCAATGCTGCGGTACCCCGCGAAAACATCCATTTTGATCGCTTTACCACCTTGCCTGCGCCGGTGCAGGTAAGTGCGTGACCCACTTGAATAAAAACAAACAGAGGCTCCCTATGAACGCACTGCATTATCTGAAGTTCTTTCTCTTTCACGCGATCGGCCTGTTGGCGGCAACGGCCATACTCGCTGGTGGTGGCTGGATCACCCTTGGGCTGCTGGCCGTTCTCGTGGTTTATATCCTCGGCGACCTCGTCAGCGGGGATGACACCAGCACGCCGCAGTTCAGCTACCCGTTCATTCTCACTGTGCAACTGTGGATGGCGCTGCCATTGCTGGCGTTTATTGTTTTCGCAGCGGTCTGGAGTGTCAGTACCACCGATGTCCTGGGCTTTGGTGCATGGTCAGGCGGGGTGACCGGCTATGACCTGCTGGCGGCGCGTGCCGAGACCGCGGTCGGGCACCATGTTTCGGCTTGGCTGCTGACCGGTTTGATGATCGGGACCATCGGCACTATCGCTGGGCACGAGCTTACCCATCGAACCTGGGACCCGGTATCGATGCTGATCGGCCGCTGGCTGCTGGCGTTCAGTTTCGACACGGTATTTTCCATCGAGCATGTTTACGGCCACCACCGTTACGTTTCCACAACCGAGGATCCGGCGACTGCGCCGCGTGGGCGTAACGTGTACTTCCACGTGTTGGCATCGACCATCAAGGGCAACCTGAGTGCCTGGAAGATCGAGAAGCGTCGGTTGGTGCGTAAGGGGGAGGGTGTGTTCAGCATCCACAACGCGGTCATCCGCGGGCACCTGATGAGTCTCTGGCTGGTTGCGGTGGCCTACAGCATGGGGGGCTGGCAGGCGGCGCTGTTCTTCGTTGCCTGTGCGCTATGGGGCAAGGCGCTGCTGGAAATCGTCAACTACATGGAGCACTACGGCATGGTGCGTAATCCTCAGACACCGGTGCAGCCACGTCACTCCTGGAATACCAATCGTCGTATCAGTTCGTGGGCGATGTTTAACCTAACCCGTCACTCGCATCACCATGCGCAGGGTGAAGTGCCTTATCAGGACCTGCGCCCATTCCCGGATGCGCCAATGATGATCGGCGGGTATCTCACAACCATCGTGGTCGCCATGATTCCGCCGCTTTGGCATCACCTGATGACACCCAAGGTGCTGGCCTGGGACCGGGACTATGCAACAGATGAAGAGCGGGCGCTGGCCGCTGAAGCCAATCGTCGTAGTGGCATTGCTGCGATGCAGGTGGCGCGGGCAGAGGAAGGACAGCGGCGGCAGGTCGGCATCTAGCCAACGCGGGGTGGCCGCAGCGCTTGGCGTGCGCCACCCCGTTGTTGCTCATGCGGGTTCAGCGAGCGGAGCCTCAGCGAGCGTGCGGTGCAGCTTGTGCACCAGCGCATCAATCTGGCGCTCCGCAAGCGCCACCGAGTTGGCCAGCACCTCACCGCCGATCTCCTGGCCCTCAATCGCAATCTGATGCACCTGATTGATACCGATAAAGTTGAGGGCGGTAATCAGGGCTGGCTCGAGGTGATTTAGCGTTTCCAGTTCACCCCCGGGGCCGAAGCCGATACCGCCGCGGGCAGTGAGGATCACCGCATGGCGCGGGCGGTCTGCCAGTAGCGCTGTATAGGGGGTTTCCGGATTGCCGGTATCGATATCGACTGTTTTGCCCGGACGCACAATCTGGTCGATCCAGGCCTTCAGCGCTGCGGGCATGCCGAAGTTGTAAAGCGGAACGCCGATGACCAGGATGTCGGCGGCGATCAGTTCATCGGCAAGCTGGTTACTTTCAGCCAGGGTGTCATGCATCCAGGGTTCACGTTGTGCCTCAGGCGTGAAGCTGGCCGCGATCCAGTCGTGGCTGATAAAGGCGGGCGGATTCTGGCCGATGTCGCGGTAGGTGACCGTGTCGTCCGGTCGCTGGGCCAGCCACTGGCTGACAAAGCGCTGGCTGAGATTGCGGCTGTGCGAGCCGTGTAGGTCCTTGCCGGCAAGGCCGGGGCGGGCGCTGACGTCGAGCTGAAGAATGTGCGGCATGGTAAGTCTCCTGAAGTTGAATTCATCTGAAAATGGCAGCAGACTCATCCTAAGTTCGCCTTTTCAGTGCGACAAACGATGAATATTTTTATATATGGATGAAAAGGATTCATCTATGACGCAGCGCAAATTACCGCCCTTGGCTGCCCTTCGCGCGTTCGAGGCGGCTGCCCGGCACGAGAGTGCCAAGCAGGCGGCAGAGGAGTTGTCGGTAACTGCAACGGCGATCAGCCATCAGATTCGCTCGCTGGAGGAGTCTCTTGGTATTTCGCTATTTGTACGCAGGCCGCGCAAGCTTGAGCTGACTGCACAGGGGCGCGAGCTCAAGGATGTGCTGGAAGACGCGTTCAACAATATCGGTGCAGCAGTTGCGCGCCTGCGCAGTACCCCGCAGCGCCAGGCGATTACCTTGAGCACAACGCCGGTGATCGCTTCGCGCTGGCTGCTGTCCTGGGTTTGCATGCTGCGTGAAACCCATCCCGATATTGATCTGCGTATCCACGCATCCCATGAGGCTGTGGCGCTGGATGGTATTACGGCCGATATCGCCATCCGTTATGGCGATGGCCGCTGGCCGGGGCTGGTGGCCGAGAAGTTGCTCGACAACACCTTCATCCCGGCTTGCAGCCCACTTTTGGGATTGCGCGATGTCAGTGAGCTGCCAAGGCATCCGCTGATCCACTTTCGCAGTTCCTCGGCTGGCTCCGGGCCGGTGGATTGGGCGGGCTGGCAGAAACTGGCGAGGGTGCCGGGCCTGGATGTGAGTGCCGGACTGGTGTTTTCGGATGAGACCCACGCGGTGTCGGCTGCAGTCGGCGCACAGGGTGTGGCCTTGATGAGCCGTGAATTGATCGAGGACGAACTGGCCGCTGGTCGGCTGGTGCAGCCCTTCGGGCCGGAGATCAAGGGCAAGGCGTTTTATCTGGTCTACCCGGAAAGCCGCAAGCATGACCCAGTCATTCAGGCGGTGAGGGATTGGGTCATGGCGGTGCCGGGCGGGGTCTGCACGCTTTGAAATCGGGCTGCGTTTGGCTGCGGGACCGATGGCGGACACGCTGCGCTGAGTCCGCCCTGCGGTTGGGCCGCAGGTAGGGTGGACAAAGCCGCAGGCGTGTCCACCGAAAGTGCATGATGCGGCACGGATGGAATCGCGAGCCTGCTGGCGGACACGCTTCGCTTAGTCCGCCCTACGATTGGGCCGCAGGTAGGGTGGACAAAGCCGCAGGCGTGTCCACCGAGCAGCGCTTACAGCCCCAGCTTCTGCGCGACGTAGTCGGCATCCTTGTCACCGCGTCCGGACAGGTTGACCAGGATGTGGCTGTCTTTCGGCAGGTTTGGTGCTTCGCGCATGGCCCAGGCCACTGCGTGAGCGCTTTCCAGCGCCGGAATGATGCCTTCGGTACGTGACAGGGTCATAAAGGCATCCAGACATTCCTGATCGGTAGCGGATTGGTAGTCGACGCGACCGATGTCCTTCAGGTAGCTGTGCTGCGGGCCAACGCCCGGATAGTCCAGACCGGAAGCAATCGAGTGCACGGCAGACGGATTGCCCTGTTCGTCTTCCAGCACGTAGCAGGCCATGCCGTGCAGTTCACCAGGCTTGCCGACCGACATGGTGGCGGCGTGGCGGCCGACCTTGTCCAGACCTTCACCCGCCGGCTCTACGCCGACCAGGTGCACGGCCTCGTCGTTCAGGAAGGCGGTAAACATGCCCATGGCGTTGGAGCCGCCCCCAACGCAGGCAGCAACGTGATCAGGCAGACGGTTGTACTTGGCGACGAATTGCTCGCGTGACTCGTTACCGATGATCGACTGGAAGTCGCGCACCATTTTCGGGAACGGGTGTGGGCCAACCACTGAACCAATGGCGTAGATATAGTCCGTCGGGTTCTTCAGGTACTCCTCAAAGGCGCTGTCCACCGCTTCTTTCAGCGTCGCTGCGCCGCGGGTAACCGGCACCAGCTTGCATCCCAGAATGCGCATCTTGGTGACGTTGGGGTGTTCCTTTTCGATATCCACCTGACCCATGTGAATCTCGCAGGGAATACCCACCAGCGCACAGGCGGTGGCCAGTGCCACGCCGTGCTGACCGGCGCCGGTCTCGGCGATCACCTTCTTCTTGCCCATGAACTTGGCCAGCAGTGCTTCACCCAGGCAGTGATTGATCTTGTGCGCGCCGGTATGGTTCAGGTCTTCACGCTTGAGATGAATCTGCGCGCCACCAAGCTTGTCCGACAGGCGTTTGGCGTGAAAGATCGGGCTGGGGCGGCCGACGTAATCGGCAAACAGGCTGGCCAGCTCCTGCTGAAAGTCGTCGCGCTGACGGATCTCTTCGTATGCCTTGTTGATATCGTCCATCGCCTGCTTCAACTCCGGCGGAACCAACTGGCCGCCGTAGGGGCCGAAATAGCCGTTGGCATCAGGCATTGCAGCAAAGCGCGAGTCTTGGGTCATGGTGTGGGTGTCCTTGCAGTTTGAGCGGGTATTAAGGCAGGAGCGTAGTGTAACCAGTGACGCAGTGCGCTGCATCAAGACATCTGTGCGGCCTGATGACGCTCCACCCGGCAGTGACGTTGGTCGATTTTCAGATGTTTTTCTTCCGCTTCGATATATCATGCGCCACCGCAACTGACGCTTCAGGTCGCCATGTCCCATAACGCCATTTACACCGATCTTTCCGGTTACTACGACCTGATGTGTGCGGACATTGACTACCACGCGCAAGGCCAGTGTGTTCAGCGTATTCATCAGTTGTTTGGCAATGGCGGCAAACGCCATCTGGATCTGGCCTGCGGCACCGGCCCGCATGTGCGCCACTTTCTCGATGCGGGCTTTCAGAGCAGCGGGTTGGACATCAATCAGCCGATGCTCGACCTCGCGCAGCAGCGCTGCCCTGAGGCGACGTTTTCGCAGCAGGATATGTGCGGTTTCAGCATCACGCAGCCGCTCGACCTGATTACCTGCTTTCTCTACTCCATCCACTACAGCGGCAGCATCGAGCGGCTGCGCGCGTGCATCGCCAGCGTTCATGCTGCGCTGGCCGATGGCGGGGTGTTCTGCTTCAACGTAGTCGATAAAAGCCAAATCGATAACAGTTCCTTCGTGTCCCACACGGCCCATCAGGATGGGGCGGCGTTTCGTTTCAGCTCGGGCTGGTATTACGCAGGCGAGGGCGAGCAGCAGCGCTTGCGTCTGCGCATCGAGCGGACCGATGGCAGTGGCACCCAGTTGTGGAAAGACGAGCACCCGATGGTGGCGGTGACCTTCAGTGAGCTGATCGAGGTGTTGGAACCGTATTTCGAGCTGCAGGTGCTGGAGCATGACTACCAGCGGCTTGCTGCTTGGGATGGGAAGTCGGGGAATGCGCTGGTGGTGTGTGTCCGTAAATCAAAAATGTGCGCGGCACTCCGGGACTTTTGAGTCGTGAGAGTCGACTTTTAACCTACGTAACGTTAGCTTTAAAACGCTGAGGTCAATGGGTTCCGAATGATCCATGTCATCGTTCGGACTGGAACCGTGGTTAGAAAACGGCGGTTGAAGTTTTAGTGTTCACAAGGATGTTATGGCTAACGGTAATCATCTAAATACAGTTCAAGCGCCTTCCGGTGGCGCTGATGTATCGGTCGCTGTACTAGGGCCTGTTAACGCTAATTAGCTTCAAGTCTCTCCATGTGTGATACTTCGCGCATGGAAATTACCCCCGAACAATTCTCGATCATTGAGCATTGCTTCCCGCGACAGCGGGGCAACGTAAGTCTGTCCAACCTGAACGTGTTGAACGCGATCCTCTATGTCGCTGAGCATGGCTGCAAGTGGCGCGGCTTGCCGAAGCGCTTTGGCAATTGGCACACCATCTACACCCGCATGAGCCGCTGGTCGAGGTCGGGTGTGTTGGATCGGGTGTTCGCCCAGTTGCAGCAATCCCAAATTGTCCGGATCAAGATCGAGGCGGTGTCCCTGGATAGCACCAGCATCAAGGTGCATCCCGATGGCACTGGCGCTCGAAAAAAAACGGCCCTCAAGCTATTGGAAAATCCCGAGGCGGTTGGAACACCAAGATTCATCTGGTTGCCGCGAATGATCGAACAGCCATAGCGTTCTCCCTGTCACCCGGGCAGGCACACGACGCACCGGCAGGTCGCGACCTGCTTCGCAAGCTGGGCGAGCAAGGAAGACCGCTGCATCTGCTGATGGATCGCGCTTACGAGGGCAACGAAACCCGTCAGCTTGCGCTGGACCTGGGCTTTATCCCAGTGGTTCCTCCGCTGAGGACTCGCATCAATCCCTGGGAATATGACCGAGAAATCTATAAGCGCCGAAATGAGGTAGAGCGTCTGTTTCGGCGCTTGAAAGGATTTCGCAGAATTTTCTCCCGCTTTGAAAAGCTCGATGTCATGTTCATCGGCTTCGTTAATTTTGCCCTGATCGTTGACGGACTGAGGTTGTGTTAACAGGCCCTAGTCGACTGCGATAATGTTGCCCCGGAAATCTTGTCTTACGCCTTGCGTATGGCTGCTCAGTTTGGACGCGTCGTTCTGCGCCGCGGCTATGGAAATCACGCAACTCTTGCGAATCGCTGGCAGGAAGCCCTAGTGCGGCTGGCGTTTACTCCTCATCTTCAGTTTCAGTATGCGGCTGGAAAGAATACCGCGGACATCGCTTTAGCTTTGGACGCGCTCGAGGCGATGTTCGATCATCGTGCCGAAACTTTTTGTTTGGTAACCAGTGATTCCGATTTCGCGTACTTGTGCAGAAAGCTTCGAGAGCGAGGAGCACGTGTTTGCATTGTTGGTGAAGGGAAAACTCCCGAGGCGCTTCGTAATGCAAGCGATGTGTTTTTTGAGTGGACCCGAGGAGAGACTGACGAGGATACGTCTCTGGACTCTGCAGAAAAGAGCAGCGTCTCGAAAGAATCAGCTTGCAAGTCCAAACCGCCAAAGCAGGCTGTAATTAGGGAGGCCAGTAAAGATCTGAACAGGCCTGCGACTAAACACCGCCCCCGCTTTGTTGTGGAGGCTGTTGGGCTGCTCGCGAGTGATTCCTCTGACGGGAAGGTTGGTTTGGGGCCTCTCGGTGCCTACCTTAAACGCACTGATCCATCATTTTCGCCCCAAAAGTACGGCCATTCCGGTTTGCTGGACATGTTAAAGACTTACGACCTACTAGAGTTACAGCTAGAAGCGGGAGGGCCATGGTCCGTTTGGCTAGCGGAACAAAAAGTGGGGGCATGATTCTAGTGTTGGCCCGGTCGATACCGGGCCTTTTGGTCTGAGAATCAATCCCAGCTCAAAGCCCCACCAGTCTGATACTCGATCACGCGGGTTTCGAAGAAGTTCTTCTCTTTCTTCAGATCCATGATCTCGCTCATCCACGGGAAGGGGTTGGTGGTGCCGGGGTACTGTTCCTTCAGGCCGATCTGGGTCAGGCGGCGGTTGGCGATGAACTTGAGGTAGTCCTCCATCATCGCGGCGTTCATGCCGAGCACGCCGCGGGGCATGGTGTCGCGGGCGTATTCGATTTCCAGCTGCGCGCCCTGGAGAATCATCTGGGTTGCTTCGTCCTTCATGGCATCGTCCCACAGGTGCGGGTTTTCGATCTTGATCTGGTTGATCACGTCGATGCCGAAGTTCAGGTGCATGGATTCGTCGCGCAGGATGTACTGGAACTGCTCGGCGGTGCCGGTCATCTTGTTGCGGCGGCCCATGGACAGGATCTGGGTGAAGCCGCAGTAGAAGAAGATGCCTTCCAGAACGCAGTAGTAGGCGATCAGGTTGCGCAGCAGTTCCTTGTCGGTCTCGACGGTGCCGGTGGTGAAGGTCGGGTCGGAGATCGAGCGGGTGTACTTGAGGCCCCATGAGGCCTTCTTCGCGACGCTCGGGATCTCGTGGTACATGTTGAAGATCTCGCCTTCATCCATGCCCAGTGACTCGATGCAGTACTGGTAGGCGTGGGTATGGATCGCCTCTTCGAAGGCCTGACGCAGGATGTACTGGCGGCACTCGGGGTTGGTAATCAGGCGGTACACGGCCAGCACCAGGTTGTTGGCGACCAGACTGTCGGCGGTGGAGAAGAAACCGAGGTTGCGCTTGACGATGCGGCGCTCGTCTTCGGTCAGGCCGTCTGCGCTCTTCCACAGGGCGATGTCGGCGGTCATGTTGACCTCTTGCGGCATCCAGTGGTTGGCACAACCGTCGAGGTACTTCTGCCAGGCCCATTCGTACTTGAAGGGCACTAGTTGGTTGAGGTCGGCGCGGGCGTTGATCATCTGCTTGTCGCCAACCTGCACGCGGGCGGCGGAGCCTTCCAGATCGTCCAGACCTTCCTGAATGTCCAGCTCATCCAGCGCGGCCTTGGCGCGGGCGATGGCGTCGGAGTCGTCCGCGCTGATCTGGCGCGCGTCTTCTACCGAACCCTCGGCAATGTTTTCCATTACCGGGCTGTCGGTAAGCGGTGCGCTCGGTTTGGCGGCTGCCTTGGTGGCGGGTGCGATGGTGGTGTCTTCGCTGTCGAAATCGTCCCAACTGAGCATGGTGTGTCTCCCTTTGGTCGACAGCCGCAAGCTTTAAGCTGCAAGCGGCAAGTTGTTTGGTGTGGCGGCGGCGAGTGGTGTGAGCCTTGGACTCGGCGCGGCGCTTGGTTTTTTTCTGGATTCCCGCCTTCGCGGGAATGACGCGAGGGATGGAAATCACGCTGTGTTTTAAACGCTCCGAGCGGGACTGCTCTTTTGCTCGGAGCGGTTTTTGGCCAATGACGGTGGCGCTTACTCGGACTGCTTGTAGCTTGCAGCTTGAGGCTTGCCGCTGGGCCTGCCTTATTGGCAGGCCTCGCAGTCCGGGTCATCAATGGAACACGCCTTCGGCACCGGCGCCGGGCCAGCGGGTGCTGCACTCAGCGCCGGCTCTGCGCCGCTGGCGACGGCGTTCAGCTTGCCGGTGTTGACGGTCGATTTCTCGGTACTGGTGGCGGCCAGGGCACGCAGGTAGTAGGTGGTTTTCAGACCACGGAACCAGGCCATGCGGTAGGTCACGTCCAGCTTCTTGCCGCTGGCGCCAGAGATGTACAGGTTCAGCGACTGGGCCTGGTCGATCCATTTCTGACGGCGGCTGGCGGCTTCGACGATCCACTTGGTTTCGACTTCAAACGCGGTGGCGTACAGCGCCTTGAGGTCGTCCGGGATGCGGTCGATCTGCTGTACCGATCCGTCGTAGTACTTGAGGTCGTTGACCATGACCGCGTCCCACATGCCGCGTGCCTTGAGGTCGCGCACCAGATAGGGGTTGATCACGGTGAACTCGCCGGACAGGTTCGATTTCACGTACAGGTTCTGGTACGTCGGCTCGATCGACTGCGATACGCCGGTGATGTTGGCGATGGTCGCGGTCGGCGCGATGGCCATGATGTTGGAGTTGCGAATGCCTTTCTTGACCCGCTCGCGCACCGGCTCCCAGTCGAGGGTGACGCTGCGGTCCACTTCCATGTACTTGGCGCCGCGCTGCTCCGCGAGGATGTCCAGCGAGTCGTAGGGCAGGATGCCTTGCGACCACAGCGAGCCTTCGAAGCTGGAGTAGCTGCCGCGCTCGTCGGCCAGATCACAGGAGGCCTGGATGGCGAAGTAGCTGATGGCTTCCATCGACTGGTCGGCAAAGGCGACGGCCTCGTTGGAGCCGTAGGCGATGTGCTGCAGGTAGAGCGCATCCTGGAAGCCCATCAGACCCAGACCAACCGGGCGGTGCTTGAGGTTGGAGTTGCGGGCCTGCGGTACCGAGTAGTAGTTGATGTCGATGACGTTATCAAGCATGCGTACCGCAGTGCGCACGGTGCGCTCCAGCTTGGCGGTGTCGAGCTTGCCGTCAACAATGTGGTTGACCAGGTTGACCGAGCCCAGGTTACAGACAGCGATTTCGTCCACGCTGGTGTTCAGGGTGATCTCGGTGCACAGGTTGGAGCTGTGGACTACACCGGCGTGCTGCTGCGGGCTGCGCAGGTTGCAGGCGTCCTTGAAGGTCAGCCACGGGTGGCCGGTTTCGAACAGCATGCTGAGCATCTTGCGCCACAGGTCGGCGGCACGCACTTTCTTGTGCAGTTTCAGCTTGCCGTACTCGGTCAGCGCTTCGTAGTACTCGTAACGCTCTTCGAAGGCCTTGCCGGTCAGGTCGTGCAGGTCCGGCACGTCGGAGGGTGAGAACAGGGTCCACTGGCCGTCTTCGAACACGCGCTTCATGAACAGGTCCGGAATCCAGTTGGCGGTGTTCATGTCGTGGGTGCGGCGACGGTCGTCACCGGTGTTCTTGCGCAGCTCGAGGAACTCCTCGATATCCAGGTGCCAGGTTTCCAGATAGCCGCAGACCGCGCCCTTGCGCTTGCCGCCCTGGTTCACCGCAACGGCGGTGTCGTTTACCACTTTGAGGAAGGGCACGACGCCCTGGCTCTTGCCGTTGGTGCCCTTGATGTAGGCGCCCATGGCGCGGACTGGCGTCCAGTCGTTGCCCAGGCCGCCGGCAAATTTGGACAGCATGGCGTTGTCGTGGATCGCCTTGTAGATGCCGGACAGCTCGTCCGGCACGGTGGTGAGATAGCAGGACGACAGCTGCGGGCGCAGGGTGCCGGCGTTGAACAGGGTCGGCGTGGAGGCCATGTAGTCGAAGCTGGACAGCAGGTTGTAGAACTCGATGGCGCGCTCGTTCTTCTGCGGCTCCTCGATGGCCAGGCCCATGGCGACGCGCATGAAGAAGATCTGCGGCAGTTCGATGCGGGTGCCGTCGCGGTGCAGGAAGTAGCGATCGTACAGGGTCTGCAGGCCGAGGTAGCCGAACAGCTGGTCGCGGTTGTGATCCAGCGCTGCGCCCAGTTGCTCCAGATCGTAGTCGGCCAGCTTGGCGTCGAGCAATTCGTACTCGATACCAGCCTTGACGTAAGCAGGCAGGGTTTTGGCGTACAGCTCAGCCATCTCGCCGTGCGTGGCACTGGGCGCGATCTCGAGGTGGCTCAGCGCTTCGGCGCGCAGGTTGTCGAGCAGCAGTCGGGCGGTGACCTGACTGTAGCTCGGCTCGCGCTCGACCAGGGTGCGGGAGGTCATCACCAGCGCGGTGTTGACGTCGATTTGGGTCACGCCGTCGTACAGGTTCTTCAGGGTTTCCTGTTCAATGTGCTTGGCGTCGACTTCCGGCAGGCCCTCGCACGCCTCGGCGATGACGGTGCGCAGGCGGCCCAGGTCCAGCGGTTCGCGGCTACCGTCAGGGAGGGTGATGCGAATGCTCGGATGCGCCTCGCCGGTGCTCTGGCGCGCCTGGCGCTGGCGGGCGTGTTCTTCGCGGTAGAGCACGTAGGCGCGGGCGATCTTCTGTTCGCCGGAGCGCATCAGCGCCAGTTCGACCTGATCCTGGATTTCTTCGATATGCAGGGTGCCACCGGAAGGCAGGCGGCGCTTGAAGATCGCGCTGATCACATCGGTCAGCTCGTCGACGGTCTCGCGAATGCGCGAGGAAGCCGCGGCTTGGCTGCCTTCTACCGCCAGAAACGCTTTGGTCATGGCAATGCGGATCTTGTCGTCGGTGTAGGGAACCAGTGTGCCGTTGCGTTTGATCACCCGCAGCTGGCCGGGCGCGCTGAGCTGCAGGTCCGGATTCTGCTGGCTGTCTGCCGGCAGGGCGGATGATGTGGTGCCAGCGGCGGAAGGGGTGACCTGCATGACATGCTCCTTTGTTTGGTCGTGAACACAATATGTAGATGTTTGCGTAAGCTGGCTCGGCCAGCCCGGGGCGTGCTGTTCAAGCGGCAGACAGTCAATAACAGCGTGTGACAGCTGGTGACTATTTGATCAATATCTAGGTGTCTGCTATTCGTTTGACACAAGATAGTGTGTGTTTGATGATGTGGCAAGGCGATTGTTTGTCGATTTTATCGCATAATTGCCTTGACCTTGGCGCAGATCAGAACTGGTGCGGGTTTGCAGGCTTGAAGAAAAAAATACTATATCTAGTGTTTACCTTTTTCTTGTTTTCAAGTTGATGTCAGCGTTGGAAGAAGCTGTTTCCAGTGCTCTGGGTCAGGGGCTGTGGCCTGAAGGCAAGCGAGTGCTACAATCGCCGGCTGATTTGAGTAGTTCAGCGAGCGGGAGGCATGGGTGGAGGCAGACAGCGGTTACATCCTGATTGTTGAGGACGACCAGAAGCTGGCGGGTCTGATTGCCGAGTTTTTGCAGGCTCAGGGGCTTCAGGTTGCGGTTGAGGCGGATGGCAGCGCTGCCGTGCAGCGAATTCTCGACACCCAGCCGGCGCTGGTCGTGCTTGACCTGATGCTGCCGGGCGAGGACGGGCACTCGATTTGCGAGCGGGTCCGTGCGGCAGGTTTTCTGCGGCCGATCCTGATGCTGACGGCACGCAGCGAGGACGAGGCCCAGATTCGTGGCCTGGAGCTGGGTGCCGACGATTATGTAAGCAAACCGGTCCGCCCGCAGGTGCTGCTGGCGCGCATCCGTGCGCTGTTGCGCAGAACCAGCGAGCCGGAAACCAGCGAGGCGCCGACGCGTCTGGAGTTTGGTGAGCTGATCATTGATAACGACCGTCGTGAGGCGTGGCTGCGCGGCGAGTTGATCGAGCTGACCGGTGCCGAGTTTGATCTGCTCTGGTTGCTGGCCAGTAACGCTGGCCGGATTCTCAGCCGTGAGGAGATCTTTATCGCTCTGCGTGGTATCGAGTATGACGGTCAGGACCGCTCCATCGATGTGCGTATTTCGCGTATCCGCCCCAAGATCGGCGATGATCCGGACCTTCCGCGACTGATCAAGACCGTCCGCAGCAAAGGCTATCTGTTCGTCAGCCCCGGCCCGGATCAGCCGTGAACTCGATTTTTCTGCGCATCTACGGCGGCATGTTGCTGGTACTGGTCGCCGTCTCCCTGCTGGCGCTGGTCAGCATCCGCATGATCAACGATGTGCGCGCAGAGGATTACCGCGAGCGCATGGCGACAGGCACTTTCCGCCTCATGGCAGATAACCTGGAGCCGATGGACGAAGCCGAGCGGCAGAAAGCGCTGGCCGTGTGGATGCGGCTGATCGGTGTGCCCCTGGAGTTGCGCCAGCTGGACGACCTGGGGCTGGAGTCGAGCAGTTGGTCGCGGCTGATTCAGGGGCGTGTGCTGGTGCTCAGCAGCGCGCCATCCGAGGTCCGGGTATACAGTCTGGTGGACCTCAGCCAGCAGCAGGTGCTGACCGCCGATATCGAGAAGATCTCCGAGCAACTGGGTCGCGCTACCCTGTTTCTGATTGCCGACGAGCTGGTGCGGCACCCTGAAAGTGACATGCCAACCTGGCTGCAGCGACTGCGGCGAGACAAGGGTTTCGGCTTTCCGCTTAATCTCACCCGCCTTAACGAAACCGATCTGGATGTCGACCAACGCCGGCGTCTGGATGAGTTCGATACCGTGCTGAGCCTGGGGCCGGACGGCAACGCGGTGATGATGTACATGAAAATCCCGGATACCAACTGGGTAGTCAGCCTCGGACCGATCTATCAGATGCAGGAGTATCCGCCTGAGATGCTGCTGATGACCGGCTTGCTGGCGCTGTCGCTCAGTGGTCTGCTGATTTATCTGCTGGTGCGTCAGTTGGAGCAGCGGCTGATGAATCTGGAGTCGGCGGCGACGCATCTGGCGCGCGGTAATCTGGATGCCCGGGCGGAGGCTATCGGCAGCGACTCGGTTGGCAGTCTGGCACGGGCGTTCAATGATATGGCCGGCCACCTGCAACGCATGATGCGTATTCAACAGGAGATGATTCGAGCCGTCTCGCACGAGCTGCGCACGCCGGTAGCGCGCTTGCGCTTCGGTCTGGAGATGGTGGAAACAGCCAGCAGTGAAGCTGATCTGAAACGCTATCTCGACAGCATGGACGGTGATTTGACCGAACTGGACAAACTGGTCGACGAGATTCTGACCTACGCCCGTCTTGAACAGGGCGCGCCGGCTCTGGTGCTGCAGCCGGTGGATGTGCTGGCGACGGTGGAGCAGGTTGTGACCGAGTTGTTGCCGTTGGCTGCCAGCGTGCAGCTGGAGCATGAAGATCTGTCCCATGGCCGGGCCCATGTGGTGGACGCCGAGGAGCGTTACCTGCATCGGGCACTGACCAACCTGGTCAGCAATGCCCTGCGTCATGCGGCCTCGCGGGTCAAGGTGACTACACGCGTTGCCAACGGCCGCTGCAGGCTGACTGTGGAAGATGACGGCCCCGGGATTCCGGAGGCCTACCGCGAGCGCATCTTTACTCCCTTCCTTCGGCTGGACGACAGCCGTACCCGTGCCAGCGGTGGTTATGGCCTGGGGTTATCCATTGTTCGCCGCATTGCCTACTGGCACCGCGGCTACGCACGGGTCGAATCGTCCAAGGAGCTGGGCGGAGCTGCCTTCATTATCGACTGGCCGCTGCGCCAGGCGTCGTAGCATGGAGAACCGCGCAGCGTTCTCCGTGGGTTCATGTGCCGACGCGCGGAGAAGCCTGCGGCGTTCTCCGCCCTACGGAGGTTGCGGGCTGCGGGGGCGGTAGCATGGAGAACCGCGCAGCGTTCTCCGTGAGCTCATTTACCGACGCGCGGAGACTCCCCACCAGACAAATCGCGTCTTAGCGCTGATGACCGTTGACCAGCAGGCGGAACGCCGTGGTAGCCGGGCCTGGCTCGGGTTTACGGCCGCAGATCAGGTCGCAATAAATGGCGCTTTCGCCGATACGCACGATGTACAGAGCAAGGCTCTGGGCATCCATCTCTGGCTTGATTTCACCAGCCGCAATCGCCTTTTCGAACATTTGCTGCCAGGTGCTGATCAGGCGCTCCTGCAGGCCTGAGGCGCGGGCAGTGAGCAATTGCAGGCCCCATTGCGGCTCGGCTTGCAGAAAATCGTACATGGGGCGTGCGTTGATCAATGCAACATTGATGTCTTCGTATATCTGCGTGAGGTAGTCGATGCCCGTGAGGTTTGGAGTCTGTTCGGCACGGGCGATGGCTTCATCGTAGATACGCTTGTACAGCGACCACAGAATTTCGCCCATCAACAAATCCTTGTTGCCGACCCAGCGCATCAGTGTGGCTCGTCCGATACCCAGCTCTTCCGCGAGTTGCGACAGGTTCAGACGGCGGCCTTCCAGCCACCAGCTGCGTGCCATGCGAAAGGCCGATATCGGCGTCGCGCGTTCGTCGGATTTGCGTTTTGAGAGGGCAAGGGAGAGGGGAGTCTGCTGACTGGTCATTCGGTGCTTTCCTGGCGTTTTAGGTTTCTTCTTCGTATTTGGCTTGCATGGTAGCAATGCTGATACCAAGAATGAAAGTGTCCCGTGTGTGAATCACCAGTAGTAATACGAGTGAATTTGTAACCACGCGTCATCGGCTCGCCAACGAACCGTTTCGTCTGATCCGCAAGCGGCCGGATCAGACGTCTCGACTGTGTATCAGCCGCGGCCGATGAACGGCATCCTGGTTGCCATGATGGTCATGAACTGGACGTTGGTTTCCAGTGGCAGTTCGGCCATCTGAACAACCGCCTGGGCGACATGCTCCACGTCCATCACCGGCTCGGCCATGATCTCGCCATTGGCCTGCGGTATGCCGCGTTGCATGGGTGCAGCCATCTCGGTAGCGGCGTTGCCGATATCGATCTGCCCGCAGGCAATATTGTATTTGCGACCATCCAGCGAGGTGGACTTGGTCAGGCCGGTCATGCCGTGCTTGGACGCGGTGTAGGGGGCTGAGTTCGGGCGCGGAGCCGTGGCTGAAATCGAGCCGTTGTTGATGATGCGTCCGCCCATCGGCGTCTGGGCTTTCATCAGCCGAAAGGCTTGCTGGGTACAGAGGAAGGCGCCTGTCAGGTTGGTGTCGATAGTGGCCTTCCAGGCGTCGAACGGCAGCTCTTCCAGCGGTAACGGCGGCGCGCCGGTACCGGCATTGTTGAACAGAACGTCCAGCCGCCCCCAGGTTGCCTGTACCTGGTCGAACAGCGCATTCACGGATGACGGGTCGCGCACATCGGAGGGGATCACCAGAGCATTATTGGCAAGCTCGTCGAGCCCTTCGAGACTGCGCTGCAGCTTGTCGGCGTTGCGACCAGTAAGGGCCACGTGATAGCCAGCCTTGAGCAGGGCAATACTGGTAGCTCGGCCAATGCCTGTGCCGGCACCGGTAACCAGGGCGACTTTGAGTGGGGAGTCGGTCATCGGGATTCCTCTGTGTTTTAGGCTGGGCAGAGGATACACCACCGACGGGCACTCAAGTGTCGCCATCCCGACAGCATCCTGGCGGTCGGGAAGGCGCGGGCATCAGTTGATGCCCTTGCGACGTACATCCCAGTCGCGGTCGCTGCACAGGTCACAATTGCTGCCGTAGAACGTGTCTTCGGCGCTGGCGTCGTCCATCAGATGGTAGCGGAACCAGGCGGTTGAGGGGCCACGGTAGTCGCCCGCATTGCCGACCGGCTCGAAATGGCTGGCTCTGGACAGTTCACCCCAGAATACCGGCACGTTAGCGCGGTTGTAGACTGGCAAGGCGTTCAAGGTCGGGCTGGCGATGGTGTCGGCGCTGCCGGTCATCAGGAACATGGGACCATTCTGGTTGGATTGCGAGCTGCTGTTGTGGCCCAGACCAATAGTGTACGGCTGGAACGGCGCAGTGACTTTGATGCGGTAGTCCTGCCCCGCCATGATGGTGCCGCCACCGCCTTGGGAGTGCCCGGCCGCGCCAATGCGGTTGAGGTCCAGCTTGTTCGCATAGGTGCCGGTGCTGCGGTTGTTCTGGGTGGTCAGGTAGTCGATGCAACCCAGCATTTCCTGGCCGGTGCCGGCGTTGGAGGTATTGGCTGCGATCACGACGAAACCGTGCGACGCCCAGTGCTCAAGCAGGGCTGCGTAGGTGCTGGGCGAGGCAGTGGTGCCGTTGCCCCAGACGATGATCGGGTGTTTGCGGTTGTTCTCGCCGAGGGTGGACGGGCGAAACACTGTGCAGCTGCTGCCCGCGCTGCCGCTGGTTGTCGCGAATGGGCCATCGGCGCTGAAGCTGCCAACGCCGGGGAAACCGGTCCCGGTAGCCGGGTTGCCGGTGCCGCCACCACCACCGGGGTTGGTGGCCAGCGCGATGCTGGAAAGCGACAAGCCGAGCGCGAGTGTGGCCAGTTTGAACATCTGTGCATTCATCCTGTGAGTCCTTTTGTCTTGTTGTTGGAATGGCTGTGCAAGGTGCGCAGAAGGCTCACGGTAGGGGGCTTGGGTGTGAGGTAAAGTCGCCCGGATGGGTTATCCGGGCGGTTTGTATCGATATTGAGATAAGCAGAGTCTGAGGTTTCGTCGATAACTGACTGGTTTGCCTGGGAAAATACGGATAAGTAGTGGCGCGGCGGCGCAGTGCCACGTCACCCGAATGGGCTCAGTCGTTGCCCCGCGCGCTGACCCCTTCAAGCGTCGCAAAGGAGGTGTCCTTGGCGGTGAGCAGAAAGTCCTGCAGGTAGGGCATTGTCATCATGTCTTCACGCACCGCAGCGTAAAGGGTTCCGAATAGGCCGTCCGGTCCAAGCCGGCAGGCGCTGACGTAGCCCTTGTGCAGATATTCGGCCAGCGCCCAGTTGGGCAGGCAGCACACACCGCGGCCGGAGGCCACCAGCTGCATCATCATGACTGTCATTTCGGCAGTACGCACACCTGCCGGCTCGACTCCGGCGGGTTCAAGAAACTGCTTGAAAATGTCGAGGCGCTCGCGCTCAACCGGATAGGTGATTAACGTCTCACCGGCCAGATCATCGGGTCTGATGTGGTGACGGGTACTCAGCGGATGCTGGTTGCTGACCGCCAGCAGGGCCTCGTAGGTAAACAGGGGGACATAGCTGATGCCGGGGATATCGAGCGGGTCTGAGGTGACAACCAGATCCAGGTCGCCACGGGCCAACGCCGGCAGCGGAGCGAAGAAGAACCCCGAGGCAAAGTCGACCTCGACCTCGGGCCAGGCGTTGCGGAACTGATCGATAGTCGGCATCAGCCATTGGAAGCAGCTGTGACACTCGATGGCCATATGCAGGCGCCCGGCCTGGCCGCCCGCAAGTCGCTGAATATCGCGCTCGGCCTGGCGCACCTGGGGCAGCAGGGTGTCGGCCAGACGCAGCAGCCGCAGACCTGCGCTGGTAAAGCGCACTGGCTTGCTCTTGCGCACAAACAGGCTCATGCCGAGCCGTTCTTCCAGATCCTTGATCTGATGCGACAGGGCCGACTGGGTCAGATGCAGACGCTCGGCGGCTTCAACAAGGCTTTCTGCCTCGCGCAGGGTAGTCAGGGTGCGCAGGTGGCGGAGTTCAAGCATGGCAGCGGGTCTACATGAGAAAAATCGAACTATAGCATGAGCAAGATGAGTTTGATTCAGTGCTCGCCGCGGGCGAGTATCGCCACTTTGTTGAGCGATCAGGAGAACTCCCATGCTGCTGCACCAAACCGGCCCCGCGGTATCACTTGCGCAGGAGTCAGCGCGCTGGCACCAGCAGGCTGACGCAGGTATGGCATGGGTCAGCATCGCAGCAGCGGGTATTCCTCCGTTTGACTCGCTACTGGAGCGGGTTGCCAGTGCGCGTGCCTGCGGATTCAGCGTCAAGCCGATCATTCCGGGGCCGTTGTCGTTGCTGTGGTCACTCAGTGATGGGAGCGAGGCGGGGCTTGAGCAACTGGATGGCTTGCTGGACGCCTATGACGATCTGCTGCTTGCCCTCGGCAAACACGGGGTAGAGTGGGTCGAGTTGAATGAGCCGCAACTGACGCAGCCGCTTTCCCCGGTATGGATTGCGGCCTGCGAGCGCAGCTATAACCGGTTGCAGCGTACGGCACTGAGACGGCTGCTGGCAGTGAGTGGAGGCCCGCTGGTCGACAACCTGGGGTTGGCCTGCAACCTCCCGGTTGATGCGCTGCAGATCGAGTTGCACGATGCGGAGCGTGAACTGGTTGCTGCGCTGGATCGGCTTCCTGCCTATAAGGCGCTGTCACTGGTGCTGCCTCAACCCGAACAGTCGGCAGCGCTGGCGGCGCAGCTACGGAGTGTGCATCAGCGTCTGGGTGATCGGCTTTGGCTGGCGGCCAGCGATGAAGGTGAGCTTGCGTATTGGGCAGTGGAAATCGGCAACCCGTCGTCTATTGCTGCCTGACGCTTCAACCTGTGCCGGTCTGCCTGTAGAGTAGCGCCCCATTACCTTTCGGGAGCGAATCATGCAGGAACTGTTACTACATTGCCGTCCAGGCTTCGAGGGCGAAGCCGCTGCGGAAATGCAGGAACTGGCTAACGAGCAGGGCATTGCCGGCTACCCCGTGACCCGTGACGGCAGCGCGCTGGTGCGTTTTGTCTGTCCGGAGACGGGCGATGCCGAGCAGCTGATGCGGGCCATTGATTTCCAGCAACTGATCTTCGTTCGTCAGTGGGCGCTGGGCAACTGGGTCGATCTCGATCCGGAAGATCGCGTCAGCCCCATTATTACCGCCTGTGCCCAGGGCCCGATTGCCTCGCTGATCTGGCTGGAAACCGCCGATACCAATGATGGCAAGGCGCTCGCGGCGCTTACCAAAAAGCTCAAGGGGCCGCTCGAACGCGCGCTGACCAAAACCCGGTTTGTGCGCCCGAACAAGACTGAGCTGCCGCGCCTGCACCTGTGCTTCGAGAGTGGCCAGAAGGTGTTTGTTGGCTGGTCCTGGGCTGACAATGGCGCGCCCTGGCCGATGGGGATTCCCCGTTTGCGCGTACCGAAAGAAGCGCCGAGCCGCTCGACGCTGAAACTGGAAGAGGCGTGGCACCACTTTATCCCGCGTGATGACTGGGACGTGCGCCTGAAGGCAGGCATGACAGCGGTCGACCTTGGCGCCGCCCCCGGCGGCTGGACCTGGCAGCTGGTAAACCGGCTGATGAAGGTGATTGCCGTCGACAACGGCCCAATGGATCGCCGCCTGATGGACAGCGGACAGGTCGAGCACGTGCAGGCCGACGGCTACATGTACAAGCCCAAACGCACTGTTGACTGGATGGTCTGCGACATCGTCGACAAGCCCGCCCGCAGCAGCGCCCTGGCCGCCAAATGGATTACCCAGAAACTTTGCCGCGAACTGATCATCAACTTCAAACTGCCAATGAAGCAGCGCTATCCGGAGGTGGTCCAGTGCCTGGCGCATATTCAGGACGCGCTCGAGGCGGCCGGCATCAGGGCAGAAGTTGCCTGCAAGCAGCTCTATACCGACCGTGAAGAAGTTACCTGCCATATTCGAGTGTTGCGTTAGGCCTGATTTCCTCAGTCGCGCCGCCTGCGAGAAGCCCTGCCTGCCGTCATAGATTGAGGCTGCAGCCGGTTTGCGACGCTTCAGAGCCTTGCCGTCGATCTACCGACGGCATCGCTATCGTATTGCCCTGCCGGCAGTGTTGCCCCTGATTCGTTCACCCTGCGCGATTGCTTGCTTCCGGTGCGGGGCGCATATCCGCTCAGACATCGCGGCGCCAGGCAGACCCCCCCGGCTCTGGCGGGGATCCTGTCAGGGTATTTTTGTCATTATGAGTTTAACTAATGCATCGGTGAAATACGTTCAGTTTTTCTCAATTTAAGGCTGACTTAAACTGCCATCTGTTCCCTGGTGTATGCACCGGAAAAGGAAATTTAGAACCCCTGATGGGCTGTTGCTGCACTCAGGGGTTTCCAGACGTCAGGATACCGACTGCCATGAATACCGAGTTTGAGTTTGCCATCAAAAGCATTCCCTTTGATGAGCATTACCACCCCTCCGACAGCACGCGGATAACAACCAATTTCGCCAACCTGGCGCGTGGTGAAAATCGCCAGGAGAATCTGAGCAACGCCTTGAGGATGATTAATAACCGCTTCAACGCGCTGGCACATTGGGATAATCCCAAGGGCGAACGGTACGCAATCGAGCTGGAAATTATTTCTGTTGAAATGACGCTCGAGGCAACAGGGGCTGCTGACAGCTTTCCTGCTATCGAGATATTGAAAACCAATATCCTTGATAAAAAGACTGACAGATACATTGAAGGGATCGTTGGCAACAACTTTTCATCGTACCTGCGCGATTACGACTTTAGCGTAGTGTTGCCGGATCACAACAAGGGGCAGTCCGGCTTCAGCGTGCCCGCCAATTTTGGCGATCTGCACGGCAAGTTATTCAAGTATTTTGTTGATTCAGGTGCGTATAAACAGCACTTCAAGAAGTTGCCCGTGATCTGCCTGAGTGTTTCGGATAACAAGATCTACCATCGGACGGGAAACCAGCACCCTGTTCTGGGCTTTGAATATGAACCAAATGAGTCTTCGTTAACTGAGCAGTATTTTAAGAAGATGGGGCTGGCTGTCCGCTATTTTATGCCGCCAAACAGCGTTGCACCGCTGGCGTTCTACTTCTTCGGAGACCTGCTTAACGATTACACCGATCTGGAGCTGATCAGCACCATCAGCACCATGGAAACCTTCCAGAAGATCTATCGGCCCGAGATATATAACGCGAACGCTGCTGCCGGGAAGTGCTATCAACCCAACTTGCAAAATCCGGATCACTCACTGACCCGCATTGTCTATGACCGAAAGGAACGCAGCGAGCTTGCTGTTGCGCAGGGGAAGTTTGCTGAAGAGCGTTTTATCAAGCCTTATCGGGATCTGCTTGAGCAGTGGTCTGCCAGTTGCTCTCTTTAAATAACCAGGATTCACGGCACGATTTACCATGAATAAACTATTACCTACGTCAACTGCGGGCAGCCTGCCCAAACCATCCTGGCTTGCGGAACCGGAGAAGCTGTGGTCACCCTGGAAGCTTGAGGGTGAAGCGCTGCGCGATGGCAAGCGCGATGCATTGCGTCTGTCACTGCATGAGCAGCAATGCGCCGGCATCGATATTGTGAGTGATGGTGAACAAACTCGTCAGCACTTCGTAACCACCTTTATTGAGCATCTCGATGGAGTCGATTTCGCGAAGCGGGAAACTGTCCGGATTCGTGATCGGTACGATGCCAGTGTGCCGACTGTCACTGGCTCGGTTGCTCGCCGGAAGCCTGTGTTTGTTGAGGACGCAATCTATTTACGGCAACTGACGGATCAACCTGTCAAATGGGCACTGCCAGGGCCCATGACCATGATTGATACGCTTTACGATGCGCACTATAAAAGCCGCGAAAAGCTGGCTTGGGAATTCGCCAAGATTCTCAATCAGGAAGCCAAAGAACTCGAGGCCGCAGGTGTCGACATTATTCAGTTTGATGAGCCTGCTTTTAACGTGTTCTTTGATGAACTGAATGACTGGGGGGTTGCCACATTGGAGCGAGCCATAGAAGGTCTGAAATGTGAAACGGCGGTTCACATTTGCTATGGCTACGGCATCAAGGCTAATACCGACTGGAAAAAAACGCTGGGCTCGGAATGGCGCCAATACGAAGAAGCGTTCCCCAAACTGCAAAAATCCAGGATTGATATGATTTCGCTGGAGTGCCAAAACTCGCATGTTCCGATGGACCTGATTGAACTGATCCGCGGAAAGAAGGTGATGTTGGGCGCCATTGATGTGGCAAGCAATACGGTAGAAACACCGGAGGAGGTTGCCAGCACCCTGCGCAAGGCGCTGCAGTTTGTTGATGCAGACAAGCTTTATCCGTGCACCAACTGCGGCATGGCGCCTTTGTCTCGAGAGCTGGCCAGAGGGAAGCTGAGCGCCTTGAGCGCCGGCGCGGAAATTGTTCGCCAGGAGCTCCTTGCCTAGCAATTGGAGGATGTAGTGGCGTGCGTGCGGTGATGATTGAACGTGTAGATCAATCACGCTGCCGGTAATGGGCTGGGGTTGGAAAGACCCCGGCTCAGGTTCGCCGCCTGACATATTGCTGTCAGCCTCTCCAGTCACGCTCTATCTGGATTTTTGATTTCAGGATCTGCCATGTCTGTTCCCAGCTCCACCATAGACCCCCTGCGCTTTCGCGAAGCTCTTGGGCACTATGCTTCAGGTATCACCGTCATCACCTCAAACGTCGATGGCGAGCCGATTGGTTTTACCTGTCAGTCGTTCTACAGCGTATCGATGAGCCCGCCGCTGGTCTCTTTCAGCGTCAAGTCCGACTCGTACAGCTACCCCAAGATTCGCCGCGCGGGTCGGTTCGCGGTCAATATCCTGTCCGGCGATCAGGTCAGCATATCCAACCGGTTTGCTCGGCAGGGCGCGAACAAGTGGCTCGGCGTTGAGTGGCAGAACTCACCTTTGGGAAATCCTGTCATCGACGGCAGCCTGCACTGGCTGGATTGCGAAATCCATGCTGAACACATCGCGGGTGATCATCTGATCGTGATTGGCAAGGTAAAGGCGTTAAGCCTGGAAGAGGCTATTTCTGTCGAGCCGCTGCTGTATTTCAAGGGGCAATATCATTCACTGCCTGCCAGCATTCCGGGTGATTGACGGGTTCTGCCTTGCTGGTGAGTCTGTTAATGGTTGCGCTCATCAAAATTCGTATATCTGCCTGCCCGGCGTAAGTTCGATGTGCGGTATCCGGCTCCTGACCATGGCAATCACTTCGGCCTGCTGGTCTTTGCGGAAGTACAGTCGGACATCCTGGCTGGTGAACTGCTCCGGATTTTCTATTTGGGCGGCCAACTCCGCAGGCAGTTCGTAGGCCAGTGTTAGCACGATGAGGCCTTGCTCGGCGTCCAGCATCGCCTCCAGCACCTCGCTCCACAGATAGTCATCCTGCTGAAAGTCCTGCCAGTAGGTTTGGTAGCTCGAGTCGCCACCCACCGAGGCCAGTCCGATCCCCACCAAAGCTGGGCCGGCCAATGCGGCAATGGATAGCGCCGGGTTGCTGATCAATAGCATCAGGACAATCCCGATCATCACGAAAGGGATGACGCGTATAAAGATAAACACCATGTCAGGAATGTCTTGCCAGCGGCACACCTCAAGGTGGTTGGAGGTTGCGCGATAGACGAAGACTGTTTTTTGCATGGAGTGTTTGTAGAAAAAAAAGCCCATGAATGCGGCAGTCGCGCAGAATATATCGACTTCAAAAGCATCGTTAAAAAAATAGCTATACAACGCGATGCAAAGCGACGCTCCTATGATGCAGATAATTCCTATCCCGTCGAATGCCAGTATCTTCTTGTCAATAGCCTTGACTGTCCATGTCAATAGAACGCCTTCTTCGGAGTGCTTCCACTCCATCTTTTTTGAAAGCTCTGCTGTTTTGCGCCATGAGGTCCGTCTCATTAAATGACTCCCAGATTGAAACCGGAATTTGAATGTGCTTTCACTGGCCCAGATGGAGATGTGGCAACACTAGCCGGTTCGACTTGCCGATTTTTTACGTAAGGATTCTCATGCAACGTGCCCTCCTGTATTCCGGCCAGGTTGATGCTGAATCGGTAGCCGAGATTGTCGGGGCGTTGCAGTACAGCAGGTGGATACTTGATGCTGATATCGAGTCGGTCCATGCCACGGGAACGTGGTATGTGGACGAGCCAGATACGCCAGTCAGTCGCCTGGTAGATAGGCCAAACTTTGTTTGGCTGATTGCGGGCCCCAAGGGAAGCCCATTCTCCAAGCTCGTTAAGTTCGATCCAGCGGCCCTCTGACATATAGCCCGAGTACATGCCCGCGCGGTAGCTGGCTTCTCTGTCGGAGCGAAACCAGTTTCCTTCTGTAACCATCGTCGGGTGGATGCTTGCCGTGTGTCCGGCGATGCTAGGAGGGAAAATCAGCTTTAGCCAAACACCGTCTTCCAGTGTTTTGGCAATAACGGTGGGGCGCAGCAATACCTCGTGCAAGGCTCTTAGCTCGTCTGCATTTCCCTTCTCGGTGTCCGGCCAGTAAGGATTGCTCGCTTTGCCCCAACTGCTGCGGTAAAGCCATAGCTTGAAGCCCTCCAGCTTCAATGAGTCTGAAATTAGCGAAATGATTAGATGAGCCATGCCCAGCATCGCTAATGCGATAACCATCCACGGGGCAATAGTAAGGCTGGCAGACATCACTCCTAGCCAGGTAGCAGCGGAGGTCATTAATTGAAAAGCTGCAACCGCTCCAATGACGGCCGTGATGAATAGCTTGGCCCGCAATGCATTTTTCCGATCTTCAGATTCTGCACCACCTATTTCTTCTTGCACCTGAAAATATTCGGCTGCCGCGGCAATAACAGAAAGCGCAGACACAGCAATTGCTCGTATAGCAAAGCTCTTGAACAACGCTTTGTACTGCAAGCCGCTTGTCCACGTTTTTGTCGCTGCCTTGGTCAGGCGGATGACTTGCGCTTTTCCTGAGACCGTTTGTGCGTTTCCCACCAGGCCATTGATTCTCGACCACGCCGGTATCAACGCCATGGTGGCCAAGCTCGCCAGCATGCTGCTGGCTGCCGTGCTCACTGCCAACTGGTCTTGTCGGTTCCATTCGCCGCTGGTGCCGGCTGCGGTCATGGCCTCGTGGAAGTTCCAGATGTTGAGGACGGTGACCAGGGCGGCGAGACCTTGGGCGGCGTTGCGTTTTGTCCATTCGTTTACCCGCTTGAGGTAGGCGCCATAGTCTCGCGCTTTCAGTTCCAGCTGTTGCGCCAGCTCCGCACGGACCAGGGTCTGTATGGAGTAGGTGCGGTGCTCGGTATGAGTACGCAGGGTCTGGGTATTGAGTTCGCCGCTGGCCAGAACCTTGTTTGGCATCTCCAGCATGAGGGCGTCGAGCTGGCGTTTGAGTTGGTGGACGTCTCTTGTCGCTGCCATGCGGTCGTGGGTTCTGCCGGTTGTTACCACGCGGGTCTGGGCGTCTATTCGGCGGGTTAGTTGCGTGACCTTGCGCATCCAGGCGGCTTGCTTCTGCTGATATTCGCTGTCAATCAGCAAAAACGGGCGGGTTTCGTTGATCTGGCTATGTATGGATACCGAGATGGTTGCGTAGGCAATGGTTTTCCAGCGCGGGGCATGACGGCTGCTGATGGCGGGAAGCAGCTTGAATTCGAATGCTTGCCAGGTTTTTTCGTAGTTGGCGGCGGCCACGCGCAGTAACGTTTCGTAGGCTTTCTGCGCTGGTCTGCTCAGGCGCTGAAAGATCGCGCTGTTGCGGATGGTTTCGTTGCTGAGGACGTCGCTGATTTCCTGTGTGCGCTTGGCGACGGAGGCACTGGTCGCCAGGGATATGCCGTACTCTTCGACGAACTCCTTGGCCAGTTGCTCGATACCTGAGGCGAGCTCTGCGTCGAAGTTGTAGTTGGCCAGACCAATCAGCGTTTTGGGGGTGGCGTAGTCCTCAATTACCCATTGCTGCGCCTGTTGATCATGGGCGAGGAAGGAGAGCCAGGCGTCGGCGTGGTTGATCAGGCTCAGGCACTGCTCTTCGTCCGTCTGATCGAGGAACAGGCCCAGCGGATCGGGACCAATCCGCTTCAGCCAGGTGATCAGGTCTTGCAGGCAGGGCGTCAGTCTGGCCTGTATACCCTCTAGCTCTTGCGCTTTTTCCAGCGTGAAGGTTTGTGATTCCTCAAAGCGCACCTGATCGCGCAGGGTTTCCCGTGTGCCCCATTGTTCAACCAGACCGTCCAGTTTGGCCGGTGCGTCCTGACCGTATCCGCTAATCAGTTGCTGCTGGTGCTGTTCTAACGTCTGGCCCGCGGCGAATGCGCTGATTCCGTCCGTTGGTCTGTTCAATTCCTTCAGGTAGCGCGCCTTGGCAGTGAGATAGTCCTGCGCCTTCTGTTTGAAGGCGTGAAAGGCTTCTGGTGACAGCCCCATCTCTGACTCCAGTAGAGAGAAATCAACACCGGCCAGCAGTTCGATATGTTGAGCTATGGTCAGCTTGTGCAGGTGTTGCTCTTCGAACTGGCTGAGTTCGAGCGCCGGTCCGGCGCTCTGCATGCCGAGGTCATCAAGGATGCCAAGATGATCGTCCAGCGCGATGAACAGGGCGGAGTCCTGGTCGGGTACGCTGGCAAGCACGGTGTTGCTGCCCAGGGCCGGTTTGTATGTGGCGTCTTCACCTGTGGCCTGTGTGGGCAGCGTGGTGCTGTCGAAGCGCTGGCCGGGCACGGCTGTGCCGGTGTCGATATCGGCGACTGTCTCGCCCAAGTGCCTCAGCGGGGCGCAGTGGGGTGCCGAGAGCGTTTTGGCATAGGTGGCCAGATCGAGTCCACGCATCCAGTTTGCCTGATTGGCGGGGGCCTGCATGCGCTCGTGTGTCCAGGCGGTCCACCGCTCGGCTGAGTAGGCGATATACAGCTGGTGTTGGCGTGGGTAGAGCAGATGACTCACGCCATTTGAGCAGGAAAGTGCCTGGCCCGCAGCGGCGGTGCTGCTGGCGACCTTGCTGAAGCGAGAGCCGGTTATCTGGTATTCGTCCTGGGTATTGGCGGTGCGGTCGATCACATACAGCCAGCCGTCGCGCAGTTGCCTCAGGGTATAGCTGCGCCGGTTCAGCTCGGGCAGCGATTGGTGGCCCTGCCAGTGTGGCGGAATGGGGTTGGGGCCAGGCTGGTCCGGACTGTCCGCGGCCTCGTCAATCGCGTAACGCACCGGGAAGATGGCAATCTCTCGCTGCTGCAGGGGGCATTGGGCGGTGGCGCTGGCGGGCTTGTCTTCGAAGGCGGCCCAGAGGCTTTCCAGTAATGCGAGTTCCCTATGCAGGACGGTCATGGGTTTCATCATCCCTGATTGGCGCGGTTGCGCGGTCGCGGTAGTAATGCTGCAGTCGTTGGTCGGGTGTCGCCGGCAGCTCCTTCGGCGCCCGGGCTAGCCATCGTCGATACGGCCCCTGTGGATTGCCAGCAAAGTCGCTGCCGTCACGCAGGGCCAGTTCGCACCAGATGGCGATGCTGCGCTCGGTGCTCAGGCCAAAGCCCTCGGCATCCACGAGCCGGGCGTTGAACCAGTTGTCCCGTGTCTGTTCGGGTAATGCTGATAGCGCGGTTTGGTGGTTTTCCTGCAGCCAGCGGTAAAGACGCTCTTTCAGTTGCTGTTGATAGGCTTGCTGTAGCGCTGACAGCTGTGGGTGGCCGAGCAGGCCAGCGGGCAGGCCGCTTTGCACTGCCGGTCGCGCAGAGGCGAAATCGTGCCAGCGCGGCGGCTGTTGAGGGAGCAGGGCGCTGGGTGCCACTGCGATTCGCCAGCGGGTGATTGGCCCCATAACAGAAGAAAGGGCGTCGGCGTCGTAGCTGTGCAGCCAGAACCAGGCAACCTGTGGGTCGGCATAACGCAGCAGGATTTTGGCGCCGGAAACGTCAGTGACCTGATTGAAACGCCGAAGATGACTGGCGACGACATCTGCAAGCGCCCGGCTTTCAAGCACCGCAGCGCTTGCGCGCAGCTCTGCGCTGGTTTCAATTTCATAAAAAAGTGCAGAAGCCGGATCGGTGCTTATCAGCAGCGGGCCCAGATCGGCTGCGCTGTGCCAGGGGGAGTCGAAGTAAAGCGGCTCGACCTCCAGTACCTCATTGCGCGCATACAGGCGCGCCAGGGCATTGTGATAACGGGCACCGTCGACCAGCAGGTATCGATGCATCATGTCGCGATACCGGCTGTTTGCGTATTGTGCGCCTGGTTGATGCCATCCAGGTACAGAGCAGACTGTACTGTGGCAGTTAGGGAGAACATCCGTGTTCCTTGCAGTGCGATCCATGCGGCGCCCGAGCGGAAGGTCTCAGGCCGGAATCTAAAGCTTAGGGGGATCGACAGACGATGGCTGCGGGAAGCGCGGAAAAATTGGAGGCAGTGCGCATTTGCTGACAAAAATGCGTTGATTCAGGCGTCACGCCAGAGTCGCCCGGATGCTCTCTGGCGTGGTAGATCGCTGTGCTGAGCGTGTTACAGCGGCTCAAGCAGGGTGATGCGCTCTTCTTCCAGCAGTATGGGAGCAAACTTGCTGATGGCGTCGCGGCGGGCTTCCGACTCTTCCCAGCGCTCCCAGGAGCGGATGTTTTGCCAGGTCACCATGATCACACGCCGGTTGGGATGCTCCAGATCACGGAACGACTCACCCGAGATGAACCCAGGCGACTGGATGGCCGCCGACAGCACGCGCCGCGCGACTTCTTCGTAGGGTACTTCCAGACCTTCTGCGATATCCCTTTCAATCAACACCTTGATCATGCTTTTTCCTTACCCGTTTCGGGGTGTTGCGTCTTGACGACTTTCCCTCCCAGTTTCGGCCGACAGACTGCGTCTGGCAAGCGCTGTGGCATTTCGGGATAATCGGCGTTTTCTGCTGCGGGACCTGCCCATGTCTGATGCCACCGCTACTCTCGATACCCAGGGCCTGATGTGCCCCGAGCCGGTCATGATGCTGCACAACGCGGTGCGCGATATGGCCGCCGGTGAGCTGCTTCAGGTGCTTGCGACCGACCCGTCCACCCAGCGCGATATCCCGCGTTTTTGCAGTTTTCTCGGTCACGAGCTGGTTGAGCAGCACGAGACTGGTGGCATCTTCCATTACCTGATTCGCAAGGCTGGCTGAGCCGCGCCTCAGGGCGTCTGCCAGCCGGCTTGCCCGGGTGCGGACTGGCAGGCGCCAAGCACGTCCTGCCAGGCGCGAGTGTGTTCATCGACGGCCTGCCGGTAGCTATCCCACAACGCCTCTGGATTACCCGCCAGACGATCCAGCGCCTGCGCTGTGGCGGGTGGAATGTGCGCAACAGCACGTAATTGCTTGATCTGCGCGGCCCAGGGCTCGCCGAGCCGTTGCAGTTGCGCCAGATAGGGTTGGATCTCGCCGGCGTAGAACAACACAAAGACGTTGAGCAGAATCTTCGACCGCTCTGATGGCTGGCTCATCGGGCACAAATAGGTTGCTGGTTGTGCTCGCAGCATCGCGGTGGCCTGCTGGAGACCGTGTCGGGTTTGCGCTAGCGCGGTAATCAGCTGGCTGCTGCGCTGACTGCGTTGCAGTGCCTGGAACAGCGGATCCAGCTCGCCAACTGGCGGGGGGAGGTGTTCGGGCAGGGCACTGCCAATCGCCGTCAGCTGCTGCAGTGCCGGTAGCGCCTCGTCGGTCAGGGGGGCGCTGGTCACCGGCAGCGGCTCGGTGGCAAAGCGCAGATAATGCTCTGCCTCGCTGCTGGCGTTGATCGCGTTCCAGAATACCGCTGGCAACTGGCTGCGCTTGCGCTCGGCGATGTCGCTCAGCTCGGTCAGCAGCTCCTGCTGCGGCGGGTCGTCTGCAAGGCTTTGCCGGCAACTGTCCAGCGCGCGCAGCAGCTCACCCTCGTAGCCCAGACGGCTGCTCCAGGGCATGACCTTGCCCAGCACACTGTTGCGTTCGGCAATGCGCTGCTGCAGTGGTTTGCATTGATGCACATCGATCAGCAGATCGAGCAGGCTGATGCGTTCGGCGGGGATGTCGTAGAGCCGGTCACGGCGCTCTGCGAGCCGGTACTGACTGAGCTGGTTGGCATCAAACGGGATGAACTCCTGCTTGAGCACGCGTGCGACGCGGCTCAGATAATTGTCCATTTGCTGCTCGGCATCGGGCACAGGCTGGCAGCCGACACAGAGCGCGGCGATGGACAGCAGAACAAGCAATACGGGCGATGAGCGCATGACGCCAGTATGCCCTAGTGTTGAAGCCCGTGCTGGTAAACGGGTTTGCGGCTGACCGCCCGCAGGCGCAGGCCGAGGAACAGGGCGGCGCTGCTAAGGCCGACAATCAGCCCGATCCAGAAGCCGGCCGGGCCTCTGGCCGGACCCAGCCAGTCGGTCAGGCCCAGCACGTAACCGGTCGGCAGGCCAATCAGCCAGTAGGCGATCATGGTCAGCAGCATTGGCAGACGGGTGTCCTGAAAACCTCGCAACGCGCCGGCGCAGGCCACCTGCACCGCATCCGAGAACTGGTATAGCGCAGCGAGCACAAACAGGCTGGAAGCCAGCGCCAGTACCTGCGGATCCTGGGTGTAGATCAGCGGAATCTGCCTGGCCAGGGTGAACATGATGATGGCCGCGATGGCGGCAAACAGCAGTGCCAGCACCAGACCCACCTTGGTTGCCAGCATGGCGGCACGGGCGCCACCGCGCCCCAGGTTGTGGCCCACGCGTACGGTAATGGCCAGCCCCAGACTGAAAGGCACCATGAATGCCAGCGAGGTGAAGTTCAGGGTGACCTGGTGAGCGGCAACTACAATGGCACCCAGGCTGCCAATCAGCAGGGCAATTACTGCGAACATGCTGGTTTCGGCAAACAAGGCGATGCCGATCGGGAAGCCCAAGCCTATCAGCTCGCCCTGGGTGCGCGCCTTGGGCCAGTCGAACCGCTCGAACAGGCCGCAGGGTTGATAGAACGATGCGCGCCTGAGGTGCACCAGCAGGCAGCCCAGCATCGCCCACATGACGATCGCCGTGGCGACGCCGCAGCCGACCGCGCCCATGGCCGGAAAGCCGAATTTGCCGTAGACCAGCACATAGTTGGCGGGGACGTTGATCAGCAGTCCGATGAAGCCAATCAGCATGGCCGGTTTGGTGCGTGAGAGACCGTCGCTCAGCCCGCGCAGAGCCAGCATGACGCCGACCGCCGGGAAGCCGAGGGAGATGGCCAGCAGGTAGTCGAGGGTCACCGGGACCAGCTGCGGATCGACCTCCATCCAGCCCAGCACTGGTCGCATCAGGTTGAGAAACAGCATGCAGCCACAGCCGATCATCAGCCCCAGCCAGGCGCCCTGGCGCACCAGCGCACCGGTTTCACTGATACGACCGGCCCCATTGGCGGCAGCAACCTTGGAGGTGACAATCATCATCACCCCGGTGAGAAACAGCAGGGTCGGAATCCAGAATGAGTTACCCAGCGCCACCGCTGCCAGCGCTTCGGCACTGACGCGCCCGGCCATGGCGGTGTCGACAAAGCCCAGCAGGGTATGTGCCAGCTGCGCCGCGATGATCGGGAGCACCAGCGCAATCAGGGCGCGCAGTTCTGTTACAATGCGCGCCCGAGCGGGCAGGGGGGGAGTACTGGTCATTCTGGCCGGACCTGACGTAAAAACCGCCCATGCTAGCAATTTACGGCGTATTGTCCAGCTGCACCGTCACGGTGCTTTCCGGCCTTGCGCCCGGGGCCGGTTCGAGCCCTGGCACCCAGTCACTCAGTACCCTTGGTTTTCAGCATGCATCACGACTGTCAGGACCTGATTCGTTTGTTCGACGAGTGTTTTCTCGCCGACCTCAATACCTGTCTGCTGGGCGGCTATCCGGAGCCCGAGTACCTGCCGGCCGATGCGTCGCATCCGCTCCACCGTATCCTGTTTACCCGAGATTACTTTCGCAGCGCATTGCATGAGGTTGCGCACTGGTGTGTTGCCGGGCCGGAGCGTCGACTGATGCCGGACTTTGGTTACTGGTACGCGCCGGATGGCCGCACTGCTGAGCAGCAGCGCACCTTCGAGAGCGTCGAGGTCAAACCGCAGGCGTTGGAAATGATCTTTTGCCTGGCTGCCGGGCATCGCTTTGACGTGAGCACCGACAACCTTAACGGCGAGCAGACCGACCCGGGGCCCTTCCGCGCCAAGGTGCATGCGCAGGCGAAGGTGTACCTGCAACAGGGCATGGGCGAGCGTCCGACCCGGTTTGCTCAGGCGTTACTCGACGCCTACCAGCCGGGACGCCTGCTCGACCCTGGGCTATTCTCCGAAGTGGCTGCAGCCTAGACCGTCATCGGTATGACCTGCGCACCGCGCGGCCTGTGTAGCTCAACTGGCTCGGTGGCGACGAGGGCATCCGGTGCGAGGTACTGCAGCACCGCATCGCGGGTCTGAATCCAGGCTTCGCGGCTTTCCATATCCAGAAAATGCCCGGCGCCCTGTATCGTGGCAAAGCTGCTGCGACGCACGTAGCGGTTGAAGTCGCGGGCGTCCTCGACGCTGGTATAGCGGTCCCGGTCGCCGTTGATAAACAGGATTGGCACGTCAATATCGGCGCTGCCGCGCAGATAGCAGCGCGTATCCTGGGTCAGTACCTGACTGACGTGGAACGCCATCTGATGGTATTCGTGCTCTTCCAGGCTGATGATGTGACGAAAGTTGAAGCGTTTGACCAGCGAGGGCAGGTATTCACCAATGGTCGAGTTGAGCAGCTCGCCCAGTTGGCGGCGTTCGGCGTTGAGCAGCAGGTCGATGCCGCGTTCGAGATAGTCACGCATGGCCGAATTGATCATCGGTGAAAATGCCAGCACGATGGCCTTCTTTATCCGCGCCGGGCGCTGGGCCAGGGCCAGAAGGGCCGAGGCGCCGCCCCACGAAAACGACATCAGGTGGTCGGCCTGATAATGCTCTATCAGCTCCAGCAGGATTCCGGCTTCCTGCTCCTTGGTAATCGGCCGCCGGTTGCTGTTGAGCGGCTTTGACTGGCCCGCGTACGGCTCATCAAATAACACCACATTGAAGTGCGGCTGCAGGTAGCGCACCGTCTGCGCGAACGAGGCTGTGGTGGCCAGAGACCCGTTGACCAGAATGACCGTACCGCGCGGTGCCGGGCTCGCGTAATAGTGGGTGTGGATGCGAAATAGCCCCAGTGTTTCTACAACGTTGTGTTCTGCTTTCATATTCCCTGTCTCCGGAATTGGCTGGACCCGGCCGCGCTGGCGGGTCATACAGGGCAGTTGCAGGCAAATGGCCGTAAACAAGCAAAATCGCCAGGCAGGCGCGATGCGCGACCGCTGTGATTGTGGTTATGGCGACAGGGTGGTGAGGACAGTTCCGGGTGCGGCGCAGTGGGCTGTGCGTCGGTGCTCCCGTTACTCAGGCAGGTCCTGCAAGGTGAGGCAGTGCCTCAAAAAAACGCTTGGAATCATTATCAGACCGAAAAGTCACATTCGGACTGTGAGTTTCAGTTAAGCAGCGGCGTTGTCTCGGTGCAAGCAGTTGTTGCAACAAGGCGACAAAATGCGCAGCCAGGTGGACAGCGCAGCCACCAACGCTCGACAATGCCCGCGTCCCCTCTGTCAGGTGCCCCGCTCATGCATATCGTTGCCGACGAAAATATTCCCCTGCTGCAGGCCTTCTTTGCCGATCAAGGCCGGCTGACGACGCTGCCCGGGCGCAGTATCCGCCGTGAGCATCTGCTGGACGCCGATGCGCTGCTGGTGCGTTCGGTGACGCGGGTTGACCCCGCCATGCTCGAGGGCACGCCGGTACAATTTGTCGGTACCTGCACCATTGGCACCGATCATCTGGATTTGCCGGGGCTGGCTGCGGCCGGTATTCAGGTTGCCAGTGCGCCCGGTTGCAACGCGCGCGGTGTGGTCGAGTATGTGCTCAGCTGTCTGCTGACCCTGTCGGAACGAACTGGCCTGCCGTGGCGTGAGCGCCGGGTGGGTATCGTTGGTGTTGGCGAAGTGGGTAGTCGTCTGGCGGCAACGCTTGGCGCGCTGGGCGTGGAGTGTGTACTGTGCGATCCGCCGCGGGCCGCCCGTGGTGAGGCGGGGTTTGTCGACCTGGATGCGTTGCTGACGCAGGTAGACGTGGTCAGCTGCCATGTGCCGCTGACCCGCAACGGCCCGGATGCAACCTGGCATCTGATCGATGCGCCCCGTTTGATGGCCCTGCAGCACGGGACCTGGCTGATCAACAGCAGCCGCGGCCCGGTGATCGACAATCATGCGTTGTCTGTGCTGCTGGCTGAACGCCCCGATGTGCAGGTGGCGCTTGATGTCTGGGAGCTGGAGCCGCAGGTCGATACCGCGTTGCTCAAGCTGTGTGCGTTGGGAACGCCGCATATTGCCGGCTACAGTCTGGATGGCAAACTGCGTGGCACCGAGCTGATCTATCAGGCTCTGTGTCGGCACCGTGGCGAGCAGCCGAGGCTGACGTTACAGGTTCTGGCGCCGGAGGCCGGTTGTGCGCAGCTGCAGTTCAGTGCCGAGACGCCGGCCCAGTGGCTGCTGGAAAAGGCGCTGCGCCAGGTGTACGACGTGCGCGATGATGACGCCCGGTTCCGGGCGGTGATGATGCCGCTGGCGGGTCAGAGTACCGGGGCTGCTTTTGATGCGCTGCGCAAGGAGTATCCGCTGCGCCGCGAATGCCCGCAGGTAAGGATTCTGCAGGCGGATGGGGAAGGGCAGGCCGCGCTGCTGGCGGCCGCCGGATTCAGTGTTTGAAGCGCGGTTGCGCTGCCACCCACTGACGGTCCAGTTGCTCACAGGCGTGCTGGATCATCTGTTCGGTAATGGCGACTTCGCGACCGGCTTCATCGATGATAAAACCACCGACGCAGTGAGCCGGGTGCAGCAGAATCTCGGCGGTTTCACGACACGGTTTCAGGGCAGGCACGTTCATGGTTGTCTCCCGTTATCAGTCAGGTTCAGCCGCATTGGCAGCTGAACGCAGGATATGGCATTGCCATGACGGATTTGTGACATGGAAAACCCGATAGCAGAACATCACAACACCCGTTTTCGTCTGGGGTTGATTATCAACCCGCTGGCGGGGGTGGGCGGTCGTGCGGCGCTCAAGGGCTCCGATGGCGTAGCCGAGCAGGCGTTGGCAATGGGCGTTGAACCGCAGGCGCACAGCCGGGTAAGGCAGGCGCTGGAGTCGCTGCTGCCGCTGCGTGATCGCATCCGGCTGTTGGCTGCCCCTGGGGTGATGGGCGCCGATTTGTTGACTGATATGGGCTTTGACTGCGAGGTGGTCGGGGCGCTGTCTTGCCCACCGGAAACATCCGCTGAAGACACTGAAACCATTGCCCGGCAGATGAGCGAGCTGGGTGTGGACCTGCTGCTGTTTGCCGGCGGCGACGGTACTGCACGCAACATATGCAACCAGCTCGACGGGCGTCAGCTGGTGCTGGGTATTCCGGCCGGGGTCAAGATTCATTCCGGCGTGTATGCGGTCAATCCGCGCGCTGCCGGTGAGCTGGTCGCGCTGCTGGTGCAGGGCGAGCTGGTGCGGCTGCGTGAAGCGGATGTGCGCGACATCGACGAGCAGGCATTTCGCAACGGTCAGGTGCGTACCCGGCATTATGGTGAGCTATCGGTGCCTGAGGAGGGGCGTTTCGTCCAGCAGGTCAAGCAGGGCGGCCGGGAAGTGGAAACCCTGGTACTGGACGATATCGCAGCCGGACTGCAGGAAGCGCAGGAAGATGGCACAGGCTGGATCCTCGGCCCCGGCTCAACCACGCTGGGCCTGCTGGAGGCCATGGGGCTCGAAGGTACTCTGCTTGGCGTCGATGTATTGCGCGACGGTGAGGTGATCCTGCGTGATGCGACCGAGCAGCAGCTCTGGAAGTTGGTCGAGCAGGGCGGCGACTGGCGCATTCTGGTGACCGCCATCGGTGGTCAGGGCCATATTCTCGGGCGCGGCAACCAGCAGTTGTCACCGCGGATCATCCGCGCTGTCGGGCTCGATAACCTGCTGGTGGTCGCTACCAAAACCAAGCTGCGCAGCCTTGCCGGACGCCCCTTTCTGGTCGATACCGGTGACAGCTCGCTCGACAGTGAACTGAGCGGCTTGCGTCGGGTACTCAGCGGGTATCGTGAGGAAATGCTCTATCCGGTGAACTGGAAGGCGGAGTAAGGCAAGATAGGGCGCGTCCGGGCTGCGGTCAGCGATGCTGCTGGCGCCATCGTGCTGCCGACGTCGTTGTTTATCCTGAAGGGTGGTAATGAACAGACGCGATATCAAAAAGGCCCACGAGCAGAGTGTGCTGCGCTCCTTCAAGCGTTATCTCGAAGGGAGCGGGCGCAGTCTGGAGATTCTCGACTATCCCGATCCGCCGGACGCTATCGTTGTCCTTGACGGCTCACCCTGCTGGATCGAGATTACCGATGCCTTTATCGGTGCTGATTTTGCCCGGAGCCTGACCAGCTTTGCCGCCGATGATGTGGAGTACATCCCGGCCGGACGCGGGATGACTGTCAACCCGGATGAAAACTTTGCCGAGGAGGTGGTCGCGGTCGTGGAGAAGAAGTACGCCAAGGCCTCCATCACCGATATATACGAGGCGAGCGGCGCGGGCATTCTGCTGGTCGGCCTGTACTCGCCGTTTGTGTTCGAGCGTGAAATTACGCAGATTGTCAAAGTGCTTGCTGCGGTACGCCAGCAACACGACGGTCGGTTCAGCGAGATGTATGTCTACAACGCCGTTCATGATTTTTTTCTGGTTCCCTGACCCAAGGGCTGGCAGGCTGCGCGTTAAACTCGCTTTAGCCGGTTCCGGGCCTGCCCAATCCGCAGCGTCAGTCAATGAGGTATGAAACGTGAACAGGATAAATCCGAAGAAGCTTCTCCACAGCAAGTGGACGGCGGTTGCGCCGGTCAACCGGGAAAAGCATTTCATGATTACCGACGTTGAGGTCGATGAGGAAGGGCAGGTAATTGGCTGCGAGATCGAGGCGGTCCTTTCCAAGCGTCAGGCTCAGATTGACTGGCGTGAGCTGAAGGACGACGCCAGGTGGCTGCAAGGCTGGAAGTGACGTCTCGCGGCGCATGACATGGCCGTTGCGCTGGCGTAGGCTGCTGGCAGCGGGGCCGCGTCGGTGTTGTGAACAGCAATCTGGCAGCCGCTGCCTCACGCGGTTGCGCATCATCAGGCTCATCAGCTCACAGGCGGTGGGTACACGCTAAGGAATGGCACTATGAAAAAATGGCTGTTGGCAGTCTTGTTACCGCCGCTGTTGTCCGCCTGCTCCAATTCGGAGGAGGAGGCCCGCACGCTGCTCAACCATGCTATTCAGGACTGGGATCGAGGTGAGCTTGCGCTGGCACTTCAGGCCTTCGATCGGATCGAGGATCAGTATCTGCACACCGCTGCGGCTACCGATGCCTTGACGGAGCGAGCAGCGCGAATAGAAAGCTACCGCCTGGAGTTCGGCCCGGAGGCAAATCAGCGGCGCAACAGGGGGCTGGTGTCGCGTGATGTTCTTCAGCACCTTGAAGCGGTGCACCAGCGCAGCGGACTTTACCCGACAGGGCTGAGCGAAGGGGCAGACGCCTATCAGGGCCAGTTTGGCGCGTATCTCGAGCAATGCAGCTACCAGAGCCGATTGCCGCAGTATGGTTATCAGCTTGATTGCAGCAAGGCGGATGCGGCCTATCAACAGGAGCGGCGGGGCGGCGCGATGTCGGCCGCTGGCCGCCAAGAGTCCGCCCGGATCATCAAGTCCGCAGGCGATCTTGTGTCTGCGGCTACTACCTGGGGAGCGCGCCTGAATCCCTCTGGAGACATCCCTACCGGGCGGTTTCAGGCTTTTTATATCAATACCAGGCAACCGCAGCAGGTGATTGCTACAGAGACCGTGGATAACATCGCGATCAACTATATTCGGGATGACTTCCATGGCATCGAATCGGGCGACTTCGGTGGCTACTGGGTCGGCAACCTCATGTTTGAGGAGCCGACCGTAAAGCGGATTTCGGTCAGTCAGAGCTGGGCCAAGTCACGCGTTCTGATTGATGGTCGGGTGCTCTATGAGGGCGGCTCCGATCAGTCGGTGCTGTATCGCTTTGAGCCGGGTGTGCACAAGCTGGAGGTCGAGTACGTCAACAACTGGCATACCACCGAGTTCAACGTGGACATCAGCAGCGAGCAGACCTATCTTGAGGCCAGTGAGATTCGCGCACGCCTGGGCGAGGCGCTACCTGCAGATGTGACCCTGTATTACGCCGGTGTCTATGAGAGCAGCGCACAGGATATGTCCATCGTGCTGAACCTGGAGCACACACAAGGGGCGGTCGCGCTGGTCCTGAGCTCCTACAGTCCGGTCAGGTGGCATTTGTCCAACCCGTTTGGTGTCGACGTCAGGGCAGTTGTCTATGGCGCCTACAAGCCTGGCTCCAGGCTGGATGGCGACCTGCCCGAATCACTGCTCAGATTGCCGGCCAAGTCCCGGATCGGGTCCTACCGCGTGGGTGCGGAGTGCAGTTGTACTGCTGGGACTTTTCATTGTTCCGGGGGGAGCCTGGGGCCTACGCTGAGTGCGCTGAAGGGATTGACGGGTGTGTCGCTGAGCGGTTTTTCCGGCAGCTATTCTGCATCGGCACTGGCGGTTCCAGCGACCCGAATCGACGAGGCGTTTTTGGCCCGGCTGGCGGCTGATGAAGCGAACGTTGCTTCGCAGCGTGCGGCTTGCAAGACAGAAAATGACCCTGACTTCGAGACGCTTCTGGGTGATCCCTGAGCGGGATTGTCGTTGCCTTAATGGCGCCAGACAGGGTGGAGGTTTGAAACAAAAAAAGGGATCAGGTGAAGCACCCGATCCCTTTCTGTTAGCCGTCTGACGATTTAGCGGTAGTTACCGGCGCGCAGCGCAGCGATGCGCTCATCCAGCGGCGGATGACTCATCAGCAGACCGGCCAGACCATTTTTCAGACCGCCGTTGATACCGAAGGCGGTCATCTCGCCGGGCAGCTCAACCGGAATGCCTTGCTCGGCTTTCAGATGCTCCAGCGCTGCGATCATGGCACCGGCACCAGCCAGCTGGGCCCCGGCGGCATCGGCGCGGAACTCACGCTGACGGGAGAACCACATGACGATAATGCTGGCGAGGATGCCCAGTACCAGCTCGGCAAAGATGGTTGCGATGAAGTAGCCGATGCCGGGGCCGTCACTTTCGTTCTTGAATACCGCGCGATCAACGAAGTTGCCGATGATGCGGGCAAAGAACATGACGAAGGTGTTTACCACGCCCTGGATCAGCGACAGGGTGACCATGTCACCGTTGGCGACGTGACCGATCTCGTGGGCCATAACCGCTTTCACTTCGGCTGGGCTGAAACGCTGCAGCATGCCTTCAGACGCGGCAACCAGCGACGCGTTCTTGTTCCAGCCGGTGGCAAACGCGTTTGGCGCGCGGGATGGGAAGATCGCCACTTCCGGCATGCCGATGCCGGCGGTGCGCGCCAGTTCTTCAACGGTGCTTACCAGCCAGCGCTCTTGCTGGGTTTGTGGCTGTTCGATCACGCGGGCACCGGTGCTGCGCTTGGCCATCCACTTGGACAGGAACAGCGAAACGAAGGAGCCGGCAAAACCGAATACGGCACAGAAGATCAGCAGCGACTGCAGGTTCATGCCACCCTGACCATCGTGGACGCTGCCAACGCCCAGCAGGCTCAAGGTGACACTGGCAACCAGAATCACTGCTACGTTGGTAGCCAGAAACAACAGTATTCGCATCATGGGGGTATCTAATCCTATCGAATGAAAACCGGGTGTTGCAGACGCCTGCTCAAGGCTTGGGCGATTTACATGGGGCTTATATTGGGCGAAAGCCCGTGTCTTTCAACGACGACTCTATGACAAAACGTGTCTTGAGCGGGTTCCGCTGCGATGGGTCACGATTGACGGCGAAAGCACTGCTGAACGGCGTCGAAGATTTCGTTGCCAGAGCCGCTGCGCAGGGCATCGCGCAGGCGTTGGGCAAGGGTCGCTCGCTGGCGTGCGACACTGGCTGGCAGGTCTGCCTGCAAACGTTGCGGGTCAGGTGCAGAGAGCAGGGTGAAGGCGCGTTCGGTCAGGCAGCACTGATCAATCGCTTCCTGGCGGATAGTGTCGGTGTAGCGCAGGAGCCCTTCCTGGGCGAGCCACAGCATGGTGCTGAAACAGGCCATGTGTCGTGGTGCGGGAACGCCAAATGCATCGGGTTCATGTTCGCCGATCAGATCAACGACAAACAGGCTGCCCGGTTGCGGAAAACGGTTGTACAGCGCCACCAGGATGCGCGCGACATCCTGGTGGAAGTCCTCAATATGAAGATCCGCTGCCACGGGGCTTACTGCCGGTAGCTCTTGAGGAAGTTGCCGATGCGGCCAATCGCCATTTCCAGATCGTCCTTGCGCGGCAGAGAGACGATGCGGAAGTGGTCAGGCCATGGCCAATTGAAGGCGGTACCCTGGACGATCAGAATCTTTTCCTGCAGCAGCAGGTCGAGCACGAACTTCTCGTCGTTATGGATCGGGTAGACCTTGGGGTCCAGGCGCGGGAACAGATACAGCGCGCCCTTGGGCTTGGTGCAGCTGACGCCGGGAATCTCGTTGAGCAGTTCCCAGGCGGTGTCACGCTGTTCCAGCAGGCGGCCGCCGGGCAGAATCAGGTCATTGATGCTCTGGTAGCCGCCGAGAGCCGTCTGGATCGCGTGCTGAGCCGGCACGTTGGCGCACAGACGCATCGATGCCAGGATTTCCAGGCCTTCCAGATAGCTTGTGGCGTGCTGCTTGGGGCCGCTGATAACCATCCAGCCGGAACGGAAGCCGGCAACCCGGTAGGACTTGGACAGACCGTTGAACGTCAGGCAAAGCACATCGGGGGCGACTGCCGCCAGTGATTCGTGGACAGCGCCGTCGTACAGGATCTTGTCGTAGATCTCGTCGGCAAACAGGATCAGGTTGTGCTCGCGGGCGACCTGGGCCAGTTGCTCAAGCACTTCGCGTGGGTACACCGCGCCGGTCGGGTTGTTCGGGTTGATGACGACCATGGCTCGGGTATTGGGAGTAATCTTGCTGCGGATGTCCTCAATGTCCGGATACCAGTCTGACTGTTCGTCGCACAGGTAATGCACAGGCTTGCCGCCGGAGAGGCTGACCGAAGCGGTCCACAGCGGATAGTCCGGGGCCGGGATCAACACCTCGTCGCCGTTGTTGAGCAGACCCTGCATGGCCATCACGATCAGCTCGGATACGCCGTTGCCAAGGTAGATGTCTTCAATGCCGACACCCGGTATGTTCTTGGTCTGGGTGTAATGCATCACCGCCTTGCGCGCCGAGAACAGGCCGCGCGAGTCACTGTAGCCCTGGGCGGTTGGCAGGTTGAGAATGACGTCCTGGAGGATTTCCTCCGGCGCCTCGAAACCGAAGGGTGCAGGGTTGCCAATGTTCAACTTGAGAATGCGGTGACCTTCTTCCTCGAGGCGCTTGGCGTGCCGCAGAACGGGCCCGCGAATGTCGTAGCAGACATTGGCCAATTTGTTGGACTTGCTAACCTGCATGATGCTTACCTTGTCGATCCAGGGCTGGGTGGGATGTGTCGGGGAGGCGATTGGAGACTTCCCTGAGCGCGCGTAAAGCGCTCATCATACGTCTTGCGTGGGCGAGTGTGAAAGCCCGATTACGGTTATCCGGAGTGAATTCATGAACAAGATCAGCAAGAGTGAATCCGAGTGGCGCGAGCAGTTGTCCGAGTCGCAGTTCCAGGTCTGTCGCCTGAAGGGAACCGAACGCCCGTTTACCGGTGCCTACTACCGCAATACCACCCCCGGGGTATACCACTGCATCTGCTGCGATGCCGCACTGTTTGACACCGATACCCAGTTTGATGCCGGCTGCGGCTGGCCGAGCTATTACCAACCGGTACGTCCTGAGGTTGTAGAGGAACACGAGGACTTCAGTCATGGCATGAACCGTATCGAGGTGACCTGCGCCCAGTGCGATGCGCACCTGGGGCACGTGTTTCCGGACGGTCCGCCGCCGACCGGGCTGCGCTACTGCATCAACTCGGTTTGCCTGCGGCTGGAGCCGCGCGAAGCATGATTAGTTGTGTGCAATTTTGTTGACATAAAGTTATTTGTGGCTAGGCTGGCGGGTGAACATTCCATTTCAGTCCTGTTTTTCAAGGAAGCCATCATGAGCAAGTTGCTGGACATACCCTGCACCACAATCGACAACCGCGACTCTTCCCTGGCAGAGCTGGGCGGCAAGGCCTACCTGGTAGTCAATACCGCCAGCAAGTGCGGTTTTACCCCCCAGTACAAGGGCCTTGAAGCGTTGTGGCAGGACTATCGGGATCGCGGTTTGCGGGTCGCCGGCTTCCCGTGCAATCAGTTTGGCGCCCAGGAGCCCGGCAGCAGCGATGAAATCAGCCAGTTCTGCGAGCTCAATTACGGTGTCAGCTTCCCGCTGTTTAAAAAGGTCGAGGTCAATGGCAGCAATGCCCATCCGCTGTTTGTCGAACTGAAAAGGCAGGCTCCGGGCCTGCTGGGCAGCAAGGGCATAAAATGGAACTTCACCAAGTTTCTGGTTGATGGCCAGGGCACGGTGGTCAAGCGCTATGCGCCGACCACTGCGCCCGATGAGCTGCGTGCGGATATCGAGGCGTTGTTGTCGTGAGTGCAGCGCGTAACCCTGATGAGCTGGACGATCTGCTGGCACTGGATAACCAGCTCTGCTTTGCCCTGTATGCCGCTTCGCGGGCCCTGATGCGGACCTATCGTCCCTTGCTGGAGCCGCTGGGGCTGACCTATCCGCAGTATCTGGTCATGCTGGTGCTGTGGGAGTGGCAACGGCAGCCGCCCGCGCATCCCGGTGTCAAGGCGCTGGGGGAGCGGTTGCAGCTTGACTCCGGGACCCTGACGCCGCTGCTCAAGCGCCTGGAGGCGCAGGGTCTGGTTCGACGCGAGCGAGTCAGGGGAGGCGATGAGCGTCAGCTTCAGGTCAGCCTCACTGAGGCTGGCGAGCGTCTGCGCGAGCAGGCCGGTGAAGTACCTCGGGCGCTGATGTGCAGCACGGGCATGAGCGCCGAGCAGGTCATGACCCTGCGCCGGGGCCTGGATCAGTTGCTTGGGGAGCTGCAGGAGTAACCTGGTCTGTCGGTGTCAGCCAGCGCTGCAGTACCGCCTGCAGATCTTCGCGCTTGAAGGGTTTTGCCAGGTAGTCGTCCATGCCTGCATCCTTGCAGCGCTGGCGGTCCTCATGCAGCGCATTGGCGGTGAGCGCAACGATGGGCAGGTGCTGCCAGCGCGGGTCGGCGCGCATGCGTCGGCTGGTTTCGTAGCCGTCCATTACCGGCATGTTGCAGTCCATCAATACCAGTGCGTAATCCTGTTCTGCCAGTTTGCTGAGTGCGATTTCGCCGTGCTCGGCCAAGTCCACCTCGAACCCCAGGCGGCTGAGCATGCCCTTGGCCACCATCTGATTGACAGCGTTGTCCTCAACCAGCAGCAGTCTCTGGCCGTTGCCCATCTGCTGCTCGGTGCTGCTTTTTTCGCTGCGAGGCTGAGCCTCGAACAGGCCATCGATGGCAAGCGCCAGACGATGTCTCGCCGGCGGCGTGGCGACCTGCTGGCGAACGTGGCAGGCCTCGGCCCGCGTCTGATCCAGTTGCTGGCTGTAGCTGCAGATGAGCAGGCGAGGAATATCCGGCCTGATGTCCCGTAGCCGTTCGGCCAGCTGTGGACTGTCGATCAGCCAGCAGCTGGCGGCCGGCAGGTCCCCTGCGAAGTTGTCGCTTGGCTCGTAGTCGATACGCTTGCAGCGCATTTGCCAGCTTTCCAGCAGGCGCTGCAGTGTGGCGCCCTGAAGGTGGCCGCGCTGATTCCAGATCAGTACGCTGCAAGGCTGTGGCCGTTTATAGCGCGGTGCCTGCTCATGGCGCAGCAGTGGCAGTCGTACGCTGAAGGTGCTGCCGCGCCCCGGTGTCGACTCGACACTGAGTTCGCCGTGCATCGCATCTGTCAGGCTCTTGCACAGGGTCAGGCCGAGGCCTGTGCCACCGAACCGCCTGGAAATCTGAGCGTCGGCCTGGGTGAAGGGCGAGAATATCTCGTTGATTGCCTGCGCTGGAATACCGATGCCGGTGTCGCTGACGCTGATGCAGACATGCCGTTGCTCGCCGTCGCTGCGCTCCAGCGTCAGACGCAGAGCGACATGGCCCTGCTCGGTGAACTTCAGGGCATTGGAGAGCAGGTTGCTGATGATCTGACGGATGCGTGTCGGGTCGCCGAGCAGCAGTCCGGGCAGGTTGGGGTCGATTTCGCAGATCAGTTCGAGGTCTTGCTTGCCGGCGTTCTGGGAAAGCAGGCTGGCCGTTTCCTCCAGCAGAGCGCCGAGGTCGAAGGGAATCTGTTCCAGCTGCAGCTTGCCGGCCTCGAACTTGGACAGGTCGAGGATGTCATTGAGCAACGCAACCAGCACCTTGCCCGAGTCGTAGGCGATAGACAGCTGCTGGCGCTGCTCCTCGTTGAGCGGGCTGTCCAGGGTCAGACCGATCATTCCCAACAGGCCGTTGATCGGTGTGCGGATTTCATGGCTCATGTTGGCAAGGAAGGCCGAGCGCGCGCGTGCCATATCCAGTGCTGCCTCGCGGGAGGCCTCCAGCTCCCGGTTGGATTCGCGCAACTGCGCATTGGTGTGCTGGAGTTCGGTGGTGCGTGATTCCACGATGCTTTCCAGCTCCTCAAGATACTTGCGCAGCCGCTCCTCGGCGCGCAGCTTCTGGCGCAGGTTGACATCGATGCTCTGCAACTGACGGTTAATCACCTCGACCAGCGCGCCAATCTCGTCCCGCTCGTGACCATCAGGACAGGGCAGGCGGCTACGCTCGCCCTCGGTTTTCATGTTCAGCAGGTCATTGATCAGATGCACAAGCGGCTTGGTCAGCATGGCATAGAACAGCACCATGAGGATCAGCGACAGCACCAGGCTGAGTACGAAGCCGGAAAGCATCGTGAGTCCTGCGCGGCGCAGGAAGCTCGCCCCCTGGTAGAACGTGTCGACTTCGATGACCAGATGGCCCAGCAGCTCACTGGGGGCATGGTCGACGTACAGGGGCTGGGAGTAATCACGGCGGCGACCGAACAGGGCGTCGCTGACGGCTCGATAGCCGCTGTTTGCCATTGGACGGCTGACGCTGGCCAGGGCAATGCCGTTGTTGTCGATAATCTCTGCACGAACGACTTCAGGCGCCTCCAGCAGACCGTTGACCAGCTCCAGCGCCAGCTCGGCATCAATGTTGTAGGCAATGCGTGCGGCGGGGCTGAGACTGACGTTGATCTGGGCTTGGACTTCCTGGTCGATCAGCGCGTCCTCAGAGCGATAGTCGACAACCACCTGGATCAGACTAAGCAGGGTTCCGAGAATAAAGGCGGCGAGGACGCTGAGGCGCGCCTGCTTGAACGACAGTCGGTTGGTGAAGCGGATATCCATAAATGGGCGTCGATTCCAGTGGCGTCCTTTGCTGAGCTTAGCGCAATTGTCGGGTGGGTGATGGCCCTTTATAGCGGTAGTGGTGACAGTGACGCTGGCGTGGCATTCTTGCACGTTTGACGGCCAAAGGAGAAACCCATGTCGGGCATGAGTAGCGAGCAGTTCATGCAGCGTGTCGCGGACTTCATCGATCGCTTCGAGCGCACCTTGCCGGCGACGCCCTCTGCGGTTGACTGGAGCAGTACCTTCGCCGCGCGCTGGAGCATGGAAGGGCAGCTGTGCCAACTGCGTCCGCTGCAGGTCGGTCTCGGTTTGCGGCTGGACGATCTGGTGGGTGTTGATCGCCAAAAGCAGTTGCTGGAGAGCAATACCGGCCAGTTTGTTCGCGGCCTGCCGGCCAATAATGCGCTGCTCTGGGGGGCGCGCGGCACGGGCAAGTCTTCACTGGTCCGGGCGCTGCTCAGTGAGTACGCGCAAGCCGGGATGCGTCTGATTGAAGTAGACAAGGCCGATTTGGTGCATTTGTCTGCGCTCCTGCCGCTACTTGCCGGTCAGCCCTGGCGCTTCGTGCTGTTCTGTGACGATCTGGCTTTTGAGGCGGATGACAGTGGCTACAAGGCGCTGAAGACGGTCCTGGACGGTACCGTCGAAGCCAGCCCGGAAAATATCCTGCTCTATGCCACCAGCAACCGGCGCCATCTGCTGCCCGAGCACAACAGTGACAATCTGTCCGCCAGACAGGTTGATGGAGAGATTCATCCGGGCGAAGCGATCGAGGAAAAGATCGCGCTGTCGGACCGCTTCGGTCTTTGGGTTTCCTTTTACCCCTTCAGTCAGGAACATTACCTGGCGGTGGTGCAAAAATGGCTGGGTCAGTTGGCTGGCGAGTACGGATTGCAGTGGCAATGGGACGAGCAGCTGCAGCTTGAGGCCCTGCGCTGGGCGACGGGGCGGGGCAATCGCAATGGCCGCTGCGCCTATCAGTTTGCCCGTTCCTGGGTGGGGCGTCAGTTGCTCGGCAACTGACGCGGGGAATCAGCGTTACATGCGACCGCTGAGCTTGGCGACCAGTTGATGCTCGGCCGGAAGCAGGGCCGAGACGCTCTCGCGTGCGGTGACGCGGCTCAGCAGTGAGGCCAGTCCGGGCCAGCGCGCTTCGTCTATCAGCTCGCCAGCGTGGGCCATGTTGATCAACTGACAGACGACAGCGATATCGGCCATGCTGAACTGGTCGCCGAGAAAGAAACGCCGTTCTCCGAGTTCACGCTCCAGGTAGTCGAACAGCGGCGGCAGGTGCTCGTTCAGCGATGCCTGCACCCTGGCTTCATCGGCGGGCTCTCCGACGCTGCAAGCGACGATGCGGGGAAAGAACACACCAAAGGTACAGTGCGGTGCCAGCTCATAGTCGGCATATTTCTCCAGCCAGCGAACGCGGGCGGCTTCTTCCGGCGTGCTGCCGTAGAGCGAAGGGCCGCCGCGGCTGTCCTGCAGATACTGGGCTATGACCGCAGAGTCCGCCAGCTTGACGTCGCCATCAACAATCGCTGGTATGCGCCCGAGTGGACTGATGTCGTAGTACCAGTCCGGCTGGCCGCGGGGCGGAATGAACGTGTGCTCGTAGGGGATCTGATGTTCCGCCAGCAGGATGCGCACCTTGCGCACAAAGGGGGACAAGATGGCGCCATAGAGAGTCAAGGCCATGTCAGGGCTCCGGTATTGTTGGGTCAGGACGTCGGCGCGCTTTGGCGCCGAGCGAGTGTGGTTCACAGGGGAGAATCCCAGGATATTGGCCGCTTTCGCTGAACGTGCAGGCAGCGCGGGCGTCTGCCCGCTGCGTCAGTCGTCGTAGACGGCTTTCTTTTGCCAGCCGGCGTCTTCCGATTCCAGCTCGGCGAGGCCGGCGGTCAGTTCACTGGGTTGACCTTCATCGGCCCGGTTCTGTTCTACCACCGCTGCTTCTGCACGTTGCAGCAGGCGCTTGTACTGCTCCAGATGTTTCGCCAGCCCCGGGTTATTCAGCCGAGTAATAAAGGCGATGGCGCGCTCGTATTGCAACTTGGCCACTCGCGGTTTGCCTTGCTGCATGCCCAGCTTGGCGGTTGCATTGAAGGTATCCAGTGTGGCACTGATCAGGAACCGGCGCACCTGACCGCCCGCCTGCTTGAAGGTGGCGTTGTCGATTAGCCGGTCCTGTTCTGCCAGCTGCAACTGCTTGAACAGGTTTTCCAGCTGCAGCCGAGCTTCCTTGCCCTTGGCTTCACTGTCCAGCTCGGCAACGGGGTTGCTGGGCAGCTTACCTTCAGCAATGGTTGCCCGGGTTTGTTCCAGACGCTGGGCAGCATCGGCAGATTTGCCGATACGACAAAGCCGCTCCAGCAGGGCCGTCTCAATCTCCAGAATTACCTTTGCGAGTTCTGGTGGCATGAACTGGCCGGGGATGCTGGCCATGGCCTGCCGGCTGAGTTTGATGCGCGCATTCAGTTCCGCGACCTGGCGAGCGCGCTCCAGCCTGTTGCGCTCGAGGCTGTGGCTTATGAATCCCACGCAGACGAGAATGATCAACCCTCCCGCCAGCAGACCGCCAATGAGTAATGGGGACACGCTCTTGTCTCTCTTTTTAAGTCGGAGCTTTAACGATAACCGGTGTCGATACTGACCTGATTTCACTGCAGATCAATGTCACTTTCGCATCATGGCCGACTGAAATCGGTCGGACAAGCCTTTTTTCCCGGTTTGGGCGCGCGGGTGTGAGCTGCGCAGGCTGCCGTGCATGGTCGATGCGAGTTGTTGCTAGCCTGCTGTGCGCAGCAAAAAAACCTGAAAAAATATCAGCTTGAGGGGTTGACGGTGTTTCGGGCGGTGCATAAAATGCGCGCCACTTGCAGCGAACATCACGCAGCAGGTAGCCAGAGGTAATACTCGGCATAGAGAAGTCCGGATACGTCCCCTTCGTCTAGTGGCCTAGGACACCGCCCTTTCACGGCGGTAACAGGGGTTCGAGTCCCCTAGGGGACGCCACTTTCGGCGTCAGATTTGCGGGAATAGCTCAGTTGGTAGAGCACGACCTTGCCAAGGTCGGGGTCGCGAGTTCGAGTCTCGTTTCCCGCTCCAGATTCAACAAATAAACCGTCCTTGAGGCGGTTTTTTTTGTGCCCGTACGCGATTCGGGTTTTGTTGAAGATGCTTAATATTAGTTGTTGACGAGGTCGCGGGTGACGCATAAAATGCGCGCCACTTGCAGCGAACAACACGTTGCAGGTAGCCAGAGGTAATACTCGGCATAGAGAAGTCCGGATACGTCCCCTTCGTCTAGTGGCCTAGGACACCGCCCTTTCACGGCGGTAACAGGGGTTCGAGTCCCCTAGGGGACGCCATTTTCGGCGTCAGATTTGCGGGAATAGCTCAGTTGGTAGAGCACGACCTTGCCAAGGTCGGGGTCGCGAGTTCGAGTCTCGTTTCCCGCTCCAGATTCAGCAAAAAAACCGTCCTTGAGACGGTTTTTTTGTGCTCGAAACTCGGGCGCAAAAGGAATGGCTCAGTTGGTAGAGCGCGACCTTGCCGAGGTCGGGGCTGGGCGGGTAGCCTCGCGAGTTCGAGTCTCGTTTCCCGCTCCAGATTCAGCAAAAAAACCTCCCTTGAGACGGTTTTTTTGTGCCCGAAATTCGGGCGCGCAGCAAGGGCAGGCGGCAGGGCCGACCTTGCCTCAACGGGGCAAGGCCGGTAATCGCCTCAGCGCGCCTGCAGCAACTGGCGGGCCTGCTCCCAGTCGAAGGGTTCGCCGCGGGCTTCCGCTTCGGCGCGGTGTTCATCCAGCAACTGATATTGGGCGATTTCTTCGTCAGGCATGAAGTGCAGGCAGTCGCCGCCAAAGTACCAGAGCAGGTCGCGGGGAATCAGGTGGGCGATCTGTGGGTAGCGGGCGATAATCTGGCAGAGGATATCCTGGCCCAGATACATATCATCGTGATTGCCCTGTTGGAGCTGGTTCAGCAGCTCATTGAAACGCTCCATAAACAGCTCGTTGCTTTCTTCCGGTAGCTGTTCAAGCAGTGCCGACTGGGCGCGGATGGTGTCGTACAGGCTCTGCAACAGAGCCAGGTGATAGTCGTGATAGCCGAGTGTGTTGTTCATGGAGGACTCCTGATAGCGCAATGGCGGGGAGTCTATCAGGTTGCGAGCCACACCGCGCGGCGCGCGCAGAGGGTGGCCGGCGCTGTGGCCGGCCACCTGTCGCGCTAGGTGCTTTCGGTTTTGCCAGCCTTGCGGCGAGCGGGTTTATGCGGAGTCATTTCTTCCTTCGAAAAATCATCGACGGTAATCACCGCCAGGCGCGCAGCACGAGCCTCGCGCACCAGTTCGGCTTCCTCCGGGCTGATCACGCCGCTTTCGGCTGCAACTGCCAGCGTATCGGCATCGCTGTCATGGTCAAGCTCGCCCGAGCGCAGGGCCTTGTGCAGGCGTGCTTCGATAGGATCGGCGAGGATGACTTTGCTCAGCGCGCTGTTGAGCAGGCCGGTTACGTCGTTTGGATCCGCGCTCTGATAGCAGCCGGCAATCAGCCGATCACGTGAGGCGCCCGGGCGCATCAGGCGGCGGGCTATTTCGGCGCCGATCCGGTCACTCGGCGGATCAAGCCTGCGACCGAGCGGGAAGATAATGGTGCGAAGCAGGCAGCCCATCGATCGGTTCGGGAAGTTGCGCAGCACCTCGTGCAGGCTGGTTTCGATCCGATGCAGGAGGTCTTCCAGTCCCCACTGTACGAAGGGCAGATCCTCCTCCTGGCGCCCCTGGTCGTCGAAGTGCTTGAGGGTCGCGCTGGCAAGATAAAGATTGCTCATGATATCGCCCAGGCGTGCGGAGAGTCGCTCACGGCGTTTCAGCTCACCGCCCAGCATCAGCATGGTGCAGTCTGTCAGCGTGGCAAAAGCAGCCGCCAGACGTGAAAGCTGCTGGTAGTAACGGCGGGTTTGCGGGTAGTCCGGCACGCCGGCCAGACGTCCACCGGTCAGGCCCAGCAGCAGGCTGGCGGACGCATTGCTGAGCGAGAAGCCAATGTGCTCGAACAGCAGTCGATCAAAGTGGGTCAGGGCCTCGTTGTGATCGTCCAGTGCGGCGGCCTGCATTTCCCGCAGGACATAAGGATGGCAGCGAATGGCGCCCTGGCCGAAGATCATCATGTTGCGGGTCAGAATGTTGGCGCCCTCGACGGTGATCGAGATCGGCACGGACTGATAGGCGCGGCCGAGGTAATTTCGCGGGCCCATGCAGATGCCCTTGCCGCCGTGCACGTCCATGGCATCGTTGATGCACTGGCGCATGCGCTCGGTAAGGTGGTACTTGACCACTGCGGACAGCACCGAGGGCTTTTCGCCCAGATCGACGGCGCCGGCGGTCATGGTGCGCGCGGCATCCATAACATAGGTGTTGCCGCCGATTCGGGCCAGCGCTTCCTGAATGCCTTCAAACTCCCCGATGGGCAGATTGAACTGCTGGCGGATGCGGGCATAGGCGCCGGTGGTCATGCTGGCCATCTTGGCAGCGCCAATGCTGCCGGCCGGCAGCGAGATAGAGCGCCCGACCGACAGACAGTTCATCAACATCATCCAGCCCTGACCGATGCGTTCCTGCCCACCGATCAGGTAATCCATGGGGATGAATACGTCTGTGCCCGAGTTGGGACCGTTCATAAAGGCAGCATTGAGCGGGAAGTGGCGTCGCCCGATGTTGACACCCTCGGTGTTGGTGGGAATCAGCGCAAGGGTGATGCCAAGCGACTCTTCGTCGCCGAGCAGGTGATCCGGGTCATAGGCCTTGAAGGCCAGGCCCAGCACCGTTGCCACGGGGCCTAGGGTGATATAGCGCTTCTCCCAGGTAACGCGCAGGCCGATGACTTCCTCGCCGTTCCACTGGCCCTTGCAGATAATGCCCTTGTCGGGCATGGCTCCGGCATCGGACCCGGCTTCAGGCGCAGTCAGGGCAAAGCAGGGGACCTCTTCGCCACGGGCCAGACGGGGCAGGTAGTGCTGTTTCTGTTCCTCGGTGCCGTAGTGCATCAGCAGCTCGGCAGGGCCGAGCGAGTTGGGCACCATGACTGTCGAGCCCAGATCGCCGCTGCGGCTGGCCAGTTTCATCGCGATCTGGGAGTGGGCGAAGGCCGAGAAGCCCTTGCCGCCGTACTCCTTGGGGATGATCAGGCCAAAGAAGCCGTTGTCCTTGATGAATTGCCAGACGTTCGGTGGCAGGTCCTGTAATTCGGTAGTGACTTGCCACTCGTTGGTCATTTGGCACAGCTGTTCAACCGGGCCATCAAGAAATGCCTGCTCCTCTTCGGTCAGGCGCGGGGTCGGGAAGTTGTGCAGCTTGCCCCAGTCAGGGCGACCGCTGAACAGCTCGCCGTCCCACCAGACGGTGCCGGCATCCAGGGCTTGCTGTTCGGTGTCCGATAACGGCGGCAGTACCTTGCGGAACCAGCCGAGCAAGGGCGCGCTGATACTCTGGCGACGCCAGTCCGGCAGGTTGAGCGGTACGGCAATGCCAAGGAATACAGCCCACAACAGCAGATCAAGCAGCCAGTGGGTGGAGCCGAGTAGCGTCATTACGGCGAGATAGGCTGCTACGCCGATGGTGGCATTGAGCAGGCTCGTTCGGATGTAGGCCAGGCCGGCGATACACAGTAGCAGGCCGATCAGCCAAAGCAGGGTCATCATAATACGCACTCCTTTTCGGTACATCTCTGCAGACCAGAGGATGTGCTGAAAAATTCCGTTCGACCTTCGATCCCCGGCGGACGCAGGTGATGACGCGCTCGGTGCCGGGCGATGTGTGGTGATACTGCGGAGAAATATCGTTATTCAGCACCCTTTCAGCATAGCCGGTTTGGGTGGGAGGGGCGGGAGTGGAGCAGTGACAGGGTATTACGGGCGCCATAAGGCGCCCGTAACGGAGGCGTCAGCCGTCGACGGTGTCGAGGTCCTGACGGATAGTGCGGCCGGCGAGATAGTAGTGCGCGCAGGCCCAGATGTTGACGAATGCCGCGCCGATCAGGGCATAGCGCAGGCTGTCGGAGCCGAACGGGCCGCTGACCAGGTCACTGACAATACCGATCAGTTGCGGGCCCAGGCCCAGGCCGACCAGATTCAGTACCAGCAGCATGATGGCCGAGGCCAGGGCGCGACTGCGCAGCGGGGTCAGGCTCTGGATCATGGCGAAGCTGGGGCCGAGATAGAAGGCACCAAGGAAGACCGCCGGGCAATACACAACCAGCGCCCAGAAGGTGCTGTCTACCATATAAAAGGCAATGATGAAGGGAATCGCCAGCAGTTTGGCCAGGCCGACAATCCATGCGTTCCAGCTGGCGTCGCGTGCTGCCAGTTTGTCTGCCAGCATGCCGCCAATCCAGGCGCCCAGGCCGCCAACGACGCCCATCAGCGGACCAAGGAACAGTCCTACCTGGCCGGGAGTCAGGCCGTGGCTGCGAATCAGGAACGCCGGGTTCCAGACGATGGTGCCGTAACCGACCAGTGCCGTCAGGGTAACCCCCAAAACCACGTGGCGCGTGGTGCGCACGCGCCACAATACGGCAAAACCGGCCTTGATGTTGACCTTGCCCATCGGCGGCGGCTTGACGCCATCCGCGAAGCCGCGCGGCGGCTCGATCATGGTGAAACGCACCAGCAGGGCGATCAGGATGCCGGGCAGACCAACCACGAAGAAGGCAGCACGCCAGCCCCACCATTCAGCGACAAAACCACCGACGATAAAGCCAATCATGATCCCGAGGTAGACGCCCAGGGCATAGATCGACATGGCGCTGGAGCGTTGCTCCTTCGGATAGAGGTCGGCAATCATCGAGTGCGACGGCGGACTCGAGCCGGCTTCACCGATGCCGACGCCAATGCGGGCGATGGCCAGTTGCCAGAAGTTCTGCGCAAGACCGCACACCGCAGTCATGGCACTCCAGATGGCAATGGACCAGGCAATAATGTTGCGGCGGTTGGAGCGGTCGGCAAAGATCGCGATCGGAATACCCAGGGTTGCGTAGAACAGGGCAAAGGCGATGCCGGACAGGAAGCCCAGCTGGGTGTCCGACAGCAACAGGTCGGCCTTCAAGGGTTCGATCAGGATACCGACGATGTTGCGGTCGACGTGGCTGGACGTGTAGGCCAGGACCAGAATCAACAACGCGTAGCGTCGATAGGCGGGGGTAATGCGATGACTGACGTCTTGCGTGTCAGCCGCGGTGTCTGGCGTTTGGGCCATGTGTTGTCTCCGGCGTTTGTTGTTCTGCGGCGAGAATACGTTGTCCCGCAGATCGTAACAATCAACCGCATGGCTGCATTTGTAGCAAAATTGTAAGCCGCTTATTCCGCACAGCGGTATCTGTATTCGCAGTTTGGGTGCGAATTCCTCGAGGTGCCAGCAGTTGGACTTGATTCCTGCGTATCTGCCCCCATAGTTAGCCCTCCACTTCCAAGCGTGAGGCAAGGCATGACTGCAGCTATACGTATCCGGGGGCTTGAGAAGACCTATGCCACCGGAATGCGCGCTCTCAAGGGCATCGATCTGGAGGTGCGCGAGGGCGACTTTTTTGCTCTGCTGGGGCCCAACGGGGCAGGCAAGTCGACGACGATCGGCATTCTGTCTTCTCTGGTCAACAAGTCGGCAGGCGAAGTCAGCATCTTCGGGCATGACATTGATCGCGAGCTGCTTGCAGCCAAGCGCTGCATCGGGGTGGTGCCGCAGGAGTTCAACTTCAGTCAGTTCGAGAAGGTAATCGACATTCTGGTCAGCCAGGCCGGCTATTACGGCATCCCGCTGGCCCGTGCACGTGAGCGCGCCGAGCATTATCTCAAGCGACTTGGGTTGTGGGAAAAACGCGACGTACCCTCTCGCATGCTGTCCGGTGGCATGAAGCGTCGGCTGATGATTGCCCGCGCGCTGATCCACGAGCCCAAACTGTTGATTCTGGATGAGCCCACCGCCGGCGTGGATATCGAAATTCGCCGCTCGATGTGGCAGTTCCTTCAGGAGATCAATGCCCAAGGCATCACCATTGTGCTGACCACGCACTATCTGGAAGAGGCTGAGCAGCTGTGCCGCCACATCGCGATTATCGATGAGGGCCGGATCATTCATAACACCAGCATGCGTGCGCTGCTGAAAGAGCTGCATGTCGAAACCTTCCTGCTCGATACGCGCCAGACCCTGACCGACGCGCCGGCACTGGCAGGTTACGCGGCGCGACTCGTTGACGAGCATACGCTTGAGGTGCAGGTGGACAAGGCGCAAGGTCTGAATGCGTTGTTTGCAGCGCTCACAGAGTCCGGAATCGAGGTGGTGAGCATGCGCAACAAAAGTAACCGGCTGGAGGAGTTGTTTCTTACGCTGGTGGATGAAAACGCCGAGAAGAAGGGGGCCTGAGCATGCAGTACTGGCAACAGGGCTGGGTGGCATTCACGACCATCCTGACCAAGGAGATTCGCCGCTTTACCCGGATATGGGCGCAGACATTGCTCCCGCCGGCGATCACCATGACGCTGTATTTCGTCATCTTTGGTCACCTGATCGGCAGTCGCATTGGCGAGATGGGCGGGTTCCGTTATATCGATTACATCGTACCGGGCCTGATCATGATGTCGGTGATTACCAACAGCTATTCCAACGTGGTCTCGAGTTTCTTCAGTACCAAATTTCAGCGCTCCATTGAGGAGCTGATGGTCGCTCCGGTGTCGCCGCATGTGATCCTGCTTGGCTACACCTTTGGCGGTGTTGCCCGCGGGCTGGCCGTCGGGCTGATCGTAACGCTGACGTCACTGTTCTTCACCAAGCTGCGTGTTGAGCACGTTTGGCTGACCATTGTGGTGGTCTTCTTTACCTCGCTGGTGTTTTCGCTCGGCGGCTTTATCAACGCGGTATTCGCCCGGACCTTCGACGATATCTCGATCGTGCCGACCTTCGTGCTGACGCCGCTGACCTATCTGGGTGGGGTATTCTACTCGATCAACCTGTTGCCGCCGTTCTGGCATGCGGTGTCGCAGGTCAACCCGATTCTGCATATGGTCAACGCGTTCCGATACGGCATTCTCGGGGTGTCCGATATTCCAATCGCGACTGCCCTGATCATCATGGCTATCTTTACCGTGGTGCTCTACAGCGTGAGCTACTGGTTGCTGGTCAGAGGCACGGGTATGCGGCAATAATGGGCGCGGGCCGTCAGCCGGCGGCCCGTTGTCGATCCCCGGGGTATTCCATGTCTGATCATCCTGCGACCGAGTCGCCGCTGGGCAAGTCCAGTACCTACATCAGCGTTTACACGCCGTCGCTGCTGTATCCAATCTCACGACTGCCGAAATGGCAGGAGTTGGGGCTGGATCCGCAGCAACTGCCGTTTCACGGCGCTGATATCTGGAACTGCTTCGAATTGTCCTGGCTGACACCCTCTGGCAAGCCCGTGGTGGCTGCGGCCGAGTTCGTGTTCCCGATCAAGGCGGCGCGGATTGTCGAGTCCAAGTCCTTCAAGCTGTACCTGAACTCACTCAATCAGACGGTTTTTCGTGATCGCCACGACCTGTTGAAGACGCTGGAAACCGACCTGTCGGTTGCGGCGCAGGGGCCGGTCATGGTCCGCTTGCTGAGCATGCAGCAGCTGCATCAGGCGGGTTTGCTGGTATTGCCCGGTACCTGTGTCGATGATCTGGAGGTTGAGGTATCCGAGTACAGTTACGATCCGTCGCTGCTGACCCTTGCACCCAACGCAGGGCCGGTGACCGAGGTCCTTCACAGTCATTTGCTGAAATCCAACTGCCCGGTGACAGGTCAGCCGGATTGGGGTTCTGTGCAGATCAGCTACAGCGGGCCTCAACTCGATCACGCGTCTATGCTGCGCTACCTGGTTTCGTTCAGGCAGCACTCGGATTTCCACGAGCAATGCGTGGAACGTATCTTCCTGGATATTCTCAAGCAGTTGGGTGAAGGGGCGTCGCTGACGGTTTATGCGCGCTATGTTCGTCGGGGTGGATTGGACATCAATCCCTGGCGCTCAACGCAACCCGGCATGCCGGAAAACCTGCGATTGGCGCGACAGTAGGAAAAGTACCGGTGCTCCGCCGCAGCGGAGCACCGGGATTGTCAGATGCCCATGTCGGCCAGGCTCTGCATCACGCTGCGCAGGGTACTTGCAAGGGTGGGGTGACGGGCCTCGAATTGTTCGGCCATCAGGTTGACGCCGTCCACCAGGCTTGGGTCTTCATCAACTTGCAGATCCGTGGTTTCATTCAGCAGTCGTGCCTCAAGGCTGGTTGCCAGCGCCTGCAGGGCTTCGTGCTCTTCGCTGCTAAGCGGCGAGTTGCTTTCATTCAGTGTTTGCTGCAAAGACTCCAGCTGAGACTTCAAACGATCTGAGGGCATACGGTTCTCCTGTCCATCCGGTTTGGTTCCACTATACCCCCAGATCAATACGACGTCCGCCGCTTTTGCGCCAATCAGCCCGTTGTCTGACGCAGCGCAATATCCCGCAGACAGCTGTCAAGTTCGCTAATGTCATCAATGACATAGTGAGCGCCAGCGTTCATCAGCGTCATGGTTGCCTGCAGCCGTATGCGATCCTGTTCGTCATGTGTCAGTGTTGCCCAGCGCTCGTTGCCATGTCGGTCCAGAGCGCCGCTGAGTGCGGTGCCAACCGTCCAAAGGCCGGCGTTGAGCCCCGCGCTGATGCCGTCGGCGCAGCCGCTCACAAGAACGCAGCGTTTCAGGGCGCTGGCCTTGAGGCGCACGGCAACGGCGGCGGGAAGGTCGGGCGCAGGGAAGGGGCGCAGCTGGTCGTCGCTGCGAACGGTGGCGTCGGTTAGCGCGTCCAGCGAGGCGAACGGATGGTCAGGAGCTTGAATAATCAGGCCGGTGCGGATGTCGTCATGGCGCAGCCGCTCCAGGGCAGGAATTGCCTGCGGCAGCAATGTGGCGGCGCTGGCGTTCGATCGGGCTGTTGTCAAGGTGCCTGAAAGATCGAAGAGAACAGCCTCGATCTGCTGTGCGGTCATGTGCGGTGCTCCTGGTCGCAAACGCGTGTTGACCGCACATGATGGTTGCAAAATGTGTCAGATTTATGACCCGGCTTCGTCCAGCGGCTCGGCTCCCATGGCAAGCCGAACGCTGTTGGGTACCGGAATCGGGCGCTGATTGTCGACAGTAATCCAGACCATCTTGACGTCGCCGTACCCGATCACATCGGGCTGGCCCTTGATGTAAAGCTTGTGCTCGAGCGTCAGACTGGTGCGACCAACCACGCCGGCGTACAGCTCAACAATGATGGTGCCCGGGTGGAAGGCCGGCTTCAGAAAATGGTGGGTGCAGGTCAGCAGCACCAGGCCCTGGCCTACCTCACGTCGGGGCGCTCCCAGGCCGTCCAGCCACTCGATGCGGGCGTCTTCCAGATACTGGTAATACCGGGTGTTGTTGACGTGCTGGTTGCTGTCCATATCGCCATAGCGAATGGGGATTTCGGTGGTATAGAGCAGGGTCTTGTTCGGATCGGTCATGGTAAATATCGCTGAAATTCATGGAAATTATGCATTACACTGGCAGGCCCGCAGAGCCCTTCGGCGACTGCATCTCAAAAGCGAAGAATGGAGAAACCGCTGATGAATCTGTTGAATACAGGAGCCTTGGCAATGGTGTTGTCGGCGCTGTCGCTGACCTGTATTACACCCGTTTTTGCTGCCGATGACTACGACGATTACGCGTCGGAGTATGCGGATCCGGATCCGTGGGAGCGTTTCAATCGCGTCACCTTCAGCTTCAACGATACGGTAGACCGCTATACGCTCAAGCCGGTTGCCAAGGGCTACAAGGCGGTAACTCCGCAATTTATGCGCGATGGGGTGGGCAACTTCTTCAACAACCTCGAAGAGCCGGCCAACTTCCTGAACAATGGCCTGCAGGGCAAGTTCAACGAAGCCGGTGTCGACATGTCGCGCTTCCTGTTCAACACCTTGCTGGGTGGCTTCGGTCTGGTGGATGTGGCTACTCGCATGGGGCTGGAGCGCAACGATGAGGACCTGGGGCAGACCCTTGGTTACTGGGGGGTTGAGAGCGGGCCGTATCTGGTTTTGCCCTTCCTCGGGCCCAATACAGTGCGCGATACGGCGTCGAAGCTTCCGGAGAACTTCTTCAATTACACCTACACCGGCTACATGAACGACGTGCGCGTTCGTAACCAGATGTTTGCGCTGGAGACGGTCGATATCCGCAGTGGTCTGCTGGATCAGGAGCGCCTGATTACCGGAGATCGCTACACCTTTGTTCGCAATGCCTATCTTCAGAATCGCGAATACAAGGTGCGTGACGGTAACGTCCCCGACGAGTTCTGATCGCCGGGGTGGGGCACGGCTGTCTCAGTTCAGGCTGTCGAATCGCAGCCCGATACTGAAGCGGCCGTTGTTCTCTGCCTGGCAGCGTACTACCTCTCCCTTGGCCTGCAGCCCTTGCATGCCGGGGGTGGGTGAGGGAATCGACAGGGTGATGAGCGTGCCAGCGGCGACGGCTTCACCCGCCGTGACCTGGGCTCCCTGGTTGGAAAGGTCGCGGCAAATAACGTCGCACGAATGGTTATCGGCACCAAAGGTAAGTGTGGCGGCAGTTTCCACCGTCATACGCATGAAATCACGCTTCTCACTGTACTGCTGATCATGAAACGACATCGGCGACTCCGGCTCTGGCAGATATGTCGGTTTTTCTGGTTTTCTACCCGTCATCCTAGTTCCGAGTCGAGACCTCGACAAGCACCCTGCGGTCCTTCTGCAACGGTTGCTTGCGGCAACGGATGGGAGTAGTGTTTCCCCCTTGAAAACGCCGGGTTATTTCCGGTTTATCCAAATCACCCTGTGGTCGCCGCGAATGATGCGCGCAGCGACAATGACGTAGGGATTCTATGCAGCCTCCAGGCACCACACTGCTGGTGATCGATGACGACGACAAGGCTCGTCAGAGTCTGTCGGCACTGTTGGAAGGGAACGGGTATGACGTGCTCCAGGCGACGAACGCTGGTAGCGGCCTGACCCTGTTCAACACCCGGCATCCCGAGCTGATCCTGTGTGATCTGCAACTCGGCGACAATCAGGGCTTTGAGCTGGTTCGCCAGATGACCGAGTCGGCGCATGGCGCCCCGGTTATTGTCATGTCGGCTGACGGCGCAATGAACGACGTGGTGCAGGCGCTCAGACTGGGTGCCAGCGACTTTCTCCTCAATCCCCTGAATGACCCCGAGGTACTGGAGCACGCGGTGCGGCGAGCGCTTGACCGTTATCGCCTGCGTCTGGAGAACGAACGGATTCGCGAGCGGCTTGAACGTGCCAACCGCGAGCTTGAGGTCCACCTCAAGGAGCTGCGTGACGATCAGGCTGCCGGGCATCAGGTGCAGCTCAACATGCTGCCTGTCACACCCTGGGTCAGTGGCGAGTACACCCTTGAGCACAAGCTGATTCCGTCGTTGTACCTCTCGGGGGACTTTGTTGACTATTTCCGGGTATCCGACTCGCAGCTGGCGTTCTATTTGGCAGACGTGTCCGGGCATGGGTCTTCTTCTGCCTTCGTGACCGTGTTGCTCAAGTTCATGACCACCCGTTTGCTTTATGAGCGTCGCAAGCTGGAAGGCCAGGGGCGTATCGAGTTCAAGCCCTCAGACGTGCTGGGCCACATCAACCGCAGCCTGATCAGCTGCAAGCTTGGCAAGCATGTAACCATGCTCGGTGGTGTGATTGATGAGCAGGACCAGACGCTGACCTACAGTATTGGTGGCCACCTGCCGCTGCCGGTGATCTACGCCGATGGCGAGGCGCACTATCTGACAGGCAAGGGGCGGCCGGTAGGATTGTTCGAGGATGCCGAGTATCAGGATCAGACCATCCCTTTGCCGGAGCGCTTCAGTCTTACCTTGTGTTCCGATGGTGTGCTGGACTGTCTGCAAGGGGCTACCCTGAAGGAGAAGGAAGCGTGTCTTCCTGTGCTGATAGCCGAGCAGGATGGCCGCATGCAAGGTATCATGGCGTCCCTCGGGCTGGGGCCCGATAGGACGATGCCCGATGATATATCCGTATTGGTGTTGAGCAGGAACGCAGAATGATGACGACTGGCAAGATTCAGTTTGCGGAAGCGCAAGGCACCTTTGTGCTCAAGTTTATCGGTGACGTGCGCCTGACGCTGTGTGCGGCGCTGGATGCCTATATCGAAAAGATCTTCAGTGTGCTGACTTTCAAGGCCATTGTGATCGATCTGACAGAGACCGAGTGCATCGACAGCACCTCGCTGGGGCTGCTTGCCAAGCTTTCAATCCTGTCGCGGCAGAAGGTTGGTTTTTTGCCGACGCTGGTATCCAACCATGAAGACATGAACCGCCTGCTGCAGAGCATGGGGTTTGATCAGGTCTTCAATATCGTGTCCGAATCCACGCCGACCTGCGAGGAGCTGCAGGATTTGCCGGCGCAGATGCTTTCCGAAGACAAGGTCAAACACAAGGTGCTGGAGGCCCATCGCATTCTGATGGACCTCAACGACAGTAACCGTGAAGCGTTTCGCGACCTGGTCAGTGCACTGGAAAAGTCAGACAGCTAAGCCCAGCCTGCTTGCAACCAACTGTTCCAGCTTGAGCTGGTCTGCCGCGAAAGCCCGAATTCCCTCAGCCAGCTTCTCGGTCGCCATGGCGTCCTCATTGTGAGCCCAGCGAAAGCCGATCTGATCCAGCTCGACACGCGGGTCGACAGCCCCTTCGCGCAGCAATCGTGACGGCGTCAGTGTGCCGGCCTGATCGGCCAGGCTCTCCAGCAGTTGCGGGCTGATGGTCAGGCGGTCACAGCCGGCCAAGGCTTCGATTTGTCCGGTGTTGCGGAAGCTGGCACCCATCACGACTGTCTCGTACATGTGCGCCTTGTAATAACGGAAGATGCGCGCCACCGATTGCACGCCCGGATCATCGAAACCGCTGAAGTCGCGGCCTTCGTGCTGCTTGTACCAGTCATAGATTCGGCCCACGAAGGGCGAAATCAGATAGACCCCGGCATCGGCACAGGCCTGGGCCTGCGCAAACGAGAACAGCAGCGTCAGGTTGCACTGGATACCTTCGCGTTCCAGCGCGGCGGCGGCCTGAATCCCTTCCCAAGTGGCGGCAATCTTGATCAGTACCCGATCACGGGTGATGCCGGCACGTTCGTACAGCTCGATCAGCTCGCAGGCCTTGCGAAAGGTCGCGTCCTGATCAAACGACAGGCGCGCGTCCACCTCGGTAGAAATGCGACCCGGGATCAGCCCCAGGATTTCACTGCCAACCGCTACCGCAAAGCGATCACAGGCGTTGCCAAGCGGCTCTGTGCTGTCTTTTGCCTCGCCGATTGAACGCTCCAGCAGAGGCGCGCAGCTGGGCAGGCCTGCAGCCTTGAGCAGCAGTGAGGGGTTGGTGGTCGCGTCGATCGGCTGGTGCTGGCGGATGGCGTCGATGTCGCCGGTGTCGGCGACGATCAGGGTGTGTTGTTTCAGGCTTTCGAGTTTTGAGGTCATGGTGCGGTGGTACTCCCTAGTATGCTCCGACCTTACCTCATAGGCTTTGACAGCCGCAATCAGCCAACGCGTGCCTGCATCTGTTCCAGCAGCGCATCGTACAGCGCCAGCGGCTCGTCGGTGCGATGAATGGTCGTGCTCAGCTCGCGGCGGAAGTGGCGCGCGCCGGGTAAGCCCTGGAACAGCCCGAGCATATGGCGCGTAATGTGGTGCATCTGGCCGCCGGCGGCGATGTGGCGCTCGATATACGGGCGCATCAGTGCCATCACCTCGATCCGCGATGGCAGAGGATGGTCATCACCGAAGAAGCGGCGATCTACCTCGGATAGCAACCAGGGGTTGTGATACGCCTCGCGACCGACCATGACGCCATCAACGTGGTCAAGCTGCGCTTGCATGACATCCAGGTCGGTCAGGCCGCCGTTGAGGATGATTTCCAGCTGCGGGAAGTCGCGCTTGAGCTGATGCACCACCTCGTACTTTAGCGGCGGTATCTCGCGATTCTCCTTCGGCGACAGCCCCTCCAGAATGGCAATGCGCGCATGCACTGTGAAGCTGGTGCAGCCTGCGGCGTGAACAGTGCCAACGAAATCGCACAGTTCTTCGTAACTCTCTCTGCCGTTGATGCCGATGCGATGCTTGACCGTAATCGGCGTGCTGCAGGCATCCTGCATCGCCTTCACACAGTCACCCACCAGCGCCGGATGCGCCATCAGGCAGGCGCCGATCATATTGTTCTGCACCCGGTCGCTGGGGCAGCCGACGTTCAGGTTGACTTCGGCGTAGCCGGCTCGCTCGGCCAGCACCGCGCACTGAGCCAGCTCCTGCGGATTACTGCCGCCCAATTGCAACGCCAGCGGCTGCTCTTCGGCGCTGTATCCCAGAAACCGCTCGGGATCACCATGCAGCACTGCACCGGTTGTCACCATCTCGGTATACAGCAATGCGTGCCGGCTGATAAGCCGCGCAAAGTAGCGATAGTGGCGATCAGTCCAGTCCATCATCGGCGCAACGCTGAAGCGGCGATTGGGCTCTTGCCGCGTGGTTACTGGGCTGGATGGTGATTCTGGGTGCATTTCTGACTGCCTGTTAGGTTACTGAGTTCTGCTGCCAACCCCTTTGCGCGTTGCTGGCGTTGATGCTGTGAGAGGCCTGCGATGGTGTCCGCCGGGCTGGGGGCGGGCAGTTTATCAGGAAAGTCGGCGCTCGGCGGCAGCTTGTCCGATCGGCGGGGCTGCTATGCCTTTGGCGCCGAGCCTGAGCTGGTCTGTATCGATTGCTGTCCCTGTCACGATTGCATCCTTACAATGCGACCCTTTTCGCAAAAGCTCAGTGTTTATGAAGTCTCTGATCGTTTCCCTTTTTGTTCTGCTGTGCGTTGTTCCCCATGTATTTGCCGATGCGCCCGAGGGTTTCTCCGCGGCCAAGGCCGTGGCCAAGCGGCATATTTTCTTTGATGAGTTTGCCCTGGAGCAGGGTGACCTGTACTGCGGTTGTCGCTGGGACTGGGTAGGGCGATCCGGGGGGCGAATTGATGCCGATTCCTGCGGCTATGAAACCCGGGCCCAGCAGGTCCGGGCCGAGCGCATTGAATGGGAGCATATTGTGCCGGCCTGGGTATTCGGTCATCAGCGCCAGTGCTGGCAGAGCGGTGGTCGGCGCAATTGTACGGCACAGGACCCGGTATTCCGTGCCATGGAGGCTGATCTGTTCAACCTCTATCCCGCCGTCGGCGAGGTTAACGGCGATCGCAGCAACTACCAGTACGCGATGGTGCGCGGGGTATCGCCGCAGTATGGTGCCTGCCCGTCAAAGGTCGACTTCAAGGGGCGTGCTGCCGAGCCGCGGGATGAGGTCAAGGGGCTGGTGGCGCGGGTGCATTTTTACATGTACGACCGTTATGGGTTGTCGATGTCCCGTCAGCAGCAGCAATTGCTGATGGCCTGGGACCGGCAGTATCCGGTGAGCGAGTGGGAGCGCGAATGGAGTGATCGTACCGCGCGGGTGATGGGTCATGAAAATCCGTTTGTGACAGGTGCAGCCGTTTGGACACGCGGCTATCGGCCTTCCCGTTCCGGTCTGGCATCGGCAGCGCGGGAGGTTGGTCAACCGGCAGCCTTCAGATCAGGTGTGATTATTGGCAATCGTAACAGCCGGGTATATCACCTGCCGGACGGCTGCCCGAGCTACGATCGAGTCGCGGAGCGTAATCAGGTGCATTTTGAGAGTGAAGAGCAGGCGCAGAGGGCGGGCTTCAGCAAGGCGGGCAACTGCCGTTAGTACCTGTCTGCCAGGCGCTGGGCTCTGCGGTGACGCCGCCATTCACCCCGTTGATAGCATCGTGATCACGGCAGGCGTAGTGCTTTCGTACCCGGCAGCGATCGGACAGACTCATTGTTAAGCCCGTTCCAGACGGCTTTTGCCCGCAGCAGAGCGAGGCGCTACAACAACAATAGAGGTCAGCCCATGCAGCAGCCACAACAAGCCAGAAATGCCTGGCGTGTGCTCTTCCTTCTGTTCCTGGCGAACATGTTCAACTTTTTCGACCGCACCATTCCGGCGATCATTATTGAGCCGCTGCGCATGGAGTGGGATCTGAGTGATTTTCAGCTCGGTCTGGGCGGTACGGCCTTTACGGTCATCTATGCGCTGGCCGGCATTCAGCTCGGTCGCATGGCTGACGTCGGCTCGCGCCGCAAGATCATGGGCTGGGGCCTGGCGGTCTGGAGCGGCTTTACTGCGCTGACCGGTGCTGCCTGGAACTTCTGGAGCTTCCTGATCATTCGCATGGGTGTCGGCGTGGGCGAGGCAAGCTATGCACCTGCGGCAAATTCGCTGATTGGTGACCTGTTTCCGGCGCACAAGCGTGCCCGCGCCATGGGTATTTTCATGCTGGGGCTGCCGCTTGGGTTGCTGCTGGCGTTCTTTACGGTTGGCGCTATGGTCGAGGCATTCGACAGCTGGCGTGCGCCGTTCTACATTGCTGCTGTCCCGGGCCTTGTGCTGGCGGTCTTCGTGTTCATGATCAAGGAGCCTGCCCGTGGCGCTGCCGAGGTGGTCAAGACCAGCGCGGCATCGGTCGACAAGCCGATGCGCAAGATATTCGCGGTGCGTACCTTCTGGTGGCTGACGCTGGCCGGGCTGGCCTACAACTTTGCATCCTACGCCTGCAACTCGTTCATGGTGCCGATGCTGCAACGGTACTTTCACCTGTCGTTGCAGCAGGCCGCGGTATCCACCGGCATCATCGTGGGTGTGACGGGCTTGATCGGTCTGGTCACCGGCGGCTGGATTGCCGACAAGGTTCATCAGCGCTGGGCAACCGGGCGACTGATGTTCGGCGCGATCAGCATGCTGATCTCCGCGCTCGCCACCGGTTATGCGTTGCTGCAGGATGAGATTGCGATTGGTGTGTTTATCACTGTGTTCTCGATCGGCTGGCTCTTTTCCTACAACTACTTCACCAGCGTTTACACCGCCATTCAGGACGTGATCGAGCCGCGTCTGCGTGGCACGGCGGTGGCCCTGTTCTTCGCCTGTCTGTATCTGCTCGGCGGTGGCATGGGGCCGGTTGTGGTCGGCCTGCTGTCAGATCAGTTTGCCGAGGCGGCCCGGGTCGCGGCCGGCGCTGCGGAGATGAACGAGCTGTTCAAGGCGCAGGGGCTGCATGACGCCATGATCTCTATTCCGGTTGCGCTGCTGGCGGCTATGGCAGCGCTGCTGATGGGCGCGCGCTCCTTCGTTGCGGACAGCAAACGGATGGAGGCGTCAATGGCAGCCGATGCACAGCTGATCGACGAGGCTGATACTGCTGCAGCACCGGCGTGAAGCTGGTGCTGTGCTTGCTGTTGTGGTGAGGACAGGGCAGGCCGCCACGCGGCTTGCCTGAACCGCGCACGGTGTTACCTGTGCAAGCTCATCAGGTGTAACTGTCGTGCCCGGGCTGCAGGGCATCGAGCAGGTTGCCAACCTTGGTGAGGGTTTCCTGGTATTCGGCGTCCAGTTCGGAGTCGGCAACGACGCCGCCGCCGCCCCAGCAGTAGATGCTGCCCTCGTGGCACACCAGGCTGCGAATGGCGATATTGAAATCCATCTGGCCTTCGCAGCCAAGGTAGCCAACACTGCCGCAATACAGGCTGCGACGCACCGGTTCCAGCTCCTCGATAATCTGCATGGCGCGAATCTTCGGCGCGCCGGTGATCGACCCGCCGGGGAAGGCGCGCATCAGCAGGTCGATGGTATCGCTGTCACTGCGCAGGCGGCCGGTGATACTGCTGACTAGATGGTGCACGTTGGGATAGCTTTCCAGGCTGAACAGCTCAGGTACCCGAATGCTGCCGGGCTCGCAGCTGCGACCGAGATCGTTGCGCAGCAGGTCGACGATCATGAGGTTCTCCGCCCGGTCCTTTTCGCAGCGCTGCAGTTCTTCGGCCAGCGCTTGATCCTGCTGCGGCGAGCTGCCCCGCGGCCGCGTACCCTTGATCGGCCGCGTCTCGACCCGGCCGTTCTGAACTTCGATAAAACGCTCGGGCGACAGGCTCAGCAGGGTGCCGCCAGCCATTTCCAGATAGGCAGAGAAAGGCGTGGGGCTGCGCTCGCGCAGCGCGCAATAGGCGCTGAGCGGATCGCCCTGGTAATGGCTGCTGAACCGTTGGGCCAGGTTGATCTGATAACAGTCACCGGCCTGAATGTAATCCTGAACCCGGGCGAAGGCCTCAGCGTACTGTGCCTTGCCTTGTTCGGCCGCGAAAGGCTCGCATAGCGAGAACGCTTGCCTGGGCGCCGCGTGGCTGTCCAATTGCCTGAGCAGCGCCTGCTGCCGTGCGCTGGGTACCTGGGGATGGCAGACCAGCCAGCAGCGTTGAAGCTGATGGTCGCTGACCAGGCTCCAGTCATAGAGGCCGAAACTGAGGTCCGGCAGAGCAATGTCGTGCCGTGCGAGGCAGGGCAGGGACTCCAGCTGGCGACCGTAGTCATAGGCCAGGTAACCGACCAGCCCCGCGCCAAACGGCAAACGCAGGTCGCCGGGCCAGCGGGCCGGACCCAGCTGTCGCAGGGCTGCGCGCAGGTGCTGTTGCACCTGCGCTGCGGGCTGGTCATCGATGATCTGCAGCAGCGGGCCTGCACAAAGGATGCTGTAGCGACCGAGCTGGTTGCGCCGGTCCGCCGAGTCGAGCAGCACCGGCGCGCCAAGGGCGCGCACGGACTCAAGCCGGGCGATCGGATCAGCCTGGTAGGGCAGCTCGTGCAGCCGGTACGCGGGAGTGTCTCCGGTCATGCGGTGCCGGCGTTCGCCTCGTCGCTGGACATCGGCGCATTGGGCAGTTTGCCGAAGTGCTTCTGGGAAAACGCAACGCGCTCTTCAACGGATTCCTCGCGGCCTTCCTTCTTCAATTGGGCGAGATGCCGCTCGACGATGTGCGCGCGGGTAGTCAGGCCGGCATCGTTGGCGATCTGAATGTTCAGGCCGGGTCGGGCGTTGAGCTCCAGAATCAGCGGCCCCTTGTCCTGATCCAGCACCAGATCCACGCCGATGTAGCCCAGGCCCGACAGCTCATAGCAGGACGCCGCCAGACGCATGAAGCCGTTCCAGTCCGGCAGCTGCACGCCGTCCACCTCGTTGGTGGTGTCCGGGTGCTTGCTGATGATCTTGTTCAGCCAGGTACCCTTGAGGGTGATGCCGGTTGCCAGATCGACCCCTACACCGATGGCGCCCTGGTGCAGGTTGGCCTTGCCGTTCGATTGCCGGGTTGGCAGTCGCAGCATGGCCATGACCGGGTAGCCCATCAGGCAGATGATGCGAATGTCCGGCACACCTTCGTAGCTGATGCTCTTGAAGATCTGGTCCGGGGTAACGCGGTATTCGATCAGCACACGGTCGCGGTGACCGCCGAGCGAGTAAAGCCCGGACAGGATGCTGGAGATGTGATGGCCGATTTCATCGCGGCTGATGATCTTGCCGCCGACGGTCTTGTACATGCCCTCGAAGCGGTCGGCGATGACGATGATGCCGTCGCCGCCTGCGCCCTGCGCCGGTTTGATCACGAAGTCGCGATGATTGGCAACGATACTGTCGAACTTGTCGAAGTCTTTCTCGGTTTCGATGATGCCGTACAGCTCCGGCACGTGAATGCCGGCGGCGATGGCGCGCTCCTTGGTCAGGATCTTGTCGTCCACCACCGGGTACAGATGCCGCTTGTTGTACTTGAGCACGTAATCGGCGTTACGCCGGTTGATGCCCATCACACCGGCGTCGGATAGCGCTTTCCAGGTTTTCCAGAAAAACATGTCGGCTCCTCAGCTCTTGATCAGCGCCTTGAAGCGCATCAGCTCGGTGAGGCGGTAACCGCGGTAGCGACCCATTGCCAGCATGAAAGCCACCAGAATCAGCAGCACAGCCGGGAAGGTGAAGACGAAGTAGGTCAGCTCCGGAATGGTCATCAGCAGATGCGCCAGCGTCGCGGCAATCAGGGTGCCTACGGCTGCCTTCAGAGACTGCGCACCACCGCGCTCTTCCCAGGTGATGGACAGGCGCTCGATGGTCATGGTCAGAATCACCATCGGGAACAGCGACACGGCCAGTGCCTTTTCCAGCCCCAGCTTGTGGCTGAACAGACTGATTGCAGCGATGACCAGCACCACGAAGGTCAGTACCACGGACAGGCGCGGCAGCATCTGCAGCTTGAGGTGTTCAAGATAGGAGCGCAGCGACAGGCCCAGGGCGGTGATCAGGGTAAACAGCGCGATACCCCAGCCCAGCTCGGTTTCACGGAAGGCGAGGGCGATCAGCACCGGCGTGAATGTGCCCAGTGTCTGCATGCCGATCAGGTTGCGCAGAATCAGAATCACCAGCACGCCGACCGGGATCATGATCATGACTTGATAAACCCGCTGGGATTGCAGCGGCAGGCCATACAGCGAGTATTCGAGCAGCGCCGATGCGCTGTTCTGGGTGGTCAGCTTGGCCAGACGCAGTGCGTTCATCTCACTGTTGCTGACAGTAAGGGTCACGTTAGCCTGACGACCGCCTTCCAGGGCCAGCAGCGGATCACTGCCGGTCCACCAGACCAGGCGGTTATCGGGAATACCCTGTTGCCCGGTTTCCGGGTGGAAATACAGCCAGCGCTCGCCGTTGTAGCTGCGCAGCCAGAGTTCAGGCGTCTGCGCTTCGGTGTTTTCCAGGCGGATGGTGTGTACCAGCTCCAGCGGGATGCGCGCGTTGGACAGCAGCAGATCGATGACCCGGGCCTTGTCCATTGCGCTGGTGCCACCGGCCAGCAGCAGCTTGACGTTATCGTCGGTGATGTCGTTGACGCGGCGAATGGTTTCGCTGATGAAGGTCTCGATATCCGCCGAGTGCTGGCGAATCGGGTTGATCAGCGCGTCAGCTGCGACCTGTTCCGGCCCTTCCAGCTGGACCGGTTGCGGTGTTGGCGGCGGCGCGGCCTTGGCCTGCTCTTCGCTGTAGCGCTTGGTCAGCACCAGACGGTAGTAGAGAGTCTGGGTGCCGCTGGCACGGCGCGAGGACCAGGTAACCCGACGGTTGCCCTTCTGGTTGTTGATGCTCACGCCGTAGTTGTTGGAGATAAAGCTCTCATTCAGGCTGACGTACTCCTGATCGAGCGGCGGAATGAAAAACTGCGCCTTGATCGGTGTGCCGGGAGCAGCGCGAAACTCTACTTTCGCATCGAGGCTCCAGATATCGTCGGTTTCATCCTCGGTAACCGGAATATCAAGGACATAGATCTGGTAACCGGTAATGAGTACGCCGAGGGCAACCAGCGTGGCGATCAGGATCTTCAGGTGCAGATTTATTGATTGCATAGTTATCTCAACAACTGTTGTAGGGCGGCCTGTCTGTATGGCACTCCGGCAGGCGCGGCAGGCTGGCGGCATCTTAGCATGCGCGCACGGCCGCTCGTAGATACCCCCGGCCCCCTTTTTTTGCGGCCTCTGGCAGACCTTTATTAAAGCCTCGGGTTCCGTCGGATTGTTGGCAGGATTCCGACGAAACCGTCAATTGAGCATAGTTCAACCCGGATAACTTTGCGGATTGTTGACAATCCGTTGTTTTGGGGCGCAAAATTCAATCCGTTTTCAACTTGGCAAACAGGATTGTAGACAATTGACTGAGGCGACCCTTGAGGGGCCTGCACAAACGCTGTCAGATGGAGCGTTCGAGCGTATCCAGGCGGCGATCGTAAAGGGCGAGATTGCCCCGGGCACCCGTATCAGCGAACAGTATCTGTCCACGACCTTTGGTATTGGTCGCGGGCCGTTGCGTGAGGCGATTCGCCGGCTTGAGGGGCGTCGTCTGGTTGTGCGCATTCCCCATGCCGGGGTGCGGGTCGTATCACTCGACTACGCTGAGCTGATTGAGCTGTATCACGTGCGTGAAGCGCTGGAGGGCATGGCCTGCCGACTGGCCGCGCAGAACATGACCGATGACGAGATTGCCGCGCTGCGCGATGTGCTTGCCATGCATGAGCAACATAGCGGGCTCAAGGCCAACAAGTCCTACTATCAGCAGGAAGGCGATCTGGATATCCACTATCTGATCGTGCAGGGCAGCAAGAACCGCACCCTGAGTCACATGCTCTGCGATGAGCTCTATCAACTGGTGCGCATGTACCGCTACCGCTTCTCGACCACCCCCAAACGGCCGAAGCAGGCCTTTGCCGAACACCACAATATTATTCAGGCCATCGCCGACCGCGATGGCGAGCTGGCGGAAATGCTGATGCGCCGTCATATCAGCGCATCACGCCGCAACATCGAGCGTCGACTGCAGGAGCAGGGCGATGCTGTCACTTCCTCAGGAGGAACAGTCTGATGTCGAAAACCCCGGGTAAACGTTTCCGCGAAGCACTTGCTGCCGAAAGTCCGCTGCAGGTTATTGGTGCGATCAATGCCAACCACGCGCTGCTGGCCAAGCGTGCCGGTTTCCAGGCTATCTACCTGTCAGGTGGCGGTGTCGCTGCCGGCTCCCTGGGTCTGCCGGATCTGGGTATCAATACTCTGGAAGACGTGCTGATCGACGTGCGTCGCATCACTGACGTCTGCGACCTGCCGCTGCTGGTCGATATCGACACCGGCTTTGGCCCGAGCGCGTTCAACATCGAGCGTACCGTCAAAAGTCTGATCAAGGCCGGCGCTGCTGCTGCCCATATCGAAGACCAGGTTGGTGCCAAGCGCTGTGGTCACCGCCCGGGCAAGGAAATTGTCTCTACTGAGGAGATGGTCAACCGCATCAAGGCGGCAGTCGACGCCAGGACCGATCCGGACTTCTTCCTGATTGCCCGCACCGACGCCATTCAGGCTGAAGGTGTGGATGCGGCGATCGAACGCTGCAAGGCCTATGTTGAGGCCGGTGCTGACGGCATCTTCGCTGAAGCCGCCTATGATCTGCCCACCTACGAGCGTTTCGTTAAAGAGCTGAACGTGCCGATCCTGGCCAACATCACCGAGTTTGGTGCGACGCCGCTGTTCACCCGTGAAGAGCTGGCCTCGGTTGGCGTTGCCATTCAGCTGTACCCGCTGTCTGCCTTCCGCGCTGCCAACAAGGCTGCCGAGAATGTTTACAACGCCATTCGTACCGAAGGCCATCAGCAGAACGTGATCGACACCATGCAGACCCGTGCCGAGCTGTACGACCGCATCGGTTACCACGCGTTCGAGCAGAAGCTTGACGCCCTGTTTGCTGCCGGCAAGAAGTAAATCCCGGTATTGGCCCCGCGCAGGCGGGGCCGTCATTCATCTATAAGAACGATCCGTGAGGAGACCAACGCATGACGTCCAACACCGAGACCCCGACTTTCAAGCCGAAGAAGTCTGTTGCCCTGAGCGGCACGGCTGCCGGCAACACCGCGCTGTGCACCGTCGGCCGCAGCGGTAACGATCTGCACTACCGTGGCTACGATATCCTGGATGTCGCCACCACCTGCGAGTTCGAAGAAATCGCCCACCTGCTGGTCCACGGCAAGCTGCCGACCATCGCTGAGCTGACCGGCTACAAGGCCAAGCTGAAAGCCCTGCGCGGCCTGCCGGCTGCGGTCATGGCTGCCCTCGAGCAACTGCCGCCGTCTGCCCACCCAATGGATGTGATGCGTACCGGTGTCTCCGTTCTGGGCTGTGTGTCCCCCGAGAAGGACGATCACAACCACCCGGGTGCGCGTGATATTGCCGATAAGCTGATGGCTTCTTTTGGCTCCATGCTGCTGTACTGGTACCACTTCAGCCACAACGGCAAGCGCATCGACGTTGAGACCGATGACGACTCCATCGGCGGTCACTTCCTGCACCTGCTGCACGGTGAGAAGCCTCGTGAGTCCTGGGTGCGCGCGATGCACACCAGCCTCAACCTGTACGCCGAGCATGAGTTCAACGCCTCTACCTTTACCAGCCGTGTGATCGCCGGTACCGGCTCCGACATGCATTCCTGCATCGCCGGTGCGATTGGCGCACTGCGTGGTCCGAAGCACGGCGGCGCTAACGAAGTCGCCTTCGAGATCCAGAAGCGCTACGACAACCCGGATGAGGCTGAGGCCGACATCCGTGCCCGCGTCGAGAAGAAGGAAGTGGTCATTGGCTTCGGTCACCCGGTTTACACCGTCTCCGACCCGCGCAACAAGGTGATCAAGGAAGTGGCTCGCCAGCTGTCTGCCGAGCAGAACAACACCAAGATGTATGACATCGCCGAGCGTCTGGAAAGCGTGATGTGGGAAATCAAGAAGATGTTCCCGAACCTCGACTGGTTCAGCGCCGTGAGCTACCACATGATGGGCGTGCCCACCGCGATGTTCACCCCGCTGTTCGTGATTGCCCGTACCGCCGGCTGGTCCAGTCACGTGATCGAGCAGCGTATCGACGGCAAGATTATTCGTCCGAGCGCCAACTACGTTGGCCCAGAAGATGTGCCGTTCGTGGCACTCAAGGATCGCAAGTAAGATGAACACCCAATTCCGCAAAGCCCTGCCGGGTACCCAGCTGGATTACTTCGACGCCAAAGAGGCAGTTGAAGCGATCCAGGCCGGTGCCTGGGCCAAGCTGCCTTATACCTCTCGCGTGCTGGCCGAGCAGCTGGTACGTCGCTGCGATCCGGCGGACCTGACCGCATCGCTGGAGCAGCTGGTTTACCGCAAGCGCGATCTGGACTTCCCCTGGTATCCGGCCCGCGTTGTCTGTCACGACATTCTCGGTCAAACCGCACTGGTCGATCTGGCCGGTCTGCGTGACGCCATCGCCGAGAAGGGTGGTGACCCGTCCAAGGTCAACCCGGTGGTACCGACCCAGCTGATCGTTGACCACTCCCTGGCCGTTGAAGCGCCCGGTTTCGACCCGGATGCGTTCGAGAAGAACCGCGCCATCGAAGATCGTCGCAACGAAGACCGCTTCCACTTTATCGAGTGGACCAAGACCGCGTTCAAGAACGTCGACGTGATCCCGGCCGGTAACGGCATCATGCACCAGATCAACCTGGAGAAGATGAGCCCGGTGATTCAGGCGCGTGAAGGCGTGGCCTTCCCCGACACCTGTGTCGGTACTGACTCGCACACTCCGCACGTTGACGCCCTGGGCGTGATCGCTATCGGTGTGGGGGGGCTGGAAGCCGAAACCGTGATGTTGGGTCACCCGTCGATGATGCGCCTGCCCGATATCGTCGGTGTCGAGCTGACCGGCAAGCGTCAGCCGGGTATCACCGCGACCGACATCGTTCTGGCGCTGACCGAGTTCCTGCGCCAGGAGCGGGTGGTTGGTGCCTACGTCGAGTTCTTTGGCGAAGGTGCAGACAGCCTGACCATCGGCGACCGTGCCACGATCTCCAACATGTGCCCCGAGTACGGTGCCACTGCCTCGATGTTCTACATCGACGGCCAGACCATTGATTACCTCAAGCTGACCGGTCGCGAGCCCGAGCAGGTGGCACTGGTCGAGACCTATGCCAAGGAGCTGGGTCTGTGGAGCGATGCGCTCAAGACCGCCGAGTACGAGCGCGTGCTGCGCTTCGATCTGGGCACCGTCGTGCGTAACATGGCTGGCCCGTCAAACCCGCACCGTCGCCTGCCGACCTCGGCACTGGCCGAGCGTGGCATTTCCGACGAAGCCAAGTGGGAAGCCGGCAAGGGTGAAGAAGCCCAGGGCCTGATGCCCGATGGCGCGGTGATCATCGCCGCCATCACCAGTTGCACCAACACCTCCAACCCGCGCAACGTCGTGGCCGCCGGTCTGCTGGCCAAGAAAGCCAACGACCTGGGTCTGGTCCGCAAGCCGTGGGTGAAAACCTCCTTCGCGCCGGGTTCCAAGGTTGCCAAGCTGTACCTGGAAGAGGCCGGTCTGCTGCCGGAGCTGGAGAAGCTGGGCTTCGGCATCGTTGCCTACGCCTGCACCACCTGTAACGGTATGTCCGGTGCGCTGGATCCGAAGATCCAGCAGGAAATCATCGACCGTGACCTGTACGCCACTGCGGTGCTGTCCGGTAACCGTAACTTCGACGGCCGTATCCACCCGTACGCCAAACAGGCGTTCCTGGCGTCGCCGCCGCTGGTTGTGGCTTACGCCATCGCCGGTACCGTGCGTTTCGACATCGAGCAGGACGTGCTGGGCACCGACAAGGCCGGCAATCCGGTCACCCTGAAAGACCTGTGGCCGAGCGACGAAGAGATCGACGCCATCGTGGCCTCCAGCGTCAAGCCGGAGCAGTTCCGCCAGATCTACATCCCGATGTTCGATCTGGGCAGCGTGCAGGAAGCAGAAAGCCCGCTGTACGACTGGCGCCCGATGTCGACCTATATCCGTCGTCCGCCCTACTGGGAAGGCGCACTGGCTGGTGAGCGCACGCTCAAGGGCATGCGTCCGCTGGCGATCCTGCCGGACAATATCACCACCGATCACCTGTCGCCGTCCAACGCGATTCTGATGGACTCGGCGGCGGGTGAGTACCTGCACAAGATGGGCCTGCCGGAAGAGGACTTCAACTCCTACGCGACACACCGTGGTGACCACCTGACCGCGCAGCGCGCGACCTTCGCCAACCCGCAACTGGTCAACGAAATGGCCGTGGTGGATGGTCAGGTCAAGAAGGGCTCGCTGGCCCGCGTTGAGCCGGAAGGCCAGGTCATGCGCATGTGGGAAGCGATCGAAACCTACATGAACCGCAAGCAGAACCTGATCATCGTTGCCGGTGCCGACTACGGTCAGGGCTCGTCCCGTGACTGGGCGGCCAAGGGCGTGCGTCTGGCCGGTGTTGAAGTGATCGTGGCCGAAGGCTTCGAGCGCATTCACCGTACCAACCTGGTTGGCATGGGCGTGCTGCCGGTCGAGTTCAAGCCGGGTACTACCCGCCTGACGCTGGGCCTGGACGGTACCGAGACCTATGACATCAAGGGTGAGGTATCGCCGCGCTGCGATCTGACCCTGGTGATCAATCGCCGCAATGGTGAGGTGGTAGAGGTGCCGGTCACCTGCCGTCTGGATACCGCTGCCGATGTCAGCGTGTACAAGGCGGGTGGGGTGCTGCAGCGCTTCGCCAAGGACTTCCTTGAGTCAGAGCAAGGTTGATCCAGTACCGGGGCGCTTGCGCCCCGGTGTTCTTTTCAGGAGACGTTTTCATGGCTCATGCAGCCCAAGTCAAAATTCCCGCAACCTACATTCGTGGCGGTACCAGTAAAGGCGTGTTCTTCCGTCTGCAGGATTTGCCCGAGCGCTGCCAGGTGCCGGGTGAGGCGCGTGACAACCTGTTCATGCGCGTGATCGGCAGCCCCGATCCGTACAGTGCGCACATCGACGGCATGGGCGGCGCCACCTCGTCGACCTCCAAGTGCGTGATTCTGTCGAAAAGCAGCCAGCCCGAGCACGACGTCGATTACCTGTACGGTCAGGTCTCGATCGACAGCGCGTTTGTGGACTGGAGCGGCAACTGCGGCAACCTGTCGACTGCAGCAGGCGCCTTTGCCATTCATGCCGGCCTGGTAGATCCTGCGCGGATTCCGGATAACGGCATCTGCGTGGTCCGCATCTGGCAAGCCAATATCCAGAAGACCATCATCGCCCATGTGCCGATCACCAACGGTGAAGTGCAGGAAACCGGTGATTTCGAGCTGGATGGCGTGACCTTCCCGGCGGCTGAAATAGTGCTGGAGTTCCTTGATCCGTCCGACGATGGCGAAGAGGGCGGCTCGATGTTCCCCACCGGCAATCTGGTCGACGACCTCGAAGTGCCCGGTGTCGGTACCTTCAAGGCGACCATGATCACCGCGGGTATCCCGACCGTGTTCGTCAATGCCGAAGACATCGGCTACCAGGGCACCGAGCTGCGCGAAGACATCAACAGTGATCCGGCTCAGCTGGCGCGTTTCGAGCAGATTCGTATCGCTGGTGCGCTGCGTATGGGGTTGATCAAAACGCCGGAAGAAGCCGCCAAGCGTCAGCACACGCCAAAGATTGCCTTCGTCTCGCCGCCCAAGACCTATCAGGCTTCCAGTGGCAAGCAGATCGAGGCGTCGGATGTTGATCTGCTGGTGCGCGCCCTGTCCATGGGCAAACTGCACCACGCCATGATGGGCACCTGCGCGGTCGCCATCGGCACTGCGGCGGCGATCCCCGGTACGCTGGTCAATCTGGCTGCCGGTGGTGGCGAACGCGAAGCCGTGCGCTTTGGTCATCCGTCCGGATCGCTGCGCGTTGGTGCCGAAGCCAAACAGGTCGACGGTCAGTGGGTCGTCACCAAAGCCATCATGAGCCGCAGCGCGCGGATCCTGATGGAAGGCAGCGTCCGGGTACCCGGCGACGCGTTCTGATGTGCTGAACTCCGCCGCGTGCTAGGCTCGTTCGACTCTGGTAACGCGGTGGAGCAATTGCATGAATCTGAATCTGTCGGGCCGGCGCGCGCTGGTCTGTGGTGCAAGTCAGGGGCTGGGCGAGGCCTGCGCCCGTCAATTGGCCGAGCAGGGCGCAGAGGTGGTATTGCTGGCCCGTTCGCTCGACAAGTTGCAGTCGGTACGCGATAGCCTGGCAACCGGGCACGGTCAGCGCCACAGCGTACTGGCGGTTGACGCCCACGATCGCGCGGCGCTGACACGCGCGCTGGTCAACGAGCTGGAGCAGGGCGGAGCCATTCATATCTGGCTCAACAACACCGGTGGCCCGGCGCCCGGGCGTGCCAGTGACGCAGAACCCGACGCCTATGCCGCTGCACTTACGCAGCACATGGTGCATGCCCAGGTCATCCTTAGGCATCTGCTGCCGGGGATGCGCAGCGCCGGTTACGGGCGCATCCTCAATGTGCTGTCCACTTCGGTCAAGCAACCGCTGGCCAATCTGGGTGTATCCAACACGGTGCGGGCTGCTGTTGCCAACTGGGCCAAAACGCTGGCGTCGGAGCTGGGCGCCGATGGCATTACCGTCAATAACGTGCTGCCCGGGCTGACACAAACCCCCAGACTGGACAGCCTGATTGCCAACACTGCTGCACGCAGCGAGCGGTCGGCAGAGCAGGTTGCCAAGGCTATGGCGGCCAGCGTACCGGCAGGACGTTTTGCCGAGCCGGCCGAGTTTGCCAATGCCGTTGGCTTTCTCGCCTCGCCAGCGGCTGCCTATATCAACGGCATCAATTTGCCGGTGGATGGCGGCATGACCGGTTCGCTCTGACCGTCTGCGCGAAAACAAAGACGCCCGGCACTGGCCGGGCGTTTTTATGTCTGCGGCAGCAGTCTGCCTAGCTGTGCAGATGCTCGCAGGCGTGCAGGGTATTTTCCAGCAGGCAGGCACGGGTCATCGGGCCTACGCCGCCCGGCACCGGCGTGATCCAGCTGGCGCGCTCGGCGGCCGGGCCGAACTCCACGTCGCCAACCAGGCGGCCGTCGTCCATGCGGTTGATACCCACATCAATCACGATCGCGCCCGGTTTGATCCATTCGCCCTTTACCAGTCCGGGCTTGCCGGCGGCAACCACCACCAGGTCGGAGCGGCGAATGTGGTCTTCCAGATTCTTGGTAAAGCGGTGAGTCACAGTAGTGGTGCAGCCAGCCAGCAGCAGCTCCAGCGCCATGGGTCGGCCGACGATATTGGAGGCGCCAACGACGGTTGCGTCCATGCCGTACAGGTCGGCACCAGTGCTCTTGAGCAGGCGCACGATACCCATTGGCGTGCAGGGGCGCAGCAGTGGCATGCGCTGGGCCAGGCGGCCGATGTTATAGGGGTGGAAGCCGTCCACATCCTTGTCGGGGCGGATGCGCTCCAGTAGCTGCGAGGCCTCCAGGTGGGCCGGCAGGGGCAACTGAACCAGAATGCCGTCGATTTCCGGATCGTCGTTCAGGTGGTCGATCAGGTCGAGCAGCTCCTGCTGGCTGGTGGTCGCCGGCAGGTCATGCGAACGGGACAGGAACCCGACTTCTTCGCAATCCTTGCGCTTGTGCGAAACATAGACCTGGGAGGCCGGGTCACTGCCGACCAGAATGACAGCGAGGCCCGGCAGACGCAGGCCGTTTTGCTTGCGTTCGGCAACTTTACTGGCGATTTCCTTGCGGAGGTTGGCGGCAATCTGCTTGCCATCAATGAGTTGGGCGTTCATGGGGTTCCTGACGCAGAAAAAAGTGGCGCTATTGTGGCATGCCGGACCCCGCGGAAAAAGGGCGAGCAGGGCAGGTTGTCGGAAAACCCCGAAGACTGTGCTGAATTGTCATACGGCTATTGATGGTCAGTGCAGGGAATCAGGATAACTTCCTCATGTGATTAAATTTTTTTGTTCTGAGCGTTGACGTGGTGGGCGTCGCTAAGTATTATTCGCCCCGCTTCACAAACACAGCGACACCGGTTTGGAAGGCGACCAGGCAGCACCGGATCGGCGTCACAAGTTGATTCGGAATCTCAGTCCTAACGGGCGAAAGAATGCACAGGGCGCCCGTAGCTCAGCTGGATAGAGCATCCGCCTTCTAAGCGGATGGTCGCAGGTTCGAGTCCTGCCGGGCGTGCCATTAAGGCAAGGCTGTGTGGTCGAGAAGCATGTAGTGGTGGGCGTAGCTCAGTTGGTAGAGCACAGGATTGTGACTCCTGTTGTCGTGGGTTCGATCCCCATCGTCCACCCCACTTATTCAAGAAAATGCCAGGCTCTGCCTGGCGTTTTCGTTTGAAGCGCTGCAAAGCGGACGTGGTGAAATTGGTAGACACACCAGATTTAGGTTCTGGCGCCGCGAGGTGTGGGAGTTCGAGTCTCCCCGTCCGCACCATCTTTTAGTCGGATTGATGCATGTCCGATGGCTTCAGCAAAAACCGCCTCGCAAGGGCGGTTTTTTGGTTTCTGGCGTTCGCGGATTTCGCTCACTTCTTTTTGGCTGCTTTTATTCCCTGCTTGGGTTTTTCGTGAGTGCCGTAAGCACAGGCAAGCAGGGCCATGGTTGTGAGCGGGGTTGCGAGGGCGTCCATTGCGCAGGTCTCCTTGCGAGGGTTCGATGCCGTGAGGCGGGTCGCTTGAGCAAGGCTAGCGAGCGGTCCGTTTTTTCGGAAATGGGGCCTTGATGGTGAGTGGGCAGGCGTTGTTTGGCGCTTTGTCGTTGCGGTGATGACTTCTGCCATTCAAGCGACTAGAATGTCGTCCCTTTGGAATCTACCAATAACCATTTTCTTTGTCTGTTGAACGAGGACTATCCATGCAAGTTTCGGTTGAAACCACTTCCGGCCTCGAGCGCCGTATGACCGTAGGCATTCCTGCCGATCGTATTGAAAACGAGGTCAACAAGCGTCTGCAGCAGACCGCCAAGCGCGCCCGCGTTGATGGTTTCCGTCCTGGCAAGGTGCCGATGAGCGTTATCCGCAAGCGCTTCGGTGCTTCCGCTCATCAGGAAGTTATCGGCGAAGTGATCCAGTCCTCTTTCTACGAAGCCATCATGCAGGAAAAGCTGAACCCGGCCGGTGCGCCGAGCGTTGAGCCCAAGAGCATGGAAGCGGGCAAGGATTTCGAATACGTTGCGACCTTCGAAGTCTACCCGGAAGTCACTCTGGCCGGTTTCGAGGCTATCAGCGTTGAACGTCCCGAGTCCGAAGTGACCGAAGCTGATGTCGACACCATGCTGGAAACCCTGCGCAAGCAGAACACCCGCTTTGAAGCGGTTGAGCGTGCTGCCGAGAACGGTGATCAGGTCACTATCGACTTCGTCGGCAAGATCGACGGCGAAGCATTCCAGGGCGGCACTGCCAATGGCACCAATCTGGTTCTGGGTTCCGGCCGCATGATTCCGGGCTTTGAAGAAGGCCTGGTCGGTGCCAAGGCAGGCGACAGCCTGACCCTGAAGGTCACCTTCCCTGAGGATTATCAGAACCTGGATCTGGCCGGTAAGGCCGCCGAGTTCGAAACGACCGTTCAAGCCGTTGCTGCGCCGGCTCTGCCGGAACTGAACGACGAGTTCTTCACCCAGTTCGGTGTGAACGAAGGTGGTCTGGAAGGCTTCCGCGCCGAAGTTCGCAAGAACATGGAGCGTGAGCTGCGTCAGGCGATCAAGACCAAGGTCAAGGGCCAGGTCATGGACGGTCTGCTGAAGACCAACACCGTTGAGGTGCCGAAGGCGCTGATCAGCAACGAGATCGATCGTCTGCGCGAGCAGGCTGTTCAGCAGTTTGGCGGCGCCAACATCCAGGCCAGCCAGCTGCCGGCCGAGCTGTTCGAAGAGCAGGCCAAGCGTCGCGTCAGCCTGGGTCTGATCGTGGCTGAAGTGGTCAAGCAAAACGACATCAAGCCGGACAACGATCGCGTTCGCGCCATGGTTGAAGAGCTGGCCTCTGCTTACCAGGAGCCGGAGCAGGTCGTTAACTGGTACTACCAGAATGAGCAGCAGCTGGGTGAAATCCAGTCGGTTGTGCTGGAAGAACAAGTCGTGGATACTGTGCTGCAGAAGGCGCAAGTGACTGATAAGAAAGTCGCTTATGAAGAGGCCGTGAAGCCGGCACAACCTGCTCAGGTTGAAGCTGGTGAGGCCGAGGAAGCTAAAGCAGACGAGTAATTCGCTGCCGCTTTCCGTCAACGCAAGCCAGCCTTCGGGCTGGCTTGTGTGTTTTTGCGACTAGCACATTCGGAGTGACAGGAATCCATGACCCAAAACAGCTTTATGCAGTTGCCCCCAGACGTGAAGGCCGCAGGCGGTCTGGTCCCGATGGTGATCGAGCAGTCTGCTCGGGGCGAACGTTCCTATGACATTTATTCGCGGCTGCTGAAAGAGCGCGTCATCTTCCTCGTGGGTCAGGTGGAAGATTACATGGCCAACCTGGTCGTGGCGCAGCTGCTGTTCCTTGAATCGGAAAACCCCGACAAGGACATCCATCTGTATATCAACTCTCCGGGCGGTTCCGTGACGGCTGGCATGGCGATCTACGACACCATGCAGTTCATCAAGCCGAACGTCAGCACCCTGTGCATTGGTCAGGCGTGCAGCATGGGTGCACTGTTGCTGGCTGGCGGCGCTGCCGGCAAGCGCTTCTGCCTGCCGCACGCGCGGATGATGATTCACCAGCCGCTGGGCGGTTTCCAGGGTCAGGCGTCTGACATCGAGATCCATGCCCGCGAGATCCTGTTCATTCGCGAGCGCCTGAACAAGGTGCTGGCGGACCATACCGGTCAGCCGCTGGACGTGATTGCCCGCGATACCGATCGTGATCGCTTCATGAGTGGTGCCGAGGCGGTCGAGTACGGTCTCATCGACCAGGTTCTGGAGTCGCGCGCCGGCGCCGAGTAAACGCTGTTTAACGCCGGCTTGCCCTGTGCTCCGTGTCCCTCCCTGAGGCTGGCGCGGGGCCGTGTGGCCGGTGCAAGTTGATCGGATCGCACTTGCAAAGTGGGGCCAATGCCCCCATCTTTGTATTCGAGAGCGATTCAAGAGTAGGGGTTTTCGATGACCGATATGACTGGGAAGGGCGACGACAACGGCAAGTTGCTGTATTGCTCCTTCTGCGGCAAGAGCCAGCATGAAGTGCGCAAGCTGATTGCCGGCCCCTCCGTGTTTATCTGCGATGAGTGCGTTGACCTGTGCAACGACATCATTCGCGAGGAAGTACAGGAAAGTCAGACCGAGAGCAGTCAGCAGAAGCTGCCGACGCCGGTCGAAATCTGCTCGATTCTGGACCAGTACGTGATTGGTCAGCAGCGAGCCAAGAAAGTGTTGTCTGTTGCGGTCTACAACCACTACAAGCGGCTGAATCAGCGCCAGGGCAAGGATGATGTCGAGCTGGGCAAGAGCAACATTCTGCTCATCGGCCCGACCGGTTCCGGCAAGACGCTGCTGGCCGAGACGCTCGCACGCCTGTTGAACGTGCCGTTCACCATTGCCGACGCCACGACACTGACTGAAGCCGGCTACGTTGGTGAAGATGTTGAAAACATCATTCAGAAACTGCTGCAGAAGTGCGATTACGATGTCGAGAAGGCCCAGATGGGTATTGTCTACATCGACGAAATCGACAAGATTTCGCGCAAGTCCGATAACCCGTCCATCACGCGTGACGTGTCGGGTGAAGGTGTTCAGCAAGCGCTGCTGAAGCTGATCGAAGGTACTGTTGCGTCCGTTCCGCCGCAAGGTGGACGCAAGCATCCGCAGCAGGAGTTTTTGCAGGTCGACACCCGCAATATCCTGTTCATCTGTGGGGGCGCGTTTGCCGGTTTGGAGAAGGTCATTCGTGACCGTTCCGAGAAGAGCGGGATCGGCTTCAATGCCACTGTTCGCAGTAAAGATGGCGGCAAGAAGGTCGGTGATACCCTGAAGGATGTCGAGCCGGACGATCTGGTGCGTTTCGGTCTGATTCCGGAATTCGTCGGCCGTCTGCCGGTCATCGCAACGCTGAACGAGCTGGATGAAGAGGCATTGATCCAGATTCTGACAGAGCCGAAGAACGCGCTGACCAAACAGTATGCGCGCCTGTTCGACATGGAAGGTGTTGAGCTGGAGTTCCGTAACGATGCGCTGAAGGCAATCGCCTCCCGTGCGCTGGAACGCAAGACTGGCGCCCGTGGCCTGCGCTCCATTCTGGAGAGCGTGCTGCTGGAAACCATGTATGAAATCCCCTCTGCTGAAAACGTCAGCAAGGTGGTCATCGATGAAAACGTCATCAGCGGCGACGCCAAGCCGTTGCTGATCTACGAAACACCGGAACAGCCGCCCAAGGCCGTGCCGGAAGACTGATCGTCGATGCTGCAGCGCCGCCCTCGGGCGGCGTTGTTGTTTTCGGGTTGCGGTTCTGCAACCGGATTGTCATTGATGCCGTTTCCGCGCTTGTAATTTTCCGCAGCAGCCCCCATGTTGAATCCATGACATCTACACGTATCGGTGCCGCATTGCAGGGTACCCTTCATCGAGCGAGCCTCTGCCATGACGACTTCTAGCGAATTCCCGCTCCTGCCACTGCGTGACGTGGTGGTTTATCCGCATATGGTCATCCCGCTGTTTGTCGGGCGTGACAAATCCATTCAGGCGCTCGACGCCGCCATGTCGGCCAACAAGCAAGTGCTGCTGGTTGCCCAGCGGGACCCGGGTGATGACGATCCGGGCCGCGACGGCCTTTACGAGATGGGCACCCTGGCGACCATCCTGCAGCTGCTCAAGCTGCCTGACGGCACGGTGAAGGTGCTGGTTGAGGGTGAACGCCGGGCCCGTATTACCGAACTCGACGATATTGGCAGCTATCAGCGTGCCGAGGTCGAGTTGCTGGATGACTCGGCGCTGGATGAGCGCGAGGCCGAGGTGCTGGTGCGCAGCCTGATGAGTCAGTTTGAGCAGTTTGTGCAGCTCGGCAAGAAAGTACCGGCCGAGGTTGTATCTTCGCTGTCCAGTATTGAAGAACCTGGTCGTCTGGTTGACACCATGGCAGCGCACCTGTCGCTCAAGCTGGATGAAAAACAGAAGATTCTTGAAATTCTGCCGCTGCGTGACCGGGTTGAGCACGTGCTTGGTGTTCTGGACGGCGAAATCGACCTGCTGCAGGTCGAGAAGCGTATCCGTGGCCGGGTCAAGAAGCAGATGGAGCGCAGTCAGCGCGAGTACTATCTGAACGAGCAGATGAAGGCTATCCAGAAAGAGATGGGTAATCTCGAGGATGGCCACAGCGAGTTTGATGATCTGCGTCGCAAGATTGACGAGGCAGGCATGAGTGAAGAGGCGCTGGCCAAGGCCAATGCCGAGCTGAACAAGCTGAAGATGATGTCACCCATGTCGGCTGAGGCCACGGTTGTGCGCTCCTACATTGACTGGCTGACCGCGGTGCCGTGGAAGAAGGCGACCAAGGTCAAGCACGACATCCAGCGCGCCGAGAAGGTGCTCGAAGAGGATCACTATGGCCTGGAAGAGGTCAAGGAGCGCATTCTCGAGTATTTGGCGGTGCAGAAGCGGGTACGCAAGCTGAAAGGGCCCGTCCTGTGTCTGGTGGGCCCTCCGGGCGTCGGCAAGACGTCATTGGGCGAGTCGCTGGCGCGTGCAACCAATCGCGAGTTTGTGCGCATGGCCCTGGGTGGCGTGCGTGACGAGGCCGAGATTCGTGGTCACCGCCGCACTTACATTGGTTCCATGCCGGGCAAGCTGATTCAGAAAATGACCAAGGCCGGGGTCAAGAACCCGCTGTTCCTGCTCGATGAAATCGACAAGATGGGGCAGGACATGCGCGGCGATCCGTCTTCAGCGCTGCTGGAAGTACTTGATCCCGAGCAAAATCACGCCTTCAACGATCATTATCTGGAGGTGGATTACGATCTCTCGGATGTGATGTTCATCTGTACTTCCAACTCGATGAACATCCCGGCGCCGCTGCTGGACCGGATGGAGATCATCCGCATTCCGGGTTACACCGAAGACGAGAAGATCAACATTGCCCAGCGTTATCTGGTGCCCAAGCAGACCAAGAACAACGGGCTGAAAAAGGGCGAGCTGACCTTCACCCAGGAATCGCTGCGCGACCTTATCCGCTACTACACCCGTGAAGCGGGCGTGCGTGGCCTGGAGCGCCAGATTGCCAAGGTCTGTCGCAAGGTCGTCAAGGAACAGTCTGCCGAGCGCAAGCCCAAGCCGGTGGTGCTGGACGAGGCGCTGCTTGAGCATTATCTGGGCGTACGCAAGTTCAAGTACGGTCTGGCCGAGGAGAGTGATCAGGTTGGTCAGGTAACGGGCCTGGCCTGGACCCAGGTGGGCGGGGAACTGCTCAGTCTGGAAGCGGTTGTGGTGCCCGGCAAGGGCCGCCAGATCAAGACCGGTTCGCTCGGTGACGTGATGCAGGAGTCGATCAGTGCGGCCCTGACTGTGGTGCGCAGTCGCGCTGCGAGCCTCGGTATCGCGGCTGATTTTCACGAGAAGAACGACATTCACATCCACGTGCCGGAAGGGGCAACGCCCAAGGATGGTCCGAGTGCCGGTATCGGCATGTGCACCGCGCTGGTGTCGGCGTTGACCGGGATTCCGGTGCGCGCAGATGTCGCGATGACCGGCGAAATCGCGCTGCGCGGGCAGGTTCTGCCGATCGGCGGGCTGAAGGAAAAACTGCTTGCGGCGCACCGCGGAGGTATCCGTACCGTGATCATTCCGCACGACAACGTACGTGATCTGAAGGAAATTCCGGAGAAGATCCGTCAGGATATCGAGATCAAACCGGTGAAATGGATTGACGAAGTGTTGGCTATTGCGCTGCAATACGCGCCGGAGCCCTTGAAAGAAGGGGTTGAAGAGATGGTGGCAAAGGATGACAATCGCGAGACTGATGAAAAGGGACGCATCAGTACTCACTGATAGGATCGTCAGAGTTTGGTGGGTGATGGATTCCGCTGTGGATGCTTTCACTGACCCGTCCAGAGTGCCGATGGCACTCCTTGACACGGTTTTTGACCGCTTGCTATAAAGCGGCTTCGACCTAAGCAGGTATGCTGACTGGCCACAGCTTTGCTAAGACCAAAAGCTTACATAATGACTAACTACTCATTGAACTAGATAAGGGGACTTAGAGTGAACAAGTCTGAACTGATTGATGCTATCGCCGCATCTGCCGATATTCCGAAAGCTGCTGCCGGTCGTGCTCTGGACGCCGTCATCGACTCCATCACTGGTGCTCTGAAAGACGGTGATTCGGTTGTTCTGGTAGGTTTCGGTACGTTCGCAGTGAAAGAGCGTGCAGCTCGCACTGGTCGCAACCCGCAGACCGGCCAGCCGATCGAGATCAGCGCTGCCAAGATCCCCAGCTTCAAGGCTGGCAAGGCTCTGAAGGACGCCGTTAACTGATCGCGTCCCTGATCTGATGTGACACATTCGGCACGTTTCGGATGTGTTTCGGGGGCGGTAACCAGGCTGCCAGTGATGGTGTCTCCAGCCGGTCCCGACAGTTAGCAGAAAGGCGCATCAATGTGATGCGCCTTTTTTGTTTGTTGGACAAATAAAAAAACGACGCCGGAACCATTCCGGAGGCAGATAGCCTTAGGGTCGTACTTTGTAGATGCTTTGGGGGCATGATGCTGCAAAAAATGAGGGACAATGCACAGAGCTGGGTCGCCAAGGTGATCGTCGGCATCATCGTGCTGATTTTTGCGCTGACAGGGTGGGAATCCATCAACCGCTTCAGCAGCAAGGCCGATGAAGCAGCCGAGGTTAACGGAGAGCCGATTACCAAGCTTGAGCTGGAAGAGGCGGTCAGCCTGCAGCGTCGCCAGCTGATGCAGCAACTTCAGCAGATGGGTGGGCAGTTTGATCCCAGCATGATCGACGAAGCCTTTCTGCGCAGCACCGTGCTGGACAGCATGATCGAGCGTTCCGTGCTGATTCAGGGCGCCCGGGAAGCCGGCTTCGAAATCTCCGAGCAGATGATCGATCAGCTCATTCTGAGCACACCGGATTTTCAGGTTGATGGCAAGTTTGACGCCAACCGCTTTGATATCGTGATCCGCAACATGGGTATGCCCTCACGGATGGCCTTCCGTGATCTGGTGCGCCAGCAGCTGTTGATCACCCAGTTCCGTAACGGCTACGAAGCTACTGCGTTTGCCACGCCGGTCGAGGTGCGCCAGCTCAGCAACCTGGAAAACCAGACGCGCGATTTCGCCATGCTGGCCGTCCCGCTGGGTGAGATCGATGCCGACGTCAGCGATGCCGAAGTTGAGGCGTTCTACACCGCCAACGCGCAGCAGTTCATGACCCCCGAGCGCGTGGTGCTGGATACCCTGACCCTGGCACGCAAGGACTTCTTCGACCAGGTCGAGGTGGATGAAGAGGCCGTTCAGCAGCTGTATGAGCGCGAAATCGGCAACCTGGCCGAGCAGCGTCGTGCCTCGCACATTCTGGTTGAGGTTGGTGACGATGAAGCCGCTGCCAAGGCCCGCATCGACGAGGCTGCCGCACGTATTGCAGCCGGTGAGGATTTTGCCAAGGTTGCCGAAGAGATGTCTGATGACACCGGCAGCTCCCGTGATGGTGGCGATCTGGGCTATATCGTCAAGGGCAGCTTTGACCAGGCCTTTGACGATGCGCTGTTCGCCCTGCAGGCGGATCAGGTGTCCGAGCCGGTTCGCACCAGCTACGGCTTTCAGCTGATCAAGCTGACTGATCTCAAGGCGCCGGAGGTACCGTCTCTGGAGTCGATGCGTGATCAACTGGTGCAGGAGCTGAAAGTCGAGCAGGTTGAGCGTCGATTCGTGGAAGCGTCCCAGCAGTTGGCCAACCTGGCCCACGAAGCGTCCGATCTGAGCGAGCCGGCAGCGGCACTGGGTTTGACCATCGAGACCATCGGTCCGGTCGAGCGTCTGGGTGGCGAGGGTCTGGCAGCGAACCCGAAGGTCATGAATGCGGCGTTCAGCGATGACGTGCTGAACAACGGCTTCAACAGCGATCTGATCGAGCTGGATGCCGATACCGTTGCAGTTGTACGCGTGAAGCAGCACCTGACGCCGGAGCAGCGCCCGCTGGCAGATGTTCGTGATGATATCCGTGCACGACTTGCCACCACCAAGGCCGAGCAGGCTGCGGCGGCGAAGGCAGAACAGTTGATCGAGCAGTTGCGTGCAGATGCCCTGAGCATCGAAGCGGTTGCCGAACAGCAGGGACTCGAGTGGCAGCAGCATGAAGCTGTGACACGCGGCGAGAACCAGATTGATCAGGCACTTCTGCGCAACGTGTTCGCGATGCCCAAGCCGGATGGTGATCAGCCTGCCTACGCCAGCTTCAAGCGTGCTGCCGGTGGTTACTGGCTGGTTGCGCTCAAGGGCGTCTCGGTTGCCGAAGATGTGCAGTCCACGGACGCCGGTTCTGATCCCTTCGCGCTGTTTGTCGCCGGGCAGTCAGGACAGCAGGACTTTGCAGCCGCCCAGCAGCAACTGCGTAATGAAGCCGAGATCGAGCGCTACTGAGCGGGCGATCAGGGTTATGTGAAAAAAGGCGCTTCGGCGCCTTTTTTTATGGTTAATCATGGAATGTCGGAGTACTCGCCTGAGACGCCGTTGGCTGCCTCTACCCTGCGGCGCAGCGTCCGCTCCGCTGACCGTTGCTTACGGGTGAATACGAGCGAATGCTAAGGCTCCCGATTAACTGCACTCGCGTCACGTCCCTGCGTTAACGCCCTGGATGCGCGAGGAACAAAAAAAACCGCTGCGACCAATCGGGGGTGGCGCAGCGGCTAAATTCCAGGCAATCGTGTGGGGGGCCTGGATGGAGCAGGATTACTTCAGGGCAATGCTGTAGCTCAGAATCAGGCGGTTCTCGTCGATATCCCGGGTGGCGTCGGAGCGGACCATCGCATTACGCCAGCGCAGCGCGAGGTTTTTGAACGTGCCGCTCTGAACGGTGTAACTGACATCGATATCGCGCTCCCATTCCTTACCCTCGGTACCACCAACGTCGAAGTTGTCGCCGGTAACATAACGGGCAAAGGCGTTCAGGCCGGGGATGCCGAGCGCGGCAAAGTTGAGATCGTAGCGCGCTTGCCAGGACTGTTCGTCGGCCCGGGCGAAATCGAGAATCTGCACATAGTTGACGATGTACGGATCGGTTTCCGCCAGATACGGGAAGGCGGTATCGCCGTCGCTGTCCTGATAGCCAACGCGGAAGGTGTGGGGGCCGGTTGCCGCGGACAGTGTCAGCGAAGTCAGTTGATGATCGATCTTGAGCGGCTGATTACCATCATCGCCGCTGTCGAACCAGGCCAGATTGACGCCGAGCTTCCAGTCTCCCACTGGCTGGGTGTGAATCAGATTGACCAGGTTCTGGTTGTAGACGTCCTGAAGCTCCGCGCGCCAGAGGCCAATGGTGGTGTTCTTGCTGTTGAAGGCGTAGCAGCCGCCAAGGTAGTTGAAGCGATCGGATGCGCCGCCAACGGTGGAGCGGATGTCCTCCCGGTTGCTGCTGTTGCGGTAGTTCACCTCGCGCAACTGGCCGGCCTGTATATCGAGATTCTCGATTTCGTTGATGGCCAGGCTGGCGCCGCTGAAGCTCTGGGGCAGCAGACGCGAGTCGCCCGAACTGGCAATCGGCAGTTTTGGCATCAGGCCGCCAACCTTGAGTACCGAGTTGGACAGGCGGGCCTTGATTGCGGCCGTCGCCTCGCTGTAGCTGTCTGCGCCTTCGTCACCATAGGCATTGGCCAGCAGTCCGGAACCGGCACGCTCATCATCGGAATCGAGCTTGATGCCAAGGCCGGCGTAGACGTCGACACCCAGGCCCAGCGGGCCCGGCGTATAGCCGGATTCTGCCTTGAAGATGAAGCCCTGGGCCCATTCCTCCGCCTTGGACTGTGCGCCGGGATCTCTGAAATCGCGATTGAAATAGAAGTTGCGCAGCTGCAGTGACGCGGTGGCATCGTCTGCGAATCCCGCAGCCTGGGCACTGCTGCAGGCGATCGCCGCGGTAACGGCAAGTGCAAGGGGAGTCACATGCTTCATTGTTATTCTCCTGATGTGAAGTGTGGCATGGGTTACGCCGAGGGAAATAAAGCACGCGACCGCACGCATGACCTTACGACCATCGTCGAACTGTCATGCGAGTGTCTTGAAATTGACGTGATGAAGTGGCGGCGGCGGCTCTGTGTCAGGCCCTGCAGGCCGCCAGGCTGGCGACCTGTACTTTAGTCTAATGCGAGCCCTGATCAGGACATGCCGTTGGCAAAAGCGGGGTTGCTCATGTCAATCAGTGGACGCATGCCGGCCAGGGCCCGGGTGTAATGCAGCAGCACATCGAGGTTGTAATCCAGTCGCTGACGCAGGCGCTCATCGGCTGCAGATTCGGGTTCTTCGCCGTTCATGACGTGGTTAACATCGCGCACGATGAGATGCTCGGGGATGTAGCAAAGGCGGCAATTCTTGTAACTGGAGGCGCGCAATTCGCTGATCGGAAAGGCGCCGCCAACCCCGGCAGAAATGCCGCCTAGCATGGCCGGCTTGTGCGCCAATTGCGCCTTGCTTGCATAAAGGAAGAAGTTCTTGATCGCCGGGCACGCCATGCCATGCCACTCCGGGGCGAGGATGATGACGGCGTCTGCCCGACTGAGGCGAGCCTCGTATTCTTCCCAAGGGCCACTTTCGTCCGCCGGCCATAGCGGGAGAGGGGAGCGACCCAGATCAATGATGGATACCGCGTCTGCTTCCAGATCGTGCGCTCGAATCAGGCGGTTGCCAATGAATCCGGCGACTTTGGCGGTTTGGCTATCAACCCGGCTGCTGCCGGCGACAATGACGATGTGATGCATGGCGGGCCTCTATTACAAAGTTGGAGGGTTACTGTACCCGATATGACTGCCGGGCCGCCTTTGGTCAGTGCTTTTTGACAGCGTCGGGGCAGTGGGGCAGAGTACGCGACCTTTGGGGCGCCTGCCTTCTGGCGTCGGTATGTGGTGGCCGTAAAGGGCGGCAGAAAAAACATGGGGAGTGTGCAATGAACGCAGTGGTAGCGGCTGTTGCCGTGATGCTGATACTGAGCCTGTGCCGGGTGCACGTGGTAGTCGCGCTGATCTTCGGCGCCTTGACCGGTGGCCTGCTGGGTGGGCTTGGTCTGGAAACGACGCTGAGCACCTTCCAATCAGGACTGGGCAAGGGCGCAAATATTGCTCTGAGTTATGCCTTGCTGGGTGCCTTTGCCGTGGCAATCGCCAAGTCGGGTCTGGCGCACGCGCTGGCCGATAAGGGGCTGCGACTGGTAGACAGCCGCCGAGAGGGCAGCGGCACGGTACTCAAGCTGATGCTGTTGCTGGTGCTGTTGGGGGTGGCAATATCGTCACAGAATATCCTGCCTATCCACATTGCCTTTATCCCGTTGCTGGTGCCGCCGTTGCTGTTCGTGATGGCGCGCTTGCAACTGGATCGTCGCGCGGTAGCCTGTGCGCTGACCTTTGGCTTGATTACCCCCTACATGTTCCTGCCGGTCGGTTTTGGCGGCATTTTCCTCAATGACATTCTGCTGGCCAATGTTGCCGAAAGCGGCGTTGTGGTGGACGGTGTCAATGTCATGCATGCCATGGCACTGCCGGCGCTGGGCATGTTGTTCGGTCTGCTGGTGGCGGTCTTTATCAGTTATCGCAAGCCGCGTGCCTACGATGAACAGCGGATCAGCGAGGTAGAGCGTACGGAAAGCCGTTACAACCCGATGTCGCTGCTGGTTGCGCTCGCCGCCGTGGTCGCAGCCTTTGTCATTCAGCTGTGGCTGGATTCGATGATCATGGGCGCGCTCGCCGGCTTCGTGATTTTCTCGGTGTCGGGAGTTGTGCGCTGGCGTGAGGCTGACGGTGTCTTCACCGAAGGCATGAAGATGATGGCCATGATCGGCTTTATCATGATTGCCGCCGCCGGCTTTGCCGAAGTAATGCGGGCTACCGGCGCCATCGGGACACTGGTCGACAGCTCTGCGGCAGTGATTGGCGATAATCGTGCGCTGGCGGCGCTGCTGATGTTGCTGGTCGGGTTGCTGATTACCATGGGTATCGGTTCGTCGTTCTCGACCATTCCGATCATCGCGGCAATCTATGTACCGCTGGCAATGCAGCTGGGCTTCAGCCCGGCGGCGATTGTTGCTCTGGTCGGCACTGCTGCGGCGCTGGGTGATGCCGGTTCCCCCGCGTCTGACTCGACCCTCGGCCCGACTGCGGGTCTGAACGTGGATGGGCAGCACAACCACATCTGGGACACCGTGGTGCCGACCTTTATCCACTACAACCTGCCGCTGATCATTTTCGGCTGGATTGCGGTGATGGTGCTGTAACGCATTGAGGTGCAAAAAAGCCCTGCTCGGGAAACCGGGCAGGGCTTTTTTGTGGTTCTTGGCGGAATGCCAGGGGCAAGAACTGTCGTGCTGTTTCCTGATGCGATATGCGAGGGGGTAGGCGGCGCGCAAGCAGATGTTTGATTTGTTCAGCATGGTGCTGCCACCGAGTCCCCATTTCGCCTTCACGGCGAGCCAAGGGGGGCTGCTTGCCCAGCCCCCTTTGGCGATCCCCCGGGCACCCGGCTACGCGGCCCTGCGGGTTCGCTGCGTTGCTCGGCTTGGCAGGGGCCGGCAGAACTCGTCGCTACGCTCCTCAGACAGGCTGCCGTCCTTTATCCTGCCAATCCTGCGCTACTCGCCCGCGTAAACGGGACGAACCCCGGTGCACACTCGATCATTCGAGTATTCGGTTAACTGCCCTGGAATACGCCCTTGTCGCATTCCCACGGGCTGACTCGATGAATCACAAAAAAGCCCAGCCCGGGAATCCGGGCTGGGCTTTTCGCTGCAGCAGTCCAATCAGATTCTGAAGCGGCGCACCAGCTCATCGATCTGCCGGCCCAGGCTGGCGAGATGTTGACCGGCCTGCGCGGTTTCGCGGGCGCCGTCGGTGGTCTCGCGGGCTAGTTCCGCCGCTTCGGTGACGTTGCGATTGACGTCTTCGACCACGGTTGACTGCTGGGTGGTTGCGCTGGCAATCGAGGCGTTGAGTGCGACCAGTTGCTGCATCGACTGGGCAATCTGTTCGAGTGCCGCGCCGGCTTCGTTCACCTGGTCTACGCTCGCCTGAGAGTGGCGGCTGCTTTCATTGATCACGCCGACGACCGTCTGGGTATTGGTCTGCAGCTTGCTGATCATATTGTGAATTTCTTCGGTCGACTGCTGGGTGCGCTGGGCCAGATTGCGCACTTCATCGGCCACCACGGCAAAGCCACGACCCATCTCGCCGGCGCGTGCCGCCTCAATGGCTGCGTTGAGTGCCAGCAGGTTGGTCTGCTCGGCGATGTTGCGGATCACATCCAGTACCGAGGTGATTTCATGGGCATCGCTGGACAGGGTTTCCATATGCTGGACGGCGGTATTGACGCTGTCGGACAGCAAGCGAATCTCATGGATGGTCTGTTCGACCTGCTGGCGGCCGTTGGCTGCGCCCTGGTTGGCGTTTTCTACCTCCTGGGCGGCGGCGTTGGCGTTTTGGGCTACGTCCTGAACGCCGTAGGTGATTTCGTTGATGGCGGTGGCCATCAGCTCCATGCGTTCTGACTGGCGGCTCATGTCGCGCAGGCTGTTGTTGCTGATCTGGTCCAGCTGCTGGCTGGAGCTGATCAGTTGACGTGCGCTGTCACCCAGTTGGCCAATGATGTCGGCCAGGTTGCGGTTGAAGCGGTTGAAGTAACTGGCGATCTGCGACAGTTCATCGCGGGCGTCGTCGTCCAGGCGGCGGGTCAGGTCGGCCTCGCCACTGGCAATGCCGCGCATGGCGTTGACGATCTTGTCCAGCGGCTGGGAAATGCTCCGGCCGATGACAAACAGCAGCATGAACATGACCAGAATCACCAGGACGCTGACAACCAGTGAATTGATCAGCGCGTCGCGGAATTTGGCCTGCATGGCGTCAACATAGATGCCTGTGCCCACCATGTAGTCCCAGGGCTTGAAATGCTTGAATGCAGCGATCTTCTGTGAACCTTCCTCCTCGCCCGGTTTGGGCCAGGAGTACTGGAAGCTTGCGGTGCCTTCGCTGCGTGCCTTGCGTACCATTTCGGCGATAACATTGACGCCTTCCTGGTTGCGCATGGTTGAGAGGTCGGTGCCGACTGTCTGGGGAGCAAGCGGGTGCATGATCATGATGTTGTTCATGTCATTTACCCAGTAATATTCGTTCCCGTCATAGCGCAGCGCAGCCAGTGCACTAAGGGCTTCCTTGCGGGCCTGCTCACCAGTCAGTTCGCCGTTGAGCTCTTTCTGGTGATAGAAGGCCATGAGATCATGCGCAACCTCGACCAGATGGGTTGCCTTGACGATTTCGCCGTCGCGGATTTCCCGATGCAGGTTGGACAGCGAAAGCCCTTCTGTCATCAGGGTGCTGGCCAGGGCAATAATCATGATCAGCCAAACTCGCTGACTGATTCGAATGTTGCGCAACAGCTTCATGAAACCTCCGCACGCCTTGTGCTTGTGTCTATTATTTTTTAGTGGTGCCGGCAACGAATCCTGTTCGCAGTGGCCTTAAGGTTATCGGTTGAATACGTCAAAACCTGAGCGGTATTTTCCCGTCATCCGTGCTGGCGATTTGACTGCAAGCGAGCCGGGCTTGCAAGGGGTTATCTGTTTTTGTGATCTTTGCTTATAAGGTGCGCGGTGTCGCACGCTCTGTTTCGCCGGCTGCAAGGCTGGTGGTCAACCAAGGTAAGGGTATCTCATGCGGTCAGTAGTGAAAGTGGCAGCGTTATCGGTTGGTCTGTGGTGTGCCATGGCCGGAACGGGTGTGTCGGCGGCGGATGAGCCGGTTCGGTTCGGACCCAGAGTCGTCGGGTGGATCGAGAAGGGCCTCATTCTGCCTGAATACACGGCGGTCAAGATCAAGGTGGATTCCGGCGCACTGACCTCGTCGATGCATGCGGTCAATATCGAGGAGTTCGAGCACATGGGCCGCGAATGGGTCCGCTACGATGTGCCGGTGCGTGATGCAGACACCGACGAGATGGTCACCATGCACTTTGAGCGCCCGGTGTTTCGCCGCATTCTGGTGCGCGGTGCGGGTGGGTCTGATCGCCGGCCGGTGGTCAAGATGTCGATCTGCATGGGCGACCGGGTTTACGAGGAGCAGTTTTCCCTGCGTGACCGGGGTGACATGAACTATCCGGTGCTGATTGGCCGCCGCACCATTGAGCATGTGGGGCTGATCGACGTTTCAAAGACCTTTATGCACAAGCCCAGTTGTTCCGAGGCCGATTACGATCAGGAGCGTCAGCGACAGCACGATCGTGAGGAGAAGGGGGCGGGTAACGAGCCGATGACTCCGGCTGGGGAAGTAGACGCCTGAACAAATCGGCCGCCCTTGGGCGGCCGATTTGCTTTACCACATCAGATCGTCGGGGATTTCGTATCCTGCGTACGGATCGTCCTCTGCAGGCGTTTCTTTCTTCACTTCTGCAACATGGACAGGCCAGTGGGGGGCGCGCTCGCGGACTTTTTCGGCGATGTCCAGGGGGATCAGCACGAAGCCGCCTGACAGCCGGGTAATGCCCAGGCGACCGCGGCTGAGCAGGCCGAACTGGTCCTCGGTAACGTGGATCTTCTTGATCTTGTTCTTGCTGACGAACTGATAGGGCGTTTCGCCACCGGTGCGATCGACCACGTTCTGTTCGATCATCTGCTTGGCCTGGGCTTCGGCCGCCTTGCGTGCGGCTTCGGCCTGGCGCTGCTGGTTCAGTTCGCGGTCACGTTCGGCCTTTTGTTCGCGGGCTTTTTGCGCAGCGCTGGGGCCAGCGTCACCAGCCGGCTGGGCCTTGGCTTCCTTCTTCTTGGCGCGTTGCGCCTGCTTGAGTTTCTTCTCGTCGACCAGTCCGGCCTTGAGCAGTTGAGCTTGTAGTGAATTGACCATGGTTTGTCAGCGTCGTGTAGATGCGGCGCCGCGGCGGCGCCTGGTTGAAGTCTGGCGTATCAGCGGCATAGTCTACCGCGTTGTTCAGCGCTTTTCTTCCTCGGCTTCCTCAGCCTTGAGCTGCGCTTCGCGGGCCTTGACCTTGGCCAGTGTCTCCGGGCTGACACGGTTGCTGCCGGCGTTGTCGCGCAGCAAAAGCAGGCTGCCGATTATGCTGCCCAACGCCAGCACCATGAAAAGCCATCCATACCAGGGCATGGGATTCTCCTTGGGATAAATACCTGACCCATCATGGGCGCAGCCACTGCGGATAACAAGCCCGGGGTTCAGGCACGCATGGAATGGTTGAGCATCTGCAGGGTGTAGCCAATCAGCTGCTCGGCGGGCATTTGTGGCTGCTCACAGGGGTCTGGCTGGCGTGTCTGCAGGATCACGCCATGCAGCGCACCACGCAGGTAGCAGGCCGTCAACACGGGGTCTGCCACGCGCTCAGGGTGCAGACTGCCGTCGGCGACACCATCGGTGAGTGACTGGATCATGCAGGCCATCGACTGGTCGTAGCAACTGGCCAACTCCTGCAGCTGCTCATCGCTGTCGACCAGATGAGAAAAGGTGCTGGCATCGGTCAGCAGGTCGAAGTAGTCCGGCGCCTCAACGCTGAACTGGTAATAACTCCAGCCGATACGCTGCAACTGCTCCAGGCCGCTGCCGCCGGCTGTCTGTGCGGCCTGAAAGCGCGTGAGCAACTGCTGTCCGGCGCGCAGCATAAGCCCTCGCATGATCGCCGCCTTGTCCTTGAAATAGACATACAGGAGGGCGCGGCTGAGCTGTGCGCCGCGGGCGATCTCATCCATTGCGGTGCGTTCGTAACCCTTGCTGAAGAAGCACTGTTCGGCACTGTCGAGAATGCTTTCCCGGCGTTCCTGCTTTTCCCGTTCTCTGCGTTCGTTGGCGCTCATCGGCTCTCTCGATTGCGGTAGTAAAAAACAGTCTGTCATTTGTTGACAATGTGTCAATCTCTGACAGAGTGTTAATCAGGTTTTCTTTCCGGGAGCAGGATGATGGTCTGTGCATCAGGTTGGCAAGGGCGGTGTGGTCATTTCTTGGCGCTGTCTTCAGCGTTGATAGCGGGTCTGGCGCTGGCGGGTTGTCGCGCAGAGGGTGTGGACGGACCGGTTGTGGCTGCGCAGGAGCTCGTGCCGGTCAGGGTCGCGGAGGTCGCCGCAGCCGATCAGGCAGAGATGCTGCATTTCGCTGGCAGCGCCCGGGCCCGGCAGCGCGCCAGTCTGACCTTTCAGGTTGGCGGCACGCTGGCGAGCCGACCGTTGCAGCTTGGGCAGGCCGTTGCCGCCGGCGACGTTCTGGCGACGTTGTATAACCCTCAGCTCGAGCCGGCGCGTGATGCAGCCCGGGCGCGGCTGGCCGAGCTGCAGGTGCAGGCAGCGCAGGCGCGCAGAGATCTGCAGCGTACCGAGCAGCTGTTCCAGCGGGGCGCACTTTCGAAGGCCGATCAGGAGCAGCAGGCGGCGCGGCTGGAGGCGCTGCAGGCCGGTGTTCGGAGCGCCCGGGCAAGTTTGCAGCAGAGTGAACGGCTGAACAGTGAAACCCGTATGCGCGCGCCTTTCGACGGCACCATCGAAGACTTGCTGGTCGAGCCCGGCGAGTTTGTCGCCGCAGGTCAGCCGGTGTTGCAGATGGCGGCGAGCGGCGGTGCCGAGGTAGAAGTGCTGGTGCCGGCAGAGTTGCTGCAGGGGCTTGAGGTCGGTCAGGTGGTGCCGGTGTGGTCGGTGCTTCGTGATGTGCAGCTGGAGGGGAGGCTGGCAGAGATCGGTCGCGGTGCGTCGATTGGCTCGGTGCTGTATCCGCTGGTGGTCAGCCTGGATGCGCAGGTCATGGCCGGGGAGGCACTGGAGGTTGGTCTGCAACCGGTGCGCAAGGATGGCCTGAGCGTTCCCCTGGCTGCGGTGATGCGCTCGGCTGAGGGGCTGTCGGTGTTTCGCCTGGCAGGGGAGCGGGTAGAGCGGGTTGGCATCGCGGTTGCCGGCTTTGAGGGGGAGCGAGCGCTGATTGGTGAGGGCGCATTGGCTGCCGGTGATCAGGTGGTCTACGCCGGCCTCAGCCGATTGGCTGACGGCGACAGCGTGGAGTTGCTGCCATGAACCTGCGCCGCGTGTTGCGTCCTCGTCTGCTGGGTATGGTGGTGGTGATGCTGGCGCTGCTGGGTGTTGCGTCCTACCTGACCATGGCGCGACAGGAAGACCCCAGCTTTCCGTATCGGGCGGGTTTGATCACGGTGATTTACCCCGGCGCGGTGGCCGAGTCGGTCGAGCGTCTGGTGCTGGAGCCCTTGTCCGATGAGCTGTCGCAGGTATCGGAAGTCGATTTCATCAAGGCTACCGCTCGCACCGGCGTCGCGCTGGTATCCGTCATGCTGGATGACAATATCTACGACACCGATGCGGCCTGGGATCGTGTACGTCAGGCAATGACGCGCGCGGAGCTGTCGTTTCCCGCCGGGGTGCGCAGCATCGAGCTGGATGACCGGCTGCTGGATATTCCTGCGGTGGTGTTGGCAGTGCGTGGCGATGCATCGGTGGTGCGCCTGAGTGATGAGGCCGAGCGCCTGAAGCGCCAATTGATGGATCTGCCGGGGCTGGCGCGGGTTGAACTGTATGGCGATACCGAGGAGCAGATCACCATCGCGCTGCACGATGCCGAGCTGCGCCGGCTCGGTTTGTCGCCGCAGGCGCTGTCGAGCGTGCTGGCGCAGCGTAATCAGGTTATTCCCGGCGGCTTTGTTGTGGTGGGTTCGCAGCGGCTCGGAGTGCTGCCCAACAGTGAATTTGTTGATCTGGACGCACTCAAGGCGACCCAGATTCCGCTGCCGAACGGCGGCAGCGTGCCGCTCGCAGCCATCGCTGATATCTGGCGTGGTCCGGTCGAGCCGATTGGCGAGCGGGCCTGGTTTGATGGTGATCAGAGCGTTCTGGTCGGGCTGATTCTGGAGCGGGGGCAGGTCGACGCTATCCGCTTTGGCGAGCAGTTGCGTGCGCGGCTGGATACCTTGCGCCCGGAGTTTGCGCCGCTGCAGGTCGACGAAATGTTCTTTCAGCCCGATCAGGTCAAGGAGCGGCTGGAGGGGCTGGAGCAGAACCTGCTCAGCAGTGTGCTGATCATCGTCGCTGTGGTGCTCCTGGGGATGGGCTGGCGGATGGGAATTCTGGTGGCAGCCATGCTGCCGCTGGTGGCGCTCATCAGTCTTGGGCTCTACGACCTCGGTGGCGGCATCCTGCACCAGATCGCGGTGATCGGGATGGTCATCTCGCTGGGTATCCTGATCGACAATGCGATTGTCATGGTCGAGAACATTCAGGATCGCCTGAATGCCGGCGAGGCCCGCTGGCAGGCGGCCTTTGGTGCGGTGCGCGAGTTGGCCGGTCCACTGGGCGCGTCTACCGCCACCACGCTGGCAGCCTTTACGCCGATGCTGCTGTCGAAGGGCGGAACGGCAGATTTTACCCGCGGGATTCCGGTCATGATCATGCTCACGCTGATCGTCAGTTATCTGCTGGCGATCAGTGTCGCGCCGATGCTGTCAGGGCACTTTCTCAAGCCGGCTGCGACGCGCATGAACCCGCGGATGGAAGCCTTTTCGTCAGCTCTGGCGCGGCTCAGTGAGCGCGCGCCGAAGCGCATGCTGCTGCTGGGCGCCGGGGTGGTTGCACTGAGTCTGGCGCTGGCTCCGCTGGTCAAGCTGCAATTCTTCCCCAATGCCGACCGGCCGCAACTGGTGGTCGAGCTGTTCATGCCGGAGGGGACGGATCAGCGCTATACCACCGAGGTGGCGGCCCTGCTGGAAGGGGAATTGATGGCGCAGCCGGGTGTACTGTCGGTGCATCGCTTCGTGGGTGCTACCGGCCCGAGTTTCTATTACAACCTCAACCGCTATCCGAAGGCGCCGAACCGTGCCCGGCTGGTGGTCAACACCAGTGCGCTGGGAGATACCCCCTCGCTGCAGCATTGGGTGCGTGAGCGCGTGTCTACGCAGTGGCCGGAGCTGGATGTGGTAGCTACCACTCTGGGTCAGGGGCCGCCGCGCGAGGCGCCGGTCGAGCTGCGGGTCTATCACCACGATGATCGTCAGCGCATTGCCGCCGCCGAGCAGCTGTTTGCCGTACTCAAGCAGGTTCCCGGCGCGGTAGACGTGCGTCACGATATCGACCTCGGCGTACCAACGGTCAAGATTGAGGTGGATGATGCCCAGGCGCAGCGCTTTGGTCTCAGCCGCGCGGACGTTGCCCAGGCGCTGTTCCGCCAGAGTCTGGGGACGACGGTGGAACAGTACCGTCAGGAGCTGGACCCGATCCCGATTCTGCTGCGCACCCATGAGGGCAGTCAGCAATCGTTGCAACGTTTGTTGTCCGCGAACGTTTTCAATGCCGCAGGGCAGGCGGTGCCGCTGACCGCGGTTGCGAGGGTGGTGCCGGCCTGGCAGCCGGCGAGTATCCGGCAGCGTGATGGCGTGCGAGTGCTGACCGTTACTGCGGGGCTGGAGCAGGGTTTCAGTTTCAGTCAGGTGCTGGGTGGCTTGCAGGCGCGGCTGGCGGATGCCGCGCTGCCGGCAGGGACCCGGCTGGAAATCGGCGGTGACAGCGAAGGGTCTGGCGACGCCAACCGTGCGCTCTTTACCACGGCACCGATCGGTATCCTGCTGCTGTTGTTCTTCCTGTTGCTGCAGTTCAATTCGTTCAAACGTCTTGGCATTGTTTTGCTCACGGTCCCGTTGGCCAGTGCCGGGGTGTTGCCGGGGCTGGTGTTCTCCGGTGTGCCGTTTGGCTTCCAGTCGTTGCTTGGGGTGATTGCCCTGGTCGGTATTGTGGTCAACAACGCGATTGTGCTGATCGATGTGGTCGATCAGGGACTGGCGCAGGGCAGGGCGATCGATCAGTCGGTGTCGGATGCCGTGATGCGTCGAACCCGTCCGATTTTGCTGACCACCGCCACCACCATCGCTGGGCTGCTGCCGTTGGCATTCTCCAGTTCGACACTCTGGCCGCCGATGGCCTGGGCGATTATTTCGGGGCTGCTCGCGTCCACCGTACTGACATTGCTGGTGGTTCCGGCGGTCTGTCGGCTGTGGTTGCGACCGGCAACCCCGGGGGCGGAAAAGGCGGCAATGCAGATTAACTGAGTGCCGAACGGGCACACTGAAGAAATTTTCAATAAATCGTCTGCAAGTGCTTGACTCGGTTGGTGGAATCTATAGAATGCGCGCCAGTTCCGACGGACAAGTTGATCGACTTCAAGGCGATTTACGGCGTTCGGAAGAACGATGCGCAGCGGTAGTTCAGTTGGTTAGAATACCGGCCTGTCACGCCGGGGGTCGCGGGTTCGAGTCCCGTCCGCTGCGCCATTATTCAAGAAGCCCCAGTTCGCAAGAACTGGGGTTTTTTTGTGCCTGTTTTTCGGTCTCCTCGGTGCTAGCCCAGATGGCCGGGGTCAATTGGCTCGCCGTTCCAGGCATGCAGCCGCGCGCGGATATCTTCGAACATGGCGTCATATTCATGGTGCGCTTTCAGTGACATGAACTCTGGCGTCAACACCCCGTGGCGGCGCAGAATATGATCGATATTGCTGGCGAAGTTGAACGCCGTATCGCGTGGCAGCGAAAAGTGTTCGTGCACCTCGGCATCGTTAATCGTGCCATCGACGCTGAACTCGACTGCACGGCACTGGTCCGCGATGGTGTAGTGAATGTCGATGCTGAACCCGCTATCGCTGGGTAGCAGGCGCATACGGTTGATATGCAGGTGGCCCGGTTCAAACATGTCTTCCTCCTGGGCAAGGTGGGGACGCTCGACCAGTTATAGGCCTAATTGAGTGTCGGGGAAACTGTTGTGCTGAAAGCGTGGTGCATCCGACGGTCGCTTGGTAGGAGGCGCCGGGGGTATGCCGAGCCTGAGCTTGACAGGGCGGGAGGTGGCCACTACTCTCTGCCGCGCTTCAGGTGCCCTCCATCTCGAGGAGGGTGAAACTGGGAAGCCGGTGAGTCTGCCAGATCAGACAATTCCGGCGCTGCCCCCGCAACGGTAAGCGACGTCCGCCAACATGGCGAGACACCTGAAATACGCCACTGTGCTGAATGCATGGGAAGGCTCAGGTAGTCGGACTCACGTCCAGTCGCAAGCCCGGAGACCGGCCTGATGCTATTCACGACAGTGCGGTGGGCGCTGTAGGTGTACGGCGTCCTTCCTTTTGTGCATGCCGTGTTCCTGCCGCTCCAGCCTGTCCCGATCAGACAATGTCGTACGGGTCGGTACGACGGAGCAGCCAAGCAGCATGACTATCTTTGCGCGCGCCCCTCTGGCGCTGGGCCTTATTGGCCTTTCTTCCCTTTCTTTCGCCAGCACCCTGGATCTCGGCAGTGATGTTGTCACCGCCACTCGCACCAGCCAGGCCAGCAGTATTGCCGCCACGACCGTTTTCGAGCGGACCGATATAGAGCGGTTGCAGGTCAACACCGCTGAAGAGCTGTTGCGCCGGGCGACCGCGGTCAACCTGATCAACAACGGCGGACCGGGCAAGAGCACCTCGCTGCAGATTCGCGGCAGCAACGACAAACACGTACTGGTGATGATCGACGGTGTTCGCGTCGGCTCCGCGACTTCGGGTGTGGCGGCGCTACAGAATCTGCCGGTTGAGCAGATTGAACGGATCGAGATTGTCCGTGGCCCGCGCTCAAGCCTGTACGGCTCCGAAGCCATTGGTGGCGTAGTGCAAATCTTTACCCGCAAGGGCGGTGACGGCCTGACTCCGTACTTCTCGACCACCGTCGGCAGTCGCCAGCATCGCGCCGGTACTGCGGGTCTGTCCGGTGGGGATGACAACGCCTGGTTCAACCTGGGCGTCAGCAGTCTGGATACCGAAGGCTATGATGCGCGCCCGTCGCGGGAAGTGGACCACGACGGCTACCGCGAGCTGTCGGCCAGCCTGTCCGGCGGCTATCGGTTTGCCAACGGTTTGTTGCTTGATGCCAACCTGCTGCAGGTCGAGTCGCACAACGACTATGACTCCGGCAACAAGGCCAATGCCGACAGCGTGCTCAAGGCCTACGGCGCGCGCGCGCGATTTGCGCCACTGTCGTTCTGGGATGTAACGCTGCAGGCCGGTCGCAGTGAAGATCAGAACGAGAACTTCAAGGGCAGCACATTTGATTCCCGCTACGACACCCGCCGCGATACCGCCAGCTGGCAGAACGATTTTGCCCTGAGCGAAAACCAGTTGCTCACCGTCGGTTACGACTGGCAGCAAGACAGCATCAGCAGCAGCGTCGATTACCCCGAGGACAGCCGCTACAACCACGGCCTGTTTGCCCAGTACCTGCTGCACGCCGGCCGTCACGAATGGCAGCTGGGGCTGCGCCACGACGACAACGAGGCTTACGGTGAGCACACCACCGGCAGTGTCGGTTACGGCTATGCGCTGACCGACAGCATCAGCCTGACCTCCAGCTATGGCACGGCCTTCAGCGCGCCGACCTTCAACCAGTTGTACTTCCCGGGTTACGGCAATCCGGATATCCAGGCGGAAACCTCGCGCAACGTCGAAGTCGGTCTGCGCGGTCAGCACCGCTGGGGCAGTTGGTCGGCCAATGCCTTCCGCAATGACATCGACGACATGATTGCCAGCGTCCGGGTGGGCGGTGTGTCGATGGCCGAAAACGTCGACAAGGCCCGTATCACTGGTCTGGAACTGGAAGTCTTGACCCAACAACTGGGCTGGAACTGGCAGGCCAACTTGACCCTGCAGGATCCGGAGAACCGTTCCAGCAGCGCCAATGATGACCTGCTGCTGCGCCGCGTACCGGAGCAAATTTTCAATCTGGATGTCGACCGTCGCTTCGGCCGCATCGGCCTGGGCGCAAGCGTTCACGCTGAGGGTCGCCGTTGGGACAACGCCACCAATACCAATGACCTGCATGGCTACAACACCGTTGAATTGCGCGCCGAGTATTGGCTGAGCCATGCCTGGCGAGTGCAGGCGCGGGTCAGCAACCTGTTCGACAACGAGTACGAAACTGCCGCGACCTACACGCAGCCGGGCCGGGCAGGGTATCTGACCCTGCGCTACCAGCCGCTGTAATTGCGTCGTTTGACTGGCGTCACCGCTTGCGTTGGCGCTGCGATTAGAAAGCCGGGCTATGCCCGGCACTGACGTTTGGATAAACCGCAAAGGAGAAAGGCTGTGCTGAAAACCTCGAAACATACCCAACTGGTGGTTGGCGCGCTGCTGCTGGCGCTGATGATCATGACGCGCGGTAGCCACTTCCCGCAGCTCAACCTGCCAAGCGCCTCCTGGGCGGTGTTCTTCCTGGTCGGCGTGCTGCTGCGCCCGGTTTGGGCCTACCCGCTGTTCTTTGCAGTCGCTTTTGTAGTGGACGTGATGACGGTCGGCTGGGTAAATGCCGGTCACCACTGTATGACTATCGCCTACTGGGCGCTGCTGCCCGGTTACGCCGCACTCTGGTTCGGCGGCCGGATGTACGCTAGCTGGCACCGTGACCAGGCCTCGTCGCTGCTGGTGCTGGTACCGACCATGATGCTCAGTGCGCTGGTCTGTCAGGTCTTCACCAGCGGCGGCTTCTACTGGTTCTCCGGCCGCTACGCCGAACCGACCTTCGCCGGCATGATCGAGCGCTTGGCCCATTACTACCCGTCCTACTTGAGCACTATGGCCGCGTACGTTGCTGTCGCCGCCGTGCTCTACGTGGGTGTGCGCAGCGCCGCTGCGCTGCTGGGTCATTCGAGCCAGCGCGCATGAGTGAGTCTGCCGAACGGGATCAGCGCCACCGCGAGCGCATGCAGCGCAAGAAGGAAGTGGTCGATCAGAAGATCGCCCAGGCACCTGATGAGCGTGGTGTGCTGCTAGTGCTGACCGGCAACGGCAAGGGCAAGAGTAGCTCCGGTTTCGGCATGGCCGCGCGGGCGCTGGGGCATGGCCTGCGGGTGGGTATTGTGCAGTTCATCAAGGGCGCACGCAGCACCGGTGAGGAAACCTTCTTCCGGCGCTTTCCCGATGAGGTGCGTTATCACGTCATGGGTGCCGGTTTCACTTGGGAAACCCAGGACCGGCAGGACGACATCGCCAAGGCCGAGGCGGCCTGGGCGGTGGCGGTCGAACTGATGCGTGACCCGGACGTTGCGCTGGTGTTGCTGGACGAACTGAACATTGCCCTGAAGTACGGCTACCTGCAGCTCGATCAGGTGATTGCCGATATTCAGGCGCGACCGGCGCATCAGCATGTGGTAGTCACCGGACGCGGTGCGCCACCGGCGCTGGTTGAAGCAGCCGATACCGTGACGGAAATGGGCATGACCAAACACGCCTTCAAGGCGGGTATCAAGGCGCAGAAGGGGGTGGAGTTTTGAACGTGCGCATGTGTCCGGCGATGTTGATCGCCGCACCGGCTTCGGGGCAGGGCAAGACCACGGTAACCGCCGCACTGGCGCGTCTGCATAGCCGTCAGGGCCGCAAGGTGCGGGTGTTCAAATGCGGCCCGGATTTTCTCGATCCGATGATTCTGCAGGCCGCCAGCGGTGCACCGGTGTATCAGCTGGATCTGTGGATGGTCGGCTTGGAACAGTCTCGTCGGCTGCTCTGGGAGGCTGCTGCAGAAGCAGACCTGATCCTGATCGAGGGGGTGATGGGGCTGTTCGACGGTACGCCGTCGGCAGCTGATCTGGCGCGCCAGTTTGGAGTGCCGGTGCTGGGCGTGATCGACGGTTCCGGTATGGCGCAAACCTTCGCGGCAATGGCCTGGGGGCTGGCGAACTTCCAGCCCGACCTTGGCTTTGCCGGGGTGTTGGGCAACAAGCTCGGCAGCGTGCGTCATGGCGAGATTCTGCGCGACAGCCTGCCAGACAGCCTGCACTGGTATGGCGGCCTGCCCAGGTCGACAGATATGGAACTGCCCAGCCGGCATCTCGGTCTGGTGCAGGCGGCAGAGCTGCCGGACCTGCTGGCACGGCTGGATGCCGCGGCCGATGCGCTGGAGCAGAGCAGTGGTGCACCCCTGCCGGAACCGGTGAGCTTCCCGGCGCCGAGTGCCGAAGCGCTGCAGCCTTTGCTGGCGGGCGTGCGTATCGGCGTAGCGCGCGATCAGGCCTTTGCCTTTGTCTATCAGGCCAATCTGGCGTTGTTGCAGGCAATGGGCGCCGAGCTGATCTTCTTCTCGCCGCTGGCCGACAGGGCACTGCCGGAGGTGGACAGTGTGTATCTGCCCGGCGGCTATCCCGAGCTGCATGGTGAAACGCTGGCTGGCAATGAGGCGATGGCGCAGGCGCTGCATGCCCATCATGCTGCTGGCAAGCCGCTGGTCGCCGAGTGTGGCGGCATGCTCTATCTGTTCGATGCCCTGATTGATCGTGATGGCGAGCAGCACCGCATGGCCGGCCTGCTGCCGGGCAAGGCGGTGATGCAGTTGCGCCTTGCCGCACTGGCGCTGCAGGAGGTGCGCTTGCCCGAGGGCTCGCTGCGCGGCCACACATTCCATCACTCGCTGCTGGATACCCGGCTGGAGCCGCTGGCACAGGGCGAATGCCCTAACTACCGGCGCACCAGCGAAGCGGTGTTTCGTGACGGCCGACTGACGGCGTCCTACATCCATTTCTACCTGCCGAGCAATCCGCAGGCTGCGGCGGCGCTGTTCCGGCCATGACCCGGCACGCCTTTGACCCGCTGGAGCGTGACGCGGTGTACCGGGCCATTCGCGAGCGCCGCGACATGCGCCACTTTGCTGCGGGCGAGGTACCGGAGGAGCAACTGCTGCGGTTGCTGCAGGCCGCGCATCAGGCCCCGAGTGTCGGCCTGATGCAGCCGTGGCGCTTTGTGCGTATTACCCGTCAGGCGCTGCGCGAGTCGATCCATCAGTTGGTCGAGCAGGAACGGCTGGAGACGGCGCGTGCCCTGGGCGAGCGGGAGGACGAGTTCATGCGGCTCAAGGTCGAAGGGGTGCTGAGCTGCGCTGAACTGCTGGTCGCGGCGTTGCCACCGGGGCGCGAGGCGCATGTGTTTGGTCGCAGGACCATGCCGGACATGGATCTGGCCTCGGTTGCCTGCGCCATCCAGAACCTCTGGCTGGCGGCGCGGGCAGAGGGGCTGGGGCTGGGGCTGGGCTGGGTCTCGCTGTTTGATCCGCAGGCGCTGGCCGACCTGCTGGCGTTGCCGACGGGTGCGCGCCCGGTCGCGGTGCTCTGTCTGGGCCCGGTCGACGCGTTCTACAGCCGGCCCATGCTGGAGCAGGAGCACTGGACCGAGGCCCGACCGCTGGCAGACATGCTGTTTACCGATCAATGGGAGGGGCGCTGATGAGCGCGTTCGGGCCGCAACGTATCGTTTGCCTGTCGACTGAAACCTGCGAAGTGCTCTATGCGCTCGGTGAACAGCAGCGCATTGTCGGCATTTCCGGATTTACCGTGCGGCCCCCGCAGGCGCGCAAGGAAAAACCCAAGATCGGCGCGTTCACCAGCGCCGAGCACGATGAGATTCTCGCTCTGCAGCCGGATCTGGTGCTGGGTTACTGCGACCTGCAGGCAGACATGGTTGCCGACCTGGCGCGGGCAGGGCTGGAAGTTCACCTGTTCAACCAGCGCAGTATTGCCGGCATTTTGGCAATGATCAGCACGCTGGGGGCGCTGGTAGGCGTTGCAGATCGCGCCGCAGCGCTGGTTCAGGAGCTGGAAGGGCGCATGGCGGCGGTTGCCGCGCAGGCAGCGGCACTGCCGCGTCGCCCGCGGGTGTATTTCGAGGAGTGGAATGAGCCGCTGATCAGTGGCATCGGCTGGGTCAGCGAACTGATCACCCTGGCCGGTGGCGACGACTGTTTCAGTGATCTGGCCGCACTGCCACGGGCGAAGCAGCGGATCATTGCTGACCCGCTTGAGGTGGTGCGGCGTGCGCCCGATATCATCATCGGCTCCTGGTGCGGCAAGCGCTTTCGTCCGGAACAGGTGGTCGAGCGAGACGGCTGGAATCAGGTTCCGGCGGTGGCGCAGGCGCAGCTGTTCGAGATCAAGTCGGCCGACATTCTGCAGCCGGGGATCGGCGCGCTGACCGACGGGCTGGATCAGCTCGCTGCGCTGATTCGCCAATGGGCGCAGTCATGAGTCTGCTTGGACCGCTGGTGGTGGCCGGGGTCGCGCTGGATGCGCTATTCGGAGAGCCGCGTCGGCATCATCCGCTGGTGGGCTTTGGCAACCTTGCTGCCGGGCTTGAGCGACGTTTGAATACGGCGGCTGGCGGCAGTATCGCCCGCGGTGCGCTGGCCTGGGTGCTGGCCGTGGTGCCGCCGGTGGTGCTGATCTGGTGGCTGGCGGCGCAGCCGCTGATCGGCTGGCTGGTGTCGCTGGTCTGCCTGTATGCCGCCATAGGCTGGGAAAGCCTGGGCGCCCATGCACGACCTGTTGCGCAGGCGCTGGAGCGCGGGGATTTGCCGCGAGCGCGTGAGCTGGTCGGGCGCATGGTCAGCCGCGACACCCGCGAGCTGGACGAGGAGGGTGTTGCCCGGGCCACTGTCGAGTCGGTGCTGGAGAACGGCAGTGACGCGGTGTTCGCGGCGCTGTTCTGGTTCGCTGTGGCCGGCGCCCCGGGCGTTGTGCTGTACCGACTGGCCAATACCCTCGACGCCATGTGGGGGTATCGCTCACCCCGCTTCTTGCTGTTCGGCCGCGTTGCTGCGCGGCTGGATGATCTGCTCAATTTTATTCCTGCCCGGTTGGTGGCCTTGAGCTACGCGCTGTGCGGTAACGCCCGGTTGGCCTGGCGCTGCTGGCGCAGGCAGGCCCCGCTGTGGGACAGCCCCAACGCCGGGCCGGTGATGGCCGCGGGCGCCGGCGCGCTGGAGTGTGAGTTGGGCGGCCCGGCGATATACCACGGCCGCCTTGAAGAGCGCCCTCTGCTGGGTGAAGGCCCCCGCGCCGGCGCAGCCGACATCGATCGTGCGCTGACGCTGGTGCGCCGCAGCGTGCTGCTTTGGGTGCTGGTGATCGTATTGGTCTGGGGGCTGAGCCATGCTTGAACACGGAGGGCGTTTGCGTGAAGCCGCCCGGCGCTTCAAGCGGCCGGTAGAGCAGTGGCTTGACCTGTCGACCGGCATCTCGCCCTTTGCCTGGCCGATACCGGCGCTGCCGCAATCCATCTGGCAGCGCCTGCCCGAAACCGACGATAACCTGTCAGGCGTGGCCGGTGACTATTACGGCGCACCTGCCGCGCTGCCGGTGGCCGGCTCGCAGGCGGCCATTCAGGCGTTGCCGCTCCTGCGGGCAAACAGCCGGGTAGGGGTGCTGGAGCCGACCTACGCCGAACACACCGAGGCCTGGCGCCGGGCCGGCCACGCGGTGCGCGGCGTTACGCAGGCGGAGCTGCCGCAACTGCTCGGTGAGCTCGACGTGCTGGTGGTCGTGAACCCCAATAATCCCACCGGCCGGCGACTGGACGCTGAACAGCTGCTTGGCTGGCATGCCGAGTTGGCCGCCCGCGCCGGCTGGCTGGTGGTCGATGAAGCCTTTATGGATGTTACCCCCGAGCACAGCCTTGGTGGGTATACCGACCGTGCTGGACTGATCGTGCTGCGTTCTTTGGGCAAGTTTTTTGGTTTGGCCGGCGTGCGGCTGGGCTTTGCCTTGGCCCAGCCAGCGCTGCTCAACGAGTTGGAGCGGCAGCTTGGTCCCTGGGCCGTGAGCGGGCCCGCGCGGGCGGTTGGCCTTGCCGCGTTGTTGGATGCCGGCACCCAGCAGCTTTGGCGATATCGGCTGAGAGCTGCCAGCGAGCGACTCGATGCGCTGTTGGCCCGGGCGGGTCTGAGCGGTGGCGCGGGCTGCGCCCTGTTCCAGTGGCGCGAATCTGAGCGTGCTGAACGGATTTATTTGAATCTGGCCCGGCAGGGCGTGTTGGTGCGCCTGTTTCCGGCCCTCAACGGACTGCGTTTTGGCCTGCCCCATCACCAGCGTGACTGGGAGCGACTTGAACAGGCCCTGAATACAAGCATGAGACAACGCAAATGACGACGCTGATGGTGCAGGGCACCACCTCCGATGCCGGCAAAAGTACGCTGGTCAGCGCCTTGTGCCGCTGGCTGGTTCGCCAGAACGTGGTGGTGGTGCCGTTCAAACCGCAGAACATGGCGCTGAATGCCGCAGTTACTGCCAATGGCGGCGAGATTGGCCGGGCGCAGGCGGTGCAGGCGCAGGCCGCGCGGCTGCCGACCCACACCGACATGAACCCGATTCTGCTCAAGCCCAATACCGACGTGGGCGCGCAGGTAATCATCAACGGCCACCCGATCGGCAGCATGGATGCGGTGAGCTACCACGCCTACAAGCCGACCGCGATGCAGGCGGTGCTGGCAGCCCACAGTCGCCTTTGCGAGTGGGCGCAGGTCGTGATGGTGGAAGGCGCCGGTTCGCCGGCCGAGATCAATCTGCGTGAAGGCGATATCGCCAATATGGGCTTTGCCGAGGCGGTTGATTGCCCGGTGATCATCGTTGCCGACATCGACAAGGGCGGGGTATTCGCGCACCTGGCTGGCACGCTGGCGCTGCTGTCCGAATCAGAGCAGGCCCGGGTAAGGGGCTTTGTCATCAACCGTTTCCGTGGCGACATCGCGCTGCTGGAACCGGGGCTGCGGTGGCTGGAGCAGTACACCGGCAAACCGGTGCTCGGCGTGTTGCCGTATCTGCACGACCTGCATCTGGAAGCTGAAGACGCGGTCGAGACCCGTCAGGTCGGCGGCGCCGCCGATGCGCTGCGTGTAGTCGTGCCGGTGTTGCCGCGCATCAGCAATCACACCGACTTTGACCCGTTGCGCCTGCATCCGCAGGTTGACCTGCAGTTCATTCCGGCCGGGCAGAGGCTGCCGGCGGCTGACCTGATCATTCTGCCCGGCTCCAAGAGCGTACGGGCGGATCTACAGCATCTGCGTGCGCAGGGCTGGGATCGGGATATCGCCCGCCATCTGCGCTACGGCGGCCGGCTGCTGGGTATCTGTGGCGGGTTTCAGATGCTCGGTAGTCTGATTGACGATCCGCTGGGGCTCGAAGGGGTGGCTGGCGCCGAACCGGGTCTTGGGCTGCTGGCAATGGCCACCGAGCTGCGCGCGCAAAAACAGTTGCGCAACGTAATCGGACGTCTGCGTCTCGATCACGCCGAGGTCAGCGGCTACGAAATTCACGCCGGCATCAGCGAGGGCGAGGCGCTGGAGAATCCACTGGTGCTGCTGGATGACGACCGGGCCGACGGAGCCCTGAGTGACGACGGGCAGGTGGCTGGCACCTATCTGCACGGGTTGTTCGAGTCGCCGGCGGCGCAGCAGGCGCTGCTTGGCTGGGCGGGGCTGCGGGCGGCACAGGGTGTGGACTACGCCGCCATGCGCGAACGCGACCTGGATCGGCTCGCCGATCTGGTCGAACAGCATCTGGATACCGCTGCCCTGCGCGAGCTGTGCGGGGTGGCCCATGGCTGAGTTGATACTCGGTGGTGCGCGCTCCGGCAAGAGCCGATATGCCGAGCGGCGGGCAACTGAAAGCGGGTTGGACGTGGTGTATATCGCCACCTGCCAGCCGCGCGATGCGGAGATGCGCGAGCGCATCGAACGCCACCGCGACCAGCGCCCGGCCCATTGGGCACTGTTCGAGGAGCCGCTCGCGCTGGCGCGGGTGCTCCGGGAGCAGGCCCGTGAAGACCGCTGCCTGCTGGTCGACTGCCTGACGCTGTGGCTGAGCAACCTGCTGCTGGTCGGCGACCCGCAAGCCTGGGTTCGTGAACGCAGCGCGCTGCTGGAGACGCTGCCTGCGCTGCCGGGGCGGTTGCTGCTGGTGAGCAACGAAACCGGTCTGGGTGTGGTGCCGATGGGCGAGTTGACCCGCCGTTTTGTCGATGAGGCCGGCTGGCTGCATCAGGCGCTGGCGGCCGACTGCGAGCGAGTGGTGTTTTGCGTCGCGGGCCTGCCGCAGGTGTTGAAAGGAGAGCCGTTGTGAGTGTCTGGTGGCAGCAGCCGGCGCAGCCGGTGGATAGAGGGCGGCTGGCGCAGGCGCTGGCGAGAGAGGCGCAACTCACTAAACCGGCCGGCTCGCTTGGGCGACTGGAGCAAATCGCGGCCACACTGGCCAGCCTGCAGCGCTGTGCTGCGCCGCGGCTGGAGCGTATCTGGATCACTATTTTTGCGGCTGATCACGGCATTGCGACGGAGGGAGTATCGGCCTTCCCGCAGGAGGTGACCGGACAGATGCTGGCCAACTTTGCCCGCGGCGGTGCGGCCATCAGCGTGTTGGCGCGGCATCTGGGGGCGCCTCTGGAGCTCGTTGATCTGGGGTTGGCGCACGAGATTGCGCCGCTGCCGGGTGTGCGCCACCTCGGTATAGCGGCGGGCACGGAGAGTTTTCTGCATGGCGCGGCGATGACTGCCGCCCAGTGCGATGCTGCGCTGAGTGCTGGTCAGGAGGCCGTTCAGCGTGCTGTTGAGGACGGTGCCGAGCTCTTTATCGGCGGCGAGATGGGCATCGGTAATACCAGCAGCGCCTGTGCGCTGTCGGCCTTGCTGCTGGATCAGCCGGTGAGCGAGCTGGTGGGCCTGGGTACCGGGCTCACGGCGCTCGGCTTGCGGCACAAGACCAAGATCATCGAGCGCGCGGTCGCCCATCACCGTCCCCATGCCAATGATGCGCTGGAGACCCTGCGCCGGGTTGGCGGGCTGGAAGTCGCGGCGCTGGCCGGTGCCTATATCGCCGCTGCGCAGAACGGGTTGCCGGTGCTGGTGGATGGTTACATCAGCACTGCTGCCGCGCTGTGCGCGGTGCGTATGAATGCCGATGTGCGCAGCTGGCTGTTCTACAGCCATCGTGGTGCCGAGCCAGGCCATCGCTTGCTGTTGCAGGCGCTGGACGCCGAGCCTTTGCTGGCGCTGGACCTGCGGCTGGGGGAGGCGAGCGGTGCGGCACTGGCGGTGCCCCTGCTGCAGGCGGCCTGTCGGCTGCACAATGAAATGGCGACCTTCGCCGAAGCCGCGGTGTCGGGGAGCTTCAAATGAGTTTGAGTCTGCTGTTACTGCGCCACGGCGAGACCGAGTTGGGTGGCGGCCTGCGCGGCAGTCTGGATGACGACCTGACCGAGCAGGGTTGGCAGCAGATGTGGTCGGCGTCGCCGGCGCAGCCCCGGTGGCAGCGCATCGTCAGCTCCCCGCTGCGCCGCTGCGCCCAGTTTGCGCTGCAGCTGAGCCTGCGTGACCGACTGCCTTTGAAGTATGCGGACGGCCTGCGCGAGCTTCACTTCGGTCAGTGGGAAGGGCGTCATCCACGCGATCTGATGGTCGATCAGGCCGATGCGTTAGCCGCATTCTGGAACGACCCCTATGGTTTTACGCCGCCTGATGGCGAGCCGATGGTGCGATTTTCCGAGCGTGTCTGGGCAGCGTTGGCGCAGCTGGAACGGGAATACGCTGAGCAGACGATCCTGCTGGTCACCCACGGTGGAGTGATGCGATTGCTGCTGGCGGCGGCACGTGGTTTGCCGCCGAGCCAGCTGTTGCAGGTTGAAGTTGAGCACGGCGCGCTGCATCGGCTGCACTACGCGGGCGGTGCTGTCGAGGAGCTGCGGTCGTGATTGCCTTTGGCCTGGCGCTGCAGTTGCTCAGTCGCATTCCGGTTCGCCTGTGGCGCGCTCCCACTGCACGGGAGTTGGGGCGCTCCGTGCTGTGGTACCCGACGGTGGGCGTGTTGCTCGGGTTGGCGCTGCTGCTGTTGGCTGCATTGCTGGGCGACCTTGACGCTCCGCTCAAGGCAGCGCTGCTGCTGGTGTTCTGGGTCTGGTTCAGCGGTGGACTGCATCTGGATGGCCTGGCGGATACCGCAGACGCCTGGGTCGGCGGCATGGGGAGTGTCGAGCGTACCCTGGCGATCATGAAAGACCCGGCATGCGGACCTGTCGGCGTAGTTGCGCTGGTGCTGGTGTTGCTGGTGAAGTGGGCGGCGCTAGTCAGTCTGCTGCAGTCAGGTACCTGGCTCGGCTTGTTGCTGGTGCCCTGGGTTGCGCGAGGTGCGTTGGCGGGGCTGCTGCTCTGCACACCGTACGTGCGCCCGCAGGGCATGGGCGCACAACTGGTCGAGCACATGCCGCGGGCGCGCCTGTTGCAGGTACTGGTACTGCATGCCGTGCTGGTGCTGCTGTTTGGCTGGAGCGGGTTGCTGGCGCTGCTGGTAGCGACTTTGCTGACATTGTTCTGGCGTCAGCGCCTGCGTACGCGGATCGGCGGCACCACCGGTGATACCGCAGGCGCGTTGGTGGAAGTGCTGGAGGCGGCGTTGCTGGTGGCGCTAGCTGTGTTGCCTGGCTGATGCAGATCAATTCCTCGGGGAACCTCTGTGGTTAACCTTCATTTGACTGTCATCTGCGGCCGCTAGGGTCGTTACTACAACAGACACGCAAAGAAGGAAAATCACATGAGTGATTACATTGAAGAGTTGATCGAACTGCAGTCCCAACAGTGGGACGACGACGTGGAAGATGCCGAAGAGCTGTAACTGCTCTTCGCGTCATTTCTCCAAGTGTCTTCCAAGTCATTGTTTTAAATATTCCTCTGCTTTACTTTCTGCAAAGATCGCCTTGCGGTAACTGCCGGGCGCAGCGCCTGTCCAGCGCTTGAAGGCGCGCTGAAAGGCCTCCGGCGATGAGAACCCCAGCAGGAAGGAAATCTCCCCCAACGCCATTTCGGTATCGCGGATGTAGGTCACCGCGAGGTCGCGGCGCATGTCGTCAATGATGTTCTGATAGCCTGTTCCGGCCTCCTGCTGGAGCCGCCGTCGCAGGGTCCAGGCGGGTAGTCCGAGCGCTGTGGCAACCTCTGCCAGCGTTGGCGGCTGGCCGTCCAGCTGAGGCGCAACCAGAGCCTCGACCCGCTCACGCAGTCCCCTATGGCGGGTCAGTTCGCTCAGGCGCTGCCGGCACAGCTCGCGCAGATCGGCGTGGGTGGCGGCGGCGCTTTGCTCCAACGGCAGGTCGAGGCTACGCGGCTCCCAGACAATCTGGTTGTGTGACTGCTCGAAATGCACAGGACAGCCGAATACCGCTTCATAGCGGGCGGCATAGGGCGGCGCCGGAAACTCGATGTGTACCTCGCGCAGCTGCGCCCTCCCGCCGGTCAGATCACGGCCGATCCGGGCCCGCGCCGCCAGCGCCGAGTCCACCACGAACAGGTTGAACATGTTGTACGGGCTGATCGAGTAAAAGCGCACCGCCGGCGGCTCGAAGCTGGAGTGGCCGCGGTAATTCTGGCTACCCAGCAGCTCGAACTCGATCATGGTGCTGAAGGCGGCACGCAGGGTCGGGGCGCATTGCGCTGCCATGCCGGTCAGGCCGAGGTGGCTGATGCGGCTGGACTGGCCCATCAACAGGCCGATGGCGGGCTCGCGTGTATAGCGAATGGCCGCGTTACCCAGGCGCATGAAACGGGGAATGCTGATGCGGGCGTGGGGCTGGGCGAGCAGCTCGTCGGTGATTCTGAAACGGCTCAACAGTGGCGCCGGGTCGTGGCCGAGTTGCTGTACGACCTCGCGCAGGCTGAGCAGATAACCAACGGAGATATCACCGAGTTTCATGGCGTGTGGGGGTCGCTGTGGAAGGTCGCACGCCAGTGTAATTCAGGGTTATGAAAGTGTCACTTCGGGTTATTGAGTAAGCACCCGGCTGGGCCTATTGTTGGCTCCACAACGAGGCGCCGGACAGGTATCCGCCGCGCCGATCCTGATGATGCCGGAGTAACCGATGAGCGAACAATCTCTGTATCCGCACCTGCTGGCCCCGCTGGACCTGGGCTTTACCACGCTGCGCAACCGTACCCTGATGGGGTCAATGCATACCGGTCTGGAAGAACGTCCGAACGGTTTCAACCGCCAGGCGGCCTACTTTGCCGAGCGCGCCCGTGGGGGTGCCGGCCTTATCGTTACCGGTGGTATTGGTCCGAACGAGGAGGGCTGCGTTGCCCATGGCGCGGCCAAGATGACCACGCCGGAAGAAGCGGCCCAGCACAAGGTGATCACTGACGCTGTGCACGCCGAAGGCGGCAAGATCTGCATGCAGATTCTGCACGCAGGCCGTTACGCCTACAGCCCCAAGCAGGTCTCTGCCAGTGCGGTACAGGCGCCGATCAACCCGTTCACCCCCAAGGAGCTGGACGAGGAAGGGATCGAAAGGCAGATTGCCGACTTTGCCCGCTGCGCCGCACTGGCCAAGGAAGCGGGTTATGACGGCGTCGAAGTCATGGGCTCGGAAGGCTACTTCATCAACCAGTTTCTGGTTGCCCACGTCAACAAGCGTACCGACCGCTGGGGCGGCAGCTACGAGAACCGCATGCGCCTGCCGGTCGAGATCGTGCGCCGCGTACGCGAGGCGGTCGGCCCGGAATTCATCATCATCTATCGCCTGTCGATGCTCGATCTGGTCGAGGGCGGCAGCACCTGGGATGAGATCGTCATGCTCGCCAAGGCGATTGAGAAGGCCGGTGCGACCATCATCAACACCGGGATCGGCTGGCATGAAGCGCGGATTCCGACCATCGCCACCAAGGTGCCGCGTGGTGCCTTCGCCAAGGTGACCGCCAAGCTCAAGGGCGAGGTCTCGATCCCGCTGGTCACCACCAACCGCATCAATACCCCGGAACTGGCCGATCAACTGCTGGCTGACGGCGCGGCTGACATGATCTCCATGGCGCGCCCGTTCCTGGCGGACCCCGAGTTCGTCAACAAGGCTGCTGCTGGCCGTGCCGACGAGATCAATACCTGTATCGGCTGCAATCAGGCCTGCCTGGACCACACCTTTGGCGGCAAGCTGACCAGCTGTCTGGTCAACCCGCGAGCCTGCCACGAGACCGAGCTGAACTTTATCCCGACCACCCAGGTGAAGAACATTGCGGTAGTGGGTGCAGGCCCGGCCGGTCTGGCCGCTGCCACCGTGGCTGCCGAGCGCGGCCATCAGGTCACCCTGTTTGATTCGGCCGACAAGATCGGCGGTCAGTTCAACATCGCCAAGCTTATCCCGGGCAAGGAAGAGTTCTACGAGACCCTGCGTTACTTCGGCAAGCGGATCGAGAAGACCGGCGTCAAGCTGGAGCTTAACCGCCGTGTTGATGCGAGCGATCTGACGGAGTTTGACGAAGTCATTCTCGCCACCGGTATCGTGCCGCGCACACCGGATATTCCCGGTATCGACCATCCCAAGGTGATCAGCTATCTGGATGCCATCCTGCAGCGCAAGCCGGTTGGCCATAAGGTCGCCGTGATCGGCGCCGGCGGTATCGGCTTTGACGTTTCGGAGATGATCACCCACCAGGGCATCAGCCCAAGCCAGGATATCGACCTGTTCTGGAAGGAATGGGGTATTGATCCGGAGCTGAAGGCGCGTGGCGGCATTGCCGGCATTACCCCGCAACCGCATCCGCCGGCCCGTGAGGTCTACCTGCTGCAGCGCAAGAACAGCAAGGTCGGCAATGGGCTGGGCAAAACCACCGGCTGGATTCACCGTGCGGGCCTGAAGAGCAAGCAGGTGCAGATGCTCAACTCGGTCAACTATCTGAAGATTGACGACGAGGGCCTGCATATCCGCATTGGCGAAAACGGGGAGCCGAAGGTGCTGCCGGTTGACACCATTATCCTCTGTGCCGGTCAGGAGCCGCTGCGCGAGTTGCAGGATGGCCTGGTTGCCGCCGGCAAGACCGTTCATCTGATCGGTGGCGCCGACGTGGCGGCCGAGCTGGATGCCAAGCGTGCCATCGATCAGGGCTCGCGTCTGGCGGCCGCGCTCTGATCGGTCTGACGTAATCCGTGCGCAGCGCCCGGTTATCGGGCGCTGCCGTTTGCATCCGTTCTGCGACGGATGTCCGCTTTTTCCCTTCAACAGCGCCGAGCCTGCCGATCGCTTGCCAAGTCGATCACACACCTGAATGAACCTTTTGCCTACACTTGTTGCCTGAGAAATCGCGGGGTGCATTCGCCCTGAAAAAGGCGCACATTGATGCTCGGGGCAAGGAGAAAAGGTCATGAATACGCCAACAAAGCCGCTGTTGACCGAGGCGGTCATGTTCTTTTCGGAGCGGGGCATCTGCAAGGAGATGCTGTTCCCCGAGTTCGAGGCATTGCTGGATGGTCTGGTGGCAGCACCCGAGCACGCCGATGAAACCGTGCAGGCGGTGTTTCTGCAGATCAATACCCGGCTGCACGTGCGCGCTGCGGTGTTCTTCAATATCGACTTTGACCTCGATGGCTACGTCAATCGCCTGTGGAACCTGCCGCTGCGGCAAATCGCCGAGCGCGGTGATCGCGGCCCGGATATGGGCGGCGGCCCGATTCGGCTGGTCTGTCTCGGGTTCAACAAGCAGCCGCAGTATCGGGCAATGCTGTGGAAGCCGGGCACGCGCGGCAACAGCAATGATCTGGCGCTGGTCAAGGAAGCTGTTGCCAACAACGCACTGGGTATTCTTGGCGAGGATGAGGAGGCGATTCGCTACATCGCGCCCGAGCGCCTGCACATGGCGGCCGAAGACACCTGGTACGGTGGCGGGCAGGTCAATGATGTGGATGACCTCATCCCGTTGACGTCCACGCGACCTGTGGCACCGAGTGGTGCAGGCGAGCTTCAGCAACTACGTGAACAGCATGCGCGGGAAGTACGCGACCTGCGCCAGCAGATCGATACGCTGACTACGCGAATCAAGGCCATGGCCATCGAGAAGGATCAGGCACTGGTCGAGCTCAAAGGCATCCACGCTGATCATCTCGAGATTGTTCAGGGCGAGTTGCTGGACATCAAGCAGGAACTGGCTGAGCAGCAGCGGATCAACGCTGCCCTCAAGCGTGAGCTGGGCAAGGTGCAAAATCGGACCGCAAGCGATCACGAATAACCTCCGCAGCGCCAGGGCGGGTTCAGCCGTTCGGCCAGTTATTACCTACACATAGCAGTCGTTCGCTTGCCAGTGGTGGCTGGTCCGCAGTACAGAACATCACGGCGCGGCGCTCTCCTGCGCGCTCGCTTATTCTGCCCATCTGATGTACGTCCAGATCTGCTCCGTCTTCTGGCTGAGGCGGCATCAACCACGCCTTGTGAGCCATGGGTTGCCAGCGATGCGTGGGGGCCAGCGATTTCAACTCATGTTGATGACACCAGTGCAGCGGTGCGGCGAGCGGTTGCTGACCCTCTACCGGAGGTACCTGCCGAAGCAGGTGCTGAAACAGCCCTCCCTGCAGCCAGGCGGCCGAGCAGTCCGGCAGGGGCAGCGCGCGATGGGCCGTCGCCAGTTCCGGTAGTCGCGCCGCCAGCGGCAGCTGGTGTTCACGCAGCCGCTGCAGTTTGCTGGCCAGATTGTCGCGCGGATCCACGCCCCACCAGATGGCAGGATCACTGACAGCGCTGTCAGTTGAATGCAGCTCGGGTCTGGCGAGATAAAACTTGATCGCCAGTTCGAGGTGAACCACGGCGCCATCGGCCGCCTCAATGATCAGGTCCAGTTCGCCATAGGTGTGCGCGCCGTCACGCAGGGCCAGATTGTGGGCCAGGATGCGGGTGTCGGGAGCAAGGCTGAGCAGGGCATGCCAGAGGTGTTCGTAATAAGTGCCCAGACGACGGTCCGGTGATTCGCCGAGCAGCGCGTCGAGCGCAGCAGGGGCCTGGTCCAGGGTCTGTAGGGCGTGCAGCAATTGCTCGGGATCGTCCCGCCATGCGCTGCCTTGCAGCGGGTCGCGCATGGGCAGCAGCCGGTCGTTGAGCAGGGGCGGGCTGAAGGCAATCCAGGCCATGTCGCGGACGTTGGCGTGTGCAAAGACGGGCAGCATGAAACCTCTCGTATTTGCCAGCCCAGGCTGGCTGCGGAATAATCGGCGCTCGTCCGCTCAGTCTCGGGCATCTCTGACACGAACGCAAAGAGGTGGTATGGATCAGTTCCGCAATATCGGTCTCATCGGACGCCTCGGCAGCGGGCGGGTGGTCGATACCCTCAAACGCCTCAAGCGCTTTCTGCTCGATACCGGGCATACGGTAATCCTGGAGGATGCGGTGGCGGATCTGCTCCCCGGTCATCAGCAGCAGGTTTGTTCGCGCAAGATGATGGGGGAGATCTGCGATCTGGTGATCGTGGTGGGCGGTGACGGCAGCTTGCTTGGCGCGGCCCGGGCGCTGTGCCGCTACAACATTCCGGTGCTGGGGGTTAACCGTGGCGGCCTCGGCTTTCTGACCGATATTCCGCCGGACGAACTGGAACAGAAGGTTGGCGATGTGCTGGCCGGCCAGTACATGGTCGAGACCCGCTTTCTGCTGGACGCCTTCGTGCGTCGCGGCGAGGAGCAGCTGGGTACCAGCGAGGCGCTGAACGATGTGCTGCTGCATCCGGGCAAGTCGGCGCGGATGATCGAGTTTGAGCTGTATGTGGACGGCCAGTTTGTCTACAGCCAGAAATCCGATGGCCTGATTGTCGCCACCCCGACCGGATCTACCGCCTATGCGCTGTCGGCCGGTGGCCCGATCATGCATCCGAAGCTGGATGCTGTGGTGCTGGTGCCGATGTTCCCGCACACGCTGTCGAGCCGACCGATCGTGGTCGATGGCAACAGCGAACTCAAGATCATTATCTCCAAGCAGAGCGGTATCTATCCGCAGGTCAGCTGTGATGGCCAGGTGCACATCTCCTGTGCGCCCGGTGACAGCATTACCATCCGCAAGAAGCCGCAGAAGCTGCGTCTGCTGCATCCGCTGGATCACAACTTCTACGCGATCTGTCGCAGCAAGCTCGGCTGGTCCAGCCGGCTGACTGAGCAGTAGGCTACGGATGGTCGAGAATCAGGGTTACGACATCATTGGCGATGTGCACGGTTGTGCGCATACGCTGGAGCGCCTGCTCGAGCTGATGGGCTATCGGGTGCAGGCCGGCGTCTGGCGCCACCCGCAGCGCAAGGCGCTGTTTCTTGGCGACATTATTGACCGTGGTCCGCGTATTCGCGAGGCATTGCATCTGGTCCATGGCATGGTCGAGGCGGGTGAAGCGCAGTGCATCATGGGCAACCATGAGTTCAATGCCCTGTGCTGGGAAACCCGCGCACCGGCCGGCAGTGGCCGCGAGTATCTGCGTGAGCACAACGAGCGCCACCTGCGTCAGATCGGCGACACCCTGGAGCAGTTTGCAAACTGGCCGCAGGAGTGGCGCGACTTTGTCGGCTGGTTCGGCCAGCTACCGCTGTTTCTCGATTTTGGTCTGTTCCGTATGGTGCATGCCTGCTGGGACGCCCGGCTGATACAGCCGCTGCGTGAGCAGTATCCGGATGGGCGGGTGGATCGCGAGTTCATCGAAGCCTCGGTGGAGCGGGGCAGCTTTGCCGCCCAGACCTTTGACCGACTGCTGCGTGGCACCGACATGCGCTTGCCGCACGGCATGACCATGACCGGCAAGGACGGCTTTACCCGCGCCTTTTTCCGGACCAAGTTCTGGGAAGAAGCGCCGCTGACCTACGGCGACGTGGTATTTCAACCTGATGCGCTGCCCACCGAGATTGCCGCCAGACCGCTCAGCGAGGATCAGCGCGCCGAGTTGCTGATCTATGGTCCGGAACAGCCGATGCTGTTTGTGGGTCATTACTGGCAGCAGGGGCGGCCGCATCCGATTCGCTCCAATCTGGCCTGCCTGGATTACAGCGCGGTCAAGTACGGCAAGCTGGTGGCCTATCGGTGGGACGGCGAGCGCCATCTGGATCGCGACCACTTTGTCTGGGTCGACGTTCCCAGGCTCGATTGAGGTGTTTCATGCTCAAGGCGTTGACCTGTCAGCTCGATGAGGACCTGTCGCCGCTGGTGCGTTTTCTGCGCAGTCATGGCGTGGTACACCGAGTGGTGGAAGAGGGTGGCATGCAGGTGGTCTGGGTGGTCGACGAAGCGGCCGCCCAGATTGTTCGCGCCGCCTACGCGCAGGGGCCGCAAGCGCTTGCGGACAGCCCGGCGCCGCAGCGCCCGTCCAGCCAGGCAGTGCAGTTCTGGCGCCGGGCACATCGGTTGATACCGGTTACCCTGGCGGTACTGGCGCTTACCGCTGTGGTGGCATTGCTGACCGGCCTTGGCGGCGACGCGCGTGGCATTGTGATGTTTACCTTTACGCCGCTGGAAGACTCCGGCTACCTGGCGGCGCAGCCCGACATGGCCCAGTGGTGGCGGTTGATTACACCGATCTTCCTGCACTTCGGTGTAATGCATCTGGCGTTCAATGCACTCTGGTACTGGGAGCTGGGTCGGCGTATCGAGATGCGCTCCGGCGGGTTCTGGCTGCTCGGGCTGACGCTGCTTATCGGCGTGCTTTCCAACACCGCCCAGTGGCTGTGGAGTGGCAGCAGCCTGTTTGGCGGGCTCTCCGGCGTGCTCTATGGCCTGCTGGGCTACTGTTGGGTTTACCAGAAGCTCGCGCCCAACGTGTTTTTTGATCTGCCACGCGGCGTGGTCATCATGATGCTGGCGTGGCTGGTGCTGTGCATGACCGGGCTGATCACGCTGCTGGGCTTTGGTGCCATTGCAAACGCGGCGCATGTCAGCGGCTTTGTTGCCGGGTGCGCCATTGGCGCCGTGGCCGGAACGCTGCAGCGGCTGCGGTGAGCGAGTACAATAGCGGTTTTTCATCATTCCAGCGGGAGGCGCGATGACCACTTTCATCGATATGCTGCGCAACATCACCCCTGATATTTATCAGAGCCTCAAGCTCGCTGTGGAGATCGGCAAGTGGCCGGATGGCCGCAAGCTGACGCAAGAGCAGAAGGAGCTGTGCCTTCAGGCGATGATTGCCTGGGAACAGGACAACCTGCCGGAAGAGGAGCGTACCGGTTACATGGGGCCGCAGAGCTGCAAGTCGCAGCAGAAAGAGGTGCCGAACATCCTGTTTTCGACCGGTTCGGAGACCCTGCATTGAGTCTTTTGCAGTTCGAAGGCAACGTCAGCAAGATGATCGGTCTGCTCGATACAGCCGACGCTCCGGTCGATTACAGTCTGCCCATTGGTGAGGAGCGGGTGCCGCTGAACGGCCTGCTGGGCAAGACCATACGGCTGGAGGCCATGGGGCCGATTCACTGTGTGCACTGCGGCCGCAAGACCAAGAAGAGCTTTAATCAGGGTTACTGCTACCCCTGCTTTACCAAGCTGGCGCAGTGCGACAGCTGCATCATGAGCCCGGAAAAGTGCCATTACGACCAGGGTACCTGTCGTGAGCCGGCCTGGGGCGAGCAGTTCTGCATGACCGACCATATCGTTTATCTGGCCAATTCCTCGGGCCTGAAGGTGGGCATTACCCGGGCCTCTCAGGTGCCGACCCGCTGGGTCGATCAGGGGGCCAGTCAGGCGTTGCCTATCCTGCGCGTCGCTACCCGCCAGCAATCCGGTCTGGTGGAAGACTTGCTGCGTCAGCAGGTGGCAGACAAGACCAACTGGCGTGCCCTGCTCAAGGGCGACCCCGAGCCGCTGGACCTGTGCGCCGAGCGTGATCGCCTGCTCGATAATGCCGAGGCCGGCATAGCCGAGCTGCAGGCGCGATTCGGGCTGCAGGCCGTGCAGCTATTGCCGCAGGCCGAGGCGCTGGAGATTCGTTATCCGGTCGAGCAGTACGTTGCCAAGCCGCAGTCGGCCAACCTGGACAAGGAGCCGGTGCTGGAAGGCACTCTGCTCGGCATCAAGGGGCAGTATCTGCTGCTCGACACCGCAGTCATCAATATTCGCAAGTACACAGCCTATCAGTTGGCCTTCAGCGCCAGTTGAGCCATTTCGGCAGGGCCGCCCTGCAGCGGGGCGGCCGAACATGAATTCAGCGGCCGGTCCGGCCGCAGCGGAGCCTGAACATGCGTACCGAACAACCAAAGACGATATACCTCAAGGATTACAAGGCGCCGGATTACTGGATCGACGAGACCCAGCTGACCTTCGAGCTGTTTGAAGATCATGCATTGGTGCACAGCCGTCTGGCCCTGCGCCTGAATACCGAACGCCATGCCGAGACCGCCTTGCCGCCGCTGGTGCTGGACGGCCAGCAACTGGAGCTGCAAAAGGTGGTACTGGACGAGCAGGAGCTGGGCGAGGGCGCCTACCAGGTCGACAGTGACAGCCTGACCCTGCAACCGTCCCGCGCGCAATTCGAACTGGCCCTAACTACCCGTATCGAGCCGCAGAACAACACTGCGCTGGAAGGGCTGTACAAGTCTGGCAGCATGTTCTGCACCCAGTGCGAGGCCGAAGGCTTTCGCAAGATTACCTACTACCTCGATCGCCCGGATGTGATGAGCCGGTTCACCACCACGGTGATCGCCGAGCGCGAGCGCTATCCGGTGCTGCTGTCGAACGGCAACCCGATTGCCTCGGGCGAGCACGAAGGCGGGCGCCACTGGGTCAGCTGGGAAGACCCGTTCCCGAAGCCGGCCTACCTGTTTGCGCTGGTCGCCGGTGACCTGTGTCTGCTGCAGGACAGCTTCACCACCATGAGCGGGCGTACCATTGACCTACGCATCTACGTCGAGCCGGAAAACCGCACCCAGTGCGACCACGCGATGGACAGCCTCAAGCGCTCCATGCGCTGGGACGAAGAGGTCTATGGCCGCGAGTACGATCTGGACATCTTCATGATCGTCGCGGTCAACGACTTCAACATGGGCGCGATGGAGAACAAGGGCCTCAATATCTTCAACTCCAGCTGTGTGCTGGCCCACCAGGACACGGCCACTGATATGGCCTTCCAGCGGGTTGAAGCGGTGGTGGCGCACGAGTACTTCCACAACTGGTCGGGCAATCGGGTGACTTGCCGCGACTGGTTCCAGCTGTCGCTCAAGGAGGGCTTTACCGTCTTCCGCGACTCGGAGTTTTCTGCCGACATGAACTCGCGCACGGTCAAGCGCATCGAGGATGTCACCTTCCTGCGGGCCAACCAGTTCGCCGAGGACGCCGGCCCGATGGCGCATCCGGTACGCCCGGACTCCTTTATCGAGATATCCAACTTCTACACCCTGACCGTGTACGAGAAGGGCGCCGAAGTGGTGCGCATGCTGCACACCCTGTTGGGCGAAGAGGGCTTCCGCAAGGGCACGGACCTGTATTTCGAGCGCCACGATGGTCAGGCGGTCACCTGCGACGACTTTATCAAGGCGCTGGAAGACGCCAACGGTGCCGACTTTACCCAGTTCAAGCGCTGGTACAGCCAGGCCGGCACCCCGCGCCTGAATGTGCGCAGCGAGTACGACGCGGCCAGTCGCGAGTATCGCCTGCATTTCAGCCAGGTCTGCCCGCCGACGCCGGGTCAGCCCGAGAAACAACCGCAGGTGATCCCGGTACGCATGGCGCTGCTGGATCGTGACGGCAACGAAATTCCGTTGCAGCTGGAGGGCAAGGCCCTTGGCAACGAGGCGGTGGTGTCGATTACCGAAGCAGAGCAGACGCTGGTGTTCGAGAATGTACCGAACTGCCCGCTGCCGTCGCTGCTGCGCGGCTTCTCCGCGCCGGTCAAGCTCAGCTACCCGTACAGCCGCGATGATCGGGTGTTTCTTGCCAAGCATGACCCGGACGGCTTCAACCGCTGGGAAGCGGCGCAGGGACTGGCGGTTGACGTGCTGCAGGGGCTGGTCGAGATTCATCGTGCCGGTCGTCCGCTGAACCTGGATCAGCGGCTGGTCGAGGTCATGCGCAGCGTGATTGCCGACGCCGAGCTGGATGCTGCCATGGTCGCGGAAATCATCCGTCTGCCCTCCGAAGCCTATCTGATCGAGCTGGCCGAGGTTGCCGACGTGGATGCCATCCACTACACCCGCGAGTGGTTGCGCCGGGCACTGGCCGAGGCACTGCGTGACGAGATGTCTGCGCGTTATCAGATTCTGGCCGCGGCCGGGTCGGGGGCGTTCAGCGCCAAGGCCGATGCCATGGCGGCGCGCAGCCTGAAAAACAGCCTGCTGAGCTATCTGATGCTGACGGGTGAGCAGCAGGTGGTGGGCTGGTGCGTGCGCCAGTTTGTCGAGGCGACCAATATGACTGACCGCCAGGCCGCGCTGGTGGCGCTGGTCAATTCGCCGTTCGAGCAGCAGCGTGAAGCGGCGCTGGCCGAGTTCGCCGAGCGCTGGGCGGAGTACCCTCTGGTCATGGACCAGTGGTTCAGCATTCAGGCTGCAGCCAGCCAGCCCGGCGCGCTGGAGCGCGTGCGCAAGCTTATGGAGCACCCGCTGTTCACCATGCGTAACCCGAACAAGGTGCGTGCGCTGATCGGCGCCTTTGCCAACCAGAACCTGATCAATTTCCATGCGCTGGACGGCAGTGGCTATGCGTTTCTGGCTGACCGGATCATTGAACTGGATCGCAGTAATCCGCAGATTGCCTCGCGGCTGGTAACGCCACTCAGCCGCTGGCGCAAGTTCGAGCCCAAGCGCCAGGAGCTGATGAAGGCGGAGCTGGCGCGCATCATGGCGCAAAGCCCGTTGTCGCCTGATGTCTATGAGGTGGTCAGCAAGTCGCTGGCTTGACCCGGCGAGCCCGCGCCCGTGTTGGGCGCGGGTCTTGAAGTCGGCCTCGATAAATGAGTTACTCAGCACACGCAAGGCCGAAATTTTAATAAAAAATTACCGAGAGGTATTTGTGCAGCGCCTTGCGGGCCTCTAATATGCCTTGTCCGCTGGAGGGATAACTGATTCGGGGGCGCCTGTGTGGGGTGCGGTCCGGGTTGATAATAAAACGTGTTCCCGTAGCGGAGCAGAAGCACCTATAAAAACAAAGAGGGGTGGTGTATGCGTAAGCCGTGCAATTGGCGCGCTCCATTCGTGGCCCGGACAGACCTGAACGCGTCGGGCAACTATCTTAAGAAAGGCTTTTCTCTCAGTGCGTTGACACAGGCCGTGATGCTATCCGGCATGATGGCACTGGGCGCCGCATCAGCCCATGCCGCTGATGTCGCCGAGGAAAGCGTTCAACCTGCAATCAAGTCGGATCTGGCAGCCCATACCCTGCTGGTCGATGCGGCCGTCGCCGGTGATCGCCTGGTTGCTGTTGGCAGCCGTGGTCACATCGTTTATTCCGATGATCAGGGCAAGACCTGGACACAGGCGAACGTCCCTGTCCGTCAGCTGCTGACAGCCGTCTACTTTGCCGACGACAAGAACGGCTGGGTGGTGGGGCACGATTCGCTGATCCTGCATACCAGTGATGCCGGAGCAAACTGGGAGATGCAATACCGCGATCCCGAGCTGGATCAACCGATTGATCCGGAAGGCCCGAGCTTGCTTGAGCGTCCGCTGATGGATGTCTGGTTCAAGAATGCCAATACCGGTTTTGCAATTGGTGCCTACGGCACCTTCCTGCGTACCGATGATGGCGGCAAAACCTGGGAAGACCGCTCCTACGACATCGATAATCCCGATGGCTTCCATTACAACGCGATCACCGCCGTCAAGGGCGCCGGCCTGATGCTGGCTGGCGAAATGGGCACCCTGTACCGCTCGCCGGACTTCGGTGATACCTGGGAAACCCTGACCGATCTGCCCTATGACGGCTCCTGGTTTGGCGCTTCCGGTACCAGCAGCGACAACGTGGTTCTGGTCTGGGGCCTGCGTGGCAACATGTTCCGCTCCACCGACTTCGGTGACACTTGGGAGCAGGTCGAGCTGCTGACGCCGAACAACGGTCCGCTGGAAGCGACCCTGCTGGGTGGTGGTCTGTCCGGTGACGGCAAGCTGGTGGTCGTCGGTGCTGGCGGCGTTGTGCTGAGCAGTACTGATGGCGGCAACAGCTTTGACGTGATGACCCGTCCTGACCGTATCGCACTGGCTTCTGCCAAGGCGCTGGGTGACGGCGAACTGCTGCTGGTCGGTCAACATGGTGTCGCCACCATGCCGGCAAGCGCCTTGAAAGCTCACTGATAATAATTACAAGCCAGGAGAATCTGGATGTCTTTTGACCAGAGTAACGCACCATTCATGGAGCGGTTGGTATTTAATAACCGCCTTGCCGTGGTGATTATTTTCTCTCTCGTGTCCCTGTTTCTGGGGTATCAGGCGCTGCAGGTGCGACCCGACACCAGCTTTGCCAAGATGATCCCGCTGGAACATCCCTATATCGTCAACATGCTTGAGCACCAGAATGATCTGGCCAACCTCGGCAACTCGATCCGCATTGCGGTCGCCATCGAAGACGGTGATATTTTCAGCACCGAGTACATGGAGACGCTCAAGCAGATCAACGACGAAGTCTTCTTCCTGCCCGGTGTAGACCGTTCGAACCTGCGTTCGCTGTGGACGCCGAACGTGCGCTGGACCGAGGTAACCGAGTACGGTTTCGACGGTGGCCCGGTAACCAACCATCCGTCCTACACCAACGAGGAGGATCTGGAAGAGCTGCGTGCCAATGTCCTGAAATCCGGTGAGATCGGTCGACTGGTCGCGAACAACTTCAAGTCGAGCATCATCGAGGTGCCGCTGCAGGAGTTCTATCCCAATCCGGACAACCAGAGCGAGCTGTTGCGTCTGGACTACAAGCAGTTCTCGCACCTGCTGGAAGAGAAGATTCGTGATCGCTTCCAGTCCGAAAACCCGAACATCAAGATTCACATTGTCGGTTTCGCCAAAAAGGTGGGTGATCTGATCGATGGTCTGATCGGCGTTGTCGGCTTCTTCGGCATTGCGTTCGTCATTACCTTCGTTCTGCTGTACATGTTTACCTGGTGTATTCGCAGTACCGTATCGGTGCTGGTGACCACCGTGATTGCGGTGATCTGGCAGCTGGGTCTGATCAACCTGGTCGGTTTTGGTCTGGACCCGTATTCGATGCTGGTGCCGTTCCTGATCTTCGCCATCGGTATTTCCCACGGGGTGCAGAAAATCAACGGTATTGCCCTGCAGTCCGGTGGGGCGGATAACGCGCTGGTGGCGGCACGTCTGACCTTCCGTCAGCTGTTCCTACCGGGCATGATCGCGATTCTGGCTGACGCGGTAGGCTTTATTACCCTTTTGGTCATCAAGATCGACGTGATCCACGAACTGGCAATCGGTGCATCCATCGGTGTTGCGGTGATCGTGTTTACCAACCTGATCATGCTGCCGGTCACCATTTCCTATCTGGGCATCAGCAAGAAGGCGGTTGAACGCTCCAAGCGCGATGCGGTTCGCGAGCACCCGTTCTGGCGCTTCCTGTCCAACGTCGCTCATCCGAATGTGGCGCCCTGGATGGTCATCGTTGCTCTGGTCGCCGGTACTACCTGCTTCGTTTACCAGAAGAACAACATCAAGGTCGGTGACCTGGATGCCGGTGCGCCGGAGCTGCGTCCGGATTCGCGCTACAACAAGGACAACGATTTCATCATCCAGAACTACACCACCAGCTCCGACATTCTGGTTGTCATGGTTGCGACTCCGCCGGAGAAGTGCTCTGCCTACGAAACCATGGAAGCGATCGATCAGCTGCAGTGGAAGATGCAGAACCTGGAAGGCGTGCAGTCGGCTGTGTCTCTGGTAACCGTCGCCAAGCAGGTGATCATGGGCTCCAACGAGGGCAACCTGAAGTGGCAGGGGCTGTCGCGTAACCAGGATGTGCTGAACAACGCCATTAGCCGTGCGCCGTCGGGCATGTTCAACGCGGCCTGTTCGCTGGCTCCGGTCATGGTCTTCCTGGATGACCACAAGGCTGACACCCTCAAGCGCGCCACGGCGGCCGTCGAAGAGTTCGCAGCCGAGTACAACACCGATGACATGGAGTTCAAGCTGGCGGCCGGTAACGCCGGTATCGAGGCGGCAACCAACGAGATCATCTCCAGCTCCGAACTGCTGATTCTGGTGCTGGTGTACATCTGGGTAGGTGTGATGTGCATGATCACCTTCCGTTCGCTGCCGGCGACCATCTGTATCGTCCTGCCGCTGATCCTGACCTCGGTGCTGGGTAACGCGCTGATGGCCTTCCTCGGCATCGGCATGAAGGTGGCAACGCTGCCGGTTATCGCACTGGGCGTGGGTATCGGTGTGGACTACGGTATCTATATCTACAGCCGTCTGGAGAGCTTCCTGCGTCAAGGCATGCCGCTGCAGGAGGCCTATTACGAGACCCTGCGCTCCACTGGTAAGGCGGTACTGTTTACCGGTCTGTGTCTGGCGATCGGTGTCGCGACCTGGATCTTCTCTGCAATCAAGTTCCAGGCTGACATGGGTCTGATGCTGACCTTCATGTTCCTGGTCAACATGATCGGTGCGATGCTGCTGCTGCCGGCACTGGCGCGCTTCTTGATCAACCCGGAGAAGGTACGGAAGTCCAGCGGTAGCAAGCTGTCTCATTGATAGCTGACTGCTGTAAAGAAACCCGCCAACCGGCGGGTTTTTTTATGTCTTGGCGCCTGCTTTCAATCGCCTGTGCCACGGATTATTCGCCAGCCTGCACCAATACATCATGCATTCAATAAACTGTGTGACGAAATATTGCAGTGAAAATGCGGGCTTCTGCATTGATAACGTGATTAACAAAAGATAACCGTGAGCCGTTGGCGCCGCCTCCCCGTGCTCGTTACCATGGGCAGTCCCGTTCAATAACGGAAAGATGGATAACAATAAGGGGGAATGGTGTATGCGCGAGCCCACTCGTTGGCGCACTCAAACGACTCAACTGGCCTTTGCCATCGGCCAGCGGGCGCAGTTCCGCAAGCAATCCTTTGCTGCACGTGTGCTCAAGGCCGCTGGCCTGGGCGCTGTACTGATGACCGCATCAATCACACCCGCTCTGGCTGCCGATACCGTTGCTGAAGCACCCAAGCCGGCGATCATGTCTGATCTGGCCAGTCACTCTCTGCTGCTGGATGTCGCGTCTGCCGGCGATCGTCTGGTGGCCGTGGGCAGCCGTGGCCATATTGTCTATTCGGATGATCAGGGGGCAAGCTGGACTCAGGCTGCGTCTCCGGTCCGCCAACTGCTGACGGCGGTGTATTTCGCCGATGCCAATAACGGCTGGGCAGTCGGCCACGATGGCGTGATCCTGCATTCCAGTGATGCCGGTGCCAGCTGGGAGCTGCAGTACCGTGACCCCGCCCTGGATGAAGCGGCCGATCCGGATGGCCCGGGCCTGCTTGAGCGCCCGCTGATGGACGTCTGGTTCCGTGATGCCAACACCGGTTTTGCCTTCGGTGCCTATGGTACTTACCTGCGCACCGATGACGCGGGCAAGACCTGGGAAGACCTGTCTTTCGACATCGATAACCCCGATGGCTTCCACTACAACGCGGTGACCGCCGTGCAAGGCACCGGCCTGTTCCTGGTTGGCGAGATGGGCACCATGTACCGTTCCCCCGACTTTGGTGACAGCTGGGAAACCCTGCAGACGTCGCCCTATGACGGTACCTGGTTCGGTACCGCCGGTACCGGTCTTGAAGGCCAGGTCGTAGTCTGGGGTCTGCGCGGCAACATGTACCGCTCGGCTGATTTCGGCGAAAGCTGGGAGCAGGTCGAGCTGCACACCCCGAACAACGGCCCGCTGGAAGCAACCCTGCTGGGTGGCAACCTGTCTGCTGACGGTTCGCTGTCGGTTGTTGGCGCCGGTGGCGTGGTAGTGACCAGCACCGATCATGGCAAGACCTTCAATGTTGCGGTTCGTCCGGACCGCGTTGCCCTGGCAACAGCCAAGCGCCTGCCAGACGGCGAGCTGGTGCTGGTCGGCCAGCAAGGCGTGGTCAAGGCGGCAGCCAACGGCCTGCCCGAAAACCAATAACAAACAGCTGCCAGGAGAGTCTGGATGTCCAAGCTTCATCAGGAAACGAGCGCTCCCTTTGTGGAACGCTTGATCTTCAACAATCGGATTGTTGTTCTTCTGCTGTTCGCGCTGCTGACCGTGTTCTTCGGTTATCAGGCTGCGCAGGTCAAGCCCGATACCAGCTTCGAGAAGATGATTCCTCTCAAGCATCCCTACATTGCCAACATGATCGCGCACGAGAACGATCTGCCGAACCTCGGCAACTCGATTCGCATCGCTGTCGAGATCAAGGATGGCGACATCTTCAGTACCGAGTACATGGAGACCCTCAAGCGGATCAACGACGAGGTGTTCTTCCTGCCCGGTGTTGACCGCTCCAACCTGCGCTCGCTGTGGACGCCGAACGTGCGCTGGACCGAGGTGACCGAATACGGTTTCGATGGTGGTCCGGTTGCCAATCGTCCGGCCTATCTGAGCGAGGCCGACCTGGAAGAGCTGCGCGAAAACGTGCTCAAGTCCGGTGAAATCGGTCGTCTGGTGGCGAACAACTTCAAGTCCACCATCATCGACATCCCGCTGCAGGAAGCGTATCCCAACCCGGAGAATCAGGGCGAACTGATTCAGCTCGACTACGGCGATTTCTCCCGTCAGCTGGAAGAGAAGATCCGCAGCGAGTTTCAGGGCGAGAACCCGAACATCCAGATTCACATTGTCGGCTTTGCCAAGAAGGTTGGTGACCTGATCGACGGCATCATCAAGGTGGTGATGTTCTTCGGTGCCGCGCTGCTGATCACCTTTGTTCTGCTGATGATGTTCACCCGCTGCCTGAAAAGCTCGATCACCACACTGGTGTGCTCGGTTATCGCGGTGGTCTGGCAGCTTGGCTTGCTGCGTACCCTGGGCTTTGGTCTGGACCCGTACTCGATTCTGGTTCCGTTCCTGGTATTTGCCATCGGTATTTCCCACGGTGTGCAGATCATCAATGGCATGGCGATCGAGTACACCAACGCCGATGACAGCCAGACCGCTGCCCGTCGCGCGTTCCGTGCACTGTACATCCCGGGCATCGTTGCACTGATTTCAGATGCGGTCGGCTTCGTAACCCTGCTGCTGATCGAGATCGAGGTCATCCGTGAGCTGGGTATCGCAGCGTCCGTGGGTGTGGGTGTGATCATCCTGACCAACCTGATGCTGCTGCCGATCCTGATGTCCTACATCGGTATCAGCCGCAAGGCGGTCGAGCGCAACCGTAACATGGCCAACCGTCCGCAAGGCCTGTGGCTCGGTGTTGCCAAGTTTGCTCATCCGACGGTCGCGCCGATTTCGGTCGTGCTGGCCATCATCGCCTTCGGCTTTGGTATCTATCACGGCAAGAACGTGGCCATCGGCGACCTGGATCCGGGTGCTCCGGAGCTGCGTGCCGACTCGCGCTACAACCTGGATAACCAGTTCATCATCGAAAACTATTCCACCAGCTCCGACATTCTGGTGGTCATGGTCAAGACGCCAGACGAGATGTGCTCGGCCTACGAGACCATGGAGGCCATCGATCAGCTGGAATGGCGGATGAACAACCTGGAAGGCGTCCAGTCGGCGGTATCGCTGGTGACGGTAGCCAAACAGGTGATCATGGGTAACAACGAGGGCAACCTGAAGTGGCAAACCCTGTCGCGTAACCAGGACAACCTGAACAACGCCATCAGCCGTGCGCCGTCGGGCATGTTCAACTCGGCCTGCTCGCTGGCTCCGGTCATGATCTTCCTGGACGATCACAAGGCAGACACCCTGAAGCGGGCGACCGCAGAAGTGGAAGCGTTCGCTGCCGAGTACAACACCGAGGACATGCAGTTCCTGCTGGCTGCCGGTAATGCCGGTATCGAAGCGGCGACCAACGTCGTGATCGAAGCGTCCCAGACCAAGATGCTGCTCACCGTATACGCGGTGGTCATCCTCATGTGTCTGATTACCTTCCGTTCGACCCGCGCGGTGCTGTGTATCATCATCCCGCTGGCCCTGACCTCGGTTCTGGCCAACGCCCTGATGGCATTCCTGGGCATCGGCGTGAAGGTGGCAACGTTGCCGGTAATTGCGCTCGGTGTGGGTATCGGTGTCGACTACGGCATCTATATCTACAGCCGTCTGGAAACCTATCTGCGTCAGGGCCTGCCGCTGCAGGAGGCCTACTATGAAACCCTGAAGACCACGGGTAAGGCCGTGACCTTCACCGGCTTCACCCTGGCCATTGGTGTGGCGACCTGGATTTTCTCCGCGATCAAGTTCCAGGCCGACATGGGTATCCTGCTGACCTTCATGTTCCTGTGGAACATGTTCGGCGCACTCTGGCTGCTGCCGGCACTGGCTCGCTTCCTGATCCGTCCGGAGAAGCTGCGTAGCTGAGTAGTTTGAGCTGCACAAAAACCGCCTTCGGGCGGTTTTTTTGTGGGGGGCGGTTCAACGCTGAGTTTCGAGATAAACGCATCTGTTGGAGGTCGTTGCTCAGCGGTCCGGGGAGGGCAGGGGTAATGCTGTCACTGGGAAGAGATAATTCGAGTAGCAGAGCTGTTTGCCGAGTTGCCGCGATCCTCATTTTTCGCCTTTCCTGGCGAGCCAAGGGGGACCGCTTGCCCGGCCCCCCTTAGCAATCCCCCCCGGGCACCCGGCTACGCGGCCCTGCGGGTTCGCTGCGTTGCTCGGTCTGGCAGGGGCCGGCAGAACTCGTCGCTACGCTCCTCAAACAGGCTGCCGTCCTTCTTCCCGCCAGCCCTGCGCTACTCGCCCGCGTAAACGGGACTAACCCCGATGCACACTCGACCATCGGTGCCGTATTGGACCGACAGTAGGGAGGCTCAGTTAATGAGATTCGATGATCTGCCAAGGCAGACCTTGTTGGGCGTCGATACGACAAACCAAGGTTTGTCTGCGTTACACATCCGGATATAACGGCTCTATTGCATTTTCACCCAGCGCTTCGGCCTCGCGCTGGCGGGCTTGGGTTACCTTGCGAACGGCGCGCCAGAGGGGTTTGCCGCGCCAGGCGTGCTCGGTCTGGCCAAACAGGCAGCCGTTCAGGTCATCCAGCGCGTCGGCAAGGATGGGGTGGGCGTGGCTGAGGGCGATGAGGTCGCTTTCCTGCTGCTTGGCCCAGTGCTCCAATGCCTTGCGGGCCTCGGCAGGCTGGTTGTGACGACAGGCTGTTTGCAGGTCGGCCAGCGGATTCCCGGCCTGATCGGCTTCGAGATTGACCGTATCTTCGCCCAGCTCATCGAGGGCGATCAGGGCACGTCGGGCGGTGCGCAGCTGCAGCAGCGCCCAGCCCAGTGCCGCCAGCAGCAATGCGGTAGCAAGCTGCCACGGCCAGAGCAGTGGCAACTCGCCGGCGGGTTGGCTGGGGTAGGGGGCACTGGTGTCGTTAAAGCTGCTGTTGCCGCGAACCGTCAGGGTTACGGCGTCGAGCTCGGACACTTCCAGCTGGTCGGTGGTGGTGTTCCACCATTGCACACGGATCGCCGGCACGGTGAAACGTCCTGCGTGACGCGCCACCACCGCCGAGCTTTCCTGGCGCAGCCCCAGTATGCCGTTGCTCGACAGTTGGTTCTCCAGCTGGGGCTGGTCGCTATATTGGCGCAGCTCGTCTTGGTCATTGGTCAGGGTGTTGAGTTCAGGCAACTGGGTTGCGGTTAGCCCGTCCGCCTGGATCGACAGGGTTCTTGTCAGCGGCTCTCCGCGGGTCAGCTCGGTACTTGGGTCAGGCTGCCAGTTCTGGCTCAGCCTGACCTGTCTGGCGGGAAGCCAGGGAACGCCTGCAGGGTAGGTGTCGGGGATGGGTTTGACGGTCAGTTGCTGGCTCGGCGATCGCAGCTGAATAAAGCGGGCGTTATGGGTTCCGGGTTGGCCTTCGGAGGCGCGCGGCGGCACCGCGGTGGCGCTGAACAGTTGGGAGGGAATGTCCAGTGTGCCGCTGTGCTGCGGATAGATGGCATAGCGGACCTCAATGACACCGTGGACGACGCCGTTGATCTCCTGCTCGTAGGTTTTGGGCGCGCCGAGCGTCTCAACGCGGGCATCGGGTATTTCCAGCCCGCTGAGGGTCGAGTCGTCGTACAGCGAGACCGAATGGTAGATACGCAGGGTCAGCAGCACCTGGGCCTGAACATAGGGCGTGCGGGTATCCAATTCACTGTCGATGAAGATCGGCGCAATGTCGGATGGACTGATATCGCGAGCCTGCTCGGCGCTCAGCACGCGCAGGGTAACCGGCTCGCTGCGCTCATCGGCCAGTTGCAGCGGAGGAATCACCACAAAGCCGGTGCGCAGCGGCATCAGGCGCACGATCCAGCGGGTCACCGGCAGGCTGCGTCCGTTGATGGTACTGACCAGATTGAGCTTGCGGCTGGATTCGATCCTGAAGTGTTGCTCCAGCGGAGTCAGGTCCGGCGCATCATCGCGCTTTGCCAGAGTGCTTTCCAGGGTCAGTTCCAACGGTTGCCCTTCGATCAACTGGGTGCGATCCACACTTGCCTGCAAAGCCGCGAAAGCGGGCAGACCGATGGTTAGCAGTAGCAGGGTGAAAAGCAGCTGGCGCATCATCGAGGGCGTCCGTCGTTTTGTTGCAGGTGCTGATACAGGAACTTGCGACGCAGCAGCTCAGCAGGGTTATCGGGTATGTCCCGCAGCCATTGTTGCACAGCCTGGCGCTGTTCGATCTGTCGCCGACCGCCGGCACCGCCGCCCATGACGGTGCTGTCGCCGTTCTCCAGCTCCGGACTGTCGATCAGTTCCCCGGCAACCGCTGGTTCACTGCTGCTGCCCGTGCTTTCGGCATTGTTCGCGGAGCTGCTGGCGGAGCTTGCGGATATACCGGTCTGGGCGCCGGGTTTGTCGGCATCGGCTGCGCTGGCGTTCGATACGCCGGCACCGTCTTCGGTGTCGCTGCTGCGATTGCCGCTGCCAGCGCCGGTTTCGGGTTGCGGCGCAGACTCTGTCCCGTCGGGTGCGGTCTGTTCGGTTTTCTGTTCTGCCAGATAGGCTTCTACCCGCTCGCGGTTGTGACGTGCTGCGGTATGGTCGGGTGCCCGTGTCAGTGTCTGTTCGAAGGCCGCGAGCGCGGCGGGGTAGTCGCCAGCGAGCGCCAGGGCGGTACCGTGGCTGAAATGCAGTTCCGCATTGTCCGGCTGTTGCTCGGCCAGCGTGCCCCAGACCTCTGCCGCTCCGGCGTAGTCGCCGCTCTCAAGCAGGGCATGGGCTCGCCACTGCGGGTCTTCGAAGCGTGCTGCCGCGTCCGCTGCCCGTCCTTCGGCCATCATGGCTGCGGCCTGCTGGTCGGGTCGTAACCACAGATCGGCCCAGCTCATTGCAGAGGCCGGCGGTGGCAGCCAGATGGCGCAGAACATCAGCAGCAGCCAGCCACGGCGTGCGCCCAGGGCCACCAGTGGCAGTAGAAGCAGCACAAGCCAGTGGCCCTGGTCGCTGCGCTGACGTTGTTCGGCGCTCGCCTGTTGCGCTGCCTGCTCGCTGTTGAGCAGTTGGGTCATATCACTGTCATCCAGACTCATGCGGGCGTAGCGTCCGCCATGCGAGTAGGCGAACTCGGCCAACTCGGGTTCATTCAGACGTGGCAGCAGGATGCGCCCCTTGTCGTCGCGCATGAAGCCGCCCTCTGCCAGTGGTACCGGTGCGCCATCGGCAGTTCCGATGCCAATGACCTGCAGACTGTCGCCCAAGCGCTCGGCGGCCAGTTCAAGACGAGCGCGGTCAAGGTCCTCGATACCGCTGGTCAGCAACAATACCTGAGTGGCGCTGTCACCTTGTTCATTGCGCAGGCTGGCGGCCAGCAACAGGGCCTGGTCGGCCTGCTGGCCCCGAACCGGCATGATGTCGGGATGCAGGGCGTCGAGCAGATTGATCAGCGTGCGGTGATCTCGAGTCAGCGGTGCGACCAGGTGAGCACTGCCGGCGTAGGCAACAAGCGCTGCCCGGCGGTCGGGGTAACGCTCCAGAATGTCGCGAATCTTGCGTTTGGCGCGCTCCAGCCGCGTCGGCTGCAGGTCATTGGACAGCATGCTGCGCGACACCTGCAGCACCAGGATCAGGCTGCTGCTGTCTTCACGTTGTACGCTGTCGGTTGACTCCCAGGCCGGGCCGGCGAGGGCGATCAGACCCAGTGTCCAGACGGCGGCCAGCAGCAGATAGCGGCCGATGTAATGCCGGCCCGGCTGACCCTCTACCAGCGCCTTGCGCATCGCCGTCGGCAGCAGACTGTCCCAGCCCGAGCGTTGACGGCGATGGCGGTACAGGTACCAGCACAACGCCAGGATTGGCACTATGCCGAGCAACCAGAGCGGGCGCAAAAAGGTGAAGGGCAGCATGGGTTCAGTCGGCATGCAGCCTCCGGCGCAGCGAGGGGCTGCTCCACAACAGGCTGATCAGTAGCGCGATGGCCAGCGGCCAATGGTAAAGCGGCAGTGCCTGGCGAGTCGCCGGGCCACTGCGCAGGCTGGGTTCAAGCTGCTCGATGCGCTCGACGGCGCTCGCCAGCGAGGCGCTGTCGCGCACTCTGAAGTAGGCGCCGTCGGTAATCTTGGCGATTTCCTGCAGGGTTGGTTCATCCAGATCGCTGGCCGGATCGGCATTGCCCTCGAGCAGACTCATCAGATCCGTGTTGCCCTGACTTTCAGCGCCGACGCCGATGGTGAAGATCCGAATATGCTCGTCAGCGGCAAGTCTTGCGGCCTGAATCGGCGATATGCTGCCGGCGGTATTGGCGCCATCGGTTACCAGCAGCAACACCCGGCTGTTGGTTGGCTGTTCCATCAGGCGCTTGATGGCCAGGCCAATGGCATCGCCAATGGCGGTATCGCGCCCGGCCAGGCCGATAAAGGCTTCATCCAGCCATTGCCGGACGCTGTGCAAATCGTATGTCAGCGGGGACTGCACGTAGGCGCGGGTACCGAACAGGATCAGACCGATGCGGTCACCGGTGCGCTGTTCGATCAGCGCATCAAGCCAGTGCTTGACCACGCTGAGTCGGTCGCTGGGCTGGTCATCCAGGCGCATGTCACGGGTGTCCATGCTGGCTGACAGATCCACCGCCAGCATCATGTCGCGGCCGCTGCTCGGGGGCGGCAAGGGGGCGCCGAGCAGTTGCGGGCGAGCCGCCGCCAGCACCAGCAGCAGCCAGATCAGAATGAGCGGTGCGGAGCGTCGATGGGTGCCCGCAGCGGAGAGTTGGGCGGCATTCAGCCTCTGCAGACGTGCCAGAAAGGCGATCTGCAGCGCGGCCTCTGGCCGTTTTGCCGGCGGCAGCACCCAGCGCAGCAGCCAGGGCAGCGGCAGCAGCAGAAGACTCGCGGGCCAGGCCAGTTCAAACATGATTGTGCCTTATCCAGCGCAGCAGCTCGCGTTGCAGGACGCGGCGATCAGCAACACTGAGGTGGGCATCGGCCTGGTACAGGGTGCCACCAAGTGGTGCCAGCACGTCGGCCCGCGGCTTGGGGTAGTGCTGGCACAGGTAGCTGACCCAGGCGTTGCCATACAGCCGGGTAGCGGCAACCTCGCCGCGGCTTTTCAGATGGCGCTTGAGCTGGGTGTTGAGTGCGGCCAGCCAGTCGTGATCCGAGAGGTCGTCGGCAATTTCCCAAAGAATGCGCTGGGCCTTGAGCCGCCTGCGTTGCCGGCGCCGGTTCAGCAGTATCGCCAGTGGTGAGAGGATGACCAGCAGCAACAGCAGCAGGGCGAGCGCGATCCAGCCCGGCGCCGGGGGCCACCAGCTGATCGGGGGCGGCAGGGCGGGCAGCAGCAGGCTGCCTTCCAGCGGGCTGGTCATGTCTGCGGCGCCTTTGGCAGGCTGCCGAAGTTGTCGCGCAGTTGCTCGTGGGCGGGTGACCGGGTGTCCAGCGGCAGCAGACTGCAGCGCAGGCGGCGAGCGAGTCTGAGCCAGGCCTGGCGCTGGGACTGGAACTGGGCGGTGTAGGCTTCACGCAGCGAGGTGTCGCCGCTGTTGAGGGTCAGCCGTTGTTCTCCCTGGACAAAATCCAGTGCACCGTTGGCGGGTAGCTCGCTGTCGAGCGGATCAAATACCGGCAGCAGGATCAGGTCGTTGTGACCGGCCAGCGGCACCAGCAGGCTCTGGTTCAGACCATCGATGGCAGCGTGATCACAGACGATGTACAGGATGCTGCCCGGACGAATGATTTCCCGACTATGGCGTAGCGCCAGATTGAGCGCCTCGGAAGCCGGCTCAAGCGGTTCCGAAGGTTCAGGTGTCAGCAGGTGATTGGCCTGAACCAGCAGCTGCAACAGTTGGAGCAGAGCCTTGCGGTCGCGCCGTGGACGTACCTCGTGGCATTGTCCGGGGCCAAACACCATGCCACCAACTCGATCGTGGTGTGCCAGTGCCGTCCAGGCGATCAGGGCGCAGGTTTCTGCGGCCAGTACCGATTTGAGGCAGCGCTGGCTGCCGAAGAACAGCCGGGGGCTCTGCTCGCCGATCAGGAACACCGGGCGTTCGCGTTCTTCATTGAATACCTTGGTGTGCACCTTCTGGCTGCGTGCGGTTACCCGCCAGTCGATGTTGCGAATGTCATCGCCCGGCAGGTAGGCGCGAACCTGATCAAAGTCGACCCCTCGGCCACGCAGGCGCGAGTTTTGCTGACCGGTCTGCCGGCCGCTGCGTACCGGGCGGGTGAACAGGGGCAGCTCGTGGCAATGTCGGCGTGTCGCCAGCAATGCGTCGAGGCTGGTGTGCAGGGCCGGATCAAGGTTGACCGTCATGGTTCAGACAACAGGGACCGAGTCGATAAGCAGGTTGATCGCCTGGTCACTGTCGATGCCGGCTGCTTCGGCTTCAAAGCTCAGCAGAACCCGGTGACGCAGCACATCGTGGGCAATTGCCTGCACATCCTCCGGACTAACGAAATCACGGCCGGCCAGCCAGGCGTGGGCGCGGGCGCAGCGATCAAGGGCGATGGTGCCGCGCGGACTGGCACCCATTTCGAGCCATTCGGCCAACTGCGGGTTGTACTGGTCAGGGCGTCGGGTCGCCATCACCAGCTGGATGAGGTATTCCTCCACCGCCTCGGCCATAAACAGGTCCAGTACCTCCTGGCGGGCGGCCAGAATGCTTTGCTGGGTGATGCGCTCGGCCATTTTCGGTTCGTCGCCGCGCGCTTCGCCGCGGGCCAGTTGCAGGATCTGACGCTCCAGCGCCGCATCCGGAAAGCCGATCCGCACGTGCATCAGAAAGCGGTCAAGCTGTGCCTCAGGGAGCGGGTAGGTGCCTTCCTGCTCAATCGGGTTCTGGGTCGCCATCACCATGAACAGCTCGGGCAAGGCGTAGGTCTGGCGACCGATGCTGACCTGACGCTCGGCCATTGCCTCAAGCAGCGCCGACTGGACCTTGGCCGGAGCACGGTTGATTTCGTCAGCCAGTACCAGGTGATGAAAAATTGGCCCTTGCTGGAAACTGAAGGTGGTGGTTTCCGGGTGGTATACCTCGGTGCCGGTGATGTCGGCCGGCAGCAGATCCGGGGTGAACTGGATTCGATGAAAATCCGCTTCGATGCCTTCGGACAGGGCCTTGATCGCCTTGGTCTTGGCCAGACCGGGCGCACCTTCGACCAGCACGTGGCCGCCGGCGAGCAGGCTGATCAGCATGCGATCGATCAGATGCTCCTGGCCGAAAATGTGCTGGCCCATAAAGGCCTTCAACTGCAGCAGGGATTCCCGATGGGTCATGTGTTATCCGTTGTCCTGGTTCACTGGCTGGCGTCAGTGTACGTCACTTTAACGAAATCCCTTTGGTCTAGACTATCCTCTGATCACAATTAATCCGGCGTAGCAGGTTGCGGCCCTCGGGCACCGATCTGCCAGACGCCTCAGATACACCCCGCGATTCGGGAGGTCGGCAAGATGGCGTTGATCATGGCCAGCTCCAAGCAGGCATTTATCGATTCATTGACCGAGCGTTTGCGCGCGCTGGTCGGCAAGGCCGACCGTGACAGCATCGGCCTGTTCTGCAACAACTTCTTCGGCATCGCCTCCCACGCCGAACTGGCCTCGCGTCAGGATCATGACCTGCTCGGCTGCACCCTTTCTGCCTGGCGCTTCCTGCAGAACCTGCCCGGGGGTGAGGTAAAGCTGCGCGTGTTCAACCCCGATACCCAGCAGCATGGCTGGCAGAGCACCCATACGGTGGTGGAAGTGGTGCACCGCGACCTGCCGTTTCTGGTCGACTCGGTGCGCATGGAGCTCAACCGTCAGGGCTATGCGATTCACAACCTCTATAACAGCATCATGACGGTGGTGCGCGACGAGGGCGGCAAGCTTGTTCAACTGCTGCCGGGCGGCAGCGAGGCGAAGGGCGGTCGTGCCGAGTCGGTAATGTATGTCGAGATCGACCGCGCGACCACCAACGCGGATTTGCGCACCGTGCAAGATGGTCTGCTCGAAGCATTGAGCAACGTCCGGGCGACGGTAAAGGACTTTCCGGCCATGCGCGAGCGGGTACTTGAACTGATCGCCATGCTGGGCAGCCGCAAGCGCCAGTATTTCGCAAGGGAAGAGCGCACCGAGGCGGTGGCGTTTCTCGAGTGGCTGCTGGATGACCACTTCACCTTCCTCGGCTATGAGTGCTTCGCGATCAATGAGGGGTTGCCGCAACAGCAGCTGGGTCTGCGCACCGGAGCGAGCCTGGGCGCACTGGCACTGAATCCGCGAGACGAAAGTGTGCAGGATTTGCCGGAGCAGGTGATCCGTTACCTGCAGGCGCCGCTGCTGCTGTCGTTCGCCAAGGCATCGCAGCTCAGCCGGGTGCACAGACCGGCCTACCCGGACTATGTCTCGGTACGTGAGGTCGATTCGGACGGTCGGGTCGTTCAGGAACACCGTTTCATGGGGCTCTACACCTCGCGGGTGTATTCGGCGCTGGTCGACAATATCCCCCACGTGCGCCGCAAGGTCGCGCACGTGCGTTCTGTCTCCGGGTTTCTGCCGCGCAGTCATCTGGCCAAGGAACTGGAGCAGGTGCTGCAGGTGCTGCCGCGCGATGACCTGTTTCAGATGTCGGTCGACGAACTGGCCCAAACCTCGCTCAATATCGTGCAGATGCAGGAGCGCAACCAGATACGCCTGTTCCTGCGGCGCGGCAATTACGGGCGCTTCTATTACGCCCTGGCGTTCGTGCCACGCGATGTCTACTCGACCGATATCCGCCTGAAGATTCAGACGGTGCTGATGGAGCGGCTGCAGGCGAGCGAAAGCGAGTTCTGGACCTATTTTTCCGAATCCATTCTGGCGCGTACCCAGTTTATTCTGCGCGTTGACCCGACCAAAAATCCGGATATCGACCCCGTGAAAATTGAACAGGAAGTGGTGCGCGCCTGCCGCAACTGGCAGGACGAGTTTCGTGACCGGCTGCTGGAAAGCATGGGGGAGGCGCGTGCCACTGACGTGCTGGCCCATCTCGGGGACGGCTTCCCGCCGGGCTACAGTGATCGTTTTACCCCGGCGACCGGTGTCGTCGACCTGCAAACGCTGCTGGAGCTGACGCCCGAGTCGCCGCTGGCGATGAGCTTCTATCAGCCTCTGGCCCAGCAGCAGGGCATTCTGCACTGCAAGCTGTATCATCTCAGCGATTCTCTGCCGCTGTCGGACGTGATCCCGGTGCTTGAGAATCTGGGGCTGCGGGTGCTTGGCGAGTTTCCCTTCCGCATTACCCAGGCCGATGGCACCGCTTTCTGGATTCACGACTTCGAGTTTACCTTCGTCGGCGGCGCAACCCTGGACATCCAGGAAGCCAACGAACTGTTTCGTGACGCGTTCAAGGCCGTCTGGTCCGGTCAGGCAGAGAATGACGGGTTCAATCGTCTGGTATTGCTGGCGGGCCTGCCCTGGCGTGATGTGGCCCTGTTGCGTGCCTATGCCCGCTACCTGAAACAGATCCGCCTGGGCTTCGAACTGCCCTATATTGCCAGTACCCTGGTTGCCCATGCCGACATTGCACGCGAACTGGTGCGCCTGTTCCGCACCCGCTTTTATCTGGCCCGCAAGCTGAGTGCCGAGGACCTTGGCGAAATGCAGCAGAAGCTTGAGCGGGCCGTTCTTGGTGCGCTGGACGAGGTCGCCGTGCTAAATGAAGACCGTATCCTGCGCCGCTACCTGGACCTGATCAAGGCAACCCTGCGCACCAACTTCTACCAGCCGGACGCCAACGGCCAGAGCAAGGATTACCTCAGTCTCAAGTTTGATCCCTCGGCGATTCCCGAGTTGCCGCTGCCCCGTCCGATGTTCGAAATCTTTGTTTATTCGCCGCGGGTGGAAGGGGTTCACCTGCGTGGCGGCAAGGTCGCCCGCGGCGGTCTGCGCTGGTCGGATCGGGAGGAGGACTACCGTACCGAGGTGCTCGGGCTGGTGAAGGCGCAGCAGGTCAAGAATGCGGTCATCGTGCCGGTTGGTGCCAAGGGTGGATTCGTTCCGCGCCGGCTGCCTTCGGGTGGCACGCGCGACGAGGTCCAACAGGAGGCGATCGCCTGCTACCGGCTGTTCATTCAGGGTCTGCTGGATATTACCGACAACCTGGCCGACGGCAAGGTGGTGCCGCCGCCCAACGTGGTTCGTCACGACGCCGATGATCCGTACCTGGTGGTGGCGGCAGACAAGGGCACGGCAACTTTCTCGGATATAGCCAACGAGATCGCCGCCGGCTACGGTTTCTGGCTCGGTGATGCCTTCGCCTCCGGCGGCTCGGCGGGCTATGACCACAAGAAAATGGGTATTACCGCCCGCGGTGCCTGGGTGTCGGTGCAGCGGCACTTCCGGGAACTGGGCATCAATGTGCAGACCGATCCGATCAGCGTGATCGGCATCGGAGATATGGCCGGCGACGTCTTCGGCAACGGCCTGCTGCAGTCGCGCACGCTCAAGCTGGTGGCGGCATTCAATCACCAGCATATCTTTATCGACCCGGAGCCGGATCCCGAGCGCAGCTTTGCCGAGCGTGAGCGCCTGTTCAGCCTGCCTCGCTCGAGTTGGGCAGACTATGATCGCGACCTGATTTCCGAAGGCGGCGGGGTATTTTCTCGCAGCCTCAAGCAGATCACCCTAACGCCGCAGATGCGTGAACGCTTTGCGATCAGTGCCGAACGGCTGACCCCGACCGAGTTGATTCAGCAACTGCTCAAGGCGCCGGTTGACCTGATCTGGAATGGCGGCATTGGTACCTATGTGAAAGCCAGCAGCGAGACCCACGCCGATGTCGGAGACAAGGCCAACGATGCGCTGCGGGTCAACGGGCGTGACCTGCGTTGCCGGGTCGTGGGTGAGGGCGGCAACCTGGGGCTGACCCAGTTGGGGCGAATCGAATACTGCCTCCATGGCGGCGCGCTCAACACCGACTTTATCGACAATGCCGGCGGCGTTGACTGCTCCGACCACGAGGTCAATATCAAGATTTTGCTCAACGAAGTGGTCGCCGCCCAGGACATGACCGCCAAACAGCGCAACAGGCTGCTGGCCAGCATGACCGACTCGGTAGCCGAGCTGGTGCTGGGCAACAACTACAAGCAGACCCAGGCCATCAGCCTGGCCCAGCGCCAGGCCGCGCAGACCATGGGGGAATACCAGCGGTTCATCAGCGCGATGGAAGGCAGCGGCAAGCTCAATCGTGCCCTGGAGTTCCTGCCCGAAGACGACCAGCTGGCCGAGCGCAAGGCCAGCGGCAAGGGGCTGACCCGCGCCGAGCTGTCGGTGCTGATCTCCTACTCCAAGGCGGATCTCAAGGAGGCGCTGGTTGCCTCAGACGTACCCGAAGATGCATACCTTGCGCGCGAGCTTGAAACCGCCTTCCCGCCGGTGCTGCTCAAATCCTGGCGCGACGCGCTGGGTCGCCATCGTCTGCGCCGCGAGATCGTCGCCACCCAGCTGGCCAATAATCTGGTCAACCATATGGGGATCACCTTTCTGCGACGGCTGGAACAGTCGACCGGTGCCGCTGCTGCCGATATCGCCCGGGCCTGGGTTGTTGCCCGCGACGTGTTCGAGCTGCAGACGCATTTTGCCGGTATCGAGGCGCTGGATTACCAGGTTTCGGCAGAGGTACAGCTTGAGCTGATGGAAGAGCTGATGCGACTTGGTCGCCGGGCAAGCCGCTGGTTTATTCGTAACCGGCGCAGCGAGCTGTCACCCGAGCGCGAGGTGGCACACTTCGGGCCTTGCGTGCGAACACTGGCAGAACGCTTCGATCAGTTGCTGGAAGGGGATGTGCGGCAGCTCTGGGATGATCGCTATCAGCACTACGTCGATGAAGGAGTGCCCGAAGCCATCGCTCGGGTGGTCGCCGGAACCGGCCATGCCTACACGCTGCTTGGCATTGTTGAAGCCGCCGATGCAACCGGGCAGAATGCCGAGCGCGTTGCGCAGGTATTTTTCGCGCTCGGCTCCCAGCTTCAACTTCCCTGGTTCAGTCAACAGGTGGCCGGCTTGCAGGTGGATAACCACTGGCAGGCGCTGGCGCGTGAAAGCTATCGGGATGATCTCGACTGGCAGGCACGCAGCATGACCGTTGCTGCTCTGCAGGGCGGCGATGCGTCAACACCGGTGGAGGCACTGGTGGCTGAATGGGTCGATCGCAATCAGTCGATGGTGCTGCGCTGGCAGGCCATGCTGGGTGAACTCAGGAGCGCCGGTGCCGGTGATTACCCCATAGTGGCGGTGGCGATGCGCGAGTTGCTGGATTTGGCCCAGCATGCCCGTCTCACCTCTCAGGACAATGAATGCAGCAACTGATAATCGATCTGGCGTTACCCGCCGAGCGCTACCTGGCCTGGTATCAGGGCCGCGCCGAGCGGGTGTTGATGTACAGCCGTGATGGCCGGCGTGTGAGTTTGCCGGCCCATCACCTGCGGCCCTTCCTGACCCATCAGGGGGTTTACGGCAGTTTTCTCATGCAATTTACCGATGACGGCAAATTGCTCAAGCTGGAGCGTCTGGCCGGCTGAGCCTGGGCGCCTGATTCAGGTATACTCTGCAGCCTGATTTTCTGCCCCTGGATGCCCGCCATGTACGATCTGCTTCGCTCGCTGATGTTCCGCCTGCCCGCGGAAACCTCCCACGACCTTGCACTGGACATGATCGGCGCCGCCGGGCGGCTGCGACTGGCCGAGAAGCTGGTGCGCCCGGTACCGGCTCAACCGGTAGAGGTGATGGGGCTGACCTTTGACAACCCGGTCGGGCTGGCTGCCGGACTGGACAAGAACGCGGTTGCCGTCGACGGCATGGCAGCAATGGGCTTCGGCTTTCTGGAGGTCGGTACGGTCACGCCGCGGCCGCAACCAGGCAACCCCAAGCCGCGCCTGTTCCGTCTGCCCGAGCAACTGGCAATCATCAACCGCTTCGGATTCAACAACGAAGGCGTTGATGCCATGCTGGAGCGTCTGGCCGGTGTGCGCTACCAGGGTGTGCTGGGTATCAATATCGGCAAGAACGCGGTGACGCCCGTCGAGAACGCCGTTGACGATTATCTCTACTGTCTGCGCAAGGTCTATGACCGTGCCAGTTACGTCACCGTCAACCTGTCGTCACCCAATACTCCCGGTCTGCGTACCCTGCAATACGGCGAGACCCTGAAGGTGTTGCTTGGCCAGATCAAGCAGTGCCAAAAGGTGCTGGCCGAGGAGCGTGGCCGTTATGTGCCGATTGCCATCAAGATTGCGCCGGACATGACCGCTGATGAGGTGGCCCTGGTTGGTGCAACGCTACTGGCAGAGGGAATGGATGCCGTGATCGCGACCAACACCACGCTGGATCGCAGTGCGGTAGCCGATTCACCTTATGCCAGTGAGGCTGGTGGCTTGTCCGGTGCGCCGCTGACCGATATGTCGACCGAGGTAATCCGCCTGCTGGCCGCCGAGCTGAAAGGGCAGATGCCGATCATTGGCGTGGGCGGTATCTTCAGTGGTGCCGATGCAGCCGACAAGATCGCCGCCGGAGCCAGCCTGGTCCAGCTTTACAGCGGGTTTATCTATCGTGGGCCGGAATTGATTCGTGAATGTGCGGATGCCATTGCGGTCATGCCCCGGTGAAAATGGAAGCCCCCGCAGAGCGGGGGCTGGGTGGGCCTTCCAGAGGCCCGGCGCTATGGGCAAGCGCCCTTGGGAAAGATGAGTTGACTGACTGGGAGTCTAGCCTACGGCATGCATCTCGTTGAGTCGGTGCACGCCGGAAATACCGGTAAAGCCATCCCAACGGTCCGCGCGGCCTTCACGCCAACCATTGATCCAATTCTGTCTGGTAGAGGGATTGTTGAAAGGGCAGGTGTCTTGGGATTTGCCGCTCACTCCGTGCTGGTAACCACGCTGAAATGCTCGTTCCATCGGATCACGCTTGAGTCTTCTCATAGGGTAGCGTCCTCGTGTGGTATGACATTGTGGAACAGTCGAACCGTCGATCCGTTCCAAGGTAGCGCGTAGCCAGTGTTTGTCTACGCTGCAGGGAAGCCGGTCGAAAAAGGTGTATTGGACCCGGCTTCTAATAGGGTCACCGCTCAAGTCATACCCTGTTGTACCCTATCGGTCGTCACCGCTACAAAGACCGATTTGGCATACCTGAGGCAGCTGGTTAGCTGTCACTGAAATATAAACGTCATCGTATTCCGGAAATCAACGACATGCGCGAGATCCTTGAATTTTTTGTTACCTGTCCGAAGGGTGTGGAGGGTCTGCTGCGCGATGAAGTGCTCGCATTGGGCGCCGATGCTGCCAAGGAAACCGTTGCCGGTGTCTCAGTGCAGGGCGATATCGAACTCGGTTACCGCCTGTGTCTGTGGTCGCGCCTGGGCAACCGGGTACTGCTGGTGCTCAAGCGCTTTTTGGCTGGCACGGCCGAGGACCTGTATGCCGGCGTGCAGCTTATCGACTGGCGCGATCACCTGGCGGTGGATGGCACCCTGGCGATTGATTTTACCGGCACTCTGGCGGGGGTAGACAACACGCACTTCGGTGCGCTCAAGGTCAAGGATGCGATCGTCGACCAGCTGCGTCGCCCTGACGGTACCCGGCCCGGCGTCGACAAGGTACGGCCGGATCTGCGCATCAACGCCCATTGTCACCGTGGCGAGGTTCAGCTGGCGCTGGACCTGTCTGGTGCCAGTCTGCACCAGCGCGGCTACCGTCTTCAGCAGGGTGCGGCGCCGCTCAAGGAGAACCTGGCGGCGGCCATTCTGATCCGTGCGGGCTGGCCGGCGCTGGCCGAGGCTGGCGGTGCGCTGACCGATCCGATGTGCGGTTCGGGTACTTTTCTGGTGGAAGCGGCGTTGATGGCGGCCGATGTTGCCCCCAACCTGCAGCGCGAGCACTGGGGCTTCAGCCGCTGGCAGCAGCACGTACCTGTGCTCTGGCAAAAGGTGCTGGCCGAGGCCCGCGAGCGTGCCGAGCGCGGGCTGGCGCGTCCGCCGCTGTGGATTCGCGGCTATGAGGCCGACCCCCGTCTGCTGCAGCCGGTTCGCAACAATATTCAACGTGCCGGCGTGGGGGAGTGGGTCAAGGTGTTCCAGGGTGAGCTGGCGACCTTCGCGCCAAACCCGGATCGCGGGCAGAAGGGTCTGGTGGTCTGCAACCCGCCCTATGGCGAGCGCCTGGGAACGACCGCAAGTCTGGTGTATCTCTACCAGAAGCTGGGTGAGGTGCTGCGTCAGCAGTGTCAGGGCTGGCAGGCGGCGATCTTTACCGGCAATGCGGATCTGGGCAAGCGCATGGGGATTCGCAGTCACAAGCAATACAACCTGTTTAATGGCGCGCTGCCGTGCAAGTTGTTGCTGATGGATCTGCAATCGGAACGCTTTGTCACCAAGGCAGCCGATACTCCGGCAGGTGCAGCGGCGCCGGTCGAAGCCGCCCGCCTCAGTGAGTCGGCGCAAATGTTTGCCAACCGGCTGAAAAAGAACCTCAAGAACCTCGGCAAGTGGGCGCGTCAGCAGGGCATCGAGTGCTACCGGGTCTACGATGCCGACATGCCGGAATTCGCCGTAGCGGTTGATCTGTATGGCGATCGGGTGCACGTTCAGGAATATGCGCCGCCGCAGTCGATTGATGAAGACAAGGCGCAGGCGCGCCTGCAGGACGTCATGGCGGCGCTGCCGCAGGTGCTGGGTGTGCCACCCGAGCATATCGCCCTGAAGCAGCGCCAGCGTCAGTCCGGCAAGCAGCAGTATCAGCGCATGGCTCAGCAGGGAGAGTTCTTCGAGGTGCGTGAAGGACAGGTGCGTCTGCTGGTCAACCTGACCGACTATCTGGACACCGGGCTGTTCCTTGATCACCGCCCGATCCGTCTGCGTATCGCCGCCGAGGCCAAGGGCAAGCGTTTCCTCAACCTGTTCTGCTACACCGCAACCGCCACCGTGCATGCGGCAGCAGCCGGTGCCCGCTCAACCACCAGTGTGGATCTGTCCAATACCTATCTGGACTGGGCGCGGCGCAATCTGTCGCTCAATGGCCTGTCTGACCTGCACAAGCTGGTGCGCTCTGATGTGATGGCGTGGCTGGAGCAGGCAGGGGATCAGCAATTCGACCTGATCTTTATCGACCCGCCTACCTTCTCGAACTCGAAAAAGCTGGAAGGGGTATTTGACGTGCAGCGCGATCATGCGCGCTTGCTGGAGCTGGCGATGAAGCGCCTGGCGCCGGGCGGGGTACTGTATTTCTCCAATAACTTCCGGCGTTTCCGCATGGATCCTGCGGTGGAGGCTCGGTATCTGGTAACCGATATCTCGGCCGAGACACTGGATCGCGATTTCCAGCGTAACAGCCGGATTCATCGGACCTGGAAATTCACTCATCGCCCCTGAGGGCGATGAGCTTTACCACTCTAGCGGCTGCTGGCGCTGGCGATGTCGGTCGGTGCCCGGCGGTAGACATCCTGCAGCACCAGATCCAGCGCCTGCCCACTGGCGCCGGCGGCGGCGTGGTTGACGATGGCGGTCACCGCCCAGCTCTGGCCGTTGGCATCGCGGGTAATGCCGGCGATGGCCTTGACGTTACGAAGTGAGCCGGTCTTGATGTGGGCCTGGCCGGCAACCGGCGTATTGCGCAGGCGGCGGCGCATGGTGCCGTCCATGGCGGCCAGCGGCATGGATGCGATGAACTCGGCGCTGTAGGGGCTTTGCCAGGCTTGCGCGAGCAGCTGCGCCATTTCGCGGGCGGTCATGCGTTCCATGCGTGAGAGGCCGGAGCCGTTTTCCATGACCAGCGTGTTGGCGCGAATCCCCTTGTCGTTCAGCCAGGCGTTGATGACCCGTACGGCGGCCTTGTGATCGTCACGGTCGGCAGCAATGCGATGTTCCCGGCCGATGGTCAGGAACAGCTGCCGCGCCATGGTGTTGTTACTCCATTTGTTGATGTCGCGGACCACTTCAACCAGGTCGGGCGAGGTGCTGCGCGAGACCAGGCGGGCGCTTGCCGGCGCACGACCGATCTGGTTGCCGCCGAGGATGCTGCCGCCCATTTCGGCCCACAGCGTGCGCAGGGTGCTGGCGGTGTAGGTGGTCGCGGTCAGGGCTGTCAGATAGCGCTGGGCCATGCACCCCTCGTGCAGGTTGCCGGTGAGGGTAATCACGGCCTCGTGGCCGCTGTCCTGAATGCTGTAGGCGACGTTGGGTGCCGGACAGCTGCGGTTGGGCGCCGGTAGCAGGGCAATCTGGTTGACCACCTTGACCTCGGGGAGCGCCGGCTCAAGGTTGATGCGCACGCCGCCGCGTTCGGCATAGCTGCTGAGCACAAATACCTTCAGGTTGGTCAGCAACGGATCGGGCTCGACCAGAAATGGACGGTTCTGGTTGCCGCTATCATCAATGAACGGCGGGATGTCGGCGGGGAAGCGCATGTCGGCCGGTTGCAGGACCAGATCGCCGTTGATCGTGCGAATGCCCGCCGCCTTCAGATCACGCAGCATCAGCCACATGCGTTCCAGCGTCAGCTTGGGATCGCCACCACTGCGGAAAATCAGATCGCCCTGCAGGGTGCCATCGACGACCGGACCGTCTACCAGCAGGTCGCTGTTCCACTGATAGGTGGGCCCCAGCAGCTCCAGCGCAGCGTAGGTGGTTACCAGCTTCATGGTTGACGCCGGGTTGACTGGCTGGTCGGCATTGATGAACTGGGCCATGCCCTGGTTTTCAAGCGGGATGACGGCCAGTGACAGGGCATCGGACGGGATTTTGGCGGCCTGCAGGGCGCTGTTGACGCGGGCGGGAATGGTGCCGCTGTCGGCGGCCTGCAGTGGGGTGGCAATGAGGCTGATCGTGGGGATCAGGCAGAGCAGGGTGCGCGTGAAAAGGTTGGACATGGTATCCAGCTCCGTAGCCTGTGGATTGCTGACGACAGAGCTGTCTGTTCGTCAGTTGCCGTTTTCTCGCATCATCACTTAAATAATGATTTGGGCCAAGAGGTTAAAGTAATTTGTTAGATCAACGGTCGGCCTGCTGCAACCCCAGCAGCCTGCGCCACAGCAGCCAGCTGAGTGGCAGCAGCAACAGACTGATCGCCAGGGACAGCCAGAGTCCGAGCGTGCGTAACCGATACGCCTCGGACAGCAGTTCGGCTTCGGGTATCAGCACGGCAAGGTAAACGTCCGGCGTTCCGAGGATGTTGATTCTCTGCTGCTGAATGACCCAGCGCTGGCCCTCCAGCTCCTTGATTGTCTGGCGCTCCTGCTCGTAGCCGTCCTGAGCCAGGGTCGCCAGCAGAGTGCTGCCCAGTTCATTGAATCTGCGGGGCTCCAGCGAGTTGCTGCCCTGGGTGGTGTGCAGCAGGCGGTTAGGGTCCTGATAGGCTACGACAACGCCATCGGAGGTATACAGAATGAGCTCTGATGAAGGTGTCATGCGTTGCTGGCGCAGGGCTTCTGAGAGCCTGTCCAGGGTCAGGTCGGCCCCCAGCACAGCAAGGTCGTTGCTTGCTCGTGCCAAGGTGGTGCCGAATTCGCGGGTGGAGAAAAACAGGTAGGGCGTAGTGATAAGGCGCTGATTGGCTGCGCTGGCCGCGGCATACCAGGGGCGCTCGCGGGGGTTATAACCCTCGTCCGGGGCCATGCGTGCCTCGATGATCTGCAGGTTTTCGTTCAGGAACAGGTAGCTGTTCTGCCGGGTGGTTGCTGAGCTGCCGATGTGCCAGGCCATCCAGCGGGCCTGTCGCGGCGCGCTGAAGCGTTGCAGGCTTAACCGATTTCCAAGCGGGCGCAACATCAGATAGTCGCCGCCTTGCCAGCCGATGTAGACGGAGTTGAGCTGCACGTTGTCGCTGAGCACCTGTGCCATCATCGGCAGGTAGTCCAGCCGTTCCGACAGGTTGGTGGTGGTCACCAGCTTGCTCAGGGCCATGATATTCAGCGCCTGCATGGGCGGATGATAGATGTTTTCAAGCTCGCCACTGACCTGATCGACGATACGCTGGAAGAGGGCGTCTCCGTCGGTGCGAATCAGTTTGTCGAGCTGCTGGTAGTGAAACAGACTCAGGGAAATACCAAGGAGCAGCATGGGCAGCATGCCCAGCAGAAGGAAAATGGAATGTCGGCTGCGAGCGGTCCGTTTCGTATCTGGCATGCGAGTCCTTGGCTGCGTCCAATGCGGTGATGCAGCCAATATAGACTATTGCCGAGGGGCTGGCAGCCGGAACAGACGCCGGGCGTTCTCGCTGGTGTGTTGACTGAGCTGGTCCAGCGGCTGCTGCCGGCAGCTGGCAACCATCTGTGCGACTTCCGGCAAAAACGCAGGCTCGTTGCGCCGGTTCTTCGGCTTGGGATCAAGCGTCCGTGGCAGTAACCAGGGGGCATCGGTTTCCAGCAGCAGCCGGTTGTCGGGGATATCCCTGGCCAGCATCTGCAGGTCGGTTCCGCGGCGCTCGTCGCAAATCCAGCCGGTGATGCCGATATGCAGATCAAGGTCGAGGTAGGCGTACAGTGCCTTGCGGTCAGCGGTAAAGCAGTGCACCACGGCACCGCTGAGCTGGTCGCGATAATCACGCAGAACGTTGATCAGCGTGTCGCTGGCTTCGCGTTCATGGAGAAAGACCGGCAGCCGGGTCTCCACGGCTATTGCGAGCTGCTCTTCCAGTGCGCGCAACTGGTCCGGGCGCGGTGAGAAGTCGCGGTTGTAATCGAGGCCGCATTCGCCAATGGCGCGAACGGCAGGCTGTTGGTTCAGTTCAAGTAACTGACGGCTGCTGTCTGCAGTCCAGTGACGCGCCTCGTGCGGATGCACGCCGGCGGTGGTGAAGAGGTGTTCAGGATGATCCGCGCACAGAGCAAGCAGGTGTTCTGCCTGCTCCAGCGAGGTCATGGTCAGCAACTGCTGGCTGACACCGGCCTGACGGGCCCGCTCCAGTACCGCGTCACGGTCGCTGTCGAAGGCTTTGTCCGTCAGGTTGACACCGATGTCGACCCATTCCATCTGCAGTGCGTCCCTCAGGCCTTGCGCGGGCCTTTGGGCTTGCCGGCGAACTCACGGCGAGGCGGCTTGCCTCGGGGCGCGCGGTCACGTGGCGGCAATTCACCTTCAGGCAGCGGCCAGGCCTTGATCTGCAGGGTCACGCCGTTGATTTCGGCGCCGGCCAGGCGGTTCAGTACCGACTGGTCGAGCGTCGGCAGGAACACACCAGTGTGCTCGTTGAACAGCTTGATGTGGCCGATCTGCTGACGCTGCAGGCCTCCTACCTTGACCAGCACGTCGACCAGCGGCTTGGGCATCAGGCCGGTCTTGCGACCGCCTTGAACCTTGTAGCGGGTCAGGCCGGCGTCGCGGTCAAACTCTTCGCGCTCACGGCGCGGCGGCGCGCTCGGCAGGTCGGCAACCGGCTCCAGCAGGGCTTTGGCGCTCGGCAGCAGGGTCAGTAGCGCGGCGGCCAGTTCGGTGGCATCCAGGCTAGTGAGTTCCTGCAGATCGCTGACCAGCTGCTGGTGCAGGGCGGTGGCGTTCTCGCGGGCGTCGTTCAGGCGTGATGCCAGCTTGTTCAGGCGACCACTGCGTACCGCATCGGCAGTCGGCAGGGCCTGCGGCTCGATTTTCTGGCCGGTAGCGCGCTCGAGTACGTGCAGCAGACGACGCTCGCGCGGGGTTGCGAACAGAATCGCCGTGCCCTGACGACCGGCGCGACCGGTACGACCGATACGGTGTACATAGCTTTCGCTGTCGTGCGGCAGATCGTAGTTGAGCACGTGGGTGATGCGCTCGACGTCCAGTCCGCGGGCTGCCACGTCGGTAGCCACGACGATGTCGAGCAGGCCGCGCTTGAGGCGATCGACCACTTGCTCGCGCAGCTGCTGGGTCAGGTCGCCGTTCAGTGCTGCCGCAGCGAAGCCACGCGCTTCAAGGCGCTCGGCCAGCTCAAGACTGGCAGTCTTGGTGCGCACGAAGACAATCATGGCTTCAACCGGCTCGACTTCGAGCAGGCGGGTCATGGCGTCCAGTTTGTGGTGGTTGGAGACTTCCCAGACTTTCTGGGTAATGGTCTCGAGACTGCTGCTGGCGCCACTGTGCAGGCGGATTTCGGCAGGCTCTTTCATGTGGTTGCGCGCGACATTGCGCACACCCGGCGGCATGGTTGCGGAGAACAGTGCCTTCTGGGTGGTGTCTGGAACCGCTTCAAAGACCGCTTCCAGATCGTCGGCGAAGCCCATCTTGAGCATCTCGTCGGCTTCGTCGAGTGCCAGGTAGCGCAGCTCCTGCAGCTTCAGGCTTCCGCGGCGCAGGTGATCGGTCAGTCGGCCCGGCGTGGCGACAACAACATGCGCGCCGCGCTCAAGTGCCTTGAACTGGGGGGCGAAAGCCGAGCCGCCATACAGGGCGAGAACGGTAAAGCCGCGCATGTTCTGGGCGTAGCGTTGGAACGCCTCTGCAACCTGCAGAGCGAGCTCGCGGGTTGGGGTCAGAATCAGCGCCTGAGTGGCGCGCAGGCTGACATCAATGCCAGCGAGTACGGGCAGCGCGAAGGCTGCAGTCTTGCCGGTACCGGTCTGTGCCAGACCGAGCAGATCCTTGCCGGCCAGAAGCGTCGGGATGGCTTCAGCCTGGATAGGGGAGGGAGTTTCGTAGCCAAGGCTGTTGAGAGCCTCGAGGAGATGAGCGGGCAGGCCGAGATCGGCAAATTGCCGGGCCGGAGCGGTTTCGGACATACGGGAAGTGAACCTTAGGGAAGAGATAGCCGCGTAGTATACGCGCTTTATGAAAAAATTGCCCGTGCCATTTGTCTGACCTGTTCAGCGGCGGCACAAGATGTCAGGCTTGGAGGCCAACTGACAGGATCAAGGAGTACCGAATGGGACGTCTCGTTGAAGGCCAGTGGGTCGATCAGTGGTATGACACCGACAGTAATGGCGGCGCCTTCAAGCGCGAGGATGCCGGGTTTCGCGAGTGGGTTGCTGCCGATACGCGCTTTGCGCCGGATTCAGGCCGCTACCATCTCTATGTCTCGCTGGCATGTCCGTGGGCGCATCGCACGCTGATCATGCGGCGGCTGAAGGGGCTCGAGGAACATATCGATGTCACAGTCGTGCATCCGCACATGCTGGAGCAGGGCTGGGAGTTTGCCGAGCCCGAGCCGCTCTACGGTTATCGCTGCATGCACCAGCTGTATACCCATGCCCGGGCGAACTACACCGGGCGCGTGACCGTTCCCGTGCTCTGGGATCGGCGTGAGGAGACGATCGTCAACAACGAGTCCGCCGAGATTATCCGTATCTTCAACAGCGCGTTTGATGCGCTGACCGGTAACCGTGACGACTATTATCCGGCAGCGCTTCAGGACGAGATCGAGCGGATCAACGAGCGGGTCTACAGTGAGATCAACAACGGGGTGTACAAGGCCGGGTTTGCGACCGATCAGCAGGTCTACGAACAGGCTTGCCGTGAGCTGTTTTCCGCGCTTGACTGGCTGGAGGCGCTTCTTGGTGAGCGCCGTTATCTGACCGGCAGCCGGCTGACCCTGGCCGATTGGCGCCTGTTTACCACGCTGGTGCGCTTTGATCCGGTCTATCACGGACACTTCAAGTGCAATCTGCGGCGCATCGAGGACTACCCGAATCTGCTGGGGTATCTGCGTGAGCTGTATCAGTACCCGGGGATTGCGGACACGGTGGATTTCAGTCATATCAAGCAGCATTACTACTACAGTCACCCGACCATCAATCCCAACCGGATTGTCGCGCTGGGCATGGGGCCGGATCTGCTTGCGCCCCACCAACGTGACGGGTTGACCGCCGATACACCGCAGCAGGGACGTTAACGTGAGCGAGATGCAACATCTGATTACTCCGGCACTGATTTTCTCCGGGGTAGCGCTGGTCAGTCTGGTTTGCCAGCTTGGGGCCTGGCGCCTGCGTCTGCCGGCGATTCTGTTTCTGCTGTTGGCGGGCATCCTGCTTGGGCCGGTCGCAGGGCTATTGTCGCCAGATGACTTCCTTGGTGAGCTGCTGTTTCCGCTGGTGTCGCTGTGTGTCGCCCTGATCCTGTTTGAAGGCAGCCTGACGCTGAAGTTCGAACAGCTCAAGGAAACCGGTACCGTGGTGCGCAGGCTGGTTACTCTGGGTGCGCTGGTGACCTGGGGGGTTATCAGTGTTGCCTGCCACTGGCTGATTGGCCTGGATCCCGGTCTGTCTGCGTTGTTCGGTGCGCTTGTGGTGGTAACCGGGCCCACGGTGATTGTGCCGATGCTGCGTACCCTGCGTGCAACCCAGCGAATCTCGCGTGTGTTGCGTTGGGAAGGCATCCTGATTGATCCGATCGGTGCGCTGCTGGCGGTACTGGTCTACGAATGGATTGCTGCCCAGAGCGCGGGTGACAGCGGCTTGCTGGCCGGTTCGCTGATCTTCTTCAAGGTAGTGTGCTACGGCACGGTCGCCGGGGTGGCTGGTGGTGCGCTGATGGCGACCGCCATGCGTCGGCGCTGGATTCCCGAATACCTTGAGGTGCTGGCCTCGCTGACTCTGGTGCTGGTGACCTTCACGCTGGCCAACGAGCTGGCCCATGAATCCGGTTTGCTGGCTGTGACGGTGATGGGTATCTGGCTGGCCAATGCTCGCGGTGTGGATATCGAAGAGATCCTGGTGTTCAAGGAGCATCTGTCGGTGCTGCTGATTTCCGGGCTGTTTATCCTGCTGGCGGCGCGACTGGATCTGGATGCACTGCTTGCCCTGGGCCTGCCGGCACTGGCCCTGCTGCTGGTGATCCAGTTCGTTGCAAGGCCGCTGGCGGTCTGGATAAGCAGCCTGGGCAGCGAGCTTAATTGGCGAGAGCGGGCGTTGATTGCCTGGATCGGCCCGCGCGGGATTGTCGCTGCGGCGGTCTCGGCACTGTTTGCCCTGCGTCTGGAGCAGGCCGGTTATGAGGATGCGGCGCTGGTCAGTGCGCTGACCTTTGCCGTGATTATCGGCACGGTGGTGTTTCAGAGCGCGACTGCGCGAACCGTTGCGCGCCTGCTCGGGGTTACCGAGCCTGAGCGTCGCGGGGTACTCATGATTGGTGCCAATGCGGTAGCTCGGGCACTGGGTGAGGTGTTGCAGAAGCTGGAAGTGCCGCTGCTGGTGGTCGACACCCATTGGGAGTCGATCAGCCAGGCACGGATGAAGGGACTGCGCACCCTGCGCGGTAATCCCCTGTCGGCACAGGTCGACAGCATCCTTGATCTTACCGGGCTGGGTACCCTGCTGACCATGACGCCGGAGCGCGAACGCAACGCGCTGCTGAACCAGCATTTTCGTCGCGACTTTGCAGCCCACCGTATCTACACCGTACGCAATGAGCGCAGCGGTGCCAGTGAGCGCCTGCAGATATCGTCGAGGCACGAGGGCGCGCCGCTCGGCCCCGAGGGGCTGACCTTCAGCAAGCTCTCCAGTCTGGTCAGTCAGGGGGCGCGCTTCAAGGCAACGACGCTCACCGAGGACTTCGGCTTCAGTCAGTGGCAGCAGGAGGCGGGCAAGGGGCGTATCGCCTTGCTGGCCCTGACGCCTGAGCGCCGGGTACGGGTGTTCTCGCTGGCTCAGCCGTTCGAGCCGGCAGCGGACTGGACACTGATTTACCTGGAGACCGAGCCCGAGTCTGCGGCTCGTCGCAACGCAGAAAAGGGAGAAAAGACAGAAAAGGGTGATAGCGGGGAGGCGCAGGCACGCGAGTAGGCAGGCATCGACAGAAGCCCGCGCCTGCACCGAAAATAACCGGTAACCCGCGTGCATGGTCGCCGCCAAACCCCGATACAGGACATCATGGATACCAACGTCATTACGCCGGAAGGTCATGCTGCGCTTAAAGAGGAGCTCGATACTCTGTGGCGCAAGGAACGTCCGGAGGTCACCCGACTGGTGCAGTGGGCTGCCAGTCTGGGAGACCGCTCCGAGAACGCCGATTATCAGTACAACAAGAAACGGCTGCGCGAAATCGACCGTCGGGTACGGTTTCTGCGCAATCGTCTCGACAAGCTGCGGGTGGTTGAATACAGCCCGGTGCAGGAGGGGCGTGCCTTCTTCGGGGCCTGGGTCGAACTGGTCGATGAGGACGACAACACCCTGCGTTTCAGAATTGTCGGCCCTGACGAAATCTATCGCCGCAAGGACTATGTGTCGGTCAACGCGCCGATCGTCAGGGCGTGTCTTGGCAAGGTGGTTGGCGATGAAGTGGTTGTGCGCACGCCGGAATCCGAAAAAAGCTGGGAGATCACGGATATTTGCTACCAGCCTGAGGGCCGCTAGCGTGCAGCCGGATTACTGCAGGGTAGTGCGCAGCCGGCGTAACGCCGCATAGAAGAACACCAGCCCGATGGCAGCCAGGGCCAGCAGCTGCGGCCAGATAATGCCGATGCCGGCGCCTCTGAGCAGAACGCCCTGTGCCAGTTGAACAAAGTGCGTGGTCGGAGCCAGCGACATGATGGTCTGCACCACGACCGGCATGCTCTCGCGCGGCGTTACCGCTCCGGAGAGGATTTCCAGCGGGATCAGCACCAGAATGATCAGCAGCCCGAGCTGCGGCATGGAGCGCGCCACGGTACCAAGGAAAATCCCCATCGATGTGGTTGCAAAAAGGTGCAGCGCGGTGCCGGCCAGAAACAGGCTGACTGCGCCCTGAATGGGTACGCCCAGCCAGTCCTGTACCACCAGAAGCAGCGACAGTGCGCAGGCGATCAGTACCACCAGGCCCATGGCCCATACCTTTGCCAGCATGATTTCCAGCGGCGTCACCGGCATGACCAGAAGGTGCTCGATGGTGCCGTGTTCGCGCTCACGAATCAGCGCCGCACCCGTGAGGATGATCGACAGCATCGTAATCTGGTTGATGACTTCGCTTATCGAGCCGAACCAGCTGGCCTCCAGGTTCGGGTTGTAGGCCATGCGTACCACCGCTTCCAGAGGCAGGGCTGCCGCGCCGCTATAGCCCTGCACGAAGGCGGTGGTTTCGTTCTGGATGATCTGCTGAATGTGGCCGGCGCCACTGAACGCCTGGCTGATCTGGGTGGCATCGACATTGAGCTGGATCGTCGGTTGCTGTCCGGCCAGCAGGTCACGCTGAAAGTCCGGAGGAATGTTCAGGGTGAAGGTGTAGAGCCCGCTGTCCATGCCCCGATCCATCTGGCGGTGGTTGATCAGGGTCGGGGGCATGAAGTAGGGCAGCTGGAAAGCGTCGATCAGCCGGCTGGAAACCTGCGAGCGATCCTCGTCTACCACCGCTATGGTTGCCCGGTTTGGCGTTTCCGGCATCGCCGTGGCGGAGGAGTAGATGGCCATGCTGAATGCGTAGATGATCAGTATGACCATCGCCGGGTCCCGGGCGAGGCTGCGCAGCTCCTTTACTCCCAGCTGCAGTACGTTACTCAACGCTCGGCGCATGTCACTGTTCCTGCTTTTTCAGTCCCGCGACGCTGGCCAGCGTCAGTACCGGTATCGCCAGTAGCAGGGGGATGAAGTAGAAATAGAGGTCGCTGAACCCCAATGCCTTGGAAAACACGCCGCGGGAAATGATCAGGAAGTGGGTGGTGGGATACAGCTGCCCGATCATCGCGCCGAGCCCCTCCATTGCAGACACCGGATGCATCATGCCGGAGAACTGGACCGCCGGAATCAGCGTGGCGATGGCGGTACCGAAGATGGCAGCGATCTGGCTTTTCAGCAGCGAGGAGACCAGCAACCCGAGGCCGGTCGCGCACACGATATACAGCAGGCCGCCGAGCAGCAGGCTCGGCAGGCTGCCCTTGATCGGGACGTCGAAAGCCAGCACCGCGAGCAGCAGCAATGCGATGAAATTGATGAAGCCGAGTACCACGTAGGGCAGCTGCTTGCCGAGCAGGAACTCGAGCCGGGTTACCGGGGTTACATAGAAATTGGTGATGGAGCCCAGCTCCTTTTCGCGCACCACTGCCAACGCGGTGAGCATGGCCGGAATCATCATCAGCAGAATCGGAATTACCGCCGGCACCATCGCGGGCAGGCTCTTCACATCGGGGTTGTAGCGATAGCGCGTTTCCACGTTCACCAGGCTGACCGCGATGGGTGTGGGTTGACGGCTTGCCAGTGAACGCAGGTAGTTCAAATGAATGCCCTGGGCATAGCCACGCAGGGTATCGGCCCGCACCGGCATGGCACCGTCGACCCAGTAGGCAACCTGCGGGAAATCGCCGCGCAGCAGGTCGCGTCCGAAGCCCGGGGGGATTTCCAGGGCCAGGCTGATGTCGCCGGCTCGCATGCGTTGCTCCAGCTCGGCATGGCTGTGCAGTGGCGGGCGCTCAATAAAATAGCCGGAACCGGCCAGCTCCAGCGCGTAGGCCTGGCTGTAGGTGGTCTGGTCCCGGTCCAGTACGGCGAAGGTCAGGTCGTCCACATCCATGTTGATGCCGTACCCCATGATCACCATCAGCAGAACCGAGCCGGCCAGTGCGAGCAGCGCACGCAACGGATCGCGCTTGAGTTCCATCGCCTCCCGGCGGGTATAGCTGAGCATTCGGCGCAAACTGAAACGGGGAGGGCGCTTTTCGGTGTCAGGCTGAGCGACTGAGGATGACAGTGCAGCAGCGTCAGGCACCTGCTCTTGCTGACCACTGGCCTCGCGCAACCAGTCGATGAACGCGTCCTCCAGCGTTGCCTTGCCCCGCTGCTGCCGCAGATCATCGGGTGCACCGCTGACCAGTACCTTGCCGGCGTGCATTAACGACATCCGGTCGCAACGCTCGGCCTCGTTCATGAAGTGAGTCGAGATGAAGATGGTAACGCCGTCCTCCCGCGACAGCCTGACCAGCAGGCTCCAGAACAGATCCCGGGCGATCGGGTCCACCCCCGAGGTGGGCTCGTCGAGAATCAGCACCTCCGGTTTATGAATCACCGCCACCGCGAGCGAAAGGCGTTGACGCACCCCCAGTGGCAGGGACAGCGGCAAGCTGTCAGCAACTGCCTGCAGATTGAACTGCGTAAGCAGTTCATCAATCCGCTCGGCGCTTTGCTCGGCGGGGAGCTGAAACAGCTTGGCGTGCAGCGCCAGGTTCTGGCGCACCGTCAGTTCGCTGTACAACGAAAATGACTGGGACATGTAGCCAACCCGCATGCGGATGGCCATGTCGGTCGGGTCAACCGGCTTGCCCAGCAACCAGGCTTCGCCCTCGCTGAAGGGCAGCAGGCCGGTGAGCATTTTCATTGTGGTCGACTTGCCACAGCCGTTGGAACCGAGAAAGCCGAAGATTTCCCCACGCTCAATGCGGAAATTCACCTTGTCGACCGCGACGAAATCGCCGAAGCGGCAGGTCAGGTCGTGAGCCTCGATGGCAATACCGGTATGCATCGTGCGCGGCGGTATCTGCAACTGCCTGTGCTGACGGCGTTTTTCCTCTGGCAGCAGCGCAACGAAGGCCTGCTCGAGGCTGCTGCTGTTGGTGTCGGCGAGAATCTGCTGTGGCGTGCCGGTTGCAAGTACCTTGCCGGCATCCATTGCAACCAGCCAGTCAAAGCCCTGGGCCTCATCCATATAGGCACTGGCGATCAGCACGCTCATCTGCGGCCTGCCGGCACGGATGCGTCGAATAAGCTCCCAGAACTGGCTGCGTGACAGGGGGTCGACACCGGTAGTGGGCTCGTCCAGGACCAGCAGGTCAGGGTCATGGATCAGCGCGCAGCACAGCCCCAGCTTTTGCTTCATGCCGCCGGAGAGCTTGCCGGCCGGGCGATCGGCAAACCGGCTCATGCCGGTGCTGGCCAGTAACTGCTGGATGCGCTGCTTGCGCTCGGCTTCACCCTGATTGAACAGCCGGCCAAAGAATTCGAGGTTCTCGGCCACGCTGAGGGTCGGATACAGGTTCTTGCCCAGCCCCTGGGGCATGAAGGCGATACGCGGGCACACGTGACTGCGGTGGCTGGCGCTGCGCATGTCCCCACCCAGGACCTGCAACTCGCCCTGTTGCAGGCGACGCGCGCCGGCGACCAGTGCCAGCAGGCTGGATTTGCCAACGCCATCCGGGCCAATCAGACCGACCATACAGCCCGCCGGCAGGTCAAGGGTGACCTTGTCCAGGGCAGCGACGTGCTTGTAATGCAGGCTGATATCGCGCAGTTGGGCGACCGGCTGCGGCTGGCTCATGTTCAGTTGCCGACGTTAACGCTGAGTGCGTCGGGCCACTCGGCACTGGCATCCAGTTTCAGCCAGGCGACGCCGGGCAGGCCGGTCTTGACCTGTTCGATATGCTGCTCCAGCAGCGCCGGGTCGATACGTGCGCGAATGCGGAACATCATTTTTTCCCGCTCCTGCTCCGTTTCCACCGATTTGGGGGTGAACTGGGCCACGCTGGAGACGTAGCTGACCGTGGCCGGAATCACATACTGCGGCGCAGCATCGATAATGATCCGCGCATCGGAGCCCATCGCGACGCGACCCGCCAGCCGTTCGGGCAGAAAGAAAGTCATGTAGACATCGGTCAGATCCACCAGATTCAAAACCCGGCCACCTGCGCCAAGTACCTCACCGGGCTGAACGGTACGAAACTGCACCCTTGCCTTGCGATCGGCGGTCAGCTTGCTGTCGTTGATATCTGCAGCGATGCGCTCTACCGCTGCGCGAGTAGCATCCAGCGCTGATTCGGCTTCGATTACCTGCGAGCGCGCCGCGGCAATGCCGGCCTCGGTTGCGTGGATCTGGGCCCGCGCCGATGCAACGGCTGCCTCGGCGCTCTGCATGGCCGCCAGGGCATCGTCCAGCTGCTGGCGCGAGGCGGCGCTGCGCTGGACCAGTACACTGATGCGCTCATGGCGCTTGCGCGCTGCATTGTGTTCAGCCTGGCGCTGCAGCAACAACGCCTCTGCGGCAGAGCGCTCGCTTTCGCGCAGGCCAACCTGGGCGCGGGCTGTCTGGATAGCGTTCTCGGCCTGCCGAGCCTGTGCCTCGGCCTGCAGCAGTTGCGCCTGCAGTACGCTGGTATCCATTTCGGCCAGCAGCTGTCCGGGTTCGACGAAATCCCCTTCGTCGACCAGGATCCGGGCAATACGTCCACCGAGCTTGGTCGCGATGTTGATCTCGGTCGCCTCAATCCGGCCGTTACCGCTGGCAAAGCCATCACCGTAGCCGTCAGGCTGCAGCTCCAGCCAGGTAACCAGAGCAATGCCGGCGAGCACGGCTGCGGCGATCAGGGCCCGAACGAGATGGCGAGGAGGTTTTGGCATGACGGTTCCTTGTGCTGGGGGCGGCTGGCTGCTGTTGCCAGGCCGCTGAAATCCATTCTAGACGCTTTGCTGCGAGGTGAGGTTGACGTCGATCAAGTGCGGCGGCCATGCGTCAAGAAACCCGAGCAGCTGCCGAACCGGATATTCCGGTGTTGATCGACGGCTGCATTCGGGGCTGCTCAGGCGCCGCGGTTGATCAGGCGCATGGGGCTTTGCTGGAGCACCGCCCTGGTCCCCCAGACGCCCGCGCAACCGATCAGCAAGGCCGCTGCCGAGGGTGTCAGCAGCCAAAACAGCAAATGCGGTGCCCAATCCAGATTCAGCGCAAATCGATACAGCGCCCAGGTGGCCAGCTCTGCGGCCACCACTGCCATCAGGCCGGACATCAGCCCCAGAAGCAAAAACTCCATCCAGCTTGCGCGGCGCAGCAGCGCTCGCCCGGCCCCCAGTGTGCGCAGCAATGCGCCCTGATACAGCCGTTCGTCAAGGGTAGCCTGCAGGGCGGCAAACAGCACTGTCATCCCGGCGAGCAGAACAAACAGCAGGACATATTCCACTGCCAGCGTGACCTGCCTGAGAATGTCGCGAATCTGGGCCAGCAAGGGGCCGACTTCCAGCAGCGTCATTGCCGGGAACTGACGGTTCAGCTCCCGCAGGGCACCGCGTTGCTCGGCCGGCAAATAGAAACTGGTCAGCAGGGTCGCGGGGAAGCCGTCAAGGTCCCCCGGGGCGAAGATCATGTAGAAGTTGGGCGTGAAGTTGTCCCATTCGACGCTGCGGACGCTGCTGACCTCGGCGTCCAGAGTCCTGCCTTCAATGACGAATCCCAGCCGGTCGCCAAGGGTGACACCAAGGCTGTCGGCCAGCTCGGCCTCGATGGACACACGGGCCATGGCGGATGGAGCAGGGGCTGCGACTGCTGGCCACCACTGGCCTTCGCGCAGTTGATTGTCTGCTGGCAGCTCGGCTGCCCAGGTCAGGCTGAGGTCACGGTTGATGGCCCGGGTTCCGCGATCGCGATTGCCATCCTCCTTGCTTACCTCGGTGCGCACAGGCTCGCCGTTGATGCTGACCAGACGTCCTGGCGTGACCGGGTAGAGCGGGGCGCTGCGTGCACCGATGTCCTCCAGTGCCTGGCTGAACGCCTGTTGTTCAGCTGGCAGTACGTTCAGTACGAAGTGGTTGGGAGCGTCGTCCGGTAATTGATTCTGCCAGGTGCTGAGCAGCTCGGTCCGCAGGATCAGGACAACCAGCATGCACATGAAAATCAGACCGAATGACAGCATCTGCGTGGCGGCGGCCGTTGGGCGCTTGAGCAGTTCACCGCTGCCCAACCGCCAGGCCAGGCTGGCCTCGCGCAGCTTGCCGGCGACCGCGCGCAGCAGCAGCCAGGCGAGCAGCCCGAGCAGCAATGCAGCGAGTGCTCCGCCGAACAGCATGGCCAGGGTGATGGTCAGATCGCCGGTGAGCTGCCACATCAGCAGGCTGAGGACGGCGAGGGCGAGCCCATAGATCAGCCAGCTGCTGACAGGCATCGGTTCGAGGTCGCGGCGCAGCACCCGCAAAGGCGCGACGTTGCCAAGTCGCAGCAGCGGCGGCAGGGCAAATCCGAGCAGTGCGCTGAAACCGGTAGCCGCGCCAACCAGCAGCGGCAAGATGCCCGGCTCCGGCAACCGTGGCGGCAGCAGATCGGCGAGCAGCTGCATCAGGCCCCACTGCACGACAAGCCCCAGGGCGAGGCCGGCCACGGTGGCAATGATCCCGATATACAGTAGTTGCAGGGTGAACAGGGTGAGCACCTGCCGGCGTTGCAGTCCCATACAGCGCAGCAGGGCGCTACTGTCGAAATGACGAAACGCAAAACGCCCGGATGACAGTGCCACGGCAACCCCAGCCAAAATAATGGCCGCAATACTGGCAAGGCCTAGGAACTGATTGGCCCGCGTTAGCGCATTGCCAACCTGGCGGTTTCCGTCTTCCACGCCGCTGAGTCGCTGGTTTACCGCCAGCAGCGGGTCTATCCAGTTACGGTAACGCTCCAGTGCCTGGCGTTCGCCGCTCAACAGCAAGCGATAGGTTACCCGGCTGCCGGGCTGGACCACGCCGGTCGCGTCAAGGTCATCGAGGTTCATCAGCACCCGCGGGGTGAGACTGTAGAAGTCGCTTGCACGGTCAGGTTCATGGGTCAGTACAGCGCTAATTCGCAGCGTCGCATAGCCAACCTCCAGGCTGTCGCCGACCTGAACTCCCAGCTGGTTCAGCAAGCGTGGTTCCACCCAGATTTCACCGGCGGCCGGTATGGCGCGGGTTGCTGTTTCCTCGGCAAAAGCGGAACGGCTGATACGTAACTCGCCGCGCAAGGGATACGCCGCGTCAACCGCCTTGACACTGGATAGCTGCATTGCCGAGTCGCTGGCCATGACGCTGGAAAACTCGAGCTGACGACTGAGCATCAGGTCATTGACTGCCGCCTGCTCTGCGTAACTGTCCGGCAAGGGGCTACGCGAGGAGACAACCAGATCGGCGCCCAGAAACTCTGCGGCGCGATCGGTCATGCTGCGCTCAAGCCGTTGGGTAAACAGACTGATGGCGGTGCTGATGGTCACCGCGATAAGCAGGGCACCCAGCAGCACGGTCAGTTCGCCCGCCCGCCATTCCCTGCGCAACAGGCGCCAGGCCAGTCGGGCCAGCGGCGGTCGGTTCATGCATCGTCTCCAAGCAGGCGGCCCGCCTGCATGCGTACTGCGTGCTGGCAGCGGTCGGCCAGCTGCGCGTCATGCGTTACCAGCACCAGGGTGGTGCCGCGCTCGCGATTGAGTGCAAACAGCAGGTCGCTGATGCGCTCGCCGGTGGCTGCGTCCAGGTTGCCGGTTGGCTCGTCGGCAAACAGGATGCTGGGTTCGCTGGCAAAGGCGCGGGCGATGGCTACCCGTTGCTGTTCGCCACCAGAGAGTTGCTGGGGGTAGTGCTGGCGCCGGGCTTCGAGTCCGACCCGCTGCAGCAGTTCGCCGGCGCGTTCCCGTACGTCGGATCGCCCGGCCAGCTCCAGTGGCAGCATGACATTTTCCAGCGCGGTGAGGCTGTCCAGCAGCTGAAAGGATTGAAAGACGAAGCCTACCTCACGGCCGCGCAGTGTCGCGCGCTGGTCTTCGTTGAGTGCCGTGAGGTCTTCGCCGGCGAGTATGACCTGACCACTGCTTGGCAGGTCCAGACCGGCCAGCAGGCTGAGCAGGGTTGACTTGCCCGATCCCGAAGCGCCGACAATGGCCAGGCTGCTGCTGCGTTCGATACTGAGTGAGACGTCGTCGAGGATCTGCAGCGGCGCTTCCGAGCTGGTCACGACTTTGCTAAGGTGGCGAGCGATTACAACGGCATCGGACATGGTGTACGGACCTGATGAATGGCTTGAGAAACTGGTTGGGAGCGGTACTGCTGTATCTGCTCTCCTTTCCTGCGGCAGCTCAGGGGATCCTGATTGTCGGTGATAGTATCAGCGCCGCTTTCGGTCTGGAAATTGGTGAGGGCTGGGTTGCCCTGCTGGAGCGGCGGCTGGAGACGGAAAATTACCCTTTGCCGGTCCATAATGCCTCTGTCAGCGGAGATACCACCGCCGGTGGTCTGGCTCGCTTGCCAGCGCTGTTGGGGCAGCATGCGCCGGACCTGGTCATCCTCGAGCTGGGTGGTAATGATGGCCTTCGCGGCCTGCCGCCGGATAATATGCAACAGAATCTTACTGCCATGGTTGAACAGTCGCGTGCGGCCGGCGCTGACGTCATACTGCTGGGTATGCGAATCCCGCCCAATTATGGTGTTCGCTATACGCAAGCCTTTGAGCAGGTGTACCGGCAGATTGCCGATCGACAGCAGGTGCCGCTGGTGCCGTTCCTGCTCGAAGGCGTGGCTGATCGCGGTGAACTGATGCAGGCCGATGGCATTCATCCGAACGCGCAGGGGCAGCCGGGTATTCTCGATAATGCCTGGCCGGTAATACGTGAATGGGTTCTGACGCAGCAGCCTGCTGCGATAAACGATTAAGGTGGAGCCCTGAATTGAGTGTGTCCTGGATGGCCAGACGCTGGTGTCTGGTGGAGCAGGATGAGCAGCGGGATTTGTTTGTGGAAGATCCCTGGCATGTTCACCTGGTTGATATCAATCTGCGGCTCGACGTACCGCGCGAGCGTACCCTGTGTGGAGACCTGTTGCCGTCGTCGCCGATCTACCGTGAGTTGACGCGTGCGGATCTGCGTAACCTGTGTCCGACCTGTGTTGATCTGGCCGAGCAGGCGAGGGTGGCAGGGCGTCGTCCTGTCGCTGCGCGCAATAATGGCGATAGCGGACAAATGCAGCAGTTTGACTTGAATATGATGCTAAGTGGGAGCTGAAGGAATGTTGAGCGTGTGTTCTCGACTGGGCAGAATCACCGCGGCGCTGCTGTTTACCGGGCTGGGTCTTGGTGCGGCCCAGGCAAACGACTACCCGTTGTTGTCGGCGGATCAGGATCTGATTGGCGAGGTCACCCGCTATCAGGCGCTCTATGAGGATACTTTTGCCGACCTTGGCAGTGCGCGGGGTTTCGGATATCTGGAGATGACCGCGGCGAACCCGGGTATCGACCCCTGGTTGCCCGGCGAGGGAGTCGAAATCATCCTCCCGGGCCAGCACATCCTTCCGGTCGGGCCGCGCGAAGGTGTGGTCATCAATCTCCCCGAATTTCGCATGTATTACTTCCACAAGGGCGGTGAACTGGTTTCCAGCTACCCGGTTGGTATCGGCCGCGAAGGCTGGTCCTCGCCGATTGGTGAAACGCGCATTCTGCGCAAGGAAGCCAACCCCTCCTGGTATCCACCCAAATCCATCCTGGAGGAGCACGCTGCCAATGGTGACCCGTTGCCGTCAGTAGTGCCGCCGGGGCCGAATAACCCGATGGGCCCGTTCAAGATGAATCTGGCGCTCAGTGGTTATGTGATCCATGGCACCAACAAGAAGTTCGGTATCGGAACGCGGGTCAGTCATGGCTGTTTCCGGATGCGTAACGAGGATATCACCGAGCTGTTTCCGCAGGTGCCGGTCGGCACGCCGGTAACCATTGTCAACCAGCCTTATAAGCTGGGCGTCAAGGATGGCTTGCTGTACCTGGAGGTACATACCGCCCTGGATGAACATGGCATGCCTTCAACACTGGACAAGCAGGCGGCGATTCAGGCGTTGCTGGAAGAGCAGCAGGAGAAGGTGCGGGGGTTTCGGCTGGACTGGACGGCGATTCGCGATCTGGTTTACGCCGAGAGCGGTATTCCGGGCGTAATTGGACAACCGATCCGGACCATGTGATCCGGATCGGCAAAGCTGGCCTTACTTCTGGCTGGCTTTCTCGAGCATGCGCAGGGCGCGCTCGTTGGCTTCGTCAGCAGTCTGCTGTGCGCGCTGAGCGGCAGCCAGAGCTTCTTCGGCCTTGCGGTAAGCTTCGTCAGCACGGGCTTGGGCACTGGCAGTAGCGTTTTCGTTAGCGGCAACGCGAGCGCTCAGTTCCTTTTCCATGCTGTTGCTGCAGCCGGCGGCCAGCAGAGCGGCCAGAGCTACGGCGGATACTTTCAGTGCAGTTTTCATAACTTTCCCCTTGTGTAAAAAGTCTTGCTTCAAGAACGCACAGCCCAAGACCGAACAAGTGGCTCGAAGTTCCATCGGTCTTCGGCTGTACGTTCCTGATAGCGCCAGTAATAGTAGCAGTTGCATCGTGGGTTGGAAGTAGGCAACCGATAATTCTGTTACCAATACACAACAATAAAGCGCTCTGATTCCGGCGCTAAAGGCTTTGTAGTGAATCTGCGCTGGGGTAATGTAGCCAGCGCAGTCAACTACAAGGATAAAAACAATGCTCGGAAATCTCGGTCTTCTCGCCGGCGTGACGTTACTTATTTATCTGGCCTTGCGAGGGATCAATATCTTTATTGCGTCTCTGGTCTGCGCATTGGTGGTCGCGCTGACCAACAATATGCTGATCTCGCAAACCTTTCTGGAGTTCTTCCCGTTTGGCCCGCTGGGTGCGTTTACCTTTGCCGGGAAGTTCTTTTTGCTGTTCCTCTGTGGCGCTATTTTCGGCAAGGTGATGGCGACCAGTCAGGCGGCCAAGAGTATCGCGTTATCGATCACTCGCGCGCTGGGTGTGCGTCATACGCTGCTGGTTGGCATGATCGTCTGCGCCTTGCTGACCTACGGCGGTGTTGTGGTGTTTGTGGTGGTGTTCACCATGTATCCGCTGGGTATCACCCTGATGCGTGAAGCCAACCTGCCCAAGCGGCTTTGGGCGGCTGCGACCTCGGTTGGCGCGGGCACCTTCACCATGACCGCGCTGCCGGGAACGCCGTCCATTCATAACGTGATTTCTGCCAGTGCGCTGGGTACCGACCTGTTTGCCGGAGGCTGGATCGGCATCTTTGCTGCGCTGATTATGGCTGGTCTTGGTATGTGGTATGTGGAAAGCCAGTGGAAACGCGCCCAGGCCCGCGGCGAAGGGTTTGTCGAAAATGCCCAGGACCGTCGCATGGAGCAGCTTATCGGTGATCCGAATGATGCGCCGGTATGGTGGATGGCGTTGATTCCCATGGTAGTGGTGCTGGGCTCGATCATGCTGCCACGCGCTATTCTGGGTCTGGCTGACTGGACTGAAAGCGACAGTATCGTCGCTCGCGTTCTGTTGTTCAGTGCAGCGCAGCCGATCATCTGGCCCAGTATCTCGCTCATTCTTGGTTCGCTGACCTGCGTACTGCTGTTTCCGGGCTTGCGTCGCAAGGCGGCGCAGGCATTCGGTCAGGGCGCTGATGATTCCATCATGCCGTTGCTCAATACCGCGGCGGTGATCGGTTTTGGCGGTGTGGTGACCCAGACTGCCGGGTTCGCCCAGTTTGCTAACTGGATCCTGAATGTCGATTTACCGCCTTTGCTGTCGGTGTTTGCCTCGGTCAGTGTGGTCTCGGCGATTGTCGGCTCGTCGTCCGGTGGCCTGCAGATCTTTATGCAGTCGCTCGGGCCGCATTACATCGAGATGGGTGTTGACCCCGAGATCCTGCACCGTATCGCTGCCATCGCCGCTGGCGGGCTGGATTCGCTGCCGCACTGTGGCGCGGTGATTGCGACCTTCATGATCATGGGTATTACCCACAAGGAAGCCTATCGCGACATCTTTGTGGTGACGGTGGCAGTGCCGGTCATTGCCTGTCTGGCATCCATTGCCCTGCTGATGTCGCTGGGAATGGGGATGGTTTCGGCGGGGTAGTTCACTTTTTGAGACGGGCGGGGAAACATTCCGCCCGATCTCGGTCTATAGTGGATAACTCTTCGCTCGACGCTTTCTGCCTGGGAGACAGACAATGAATATGAATGCGACCATCCAGCACGATCAGGACGGCAAGCAGTTCTATATTACATTGGACGGTATGCGGGCATATCTGGCCTATATGGACTTGGGCAAGAACACGCTGGATATCTATCGGACCTTCGTTCCGGACAGTCTTCGTGGCAAGGGGTTGGCTGCCCGCCTGACTGCCCATGCGCTGACATACGCGCAGGAGCATGGTTATACGGTGATCCCGTCCTGCTCATACGTTGAACGCTATATGGATCGCAATGCGGCAGCGGTCAGTTAGGTGCTCAGTCATATCGCCATAAAAAAACCGGCCATTGGCCGGTTTTTTTATGGCTGAGGACCTCAGTCCTGCTTCAGGCGCGCGCGGCGCGGCAGTACATCCTTGAGCTTGTCGCGCATGGAACGCACGCTTTGCACCGTGGTGGCCCAGTCAATGCAGGCATCGGTCACGGACACGCCGTATTGCAGTTGGGACAGGTCCTTCGGAATCGACTGGTTACCCCAGCCAATATTGCTCTCAACCATCAGGCCGATGATGGAGTCATTGCCTTCCAGGATCTGGTTGGCCACGTTATCCATCACCAGCGGCTGCAAGCCCGGATCCTTGTTGGAGTTGGCGTGGCTGCAGTCGACCATGATGTTCTTGCTGATACCGGCCTTCTCCAGATCCTTCTCGCACAGCGCTACGCTGACCGAGTCGTAGTTCGGCTTACCGTTACCGCCGCGCAAGACGACGTGACCATAGGGGTTGCCCTTGGTGGTCACGATCGAGACCTGGCCCTGCTGATTGATGCCGAGGAAACGGTGCGGGCTGGATACCGATTGCAGCGCGTTGATCGCCACTGCCAGTCCGCCGTCGGTGCCGTTCTTGAAACCTACGGCCGAGGACAGACCAGAGGACATTTCCCGGTGGGTCTGTGATTCGGTGGTGCGGGCCCCGATGGCAGACCAGGAGATGAGATCCTGAAGGTATTGCGGCGAAATCGGATCAAGCGCTTCGGTTGCGGTTGGCAGCCCCATTTCGGTCAGGTCGCGCAGCAACTGGCGACCAATCTTCAGGCCGTCCTGAATCTTGAAGGAGTCATCCAGGTAGGGGTCGTTGATCAATCCCTTCCAGCCCACGGTTGTGCGCGGCTTTTCGAAGTAGACGCGCATGACCAGATACAGGGTGTCGCCTACTTCCGCCGCCAGCTCCTTGAGGCGTGCGGCGTAGTCCTTGGCGGCGTTGACGTCGTGGATGGAGCAGGGGCCGATGACAATAAACAGGCGATGGTCCTTGCCGTCGAGAATGTCGCGAATGACCTGGCGGCTTTGCACCACGGTCGCCTGTGCGGCTTCGCTAAGCGGAATCTGAGCCTTGAGCTGTTCAGGCGTAATCAGAATCTCATTGGAGGTTATGTTCAGGTCATCAATAGGTAAATCGGCCATCAGTCATCCCGGAATGTGGTGCTCGCCGCGGCAATGCGGCGCTTTTTGAGTGCTACACAGCTTAATCAAGCTTGCCGGCTTAGGCTACCCCGCCCAGGCTCTATTGCCCTGAAAAACAATATAAATTGGCCTTTCGTGCTGCACGCTGAGTGGCCGGCGGAGATCGGCGGGTCAAAGCCCGGCCGCTTGCCCGTGCTCAACCGCGATGTGAATGATGGGGCATTTGGCCGCAGGTTTGTCGTGTTATTGACTGTCTCGCCCGGCGCGAGCGGATTAACATGCCTGCATACCAATAAATACATCATCCAGATGAGGGTTGTATGAGTCAGAGTGATCTGAAGATCGGGATTATTGGCACCGGTGCAATCGGCGGTTTCTATGGCGCCATGCTGGTCAATGGCGGAAACGACGTGCACTTTCTGCTGCGCAGCGAATACCAGGCGGTCAAGGAGAAGGGCATCACCATCAACAGCCTGGTCAATCCCGAATTGCATATTCACCCGGTACAGGCCTACCAGGATGCAGCGGATATGCCGAAGTGCGATTGGCTGCTGGTGGGTGCCAAGTCCACAGCAGACAACCTGGGTGACATCATTGCAGCCGCCGGCAAGCCGGATGCCAAGGTGGTTCTGCTGCAAAACGGCCTGAACAACGAAGATCATCTGCGACCGTTGCTGCCGGACAGCATGCACCTGATCGGCGGTCTGTGCTACGTCTGCCTGTTCCGTGAAGGCCCAGGTCTGGTCAAGCACCAGTCCAATGGCATGATCGACCTGGGTTACCACTCCGGCCCCGCTGTATCCAAGGAAGAGCAGCAGGCACTGTTGAAGGAGGGCGCAGCGCTGCTTGAATCCGGCAATATTCCGACGCGGCTGTTGCCCGGTGTTGACGAGGCGCGCTGGCAGAAGCTGGTCTGGAATGCGCCATTCAACGGTATCTCTGTGGTACTCAATGCCGGCACCCAGGAGCTGGTGGGCAACCCCGCCAGTCGCAAGTTGATCACCGAGATGATGGAAGAGGTCATTGCGGCGGCTCGGGCCCGTGGCATCGACATTCCCGACGGCGTGATCGGCTACATGTTCAAGGGCACCGAGATCATGCCCGATTATTATCCGAGCATGTACCACGACTGGCTGCACAAGCGCCCCATGGAGCTGGACGCGTTGTACGGTGAGTTGCTGCGCCTGGGCAAGGAAGCTGGTTGCAGCCTGCCGAAAATAGAGGCAATGTTGGATCAGCTTAAATTCCTCCAGGCCCGCTATCTCAGTAACCAATAAGGACGCCCCATGCCCACCCTGCTCGGAGACAAACTGGTCATCGCCATCTCCTCCAGAGCGCTGTTTGACCTGGACGAAAGTCATCAGGTTTTTGAGCAGGAAGGGCTGGAGGCCTATCGGCAGTACCAGATTGCCCGGGAAGACATTCCGCTGGAACCGGGAGAGGCCTTTCCGCTGGTGCAGAAGTTGTTGCGTATCAATAACTTGCTTGAGGGCGACAGCCGGGTCGAGGTCGTACTGATATCGCGCAACAGTGCCGATACCGGACTGCGGGTGTTCAATTCGATTCAGCATTACGGGCTTGGCATCACCCGCGCGGCCTTCGCCGGCGGGCGCAGCCCCTTCACCTATATTCCCGCCTTCGGCTGCCAGCTGTTTCTGTCGACCCATGCCGAGGATGTGCGCGCAACGCTGGAGGCGGGATTTGCCGCCGCCACCATCTTTCCCGCCAAGCGGGCCCGTGAGCAACGTGATGAGCTGCGCATTGCCTTTGATGGGGATGCAGTGCTGTTCTCCGATGAATCCGAGCAGGTGTTTCAGAAAGAGGGATTGGCTGCCTTTCAGGCCAGCGAGCAGGCGGCGGCGCGCGAGCCGCTTGGCGGTGGACCGTTCAAGCCGTTTCTTGCCGCGCTCAACCGGATCCAGACCGAGTTTGCTGGCGAACAGTGCCCGATCCGGACGGCATTGTTCACCGCGCGCAGTGCGCCTGCCCATGAGCGGGTGATTCGTACCCTGCGCGAATGGAACATCCGGCTTGACGAATCCTTGTTCCTCGGCGGCTTGGACAAGTCCAGCTTTCTTCAGGCGTTCGGCGCCGACCTGTTCTTTGATGACCAGGAGGGACATTGTCGACGCGCTGTCGATGTGGTCCCCACCGGGCACGTGCCGCACGGCATCAGCAATCTCAAATCCCCGCATTCAGTGTGACCTGAGCCACTCAATCGGCCGTCGGTCGGCCAGTCCCGCGAGAGGCCGTATGCGAGCAGGAGTTTATGGACTAAGCTAGCAGGCATAACGGCCTATCTGGTTATAAGCGTGCCTTTGATCCCTGCCTTGGAAGGCGTGGTGCTGCGGCTCGCAAGGGGAAGACAATCATGAAATTGCAGCAACTGCGTTACATCTGGGAAGTAGCCCATCATGAGCTGAACGTATCGGCGACTGCCCAGAGTCTGTATACCTCGCAACCGGGCATCAGCAAGCAGATCAGGCTGCTGGAGGATGAGCTGGGTGTCGAGGTCTTTTCCCGCAGTGGCAAGCACCTGACCCGCATCACACCGGCCGGAGAGCGCATCATTGCCACTGCCGGCGAGATTCTGCGCAAGGTCGACAGCATCAAGCAGATTGCCCAGGAGTTCAGCAACGAGCGCAAGGGCACGCTGACACTGGCAACCACCCACACCCAGGCACGTTATGCGTTGCCGCCAATCATTCAGAAATTCATCAAGAACTACCCGGATGTGTCGCTGCACATGCATCAGGGCACACCGATGCAAATTTGCGAGATGACGGTCGATGGAACGGCCGACTTTGCCATCGCCACCGAAGCACTGGAGCTGTTTTCCGATCTGGTGATGATGCCGTGCTATCGCTGGAACCGCTGCGTTATCGTGCCCAAGGGGCACCCGCTGGCCAGTGGCGCAGAGCTGACCCTGGAAGCATTGGCCGACTGGCCGCTGGTTACCTATGTCTTCGGGTTTACCGGGCGCTCGAAGCTGGATGACGCGTTCAGTAACCGTGGCCTGTCACCGAAGGTCGTGTTCACCGCCGCCGATGCGGATGTGATCAAGACCTATGTGCGGCTCGGCCTGGGCGTCGGTATTGTCGCTCACATGGCTGTCGACCCCGAGATGGATCCCGACCTGGAGGTGATCGATGCCAGTCGCCTGTTCGAGTCCAGCATCACCAAGATCGGCTTTCGTCGCGGCACCTTCCTGCGTGGCTACATGTATGAATTTATTGAGGCGTTCGCGCCGCATCTGACCCGCGAGATGATTGATCGGGCGCTGCAGTGCAGCAGCAAGCTCGAGCTGGAAGCATTATTTGATGGGGTGGAACTGCCGGTTCACTGACGTCTAGCGGCTGCTGGGGGAGAGAAGAAGGCCGGCGTATAGAGGTGCGCCGGCTTTTTCAGTTTCAGGACTTGGCGATCAGGTTGCTGCCGTGCAGGCCGCATTCCTTTTTCGTTGCCTCTTCCCACCACCAGCGACCTTCACGCTCGTGCTGGTTCGGCAATACAGGGCGGGTGCAGGGCTCGCAGCCGATGCTGATAAAACCACGCTCGTGCAGCGGGTTGTAGGGAATCTCCAGCATGCGGATGTAGTTCCAGACGTCCTCGCTGGTGTAATTGGCCAGCGGATTGAATTTGATCAGTGAGTGCGTCGGGGTCGAGAACCCGCCGTCCAGCTGCACCACTGGAACATCTGCCCGGGTCGGGCTCTGATCCTTGCGCTGCCCGGTGATCCAGGCATCGACGCTGGCCAGTTTGCGGCGCAGCGGCGCAATCTTGCGCACGCCACAGCATTCGCCATGACCGCTCTCGTAGAAGTCGAACAGGCCTTTTTCGCGCACATAGGCTTCAAGCTGCTGGTGGTCGGGCGACAACACCTCAAGCTGGATCCCGTAATGCTTGCGCACCTGCTCCAGAAACCGATAGGTCTCGGCGTGCAGGCGGCCGGTGTCGAGGGTAAATACCTTGACGTTCGGGTTGAGTTTCCAGGCCATGTCCAGCACGACGATGTCGTCGGCGCCGCTGAACGACAGCCAGAGGTTGTCGAAGTTGGCGAATGCCAGCTCCAGAATCTGTTGAGGGGATTTGCTGGCGTAGTCGACAGCCAGTTGATCGATGTCGAAGGTACTCATGGAAATCAGGCTCTCAATCCGGCGGTGGATCGGTGTGCCACCGTTCTGTGATCGGCAGTCTAGCAAAGGCCGCCTTAGTCCATCCTCTTTTATTTGGTTATACTTTTATGCGATTTTCGACTTAGAACAGCAGGCTCCAGCCGCCTTGTGATTGCGCCGAGACCCGCTTGCCGGTAGATTGTGCGCCAGTCTCAAATGTGAATCTCAGGAGTGTCGTGTGGAAATCGCTTGCCTTGACCTGGAAGGGGTGCTGGTCCCTGAAATCTGGATTGCCTTTGCCGAGAAAACCGGCATTGAGGAGCTCAAGGCAACCACCCGTGACATTCCCGACTATGACGTGCTGATGAAGCAGCGCCTGTCCATTCTCGACAAGCACGGCCTCAAACTGTCGGATATTCAGGAAGTCATTGCGACCCTCAAACCGCTTGATGGCGCCGTCGAGTTTGTCGACTGGCTGCGCGAGCGTTTCCAGGTGGTTATTCTGTCGGACACCTTCTACGAGTTTTCCCAGCCGTTGATGCGCCAGCTCGGTTTCCCGACGCTACTGTGTCACCGCCTGATTACCGACGAAACCGACCGGGTCGTTGACTACCAGTTGCGTCAGAAGGATCCCAAGCGTCAGTCGGTGATTGCGCTCAAGAGCCTGTACTACCGCATCATTGCCGCAGGCGATTCGTACAACGACACCACCATGCTCTCGGAAGCGCATGCCGGCATCCTGTTCCATGCGCCGGAAAACGTGATTCGCGAGTTTCCCCAGTTCCCGGCGGTGCATACCTACGAGGACCTGAAAAAGGCCTTCATCGCAGCGTCCAACCGCGACCTGGCGCTCTGATCTGATGCAGCCGGCGGTCCCGCCGCCGGCTGCCATCGCCGCCGGACCGCCGGTGGCCACCCTGTTTTGCTTCCCTTTCTGAATGCTTCCAACAGCGCAGCCACGCTGCTGATCCGCGCTGCCGGATCAAAGGCCAGTGCCGTGCGCAGTTCACGCCATACCGGTTTTGGTATGCCATGTGGTTTCTGTAAACCGGTTTCTTGCTGCATGCGCATTGCCTGGCGCGCCGTCAGGCGGCTGAAGGGGTGGTGCCCGCTGGCCAACTCATACAGGACACAGGCGACCGCATACAGATCAGCGGCCGCGGTCAACTCTTCGCCATCGAGCAGCTCCAGCGCAGCGTAACGTGGTGTCCAGGCGGCCAGACGTCGGCTGAGCCGGGGTAATCGCTGCAGGGGACCCCGACAGCCTCGTCCCAGCCCGAAATCAAACAGACGCAGGCCGGCGGTGCTCAGGATGATATTGCCCGGCTTCAGATCACCGTGCAGCACGCCGGCGTCGTGTGCATAGGCAAGGGCAGACAGCAGGCCGACTGCGAGGGGTTGCAGCGCCGGCCAGGCCATCCCGTCGGGATGGTCGGCGATGATCTGATCCAGCGCAGGGCCCTCAAGCAACTCAAGCGTCATGAATGCCCGACCGCTCGCCGGGTCGATGTGGTAGCTGTAGGGGCGGATCACATTCGGATGGTGCAGGCGGCAGGTGAGGGCATATTCCGCGTAAAGCAGAGCGTTGGCATCGGCATGGGCGGCAAATTGATCGTTCAGGGCCTTCAGTGCCACACTGGGTCGGGGGTCGTTGAATTGCTCGCGCAGCAGGTCACGCACCTGATAGACCGCACCCATGCCTCCCACCCCAAGCAGGCGCTCAATACGGTATCGGTTACCCAGCAGTTCGGGTAAGGCGGCTGGCGCAACCGAAGGCGTCCTGGAGGGCATCAGCTTGCTCCTGCACCGATTCTGACAACGACCGCGCTCAGGTTGTCGCGGGCCGGCCCCCGCAATGCCAGGCTTACCAGCTGCGCCGCGCCGCTGCGGCTGTCCCGGCGTCCAAGGATCGAGGACAGTTGCGCGGGGCTCAGCTCCCGATACAGGCCGTCACTGCACAGCAGCAAGGTATCACCCGGTTGAATCATGAACGTCACACTGTCCAGTTTCAGATGGTCATGCGCGCCGACTGCTCGGGTCAGTACGTGGGCACCAGGGTGTGAGGCGGCCTCGGTGCTGGTTACAGCGCCCCGGTCTATCAGTTGCTGCAACAGCGAGTGGTCGCGGGTCAGTTGGTGAAGTGTTTGCTGGCGCCAGAGATAACAGCGACTGTCACCTGCCCACAGGCAGAGCGCCCGGTTTGCACTTGCCAGAAGGATAACCACGGTGCTGCCGACTGGACCGGCTGGCTGGCCCTGCACCTGGGTCATGTCTTGCGTCAGCCTGCGGTTGACCTGCTGCAGGGCCTGACGCACCCGACGCTGGTTCTGGTCGATATTTCCAGTCAGCTCAAGTGCGCCCAGTGTGTCGATTATCAGGCGGCTGGCGAGTGCGCCGTTGCGGTGACCGCCCATACCGTCAGCGACCGCCCAGAGCCCGTAGTCCTGAAGGGCCAGAATGGCATCTTCATTGTGTCGACGCTGATTGCCTGGATCGGTTTGAGAGCAGCTTGACCAGTTCATTGCAGGCGGGCCGGGAGGTTGAAGCCCGCCAGCAGGCCGGGCTGGAACGGGTTTGGAGAGCGTTGACTGTGCAGCAGATAGCGGGCACGCATGCCGCCGATATTGGCCCGCAGCTGAAGCGCGTCGCGTTGTTCCTCCTGCTCGAGTGTCAGTTGCTCAAGCAGGCGAAACAGCGACCAGGTACCCTGCTGGCCGTGCAGGGTCATTCGCCGGCCTCCCAGATCCTCCAGGGTCAAGCTGATGCGGCTGTCGTCCAGGCTTGCCGGCCAGGTGAATGCCTTGGGAATGATGGGGCCGTGGCGATATTCCAGCTGATGGCTCCCGTAATAAAAGCTGGCGCGGCTGAGGCTGGCATCAAGTGAGTAGGGTTCCAGGCGAAACCCGATGCCCGGCTCGAGCGGATTGCTGGCAAAAAAACTGTCGTGAATGGTCCTGGCCCGGTTCAGTTGTGTCAGCAGCCTTGCGGATATGGGCAATGCCCGCCCGTCCAGCAGTCGCAGCCGGTAGCCTGCGTCCGTGCTGATCAAAAATGGCTCCAGATACTGGTCGGTAAAGCCTTGAATAGTGCCCTCCTGCTGGAAGAAACGCTGAAAGTCGCCTAGCTCCACTTCCCGCTGACTGGCCGGATTGAAGGGGTAGTAGTCGGCGATTGCGTCCCGGTATGGGCGATACACCTGGCTGCGATACTGGCCGTTAAGATACTCGGCCGCTGCGCTCAGCACGGTTCGCCAACTCTGGTCGGCAAGCTGCTTCACCCATAGCTGCAGCGGCGGCGGCAGCTGAGCTGCGCTGTCGCGGGTCGCGCCGATTGCATCGCGTTGGCGCTGCATGCGTGCGCTGGCCATCTTGTAGGCAAGCAGTCCGCGGGCGCTGCTTTCGCTGAGCTGGGCGAGCTGGTGTTGCAATTGACCGATGCTTTGCAATGCGCCAGCCAATTCCGGAGCGGGCATGGCATCGTCATCAAGCAGGCGGTGAAGGTGGCTGAAGTGCTGTTGCATGGCCAGCTTGCCTGCGCTGGGTGTTGGGTCGTCAGCTGTTATCAGTCGAGTATGCAGCCTGATCTCCTGTAGCAGCGCCAGCAGGGGGGAGTGCCCGGACGAGAGCGCCGCCAGCTGATCCGCGCTAGCGCCGGACTGTGGTTGCAGGCGGAGGCTGGCCAGAGCGCGATTCCAATGCGAGGTGTAATCCTGAAAGTAGATGCTCTCCACGTCTGCCATCAGGGCCTGCTCGGTTTGCCTGTTAACCGGTTCGGCGAGGCCCAGTACCCAGTCGTCGGCCAGCAAGTCATGAATCAGCGCCGGACCTCTGGTTTTGATCAGGCGTTCATAGCCGGTATTGATGTAGAACCCGGGAATGTCGACCGGTTCGGATGTCAGTAACCGGTGGTGGCGTCCAAGGCGGGCATCGAGGCGGTAGTCGGGGAGGGATCTGGACCGTTCCCGGAGCAATCGGTAGCAAAGCCGGGGCAGGGGCTCTTGCCGCATGATCTCCCTGGCGCTGGCTACCAGAGACTCATCAAGCGTCTGGGGCATTGGAGCGGAGGCAAGCAGGCGGCTTAGATGGGCCTCCAGGCTCTCTCTGACCGCGGGTTGTCTGGGGTAGCGGCGCGTCCACTCCGTGTGCATCCAGTCCTCAAGGTAGGCGCTGTCCAGACGCTCCGGCAGACCCAGCATCAGGTAGGCGCGCAGGTGCCCGATCAACTGCTGGCGGTCTTCAAGGTCGGTGCTCAGACGGTATTCCAGCTGACGCATTACCAGTGGCAGCAGGAAGGTGCGCAGTGCATCTGCATAGGCCTTTTCGACTACCGGCAGAGTCGCCTCGGACTGCTCAAGACTCAGGAGCTGGAGGCCGGCAGGCATCGACGCCGGCTGGGGTATCAGCGTTGCTGCGTAGCGGGTATCGAGCTGCTGAAGCAAGGGTTCGATTCGGCTGTGTGCCTGGACCGCGGCAGCATCCTGGACGACGTGTCGGCCAAGCTCGGCAAGTTGCTGCAGCTGCTCGGCCTCGTGCCCGTAGCGCCAAGCCCAGCCAGTTGCAGACAGTGTCACACAGGCTGCGGCGAGACCGACCGTGACCCGTTGCCTGGTGCGTTGTCGCGTGCGCTGCTCGTCTGCAACCGTGACGCCATCAGGCCGCCCGGCAAGGGGATTTTCCAGCAGTCGCCTGCTGAAGGCGCCTTGAACCGAAGGGCGCGGCAGCGAGCCGGGGACCAGAACGTCGTGTTCGCTGGCAGCGATCGTCAGATAGATTCCATGCACTCGACTGCCATGCTGGTAGCTGTTGCTGGCAAATGCCTGGTTGAGGAACTGACGAAGCGACCCTTCCAGTTTCGCCAGTTGATAGGGAAGATCGTAAAGACGGCCGCGGCGCAGGCTGTCCGACTCCTGTTGGGTTCGACAGAGGATTTGACGATTCAGCTGAGCCAGCAGTGGGCCAAGGGCACCGGTGCTGGCCTGTGCCGGGTCCGGTGCACCCGGCAGCGTCACGCCCAGTGGCTGCAGACGCTGCTCCGGTGTCAGTTGCTGGCATAACTCAATGATGCCGGGCAGCAGATCGGCCTTGCTCAGCAGCAGGTAAATCGGCAGATCCAGTCCCAGTGCCTTGCGCAACGTGCTCAGTGCAAGCCTGTACCGGCGTGCCAGTTGGTCGAGCTCAAGGGTGTTCTGCGTGGTCAGCAGGTCCATTGGCAGCATCAGCGCGATGGCATTGAGCGCTGGTGCCCGACGCTGACGCAATAGCCCCAGCAGTGCTGTCCAGGCTGGTGAAGGTGGCTCCTGATCTGCGGGCGGCAGGCAACTGCCACCCGCTTGAAGCCAACTACAGTGGCTGAGGCTGTGCCACTCTGCCGGGCTGATCCCATGGGGCCCATGGGGAGTAGTGACAGTTGTGCAGTATCCGCTTAACTCTGCGCTTGCAAACAGGCGCTTCTTGCCCGAGTTCTCCGGGCCGAGCAGCAGATACCAGGGTTGCCGACGTTGCTGGCGTTGGCTTACCCCGTGCTCTGCCAGCAGGTGGCGACTCAATCTGTAGCGTTGTTCCAGGGCGACGCGGGCCTGCAGGGTTGCTGCGTTGCTGGCGGCTTGCTCGCCGTTTGCTCGCCTTTGCTTGAGCTGATCGAGCAACTGCCAGACCAGCCAGGGCGAGAGCAGTATCGTACCAGCCAGCAGGCGGCTGCCGGGGCCGGCCAGTATGGTCTTGCCGTTGAAGGCGATGTTCGGGCCGAGCCCCCAGATCAAGGCAGCGAGGATCAGCAGTATCAGCAGAGACCAGCCGGCAGGTTTGCGCAGATAGGAGGCTACCCGTTGATAAAGGGCCTTCATCGTTTGACTCCCGGTTGTGCGCTGATGCCCGCGCTGCTGGTCAGGTAAGGCTCCAGCGCGGCGTTGCGGTGTTGCTCCAGATAATGGTTGAACCCCTGGAACAGGATTGCCAGACAGCAGGCGGTGGCAACCGCTGTCACCCAGCCAGGCACCGGCCTCACCGGGGGGCACGGCTCAGGGTGGGCGATCTGTGAGCCCAGGTGCATATCCGGCGGGCTGCGGTATTGCTGCAGCGCGGCGTGCAAGCGGCTGCGAATGTGTTCCAGTTCTTGCTGGCCGCGCAGTTGCAGCCGGTAGCGACCTTCAAAACCGAGGCAGAGGCAGGCCAGCATCAATTCGAGCAAGTCGAGATGCCGGGCCATGTCCTGTGACAGGCGGGTGAGCAACAGAAAGAACTTCTCTCCACCAAAGGTTTCCTGGTGGAAGGCGCTGAGAAGACTGTGGCTTGACCAGTTGCTGTTGTTGCCCCAGCGGGTAGTGAGAATGGCTTCGTCCAGGGCTGTGCAGAGCACGTAGCGGGCAGCCTGCCTGCTGGCAGGCGCAACCTCGAGGTGTCTGCACTGCTGGTCAAATTGCCGTATGCCGGCTTCCAGGGTGACGCGCAGGACGTCGATTGGCTCGCGCTCGCCGCTGCCGGTGCGCAGGGCGACCAGTTCGGACAGCAGTGGCGCTGCGGCGGCGAGCAGCGGGTTGGGCTGCACGTCAGTGGTGCGGCACAGATCATCGTCTGTTCGCGGTGCGATGCACGCCGCGGATGCCGCATGGTCGGTCAGCGAGTATGGAGTGTGCCCGGCCATGCTGCCGGACAGGATGACAGTGCGATCGTCGTCAGGGTAGTCGCCGTTGTACATGCAAGTCAGTCTCTGATAGCCCACAGGGCCAGTTTCAGTTCGGGCAGATCGCCGGCGGCGTGGAAGGCAATGCCGCCGGAGCGTGATAGCTGTGCGCGTTCATCGCTGCCGGGTGTCAGCGCGAAATAGCAGTGGTCCCGGCGGAAGGGAAGCTGTCTGGGCGCGACGGGCAGTGGCTGCAGGCGGATGCCGGGCAGGTGCAGGTTGACCAGCTGACGAATATGTTCGACGGCGCCGACCTTGAGGTGGTTGGGCAAACGGCTGCGCAGTTCCTCGCTGCTGCAGGCTGCCGTTGCGGCGAGTACAAAGCGTGCCCCGTCAATGAGGTCGGGGTCGTTGATGGGCGCGACTTGTACACCATATTGACGCTGCTGCAGCGGTAACTCGACACTGTGCTGTTCCAGCACGCTGGACAGACGTTGCCGCAGGACCCGCATCAGGGCGTCGAAACTCCGGCTTTGATCGATATGCTGATATTGCAGCTCCGGCGGTGGCCGCCGACTGTCGGAGCAGAATGTAGCCAGTTCTGCCTGCAATGACAGCAGAATGCTGTACAGCTCGGCGGCGGGTGTCTGGGTCCTGTGCTGGTGGTGCCGGAGGATTGCCTCATGGCGGTTGATCAACTGCAGGGTCAGCAGATCCCCGATCTCTGCCCCGGCGGCCTGGCCACGGGCGAGCATTCGTTCTGCCAATACCTCGGCGCGCTGTTGCAGCAGGCTGATTACCTCCTGCAGGCAGCGTCCGAGAAAGGGGCTGGGCTGACAGTGAATAAAGGTTGCCGGAAAACGCTCGTCCAGCCTGACGCCTCCGTCGGCACTGCTGTCGCGGACCGTACAGACCCTCAGGCGGACCAACCCGGGCGACTGTGCGTCAGCGTCCAGTTGCAGTTGAAGATTCGGTCTGGCGCAGAGCAGCGGGCTCTCTGTTTCGGCGTGTCCGTTACTCTCGTTCAACGGCTGCGTGATGGTCGCGAACCGGGCCATGGCGTTGTCGCGTTCAGGGGGCGCAGCCCCTGTGGGTTCAGCGGCCTGCAGTGGCAGGGTCAGATAAATGTCGGTGTCGGTCTGGTTAGCGGGGATATCCAGCGCAAGTGGTGTCGGGTCGCTGTCCAGTTGAAACAGCGTGCCATCCGGCAGCAGTCCGCTGGCCTGGCTGATGACCAGTTTCCCCATTGGCAGAAAGGCTTCGTCGATCTTGAGGCTGTGAAAGCCCCACGCGTCTGCGAGCAGGCCTTTGATGCGCAGCGCCAATTGCTGTTCGTGGTATCGGTCCTGCCCCTGGAAGTGCTGGGGGCGCAGCAGCATGCCCTCCTGCCAGACGATCTTCAGTGCCTGCATGTCAGGGTGCTCCATTGCTGACTGGCGGGTGCAGCCCGTTGCTGTCGAGCTGCACTCGAACGGCGTTGCGCTTGCGCGGGGCCAGGTCCAGGGTCAGACGCCAGCGGGCACCGGCCAGGTCGCGATAGCTGGCCACCAGCCCGAGATGACGGGTGTCCGGTTGCAGGGCCAGTTTCAGTGTGCGCTGCTCGCCCGGGCGCAGCTCCATCTCTTCCATAGCCAGCAGGTCCGGTGCCAGCATCGCTGCCGGACGTTGCTGCAAATCGAAGTAGTCGGCTTGCTCGAAAGCGGTGGCGTGGCTGAGTTCAACCAGTTGCAGTACCAGCGGAGAGGGCCTGCCGTTCAGGTCCGGATTGAGTTGGTCCGATGCATTCAGGGTCAGATCGAGTTTGGTCAGATCAGAGTAGGGTGACAGCTGGCTGCAGGCACCGAGCAGCGCGCAGGCTGTGAGACTGACAAGAAAACGGGCAAAGGGCATGGGGTTATCCGAGATGTTGGTGAAACGCGCCCAGAAGGCGTGCCTGATCCTGATAGGTGCGATTGAACGCATCGCTGAATAGCTGCTGCAGCTGCTCCGGCCGCCGGGCATAGACTTCACACAGCGCGCGCCAGCGGGCGCTGTCACTGCGCAGTGGGCCCATCGATCCGACCAGGTGGTGAGGTGCGAGCAGTTGCGTCAGACGCTCGGTGCATTGGCGGTTGGCCTGTTGCATTGCCAATATCTGGGCGCGCAGTCGGTGACAGCCGCTGCGCAGCAAGCCGGTGGCGTCTGGCTCATGCTGTAACAGGTGCTCAAGCAGTTCCTGGGGCGTATCGTGCTGGAGGCCGGGATGGGGGTGGCCCCTGAGACCCAGAGTCTCGTCCAGCTGCTGCGCTGCGCGCAGGCTGAGTTGCAGCTCGCCCAGCAGAACTCTTAGCAGGGATGCGGCTTGCAGCGCCTGCTCGGCGAGGTTGTCGCGGTTGTTGAGGTCCAGCCCCAGGCGCTGGCAGATCTGTTCGGCCAGTGGGTCGTCTTCAGGCGGCCTGTAGTCTGACAATATTGCCCGCCGCGGCAAGCGGACATGCTCCGACTCTATGCGGTGGTGATCGTCCTCGGTTGCCAGTAGGGCGGGCGCGACGATACTGGACTTTGGCTCGTTGGCGGGTAACAGCGCGTCGAGCAGGTCGTCGGTGTGGCAGTCGGCGTCGCTGCCGCCCAGTTCGAGAAAGGCGTCGTCCGGAATAAGGCCCTGCGGAGCCACGGGGACGGCTTGCAGTCTGGCTCTGACCTCAAGTTCACCCATGCGATAGATGTGGCCGTGCTCGATGTCTACCGGCGTACCGTGCGGCAGCTTTTGGCTGTCATGCTTGCGGGTAATGCCGTTGCTGCTCAGATCGACCAACTGGTAGCGTTGCTGGTCAAAGCGGATCTCGGCATGCTGGCCGGACAGAATGCGAGACGGGTCGTCCAGCACCCAGTCACAGTGGCTGGCCCGGCCGATGATGCCGCCGGCTGCTCTGAAGGTACGGCAGCGCGCGGGCTCATCCTCGCGGCGTGGTGGATGAATCACATCCAGCGTCAATTCCATGCGCCACGCTCCATGGATCGCGACTCTGTTGGCGTGTCGAGTGGGCGGTATTGCTCATCGTCAAAACGCAGATTACCGCTGCAGCCGCCGAGCAGGCAGAGCAGCAGCAGGGTAGCAAGACGGTACTGTGGTGGTGTTCTGGGCATGGCAAATCCGTTGCGGGTCCGGCGCGAATCGTCCTGAATCGCGCTTGGGGTCACTTCAGCAATCTCTGTTCCTGAACTATATAAATCAGTTAAATCAACAGCTTGGGTTCTGTCTGTGACTCACGGTGGATGCCGTTGTGACGGGGTTGTCACCATGGTGCGCAAAGGCCTGCGCAGTAGCGGTAAAAACTGGCGCAGGACCGCCGGCAGGCTCAAGGTATCTGGCGGGCCAGGGCATAGGTGCCGGTGGCATGCGCCACCAGATTGTGTTCGTCGCCCGCGCTGTACAGATCAACTGCGCAGACCGCCTGGCGTTCGCCGCGCTTCATCCAGGTTGCTCTGGCGTAGAGGTCAAGTGGCGCGGGGCGTGCCAGAAAGTGGATGTTCAGGTTGCTGGTGACAGCCATCTCCTGGCGACCCGGCCCGGCCCGGCAAGAATCAGCGCATACATGGCGGCGTCTGCCAGTGCCATCATGGTTGGTCCGGATAGTGTGCCGCCGGGGCGGATCAGCCGGGTGTTGAACGGGACGCAGGCGACCGCCGTTGTGCTATCGCTGCTGATGACCTGCAAGTCGAGGTCGTCGGCATGTGGCACGCCTTCCCGGATCAGGGTTTGAATATCGCAGGATGACAGCATCAGGATTGGAGCCTCACCTGGGGGAGGCTCTATGGTCATCGACAGACCGGGATCGTACAAGCGGCGTCAGCGCCAACATGTATGCCGTTTTGCGAATGGTTTGCGACGCAGGCACGAACCTGTTCTGCGGCCTCTGTGCAGCCCAGTTCTTCCATGCCGGTTGCCAGATTGTTCCAGCCTGCCTGGTAGTCGGGGAAACGCCGCACCAGTTCGCTGAAGTGCTCCAGCGCTTCGCTATGGCGCCCGCTGCTCCAGGCGATATTGCCGAGGCCGAGCAGTGGCGCCGGCTGATCGCTCCAGCGCTCGCTGGCCTGCCGATAGGCTGCCTCGGCACTGGTGGTCTGACCAACCTGTTCGAGGTCCGCTGCAGCTTTCAGGTAGGGCAAAGGCTCGGCTGTCGCCGGTATCCTGTCTGCCGGAACTGCGACGACGGCCCAACTGTTCGCGCGTTGCCAGGTGCGCAGGAATAGTGCAAAGGATTCGCGCTGGCGCGCGTTCAGGCCAGAGTGAAGGATTAGATCCCGGGTGTTGAGATCATAGCCAACCACCACTGCGTAGTGCCATTGCGGGTACCAGTCGAAGGCCAGATTCTGCATGACCAGCACTGCATTGCCGGCATCGATTTCGCGCAGAATGGCGCCCAGTTCAGGCGCGAGCGGATAGACCAGCAGACCCTGTTCTCGGGCGGCCGCAATCATTTCTACTTGCAGGCTGCCCTGGCGCTCGGGCAAGTAGACACGGTCGGTGAGCTGCTCCGGTGCAATGTCGATGTTACGCTGACCAAGCAGCATCGACAGCGCTGCAGGGCCGCACTGATACTCATCCTGGGCATGAAACGGCAGATTGGTCAGCAGCCGATTGGCCGGGAGGTTGTCCGGGAGGTTTTGCTGTGGGGTAGGGGTTAGCCCGGCACAGGCTGACAGCAGTGCTGTCAGCCCAAGTGCCAGGGCCAGGCGAATAGCCCTGATCATGATGTCAGTTTACGCAGTTGACGAAGCTGTAGACGTTGGTTGCGCAGAGCATGTCGGTGATGATGAAGATGACCAGAAATAGCACGATGATGCCAACAACACCGGCACCTGCGGGTGCTTCATCCAGCTGGCTGTTGAACTGGGCAAGCTCGGCGGCGGTCAGGCTGTCGATGCGCTTTTCAACCTGGTCGGGTGTTACACCCATGCTGGCCAGCTTGTCCTGAACGGCCTGATCATCGAGCATGCTTTTGAGTTCGGCACGGTCCACGGTCAGTTGCTGCTGGGCAATGGCCTCACCAGTGCCGACCATCGCGGCCTGGGCCTGAATGCTGGCCAGTGACGTCAGCATGAACAGGGCGGTGAGCAGGATGGACAGGTAACGCTTTGTTGTTCGCATGAAAGTCATCGGACATACCTCGATTTGTTGTGGCTTCCCTGCTTGGAAGCTGTTAACCACGATAGGTGGCTTCTGCTGGTGCGCAAGACGCGCTCCCTATAATCGACCCATGCAATGCCTGCGGGTTCCACTATGCCAGTGCAGCTGTGACCTGGTTCACGACTTATCAGATGCCCAGCTTGTCGCGCATCTGGTAGTACCAGGCACCAATCGCGGTGAACGGAATGCGGAACAGTCTGCCGCCCGGGAAGGGGTAATGCGGCAGCGCGGCAAAGGCGTCGAAGCGCTCTGCCTGGCCGCGCAGGACCTCTGCGAGCACCCGCCCGGCAACGTGGGTAAAGGTAACTCCGTGGCCACTGCAGCCTTGCGAGTAGTAGATGTTGTTGCCAATGCGACCCATCTGCGGCAGGCGTGACAGGGTCAGCAGGAAGTTGCCGGTCCAGGCATAGTCGATCTTCACGTCCTTGAGCTGCGGGAAGGTCTTGATCAGGTTGGGACGAATCAGCGCCTCGATGTTGCTCGGGTCACGGGCACCGTAGACAACCCCGCCGCCAAAGATGAGGCGCTTGTCGCCGGAGAGACGGTAGTAGTCGAGCAGATAGGCACAATCCTCTACACAATAGTCCTGCGGCAGCAGCGATGCGGCCAGCTCGTCCGACAGCGGCTCTGTGGTAACCACCTGGGTACCGCAAGGCATGGACTTGGCCGCCAGTTGCGGCAGCAGGTCGCCCAGATAAGCGTTGCCGGCGACGATCACATAACGGGCTTTTACCTGCCCCTGCGCGGTATGCACGACGGGATGCTCGCCCTGGTCGATACGGGTCACCGGCGACAGCTCGTGAATGACGCCGCCCAGTGATTCGAAGGCGGCTGCCTCGCCCAGCACCAGGTTCAACGGGTGAATGTGGCCGCCGCTCATATCGAGCATGCCGCCGACATAGATATCGGTATTGACTACCTCGCGGATGCGCTTGCTGTCCAGCATCTCGAGCTGGGTGTGGCCGTAGCGCTCCCAAAGCTGCTTTTGAGCCTCAAGGTGCTTCATGTGCTTGCTGTTGAACGCGGCAAAGACGCCGCCGTCTTTCAGGTCACACTGGATGTTGTACTGGGCTACGCGCTCGCGAATGATGCGTCCGCCTTCAAAGGCCATATCGCCTAGCAATCGTGCCTGCTGAGCGCCCAGGGTGCGCTCGATAACGTCGATGTCGCGGCTGTAGCTGTTGACGATCTGGCCACCGTTACGACCGGATGCGCCAAAGCCGACCTTGACTGCTTCCAGTACGGTGACCTTGAAGCCCTGTTCCGCCAGGTGCAGGGCGGCAGAGATACCGGTGAAACCGGCACCGACGATGCAGACGTCGGTTTCATGGCTGCCTTGCAGGGCGGGGCGCTCGGGCGCGGGGTTGGCTGAGGCTGCGTAGTAGGAAGTGGTGTGTCGGGTCTCGGCCATGGGGGCACCTGTGCAAATGTTTGTTGAAAATATTTGACAATATGCGCCGATCCTAACGCTTGGGATGCTCTATTGCTATAGGGTGATCAAAAAAAACGACAGTCAGGGGTGTGCGGGTTCGGTCTCTGCCGCGCCACCTTGTGGTGGCGCTTTTGGCAATGGTTTGCACAGTAATACGAAGATCATCGAGCAGCCGAGCATCAGGGCAATCAGATGGAAGGCATCGTTGTAGGCCATGATGGCGGCCTGCTGATGCACCTGGTTGCTCAGCAGTTGCAGTGCGCTCTGCTCATTGCCCAGCTGGCCGGTGAGCAGGTGCATGCGTTCTTCGAATGCCGGATTGCCCGGGGTTATATGCTCACGCAGGAAGTCGAAATAGTATTTGGCGCGGCTGTCGAGAATGGTCGCCAGCGCGGCGATGCCGATAGCGCCGCCAAGGTTGCGCAGAATATTGTACAGACTGGAGGCAGAGCCGGCCTGCGAAGGCGCAATCATGGCGGTAGCGATGATCGACATGGGCACCAGGACCATGGGTTGTCCGAAGGCGCGGAAGATCTGGATGGCGATAAACTGATCGCCGGCAAAATCCAGGCTCAGGCTGCCGCTGTAGAAGCTGGCAAAGGCGAACAGAAAGAACCCGGTCGCGCAGATCAGCCGCGCATCGATAAAGCGCATGAGGATCGGTACCAGCGGAATGATCAGCAACTGGGGGATACCCATCCACATGATGACCTGACCGATCTGCAGCGCGTTGTACTGCTGAATCTGGGCCAGGTAGACCGGCAATACGAATACGGTGCCGTACAGGCCGACCCCCAGACCGATATTGGCCAGGCTGCCGAACAGAAAGTTGCGATCCTTTAGCAGGCGCAGATTGACCAGAGGGTTTTCTCTGGTGAGCTGAATGATGACGAAGCTGATCAGACTGACAAAGCTGATGACCGCCAGTGCCAGCATCAGATTGGACTCCAGCCAGTCCTTGCGATGGCCTTCTTCCAGAAACACCTGCAGGCAACCCAGGCCGACCGCCATGGTAACAATGCCCATGTAATCGCCCTGGCGCAGCAGATCCCAGCGTGGTTGCGACTTGTCCAGCCCGTACATCAGCCCGGCGGCCATCAGAATGCCGGGGACGATGTTGATGTAGAAAATGTATTCCCAGCCAAAATGTTCGGTCAGCCAGCCACCGATGGTGGGGCCGATTGATGGAGCAAAGGTGGCGGTAATGGCAAACAGTGCCATGCCCTTGGGGCGCGAGGAGGGCGGCAGCTTGATCAGAATCAGGGTAAAGGCAAACGGGATCAGCGCGCCGCCGGCAAGGCCTTGCAGCGCACGAAACACGATCATGCTTTCCAGGCTCCAGGCCATCGAACACAGCAGCGACGCGATGACGAAGATGGCCGAGATGGTTACCGCAAAGCGGCGTGGTGAAAAAATGGTAGTCAACCAGGCCGCGAGGGGGATGATGATGATCTCTGCCACCAGGTAGGAGGTAGAAATCCAGGAGCCTTCTTCGATGGTGGCCGACAGCGCGCCCTGAATATCCTTCAGCGACGAGTTGATGATCTGAATGTCCAGAATCGCCATGAAGGCGCCGAGAATGGCGCTGAGCAGGGCGATCCAGTCGCGCCTGCCCGGTGGTGGTATGTCGTGGGCGGAGCCGGCGTTAGTCACGCAGATCGACCTTCACGTGCACCGACATGCCGGGTCGGATCAGGCCAGCCAGCGGATTGTCTTCATCGACCACCAGCTTGACCGGGATGCGCTGAACCACCTTGGTGAAGTTGCCGGTAGCGTTGTCCGGCGGGAGCAGACTGAATTGGGCGCCCGAGGCGGGGAAAAGGCTCTGTAAGGTGCCGGTCACTGGCTGATCGGGAAAGGTGTCGAATACCAGTTCGGCCCTCAGCCCTTCGTGCATACGGCTGATCTGGGTTTCCTTGAAATTGGCCTTGATCCACAGTTCGGTATCCGGAACCACTGCAAGCAAATTGCTGCCGGGAGAGACGTTCTGGCCGATGCGCACATTACGCTGACCGATTCGGCCGGCGACCGGGGCGCGAATTTCGGTACGTTCAAGGTCCAGGCGGGCCTGCCCGACTGCCGCCTCGGCTGCCTGAATCTGGGCGTCCAGGCGGGCGATGTCGGCGGCAAGGGTATCCTTGGCCAGTGTTTGTGTCTGCAGCTCTGCCCGTGCCTTGCTGACCTGCGCTCGAGCCACTTCCAGCTGCGCCCGGTAGTTGCTGAGCTGTTCTTCGGAGGCATAGCCAGACTGGCGCAGTGGTGTGATGCGCTTGATGTCGAGCTCAACGCGCCGCTGCTCGGCTTGAGAGGCTTCAACGTTGGCCTCGGCTGCCGCTATCAAGCTGTCCTGCTGTCGTAGCCGTGATTGCGCCTGTTGCTTCTCGGCGCTGCGGGTCGCCAGGTTGGCGGTCGCTTGCGCCAGGGCAATTTCGAAGTCGCGGGGATCAAGCCGGACCAGCAGGTCGCCCGGTACAACGGCCTGGTTGTCATCCACCAGTACCTCTGTCACCTGTGCAGAGAGGCGACTGGATACCAGGGTGATATCGCCCTGAACGTAGGCGTTGTCGGTTTCTTCGTAGAAACGGCCTACCAGCCACCAGTGTCCGACGGCGACCAGACCGGCGATTGCGCAGAGGAGAAGGAAAACGAACAGGCGTGCTCTAACTCGGGCTGACATACAATTTCTCGATTATTTTTCTGCCTGCACTCTAACACTGTTCCGCAGGGTGCCGGAGGCGCTAGAATCTGGAAACTTTGTTGCAGCGAGGGAACAGTAAGCATGGGTTTGGATGATGCGTTGATCTTCACGCGGGTTGTGGAGTGCCACAGTTTTACCAGCGCTGCGACGACCTTGGGTATGCAGAAATCAACGGTCAGCCGCCGTATTGCCCAGCTTGAAGAGCGCCTGGGCGTGCGCCTGCTCAACCGTACGACGCGCAAGTTGCGGCTCACCGAAGTAGGGCAGGCCTACTACGAACGTTGTCGCCAGATCATGCAGGAGTTCTCCGAAGCCGAGCAGGCCATCATGCAACTGCAGCGCGAGCCCACGGGCCTGTTGCGCGTCAGCTCGCCCATCGAATTCGGGCAGCTGTTTCTCGGAGGTGTCGTCGGTGAGTTCATGCGCTGCTATCCGGCCATTCAGGTTGAGGTCGAGCTGACCACGCGTGCTGTCGACCCGGTCGAGGAGGGCGTTGATGTGGTGATCCACCTCGGGCGGCCACAGGACTCCAGCCTGGTCGCCCGGCGACTGATGACCAGCCCCCGGCAGTTGTACGCCAGCCCGGACTACATCAAGCGTTGCGGCATGCCGGCCGAGGCGTCCGAACTGACTCATCATCGCTGCATTCACGCGTTGGCCGATGGTGCGCGCAAGTGGCGGTTCGATCAGCCGGCGATTAGCGTGCCCATCTCGCCGGTACTGGTAGTCAACAACATTACCTTCGCGCGCGAGGCGGCGCTGGCCGGGGTCGGTATCATCAACGTGCCGGCGTTTATTGCCGAGTCCTGTGTCGAGGAAGGTACCCTGGTGCGTGTGCTGGAGCAGGCCGAACTGCCCTCCGGGGAATTGTACGCGCTCTATCCATCGCGTCGCTTCCAGGCCATGAAGGTGAAGGCGTTTATCGACTTTGTGGTTGAGCGACTGCAATTGCGATCGTCTAGTTATATAGAGGTTGAGGGCTGAGCCCTGATAAAATTCGCCCCATTGTGTAGTTCGTCCCGGATTGTCCGGGTCACCTGATCGAGAGAGTTCATGACTGTTCGTACCCGCATCGCACCTTCCCCTACCGGTGATCCTCACGTTGGCACCGCTTACATTGCACTGTTCAACCAGTGTTTTGCCCGCCAGCACGGTGGTCAGTTCATTCTGCGTATCGAGGATACCGACCAGGTCCGATCCAGCGCCGCCTCCGAGAAGCAGATTCTCGATTCGCTGCGCTGGCTGGGACTTGAGTGGGATGAGGGGCCTGATGTTGGCGGCCCGCACGGCCCCTATCGTCAGAGCGAGCGCAGCGCGATCTATCACGAGCACAGTGAAGCGCTGATCGAGAAGGGCCATGCCTTCCGCTGCTTCTGCTCCAGCGAGCGTCTCGATGCGCTACGGGCCGAGCAGATGGCGAACAAGCAGACGCCCGGCTATGACGGCCACTGCCTCAGCCTGAGCACCGAAGAAGTCAGTGCGCGGGTTGCTGCCGGTGAGTCGCACGTTGTGCGCATGAAGGTCCCGGCCGATGGCATCTGCAAGGTGCAGGACATGTTGCGCGGCGAGATCGATATCCCGTGGGAACAGGTGGACATGCAGGTGCTGATGAAGGCCGATGGGCTGCCGACCTACCACCTGGCCAACGTGGTAGACGATCACCTGATGGGTATTACCCACGTCCTGCGCGGCGAGGAGTGGATCAACTCGGCGCCAAAGCACATCCTGTTGTACCAGTATTTTGGCTGGGAGATGCCACAGTTGTGCCACATGCCGCTGCTGCGCAACCCGGACAAGAGCAAGTTGTCCAAACGCAAGAACCCGACCAGTATCACCTTCTACGAGCGCATGGGTTACCTGCCCGAGGCGCTGCTGAACTACCTCGGCCGCATGGGCTGGTCGATGCCGGATGAGCGGGAGAAATTCACCCTCGCTGAAATGGTCGAGCACTTCAACATTCAGCGTGTCTCGCTGGGTGGGCCTATTTTCGATATCGACAAGCTGTCGTGGTTGAACGGGCAGTGGATTCGTGAGTTGTCGCAAGACCAGTTTGCCGCAGCAGTGCAGCAGTGGGCGCTGAATCCGGCGTACCTCAAGCCGATGATCTCGCTGGCGCAGACCCGGGTGGAAACCTTCAGTGATCTGCCGAACCTGCTGGGCTTCTTTATGGCCGGCAAGGTTGATCCCTCACCTGAGCTGTTTGTGCACAAAAAGCTGGACGCCGACGGCGTGCGCAAGGCGCTGCAGTTGTTGCTCTGGAAGCTTGAAGCGCTGCGCGACTGGGACAAGGACAACATCACCGGTGTCATTCAGGCTGTCGCAGCCTATATGGAACTGAAGCTGCGTGATTTGATGCCGCTGCTGTTCCCGGCGATCACCGGCCAGGCCAGCTCGGTCTCGGTACTGGACGCCATGGCACATCTGGGCCCGGACCTTACCCGCTACCGTCTGCGTCAAACCGTCGAACTGCTGGGCGGCACCTCGAAGAAAGAGAACAAGGCGTGGCAGAAGGAGCTGGAGGCTATCTAGCCTCCAGCTGCAAGCTGCAAGCTAGAAGCTAGAAGCTAGAAGCTAGAAGCTGAAAGCAAAAGCAAAAGCAAAAGCGGCGCGGGGTTCGAGCCTCGCGCCGCGATTCGCCGCCACCCCAATCAGCTTGCGGCTTACAGCTTCCAGCTTGAGGCTTTGTTTTAGATAAGTTGCTGTTTTGCGTAAATTTCTGTTGACACCCTTGGGCTTCGCTCTTAATATTCGCCCCGTCCTTGAGACGGGGCTATAGCTCAGCTGGGAGAGCGCCTGCATGGCATGCAGGAGGTCAGCGGTTCGATCCCGCTTAGCTCCACCAAGTTTTTTTGGTCAACGTTCGCGTTGACCTGTTTTATACACTGCTGAACAGATTCCAGCCTGTTCAGAGAAGGGATTGCGTCCCCTTCGTCTAGTGGCCTAGGACACCGCCCTTTCACGGCGGTAACAGGGGTTCGAGTCCCCTAGGGGACGCCATTTTTACCGGCACATGTGAGTGTGTCAGGGTCGCAAGACCTGGGGCTATAGCTCAGCTGGGAGAGCGCCTGCATGGCATGCAGGAGGTCAGCGGTTCGATCCCGCTTAGCTCCACCATTTAGAAGGGCCGGCGAATTCGCCGGCCTTTTTTTTTATCTGTTATTCCTCGACCAGGCAATCTACCCGCCAGTAGCGTTCGCCTTCTATCAGGTCCTGACGCAGGCCGTGAATGTCGTTGCCAAAGCCGGGGAAGCGGGTTTCCAGGTCGATTGCAGTGGCCAGGTAGGCGGCGATGGTGTTATCCGTCGGAAAGCGTTCTCCCGGCATGATGACGGGGATTCCGGGCGGGTAAGGCACCAGCATCACGGCGCTGAGTCGGCCACTGAGGGCGCTTACCGGGACGGCTTCAACCTTGCCTCTGACCATTTGCTCATAGGCATCTGCCGGGCGCAGTGCCATCTCGGGCAGCTCGGTGTACATCGCGCGCTGCAGGTGCACCAGGGCATGCTGTTTGTAGCATTGGTGCAACTGCTGACACAGGTCGCGCAGACCAAGCCCAGCGTATTGTGGCTGGCGGGCGATCTCGGGCAGTGTGCTTTCCAGCGGTGCGTTCTGATCGTACAGGCGCTTGAATTCGCGCAGCTCCGACAGCAGCGTGCTCCATTTGCCCTTGGTTATCCCCAGCGAAAACAGAATGAGAAAGGAATATAGACCGGTCTTCTCCACGACCAGGCCGCGACCGGCAAGGAAGCGGGTGACAATCGCTGCCGGGATGCCGCTTTTGCCAAGCCGTCCCTTCTCTTCGATACCTGGAGTGAGCAGGGTGACCTTGATTGGGTCGAGCAGCGCATAGTCCTCGGCCATGGCGCCAAAGCCATGCCAGTCGGCATTGTTACCGAGTGTCCAGTTCTCCGCTTGCAGCTGTTCTGCGCCCAGTGCCTCCTCTGGTTCCCAGACATCGAACCACCATTCCTCATCGGCCAGCTGTTCGGCGGTCTGCTGCATGGCGCGACGGAAGGAGAGTGCCTCGTCCAGGGTTTCCTGAACCAGCGACTCGCCGGCCGGGCCGGCCATCATGCCGGTGGCAACGTCGATCGACGCAATCATGCCGTAATGGGGCGAGGTCGAGGTGTGCATCATGTAGGCCTCATTGAAGCGCTCGTGGTCGAGCTGCTGATCTGCGCTGTCGCGTGCCAGGATGATGGACGCCTGGGACAGTGCGGCCAGTACCTTGTGTGGCGACTGGGTGGCGAACATAAGGGGGTGGCCGGTTCGGCTCGGCTGGCTATGGCTCATGCCGTGCCGGCCCTGATAGAAGGGGTGAAAGGCTGCGTAGCCGTACCACGCCTCATCGAAGTGCAGCACGTCAACGCGCTCGCGCAGTTGCTCGGCGACCATGTCGGTGTTGTAGCACAGGCCGTCGTAGGTCGAGTTGGTCAGGACCGCAAGGCGAATGCGGGCGCTGTCTGTGCGGTTCTGCAGCAGGGGGTGGTTGCTGATCAGGTGAGACAGGTGCTCGCTGCTGAAACTCTGGCGGGCTATCGGGCCGATGATGCCGTAGTCGTTACGCGAGCCGGTCAGATAGATGGGGATGGCGCCAGTCATGATGATCGCGTGCAGAATCGACTTGTGGCAGTTGCGGTCAACCAGTACCAGGTCGTCACGGGTAACGTAGGCGTGCCAGATGATCTTGTTCGATGTGGAGGTGCCGTTGACCACATAGAAGGCATGATCTGCGCCGAAGACGCGGGCGGTGTTGTGTTCGGCGTCGGCAACCGGGCCGGTATGGTCAAGCAGTGAACCGAGCCCCGGTACCGAGACCGAGAGATCCGAACGCAGGGTGTTTTCGCCGAAGAAGTCATGGAAGGCACGGCCGACCGGGCTCTTGCGAAAGGCGACGCCACCGCCGTGGCCGGGTGAGTGCCAGGAGTAGCTGGCACGGCTGCTGTACTCGAGCAGGGCCTTGAAAAAGGGTGGAAGAAGCTGAGCCAGATAGCTGCGGGCGGTACGCGCAATTTGCCCGGCAATAAAGGGCAGAGTGTCTTCAAACAGATAAATGATTCCGCGTATCTGGTGCAGTTCGCGCAGGGCGCCGAGTTGCTCGGGGTCGATGGTCTGGCGGGTGGTAATTGCCATGATCGGCAGCTCGGGAGAGCGGCTGTGCGCAGCATCAAACAGCGCCTCAACGTCGTTTATTTTGCTGAGTGCCTCGGGCGTGAAGAGGATGCAGGCTAGCCCGCGATGTGCCTCGGCAATCAGTCGGCCTTCTTCCAGCTGCTCTGCACCCAGTACCTCAAAGCCTTCATTGCCCAGAGCCTCGAGCAGCGCGGCCAGTTGGCGGCCTGCAACGTTGTTCTGTCCGATGGCGGGATGGATGACGAGGATCGGGAAGTTGAGCTGTTTGAACATGGTGCGTCCCTGATGTTGGCAGTGCCTCCAGACTAATCCAGGTTGGCGTGCTTTGCATGCAGGTGTGCGGCTTGGCTGGTGTCTTTGTAGTACCATCGCTCATTCAGCCAGCAACCACGTCGCAAGGAGATGCATGTCAGTGAATTGGGATCTGCCAACCCCTTTTGTTCAGCCTATCAAGGTCGTGTCCGAAAATATCGACGAGCTTGGGCACGCCAATAATGCAGTGTATGTGCGCTGGCTTGAGCGCTGTGCCTGGGAGCATTCCAAGTCGTTGGGGTTGGGGCTGGCGGAGTATCGTGAGCTGGATCGGGCGATGGCGGTACTGCGCCACGAGATCGATTACCTGGCGTCGGCATACGAGGGTGACGAGCTGGAGATGGCGACCTGGATCTTTACCTGGGATCGCAAGCTGCGAATGACGCGGCACTTTCAGTTGGTGCGCAAAAGTGACGGGGTCACCTTGCTCCGTGCGCGTACCACATTTGTCTGTATCGAGTTGTCTTCCGGTCGCCCAAAGCGTATGCCCGAGGCCTTTATCGAGGGTTATCGCAAAGGTATGACGCAGGCCCCGGAAGGGTTCTGAGAAGGCCCGGCGCAGGGCGCCGGGCAGGCGCTCAGCGGTACTCGCACAGGTAGGCGGTATCGCGCTCGACCTTCAGGTTGAAGCGACTGTTGGCCGGCACAGTGAACTGATCGCCAGCGTTGTAGGTGGTCCATTCGTCGCTGCCGGGCAGCTTGACGGTCAGCGCGCCGTTGATGACGTGCATGATTTCCAGTTGGGTGGTGCCGAACTCGTACTCGCCTGGAGCCATTACGCCGACAGTGGCTGCGCCTTCGGGTTGCTTGAAGGCGATAGAGGCAACCTGACCATCGAAATACTGATTTACCTGGAACACGCGCAATACTCCTGCAGATGAAAGGGCGCTCATTATGCCGAGGGCTGATCTGGCGGGCAATTGGGGTTATGCAGGTTCGACTGTAGGGCTGGGCGGTCGTTGGCGTCTGACAACAAAGAGGTGTGCTATGGCAAATGTTGCATTTATCGGTCTGGGTGTCATGGGCTACCCCATGGCGGGGCATCTGCAGCGCGCGGGGCATCAGGTTACGGTTTATAACCGTACTGCCGAGAAGGCGGCGCGCTGGGTGCAGGAGTATGGTGGCCGTTTTGCCGACACGCCTGCCTCTGCCGCGCGAGGGCAGGATTTTGTGCTGCTGTGCGTTGGCAACGATGATGATCTGCGAGCTGTTGTGTGTGGCGAGCTGGGTGTATTTGCCGGCTCGCACAAGGGGCAGGTGGTAGTGGATCACACCACGGCATCGGCCGGCGTGGCCCGCGAGCTGGCGCAGGCCGCTGCGCAACTCGGTGTAGGCTTTCTGGATGCGCCTGTTTCCGGTGGCCAGGCGGGGGCGGAGAAGGGGCAGCTGACGATCATGGCTGGTGGTGATGAATCGGTATTCGACCTGGCGAGACCGATTCTGCATTGTTATTCGAAGATGCTCCGGCATATGGGTGAGGCGGGCAGTGGTCAGTTGACCAAGATGGTGAACCAGATATGCATCGGTGGCTTGCTCCAGGGGTTGGCCGAAGCAATGCATTTCGCTCAGCGTGCCGGGCTGGATGGCGATGCCGTGGTGTCGGTGATCAGCAAGGGCGCTGCGCAGTCCTGGCAGATGGAGAATCGCTACCGAACCATGCTTGATGGCGAATTTGATTTCGGCTTTGCGGTTGACTGGATGCGCAAGGACTTCGCCATCGTGCTGGATGAGGCCCGGCGCAACGGTGCGCAGCTGCCGGTTACGGCGCTGGTTGACCAGTTCTATGCTGATGTCCAGGCGATGGGCGGCGGGCGCTGGGATACATCCAGTCTGATCGCCCGTCTGCAGAAGGGTGATTGATGGACTGTCGTGCAGAGTGCGGCGCCTGTTGTACGGCGCCGTCCATTACCTCGCCGATTCCCGGCATGCCTGGCGGCAAGCCCGCTGGCGTGCCCTGTGTGCAGCTGCTGTCTGATATGCGCTGTGCGATCTTCGGCTCGCCTGAGCGCCCTGCGGTCTGTGCGGGATTCTTGCCGGAAGAAAGTGTTTGCGGCAGCACGCGGGCTGACGCTCTGCGGATTATTGGTTGGCTGGAGTCCGAGACAGGCGCAGCCTAGCCTTGCTGCAGGCTCTGCCGCGACGACGTAGAGCGCCACCGAATACGTTCACTGCGAGTCCCAGCATGATCAGTAGCGCGCCCAGAATCTGCATCTCATTGAGCTTTTCGCCGAGAATAAGGCTTGATGAGCTGAGGCCTACCACCGGAACGAGCATCGAGAAGGGCGCAACCCGGCCCGCCGGGTAACGGGACAGCAGTCGGCTCCAGAGGCCGTAGCCAATCAGCGTGGCTCCGAATGCCAGATAAAACAGGGCAAAAATGGCGGTCCCGCTGACCTCTGACAACGCCTGGTGAATCTGTCGCGGACCTTCGAGCCAGAATGACATTGCCATGAACGGTATTGGCGGGATAAGGCTGCCCCATACCACCAGACTGGTCAGGTTAACCTGTCCAACCTGCTTGGTAATGATGTTGCCGCAGGCCCACATCAGGGCTGCACACAGCGTCAGGATCAGGCCCAGCGTTGTCATGCTCGAGCCGCTTTGCAGGCCGATCAGCAGCAGCCCGGTCGCGGCGACCAGAAGGCCGGCCAGGTTGTGGATGCGGGCCTTTTCGCCTAGTAGCGCTGCTGCCAGCATCAGGGTGAAAAATGCTTGCGACTGCAGCACCAGAGAGGCCATGCCTGCCGGCATGCCGCTGGTCATGGCGCTGAACAGGAATGCGAACTGCCCGAAGGAAATGGTCATCCCGTAGGCTATTAGCCAGCGCAGGGGGATGCGTGGTCGGGGTATGAAAAATACGGCCGGAATGGCTGCAAGCGTGAAGCGCATGGCGCCAAGTAGCATCGGCGGCAGGCTGTCGAGCCCTAGCTTGATAACAACGAAGTTAAGGCCCCACAACAGGATCACGGCGAGCGCGCGGAGCAGGTCACTCAGGGGCATTGGCAGGTATCTCGTGTGTTTGGGTAGCGGTCTATCCAATCACGAAAGCCCGCCGGGCAAGCCATACAGTCAGGTGCCATGTGAGCTGAACAGTTTGATGCGTGCAAAAAAAATCCCCGCACATGGCGGGGATTTTTTCACTCTCGGCGCAATTACTTGGAAGGGTAGTCGCGCTGGGTTGGGCCGGTGTACAGCTGGCGCGGACGGCCAATCTTGTACGGACCGCTGATCATCTCGTTCCAGTGCGCAATCCAGCCCGGAGTACGGCCAGTGGCAAAGATAACGGTGAACATTTCGGTCGGAATGCCGATTGCCTTCAGGATGATGCCTGAGTAGAAGTCGACGTTCGGGTACAGGTTGCGCTCTTTGAAATAGGGGTCGCTGAGGGCAATCTGCTCCAGTTTCATGGCCAGTTCCAGCTGCGGGTCGTTGATGCCCAGTTCGGCGAGCACTTCGTCGCAGGTCTGCTTCATGACCTTGGCGCGCGGGTCGAAGTTCTTGTAAACGCGGTGGCCGAAGCCCATCAGCTTGAACGGATCGTCCTTGTCCTTTGCCTTGGCAACGAATTTCTCGATGTTTGATACGTCACCGATCTCGTCCAGCATACGCAGGACGCCTTCGTTGGCACCACCGTGAGCCGGCCCCCACAGGGCGGCAATGCCTGATGCGATACAGGCGAACGGGTTGGCGCCGGTAGAGCCGGCCAGGCGGACGGTGGAGGTGGATGCGTTCTGCTCGTGGTCGGCGTGCAGGACAAAGATACGATCCATTGCCTTGGCCAGTACCGGGCTGATCTTCTTCTCTTCACAGGGTGTGTTGAACATCATGTGCAGGAAGTTTTCGGAGTAGCTCAGGTCGTTGCGCGGGTACATCATGGGCTGGCCCATGGAGTACTTGTAGACCATCGCGGCCAGAGTCGGCATCTTGGCGATCAGGCGAATCGCGGAAATTTCGCGATGATGCGGATCGTTGATATCCAGCGAGTCGTGGTAGAAGGCGGAGAGGGCGCCGACAACGCCACACATGATGGCCATCGGGTGCGCGTCGCGACGGAAGCCGTTGAAGAAGTTCTTTAGCTGCTCGTGAACCATCGTGTGGTTCTTGATGGTGTTGTCGAACTTGGTCTTCTCTTCTGCGCTGGGCAGTTCGCCCTTGAGCAGCAGGAAGCAGGTTTCCAGGAAGTCGGATTTCTCGGCCAACTGATCGATCGGATAGCCGCGGTGCAGGAGCACACCGTTGTCACCGTCGATGTAGGTGATCTTGGATTCACAGGACGAGGTGGCCATAAAGCCAGGGTCGAAGGTGAATACGCCTTGGGCGGTCAAGCCGCGTACGTCCACAACGTCGGGGCCCATGGTCCCGGAATAGACTGGCAGCTCGATGGGGGCCGCGCCCTCGATGATCAACTGCGCCTTTTTGTCAGCCATTGATGGCCTCCTGTTTTGCTGTATCGAAAAGGTGACCCCCCACGCAGGGCCCGCATCACTATAAGGTGATAAATCGGTTTGTCAATTGTGCGGATAGTGAAAGGAAATGAGGGCAATTAAAAGGTTTAATTGCAAGCTTTTATTGTCGCCTGGCTAGACTTGGCACCGCGGAAACAGAGCGTTTCCCGCCGGTTGTTCCGTTGTAATCAACGGTCTAAGTCACTATACTCCTTGACCGGCAAAGTGACCCGCAGGGCTTCGCCAGAGGCTGCTGGGGCGGGTCATTAAAGGTGTCACAGTGCATCTTCCTATAATCCAGCCCTGTCCACAGGGCCCTGAGTGTGAATATAGCCGTGAATAGCAAACGACCCGTCAACCTCGACCTCAGGACTATCAAGCTTCCTGTAACCGCATACACGTCAATTCTGCATCGCATTTCTGGCGTGATCCTGTTTGTCGCCATCGCTGGGCTTCTCTGGATGCTCGACACCTCTCTCACCTCCGAGAGCGGCTTTGAGCAGATCAAGAGCTGCCTGCAGAACCCACTGGCCAAGCTGGTCATCTGGGGCGTTCTGTCCGCGCTTCTCTACCACCTCATTGCCGGTGTGCGTCATCTGGTAATGGATGCGGGGATTGGTGAAGGGCTGGAAAGCGGCAAGCTTGGTTCGCAGGTAGTAATCGTGGTTTCTGCCATCGTGATTGTTCTTCTGGGGGTGTGGATATGGTAACGAATGTCACCAACCTGTCTCGCAGCGGTCTCTATGACTGGATGGCGCAGCGCGTCTCCGCTGTAGTGCTGGCTGCTTATGTGCTGTTTTTGCTTGGCTACCTGATTTGCAATCCGGGGCTGACCTTTGCTGATTGGCATGGTCTGTTTTCCCAGAGCTGGATGCGCATCTTCAGCCTGCTGACACTGGTTTCGCTGAGTGTGCATGCGTGGGTTGGGATGTGGACCATCTCGACCGACTACCTGACTCCCATGGCCCTTGGCAAATCTGCCACCGTTGTCCGCTTCCTGTTCCAGGCGGTCTGCGGTCTGGTCATGTTCGTGATTTTCGTCTGGGGCGTGCAGATTCTCTGGGGTAACTAAATGTCTAACATTCGCACACTGACTTTTGATGCCATCATCGTGGGTGGTGGTGGTGCCGGCATGCGCGCTGCACTGCAGCTGGCTCAGGGTGGTCACAAGACCGCTGTTGTAACCAAGGTATTCCCGACTCGCTCGCACACCGTTTCGGCCCAGGGTGGCATCACCTGCGCCATCGCCTCTGCCGATCCGAATGACGATTGGCGCTGGCACATGTACGACACCGTCAAGGGCTCCGACTACATCGGTGACCAGGACGCAATCGAGTACATGTGTTCCGTTGGCCCGGAAGCGGTCTTCGAGCTTGAGCACATGGGTCTGCCGTTCTCCCGTACCGAAACCGGGCGCATCTATCAGCGTCCGTTCGGTGGTCAGTCCAAGGGTCCCGATAACCCGACTCAGGCTGCCCGTACCTGTGCTGCAGCCGACCGTACCGGTCACGCACTGCTGCACACCCTGTATCAGAACAACGTCAAGCACAACACCTCGTTCCTGAACGAGTGGTATGCCGTGGATCTGGTCAAGAACCAGGACGGTGCTGTCGTTGGTGTTATCGCCATCTGCATTGAAACCGGCGAAACCGTCTATATCCGTGCCAAGGCTACCGTGCTGGCGACTGGCGGTGCAGGTCGCATCTATGCCTCTACCACCAACGCCCTGATCAATACTGGCGACGGCGTTGGCATGGCTCTGCGTGCTGGCGTGCCGGTGCAGGACATCGAAATGTGGCAGTTCCACCCGACCGGTATCGCCGGTGCCGGTACCCTGGTTACCGAGGGTTGCCGTGGTGAAGGTGGCTACCTGATCAACAAGCACGGTGAGCGTTTCATGGAGCGTTATGCTCCGAACGCGAAAGACCTGGCTGGCCGCGACGTGGTTGCGCGCTCCATGGTCAAGGAAATTCTGGCCGGTAACGGCTGTGGTCCGGATGGCGACCACGTCATGCTCAAGCTGGATCACCTGGGCGAGGAAGTGCTGCACAGCCGTCTGCCCGGTATCTGCGAACTGTCCAAGACCTTCGCCCACGTTGATCCGGTCACTGCGCCGATCCCGGTTGTTCCGACCTGTCACTACATGATGGGTGGTATCGCTACCAATATTCATGGTCAGGCGATTACCCAGGATGCCAACGGCAACGACAAGATTGTTGAAGGTCTGTTCGCTGTTGGTGAAGTGGCCTGCGTATCCGTACACGGCGCCAACCGTCTGGGCGGCAACTCGCTGCTGGACCTGGTGGTCTTCGGTCGTGCTGCCGGTCTGCACCTGGAGTCTGCGCTGAAGGAAGGTATCGAGCACCGTGGTGCCTCTGAGTCCGACATCGACGCCTCCCTGGCGCGCCTGTCCGGTCTGAACGAGCGTAATACCGGCGAAGATGTTGCTCCGCTGCGTAAGGAACTGCAGAACTGCATGCAGAACTACTTCGGTGTATTCCGTACTGGCGAATACATGCAGAAGGGTATTGCCCAGCTGGCCGATCTGCGTGAGCGCATCGCCAACGTCAAGATCGAAGACAAGAGCCAGGCATTCAACACCGCACGTATTGAAGCGCTGGAACTGCAGAACCTGCTGGAAGTGGCCGAAGCCACTGCGATCGCAGCTGAAGCCCGCAAGGAAAGCCGCGGTGCCCATGCGCGTGAAGACTTCGAGGAGCGCGATGACGTGAACTGGCTGTGCCACAGCCTGTACATGCCTGAAACCAAGCAGCTGAACAAGCGTGCGGTTAACTTCGCGCCCAAGACTGTTCCGGCATTTGAGCCTAAAGTGCGTACTTACTAAGGGTGATCGATATGTTGCAAGTTAGTGTTTATCGTTACAACCCCGAGAGCGACAACGCTCCTCACATGCAGGATTTTCAGGTTGATACCGGCGGCAAGGACATCATGGTTCTTGACGTACTGGCCCTGATCAAGGAACAGGATGTAGGTTTTTCCTACCGCCGTTCCTGTCGTGAAGGTGTGTGCGGCTCTGATGGCATGAATATCAACGGCAAAAACGGCCTGGCGTGTATCACTCCGCTGTCTTCCGTGGTCAAGAACAACAAGCTTGTTCTGCGTCCGTTGCCTGGTTTGCCGGTAATTCGTGACTTGGTTGTAGATATGAGCATCTTCTACAAGCAGTACGAAAAAGTGCAGCCGTATCTGCAAAACGACACGCCGGCGCCCGCTATCGAGCGCCTGCAGTCACCCGAAGAGCGGGAAAAACTGGATGGCCTGTACGAGTGTATTCTCTGTGCTTGCTGTTCGACTTCCTGTCCTTCCTTCTGGTGGAACCCGGACAAGTTTATCGGCCCGGCTGGTCTGCTGCAGGCTTACCGCTTCCTGGCGGATAGTCGCGATGAAAAGACCGACGAGCGTCTGGCTTCCCTGGATGATCCGTTCAGTGTATTCCGCTGCCGCGGCATCATGAACTGCGTGAATGTGTGCCCGAAGGGTCTCAACCCGACCCGTGCCATTGGTCACATCCGCAACATGCTGCTGCAAAGCGGTACCTGATCGGCTTAAATTGCATTAAGTTGGCCTGTACCGGCTCCTGCCATAGGGAGCCGGTCAGTTTTTTAACGAACCGCAGCCCAAAAAGCAGCGGTTTGTATGTACCTAAACCAGCAGGGGCACTCGGGTAACACCCGAACTATCTGTCGGGGCCGGCAATTTTCCGTTAAACGGGATAGGTGGCGGCAGGATTGGAGGCAGCGACACTGCCACTAGTCAACGCCAGCAGTTTCGCGCGGATGGCTGAGTCATTGAATGACTCGCCAATTAATGGTCTTAGCGCCAGGTGGTGTCCCCTTATAGAGGGTGACCAAGCATGCCAGACAGCGTAATGCAGCAGCTGTGGAGCACCTCTCACCTTGACGGTGGGAATGCGTCCTATGTTGAAGAGCTTTATGAGCTCTACCTGCAAGATCCGAACAGTGTTTCCGAAGAGTGGCGAAGCTATTTCCAAAAGCTGCCCCAGGTAAACGGTCACGCCGGTTCGGACGTTCCCCACTCCGCAATTCGCGACCACTTCCTTCAGCTCGCCAAGAGCAATCGTCGTCCGCAGGCTGTCAGCGGCGGCGCAGTCAGTAGCGAGCACGAGAAAAAGCAGATCGATGTTCTGCGTCTGATCCAGGCTTTCCGGATGCGTGGCCATCAGGCTTCCACTCTTGATCCCCTGGGCCTTTGGAAGCGCGAAGAAATCGCCGACCTGACTCTGGCCGATTACGGCCTGACCAATGCTGATCTGGACACGGTGTTCCGCACCGGTGAGCTGCAGATCGGCAAGGATGAGGCGACCCTGCGTGAAATTCTGGATGCGCTGAAATCGACCTATTGCTCGACCTTCGGGGCCGAGTACATGCACATCGTGGATTCCACCCAGCGCCGCTGGTTCCAGCAGCGTATCGAAAGCGTGCGCGGCAAGCCCCAGCTGGGCGCTGATACCAAGCGTCACCTGCTCGAGCGTCTGACTGCTGCTGAAGGTCTGGAGAAGTATCTGGGTACCAAGTATCCGGGTACCAAGCGTTTTGGTGTGGAAGGGGGTGAGAGCCTCATTCCCATGCTGGATGAAATCATTCAGCGTGCAGGCTCCTACGGCACCCAGGAAGTTGTGCTCGGCATGGCACACCGCGGCCGATTGAACGTGCTGGTCAACACCCTCGGCAAGAACCCCCGCGACCTGTTCGACGAGTTCGAAGGCAAGAAGAAGGTCGACATGGGCTCCGGTGACGTCAAGTACCACCAGGGCTTCTCGTCCAACGTCATGACCTCCGGTGGCGAAGTCCATTTGGCGCTGGCCTTCAACCCGTCTCACCTGGAGATTGTTTCTCCGGTGGTCGAGGGGTCCGTACGCGCCCGTCAGGACCGTCGCCTCGACGTGACTGGCGACAAGGTGCTGCCGATCAGCATTCACGGTGATGCAGCCTTTGCCGGTCAGGGTGTGGTCATGGAGACATTCCAGATGTCCCAGACCCGAGCCTACAAGACTGGTGGCACCATCCACATCGTCATCAACAACCAGGTTGGCTTCACCACCAGCCGTCAGGACGATGCGCGTTCCACCGAGTACTGCACCGACGTTGCCAAGATGATTCAGGCGCCGATCTTCCACGTCAATGGCGATGATCCGGAAGCGGTTCTGTTTGTAACCCAGCTGGCCGTTGACTACCGCATGCAGTTCAAGCGTGACGTCGTCATCGATATGGTCTGCTACCGCCGTCGCGGCCACAACGAAGCCGACGAGCCCTCCGGTACCCAGCCGCTGATGTATGAAGTCATCACCAAGCACCCGACAACCCGCGAAATCTACGCGGAGCGCCTGGTTGCCGAAGGCGTGCTGAGCAAGGAAGACGTTCAGGATTACTTCGAGGAGTACCGCAACGCGCTGGATAACGGTGACCACGTGGTCAAGAGCCTGGTCAAGGAGCCGGACAGCAGTTCGTTCGTTGACTGGACGCCGTACCTGAATCACAAGTGGACTGCGCGTCACGACACCAGTTTTGACCTGAAGACCCTGCAGGAGCTGGCCAACCGCTTGACCGATCTGCCGGACGGCCTGGTGCTGCAGCGTCAGGTTGGCAAGATCATCGAAGACCGTCGCAAGATGGCTGCCGGTGCTCTGGCGCTGAACTGGGGCTTCGCCGAAACCATGGCTTACGCCACGTTGCTGCACGAAGGGCATCCTGTGCGCATCACTGGCCAGGACGTGGGTCGCGGCACCTTCTCGCACCGTCACGCTGTGCTGCACAGTCAAAACGATGGCCGTGCCTATGTTCCGCTGCGCAAGCTGAGCGACAACCAGCCGCGTTTCGATATCTACGACTCCTTCCTGTCGGAGGAGGCCGTACTGGCGTTTGAATACGGTTACGCAACAACCACGCCCAATGCGCTGGTTATCTGGGAAGCCCAGTTCGGTGACTTCTTCAATGGTGCCCAGGTGGTCGTCGACCAGTTCATCACCAGCGGCGAGCACAAGTGGGGACGTCTGTGTGGTCTGACCATGCTGCTGCCGCACGGCTACGAAGGGCAGGGTCCGGAGCACTCGTCCGCCCGTCTCGAGCGCTTCCTGCAACTGTGTGCCGAGCACAACATTCAGGTGTGCGTGCCGTCTACTCCGGCTCAGGTCTACCACATGCTGCGCCGCCAGGTGATTCGTCCGCTGCGCAAGCCGCTGATTGCCCTGACTCCCAAGTCGCTGCTGCGCCACAAGCTGGCGACCTCGACTCTGGAAGAACTGGCCGAAGGCTCCTTCCAGACCGTGATTCCGGAGATCGATGCCATCGATCCGAAGAAGGTTGATCGCGTCGTTATGTGTAGCGGCAAGGTCTACTATGACCTGCTGGAAAAGCGTCGCAATGAGGAGCTGGACAACGTTGCGGTTATTCGTATCGAACAGCTGTATCCGTTCCCTGAGGACGATCTGGCCGATGTGCTGGCACCCTACAAGAACCTGAAGAAGGTTGTCTGGTGTCAGGAAGAGCCGATGAACCAGGGCGCCTGGTACTGCAGCCAGCATCACATGCGTCGCGTACTGTCTCAGCACAAGACCAAGAATCTGTATCTGGACTACGCTGGACGTGAGGCTTCTGCCGCGCCGGCCTGCGGCCATCCTTCCATGCACGCTGAACAGCAGGAAAAGCTCCTGCAAGACGCCTTTACCGTCTGAGCTACGTCAGACAACAGAGATTAATAAGGATCGACAATGGCTATTGAAATCAAAGCCCCAACTTTTCCGGAATCGGTGGCTGACGGCACTGTTGCCACGTGGCACAAGCAACCGGGTGATGCGGTAAAACGCGATGAGCTGCTGGTAGATATCGAGACCGACAAGGTCGTTATGGAAGTGCTGGCGGAAGCTGACGGCGTCATGGGCGACATTGCCAAGGCCGAAGGCGACACCGTACTGAGTGGCGAAGTCCTGGGCGTGCTGAAAGACGGTGAGGCTGCTGCAGCGCCGGCTGCCAAGCCGGCTGAGGCCAAGGCCGAGGCGGCACCGGCTGCTGCCGAAACAACTGGTGAGGAGCCGATGCTGTCGCCGGCTGCCCGCAAGCTGGCTGAGGAAAACGGTCTGGTCGCGTCCGAGATATCCGGTACCGGCAAGGGCGGTCGCGTCACCAAGGAAGACGTGCTGAACGCTGTTGAGGCGAAGAAGAACGCTCCGGCTGCCAAGCCTGCTGCACCGGCAGCGCCGGCTGCCGCTGTTGCGCTGCCTGAAGGCGATCGGACCGAGAAACGCGTGCCGATGACCCGCCTGCGTGCGCGTATCGCCGAGCGTCTGGTTGATGCCCAGTCCAACATGGCCATGCTGACTACCTTCAACGAGGTCAACATGAAGCCGGTCATGGACCTGCGCAGCAAGTACAAGGACCTGTTCGAGAAGAAGCACAACGGCGTGCGTCTGGGCTTCATGTCCTTCTTCGTCAAGGCGGCTACCGAAGCACTCAAGCGCTTCCCGGCGGTCAACGCCTCCATTGACGGCAACGACATTGTCTACCACGGCTATCAGGATATTGGCGTTGCCGTATCCAGTGACCGCGGTCTTGTTGTGCCGATTCTGCGCAACACCGAGCACATGGGCCTGGCAGACATCGAAGGCACCATCGCCGATTACGGCCGCAAGGCTCGCGACGGCAAGCTGACCATGGAAGAGATGACCGGCGGCACCTTCACTATCTCCAACGGTGGTGTATTCGGTTCGCTGGTATCCACTCCGATCGTCAACCCGCCGCAGGCAGCTATTCTGGGCATGCACAAGATCCAGGAGCGGCCGATGGCGGTCAACGGTCAGGTTGTCATCCTGCCGATGATGTATCTGGCACTGTCCTACGACCACCGCCTGATCGACGGCAAGGAAGCGGTGAGCTTCCTGGTTGCCATCAAGGACCTGCTGGAAGACCCGGCTCGTCTGCTGCTGGACGTTTGATCGGTACTACGGGTTTTTAGCAGCAGATTACTCGCCCGGCACCCAGTGCCGGGCTCCGTTTTGAGTTCTGCTGCCAACAGAGGATTTGCTCATGAGTCAGAAATACGATGTGGTAGTCATTGGCGCGGGCCCTGGCGGCTACGTTGCCGCCATCCGTGCCGCGCAGCTGGGTCTGAAGACCGCCTGTATCGAGAAATACGTCGGCAAGGACGGCAAGAACGCCCTTGGTGGCACATGCCTGAATGTTGGCTGTATCCCGTCCAAGGCACTGCTGGACAGCAGCTGGAAGTACTACGAAGCCAAAGAGGGCTACAAGGTCCACGGCATCGACGTCAAGGGCATCAGCATGGATGTTCCGGCGATGGTCGAGCGCAAGGACAAGATCGTCAAGCAGTTCAGCGGTGGCGTTGCGACCCTGTTCAAGGCCAACGGTGTCACCAGCATTGAAGGTCACGGCAAGCTGCTGGCCGGCAAGAAGGTTGAAGTCACCGCCCCCGATGGTACCGTGACTGTACTGGATGCTGAGAACGTGATTCTGGCCTCCGGCTCCGTGCCGATCAACATTCCGCCGGCACCGCTGACCGACGATATTATCGTCGATTCCACCGGTGCTCTGGACTTCACCTCTGTACCGAAAAAACTGGGCGTTATCGGCGCCGGTGTGATCGGTCTGGAACTGGGTTCGGTATGGCGCCGTCTGGGCGCTGAAGTGGTCGTATTCGAAGCACTGGATTCCTTCCTGAGCCTGGCCGATGAGCAGGTTGCCAAGGAAGCCCTGAAGACCTTCACCAAGCAGGGTCTGCAGGTTCGCCTCGGCGCGCGCGTTACCGGTACCGAGATCAAGCGCAAGCAGGTCACCGTGTCGTTTACCGACAGCGAAGGCGAGCAGCAGCTGACCTTTGACAAGCTGATTGTGGCCGTTGGCCGCCGTCCTTACACCGAAAACCTGCTGGCCTCCGATTGTGGTGTCGATCTGGACGAGCGTGGCATGGTGTATGTTGATGACTACTGCGCCACCAGCGTGCCGGGCGTATACGCCGTCGGTGACATGGTTCGCGGCCCGATGCTGGCCCACAAGTCGTCGGAAGAGGGCGTAATGGTTGCCGAGCGCATCGCCGGGCACAAGGCCGCGATGAACTACGACCTGATCCCGTCTGTTATTTACACCCACCCGGAAATCGCATGGGTCGGCAAGAACGAGAAGCAGCTCAAGGCTGAAGGCGTCGAGTTCAACGTCGGCGTATTCCCGTTCGCTGCCAGTGGCCGTGCGGTTGCTGCCAACGACACCGGCGGCTTCGTCAAGATGATTGCCGATGCCAAGACAGACCGCGTATTGGGTGTTCACGTTATTGGCCCTAGCGCTGCCGAACTCGTTCAGCAGGGCGCCATCGCGATGGAATTCGGTACCAGCGCAGAAGATCTGGGCATGATGGTCTTCTCGCACCCGACGCTGTCCGAGGCGCTGCATGAAGCGGCACTGGCGGTAAATGGCCACGCAATTCATGTCGCCAACCGCAAGAAGCGTTAATATAGCGCGCTGACCCGGCGGTCGCAGTGCGACAGTCGGGTCAACAGCGCAGCTTAAAGGACAACTTTGGCCGAGCAATCGGCCAGGCCACGATAGGGTGGTCAGCCGTGTTGCCGGATGCCGGTTTGCCCGTCACGAGCCCGTCGAAAAGGGCGAGTGCAGGCAGCAGGGCATGTAAAGGATGAGACATGTGCGGGTCAGCAGGTCTCCGGCAGAACGGCATTGGTGGTTACGGTCCCCTAGGACAGTGGCTATAAAACGTAATTCCTACACGATCAAAACGGTAGAAAAGCATGAATCTTCACGAATATCAGGGGAAGCAGCTGTTCGCTGAATACGGCCTTCCAGTATCCAAGGGTTTTGCTGTCGACACTCCGGAAGAAGCGGCTGAAGCCTGTGACAAGATTGGCGGCGATATGTGGGTCGTCAAGGCTCAGGTTCACGCTGGTGGCCGCGGTAAAGCCGGCGGTGTAAAGCTGGTCAAGAGCAAGGAAGATGCAAAAGCCTTCGCCGAGAAGTGGCTGGGTCAGCGTCTGGTTACTTACCAGACTGATGCCAATGGTCAGCCGGTCAGCAAGATTCTGGTTGAGTCCTGCACCGACATCGCCAAGGAACTGTACCTGGGCGCGGTAGTTGATCGTTCCACTCGCCGTATCGTCTTCATGGCCTCCACCGAAGGTGGTGTCGAGATCGAGAAGGTTGCGGAAGAGACGCCTGAGAAGATCCTGAAAGCTACCATCGACCCGCTGGTTGGCCCGCAGCCCTATCAGGGCCGTGAGCTGGCATTCAAGCTGGGCCTCGAAGGCGACCAGATCAAGCAGTTCACCAACATTTTCGTAGGCCTTGGCAAGCTGTTCGCCGACTACGACCTGGCGCTGCTGGAAATCAATCCGCTGGTGATCAAGGAAGACGGCAACCTGCATTGCCTGGACGCCAAGATCAACATCGACGGCAACGCCATGTACCGTCAGCCCAAGCTGCGCGCCATGCACGATCCGTCCCAGGACGATCCGCGTGAAGCCCACGCTGCCAAGTTCGAACTGAACTACGTTGCTCTGGAAGGCAACATCGGCTGCATGGTCAACGGCGCCGGTCTGGCCATGGGTACCATGGACATCGTCAACCTGCACGGCGGCAAGCCTGCCAACTTCCTGGACGTGGGCGGCGGCGCGACCAAAGAGCGCGTTACCGAAGCGTTCAAGATCATCCTGTCCGACTCCAACGTACAAGCGGTTCTGGTTAACATCTTCGGCGGTATCGTACGCTGCGACATGATTGCTGAAGGCATCATCGGCGCCGTTAAAGAAGTAGGCGTCAAGGTACCGGTTGTTGTTCGTCTGGAAGGCAACAACGCCGATCTCGGCGCCAAGGTATTGGCCGAGAGTGGCCTGAACATCATCGCTGCAACCAGTCTGACCGACGCTGCCCAGCAAGTCGTCAAGGCCGCGGAGGGTAAATAATGAGCATCCTGATCAACAAAGACACCAAGGTCATCTGCCAGGGCTTCACCGGCTCGCAGGGTACTTTCCACTCCGAGCAGGCGATTGCCTACGGCACCAAGATGGTTGGTGGCGTTACTCCGGGCAAAGGTGGCACTACTCACCTGGGCCTACCGGTGTTCAACACCGTTGCTGAAGCTGTTGAGGCAACTGGCGCCGAAGCCAGCGTGATCTACGTTCCGGCTCCGTTCTGCAAGGACTCCATCCTTGAAGCGGCCAACAGCGGCATCAAGCTGATTGTCTGCATCACCGAAGGCATCCCGACTCTCGACATGCTGGACGCCAAGGTCAAGTGTGACGAGCTGGGCGTGCGCCTGATCGGCCCGAACTGCCCGGGTGTCATCACCCCCGGCGAGTGCAAGATCGGTATCATGCCGGGTCACATCCACCTGCCGGGCAAAGTCGGTATCGTTTCCCGTTCCGGTACCCTGACCTATGAAGCGGTCAAGCAGACTACTGACGCCGGCTTCGGTCAGTCCACTTGCGTCGGTATCGGTGGCGACCCGATCCCGGGCTCCAACTTCATCGACATCCTGAAGATGTTCCAGGAAGATCCGAAGACCGAAGCGATCGTCATGATCGGTGAGATCGGCGGTAGCGCTGAAGAAGAAGCGGCTGCGTTCATCAAGGCCAACGTCACCAAGCCGGTTGTATCCTACATCGCTGGTGTTACTGCTCCGGCAGGCAAGCGTATGGGTCACGCTGGTGCGATCATCTCCGGCGGCAAGGGTACTGCAGACGAGAAGTTTGCTGCTCTGGAAGACGCTGGCGTGAAAACTGTTCGCTCGCTGGCCGACATCGGCGCAGCGCTGGCTGAACTGACTGGCTGGACCATGAAGTAATTTTCATTGGTCAACGGTAGTGACAGAACCCCGCTTCGGCGGGGTTTTGTTTTATCTGCCATGCTTTCCCACATCGCTGTGTGCCGGGGCACATGGGTCGCAGGATATGAGTCACATGAAGGTATTTGACCGGATTAGCGTTCTGCATCTTATGGCAGGGGCGCTGCAGGCCATGCTCGCATACGGGTTATACCAGTCGGCCGAGTTGCATGTCTGGCCGGCAACCCATGCTGCCGCCTATATCCCGCTGTTCATGGTAATGGTCTTTCTGCCGCTGAGTTTTTACTGCGCCAGTGAGGCGATTGCGGTGCGGCGCTGGCTGCTGAGTATTGGCGTAGCGCTGGCTGCCGCACTGGTTGGTCTGCATCAGGGCCTTACGACCGGCAGCTTGCGTCGACATGCCGAGACTGCTGCCGGTTGGTCGCCGTCGCAGGTAGGGGACTACCTTGGGCCTGCCTTGATCTTTTTTGTGGCGGCGTTCCTGCTGGTTCCCGCACTGGCACTCATATCGCGTGATCGCTGGCGAGTAGATTACGCTCGTTGGGTTGACGCCTTACTGCGTAACGCGCTGATTCTTGCGCAGGCTGCGCTGGTTCTTGCGCTGTTCTGGGGCGTCCTGGCGTCTGCTGCCGGATTGTTCAAGCTGGTGGCGTTGACCTTTCTCGCGGATCTGATTGAGCAAGCGTGGTTTTCAATACCTCTGAGTACGCTGGTGTTCGCCCACGCAGTGTCGGTAGTTGTTCGCATAAATCGGGTAGCCGACTTTATTTATCTGCGTGCGAGGCAGCTTTGCGGTTGGTTGTATCCCTTGGCTGCGCTGCTGGGGATCGGGTTCGTCGGCAGCTGGGGCGTACAGGGCATCGAGCGACTGCTCTCCACCGGTCGTGCTGCCAGTCTGTTGCTGTGGTTTGTGGTGCTCAGCCTGCTACTGCTCAACCTGGCGTCGCGAGGCGGCGCCGAGCCGGTGGCTGGAGGGCGCGCGATGCGCGCGTTAACGGCGCTGGGCAAGCTGGTGTTGCTGCCGATGGTGGCAGTGGCCGGTTATTCGCTCAGTTTGCGTATCAGTCAGTACGGTCTGACGCCGGAGCGTGTCTGGGCAATGGTGGTTACGTTGATTGTCGGGTTGCTTGTGGGCGGTTACGTACTGGATGCACTTGTCGCGCTGCGCGGCCGTTATCCAGGCTCGCTGATGCCCGCGACCAATGTTGTTGCTGCGGTAGTCACGGTGCTCGCGATACTGTTGCTACTCGGAGGCCCGCTTGATCCAAGACGTTTGAGCGTAAACAGTCAGGTGGCGCGACTGGATGTGTCGGGCGGAGACGATCAGGCGTTGGTCAACTTTCTGGCCTGGCAAGGTGGCAACTACGGTGTGGCGGCGCTGACGTCGCTTGCCCGCGAGGCGAGTGAGAGCGATAGCGGGGCGGCGCGCCGCTCGGCCATGGCTCTGCAGATGCTTGGGCGCATGCGCGAAAATCGCAGCCGGTTGCATGAGCAGGTTGCTTCGCTACCGGTGTTCCCCCGTACGAGCACTGTACCTTCTGCGCTGCTGGAAAGGTTGGGTGATGAACCGCTGCTGGCCGGCTGCAGTGCTCAGGTAGCTGATAACAACGCGTGTCTGATTTGGGCCTTGCAACTGGAGGTCACCGGCCAGTCCGCTTTTGTTGTACTGGGACGCGAGTTCACAGAGCAGCCACCCTTTGGCCGAATCTGGTTTGAAGACGAGCAGGGCGGCTGGCAGATCGGCGGTACGCTCGGCCCGGCTCAGACGCTGGATGGTTGCGAGGCCAGCGATTACCGCCCGGCAGGTTTGTTCGATGCAGTAGTGCAGAACAGGGTAGAATTCGCCGCCAAAAACATACGGGACCTGGTTTTTGACCGGTTTCGGATTCCCACGACTATCTGGTCTGCCGACGGTTGTCGGTAGCGTCCTGGGCTTAAATTCAGATTCGAGGGTACAGGGATCAGTCACTCGTACAACGAACAGTCAAACTCAAATCTATGACCAAACAACTTACACCCATTGATGTACTCGCCCTCGGCTTCATGACCTTTGCACTGTTTCTCGGTGCGGGCAACGTAATCTTTCCGCCCGGTGCGGGCCTCGCTGCCGGCGAAAATATCTGGCCAACGGCCTTTGGTTTTCTGATTACCGCTGTTGGCCTGCCGCTGTTGACGCTGATTGCACTGGCTCGGGTTGGAGGTGGTCTGGCTCAGCTCACCGGCCCCCTTGGGCGCGTGGCCGGTGTGCTGCTGAGCGTTCTCGTGTATCTCGCGATCGGGCCGTTGTTTGCTACGCCGCGGACTGCTGTCGTCTCCTATCAGATCGGTGTGGTGCCTTTTGTCCAGGATGGTTGGCAGGCCTTGCTCGGCTATTCGATCGTGTACTTCTCGGTCGTCATCTTTCTCGCTCTGAAGCCGGGTCAACTGGTTGATCGCATCGGTAAGTACATCACTCCGGTACTGCTGCTGGGCTTGCTGATGCTGGGGGTTGCCGCGCTCCTTTTTCCCGCTGGTCAAATGCACGCACCCTCCGAGCAGTATCGCTCTGCGCCACTGATTCAGGGGTTTTTGCAGGGCTATCTGACCATGGACACGCTCGGTGCTCTGGTGTTCGGTATCGTAATTACCACGGCGATTCGTGACCGCCAGGTCAGCGAGACGCGTCTGATTACCCGTTATACCGTGCTGGCTGCCGTTATTGCCGCTGCCGGCTTGTCGATGGTGTATCTGGCTCTGTTTTATCTGGGCGCGACCAGTGGCGCACTGGTCGGTGAGGGCGTCAATGGCGGGCAGATTCTGGCGTCCTATGTTCAGCACCGTTTTGGTGTTGCAGGCAGTGCGCTGTTGGCCCTGGTAATTATTCTGGCGTGCCTGACAACGGCCGTTGGCTTGCTGACAGCCTGCGGCGAGTATTTCAGTCGCTTGCTGCCGCTCAGTTATCGGGCCGTTGTCTGGGTGTTTGGCCTGTTCAGCATGGCGGTTGCCAATCAGGGGCTGGACAGCCTGATCAGTGTGTCCATCCCTGTGCTGGTTGGTCTGTACCCGCTGGCGATCGCGCTGGTTTGCATGAGTCTGCTGTGTGCAGGGATGGCGCGTCCGCAGAATCTGATGCGCCCGGTCATGCTGGTCACCTTGGTGTTTGGTGTGATTGACGGTTTGAAGGCGGCCGGTCTGATCAGCAGTGCGGGCGCCTGGATCGATGCATTGCCGCTGTCGGATCAGAGTCTTGGCTGGTTGTTGCCGGTCGCTGTAACCCTGTTGGCCGCTATACTCGTCGAGTATCTGCGCCACGGCAGTCTGCATCAGCAACAGGCGGGGCGGTGATGCCGCTCTATTGCAGGTATTAGCGGTGGTATCTGAGGAGAGGTAATGCTGTCGATTCCGGATGCGGGAAGTCTTTGGATCAATCTGCTGGCGATCAGCTGGTTTTTGCTCTGCTGGGTTGGCTACACCTACTATGCGTTGCGCAAGGGCCGCGACACCGCGTGTCTGGCTACTGTGCTGCACCTGTATCGTCGAGACTGGATGAACCGTCTGCTGATGCGTGAGCAACGCATGGCTGATGCCAGCGTGATTGGTAATCTGGAGCGAAACACGTCATTTTTCGCGTCCAGTACCCTGCTGATACTCGCGGGTCTGATTACTGTTATCGGGGCGTCAGACAAGGCTGTTGTGCTGTTGCACGAACTGCCCTTTGTTGCCCAGGTTGGGCGCGAGATATTCGAGCTCAAGCTTCTGGTACTGACGGCGATCTTTGTCTATGCGTTTTTTACCTTCTCCTGGGGTATGCGCCAGTACAACTTTGCCTCGGTGCTGCTGGGCTCAGCGCCACTGCTGGGCGAGAAGAATGTCACCGAGGCAGAGCGCAATGCCTACGCCGAGCGCATGGCCCGGGTGCTGTCCATGGCAGGCAATGAATTCAACCTTGGTCTTCGTTCCTACTACTTTGCTCTGGGAACGCTTACCTGGTTCATCAATCCGCTGCTCTTCATTTTGACCGTTGCCGGTGTGGTGGTGGTACTGTATCGCCGTGAGTTTCATTCGGACGTGCTGCATATCATGATGTTCAGCCCGGCGCCGATACCCCCGTCCGCACAAATGGAGAAAACGGAATGAGTGTGCCTCTGTGGTGTTTGTTTGTCGCAGCGTTACTGCTGGTGTTTACCAAAGTCCCGGTTGCCATTGCGCAGGGGCGTTCGGGCAAGGGGTATGACAACGCGCATCCGCGTGCTCAGCAGGCGGCATTGACCGGCTGGGGTGCACGTGCGCTGGCGTCTCATCAGAATATGATTGAGGCGTTTCCGCTGTTTGCGGCAGGGGTGCTGGTAGTACAGGTAACGGGAACCGCTGGCAGCCTTGCCAATCTGCTGTGCCTGCTTTTTATTGCCTGCAGGATTGTCTACAGTGCACTGTATCTCATGAATCAGGCGACGTTGCGCAGTCTGGTCTGGATCGTAGGCTTTGTCTGCTGTCTGGGCCTTCTGCTGGTGCCCGCGCTGGCCTGAGGGCGGGGTAGGCAGGCATGCCGGGAGGCATGCCTGCACCACAGAGTTGTTACTCCTCCATGGCTTTCTCCATCTCGTTTTTGGAGTCGGTAGCCGCATCCTGAACTGCGTCTGCCTTTTCCTCAATGTAGTCGGCGGATGCATCGTACGCCTGCTCAACATTGTCCTTGGTCGCGTCGTACGCCTGCTCGACGTTTTCCCTGGTCGCGTCGTAGGCTTGCTCAACCTGCTCACCGGCTGCTTCAACCTTCTGTTCCAGCACCTCGCCGGCGGTCGGCTCGTTACCGGTCATTTCATGCGCTTTCTGCTCGGTGGCGTCGGCTACATCACCTGCGGCCTCCTGCATGCTGTCTACGGCATCAGACATGGACTCGCGTGCGTCCTCCATCTTGTCTTCCGGGCTCTCCTGGCAACCGGCCATCAGGCCTACGCTCGCCATCAACATCACTGCGGCAGCTACTTTCTTCATTGCTTCTCTCCTTGATAGTCAGGGCAGTACCCTTGCCCCTTCTTATTGTGCTTCTTGGGCTTTCTGCTCTATGGCCTCGCCTGTGCTTTCGACAGCGTCACCCACGCTGTCTACCGCGTCAGACATTTCCTGCTTCGCATCCTCAAGCTTGTCCTCGGGCTCCTGCTGGCAACCCGTCAGCCAAAGACTGGCAGTCAACGCCAGCGCCGCGGCAACATACCCTTTGCTATTCATCTGAACTCTCCTGCAGATCAGTGGATTCAACGGGTTAGTGCTGTCGGTGTGCGCCAAAGTTCAATCCGAGACCAACTTATGGAGTCTAGTTCACGTTCTGGGTACTATGCTCGGCTTTATCGAGTATTCATCCCGGGGTCGTATTGTCGATGAGTGAAATAGAACTGCGCGCGCGCAATTTTCTGTCCGTACTGCGCCACTGCCAGCATTTGCAGATGACGGTGGAGCGGGCTGATGAGGATGGCCTGGTGCTGCGTCTTCCCTACAGTGATCAGATAGTAGGAAACCCGGTAACCGGTGTTATTCACGGCGGTGCCATTACAACGCTCATGGATACCTGTTGCGGTATTTCTACCGTCTGTTATCTGCCCGAATTTGAAATCTGTCCGACCCTGGATCTGCGGATTGACTACATGCATCCGGCGGAACCGGGCAAGCCGATTTTCGGTTTTGCCGAATGCTATCGGGTGACTCCGACAGTTATTTTTACCCGGGGTATTGCCTATCAGGATGACCGCGAACAGCCGATTGCCCATGTTGTTGGTACCTTCATGCGGATGGGCAAGGCCGTCGATCCGGCAGATCTTGGCAAGCGGATCGATCAGGGGGACGCATGAGTTTGAGTGAGCAGCAGGTGCAGCAGATAATTACTCGTTCCCACGAGACCGGTGACTACAGTGCGCTGGTCGAGCTGATTCCCTACGCCCGCATGATCGGCATGCAGGTAACGCGTTTGGGCAACGAAGCGTTCTTCACGCTTCCCCGTCAGGACATTAACATCGGCAACCCGGTTCTTCCGGCGCTTCATGGGGGCGTGATTGCCGGCTTTATGGAGCAGTCTGCAATGCTCCATCTGATGATGTTCATGAACAGTGAAGTGTTTCCTAAAATCATCGATTTTTCGGTGGATTACCTGCGTGCCGGCTTGTACCGTGATACTTATGCTACCTGCCAGGTCTGGCGGCAGGGCAGGCGGGTCGGCAACGTCGCGATTACTGCCTGGCAAACGCACTCCAGTGAACCCATCGCCACTGCGCGGGCGCACTTCAAGCTGGACTAGACACATAATCGGGAGCGATTCGGGCGACATGGAAGCCTTATTGATTCTGGGTGGAGTGGTAGTGCTGGCCGTTTCCTGGGCCTGGCTGGTGTTTGCCAGCCTGGGCCTTGGCCCGGGGCCGCTAATGCTGGCAACCCTGGTGCCGGTGGTGACGCCGCTGGTGCGCGGGCGCGGTTACCCGGTGCTGCCAAGGGTGTTGATGGTGTTGGCCCTTGTGTCGTTCACGGCGGGGGTGGCGCTGCTCTATCGCGATGAGCCCGAGCGCTTCGAGCGATTGTTCAGTGGCAACTGGTCTGCTTCTCCGACCGACATGGCCCTCAGCGGAACGCTGATGGGGCAACCGTTCCTGCCCGATCAGGTCTACTGGCGGGGTGATCAACTGGTGTTCGCCGAAACGGCCACCGGCAATCGAACGCTGCGCTCGCTGGTTGTGCGTTTTGATCAGGCACCCTCGCTACTGCAGGGAACTGCCATCGACCTGTTGCCCGGTGACGATGGTCCGTGGCCCGAGCTGGTGATTCAATGGTATACCGGCGCGCTCTCTGCGCCGGGCCTTCAGCGGATTTCGTCCGGCTACAGCCTGAGTATCTCGCTTGCGCCGGCCGGGGCAAAACAGGCTGATATGACCGTCCACCTGCACCTTCCTGCGGCCTATGCTACTCGCCTTGGCGGCCATAGTCTGCTTGATGAGCGCCCGGAATGGCTGGGCAAGACCTCCGGCCAGCCAGAGCCGGTCAAGGTCGAGCCTGCTCCGATGCCGATGCAGCCAGTCGGTTGGCAGGAGCTGAGTCTGCAGACACTGCTTGAGAATCCGGCTGGTTTCGTCGGCAGGCCTGCCCGGGTGCTGACGACCGGTGGACGGGAGTTCGAGGGGGTACTAAAGGCGGTTACCGATGACCGGCGAATCGTTTTGGCGCTCCCTCAGGGTGCCAATCAGGTCGACTTTCAGTTCCATCCCGAGGATGTCGCACGAATCGAGTCGCGCCCCACGCGCTGACAGGCCCGCTAAACTTTCCGCAGGGCCTTGAAAATAATCGGATTGTCCCCATCTCTTGATGCATCGCCGGACTGGCCGGCTCGCCATGAACAGCATCAATGGAGACACTTCGTTATGACCGTGGACGCTCATAAGGAAACACTCGGCTTCCAGACTGAGGTCAAGCAGCTACTGCACCTCATGATTCATTCGATGTACTCGAACAAGGAAATCTTCCTGCGAGAGCTGATTTCCAACGCATCGGATGCCGCAGACAAGTTGCGATTCGAGGCTATTGCCGCTCCCGCGCTGCTCGAAGATCAGCCCGACCTGCGTATTCGTATCAGCGCTGATTCGGCAGCCAATACCCTGACTATTGAAGACAACGGCATCGGTATGTCGCGTCAGGAGGTCATCGATCACCTGGGGACCATCGCCAAGTCGGGTACTGCGGCCTTTATGCAGCAGTTGACCGGTGATCAGAAGAAGGACTCTCAACTGATTGGCCAGTTTGGTGTCGGTTTCTACAGTGCCTTTATCGTCGCTGACAAGGTCGAGGTGTTTACCCGCCGTGCGGGGCTGGCGGCAGAGGAGGGGGTGCACTGGGAGTCGGCCGGTGAAGGTGAGTTCAGCATCGCCACTATCGAAAAGCCCGAGCGCGGCACCCGCATCGTTCTGCACCTGAAGGCAGCCGAGAAGGAATTCGCCGACGGCTTCCGTCTGCGCAATGTGATTACCAAGTATTCCGATCATATTTCCCTGCCGATTGAGCTGCTCAAGCAGCATTTTGGCGACGAAAATGATGCGCCTGCCGAACTCGAGTGGGAAAGCGTCAACCGCGCCAGCGCGCTCTGGACCCGTCCGCGCACCGAGGTGTCGGATGATGAGTACAAGGCGTTCTACAAGCACGTTGCCCATGACTTCGAAGATCCGTTGAGCTGGAGTCACAACAAGGTCGAGGGCAAGCTGGAGTACACCAGTCTGCTGTATGTGCCGGGTCGTGCGCCGTTCGATCTGTATCAGCGTGAGGCTCCGCGTGGGCTGAAGCTGTACGTGCAGCGGGTGTTTATCATGGATGACGCAGAGCAGTTCCTGCCGCTGTATCTGCGCTTCATCAAGGGTGTGGTCGACTCCAATGACCTGTCGCTGAACGTATCACGCGAAATTCTGCAAAAAGATCCGGCCATCGACAGCATGAAGTCAGCGCTGACCAAGCGCGTGCTCGATATGCTGGAGAAGATGGCGAAGAAGGAGCCTGAGCAGTACGCAACTTTCTGGAAGGCCTTTGGCAGCGTGATGAAGGAAGGCCCGGCTGAGGATTTCGCCAACCGTGAGAAAATCGCTGGTTTGCTGCGCTTTGCCTCAACCACCCAGAGCGATGACAGCGAAGTGGTCAGCCTGGATACCTATATCGAGCGCATGGTAGAGGGGCAGGACAAGATCTACTATCTGACTGGCGAGCGCTATGCACAGGTCAAGAACAGCCCGCACCTGGAGATCTTCCGCAAGAAAGGCATCGAGGTGCTGCTGCTGACTGATCGCATTGACGAGTGGCTGATGAGCCACTTGAACGAGTACAAGGGCAAGCAGTTTGTCGATGTCGCGCGTGGCGACCTAGATCTTGGCAAGCTCGAGGCTGAAGAAGATAAGCAGGAGCAGGAGAAGGCTGCGCAAGAGAAGGCCGATCTGGTCAAGCGTATCCAGGAGGTGCTCAAGGATGACCTGCAAGAGGTGCGCGTCTCCCATCGCCTGACCGACTCGCCGGCAGTGCTGGTGATCAATGAGGACGACATGGGCCTGCAAATGCGGCGCATTCTGGAAGCCACCGGGCAGAAGGCGCCGGACAGCAAGCCGATCCTGGAGATCAACCCTTCGCACCCGCTGCTTGACCGTCTGGACGCCGAGCAGGACGAGGAGCGCTTCGCTGATCTGAGTCGAATTCTGTTTGATCAGGCCGCTCTGGCTGCCGGCGAGTCGCTCAATGATCCGGCGGCCTATGTCCGTCGTCTCAACGCGCTGCTGGTTGAGTTGAGTCGCTAGACTCTGTCACAGCGGGGTGTTTGCGCCCCGCTGTGATGCAGGAAATAAAAAACCCCTTTGCCCTGGTGGGCGGAGGGGTTTTTGTTTTCGGCCCGGGAATATCAGGCCTGGTGGTAACCGAAGATCGATTTCACTTCAAGGAAGTCCTCGAAACCGTAATGGCCCCATTCACGGCCGTTACCCGACTCCTTGTAGCCACCGAACGGGGCACGCGGGTCAAGCTGGGCACCATTGAGGTGGACCATGCCGGTACGGATGCGGCGGGCAACCTTGCGAGCCCGGTCCAGATCGCCGGAAGACACATAGCCGGACAGACCGTAGCGGGTGTCGTTGGCAATGCGTACTGCATCGTCTTCGTCTTCGTAGCCGATGATCGACAGCACCGGACCGAAGATCTCTTCGCGGGCGATGGTCATTTCGTTGTTTACATGGCTGAAGATGGTCGGCTTGACGTAGTAACCCTTATCCAGACCTTCCGGACGGCCCGGGCCGCCAGCGATGACCTTGGCACCTTCTTCTATGCCGGCAGTGATCAGGTCCTGAATCTTGGTCCACTGGGCCTTGGATACAACCGGGCCGATGACGGTGTCTTCAGCGTTCGGGTCGCCGGCCTTGACCTTGGCGACAACGGCCTGGGCAATGGCTGCGACCTCATCCATGCGGCTATTGGGTACCAGCATGCGCGTGGGTGCGTTGCAGGACTGGCCACTGTTGTTCATGCAGGACATGACGCCGTGGGCGACCATCTTCTCGAAATTGACGTCGTCGAGCAGGATGTTGGCCGACTTGCCGCCCAGCTCCAGCGCGACTCGCTTGATAGTTTGTGCGCCGTTGGTCATGACCTGGCGGCCTGCCGCAGTGGAGCCGGTGAATGACATCATGTCGATATCCGGGTGAGCCGACATGGCCGCGCCGACGGTCGGGCCGTCACCGTTGACCAGGTTGAACACGCCCGCCGGTACGCCGGCTTCGTCCAGGATCTCGGCAAGGACCAGTGCCGACAGCGGCGCAACCTCGGAAGGCTTGAGCACCATGGTGCAGCCGGTAGCCAGCGCCGGTGCGACCTTGCAGGTCAGTTGGTTCATCGGCCAGTTCCAGGGGGTGATCAGGCCGCAGACACCGATCGGCTCCTTGGTTACCAGGGTAGTGCCAATGGTTTCTTCGAATTCGAATTCCTTGAGTGCGGCAAGCGCGGTAACAAAGTGGCCCAGCCCTGAGGGAGCCTGCGCAACCTTGGCCAGCTTGGCCGGCGCGCCCATTTCCTGGGAGATGGCAGTGGCAACATCACCCATGCGCTTCTTGAAAACCTCGATGACGCGCTCGAGCAGGGCAATGCGCTCTTCGCGAGTAGTCTGGGAGTAGCTTTCAAATGCGGCCTTGGCGGCAGCAACGGCGAGATCCACGTCTTCCTTATTGCCGAGGGCGATAGTGGCAACGGCTTCTTCGGTGGCGGGGTTGATGACGTCCAGGGTTTGAGTGCCTTTGGGCGCAACCCAGTTGCCGTTGATGTAGAACTGCTGGTAATGGCTCATTCTGCATGGCTCCTTGTTATTGGTGTAGTGCATAAACACCCCACCATAGCATTGTCGCTGGCGGCGCTTCAGCAGATTTCTTGTGAAGCAGTGTAAGTGACGCCGTGTTGTCGTCTTTCGATACAGAACGCATCCCTTTATAATGCGGCGGCTTATACCTCTCGAATACTTGACTGAATTGCTTGGATATTGCATAGTGGCGCGGTGAATTCATCCGCTCGAGAGCGTCTATGCGATTGACCACCAAAGGTCGTTACGCCGTCACAGCCATGCTGGATCTGGCGTTGCACGAGGACCAGGGGCCCATCACGCTGGCAGACATTTCCATGCGTCAGGGCGTCTCCATCTCCTACCTTGAACAGCTGTTTGCCAAGTTGCGTCGTGGCAAGCTGGTCGAGAGTGTTCGTGGCCCCGGCGGCGGTTACCGACTGGCGGGTGGGGCTGCAGCCATCAGTGTTGCGCAGATTGTCGAGGCCGTGAACGACTCGATGGATGCCACCCGTTGCCTTGGAAAGGGCGACTGTCAGGATGGCGCAGTGTGTCTGACGCATCATCTCTGGTCCGATCTGAGTGCAAGGCTGCGACAGTTTCTGGACGAGATCAGTCTGGCAGATCTGGTGTCACGCGAAGACATCCAGCGCGTCAGTTCGCGCCAGGATCATTGTGTATCCAAAGTACGCAGCACAGTCAGCGCGCTTGAGCGCATTATCTAAAGAGTCACAGAACTCTCCATGCACGCAGCGCCCGCGGGCGGATGCGTGCCTGAATCAAGAAGTAGCGGCCTCGCTTCTGGCGCAGGTTGCAAGATTGAGGTGATACCGTGACTGAAGAAGTCGAAAGCCTGATCAGGAAGGACTACGCGGCGGGGTTCCATTCGTCCATCGAGTCCGAAACCCTGCCTCCTGGACTGAATGAAGACGTTATCCGGTTCATTTCTGCCAAGAAAGGCGAGCCTGAGTGGCTGCTCGAATGGCGGCTCAAGGCGTTCCGCTCCTGGCAGGAGATGGAAGAGCCAACCTGGGCCCATGTGCATTACCCGGAAATCGACTTCCAGGCGGTCTCCTACTATTCCGCGCCCAAGAGCATGGACAGCAAGCCCAAGAGTCTCGATGAAGTAGACCCGGAGCTGCTGGCCACCTACGAAAAGCTGGGTATTCCACTGCACGAGCAGGAGATGCTGGCGGGTGTTGCCGTTGACGCAGTCTTTGACTCGGTTTCGGTCGTTACCACCTTCCGGGAGAAGCTACTGGAAGCGGGCGTTATTTTCTGCCCGATCAGCGAGGCAGTGCACAAGTACCCGGAGCTGATCAAGCAGTATCTGGGCAGCGTCGTGCCGCAGAAGGACAACTTCTACGCTGCGCTGAACTCAGCCGTATTCTCCGACGGTTCCTTCGTCTATATCCCCAAGGGCGTTCGCTGCCCGATGGAGCTGTCGACCTATTTCCGCATCAATGAGATGAACACCGGGCAGTTCGAGCGCACCCTTATCGTTGCGGATGAGGGCTCCTACGTCAGCTACCTGGAAGGCTGTACCGCGCCGATGCGTGACGAGAACCAGCTGCACGCGGCGGTTGTCGAGCTGGTTGCGCTGGATAACGCGCAGATCAAGTACTCCACCGTTCAGAACTGGTATCCGGGTAACGCAGAAGGCAAGGGCGGGATCTACAACTTCGTGACCAAGCGGGGCGTGGCCCACACCAACGCGAAGATTTCTTGGACTCAGGTTGAAACCGGCTCTGCCGTCACCTGGAAGTACCCCAGCTGCATCCTCAAGGGCGACAACAGCGTTGGCGAATTCTACTCGGTAGCCCTGACCAACAATTTCCAGCAGGCCGATACCGGTACCAAGATGATCCATCTTGGCAAGAATACCCGCTCGACGATTGTTGCCAAAGGTATTTCTGCCGGCCGCAGCGACAGTGCCTATCGCGGCCTGGTGCGTATTAACCCGGGTGCTGATGGTGCGCGAAATTATACCCAGTGTGACTCGCTGCTGATTGGTGATCGCTGCGGCGCGCATACCTTCCCGTATATCGAAAGCAAGAACCCAAGCGCCGTTGTGGAGCACGAGGCAACAACCTCAAAGGTCAGCGATGACCAGTTGTTCCTGTGCCAGCAGCGTGGCCTCGATGCCGAAAAGGCGGTCTCGATGATCGTCAACGGCTTCTGCCGCGAGGTGTTCAAGGAGCTGCCCATGGAGTTTGCGGTGGAAGCCGGCAAGCTGCTTGAAGTCAGTCTCGAAGGTTCTGTGGGTTGATCGCCGGCTGGCGCAGCTCGAAACGGTTAAAGTAATTTATCAGGCATAAATGATGCTAAATATCAAAGACTTGCACGCGAAAGTTGAAGAGAAGGATATCCTTAAAGGGCTGTCCATCGAGGTCAAACCGGGCGAAGTTCACGCCATCATGGGGCCCAACGGTTCGGGCAAGAGCACTATGGGCAACGTGCTTTCCGGCCGGCCCGGTTACGAAGCCACAGCCGGCAGCGTGACCTTCAAGGGGCACGACCTGCTGGAAATGGAAACCGAAGAGCGTGCACGCGAAGGCCTGTTCCTTGCGTTCCAGTATCCGGTGGAGATCCCTGGCGTCAGCAACATGGAATTTCTCAAGGCGGCTGTTGATGCCAAGCGCAAGCATCAGGGGCTGGACGAAATCTCCTCGGTTGACTTCCTCAAGCTGGCGCGCGAAACCTGCAAGCGAGTCAACCTGGACGCCAGTTTCCTGAAGCGCGGTGTGAACGAAGGGTTTTCCGGCGGTGAGAAGAAGCGCAACGAGATCATGCAGATGATGCTGCTGGAACCGGATCTGTGCATTCTCGACGAGACCGACTCCGGCCTGGATATCGATGCCCTGCAGGTGGTTGCCGATGGCGTCAATGCAATGCGTGACGGCAAGCGCAGCTTCCTGGTGGTGACGCACTATCAACGTCTGCTGGATTACATCGTGCCCGATTACGTTCACGTCCTGGCCGGCGGTCGCATCGTCAAATCCGGCGACAAGAGCCTGGCGCTGGAGCTGGAAGCCAAGGGTTACGGTTGGCTCGAAAACGAGGTGGTCTGACCCATGACTGATTTTCAACAGACGGCCTTGGAGCTTGCCGCCGAGCAGCAGACGCCGGCATGGCTCGCAGCGCTGCGCCAGCAGGGTGCCAGCACCTGGGCAGCTGCAGCCTGGCCTGGCCGCAAGACCGAACACTGGAAGTACATTTCTCTGGCTCCGCTGCAGCAATGCGAACAGCTTGGTTGGAGCAGTGAGTCTGATGACGTCGCGCTGGACGCCGTAGAGCAGATCGAGCTGGACGCTATCCGTCTGGTTTTTGTCAACGGTCGCTTCAACGCCGCGCGCTCCAGTGCCTTGCCAGCCGGCGTCGTGCGTTTCGCCGATGCCAATACCGAACAGCAGGCATTGATTCAGCAGCATCTGGGCAAGGTCGTCGACAGCGAGCGTCATATGTTTGCCGCCCTGAGTAATGCCTGGGCTGCAGATGGCGTGCTGCTGCACGTTGCTCGGGGTCACAAGCTGGAAAAACCGGTCTATATCGTCAACGTCTCCACTGCGCAGGCGAATCCGGTCGCGGCCAGCCAGCGCGTGCTGGTGGTGCTGGAAGACAATGCCGAGGCCGAGCTGATCGAACATTACGCTTCCGATAGCGTCAGCCAGAACGGCTTCGTCAACAGTCTCACTGAGGTCGTGGTCGGTAATAATGCGCAGGTGCAGCATTACCGCATCAACCTGGAACAGGAAGATCTGCTGCACGTTGGCGGTGTTCACGTGAACCTGCAGCGCGATGCCCGCTTCCACGGCTTCACCCTGGCCCAGGGCAGCCGCCTCAAGCGCATTGACTATCAGGTCAACATGCTGGGCGAGGGGGCACATCTGGAGCTGAACGGCGTCTACTTGCCGCGCAACCGCCAGGTGATCGACTATCACACCAATGTTGAGCATTGCGTGCCGCATTGCACCAGCAATGAGGTATTCCGCGGGATTATTGGTGACTCGGCCAAGGCGGTATTCAATGGCCGGATTCATATTCATCCGCAGGCGCAGAAAACGCTGGCCGAACTGAGTAACAAGAACCTGCTCACGTCCCGCACGGCCGAGATCAATACCAAGCCCGAGCTGGAAATCTACGCCGACGACGTACGTTGCGCCCACGGCGCGACCATCAGTCAGCTGGACGAAACCTCGCTTTATTACCTGCAGAGCCGCGGCGTAACCAAGGCGGATGCCATCACCATGCTGAGCTTTGGCTTTATCAATGAGCTGCTAAACCAGGTGCCGGAGCAGGCGGTGCAGGATTATCTGCGTCCGCGTCTGGTGTCGCTGTTCGGCCAGCCAAGCGAGATGGTAGGGCAGATCGGTTATGAATGACCTGGCCAAACCGTTGCCGTTCGACGCCGAGCGCGTGCGTGCCGACTTTCCGATCCTGAATCAGGAGGTCAACGGCCACCCGCTGGTGTATCTCGATAACGCCGCGACCACGCAGAAGCCGCGCGCGGTGATTCAGGCGCTGGTCGACTACTACGAGCAGGACAACAGCAACGTTCATCGCGGTGCTCACGCGCTGGCAGATCGGGCGACACAGAAGTTCGAGGCCGCACGGGCCAAGGTTGCCGCGTTTATCAACGCACCCGAGGCGCGCCAGGTAATCTGGACCCGAGGCACCACCGAGAGCATCAATCTGGTGGCGTCCAGTTGGGGGCGGGCCAATTTGCAGGCCGGTGACCGCGTGCTGGTGTCGGCGATGGAGCACCACTCCAATATCGTGCCCTGGCAGCTTATAGCGGCGGAGAAGGGTGCCAGCGTTGAGCCGATTCCGGTGGATGCTGACGGCACGCTGGATATGGCAGCGCTGGAGTCGATGCTGGACGAGCGTGTCAGGCTGGTTGCCTGTGGCCATGTGTCCAACGCCCTCGGCACTGTTAACCCGGTTGCCGATATAGTGCGTCTGGCCCATGCTGCCGGCGCGCTGGTGCTGATTGACGGGGCGCAAGCCGTCAGTCACTGGCCAGTCGATGTGCAGGCGCTGGATTGTGATTTTTATGTTTTCTCCGCGCATAAACTGTTCGGCCCGACCGGTCTGGGTGTGCTGTACGGCAAGCGTGCGTTGCTCGAAGCCATGCCGCCTTACCAGGGCGGCGGTGAAATGATCGAAACCGTCAGCTTTGCCGGCACTACCTTCAACCAGCTTCCCTACAAGTTTGAAGCGGGTACCCCGGATATTGCCGGCGTGATCGCTTTTGGCGCGGCGATCGACTACCTCAATCAGCTTGATCGTGTCGGCGCCGCCGCCCACGAGCAGGCGCTGCTGACCTATGCCGAAGAGCGTGCACGGGCAACGCCCGGTATTCGCCTGGTTGGCACCTCCGCGCACAAGACCAGCGTCATGAGCTTTCTGCTGGAGGGCGCGCACCCCAATGACGTGGGTATGTTGCTGGATCAGCAGGGCGTTGCGGTGCGAACCGGCAATCATTGCGCGCAGCCGATCATGGAGCAGTTTGGTATTCCGGGTACTGTGCGGGCCAGCTTGGCGTTCTACAACACCAGAGCCGATGTGGACCGGTTGTTCGAGGCGCTGGAAAAAGTACGGCAGTTTCTGATTTAGGAGTGCTGCAGATGAGCGTTGAATCCTTTGATCCCAAACAACAGGCGGTGACCGTTACCCCGGCTGCGCTGGCGCATTTTCGTCGGCAACTGAACGGGCAGCAGGGCAAGGCGGTGCGTCTGAGCGTGAAGAAGAGCGGCTGCACCGGCTTTATGTATGCCATTGATCTGGTGGAGCAGGGGCGCGATAGCGATTTGCACTACCAGCTTGATGATCAGGTCGAGTTGCTGGTCGACAGCGACAGTATCCAGGTGCTGTCGGGCACCGAGATTGATCTGGTGCGCGAGGGCATCAACCAACAGATCAAGTTCATCAATCCGAACGTCAAGGACGAGTGTGGCTGTGGCGAAAGCTTCAGCGTGAACTGATCTCGCTCCTGTCTACCGCGCGCCCGGTTGGGCGCGTTTATTTTTGAGGAAACCCGATGGAACGTCGCATGGTGGTAGCCCGGGCCGATTGCCCGGCACGCCGAGTTCCCGATGGAACACCCCTGACCATCCCGAAAGACACCTTCGTAACCATTACCCAGGCGCTGGGCGGCAATTACACAGTGACCTACAACGGTCAGATGGTCCGGGTCGATGGTACTGATGCCGAGGCGTTGGGTCTTGAACCCGAGCTGCTGTCGTTCCCCGAGCCGACCGACGACCAGATCCGCGAAGAGCAGGTCTGGGAGGCCCTTAAAACCGTTTATGATCCGGAGATTCCGGTTGATCTGGTCAATCTCGGCCTGATCTACAACGTTGCTATTGACCAGTCCGAGCACAAGGTGACCATTCAGATGACCCTGACTGCCCCCGGCTGCGGTATGGGGCCGGTGCTGGTTGGCGATGTTGAATACAGGGTAAAGCGGGTGCCCAATGTCGAGCACGTCAAGGTTGACCTGGTGTTCGATCCGCCTTGGCAACGGCACATGATGAGCGAAGAGGCACAGCTCGAAACCGGCATGTTTTTCTGAGGACGGCAACACATGAGTCGATTTGGTACGGAAATCACCAGTGAAGATATCGTTGATACTCTGTCGTTCTTCGATAGCTGGGAAGACCGCTACAAGTACATCATTGATCTGGGCAAGGAATTGCCGGAGCTTGATGCAAGCCAGCGAACCGATGAAAACCTGGTGCGCGGCTGCCAGAGTCAGGTCTGGCTGGTCGGCCACCGCGATGGTGACAGGCTGTATTTCGATGCCGATAGTGATGCCTTTATCGTCAAGGGGCTGCTTGCTGTTGTTCTGGCGGCCTACAATGGCAAGCGGGCAGAAGAGATCAGAGCATTCGATATCGAGGATTACTTCTCACGGCTCAACCTGCTCAAGCACCTGAGCGTCACTCGTGGTAACGGCCTGCGGGCCATGGTACAGCGTATTCAGGCTGCGGCGGCCTAAAGGCTGCCGCATCTGATTTCGCAGCAGTTGTACTGAACAGTGGTAGCAGTTATGGTCACATTCTGACTTTCTGAGCGCGCTGCCTGGTGCGCCAGCAAACAACAATAACAACGCAAGAGCATTCTGAATGAGCGCCTTCTGGTCCAGACTGAAGGATGACTTTCAGCTGTCGATCATTACGCTGGTCGGGAGTCTCGCCGTATTGGGCGTGACACCGTACGCGGTGTATCGGCTTGGCCAGCGCAACTGGCTGGTCGGCTTTACCGACAGTTTCCTCGTGGTGGGCACTGTGCTCGCCGTATCCTATGCCTGGCGTACCGGCAATACCGTTCGTCCCGGGCAGTTTCTCGCCGCAATCTACTCCATCGGAGCCTTTCTGGTCAGCATCAAGCTGGGTACCAACGGCCTGTTCTGGATGTATGTGCTAATCCTGTTCAATTTCTTTGTGGTGCCGCCGCGTCAGAGTGTAATGGTGACGCAGGTAACCCTGCTTGCGGTTTGTCTGTATGGCTGGCTGAATCCGCAAGAGGTATTTGCCAGCCATTACCAGATGGGTTCGTTTATTGTCACCTATGAACTATCCAGCATATTTGCGTTTGTGTTCGCGTCTCGTGGTCGCGCTCAGCGGCGTGAGCTTTCGCAGCTTGCGACTGAGGATCCGTTGACTGGCATCGGCAACCGGCGAACCATGAACAAGGAGCTGGATATCGCTGTTGCCGACAGCAGGCGATACGACATACGTTTTGGCCTGCTGGTGCTCGATCTTGATCATTTCAAGCAGATAAACGACCAGTTTGGACATGCTGTCGGCGATGATGTGCTGGTGCGTTTCGTGCAACTGGTCGACGCGGCCTGCCGCCCATCTGATCGCCTGTTCCGGCTGGGTGGTGAGGAGTTTGTCTTGCTGGTTCCCAATGTTACCCGTGAAGGCCTTAATGGCGTTGCAACCAAGATTCAGCAGTGCGTCCGCGAGGTTTTGAGGCGGCCGGACGGGCAGGCTGTGACTGTTTCCATTGGCGGTTGCATGCTCAATGGTCACCCGGAGCGCGAGTCCTGGCTGCATGAGGCTGATGCGTGTCTTTACGCCGCAAAGGACGCAGGGCGTGACCAGATCGTGATCGCAGCGCCTTGAGTGTCGCCCGGTTGCAGTGCTCCTCCTGTCTCTCTACTATTGACTGGCATGCTCTGTCTGGAGGTATCTCCATGAGAACAACGTATTCTGATGGCGCCTTTTGGCGCAAGCTCGCATCCCATGCCCGGTTGGCCGGGCGTGAGGTAGTCGAAAAGGCGCTGTGCCTCTACTACGCGGCGCGCCGTCCTGAAACGCCAGCCTGGGCCAAGGCGGTCATTGTCAGTTGTCTGGCGTACTTTATCGCGCCTCTGGACGCGATTCCTGATTTCACCCCGTTGCTGGGCTTTACCGACGATCTGGGTATGTTTGCCAGTGCGTTGGCAATGGTTGCAATGTATATAGACGGTGACGTCAGAACAGCAGCGCGTCGAAGGGCCGACAGCTGGTTCGGCCCTTTTATCGAAGAGGTCGACGAGGCGCGCTAGCTGCCTAGTGCTGGCTATATACCCGTTGGCTGCCGTCAGCCTCGACGGCAATGACCTGGTAGGCCTGGTGGTGCTCGCCCATTTCCATTCCGGGCGAGCCGATCGGCATGCCCGGTACGGCAAGGCCCTTTATGGTGCTGTCATCTTCAAGAGCCAGAATGTCGCTGGCCGGGACATGCCCTTCAATGAAGACGCCCTTGTAAATCGCCGTATGGCACGAGCGCAGGGCCGGGTCGACTCCCAGGCTCTGTTTCATCGCAACGACCTCAGAGGTGACGTGGTCGTTGACCTCAAGGCCATTTTCCTCAAGATGTTCGATCCAGGCGTGGCAGCAGCCGCATGAGGGATCGCGGTATACATCGATATCGGCAGCCTGAGACAGGCTGCTCACCAGCAGCAGACCGCCAGCGATCAGGTTTTTCATTCTCTTGCTCTCCTCGGATATCCGACTTCCGGCGCTGCATCAGGCCGGGCGCTCTGATACCATGCGCGCCGTCAGGTTCAGACCGCTGAGACTAGCGGGTTAGTCGGCGAGTGTCATCCGCAAGCCTTGGTCAAGCAGGTATATGGTCGTTGCATGATGTTTCCTCTTTTTCCTGGTGTCTTTCGTTGTCAGCATTCTCCAAGGCGAAGTCGTCTGGGGGCGCTGTACCTGCTGCTTGTCTGTCTGTTCGCAACTCCCGCTTCGGCAATGCAGGTGGTGTTTATCAGTCCGGGCAAATCCAATGAGCCATTCTGGATGGATGCGATCGAAGGTCTGCAGCACGCGGCGACGAGTCTGGGGGTTGAGCTGGAGGTTCTGCACGCCGAACGCGACCACCTGGCCCAGCTCGGTTTGGCCAGGGATGTGTCCTGGCGGCCGTCAGGCCAGCGCCCGGACTACCTGCTGGTGTCGGCGGAAAAGCAGGTCCTGCCGGGGCAGTTGCAGATCGCCGAGCAAGCGGGCATCCGGGTATTTGCTGCGTATAACGGTGTGCTGGAGAGCGAACGTGAAATGCTTGGCTATCCCCGCGATCGGCTGAAACACTGGCTAGGCAGCCTGGTGCCTGATGCAGAGGAAGCCGGCTACCTCAGTGCCAGATCCTTGATCCTGCAGGGGTTGCAGCAGTTTCCGGCGAGCAGGTCGCAGCGGTTGGAGATGATTGCCATATCGGGTGACAAGTCGACTGACAGCTCTCGCCGGCGGACTCGTGGAATGCGGAGAGCGGTCGCCGAGTTTGCCGAGGTTCGCTTGCGTCAGAATGTCTACGGTGAATGGCGGCGGGACAATGCCCGTTATCAGACCCCCATTTTGCTTGAGCGCTATCCGCAAACGCGACTGGTATGGACCGGTAATGATCTTATGGCCTACGGCGCTATTGAAGGTGCACGCAGTCTCGGTCGTACGGTCGGGCGTGATCTTGTGGTGTCGACTGTCAACATGACTGAGCAGGCAACCCGAGCATTGCTTGATGGCGAGGTGCAGGTCGTGGTCGGCGGCCATCATCTTGCCGCAGCCTGGGCGCTGGTAGTGTTGTACGACTACGAAAATGGTGTGGATTTTGCCGACAGCGAAGGCCTGGAGATGGAAAAGAGCATGTTTGCTCTGTTCGATCGGTCAATGGCTGAGGATTACCTGGGCTATCTTGCGGCCGGTCGGCCTGCGGTGAATTATCGCCGGTTCAGCAAGGTGCTCAATCCGGCAGTCAAGAGCTATGACTTCTCGATTCGCGGCTGGCTGGCAGCCGCGAACGAGGCCGTGCTTGATGCTGGCGGACGCTAATCAGCGTTTGGCGATAATCCAGACTGCGTGAACGATGCCGGGAATGTAACCGAGCAGGGTGAGCAGGATGTTAAGCCAAAAGGCGCCACCGAAACCCACCTGCAAAAACACGCCCAGCGGTGGCAGCAAAATGGCGATCAGTACGCGAATCAGATCCATGTGTTGGTTCCTTGTGTCCGGAAGTTTCATGCATTGTGACCCGCAGTACCATTGATCGTTCAGTTGCTGCTGATATCCAAACGCTTCCCGGTAATGTCTGTCGCAGCTGGCTACCGCCAGAATGCCCTGGAATGAGGGGGGCGCCGTCTCTGGCTGGCGATCTGGCTGGGCAGCTGGCAGAGCCTGGCTCTTGCGTTCGGTAGCAACAGAAAAGGCCATCCGGTGCCCGCGATAGCCTTCTTTTAATCTAATTAGATCAACAGGTTGGAAGCCTTACTTAAGACGGCGCTCAATGCCCATCTGCATCAGGATCTTCGCTGAAATCTCTTCTACCGAGTAGTGCGTTGAGTTAAGGAAGGGAATGTTCTCCTTGCGGAACAGGTTCTCCACTTCCCGTACTTCAAATTCGCACTGCGGGTAGCTGGAATAGCGGCTGTTGGGGCGGCGTTCGTTGCGGATGCTGGCCAGACGGTCTGGGTCGATGGTCAGGCCGAACAGCTTGCTCTTGTTCTGCTTGAGCGCCTTGGGCAGCTGCAGGCGCTCCATGTCGTCCTCAGTCAGGGGGTAGTTGGCGGCGCGAATACCGTATTGCAACGCCATGTACAGACAGCTTGGCGTCTTGCCGCAGCGGGAGACACCAACCAGGATGATATCGGCCTGGGCGTAGTGGTGTGTGCGCGCACCATCGTCGTTGTCCATGGCGAAGTGCACCGCGTCAATACGGTCTTTGTAATGGCTGTTGTGCTGGATCGAGTGGGTCTTGCCTACCGAGTAGGACGAGCCGTCACCCAGTTCCTGTTCCAGCGGCGCCAGGAAGGTCGAGAAAATATCGATCATGTAGCCATTGGATTTGGCCAGCTCCTGACGAATCTCGCTGTTGACCACGGTATCGAAAATGATCGGCCGCGCTGCATCTTTCTCGGCAGCAGCATTGATTTGTTGTACCATGTCACGCGCTTTTTCCACGGTATCGACGTACGGGCGCAGCAGCTTGGTGAACTGGATGTTCTCGAACTGTGCCAGCAGGCTTTGACCAAGCGTCTCGGCGGTGATGCCGGTACCATCAGAAATGAAAAAAGCGGTGCGTTTCATTCACGAAGCCTTAAGATGTCGTGTCTCGGTTACCGGGTAGCCCGCATATATGTCGGAGCAGCCCCCAAAGATCGGCATTGTGGCGCATTTGCAGCGGGCAGACCAGTATGCTCCCGCCGCCGCACAGACTTAATTAATAGATTGACGGAGAGATCACCTTGTTAGAGTACGTAGTGTCCTTCGAGCAGCTGGGTGTCAATGACGTCGAGCGCGTTGGCGGCAAGAACGCCTCCCTTGGCGAAATGATCAGCAATCTGGCCAACGCCGGCGTGACGGTTCCCGGTGGCTTTGCAACCACTGCAGATGCGTATCGGGAGTTTCTCGAGCAAAGTGGTCTCAATGATCGCATTCACGCTGCACTGGACAAGCTCGACGTCGATGACGTTAACGCTCTGGCCGAAACCGGTGCGCAGATTCGTCAGTGGGTTATGGACGCCGACTTCCCGCCGGCGCTGGATAAGGCAATTCGCGAAGCCTTTGCCAAACTGTCCGACGGTAACCCCAATCTGGCCGTTGCCGTGCGTTCCTCGGCTACGGCGGAAGACTTGCCTGATGCCTCTTTCGCCGGTCAGCAGGAAACCTTCCTGAACATTCGTGGTGTGGATAACGTCATTCACGCTGCCAAGGAAGTGTTCGCGTCGCTGTTCAACGATCGCGCCATCGCCTACCGCGTACACCAGGGCTTCGACCACAAACTGGTTGCCCTGTCAGCGGGTGTGCAGCGCATGGTGCGCTCCGAAACCGGCACTGCCGGTGTGATGTTTACCCTGGACACCGAATCCGGTTTCCGTGACGTCGTGTTTATCACCGGCGCATACGGTCTGGGCGAAACCGTGGTGCAGGGTGCGGTTAACCCTGACGAGTTCTATGTGCACAAGCCCACTCTGGCTGCTGGTCGCCCGTCGATTCTGCGTCGTAATCTGGGCAGCAAAGCGATCAAGATGGTCTACGGCGACGAAGCCAAGGCCGGTCGGTCGGTCAAGACTGTCGACGTTGATCTGGCTGAGCGCAGCCGCTTCTGTCTGTCCGAGGAAGAAGTCGTAAACCTGGCCAAGCAGGCCGTCATCATCGAGCAGCACTACGGTCGTCCGATGGACATCGAGTGGGCCAAAGACGGCGACGACGGCAAGCTCTATATCGTTCAGGCGCGTCCGGAAACCGTTAAGAGCCGCAGCAGCGCCAACGTCATGGAGCGTTACCTGCTGAAAGAGAAGGGCACTGTGCTGGTTGAAGGTCGTGCCATCGGCCAGCGTATTGGTGCCGGCCGCGTGCGCATCGTCAACGACGTTGCCGAAATGGACAAGGTCCAGCCGGGTGACGTTCTGGTCTCCGATATGACCGACCCGGACTGGGAGCCGATCATGAAGCGCGCCAGCGCGATCGTCACCAACCGTGGTGGACGTACCTGCCACGCGGCGATTATTGCTCGCGAACTGGGGATTCCGGCTGTTGTCGGTTGCGGCAACGCGACCACTGAGCTGAAGGATGGCCAGGAAGTGACTGTTTCCTGCGCCGAGGGCGATACCGGTCTGATCTACGCAGGCCAGCTGTCCTTCGACATCAAGACCAACAGCGTTGATGCGATGCCGCCGCTGCCGTTCAAGATCATGATGAACGTCGGCAACCCCGACCGCGCCTTCGACTTCGCCAACCTGCCCAACGAGGGCGTGGGACTGGCGCGTCTGGAATTCATCATCAACCGCATGATCGGCGTTCACCCCAAGGCACTGTTGAACTTCGACAGCCTGCCGGTTGACGTCAAGGACAGCGTGCAGAAGCGTGTTGCCGGTTACGGTTCGCCGGTCGATTTCTACGTCGACAAGTTGGTTGAAGGCATCAGCACGCTGGCTGCGGCGTTCTGGCCGAAGAAGGTCATCGTGCGCATGTCGGACTTCAAGTCTAACGAATATGCCAACCTGATCGGCGGCAAGCTGTACGAGCCGGAAGAAGAAAACCCGATGCTGGGCTTCCGTGGCGCCTCGCGTTACATCAGTGATTCCTTCCGTGACTGCTTCGAGCTGGAATGCCGTGCAATGAAGCGTGTACGCGACGAAATGGGGTTGACCAACGTCGAGATCATGATTCCGTTCGTGCGTACCGTTGGCGAAGCCAAGCAGGTTGTGGAACTGCTGGGTGAAAACGGCCTGAAACGCGGTGAAAACGGTCTGCGTCTGATCATGATGTGTGAGCTGCCTGCCAACGCGCTGCTGGCCGACGAGTTCCTGGAGCACTTCGACGGATTCTCCATTGGGTCCAACGATCTGACTCAGCTGACTTTGGGTCTGGACCGTGACTCCGGCATCATTGCGCATCTGTTCGATGAGCGTAATGCTGCAGTCAAAAAGCTGCTGAGCTACGCTATCTCGGCCTGCCGTGCTGCCAACAAGTACATCGGTATTTGTGGTCAGGGTCCGTCCGATCATCCGGATCTCGCGCGCTGGCTGATGGAGCAGGGTATCGAGAGCGTGTCTCTGAACCCGGATTCGGTGATGGACACCTGGTTCTTCCTTGCCGAGAATGACAAGTAAGCATCAGTACCTTCAAGTTCAAGGAGAATGCCATGCAGCACTATGTAACGCCGGATCTGTGTGATGCCTATCCCGATGTGGCCGTGGTCGAGCCGATGTTCAGCAACTTCGGTGGCCACGATTCCTTCGGTGGTCAGATCGTCACCGTGAAGTGTCACGAAGACAACTCGATCGTCAAGGAACAGGTCGATCAGGACGGCACCGGCAAGGTGATGGTGGTTGATGGTGGCGGTTCCATGCGCCGCGCTCTGCTGGGTGACATGCTGGCCGAGAAAGCGGCCAAGAACGGCTGGGAAGGCATCATCGTATACGGCTGTGTGCGTGACGTTGACGTACTGGCGCAAACGCCGCTTGGAATCCAGGCGCTGGCCAGTCACCCGATGAAGACCGACAAGCGTGGTATCGGCGATCTGAACGTCGTCGTCACCTTTGCTGGCGTGACCTTCCGCCCGGGTGAGTTCGTCTACGCCGATAACAACGGCATCATTGTCTCGCCTGTCGCGTTGACCATGCCCGAGTAACGTCGGCCCTGGTGGTATCGGGCAAGGGGGAGGGTGGCAACACCTCCCCCTTGTTGCATCTGGGGGCCGTATTTCCGTCACGGCTTCATCCCTGCAGGAGAATAGAGTCATGTCCAACGACGATTCGCTTGAAAGCCAGCTGCGCGCAATGATGCGCGACGAAAGCGCCGGCGATGCAGAACGCTCCGACGATCAGCGACTGGATCGGGTTCTGCACCGGGCGCACATTCACGGCGCGGTATTCGACCTGCTTGGACTGGTAGCCCGCTGGGGCTGGGTGCTGACCGAGGGAGGCGCGCGTGGTGTGCGTAACCTCAAGCCCAGTCGTCGCCAAGCTGACAACTCAACCCCTTCCGACCTGTAGTCAAGAGAGCTTAGCCATGGAATTCGATGTCTGGAGTCAAAGCTTCGTTGCGGCCATGACCACGCTGTGGAGCAAGGTTGCCTCGTTTATTCCCGATCTGATTGCGGCGCTGATTATCGTGCTGCTTGGCCTTGTCGTGGCCAAGGTTGTCGACGCGGTGTTGAGCAAAGGACTGGCCAAGGTCGGTCTGGATCGACTGATGAGCGGCACCGGTGTAAACAAGATGCTTGCCCGGGTTGGCATCAACAGTTCGGTGTCCGCGCTTACCGGCAAGATAGCCTATTGGTTCATTCTGCTGACCTTTGTCGTGTCGGCATCGGAGTCGCTCGGTCTTGCGCGGGTGTCTTCTACGTTGGACGCCATCACGCTTTATCTGCCCAAGGTTGTCGGCGCGGCGCTCATTCTGCTTGGTGGTCTGTTGCTCTCCCATCTGGTAAACGGCGTTGTGCGCGGCACGGCCGAAAGCATGGGCATGGAGTATGCGTCCGGGCTTGGTCGCTTTGTCCAAGGGCTGCTGGTCATCATCACGGTATCACTGGCGATCGGTCAGTTGCAGATCGAAACCGCGCTTCTGAATCTGGTGATCGCTATCGTGCTGGTCTGTTTCGGCGGTGCGGCCGCTCTGGCACTCGGGCTGGGCAGTCGTCAGGTGGTCGCTCAGATCATTGCGGGTATCTACGTGCGTGAACTCTATCAGCCGGGTGATCGGATCAAGGTCGCTGGCGTCGAGGGTGTGGTGGAGGAAATAGGCACCGTCAAGACGCAGATTCTCAGTGACGATGGCGAGCTTGTCTCTCTGGCCAATCGCTTGCTGATTGATGAGCCGGTGCGGCGCTGAGCGCCGCTTTAGTCATACGGAAGACATTACTACCTTGGTCAGTCTCAGCCGTCCACGCCGCCACTACAATCCGGCCGACCTCGATGATGAGGAGCTGGTGCTCAGGGCAAAGAGTGAGCTTATTCACACTACGACAGCCTATGAGGAGCTGATGCGGCGCTATCAGCGAACTTTGTTTAATGTTTGTGTTCGGTATTTAGGTAACGAGCGGGACGCGGATGACGTTTGTCAGGAAGTAATGCTGAAGGTTTTGCACGGACTGAAGCAGTTTGAAGGCAAGGCCAAGTTTAAAACATGGCTATATAGCATTACTTATAACGAGTGCATAACGCAGTATCGTAAAGAGAAACGCAAGCGCCGCCTGCTTGATGCACTCAGCCTCGACCCTCAGGGAGAGGCGCAGGAACAGGAGCTGCAGCCGCAGGCTTCAAAGGGGCTGAACAGTCTTCTGGTCCACGTCAATCCCATTGACCGGGAAATTCTGGTGTTGCGCTTTGTAGCGGAGCTGGAATTTCAGGAAATTGCAGACATTATGCACATGGGATTGAGCGCGACTAAAATGCGTTATAAACGCGCGCTGGAAAAACTGCGAAACCAGATTGACAGTCCTTTTATATAGGGCTTGTATAGTTGTTAGCAGGATTCAGTTATACTGTCGCGGAGTTTTGCGCAAGCTTAACGTCTTAATGGATTTGATGGGGATTCAAAGATGAAATTGAAAAACACTGTGGGTCTCGTTGTTGGTGCTGCTATTGCTGCGTCCAGCTTTTCTGCCATGGCTGCCGGCAAAGCCGGGTCGGTCGAGGTTGAAGCCTTTGCTGACCGTTACTTCACCGACAGCATGTATGGTCTGAACGATGGCACCCTGGTGGGTGGCAGCATTGGCTATTTCGTCACCGAGAACGTACTGCTCAACGCTGGTCTGGGTAAGTACCGGAACCTGGAAGTCGATGACGTCGCCAATGAAGATGTCGACGGCAAGCTGGCTCAGATCGAAGCGGTTTACCACTTCGGTACCGGCAATGTCCTCCCCTATATCTCTGCCGGTCTGGCTCACCAGGAGCTCAAGGCTGACAGCGACAACACTGATGATCGCACTACCATGGCCATGGCCGGTGTCGGTATCAAGAACTACCTGAACGAAAACTTCTTCGTCAAGGCTGGCGTTGATGCGCTTTACGGTTTTGACCACGGCAATACCGAATGGCAGGCAGGTGTAGGCCTGGGTATCAACTTCGGTGCCAAGTCCGCACCGGTTGCCGAGCCGGCTCCGGCGCCTGCTCCGGTAGTGGCTCCGGCTCCTGCTCCGGCTCCCGAGATGCAATCTGTTCGTGTTGAGCTTGATGTGCTGTTCGACTTCGACAAGGACACCATCCGTCCTGAATACCGTCAGGATATTCAGAGCCTGGCCGAGTTCATGAAGACCTATCCGTCGGTTACTACTACCGTTGAAGGTCACACTGACTCCGTCGGTAGCGATGCCTACAACCAGAACCTGTCCGAGCGTCGCGCCAATGCGGTCCGCGAAGCACTGATCAGCGAAGGTGTTGATGGCTCTCGCGTCAGCTCTGTCGGTTACGGTGAAGCCCGTCCGATCGCAGACAACAGCACTGACGAAGGTCGTTCGATGAACCGCCGCGTTGAAGCTGAAGTTGAAGCCCAGGTTGAAGTGAAGTAATTCACTTTCCAGGGAGCAAAAAACCCGGCCATCGGCCGGGTTTTTTATTGTCTGAAATATCAGGTTTCGCTGCTTTCCGGTTCGATTGAATTGACGCCGGGGAAGCGCAGACGGAAATCTTCCGGCATTGGACGAACCTTGCCGGTCGCAAAATGGAAAAACACAAAACCGGATTTTGCCAGTGCAACGAGTTCGCCGTTGCTGGCCTTGCTGATGCGAAAGATGATGTCGCCGCCGTACTTGTTCAGGTCCATCAGGCCGACTTCAAAAATCAGTGCGTCGCGGGCGAAGGCTTCACGAAGATAGGTGGTGGCAAGGTCGGTAACGATAATGCCAACGCCTTTCTCGCTCACTTCTTCGATACCGAACTGATACAGAAACCGCGCTCTGGCCTCGGAGATCATCGAGATCATCGAATCATTGGCCAGGTGGTTGGCGCCGTTGATGTCGGTGATACGAACTGTGAGCTGCGTGGTGAAGTAAAACTGGTTCTCGGGAAAGTCGAGTTGCAGACGTGCCATAACTGATAAAGCCTTGTTGCGTGAACCATAGGGCAGAAGTGGTGCGCATTCTACCTGAGAGGGTTGCTGCTTGATAGAAAAAAGGGGCTGCCCATGGCAGCCCCTTTCTCACACCGGAGTCTTGCGACTCTGAATCAGTGGCCTATCAGCCGAACTGGTTCATGGTGTTGTCTTTACCGCCGGCTTTCAGAGCAGCTTCACCAGCGAAGTACTCTTTATGGTTGTCGCCGATGTCGGAGCCAGCCATGTTCTGGTGCTTGACGCAGGCGATACCCTGACGGATTTCCTGACGCTGAACGCCCTTGACGTAAGCCAGCATGCCTTCCTTGTCGAAGTAGCCTTTTGCCAGGTTGTCGGTGGACAGCGCAGCAGTGTGGTAAGTCGGCAGGGTGATCAGGTGGTGGAAGATACCTGCTTCACGGGACGCATCGGCCTGGAAGGTACGGATCTTCTCGTCAGCCAGTTGAGCCAGTTCGGTCTCATCGTACTCAACGCTCATCAGCTTGGCGCGGTCGTATGCAGAAACGTCCTTGCCTTCTTCAACCATGGCATCGAATACCTGCTGGCGGAAGTTCAGAGTCCAGTTGAAGGACGGGCTGTTGTTGTAAACCAGCTTGGCGTTCGGTACGACTTCGCGGATACGGTTAACCATTTCGGCGATCTGACCAACGTGCGGCTTCTCGGTTTCGATCCACAGCAGGTCGGCACCGTTTTGCAGGCTGGTGATACAGTCCAGAACAACGCGGTCAACACCGGTGTCCTTGCGGAACTGGAACAGGCCGGAAGCCAGACGCTTGGGCTTGAGCAGTTTGCCATTGGACTTGATTACAACGTCGCCGTTCTGGATGTCGTCAGCGCTGGTGATGTAGTCACCGTCCAGGAAGCTGTTGTACTGGTCGCCCAGGTCGCCCGGCTCGTTGGTGACGGCGATCTGCTTGGTCAGGCCGGCGCCCAGGGAGTCGGTACGGGCAACGATGACACCGTCGTCAACGCCCAGCTCGAGGAAGGCGTAGCGAACAGCGTTGATCTTGGCGAGGAAGTCGGAGTGCGGAACGGTTACTTTGCCGTCCTGGTGACCGCACTGCTTCTCGTCGGAAACCTGGTTTTCGATCTGGATGCAGCAGGCACCAGCTTCGATCATCTTCTTGGCCAGCAGGTAGGTCGCTTCGGCGTTACCGAAACCAGCGTCGATGTCGGCGATGATCGGCACTACGTGAGTTTCGTAGTTGTCGATCTGGGACTGGATTTCAGCAGCCTTGGCCTGGTCGCCAGCTTCGCGAGCAGCGTCCAGAGCGGTGAACAGCAGGTCCAGTTCACGGGCATCAGCTTGACGCAGGAAGGTGTACAGCTCTTCGATCAGAGCGGCAACGGAAGTCTTCTCGTGCATGGACTGGTCAGGCAGCGGGCCGAACTCGGAACGCAGGGCAGCAACCATCCAGCCGGACAGGTACAGGTAGCGCTTGTTGGTGGTCTTCAGGTGCTTCTTGATGGAGATCAGCTTCTGCTGACCGATGAAGCCGTGCCAGCAACCCAGGGACTGGGTGTAGACAGAAGAGTCGGCGTCGTACTCAGCCATGTCTTTGCGCATGATGGCCGCGGTGTACTTGGCGACGTCCAGACCGGTCTTGAAACGGTTCTGCGCGCGCATGCGAGCGACGGACTCAGGGTTGATAGCGCTCCAGCCACTACCTGCTTTTTCTTTCAGCTCGGCAGCTGCTTTGATGTCGTTTTGATAAGCTGACATGGTCAATCCTTCAAAGTTTGCGTTAGGTTCAGCACGATTTGTCGACCCAATGCTCCGCTGCTGCGGTTACGCTCAAAGGACAGTATGAAAAGGAGGAGACTGGCATGGTGCCAAGAGGAGAGGAGGTGACAGTCTTGCGAGCGCTAAGCCATCGATAATGGCGTTTGCCTGCTGGCGTAAACTGTTCAGCTTTAATTGCTTCCCCGTCCCTCAGGACAACTTGGTTCCAGTCGCCACCTCGTCATTCGGCCTTGTGGGCTGTAAAGACACGCATCGAACCGTTGGTATGGGTGCGAAGCGGAGACCTTGAGGTCTCTGGCTAGCGGGAGCGACGCAATGATGGGACTTCGAACCTGATAAGTCAATGCCGTTTGTAGTGATTTTTAATCGGCACTACAAGGTTCAGGGCGTGACGCATCAGTCAAGTCGGTCTACTTTCAGGCGCAGCGTTCCGCTCTCCACTCGCTGGGTGCTGATCCGGCGGCCGAGGTCACTGTCATTGCCACCGTTCGACTCGTCGATTCCGCCAATGGATACCCACTCTCCCAGCCGAGCGGTGACTACGGTATCGGCTTGCTGCACGTCTATTACGCCGCTGTGCTGCGGATTGAGCCGATTATTGTTGGCGCTGATGGTGATGGTCGCGAGGTCGCCGCTGAGGCGAACGGTGGCATAGAAGCCCTGCGTCACGTCGCGGTACTGGGTCTGTTGAACAAGCTGGCCGTAGACGTTGGTGGTCGTGGTTGTGATCGGTACGCTCTGGCCGCCCTGAATCAGAACCGGGTAGCCTTCATTGGCGGTGATCTGGCGTACACCGTCGTTAGCGCCTGTGGTGCGACGGTTGATGATACGGGCGGTATTACCGTTGCCATCCGGCTGGCCGACAATGATCTCGACCGGTCCGGTATCTGCACTGCCGTCGACGCGGTAACCGCGCTGGCTGCCACTGCTGCTGCCGCTGCTGGCAACGCTGATCAGCAGGCGGGAGGGTTGCTTGTCCAGCTGGGCGATCAGCGCTTTGATCTCGCTGATGCGATTTGGCTCGGCTCTTATCAGGAGCTGGTTGCCGTAGGCCGAAACGCGCTCATTGGATTGCAGCATCGGCTGCAGGGCAGGGATGAGGTTTTCCGCAAGGTTGTATCCCAGCGGAACGATCTCGGTCGTGGGGGCCGCCTGCAGCGGGCTGGCTGCCAGACAAAGCAGGCAGAGCAAGGTTGCCAGGATGCGATGTTTCATAGCAGAAAACTCCTGATGGCCGGATCGGTCTGGCTGCTGTTCCAGCGCTCATCAAAGGTATCGCTCCAGCGCTTGACCTGATCCCGCGACGTCTGGCGGACAAAGCCCTCGCGCTGGCGTGCTACGGGCAGCATCAGAAACCCCTGTTGGTCAATCATGGCCTGCGCATAGCTTTGTCTGGGCAGGTCAGGATGCTGCTTGCGTACCTGGCAGAGGCTCGGGAAGCGACGGGCAAGGCTCAGCAGGGTATGACCGCTGAGGAAGTCGTTACTGACTTCCTGCAGCAAGACCTGAATGCGTGCCTTGGGATTGCGGGCAATCAGACGCTCGCAGGCCTGCAGTATGGCCTTGCGGTTGAACAGCCACAGCGCCTGCTCGGGAGCGAAGATGCGCACGCTCTGCAGGCAGCCGTCAAGCAGTTCGATCAGTTGCTCCTGCGCGTTCTGCTCGGTGATCGGGATCATATCCGGATCGCTGTAGTCCGGTTTCGCTGGGGGCTCTTCGTCTGGATTGTGGATGGTGAAGCGACCCGGCGACACAAACTCGATGTGGGGCAGGTGGTCGGATTTCTGTGTGTCATCGCTCCAGCGCATGTCCTGATGTTCGATGCCGGCATCAAGATAGATGTCCGAGCAGACTTCAAAGCCCAGGCGCTGATAAAAGGGAACGGCGTGGGTTTGCGCTGACAGGAGCAGCGTGTGCATGCCCTTGTCGATGGCGTGCGCCATGATGGCCCGCATCAGGCGCTCGCCGAGGCCAAGGCCCCGGTGTTGCGGCAAAATGGCGATACGGCCAATATGGCCGTCCTTCAGCAGTCTGCCGGTGCCGACCGGGTGGCCGGCACGCAGCAGCAGGAAGTGGGTTGCGCCTTCATCCTGCGCGTCCCACTCCAGGTCTTCCGGGACCTGTTGCTCATCGATGAATACCCGTTGACGAATGTCGCGCAGGGCCTTGCCTGCCTGCCAGTCAACGGTTGTCACGACGACATCACTCATCCTGCCTCTCCATTAGCAAAAAGCCTTTCTCCACCAGCTGTTCAAGCAGCTCCTGGGCGTCTTCCTCGCTGGTCCAGCCGAGCAGTAACTCGGCCGGCAGTGAACGCTGATTACAGATTAGCTGAACCAGCGGAAGCAGCGAGCTGCCAACGACGCAGTGTTCGCCGTTGGCAAACAGTCGCAGGCTGCCATCGTTGGCCTGCCAGTAAGCCAGGCGGACTGCCGGGTTGGTGCACAGGCCAATGCCGTCATTGAGCGCGTCCATCAATGGTTCCGGCTCTCCAGCATAGGCCTGGGCCAGCTCCGGATACTTTGCTTCGGTCATGTGTCGACCGAACCAGGTTGCCAGTGCCTCTTTATCTGAGACCAGTTCCAGTACGCTTTGTTGCAAGCGGTCGATCGCTGCCTGATCGATGGCGGCCGGGTCCTGGGGCTGGCTGATACCAGCATCGGTGTAGCGCTCGTCGTCACTGAGCAGGTGGGCAAGATAATCCGTGAAGTGCACCAGCACTTCCTGATGGCTCGGGGCGCGGAAGCCGACGGAGATAGTCATGCAGTCGGTTTCGGCGATGCCGTCGTGGGCAATCCCCGGGGGAATATAGAGCATGTCACCGGGTTCCAGCACCCACTCGTCCTGGCAGTCGAAGTCGGCGAGGATGCGCAGATCCGGGTGGTCGAGCAGCGGACTGTCGACGGTGCAGTGCTGACCAACCCGCCAGCGGCGCTTGCCGTACCCTTGCAGCAGGAACACATCGTAGTTGTCGTAGTGCGGGCCCACGCCACCGCCGGGTGCGGCGTAGCTGATCATGATGTCGTCAATCCGCCAGGTCGGCAGGAAGCGGAACCGGTCGAGCAGGTCCGCGACCTCCGGAACGAACTGATCCACGGCCTGGACCAGCAGTGTCCAATCCCGTTCAGGCAGCCTGGAGTAGGTGTCATCAGGGAAGGGGCCGCGCTGCAGTTCCCACGGGTGAGCACCGTCCTTGATGATCAGCCTGGACTCAACTTCCTCTTCCAGCGACAGGCCAGCAAGTTCGTTTGGCTCAATGGGGCTTTCAAAGTTGGGGAAGGCCTGGCGGATCAGCAGCGGTTTGCGTTGCCAATACTCGGCGAGGAAGCGTTCTACGCCAATGTCACCAAACAGCGAGTCGAATTCAGTTGTCATCATTCTGGCTCCAGAATAGACAACGCCCGGTCAATCCGGGCGCTGGGGAAGGTTTGCCGGCCCCCACGGGGCTGGCAGATCAGATGCGTTTTGCTTGTGCCACGGCATTGCCGATGTAGCTGGCCGGGGTCATCGCCTTGAGCTCGACCTTGGCTTGCTCCGGAATCTCCAGGCTATCAACGAAGGCTAGCAGGGCGTCGGGGGTAATGCCTTTGCCGCGGGTCAGGTCCTTGAGTTTTTCATAGGCGTTTTCAACGCCGAAACGGCGCATGACGGTCTGAATCGGCTCGGCCAGGACTTCCCAGCAGTTGTTCAGATCCTCAGCCAGGCGGGCCTCGTTCAGCTCCAGCTTGCCGATGCCCTTGAGTGACGATTCATAGGCGATGACGCTGTGGGCAAAGCCGACGCCCAGGTTACGCAGTACGGTCGAGTCGGTCAGGTCGCGCTGCCAGCGGGAGATCGGCAGTTTGCTTGCCAGATGCTGCATGATGGCGTTGGCGATGCCCAGGTTGCCTTCGGAGTTTTCGAAGTCGATCGGGTTGACCTTGTGCGGCATGGTCGAGGAGCCGATTTCGCCGGCAACGGTCTTCTGCTTGAAGTAGCCCAGCGAGATGTAGCCCCAGATGTCGCGGTCGAAGTCGATCAGGATGGTGTTGAAGCGAGCGACCGCGTCGAACAGCTCGGCGATGTAATCGTGCGGCTCGATCTGGGTGGTATAGGGGTTGAACTGCAGGCCCAGCGTCTGCTCGATGAATTGCTTGGCGTTGGCTTCCCAGTCCAGCTCGGGGTAAGCCGACAGATGAGCGTTGTAGTTGCCGACGGCACCATTGATCTTGCCCAGCAGCGGGATGCTCTCGATTTGGGCGATCTGGCGCTCCAGACGGTAAACCACGTTGGCCAGTTCCTTGCCGAGCGTGGTCGGGGAGGCAGGCTGGCCGTGGGTGCGCGACAGCATCGGTACGGCGGCATGCTCAACGGCCAGGGCGCGAATGGCGGCGGCAATCTGGCGCATCAGCGGCAGCAGCACTTCATCGCGGCCGGCACGCAGCATCAGTGCGTGGGACAGGTTGTTGATGTCCTCAGAAGTGCAGGCGAAGTGAATGAATTCGCTGACTTTTTCCAGCTCCGGAAGCTGCTTGGCCTGCTCCTTGAGCAGGTACTCAACGGCTTTCACGTCGTGGTTGGTGGTGCGCTCAAACTCCTTGACGCGTTCGGCGTGGGCCATGTCGAAGTCTTCAGCCAGGCGATTCAGGATCGCATTGGCTTCGGCGGAGAAGGGGGCGACTTCGCTGATGCCCGGGTGAGCGGCGAGGCACTGCAGCCAGCGCACTTCGACCTGTACACGGAAGCGAATCAGACCATATTCGCTGAAAATAGAACGCAGGCTGGCGGTCTTGCTGCCATAGCGGCCATCAACCGGGGATACGGCGGTCAGGGAAGAAAGTTGCATAGTTCTCTCGTCGAGCTGCTGGCGGAAAAGGGCCAAATCATACACCAGCCGGGCGGGTTTTGCCCGACTTGGAGGGCAGATACACGCTGATCAGGCTGGCGGCGAAGATCAGGCCGGCACCGGCCCATGATGACCAGCCCGGCACCTCACCCCACAGTGCCCAGGCAAACAGACCGGAAAACACGATAGCCAGGTAGCTCAATGGCCCGATTTTGCCGGGCGGAGCGAGGGCGTAGGCCTTGGACATCACCAACTGGCTGACGGTCGCAACCAGCCCGACAGCAATCAGCAGGCCGACTTGTTTCAGCGTCAGCGGTTGCCAGGCCCAGGTCATCGGGATGGCGGACAGCAGCGCCGAAAACGTCGAAAAATAAAACACGATACGGGTCGCAGGTTCACTGTTGCTCATCGCCCTGATGGAGACGAATGCGCAGGCCGCAAGCAGGCTGGCGGCGACGCCGGCGAGGGCCTTGGGGTCAAACAGCGCGCCGCTGGGCTTGGCGACCAGGATAACGCCAGCGAAGCCGATGGACACCGCCAGCAGCATGCGCCCGGTCAGGCTTTCCTTCAGCCACCACCAGGCCAGTACGGGAGTAAAGACCGGTGCTGCGTAGGTGAACACCATGGCATCGGCCAGCGGCAGATGGGCAATGGCGTAGAAGAAGCAGTACATCGCCCCCAGGCCATAGAAGGTACGCAGGAAGTGGTTACCAAGGCGGCTGGTACGAAAAGGGCCAAAGCCGCGCACCAGAATGATGGGGATGAAGAACAGTACGCCTATCAGGTTGCGGGCGAAGACGACGGTTTCGTTATTGACGCCCTCTGACACTTCGCGGATCAGCACCCCCATGCAGGCGAACAGCAGAGCCGACAGCGCCAGCAGCATGGCGCCGGCGCGGGGCTGGTCCTGGCGGACCAGTTCAACCACGCAGCACCGCGCGAGTGGCGTCCAGCAGCTTCTTGCGTTGAAACAGCAACTGCCAGCGATGGCCGCCAACCTGGCGCCAGAGCGTCGCAGAGCGAATGCCGGCCAGCAGCAGCGTGCGCACCCGGTTGGCGACCTCCGGCTGCTGCAAAAAACGCATGTCACCATGGACCTGAATGCGCAGGCGCAGCGTGCTGATGGTGTCCTGGTAGGTGCTTCCGAGCGACGCCATGACGTTGTCGTGCAGCAGGCCAAAGTGCTCGACCTGGTTTTCGGCCTGGGCAATACGCTGGCCGAGTACCTGCAACATGTCCTCGCGCTTGGCCAGCTGACGCTCAAGGGAGAGCAGGTTCATGACGTAGCGCAGGGCATCGCGCTGGAGGGCTCCGGTATCGCGCTCGAGCATGGCCTCCAGTGCTTGCAGGCCGCTGCGAATCTGGTGCGGGCTGCCGCCGTAGACATCAATGACGTTATCCGGTGAGCGCTTGAGGATGCTGGCTACCAGGCAGGAGCCCGGGCCCTCAGCCAGCTTTCCGCTGCGCGCCAGGCGGTCGACCTGAATGCCGGCCTCAAAGGTGGCGCCTAACGCAATGACCTGATCGGTGGCGCGGCTCAAGGTGCTTCTCCGTTGGCAATGGCGGTCTCGATCACGCCACCACCCAGGCAGATGTCGCCGCTGTACAAGACCAGCGACTGGCCGGGCGTTACCGCGCGTTGTGGTTCGTCAAAGCGAACCAGATAGCCGTCTTGGGTCTTCTCCAGCGTGCAGGCCTGGTCGGCCTGCCGGTAGCGGACCTTGGCAGTCAGGCGCAGAGGTTCGGTGATCTCGATCGGGTTTACCCAGTAGATTGAGGAGCAGGTGAGGGCGTCGGAGAACAGCCATGGGTGGTTGTTGCCCTGGCCGACAATCAGCACGTTGTTGGTCAGATCCTTGCGCAGCACGTACCAGGGTTCATCACTGGCACCCTGAAGGCCGCCAATGCCCAGTCCCTGACGCTGGCCGATGGTGTGGTACATCAACCCGTGATGCCGACCGATCACAGTGCCGTCGGTGGTTTCGATATCGCCCGGCTGCGCTGGCAGATATTGCTTGAGGAAGTCGCTGAAGCGGCGCTCGCCGATAAAGCAGATGCCCGTCGAGTCTTTCTTGCGGGCGGTGGCCAGCTCGTAGCGTTCGGCGATGCGACGCACTTCGGGCTTTTCCAGTTCGCCAACCGGGAACAGGGTGCGGGCAATCTGCTCGGCACCGACGGCATGCAGGAAGTAGCTCTGGTCCTTGTTGTTGTCGATCCCGCGCAGCAGAACGGTCTGACCATCGCGCTCTGCACGGCGCACGTAATGACCGGTTGCGATCAGGTCGGCGCCCAGCGACAGGGCATAGTCCAGAAACGCCTTGAACTTGATCTCGCGGTTGCAGAGGATGTCCGGGTTGGGAGTGCGGCCGGCCTTGTATTCTTCCAGGAAGTGCTCGAAGACGTTATCCCAGTACTCTGCGGCAAAGTTGGCGGTATGCAGCTTGATGCCCAGTTTGTCGCTTACAGCCTGGGCGTCTGCCAGGTCTTCCATCGCAGTGCAGTACTCGGTGCCGTCGTCTTCGTCCCAGTTTTTCATGAACAGGCCTTCGACCTGATAGCCCTGTTCCAGCAGCAGTGCGGCTGAAACGGACGAGTCGACACCGCCGGACATGCCGACGATGACGCGAGTTTCGGAGTTGGGCGTGCTTGGCTGGTTAGACATGTCAGCGAATCAAATCCAGTGAATAGTGCGGTTTATTCAGATAATCCTGCACGCAGCCCAGAACCAGATGGCTGCGCAGATGTTCAGTATTGTCGACAAGTTCGTCGAGCGACATCCAGCGCGCGCGAATAATACCTTCGTCCAGCGTTCGTCCGGCGTCATGACTGATAGGCTTGGCACTGAAACAAACGCGCTGATAGGTCTCGCCGTTGGCCGCCTGGAACAGATAGATGCCGACGACAGTGGTAAGCTCGACGTGCCAGCCCGTTTCTTCCAGGGTTTCCCTCAGGGCGGCCTGGAGCAGGGTTTCGTCGGCCTCAAGGTGGCCAGCGGGTTGATTCAGGACAATGCGCCCATCGCGCTTTTCCTCGACCATCAAAAAACGCGACTGATGTTCGATAATGGTGGCGACGGTGACGTGGGGTAGAAATCGCATCGCGGCTCCTTGGCAGGTGCGTTAGGGTAGCGCAAACCACCGATTCGGTGAACCTCCGCTGCCGGCTTTGGTAAAGCGGAGGAAAACGGCTAGGATTCTGAGTGGTCGTGTTTTGTAGTGTGGTTGTAGTGTTACTACATATTGTCGACTGATCATCCCTCATTGATAGCTCAAATGGCGGTGGAGGGCGGCAGGTCACGAGATTGTAGACAAAAGTGCGTGACATTCTGTAGGAAAACTACAACAATAGCGCGGCTGAAAATCCGTATTCATGGGATGTTGGGGGTTACCCGCCTGCCAGCATCGCCTGTGGCAACGACAACATAAACGGAGTCAAAGATGGGATACCAAAAGATCAAGGTGCCGGCCAGCGGCGACAAAATTACCGTTAACGCCGACCTTTCCCTGAACGTACCCGACAACCCGATCATCCCCTTCATCGAGGGTGACGGCATCGGTTTCGATATTTCCCCTGTCATGATCAAGGTCGTCGACGCTGCTGTTGAAAAAGCGTACGCCGGCAAGCGCAAGATTTCCTGGATGGAAGTCTATGCGGGCGAGAAAGCCACTCAAGTCTATGATCAGGACACCTGGCTGCCGGCTGAAACGCTGGACGCCATCAAAGAGTATGTTGTTTCCATCAAAGGCCCGCTGACTACTCCGGTAGGTGGTGGTATCCGCTCCCTGAACGTTGCCCTGCGTCAGGAACTCGACCTCTATGTCTGCCAGCGTCCTGTTCGCTGGTTCGAAGGTGTGCCGAGCCCGGTCAAGAAGCCGGGTGATGTTGACATGGTCATCTTCCGCGAGAACTCCGAAGACATCTACGCCGGTGTCGAGTGGAAGGCCGGCAGCCCGGAAGCTGAAAAGATCATCAAGTTCCTGACCGAAGAAATGGGCGTCAAGAAGATCCGCTTCACCGACATGTGCGGTATCGGTATCAAGCCGGTTTCCGAAGCAGGCACCAAGCGTCTGGTTCGCCAGGCTCTGCAATACACCGTCGACAACGACCGTGACTCCCTGACCCTGGTTCACAAGGGCAACATCATGAAGTTCACCGAAGGTGCCTTCAAGGACTGGGGTTACGAAGTTGCTCGCGATGAATTCGGTGCCGAGCTGCTGGACGGCGGTCCGTGGATGCAGTTCAAGAACCCGAACACCGGTAAGAACATCGTAGTCAAGGACGTCATCGCTGACGCCATGCTGCAGCAGATCCTGCTGCGTCCGGCCGAGTACGACGTTATCGCTACCCTGAACCTGAACGGTGACTACCTGTCCGACGCGCTGGCCGCTGAAGTAGGCGGTATCGGTATTGCTCCGGGTGCCAACCTGTCCGACTCCGTTGCCATGTTCGAAGCGACCCACGGTACTGCGCCGAAGTACGCTGGTCAGGACAAGGTCAACCCGGGTTCGGTGATCCTGTCTGCTGAAATGATGCTCCGCCACATGGGTTGGGTTGAAGCGGCCGACCTGATCATCAAGGGCGTTAACGGTGCCATCGCCAACAAGACAGTGACTTACGACTTCGAGCGTCTGATGGACGGTGCGAAGCTGCGCAAGTGCTCCGAGTTTGGTGACGACGTCATCGGCGCCATGTAAGCGCAAAGATGCGGGTCGTGTTGAGCGATCCGCATTGGCTGAAAACAACAAAGCCGGCGAAAGCCGGCTTTGTTGTTTGCGTGATCTGAATGGTCACTCAGTCATGCATGAGGCTCGTTGCGCCTTCATTTTCCACCTGTTTCTTGCTAGGTTGCTCAACGGTGGACTGGATGTTGATGGCGTGCAAGCCCTTGGGGCCCTGGATAATGTCAAACTGAACCGGCTGACCGGCCTTGAGCGTTTTGTAGCCGTCCATGTGGATGGCGGAATAGTGCGCAAAGAGGTCTTCGTCCCGCCCGTTCGCTACGATAAATCCGTAGCCCTTGGCATTGTTGAACCATTTGACCTTACCGTTCTCCATACTACGTCCCTCTGATAGCTTGTCACATCATGTGAGTGGTGTGGTTCTTGCTGACCAACTGGGTGTTCGGGATGTAAATGGTGACTGGTCAGTCAAGCACTATTACACTTTTAACATCGAATCGGGGCAAGTCAAGCAGCCCCCAAAGTAAGCTGTGTACCAGTACGCAGTTTTGCGATGAGCGGCATCTTTTCTGGCTTCCAGCGGTGATACGGCAAATGTTTTCAATGACAGATTTTCAACTAACCTTAAATCACGGGTCGGGTGAGCCCGAACATGAGGATGATCACGGCCTGGCGGTTGAGACCAGCAAGCCTCAGCTCAAGCCCCCGTCCCGCTATAAGGTCATCATGCTGAACGATGACTACACACCGATGGATTTTGTTGTGGAGGTTCTGGAGCGTTTTTTTGCCCATAACCGGGAAAGTGCCACACAGATCATGCTCAAGGTGCATACTGAAGGTAGAGCGGTCTGCGGCATCTATACCCGGGATATAGCCGAAACCAAGGCCGCGGACGTCAACGACTACGCGAGGGAATGCCAGCACCCGTTGATGTGTCAGATTGAACGGGAAGCGTAACAAGGCGAATTGCATCGCATACGAGGTGGCAACATGCTCAATAGAGATCTCGAGATCACCCTGAACCTGGCGTTCAAGGATGCGCGCAACAAACGGCATGAATTCATGACCGTTGAACACCTGTTGCTGGCGCTGCTGGACAACCAGGCCGCGATCGAAGTGCTCAACGCCTGTGGTGCGGATCTGGAACGCCTGCGGCGAGAGCTAACCGAATTTATTGACTCCACCACGCCGCTGATCCCGAAGCAGGATCAGGAGCGTGAGACCCAGCCAACGCTGGGCTTTCAGCGCGTGCTGCAGCGCGCGGTATTCCACGTGCAGAGCTCCGGTAAGGGCGAGGTGAGCGGAGCAAACGTTCTGGTCGCGATTTTCAGCGAGCAGGAAAGTCAGGCTGTGTTTTTCCTCAAGCAGCAGCAGATTGCGCGTATCGACATCGTCAACTTCATCTCGCACGGCATTTCCAAGGTCCAGAGTGATGCCGAGCAGCTCGGTGACGAGCAGGAGTCCATGGATGAAGAAACTGCAGAGGGCGCTACCGCCAGCAATCCGCTGGAGGCGTACGCCAGCAATCTGAATGAGATGGCGCGCAAGGGCCGGATCGATCCGCTGGTTGGGCGTGCCTCCGAAGTCGAGCGCGTTGCGCAGATTCTCATGCGTCGCCGCAAGAATAACCCGCTGCTGGTTGGTGAGGCAGGTGTCGGCAAGACGGCCATCGCCGAGGGGCTCGCCAAGCGTATCGTTGACGGCGAAGTGCCGGATACGCTTTCCGAAGCAGTGGTCTACTCGCTGGACTTGGGGGCGCTGTTGGCCGGTACCAAATATCGCGGTGACTTTGAGAAGCGTTTTAAGGCGCTGCTCAAAGCGCTGAAAAAACGCCCGCATGCGATTTTGTTTATCGATGAAATCCACACCATCATCGGTGCTGGCGCCGCTTCAGGTGGCGTGATGGATGCCTCAAACCTGCTCAAGCCGCTGCTGTCGTCCGGTGAGATTCGCTGCATCGGGTCGACCACGTTCCAGGAATTTCGCGGCATTTTCGAGAAGGATCGTGCGCTGGCGCGCCGCTTCCAGAAAGTTGACGTGGTCGAGCCGTCGGTCACTGACACCATTCAGATTCTCAAGGGGCTCAAGAGCCGCTTCGAGGAGCACCACGGTATTCGCTATACCGATGAGGCGTTGAAAGCGGCAGCTGAATTAGCCAGTCGCTATATCAATGACCGCCACATGCCGGACAAGGCGATTGACGTTATCGACGAGGCTGGCGCCTATCAGCGCCTGCAGCTGCCGGAAAATCGTCCGGAGTTCATCGACGTTGCCGAGGTCGAGGCGATTGTTGCCAAGATCGCGCGGATTCCACCCAAGCATGTGTCTTCCAATGACAAGGAGCTGCTCAAGAATCTGGAGCGCGACCTCAAGCTGGTGGTATTCGGTCAGGACAGCGCTATCGATGCTCTGGCGACCGCGATCAAGCTGTCGCGGGCAGGGCTCAAGTCGGCGGACAAGCCGATCGGGTCCTTCCTGTTTGCTGGTCCAACCGGCGTGGGCAAGACCGAGGTCACCCGTCAGCTGGCAAAGAGCCTTGGGGTAGAACTGCTGCGCTTTGACATGTCCGAGTACATGGAGCGGCATACCGTTTCCCGTCTGATCGGCGCGCCTCCGGGCTATGTCGGGTTCGACCAGGGCGGTTTGCTGACCGAGGCGGTTACCAAGAGCCCGCATTGCGTATTGCTGCTTGATGAAATCGAGAAGGCGCATCCTGAAGTCTTCAACCTGCTTTTGCAGGTGATGGACCACGGCACCTTGACCGACAACAACGGGCGCAAGGCGGATTTCCGCAATGTGATCATCGTGATGACCACCAACGCCGGTGCCGAAACCATGTCGCGCGCCTCGATCGGCTTTACCAAGCAGGATCACAGCACCGATGGCATGGAGATCATCAAGAAAGCCTTTACACCGGAGTTTCGTAACCGTCTGGATGCCATCATCCAGTTTGGCCGCCTGACCCACGAAAGTATCAAGTTCGTGGTCGACAAGTTCCTCACCGAACTGCAGGCCCAGCTGGAAGACAAGCACGTACTGCTGGATGTGGACGAAGATGCCCGCAACTGGCTGGCCGAGCATGGCTATGACCCGCTGATGGGCGCGCGGCCGATGGCACGTTTGATTCAGGACAAGATCAAGCGTCCGCTGGCCGAGCAGATTCTGTTTGGCGAACTGGCCGAGCAGGGCGGTACGGTGCATGTCACGCTGCGCGACGGCGAGCTGGAAATCGAGGTGCCGGAGGCGGAAGTCGCCTGAAGGCATCCGCTATGAAAAAGACCGGCATGTGCCGGTCTCAGACTGCTGACAAAGCCCCTAGCCGAAAGGCGGGGGCTTTTGTTTAATGGGTTGTCGTTTACTGCAGGCCAACCCGATGCTCAAACCCCCTTCACCCAAACAGCACGCGCTGGAGATGGTCACCCTCGAAGAGCTGGTGCCCGCCGATCATCTGCTGCGCAAGATAGCCCGTCATATCGATTTCGAGTTTATTCGGCCTGCCACGCAGCACCTGTATTGCGCTGACAACGGTCGTCCGGCGATTGACCCGGTTATGCTGTTCAAGATGCTGTTTATTGGATACTTGTTTGGCGTGCGCAGTGAACGACAGTTGATGCGCGAGATTCAGGTTAACGTTGCCTATCGCTGGTTTCTGGATCTGAGTCTGACTGACAAGGTGCCCGATGCTTCGACCCTGAGTCAGAACCGTCGCCGTCGCTTTGCCGATACGGATATCGAGCAAGTCATCTTTGATGGGATTGTCGAGCAAGCGCTGCACAAGGGCCTGATTGGGGGCGAGGTATTACACACCGACAGCACGCACCTCAAGGCCAGCGCCAACAAGCAGCGGTTCGCTGTGCATCAGGTTGAGCAGCGTCCTGTTGATTATCTGGCCGAGCTTAATGCGGCAATCGATGCCGACCGCCAAGCGCACGGCAAGCAACCGCTAAAGCCCAAAGACAGTGATCCCGAGGTAAAGGAAACCAAGGTCAGCACCACCGACCCTGATAGTGGATTCATGACGCGGGATAACAAGCCGCAAGGTTTCTTCTATCTTGATCACCGCACGGTAGATGGGAAGCACAGCATTATCACCGATACCTTTGTTACCCCCGGCAATGTGCATGACAGCCGACCTTACCTTGAACGACTGGACCGCCAATGCGAGCGCTTTTCTCTGACACCGCTGGCCGTTGCCCTGGACGCCGGCTACTTCACGCCAGCGATCTGCAAGGGGCTGGAGGAACGAGACATCTTCGGCGTGATGGGCTATCGACGCCCCAATCACAAGCAAGGTTACTTCTATAAACGTCAGTTCACCTACGATGCAGAACGTGACGGTTACCTGTGCCCAAACAATCAGTTCCTGCCCTACAGCACGACTAACCGGGCCGGTTATCGCGAGTACAAGTCCGACCCGCAGCAATGCCGAGATTGTCCATTACGAGACCAATGCACTCGCAGTCGAAACCACGTCAAGGTTGTCGTGCGGCATGTCTGGGAGGACGCCAAGGAGCGGATTAACCAGAATCGTCTTAGCCCTGAAGGCAAGCGTATCTATGCCAGGCGCAAAGAAACCGTCGAGCGCAGCTTTGCGGACGCCAAGGAGCTGCACGGGCACCGTTATGCCCGGTTCCGTGGTCTGCGCAAGGTAATGAAACAGTGCCTGCTGGCAGCCGCCTGCCAAAACATGAAGAAGATTGCCCGCCTGCTGGCAGTGCTTTTACGCCTGCGGTCCGGGATAAGACGCGGCACTTGGCTACGAAGCCAAAAGTGCAGCTACTCGGAGGGAATTGGGGCCTTCGCAGGCTGAATCAGTCAACACAGGGAAAATCATTGCAAGCGTCCCAGAAAAACGAAACCCCGCGAAAATGCGGGGTTCGTCAGCAGTCTGAGACCGGCATGTGCCGGTCTTTTTTTGTCTCGATCAGACGCTGAAGCGAGCCCAGATTGGTGCGTGGTCGGAGGGTTTTTCCATGCCGCGTATGTCGTAGTCGATGTCGCTTTCCACGCAGTGCTCGGCCAGCGCCCGGCTTGCCAGCACCATATCAATGCGCAAGCCGCGCTTGGGCGTGTCTTCAAAGCCGCGGCTGCGATAGTCGAACCAGCTGTAGCGATCCGACTCGGGATTCAGGTGGCGGAAGGTGTCGATCAGCCCCCAGCCCTTGAGGCGCGCCATCCAGTCGCGCTCTTCCGGCAGGAAGCTGCATTTGCCGGTACGCAGCCAACGCTTGGCGTTGTCCGGGCCAATGCCGATATCGGCGTCGGTATCGGAAATGTTCATGTCGCCGATGATGGCAATGCGTTGATCCGGCGTGAACTCGCCCTCCAGGTGGCTCTGCAGATCGGCGTAGAACTTCTCCTTGGCCGGAAACTTGACTGGATGATCGCGGCTTTCCCCTTGCGGGAAGTAGCCATTGAGCACAATCAGTGGCTCGCCATCGGCGCAGGGGATGGCGGCGCTGATCATCCGGCGCTGGGCATCATCTTGATCAGTTGGAAACCCCTTGCGCACCCACAGCGGTTTCTGGCGGGTCAGCAGGGCAACACCGTAGTGCCCCTTCTGGCCGTGAAAGGCAACGTGGTAACCCAGCGCTTCGACATCGGCCAGCGGAAACTGCGGATCGTCAACCTTGGTTTCCTGCAGCCCGATGACATCCGGGTTGTGGCGGCTCACCAGTTCCTGCAATTGGTGCGGTCGAGCCCGCAGGCCATTGATGTTGAACGAGACGATCTTCATGGGCGTGTCCTGGCAAGTCGGTAATCGGCTGCTCGGTTTCAGAGCAGTCAGTGGCCGCTAGGGTAGCCTAAACAGAGCGGATTTGGGACCCGCCAATAGGCCTGGCATGTTAGCATTCGGGTTGCGAAAACCTGCCGGGATGGAGCTCATGCGTCGCGCCTTTTCACTGTTGTCTCTTGTCTTTGCCGTGTCTGCAGCGCAGGCCGGGGTCAAGGTCACAGTCGAGCCTGCAAAAAGGGCCCTGCGTGAAAATATCGAAGCCTATATCGGTCCGGTTGAAGCCGACAGCCATGCCGAAATGGCGCGCCAGTTACGTTATCTCGATCAGCAGGCAACACTCGCAGCCCAGGCGCTGGGCTACTATCAGACCCGTAACGAGTTGACTATCAGCGGCCCCGAAGACGACCCCGTGCTGAATGTGCGCGTCGAATCGGGCGAGCCGGTGCGGCTGGACCGGGTGGATGTTCAGGTGCTCGGCGCTGGTGCTTCAACGCCGGCCTTTGCGCTGGGTGTCAGTGATCTGCTGCGCGAAGGGCAGGTGCTCAATCATGGGCAATACGAAACACTCAAGACACGCATAAGCAATCGTGCACTGCGCTACGGTTACTTCAAGGGGCAGTACCTCAAGCGCGAGCTTCGCGTCGACCCAGAGCAGGGCAAGGCAGACGTCGATATCCGTTACGACACTGGCCCGCGTTACAGCTTCGGGCCTGTTCACTTTTCCGAAACCCAGTTCAGTGACGACCTGCTGGCGCGCATGGTGCCCTTCGAGGCCGGCGCACCTTATGACGCGGATCTGGTCGGCAAGCTGAATCAGGATTTGCTCTCCAGCGGTTACTTCAGGGGCGTGCTGGTGACCGCCCCGGCCGACCGGGCGGTTGGCGAGCAGGTACCGGTCGAGGTGGAAATCACCGAGCGTGATCCCAACTCGCTCGGCTTTGGTGGCGGTTATTCCACGGATGTCGGCGCCCGGGCGCGAATGACCTGGGACCAGCACTGGATCAACCCGCAGGGCCACAGTCGCGGGGCCAGCATGGAGCTGTCGCTGCCGCGTCAGGAGCTCAGTGCCTTCTACCAGGTGCCGCTGGATGACCCGATCACCCACCAGCTGCGCTATTTCGTCGGCTGGCAGAAGGAAGATATTGACGACGTTCAGACCCACAGCTTTGCGCTCGGTGCCGAGGTCAACAAGCGTCTTGAAAGCGGCTGGCAGCGCAGTGTCGGCCTGCGCTTGCAGCAGGAGGTCTTCTCGCTAGGTGATGACAGCGGAACCGCCACCATGCTGATTCCCAGTCTGGTGCTGCAGCGCACGCACTCCACCGGCGGGATGGACCCGCAGAGCGGCTACAGCATGTTACTGGATGTTCAGGGGGCCAAGGAGGGGGTGCTGTCGACCGTGGACTTCGCCCGTGTCATGGGCCAGCTCAAGGGGCTCCATACGGCATTTGAGCGGCATCGCTTTCTGGGCCGGATCGCGCTTGGGGCTGTTGCTACCAACGACTTTGCCAGTATCCCGCCGTCACTGCGATTTTTTGCCGGCGGTGACCAGAGCATTCGCGGCTATGACTACCAGAGCCTGTCGCCGGTCGACAGCACCGGTGAAACCATTGGTGCGCGCTATCTGATGGCTTCCAGCGCCGAGTACCAGTATGAGTTCATCCACAATTGGCGCGCGGCAACCTTTGTCGACCACGGCAACGCGGTCGATTCGCTGACAGATCCGCTGAAAACCAGCGTGGGTGTCGGCATCCGCTGGGCGTCGCCCATCGGTCCCATCCGCTTCGATCTGGCACGCTCACTGTCGGACCCGGACGTGGGTTTCAAGATTCACTTTTCGATGGGGCCTGAGTTGTGATGCGCTTTCTGCTTAAGGCCTTGCTGCGCGGGCTGGTTATCCTGCTGGCGCTGCCGTTGCTGCTGGGCCTGCTGCTGGCCAGTGACTCGGTAAACCGCTGGCTGTTCGAGCAGGCAGACAACCAGCTGCCACAGTTGTCACTGGCCTTCGAGCAGGGCAACCTCTGGCGTGGCTGGTCGTTCGGCAGCGTGCGCTGGCAGGACGATAGCCTCGACATCGGCATTGATCGGCTGGCAATGCAATGGAGCCCCTCCTGCCTGTTCGGTGCGACGCTGTGTATTGATAGTCTGTCTGCAGACAAGGTCAGCATCATAACCCGTGCCAGTGAAGCGACCGAGGGGGCGTCCGTTCTGACCCTGCCCGAGGTGCAGCTGCCTGTCGCGCTGGAGGTCGGTCGGCTCCATCTGGGCACCCTGTCGCTGGATGGCGAGACGGCCTTGTTGCGGGATCTCGACCTGGTTGCCTTTGCACGCGATGACAAATTGGTCGTGCAGACGTTCAGCGGTCAAGGGCCGGATCTGCGCTGGCGACTGGACGGGTATGTGCGGATGCAGGATGACTGGCCGCTTGAGCTGAATGCGGAGCTGACGCTGCCTGCGGTCGATGAGCGTGACTGGCGTATGCGGCTCAGGGCGGGCGGCGATCTGCGTGAGTTGCAGTTGCAGGCCGATAGCCGTGGCTATCTCGCGGGTCAGTTGAATCTCGAGGCAAACCTGTTTGAGGCAGGTTATCCGGTCCGCTTGCACTGGCGTGGCGAGGACTTCCTGCCGCTGCGCAGCTTTCCGGAGACGCTGACGCTTCAGGGGCTCACGCTTGAGCTGGAGGGCAGCCTGGAAAACGGTTACGCGCTGCAGGCCGATGCCCGCTTGCCCGCCGCGAACGGCGAGGTTGACCTGACCCTGAGCGCACTGGCGACAACCGTCGGTATCGATCAACTGGCGCTGGTGCTGGCGGTTGCCGACGAGCCGGCCCGTCAACTCTCCCTCAGCGGCACAGCGAACTGGCGCGATGAACTTGAGGCAGACGTCAAGCTGGCGCTGGACCGGTTTCCCTGGCAATCGCTTTACCCGGTCGACACCGGCGAGGTGGTACTTCAGCAGTTGGCTGCTGCCGCCAGCCTGCGCTCGGGGAAAATTGATGCCCGGCTGGACGGCGAGCTGACCGGAGTCGCCGGGCAGCAGGTCATGGTTGGGGCGCAGGTCAGCGGGGATCAGCAGGCTCTGCAGATCAGTCCGCTCAGTCTGTCGACGGCTGCAGGCAACGCTACCGGGACTCTGCAGCTGGGGTTGCAGCCCGTGCTCAGGTGGAACGGTCGGTTCGAGCTGGATGGTATCGACCCGGGTATCTTTGTTGCCGCCTTGCCAGGGCGCTTGAACGGCCAACTGAATAGCACTGGCACCCTTGAGAACCAGCAGCTGCAACTGGCGTCAGACTGGAGCGTGCAGGGCGAGGTGCGAAATGAGCCGCTGCAATTTGCCGGCGCCCTGAACAAGCGTGCGGAGGTGTGGTCGATCTCCGGGCTGCGTCTATCGCAGGGCAGCAACCGGATAGCCGGCCAGGGACAGTGGGGCCCTGAGGTCAATGGCCAGCTGAGTCTGCAGCTCAACGAGATGAAAACACTTTGGCCCGGTCTGAGAGGCATGGCCAAGGGCGAGTTGCAGCTTGCCGGCAGTCGTGATGCTCCGCAGATCACGGTAGCCGTCAATGGCGAGCAGCTGGGCTATGACGACCTTCGTGTCGACAGGCTTGCCGTACAGGCTGACACTACCTTGAGCGAGCGCCTGCCGCTGTCCCTGAACCTGTCGGCGGATCAACTGCGCAGCGCTGATACTGCGCTCGGCAACCTGCAACTGACCGCGAGTGGCGAGCGGGCCGGGCATGAGTTGCAGCTACGCCTGCTGGGCGGCGTCGCCGAGGCTGAACTGTCAGTGTCGGGCAGCCTGTCGGATGTCGCCTGGCGGGGGGAGTTGAGCCGGGGTGTGCTGCGTTTCGAGCATCTTGAGCTGTTGCAGGCAACACCAGCAGCGCTTCGCTACCAACTGGCCGCAGGGCGGCTTCAGCTGGCCGGGCACTGCTGGCGTCAGTCCGATGCAGAGCTCTGTTTCAGAGGCGAGCAGACGCTGATGCCGGATCGCCAGCTGGACGTTGAGTTGAGCGCGTTCAATCTGGCGGATCTTGCCGCCTGGCTGCCGGAGGACTTTGACTGGGAGGGCCTGCTTGACGGCCAGCTTACGCTGCAGCAGAACGCGGGCAGAGCGCCCGTGGCGGATATTCGGTTGGGTTCGGACGACGGCGTTATTACCGTTGATGATGGCCGTGAGACCCTGGCCTTTCCTTACCAGCGTCTGCAGCTGACCAGCGAACTGCAAGCAAAAACTGCCACTGCACAATTCGAATTGCGCAGCGATGTGATCGGCCGGCTGGCGATCGGCGCTGACGTGCGCGACCCTGCGGGCAACCAGCAGTTGAGCGGTCGCTATCAGCTAGAAGGTCTGAAGCTCGACTTTCTGCGCCCCTTCCTGCCGAATGTCGAGCAATTGCGGGCGACCCTCAATGGTGACGGCCAACTGTCCGGCGTGTTGCGCGCTCCGGTGGCGACTGGTCTGCTGACACTGCGCGATGGGCTGGTAAGCGGGCCGAACCTGCCCATCAGTCTGGAGCAGCTTGAGGCCGACATAGCCATTGATGGGCAACGGCTGAATATCGACGGGCGCTGGCGCAGCGGTGAGAAGGGCGAAGGGGCACTGCAAGGGACCGTCGGCTGGGCACCGCTGGACGTTGCCCTGCAGTTGAACGGGCACGATCTGCCGGTCACCGTTGAGCCCTATGCCCGCGTGCTGGTGGCTCCTGCGCTCGACATCAGCCTGAGTGGCGGCAATCTGCATGTTGGCGGCGAGCTGGCGGTTCCGGAGGGGGATATTGTGGTGCGCGAGTTGCCAGCCAGCGCGGTGCGGGTTTCACCTGATACGGTTATTGTTGGCCAGCAAGCGCCCGCCGTCACCGAGGAGCTGGGTATTACCGCCAGGGTCAGGTTGATCATTGGTGATCAGCTCAGGCTCAATGCCTTCGGCCTCAAGGGTCGTCTGAAAGGTCAGCTGGAAGTGCAGGAAAACCTGAATGCCAATGGTGATCTGCAGATACTGGATGGCGAGTTCCGTCGCCTGGGTCAGGACCTCAGGCTGCGTCGCGCACTGTTGCTGTTCTCCGGGCCACTCAGTCAGCCCTATCTGAATATCGAAGCGATTCGCCGGGTGGACGACGTCATCGCCGGCCTGCGCGTGACTGGTAACGCCCGGGCGCCCACCACTCGGGTATTCTCGGAGCCCGGCATGTCACAGCAGGAAGCCATGGCATATCTGATGCTGGGGCGTCCATTGGGGCAGGAAGGGGACAGCAACATGCTGGGGCAGGCAGCTCTGGGTCTTGGGCTTGCAGGCGCGGCGCCAATCACCCGGCATATCGGTGACGCTCTGGGGCTGGAGGATTTTGTTGTCGAGTCCGAAGGGCAGGGCGTTGATACCCAGGTCGTTGCCAGCGGCAGTCTCACCGACAAGCTCAGTGTGCGCTATGGTGTGGGCGTGTTTGAGCCGTCCAACAATCTGGCGCTGCGCTATGAGCTGTCACGACGGTTATACCTTGAAGCGGTCAGCGGCTTTGCCAGCTCGCTGGATTTCTTCTATCGTATCGACTTCTGATTTCCGGGCGGGTGGCGCTCAGCGGCCCGTTCATTTGAACACCCATGCTGTGCCACGGCACATTGAAGGAGTCATTATGTCCAGCGTTACTCTGCGCGGTAATCCCATCTCCATCGGCGGCACCTTCCCGGTCAAGGGCGACAAGGCTCCGGCCTTTACGCTGGTTGCCAAGGACCTGTCCGACGTCAGCCTGTCCAGCCTGACCGGCAAGCGCAAGATTCTCAACATCTTCCCCAGCGTCGACACCCCGGTTTGCGCCACCTCCATCCGCACCTTCAACGCCAAGGTCAGCAGCCTGGAAAACACCGTTGTGCTGTGCATCTCAGCTGACCTGCCGTTTGCGCAGGCGCGTTTCTGCGGCGCCGAAGGTCTGGACAACGTCATCAACCTGTCCACCCTGCGTGGTCGCGAGTTTATCCGCAACTACGGCGTCGACATCGAAAATGGTCCGCTGGCCGGCCTGACCGCGCGCGCTGTTGTGGTTCTGGATGAAGACGACAACGTACTGTACAGCGAGCTGGTCAGCGAAATTGGCCAGGAGCCAGACTACGAAGCCGCACTGGCAGCGCTGTAAGCGCCGGGCGGGCAATGGAATTATCTGAACTCTGTGCGTCTACCCCATTGACTCAGCAGGGATTTCCAGTAACATTGCCGGCCGTGGAGGGATGGCAGAGCGGTTGAATGCACCGGTCTTGAAAACCGGCGAAGGTGAAAGCCTTCCCAGGGTTCGAATCCCTGTCCCTCCGCCACTATTCGACCTCAAAGTCCCGTTCTACGGGGCTTTGTTGTTTTCAGGGGCTGCTGGCCCATACTCTGGCCCATACTTCGGCTGCTCCTGCTCCTGCTCCTGCTCCTGCTCCTGCTCCTGCTCCTGCTCCTGCTCCTGCTCGTTGGCGATAGGAAGGCTATCGAGTGGCTCGGATCGATCAAAGGTTGCGGGCGCAATGCCCGAACTGAATGCCAGCAGCTTCGTCTCCTCTTCGATCGCTCGCTTTGCTTTTTTGAGGATTATCTTTGCTGCCTTGCTAACCAGGTCATCTTCCGTTTCCACGTCACTAGGTGACGATGATTTCTGGGGTAGGCTAAGTCTCGCTACCTCGTAGGCAAGCTGCTCAATCTGTTTCATCGCTTCTTTGTAGCGCTCTTGCCAGGTGAGACTGATTGTTTCGGCATTAGCGAGATCAGTTTTTTGGCGTTGGCCGAGCAGGGCGATGGTCCTCCGATGCTCAGCTTGAAGGCGAGCGTGCTCACCCATCATATCTTCAACGACCTCCCCCTTTCGCCACCCAGCTCCTTTTGCGAGCTGATCCAGGCGTCTTCCCAGTTCGGTGGATAGGGCGAACGTATAGGCTTTCCGGCCGTTGCTGGCAGTGCGGTACTTGCGCTGCCTGAGAGCGTTCCTCAGGCGGCTGATATATGCCGGCCCTGCCTGTGTGCTTTCCATGGCGTGAATGCCGGCGATGATATTTTGGTACCTGTTGCGTTCTCGATCAGTTTGCTCGTGTTCGAACCTTCTGCGCAGCTCTGTTGATGCTGTCTTTTCGATGTATTGAAGCACCCACTTCAGTTCGGTCTCTTGACTGTGCAGCCACTTAAGACTGGTTGGTATTTCTCCCATTACTGGTCTCTCCCCACGGCGAATTAGTTGACAGTCTTTATTTAAACACATGTTCGTTACGCGTTATGTTACTGTCACAGAGTGTGAAATTATACAGTATGTAAAAATCAGCTACTTGCCAGTGCGCGCCCAACCTTCGATACTGAACTGATGAGAAAATCTATTTCGCCGAGCCTTTCACCGAAGGCCATATTCATGTTCGAGTTCTTTGCTCTGAGTGAGCAGGGACAGCCGCTAGCTGACGACCAGCTCACGATCCAGGGGCTCACGAAGCGTCTGCGAATGCAGGCGCGTGATGTTCGGTCAGGGGTGCGTGAGTTGGTCGTTCACGACCTTGTGGAGGTTTTGAAGGTCAGACTGCCGGAAGGAAAAGGCATTAGCTCAGTGCACAGGTTATCGCCGCAGGTGCTAGCTGATTTGCAATCAGGCTTGATGCCGCTCGGGAATCACGTTGAGCGTCGGATGGTGTTGTTTTCAGGAGCCGAGTTTCTGGTCGAGGTGACTGGCTTGCCTGCCCAAAGGGAGCGAGCATCGTCGCCAGATTCCGACAAGAGGGTGTCCCCGATCACTCCAAAGGGTCGGTTGAGTTTCCTCAATCGAGTTCTTCTCGGCGTCTTGCTGGCTCATGCCGACGAGTTTGGTTATGTGTCTGGTCTTGATAGCAAAGATCTCCAGGCCCTTACGGGGTTTGATGCTAATAGCCTAAAGCACCGCATCCAGCGTCTAGTGGCTCTTGGACTCATTCGTTGCGTGTTGCCGGGATGTAGCAGTTCCATTTTCCAGACCTCAAAGCGATCCAGCAGCTACTACCTGAACCTGAATCATCCCGGCTACGCGGGGATTGCGCATAACGCGGTCTTTATTTCTTTCTGGCCAGGTGATCCGCCACGAGGTCCGTTTGATTTGCTGGAACAGGATGTCAGGCGTGTGCGTAAACGCTCCCACGCGCTCCTGAAGCGCCCTGAGCTGGCTTTTAAAAACTACGCTACGCCTGAGGGTGTTCTTCGCTATTTGGTCAGGGCAGGGCCCAGTGCGATGTCTGCCTTGCGCGAGATTTTTTATCGGGGCGCGGCCCAATTGCTGATGTCAAGTGGGTTCGAAGTGGTTACCCATGATGTGGAGACCACTTCATATCTGAGCGGGCTTCTCAAGTCTGAGCTTCAGCATGTGCCCAGTACTGGGGATGTTCGGGATAGTGTCGAATGGCTCAGGGTTCTTGCCCATTTTTCAGGCGTCATTATTAAGATAGCGAACGATTCGCGTGACCGCTTGATGCTGCTGGAAACTGCGTCCTTCAAGGGATTGAGCCTGTGCTTCCTGCCTGTCAAGAAAAACGTCTTCAATGAAGTGATCACGGTATTGTTGAGCAAGGCACCAGGTGGGTGTACAGACTGTACGATGGTTAGTGCATACAAAAAGGGCGAATGTGATGTACTCCCCTTAGCTCAAGAGCAAGAATTTGACTGTGAGATACGGCTCCGCGCCGGCTTGTTGTCCCCGCCCTCCAAGCGAGTGACTGGCTACAAAACGTAATAAATTACCTAGCGCGCCCATCCTCTGAGCCATTCAGAGGGTGCATCATGAAAATCATCAGACTTCCGACGGTCCTGGCTGTGACAGGGTTGTCGCGCGCGACTATCTACCGCCTCATGACCAAGAAGCAATTTCCGAGGGCAATCGAGCTCGGGCCGCGAAGCTGTGGCTGGATCGAGGCAGAAGTGGGTGAGTGGATATCTCAGCGAATCGAAGCACGAAATCAGAAGTATGACCTGACCTAACCGGAGTACCACGGCGCAAGGTCGTGGTGCTCCTATGCCGTTTTGATGGTCTCACCTTCACATCAGCTAACCTTACAGCGGTCGTCCAGTGCTTTTTGCCAATCCTCGCCGTAATGTTTCTCCTGGAAGTCCTTGCCACGCTGGGCATCAGCCGGCAGCTTGAATCGGGATTTATTTATATACCCTATAGGCTCTGATTATCTAATCACCAATACTAATAAATCCGATGCCAATACAGCACCCTATACAGGACAGAGACACCCAAGAGATCAACCCGCTACTACAGAGGGATCAGGTTAAAAAATACACAAGTGACCAGTGGTATGTACCTCAACAGGAGACATACCATGCACTACACATTCAACGACTACACACCCACCATTTCCCAAGCAGAAGTCAGCTTCAAGATCGATCAGCTAGTAGACGATGCTCTACGCAGAGGTGAATCGGCCTACATCCCACAATCACGTCCAGACAGGCCATACCGCAAGACGATGCTAGGGGCGGATCTGGACTACCTCAGTCAAATGCTCGCTCTGTTCGATGGTCGAGTGGATTACGACTACAGCGAGAACCTTGAACTGTTCTACGACGCTTGCCAAGACATTAGGCTAGAGTACGACGAGCACCGATATACATGCCCTGATCCCGAGGCTGGCGGTAGCTACCTGTCAGAACCAGAGACCATGAACCTGCTGCTAGATCGTATCCGTGAGTTGAGTAAGCGTGAACGGTACAAGCGCAGGTGTGCAGACCGTCGATACCAGGCCAAGCGGCAGAGTGAGGAGGTGCGAGAGCTAGTCAACAAGGTGATGGCTCGTTACGCCAGGACGTTGGTGCTGAGGCTGAACTTCTACTACCGGGAATCCGCTAGACAGCGACTCACTGTCGAGCAGGTGTTTGCTGACATGAACGAGCTGGTCAGGGCTCGCAGGACCCATCCCGCCTTTGACCATCTGGTGGGCTACATCTTTCGGGTAGAGCAGGGCGAGGATCGGGGGTTTCACATCCATGCAGCATTCTTCTTCAATGGGTCAGAGCGTTTTCGTCAGTTTCACGTAGCGGAGCGTATCGGTGAGCTATGGGAAGCGATTACCAAGGGTCGAGGGTACTGGCATGACAGCGGCATGGAATGGGTAAAAAGGGGCGGTAGCGATGAGGATAGAGGCACTGGCATGTTTCAGCGCAGTGATGAGAAAGGACGCTACGCAGTCATGGAGCTGATGACCTACCTGGTGAAGGACAAAGGGCAGCACCTCAGGATCAAGCCTGCTGGTGCCAGAACGTATCGGACGGGATGCATACGCTAGCTGCCAGCCCGTACCGTCCATAGTTGATCAAGCCTGGTGGTGAATGCAGGGCTCAGGAGCTGGCGTTGCATTTGCCATTCTGACTTGGTGGGAACACGTCCAGGGCGGATAGTGCCTTTTCCCCAGCGTTGGTTTATCTGATCCATCGCCTGCATCAACTGGTCGGTACCTGTTGGCTGAGTTGGTGCGAACAGGTCAGGGGTGTATTCATGGCGTTGGCACAGGTCCATGAGCATGACGGATGCCTTGGCGTAGGCTGGGCCTGCCTTGTAGATCTGATCCAGGCCGGCGATGGCTGATTTAACCAGCAGGCGGGTATCATCTGTTGGGTAGGGCAGATGGCAAGTCACGCTCAGAGATACGCGCTCCTCATTGGTGTTGAATAGGCCGGTTCGGATGCCCACGTGCAGCAAGCTGCAGAGGGACTGCTGCTGACGGAGTTTCTCTCCAGCTCGGGTGGCGTAAGTGGCTACGGCCTCCCGCAGTTCATCCAGCGCGTGGACACGATGACCGAAGGAACGGCTGCAGCAGATTTCTCGTTTAGCTGGTGCTTGAGGCTCCATTTCCAGGCAGGCGACACCGAAAAGCTCGCGAGCTGTCTTTTCCACTACCACGCTGAAGCGCTTGCGCAGCAGACGGGGATCAGCTTTGGCGAGATCCCACGCTGTCTTGATGCCCATATCCGCCAGATGCGCCTGCAGTCGGCGACCGATTCCCCAGACCTCACCCACAGCCATGACCTGCAGCAAGCGATCACGCCTATGCGGCTCCCGTATATCTACCACCCCACCAGTCTGTCTTTGCCAGCGTTTTGCTGCGGCATTGGCGAGTTTGGCGAGCGTCTTAGTGGGGGCGATACCTACACCGACCGGGATACCAGTCTTCTGCAGTACTTCGGCGCGGACATCGTGTCCAAGTTGGAGCAACGGTTCCGGCAGGCCGGTCAGGTCAGCAAACGCCTCATCAATGGAGTACACCTCAACTGCCGGCAGCCGCGACTCCAGCAGGCTCATGACACGCTCGCTCATGTCACCATAGAGAGCGTAGTTGCTGCTGAAGGCCAGGATGCCGTGTTGCTGCAATGTATCCTTTATTTTGAAGAACGGCTCACCCATGGCAACGTAGGGCTTTGCGTCGGCGCTTCGAGCGATCACGCAGCCATCGTTGTTGCTCAGCACCACAATAGGCGTTCGGGCCAGGTCAGGGCGAAATACCCGTTCACAGCTGGCATAGAAGGAGTTGTTCAGGGGCTTGCTAAAGGTTAGAAATTAAGTAGCTTTATAAACAATGATTTAAAAATAGCTTTAGCAGCAATAGGGATAGGTCAGAGGCTGGGGGTAGGTTGATGGAGCTTGTGTGGGCTACCGAGGATTTGGTGATTGCCGGTCGTCCTTATCCAGGCTTTCCGATCCTGCTTTGGGACACGCTGGACAGTTGCGTCCCCGCCAATGAATTCTTTCGCCACTACCTGTTGCGTGGAGCTATTGGGTCACGGAAGTCATGGCCAAGCTCGGGGCGTGCGCTATACGACTTTTTCAGTTTCCTCCCGGCGCAGTCCAGTCTGAAGTCCGAGCCGAATCATCATTCGGTGATGCGGATTTTCCTGCGTCGCCAGCAACGCCTTGATTTCATCCATGCTCAGAAACTTCGGCAGCGCCCGATGCTTGCGCGGCATGATGTCGTTCACCATGGCCTTGCCGCCGCTGGCATCGACGTGGGCAAGGAAGCCGGGGGCACGTTTGACCGTCCGTTCCTCATAGCCAAACGGCAGCCTGCTCACCCATCCCTGCTGCTGTGCATACTCGTAGAACTTGCACACATAGTGCAGCCGTTGACGGGTTGTTGATGGGGCCAACTTGCACTCCACCAGGCAGTAGTCCCGGTAGGCCGCTACGACACTCTTGGCCTCGCCACGGTCCACGTCACGCCAGTCAAGGTCATGCGCCTGGAGGAAATCGCCTCTTTCCCGCTTGCCTACATCTTCGATCCGGATAAAGCCGGTAGGCGCGAGCGCAACATCCGGATTCACCTCGATCCTCACGATGGCCATGGCATGCGCACCAAGGGCAGCAAGCCGCGCGACATCTACATAAGTCGCCGCTTCCTCGCCGATTTGCATCGCTACGTAGTGCAGGTTCGCGGTGAGCGGGCCTCATTGAACCGCACCCAGCACGAGCCGCTGTTCCTGAACCAGTTTGGTGAACCCTTCGCCGATGATGGCAAGCGCATTGAGCGTATCGTCCGGGAAACCGGCAAGCGGGCCGGTATCAGAGTCCATACGCACATGCTGCGCCACACCTACGCCACCCATACCCTGGTCGCGCTTCAGCGCAACCGAGGCAGCGTGGAGCCGCTGGTGTTCTTGCAGCGGCAGCTCGGCCATAGCTCGATCCAGACGACGATGGTGTACCTGCACCTGGTCAACGAACTGGCCGACGACGCGGTGCTGGCCTACGACGATGAGTTGAACGAAGGGTTGGGATCGGTCTGATGGGCAAACGTAAGGTATTCAACAGGACCGACCTCAGCGTCCCGCAGGTCGAACACAGCCGCGACTCGGCGGGTCGTGTCGTCGTTCTCCCCGAGGCGATTCCGCCGGCCACGACTACGGTCGCCTTCGGGCGCAATGCCACGCGCTCCCGGGGCTTCGACTTCGCACCCTGGTACGGCACGGGCATCGATCCGATCACCTACGCCTGCCAGCGGCAGATTGAGCGCTTCCTGGCCCGGCAGGACGGCGGGCTCGAGGCCAGTTCCGTAGCGAGCATCTGTAAAGGTGGTTTACGTCACTTCCTCAACTACATAGTGCTGCGCGCAACCGCGCTCAGGCGCGGGCTGACCCTGGACGACATTGATCGCGCCGTAATTGACGGGTTTCTTGGCCACCTCGCCGGACTGGGCATAACCACCCTTAGCCAGAGGAGCCACTACACCAGCACGAAGTCCGTCCTTCACGCGTTGGGCCAGCGTGGGCTAATTTCTCTGGTCACCACAGGGGACGATGCGACTTTTCCACCAAACCCGTTCCCGAACAGCAGCGGAAAGAGTAAAGGCGAAACGCCGCTGCCGAAGCGTCAGCGGCAGGCGTTCACCACCGCGCTCAGGCAAGCGGTCATGCCGATCTGGCACGACGACGCCCCGGTAACCGGCGAGTTGTTGGCTTATGCCCTGCTGACCGTAGCGCTGCACACCGGGCGCAATTCCACGCCGCTGCTGGAGATGGAGCGCGATTGCCTGCGCGCTCATCCCAAGGATAATAGCGTATTCCTGGTCCTTTGGAAGCGCCGTGGGCACACCAGCCACAAGGTGGCGCTGCGCGCCGAGAGCACGGCTGCACACCTGTTGGAGTCCACGCCAACCGTCAAGACCAATGTCGAGCGCCTGATTCGGCGCGTCCTTGCCCACAGCGAACCGCTGCGTGCGGAGGCCTCGGACGACCTCAAGGAGCGTGTGTGGCTGTATCGCGTGCACCGCGGCCCAGGGCGCGGCAGCGTCATTGCACTGAATGATGGGACGTTGAAGTTGGCGATCAAGAAACTCGTGGCCGACCACGCGCTCACCGATATCGACGGCCAGCCGCTACGCATCAACGTCTCTCGCCTACGCAAAACGTTCGCCAACCGAATTTTCGAGTTACTAGCGGGCGACCTGGTGACCACGGCCATCGCGCTTGGCAACACGCCCCAGGTGGCCGAGCGAAATTATTTGGCACCTAGCGGAGACGCGAGGCGCAACTGGCGATTTATGGGCGAGATACTGGTTCAAGAGCTACTGACCCGCACCATCGGCGCGACCTACCAGACCACCCCAATGGGGCGCTGTGGCGACCCGGTGAACGGCCAGTACGCACCGAAACGTGAAGGGACAGCGTGTTTCTCGTTCCTCAACTGTCTGCGCTGCAAGCATTACGCGGTGACGGGGGAAGATTTGCACCGCCTATTCAGCTTCTACTTCCGCGTATTCGCGGAGCGTACGCGCATGGATAAGCGGCGCTGGACGCGGGAATACGCGCACATTCCTCGATTGATTGACGACTATATCGTGGCAGAGGGGCTGCGACGCGGGACCTTCAAGCCGGCGGCCGTCGAAGCTGCCCGAGAGCGTGCGCACCGCGAGCCGCACCCGTTCTGGTCGTCCGATGTGGTGGAGAAGTTGGAGATCTTTGCATGAGCGACAACAACGTGGTCATGCTGCCTTGGGCGAGCATCGAGTCACGGCCGGGGGATGTACGCGGGCTGCCCGAGAGCGACCGCGACGCGCTCATCGTGAGCGCCATCCAAGTCGATGGACACTGGGTCATCCTCAGCCGCTATGGCGACGACATTTGGCAGTTGGACGGCTTTACCAACAACGTGCCAGACAACTTGCGGCACCAAGACTTCAGTCGCGTGCCCGCTGCGTTTAAGGAGGTGATGAAGGCCCTGCTGTACCGCTACCTGCGGCGCGGTCGCGCGGGGCAGAAGCGGCCCAAAGCGAGCACTTTGCGCAATTTTTTTGAGAATGCGCTGCCCTTCCTACGGCATCTAAACGCGCTCAAACTCAGCTACTTCGGCGCGGTGACTCCCATGGTTTGCGCGAACTACGTTACCGAGTGTCGAGCGCACCGGCAGACGCGCCGAAGCCGGGGCAAGCCGCTGTCCCAGAGCGCCCTTGAGCGTCGCTTCATGGCGGTCGAGGCGCTTCATGAACTGAGCCAGTACACCCACGACCCGATCCCTCAGCATCCTTGGCCCGATACCTCGGCGAATGCGATGGCCGGCAGCTGGGCGGTCCGCAAGCAGGGCGGCAAAACACCTCTGATGCCGGATGAGGTGTTCTGCACCCTGTTCGAGAGGGCCTATGAGCAGGTTCAGCACGGTAAGGCCCTACTCGATTTGCGCGACACCCTCAATGCCGTCGCCACAGAGCGAAGAAGACAGGTTACTAGAACAGTCATAGAGGCTAAAAACCGCCACCTCACCGCTTTGGGTTGGGAAGGCGGCCTGAGGGCGTTCAACCAGGCGATCCTTGATCTACGAACCGCCTGCTACATCGTGCTGGCCAGCACCTCCGGTTGCCGCAACCACGAACTGGCCAACGTTCGGTCGGGTGCGCACCACCGCACCGAGGACGACGAGGGCACGATCTATCACTGGCTGCGTTCCAGGTCGGATAAGACCGACACTGGGGTCCACGACTGGATGATCCCCGAGGTCGCCGTGCACGTGTTACGCCTGATGGAGCGCTGGGCCGAGCCGTATCAGGCCATGATCGCCGCCGAGATCGCCGAGCGGCGAAGGGTCAACCCGCGCGACCCAGAAATCGCCAAGGCGCATAAGCATCAGCATGCGCTCTTTCTCGGGGTGAGCCCTGCAAAGGGTAATCAGGTTCGCACCCTGTCGGGCATCGCATGGAACGATGCCCTCAAGGCGTTCGCGCAGGGCGGCGGGCTGGACTGGAACCTCGCCAGCCATCAATTCCGCCGCAAATTCGCCAACTACGCGGCGCACAGCCAGTTCGGCGACCTGCGCTACCTGCGCGAGCACTATGCGCACTGGTCCATGGACATGACGCTGGGCTACGCCATGGACCAGGACTGGGGCCAGCACCTCGACATCGAGTTGTACAACGACATCCAAGCAGAACTCGAAGACATCAAGTTCGGCGTCGTTGACACCTGGATGGGGGACGAACCGCTGGCCGGAGGCTACGGTCGCTCGATCAAACGCTGGCGGCGCGATCCGGCGAACCTTGCCATCTTCAAGAGCCATGCCTCGATGGTGACCTCAATTGCCGAAAGCACCACGATCCGCAGCAATGGCCACGCCTGGTGTACCGCCAGCGACGACCGTTGCGTCGGCAACACCCTGGAGCGGACGCGCTGCGGCGACTGCAACAACGCCGTGATTGGGCGCGGCCACGTTGGCATATACCAGCGTCTCTACGACAACCTGAAGGGGTTGCTGGATTGCAACGACATTGGTGACGGTGGCCGCCAGCGCATCTTGCGCGACCTGGGGCGCTGCCGTGACGTGCTTGTGCAGCTTGGATACGACCCGGAGGCGAACGTAGCATGACGACCATACGCAAGCCCTCGGACGCCCGCGAGCGGGATTTGCAACTCGCGCTCGCCCGCATCCAGCGTGGTCGGGCACATACCGGGGAAACCAAGGTCACTATCGCCGCTGTGGCGCGCGAGGCGGGCGTTTCGACAGCGCTGATCCACAACCACTACCCCATAATCGCCGAGGCGATCCGCGATGCTCAGGGGCGCTCTAGTCGCGCCCAACGCGATGTGAAGCACCAAGATCTCCGTGCGGAGCGTGAGAAGAATCGCGCGCTTCGCAAGGAGATAGAGGAACTGCGCGCCAAGGTCGCCCGCCTCGCCTCTATCAACGAGGTTTTGATAGCCGAGAACCGAGTTCTACAGGCAAAGCAGAGCGACTCCAAGGTGGTCGATCTGGTCCCGTGCATACTCTGACGTAATCCCGACAGCAGTCATGCTCTAAACCCGCTACTGATAATGCTCCAATGGCTCCGCCAATTATGCGCTGTCCGCCGGCCGGGATCGGCCAGAGGATAGCGGCTCACGTCGCCGGCTCGAAGCTATTACAGACCGCACAGGTGCGCCCATGCTACTGCTCCCCATAGAAATGTTTAACGAACGAGGGACGGAAACTTTGGTGGCAGGCTAGGCAGCTTTGCTGTGTTTTGGCGAAGGCCACGATGACTGCTTGGCCGTCACTCCGCTTAGCAGCTTCACCCATGGCAGTCGCGGCATCATGCACCCTTCCATCAAAGCCTCGAAACTTTCCGGCTTCTGCTCCAAGCCAGGCGAGAATGCGCATCTTTTCCGAAATAGGTGGCTCGGCATGCTTGGCAATTCTTGGTGCCAACTCGGCAACCAATGACCAATCTTCTTTGGAGATCGCGCCCGTGACGGCTTGCATATCATGGTCAAGTCTTTTCATTATGGTCCGAAGCCCCATTGGCTTTGCCGTCTCTACGGACTGCGCACCAAGTGACGTGGCGAAGGTGCCAAAATCACGGAAAGCGAGACGGCGAAGAACGATCCTAGTTTTAAGGGCTGACTCACGAGTTTCTCCGTTGATGTTGTTGATGAAGACTTTGGGTCTGACGAACGGTTGCTATGTTCGTGCAAGAAGCATCCAGGCTTGGGAAGCTCGATGTCTTCGTACGCAAGGCGCTACGTTGACAACTCGCGCATGGTGGAGAGGCGCGAAATCCTTGAGATGTTCATCGCCCATTCGCTAAACAATCCAGCCAACGCAGCGCTTAGCCATCCTCGGGCACCGTGGCGAGCCAGCTGACTTGCTGCTGCACAGCCATGGACTCGCCCCAGCCACCCCCAAGGGCCTTGTACAGCGCCACCAATTGCACGGCGGCGTTGGTATGCGCCCGCGCGGCTGCGGTTTCGGCCTCGTGCAGGCTGCGCTGGGCTGCCAGCAGTTCGACCAGGGCGATGTCGCCCGCGGCGTAGCGGGCCTTGGCGTGGCCGTAGCTCACGCGCGTGGCATCCAGTGCCATGCCGCGGCGCTCCAGTGTGTCCAGCCCGCCGTGATAGTCGCCCAGCGCGCGCTCGGCATCGCCCAGCGCCGCCAGCACCGCCTGCTCGTAGGCCAGCGCAGCCTGCCGCTCGGCTGCCTCGCGTGCCCGAATTTCGGCTCGCACGCGGCCACCGTCGAACAGGCGCCAGGAAATCAGCGGCAGGATGGAAAAACGCGAGCTGGATGCATCGAACCAATTGCCCGTACTGAGCGCCTGGAACCCGCCGCCGACACCGATGGAGAGTTTGGGGAACAACTCGGCTGTGGCCACGCCGATGTCGGCAGAATTCGCTGCCAGGCGACGTTCCGCAGCCAGCACGTCAGGGCGTCGGCGCAGCATATCTGCGCGCTCGCCCACCGGCAGCGCCCGCAGCGTGCTCGGCGTCAAGGGGCCATCAAGCAGTGCCAGCTCCCGCTCCGGCGGTGCGCCCAGCAGCACGCCCAGGCTGAGCACCGCGGCGCGCTGGCGCGCCTGGATATCCGGGATAAGCGCGTTGGCTGCTGTCCATTGGGCGTACGCCGCCTCCACGTCGGCGGCCGACGCGTCGCCCAGCGCATGCCGCAGGCGCACCAATTCCAAGGTCTGCTGCAGCGTATCTAGCGTGGCCTGTTGTGTGTGCAACTCGTAGCGGGCGCCGGCGGCGGTGAACCAGGTGCGCGCGACCTCGGCCACGATGCGCATGCGTACGCCCTGTGCCTCGGCTTCGGTCGCCTCCAGGCGGGCGCTGGCGCCTTCCATGGCGCGCCGCTTGGCCCCAAACAAATCGGCTTCCCAGGCCGCGTCGAAGCCCGCATCGTAGATGGTCTGCGTGGCGTCAAGACCGGGGATGGAGCCGATGGGCAAGGGGCCGTTCTCGCTTTGACGGCGCCGGTTGACGCTCGTGCCAGCGCCGACGGTGGGCAATGCCTCGCCGGCCACGCGATCGCGCAGGGCGCGTGCCTCATCGATGCGTGCCGCAGCCTGGCGCAGATCCAGGTTCTGTGCCAGCGCCGTGGCCATCAGGCGGTCGAGGATCGGATCGTCCAGTGCAGACCACCAGTGGCTCAAGTCTGCGGACTGGGATTCGCTTGCCAACGGCAAGGTCCAGCCGCTGCCGACGTCGACCGGCGGCGGCTCGCGGTAGTCGGGGCCCACGGTCGCACAGGCAGTCAGCAGCACGCAGGACAGGGCCAGCGCGAGCGGACGCACGCGCCCTGGGGTCAGGCCGGTGACGGTTGCGCGAAGAAAGGGAGTGCGGGTCTTGGATTTCATTGCAGGCGTCCTCGGACGAATACGGTGGCCATCGTCAGCGTGGCAAGGGCGATGACCGCCAGCGGCCACAGGCTGGCGAGAATGTCACCGGGCGGCATAGCCTTGAGAAAGCTGCCTTCGACGATGATGAGGAAGTGGGTTAGCGGAATGGCCTGGGCCAGCCATTGCAGGACGACAGGCATGTTTTCCACAGGCGTCGCAAAGCCGGACATCAGCACCGCCGGCACGCCGATGGCGAACGCACCCAGGATGGCCTGCTGCTGGGTCATGCTGACCGCGGAAATCATCAGGCCGATGCCGACCACCGACAGGATGAACAGCACCAGGCTGGCGAGCAGAAGTGCAAACGAGCCAGTAAACGGGATGCCGAACAGGAATACGCCTGCGCTGATCATGAACAGGCCCAGCACGGTGCCAATTGCGAGTGCCGGCAGTGATTTGGAAATGATGATTTCCGGCGTTGAAGTGGGCGACACCAGCAATTGGTCGAAGGTGCCAAGCTCGCGTTCGCGTGCAATCGACAGCGAGGTGATGAGCAGCGCGCTGAACAGCGCCAGGATGCCCGTGAGGCCGGGCACGATGAACCAGCGGTAGACCAGATTCGGGTTGAACCAGTGGCGCACGACCACTGGCGTCGGTGCCTGGGCGTCGGGCACGACCTCAGCGCCGACATCAGCGGCGATGGTAGACAGATAGGCCACGGTGATCTGCCCCGAGTTGCTGCGCCGGCCATCGACCAGTACCTGGGCGCGGCCACTTTCGCCGGCAGCGATGGAGCGCGAGAAATCCACCGGGATGGCGAGCGCGGCGATCACCTCGCCACGGTCGATCAGCTCGTGCAGCTGCTGCTGGCTGTCGACATGCCGGACGTGGGTGATGAAGCGCGCGCTGTCCAGGCGCTGTTCCAACTCGTGCGACCAGCGCCCCGCATCCTGATCGTAGACGGCGATATCGACGTTGCGCACTTCCAGCGTCGCAGCAAAGGCGAACACCAGCAACTGCAGGATCGGCGGCACGAACACCACCATGCGGCTGCGCGGGTCGCGCAGGACGCTGAGCACTTCCTTGATGAACTGGGCGCGCAGGCGGGTGAACGAGAATGCGGAAGTCAACATCGCGTCACTCCAGGTTCTTGCGCGTGGCGCGCTTGGCGATCACGAAGAACAGCACCCCGATCGCCGCCATGGCCGCAAGGTTGGGCAGGAACACGGCCCAGATGTCGCCGGCCAGGAACACCGTCTTCAGCGAATCGACGAAGTAACGCGCCGGAACCAGCCGGGTGATGGCCTGGATTGGCGCGGGCATCGCGTCGATCTCATATAGAAAGCCCGACAGCATGAAAGCCGGCAGAAAACCCGTGAACAGCGCGATCTGCGCGGCCAGGAACTGGTTGCGTGCCAATGAGGAAATCAGCAGACCCTGACCCAGCGCCGGTACCATGAATACCGCCGACAGCAGTAGCAGCGCCGCCAGCGAGCCTCGCATCGGCACGCCGAACACGAACACCGCCAGCGCCGCCGCACCCAGTGTGGATAGCATGCCGAGCACGAAATACGGCAGCAGCTTGCCGATCAGGATTTCGGCCACCGAGGCGGGCGTGGACAGCACCGCCTCCATGGTGCCGCGCTCCCATTCGCGCGCCACCACCAGTGCAGTCAGCATGGTGCCGATGATGGTCATGACGATGGCGATGGCGCCGGGAATCAGTGCGCGGCGGCTTTCCAGTTCGGGGTTGAACCAGTAGCGCGGCTCCAGCACGATGGACTGCTCCGGTGCTGCAACGTCCAGCCCGGCACGCCAGGACTGCACCACGCCGCGGGCGTAATTTTCGACATAATTGGCCGTATTGGGGTAAGAGCCATCGGTGATGATCTGTACCAGCGGCTCGCTGCCACGCTGGGCCAGGCGCTGCTCGAAATCCTGCGGGATGACCACATAGCCGCGCAACTCGCCGGACACCAGCTTGTCGGCCACCTCCCGGCGATCATGGGCAAAGCTCGCATCGAGATAGTCGGTGGCGGAAAAGGCTGCCGCCAGCGCCTGGGCCGACGCCCCCTGCGACTCCAGCACCACTCCGACGCGGACATCCTTCGCATCCAGCGACACCGCATAGGCGAACAACAGCAACAACACCACCGGCAGCACGAACGCGATCAGAAGCGTCGAGGGGTCGCGCAGCGCCTGGTAGCTTTCCTTGGTGACCAAGGCCATTAAGCGCCGCAAATCAAAATGGCGCAGGTCGGTCTGCAGTGGTCCATTCCCGTCTTTGTTCTTTGTGGTGCCGCTCATGTGGCGGCCTCCAGCGCGTGGTCTGACGACTCCACCAGATGAATGAAGGCGTCCTCCATCGTCGGGTCTGGCCGTTCTGGGCTGATCGCCGAACGCTTGAGCGCGTCGGGCGTATCCAGCGCAATCAGTTGCGCACGCGACAGTATGGCCACACGATCGCAGTATTCGGCCTCGTCCATGAAATGGGTGGTGACCATGATGGTCACGCCCTTGCGGGCCAGCCCATTGATGTGGGTCCAGAATTCGCGCCGGGTGATGGGATCCACCCCTGAAGTGGGTTCATCCAGAAACAGCACCGGGGGCCTGTGCATGAGCGAGCAGGCCAAGGCCAGGCGCTGCTTATGTCCCAGCGGCAGGGAATCGGGCGTGGCTGACAGCCAGTTGCCCAAATCGAAGGTTTCGATCATCTCGGCGATGCGCTCGCGCCGCGTGCTCCCGTCCAGCTGGTACACCCCGGCCGAGAACTCCAAGTTCTGTTGCACCGACAGCAGTCCATAAAGCGAAAACTTCTGCGCCATGTAGCCGAGCCGGCTCTTGGCTGCGCCGGTGGCGCGGCGCAGATCATGGCCCACCACATGCGCTTCGCCAGCAGAGGGTTTTAACAGGCCGCACAGCATCTTGAAGGTGGTGGACTTGCCGGCGCCGTTGGGGCCGAGCAGGCCGAAGATTTCGCCCTTTTGAACCTCGAAGCTGACGTTGTCGGTGGCGGTGAACTCGCCGAAGCGCTTGGTGAGGTTTCGGCACGACACGGCAATGTCGGAACCCAGCTCAACCGGCGACAGACGCTCGGCCAGCGTCGAAGTGCCGCCGGGGCCGCCACCGAGCAGATCGATGAAGGCGTCTTCGAAGCGCGCAGGCACCTGCACCAGCCGCACCTGCGCCTGATCGGAAAGAGCTTGGACCTGTCCCGTGTCTGCGCCCTCGCGCAACACCACGCGTACGCCGGCGCCCTGGATCACGCCATCGCTCACGCTGGGCAGGTCGAGTGCCTCGGTCAGAACCTTCCGACGCTCAGCACCGACGTCTTCCAGACGGAAGCTGCGGCCTTCGAGCTGCGCGGTCAGTGCTTGCGGCGGACCATCGAACAGGAGCTGCCCCTGGTTCAGCAACAGCACGCTCTCGCAGCGCTCGGCCTCGTCGAGATAGGCGGTGGACCAGACCACGGCCATGCCCTCATCGGTCAGCGCCTGCACCATGCGCCACAAATCCTGGCGGCTGACCGGGTCGACACCCACGCCGGGCTCGTCCAGCAGCAGCACCTTGGGCCGCGCCATCAGCGCACAGGCAAGGCCCAGCTTCTGCTTCATGCCGCCGGAGAGCTTGCCGGCCAAGCGCTTGGTAAAGGGGCCTAGCCGCGTGAACTCCAACAGCTCGGCAAACAGATCGGCGTTGCGATCGGCATCCATGCCGCGCAACTGCGCATACAGGCGCATGTTCTCCATCACCGACAGGTCTTCGTACAGACCAAAGCGTTGCGGCATGTAGCCGCTGGCGACGTGAATGGCGTCGTTGTTCTTCACCACGTCATAGCCGGCCAAGGTGACGTGGCCGGCGTTCGGCACCAAGAGGCCGGTCAGAATCCGCATCAGCGTCGTCTTGCCGGCGCCGTCGGGGCCGACCAGCCCCGTCAGCCGCCCATAGTGGATGCGCGCGTTCAAGCCCCGCAGGGCTTTTACGTCGCCGAAATGCTTGTCCACGCCTTCGATGACGACGGCTGCGTCTTCGCCCGCATCAGCAGGCGCGGCGGCGATGGCGGGGCGTGCCTGCATTTCAACGCTCCCCCGCCGGGATAATAGTACTGGCTTTCGCATCGACCTCGATCGTCACCGGCATACCCTGCCGCAAGGCACCGTCGCTGTCGGCAGCGTCGATGACGATGCGCAGGCGGTACACCAGATCCGTGCGCAAATCCGTCGTCTCCACCGTCTTGGGGGTGAATTCGGCGCGTGGCGAGATGAAGCCGATCTGGCCGCGATAGACCTTCTCCGATGAATCGCTTTTGACGCGCACCACAGTGCCGGGTGCGATGCGCCCCAAGTCCGACTCGCCCACGTAGGCGCGCACGTAAACCGGCTTGTCCAGACTCAGGCTATAGACCGCGTTCTGGCTTGCAACCATGCTGCCGGGCTCACGCACCCGTGCGATGACGGTTCCGCTACTGGGCGCCATCAATTCGGTGTCCGCCAGGGCTGTTGTGGCTTGCGCTACGGCAGCCTGCGCAGCCGCAAGGCGAGCCTCTGCCGCGGCGATGTCTTCCTTGCGAAAGCCTTCGGATGCTTGCGACAGGGCCGCCTTGGCTGCTTCGACGCCAGCGGCTGCCTGGTCTCGTGCCGTGCGGGCGGCATCGACCGTACGCTGGCTGCTGGCGCCCGATGCCAGCAGGCCACTCTGGCGCTGGAAATTGCGCTCGGTCTCGGTGGCGAGCGCCTGTGCCTGCCTTAGGGCCTCGCGCGCCTGGGTGATCTCCTGCGGCCGCAGGCCGCGGCGCAGCTTGACCAGTTCCGCCTTCGCCACCTGTACCTGGGCCTGCGCCGCCGCAAGGGCTTCCCGATAGGGTTGCGCGTCAAGCGTCGCCATGCGTTCGCCGGCGCGAACGGTATCGCCCTCTTCGAAAGCCATTTGCATCACGCGCCCGGGCTGACGGAAGGCCAGTTGCACCTCGCGGATGTCGACGTTGCCATACAAGAGCAACTGACTGTCAGCAGTACCGGCGCGCTGCAGCCAGAAGAATGCGAAACCGCCGGCAATCGCGAAGAGGGCTGCAACGATGATCGTACGTCTGGCTTTGTTGGAAAAACCGTTGGTCTTCATCGCCCGGCCTCCGGTTGGCTGATACCGCGGCGGTAGATGGCGAACACGCCCGCTGCGTCACGGCGGATGCGCGCTACATCGCCCGCAAGCAATGACTGCATTACCAGCCCTTGAATTGTGCCGATGAACAAGACGGCGGCCGCGTCCACATCCAGTTCTGAATACAGCTCGCCTCGCGCCTTGCCGGCTTCGAGCAGTCGACGCAACCGCTCGCCATATTGACGGGTCAATGTCTGCACCATTTTCTTGGGTAGAGACTCTCCCGGTCGCTGCAATTCTCCGAAGAGCATCCTCGGCACACCCGGGTGTTCGGCCACGAAGTCAATGTGCGTCTTGAAGATCGCCTCAAGGGCTGCGAGCGGCGACGTAGCGCCTTCTGCGGCCTTGTCCACCCGAGCCAGCAGGCGCTCCGTGACCCAGGACATCACCGCCTGCAGTATGGCGTCCTTATTCGGGAAGTGACGAAACAGTGCGCCCTGGGTTAGCCCCATGCGCTGCGCGATGGCAGTGGTTGTGATGTCGCTGGGATTCCGTTCGGCAGCCAGGTCGACGACTGCCTCGATGGTGGCCACACGCCGCTCATCGGCTGGTAGATGCTTAGGGTGTCCGCTCATCACTTGCGCTTCCAGAAGTAAGTAATCAGTTACTAGCTTATCACAACGCAGGCACGCCGCAAGAGGAAACGCTCGAAAGGAGATCACGATGAGCCGCAGAATAACTATCGGGCGGCTGGCAATGGCTGTCGCTATGCACGGTCAAGCCTGGACTGCCCAGCCATCCAAGCCTTTATCGACTCAATTCCCAGTAGATCGCCGGACATAGGTCTCCGGGCTGACATGCCCAGAGTGCTGTCTGGCTTCGCGCTCGGCTGAAATCAGCCCGCAGCATGTGGTATGCCGGAATAGAACCGCAGCGCGTTCCTGGCGACACGTGAAGCACCCAAGCAACATTCAGGACGCCGTGAAAAGGGGGGCAAATTAGATTATTCAGCTAATGAATTGGCTGCTTCTGGCCGGTTTCTGCCTGCCGCAGCCGGCTTCCTTCATCGACTGCTGCCGATGAAGGAAGCAGTATTTCGAGTGGCGCCATGCAGATCCTTGCCATTGGCTGGATTCAGTAGAATACGGAACTCGAAAAATCTATAAATAGTTACTAACAGTAAAGAATTGAATTGTAAGAATAAAATCAGTACTAACGGTTAGTAAGGGTCCGGATGAGTTGCAGTCGATCAGTGCGTAGCTCTTATTCATGCCTTGTCACTGGTGCTGTACCAGCGAATGCTGTTGCGCACCACGCCCCAGATCAGCAGTTCATCGCCCTCAAGAATGTAGCGGGGGGCGTAATCGGGGTTTTCCGATAGCAGGATGATTTGATGGCGCTGGCGGTGCAGGCGTTTGACGAACACCTCCCCATTCACAGCTGCGACCACAATGTCGCCATGACCTGCATTCAGGGCACGACTGACCACCAGCACGTCCCCGTCATGAATACCGGCTCCAGTCATGCTGTTGCCTGACACCCGGACCAGGTACGTATGTGGCGCATGCACATCCAGCAGCGTGTCTAGAGACAGCTTCTGTTCCATGTGGTCGAGCGCAGGGCTGGGAAAGCCGGCCGGCACCGAAGCGTCGAACCGACTGATCAGGTGGGTTGATGGTGTGAGCGTGGCGATGAAGGTGGCGTTTGACATTCTGAAACCTGGTAACTGTATATAAATACAGTATTACGGCTTTGGACGTCTGCTCAAGCGCTAATTTGTTTCAGCGCGGCGGTTGGCTTCCTGCTCGCGTCTTCTGCGCTAAATAGCACTCAGAGTCGGGCGTTGAGAGGGCAGGTTTTGTTTGTGCGGGCTCACGCCGTACTGAATTTGGATGCCGAACTGCTGAATGCAGATTGGCAGCGGGATACGTGGATCGGCTTGAGGCTACATTCTCGGCCGCGGCTAGAGCAAGCGAGCAACATCCTGCGCGAGAGTGAGCCGGGGCTGGCTGCTAATTAGTCAATCAGCACGTATCTCAGCCCACTTTGTTCGCTGTGGTGGTGCTTACGTGCTCATTGACTACTCGATTTGTCTCCTACACTCAGGCGAGCGCCCAATTCCAGTGAGACCGGCAACCCCCATTTATCTTCCAGTTGAATACGCAGTCGTTCAAGATCGCTGCGATGGAGCCACTCCTCAGAGATAAGGTCGCCGCGGACCAGCAAGCTACCGCCCTGACGGTTGATCTGCAAATTACCAAAATTGATGGGCTTGTTGTTGATCAGCAGGCCATTGCGACTCAAGTCTCGCTCGAATTGCCAATGGCGGTTCATGTCGATAAAGGCCAATGTCAGAGGAATCGATACCACGAGTAACAGCGCCGTCGAAATTACCAGCCCACGCTTTGCGCGTATCAGTGGTGCATAGCCCAGTACCAGAAAGGTCAATGCGGCACTTAGGGCAATGCCGACCAGGTTCGTTATAAACAACAGCAGTGCGCCGCTAAAAACTTCCCACTGCCACCAGCCGATACCGATGCCCGCGACCGACAGTGGTGGGACCAGCGCAACGGCAATTGCCACCCCTGGCAGGCTTTTCATGACATTTTCGCGCGCATGCGCATAGCCGCCGGCAATACCGGACGCGATTGCCACTCCCAGATCCAGAAGGTTGGGGTGCAATCGTCCAGACATTTCGGGAGTGATTCGATCAATGGGTATAAGTAGGGCAATCAGCGATGCTGTTCCGAGAGCAAGCAGCACCCCAATGCCGATGGTCAGTAGTGAGCGATCGAGCAGGGTGCGGTCACCGCGTAGCAGCCCCATTGCCAGTGAGATGATCGGTGCCATCAACGGTGCCAGTACCATGGCCCCGATGATCACCGCTGCGCTGGAGAGGAAGAGCCCGAAGCTTGCCACTACCACGCTAAGAATCATCAGGGCGATGTAATGTGCGCGAGCTTGGGCGTTTTCCCGCAGTAGCAAGAACAGGTCCTTGAAATCCTCCTCCAGGGCTCGGGTGAACAATGGCAGGTGGCGTTCGATCATCTGCAAGCGACTCTCATTGGTCGGCAGGTTATCGACCCTCATCGTGTCTTTGCTTTCCTGTCTGCTTGGCTGGTTAGCTTGAAGGATCTGGCCTGTATTGATGCGTACAGCTTCTGGATACAGCTCCAGCTCTACAGAGTCAGCATGCCGCTTACGGCCGTCAATGTAGTATGTGAAAGGCCGTGGCGATTCCAGTTTGAGGTATTGGCTCTTTATGTAGCTGACTGCCGCTGGCAGGCGTTTTACTCCTTTCTCGCCTTTGATGACGGCCATCAACAGGAAGGCGACATACTCGACCACCGACTTTGGCGCGATAACGATGGTCGAGATTTTGCGATCTTGCGCTGAGATACTGGTATTGATCAGCTTGGCTGCTGCGCTGTTGAATTCATTCTCGATTGAGACCAGTCCTGTGATGGCTGTCTTCAGGACGACGTCCTTGCCTGTCGTCAGGGTAATCGGGAACGGCTTGATTTCCAGCAGGTTGCGCAGGCTGCTCCAGATCAGGGCCAGCCAGTACAGCAGATGTTGCCAGGGTGAGATCCTCCGGTTCTGGTATCTCTTGCTGCGCTGGTCCAGAAATGGGGTTGCACCCAGCATCATCATGCCCAGCACGATTTCGTTATTGCAGCGCACCACATCCAACGCACTAGAACTGATGGAAAAAGCCAGTGCCAGAGCCTCATCGCGCTTCGAGGGTAGGCCGAACCAGCGGTGCAGGCGGCTTCCAGGGTTGGCCGGTATGATGCCTAACGAGAAACTCAGGCGTTTAGCCAGATTGACGTACTCGCTGATGTCCTCATCTTCAACAACGACAACAACATGCTCGGCGTTTTGCAGGCTTCGTTCCGGCTCAGTCAGAAAGCGCTCCTTGTTAAATTCGTGGAGCAAAATCCCGCGCTCTGCCGCAAAGGCGCGAATATCCGGCATCCGCGCTTCGTGGGAAGCGGGGTAAACAAGCAGAACCTGTTGATGAAGTGTCACGTGGGTAGGTCCAAATGGCTTTTTGGGGGGAGCGAGTAATTATGCGTGATGGCCAAGCGCGAGTGAATGGGGTGGCGCTGTTCCAGGCCCTGATCGATGCAGGTATCTGCTACGGGTTTGCAGTGCTACCCGTGAGCAGATCTCTACGAGCGTGTTTTACTCGGTACATCTCCCTATCTGCCTGCTCCAGCGCTTCGGTAACGGATGTACTGTCCGGCGTAAGTGCTACAACGCCAACGCTCGCTCCGGGATAGGGGATACGCTCCCCGTCCTCCAGTGTAAAGGGGCCTTGCGTTGCCGATGTGAGCCGGTTCTGCAGGGCCTCGCATGCCGAACGGACTTCGTTGTCCACGTCGTTCTGGTTCATTGCTGGCCCCAATGCCATGACGATGAACTCGTCTCCTCCGGCACGCCCTACGATATCGCTGCTCCTGAGACTGTTTTGAAGGTTCTCCGCGACCGTTTTCAGTAGGTGATCTCCGGCGAGATGTCCGTAGGTGTCATTCACCTGCTTGAAGTCGTCCAGATCGATAACGCTCAAAAGCGCATATTTGTGTTCTCTGGCAGCCAATGCCAGCAGATGCTCCAGGTCGCTTTGGAGGGCTCGGTGATTTGGCAGGCCAGTCAATGAGTCGGTCAACGCCAAATTTGCATATTCCGGCCCATCGTGACCGCTCATTCCGTTTGAACGTGACCGCCTGTTCTGGGCTATCGTGACCGCTTATTCCGTTTCATCGTGACCGATTTTGGGTGCTTGCCCGGAATCGTCGGTCACGATGCCGGAATCATCGGTCACGTTCCTCCGGAATCACAGCCAACGCACTGGAATTCTTGAACTTTATCCAGCATACCCCTTCCTTTTTTTCGAGGAAGAGCGGATGCCGGCTGCGAGGATTTCCATGCGACAGATCATCGAGATATTACGCCTCAAGTACGAAGCCGGTCTGAGTCACGAGCGCATTGCCCGTGCTTGCGGCCTTTCCAAGGGCGTGGTCGGCAAATACATCAGCCTGGCCCAAGTCCAGGGTGTTACTTGGCCACTACCGAAGGGCCTAGACGAGGCCCGGCTGCACGCGCTGTTGTTCCCGGGCAAGACGCCCCCGTCACGCTTTGCAGAGCCTGATTACTTCCAGGTCCACCAGGAACTCAAGACCAAAGGCGTGACCCTGCAACTACTCTGGGCCGAGTACGTGGAGCGCCACGGAGACAAGGCCTACCGCTACAGCCAGCACTGCCATCACTACCGGCTCTGGCGTGGCCGGCAGCGCCGTAGCATGCGCCAGGTCCACCGTGCCGGTGAGAAGATCTTTATCGACTACTGCGGCCCGACCGTGCCTGTGGTGAATCGCTCTACCGGTGAAGTGCGCAAGGCACAAGTCTTTGTGGCAGTGTTGGGCGCCTCCAGTTACACCTTCGCCGAGGCCACTTGGAGCCAGAGCCTTCCAGACTGGGTCGCCTCCCACCAGAGGATGCTCAACTTCTTCGGCGGGGTACCGGAACTGCTGGTTCCGGACAACCTCAAGGCAGCAGTGACCAAGGCGGACCGCTACAGCCCGACGATCAACGAGACCTACGCTGAGCTGGCCCGCCATTACCAGACAGCGGTGTTGCCTGCGCGGCCCTACAAACCCAAGGACAAGGCGAAGGCCGAGACGTCGGTGCTGTTGGTCGAGCGCTGGATCCTGGCCCGCTTACGGCATCAGACGTTCTTCTCCCTGGCTGAACTGAATACCGCCATTGCTGCGTTGCTACCCGCACTGAACCAGCGCCCGTTCCAAGGCCGGGTCGAGACCCGTCAAAGCCTGTACGACGCGATTGACCGACCAGCCCTGCGGCCGCTCCCAGCAACGCCCTATACCTACGCCGAGTGGCGCAAGGCTCGACCGGGCATCGACTACCACATTGAGATCGACAAGCGGCTGTACAGCGTGCCCCACGCCCTGGTGGGGCTGGTGCTGGACGTGCGGCTAACGGATACCGCTCTGGAGGTTATGCACAAGGGCCAGCGCGTTGCCTTGCACCCCCGCCACGGGAAGAGCCGCTTCGTCACCCTGACCGAGCATATGCCCAAAGCGCACCAGGCCCACAAGGACTGGTCTCCGGAGCGCTTCCTCAATTGGGCCAAAGACATCGGTCCCGCATCCCTGCAGGTGGTGCAGGGCCAGCTCAAGGATCGCCCCCATCCTGAGCATGGCTATCGCGCCTGTCTGGGGTTGCTGAACCTCAGTCGGCGTTACAGCCGTGAACGCCTTGAGCAGGCCTGCGCTCGGGCGCTGTCGATCAACTCGGCCAGCTACCAGAGCATCACCTCAATCCTGAAACAAGGACTTGATCAGCTCCCCCTGCCACTGGCTGAGGAAGAGCGTGATCTGACCGACCTGCCTGCGCATACCAACGTTCGCGGCCCGCATTACTACCACTGATACCGGAGAGATCTATGCTGACCCACACCACACTCAACACGCTGCGCCAACTCAAGCTGACGGGCATGTGTGACGCCCTGGAACAACAGCGGGCTCAGCCCGAGACCCACGATCTGGCGTTCGAGGAGCGCCTGGCTCTGCTGGTGGACCGGGAAGTGCTGCACCGGGAAAACCGTCGGCTGGACCGCCTGCTCAAGGCTGCCCGCTTGCGCGTGCCAGCCTGCATCGAAGACATCGACTACCGGCACCCGCGCGGTCTGGAGCGCTCGCGCATGGCGGGCCTGGCTAGCTGTGACTGGATCAGGCAATCGCTGAACCTGTGCATCACCGGCCCCACCGGCTGCGGCAAGACCTGGCTGGCCTGCGCCCTCGGCAATCAAGCCTGTCGCCAAGGACTGTCCGTCCGTTACCTGCGGGTGCCGCGGCTGTTCGAGCAAGTACGGATCGCCCACGGTGATGGCAGCTACGCCCGCCTGATGACGCAGTTGTTGAAAACCGACCTGCTGATCCTTGATGACTGGGGTATGCAGAAGATCAATGCCCAGCAACGACAGGATCTGATGGAAGTGATTGAGGATCGCCACGAACGAGGCTCAACCCTCATTGCTAGCCAGCTACCTACCGAACACTGGCACGACTACATCGGCTCCGCCACGCTCGCCGACGCCATCTTGGACCGACTGCTGCACGGAGCCCATCGACTCAATCTGAAGGGGGAATCACTGAGAAAGGCCAACGCTCAAAACACGGTGCTGGTTGACCCATCGTGACCGCTCAGAGTACAAAACCCGTTCCAGCGTGAAGGCCGTGCGCAAATCGGTCACGATCCCCGGAATGACCGGTCACGTTCGCCGGAATACGCAAAATTCGCTAGCGCGGCGTTTCTTTCTCTCAATTCATCGATCAGGCGCTCTCGTTCCAGTGCGTAGGTCAGCAGCTCGGATAGTAAGGGCAGCAATGCCTCTACGTCAGGCTTCGCAGGAATCTGCCGGCTGCTAGCGGCGCAGACTGTACCGAGAAGCGTCCCTGTTTTTGAGCGGATAGGAATGCTTACATACGTCTTGATGCCGAGTGCTGTGGCTGCTTCCGAGTCGCCCCAATATTCAGAGACGTTGTCTGAGTAGAAACGGTTTTCGTCGATAGCCCGTGTGCACAATGTATCTTCCCAAGGCACGCTCAGCCCCTCAGGGATGATCATCGAATCTTCATTCAACGCATACTGCACATACTGGCGACCACGATCGCTATCGATGATGGTCAGATAGGCAGACTCCATTCCGGTCACTTGGCTGAGCAATCTCAGTAGGGGACGGGTAAGTTGCTCCAGGACCAGAGCGTTTGACGAGATTTTCAACTGATAGGAGGACTTCTGGCTCATGGCGGCTCACCCACTCAATCAACAGCAGAACACTGTGGTCAATCAGGCTGTGACTTGATCGGACCTCAGAAAATATTGCATTCAGCCTTCCTCTCTCCACTGTAGCTTGGTGAGGTGAAAGGGCTGGACTTTCGGGAGTTAGATGGTGGTATCGGGCTGCTCTCCAATATGAGCGCCTGGTGTCTCCCGGTTTTGACTATTCGAATCAGCGTAGGGCTGCACTTGGTAAATCACGATGCAGCCCAACTCTGTGTGTGCGTCAGCTTGGAGGCACCGCATTAACCGTGGTCTGATTGAAGAGCAGTTCTTTCATCTTCGCTGCCGGCAGAGGCCTTGAGTACAGAAATCCCTGCGCAATATCGCAGCCATGCTGGTGGAGGAACTCACGTTGAGCTTGCGTTTCCACCCCTTCTGCCACGATCTGCATGCCAAGGGAGTGCCCGAGTGCGATAACTGCCTCAATAACAGGTTCCTTTGTTGCTCCGGGCATAATCTTGTTCACAAAGGCACGGTCAATCTTCAGGGTCGTCGCAGGCACGCTCGATAGCTGGCTGAGTGATGAATAGCCAGTGCCGAAGTCATCGATAGCGATGCTGAACCCTACATGTCGAAGGTCCGCGATCAGGGCAATTTGCTGATCTGTCTGACTCAGGGCTGCTCCCTCCGTTATTTCGAGCTCAATCGCTGCAGCGGGGACGTCGTGTTTTTCCAAGGTTCCTAACAGGTGAGCTTTGAAGTCCGTTGCTTCCAGCTGTTTGGTGGAAATGTTAATTGCCATCTGAGGCACGATAAGCCCTGCACGAGTCCAGGAACTCCATTGTTTGGCAGCGCTTTCAAGCACCCAGCGCCCTATACGGTCAATAAGCCCATGTTGCTCCGCAAACGGGACGAAGCGGGCTGGGCTAACAGGGCCCCAATCCGGGTGGAACCAGCGTAGCAGCACTTCAAATCCCTGAAGCGTATTGTCGATCAAGCGGTACTTTGGTTGATAAACCAGTTCGAAGAGACCATGGTCCAGCGCCTGACGAATGCCCAGTTCAAGTTCTGCATCCGACTTTTGCCTCTGCTCCAGTGCTTCAGAGAAGAACGCGAGCTCCTGTCTGCCTCTGGATTTGGCCTCCCGTAGTGCTGCTTGCGCTCCCCTGGTTAATTTTTCGGTAGTAATACCGTTTTCAGGGTAAATGCTGATTCCTATGCAGGCGGTCAGGTGAAACTCTCTGTCCTCGATGCGGTAGGGCTCGGCCAAGCGCCGCTGCAAGCGGTTAGCAATTGAGTGCACATCCTTGGCGGTGGATACACCCTCAAGCATGACCATGAAGTCATCCGCCGTCAGTCGCGCACAGACATCCTGGTTGGCAACTGAGCTTCTGATTCGCTCTGCGGCCATTTTGAGTATCGTATCGCCAGTGGCGTAGTTTTGGGTTTCGTTGATCAAATCGAACCGGTCGAGGTTTATAGAAAGAATAGAGCACTTGTCGGCTCCCTGATTCAGGCGCTCATCTAGCGCGACCTTGAGGCCTCTGCGATTCAATAAACCGGTAAGCTGATCATGGCTGACCAAAAACGCAACCTGTTCTTTGGCTTGTAATTTTTCCGTGATGTCTACACCGAACCCCTGCAGTTCCCAAGAATCGAGTTTGTCCTTGTCGCTAGCCGGACGGACCCGCCATTCAACCCAGCGAGTATCGCCGTCGGGACGACGCATACGTACTCGTAGAGTTTCCAGTGCCGGGTTCTCTGTAAGGTTTGGCAGTTGTCGTGTCAGCACTATGCGGTCATCCTCGTGCACGTGCTCAATCAGGCTGGTCCCCAGAAGCGAGTGGCCCTTATCACAGTGGAAGTACTGGCACATTGCAGGGTTCACGAAGGTGAGGCGCATATTGCTATCAAGTCGCATGATTAGCTCTGTCTGACTTTCAACAATCTCCCGGTAACGCTGTTCCGCCGAGTGCAGTTTCAGCAAGGCATTCTTGTAATTGGTCAGGTCATGGCAGATGCCAATATACATTCTGCCAAGGGGCGTTTCTGCCTGACCGACAGACAGGTGCATCGGGAATACGTCTCCATTGCGCTTTTTACCCTCGACATCGCGACCAATTCCAATGATTTTGTGTGTGCCACTGGCATGGTAGTTGGCCATGTAGAGATCATGCTCTTTAGCGAAAGGCGCAGGCATGAGGTAGGAGACGTTGCGGCCGATGACCTCTTCAGCCTTGTAGCCAAACAGACTTTCAGCTCCGCGATTGAACATCTGAATAATGCCCTTGCTACTGATCACGATGATTCCATCAACGGCGGCGTCCAAAAGGGCATTCTGCAGACTGAAGGCCGTTCGTAGTTCATTGACGTCCATGCCCTGTACCGCCTCAGATGCAACGATGGTGTTCTCAGGCATTGAAACGCTCCGTCAAGTTGTGCAGATCTGCGGCAATTATTTCCAGGTCTTTACCTCGGTCGCTGGTCTTGGAAGCCATCTCCAAGCTTTGGTCTGAAGCGGTGGCGATATGTGTAATCTGGCGTGATATGTCTTCAGCAACATGCGACTGTTGTTCTGCAGCCGATGCCATTTGCTGGCTCATGGCTGCAATACGCTCCATGGCTTCCTTGATGCCTTCCAATGCCTGCTTGGTTTCACTGACATAACGCACCCCTTGTTCTGCGTCGTCATTACCTTTGCGCGCAATCTCTACAGCGTTCTTGGCGCTATGGCGCAACGACGAGATGACGCTGTGGATCGACTCGGTCGAGGCTCTGGTTTTTTTGGCAAGAGAGCGTACTTCGTCGGCCACCACCGCGAAGCCACGGCCTTGTTCTCCCGCCCTGGCGGCTTCAATCGCAGCATTCAGCGCCAGCAGGTTGGTCTGGTCAGCAAGTGACTGAATAAGGTTGGCCGCTGTGTTGATATGGTCAGTCTCCTCAGCGAGGGCCTCGACAGCAGAGGTGACATGGTCAACGGTTACAGACAGGGCCCTAATGACCTCAAGGGTTGTTTCTGCAACTGCTGCGCCTTGATTCATCAACTCGGATGCGTTTTTCGCTTCGTCTGCGGTATTGTGAATGTTGGACGTAACCTCGTTGATTGAGGCTGCCATTTGATTCATCGCCGTAGCGGCCATATCGGTTTCAGCGCGTTGCTCTGCCAGGGCCTGGCGCGTTGTACTGGCAAGCACCTGTGCATCGGCTGCACCTTCACTGGTTTGTTCGGCGTAGTCTGTTAGGCGGGTCAGCGCCGTTCGGATACGCGCAGACTCGCTGATCAGTACCATCCGCAGCCGTGCAGTAACACCGTCATCGTTTGTGAAAGCCTGAGCTGCTAGCTCGCTATCGAAGGCATTTGGCGCTTCAGTGAGCGCATCGTTAACTCTGCGCTCCAGCCGTTTCTGGCTAGCGATGCCTGAGATAATGGCTGTAACGGCGGTGAGGATGCCTGCTATCGGTGCATCAAGTGCCAGCCAGGCAGCTATACCGCCGAGGACGCCTATAGTAGTTGGTAATACCTGTCGCTTTGAAAGGTCACGTATGTTTCGCAGAGTGCTCGTGGCCACTTGGCCTTTGTTCATCCTGGCGTAAAGCTCACTTGCCCGGCGTACTCTCTCAAGGCTGGGTTTGGTCCTAACAGACTCGTAACCAATGATCTGACTATTTTCCAGGATCGGTGTCACATAGGCTTCCACCCAGTAGTGGTCACCGTTTTTGCAGCGGTTTTTGACAATCCCCATCCAGCTTTTGCCAGCCTGCAGGCACTGCCACATGTGGGTGTATACCGCCGGTGGCATTTCTGGATGCCGAACGATGTTGTGGGGGCTGCCAATCAGTTCAGCCCGGGTAAATCCACTGATGCTTTCGAAGTCATCGTTGGAATAGATGATTTTGCCGTGCGTATCCGTTGCAGAGATTAGGCGTTGTGATGCGTCAAAGCTTCGCTCGACGTTGGAGAGGGGGAGGTTCACTTTCATTGGTCCATCTCCTACGTGATGTCAAAATAATTTCATTGCGCCATCGTGGCGCGCTACTGACGATGCAACGAAAGGCGCACGGTTACAAGTGAAATCTAGTTAATGATCCGTCAGCATGCTCGACTATTGTGCAATCTGATATCAGGTCCCCTGCGTCGCTTATGAGGTGGCTTGGTCTTATCGAATGACTTACCTGTGATCACTGGACGCAGATTCAGAGATAGACAAAAAAAAACACCCCAGCCAGGCCGGCAGGCCGCTGGGGTGTTTTTGCTCAGTAGATCCGATTACACCACAGACCCGCTTCCACGTTGGCTTGAACGAACTCATCGCTTACAACGCCGGTACGGTTCATGCGTTCCAGGTAAGGAACGTCGAATTTCAGCAAGACCTGTTCGAAAACGCAGTTGCAGAACTCGCGATCCGCACCGCTCTGCGCACAGCCTGACAAGAACTGCCCGCGCATCTTGTCTTCCGGGCTAGAACAGCCCGCTGCCAGCACGCTCAGCGCCAATACCGCCAGTAGTTTATTTTTCACATCCTTGCTCCTTATATGCGGGACAGTACCTGGGACACGCCCAGCGCTACGCCGATGACTAGGCCGATGACCTGTGGACCCGCGATCCAGAACAGCTTGGTGAATACCAGGCTGAAGAAACCGCCAGTGGTGAACACGGCAGACGGGCGCGCAAAGCGGCAGATGGCATCACCCAGCAGGGCACCGCCCCAACCGAGCAGAGTACCCACCAGCACCGCGAAGGCTTTGGCGAAAAAGCCAGCACGCAGCACCATGCCAGAGTTGTTGAACGTCACCATGAAGATGGCGAAGGCAAAGGCTGCCAGCGCCCAGCCGAGCACTTTGACGGGGACCGGCAAGGTGTCGTCGATGTAATCGTCTTCGTCGTCCTGGGGATCTCGTCGGTCGAGGTTGTTCTGTTCCATACAGCGGGCTCCTTGTGAGCGTTATTGGAATAGGCGCCTGATCACCAGGCGGACTGGCAGGTGTTTCCCGGGTGGTTGAGCGGCTTGAGTACGTCGATGCCAGTCGTGGGCAGCGTGACGGTTTGCCCGTCCTGGCTGATCTGCAGCGTTTGGGCGGTGCGCAGGTGCTCCCAGAAGCTTGGGAATGCCTGACCGCAGATACGGCACATGGTGTCGAACGGGTTGCCGTACTCGGTGCCATCGAGGATGACGTTGAAACCGGGATCGTTCTTCGAGCTGTAGGACTGCCCCTGGATCTTGGCGTAGGCATGGACATATTCACCGTCGCTGCCAGGGCAGGCGATGTACAGCTCGTTACCGGACTCATCGGTGACCGTGTACTCGGTCGTGCCCATGCCGAACCCGCTGGTCCACTCGGCTGCCGTGGCGGGAATACTGGTGAGAGCCAGTACGCTGAGCAGCGCGCTGGCGCGGAGAGAGTGCTTCATGGCGTCCTTTCCTTTTCTAATGAGTGGAGTCAAAGCGTAGAAATTGGCGTCAAATCTACCTGTGGAGTTGATTCTCATCGTTTCAAGTCCTTCATGTCAATCGGTCGATGCCCAACCATTCAGGTCGGATAGGAGGGGGTATGGCCAAACCAAAAAACGCCCTGACCGCGAGCATCGGTCGGGCGATCGCGCAAAAGCGCAGTGATGCGGGGATGACGCAGGACGGTGTTGCCGGCAAGTTGGGTATCGGCATTGAGGCGGTCTCGCGGATGGAGCGGGGCATTGCCATGCCATCGGTTGCCCGCCTTTATGAGTTGGCTGCGCTATTTGGTTGTGAAGCGGTGGATCTGCTGACAGAGGGGAGCCCGCACGTCGACGATCAGGTGCGTAACCTGCGCAGCATGCTGGAGCCGCTGGACACCTCTGACCGGGAGCTGGTCTTGCGTCTGGTGGCGCAGCTGACAGAGCGCCTGAAAACCAAATAACCGGGCATCACCCCGGCGCTGGGTCGTCGGGCTCATCCATCAGCAAGAATCCGCAGTTCAGGCACAGGCTGTCGAAGGTGCCCAGCCAGTGCTTTGCCACGTTGTCGGCCAGTGCCTCGCCTTGAGCCGTGCCTTCTGTCAGCAAGGGTGCTGGCTCTGCCAGCAGTGCCACCAGCTTTCCTAGCTGCTCCCATGGCACGTGGTTGGTCGGCGCGTCCTGCTGGCGCTCAACATGAGTACGCAACAGCACATCCAGCACCCCGGCCATCACGACCAGGGTGCGCAGGTTCTGCCGATGAACCAGTGTGGCGCTGTTGCAGATGGTGCAGGTCTTCATCATTGCTGGATCTCCTTTACGGCTGCGTTCAGATCAACCCGCGCTCAGCAAAACTCACCGCTGTCGTGCCACCAATCACCAGGTGATCGAGCATACGTACATCGATGGTTTGCAGGGCGGTTTGCAGGCGGGTGGTCAGGGTGCGGTCGGCCTGGCTGGGCTCAGGCACACCGCTTGGGTGGTTGTGGGCGAGAATGACGGCGGCGGCATTGGCATTGAGTACCGCTTTGACGACTTCTCGGGGATAGACGCTGGCGCTGTCGATGGTGCCGTAGAACAGCCGCTCAAACCGCAGCACCCCATGCTGGCTGTCCAGCAGGATGATGCCGAACACCTCTCGCTCCTCGTGGGCCAGTTGGGACACAAGGTAGTCACGGACCAGGTTCGGGCTAGTCAGGTAGTTGCTGCGATGAAAGCGGGCTTCCAGAATCGACTGGGCCCAGCTCAGGACTTCGGTTTCGGACAGCTCAATGCCCGCTGTCGGCACCAGCGCCGACGACGTTTTTTGCTTGCTCATGGTGATCTCCGGATACAGGAAAACCCACCCGCTCAGGCGCTGGCGGGTGGATTGGCTTGTTGCAGGTTGTGGGTACGTTCGAGAATCAGGTCGTGCAGGGTCGGCATACCGTTTCGGCTCCGACGGCTGCTGTAGGGCGGCGTGGGCTTTTGCGTGGTGGTTGCTGGCGCTGACTCAGCCACCGATTGCTCTGGATAGAACTCCTCAAGGACCAGATGCGAGTCTTCTTCGCTTTCTTCAAAAGCACCATTGACCAGCCCCATACGTGCGGCTGCGTCCAGTGCTTGTTGATCAAAGCCCGCATCGCGCCGTGATTGATCCAGCTGGCGCGCCTGCGAGAGGGCTTCTTCCAGGCTCAGGCCACTACGCAGGGTCAGATCCACGTAGTAGATCGGTGCACCGTGACTCTGGCGGGTCGACTTGCCACGCAGGCGCAGTTCCAGCGGCAGACACGCCAGCCGATCTCCGGACAAGGCCTGCAGATAGCTCAACCGGGCCGATAGGGTGCGGATGCTGTTGTAGCCGGTGGTTCGAAACACAAAGCTGCCCAGTGGATCGTCATCACCAATAGCGACGTTCAACCGGCCATACGGCTTGCAGTTGCCACCGGGTGCCAAGGGGCAACCGTCAGGCGATGGGCAGGGCAGCGATTGAATGCCTTCTGCCGTTGAGCGTTTGCACGACTCCCCGTTACCGACACAGAGCGGTCTACCACTGGTGCGGTCAAACAGACTGTATTCGGCGCGAAAGTTGAGCTCCGGATCGTTGAACAGCAGGCGACACCGAAAAGCTCGCGAGCTGTCTTTTCCACTACCACGCTGAAGCGCTTGCGCAGCAGACGGGGATCAGCTTTGGCGAGATCCCACGCTGTCTTGATGCCCATATCCACCAGATGCGCATGCAGCCGGCGCCCGATCCCCCAGACTTCGCCCACAGCCATGACTTGCAGCAAGCGGTCGCGCCTGTGTGGATCACGTATATCCACGACCCCACCAGTCTGGCGTTGCCAGCGCTTGGCTGCTGCATTGGCGAGTTTGGCAAGGGTTTTGGTAGCCGCGATACCTACACCGACCGGGATACCAGTCTTCTGCAGCACATCCGCGCGCACGTCGTGTCCAACTTGGAGCAATGGCTCTGGTAGGCCGGTCAGATCCGCAAACGCCTCGTCAATGGAGTAGACCTCAACCGTTGGCAAACGCGACTCCAGCAGGCTCATGACGCGTTCGCTCATGTCACCATAGAGTGCATAGTTGCTGCTGAATGCTAGGATGCCGTACTGCTGCAATGTATCCTTTATCTTGAAAAACGGCTCACCCATGGCAACGTAGGGCTTTGCATCGGCGCTGCGAGCGATCACGCAGCCATCGTTGTTGCTCAGCACCACAATAGGCGTTCGGGCCAGGTCAGGGCGAAATACCCGTTCACAGCTGGCATAGAAGAGTTGCAGTCGATCAGTGCGTAGCTCTTATTCATGCCTTGTCACTGGTGCTGTACCAGCGAATGCTGTTGCGCACCACGCCCCAGATCAGCAGTTCATCGCCCTCGAGAATGTAGCGGGGGGCGTAATCGGGGTTTTCCGATAGCAGGATGATTTGATGGCGCTGGCGATGCAGGCGTTTGACGAACACTTCTCCATTCACTGCCGCGACCACAATGTCGCCATGACCTGCATTCAGCGCACGACTGACCACTAGCACGTCCCCGTCATGAATACCGGCTCCCGTCATGCTGTTTCCTGACACCCTGACCAGGTACGTGTGTGGCGCATGCACATCCAGCAGCGTGTCGAGAGACAGCTTCTGTTCCATGTGGTCGAGCGCAGGGCTGGGAAAGCCGGCCGGCACCGAGGTATCGAAATGGCTGATTAGGCTGGTCGAGGGTGTGAGCGTGGCGATAAAGGTGGCGTTTGACATACCGAGAACCAATAAGCTGGATATAAATACAGTATTACGGCTATGGCTCTCTGCTCAAGCGCTAATTTGTTTCAGCGCGGAGGTTGGTTTCCTGCTAGCGTCTTGAGTCTCGGTCTAGACGCGGGAAAGGGTAATCTCGCCAGGATCGTCCTTGGTCCTACAACCGGTGGTTGTTATTACCGCTGGCAATACTCATAATTGCGCAGCGATTTTACTGTTTAGTAAATAGCCTCTGTTTCTCGTCTATACCTATGGTAAAGAGGGGTAACCATGAACAAGTCACCAGGAGGGCAGACAATGAGCAATGCGATACCAGCAGTCATTACAGCTGCACTGGGGCTTTTGGCTGGCTACGACTCTGCAATGGCTTCCACGGACCGTTCAGCTGAGCCGATGGCGCGGCACGAATGTAGCCAGGAAATTCTTCGCCTAGCCGACGAGATTCACAAAACCATTGCAGATGCCAAGAGCATGGAAGAGACGTTCTCTGCCATTATCAAAGCATCGCTGAAAAATGATGTTCGCCTCGAGTTTGAGGCTGACGGCATTCAGCCCTTAGCTGACCTGCTCAATAGTCTGCGCGGCGTTGAGGTCGGGCTCAAGAGCGCTTCAGTGCCTGAAGAATTGCTCCCTCTCCACATGGAGATGCGAAGGGCGATCGCTAAGGGGCGTGCTAGGGTGGCTGAGCTCTACGGCCTGGTTCGCCAGGCCCACACAATCCCGAATGTCGTCGAAGCAAGAGCGGGTACTTCCGCAATGCGGGCCTTGGCAGAGCGCTCCACGCAGCGCCTGATCGAGCTGGCGAATGCTTGATGTCGGCGGTTATCGTCGAGTATCACCCAGACACCTTTAATGAGTTCTTCGCTGAGCCGTTGAAAGACTTTCCCTCGTTGGCGGAAGATTTGATGGCGGACTTTGTTTCCTATATCGAGACTGGCGTCCTACCTTCCACCTTCGGGCGGGATGCCCCGTACGTTGAGCCCTACGCCGCATATCGGGCTCACTTGATGCACATTCACTTGAAACTGCCGCCGGACACGTTCCCCAGGAATGTGCCTCAATATGATCGAACCTGTGATAGGAAGCGTGACGCGGCGCTGGTTTACGTTCGTGGTGAGCTTGAGGAAAACAGGTACTGCATTCTTGGTGTGTTATATCCGCATGCCCATGCAAAGGCGCGAGAAGCGAAGATAATGCGGCATCTTGCCCGGCTGGCCCAAGCATTCAGAGACGAACACTGAATGCAGCTAGCAGCACTTTGAAATCAGTTTCAATTTCTCAGCCCGTCTCAAGCTGTTTTTTCGTAGCTTGATTTGTTTTGGCAGCCTGCTGGCCCACTGCTAGATTTGTTCCATTGCTCGATCAGGAGTGCCGGACACAGAAATCTGCTGCAGCCTCCGCTCCAGCGTTGACTGCAATGGTAAAGATGAGTCATAGCTGGTTGCGGTAGGCTTCGCTTGTGTAGTTCGTTACCCAAAAAAGAAAAACACCCCAGCCAGGCCCGCAGGCCGCTGGGGTGTTCTCGTTCAGTAGACCCCGCTGCACTGCAAGGTGGCTTCCACGTTGAATTGGATGAACTCTTGGCTCGGAACACCAGTACGCTTTACGCGTTCCAGGTAGGAAATATCGAATTCCTCGATCACCTTATCAAATACGCAGCCACATACCTCTTTATCTGCACCACCTTGAGCACAGCCTGACAAGAATTCACCACGCATCTTGTCTTCAGGGCTAGAGCAGCCCGCTGCCAGTGCGCTCAGCGCCAATACCGCCAGTAGTTTATTTTTCACATCCTTGCTCCTTATATGCGGGACAGGACTTGGGACATGCCCAGCATCACGCCAATACCCATGCCGATCAGCTGAGGACCCGCGATCCAAAACAGCTTGGTGAACACCAGGCTGAAAAAACCGCCGGTTGTGAACACGGCAGACGGGCGCGCAAAGCGGCAGATGGCATCGCCCAGCAGGGCGCCACCCCAGCCGAGCAAGGTGCCTACCAATACCGCGAAGGCTTTGGCGAAAAAGCCAGCACGCAGCACCATGCCGGAGTTGTTGAACGTTACAGCGAAGATGGCGAAGGCAAAGGCTGCCAGCGCCCAGCCGAGCACTTTGACTGGGACTGGCAAGGTGTCGTCGATGTAATCGTCCTCGTCGTTCTGGGGATCTCGTCGGTCGAGGTTGTTCTGTTCCATACAGCGGGCTCCTTTTGAGCGTTATTGGAATAGGTGCACCTGATCACCAGGCTGACTGGCAGGTGTTTCCCGGGTGGTTGAGCGGCTTGAGTACGTCGATGCCGGTCGTGGGCAGCGTGACGGTTTGCCCGTCCTGGCTGATCTGCAGGGTTTGGGCTGTTCGCAGGTGCTCCCAGAAGCTCGGGAAAGCCTGACCGCAGATGCGGCACATGGTGTCGAACGGGTTGCCGTACTCGGTGCCATCGAGGATGACGTTGAAACCGGGATCGTTCTTCGAGCTGTAGGACTGCCCGTGGATCTTGGCGTAGGCATGGACATATTCACCGTCGCTGCCAGGGCAGGCGATGTACAGCTCGTTCCCGGATTCATCGGTGACCGTGTACTCGGTCGTGCCCATGCCGTAGCCGCTGGTCCACTCGGCTGCCGTGGCGGGAATACTGGTGAAAGCCAGTACGCTGAGCAGCGCGCTGGCGCGGAGAGAGTGCTTCATGGCGTCCTTTCCTTTTCTAATTAGTGGAGTCAAAGCGTAGAAATTGGCGTCAAATCTACCTGTGGAGTTGATTCTCATCGCTTCAAGTCCTTCATGTCAATCGGTCGATGCCCAACCATTCAGGTCGGATAGGAGGGGGTATGGCCAAACCAAAAAATGCCCTGACCGCGAGCATCGGTCGGGCGATTGCGCAAAAGCGCAGTGATGCGGGGATGACACAGGACGGTGTTGCCGGCAAGTTGGGTATCGGCATTGAGGCGGTCTCGCGGATGGAGCGGGGCATTGCCATGCCATCGGTTGCCCGCCTTTATGAGTTGGCTGCGCTATTTGGTTGTGAAGCGGTGGATCTGCTGACAGAGGGGAGCCCGCACGTCGACGATCAGGTGCGTAACCTGCGCAGCATGCTGGAGCCGCTGGACACCTCTGACCGGGAGCTGGTCTTGCGTCTGGTGGCGCAGCTGACAGAGCGCCTGAAAACCAAATAACCGGGCATCACCCCGGCGCTGGGTCGTCGGGCTCATCCATCAGCAAGAATCCGCAGTTCAGGCACAGGCTGTCGAAGGTGCCCAGCCAGTGCTTTGCCACGTTGTCGGCCAGTGCCTCGCCTTGAGCCGTGCCTTCTGTCAGCAAGGGTGCTGGCTCTGCCAGCAGTGCCACCAGCTTTCCTAGCTGCTCCCATGGCACGTGGTTGGTCGGCGCGTCCTGCTGGCGCTCAACATGAGTACGCAACAGCACATCCAGCACCCCGGCCATCACGACCAGGGTGCGCAGGTTCTGCCGATGAACCAGTGTGGCGCTGTTGCAGATGGTGCAGGTCTTCATCATTGCTGGATCTCCTTTACGGCTGCGTTCAGATCAACCCGCGCTCAGCAAAACTCACCGCTGTCGTGCCACCAATCACCAGGTGATCGAGCATACGTACATCGATGGTTTGCAGGGCGGTTTGCAGGCGGGTGGTCAGGGTGCGGTCGGCCTGGCTGGGCTCAGGCACACCGCTTGGGTGGTTGTGGGCGAGAATGACGGCGGCGGCATTGGCATTGAGTACCGCTTTGACGACTTCTCGGGGATAGACGCTGGCGCTGTCGATGGTGCCGTAGAACAGCCGCTCAAACCGCAGCACCCCATGCTGGCTGTCCAGCAGGATGATGCCGAACACCTCTCGCTCCTCGTGGGCCAGTTGGGACACAAGGTAGTCACGGACCAGGTTCGGGCTAGTCAGGTAGTTGCTGCGATGAAAGCGGGCTTCCAGAATCGACTGGGCCCAGCTCAGGACTTCGGTTTCGGACAGCTCAATGCCCGCTGTCGGCACCAGCGCCGACGACGTTTTTTGCTTGCTCATGGTGATCTCCGGATACAGGAAAACCCACCCGCTCAGGCGCTGGCGGGTGGATTGGCTTGTTGCAGGTTGTGGGTACGTTCGAGAATCAGGTCGTGCAGGGTCGGCATACCGTTTCGGCTCCGACGGCTGCTGTAGGGCGGCGTGGGCTTTTGCGTGGTGGTTGCTGGCGCTGACTCAGCCACCGATTGCTCTGGATAGAACTCCTCAAGGACCAGATGCGAGTCTTCTTCGCTTTCTTCAAAAGCACCATTGACCAGCCCCATACGTGCGGCTGCGTCCAGTGCTTGTTGATCAAAGCCCGCATCGCGCCGTGATTGATCCAGCTGGCGCGCCTGCGAGAGGGCTTCTTCCAGGCTCAGGCCACTACGCAGGGTCAGATCCACGTAGTAGATCGGTGCACCGTGACTCTGGCGGGTCGACTTGCCTCGCAGACGAAGCTCCAGCGGCAGGCACGCCAGCCGATCTACAGACAAGGCCTGCAGGTAACTCAGTCGCGCTGACAGGGTACGGATGCTGTTGTAGCCGGTAGTACGAAATACAAAGCTCCCCAGCGGATCGTCATCACCAATGGCGACGTTCAAACGACCGTAAGGTTTGCAGTTGCCTCCGGGTGCTAGCGGACAGCCATCCGGTGAAGGGCAGGGCAGGTTTTGAATGCCTTCTGCCGTTGAGCGCTTGCACGACTCCCCGTTACCGACACAGAGCGGTCGACCACTGGTGCGGTCAAACAGACTGTACTCAGCGCGGAAGTTGAGCTCCGGGTCGTTGAACAGCAGGCGCACCGGAATGCTGCGGATCTTGCCGCCTTGCTCCTTGCGCAGCAGCTCATCAAGCGGGTGAACCAGCCAGCCATCACGGGTCTGGACTTGAGAGGTAATGGTGAACTGGTCGTCCTTCTCCGGCAGTCGCTTGCCGTTCTTCTCGACCACCTTACCGATGGAGATACGCCCGAGCACGGGCGGGGTGATTGCCAGGCCTTTGATCATGGGAATGCTCCTGTCAGAAACAAAAAGGCCGACGCCATAGCGGCAGTCGGCCTGAAGGGGTGTGATGGGAGATAAAACAAATCAACTGACCAGAAAGCGCCGACTACCGGGCTTGCTGATCTGGTACTGCGCCTTGAGGGCAGGGTGGTCCTTGAACAGGGCGTCGAGGTCGATACCGGTACCGTCCTTGGACTTCTTCCAGCTGATGCTGCCGCTGGCAAAGAGCGCCTTGCTGGCACTGCCCATGGCCTGTTGCAGAGACTGCTTGAGCTCGGCTTCGCGCTTGCCCAAGCTGGTCAAAGAGCCCCGAACCTGCTTCAGCTCATCGAACGCATGTGACAACGCGGCGTCCTCGGTGAAGTCCAATTGCTCACCATCGTCAGCCGGGTAGAGCAGACGCAGCGCTGCTTCGGCGGACTCTGAGCCATCTGCCGGTGGCGGGGTGTCGGTCTCAACGTAATGCCAGAACTGCCGCTCCAGCGCGATCAACTGCTTAATCAACGCCTCGTCACGCTCGATGCGATAGACCTCCAGTTGCTGACCGCCGAGCAACACAGCCACATCCGCCGCCTGCTTACCGGTGACAGCCAACTGATGCATGACCTGCACCTCGATGTACTTGGGTACCCCGTCACGCCACAGGCGGGCACCATTCAGACCAGCCGTTTTGCATTCGAGGATCTGGACCTCGTTGCTGCCAACGACTTCGCGGTCGATGTTGGCCAGCATCCAGGGCTCGTCAGGGTGCTGCAGTACGGCATTGACCTTGCGTACCTTGTTGCCGGTACGGCGTTGGTACTGGGAAGCGACAACCGGCTCCAGCACCACGCCCCAGAACACCGGGGTGGTGTCGTCATCCGGATTGGGTTTAGCCAGGCCAACGTCACGGTTGGTTTTCTCCAACCAAAGCTCTAGCTGGGATTTGTAGGGGTTGAGACCGATAGCGGCTGCTGCATCCGAACTGCCGATACCGCGTTTGCGCACGTCCAGCCAGTCGTTACGGGAGAGGTCTTTGGTGCTGACCAGGCGCAGGACGCCACGGCCTGCTTTGTTGGGGCCAGTGGCCGGTGTGGTTTGATGCGTATTCATAAGCAAACTCCAGACGCACAAAAGCCCGACCAGAAGACACTGATCGGGCTCAGGCGAGTAAGTAGAAAAGGGAATTGAGGGAAACGGAAAACCCGTACGGGAAAATCAGGCGATCAGCTCCAGGGCGTGATCCAGGGCTTTCTGCTTCAGGGTGGCACCTTGACCAAACCAGGCTGAGTCCAGTCGGTGATCAATACTGCGAGCACGTTTCTCGTGATCGACGTACTCGGTCACCGCATTCAGCAAACCCCACGCGGTGTCCTGTGCTGATACCAGTTGAGAGCCACGTCCTTTGCCAGCGTACAGATCCTGCACTTTCTGCAGGGCGCGGTGCTGGGTGAGCTCGCGGCGATCCTCCACGTCCTGCTCGGTGTCGCAGATCACCCGCAGGAAGTAGCCAAGCGCTTCACCGGTGTTCACCTTGCGCTGGGACAAATGCTTCATGCGGTACATGAAGTCATCCCACTGAGCGACCGAGATACCCAGCTGGCGTTTGACCGCCTTGGCGTTGAACTCGGTGTTGTGGGGCACCTTGATTGACTCGGCTGCGCCGTCCACCGCGATGGCTAGGGTGTTGTTGCAGACTACCCGCACGGTCGTGGGAGTCGCCACGGTCGACAGCGTGCCATCGCAGGACGTGGCCAACAGCAGGTAGCCGTTGACCAGGTCATTGCCTTTGAGCACTGAGGCCTGACCGGTACGGGCGAGCGCCCAGAACTTGCGGCCACCCTTGAGTACGCCGGCAGTCTCCAGCTCAAAGCCGGCGTACTCGGTCAGATCCCGGTAGAACTCCAGCACGTCAAACGGCTGAACCACCTTGTAGCGCTGAGAGACTACCGACAGCGGGGCCTTGGTGTCCGAACGGTAGAGCACCTTCTGCTCCGGGAAGGTATGGATGCTGCCCAGGTGCGCAGCCGAGTCCGACAGAAAACGCACCGGGGACTCTTCAATGTGCCAGTTCATGCCGGCTTCATGTTGCCAGACCTCCAGCGGCTGATGACGGGACAGTTTGCTACCCAGGCCATGCCAGGGTGTGGTGCCAACGTAGGCCATAGTTTCAACTTGGTGTGCCATGGAAACCTCCAAAACGGCATAAGCCGCCCGAGCCATAGAGCCCAGGCGGTCAAAGACAATGGGAAAGAGACGAAAAGAGACAGGTCAGAGGGAAGGGTGGGGCTCAGAAATGCGCGTGGCAGTCCAGGCAGCGAAAGCGGCAGAGCAACTGCTCATCCACCACTTTGCCCAGCCGTAGCCCTGCAATGCAGCCAGCCAAGGCACCGGTGATAGCGCCAAGCACCGCGCCGGCACCAATGCCAGCAGGGCCACCAGACGCACCGACCTGCATGCCAATACGTAACCCGGCTGCGGCTCCGGATGCAGAACTTGCAGCGGCACCACTGAATGCACCGGCCACGGTGCCTACGGTGCCGCCTATACGCTTGCCGTAGTTGCAGAACACCACACGCGGCGAGCGACAGCGAGGACAGGATCGAGACATAGAGAACTCCTCACGAGACAGGCCAGTTGAGCGGACTGGCTTGGGGTTGGCTCGTGGGAGTTATGTAGGGTTGAAATTTATTTGAATGGAAAAGCAAGCAGGAAATCAGGGGCCGATACTGACAACATTGTTTCAATTTCTGGTGCGGTTTAGTGGCTCGCCCTTGCCGGAGCGCGAGGTGCGGGATGAGCTGCTGTTCAATTAAGTCATGCGCCATGGCGTCTTGGCCTGCCGATAGTTTAAGCTCAGACTGGAAGCCTAAGGATGATGCGAGCGATGTAGGATGACTGAAAAGGGAGAGGGCTGCCGGCAGTATTACCAGTCGGTATATGAACGGAATCATCCAGGGATCAGTAAGGGCCGCGCTCTTGATGAGTGCCTGCATCACTTCCGAGGGTGTGCAGAATTTTGTGTAAACGGATAATTCCCCGCCGACTTGCGTCGGCCCGTCCGTAAGCACCATGAACACTACAAAACACGACGTACCCGAAGAACTGCTGTCTGGCCTGCTGGCCAACTACAAGAGGCCCGAAGACCTCATCGGCGAGAACGGCCTACTCAAGCAACTGACCAAGCTGCTGGTAGAGCGAGCCCTGGACGCTGAGCTGACTGAGCACCTGGGCCATGAACGCAACGAAGCAGTGGCCAACCCCGCAGGCAACACCCGCAACGGCAAGAGCAGGAAGACCCTCAAGGGCGATTTCGGCGAACTGCCCATCGAGGTACCCCGCGACCGGCACGGCAGCTTTGAGCCGCAGCTCATCCCCAAGCACCAGACCCGCTGGGCCGGCTTTGACGACAAAATCATCTCGCTGTACGCCCGTGGCATGACGGTGCGCGAGATACAGGCCCACCTCGAAGAGATGTATGGCACCGAAGTCTCACCCAGTCTGATTTCCTCGGTGACCGATGCCGTGGCCGATGAGGTCAAGGCCTGGCAGGCCCGACCCCTGGAGCCAATCTACCCCATCGTTTACCTCGACTGCATCCATGTAAAAGTGCGCGAGGGTGCGGTGCGGGTCAAGGCGGTGTACCTGGCCATTGGCATCACCATGGCGGGCGAGAAGGAGTTGCTGGGCCTGTGGCTGGCCCAGACCGAGGGGGCCAAGTTCTGGCTGCAGGTCGTCACCGAACTGCGCAACCGCGGTGTGCAGGACATCTTCATTGCCTGCGTCGATGGGCTTAAGGGCTTTCCTGAGGCCATTGAGGCGGTGTTCCCCAAGGCGGTGGTGCAGTTGTGCATCGTGCACATGGTGCGCCACAGCCTGAACTACGTGTGCTGGAAACGCCGTAAAGAAGTGGCCGCCGACCTCAAGCGCATCTACCAATCGGCCACTGCCCAGGAGGCTGAACTGCGCCTGGGCGAGTTTGAGGCCAAGTGGGACGCAGACTATCAGCCCATTGGCCAGTCTTGGCGCAGGAACTGGAGCCGGCTGACACCGTTTTTTGACTACCCGCCAGAAATCCGCAAGGTCATCTACACCACCAACGCCATCGAGTCGGTCAACATGGGTCTGCGCAAGCTGAGCAAGAACCGTGGTTCGTTGCCCAGCGATGAGGCACTGACCAAGCTGTTTTACCTGGCCTTGCGCAACATCAGCCAGAAGTGGAGCATGCCGATTCGGGATTGGAAGGCCGCGCTGAACCGATTTACCATTTACTTCGGAGACCGTATCTGCGTCAATTGAAGTCCGAACCGTTTACACAAAAATTCGGACACGCCCTGTGTGAGGCCTCAAAATCTACGGAAAGACAACGTTCATGCGCAAACGAAAATTTGCCACTCTCGCCTTCTATTCGTTAGCGTTGGTGCTTTTGCTGGGACTGGGTCTCGGCTTGCGCCAGTACGACATCAACAAGGTCACTCGTGAGACGCATGAAACCACGGTTGATCGCAATCTGTCGTTGATGCATATGCGGGCTGACGGCTATCTGGAACGGTTGGCACTGGATGCAGAATTCATTGCGCAGTCCCCCATCCTGCGCATGTATCTTGAAAACCCCTCGGCAGAAACACTGGCGCGCGCGCAGGACGCTCTGCGGATTCTTGCTTCGCTGCGTCCCTCTCTGGATCAACTGCGCTACATCGATCAGCAGGGCATGGAGCGGATTCGGGTGAATCACCGAGGTGGGCCTCCTCAACTGGTCACAGAGCTACAAAACAAATCTGACCGTGATTACGTTCAGAGAGGCTTGGCACTCACGGCTGGCGGCGTCTATCTCTCGGAAATTGATCTGAACATTGAATACGGACAGATCGAGCGCCCCTTCCGCCCCATGCTGCGTTCGGTGGCCAAGGTCATGGTCAACGGCAGCCCTGCGGGCATGGTGGTGCTGAATGCCAATGCGGATGAACTGGAAAAACAGTTGCGCAGGGTACTGCCAACGGCGGTGGCGCAACCGGTGGTGCTCAACAGCAGCGGCGGCTGGATCATGGGCGGTGGTGAGAAGGACTTGCTGTTTTCGGCAAAGCCTGATGCCCCGGACGCTCTGCTATCCACACAAGAGCCCGCGCTGTGGGAAAAAATCCAGGCCAGTTCGTCAGGTCAATTTGAGTATCGTGGGGAATGCCACTATTACGCTTGGTACCAATTCAAGCAGCAGCAATGGCCGGCACCGCGCTGGCTGGTAGCTCAGCGCTCTGCCGGTCAAGCCTGCGGACACTTGACCGCTTCGGCAGTTAAGACGTGGGCCACGCAACTGGTGGTAATGTCGACTTTCACCGTTCCGCTGTTGGTGTTGTGGCTGTTGTCCCGCTGGAACGCGCGCGAACTACGGCGTGGACTTAGAGAGACGAACGCCCAGCTAGAACTCATCACTAGCGAAGCTGACCTTGCCCTGTTGATGGTCGACCATCAGTGCCGCGTCTGCTGGATTAACCCTGAATCCGAACGCCTATTGGGCTGGAAGACCGACGAGTTGGTTGGTGCGAACTTGCATGAAAGAACCCACATACGGAACGGGGAGGATCTGCACTCCGGGCCCTGTCCGACGCTGCAGGCGCTTCAAACAGGACAGCGTTACCGCAATGATCGTGACCGACTGCTGGCGAAGTCTGGCGAAATCTTGAATGTAAGCATGCGTGTGAGTCCGTTTGGTGAGGGTGAAGCGCGCAAAGCCATCGTTACGATTGCCGACGTAGGGGACGCAGTGGACCGAGAGGAGCGTTTGACACGGCTTGCCACGACTGATCCATTGACCGGCGCACTCAACCGTCGATCCATCATGGAGCGTCTGCAAGACATGGTCGAACACCAAAAGATGCCACCTTGCGTGTTGATGGGCGATATTGATTTTTTCAAGAAAGTCAACGACACCTATGGGCACGCTGCGGGCGATGAGGTACTGAAAACTTTCACCAACACGATACGCCAGTTGCTGCGCAAGGGTGACTTTTTAGGTCGGCTCGGCGGTGAAGAGTTCGTGGTGGCCTTGGAGAACACCGAGCTGCCAAACGCCCAAACCATGGCCGAACGCCTGCGCCTAGCCATTGCAAATAGCCAAACCCCAAACGATGGCGGTATTCCCATCGCAATCACCGCCAGCTTTGGCTTGGCGCTGTACAGCCGTGATGAATCGGTGGATGCGTGGCTGGCCCGCGCAGATGCTGCACTGTACCGCGCCAAACAATCGGGGCGAAACCGGGTGGAAATGGCTTAGCGCTGCTGGGGTGCTGTTTCGCAGGATGCCCTGCAGACGCAGATCACGCCCATTCGGCCGGAAATCCTCGCGCCTATCGCATCCGACGGAAATCTACCTGCTCGCATTCATTGCGATTGCGTTTCCACACAGCCTCGGTCGGGTGCCGTCGCGTGCGCAGTGTCAAAGCTGACATGACGAATACGTGAGAAGGGCTGATGCTCGCCGTCCGGTCAGGCTGTTGAGTCGCCCCTGCAGGAGTCACAGCGCTCGTATGTCACGCGCCATCCGAGACGTTAGTCGGCCTCATCATCCAGACCGGAACAATTTGAACGCGAACGCCCGGCTGCCATTGCCGTGATCGAAATGGCGGCTGGTGACACGACTGCTTGATCTACCCCTGATTAAGGGCGATCATTCAATGCAGAGCAGCTGAACAACCCCTGATCACCCTTGTGACGATCAGGGGTTGTGTTTATGCCGCATCAGCTTAAGCGGCGAGCTGCAGTGCTGCGTCCAGCGCGCGTTGCTTGATCTGCGCGCCCTGGCCGAACCAGGCAGAGTCCAATCGATACTCAATGCTGCGCGCCCGGCGTTCGTGATCGACGTACTCGGTCACGGCATTGAGCAGGCCCAAGGCAGTGCCGCGTGCTGAGTCCAGCTGGCTGCCCCGGCCACGGCCTTCGTACAGCTCCTGAACTTTGCGCAGAGCGCGCTCGTTCGGCAGCTGTTCAGGAAGCGGACCGGTCGGGCTGGTCTCGCACATCACGTTCATAAAGAAGCCCAGTGCCTCATGCCACTGCACTTTGCGTTCAGCCAGGTGGCGCATGCGGTACATAAACTCATCCCATTGCGAGACGGCGATGCCGAGCTGCTTCTTCACTAGCAGCCTGTTGAAATTCGCCTACGGTCTGTCTGACTTTGCAGTGTAAGGTTTACGATATCGGCTCCAATCTGCCGGGAACCCCGATTTCCATGCGTGGCGCCGATATCACTCAGGAATCCTTGTTCACTGTCGCCAAGCTCGATGACTTCGTGCCAGCGACTCACCCCCTGCGCGCCATCCGCAAGCTGGCAGACACCGCTCTGCAGCGGATGAGCGCCCTGTTTGACACCTTGTATGCCGACACCGGTCGCGCCTCGATCGCCCCCGAGAAGCTGATGCGGGCACAGTTGCTGCAGTTGTTCTACTCGCTGCGCAGCGAGCGGATGCTCATGGAGCAACTGGGCTACAACCTGCTGTTCCGCTGGTTCGTCGGCTTGGCCATCGATGATCCGGTGTGGGATCACTCGGTCTTCTCGAAGAACCGTGACCGTCTCAATGCCCAGGCCGTGGCCACCGAATTTCTGAGCGAGGTGGTGCGCCTGGCAGAGAAGCAGGGGCTGATCTCGGATGAGCACTTCTCAGTCGACGGCACATTGCTGCAAGCCTGGGCCTCTCAGAAGAGTTTCCGGCCCAAGGACGACTCTCCAGACGATCAAGGCCCCGGACCACGCAATGCCCCGCCGGACTTCAAGGGGCACAAGCGCAGCAACGACACCCACGCCTCGACCAGCGATCCGGATGCCCGGCTGTACCGAAAGAGCCACAACACCGGCGCGCAGCTGAGTTACATGGGGCATGTGCTGATGGAACACCGCAGTGGCCTGGTGCGCAGTGCTCATGTGACTCTGGCCGGTGGCCGTGGCGAACGCGAAGCCGCGCTGGCGATGCTGAGCAAGCTGGGTGGTCGCCGTCGCCGCACCTTGGCTGCGGACAAGGCCTACGATACGGCAGACTTCGTGGCCGCCTGTCGGGCACTCGGCGTGACACCGCATGTGGCACAGAACACCAGTGGCCGGCGTAGCGCCATCGACGGCCGTACCACGCGCCATGCTGGCTATGGACTGAGCCTGAAGATTCGCGCCTGGATCGAAACCCACTTCGGCTGGCTCAAGGCGGCGGCAGGCCTGCGCCAGGTGAAGCAACGCGGACTTGAGCGTGTCGACGCGCTGTTCCAGCTGGCCATGGCGGCAAGCAACCTGGTGCGCCTGCCGAAGCTGCTGGCTACAGGCTCAATGGCATGAGCGCGTTGACGGGGAAGGTGCGCCTGGAGCACGCCAAATCGGGCTATTTCCATCGATTGGCGCCCTAAACGGGAAGTAAACGAGCGCGACCGCTGCTGCCAGAAGCAGTGGACGTAATCATCGCGGCGAATTTCAACAGGCTGCTAGATCGCCATCGAATCGAGTGCTGTGCGGCACCTTGATCGCACGGCTGGTGCCGTCCAGGGCGATGGTCAACGTGTTGTTGCAGACCACGCGAATGGTGGTGGGCGTTGCGGTGGTGGCCAGAGTGCCGTCGCAGGAAGTGGCCAGCAGCAGGTAGCCATTCACCTGGTCGTTGCCCTTGAGCGCAGCGCCTTGGCCGGTTCGTGCCAGCGCCCAGAACTTACGGCCGCCCTTGAGCACGCCAGCGGTTTCCAGCTCGTAGCCGGAGACCTCGGTCAGATCACGGTAGAACTCCAGCACCTCGCGAGGCTGGACGGTGTGATAACGCTTGGAGACCACCGAAAGCGGGGCCTTGATGTCCGAGCGATATAGCACTTTCTGCTCCGGGAACGAATGAATCGCGCCCAGGTGGCCGATGGCGTCCGACTTAAAGTGCACGGGGCTTTCCAGGATCTGCCAATCCATGCCGGCTTCGCGTTGCCAGACTTCGATGGGCTGCTTCTGCGGCAGGTTGTTGCCCAAGCCGTGCCACGGAGTAGCGCCGACGTAGGCCATTTGTTCGATTTGATGTGCCATGACGAATTTCCTTTGGATGCAGGCCGGCATAAAGCGCCGCGCAGAGCGCAGCACCGGCAATCAGTGATGGGTAAGGAAGAAGAGAGCGGTGGCCGGATCAGGCCGGCAGGTTGAAGCGGTGACCGCAGAGCAGGCAGAGGTTGTGAGCCAGGACGTGACGGTCGAGCGACTCACCGAGCTGGGCACCGAGCGCACAGCCGCTGACGCCTCCGGCCAGACCTCCGAGAATGGCGCCGGATACCGAGCCCAGGGTTATACCGACAGGGCTGGCAATTACGCCGAGCGCTGCGCCGGCTTTGCCGCCTGCCAGAGTAGCGCTAACGCCTCGTGCGAGGCCACCGACAGCGCCGATGGCCGCGGCGGCCTTCATGGCGTGATGGAAAGAAGCGACTTTGGGGGAATGACAGCGAGGGCACTGCAATGACATTGGGAGATCCTCCTTGGTGCTGATGTCATTGCGGTAATGTGTGGTTGAGATTTTTTTGGATCGAATGGATGCTTTGCAGTAGTGCTAACAGAGTGCGAACGGGCTGGCGTCGTCCAAAAGCAGTCTGTTTGCCTGCAACATCAATCTTTCACTTTTCGACGAAGCATCCATGTGCAGTGGCAAATGAAATTTGCACATCCTTACTCTAGGTGTATCCATTTTTAGAATTTCAACCTGAGGTATAGATAAATCGTCTGCTGCGAAATAAAGCTTTCCGTGTGGTGAGGGCGACCGCTGTATGGGGGGCATCGATTAGCCAGAGCGACTCTTTCGAGCCAGTAAATTGCTACTATGCAATCTTATGTTCTTTATATGCCCCAACCGTGCCATTGGATGACTACATGATTTTAGAGCTCGTCAAGAATGTCACGCTGCTGATCACCTTGTGCTGGATGCACGGTATGCTGATGCTATCACCGTATATTACCTTCGGGTGGCTTGGGCTCTATTGCTCAAGATACTGCGCCCAGTCCTCCATCAGCTTTCGCCGTTTCTCGAACATGTCACCGCGCCGATACGCCGACTCCACTGAGCTTTCTAGCGTGTGAGCCAAAGCCTGCTCACAGACATCGCGGGGATGAGATGTGTTTTCGGCCGCCCAATCCCGGAATGTGGATCTGAAGCCATGTACGGTGATGTGCTTGTAGCCCATTCGCCTGAGTGTCATCAGCATGGACATGTTGGAAAGAGATTGTCCCTCTTTCTGGCCAGGAAACAGAAATGGGCTGTCATCGATTCGGTTCAAGCTTTCTAGCAAGGATCGCAGGGGGCTTGTTGAATCACACCGGGTTTCATGGAGACCATTTCGTTTAAGTCAGGCGGCCATGGCCTGACCGGTGTGTTGCTGGTAGAAGTTTGCCTCAGCTTCTGCCGGCGGTATATATCCAATCGAGCTCAGTAGCCGTTGGTGGTTGTACCAGTGAACCCACTTCAAGGTGGCGATTTCGACGGCTTCGCGGCTCCGCCAGGACTGCCGGTAAATCAATTCCGCTTTGTACAAGCCATTGATGGTTTCCGCCAAGGCGTTGTCGTAGCTGTCTCCTTTGCTACCAACAGAGGGCTCTATTCCAGCCTCAGCGAGACGCTCCGTATAACGAATAGAGACGTACTGACTACCCCTATCGCTATGGTGGATCAGACTGTCCGTGTGGCTTGGCTGCCGGGCGTAGAGTGCTTGCTCCAGGGCATCGAGCACGAATTCCGTTTTCATGCTGTTGCTCACACGCCAGCCGACGATGCGTCGTGCGAAAACATCGATAACAAAAGCTACATAGAGCCAGCCCTGCCACGTTGATACGTATGTAAAGTCTGAAACCCAAAGCTGATTGGGACGGTCAGCATTGAACTGGCGCTGAACCTTGTCGAGCGGACAGACGGCTTTGCCATCAGGCACCGTGGTACGAACTACCTGGCCGCGCCGGACGCCCTGCAATCCCAAGCGGCGCATCAGCCGCGCAACGGTACAACGGGCAACGTGCACCTTGTCGCGCCTGAGTTGCTTCCAGACTTTCACGACGCCGTAGCACTGCATGTTGTCCTCCCATACACGCTTGATGTCCTCACACAGCAGATCATCCTGTTGGGCGCGAGTGCTTCGCCGCTCAGGCTGTCGAGCACGTGCTGCATGCAGGTAGTAACCGGACGGAGCGATCTGCACCACGCGGCAGATCGACTCGACCCCGTAACGGTCACGGTACTCGTCAACGAAGGCGTTCAGGGTTTGTTGCGGCGGTCGAGCTCCGCCTGGGCAAAATAAGCACTGGCCAGGCGGAGGATCTCGTTCGCTTTACGCAGCTCACGGTTCTCGCGCTCCAAGGCCTTGATACGATCCCGTTCCTCAGTCGTCTGACCGGGTCGCTGGCCGTTGTCGGTCTGGTGTTTGCGCACCCAGCCATGCAGTGTCTGCGGAACACAACCAATCTTGGGTGCAATGGATTCGATGGCTGCCCACTCGGATGGGTAGTCCTTCAAGTTCTCCAGAACCATGCGCACAGCACGTTCACGGACTTCAGGGGAGTAGCTATTGGATTTCTTCATGCCTCATTCTCTCAAGAGTTGAGGCCTCCACGAAACCCGGTGTGATTCATGTTAGTGGGACTCGGTGAGATTTCCCTGCCTTCATTCGCTCCTCAGGTATGGTCCAAATACCTTCATTGAGGTCGAGTTCATCCCACCTGGCCTCGAGTACCTCGCTGGTGCGGCAGCAAGTTAGGATTGTCATTTCCAATGCTCTATGCGACAGGCTGTTGTGTTTTCGGAGCTCGGCAATAAACGCAGGAGCCTCTTGCCAAGGTAGAGCAGGGTGATGAACCACTTTGCTTACTTTGCTGCGTTTTGGGAACAGCTTGTCTAGGTGTCCTCGCCATCTGGCTGGGTTTTCCCCTTCACGGAGCCCAACAGCCTTCGCTGCATCCAGAACCAACTCAATACGGTTTCGTACCCGCGATGCCGTTTCTGGCACTCGGGTCCATATTGGTCTGAGAATCTTGAGCAGATGCTCGGTTGTAATCTCGTTGGGCGGCAAATTACCAATTACCGGAAAGGCATAGGTTGCGAGCGTATTGCTCCACTGGCTGGCGTGCTTGGCGTTTTTCCAGCCAGCCCTTTGAGAGTCAATGTAATCCTGGGCGACGCTTTCAAACGTGGTTGCAAGGGCCGCAGCGCGGCGTTGTTCTGCTTCGAGCTCAGCCCGCGAACGCTTGCGGGCTTCTAGCGGGTCGGTTCCTGTCTTGGCGAGCTTGCGCGCATCTGTCGCTAGATCTCGGGCTTCGGCGAGTGTGACGGCAGGGTAAGCCCCGAGTCCCATATCACGGAGTTTGCCATTGGTGCGGTATCTGTACAGCCAGCTGGCGCTTCCCGGTGATTTGACACGAAGGTATAGACCGTCACCGTCGTTGTGCATTTTCGAGGTGCCATCCTTGACGAGCTTTTCAATGGTTTTAGCTGTGAGATTACCCAAAGGGGACTCCTGACGTTAATGTGGTACGGCGTTGCTGGCCCATACTCTGGCCCATACTTTAGCGCTGGAAGCGGTGAGACGTCAAAAGACGATGTGTTAATAAATATCGTTTTAAAACAATGGATTGTGTCTATATTTTGGATTGTGCGAGATGTGATGAGAGCCTAAAGCTACGGACTGTCCCTCCGCCATACAATCAAAGAACCCGGCCTCGTGCCGGGTTTTTTGTTTTTCACGAGAGTTCGCGCTGAGATATCTGGCACGATCGACTCCGTGTTGCAGGCGAGGAGCGTTATTACTCTGCCATGGCGGCCGCGCAGTGGGGGGCATCGTGCACCGAATTACCCGGTCTGTTCCTCTGCCACCTTTGCCATCTTCCGTCCTGAAGCCCCGTATACAGGGGCTTTGTTGTATCCAGATCTGCCTATCCGTTATTTCGATACGGTATGGGTGGCGCTGTATGTGATTTGTTCCTGTCTTCTGATAGCTTGGCGTGGACCAGCGGGCGTTCGTGTGCCGGATGATGCAGGCACGTGGCACGCTGGCAGGATCTGCAGTTTTGTTCGTTGTCGATAACCCTCTATTTTCTCAGCGAGTTAAATGTCTATATGACGCTGGCAATCATTGCTGTTGTTCTGGGTTTGGTTCTTCTTGTCTGGAGTGCTGATCGTTTCGTCGAAGGATCGGCTTCAACCGCTCGCCATTTCGGTATGCCGCCGCTTCTGATCGGCATGGTGATCGTGGGGTTCGGTACATCGGCCCCTGAGATGGTGGTATCGGCGCTGGCTGCCTCCCAGGGAAACCCGGGGATCGCACTGGGCAACGCGTATGGCTCAAACATAACCAATATCGCCCTGATCCTCGGTGTGACCGCATTGATCAGTCCTATTGCCGTCCATTCGCAGGTGCTTCGCAAGGAGTTGCCGATTCTGACGGCGGTGACTGCGCTGGCTGCATGGCAGTTATGGGATGGTCATATCTCCCGACTCGACGCCGTCATATTGCTGTGCGTGTTTGCCGGCTTGATGGCCTGGACCATCTGGCAGGGGCTGCGCAAGCAGAGTGACGCGCTGGGAAGCGAAATGCAGCAGGAGCTGGACCAGAGCGTCATGCCAATTCGCCGCGCGGTTTACTGGCTGATTCTGGGGTTGGTACTGCTGATTGTCAGCTCCCGGATCCTGGTTTGGGGGGCCGTCGAGATCGCGCACGTGTTTGGCGTGAGCGACCTGATAATCGGCCTGACAATTGTTGCGGTGGGCACGTCGCTGCCTGAGCTGGCGTCTTCGGTTATCGCGGCCCGCAAAGGCGAGCACGATATCGCCCTCGGCAACATTCTGGGCTCAAATCTCTTCAATACCCTGGCTGTGGTTGGCATCGCAGGCATGATTCATCCATTGTCTGTCGGGCCGGAGGTATTCAACCGAGACATGCTGGTGATGATTGCGCTGACCGTATCGCTGTTTGTGATCGGCTACGGGTTTCGTAGCGCCGGGCGTATCAACCGTGTGGAAGGGGCTGCGTTAATGACAGCCTATGTGGCCTACACGACCTATCTGATCAGCACTGTATTCTAGCGCCGGAGTATGTCCGGCTTGTTCTGACTCGCAGCCTGAGATGCCGCGGTGGCCACAATTAGCTGCCGCCCGCCCGACTTTGCTGAAGCCGGGCGGGACTTTGCCGGGTTCTTGTGTTTCTGAGCATGGGAGAGCCTTGGCCGGTCACGCTTCCTGCGCTGCCTGCTGGAGCAGCTCGTCCAGGATACGCAGCCTGAATTGGCGCTCCAGGGTGACCGCAAAGAATTGCTCGGCAACGTCGGGTACCTCGGCGTAGAGTTGCAGCGCGCCGCTGCGCAGTTCGTCCTGCACGACGACCGCCGGCAGCAGGGCAACGTCACCGGAATCCCTGGCAAGCAGGCGCAGCATGGCCATGTCATCCACTTCTGCACATATGGTCGGTTTGAGGCCGTTGCTGTTGCAGTACACCTCGAATTGGCTGCGCACATCGCTGCTGGGGCCTGGAACGATCAAGCGCACCCGTTGCAGATCGCGCTGCAGATCAAACGGGGTTGCATGCTTGCGGGGCGGGCCGATCAGGCACACTGCCTGACGGGCGAGCCGGCGACATTGCCAGTTGCGATGGCTATCTGTGCTCACCGCCTTGTTGGTAAGCACGACGTCCAGTTTATGCACGGTGAGGCGCTCGAGCAGGTCATCGATGCTGCCGGATTCCAGCGTGATGCGCAGATCGTCACGACCGAGAAAGGGTCGCAGCAGGTTTTCCTGGAAGTTCCGCGACAGCGTAGCCACCGCACCAATACGCAATATCCTGCTGGCCTGCCGGCTGCTTTGCAGTGTGGTTTGCAGTTCGCTGCCAAGGGCAAAGATGTTTTCGGCGTAATCAAGCACCAGCTGGCCTGCTTCGGTGAGCTGCAGGCTCCGCCCGGCGCGCAGGAAGAGTGCATGGCCCAACTGATCTTCCAGCGCGCGGATCTGGGTCGACAGGGCTGACTGGGATACATGCAGGCTTTCGGCAGCACGTGTCAGATTGCCTTCTTTGGCGACGGCCCAAAAGTAGTGCAGGTGGTGGAAATTCAGTCGACGCATCAAGTTCATTCTCTTTAAGTTAATAATCCATTCTTATCTATCTATTTTTATTATTTCAAGCACTCCCCGACACTTGGCCAGTCACGTTGTTGCGGAGTGCCTTTCATGCCGAGTTTGTCCATTTCCCTGCTTCAGTTGCTGCCGATGATCTATGCGGCGGCGCTGCTGCCGGTTGTCCTCGCACGCTCCGTGCGGGCTTTATGGTTGCCTGCACGCGTTGCGGCTTTTCTGGCCCTGCTGTTTGTCGTCATGGGCGGATTTGAGGCAGCCTCTGAAGGGCTACGCAATGATCGCCTGGGGTTATTGATGGCAGGTCTGATTGGTCTGCTGGCCATGGTGATCGTCGAGTATTCCCATCGCTACCTGGAGGGTGAGGCAGGGCAGCGACGCTACGTACTCTCGTTGCTGGGGACCCTGGCCTGCGTAGCTACAGTGGTGACCAGCACCGACCTTTATGTGCTGGTGGGTGCCTGGATCCTGTCCAGTCTGTGCCTGCATCAGTTGTTGACCTGCTATCGCGATCGGCCACAGGCAATTGTGGTCGCGCACAAGAAATTTCTCGCCAGCCGGCTTGCCGATATTTGCATGCTGATGGCGACTGTTCTGCTTGTGCGAGCAGCGGGCGACAGCAATATCGCCGTCATCCTGCAGGTGCTTGACGTGCGCTTGCAGGCCGATGGTCAGCCAGGCTGGGACATGCAGTTGGCCGCTTTGCTGCTTGCCATGGCGGTGATTCTCAAGTCGGCACAGCTGCCGGTGCATGGCTGGCTGATTCAGGTAATGGAGGCGCCGACGCCAGTATCAGCTCTGCTGCATGCAGGCGTAGTCAATCTGGGTGGTTTTCTTCTGCTGCGCTTCGCACCGCTGTTTTCCGTAACGGTACCGGCGCAGACCCTGCTGGTAGTGGTCGGCGGTTTAACCGCAATGCTGGCGGCACTGGTCATGATGACGCGGGTAAGCATCAAGGTACGCCTGGCCTGGTCCACCTGTGCGCAGATGGGGCTGATGCTGCTCGAATGCGGGCTTGGGCTGTGGGAACTGGCGCTGGTGCACTTGCTGGCCCACTCGCTCTATAAAGCCTATGCCTTCCTGGCAGCCGGAGAAACGGTAGCTCATGCGCGTCATCACGCGCTGCATCCGAAAGTTCCGGTTCCAGCGCTGAGCAGCCTGCTTGTGGCCATTGTGTTGGCTGGCGGCGTGCTGATTGCACTGCAGGCGTTCGTGACGAACCTGTTGCCGGGACATCAATTGCCCCTGGTAGCGTTGGCCATCCTGGCCGTTGGTCTCGCACCCTGGTGCCTGCGTCGCGGCCAACTCGGGTACGGCCTGCTGATGTTTTGCCTGCTGCTTGGCACTTATCTGCTCTGGCATGAGATCGCCGGATGGATACTGGCGCAGCAGTTGAGCCCGGCCCCTGCCGCATTGAACATCTTCGCCGTTGCGCTGTTTCTGACGTTGTATCTGATTCAGGCCCAGATTCTGGCCAATCCTGCGGGTGCTTTGGCCAAGCGTCTGTATCCGCTGGCATTCGCCGGTTTCTCCCTTGATGAACACTTCACCCGCCTGACCTTCCGGGTATGGCCTCCGCGCCCGCTGCACCCTGTTGCCCCGACTCATGGAGATCGCCAATGACCGCGTTTGAATCCTTCACCGGCCTCGACCGGGACGCACTGCACGATGCCGTTCGTCAGTCTTGTGCGAAGATAGCGCCGACCTGGCCGCTGGACCGCATGATCGCCGTCAACCCGCTTTGGGAGCGCAGGGAGCAGGCGTGGCATAGCGTCGCCGAGCAGCTCTGGCAGCGCGCAGGTATCAGCCTGACCCTCAAGCCCGACGACTACCGCAGGGCCTGGCATGACGGGGTCATTGCCGAACGTCATCTTCTGCAAGCGCAAACCGAGCAGGGGGGATCACTCAGCGTCGAGCAATTGTTGCGGGCGCTGGATGAGTCGCCGGCCGACCTCAACGGGCTGCCGCTGCTGGAGGATATGGCCGATCCCGGTATTACGCTGCCGGGATGGCCGGTACTGATCAATCAGCAGATTGGTCAGTGCTGTGCGGCCTGGTTCGACCACGAACAGGCAGACTGGCGGCCAGGCGAAAGCGCCGGTCTTTACCAGGCCTGGCGCGCCAGCATGCTGGAGGACAGGGGATTGAGTGTGCTCAGTGCCTGCCCGCAACTGCATCAGCGTATTGAAGAGCTGCCTTGCGAACCGCTTGCCGCGCTGGCGTTTGCGGTGGAGCGTCTTGGGCTCAAGCCGGATGAGTGGCACCTGTGGTTCGATTGTTTGCTGTTGCGCAGTCTGGGCTGGGCGTCCTGGTGTGCCTATCTGCGCTGGCAGGCCCGATTGCAGGGGGAGGACGATCACTCCGTCATGGCGCTGCTGGCAATCCGCGCGGCCTGGGAGTCGTTGGTCGATGATCGTCAGCGCGGCAACGGCAGCCGTTGGCAACAGTGGCGTGCGGACTGGCAGGCCCGTCTGCACCAGCCGCCATCGGCTGCCTGGCGCGCTTTGCAGTTGTGGCAGCGGGCCGAGGAACTGTCGTGGCAGGAGCAGTTGCATAACCGGCTGTGTCAGACGCAGCCGTCAGCGACGCCCGAGGTTCCGGTAGCCAAGCTGTTCTTCTGTATCGACGTGCGTTCCGAGCCGATGCGGCGGGCGCTGGAGCAGACCTGTCCGGCAATCGAAACGGCGGGCTTTGCCGGCTTTTTCGGGCTGCCGATTGCTTACACGCCGCTGGGAACAGGAGCGACACGCCCGCAGCTACCCGGTCTGCTGGCGCCTCAGCTCCAGGTCAGTGACAGCAGTGGCGATGCGGCAAGGGATCAGCGTCTGACCCTGCTGCGTCAGAGCCGTTTGACCCGCCGGGACCGCTGGCGACTGTTCGAACGACTGCCCGCTTCAACCTTTACCCTGGTTGAGAGTATCGGACTGGGATACGCCGGTGCCTTGCTGGGGCGTACCTTCGGGATAACAGGCAACGACGTTGAGCCGCACCGCAGCGCCCTGCAGCTGCGCGAGTGGGCCCAGCTGGCACCGCAGCTACCGGCCATGACAGCAGCGCAGAAGGGTGATCTGGCCGAGCGTATTCTCAAGGCCATGGGGATTTACGGAGCGGTGCCGGCACTGGTTGTGTTACTCGGACACGGCAGTCAGAGCAGTAACAACCCGCAGGCAGCGGGCCTGGATTGCGGCGCCTGTTGCGGGCAAAGCGGCGAGGTCAATGCGCGTCTGCTGGCCAGACTGTTCAACGAACCGGCTGTGCAGGCACAGCTGCGCGAGCGGGGCGTCGACCTGCCACCCCAGTTTCATGCTCTGGCCGGGTTGCACAATACAACCACGGACGAAATTCGGATTTTCGATCCTGAGGCGATTCCGGCGGCCCTTCAGGCCAATTGGCAGCAATTGCGTCAGGCGCTGGATACGGCCACAGCCAAGGTGCGTCAGCAGCGAGCCGCCGGACTTGGAATGGAAGCACTGCAGGACCAGCCTGACAGGTTGTTGAGCCGCCTGCGCCGGCGTGCGCGCGACTGGGCCCAGACCCGGCCGGAGTGGGGGCTGGCCGGCAATGCGGCATTTATTGCCGCGCCGCGTTCCAGAACCCGTGGTATCGATCTGCAGGGGCGTGCCTTTTTGCATGACTATGACTGGCGTCAGGACGAAGGCGGCGGGGTGCTGGAGCTGATCATGACCGCGCCGATGGTGGTAGCCCACTGGATCAACCTTCAGTACTTCACGTCCACTACGGACAACCTGCGGTTCGGCAGTGGCAACAAGCTGCTTCACAACGTGGTGGGGGGGCATATCGGCGTGTTCGAGGGGAACGGCGGCGATCTGCGGATCGGCCTCGCCAAACAATCGCTGCACGATGGCAAGCAGTGGATGCATCGGCCGCTGCGGCTGCAGGCCGTGATTGAAGCGCCCCGGGCGATGATCGATGAGGTGATCTCCACTCATCAGGCGGTGCGTGACCTCGTCCACAATGGCTGGCTTGAATTGCTGCGCATGGATGGCACGCCGCTGCGGCTGGAGCGTCGCACGGCCGGGGGCTGGCAGCCGCTGCCCGGGTTTGAATAGAGTGGGTGGTCGCGCTGTACCGCCAAGCGGTGCAGCGCGCCTGGAATTCGGGCAGTTGGTTATCTGTCCGGGTGCGACATGATGTTGGCTGCAGCTTATGCAGGAAGGGTATGGCCGAGCGCCGGTCGGCCATTGTCGTCACGGATTGCAGCGTTCGCAGTGCCCGGGGTCGGCGAGTTGGTTGGTAGCGATGCGTTCCTGGTACTCGCACGCGGGGCATTCCCAGATATAGGCCGCCGCCAGGGGAGTGCTCAGGTCGCAATCGGCACATGACAGGCCAGGCTCGCTGCGTGCGATGGCGTAGCCCGGCGCACTGCAGCGAGGACAAAGACTGCCCAGCTGTTTTGCCAGTTGCTCGCCTGCCTCGCGGATCATCTGCTGGCGCAGGGGGTTGAGGTGGGCCCGCATGTCGGTTTCGAGCCAGACCGCTGGGTGCTGAGTGAGCAGGGTAGCGATCTTGTCCAGCAACCAGTCGCGGTCGCGGATGCCTTTCTGGAACCAGGGTTCATCCGGTCGCCCGAGAATCAGTGCATGTGAAGGGAAGCGGGTCCTTTGCATGAAGGATTCTGCGGCCTGCAGGCTGTCGATCTCGCCCTGCGCATAATTGGTAGCCCCCGAGCTGGCCATGACGTAGACGGCATACTGGCGTTCGTTGTCCCACAGGCAAAGGATCTCGTAATTCCATGGCATCCAGCCAAGATGCGGATCGGGGCCGAAGCTGCCTTCGCTGCCCAGACCGTAGCGCGTTGCTGCCAGAGAACAAGCCAGTTTTGCCTTGCGAAGTGCGGTGTCGTGGGCACTGCCCTGGCGTGGTATTTCCCGGCTGAAGGTGCCGAAATTATCGGTGTCGTAGCTGCTGATCGGCTGGACATCCAGACCCAGCGGAGCCAGGGCATCGGAGACCAGATGCGCCTTGTCGTGGCAGGTCAGGAAAGCGACGCAATGCGCCGGAGATTGGGCCGCTTGATGCGCTGGACGGGCGAAAGTGATGTTCATGAGCAAGGTCTCCTTGCAGGGATCTTGCATGCAGTTTGAACAGTAATGGCTATAGTAAAAAATAGATTATTTGACAGGAAACCATAGTCAAAAAGCTATGAAAAGACAGCATTTCCACACGCGCCAAACGACCTTCAGACAGCTGGAAACCTTTTTGGTGGTTGCCGAGCGTCTCAGCGTAACGGAGGCGGCACGCGTGCTGCATCTGGCCCAGCCGTCGGTATCGACACAGATTGCCAAACTGGAACAATCGCTCGGTTTGAAGCTGTTCGAGCAGATTGGCAAGCGCCTGCATCTGACCGATGCCGGTAAAGAAGTGCAGGCTGGCGCCCGGCAGATTTTTGCCGCGCTGGATCACCTGGATATGCGCCTGGCCCACCTTAACGGCCTGACTGCAGGCCAGTTGCGTCTGGGCGCCGTTACCACGGCAAAGTATCTGGTACCGCGCCTGCTGGGACCGTTCTGCCGTCAGTATCCCCAGGTCGAGGTGGAGTTGAATATCGCCAACCGCTCCGAGGTGATTCGCCGCCTCGAACGCAATCTGGATGATCTGTATGTGTTCAGCCAGCCACCCAGACACCTTGATCTGGATGTCATTCCCCTCGCTGACAACCCGCTGGTAGTTATTGCGCCTGCAGGGCATCGGTATGCCGGCAAACGCCTGCGCTGGGAGCAGCTTGTTGATGAGCCCTTCCTCAGCCGAGAACCCGGATCGGGCACAAGGCTGGCTATCGAGGAGCACTTTGCCCGTTTTGGCTGGACTGTGCGTCCGCAGATGACGATCGAAAGTAATGAGGCGATCAAGGAGTCTGTCGCCGCAGGGTTGGGCATCGCCATTCTGTCACGCCATACCCTTATTCATACCGCGCCTGGCAATCTCGTCGAGCTTGAGGTGGAGGGGTTTCCGATTCCGAATCGCTGGTACCTGGTGCGCTGGCGAACCAAGAACCCGTCTCCCGCCGCGCAGGCATTCAGCCGTTTTGCCGAGATACCATCCGATACGCCAGTTCTGCCGTAATAGCCACTCAGTACAGGCGCTGGCTGGCACGCGCCAGTCGGTCGTGCACTGCAGCCCAGGCCGCGTCCGACGGCGGCAATTGAATATACAGGCGCGTCAGGTCAAGCGCGTCCAGCTCATAGAGTGCTGCATACAGGTTGGCTGCATAAACGTGGGGATCTGCGCCGAGGTCCAGTGCCGGGCCATGGGTGGGTTGCGCGTTTGTGCACCATAGCCAGCCACAATCCGCCGACCCAAGCGCTTCAGTTGGCGTCTCCCGGAACGTCAGCGTGATGGTTGTCGGTGCATAGTGCCGGTGGTGCTGACCCGGTGCACGAGGGCCACCGTCCCGGTCTGCCAGCGGCTGACCCAGAACAGCTTCCAGTGCAGACTGGCCCAGCATGCCGGTGCGCAGCAGGCGGGGGCTATCACCCGGAAGAACGCTGACAATGGTCGATTCCAGACCTACCTGGCAGCTTCCTCCGTCGAGAATCAGCAGGTCACTGCCGGCAAACTGCTGCGCCACATGGGCTGCACAGGTCGGGCTGATGGACATGTAACGGTTGGCCGACGGCGCAACCAGAGCACCGCCAAATGCGCTCAGCAGCGCCCGTGCTGTGGGATGAGCCGGAACCCGCAGGGCGACGCTGTCCTGGCCGGCGGTGACCAGACGTGATACCTCGTCGCGTGCGGGCAGGACCAGTGTCAGCGGTCCCGGCCAGCACGCGGCCATCAGCTCTTTGGCTGCAGTCGGTACGACAGATGCCCACTCAGTGGCCTGTGCGGCGTTTTCCAGATGCACGATTAACGGATTGTTGCCAGGGCGGCCCTTGAGTGCGAATACCTGTTGCACCGCCGTGTCCTGACGGGCATCAGCGGCGAGTCCGTAGACCGTTTCGGTGGGCATCGCGACCAGTTGGCCGGCGCGCAACCGGGCAGCGCAGTCGTTGAGGTTCTCGGTAATTCGGGGCATTGGAGCAGCGTGTCTGTGGTGGCGGAAAGCTCGGCATTATACGCCTTTGGCTGCGTCAGCGGATCTTTGCGCGGCGCTTGTGCGAAGAGCTGGGGCTGATAATGGCGTATTCATAAATGCCCGGGAGAACAGGGTTGCTGATATGCTTGCCCGGTTGGGTTCGCGTTACGCGCACTCGCCGGTTTCTAGGGGTGAATAATGGCCGCTGAAGTAGTAGTCGAGCGAGTAGGGAATGCAGGCGAAGGTGCCACTGACGGCTTCTTTCGTGCGGTACTGGACGGTCTGGAAGACCAGATTGCCGTGCTTAATGAACTGGGCGTAATCGTTTTTGTTAATCACACCTGGCGCACTGTGGCACAGTCCAATGGCGTGGCTCCGGAGTTTGACTGGACTGGGCAGAATTATCTCAGTGTCTGCCGTTCGGCCATCCGTTGTGGAGACGCCGATGCCTCATCCGTCGCGGATGCACTGGAAGATCTGATATCCGGTCGCGCGGAGACCTTCTATCACGAATATCCGTGCCATACCCCTGAAGCGAAACAGTGGTTCATTCTCAGGGGCGCACGTACCCTTTTTTCAGGCAAGGTTTACGTCGTCCTCAGTCATCACAATATCACCCGTCGCAAGCTGAGCGAGCAGGCAGCCGAACACTCAGCTCACCACGACCCTCTGACCGCACTGGCCAACCGCCGCGGTTTTCAGACCTTCCTGGCCAAGGCGTGGCGTCGTGCCCGGCGTGCGATCAGCCCCATCAGCGTGCTGATCATCGATCTGGACAACTTCAAGTCTTTCAATGACAGCCTGGGCCATCTTGAAGGAGATCAGGCACTGGTGAAAGTCGGCGCAGTGCTGGCGGCGTGCGCGCGCCGGGAAACAGATATGGCGGCGCGCTTTGGCGGCGACGAATTCGTGCTGGTGATGCCGGATACCGATGCCGCCGGGGCCGAGACAGTTGCGCGAAAAATCGTTGACGAGGTTAATCGTCTGCACCTTGTTTGCGCTGATGGGGTTCAGGTCAGAGCCAGCGTCGGTTTGGCAAGTCGCATTCCCGAGCAGGCGCAGGACTGTCCTGATCGCTATGCGCTGCTGCAGCTGGCCGACGATGCCCTCTACAAGGTCAAGGACAGTGGCGGTGGGGCTGTGCGCCAGGGCTAGCGAGAGGGAGGTGCGCAGCAAACCCGACTCTCCAGCCATGCAGCAGCCCTCGACTGCCGGTTACCACTCGATGCGCTCGCCGTTGTAAGTGAAAAAACCGCCGCTATCGGCTGGCGTGCCGTTGTCGATAACGGCCAGCAGCTCCCGGGCCGCCTGTGCGGCGGGACGCGCTGCAGCGGCGCCACGAAACGGCTGGGACAGCGCTGACTGGACGGTGCCCGGATGCAGACTCAGCAGCCGCGCCCTGGGCGCACGTCGAGCCAGCTCGATGGAGGCGGTTTTGATCAGCATGTTCAACGCCGCCTTGGACGCGCGATAGGCATACCAGCCACCCAGCCGGTTATCACCAATGCTGCCGACTTTGGCAGAGAGCAAGGCCATGGCGCCCTGAGGATCCAGCAGCGGCAGGAAATCGCGCAGCAACAGCGCCGGCCCCAGCGTATTGACCTGAAAAACCGCCTGCAGGGCGTCTGCATCCAGTGCTGACAGGCTCTTTTCCGGCCGGATGCCCGGGCGATGGAGCAAGCCGCTGCTGACGATGATCAGGTGGTACGGCGCGTGCTGTGCAACGGCCTCAGCAGCCCGGGGAATGGAGGCTGCATCTTCCAAATCCAGCGGGGGCGCGCTGTTGCGGCTCAAGCGCGTCACCAGCGCACACCCCGGATCAGCTTCAAGCGCATCACAGAAGGCCTGACCCAGCGCGCCGCTGGCGCCGATGACCAGTGCGCGATACCCGTTGCCGAATGATTTAAGCGCTGTCATCAGTTCTGGCGACGGAAGAACAGGGTTACCTGGCCCAGCTCGACGCCGAACTTCAGCATGCTTGATCGGTTGATCAGGGTATCTTCGTCCATCAGGTACATCCAGTCGTCAAAGGTCACCACATAGGTAGTGTCGTCGACCGGCAGGTTGAGCTGGTATTGCCAACGCAGGGCGTTACCCGCCAGTTCACCGATGGCTTCGCCGACCACGTCATCGGCGGTACCGCGCCAGCGGTCGGTGCCATCCGGGGTCAGGGTCCAGACCCGCTGCTGGGTGGTGCCGTCGCTGTAGAGAAAGCGCTCATCGAGAATCAGGCGATCGCCGTCGCGTTGGCTGGTGATGTCGACATGGAAGCGCTTGATGACCTGACCGCTGCGGTCCTGGAAGATGCCCCAGGCCTCGACGGGCCGGTCGAAGAAGCTGATCAGATCCAGTTTCGGTTGTTCGCCTGCATAATCCTGCACCGTGACGCTGCCGCAGCTGGCAAGCCACAGACAGCAAAAAAGCACCAGAAGCCGTTTCATGTTCCACCTCGTATTCGGGTCAAGATTGCCTGATACCGTTAACTACGCCAACGCACCAGGGCGTGGCCGGACGAGCACCGGGCGCTAACGACAAATCCTATACGTAATATTTGTGATGTACAGTATTTGAATAACTTTTACCTGTACCTTTATCGGCACAAACCCGCGCGATGGTTGTTTTACCGGGGATGGCGTGAAGGCAGGAAAGCCGTAGAGGCGAGGTTGTACAACGGCCTGGCAGCGAGCTGAAAGCGAGGAGCGGGGTGACCGTCAGCGAGGCTGACGGTCGGGAGTGGCAACGACAGGGCTTACTGGCGTTCGAGGTGCTTGGCGTGCATCTGGCGCAGACGTTCGCTGCCATCTTCGGCGTGGGCAGACAGGGTGGTCATGAACAGGGCAGACAAGGTCAGGGCAATCAGGTATTTCATCGGGGATTCTCTCCGGGCTGTGCGCGGTGACCGTCACCGCATTGCCTGGCCACGATAGGGCACCGCCGGGAACCGCCGGATGACCCGGGGATTACAGTGTTGTCATGTTGTGGTGTGCGGGAACACCAGTTCAAACCGTACGCCGTCGTCCTCGTTGGTGACGCTGGCGTAGCCACCATGCTGGCGCATGATTGCCTGCACTATGGCCAGCCCCAGCCCGCCGGTGCTGCCCGGCGCGCTGCGCGAAGGGTCAGCCCGATAAAAGCGGTCGAACAGGTGGGCCAGATGGGGCTGTTCAATGTGGGCGCCCCGGTTGGTTACCGCAAGCACACACTGGCCTTCGCTGTGGGCGCTGCTGATGGTAATGTCGCTGCCGGTATCGGCGTGACGGATGGCGTTGGCAATCAGGTTGGCAAGGGCCCTGGTCAGCATCTCCGGGTCGGCCTGCAGGCTTCCCTGACAGTGGTTTTGCAGCCTCAGACCGTGCTCCTCGGCCATGTCCTCGAAGTAGTCGCACAGCCGTGCAGTCAGATCGTGCAGATCGACCGTTTGACGTTGCACTGCGGTGGTCGGGTGCTCACTGCGGGCCAGAAACAGCAGGCTATCGATCATTCTCGCCAGGCGTTCAAACTCCTCCAGGTTGGACTCCAGCACCTGCTCATAGCGGTTGACCGAACGGGCCTTGCTCAGCACCTGCTGGGTCTGGCCTATCAGGTTGTTCAGCGGGGTTCGCATCTCGTGGGCCAGATCGGCCGAGAAGCGCATCAGCTGTTGATAGGCAGCGTCGATACGTGTCAGCGCCTGATTCAGGTTGTGCTCAAGCCCATCGAGTTCGGCGTAGGTACTGCCGGTGTGCAGGCGGGTGTGCAGCCGAGCGGCATCCAGCTCGGCGGCCTGTGCCGCGAGTTGGCGCAGCGGGCGCAGACCGCGACGGCTGATCAGGGCGGCAAGCACAAAGCTGAGCAGGCCCGCGCAGAGCAGGGCGATGACCAGATTGTTGCGGTAGGCCGCCAGCATGTTCTCGCGCTCGCTGAGCAGATGCCCGGCCACCAGCGTCAGCGTCTGGCCGTGGATACGGCTTTGCTGGGTAACCAGTCGATAGGATGGCTCACCCGAGCCCTCGTGAAAATGCGGCTCCGGGCCGGCGTGCAGATCCGGTAATGGCAGTTCGCGGGGATTGATGCTGATCAGTACCGTGCCGCTGCTATCGAGCACCCAAAGGAAATGTTCGGTATTGCCGAGCATGTTGGCGTACAGCTCGGGTCGTGCACGCAACGCCTGTATATCCGCTGCGTCGCGCAGCAGGTTCGCCATGCGGTCGAGCCGTCCGAGCAGGGTCTGGTCATCGCGCCAGGCAATTTCCTGCTGCAGCGAGCGGTACAGATACAGACCGATGCCCCCGAGCACCAGCAGGCTGACCAGTGCGAAGGCCAGCGCAAGGCGCAGGCTGAGTGAGCGCCGCCAACGGTTCATGGGGCCTCGTCCAGCTTGTAACCCATGCCGCGTACGGTGTGAATCAGCTTGAGATCAAACGGGTCATCAAGCTTGGCGCGCAGACGGCGCACGGCAACGTCAACCACATTGGTGTCGCTCTCGAAATTGATATTCCAGACCTCCGAGGCGATGCGGCTGCGCGACATGACTTCACCGGGGTGGCTGACCAGCAACTGCAACAGTGCAAATTCGCGGTTGGTCAGATGAATGCGCTGGCCCTGGCGGTGTACCTGTCGCCGCAGAAGGTCGACCTGCAGGTCCGCCAGCCGGTAGAACTCGACCTCACGCAGGGGTGCCCGGCGCAGCAGGCTGCGCACGCGGGCCAGCAGTTCGGCGTAGGAGAACGGTTTGACCAGATAGTCGTCGGCCCCCAATTCCAGACCCTTTACCCGGTCCTCAACGCTGTCGCGGGCGGTCAGGAACAGCACTGGCGTGTCGGCGCGGCTGCGGATCAGACGCAGCAACTGCCAGCCGTCCATACCGGGCAGCATGACGTCGAGTATCACCAGATCAAAACGGTCTTCTTCCATCAGATGGCGCGCATCAAGGCCGTTGAGCGCGATGTCGACCTGAAAGCCGGACTCGCTCAGTCCGCGTTGCAGGTACTCGGCTGCCTTGGGTTCATCTTCTGCCACCAGAATGCGCATCGTGTTCTCCTCGTTCAGGCTGACAGAGTAGAGCCAAGCGCGCCGGATGCCCATTACAAAAGCGTAATCTGCCGGCAATGCTACCGATGGCCTGGGCGCTGCAGCATGCGGCTGTGCTTGAGCAACCCAGGAGATTCCGCAGATGCACATATCCAAACCAGTCCTTGCGCTGGCCGTCGGCCTTGGCGCCGGTGCCGTGCAGGCCGACACCGTTGCCATTGCCAGCCGCCCCGACCTCACGCTGTCACTGGCCAATCAACTGGCCGATGCCACGCTCGCGGCCTGCCACGCCCGGCAGCGAACCGCTGTGGTGGCCGTGGTCGACCGGTCCGGCCAACTGGTCAGCCTGCAGCGTGACGACAACGTAGGTCCGCACAACACCGTTGCTGCCCAGCGCAAGGCCTTTACCGCGCTGTCGACCAAGACACCAACGCTGCTGCTCGCCGAGCGAGCCCGAAGTAATGCTGATGCTGCCAACCTCACGACCCTTGATGAGCTGTTGCTGCTGGGTGGGGGTGTGCCCGTGCTGGTCGACGGCGCAGTCATCGGCGCGGTGGGCGTGGCCGGTGCTGGCGGCGCCGAAACCGATCAGGCCTGCGCCCAGAGCGCTATTTCACAGGTATTCCCGGCGCAATAACGCGCATTTATCTCACTGTCTGGAGTTATGTTGATGAATCGTATCCTTGTTACCGCTGGCGCTGTGCTGCTGGCAACCATGAGCAGCCTGGCCGCCGCCGCGAACAACCCGCTCAGCGTGCACGTACTCAATCTTGAGAGCGGCTTGCCGTCACCGGACGTTCAGGTAACGCTGGAGCGTCTGCAGGGTGAGCAATGGCAGGCACTCAGCGAAGGTGTGACCAACGCACAGGGCCGCATTACCGGGCTGTATCCGGACGATCAGACGCTCACGGACGGCACCTACCGCGTGACCTTCAAAACCGGTGACTGGTTTGCGAAGCAGCAGGCCAAGACCTTCTTCCCGGAAGTGCCGGTGATCTTCGAGGTGGATGCCTCTGTACCCCATTACCACATCCCGCTGCTGCTCAGCCCCTATGGGTTCTCAACCTATCGCGGCAACTGAGCGATTGGTGCCCCCTGGGGCGCTGCCCGCCGGTAGCGCCCCAATCATTTGTTCTCTGAATAGCCCCTCAACAGCAGACTGACCAGTCCGGTAATTGGCAGGATCGTCCGCCTTGTGCCCCTTATCAGGGGAGCCAGCCTCTCTACAATGGGGTATCGCCGCGCTGCGCTTGGCGCGGTCATCGCATCGTTCACGTCCACCGATGCCGACAGGTGCCTCGCATCTGCGCGTCGGCCAACAACGACAACAGGGGGCGGGCATGAGTCAGCGTGTGTTATCCGGTGACAGTGAGTACCTTAAAAGCGGCTACGCCAAGGCTTACCAGTCGACTGCCGGCAGTCAGGAGGCGGTCGATGCCGCCGAGCTTGAGCGGCTGCATTCAGCACTGTTGCGCGACGGCTATGTGATTCTGGAGCGAATTGTCCCCGAGGCACAGGTCGAGCAGATCAGCGCCGAGTTGCGCAGCCTGTTGCCCGCGCACTGCGGGCGCAACGATTTCGAGGGCACGCTGACCCAGCGGCTCTACGCGGTGATTACCAAGACCCTGGCCTGCAACCCGCTGGTGGAACATCCGCTGGTGCTGGGGTTGCTGGATCGAGTACTGGCGCCGAATTATCTGCTGTCGCAGTTGCAGGTGATCAACATTCTGCCCGGCGAGCAGGCGCAACCGCTGCATCACGACGATGCCTTCTACCCGGTGCCGCGTCCACGTCCGCATTTCGGCGCGGCGACCATTATCGCGATGGACGACTTTACCGCCGACAACGGCGCAACCGTGGTGATCCCCGGCAGCCATACCTGGGACGGTCATGCGCCAACGCCCGACGACTGCGCCAGGTCGATCCCGGTGATCATGCCCAAGGGTTCGATGGTGCTGTTTCTCGGCACCCTCTGGCATGGCGGTGGCGCCAACCAGAGCGCCGCACCGCGTCTTGCCGTGACCGCGCAGTACTGCGAGCCCTGGGTACGTCAGCAGGAGAACTTCAGCCTGTCTGTTCCGCTGCCGCGCGCCCGCGAATGCAGTCCGCATATTCAGCGGATGCTGGGATATTCGATCCACCCGCCGTTCATGGGCATGGTCAACGGCATGCATCCCAGGCGGCTGCTGGAAGACAAGCCCAGCTGACCCACTCCTCACTCACTCCTGATCAAGAAGCAGTAACGCTATGGCTACAGACGGTCTGATTTATCCGCTTACCACACCCGCACTGGGCGCGACGCTGGAGGTGCAGCCGGGCGTGCTGTGGATTCGCATGCCGCTGCCGTTCAGGCTGGATCACGTGAACCTTTGGGCGCTGCGTGACCGAGATGGCTGGACGCTGGTCGATACCGGCGTCTGGACAAAGCAGGCGATGGCCGTCTGGGAACAGCTGTTTGATGAGGTATTGGGTGGCCTGCCGGTGACGCGCGTGATTTGTACTCACCGCCATGCCGATCATGCCGGTCTGGCCGGCTGGCTGGTCGAGCGTTTTGGCTGCGAGCTGTGGATGCCGCATATCGAATATCACGCCTGCAACGCGGCGCGGCTGCAGGGCCGGGAAGCCCCCGAGGTGGAGCTGGCGTTCTACCGTCGTGCCGGCTGGAATGACAGCGCGCTTGCTTACTGGCGCGACAACTACGGCGGTATCTCCAGCATGGTGCACCCGTTGCCCGAGCGCTTCCGCCGTATCGGTGACGGCGACGTTCTGAGCATTGGCGAGCACGACTGGCAGGTGATCGTCGGTCAGGGCCATACCGCCGAGCATGCCTGCCTGTATTGCGCCGAGCTTGGGTTATTCATCTCCGGCGATCAGGTATTGCCGCTGATTTCATCCAACGTATCGGTGCAGGCCCGCGAGCCGGATGGCGACCCGCTGGGCGAGTGGATGGTCTCAATGCGCCGGATTCGCGACAGGGTCAGGGACCGCGTGCTGGTGCTGCCCTCCCACAACGATTGCTTCCGCGGCCTGCACGCGCGAATCAATGATCTGGTAGACAGTCAGCAGCGCCTGCTGGAGCGGCTGCATGCCGAACTGCGCGAACCCCGCCGCAGTGTCGATATTTTCGAGTGTCTGTTTGGTCGGCCGATTGGCATGGATGACGGCATCGTGCTGGCGCTGGCGACCGGTGAAAGCCGCGCCAACCTCAACTGCCTGATTGCGCAGGGCCAGGTCGAAATGCAGCGCGATGCCCACGGTGTGGAGTGGTATCAGGCCTGCGGGCACTGAATCAGGTGGTCAACACTGGGCGAGCGTGCTTACAGCCAAGCCGCTCGCGCATCGCGTCGCTGGCGGCCGGCCCCGGCTGCAGTGTGCACTGTTGCGGCGCGAGCACGCGGCCATCCTCCGGGTCGGTAAAGGCCAACTGCAAGCGCCTGCCGATGTCACGATCCGCCACCTGCACGCTTTCGCCCTCAGCGGCATAGTGGCGATTGCCCCAGTCAACGAAGGCAAAATCTTCCCCCTTGGCCGTCGGCACGCTCTAGTAGCGCAGTGGCCGCTGGCTGTAAGGCACCCGTTCCAGCATCCCGGCCTCGACCAGTGCGCTGAGACGGCGGGTCAGCATGTTCGGTGCAATGCCTAAACTCTGAGAGAACTGGTCGAACCGGCGCAGCCCTTGCAGGGCGTCACGCATCGGCAAAATACTCCACCACTCGCGAACCTGATCCAGGCTGCGGGCAATGGGGCATTCGACGTGGGTGAGCTTGTTTCGCTGCATGAATGTGATCGTCCGGTTGCATACAAGATACCGTCTTGGGGGACTCTGTGCTTGATGAGGTACAGGGGAGGGAGTGTAGGAGGGAAAAGCAGATGGCGCGGGCGGCGGCGTGGAGCCGCCCGCAACCTTTCCGATTTCAGGCCCTGAGGCCCAAACTCAGAACCAGGCGTCCTGCATGTCGTAGGTCAGGCGGTTGCCGGTGCTCAGCAGGCGAGCCTGGCTGGCGAGGCTGGCCAGTTCCCAGTCCATGAAGTAGCGCGCAGCGTGCAGCTTGCCCTGGTAGAAGTCGGCCTCGCTGCCTTCTGCGCCAGCCTCCAGCGCGCGTTCGGCCACCAGTGCCTGACGCAGCCAGATCCAGCCGACAACCACGCGACCAAACAGGTCGAGGTAGGCGGTGGCGTTGGCCAGACCTAGGTCGACGTCAGCAGCGACCTGTTGCAGCAGATCGCTGCTCACCTGGTCCAGAATGCCAACCGCGTCGTTCAGCGCCGCAGCCATGCCAGCGCACTGCTTGCTGGTGCCGCCTTCGGCAACGCTGGCGCGCGCTGCGGCGAGGAACAGGCGGTAGCCCTTGCCGCCGCGCTGGCTCAGCTTACGGCCCAGCAGGTCGAGGCCATGGATGCCTTCGGTGCCTTCGTGGATCGGGTTCAGGCGGTTGTCGCGGTAGTACTGTTCCAGCGGGTATTCGCGAATGTAGCCGGAGCCGCCGAGGATCTGGATGCCCAGATCGGAGGCGATCACGCCGTACTTGGACGGGTAGGATTTGACCATCGGAATCAGCAGATCGAGCAGTTCGTTTGCGTCTTCACGCTCGGCCTCGGTCGGCGCGGTGTGCGAGTCCTCGAACAGGCTGCTGGCGTACAGGCACAGGCTCAGGCTGCCCTCGGCATAGACTTTCTGCTGCAGCAACATGCGGCGCACGTCGGCGTGCTGAACGATGCGTACCTGCGTCGACAGCGGGTCCTTGCTGCCCGGCAGGCGACCTTGCGGGCGCTCGCGGGCGTAGTCCAGGGCGTGAATGTAGCTCTGATACGCCAGAACCGAGGCGCCGAGGGCAACACCGATACGGGCTTCGTTCATCATCTGGAACATATACGACAGGCCCTTGTTGGCCTCGCCGACCAGATAGCCGACCGCACCGTCCTGCTCACCGAAGCTCAGTACGGTGGAGGTGGTGTTGCGGTAACCCATCTTATGCAGCAGACCGGCCAATGCGACGTCATTTCGCGCGCCCAGGCTGCCATCCTCGTTGACCAACACCTTGGGTACCAGGAACAGTGAGATGCCCTTGACGCCAGCCGGTGCGCCTTCGATACGAGCCAGCACCATGTGTACGATATTGTCGGTCAGCTCGTGGTCGCCGCCGGAGATGAACATCTTCTGGCCGAATACGCGGTAGCTGCCATCTGCTGCCGGGCGCGCGGTGGTGCGGATGTCGCCGAGGGCAGAGCCCTGACCCGGCTCGGTCAGGGCCATGGTTCCGCTGTAGCGGCCGTCCAGCATCGGCGGCAGGAAACGCTCGCGCAGCGCATCGCTGGCGAAGCTCTTGACCAGGTTGGCGGAGCCGATGGTCAGGAAGGAGTAGCCGGAAGTAGAAATGTTGGCGGCGCTGAAATACGCAACGCAGCTGCGCAGGATGACTTCCGGCAGCTGCAGGCCGCCGTCTTCGGCGTCGTGGTGCGCGGCGTGGAAGCCGGCTTCGGCCAGAGCATCCCAGGCGGCTTTGGTTTCCGGAATCAGGGTGACCTTTTCGCCGTCGAAGGTCGGCTCGTTGGCATCGCCTTTCTGGTTGTGCGGAGCAAGAAATTCGGCAGCGATGCCGCGGGCGGTCTCCAGCGTGGCGTCGAAGACGGCGCGGTCGTGCTCGGCGTAGCGCGGGCGTTGCAGCAGCGCCTCGGTGTCGAGCATTTCGTACAGCTGGAAATTCAGCTCGCGTTCGTTCAGCAGTTTGTCGGACATGATGGCCTCGTCGGCAGGGTGGATCACAGGCAGACGTTGTAACAAGCTGGACGCGGGTTTGCGTCAAACCACGGGTGGATTTGCAGGTTGAATTTTGGGTGGAGACGGGTGGAGATTCAGGTCAGCAAATTCAGTGTGCGGGCAATCTGAATGGCCTGCTGCCGCTCGGTGGCTCCGAGTTTGCGGAACAGGTTGTTGATGTGGGTCTTGACCGTGCTGAGGCTGACGTTGAGACCCTCGGCAATCTGCTGATTTCCCTGGCCGCGGGCGATCCGCTGCAACACGTCCTGCTCACGTCGGGTCAAGGGATCGATCAGGGTTTGCTGCGGATCGGCGTCAGCAAGCAGGGCCTGCAGTGGATTGAGCAGTTGCTTGCTGGTCGGCAGGTCGGGCAAGCCTTGCTGGCGCCGGAAGGCAGGTGACAGCAACTGACGCAGCTCGTTGCGCAGTTCCGTGCCTTCGTGCTGAAGCAGCTGGCCCAAGCGGTGGCCAAGGCTCAGCTGCAAAGCCTGCTCCAGCGCCGAGTACAGTTCGGCATGCTGATGCCCGTTTCGGGCGATCCGAGCGTTGAGCAGATGCACCTGCAACGCGAGCAGTCGGTTGCCCTGTGCGCTTGCCTGCTCCTGCAGCTGGTGGGCTAGCGCCTGCGCCGTTCGAGTCTCCCCCTGATGGCAGAGCACCCAGCCGTGGGCCAGGCGTTCTTCGTAGTGCAGTGCCTCGCCGTAGTGCTCTTCACACCAGGCCCATTCATCCAGCCACTGGGCAATGGCGGGCTCGTTCTGCTGACGCACCGCCAGCCGCACCCGCCAGGCGCCGGCAATGCGATAGATACCGTACAAGCGGTATTGCCAGGCCAGTCTGCGCGACTCATCCCAGAGCTTGATTGCCTGCTCGGGCTGACCCCAGGCGTCGTACAGACAGGCCTGATGATGCAATACCCAGGGCAGGGCTGCGCTGTGCACCACCTCCAGCGCGGCTGCCTCGGCCTGGGCCAGCTGCTGGCGCGCTGCCTCGAATTTGCCTTGCTGCATCTGGACCAGCGCCTGGCCAATGTTGAGGAACAGGTCGTAGAAGGTGTTGGAAGTGGCTGCCGGGTCGTGCTGCAGCATGCTCTCCAGGCGCTGGTCAGCCTGCAGGGTATCGCCGCGGGCAAGATCGATCTGGGTCAGCAGCAGGTGCAGGTTGTGGGTGTAGCCGCGGAAGGCGAACTGGGTCAGTTGCTCCAGTGCCTCATGGGCCGCCTGCTCGGCGCAATCCAGGTCGCCGAGCGCCAGCAGGCAACTGGCGCGGTTGTAGAGCAGCACAGCGCTGGCGGCAGTGCGCTGGGGCCAGTGACGCATGCAGCTGTCGGTCAGACGCAGACCATGCCGGTAGTTGCCGCCCAGTACGGCAAGTCTGCTGCGCAAAAAGGCAATGGTCTGGAACAGCCGCTCGGGGCGATCGGCGGGTACCTGCGCCTCACGCACCAGGCGTTGCAGGAGCAGCAGGCAGTGGCGCGCACGCTCGATATCATTGGTGGCGATTACGGTGCTCGCTTCGGTGATCGCCAATGTCAGGTGATCGGTGTCACGGTCGGGCAAGTCCATCAGGAAGTCGACGATGGAGTCGACCTTGCCCTCGCGCAGCAGGTCAAAACTGTGCTGTTCGACCTCGGCCAGCAAGCGGTTGTAATCGCCGCCGCGCCCCAGCTGGTAGACCGCCTCGCCATAGCAGCGATGCTGCAGCAGCCAGTCGGCAGCCTGCAGATGCAGAGCACGCAGTGACGCTGAGTCGCGGCGTTGCAGGTGACGAAGGCAGGCGCTGCGCAGGGCGGGGTGGTAGCGGTGGGTCAGCACATCATCGGGGTTGGGCTGAATGAACAGGTCGTGGCGAGTTAGCCAGCGCAGGGAACGCTCAGGCTGCTCGTGCCCGCTTAGCAGGGCGGCCAGCTCCGGGTTGAACCCACTGACCACCGCTGTCTGCTGAAGAAAGTACTGTATTTTGGGCGGCAGACCCTGCAGCAGCGATTGGCTGAGGTAGTCGGCGATATATTCGCTGGCGTCTGCGTTGTCGGCGCGTGCTGCCAGCGCAAGCAGCACGCCGCTGATCCAACCTTCGCTGCTGGTGCGCAGCTGGTAGATGCTGTCGTTATCCAGCAGGGCGCCGCGTTTACTTGCCAGTTGTGCGATCTGGGTGTTGTCGAGCGACAGCTCACTGGTGCCGATCAGCTGTAATTGCTGGTCCCGGCGCAGGTGCGCTATTTCCAGTTCGGGTAGTCCTTCGCTTGCCGCGACGATCCTTAGCTGGGGTGCGGCGAAGCCAATCAGCTCATTAAGCAGCCGTCGGGTGCCGGACGAGCGCAGCAGATGAAGGTCATCGAGAAACAGGGTGAAAGGCCGGGAACGGGCCTCGAGTGCATTGAACAACGCGGTGCCGAGTGTCTGCTCCTGTTCAGGGGACGACGGCAGCAGGCCGAACAGGGCAGCGAGATGCTGCAGAAACACCGCTGGCTGGTTGTCTGCGCTGCAGCATCGCAGCCAGCCCCAGTCTTCGTCCATGTTGATGGCGCAGGTTGCCATCAGTGTCGTCTTGCCGTAACCGAGGGGGCTGGTCAGCAGGGTCAGACGGTTGCCTGATGCGCTCAGGCGCTGGATCAGTGCGTCGCGTTCAAGCATGGCTTTGGGTAACGGCGGCGGGCGCAGGCGTGCGCGGTTGAGTATGACCGCTGGCGCTGTTATCACGTTGCCTGATTGCTGCAGCTCTGTCATTGACCTGCCCGTTACCCTGAACAAGGTGGCCATTATACGGCTGGCGCGCATTCCGCATAGACCTGGGGCATCTCTTGATCCAAGCGGCCTTGCGCCATCACTGATCAAAACTATGCTTCAAGAAACTGCAATATAATTCCAGGGCATAGCGAGTTTGACCTCCGCAAGCAGTGCTGACGCGGAGATCAGTGTGTGCACCGACTCGTTGTAAAGAGCGGATTTGAGTCAATGAGGGATGTGTGCAATGGCCAGGCACATGAGCGGCAACAAGGAAGAATTGCGCCACGACGCCGAGGTGGTCATCCACCTTGCCTCACCTTATTCGCTCGCCGAGTGGGATGGCGCGCTGGATGCGGTCGTCGGGCCTGACACCGCGATGCGGATCACGCAGGGGGCCGGGCTCGGTCTGCTGGTTTCACCGCTGTCTGCCCGGCGTCTTGATGAGCTGCTTATCCAGTTGTCGAAAGGTCGCAACAGACGTCGCCAGATGATCTTTCTGATTGGCGAGCGCTGGATACTGCTGTCATTCGACGGTGTGCGTCCGGGGCCCGGACTGGTGCGGGTGCACTTGCAGGACGTTACCCCACTGAAGCACGGAGAGCGCGCCGAGCACGAAGCTGGTCAGCGTCTGCTGACCGCACTGGAAACCGCCTGCATAGGGGTGTGGGAATGGTATCCGGGTGATTCGTTCATAGCCCTGTGCGAGCGTCTTGCGCAGTGGCTGGGGGTGGGCGCACATGCCTGCGAGCTGTCACTGGACGCATGCCTGGCGCGGGTGCATGAGGGTGATCGGCAGCGACTGATTGATCTGGTGCGAAGCAGATCGTTCAGTCGCTCTACCAGCGAAATTCACGAAGTAGAACTGCGCGTCAGCGTCGGTGGGGATAATTACCGCTGGATCGTGGTTGCAGCAGCATCACTGCCAGCGGAGGAACAGGGGGTGTATGCACGGCTGTGCGGCAGTATTCGGGATGTGACTGAACTGAGACGACTTGAGCTATTGGATCTGCGCCAGCAGCAATTGATGTCGTTGGCGGCCGAGGTTCAGCAGGCCTTTCTGGTGGATCAGAGTCTGGTGGCGGCCTGCGACCGATTGTTTGAGCCGCTGCTGGCAATAACGGACAGTCAGGTCGGCTTTATCGGCATTCTGCGTAACAGCGAAGACGGTTCGCAGTATCTGGAGGTGCCCAGCATCTCCAATATCAGCTGGGATGACGCCAGTCGCGCCTGGTATGCCTCCCACCGGGCCGAGGGGCAGTCCCTGCGCTTTCACTCGCTCAACAATCTGTTTGGCCATGTGGTAACCCACAATACAGTGGTCTGCACCGATATGGTCAGCCGTCATCCGGCCAGTCGGGGGCAGCCGTCCGGGCATCCGTCGATTGATAATTTCCTGGGCATTCCGCTGCGATTCAATGGTGAGGCTGTGGGGATGATTGCGGTTGGCAACCGGGAGGGTGGTTACAGCGGCGAACAGATTGAGTTGCTGGCACCGTTCGCGAGCGTGCTGGGCACCATGATCCGCGCCCGCCAGCTGGAAGAGCAGCGCGATTTAGCCGAAGCTGCGCTGTTGCGTGAGGCAACCCATGATGCCCTCACAGGACTGGCCAATCGCAAATTGTTTTTCAGCATGGCCGACAGTCTGTTCGAGCAGGCATTGCGCTATGGCCAGCAGGTCTCGCTGGCGGTCATGGATGTCGATTTTTTCAAGTCTGTAAACGATAAATTCGGTCATCAGGCGGGAGACAGGGTTCTGCAGGTATTTGCCCAGACACTATCCGATGCGGTTCGGCGGTCGGATGTGCATGCGCGGGTAGGGGGAGAGGAGTTTGCGGTGTTGCTGACCCAGACGTCAGAAACAAATGCGCTCGATGTGCTGGAGCGATTTCGGCTATCGCTGCAGGCGTGCTGCATCCAGCTCGACGACGACATCGAAATCGGCATTACCGTCAGCATCGGCTACTGCGACTTTTTTGATGGTCTGCACGATGTTGATAACTGGTTCAATCTTGCGGATCGGGCGCTTTACCTTGCCAAAGCGCAGGGGCGTAATCGGGTGGTGCCATGGACGCCCGTTCAGACGGGCAGCTAGTGCCCGTTCCGAACGGCGACCGGAAGCGAGTGAGCTCCCGCTACTGCGGGTCATCGGCCTGCGGCGCCGGCTTCTGTGCCGGTGCATCGGCCAGCGGGTTGAACTCCTCGGCAAAGATCTGCCAGAAGGCAATAAACAGCGCTGCAATCAAGGGCCCGATGACAAAGCCGTTGATGCCGAACAGGGCGAAGCCGCCGAGGGTAGACAACAGCACCAGATAGTCCGGCAGCTTGGTATCACGGCCAACCAGCAGCGGGCGCAGCAGGTTGTCGACCAGGCCGATTACCAGCGCGCCGAAGGCGATCAGGATAATGCCCTGGGTCCAGTGCCCGATTGCCAACAGATAGATCGCGACGGGGCCCCAGATCAGGCTGGCGCCGACCACCGGGATCAGCGACAACATCATCATTACCACACCCCAGAGCAGCGCACCGGGGATGCCCAAAGCCCAGAAGATCAGCCCGCCCAGTGCGCCCTGAACTGCGGCGACCACGAGGTTGCCCTTGACCGTCGCCCGGGTGACCTCGGCAAACTTCCCGAATAGCTGGTATTCGCGCTCGTCACCCAGCGGCAGGGCACGAACCAGCATGCGTACCAGCTCTGGACCGTCGCGCAGCAGGAAGAATGCCAGATAGAGCATCAGCGCCAGACTGGCGAAAAAGCTCAATGTGCCCTGGCCCAGCTGGAACGCGTTCTGGGCGAGGAAGCGGCTTGAGGTAACGGCGGCGTTGGTGGCAAGGGCCTTGACGCCTTCCAGGTCAATGTTGAGACGGTGAAACAGGCTTTCGACCAACGGGAAGCTGGTCTTCAGCTTTTCCATGATCGCTGCCGGGTCCAGCTTGCCGGTCTGTACCCGTTCATAAAGGGCATGGCCTTCCTGAACAAACGAGGTGATAACGAATACCGCTGGCAGGATGCACAACGCCATGCACACCGTCAGGGTCGCCAGGGCTGCCATGTTGTCCCGGCCGCTCCAGCGCTTGCTCAAGCGCAGCTGCAATGGGTGGAACAGCAATGCGATCACGCATGCCCAGAAGACGGCGCCGAAAAAGGGTTTGAGCAGATAGAGAAACAGCAAGGTTACAACGACCAGCATCAGCAGAAAGGATCGTTGTTCAAGTTTTGCCTGCATTGGCTCGGGCTCCTGCCATGGAAAACCCGATTTGAGCAGAAAATTGCAACTTTTACACCTCTGCGGCTGCCTCGGTTACCTTGCATCTGTGTCGCGTTCAATCCGCTACGTTGGTGGCAATGGCATGACAGTGCGGGCGAATTAAAGGGGGAATGATGGCCTGATATTTCTTCCGTATTTAAATTTAAATCAATTAATTAGAGGTTTTTTCTAACTCATCTTGTTCAATGTGAGGCTGCGGGTGCCGATCCTCCACCAGCGCGGCAGCAGCTCGCGCACCGTACGCTGGCCGAAGCGGTCGTCGAGCAGATAGACCACGCCCTGATCCTCCGTTGTACGAATGACTCGTCCGGCCGCCTGCACTACCTTTTGTAGCCCTGGATACAGGTAGGCGTATTCGTATCCGCTGCCAGCGCTGCCGTTGAACATGACCTCCAGCCGCTCGCGCATTTCTTCGTTGACCGGGTTGATCTGCGGTAGCCCGAGGGTCGCGATAAAGGCGCCGATCAAACGACGCCCCGGCAGGTCGATGCCCTCGCCAAAGGCCCCGCCGAGCACGGCGAAGCCGATGCCTTGGCCGTGCTCATGGAAACGCGCCAGGAAGGCGCTGCGCTCCCCCTCATTCATACTGCGCGACTGAGTCCAGACCGGGATATCCGGGTACAGGTGCTGGAACTTCTCCACGACCTGTTCGAGGTAGGCGTAGCTGCTGAAGAAGGCCAGATAGTTGCCGGGCTGGCGGGCAAACTGCTCGGCCATCAGTTCGCTGATCGGTTGCAGGCTGGCAGTGCGGTGCTGATAGCGGGTAGACAGGTTGCGGATGACCGAGACGCTGAGCTGATCGGCATGGAACGGCGACTCGACTTCAAGCCACTGGCTGTCCTCGGGCAGCCCGAGCAGATCCCGGTAGTAATGGGCCGGGCTCAGGGTCGCAGAAAACAGCGTGGTGCTATGGGCGGTGGTGAAGCGCTGCTGCAGGAACGGAGCCGGCACCATGTTGCGCAGACACAGGGTCGACAGGGTGCGGCGGCCACTGGCGCCGGCATGGCGGGTGATGTCGAACAGTGAGTGCGGACCGTAGGCTTCGGCCAGACGACAGAACAGCATGGCGTCGAAGTAGAACAGAATCAGCGCGTTGGCATTGCCATCGGGCTGGTCTGTCAGATGTTCGGTAATGGCGCTGACGGCTTTCTGCAGGCTGAGAATGAACAGGTCGGCAATCGCCGGGTAGATCTGATAGTCCTCGGTCTGATCGCGGTGCAATGCATTCCAGTGCCGGGCGACCCGGTCCAGCGGTGCTTTCAGCGTCGCCGGGGCCTGTTTACGCAGGGTGTTGAATACGCCCTGATCCAGTTCAGCGGTATACATGCCGCGGGCCCGATCAATCAGGTTGTGGGCTTCATCGACCAGTACGGTGACGCGCCAGTCATTGAGGACTGTCAGCCCGTAGAGCAGGGCGGTCATGTCGAAATAGTAGTTGTAGTCGCCTACCACCAGATCAGACCAGCGGCACAGCTCCTGGCTGAGGTAGTAGGGGCAGATACGGTGTTTCATGGCGATGCGGCGCACGGCGGTCTGATCGAGCCAGTGTTCGGCAACGGCCTCGGCACGGGCGGCCGGCAAGCGGTCGTAGAAGCCTTCGGCGAGCGGGCAGGATTCTCCGTGGCAGGCCTTGTCCGGGTGCTCGCAGGCCTTGTCGCGGGCGATGTGCTCCAGTACGCGCAGGTTCAGTGGTGTCTCGCTGTGCGCGCGCAGGCTTTGCAGGGCGTCTAGCGCGAGCTGACGACCGGGCGTCTTGGCAGTGAGAAAAAACAGCCGATCCACCTGCTGTTCCGGCATCGCCTTGAGCTGCGGGAACAGGGTGCCGAGTGTCTTGCCGATGCCGGTGGTAGCCTGGGTCATCAGCGTCTTGCCGTCACGCGCCGCGCGGTAAACCGCCTTGGCCAGTTGGCGCTGGCCGGCACGGAAACTGGGGTAGGGGAAGGTCAGTTGCTGCAGCTGCTGGTCGCGGGCACCACGGTGATGGGTTTCCTGCCGGGCCCAGGCGATGAAGCGGTCGCACTGCTGGGCGAAGAACTGGCGTAGCGCGTCGGCGGCAAACGTCTCACGAAAGACGGTTTCCTTTTGGGTGACCACGTTGAAGTAAACCACCGCCAGATCGACCTCTTCCAATTCCAGCTCGGCACACAGTAGCCAGCCGTAGACCTTGGCCTGCGCCCAGTGCAGCACCCGATGGTTGTCCGGGATGCGGCTGATGTCGCCGCGGTGGGTCTTGATCTCTTCCAGCAGATTTTGCTCGGGGTCATAGCCGTCGGCCCGTCCTGCTACCAGCAAGCCGGGATAGCTGCCTGCGAGCGTCAGCTCGCTGAGGTAGCCTGCGCCGCGGCGTGAGACCACGGTCTGGTGTCCGGCGATGCCTTCCTGCGCGGTGGGCGCAGGGGTAAAGCGCAGGTCCAGGTCGCCCTGTTTGGCGGTAAATTCGCACAGCGCGCGCACGGCAACTTGGTAGCTCACGGCGTCTCCCACTGCACATGTACTACCTCAACCGGCATCGCGTGCTCGGCACAGAACGCCAGCCAGCGGCGCTGGTTGTCTTGCAGGCGATCGCCGGGCCCTTTGACCTCGACCATGCAATAGCGCTGCTCGGCGGGCCAGAACTGGATCAGGTCGGGCATGCCGGCGCGGTTGACGCGGATGTCTCTGAGCATGCGTTCACACCAGAGCCGCAGGTGGCGGGCAGGGATGCACTGCAAAGCCAGTTCCAGCAGTGTCTCATCGAGCAGCCCCCAGAACACAAAGGGCGACTGCAGCCCCTGTTTCTGCTGCCAGATGCCGCGAATATGCTCGCGGTAACTGCCATCGTCCAGCCGGGCCAGCGCGGCATCGAACAGCGCGGCGCGACGGTCGGCAAAGTCGGCGTCGTACAGATCGGCTGGCCCGCTCTGGAACGGGTGGAAGAAGGCGCCGGGCAGGGGCGCAAAAATCGCCTCCCAGCAGAGCAGGCCAAACAGACTGCCGATCAACGCATTCTCGACGTAGAACACCGGTGCATCCGGCGCAGCCAGATGGGCGGCAACAGCCAGCTCAACACCCTGCGGGTCCGGCCCCGGCAGTATCAGTTGCGTGGTTTTCGTTTCGGGCTCCGGCACGGGCTTGGGCACCGGTTGCTGGAGTTTGCGCCCCAGCCGCTTCAGTGCCCGCTCGACCAACTGCTGCTCGCTCGCAGTGTGCGGCGCCGCGTGAGCCGTGGTTGCCAGCGCGTAGGCCTGTTTGTATTGCTCCAGCCGTTCGTGCAGCCTGATTGCCCGCTGGCGTGCCTCGCTGTGGCTGCACTGGAGGTAGAGTGCCAGCGCCTGCTCCAGTTGCTGCTCGCGTTCCAACTGCTGGCCAAGCTGAAAGCGCAAACGCTGATGCCGGCGTTCGATCCAGGGGTTGCTGGTAGTGAAATGCGAGAGCTGGTCGACAATCGTCATGGCGTCGCCGCCGGCCTCAAGCTCCTCCCGGCAGCGCCTGAGATAGAGGTACTGGTCAACATCGCCTGGCTGATGAAAACTGCGCGAATGGGCCGGAAACGGCACCGACTCGTACTGCTGGAGGCCGAGTTCGGTCAGCACGAACTCGCTCCAGTCCTGCGCCAGATTGCCGAAAAACAGCAACCTTAAACGGTCGCACAGATCGCTGATCTGCAGGCTCAAGACATTGTCTGTCGGGATGCCTGGCCAGGCGTGCCAGGGCCTTGGTGCGTGATTGCCGGCCAGCAATGCATCGATCAGCGTCTGCTTGCCCAGCTTGCCGGCCTGTTCAACCCCCAGATCCAGTGACGCTAATTCCGTCTTGAGCAGCAGCCTGGCGAGGCTGGATACATCGATGGGGTCTTCAGCGGACAACCAGCTCAGCTCCAGCAGAGGCTGCGCCGCGGACTCAATATCGCCGATCTCGTCATAGCACAGCCGGCTGACCCGGAAATGATCGCCCTTGCGCATGATCAAGCGCACCAGCAGCGCCCGTGAGCGCTCGGGCAGAGTCGGAAAATGCTGAACAAACCGGCGCTCCTGCTCATTCAGCAGATCGTCATAGCGCGCACCCACCCACTCCAGAACAAATTCGAAGTTGCGCAGGTAGTAGAAGTCGGTCGCGAGCAAAGCGGGCATGGCTTGAATTGGATACTGGTTGAATGTCCAGCATTGTGCGCATCTGCGTGGGTGAATTCAAGTCACACTGGCCGCCAACGTTCAATGTCTGAATGATGGAACATAGTGTTCAGCAGGGGATGCTTGCTGCACTGACACCGACCTCCTAACGTGAGGGGCTGCTCAAACAACAAAAACAGGACAGCCCAATGACACACTTTCATGGTTTTCAACCGGGTATGGGGCGTCGCCTGCATGCCGCTGCCGATGTGGCACCCGATCTCCCCGCTCCGGATACCGTTCGCTATGAGCTGCTGGGTTTCATGGAGGGCTTTCCGCCGGCCCCCGAGAAGCTGGTTACCCGCGAAAACTACCTGGTCGAGTACCCGAAGCTGCGCTGGGCGTTCCAGCATATGCGCGAGCTTGTGCCCTCACGTCAGATCAGGCGTGGCAGTGGTGCTACCAGTGAGTTGCCTCGCGGTGCCGATCTGACCGCTCAGATCGACGCGCTCAGTATCACATTGAATGACGGCAGCGAAATCGACTTTAGCGAGTTTCTTTCGTGCAGCTATGCGGACGCCTGCATCATTCTGCACCGCGGCAAGGTGATCTATGAGCAGTATCCCAATCAGCCCGATCCGCTCAGCCCGCACATGCTCTGGTCGGTGACCAAGTCGTTCACCGGTCTGGTGGCGGCGATGCTGATCGCCGAGGACGTTATGGATCCGAACGCCCAGGTGACTGACCTGATTCCTGAACTGGCCAGTTCCGGTTGGCGTGGTGCCAGCGTTCAGCAGGTGCTGGATATGACAGCGGACATCAAGTACTCCGAGGTCTACGCTGACGGCACCTCGGATGTGAAGTACTACGGCCTGGCCGCGGGCATTACCCAGTCACCGCAATGGACCGGGCCAACCCGTCTCTATGATTACCTGCCGACCATCGGTGCAGCCCGCGAGCACGGCCGTTATTTCGCGTATCGCACGGTTCACACCGAGGTTCTGGGCTGGCTGATTCGCCGCGCCAGCGGCAAGGATGTGGCGACCCATATTGGTGAGCGCATCTGGAGCAAACTGGGGGCAGAGGAGGACGCGCTGTTGCTGCTCGACCCGACGGGTACCGAGTGGGCTGGTGCGGGGCTGAATGCGACTTTGCGAGATCTCGCCCGGTTCGGCGAGATGATGCGCAACGGCGGAAAGTGGAACGGCCAGCAGATCATTCCCGCCGCAATCATTGAGGATTTGCAGCGCGGCGCCGATCGTAAAGCCTTTGCCGATTTCGGCCGGCGTGGCATGAACGGCTATTCCTATCACAACCAGTGGTGGATCAGTCACAACGCCGATGGCGTGTATGAAGCCATGGGGGTGCATGGGCAACTGATACATATCAATCCAGCGGTTGAGCTGACCGTTGTTCGGACCGCCTCACACCCGATTGCCAGTAATGAGTTCACTTACGAAATGACCACTGCTGCGATGCAGCGGTTGGCAGGCCATCTTGGTGGCCGGGTCTGATATTGAACGGAGCTTTTACGGTCTGCGTATCCATTATCGGGTAGGGCATTGCCGGCAGCAGATTCGTCAAGCTGAAGGCCATGTGCGTGATTACCGAATAGGACAAGCGGCAATCGGGTATGACGCCCGGCTGCCGCGCATTACAGAGCGCCGAATACCTTGCGTGCCATGCTGGTGGCTGCCGCTGCCGGGTTGCTGCGAATAGTTGCTTCCTGTTGGGCAATCATCTCGAACAGGCCGTCCAGCGCCTTTTCGGTGACGTAGGTCTCGACGCTGGTCGCGTTGGCGTCGACAACGCCAAACCCTGCTGCCTGAGAGGCAAATGCGTTGTATTGCTGGGCTACGCCAACCTGGTCGGTGGCCTGCTTTACCACCGGAAGGAACAGGGCGCGAATTTCTTCCCGGCTGCTGCGTTCGAGATACTGGGTTGCCGAGTCGTTACCGCCGGTGAGGACACTCTTGGCGTCTGTCAGGCTCATCCGGCTGATGGCGTTAACCAGAATGGATTGCGCCTGGGGCACCGCGGCCTCTGCGGCCTGATTCATGCTGTTTTCCAGCGCGATGATCTGGTTCCCCATTCCCATCATTTTCAGCGTGCGTGCAGCGCTACCCAACTTGCCGGGCAGTTCGATGCGCACATCCGGGTTGTTGCTGAACCCGCCGGGCTTGCCAAGTTCGCTGACGGCCAGCTGCGCGCCTTGGGTCAGCGCCTCCTTCATGGCGGTTGCGGTGTCCTGTTGGGTAAGGTCGGACAGCGACAACGCCATGGCCTGAGCCGAAAGAAACAGGCTGGTGAGCAACAAAGCAACGTGTTTCATGGCTGTCTCCGCTCCAGTGGTGTTCCTTCACTCTAGACGATGTCTGCCAGTGTGGGCGTTTTCCGTGTATTCAAGGCTTACTGCCCAGGGCGTGTCTTTAGTCTAATAAGTTGGTCATTTTTATTTCTTTATTTATTAAATACAATAAAAATCAGTGCTTTATATTTATAAGTTTATGTGTTTTCAAGGTTTTGTTTTGCGATCCTGAACGTCCGTTCTACCAAAGTCTTACTCTTCACCAGCGCATCCCGGTGCTACCGTTACTGGCGTAATAACAACAACAATGGAGACGCTAATGTCCATGTCAAAAGAAGAGGCAGCGCGCGGTTACTGGCGTGAAAACCTCAAACTCATGCTGACCCTGCTGGTCGTCTGGTTTGTGGTTTCCTTCGGTGCCGGCGTGCTGTTCGTAGACCAGCTCAACGCCATCCAGTTCTTCGGCTTCCCGCTGGGGTTCTGGTTTGCCCAGCAGGGTTCCATCTACGCCTTCGTGGTGCTCATCTTCGTGTACGTCTGGAAGATGAACCAGCTCGATCGCAAGTACGACTTCCACGAAGAATAAGAACAGGATCCCTGCGATGGATACCCAAACTCTGATCTATCTGTTCGTCGGCGCGACCTTCGCGCTGTATATCGCCATTGCCATCTGGTCTCGTGCGGGCAGCACCAGCGAGTACTATGTGGCGAGCAAGGGCGTGCACCCGATTGCCAACGGTATGGCTACCGGGGCTGACTGGATGTCTGCGGCATCCTTCATCTCCATGGCCGGTATCATTTCCTTCACCGGCTTCGATGGCTCGGTCTACCTGATGGGCTGGACCGGTGGCTATGTGCTGCTGGCTATGTGTCTGGCACCCTACCTGCGCAAGTTCGGCAAGTTTACCGTGCCGGAGTTTGTTGGCGAGCGGTACTACTCACAAACCGCGCGGGTGGTGGCGGTGATCTGTGTGATCTTCATTTCCTTTACCTACGTGGCAGGCCAGATGCGCGGTGTTGGCATCGTGTTCTCCCGTTACCTGGAAGTGGATATCAACACCGGCGTCGTGATCGGCATGGCCATCGTGTTCTTCTACGCCGTTCTCGGCGGCATGAAGGGCATCACCTATACCCAGGTGGCGCAATACTGCGTGATGATCTTCGCCTACATGGTTCCCGCCATTTACATCTCCATGCTGATTACCGGCAACCCGATCCCGCAACTGGGCTTTGGCAGCGAGGTTACCGGAACCGGGCAATCGGTACTGGAACGCCTGAACGGTCTGGGCGCTGAGCTGGGTTTTGGGGCATACACTGACGGGTCCAAGTCGACCATTGACGTGTTCTTCATCACCATGGCGCTGATGGTTGGTACTGCCGGTCTGCCCCACGTTATCGTTCGTTTCTTCACCACACCGACCGTGCGTGATGCCCGTAAATCGGCCGGTTACGCTCTGTTGTTCATCGCGATTCTCTACACCACTGCGCCGGCGGTTGCTGCGTTTGCTCGCACCAATCTGCTGACCTCGGTGCCGAACGTCGCTTACGAACAGGTGCCGACCTGGCTCAAGACCTGGGAAAATGCCGGTCTGATCGCGTGGCAGGACAAGAACAACGATGGCGTGATTCAGTACGGCCCGGGCGCGCCGTTCGTTGGTGCGCCGAAGTTTACTGATGAGCGTGGTGCCAACGGTGAGCGTCTGATCAGCAACGAGCCGACTGCTGCTGCCACCGAGCTGTACGTGGACCGCGACATCATGGTTCTGGCCAACCCGGAAATTGCCGATCTGCCCGGTTGGGTGGTTGCGCTGATTGCTGCGGGTGGTCTGGCTGCGGCGCTGTCTACTGCAGCAGGTCTGCTGCTGGTGATTTCAACCTCGGTCTCCCATGACCTGCTCAAGAGCAACATGGCGCCAAACATTACCGAGAAGCAGGAGCTGCTTGCTGCCCGGGTTGCGGCGGGTGTTGCCATCGCCATTGCCGGTCTGTTCGGGATCTACCCACCGGCCTTCGTGGCGCAGGTGGTCGCCTTCGCGTTCGGCCTGGCGGCGGCCTCGTTCTTCCCGGTCATCGTCATGGGTATTTTCTCGAAGAAGATGAACAAGGAAGGCGCTATCGCGGGGATGATTGTCGGTCTGACCTTCACCTTCAGCTATATCGTCTACTACAAGTTCATCAACCCGACTGCGACCGCAGACGACTGGTGGTTCGGTATTTCTCCGGAAGGTATCGGTACCCTGGGTATGATCTTCAACTTCGTCGCTGCAGTACTGGTTGCATCCGTAACCAAGGCGCCGCCGGAGAAGATCCAGCACCTGATCGAGGATATTCGTATCCCGCGTGGAGCAGGCGCTGCGGTTGATCACTGATCAGCAGCACTGAAACAAAAACGCCCCGCATGATGCGGGGCGTTTTTTATTGCCTGTCGATCAGAAGCGCCAGGTGGCCTGAGTTGCCAGGCCGTGTGCCTGGTTGCGGAACTCGGCGGTGTAGTCCGCGGTGTTGATCTCACCCTTGGCTTCACGCAGGTAGGAGTACGCGATATCCAGCGTCAGGTCTGATGTAACATCCCAGCCGGCGCCTACCGAGAAGACCTTGCGGTCCGATACCGGGATACGCACGGTGCGGTGGGTGTCGTTGGTTGGTGACGGATCGGACGTGAAGCCGGCACGCAGAACCCATTGCGGGTTCAGTTGGTAGGATGCACCAACCGCCCAGGAGACGATGTCGTCCCACTTCATTTGTTCTTCAATGCTGCCGAAGTTAGGCTGGTAGGGTGCCAGCAAACCGCTGTTCTCAACCACGATCTTGTCCAGACGGCTCCAGCGGGTCCAGGTGCTGCCGGCGTAAACGGTCCAACGGTCATCCAGTTCCCAGGTGATGGAGGTGTCGATCGATTCGGGCATGGTGATGTCCAGCGCGGCGTCGTAGCTGCCGTCAGGCCCGATTTGCGGGTTGAAGCCGCTGAACCGAGTGCGGCCTTCGAGGCCGAAGTCGATGGCCGAGTGGTAAGTCAGGCCCCAGCGCACCTGATCGGTAACCTGCACCAGCACCCCAGCGTTGAAGCCGTAGCCGGTGTCATCACCCTTGATGTTGACTTTGGCATCGCTGCCCAGCGCCGCAAGCGGTTGGCTGGTCAATTTGCCACTGATACGGTTGATGGTCGGGCCAAAGCCGACGGATACACGGTCGTTGACCTGGTAGCTCAGAGTGGGCTGCAGGGTAACGACCTGAACCATGCTATACAGACCATGCGAGCGTCCCTGGAAGCCTTTCTCATAATCGCTGATCACGCCGAAGGGGGCGTAAACGCCGATGCCGGCGTGCCAGTGGTCGTTCAGCGGGGTTACCAGGTAGGCGAACGGAATGGTTGCCGTCGGAACCATGTCGCCCTTATTGGTGCCCGAGGCGAAACCCTGAGCGTCATCAATATCGGTAGAAGCGAAAATGGTAGCAAAGCCACCACTGACCTCGGTTCTGTCCAGCCTGGACATGCCGGCCGGGTTACCAAACAGGGTGCTGGCGTCTTCGGCGGCGGATGAGCGTCCTGCAAATCCAGTTCCCATGCCGCTGGCGCTTTGTTCGTTGATGCTCAGGCCATTGGCGCTGACGCTGCTGGCGGCGAGGGTGACGGCCAAGGCAACAGATGACTTCAGCCAGGCGTGTCTGTTCATGGAATGCTCCGGATAGGGATGGGTGATTCGGTGAGGGCGCGCACGCTATCAAGAATCAGTGCCATTTGCCAGAGCTGCTTGTCGATAAAAGCGGTTTTGGTGGCGCAAAATACCGGTTGTCGCGCTACATCGCGCCGATTCGAGCCTGTCGCAAGCGGCGCCAGTGACGCAGGCGGGAATCCAGGTCTGCCAGGGTTTCAAGTTTTTCCCGGCGTGCCAGTGACAACAGAATCAGCATCAACTCGGCCGTTGCCAGTGCATCAGCAGCAGCATGATGACGTTGCTGATTGACGACCTTGAAGTGCTGTTGCCACTCGTCGAGGCTTTGCCTGCGCCCCCCGGCAGGGCAGAGCATGGGGGCCAGCTCGGCAACATCAACAAAGCGGTGTCGCAACCGGTGGCCCAGCTCGTCACGCAGGCCGCGCTGCAGCATGCGATGGTCGAAGGCGGCATGGAAGGCCACGAAGATGCAGGTGCCGGCAAAGTCCATGAAGTCTAGCAGGGCGTCAGCAGGCGCTACGCCGTCTGCCACCGCACTGGGGGCGATGCCGTGAATCAGTACCGACTCGGTAACACGGTGGTTTTCCTGGTAGAGGGTGCATTCGTACTGGCTGCCCAGGTCAATCAGGCCATGTTCGATCACCACTGCGCCGACCGACAGAATACGGTCGCGGTTGACGTTCAGCCCGCTGGTCTCCAGATCCACCACCACAAAGCGACAATCATCCAGCGGGGTATCATCCAGTGGTTGCGGGGCAGGCAGTGCGTCGAGCCGCTGCTGCTGTGCTGGCGATAGCCCGCGGCGGCGAATGCCCAGCCAGGAGAGAGGGTTCACAGGTTATACCTCAAGGCCAGACTGGCCTGCAGCCGCTTGGCCTGGCGGAACGATTCACGAAGAATGCGACGGTCGAGCTGGTTGAGCGTGTCCGGGTCCAGCCGGTTGCTGAATGTCTTGCCATCGCGTTCCTGCTGCTGGTGCTGCTGCATCCGTATCAACTGAATGAACTGATAGCCCTCGATATAGGCGTCGGCATCCTGGGGGTCGAGCACCCTGCGTTCGCGCAGTTGCTGCAGGCGCTCAAGGGTGTTTGTGACGCTGATACCATTGGCCAGTGCCAGCAGTCGGGCGCCATCCACAAAGGGACTCAACCCCTGCACCTTGGTATCCAGCGTGTCTTTCTCGGCGCCGCTGCGCGCCACTACAAAGTCACGCAGGCGGCCAATAGGTGGCCGGTTGAGCAGGGCGTTTTGCGCCATCTGCTGTTGGAACAGCGTGTTGCCGCCGATCTGGCGCAAGACTTCGGCAAAGAGCTGTTCCGGGCCGCGTTTATCGCCCCATACGACCCGGAAATCGAAATAAATCGAAGAGCTAAGGAGGTTGGCCGGCGTGGTGCTGCGTACCAGACGTGAAAACTTGTCCCGCCATTCCTGGGCGGACAGACACAGCTCCGGATTGCTGGCCATGATGTTGCCCTTGCACAGGGTAAAGCCGCATTCGGCGAGTGCATTATTGATATGGCGGGCCAGCGGCAGCAGACGTTCGCGGTGCGCATCGGCCTCTGCGCCTGATGCTGCGCTGAACAGCATGCCGTTATCCTGATCGGTATGCAGGGTCTGCTCCTGGCGTCCTTCGCTGCCAAAGCACAGCCAACTGAACGGGATGCCCGGATCGCCGTGTTCCTCCAGGCTGAGTTCGATGACACGACACACCGTGTGATCGTTGAACAGGGTGATGATGCGGGTGATCTGCCCGGAGGATGCGCCGTGTGCCAGCATGCTGTCGACCAACTGGTGAATGTCGCTGCGCAAGTCACGCAGCCGCTGGATGCTTTCGGCCTGACGCAGCGTGCGGGCCAGGTGCACCAGGTTGACCCGTTGCAGCGAAAACAGGTCTCTCTCGGAAACGACGCCAACCAGCTTGCCATTATCGACCAGGCAGATGTGCGCGATATGCCGTCGGGTCATCGCGATGGCTGCATCGAACGCGCTGGCAGAGGAGGCCAGGGCGGTTGGACGCGGGGTCATCACGGTCGCGATGCTGTTGCTCAGGTCGGCCGCATCATTGGCGATCAGCGCCCGCAGATCACGCAGGGTGAAAATACCCGCCGGCGTCTGCTGCGGATCAATGATGACGATACTGCCGACGCCGGCTTCATGCATCTGCTTGACCGCATTGCGGATACTGGTTTCCGGTGAGCAGCAGACGGGTTCGCGCCCAACCAGACTGTCCAGCCTGGTGTCCAGGGAGTAATGCGCGCCGAGGGTTTCACTCGCCTGTTTCTGGGCCTGCTGATTCACATGTTCAAGCAGGCTGCTGACACCGCGCAGGGCGAAGTCCCTGAACGGCATTGACTGGCTGAACAGGGTAACGAAGTCGTCACGGTTGATCGTCAGACAGAAACTGTCCTCTGCGGCGCGATGGAGGGTGCGCGTAGCCCGCTCCCCCAGAAGGGCTGCCAGTGGAAAGCACTCGCCGGTACCGATTTCAAATGTGGTATCGGGCTCGTCGTTGCCGGAGATTACGCGTTCACCGCGAATCAAACCCTGCTTGACGATGAAGAAGTGTTGAACGGGGCCATCCTGGGGCTGGAGAATGGGGTCGCCAGCGGCAAAAAAACGCAGCTGGGCGTGCTCCACCAGCCAAGCCAGATGACCCTGCTCCATCAGATTAAAGGGCGGGTAGCCAAGCAGAAAGCCGATGATGCCCTGAATGTTCTGCATGACCGCTGTTTTGCCGGCCTGGGTAAACTTGTCGTTTTGGTTCATGGGCTATGCGCCTGTTGTTTGCAGCCAGTGTTGCGTGCAGTACCCATAACGTCCATCAGACCATGGTAGCTGAGTCATTGGACAGGTACCGGCAGTTCGCGCAGCTGGACAAGTGATTTCATCTGGCTGGTCGTTTTGGTATCGTTGCGCCTAAAACACGCTGATCATTGCCTGACAGAGCATTTCCCTGTCGGGCAGGATGGTGCGGTCGCCCATTATAGTAAGGCTGCGTGTCGGGATGCTGCCTCCGCTCCCGGTGGGATAGCTCGGTTCGGTTTGTTCAAGGGGTAGGACTTGATCAAGGTACTGGTAGTCGATGACCACGACCTGGTGCGCACAGGCATCAGTCGCATGCTGAGCGATGTCCCGGGCCTGTCTGTCATAGGCGAGGCCGATAGCGGAGAGACTGCCGTGGTTCGCGCCCGCGAGCTTAAGCCTGACGTCATTCTGATGGACGTGCGCATGCCGGGTATCGGTGGCCTTGAAGCTACCCGCAAGCTGGTCCAGCATGACAAGCACATAAAGGTGATTGCCGTAACCGTTTGCGACGAAGAGCCCTTTCCGACGCGTCTGATGCAGGCTGGGGCAGCAGGTTACGTTACCAAGGGGGCAGCGCTGGACGAAATGGTGACGGCAATACGCCAGGTTCACGCCGGACTGCGCTACATCAGCCCCGATATTGCGCAACAACTTGCCCTGAAGCAGTTCAACCCGGGCGGCAATTCGCCCTTTGATTGCCTTTCCGAGCGCGAGATCCAGATCGCCTTGATGATTGTCAATTGCGAGAAGGTGCAAAGCATTTCCGACAAGCTGTGCCTCAGTCCGAAAACCGTCAACACCTATCGCTATCGCATTTTCGAGAAGCTGGGCATCACCAGTGATGTCGAGCTGACCCTGCTGGCGGTGCGCCACGGCATGGTTGATCCGTCCCGACAGTGAGCAGCTCACCCGTATTCGATGCCAAGGCCTTTCTGGCCTCGGCCAGCAGCAAGCCCGGCGTGTATCGCATGTTCGATGCCGACGGCGAACTTCTGTATGTCGGCAAGGCCGGCAATCTGAAAAAGCGCCTGTCCAGCTATTTTCGCAAGACCGGGCTCAGCCCCAAGACCGAAGCGCTGGTCGCCCGCATTCAGCAGATCGATACCACGATCACAGGTAATGAAACCGAAGCGCTGTTGCTGGAACAGAGCCTGATCAAGGCTAACCGTCCGCCTTACAATATTCTGCTGCGGGACGACAAATCCTACCCTTACGTGTTTCTCTCCAGTAACGATGACTTCCCTCGGCTGGGCCTGCACCGTGGCAGCAAGCGCGCCAAGGGCCGTTATTTCGGCCCGTATCCGAGCGCCGGTGCCATTCGCGAGAGCCTAAACCTGCTGCAAAAAACCTTTCTTGTGCGTCAATGCGAGGACAGTTATTACCGTAACCGCACGCGGCCCTGCCTGCAGTATCAGATCAAACGTTGCAAGGCACCGTGCGTTGGGCTGGTCGATGCGGCGGAGTATGCCGAGGACGTGCGCCATTCGGTCATGTTTCTGGAAGGACGCAGCAACGCGCTCAACGACGAGCTGACCGCGGCGATGGAGAAGGCAGCCACCGCACTGGATTTTGAGCGGGCCGCTGAATTGCGTGACCAGATCGCCTTGCTGCGCCGGGTGCAGGATCAGCAGAGCATCGACACCGAGCAGGGGAGCGCCGATATTGTTGCCGCAGCGGTCGCCCCGGGGGGCGCCTGTGTGCACGTCATCATGGTGCGAAACGGTCGAGTGCTTGGCAGCAAGAACCACTTCCCGCGGGTACCGATCGAGCAGCAGCCTGGTGAGGTGATCGCCGCGTTTTTGCCGCAGTATTACCTGGGCAGTGCCGAGCGCGAGGTGCCGGCGGAAATTATCGTTAACGCCGAGCACGAGGACTTTGCTGTCATTACCCGTGCGTTGAGCGAGGCGCGCGGCTTCAACGTCAGCATCAGTCCGCGGGTACGTGGTACTCGGCGACGTTGGCAGGAGTTGGCAAGCAGTAATGCCGAGCAGTCACTGGCCAGCCTCCTGAGCAACCGTCAGCATGTCCAGCAGCGATTTGAAGCCTTGCAGCAGGCGCTGCAGCTTGACGACATGCCGACGCGGCTGGAGTGCTACGACATCAGCCACTCCAGCGGAGAGGCGACGGTCGCTTCCTGTGTGGTGTTTGGGCCCGAGGGGCCGATCAAGAGCGACTACCGCCGCTTCAATATCGAAGGTGTTACCGCAGGCGACGACTATGCGGCAATGCATCAGGCTCTGATGCGCCGTTTCTCGCGGATCAAGGACGGTGAGGGCAAGATGCCGGATATCCTGCTGGTCGATGGCGGCAAGGGCCAGATGAACATGGCGCGTGATGTGCTGCAGGAGCTGGCTATCCATGATCTGACGCTGGTTGGCGTTGCCAAGGGTGTAACGCGCAAGGCAGGCATGGAAACCCTGTTCCTCAACACCCCGGACAATGAACTGGTATTGCCCGGTCACTCGCCTGCGCTGCACCTGATCCAGCATATTCGTGACGAGGCGCACCGTTTTGCGATCACTGGCCACCGCCAACGGCGGGGTAAGGCCAGAACCAGTTCCAGTCTTGAAGGTATCGCGGGCGTCGGCCCCAAGCGCAGACGAGAGCTGCTTAAACATTTCGGCGGTCTTCAGGAGTTGAAGCGCGCCAGCGCAGCCGAAATTGCCAAAGTACCGGGGATCAGTAAAAAACTCGCAGAACAGATTTATGCTGTTCTGCATAGCGATTAGAATGGCCTTTCGTCCAAGGCTGCGGAACCCATGAACATTCCAAATATCCTGACCCTGCTCCGGGTCGCGCTGATACCCATTTTTATCCTGCTGTTTTACATGCCGTTTCACTGGAGCTACCTGGCGGCAGCACTGGTCTTTACCATGGCCAGCGTGACCGATTGGCTGGATGGCTATCTCGCGCGAAAACTGCAGCAAAGCACACCATTTGGGGCTTTTCTGGACCCGGTTGCTGACAAGCTCATGGTAGTTATCGCGTTGGTCCTGCTGGTTCAGCACCATGCCAACTTCTGGGTTACCGCTCCGGCCGCCATCATCATCGGTCGTGAACTGGTGATTTCTGCATTGCGTGAGTGGATGGCGGAAATGGGCGCGCGAGCCCATGTCGCGGTGTCCAAGCTCGGGAAGTACAAAACAGCGCTGCAGATGGTGGCGCTGGTTGTGTTGCTGGCCAACCCCCCGGAGCTTAGGCTGTGGGTTATTGTGGGCTACATATTGCTGGCGATGTCGGCGGTGCTGACCTTGTGGTCCATGGTGGTCTATCTGATCGCGGCATGGCCCCATCTGCGCCCGGACAGTGATCAAAATTCCTCCAAATAACTTTTTTTGAATCAATAACTTGACAGGCCGGCGCAGATGGATAGAATGAGCGCCGTCCGATGCAGTGAGCAGTCTGGCAACCTCAGACAGCAAGCGTTAAGGCATTGCAAGGCATTTAGCGGGATCAGCTCAGATGTTAGGGCACGACCTTCCGAGGGCGGGGCGGGGCGCGTAGCTTCGCGAGGTCTCGCGACCAGATGGTCAAGTAGTAAAGGTTTTTAAGCGGGAATAGCTCAGTTGGTAGAGCACGACCTTGCCAAGGTCGGGGTCGCGAGTTCGAGTCTCGTTTCCCGCTCCAGTTTTTGTTGCGCTGACGTCATCCACAGCGCAGCTTATCTCTTTTGAGGCCGGGTGGCAGAGTGGTCATGCAGCGGATTGCAAATCCGTGTACGCCGGTTCGATTCCGACCTCGGCCTCCAACTTTTCTTTCGCCCGGATGGCGAAATTGGTAGACGCAAGGGACTTAAAATCCCTCGACCTTTAGGTCGTGCCGGTTCGACCCCGGCTCCGGGCACCAGTTTCCATGCGGGCTTGTATGATACGTAAAAGCCTCTTCTGATCTGCAAGCCGGTTGCGGTCCTTGATGGTTTGTCCTCCTTGTCTGTTCTCGCTATTGCGCCCCTTTGTCGATTCGTTTGCGTGAGTGTTCATCTGCGCATGTTCGAGTTAATCGGTCATTTGCACGCTAGCCACTCTGCTTTACCCCCGTTGCCAAGGCCTTTCTCAGCGCATTGCGTTTCACGCTTTGCGCTCTCCGCAAGATTGCGCTTGCACAACCTCCTGTGAGCTGATGTGAATCAGGATTGCCAGGGTTTGTCCTGCGATATACTTCCAACAAATCAACGCAGGAGAGCGTGCATGAGCGGTGAACAGTTCTGGGTCACGGTAGCCATCTTTACGTTGGGGGTCCTGCTTATCGGTGGCGGCTTCTCTCGCTCACAAACGCCGACCGGCATGGCGTTGATCTGGGGTGGTGCGCTCTGCATGCTGGCTCTGGTTTTCTACTATATTCCCCGAAGCGTTGCGCTCTAATCGGTCGCAGGGATCTGCAAGCGCATTTCCCCGCTATAGGCAACCACTCGGTTACGCCCGCTTTTTTTGGCCTGATAGAGTGCGATATCTGCGCACCTGAGCAATTTGTCTGCATCCTCAGCCTGCTCGGGAAAGCTCGCGACACCGGCGGACAAGGTTGCGCTGATCTGCTGGCCTTGCCACCGAGCGCCGGCGTCGGAAAACCCTCTGGCATATTCCTCGGCACGAGCTGCTGCGGTGGCACAGTCGGTGTCCGGCAGTGCAATTAAAAATTCCTCCCCGCCAAACCGGCAAATAATGTCACTGCCGCGAGAGTTGCGTTTGAGCAGGTCAGCCAGTGATATCAGTAGTTGATCGCCAGCCTGGTGACCGTAGGTGTCGTTGACTGATTTGAAGTGATCGATGTCGATCAGACTTAGTGCCAGGGAGGTTCCGTGGCGTCTGCAGTAGCTCAACTCTCTTGCAATGGTGACGTCGAAGTAGCGGCGGTTGTATGTGCCGGTGAGCGGGTCCCGGTCGGCGAGCTCGCGCAGCTGGTTCTGCAACTCGGTGTTCTCCTGCAGTTGCTGCTGGAGTGCCCGGTTGACCTGCTGCAACGTCTCCTGGCTTTCGTGCAGTTGATCGCGTGCTTCGCGGATGCGCTGATTTCGCGTAAATGCCACGTTACCGACCATCATCAGATAAAGACTCAGACCGGTGATGCAGAGGAGGTTGGATATCCAGTTGCTGTACAGCGTGAGGTGCAAAGGCTGCAGCCAGGCCGAGAAGGCGATACCGCAAGCTAGCGCGAAGAGCGACTGCAATAGCCCTCTGGGCCCGCGAAACACCATAAGGTTAATGGTGACGCCCATTAGCATGGTGTAGCTCAGCCACAGGGGGAAGCCAAGCCAGCCTATCCAGACTCCAAACAGCACAGAATCACATAACAGACTATTCAGCTCTGTTGCCAGGGGAGCGTCAGAGCGCCTTGCTCGCAGGTACATCAGGTGTGGATACAGCAGGAACTGGAGAGCAAGCAGTGTCCAGGCGAGCCATCCATGCTCAAGCCCTGCAAAGTGAACTCCGATGGCCGCGAACAGCAGTGCGAACGAGCCGGTACGATTGCGGTAATTGAGTTGCACGATCCAGTGCGAATTTTCCGGCGTAGTGCCTTTCATGGGGTCTGCCGCTGGTGGAGTGTCCTGCACCGATTGTAGCCTGCGCGTTGCCATGGGGGTAGGGCGTGTCGTGGTAACAATGCTGGCACGTCATCAAGGCTTAACCTTGGAGTAATCCGTCTGTCACGCCGTCATGGCGCAATCCTCGTTGCACATCATTGAGGAGACGGGCATGCAGATCACGGTTATTGGATGCGGCTATGTTGGTTTGGTGACGGCTGCCTGTTTTGCCGAAATGGGTAATCGGGTTGCGTGCGTGGATGCTGATGAGGAGCGTATTGCGGCGCTTCAGCGTGGAGTATCACCGATCTACGAACCCGGAATAGAAGGGTTGCTGCAGACCAATCAGCGTGCGGGACGGCTGACGTTTCACCCTCAACTGGGCCCAGGGCTCAGCCACAGTGACGTTGTCTTCATTGCGGTTGGCACACCTCCGGCGCTGGACGGCTCTGCCGACATATCCCAAATTCTTGGGGTGGCAGCGCAGCTCGGGGCGCTCCTGGACAGCCCGTCCATCGTTGTCTGCAAATCAACGGCGCCGGTTGGCACGGCCTGCCGGGTGCAAGCGATTCTAGACCAGCTTTGCCAGCGCCGAGGGTTGGGCTGGCAGCATCGTGTGGTGAGTAATCCGGAGTTTCTCAAGGAGGGGGCCGCCATCGACGACTTCATGCGTCCTGACCGGATTATCCTCGGTACCGAGGATGCCGGCGCCGAGCGAACCATGCGCCAACTGTATGAGCCGTTTGTCCGCAACCATGACCGCATTCTTTGCATGCCGCGGCGTGCGGCGGAAATGACCAAGTACGTGGCCAATACCTTCCTGGCGACCAAGATTTCGTTTATCAATGAAGTGGCCAGCCTGTGCGAGCTGCTTGGTGTCGACGTAGAGGAGGTGCGCAAGGGGATTGGTGCTGATCCGCGTATCGGCCACCATTTCATTTATGCCGGTTGTGGCTATGGCGGATCGTGCTTCCCGAAGGACATCCGCGCGCTGCTGCACATGGCGCGGGAGCATGATACGGAGTTGCCGATTCTGACCGCTGTTGAACAGCGAAACCAGGCGCAGAAGGGCTGGCCGCTGCGCATGTTGCGCAAGGTCTATGGTGAGCGTTTGACCGGTTGTACCGTCGCTGTTTGGGGGCTGTCGTTCAAACCTGGCACTGATGATATTCGCGATGCGCCCAGTCGCGAGTTGATTGATGAGTTGCTGGCCGCCGGTACGATGGTGAAGGCGTTTGATCCGGTAGCCGGTGACAACATCGCCCGAGCCTATCCGGCAGCTATTGCAAGGGGTCAGCTGCAATTGTTCTCCGACCCCTATGTCGCGCTAAACCAAGCTGATGCGTTGGCGCTGTTGACCGAGTGGAAGCAGTTTCGGCAGCCGGATTTCGCACTCATGGCCCAACTCATGCGTGCACCTGTCATCATTGATGGCCGAAACCAGTACGATCCGGCAGTGGTCGGAGCGCACGGCTTTCGTCATCTTGGTGTCGGCCGCTTGCCGGTGGACGCGCCTGCGCCACTGCTGCGCAAGGTAGTCTGAGCCAATGCCTGTTTTGGGGTATGCTTGAGCAATTACTCAAGTCCAGGCAGGAATACAGCCCATGTCCCAGTATGATTTTGATCTCTTCGTTATTGGCGCCGGCTCCGGCGGTGTGCGTGCCAGTCGAATGGCAGCAGGATTCGGAGCCAGGGTGGCTGTAGCCGAGGATCGCTATCTGGGCGGGACCTGCGTCAACGTAGGCTGCGTGCCGAAGAAGCTGTTTTCCTATGCGGCACATTTTGCCGAGGACATTGCCGACGCGGCCGGGTATGGCTGGGATGTTGCTGCCCCCGGTTTCGATTGGCCGCGTCTGGTCGCCAACAAGAATGCCGAGATCAGTCGGTTGAACGGCATCTACCGCAACCTGTTGCTATCCGCTGGCGTGCAGTTGATTGAAGGACGGGCAAGATTCATCGACTCGCATCACGTAGAGGTAGATGGTCGGCGTTACAGTGCCGAGCGTGTTCTGATTGCAACAGGAGGGTGGCCGCACGTGCCGGACTTCCCGGGCAACGAGCACGTTATCAGTTCCAACGAGGTGTTCTTCCTCGATGAGCTGCCAAAACGGGTGCTGGTCGTTGGGGGTGGCTATATTGCCATCGAGTTTGCCGGCATTTTCCATGGTCTTGGTTGCGAAACTACCCAGCTCTATCGTGGGGAGCTGTTCCTGCGCGGCTTTGATCGCAGCGTGCGGGAACACATGGCCTCTGTGCTCGCCGAGAAGGGAGTCAGGCTGCGGTTCAACGGCGACGTCGCCCGCATTGAGCGTAATGCTGATCAGTCACTGAGCGTGACCCTCGCCAGTGGTGAGCAGATGGAAACGGATCTGGTGCTCTATGCCACGGGGCGGCGCGCGCACACCGATGATCTGGGGCTGGAGCACACGGGTGTTGAGCTGGACGATAAAGGCAACATTCGGGTGGATGAGCACTACCAGACTACCGACCCGGCGGTGCTGGCGATTGGGGATGTGACCGGCACCGTGCAGTTAACACCGGTGGCGTTGGCGGAAGGCATGGCGCTGGCGCGTCGGTTGTATCGGCCGGAGGAGTATGTACCGGTTGACTATAACGACATTCCGACTGCGGTGTTCTGCATTCCCAATATCGCGACGCTTGGTCTATCGGAAGAGCAAGCCCGTGCCGATGGGCATCGTCTGCGTATCTATGAAAGCCGTTTTCGTGCCATGCGCAACACTCTGGCTGGCCGCAGCGAGCAGAGTCTGATGAAACTGGTGGTCGACAAGGACACCGATCGGGTGCTCGGGGTGCATATGGTCGGGCCCGAGGCGGGCGAGATCGTGCAGGGGCTGGCGGTCGCGATCAAGGCAGGCGCAACCAAGGCGGTGTTCGATGCCACGCTGGGTATTCATCCCACAGCAGCCGAGGAGTTTGTGACCATGAGAACTCCCAGTCGAGAGGATTGATCAGGGCCACTTCGGAGTGCTGCCTGAATGAGCTGGTTCTACGTCTTCGATCTGTTTGGTGTAGCGGTATTTGCCATTACGGGCGCGCTGATGGCCGGGCGCAAGTCGATGGATCTGTTTGGCGTGCTGGTCATTGCGATCATCACTGCCCTGGGTGGTGGCACTCTGCGTGACGCCATACTCGGTAATCACCCGGTAAGCTGGATTCGCGACGACGTATACATCCTTGTTGCCACGCTGGCAGCTGTCGGCACGGTGATCTGGGTCCGACTGACCCGGCCCATCAATGAAACGGGGCTGCTGGTTGCAGATGCATTCGGCCTGGCAGTATTTACCGTGATAGGTACTCAGGTCGCGCTAAATTATGGCGTGCCGGTCAGTGCTGCCGTGATCATGGGGGTAATGACCGGGGTCGCAGGTGGGGTCATGCGGGATATCATCTGTAATGAAATCCCGCTGATCTTTCAAAAGGAAATATACGCCACTGCGTGTATTGTCGGTTCCCTGGCTTATATCGGCCTGCAGTCATTGGGATTGCGCGAAGACCTCGGCATCGCCATCTGCATTGCTCTGGTGCTGACGATCAGGCTGGCTGCCATCCGCTGGCACCTGGAGCTGCCGCGGTTTCATCTGCTTGATCGCGATCGCCCCGATCAGTGATGCATGTGACCCGAGTCGGCGTTCGAGGATGCTGGCTCATCCTCTGCCTGTACATTCACGATTACTTGTACGTCGCCGGCCCGATCAAAGTGCAGGGTTAACGGAAACTGCTCGCCTGCCTGCAAGGGTTGCTTCAGATTGAACAGCATCAGGTGGTACGAGCCGGGCTTGAAGAGAACGGTCTGACCGGGGGCAAGCTCCAGACGATCAACACGCCGCATTTTCATCAGTCCGTCAGCGTGGACGTGTTCATGAATCTCCACTTTTTCTGCGGCCGGGGTATCGGCACCCAGAAGCGCGTCACTTTGCTCTCCCTGATTGCTGATCTGCAGGTAAGCGGCTCCGGTTGGTGCAACAGGCGGCAGAGCGCGCGACCAGGGGTGGTCAATGTGTAACGATCCGGCTTCAAACTCGTGGGCATTTACCAATTGGGCCATTGCGCAGCCGATCAGGAGCAAGGAGAAACGATTGAATCGCATGTCAGATTCCTTGGTATACGGGTGTGGTATCAGAACAATACCCCGAAACAGCAGGTTGCATGAAGTGACAATGCGCCGCTGGTGGCTTCTTCAGGAACAATGATGGAAATGTGGATTGGTTAGATAAAATGGGTGTCGATATAGCTTTTCGCCACTATTTTTTTCCCGCAAACTGGGCTTGCTGAAGTGACCTTGTCACCGGCAGTCTCCCCTGAGAAGTTGAGTACGACATGACAGAGCGAAGGCGATTGGAACGGCATCAGATGAGCAGCAGTCTGGAGGTTTTTGACCTGGATACCGGAGACCACCTTGGTCGTGTGGTAGACCTTCATGAGGAGGGCCTGATGCTGCTCAGCAATCGTCCGGTTGATCTGAACCGGGCCTTTTCTCTTCAGGTCAATCTGCCGATGACCCTTAATGGCGTGAATGAATTTCTGCTTGATGCTGAAAGCCTGTGGAACCGTGTCAGCATCAACGGCGAGCAGTTCTGGACCGGTATGCACTTTATCGACCTGCCGGAGGAGTCCCGGCAATGTATATCCAAAATGGTCGCCAGCCGCTGAGCGGTGGCGACCGGGTTTCTTCTGGTCAACTTGCCAGGTACTGCCCCGGCGTGAGGTGATTGTCCCAACGCATGGGATAGGTTCCACGCAACAGTGCCTGATCGCTGTCTGCCGAAAGCTGATACACCCCCCCCATCCCTGAAGACACGATAAATCCGTTCTTGCCGTGGGGCAGGGCACCTGCAACGTCCGTCACCGGTATGCGCTGAATGACCTTGCCCGAGTGGTAGTCAATGATCAGCGCCAGGCCACCGAGAGGGGCCGTGACAACGGCATAGGGGCTTTGCCGACTGATTGCGATGCTGGCGGTATAGTTCCTGAGTGGCAGCAGTTCCTCTACTGGCCAATCCAGTTCGCTGAAGACGCCGGTGGCCGTGTCGAGGCGTGCGACCAGCGGGGGCGACTCCCATTCCGGCCCTTCATACTGATAGCCGGCGATGACGATACCATCAGGGCTCACATCCAGATGTCGGCAGCTGAGTTGATGATGTGAGGGGGTGTAGCGTGCGCTGATTTCGCCGGTTCGCCGGTCCATCAGTATCAGCGCGGGCGCCATTCGGTCGAGGTTCAGCTTGATGCGGTCGTAGTCCGGGTGGGTTTCGATACCGCCAAGGGCGACAACCAGCGTAACGCCATCGGGATGCAGGCGCAGTTCGTGCGGCCCGATGCCGGCGAGGTCGTAGTCGGCTACGGCGCTGTAGCCGTCAAACGCATCGTAGACTCGTACCAGACCCGCAGAGGTGTGGTAATTGTTCATGGTGACATAGAGGTAACGTGCATCCTGGCTATACACACCATGGCCGTAGTAGTGGTAGCCGTCGCCTGCCTCAATGGTGCGCTCCAGCTCGCCCCGGCGCGTGTTGAGTACATGCATCAGTCGTCCGGGCCGGCGGGCAAAAACGACGACATGATCTCCGTGTGGCTGCGCACATCCGCCGTGACAGCGCTCTGGAACAGGTATCTGCAAGCGAGCCTGGCCGGCAGCATCGACGGCGCCGATATAGTGCTGCCCGGCTTCATCGTCTACGGCACTGACCAGGGTCAGCGGCGGCGCATTGTTTGACGGCCAGCGCGTGCTGCAGGCTGTCAGTGCTGCGAATGAGCCGGCTGCCAGGGACGCTTTGAGAAAGCGGCGTCGATCAAGCATCGATCAGTCTCCATCGCTGGAGTTGAATCCGCGCACCACATTGAGTTCGGCCGCGATCGGCCCGGTCAACAGTTGGCCGGTCGTACGGACGTCGGCCAGCAGCGCGTTGAGACTGGCGATACCTTCCTCGCTTTCAAGCAGCGGTGTGATATCGGCAGGCAGAGTGTCGAATCGGGCCAGGGTTCGGTTCAATTGAGCACTGAATTGTTCGGCCAGAGGCAGGGCATCATTCTCGGCCATCAGGGCATTCAGCCCGGGAACGAAATAATCGGCCAACCCCTGCAGTGACGCCTGGATCATGTCCAGTGATTGCCCCGAGCGCCAGGCGTCTGCCAGGTAGGGATTGGGCTTGCCGTTGCCTCGTGCCCCCAGGGGCGCTGCCAGACGCCAGTCGGCCATGATCTCCAGGGCGTGCATGGCTGCAGTCAGGGTGCCGTTGTCATAGTCCGCGACCTGCAGATAACGTGCCTGCAACTGTTGCCAGTCACTGCTGAGGCCGCTCGCGTTGGTTTGCAGGTTGTGCGCGATTGCCGTCAGTAACTGACAGGAGCGCGCATCTGGCAGCGCTTGCTCGCCATCGGCTACCTGGGCATCGAACAGCAGATACTCGGCGGCCGGAAAGCCCTGGATGGCAACGCTGTCGCGGGCAAGCGCCTGTTCGGTAATTTCACCACGCTCGGGCTTGAGCCAGTAGCGGGCCTTGTTCGCGGTCAGATTTTTGGGGTCGGGCCAGAATTGGAACTTCCAGGCACGAGTGTTCTGCTCAATAGGGCCAAAATCCACGAAGCGAACCGACTGCCACGCTGCAAAGGCGCTGCTCCATGCGGCCTTGACCTCATTGAGGTCGTCGCTGCCGGGCGCGGCGCAGTATGTGTCTGCCCGTTGGGCGAATTGTTCAGTCTGGCTTGCCAGCTGTTGGTAGCCATGCCCAATCTGGGCATGCCAGGCTGCTCGGGCGGAGGTGTCCTGCGCCTGCGCTGCGACGCTAATGCCCAGGGTGGCAGTGGTGGCCAGAAGTAACCGGGAAAGGGTCAAGGTCATGTGTTGCCTCACAGGGAGTTGAGGAAGCGAATCAAGGCGTCACGCTCATTCTTTGGCAGTTGACGGTAGCCGTCGGCGGCTGCGCGCGCCTCGCCGTCGTGCCAGAGAATAGCGTGTTCAATGGTCTCCGCCCGGCCATCGTGCAGAAAGCCGGCCTGCGGGTTGACCACCTTGGTCAGGCCAAGCCCCCACAGCGGCGGTGTGCGCCACTCGTTACCATCGGCGAGAAATTCCGGGCGTCCATCTGCCAGCCCCGGCCCCATGTCATGCAGAAGAAAGTCGGAGTAGGGCCAGATGATCTGGTTGCTCAGTTCCGGCCGCGTGACCTGACCGGTGGTGTGGCTTGGGGTATGGCAGGCGGCGCATGTCAGGTCATTGAACAGTTTTGCACCCTGCTTCACGATCGGATCGTCCATGTCCCGGCGGGTCGGGACAGCCAGACTGCTGGCGTAAAACTCGATAAAACTGGCGACTTTGTCGGTTACCTCGGGCTGGCCGCCATCGGGGAAGCGTTCGCATTCCTGCTCTGAGGTGCAATCGGTGGATGGGGCGACGGTGGAGGTCAGACCCATATCACCGGCAAAGGCGTCCATGCTTTGCTGCAGGATGGAGGGTTGCCCGGCCTTCCAGCCAAACCGGCCGACAACCGTCTGTTTGCTGGTACGGTCCCAGACCCGGTTGGCGCGTCCAGAAATACCGTCGCTGTCAGCGTCGTTCGGATCTTCGTTTGCCAGCAGGGCGGACTCGGGAATCGCCTCGACCAGGCCCAGCCCGATCATGGGCGATGCCACCCTGGGTGAGGTCAGAAGGTTGTCCGGCAGCGGGCCGTAGTTGGGGTTTTCGATATGGTAAACCGGCTTGCGCATGACGATCTCTGTGCCGTCTCCAAGCGTCTGGGTGACGGATTGCCACTCAACGATCATATCTGCTTCCGGCTTCATGCCGGGAATGGCTGAAGTTTGCAGCTGGCCGCCATACACGGGTGCAGGTTTGAGGCCATGTTCGCGCAGCAGGTCTGCATCCTGTGCCGGGTCCGCCGGAACGGAGAGGCGCAGGAACAACGAAACCGAGGGCATATCGATGGACGCGGGTGCGTGCCCACGCCCATCCTTGAGGTGGCAACCCTGACATGAGTTGGTGTTGAACAGCGGCCCGAGGCCGTCGCGGGCATCGGTGCTCGCCGGAGCAACAACCCAGGGGTTGCGGAAAAAACTGTTGCCTACGCTGAAGTCCAAACGCCTGGTCATCGACATGTTTGCCAGCGGCAGCGAGTAAGCGTTCTGGTCGTGTTGACTAACACTGCCGGCACCGCCGGTGAGCGGGGTGTCCTGAATTGGGTAGGGGGCTTCAGTGGCCTGGATCAGGTTGGAGAAGAGTACCGCAGGTACCAGTAGGGCGCTGGCACGCAGAAAAGAATGAAGCATGGATTGCGTTTCACTGTGCCTGGAGTAAGTATCAGCAGGGATCGTTTCTGTCAGGACGCCCGGCGGGCCAGCCGCCGGGCTCCGAAGCTACGCCAAATCAGAACTGGTGGCCGGCATCGTCGGGTTCGAGAGCGTCTACGCCAACAACAGCCGCTACCTGCTCAATCGAACCGGTTTGTTCGACCAGAGCACTAATGGCGTTGTTGATAATCTCTGCACCTTGGGTGTTTTCGGGTGCAATCATCATATCAAAGGCAACCGGGTTTTCCGCTGCCTCGGCGATCTCCTTCATGTGACCCAGTGCCGCAACGCTGGCGTCCAGCTGGCCGATCAGCTGCTGATTCAGTTCAGGTTTGATCTCGCCAACCAGGTCAGCCAGCGATGCGCCGCTCAGCTCGGTACCGTCCACCCGCTTGTAGTTGCCGGTATAGACATTCTGAATGCCGAGCGCGTTGTAGTAGTGGGAGTTATGGGTGTTGTCACTGAAACAGTCGTGCTCGTCCTCATAGGAGTTGGCTTCCAATGCGACCTTCATGCGCTCACCGGCCAGCTCACCCAGTGACAGCGAGCCCATGCCGAACAGCATTTTCTGATAGACAGCTGTAGGCTCCAGTGCTGTCAGTTCGGCACGGTAGTTACTGTCAACTCCGGGTTTCCATTGATCCACCATCCAGCTCAGATCGGATACAAGCAGATCGGTGACCGCATCGAGGTAGGCTGCGCGGCGGTCACAGTTGCCGTTTGTGCAGGCCTCTCCGGTTGCGTAATCGGTTGCCTTGCGCTCGCCGGCGCCTGCGCCAAAGCCGTTCAAATCCTGGCCCCAGAGCAGGAACTCGATAGCGTGGTAGCCGGTAGCAACATTGGCCTCAGAACCGCCAACCTCGTTCAGGCTGGCAAGCAAGTCCGGTGTGATCGTCGTCAAGTCCAGGGTTTCACCGCCGACGTTAAGCTCTGTGCTGGCAATGATGTTGGCGTTGGCGCCTTCGTTACCCAGAGCATGCTGATAATCGTCTGCCTTGACGTAGTCGATCAGACCCTCGTCCAGTGGCCATGCATTCAGCTGACCTTCCCAATCGTCAACCACGGCGTTGCTGAAGCGGAAAACCTCAGATTGCTGGTAGGGGACGCGCGACTGCAACCAGGCCGCCCGCGCGGCAGCCAGGTTCTCTTCGGTAGGCTCGGCAATCAGGGCGTCGGTGGCCGCGTCCAGCGCTTTCGCGGTTGTCAGTGCGTCCTCGAAGGTTGCCAGCGCCAGGTCTGCGTAATGATTGACTATGGCGGCAGGGGCAACGGCTGGAGATTCAGTAGCACTTGCAGGAGATTGTTCAGCGACCGGCGCTTCAGGTGCGCTCGCTTCTGGAGCGCTGGTTTGCTTGTCGTCGCTGCATGCGGTTAGAAGGAAAGTAGTCGAAATTGCCAGCGCAAGCGCCTGCAGAGGAAAACGCACGGCCATGTAAAGCTCCCTTTGGATTGCGATCAATCAAATAATGATAGTGATTTGCATTTGTGATTATATGCGGATGACAGCATATTGCAATGCAGCGGGACTTGGCGGGCGAGACCGGCAACCCTTTGCCATACTGGGGGGGCACCCATGACAAGAAGGCGGAGGTAAATCATGTCCAACCATCATGTCTACAAGAAGGTGGAAGTTGTCGGCTCGTCCCCAAACAGTATCGATGATGCCATTCGGGTAGCGATTGCAGAGTGCGCAAAGACCATTCGCTACATGGAGTGGTTTGAAGTGAAGGAAACCCGCGGCCATATTGCGAACGATCAGGTCGCGCATTTTCAGGTGGTTCTTCAGGTCGGATTCAGGATTGCCGGCAGCTGACGCCACCGGCGGTGTGACCGGTGTTCAGCTGTTCAGTACCTGCCAGCGCAGCGCCATGGCCCTGTCGGCAGCGGCAGCGAGCTCTTTGCCCTTGGTAACAAAATGAGTGCGATAGTAGCTCTGGTGCTCGGCGTGTTCGTGGAAGTGGTGAGGCGTCAGGACCGCGGTCAGTACCGGCACTTCGGTTTCCAGTTGAACCTGCATCAGGCCGCTGATTACTGCGTTGGCGACAAAGTCGTGGCGGTAGATACCGCCATCGACCACCAGCCCCGAACAGGCGATCGCGCCGTAGCGCCCGGTTTTGGCCAGCAGCTTGGCTTGCAGGGGGATTTCGTAGGCACCGGGAACGGCGATCACATCAATCTGTTCCGGATGGTAGCCCCGCGTTGCCATTTCCTCGCGGAATCCGTCCAGACAACGCAGTACGATGTCGGTGTGCCAGGACGCGTGAATGAAGGCAATGCGCTGTTGCGAAGGTAGGAATTGGGTCATCGTCTTGCTCTGATTCATGGATAAATCCTGTGAGATTGAATCAGGGCGAACGGGCAGCGCCACGTCAACTCGCGTCGACGCGGGTGCTGTCGCGTTCTCTCCTGTCCGGACTGTAACCGTCGGCTCTGGCATCTCACCAGATCTGCTGACCTCTGCATTTCAGAGCGCTCGCGGGCTTCGGAGCCAGGCTCCGTTACCGCCGGTGGGGAGTTTCACCCCGCCCCGAGAACGATGCCGCAGTGGCTGCGGCGGCGGACAATATAGGGAAGCTTGTCGCGCCGGTCAAAGCCAGTGGTAGCTAAAGTCCTTCGATAAACGACCGATATGAATGGATATCCATCACTGCGAGGGGCGCAATCATGCGTATCGGCGATCTCACCTGGACTGATCCTGCTACCCGCAGTAACGGGACGGGCGGCGTTACGGAGCGGTCGCCGGAGGCTGTGCCGCAAAGCAATCGGGAAATTGCAGAAAGCGTCAAGGTCGCGCTGTCGGAGCGGGCTGAAAAGGCGTTGAAAAGCAGCAGCAATCAGGATATCGACGACAGTGATTTGCCTGAAGTCATCAAGCGGCTGCTCAAGCACATTCGCGAACTCAAACAGCAGATTGCCGAGGTACAGCAGCAAATCACTGAGTTGGCGCGTCAGCAGGGGCTACCGGACGAGGAGCGCAGCACCCTGATGGATGGGCTGCGCAGCCAGCTCGCCAGCCTTTCCTCTGCATTAAGTACGGCCTATGCCAGTCTTGCCAAGGCAATGAAGCAGCAAGCGCTCAGCGATGAGCAGCGCGCCAGCATGCTCAAATTGCTTAATGAATGAGCGTTGTTTGATTGCTGCAACAGTCTGTTCACGACGTCCGTGACTTTAGTTCGACAAAATACGAATAAATAGGCGTAGTATGGCTCCCCCTGCACACCCAGGTATTGAGAGTTGCCATGCCAGACCTATCCGACAACACCCGCGGTATTGCCAGTGGACTGATGTTCTTCCTGGCTGCCTGCTGCGGCCTTATCGTCGCCAACCTGTATTATTCCCAGCCTTTAGTGGGGCCCATCAGCGCGTCGCTGGGCATGAGCCCTGAAGCTAGCGGCCTGATAGTGACGCTGACCCAGATCGGTTATGTCGTCGGCCTGCTGCTGGTAGTGCCTTTGGCCGATCGTCTGGAAAACCGGGCGCTGATCAGCGCAATGGTGTTGCTGCTGGCTTTGGCTCTGGTTGGTACGGCGTTATCCGAGAGTGCACTCGAGTTTTTGTTGTGTTCGCTGATAATCGGCATTGGCGCGGTTGCGGTGCAGATTATTGTCCCGCTGGCGGCCCACCTTGCTTCGCCGGAACGACGCGGGCAGGTGGTCGGTAATGTGATGGGCGGACTGATGTTCGGCATCATGCTGGCCCGACCGATATCGAGCTTTGTTGCCGATCTGTCATCCTGGCGCTGGATGTTCTTCATCTCGGCCGCTCTGATGGTGTTGCTGGTACTGGTGATGCATCGCCTCATTCCGCGCCGTATTCCGACCGCCAGCATGGGGTATCTGGCGCTGCTGCGCTCGATGGCAACGCTGGCGGCACATACTCCGATACTGCAGCGTCGGGCGCTTTATCAGGCGATGATGTTTGGCGCCTTCAGCCTGTTCTGGACAACCACTCCGCTGCTGCTGGCGGGGCCTGACTTTGATATGTCGCAGTCAGGTATAGCACTGTTCGCGCTGGCAGGCGTCGCTGGCGTGGTATCTGCGCCTGTTGCCGGCAGGCTGGCAGATCGTGGGCTGACCCGTGTGGCTACGATCAGCGCGATGCTTTGCGTGATGGTTGCCTTTGCCATGACGCATATCGTCGCGCCCGGCTCAGCGCTGTCACTGCTGTTACTCGTTGCCGCTGCGGTGCTGCTTGATCTCGGAGTATCCGGTAACGTCGTGCTTGGCCAGCGTGCGATTTACGCACTGGGTGAAGCCGAGCGCAGCCGATTGAATGCCATTTATATGGCGACATTCTTTGTTGGCGGAGCGGTGGGTTCCGCCGCGGGGGCGTGGGCCTATGTCAGCGGCGGTTGGCTCGTGGCCTCCCTGCTGGGCGGCGCAATGCCGCTGTTGGCCCTGATCGTGTTGCTGGTCTTTGATCCGGATAAACCCTGCCAAACCGAGGTTCAAACTCAATAACGGCCTGGTGGCTTGGCCAGACGGCCTCGCCACCGAAATGCTTATGAGGGAAGCGTCAGCCTGACGATCTCATCGATGACCTCCAGCCCCGGCTCGACGAGGAAGTCCGGATCAGCGTAGGCCGGGTTTGGATACTGATAGTAGCCACTGCCGGTCTGTAGTCCTAGCTTGCCCTGATCGAGAAAGTGGCGCTTGATGTAATCCGCGTTCTTGAGCGCCTGCTCGTCTTGATTAAGGCTTCCCCAATACTGGGTGATGTCGTAGACGGTCTTCATGCCGACGACGTCGATCACGCCAAACGGGCCCATGCTCGCTCCGCGGTTCATCACCATGTAGGTTCGGTCGACGGTTTCCGGTGTGGCAACGCCGTTGGTTACCAGGGTTTGTGCGGCCGAGAGCAGTGGCACCAGCAGCGAGTTGATGACATAGCCGTTCTGCGGTTTGCGTACCGGCACCGGAATCATCCCTATTTCAATGGCAAAGCGCGTGATGCTGCGCAGGGTATGCTCGCCTGTCCCTGCGTGAGCCATGATCTCGGCAAGGTTGATCGACCAGATCAGGTTGGCGAAGTGCAGCGCGCAGTAGTTGGCAGGCCGCCCGGTATCCTCGGCAAACTGGCTCGGCAGCAGCGTTGATGAGTTGGTGGCAATGAGGCACTCGGCGGGCAGCAGGGGAGCCATGTCACGATAGACCTGTGACTTGACCTCGGGAATCTCGGGCACGGCTTCAATCACCAGATCGGCAGCCCCGACCGCATCTGCCAGATCAGTGCTGTAACGCAAGCGGGCGCGAGTCTGTTCAATTTGCTCGTCAGTGGCGCCAAGGTCTTTCTGGTAAATGGCTGCATACTGCTGATGTGCGATCTTGCAGCGCTCCAGCCCTTCATCGAACAGGTCATAGACCACAACCTGTTTGCCCTTGTATGCGCTGTGCCAGGCGATCTGGCCGCCCAGTACGCCGGCGCCCAGTACTGTCAGGTTTTGTATTGAGTTGTTCAAAGCATTATCCCCATTGTTATGCTGCCCGGCTGTTGCTGCCTGCTGTCTTGTTACCGGATTCTGAGTTGCGCGGCAGGAATTCGAGGTTGTCGTCCTCAAGCACCTCGTCGAGCAACATCACACGATCTTGTTCATAGGCATTGAGCAGACGCCATGGCAGGCTCCGACCCTGGCGGGGCAGAATCGCATTCGCCCGCTGCACGTAGCCCGACTCCAGTGCGCCCATGACCGACATGTCCGCAATTGCGCAGCCCTGATGGTCCCGAGGTGTAACCACTTGCATTCCTGTTGCCTGCAGGTGGTTGATCAATCGGCAGACGTAGCGCGCGGCAATATCGGCTTTCAGCGTCCAGGGCGCGTTGGTATAACCGAAAATCCACGCCATATTCGGTACGTTCTGCAGCAACACGCCCTTGTAGGTCATCTGCTGCTGCAGATCGAACGGCTTGCCGTCGATCAGAAGCTGCGTGCCCCCCAGCAGTTGCAGCTTCAGTCCGGTGGCGGTGATGACAATGTCGGCTTCCAGCTCCTTGCCGGAGGCGAGTCTGATGCCGTGCTCGGTAAAGCGGTCAATGCGGTCTGTCACCACCGATGCCTTGCCGCTGTTGATGGCCTTGAACAGATCACCGTCCGGCACCGCACACAGGCGCTGGTCCCAGGGCATATAGCTGGGAGTGAAGTGTTTCATGTTGGCCTGATCATCCAACTGTTTGGCGACCTGTCTGAGCAGATAGCTGCGCATACGCTCCGGCCACCGTTTGGCGGCCTTGAACAGCCAGCGCTGGATCAGGATGTTGCGCTTGCGTGCCAGATCATTGGCCCACCGCTCGGGCATGATCTTGCGCAGAACTTCGGTCAACTTGTCACGTGCCGGTACGGTCATCACGTAGGATGGAGAGCGCTGCAGCATCGTGACGTGGGCTGCCTGATCGGCCATGGCGGGCACGACTGTGACAGCAGTGGCGCCGCTGCCGATGACAACGACCCTCTTGTCCCGATAGTCGAGATCGGCCGGCCAGTGCTGGGGGTGAATGCATTGCCCCTGGAATTGCTCCACGCCCGGAAAGTCGGGCAGATAGCCGGTTTTGTGATCGTAGTAACCGGTGCAACTGATAAGGAAGTCGCAACTGAAGTGGCGGGCCAGACCGGTATCCAGATCCCGGGCGCTGACGATCCATTGCTGCTGCTCGCTGCACCACTGAGCCTGCTCGGTTTCGATCCCGAAGCGGATCAGTTTGTCGACGCCATACTCGCTGGCGGTTTCACTGATATAGCTACGAATGGATTGGCCGTCGGCGAGTGTATTCAGGTCATTCCACGGCCTGAAATCGTAACCGAAGCTGAACATGTCAGAATCGGAGCGTATTCCGGGATAGCTGAACAGGTCCCATGTACCGCCAACGCGCTGGCGGCGTTCGAGGATTGCCAATCGTTTGCCGGGGCATTCCTGTGATATGTGCACAGCCGTACCGATACCGGAGAGGCCGGCACCGATAATCAGCACATCGAAGTGCTCATTGGTCATCGTCTTGTTCTCTTTTTATTTTTGGTGCGTACGGACGACTATAGACTGCCAGCCAGGCCCCATGGCTGGCTGGTTCAAAACGGCAAATTAATCGGCATTTAGTGCCAAAGAGGGAGGCAGGTGCGCAGCCGTGCGGCACGGCTGCGCGGTTGATTAGCCGGCGAGTTCGGGCTTTCTGGCAGGCAGCAAGAGGGCGAAAAGTACACTGACCAGTGCCGAGGCAGCCAGGGCACCGAGAAACGGCGGCAGGGTCGGAACGGTGTCCGGGAAGCTGGCAAGCAGCAGCCCCTGAAGCGCGCTGCCAGTTGCAATCCAGCCGGGCAGCACTGCGCCGACCAGCCCTGCCAGTGCACCCGCTATCGCAGCTGCCGGTGACATCCGTTGCCACAGGCCTAGCAGGACCGGCACAACCGCAGTGGCGCAAAGCAGATCGGCAATCAGAAACAGCCGCAGAACCGAGATGCCCTGCAGGGCGATAATCACCACCGGAATCATCAGAACAAAGGTAAACCAGCGAGCAGCGGCAAGACTCAGTCCTTTTCGCTCTGTGACCGCCAGCGACACGATAGCGTTCTGCAAGGTATCGACCGAGGAGGCAACCAGGGTGATTGCCAGCACCAGCGCCGGCAGCGCCAGCCAGCCGGGGGCATCACGCAGCATCGCGAAGAACGGAATGGGTGGGGAGCCAACATCTGCACCGCTCATGACCGTCATGATACCGAGGCCGCCAACCAGCGCGACAACCAGAATGGTCGCCACACCGCCGATCAGCGCGCCCTGGCCCAGTGCCTTTTCGTCCTGCGCGGCCCAGAGCCGCTGCCAGTAGCCTTGATGGAACAGGTTGGCTGCAGTGACGGCAATGACAAGGGTTAGCGCAACGCCGAGCGCGGCCGACGCGGGTATGCCGGGAAGCGCCGTATCCGGGCTGAAGGCGGGCAGCCGCGTCGCAGCAACGCCGCCGACCAGCAACATCAGCGCAATCAGCAGCCATCCCTGCCAGCGGTCGGTTGTCATGCTGGCCCGCAGACCGCCCCAGGCCGTATAGATCAGCGTGGTTACGGCAACGCCGATGACAATCAGGCTGCCATTGATGTCGGACAGCATCGCGGTAATGGCGCCGATGGCGGTCAATTCCGCGACCAGAAAACAGGCCATGTACAACAGTGATATCAATCCGACCCAGCGGCGTACGCCGCCGCCATAGCAGTGCTCGGCGAACTCGCCAATACTTCGCCCTGCCGGCAGTCTTCGACGAATAGCGGGCCCACACAGGGCAAACACGATAAAGGGCAGGGCGGCGCCCAGCGCATACCCGGCCAGACCAAGGGGACCGACCAGTACGCCGACTTCCGGTGGAGCAAAGAGGATCCAGCCACCCATGCCTGAGGCCAGAAACGATAGGCCAATGGCCCAGCGGTTCTGGCTATTGCGCGCCGTAATAAAGTCGTCGAGAGCCTCGTTTCGGCGGGTTCGCAGACCAACCCAGACAAACAAAAGCAGAACCGCAGCCAGGGCTGCAATCGTCAGGTACAACATGTCGCGCTTCCTCCGCCGGTATGATCCGGATCAGGTTCCAGGGTTTGGCCAGCCTGGGCTTGGCGTGTTCTCAGCCCGATGCATGGCACCGGACACCCCTGGCGACAAATAAAGTGGGATAGATGTTTAACTGCAAGATGATGTCACAGATTGGCCAGACCACGTAAGCTGCCGCATAATCGGATTGCACACAGTCTGACCAGCAGACGCGATTCGCGTACTCATGGCAACACCGCCAACAGTGTGCAGGTGACGTTGCCGGCCGGAGCTCCGCAGACAAAAAAAATGCCAGACAACCAGAATGTGGACAGGCTTGCCATCGAGACCGTGCTCGACAGTCTTGATGCGCTGGTCTATGTCGCCGATATGGATACCCACGAGCTTCTGTTTCTCAACGCCTACGGGCGTGAAAAATGGGGAGAGCCGGGTGCGCGAAAATGTTGGCAGGTACTGCAGAAGGGCCAGACAGGGCCGTGCGCATTTTGCACCAACCCATTGCTGGTTGATGAACAGGGTGTGCCAATCGGCGTCCATCGCTGGGAATTCCGCAACACCCTCACGGGCCGCTGGTATCAGTGCCGTGATCAGGCAACCCGCTGGCCGGACGGGCGTCTTGTCAGAATCGTAATCGCAACCGACATTTCCGACATCAAGGACTTGCAGGACCAGCTCACACAAGCGCAGCGCCAGGCAGAACAACTCGCCAATGAGGACGCCTTGACTGGGCTGGCCAACAGACGAGCGTTGTTTGCTTTGGGCAACGCGGCGCTTGAGCAGGCGCGCAGGCAACGGCACCCGGTGGCGCTTATTTCGCTGGATGCCGATCACTTCAAGCAAATCAATGATCGTTTTGGCCATGCTGGCGGTGACGCTGTTCTGCGTGCGCTTGCCGGCGTGCTGAAGCAGCATACACGGGCCGCTGACGCTGCGGCTCGGCTCGGAGGAGAGGAGTTTGCGATTCTTCTGCCGGCGACGGGGCTGGATGAGGCGAGGGAGCTTGCGGAGCGCTTGAGAGCGAAGATCGAAGCGCTGAGGTTGAGCCACGGTAAGGAGACCATTCAGGTTACTTGCAGTTTTGGGGTTACAGCGTCGCAAAACGGTGAAGCCAGCCTGGATTTGCTGCTCAATACCGCTGATATCGCAACCTATCGAGCCAAAAGCACGGGTCGCAACCGGATTGAGGATCAGGGTTGGGTACAGATTGGCTCTTGAGGCTGTCGGGGTCAGACCGTTGCATCGACCGGAGTTGCCCGCAAGACGCATTGTTGCAATAGGGATGTTGCCAGACGATGGACAGTAACAAGACTCACTCTGCCCGACACCTTGCCCCTGAACCGCCGCTGTGGCGCCTGCTGCTTCCGCTGGTTCTTGTTCTCTCGGCCGTCGCTGTCTGGTGGTTTACTGCCGGGGAAGCCGAGCCCCCTTTGCAGGCGCCTGCTCTGACCGCCGAGCAGCAAAATGTGCCCTTCGTTGACGTTACCACAGCCGGCAGTCGGCACTATGTTGGCCGTCAGAGCTGTATCGCCTGTCATGTCGAGCAGAGCGCCGACTTTGTCGGGTCGCACCACGATCAGGCCATGCAGGAAGCAAATGCCGATACCGTGCTTGGCGATTTCAATAACGCCAGCTTCAGCTACGGCGGCGTAACCAGTACCTTCTTCCAGCGTGACGGCCAGTTTCTGGTCAATACACTCGGTCCGGATGGCCGCCAGCAGGTCTATGTTGCCGAGTACACCTTTGGGGTCTATCCGCTGCAGCAGTATCTGCTGGCGATGCCGGGCGGCCGTTATCAGGCGTTCAGTGTTGCCTGGGATGCACGGCCGGCTGGGGAGGGTGGCCAGCGCTGGTTCCAGCTCAACCCTGATGTCAATGGCGACGACCCGGTCAAGGCGCTGCACTGGAGTGGGCGTCAGTTCAACTGGAACCTGATGTGCGCCGAATGCCACTCGACCAATCTGGAACGCAACTTCAATGCCGCAACCAACCGTTATGACACTCGCTGGGCCGAGATCGACGTGTCCTGCGAGGCGTGCCACGGACCGGCTTCAGACCACCTGAAGTGGGCCGCTGCTCCTGACGCTTATCCAGATATGGCCGCGACCCTTGGGCTTGCGGTGCGCTTTGATGAGCGCGAAGGTGTCACTTGGCAGCACGATGACAACGGTACGCCCAGCCGCAGCAAGCCGCGCGACAGCGAGAAGGAAATTCAAGCCTGCGCTGCCTGCCACTCCCGCCGTGCGCAACTGTTTGATGACCGGCAGGATGCCGGTTTGCTGGTGGAAAATTATCTGCTCGCAACCCTTGATCAGGGGCTGTATCACCCGGACGGTCAGATTCAGGATGAGGTGTTTGTGCATAGCTCGTTCCTGCAGAGCAAAATGTATCAGGCCGGCGTGACCTGCAGTGACTGTCACAACCCGCACTCGCTGGAGCTCAGGGTCCCTGGCGATGGTGTCTGCCTGCAGTGTCACCAGGCCGACCAGTACCAGACGCCGAAGCACCACTTTCACAGCAGCGTGCAGGGCAGCGCCTGCGTGGACTGCCATATGCCGACCACCACCTACATGGAAGTGGATCCTCGGCGCGATCACAGCCTGCGTATCCCGCGCCCCGATCTGAGCGTCAGCCTCGGCGTGCCCAACGCCTGTAATCAGTGTCACAGCGACGAACCCCCCGAGTGGGCAGCAGAGCACGTCGAACACTGGTATGGCCATGTGCCGCAGGGGCTGCAGCAGTATGCGCGCACACTGGCAGCGGGCCGAGCAGGCTCTGTTGGCGCCCAGCAGGATCTGCTGACGCTGTTGGCCGACGAAGGCCAGCCAGCGATCGCCCGCGCGACGGCCGCCAGTTTGCTGCAGGCCTGGCCGGGGCCGGAGGTGGCCCAATCGCTGTTTGTTGCCCTGCGTGCGAAGGACCCGGTGATTCGCCTGGGCGCGCTGGAGGCGATTGGCAGTTACCCGCCGGTCACCCGCTGGCAGCTTGCCAGCCCGCTGCTGGATGCGCCTGAACGCGTGGTCAGGCTGCAGGCGGCCGCGCAGTTGCTGGATATTCCGCCAGAGCAGATGCAGGGTGATGACATCGAAAAGTTGCGCCAGGCGCAGCAGCAATACCTCAAAGCGCAACAAGCCATCGCCGATGACCCTTCGGCACAGTTGAACATCGGCCTGTACTATCAGGCGCGTAACCAGCTTGCGCTGGCGGAAGATGCCTACGCGCGGGCCTTAGAGCTTGATCCCTATTTCATCGGTGCCTACATCAATCTGGCCGATCTGTATCGCGCGTCGATGCGCGACCCTATGGCCGAAACACTGCTTAACAAGGGGTTGGAAGCGTTGCCGGAGGCTGCCCCGTTGCATTTCAGCCTGGGACTGCTCAAGGTGCGCAGCAAGAATATGGCCGACGCCCTGATCGAGCTGCGCCGCGCAGTTGTGCTTGACCCGCAGAATGCCCACTATCGATACGTGCTGGCCGTCGCGCTCGACAGTGCCGATCAGCGCGACGCTGCCCTGGCGCTAATTGCCGAAGGGCTTGATTTGACCCCTGCCAACCAAACCCTGTTGACACTGCAGCAACAGCTTCAGAACAAGGATGCAACGCAATGACTTTGGAAGTGATCGTCGGCGATCTTGGCGACGAAGTACATGCTACGGCGTTGAAGTCGTTGCTCGCTGAATATGCGCTTGACCCTATGGGTGGCGCTGCGGCGCTTGCCCCTGAGTTGCTCGAATCACTACCGGGCAAGCTGTCCTCACGGACGGACTACCTGTTTGTGCTCGCGGTTGCCGACGGCCAGTATGTTGGCCTGGTCAACTGCTTCGAGGGGTTTTCCACGTTCAAGGGCAAGCCGCTCATCAATATCCACGACGTGATTGTGTCACGCCGTTGGCGAGGGCAGGGCATTGCTAGGCAGATGCTGACTCAGGTCGAAGACATTGCCCGCCAGCGAGGTTGCTGCAAGCTCACCCTGGAAGTGCTGGAGGGCAACAAGGCGGCACAGCGTTCCTACCGGGGTTTGGGCTTTGAGGGTTACCAGTTGGTGCCGGAAATGGGCCGGGCAATGTTCTGGGAAAAGCCGCTCTAGCGGCTATTGCTGCGCCTGACGCATCGCCTGACTGGCCTGCACCACCCGGTTGGCCGGCACGCGCAGTTGCTCCAGCAGATAGCTGGCAAATGCGGGAGAGTAGGGCTGCTTTGCTATCGCCCGCGCCATGCACTCCAGCCACTGGTCACGCAGCTCCGGGCCTACATCCCATTTGGCGTGAAAGGCGGGAATGCTGATGCCGCCATACTGCTGCTGAAACAGTCGCGGGCCGCCCAGCCAGCCTGACAGAAATGCGCTCAACTTGGCCCGAGCCGATGCCAGGTCAGGCGCGTGCAGAGCGCGCAGTTCCTGTGCCCCCTCCCAGCTGTCCATCTCCTGGTAGAAATCATCGACCAGCCGACGTATGCCGTCGATTTCGCCTGCGGCCTGATAGGACGCATCTGCTGTGCCATAAGCTGGCGTGGATTGAGTCATGTTGAGCACCTCGCGTTAGTGCCGTGATGGTACGCCTTCGACACATTTTTTCCAGCAACCGTGCTGCGGCCTGTCGCCGCACGCCACTCACTGCGCTTACCTGTCTTCCAGCGCGGCACATTGCCGCACCCCTGCAACAGCTGTTGCGGGGACCTCGCTTGAGGCTTGAACCCCGCGCCATGCGTGACTTGCGAGCATTTCTCATTTGTCTTCAGCGAATGCTTTAGTCGCAAATATGAAGTGCTGCATTGACCTGTGTCACTACTTGTTACAATTGCGCGGCTTCCGGAAATACTTTGTAATACTTTCCGCAACAGGTTCCAGGCGTCGCTCTGGTTCCCCACGGAAGGCGCCGCTCCCGCGGCCAGTTTGGCGATTGATGCTGTACGCCGTCTCAGTCTGCACAAAGACATTACGCTGACCCATAAAAACCACACGGCAGCACCTGACACGCTCATGCGGGAGCGTCACGGGGTGCTGTTGCGTGGGCTATTGGTCGGCTGGTGGGTGCACATCACTGGGGCCTGTTGCACCTCGTTCCCTGTCGGGCGCGAGGGCCTGTTCAACGACTAAGGCTGCAACATGAACCCGAAGCAGATAACTTCAATCCTGAAACGGCTCGCCTGGTTGCCGCTGCTGATGCTCGGCGGCTGCAAGATGGTGTTGCTGGACCCGAAAGGGCAGGTCGGCGTCGACGAAAAGTCGCTGATCATCACCGCCACGCTGCTGATGCTGATCGTGGTAATTCCGGTCATCGTGTTGACCCTGGTGTTTGCCTGGAAGTACCGCGCAAGCAACACCAAGGCGACCTATCGACCCAACTGGTCCCACTCCACCGCGATTGAACTGGTGGTCTGGATCATTCCCTGCGTGATCGTCGCCATCCTCGGCACCATCACCTGGAAGACCACCCATGAGCTGGACCCATACCGCCCGCTCGACTCGGACGTAAAGCCGATTGAAGTGCAGGTGGTATCGCTGGACTGGAAATGGCTGTTCATCTACCCAGAGCAGGGCATCGCCACCGTCAACGAACTGGCCTTCCCGGTCGACACCCCCGTCAACTTCAAGATTACCTCCCAATCGGCGATGAATTCCTTCTTCATCCCGGCGCTGGGCAGTCAGATCTACTCGATGGCTGGGATGCAGACCAAGCTGCATCTGATCGCCAACCATGAAGGCAGCTACGACGGTTTCTCCGCCAACCTGAGTGGCGAAGGCTTCTCCGACATGAAGTTTCAGGCCATCGCCACCGATGAGCAGAGCTTCAACGACTGGGTTAGCCAAGTCAAAGCCAATACCGAGACGCTGGACCTGGATAGCTACCCGACGCTGGCAGCGCCGAGCAAGGCCGATCCGGTCCGCTACTACGGCAGCGTCAGCCCGATCCTGTACGACACCATCCTCATGCAATACCACAACGGCGGTAAGCACGCGGCCGGCCACGAAGACCACGCGGGTCACGCAGGCCATGAGGCACATGCAGGCGCAGAAATGGCTGGCATGCCCATGAACGCTGCCGAGGAGACCCACTGATGTTTGGCAAGCTGACACTCGAGGCCGTGCCGTTCCACGAGCCCATTATCATGATCACCCTGGCGGTCGTTGCGATTGCCGGCCTGGGGATCTTTGGCGCGATCACCTACTACCGCAAGTGGGGCTACCTGTGGACCGAGTGGCTGACTTCGGTTGACCACAAGAAAATCGGTGTGATGTACATCCTGGTTGCCCTGATCATGCTGCTGCGCGGTTTTGCCGACGCCATCATGATGCGCGGCCAGCTGGCGATTGCCGAAGGCGCTTCGCAGGGCTACCTGCCGCCCGAGCACTACGACCAGATCTTCACCGCACACGGCGTAATCATGATCATCTTCATGGCCATGCCGTTCATGGTTGGTCTGATGAACATTGCGGTGCCGCTGCAGATTGGCGCCCGTGACGTTGCCTTCCCGTTCCTCAACTCGTTGAGCTTCTGGCTGTTCGTGGCCGGTGCGATTCTGGTCAACGTGTCGCTGGGGGTAGGGGAGTTCGCCCGCACCGGTTGGGTTGCCTACCCGCCGCTGGCCGAGCTGGGCTACAGCCCGGGCGTGGGGGTCGACTATTACATCTGGGCGCTGCAGTTATCGGGGTTAGGGACGCTGCTTACCGGCGTCAACTTCCTGGTGACCGTGTTCAAGATGCGCGCACCCGGCATGACGCTGATGAAGATGCCGGTGTTCACCTGGACCTGCACCTTCACCAACATCCTGATCATTGCGTCCTTCCCGATTTTGACCGCCACCCTGGCGCTGCTGAGTCTGGACCGTTATCTGGACATGCACTTTTTCACCAACGAGCTTGGCGGTAACGCCATGATGTACATCAACCTGTTCTGGGCCTGGGGTCACCCCGAGGTGTACATCCTCATCCTGCCGGCGTTCGGTATCTTCTCTGAGGTGATTTCGACCTTCTCCGGCAAGAAACTGTTCGGCTACACCTCGATGATCTGGGCCAGCGGAGCGATCACCGTACTGGGCTTCGTGGTCTGGCTGCATCACTTCTTCACCATGGGCTCGGGTGCCAACGTCAACGCGTTCTTCGGCGTGGCCACCATGATCATTTCGGTGCCAACCGGGGTGAAGCTGTTCAACTGGTTGTTCACCATGTTTCGCGGCCGCGTGCAGTTCACCACGCCGGTGCTGTGGACCCTGGGCTTTATGGTGACCTTCACCGTGGGCGGCATGACCGGCGTTCTGCTGGCCGTACCGGGCGCGGACTACGTGCTGCACAACAGCCTGTTTTTGATCGCTCACTTCCACAACACCATCATCGGTGGTGCGGTATTCGGTTATTTGGCCGGCTTTACCTTCTGGTTCCCGAAGGCTTTCGGTTTCAAACTGGATGAGCGTCTGGGCAAGGGGGCCTTCTGGTGCTGGATCACCGGCTTCTTCGTGGCCTTTATGCCGCTCTACATCCTCGGCTTCATGGGGATGACCCGTCGCCTGAATCATTACGACAACCCGATGTGGCAGCCTTACCTGATCGTTGCCTTCTTCGGTGCCGGCCTGATTCTGTGCGGCATTCTGTTCCAGCTGGCACAGCTGGTGGTCAGTCTGCGCAACCGTGAATCGCTGCGTGACGTGACCGGTGACCCGTGGGGCGGTCGTACCCTGGAATGGTCGACCAGTTCGCCGCCGCCGTTCTACAACTTCGCCGTTACGCCGAGCGTGCGTGCACTGGATGCCTTCCAGGACATGAAAGAGCGTGGCGAAGCCTACCTGCGCCCCGATCATTACGCGCCGATCCACATGCCGAAGAACACCTCGGCCGGCCTGATCATCGGTCTGCTGGGCGCGGTATTCGGTTTCGCGCTGGTCTGGCACATCTGGTGGCTGGGGGCCGTGAGCTTCATCGGCATGATCGCTACCTTCATCGCGCGCAGCTACAACGAAGACGTCGACTACTACGTGCAGCCTGACGAAGTAGAGCGCATCGAGAACCTGCATCACGCCAACTTTGAGGCGCCGCGTCAGGCGCTGAACACTCAACCCGTTGCGGAGCAGATCTGACATGTCGAGCACTGTAATGCACTCCAACCACGCCGTGGCGCATGACGACCACGAGCACCACGACACCGGCGGCAACACTGTATTCGGCTTCTGGCTGTACCTGATGACCGACTGCATTCTGTTCGCCTGTGTGTTCGCCACCTACGCCGTGCTGGTCAACCACACGGCCGGTGGCCCCAGCGGCAGGGACATCTTCGAGCTGCCCTATGTGCTGGGTGAAACCGCGCTGCTGCTGGTCAGTAGCTGCACCTACGGCTTTGCCATGATTGCGGCGCACCGCGGCTTCAAGGGCCAGACGCTGGCCTGGCTGGCGGCGACCTTTGTGCTGGGCGCAGGCTTCATCGGGATGGAACTCAACGAGTTCCATCACCTGATCGCTGAAGGCTTTGGCCCGGACAAGAGCGCCTTCCTGTCGTCCTTCTTCACCCTGGTCGGCATGCACGGTCTGCACGTGACGGCCGGCCTGGTGTGGATGGTCATCATGATGCTGCAAGTCAGCAAGCGCGGTCTGACCGACCGCACCAACACACGCCTGATGTGCCTGAGCCTGTTCTGGCACTTCCTGGACATCGTCTGGATCTGCGTGTTCACCATTGTCTATCTGATGGGGACTATCTGATGAGTCAAGCGCATTCCGACGCCGGCGCCGGCCACGGCAGCTACGGCTCTTACGCTATCGGTTTCATCCTGTCCGTGATCCTCACTGCCATCCCGTTCGGGATGGTGATGAGCGGGCAGTTCAGCCAGAGCGTCAACCTGATCAGCATGCTGACCATGGGTGTGATTCAGGTCGTGGTGCACCTGGTGTGCTTCCTGCACATGAACACCTCGTCCGAGGGCCGCTGGAATCTGGTGGCCTTCCTGTTCACCGTACTGATCATCGTCATGCTGGTTGGTCTGGCCATCTGGATCATGGTCAATGCCGACATGCTGATGATGCCCTGGATGTTCCAGTGAAACTCAAACGCTACCTGCTGGTCACCAAGCCCGGCATCATCTTTGGCAACCTGATTGCGGTGGCGGGGGGATACTTCCTCGCCGCTCAGGGGCAGATCGATCTCGGTCTGCTGCTGGCTACCGTGACCGGGTTGTCGCTGGTGGTTGCCAGCGGCTGCGTGATGAACAACTGCATCGACCGCGACATTGATCGGCATATGCAGCGCACGCGGGGCAGGGTGCTGGTCACCGGGCAGATTTCGGTCCTGGCGGCATTGACGCACGGTGTGGTACTTGGCCTGGCAGGCTTTGGCCTGCTGTGGTGGTACACCACGCCGGTGGCCACGGCGCTGGCGGCCTTCGGCTTCTTTATCTATGTGGGCGTGTACAGCCTCTGGATGAAGCGCCGTTCGGTCTACGGCACGCTGGTCGGCAGCCTGTCAGGCGCCATGCCGCCGGTGGTGGGCTACTGCGCCGTGACCGGTCAGTTCGATACCGGGGCAGCGCTGTTGCTGCTGATCTTCTGTCTGTGGCAGATGCCGCACTCGTACGCGATTGCCATCTTCCGCTTTGATGACTACAGCGCAGCTGGCATTCCGGTGCTGCCGGTGAAAGAAGGCATTCGGGTGACCAAACAGCACATCGTCCGGTACATCCTGGCCTTTGCGGCCGCGGCGCTGATGCTGACGTTGTCTGGCTTTGCCGGTTACGGCTATCTGGTCATCGCGCTGCTGGTCAGCATCTGGTGGCTGCTGATCGCGCTGTCCGGCTACCGCGAGGAAGTAGACGACCGCGTGTGGGCACGCAAACTGTTCGGCTTCTCGATCATCGCCATTACGGCGCTGAGCCTGATGATGTCGATCGACTTTCGGGTCATGCCATCGCCAACGCTGTTTGCCGGTCTTTGATTGAATGCGCCTGAGCTTAATGCTCAGGCGCATTTCCCCGCCTTAAGGCTGCTGGAGAAAGCGCAGCATCGCCTCATTCACAGCCTCGGGCGCCTCATTCTGAAGCCAGTGGCCAATCTTCGGCAGCAACTCAATCTGCAGGCTGGGTATACGTTTTCCCATCATCGCACGCAACGCGGGCTCATCGGCGCCCTGAATAACGCTGTCGGCCTCTCCGGCAATAAATAGCACCGGGCAGGTTATCTTGCTCTCACGCAATGGCAGCAAGCGGCGCCAGTTCTCATCCAGATTGCGGTAGTAGTTGATACCGCCGGCAAACCCACTATGCCGATAGGCATTCAGACAGTAAGCGAGCATCTCGTCGCTCAGCCAGGCTGGCTGCTCCTTCGGTACGCCGAGCCGGTCGATCCAGCCACCGCCTTCGGAAAGCGACTTGCCCAGCAGAGGAGGGTGGCGCGGGGTCTCCGGTGAGCAGTAGAGTGCGCGCAAAATGCCTTCCGGGTCAGCGTCAAACTCGGCTTCGGCAACACCCGGGTCCTGAAAGTAGATCTGATAGAAGAACTGATCTTTGAAATAGCCGCGCAAAAACTCGATTGGCGGTACATCAGCAACCGGGCGCAGCGGGACGCTCATGATGATCAGCCTTTCGACGCATTCCGGATGCAACTGCACAAACTGCCAGCTGTTGATCGCGCCCCAGTCGTGGCCGATCAACAATACCGGCGCGTCCGGGCTGTAGTGCGCGACCAGCTCCTGCATAAAGCCGGCAATGCGGGTGACGTTGTAATCATCAATTTGCGCTAGCGCCTCGGTTTCGCCGAAGCCGGGCATGTCAGGGGCGACCGCGGTGTAGCCCGCATTGGCCAGCGCTACCATCTGCTGTCGCCAGGAGTACCAGCACTCAGGCCAGCCGTGAATAAACAGTGCAACCGGGCCGGTTCCCACCCGAGCTATGCGGGTGCTCAGTCCGCTGATCTGTTGTTGTTCGAAGCGGATATCGTCCAGGCAGTACATTGTTCTTCCTTATATAGAGTAGGGCATGCGGCTTGAATACCGCCTAATCGGCTAGACAATCAAGCACGACCGTCATAGTACATGCTGACGTATTCAACGCCTTGATGCCCAGGCTGACTGGTGCGTGACTTTTTTGAATTAAATGTTATGTTATAACCAATGTTAAAATCCGAGATTAACGTCATGCCTGAAAACCTACCTGTCACTGTCCTGTCCGGCTTCCTGGGTGCTGGAAAAAGTACCTTGCTTAACGCCATTCTAAAAAACCGTGACGGCCTGCGCGTTGCGGTGATCGTCAACGACATGAGTGAAATCAATATCGATGCCAGCGAGGTCCAGCGGGATGTCACCCTGAATCGGGCGGAGGAACGGCTGGTTGAGATGAGCAACGGCTGTATCTGCTGCACCCTGCGTGAGGACCTGCTGGAGGAAGTCGGCCGGCTGGCGAAAGAGGGGCGATATGACTACCTGCTGATCGAGTCCACCGGCATATCCGAGCCGCTGCCGGTCGCAGAGACCTTTACCTTCAGGGATGGGGAGGGCACCGCTCTGGCTGATATGGCCCGACTCGATACGATGGTTACGGTCGTCGATGGGGTCAACTTCCTGAACGACTATGAACAGTCCGCCAGTCTCGCCAGCCGCGGCGAAACCCTGGGTGAGGACGACGAGCGTTCGATTACCGACCTGCTGGTCGAGCAGGTCGAGTTCGCTGATGTCATCCTGATCAGCAAGAGTGATCTGATCAGCCGAGACGCGCTCGCGGAGCTGACGTCTATCCTGCGTAACCTCAACCGACACGCGAACATCCTGCCAATGGTGATGGGTAACGTCCCGTTGCGCGAGGTACTCAATACCGGCCTGTTCAATTTCGAGCGGGCTGCCGAAGCGCCGGGTTGGCTGCAGGAACTGCGCGGCGAGCACATTCCGGAAACGGAGGAATACGGTATTGGCTCTACCGTGTACCGAGCGAACCGCCCGTTTCATCCGCAACGTTTTTACAGCTTCATAAGCAGTCCGTGGCGCAACGGCAGGCTGCTGCGCTCCAAGGGGCTGTTCTGGCTGGCCAGCAAGTGGACTCTGGCGGGCAGCTGGTCCCAGGCGGGCAGCTTGATGCGGCATGGGCTGGCGGGACGCTGGTGGCGGTTTGTTGATCGCGAGCATTGGCCGACCGATCCAGACTTGCTCAAGGAGATCATGCAGCAATGGCGGCCAGAAAGCGGCGACTGCCGACAGGAGCTGGTGTTCATTGGTCAAGGCCTGGACGCCGGCCAGTTGCGGCAGGATCTGGACAGTTGCCTGTTGTCCGATGCTGAAATGCAGCTACAGCCGGCATATTGGGCGGCCCTTGGCGACCCATTTGGTTCATGGGCTGCTGAGGCGCCCGAGCCGGCCTGACAAAACCCGCGCTCTGGCCCGGTCGTACAGCCAGTTGAACACCAGGGTGTATGGCAGAAATAGCAGAATGAGGCCAATATCCAGCAGCAACGCCTCCATCAGCCTGACCTGCAGCCAAAGTGCGATGACCGGGACCATCACCACTACCAGGCCGCATTCAAACAGGCCGGCATGCAGAAGCCGGACCCTCAGGGTTCGGCGCCAGCCGCGCTGGCGCTCGATGCGTTGAAACGCGGCGGTAAATACCATATTCCACAACATCGCGATGCATGAAAGCGTCAGCGTCAACGCGCCGCCCTGGTGCAGCGGCTTGCCCGTTACCCAGGTTATCAGCGGTGCAAACACCATGACTGCAATCAGCTCAAAGAGTCCTGCGTGGAGCATGCGCTCGCGCAGAGACATTCCACCATCGGCAACATTCGCGGTCATGAAAACTCTCCGGTTATTCGACAGATGCATTCTCATAGGTTTAACCTGATGGACGAAGTTAGAATCCATCGGTGAATCCGATATGAAGCTGTCTCCTGAATCACTCGAAGCCTTCGCCCACGCTGCCAGCCTTGGCAGTTTCAGTGCCGCCGCGCGCCAATTGGGCAAAAGCCAGTCAACTGTCAGCGAAGCGATTTAACGGCTGGAGATTGATCTGGGGCTGATCCTGTTTGACAGAACCGGAAAGTCGCCCGTCCTGTCCGCTGCAGGGCAGGCTTTACTGGGCAGGGTAGAGGAAGTGCTGTCGGCGTCTGACCGACTGCAGCGTACTGCCAGTGCGCTGGCCGGCGGGCTGGAGTCACGGCTGACGCTGGTACTGTCCGATGCCTATCAGTCGGAGCATTTCAAGAGTCGGATCATGCAGCTGGCCGAACGCTTTCCAGAGCTGGAGTTCGAATGCATATTTGCCGAAAATGCCGACATTATCAGCCTCATAAGCAGTGGCCGTGCCACGTTGGGACTGTTGCCGGTTGAGGGCCAGCTCCTGCCGGAAATAGGCCGCGCGCCGGTCGCCGAACGGGCCGAGTTCGCCGTTTATGCAAGCCCCGGGCACCCGCTGGTGCAGCAGGGGGACATTGAATCGAGCCAGCTCGCGCAGTGGCGACACCTTGGATTGAATACCTTGAGCGGATCTGCCCAGGGGCCGGAGTGGCAGCCAGTCAGCCAGATTCGCAGCTGGTCTGCCCCCAACTATCTTATTTTGCTGGATCTTGCGGTTATGGGTTTTGGCTGGGCGGTACTGCCACGGTGGCTCGTTGATGCCTATGCCGCCGACAAGCTGGTCGAGTTGACGCTGCCAGACTGGCCAAGATTCCAGGCGCTGGAGGTTGTCTGGTCTCGCAAGCGACCCTTGGGGCCAGCCGGGAACTGGTTGCGAGACGCGTTGGCCAGCCATCCTTGATATCGCATCTGCTGCTATGCTGCAGATATTGGTAAGCGGCTGATATTGGAGCTATCGCTTGAACCTGCGCACCTGGCTTTATATTCCGCTGATTCTGGCAGTCACGGCCTCATCACCGGTGCTCGCCGCAGATGAGCGGGCGGCGGTGCAACGCGCGCTTAAAATCACCGCACTTGATTGGGAGCCTTATACCGGGTCCTCTATGGTCCATGGCGGTAATGCCATCCAGCATCTGCGAACCATTCTCGGCCAGTGCAACATTGACCTGCAGGTCGAGTTTTATCCCTGGCGGCGGGCCCAGCAGATCGCGCATCAGCCAGGCTATCTCGGTTTTTTCCCTGCCTGGCCGATAGAGGTGGGAGATGGCTTCGTTTCCTCAGGCGAGGTAACGCCATCACATCTGGCGCTGATGGCGATGGCCGATAGCGATGTCCAGGTTGACGAGATTGATGAGGCTTTTGCCAGCCACCGTATCGGTATTGTTAAAAGCTACATCTATCCGGAGCGATTTCAATCATTGCTGCAGCGTTTTCCTGACAGCATTGACCGTGGAGCCAGCAGTGAGCTGTCATTGCTGAAGATGTTGAGCATGGGGCGATTCCATCTGGCTGTGTCGGACCCGACAGTGATGGAGTATCTGGCTATCAGACATGGAATAGATGATGTGCGGGTTGCCAGGATGCTATTCGAAGAGCCGCTGGTCATTGCGATGCGCGATGAGCCCGACAATCAGGAGAATATCGTGCTAGTCAGGAGGCTGCTGCAAGCTCAAACTGCAACGCCGCCAGAGGGCGATCTGTGTTTGGTTGCTCGGTAAGTCGGTCGCGGAACAAGTCGAGCACAGTGGTGCGGGTGGCGGGCATTCTGACCAGCGCGTTCATTACGCGTTAATCGTAATACGCTATTTAACATAATATATATTATGCGAAGTGATGATTGCGAGCGCTACCAGTACTGCCAGCATCGAATCTTCCAGGCGTCCAACCTAGGCGATGCTGCTGTGAGCCTTGGCAAATTCGAGAAACCGGTCCGCTTCCACGGGTCTTGAAAACAGATAGCCCTGCGCATGATCACAACCCAGCGACGTGAGGATGCGTTGCACCAGTTGATGCTCAATCCCCTCGGCAGTTACTTCCAGCTTGAGGCTGTGCGCCATCTGGATCACTGCTGTAACGATGGCGCGGTTTTGTTCGTTGCTACCAATATGACTGACAAAGGATTTGTCGATCTTGAGCCGGTCGACCTGAAAGCGCTGCAGATACGACAGATTCGAATATCCGGTGCCAAAGTCGTCAATGGCGAGCTTTACGCCCATCTGCTTGAGGCTGCGCAGCAGCTGCAGGAATTGATCCGACTTCTCCAGCAGCATGGATTCAGTCAGCTCCAGTTCCAGCATTGCTGCGCCCAGACCGGTGCTGGCCAGCGCGTCGGCCACAACCGACTCAAGGTTGTTCCGCCGCAGCTGTACCGCCGACAGATTGACTGATACGCCCAGACCTTTAAGCCCCTCGGTCTGCCAGCGTGCCGCTTCTTGACAGGCTTGGCCGAGTACCCACTCGCCGAGACAAACTCGTCTGCGCCGTGCCGGCTGAGGGCATCGGCATCCCGCACTACCTGCCGGAGGCGCGAGGCTATTGCCTGTATCAGCTCGTCCCCCGCTGAGTGGCCAAGTGAGTCGCTGATGGTCTTGAAGTTGTCGATGTCCAGATAAAGCACCGCAATGCAGCCTTTACGCTGGCCGGCCATTTCGATCATCCGTGCAACGTGACTGTTGAACGATGCCCGGTTGCTCAGTCCGGTCAGGGCGTCGTGGCCTGCCAGATGGGTAAGCTTGGCCTGGGAGCAGCGCAGCCGCTTTACCTCCGATTCCAGCGAGCGCTGCATACAGCGCATCTCTCTCATCAGCCAGACTATGGTGCCGGCTGACAGCAGCAGAATGCTGCTCACCACCATCCAGCGCTGGAGCCCCATCGGCAAGGGGTGAAAAGAGTGATAACCGAGGGCTGCAGCTATGCTGATCACCGCCACGGTGATCAGCATTAGCGTCAGCAGGCCCCAGAACAGACGTTCTGATGTAATCAGGCCGGCAATGACAAGGATGGTCGGAAAGGCGATGAGCGCGCCGCTGTAGAGGCCCTGGTTGGACCACATCGAGTATCCCAGCAGCGCGGTAAGCGATACCAGTGCGAAGGCTGCAGCGTAATCCGGGCCGGGTTTTGCGTTGAGTCTGAGAGTCAGCAGGATACTGCTCAAGATGATCGCTACCAGGGCTGCTGCGACGTATTCGCCAGTCAACAGCGCGCGAGTTTCGACTGCAAGCAAGATCAGGATGACCAGATGTGATACCAGACGCAGTCGCCGGTGTTGGCGTTCACGCATGCGCAGAGAGAATGCCTCCCCTTCACCTTTTTCTATAGCTGCCGTTTCCATGGTCAATGTTTCCCGATCTGCAGCTCCAGGCTGCTGGTTAGCGGGGGCGCGTGAATGCACCCGCGAGCTGATTTTGCGCACATGCCGTCACGCTGAACGCTCTGATGAGGTTCAGGTGATAACCTACTCTTGGAAGTTGTGTGGCGCCAATAAAAAGGCGCCGATTTATCACGCTTTGTGGCGACTATGTTGCCGAAAGGTTTGTCTCAGGCGGTTTGGCTGACCTGACGCTATGCAGGCAGGAATCTAACCCATTATGCTTTGCACAGCCAAATTGGGCGAGTCCCACTCTTCACCGGATACATGGATGACTGAACTCAAGCAACAACAAGCCCGTGTTGGCGTCTCAAATGCTGCTTTCAGCCGTCAGAATGCGCTGTCGTGGCTAGTTCTCGGGATTGGTGTACTTGCGACCCTGTTTATCTGGTCCTATCTGGTCGACCGTGAGGAGCGTGCGGCGCATCGTGAGTTTGTCCTGATTACCGACGACATCACCTCAGCGATACATAAGCGCATGATTGATCACGAGCAGATTCTGCTCGGTGGCGCGGGCTTGTTTGATGCTGCCGGTGAGGTCGACCGCTACAAGTGGCGCATACTGGTCGAACGTCTCCAGCTGGCGGACAATTACCCGGGTATTCTCGGGGTGGGTTTTGCTCAGGCCATACGCCCCGGCCTGCTTGAGCCATTCGAACGGCAAGTTCGTGCCGAGGGCTTTCCCGACTTCCGCGTTCACCCTGAGGGGGAACGCCCTCTTTATACCTCTATCGTGTACCTCGAGCCGTTCGAGGGCCGGAATCTCGCCGCGTTCGGCTACGACATGTATTCCGAACCCACCCGTCAGGCTGCCATGCAGGCAGCAGCAGAATCGGGGAAGTCCTGGGTAACCGGGCCGGTCAAGCTGTTGCAGGAAACCCACGGCGTCGTTCAGGCCGGGATTCTGATGTATGTGCCGGTCTATTATGGCGGTTTGCCGGTCTCGACAACCGAAGAGCGGCTGGCGGCATTGAGGGGCTTCGTTTACAGCCCGTATCGTATGGGTGACCTGCTCGCCGGTATTCTCGGATCGTTGACGCCGGGGGTTGGCTACCGGCTGATCGACACCGCCGCCGGGCTCGACAACCCGACCCTGTTCTCCGATATCGACGATACGACCACCTCTCCCGCTCTGACGCGTACCGTGCAGCTGAGCCTCTACGGGCGCGACTGGCAATTGGAGTTTGAGAGTACGCCCGAGTTTGATGATCGTTACAACAACAGTGGCTGGGTACCTTTTGCCGGGCTGGGTATCAGTCTGTTGCTGTTTCTGATGGCTACCCTCCTCGTCCTGCGCCGCGATCAGGCGGAGCTATTGGCTCACGCAATGACCCAGCAACTGCGCAGCAGTAATGCCGCGCTGCGTCAAAGCGAGGAGCGCCAGCGCCTTGTGCTCAAGGGCAGTAATGATGGCTGGTGGGATATCTATCTGAATGACATGCGCTTCATTGCCTCCCAGCGCGCCTGGGAAATGCTCGGCTACCCTCCTACCTCCGATTTTCAGTCGCTGCATCGCTGGCAGGCTCTGGTGGCTCCGGAAGAGCGGCACAAACTGATAAAGCTGTTGCGTGAGGCATTGCAGTCGGACCAATCGGCGTTCTCGATTGAAACTTCACTGAGTCATCAAGCTGGCCATCGAGTTCCGGTCCTGCTCCGTGGCGCGATCCAGAGAGATGAAAGCGGCTTGGCTGTACGCGCAAGTGGAACAATGCTGGACATGACCGAGCAGAAGCGGGTCGAGCAGATGAAAAGCCAGTTCGTTTCCACCGTCAGTCACGAACTGCGTACCCCGCTTACCTCCATTTCTGGTGCGCTGGCGATCGTCAACAGCGGCTCGCTCGGTGAGGTGCCTGCGCCCATGCGTAAAATGCTGGAAATTGCAGAGAGCAATAGCCAGCGCCTGAACCACCTGATCAACGACCTGCTGGATATGGAGAAGCTCGCTGCAGGCAAAATGAAGTTCGAGCTTCGCACTTGCAGTTTGAAAGAACTGATAGACGAGGCTCTTGCAGCCAATCAGGCCTATGCCCAAAGCCGTGGAGTAAATCTGGTGTCCCATGGCTGCCATGACATTTTGGTTCGGGTCGACAGCATGAGATTGCACCAGGTGCTGAACATCTATCTGTCCAACGCCATCAAGTTCTCTCCGCAGGGTTCGCAGGTCGTGATCGATGTAGTAACCGATCAGGATACCGTGCGGGTAAGCGTTACCGATCAGGGTGAAGGCATTCCGGCCGAGTTCCGGGATCAGGTGTTTGCAAAGTTCGCCCAGGCTGATGGTTCAGACAAGCGCAAACAAGAAGGTACTGGCCTGGGGCTCGCCATCTCGCGAGAGTTGATGGCGCAAATGGATGGCTGCGTCGGTTTTGACTCTGAGCCACCGAACGGCGCCACGTTCTGGTTGAGCTTGCCGATTGAGGCGCAGGCTGAGGCGCAGGCCGAGGCGACTGCGCAGGTGCAGACACCCAGCGTTCTGGTGGTTGATGATGACCCGATGATCGCAGACTTCATTGCACTGGTACTGCGAAAGGCCGGCTATCTGCCAACAACCAGTGTTACGTTGAAAGGCGCTCAACAGCAACTGCAGGAAACGCACTACGACGCAATGGTGACGGATTTACGCTTGCAGGACGGACATGGCCTCAACCTGATTCGTGAGGTTCGGGCGCAGGCAGCGCTGGCACACATGCCGATTCTGGTTGTTTCCGCCTACTGCGACGAGGGACAACGACTGATGCACAGTCAGGTTGACGAGTTCCTGGCCTGGCTCGACAAGCCGGTTGATGAAAAGAAACTGCTGAGCATGCTGGACGCCGTCATGAACCGCGCCAGGGCAAAGTGAGGGATACCCCGTTTGTGGCGATTTTCACATGAATGGTAATAGTTGGACGCTTTCGGCGGCTTGATTTGCTGTGATCAAGCCGTATGATCAGGGTCTACCAACGGATTTTCGATTTCCGATACAGGAGCTGTACATGAACATGCAGGAACACAATACGACCCTTCAACATGCTGGCGTCAGCGAAGCGGAAGTCAGCAAGCTGTTCCGCAACACCTATTCGCTGCTGGCCATGACGCTGGCGTTCAGCGCCGTGGTGGCCTTCGTGTCCATGAGCCTCAATTTGCCGTACCCCGGCATCATTGTGACTCTGGTCGGCTTCTACGGCCTGCTCTTTCTGACTACCAAACTGCGTAACTCCGGCTGGGGACTGGTCAGCACCTTTGCCTTTACCGGCTTCCTTGGCTATACCCTTGGTCCAATTCTGAACGCCTATCTGTCGTTGCCGAATGGCGGCCAGCTGGTATCCATGGCACTGGGCATGACTGCGGTGGTCTTCTTTGGCCTGTCCGCCTACGCGATCCTCAGCCGCAAGGACTTCAGTTTCCTGTCAGGCTTCATCATGGCGGGCTGTATCGTTCTGATGTGCGCAGTGGTTGCCAGTTTCTTTATCCAGATCAGCGGTCTGCAACTGGCGATTTCCGCCGGGTTCGTCCTGTTCTCTTCGGCGGTCATCCTGTATCAGACCAGCTCCATCATTCATGGTGGTGAAGATAATTACATCATGGCGACCATTACCCTGTTCGTCTCGATTTACAACCTGTTCCTCAGTCTGCTGCAGTTGCTGGGTATCTTCAGCGACGACTGAACAAACCCGCTGCGTTATACTCAATGGCCCGCCTTCAAGGCGGGCCATTTTGTTTATGAGCGTGAAACCATGAAGTTTGCGATTGCCTTGCTGGCTGGTCCGCAGGATCCTGCCGCACGCAGTGCTCTGATGTTTGCCGAGGCTGTGTTGGCCGGCGGCCACCAGATCAGTCGACTGTTTTTTTACCGTGACGCGGTACACCTTGCTTCCACGCTAGGCGTGCAGCCGCAGGACGAGTGCGATCTGGCGCGGCGCTGGAAGGCCTTTATCAACGAGAATGGCCTCGATGCAGTCGTCTGCATCGCCGCCGCCCTGCGTCGAGGGATACTGGATGCCGCCGAAGCAGATCGCTGGGAGCGGCCAACGGCGAATACCGGAGAACCCTGGGTTCTTTCCGGGTTGGGGCAATGGGTCGATGCGCTGCAGACGGCAGACCGGGCGGTGACCTTTGGAACCTGATCTGAAAAGCCTGCTGGTCATCAGTCGCCAGCCGCCGACATCGATCGCCGCCCGGGAAGCATTGGACCTGGCACTTGCTGCTGCGGCTTTCGGCGTGCCGGTGAGCATGTTGTTCATGGACGCCGGCGTTCTGCAGTTGCTGCCGGGGCAAGAGTCCACACTGATTGAGCAAAAGCCGGTTGCATCCAACCTTCAGGCCTTACCGATGTTTGGTGTGGAAGACCTGTTCGTGTGCCAGCATTCGCTTGCCGAGCGCGGCCTGCAGCCGGGGCGATTCATCATCAACTGCAAGGCCGTTGACAGTGCCGAGATCGCGACCTTGCTGGAGCATCACGACCAGGTGGTAGCCTTATGAGGTCAACACTTCTGCACCTGCTGCGCCATGCCTCCCAGGATGACACCCATTTTGCCACCAGCCTGCGGGTTATCGGGCCGGAGCAAGGGTTGCTGCTGATCGAGGATGCTGTCTATGCGCTGCTGCCTCGCACCAGCGCGGTTAACGCCATGCAATTGTTACCGGCCAGCATCAGGTTGTTTGCTCTGGAGTCCGACGTTCTGGCCCGCGGCCTGGCGATAGATGACCTGCCGCAGCGAGTGAGTCTGATCGACTATCCGGGTATGGTCGAGCTATGCACCCGGTATGACAAGGTACTGAGCTGGTGACACAGACTATCCATGCAGATGGCCGCGACATTGCGATCGACAAGGAAGGCTTCCTGGTATCGCTTGGCGATTGGTCCGAAGCCGTCGCACATGAACTGGCCCTGCGCGAAGGTATTGAGCTGACCCCCGCGCATATGGAAGTCATCCTTCTGCTGCGCCGCTTTTACCAGACCTTTCAGCTCTCACCGGCGATGCGTCCGCTGGTCAAGTTTGTTGGCCAGGAACTGGGTAAGGACAAGGGCAACAGTATGTATTTGCTGACGCTGTTTCCAGGCAGCCCGGCAAAGTTGGGCAGCAAGATCGCCGGACTGCCCAAACCGGAAAACTGCCTCTAGCCGTCAGGTGTTCAGCGGCCTGCCAGGTCGCCTGGGGGCAAGGTGGTCAAAACTACCAGCTGGTCGCCTTCGGCCAGCCGCAGAGGCTTGTCACGCTGCGGATTCAGCTGCAGCCGTCTGCCCTGCTCATCGGCCTTGAGGCGAAACACGCCCAGCGCAGTATCCCCGTGCAGTGCGACGATCGCTTCAAGGTCAGCGAAGGTGGTAACACTCTGCATCGGATAATGCCGCGGATCGAGGAACACCAGCTCCGGGCCACCGGTGGTCAGCAACTCCTCGAACATCAGCCCGAGCTCACGGCGCTGTGCTATCTGTGCCATCAGGTGACTCAGAATCATGGGGCTGACGATAGTCTCGCCGCGCTTGCGCACAACCAGGCTTTCGTTGGCCGGGTCGCTCAACTCGAGCAGAATCTGCGGACGGATGGCACGCTGGCGCAGCAGCTCGTCGACAATCAGATAACCGACCATGGCGCGGGCATCCGCTTCCTCTCCACTGTCCAGACGATCGGACGACACCAGGATGATGCTGTCGAAACGCTGCGTCATCAACTGATCCAGCGCCCCTTCGACCATGTAATCCGCCTCTGTAAACTGGCAGTCGACACGGGCTGTCGCTGGGCTGTAGCTGCTGATCATGCCGGCCCGCTCGTCTGCGTTGACCACGGCAACATTGTGCACATCGAAGCGATACTCCCGATACCCTGCAAGCTCGTGGATCAACGCCGGGACACGCCGGTTCCAGCCGAGCACCAGCAGTCTGCGCATGCCACCCGTGCTGACTGGACGTGACGGACCGGATGCCGGACGTTGCAACGGGCGCATGCTGACTTCGACCTGTTCCCCCTGTGGCGCAGCATGCTCGTAGGCGCGAGCCAGCATCACCAGCTTGTCTCCGCTCCTGATCGTTTCTCCAGTCGGTGCGTTCAGCCAGGTTCGCCAGCGATCGCCATCCGGGCGCATGAGGCCGCACACGATGGCATCAGGTGTACGGCTGCCTATGTCGGCCAGGGTCTGTCCTACGCAGTTATCGGTAGACCGGATATAAAACTCGTTACCCTCATGCACCGTCATCACTTCGCCAAACACCTCCGGCAGCCCGGGATGAATGATCGATTGAGCAAACAGGCGACTGACCAGAGCCTCGCTGGCGAGCACCTCCAGCGGGCCGGAGTAGGCGCGCTGCATGACCGCCATCTTGCGACTGTCATCAACCTCGGCAACGACGTAGGGTGGCGTTACTCCGCGCTGGTGGGCCTGCGCCTGCAAGGTAAGCAGTGCCTTGATAGCCTCCACATCGCTGCCGACCAGTGAGCCGGCGGTCTGATTGCGTCCGGGAATAAGGACGACCGCCGCTTGCAGGCAGGCGGCGCGATCCAGGTCTTCAGGCTGCAGGGCGGTGCCCGAGCGCAGAATGATGTTGCCCATGTGCTTGCGAATCAGCGGGACTGCGCGCAGCTCATGGACATGCTCTGCCGTAACGTCCTCAGCCAAAATGACCAGACGAAGGCGTTTGGTCAGGCGCGCCTTGAGCAGGCGCTGAATCCCACCATTAACGTCCAGGATCTCCTGTACGAGCGGGATGGTGCGGTTGGTCCAACCGAGGATGACAATGTGGCCGCTGACGGTGACAGGCGTGAGTCCCTGTTCAAGCTTCACCATCATCGCAATCAGCCAGCGCGTCATGATCGCCACCAGCGCGCCGAGAAAGACAACATAGCCGCTGAGCGTCAATACCGTGGAAACGATGCGCCGCCAGGTGCCCTCGTCATCGCCGAGATAACCCGGATCCGTCAGCCGCAGAAATGCCCACCAGACCGAGTCAGCAAGACTGGCCTCCCCGCCGGTTGGCCAGACCAGCCAGCCGCCAATCAGGGAGATAAGGGCAATGAAGGCAGCGACCACCAGCAACTGATAGTGCGCGCCCTTGATGAACTGACGTTCGACCAGATAACGCAGGCGGTCAACAAAGGAAAATGGCAACATGCGGTGAAGATCTCGCGGCGGCTTGTTCTTAACGGTGCGGGTAAATCCTGCTAGATTGCTGCATTGGACGTCTGGACAGGTACTCTGTTCAATCCGCATGAGCTACATCGAACACATCATCGGCATCGCCCTGGCGGTACTCTACTGGCTTTTTACCGCCGTGGTCACCTTTCGGGTCATTGGCCGCCGCAATCCGGTCAGCGTGACGCTATCCTGGCTGCTGGTTATCTATATCCTGCCGTTTGTGGGCGCCCTGCTCTATCTGATGCTGGGTGAACTCAACCTTGGCCGTCAACGTGCGCGTCGGGCCGAGGCGATGCTGGAACCCTTTCTCGCCAGCATTGCAGAGGACTTCAAAACCCAAAAGGCCCCCTTGCCCGGCGGGCAGCTGGTGCAGGGGATTCGCCAACTGATCGAGACACGCCTCGGCATTGGCGCGCTGGGCTACCAGCAAATGGACTTGCTGGAGACGCCCGAGCAGATCTTCGATCGCCTGTGTCAGGATGTGCGTGAGGCCAAAAGCAGTATTCACCTGGAAACCTATATCTGGTTTCCCGGAGGGCGCATCGACACCTTGAGCGAAGCGCTGATCGACGCCGCCGGACGCGGAGTTCAGGTTTCCCTGCTGATCGATCACGCCGGCAGTCGCCCTTTCTTTCGCTCGCGCTGGCGCAAGCGTTTCATCGATGCCGGAATCGAAGTGGTGCCGGCCCTGCCGGTGCGACTCTGGCGGGCACTGGCGCAGCGCGTCGACCTGCGTCTGCACCGCAAGCTGGTTGTCATCGACGGGCATATTGCCTATACCGGCTCGATGAATATGGCTGACCCATCGCATTTCAAGAAGGAGGCCAATGTAGGACAGTGGGTCGATATCATGCTGCGGCTGGATGGCCCTGCAGCACGAGGTCTGGACAAGGTATTTGCCTGGGACTGGGAGGTCGAGACCGGTATCCGTCGTCTGGCCCCTGCGCCGCCCAGCCCGCCAACCTGCTATAAATGGCTGTCCATTCTGCCGTCAGGTCCGGGCATGGGCGAAGATCTGATCACCCAGGCGGTACTGTCCAGCATCTATCGCGCCAATGAAAGTATCACCATCAGTACGCCCTACTTCGTACCATCAGAGGCGATATTTGACGCGCTCTGCCAGGCTGCGCGGCGTGGTGTGCGGGTCAAGGTGCTGGTACCCGAGCGCAATGACTCGCATCTGGTTGGCTGGGCCAGCCGCGCTTACTATGAGCGTTTTCTCGAAGCAGGTGGATCAATTTATCTGTTTCGCGGCGGGCTGCTTCACACCAAGGCAATGCTGATGGATGGCCAGCTTGCGCTGGTTGGCAGCGTGAATCTGGACATCCGCAGCCTCCAACTCAACTTTGAACTCACAGTCCCGCTTTTTTCGCCAGAAGGTTGCGCTGTCATCAAACGCCTGCTGGACGGCTATATATCGGATAGCGTTGAGCTTGAATTGGCGCAATGGCGGCAGCGTTCGCGTGGGGCGCGTGTGCTGGAACGCCTTATGTTCTTCCTCAGCCCCTTGCTCTAAATCAAGGAAACTGCTGCAGCGCTATTGCTTTCATGGAAATTCCGGCTAGAATCCAAATGAGATTGAATATCATTTGCGAGATTTGCCATGAAAATGTATCTGGTTCCAGTAAGTCTGACGGTCAGCATGATGGCGCCCGGAGCTCTGGCCGGCGCCGGTACGATTTCCGGCGCGAGCGGTCACCCTGCTGTCTTGCAGCTCCAGGCGCACACCCTGTCACTACAGCAATTGCTGGAGCAGCCGCTGGACCAGAGCGCGCTCAGCCTCCTGGAGGACCTCAGTTATCAGCTGGAGAGCGATCTGTTGCAACTTGGTTCTCCAGCTGCGCCGGTTGCCGACCCGCTGGAATCCCTGCATCGGGCGGTAGAGCACTGTGATGCCAGCGAGGTAAAGCGCTGTGCAGGTCTGTACCTTGCTGCTGCCCGGCGCTGGCTGTCAGGTCTCGCATGACTTGCTTATAGCTGTCCGGACAAGGGCAGCCAGCCCAGGCTCCAGCTCATGAATCGACGGAATCGGCTGGCATCAGGTTCGGCTTCCCAGGTTCGTCCCTCGGCCCTCCAGCGCAGATCACCCCGGCGATCCAGTTCGACCCTGAAGGCGTAGTCGTCCGAGGTCCAGCGCTCGAACAGCTCGACCATCTCCTGCGCCAACTCGGGATTCTCGATGTAGACGCCTGCCTCGGTATTGATTTTGATGGATCGCGGATCCAGGTTCACCGAGCCAATAAAAGTTGCCTGGCGGTCAAACACAAAGGTTTTCGCGTGCAGGCTGGCAAGTGATTCACCCAGGAATGGGCTGGCCCTTTCCTGCTGTCCGGCAATCGGTCTCAGCTCCCAGAGCCTGACGCCACCTTCGAGCAGCGGACGACGCGATTTGACGTAACCACTGTGTACCGCCAGTACATCTGTGGTTGCCAGCGAGTTGGTCAGTACCGAGACATCAACGCCACGCTCAACCAGCCCCAGAAGCAGCCGTTCTCCGCCTGTGCGTGGGATAAAATAGGCGGACGTCAGCAGCAGCTCCTCTTCGGTTTGCCTGATCGGCTCGATCAGGCTGCCGCCAAGGTAGGCAATCTCCTTGCCGTCGCCGCGGGGATCTGACTTGGACGGGTCATCGTAAAGCCAGCTCGCTTGGCCCCAATGCCATGAGAGGGCGTTGCCACCGAGATCACTGAGGAAACGCGACTCTGCAACCGCCCTTATGTAGGGATTGCGCGCAGCCTGGCGCGTCGCTGATCCGAGCTTTGCGCGCATTCCGGCAAGTTCCTCTGCCGTGCGCTCGCCAGTCATCATTGTGATCGGTATGGCGATACCGCTGTTCCAGTAGTTGTCAAAACTGTCAGCTGCGCTTTCGGCGATCGGGCCGATGGCGATGACATCGACGTCCTGAAAGTCGATATCGGTTAGAGAAAAGTACTCATCACCGATATTGCGCCCGCCGGTGATCAGCGCTGTGCTATCGGCAACCATCAGCTTGTTGTGCATGCGGTAGTTGATGCGGCCGAACTCGATTACCTTGCCCAGCAGCTTCATCCAGTTGCTGCGCAGGCTGACCGGGTTGTACAGGCGCACGTCGATATTGGGATGCAGGCCCACGGTAGCAATACCGACATCATCGACGTTGGCACCGACGTCATCTATCAGCAGACGTACTCGTACACCGCGATCAGCCGCGGCCATCAGCCGCTCAGTGATCAGCCCTCCGGTAATATCGGTGTTATAGATGTAGTACTGGATATCCAGGCTGTGCTCGGCCATGTCAATCAGCCGAATCCGCGCAGCGAGTGCATCTGCACCGTCATGCAGGAGGATGAATCCGGACTGCGTCGGGTCCGTAGAGCGTTGCTTTGCCAGATAGCGACCCAGCTTGGTTGATGTGTCCGCGGGCAGATAATAGGTCGGCAGCTCGCTGTGAGACATGCCGGCAGTCGCACAGCCTGTCATCAGACAGGCTGTGATCATCAGGCAGAACAGTCGTAACATGAAGGTATCCCGTTCAATGTAGCCGCCCTGCCCTGTACCGGCCCACGGCTAGGGGTTTTGCTCCTCGTACTGATCGCTTACAACCAGTTGGTAACTGACGCGGCGCACGCCTCGGTTATCGATCACGACATAGCCGGTTTTGGCCGGATTCAGACCCTGAGTATAGGCCGCGCTGTAGAGCGCCCGCCATGCAGCCTCGACCTGATGACGCTGCGGGTCGAAATCCAGGCTCAATACCTGCTGCTCCGGTTGTTGCGAGACACGATATCCCGCTTGAGGTACCGGCGAGCCGCTGACAGGGAAACTGACCTGGAAGCGCAGCAGATCAGGCGAATTGCCGCCAAGATCGTCGAACAGCAGATTCAGCGGTCCAGTCACCCGGACCTTCGCACGCCGGGTTGCAGTCGTGGCAACGTTGATCGCCATAGGGCCGATGTCTTCGGTCAGATCCGCCGGCGGCATTTCAGTCGGTCTACCGAACAATGTCATTGCAGGTCGACGAATCAGCTGGATCGGATAACTCTGACCGTCTTCACGGATAATCAGTTCATCGCCGGCGCGTATATCAATCGGCTTCTGGGCACTGACAGGCAGGGGTGCGTAAGTCGAGGCGCACAGTTCGGAAGCCTTGAAGCTATCGCGCTGAACGGTTGTCAGCGATTCGTTGGTTGATACTGCCCGGCAGATGGCCTGGTCGTAACCACGCCAGGCCTGACGCATGGCACCGGCATCCATCAGCGCTCTGATGGTCGCCTCGTCGCCGCTGGCTGCGGCGAGTAGCAATGCGGTCTGTCGACCGGTGGCCGCTTCTTGTCGATCCGGACCACCAACACCGGCATTTTCTACAGCGCGTGTTTCGGCATACAGGTCGGCCCCGGCTGCCAGCAATCTGCGTACCGATTCACTCTGCCCGTTCTGGGCTGCAGCCATCAGCGCGGTTCGCCCCCACTGGTTGCGTGCATTAACGTCAAATCCGCGCTGCAGCAACAGCGATACAGCATCCGGGGTCGCAACGGCAGCCATCAGTGCGGTGTCACCATCAGGACCGATCCCCCGATTTTCGCCCAGCATCTCGGTTTCATAGGCAATAAAATCGGACACCACATTCAGCGGCGCACCATTGAGTACGACGCTGTGCAGCGTGGCAAACTGCCTGCCTTGCTCAAGCGCGCCGGGTTGAGGGGCGATCGCATAACGCGCCTGATAGCGTGCAAAAGGTTCCGCTGGCAGCGCAGGCGCCTGCTCCGGCAGTTCCAAGTTCTCCATGCTGCGGGCAAAGGTCTCGTGGAACAGCAGGTCGGCGGCGATGCCGGCCTCTGCTGCCGTCAGTCCCTGACCGACAAACATCGCCTGCAGCTCCTGATGCGCCGGAGCCAGCATCGGCATCAACCGACGGTAGCGTTGCTTGTTGCCGATATTACGCTCGGACCAGAGGAAGAACTTCTCCATTGCGGCATCGTTGCGGGCAGCGATGGCGCCCTGGCGACCACTGCGCTGGTATTCGTCAACACCCAGCAACGGCAGATTGAGAAGGGTCCACTGACGCTCTTTCCAGCGCTGAAACAGGTCGCGGCGTTCGCTCTGGGCATAGCCCGGCAGCGGGTCATCTGCGAGTTGCTCGAGCGCACTGTTGAGCTGTGCGTAGGTGGGTAATCCGCGCAGGTTGTCTGTACGCGGCGGTGTGAGATAGCTCTGGAACAGGCACAGTGGCTTGATATCACCACCCAGTGCGTAAACGCCGGCATAGGCCGACTCACCACGCGCAGCCGGCGAGTAGAAGCCCCAGGTTTCATTGACCAGTGCCAGCGGCTCGCCCTGATAGCTGAACAAGTCGATGCTACCGTAATCCCCGGTTTGTGACGAGGATGCGTTGGCCCGACCGCCGTAACCCGGTTGCTTGGCAATCCAGGCGGGCATGGTCCGATGATCCATGACGACCCGGTCATCAATCAGCAGCCCCCGTGCCCGTTGCTGGTAGCCGGCGTACAGACCCGGGTTGTAGAGTTCCACCCGGTAACGGTGGCCGCCGACGCTGGCTTCGCGATCCCCATTGCGGCTGCCGGCCAGCAAGGTGGCGCCGGACAGTACGGTAATGTCTGCTTCGCCGTTTGCTGCCAACGAGCGGTTAAGGGCCGCGCCGATGGCGCCGCAGAATCCGGGCCTGAGCTCCTCAGCCACTCTGAACTCGGCATAGGTGGACCAGGCATGGCGCTGTGATGACGTAACCTGAGGTGGCGCTGGCCAGTTACGCAGCTCATTGATGCGCTGGCGATACAGGGCGTCCAGGCACGCTTGCGCTGTCGCATCTGGTTGCAATGCGGTGCCAGCCTCGGTTCCCAGGCCACAGGCTCCGGCACGCGACAGTTGCCACTGACGATGATTGGCCTCCAGCAGCAGCGCACCGGGAAGATCCAGTGCGTTTACACGCTGGTGCAGCAACTCGGTCAACTGCCGATCCCGGGCCGCCAGGCTGTCGCTGGCGCAGATCTGCCGATGCACTTCCGGCAAGGCACCGCTGCAATCAAAGCCTGCCCTTCCGGCATCCGGCAAAGCTGACAGGCGGGGTGTCAGATCCGGTTTGGGTTTCGGCGGCACCGGTGCACTGGCACAGGCCGTCAGCAAGATCACACTTGAGACCAACACAATACGCGTGGGGGTAAACATGCCAGTACTCCGTATTCAGTCCAAAAAGATGGCTGTGCCGTAAATGGTGTAGCGCCCTTCTCCGCCAGCGGGTGGTGGAGGAAACGGACCCGAACGCCTGATGGCCTCACGCGCAGCCTGATCCAGCAATGCATCGCCACAGGGGTCGATCTCGAACCCGACCATCTGGCCTGCACCATCCACCGTGATTTCGTAGGGGATGTAGCATTGCCGCTTGAAGTCGTTGGGGTCGCCCCGATAGCCTGGCGGCGGCTTGTAAACAGCGCCCTCGGGCCGCTGCAGGTTGGCCGTTACTCGCCCCTTAACCGTGTTGGCATAGCCGGACGGTGCCATTCTCCCGCGTGTGCTGGTGGCTGCCGGTGGCGGCGTCGGTGGTGCTGCCCATTGCTGATTGGCACCAAAGCTGTGAACCGGCGGGCCGCGGGGCGTCGGCGGTGTTGCGGGCGCCGGGGGCGGCCTGCGAACGGTCGGTTTTGGCGGCTCGGGTTGCGGCTCCGGCTCGGGGGCTGGTGGCTCGGGCTCGGGTTCCGGCTCGGGTTCAGGTTCTGGCTCCGGCGGCGGTGGCACGTAAAGATCAACAGCCACCACATCCGGGCCGGCCGGCAGTGCCTGGTGGCGGAACTCCGCGCTCTGCAACCACGCCAGCAGTCCGATATGCAGGCCCAGGGCAACGATTGCCACCAGTATCCGGAACGGCCAGCTACTGCGTTCTCGGTAGGCGCTCATCAGGGCTCCAGTTCTTCCGAGGCGACCAGACTGATCTGTCCGTATCCGGCCTTCTGCAATGTATTCATGACCTGCATGAGGGTTCCGTATTCCACCGCCTTGTCACCACGCAGAAACAGGCGCGTTCGCACATCCCCGCCGGTCAGCTGGTTGACACCGGCGGCAAGGTCGACCAGTACTACCGGCTGCTCTTGCACGAACAGCATGCCGTCGGCCTGCACGCTGACATAAACCGGCTCGTCCGGTGGCGGATTCGGTGTTGCGGCGTTGCTTGGCAAATCAACCGGGACGTCCACCGTCGCCAGAGGCGCTGCGACCATGAAGATAATCAGCAAAACCAGCATCACATCGACAAAGGGTGTGATGTTCATCTCGGCGTTCTGCTGGTAGTTGTGCCGCTTCACCAGCGGCCCGGAGTTCAGCTGGATGCCCATATCAGCGACCTTCATCCAGCTGACGTGAGACGCCGGCGATCATCTCTGCCGAGAAATTGTCCAGCGAACCGACAAAGCCGTTAATGTCACGGGCAAACTTGTTGAAGATCATCACCGCGGGAATTGCTGCAAACAGCCCCAGCGCCGTTGCCAGCAGTGCTTCAGCGATACCGGGCGCAACGACGGCCAGGCTGGCAGATTTAAGGGTGGCGATACTGGCGAAGCTGTTGAGGATCCCCCATACGGTACCGAACAGGCCGATAAAGGGAGCCGTGGCGCCGATGGTCGCCAGTACGCCCATCATGGTTCCCATCCTGGCCAGATCGCGCTCCTGAACAATGCCGGCGGTCAGCGCAATGCGTTGCAGCAGACGGTTGAGCCGGTCGGCATCGTTGCCCTCGGCGGGCAGCGTGCGGTAGTGACTCAGTTCGGCCTGGGCCACCTTCCACATCCGACCCATGGCGCTGCGCTCAAGCTGCTCTCCGAGCTGATCAGCCTGACCGCCACGATAGGCCTTGAGGAACTGATTATTGCGGCGTTTGGCCGCACTGAAGACGAACAGCTTTTCGAGCAGCACAGCCCAGGTCAGCACGGAACAGAACACCAGCAGGATCATGACCGATTTAACCAGCGGATCGGCTTGCAGGTACATCTCACGCACGCCAAATGAGGTGTGCGCGACTGCCGGCTGGGCTTCTGGTGCTGCTGCCTGAATCGCCGGTACCGTTTCACTGACAGCGGCTGTTGCGGCGCTGGCTGCGGTTGCGTCAGGCGGCTGGTTATCGGCCTGGGCCAGTACCAACCCGGTTGCGCCGCCACCGGCGACAAGCAGCACCAGCAATGACAGGGTACGCAGACGCTGTTGCCAGCGGGCCGAGGTCGAGATAAACGAACGAGTGTGCATGCCAACTCCAGATTGTTGATGTTATGAGTGAGTCAGGTGCGATGCCGAATCAGGTGTCCAGGTTCTGGGGCGCCAGAATGGCGTGCAGTTCGGCGACATACTGACCGAATGCAACACGCCCCTTGGCGCTCAGGCAGACCCGCGTGCGCGGCTTCTTTCCTGCAAAATCCTTCTTGATTCGAACGTATTCGGCAGCTTCAAGGGTATTGAGATGTGCGCCAAGATTGCCATCGGTGGTATCGACGATGGACCTGAGCGAGACAAACTCCAGCCATTGATCGGATGCCAGCGTGTTGAGCGCGGCCATGATCTTGAGCCGCACAGGCTGATGGATGAGGTCGTTTGGCGACTGCATCAGCACCTCCTCAGCCAGAGGCCCGAGACCACAAAGGTGCCGCCCCAGCTGAGTGCAAGCCAGTACCAGTAGCCATCACCTGCAAACAGGAAGCTGAGCATGCTGAGCACCGCCAGCAAGGCGCCAACGGCGATGTAACGGGGCCGTGACTGTGCGCCTCGAACGATGTAAATGGTGGCAACAAACAGGGGGACGATCATGCTGCCCTGGCGCGGAGACACAGGCCAGAAAATGACGTGCAGAATGACGTCAAACAGCAAAATGGAGAGAATAACCAGCAGATAGCGCCAGATTACGCCGGGAACTCGGGGGGCGCTGTGGACCGCCATGAATACACCGAGCAGCAGGCCGACAACCACCACACCCAGCCAGATTGGAAGCAGGTAGCCAGCGAACAGAGCGCTGCCGACGCAGCCGATGATATTGAGCAGCCCCCAGAGAATCAGTTGGCTTGCTTCAAATCGATAGTCCTGAAATCCGGCGACACGCGCCTGCACATTGCTGATCTCGCGCAGGGCCTGCGCCGCTTCCTCGCGTGAAGGCGGCATACATCATATCCAGCTTGTTTTATTCTTGTGCAAAGCACTCTATTGAACAGAGTTCGGAAACGCAATACATGATGAAGAAAAATGGTGCGGGCAGATTGCCCGGGGCAATGCCTGTTGGGTTATTCCGGAGAGCCGAGTTGAACAAAACTCCGTTGTTCGCCTTCTCGGCAGGCAGCGTTGTCAGCGGTGAGTGGCCAGCTGCAGCAGCGGTTGCGCCCGCTCTGCTTGGCCTGGTACAGCGCCTGATCGGCTCGTTCGACCAGCTCGTGCAGGGACAATGTGGAATCCGCCGGAACCGGCGTCAGCCCGATTGATACGGTATTGCTCAGCGTCAGCCTGCCTACCTGAACCTGCTGACGTTGCCAGGTTTCGCGAATCCGTTCGGCAAGCTGTCTTGCCTTGTTCATATCCGTGTTGTCCACCATCAAGAGAAATTCTTCTCCGCCAAAACGGCAGATCAGGTCCCGTGTCTGTGAAGAGTCCTGCAATAACTCTGCAAATCGGGCCAGCACTGCATCGCCTGCGGCATGGCCATGGCGGTCGTTGATTGCCTTGAAACCGTCCAAGTCAAGCAACAGCAGCGCTGCGCTCTCCCCTGTCCTGCGGTTACCTTCCAGATGCCGCAGTGCCGCCTGTTCAAAAGCCCTGCGGTTGAACAGGTTGGTCAGCGGGTCGTGCATGGCCTGAGTCTTGAGTTCGTCCTGAAGGCTGCGCAGCAGGAACATGATGCAAATCATGGTGAAGGCATAGATGAATACGATGCCTTCAAGGTAATTCAGCGCTTCGACCGATTCGCCTTGCTCAAAGGTGGTGACGTTTGCATACGCTGGATCAAGCCCGTACAGCATGAGACGACGCAGATACAGGCCTGCATGAACAAGCCAGATGGCGCACCAGGCGTAGGTCAGGGTACGGGGTCTTGGTCGTACCCGGATAATTTCGTAGACCATGAGACCGGCGACCACGACTACAATCGCGCTGTGGGTCATGATGCTGAAACGAAGGGAATCCCTGAGCAGGAAGAAGGCTGCACCCTGCAGAGCTAGCAGAGTCGCCATGGTTGGCCAGAAATGGGGGGCAGCCCACCCCTGCTGGTGGCAGCGCGCTCCCCACCACAGTACAAAGTAGCCCTGGGTAATGACGATGGCGCTGAACCAGATCGGTATGTAGGCGCGTGCCGACTGTAAAAGAGCCCCGAAAACGACCATGCTGAGGCCAATCGCCCAGAAGCGAATGGACGGAACCCTGGGATTCAGTGCGGCGGCAACCAGCAGGCAAATCACCGCTGTGGCCGTGGTTAGCGCCAGCACCAGCATCAACGTCGTCAGATCAAGCACGCAACGGCCTCAGCCTGTAATTATTCTTGGAGCCAAAGAGTATCCTGTGCCGCCGCGAAAGGCTACGAGACCGTGCATATTTTCGAACACGTCTAGCTGCAGCGGCTGTCGCCCTGCTTGACCCAGATAAGTTCGTCGACCGCAAAGCCAAGCTCCGCAGCCCGCTTCACGAACTGCTGGCGCAGTGCTGCGTCCGGTTCGGGGTCACGCGACAAGAACCAAAGGTAGTCGCGATTGGGGCCGGAAACAAAGGCATATTGATATTCGGGATCCAGCTCGAAGATGGCATAAGTGCCGTAAAACGGCCCAAAGAATGATACTTTCAGGAACCCGGTATTCGGGTCGTCGACAAAGCGGGCACGACCCTCAGCCTGGTTCCAGGATCCGCTTTGTGCATCACAGCCGCGGTTGATTACCTTGATCTCGTTGCTATCTGCACGCGAGTACTCGGCACTGACCTGACTCAGCCCGCGTTCAAAACGGTGATCCAGCCGCGCGATTTCATACCAGTGCCCGAGGTATCGGTCAGCCTGAAACGGCGTTACCGGCTCAATGCCATCCGGGAGTTGAACACAGCCCCCCAGCAGCGCCAGCCCGGTAAGGGCAAGCAATCCGTGAATGCGGTGTTTCATACAACCTCCGTCAGATAGGTCAGTACGTGATCCAGCAGTGCTGCGCTGCGGGTCAGGGTCATATCATCCACACTGAGAATCTGCCCGGCAGTTTGGACCCAGCGTTCCGGAGAAAGTGCCTGTGCGTCAGCGGTGACAAAGCGTTCAAGCAATGCGCGATCGGCTTCCAGATGAAATTGCAGGCCGATAACCGAACGCCCCAGCTGGAAAGCCTGGTTTTCGCAGGCATCGCTGGACGCAAGCAAAATGGCGCCCGGAGGCAGATCAAAGGTTTCAGCATGCCAGTGCAGTGCGTGGAATTGACCGGGGAAGTGAAAGGCCGCGCCGTTATGATGGGTATTGCCCGTTACCCTGAACCAGCCAATTTCGCGTTCTGCATTGGCATACACCGGCTGGCCCAGCGCTGCGGCAATCAGTTGTGCACCGAGACAAATACCCAGCATCGCCTTGTCGGCGGTCAGCGCACGTCGAATGAACGCCTTTTCTTCCCGCAGCCACGGCAGGGCCTGCTCGTCGTTCACGCTCATGGGGCCTCCCATGATGATCAGCAGGTCAACCAACTCGAGCTCGGGGAGTGCGTCACCGGCATACAGCCTGCTGCCGCTTAGCGTATGACCGTGAGCGGTCAGCCATTGTTCGATCAGGCCCAGCCCTTCGAATTCCACATGTTGCAGATAATGCACGTGCACTCGCCCGTCCCCCTTGCTGCAAAGTCCGTCCAAACTTGTCTATAAACAGCCCGGCGGCCATAAGGTTCCCGATTAACGAGGCGCTGCCCGGCGCCAGGATTGGCTGCTAGGGACAGTCGTTTGGCTACACTCGGCCGCAGCGCCCGCGATAGCGCTCCCTATACTCGGTTGCACATAACCACAAAAACAGGGACTTTATCATGCACCGCCCGCTCCTTCGCCTGCTTCCAGCCCTTGGCTTGAGTATCCTGCTGCCGCTCAATACCGCCGGCGCGGACTCGCGTCCCAACATTCTGTTGATTGTCGCCGATGATCTCGGTTTCAGCGATCTGGGGGCGTACGGCGGGGAAATCCACACGCCCAACATCGACCAACTGGCTGCCAGCGGGGTCCAGTTCACCAACTTTCACGTGGCCGCAACCTGCTCGCCAACCCGGTCAATGCTGATGACTGGCGTGACCAATCACCTGGTCGGCATGGGTAACATGAAGGAGATCATGGCGGACAACCAGAAAGGTCAGCCGGGCTACGAAACCTGGTTGAACGACAGCGTTGTGACCTTGCCAACCCTGCTGCAAGATGCAGGTTACAACACCTACATGGCCGGCAAGTGGCATTTGGGCGACCGCCCGCAGAGTCAGCCGGTTGCGCGCGGCTTCACGCGCTCCTTTGCACTGATGGAAAGCGGTGCAGACAACTGGGAGGCCAAGCATTATCTACCGGGCGGCAGCGCCACCTGGATTGAGGACGGCAAACCGGTGAACCTTCCCGAGGGCTTTTATTCCTCGTTCACCTATGCCGACAAGCTGATCGACTACATCGACAGTGGTCGTACGGACGGCAAGCCGTTCTTCGGCTATCTGGCGTTTCAGGCCGTGCATGCCCCCCACCAGGTTCCTGAAGACTATGTTCAGCGCTATGCCGATATCTACGATCAGGGCTGGGATGCAATTCGCCAGCAGCGCTACCAGCGCCAGTTGGCGAGCGGGTTGTTGCCGGATACCGGTGAGAACGCTGTTACCGACGATTGGGGCACCTTCTATGCTCGTCGCCATATTGACTGGGCCAGCCTGAGTGATGAAGAGAAGGCATATCGGGCACGGCAAATGGCGGTCTTTGCCGGCATGGCTGAAGCGATGGATACCAGCGTCGGCAAGGTGCTCAGCTATCTCAAGGACACCGGTCAGTACGACAATACCCTGATCCTGTTCATGAGCGATAACGGGGGAGAGTCGACCGTATTGCGTGAGGTCGCCCCGCTGTTTTACCGCCTGCGCTATGACACGGATATCGATGCGCTCGGCGCGCCCGGCAGCTACAGCGAATACGGCCCGGGCTGGGCCTATGCGTCCAATACTCCGTTCTACTCTTACAAGGGGTCGCCGTTTAGCGGTGGGATGCGCGTGCCGTTGATCGTCAGTCAGCCGGGTCGAGTCGCCGCCGGCACTCGAACCAACAGCTTTGGCTATGTGACCGACATCACCCCAACGCTGCTCGACATTGCCGGTGTCACGCCCCCCGGCGAGCGCTACCGGGGCAGGCCTGTTCATCCGATCATGGGTGAAAGCATGCGCGCCCTGCTCGAAGGCCGGCAGGAACAGGTTCACGACGCCAGCCGCACGACCGTCTACGAACTGGCTGGTGGAATCGCCGTCTGGCGTGGCAATTACAAACTGGTTACCTCAAGCACCAACGCCATCCCGGCGCGTATCGGGCCGCAGCTGTTCGATACCGCCAATGATCCGCTGGAGCGACACAATCTGGCGCAGCAGCACCCAGAGATCGTGTCCGAGCTTTATCAGGCCTATCGCGACTACGTCGAACGCTACGGGGTGATCGAAGTACCGCCCGACTATCGCGCCTGGGAACAGGTCAAGCGTAACGGCCGTGAACAGTTTATTGCCAAGAACCGTGTTGCTCTGGCATTGGCCGGTCTGGTTCTGCTGTTGCTGGTGGCAATGGCTGCGCGCTGGCTGCTGAAACGCCGTCGGCGCTGATGCCACCATCACCGGCAGCGATGGTGGCCGATTCCGGGTGTGATTTCATCTCGCTAGCCGGAAGGGATGCGAGCTAGGGTTGGCACCCGTGTCTGCCAAGGAGAATGACGTGAGTCTGGCCAAAGCCTTTTTTGATGTCGGTCTGTTTACCAATCAGCGCGATGCACAGCAGCGCTTCTGGAGCGAGCAGGTTGGCTTGCCCTTTGACCATACGCTGAAACTGGGTGGTGGCATTCTTCAGCACCGCTACTCTGCTGGCGAAGCGGTATTGAAACTTAATGACGCACGTGACCCTCTGCCCTCACCCGCTGCCATGCCCATCATCGAAATGCTGGTTGGCATTGACGGGCTGACACAAAAGCGCGCCCTGAAGGACCCGGATGGCAACCGCATCACGTTGCTGCCTGCCGGAACCGACGGCATTACCGGGCTGGCAGTGCGCCTGCGGGTAGCTGAGCTTGATCGCAGTCAACGGTTTTACACCGACGTGCTGGGCTGCGATCTGCTTGCCCCGGGTATGCTTCGCTGCGCAGATGCACGGATTCTGCTTGAACAGGGAGATACGCCCGCGTCGGACGATCAGCAGGCGCTTGCCGCGCTTGGGCTGCGCTACCTGACCCTGCAGGTGTTTGACTGTGATCTCGCCTACGCGCGGGCTTTGGCCAATGGTGCCAGTGGAGCCCGTGAACCGGTGACCCTTGGCAGCACCGCACGTATTGCCTTTATCCGCGACCCGGATGGGGTCTGGATTGAACTGTCGGAGCGCGCCTCGGTGACCGGCAAGCCGGTCGCCTGAGCCACGTCCTGGCTGTTACCCGCAAAGATAGGTGCCGGTGCCGACGGCAATCAGGGTACCGTCGTCGGCATGCAACTCCGAGCGTACCACCCCGACCTTATTGCCCGAGCGCAACAGGGTTGAGGTACAAACAAACTGTTTTCCGCGCCCCGGACGCAGATAATCGACACGCAAGTCGATAGTGCCCAGCTTCGACAGGCGCACCATTCGTTCCTGGACAGTGAGGTGGGCGTGACGATCAAAGGCTCCGATCAGCGCCATGGCGCCGCCACAGACATCGATCAATGAGGAAATGGCACCGCCGTGGAGGATGCCCTGGGTAAAGTTGCCGACCAGATCTGGTCGCATCGCCAGACTCATCGCTACGCAGTCGCGTCGCACTTCGTCAATTTCGATTCCAAGCAGGCGATTGAACGGAATCCGATTGAAGAAGCCGTAAACGGCCTGAGACAGCTCTTCCGGCAGCGCGTCGGCTTCCAGGTCTTCTGACGGGGTAAGGTTGGCAGAATCGGTCATGATGTACTCCTGAAACAGAGGGTAAACCCTGCCCTAATTGCTTACCCGACGCCAGAGCGCCGGCGGCGCCTGTCCGGCATTTGGCGTTTTAGCCTTGTTCCGTACCCAGCACACCCTGCACCGGTGGCAATGCATCGGCCCTGAACCATTTAAGCTTGTCGTGCAGCGATACCACTTCGCCGACTATCAGCAGCGTTGGTGGCTTGATCGTTTCGCCGGCAACCCGTTCGGGCATATCGGCCAGGGTGCCGATCAGGACCTTCTGATTGCTCGTGGTGCCCTGCTGAACCAGTGCGATGGGCGTCTGGGCGCTGCGGCCATGGGCAATCAGCTGGCTGCAGATATCCGGCAGGCCGACCAGCCCCATATAGAACACCAGCGTCTGGCCAGTGGCTACCAGCTCACTCCAGGGCAGATTGGTGGTGCCGTCTTTCAGGTGTCCGGTGACGAAGCGCACCGACTGGGCGTAATCGCGATGGGTCAGCGGAATACCGGCATAGGCCGAGCAACCATTGGCTGCGGTGATGCCCGGCACGACCTGAAATGGCACGCCATGGGCTGCCAGCTCCTCGATCTCCTCGCCGCCGCGACCGAAGATGAACGGATCACCGCCCTTGAGGCGCAGCACGCGCTTGCCCTCCTTCGCCAGTCGCACCAGCAACTGATTGATCTCTCCCTGCGGCACAGCGTGATCGCTGCGCGCCTTGCCGACATAGATACGGTCGGCATCACGACGACACAGATCGATGATGGCCGGTGCTACCAGGCGATCATGCAGTACCACGTCGGCTTGCTGCATCAGCCGCAGAGCGCGGAACGTCAGCAGGTCCGGGTCGCCCGGGCCGGCGCCGACCAGATATACCTCGCCACGATACACCTGTCCCTGCTGACCGCTCAGCTCGGCCTCCAGCAGTTGCGCGGCCTCGTCGTCCTGCCCGGCAAACACGCGCTCTGCCACCTCGCCCTGGAAGATGTTTTCCCAGAACGCGCGGCGCTGGTTGATGGTCGGCAATGCCTCCTTGACCTGCTGGCGGAAGCGTTTGGCCAACTGGGCCAGTCGACCGTAGGCAGCGGGGAACAGAGTCTCGATTCGGGCGCGGGACAAGCGAGCCAGCACAGGAGCGTGACTGCCGCTGGAGATCGCAATCAGCAGCGGCGAGCGGTCGACGATTGCCGGGAAGATCACGGTGCACAGGTGCGGGGCATCCACTGCGTTGACCGGAATACGCAGCGCCTGAGCATCTGCCGACACCCGGGCGTTGAGTGCTTCGTCATCCGTCGCGGCAATTGCCAGCACGGCTGCGTCCAGATCCGATGGCTGATAGCCACCCTCACGTATCGAGCCATTGCTGCCGGCAACCAGCTCGCGCAGCGCCGGCTCGACCTCGGGCGCCACCACATACAGCGCAGCACCCGCTTCGCTGAGCAAGCGAGCCTTGCGCAGGGCAATTTCACCACCGCCAACAACCAGCACGCGGCGGCCGGTCAGATTATGAAACAGGGGCAGGAATTCCATGCTCGCTTCCTCGGCATACATCATTAAAAGGCAAAGCGGGAGCCATTGGCTCCCGCTGTTGGTGAGGCTGGAGTCGTCGGCTTAGCCGATGCGCTCCAGTCCGCCCATGTAGCTGCGCAGGGCCTGCGGCACTTCAATGCTGCCATCTGCCTGCTGGTAGTTTTCCAGCACGGCCACCAGGGTGCGGCCCACCGCAAGCCCCGAGCCATTAAGGGTATGCACCAGTTCCGGCTTGCCGGTTTCCGGATTGCGCCAGCGCGCCTGCATGCGACGGGCCTGGAAATCGCCACAGTTGGAGCAGGAGGAGATCTCGCGATACTTGCCCTGACTCGGAATCCATACCTCAAGATCGTAAGTCTGCTGGGCGCTGAAGCCCATGTCGCCGGTGCACAGGGCCATGGTGCGGTACGGCAGCTCCAGACGCTTGAGTACGTCTTCAGCGTGACCTGTGAGCTCTTCCAGCGCGGCAGCAGAGTCTTCCGGGCGAACGATCTGCACCATCTCGACCTTGTCGAACTGATGCTGACGAATCATGCCGCGGGTATCGCGACCGGCGGAACCGGCCTCACTGCGGAAACAGGGGGTGTGTGCGGTCAGCCTGATCGGCAGCTCCTCGGCGGCAACGATGCTCTGGCTGACGATATTGGTCAGCGAGACCTCGGCAGTCGGGATCAGGTACAGGTCGCGCTGGTCTTCACCGCGCTTGATCTTGAACAGGTCTTCTTCGAACTTGGGCAGCTGACCGGTGCCTTGCAGGGCTTCGGCCTGCACCAGATACGGTGTGTAGGCCTCTTCGTAACCATGCTCGTTAACATGCAGATCCAGCATGAACTGGGCCAGCGCGCGGTGCAGACGGGCAATCGGGCCGCGCATCAGGGCAAAGCGGGCACCAGACAATTTGGCGGCCGTTTCAAAATCCAGGTAGCCGTGCTGCTCGCCCAGTGCGACGTGGTCCTTGGCCTCGAAGTCGAATGCACGCGGCGTTCCCCAGCGGCGCACTTCGACATTCTCGTTTTCATCCTTGCCTACCGGGACTGTCTCGGCCGGCAGGTTGGGCATGCTCAGCAGCATGGCGTCCAGCTCGACCTGGATTGCCTCGAGCTCCTGTTTGGCTTGAGCCAACTCGTTGCCCATGCGGTCGACGTCAGCCAGCAGCGGCTGAATATCTTCGCCACGCGCCTTGGCCTGCCCGATCGACTTGGAGCGACTGTTGCGTTCGGCCTGCAGACTTTCGGTGCGGGTCTGAACGTCCTTGCGCCGGGACTCCAGCGCCTCGAGCTGAGCGAGGTCCAGCTCATAGCCGCGGGTGGCAAGGCGCTCGGCGAGCAGTTGCGGTTGGGTACGAACGAGTTTTGCGTCAAGCATGGGTCATCATCTTCAACAGTTTCAGGTGGCAGCCGGTCAGCGCGCGAGCGACAGGCCGGCCCAGGTGGCGAACAAACCAACGCACACACTGAGCAGAATGTAAGCCAGAGCCAGCAGACCTTCACCGTTCTCCAGCATCCGGAGGGTATCCAGCGAGAAGGTCGAGAAGGTGGTAAAGGCACCAAGGAACCCCACTACCAGCGTTTGGCGCAGCATGGGGGACAGGTCCGGGCGATCCAGCCAAAGGCCGTATAGTACACCGATCAGCAGGCATCCGAGCAGATTCACGATCAAGGTCGGTAACGGGAACAACTTGGGCCAGTGGGCAGCTGACCACTGCGCCACACCATAACGTGCCGCCGCTCCCAGCGAGCCGCCCAGCATGACAGCCAGATACAGCTTAATCATCCTTCCTCCGTTGCCTGCTGCTCGCCGCATCCAGTGATCGCAAGTGCTGCAGCTTCTGGGCGATTTTCAGTTCAAGTCCGCGCGGGACCGGCTGGTAATAGCGGCGAGGCTCAAGCGCCTCGGGGAAATAGTCTTCACCGGCGGCATAGGCTTCGGGCTCGTCGTGGGCGTAGCGATAGCCCTCGTTGTAACCCAGGTCTTTCATCAGCTTGGTCGGCGCATTACGTAAATGCATCGGCACGTCCAGCGACCCCTGGCCGGCAACATCACGCACGGCGGTGTTGAATGCGTTATACACCGCGTTGCTCTTCGGCGCACAAGCCAGATAGGTGATGGCCTGGGCCACCGCCAGCTCGCCTTCCGGGCTGCCAAGGCGCTCCTGGACATCCCAGGCGTTGAGGCACAGCGTCAATGCGCGCGGGTCGGCGTTGCCAATGTCCTCGCTGGCCATGCGCACGACGCGACGGGCGATATACAGGGGATCACAGCCGCCATCGAGCATACGCGCGAACCAGTACAGTGCGGCATCCGGATTGGAACCTCGCACCGACTTGTGCAGCGCGGAAATCTGATCATAAAAGGCTTCGCCGCCCTTGTCGAAACGGCGGCGGGTATCACTCAGCAGCTCGCCAAGCAGATCGGCTTCAATCACGCCGCCCTGCTCCACCAGATCGGCAGCGATCTCCAGCAGGTTCAGCAATCGGCGGGCGTCTCCATCGGATGCATCCAGCAGCAGCTGCCGGGCCTGCGGCGCCAATTGCAGTTGCAGTGCGCCGAGCCCACGCTCGCTGTCTGTCAGGGCGCGATCAAGCAGACCACCCAGCGCGTCTTCATCAAGCCCCTTGAGCACATACACCCGGGCACGGGACAGCAGCGCATTATTCAGTTCAAAAGAGGGGTTTTCCGTGGTGGCGCCAATAAACAACAGCGTACCGTCTTCAACATACGGCAGGAAGGCGTCTTGCTGGGCCTTGTTGAAACGATGGACCTCATCGACAAACAGGATAGTTCGGCGGCCATTGGCGGCGTAGTTCTGGCGGGCAATGTCCACCGCCTGGCGAATGTCCTTTACCCCGGCCAGTACGGCAGACAGGGTCTCAAAGTGGGCGTCACTCACGGTGGCGATCAGCCGTGCCAGGGTCGTTTTGCCGACGCCCGGCGGGCCCCAGAAGATCATCGAGTGCAGAGCGCCCTGCTCAAGCGCGGTGCGCAGCGGGCGACCGGCCCCGAGCAGATGCTCCTGGCCAGCGTATTCATCGAGCGTGCGCGGACGCATTCGCGCTGCCAGCGGCTCGCGCGGCGCCGGCGGCGCAAACAGGCCGCGGTTATTCACTGATGACGTCGACTCCGTCCGGTACCTCGAAGGTGAACTGTGACCCGGCTACCGGTGCATTCAGCGCAACGTTCTGGAACAGGATATTGGTGCGCTGGCCTATCGGGTCATTGAGCTGCATGTCGTTGATCAGTCCGTCACGGAAAGACAGCCTCAGAGTCTCAAACATGGTGTCACTGGCCTTGGGCGTCAGCACAAAGTCATCCACGCTGCCACCCTGGGTCCAGCGGATGCTGAAATTGTCCGTGAGGGTGCTGACATCGCCCGACAGCAGCAGTGCCGGCGTGTGGGTCAGGCGCTGATCCAGCTTCTGAATAGTGACCTGCATGAGGTCCGGGTCATACAGCCAAACCTGTTGGCCGTCGGAGACCAGCACCTGCTCCAGCGGCGGATCGGTATGCCAGCGGAACTTGCCGGGACGCTGCAGGGTGACCTGGCCGCTGGTTTCCTGCAAATTGGAGCCGTTGGAGCTGAGCGTCATCTGGGAAAAGTTGGCGGTCAGGGTATTGGCTGCCGAGAGCAGCTCGTTCAGGCGCTGCGCTGCTGCGTCTGCATCGTCCTGCGCCAGTGCCGGCGTACCGAGCAGCGCCGCACACAGCCCCAGCCAACGCCAGCCAGACAGAAAATTCAACATAATAGTGCGTTTCTCCACTCAGTCGCGGATCGGCGGCGGTGCGATGACCTCGCGCGAGCCATTGGTATTCATTGAGGTAACCACGCCGGCCATTTCCATGGCTTCGATCATGCGCGCGGCGCGGTTATAGCCAATCTTGAGCTTGCGCTGTACTGCCGAGATGGACGCCCGACGGCTTTCGGTAACGAAGCGCACGGCTTCGTCGTACAGCGCGTCCTCCTCGCTGTCGTCGCCGCCGCTGCCGCCATCATAGCTGCCGCTGGTTGCGGAGTCGTCGGCACCGTCCAGAATGTCCTGGATGTAATCCGGCTCGCCACGCTGTTTCCACGCATCTACCAGGCGATGGACCTCATCATCGGAGACAAAGGCGCCGTGCACCCGCACAGGCAGGCTGGTGCCGGGAGGCATGTAGAGCATGTCACCGTGCCCCAGCAGTTGCTCTGCCCCACCCTGATCCAGGATGGTGCGCGAGTCGATCTTGCTGGATACCTGGAAGGCCATACGGGTCGGAATATTTGCCTTGATAAGACCGGTGATCACGTCCACCGATGGGCGCTGCGTTGCCAGAATCAGGTGAATGCCGGCAGCACGCGCCTTTTGGGCAATACGCGCAATCAGTTCCTCGACCTTCTTGCCGACGATCATCATCATGTCGGCAAATTCGTCGATTACCACTACGATCACCGGCAGCGCCTCAAGTTCCGGCGGCAGGTCATCCATGCTTTCGCGGCGATACAGCGGATCGGTCAGCGGTGTGCCAGCCTTGGCCGCGTCTTTAACCTTGCGGTTGAACCCGGCCAGGTTGCGCACGCCCATTGCGGCCATCAGCTTGTAGCGACGCTCCATCTCGGCGACACACCAGCGCAGCGCGTTGGAGGCCTCCTTCATATCGGTCACGACCGGTGCCAGCAGGTGCGGAATCCCCTCGTAGATGGACAGCTCGAGCATCTTTGGGTCAACCATGATCAGACGCACTTCCGAGGGCGTGGCCTTGAACAGGATGCTCAGCAGCATGGCGTTAACGCCAACCGATTTACCTGAGCCCGTGGTACCTGCGACCAGCAGGTGGGGCATTTTGGCAAGGTCCGCCATCACCGGATGACCGCCGATATCGTGCCCAAGGGCCAGGGTGACCGGGGACTGGGCTTCGTCGAACTCGCGGGTTTCCAGCACTTCGGACAAGCGAACGATCTCGCGATCCTCATTGGGAATCTCGATACCCACCGTGGTCTTGCCCGGAATGACCTCAACCACACGCACACTGATGACGGCAAGCGAGCGAGCCAGATCCTTGGCCAGGTTGGAAATCTTGCTGACCTTCACGCCCGGGGCAGGCTGAATTTCAAACCGGGTAATGACCGGTCCGGGTTGTACCTTCTCAACCTGCGCGTCGACGCCAAAGTCCTTGAGCTTGATCTCAAGCAGGCGAGACATCCCTTCCAGCGACTCTGCAGAGAAGCCCTTGGTTTTCTTGCTGGCCGGGTCCAGCAGCGAAATGGGCGGCAATGAGTCCGGGGCGGCTGTGTCGGTAAACAGGCGGACCTGTTTTTCCTTCTGGGTGCGAACGCTGGCCTCCACCGGCTTGGTATCCAGCGGGACAATTTCCGGCGGAGTGCGGTTTTCCTGCGCCGCCACATGCCTGGCCAGCGCTTCCTGGCGCTGAGCACGTGATGCGTCCGCCCGTTTCTGTTCCTCCGCGCTGAATGAGGGCTCCTTGCGCGGTCCGGGTGCCGGGCGCGGCTCGCGCGCCGGAGCAACCGCAACAGACGATGCCGCGCGTCGGCCCCGCCACCCGGCCCAGGCGCGCTTGAGCAGATCAAACAGGTCCAGCGTCAGCCGCCCGGTAATATCCATAACCCGCAGCCACGACAGGTTGGTGAAAACGGTCAGCCCGAACAGAAACAGGGTCAGATACAGCAAGGTGCTGCCCTGCATGTTGAGCGCAGGGTAAGTCAGGTCGCGCAACAGTTGGCCCAACACACCTCCCGCGCCTGCGCCTTCGGGGAAGTGGGCACCCGGAGAGCCATGCAGCGCTGCCAGCGCCGTACCGGCAAACAGCGTCAGCACAAAGCCGATCAGCCGCCAGGAAAACAGCCAGCCGTTCCAGATCATGGGCTCATGGCGCCGACGGAACATCTGGTACACCTTTACTGCGACGATGAGCGGGAACAGAAATGCCAGGTAGCCGAGCGACAGCAACAGCACGTCGGCGATCCAGGCCCCCATGGCGCCCCCTGCATTCTGTACGTCGGCACTGCCGCTGCTGCGGGTCCAGCCCGGATCGCTGGGCTCGAAGGTAAACAACGCCATGCACAGGTAGAGGCACAGGGCTATCATGGCCAGCAAGGCGCCCTCACGCAGGCGCAACGCCAGCTGCTCACGCCACGGCATCGACATTTTCTGGGCTGCAGTTTCCTTCAAAACAACGCTTCCATTTGGATTCAGGCGGGTATTGTAAGGCTTGATCAGGCCGATTTCATAACCGCGTGGCACATTGATCGGACAGCAGACAGTCAGGCGCTCTGAATGTTCCGCCCCGGCGTACTGCTTTATTCATTCAGGACAATAGCTTATAACCCGAATCTGATAAACCATTTGAATTACTGAAGCCGACCTGGAGCACGTATGGCGCACCTGACCTGGTTAACTGCAAAGGACCTTGCCTTTCCGTCTGCCGATCATGCGATGGAAGAACCAAACGGGTTGCTGGCTGCCGGCGGCGATTTATCGGTTCCACGCCTGATCACCGCCTACCGGCATGGAATCTTCCCGTGGTACGCCCCTGGCCAGCCGATCCTGTGGTGGTGCCCTGATCCCAGAACGGTTCTGCGGCCGGACGGCCTGCATGTCTCGCGCAGCATGCGCAAGCTGATCAGCCAGCAGCGTATGCGGGTCACCCTCGACCAGGACTTCTCCTCCGTCATTCGCGCCTGCGCGGAGCCCCGGCACTACGCCGACGGCACCTGGATCACTCCGCAGATGCAGCAGGCCTACATCGATCTGCATCGTGCGGGCATCGCCCACTCGGTAGAAGTCTGGCAGGACGGTCTTTTGGTTGGTGGCTTGTATGGCGTTGCGCTGGGCAAGGTGTTTTTTGGTGAATCCATGTTCAGCCGAGCGAGCAATGCGTCCAAGCTGGGGTTCATAACGCTGGTTGAACAACTCGGGCAATGGGGCTTTGAGTTGATCGACTGTCAGATGCCAACGGACCACCTGTTCAGTCTGGGGGCCGAAAGCATGCCGCGAGCAGCCTTTTTGCATGAGCTGGCAAGGCTGTGCCCTCCAGATGCAGCAGACGCATGGCGACAGCACGCGCTTTGAACCCGCGCGAGGCTCGCCGTATACTCGGGCCAGTGCTGTCCGGGAAGACCCCATGACCGACCTGTCGCAACTCAAGTTTTACGCCACGCACCCTCATCCTTGCAGCTATCTGCCGGATCAGCGGGCGACGACGTTGTTCCTTGATCCGCAGCAGCCGATCAACCTGGAAACATACAGCCAGCTCTCTGATCTCGGGTTTCGGCGCAGCGGCGATCATCTCTATCGTCCGCATTGCAAGGACTGCAACGCCTGCATTCCTGCGCGTATTCCTGTCGATGCCTTCACTCCCACCTCGGCCCAGAAGCGAATACTCAAGCGAAATCGTGACTTGCAGGTATTCGAGCTCAAGCCTGAGCTGACCGACGAGATCTACGCGCTATACGAGCGCTACATTTGCGCGCGTCATGCAGATGGCGACATGTATCCCCCCAGTAAGGATCAGTTCGCCTCCTTTCTTGCCAAGAATTGGGAGTTCTGCCGCTTTTATGCGTTCCGGGATCAAGAGGATCGCTTGCTGGCTGTAGCGGTTACCGATCAACTGAATAACGGATTATCGGCCGTCTACACCTTCTTTGAGCCGGATGAAACCCGTCGCAGTCTCGGCCGTTATGCCATCCTCTGGCAGGTCGAGGAGACTCGCAGACAAGGGCTCGCAGCGGTTTATCTCGGCTACTGGATCCGAAATTGCCGAAAGATGAACTATAAAACCGAGTACCGACCACTCGAGATGCTGGTGAATCAGCAATGGGTTCGCCTGACCTGAAACGACATAAACAGTAAAAATATCCAGCCAAACTTGGCTCAAGTGCGGTTTTCAGGCACAATTGGCCACCTTTTTTGTGGGTAACCAACCAATAGCCCACCCAGAATCCACCCCGAGAGGTCGTTGCTTAATGGCAAAAGAAGACAGCATTGAAATGGAAGGCACCATCATCGACACCCTGCCGAACACCATGTTCCGCGTTGAACTGGAAAACGGCCATGTCGTGACTGCCCACATTTCAGGCAAGATGCGCAAGAACTATATTCGCATCCTGACTGGCGACAAGGTACGCGTTGAACTGACCCCCTACGACCTGACCAAAGGTCGCATTACCTACCGCGCCCGCTGATAGTCGCAGTCCCCTGCCGGGCCTCCCTGCCCTCGCCCGGCTGATCGCAACGCCACCCAGACTCTGTCTCATCCGAGCAAATCGGGTGTGCGTTGTTGCGCCCGCCAAATCAGACCCCGATGCCCGACCGGCTTCCGACTCACGCAGGTCAATTCGCCATAGTGCCCCGTGAGGCATCAGCCGACATTAAAAAACCCGCTGCGAGAGCGGGTTTTTTAACAGCCGGAAGCTTAGCGCGGCATGTACTTGCCGACTTCCAGTTTGCCGATCGCTGCACGGTGAACTTCGTCCGGACCGTCTGCCAGGCGCAGCGTGCGCTGCATGGCATACATGTGAGCCAGCGGGAAGTCGTCTGAAACACCCGCACCGCCATGCATCTGAATGGCGCGATCAATGACGTTCAGCGCAACGTTCGGTGCTACCACCTTGATCTGAGCGATTTCGCTCTTGGCGACCTTGTTGCCTACGGTATCCATCATGTAAGCGGCGTTCAGGGTCAGCAGGCGAGCCTGATTGATCTCGATGCGCGATTGGGCGATCAGGTCGATGTTGCCACCCAGTTGAGCCAGGCGCTTGCCAAAGGCTTCACGCTCGACGGAACGCTTGCACATCAGCTCGAGCGCACGCTCTGCCGCACCAATGGAACGCATGCAGTGGTGGATGCGGCCCGGGCCGAGGCGACCTTGAGCGATCTCGAAACCGCGACCCTCGCCCAGCAGTACGTTGGAGTATGGTACGCGGACGTTTTCCAGCACTACTTCGGCATGACCGTGCGGCGCATCGTCGTAACCAAACACTGGCAATGGGCGGATTACTTTCAGGCCGGGGGAGTCCATCGGCACCAGAATCATGGAGTGCTGCTGGTGACGCGGCGCATCAGGGTTGGTCAGACCCATGAAGATCATGATCTTGCAGCGCGGGTCGCAAGCACCGGAAGTCCACCATTTGCGGCCGTTGATGACCCACTCGTCACCTTCGCGGCGCGCATTGGCTTGCATGTTGGTGGCATCAGAGGAAGCAACGCCCGGCTCGGTCATACCGAAGCAGGAGCGGATCTCACCGGCCAGCAGGGGCTTGAGCCACTTTTCCTTGTGCTCTTCGGAACCGTAGCGAACGATGGTTTCCATGTTGCCGGTATCGGGAGCGCTGCAGTTAAAGGCTTCAGACGCCAGGCCGGAACGGCCCATCAGTTCGGCCAGCGGTGCGTATTCCAGGTTGGTGAGGCCTGCCCCAAGGTCGGACTCCGGCAGGAACAGGTTCCACAGTCCGGCTGCGCGCGCCTTGACTTTCAGCTCCTCAACGATGGCAGTGGGCTGCCAGCGGTCGCCTTCCGCTACCTGCTGGTGAAAGATGGGTTCAGCCGGGAACACATGCTCCTGCATGAAGCTGTCTACGCGCTCGCGCAGCTCTTTAACCTTGGGGGAGTATCCGAAATCCATAGTGGTTGCCTTTGGTTGGTTTGGTATCGACGATCAAAATGCTAGATGACGCTAATGGATTTATCTAACCTATTTTTGCCGTGTATTAACATTCATAAGCGATATATACTTGGCCCTTGTGCTGAACTGCCTTGTCTCGACGTGAGTCATTTAACTAAAGGAAGTTGCGATGAACCTCAGTAAGGTCGACCTGAATCTGTTCATTGTCTTTGACGCGATCTACACCGAAGCCAATCTGACAAGGGCTGGCCAGATCGTCGGCATCACTCAACCTGCGGTCAGTAACGCGCTGGCTCGATTGCGCGAGACCTTCAACGATCCGCTGTTCGTGCGCACGGCCCAGGGCATGGTGCCGACGCCAATGGCGCAAAATATCATCACGCCTGTTCGCAACGCCCTTCAGCTGCTGCGGGTGTCGGTGCAGGAAAGTCGCAGTTTCGTTCCCGAGCAGGCAACCAAAACCTATCGCATCAGCATGACGGACCTCACCGAGGCGGTCATTCTGCCGCATCTGGCCTCTCGCATTCGCCGGTCTGCGCCCAACATCAACATTGACAGTTTCCTGATCAAGCGCCGCGAAACCACCAAGGAGCTGGCCGCCGGGCGACTGGATTTTGCCATTGATGCGCCGCTGAATACTGATACTCAGGTTCGTCACGTCAAGTTGTTCGAAGATCGCCATGTCTGCGTGATGCGCAAGGGGCATCCGCTGGCCAAGAAAGACAAGATCACTCTGGACGATTATCTTGCCCAGTCACACATACATATCTCCAGCCGTCGCAACGGCCTGGGTCATGTGGATCTTGCCCTGGGCAAAATGGGTATTCAGCGCCGCGTTGTCATGCGTTCGCAGCATTATCAGATGGCGCCACTGGTGCTTGAGTCAACGGACCTGATCATGACGGTACATGAGCGGTTCGCGCAGCGACATAACCTTCACTGGACGACGCTGCCAATCGATGATGTGCCTGCCATCGAAACCCACCTGTTCTGGCACGAGAGCACTGATCAGGATCCCGCCAACCGCTGGATGCGCGAGCAGATCATCGAACTGTCGCAGAAGCTGACCCGGGAACACCAAAAGCTGCGTGAAAGTGCCAGCGCTGCCACTGCCCAATAGCGTCAGACAGAACCAAAAAAGCCTGCGCATGCAGGCTTTTCAGACTGCTGACAAAGCCCCTAGCCGAAAGGCGGGGGCTTTTGTTTAATGGGTTGTCGTTTACTGCAGGCCAACCCGATGCTCAAACCCCCTTCACCCAAACAGCACGCGCTGGAGATGGTCACCCTCGAAGAGCTGGTGCCCGCCGATCATCTGCTGCGCAAGATCGCCCGCCATATCGATTTCGAGTTTATTCGGCCTGCCACGCAGCACCTGTATTGCGCTGACAACGGTCGTCCGGCGATTGACCCGGTTATGCTGTTCAAGATGCTGTTTATTGGATACTTGTTTGGCGTGCGCAGTGAACGACAGTTGATGCGCGAGATTCAGGTTAACGTTGCCTATCGCTGGTTTCTGGATCTGAGTCTGACTGACAAGGTGCCCGATGCTTCGACCCTGAGCCAGAACCGCCGCCGTCGCTTTGCCGATACAGATATCGAGCAAGTCATCTTTGATGGGATTGTCGAGCAAGCGATGCAGAAGGGCCTGATTGGTGGCGAGGTATTGCACACCGACAGCACGCACCTCAAAGCCAGTGCCAACAAGCAGCGTTTCAGCGTGCATCAGGTTGAGCAGCGTCCTGTTGATTATCTGGCCGAGCTCAATGCGGCCATCGACGCTGATCGCCAAGCGCACGGCAAGCAACCGCTAAAGCCCAAAGCCAGCGAGCCTGAGTTCAAGGAAACCAAGGTCAGCACCACTGATCCTGAGAGCGGATTCATGACGCGGGACAACAAGCCGCAAGGTTTTTTCTATCTCGACCACCGCACGGTAGACGGCAAACACGCCATTATCACGGACACCTTTGTTACCCCCGGCAATGTGCATGACAGCCGACCTTACCTTGAACGACTGGACCGCCAATGCGAGCGCTTTTCTCTGACACCGCTGGCCGTTGCTCTGGATGCTGGCTACTTCACGGCAGCGATCTGCAAAGGGCTAGAGGAGCGAGACCTCTTCGGCGTGATTGGCTACCGCCGCCCCAATCACAAGCAAGGTTACTTCTATAAACGCCAGTTCACCTACGATGCAGAGCGTGACGGTTACCTGTGCCCAAACAATCAGTTCCTGCCGTACAGCACGACTAATCGGGCCGGTTATCGCGAGTACAAGTCCGACCCGCAGCAATGCCGAGAGTGTCCATTACGAGACCAATGCACTCGCAGTCGAAGCCACGTCAAGGTTGTCGTGCGGCATGTCTGGGAGGACGCCAAGGAGCGGATTAACCAGAACCGTCTTACCCCTGAAGGCAAGCGCATCTATGCCAGGCGCAAGGAAACCGTTGAGCGCAGCTTTGCGGACGCCAAGGAGCTGCACGGGCACCGTTATGCCCGATTCCGTGGAGTGCGCAAGGTAATGAAACAGTGCCTGCTGGCAGCCGCCTGCCAAAACATGAAGAAGATTGCCCGCCTGCTGGCGATGCTTTTACGCCTACAATCCGGGATAAGACGCGGCACTTGGCTGCGAAGCCAAAAGTGCAGCTACTCGGAGGGAATTGGGGCCTTCGCAGGCTGAATCAGTCAACACAGGGAAAATCATTGCAAGCGTCCCAGAAAAACGAAACCCCGCGAAAATGCGGGGTTCGTCAGCAGTCTGAAAAGCCTGCGCATGCAGGCTTTTTTACTTTAAATACATGCATTAACTGTTTGATTTAAATTGCTATTTTTATTGGACTCTCTGCTCGGGACTGTTCTGTTTCAAGAATCAACTGACGTGCCAGTACGCCAAGCGTCATGACCGCCTGCTCTGTCGCCCGATTCCATGGGATGCCGCAGTTCAGGCGCAGGCAGTGGTTGAACTGGTCGGAGTTGCTAAAGACCACTCCCGGGGCGATGCTGATGTTGTGGGCCATTGCACGGTTAAACAGCGTCAGCGTGTCTACGCCGCCCGGCAGGCTGACCCAGAGAATGAAGCCACCCTTTGGCCTGGTGATCTGAGTACCCTCGGGGAAATATTGCTGGACCGCAAGCTGGAACTGGCTAAGGTTTTTGCAATATTCCTGACGAATATGCCTCAGGTGCCGGTCGTAACCGCCGTTCTCAAGATAGGCCGCAACCGCCATCTGGCTGACACTGCAAGCCGACAGCGTAGTAAAAGTCTGCAGCTGCTCAATGGCCTCCTGATAGCGCCGCGTAACCAGCCAGCCGGTGCGCACTCCGGGTGAAATGGTCTTGGAGAAACTGGAGCAGTAAATCACGGTGTCCGAGCAGTCATAAGCCTTGAGTGCCTTGGACTGGCCATGATCAAACATCAGCTCGCCATAGATGTCATCTTCAATAATAGTGAGCTGACGCTGCGCCATCATTGCCACCAGCTTGCGCTGGCGCGCCTCCGGCATGGTAGCCCCCATCGGATTGCCCGCTCTTGCGGTCATCACCAGAGCCTTGATCGGCCACTTGTCCAGAGCACGTTGCAGCGCTTCCAGACTTAGTCCGCTGTCGGGGTCGGTAGGGATCTCGACGACCTTAAGGTCCAGTAGCTGGCACAGTTGCACCAGACCGTAATAACTGGGGGACTCGGTTGCAATCAGATCGCCTGGCCGAGTGACTGCACGCAAAGACAGTTGCAGCGCCTCCACACAACCATTGGTAATGACGACGTTGGCCGGATCTACCATCGCTCCGGCATCGCGCATGCGTATGGCCACCTGGCGCCGCAGCGGCTCAAATCCGGGACTGAAGGTGTAGCTGAAGGCCTTCTGGCTGTGGAAGCGCGTCACCTTGCTCATTTGCTGGTGCAGCGCCCGCAGTGGGAGGTATTCACTCGACGGTACTGCCGCTCCAAGCGGAATGGCGCCTTCACGACGCGCCTGCGACAGAATCTCGGTAATGATGCTACTGCGCGTCACCGCATAGGGCGCTTCAACCCTGGCAATCTGAGGGGTTGGTGCGGTCAGTGCCGGAGTCTGATGAACGTAGTATCCGGATTGTGGGCGAGCATGGATCAGCCCCTGATCCTCAAGGGTTGCATAGGCCTGCAGCACCGTGGCGTGGCTGACACCCTTCTGGGTGCTCAGCTTGCGTACCGAGGGGACTCGTTCGCCGGGACGGTATACGCCCTTCTGGATGTCTTCTGCCAGCTGCCGCGCAATTTTTTGATAGAGCAGACTGGTCATGCTGGCTTCCTCCGACAGAGTGGTGACTGAGCGCGAAGACTAACTCGCAGCACTGCCGCTGCAAAAGCTACAGATACAATACAGTTGACCAGTACAGATCAGCCGTCAAGCATCTGTGTGCGGGCGGCCCGGAGGTTATTCCGCGACAGGTATGTCCGCAGCTTCGGTCGCCGGCCGAAACGGGGCTGCCCAGAGCTGGCGATACTTGTCGAGCAGCCTGCCCGCCTCGTTTCGCTGAGCCAGCTCCTGCATGCCCAGGGCCAGTGCAGAGCGCAGAGCTGGTGAATTGCACACCGAGTTGTGGGAGACCGCGAGGTAAAGCGGCGCGTTGATAAAGGAGCCTTCAAGGGTATCGAGCTGCGCATCAACGCCCATCTGCTGGGCCAGAGCCAGCCCCTGATAACGCTCAAGCACTACATAGTCGAGCTTGCCGTCCAGCAGCTTGCGCAACGCCGCCTCACCGGTACTCAACCGCTCCAGCGCGAGATTATCTGCTGCATAGGTGTCGAAGGACAGGCCGAAACGGCTGCCCTGCTGCGCAGCCCCGCGGCGGCCCTGAAGGTCTTGCCAGCCGCTGTAGGGGAACGCCGCGCCGCGCCGGACGAAGATGACGCTTGGCACATCGATGATCGCCGGGTAGACGAAATCCAGGGTCTGCAATCGCTCGCGCGACAGGTACAGGCCAGCCATCACGTCAACCTGCCCTGCCTCGACCGCCTCCAGCGCCTTGGCTCGGGACCCCAGGTCCAGTACTTCGATGCGGATCCCCGAGTCTTTGAGCGCCAGTTGCAACATTTCAATGGCGACACCGGTCAGCGCCTTTTCACCTTCGGGCGCCCAAACCAGTGGGGGGTAGTCGGGATTGCCAGTAGCGACGATGCGCTCGCAGCTGTTCTCGACTGCTGCCAGCGTATCACCGCCAATCAGCAATCCGGCGCCAAGCGCACATAGACGGGTAAATTGCTGCAGGCTCGACAACCTCGACATGCTCATTCCCTTGCTCCGAAATGGATGTGGTACCACGACAGACTCTTCGTCGCAATCTGAGTTCGGTGATCAGGCTGCAACACCACTGTGGAACCGAAAGTCGGCATCATCAGCGAAAATGGCGTCACGCTCAACCGCGGCAAAGCGGGCAATATGTTCGTCAATAGGTTCGCCGGCGTAGTTTTTCGCCAGGCGCAGGTAGTCCTGATAGTGGCGGGCCTCCGACTTGAGCAGCGAACGATAGAAATCACCCAGCTCCTCATCCAGATGCGGTGCCAGCTTGGCAAAGCGTTCACAGGACCGCGCCTCGATAAACGCACCGACAATCAGGGTATCGACCAGCCTGCCTGGCTCGGTAGTGCGCACGTGCTGGCGCAGACGCTGGGCATATTGGCTGGCAGACAGCCCTCGATAGCTGATGCCGCGCTTGTTCATGATGCTGGTAACCTGCTCGAAATGGCGCAACTCCTCACGCGCAAGTCGGGACATTTTTTGCAGCAGATCCGGTTTGTCGACGTAGCGAAACATCAGCATCAACGCAGTTGAGGCGGCCTTCTTCTCACAGTTGGCGTGGTCGATCAGCAGCTCTTCGGGATGGTTAAGTGCCTGTTCGATCCAGGCATCCGGGGTTCGGCAAGGCAGAAACGCGAGCAATTCTTCGGGCAGCATGGTGTCCGTCACAGGTCAGTTCTTAACGCCCGGCAGTATACCTGCTGAGAGACTCTATCAGCAGCCCGAATAGACTTGGATCAACACAAGCCAGGTGAAAAGCGGCTACATTTAAGTCAACGTTCAAACGCGTTAAAAAAATCAAGACAGGGAGAACCGCATGCAAGCCGTCAAACGCATTCTAGTAGTTATCGACCCATCCCAGCAGGAGCAGGTTGCGCTGACCCGTGCCAGCCTCATCGCTGGTTTTATTGAATGCGAACTGCATCTTTTGGTCTGTGAGGACCGCCAGGACTACAGCGATCTGCTGGCACGCCTGCGAGTGGAACAGGATGCCAAGGGCATTCGCTGCAGTGTTACCCAGGACTGGCACAACAACCTCACCGACACCATTTGTCGCGCGGTTACCCGTGAGGGCTGCGATCTGGTGGTCAAGCAGCACCGCCCCGACAATCCGCTGCGCAAGGCGCTGCTGACCCCGGATGACTGGAAGCTTCTGCGCTACTGCCCTGCCCCCGTTCTGATGGTCAAGAATGGTGACAGCTGGATGAAGGGCAACGTGCTGGCGGCGGTCGATGTCGGTAATCACGACGACCAGCACCACGTGCTGCACGACACCATCGTCAGTCACGCAGCGGACATTGCCGAGATGGTCGGCGGCCAACTGCATCTGGTCAGCGCTCACCCTGCCCCGATGTTGTCGTCTGCAGATCCGGATTACCAGTTGAAGGAGCGTATCGCCGCCGACTACCTGGAAAAGGCCGGCCAATACACAACGCAGTACGGCATCGATTCGGCGCACCTGCATATTGCAGAAGGTCCGGCCGACTTCCTCATCCCCCAGGTTGCTGGCCAGCTGGGTGCCAGCGTTACGGTGATTGGCACCATCGCCCGCAAGGGGCTGGCTGGTGCGCTCATCGGCAACACTGCCGAAGTGGTGCTGGATCAGCTCGACAGCGATATTCTGGTGCTCAAGCCGGAAGACACTCTGGCGCACCTGGAAGCGTTGCTGGAAAAGTAGCCCTGCATCATGCGACCGGCGGCATACGCCGGTCGTAATAGGCCTGCGACAAGACGAGAAACGTTTGATCTATCTCATCTCGGAGCTGCCGGGTTGAGAGCCCTTCCCACCGGTCCCGCAGTCTCAGTCCAGCCGTTTGAAGCGGCAGATCTCCCGCCCGTGCCAGCCAACGCTGCACCTTGACGCCGAGCGGCATCGCCGCATCCACTGCCACTCTGGAGCACTCCAGCGCCTGATCCAGCTCAAGCGTAGAGACCAGCTCGAGCCGCGCCCAGACAACCTGATCAAGGAGCTGCTCAAGACGCTGCCAGACGGCCTTGCGCGCCGCCACATCGTATCGATTCCAGGCCACAATCTCATGGCTGAATCGCTTGCAGCCCCGGCACACCTGATCGCCGTATACCGTCGAACACAGACCGATACAGGGTGTTTTCTCGTAGTAAAGAGGTTGATCCGCCATAGACTCGAGTTGCCAACGCTTAAAATGCGCATGATAAAGGACCGGCCCTACCCGGAACAGCTGATTGACTCAGTGGGGATACAGCTGCGCTGCAACTTAACTTTACGTTCGGCATCCTGTAGAATCGGCCCGCCGTTAGGGCTGTGTTTCAGGCGTCAGCCCGCAACCCGTTACGTATCTGCCACCAGTTACCCCAGGTTGCCCCCCACCAGAACGGGTAGACGTCTGTCGCAGTCTTATTGTCGCCACACTTTAGGGAAGCACTGAATAACTCCCTTGTCCAAGATGCTTATTCAGTGCTTCCCGGAGTCCGAGAGGATGACCGTTCCGACACGATCGGAACAGACTGATGAGGGTAATAACTGTGCTTGAAGCCTATCGCAAACACGTTGAAGAGCGCGCTGCTCAGGGCGTCGTTCCTCAGCCGCTGAACGCCGAACAAACTGCAGGTCTGGTTGATCTGCTGAAAAACCCGCCGGCAGGTGAAGAAGAGTTTCTGCTTGACCTGCTCACCAATCGCGTCCCGCCGGGCGTAGACGAAGCCGCCTACGTCAAGGCCGGTTTCCTCTCCGCTATCGCCAAGGGCGAAGCCACCTCGCCGCTGCTGACCAAAGAGCGCGCAGTTGAGCTGCTGGGCACCATGCAGGGCGGTTACAACATCGCCACTCTGGTGGAGCTGCTGGACGACGCAGCACTGGCCGCCACTGCTGCCGAACAACTCAAGCACACCCTGCTGATGTTTGACGCCTTCCACGACGTTGCCGAAAAAGCCAAGGCTGGCAACGTTCACGCCAAGGCGGTACTGCAGTCCTGGGCTGACGGCGAATGGTTTGTCAACAAGCCTGCTGTGGCCGAAAAGATTTCCCTCACCGTATTCAAGGTGCCGGGCGAAACCAACACCGACGACCTGTCCCCGGCTCCGGATGCCTGGTCCCGCCCCGACATCCCGCTGCACGCTCTGGCCATGCTGAAAATGGCCCGTGACGGTATCGAGCCGACCGAGCCGGGCGTTGTTGGCCCGCTGAAGCAGATCGAAGAAGCCAAAGCCAAAGGCTTCCCGGTTGCCTACGTCGGCGACGTTGTGGGTACCGGTTCTTCTCGCAAGTCCGCCACCAACTCCGTGCTGTGGTTCTTCGGTGACGACATCCCCTACGTGCCGAACAAGCGCGGCGGTGGTTTCTGCTTCGGCACCAAGATCGCTCCGATCTTCTACAACACCATGGAAGACGCCGGCGCGCTGCCGATCGAATTCGATTGCACCAACCTGAACATGGGCGACGTCATCGACGTTTACCCGTACGAAGGCAAGGTTTGCAAGCACGGTACTGACGACGTCATCACCACCTTCGAGCTGAAGACTCAGGTACTGCTGGATGAAGTCCGCGCTGGCGGCCGTATCCCGCTGATCATCGGTCGCGGCCTGACCGAAAAGGCCCGTGCTGAACTGGGCCTGGGTGCTTCCGACCTGTTCCGCAAGCCCGATCAGCCGGCTGACACTGGCAAGGGTTACACCCTGGCACAGAAGATGGTCGGTAAGGCCTGTGGCGTTGAAGGCATTCGCCCCGGCACCTACTGCGAGCCGAAGATGACCACCGTCGGTTCCCAGGACACCACTGGCCCGATGACCCGTGACGAGCTGAAGGACCTGGCGTGCCTGGGCTTCTCTGCCGATCTGGTCATGCAGTCGTTCTGTCACACCGCGGCGTATCCGAAGCCGATCGACGTAACCACTCACCACACCCTGCCCGACTTCATCCACAACCGTGGTGGTGTTGCGCTGCGTCCGGGTGACGGCATCATCCACAGCTGGCTGAACCGCATGCTGCTGCCTGATACCGTTGGTACCGGTGGTGACTCTCACACCCGTTTCCCGATGGGCATCTCCTTCCCGGCCGGCTCCGGTCTGGTCGCCTTCGCAGCAGCCACCGGCGTAATGCCGCTGGACATGCCGGAATCCATTCTGGTTCGCTTCAAGGGCAAGATGCAGCCTGGTATCACCCTGCGTGACCTGGTTCATGCCATCCCCTACTACGCCATTCAGCAAGGCCTGCTGACTGTCGAGAAGAAAGGCAAGAAGAACATCTTCTCCGGCCGTATTCTCGAGATCGAAGGCTTGGATCACCTGACTGCCGAGCAAGCGTTCGAGTTGTCTGATGCGTCTGCCGAGCGCTCTGCTGCCGGCTGTACCATCAAGCTGAGCGAAGAGTCGGTTGCCGAGTACCTGAAGTCCAACATCGTCCTGCTGCGCTGGATGATTGCCAACGGCTATCAGGATCCGCGTACCCTGGAGCGTCGCGCCAAGGCAATGGAAGAGTGGCTGGCCAACCCGAGCCTGATGGCTGCCGATGCTGACGCCGAGTATGCCGCCGTGATCGAAATCGATCTGGCCGACATCAAGGAGCCGGTACTGTGTGCACCGAACGACCCGGACGATGCCCGTCTGCTGTCTGAGGTTGCCGGCCAGAAAATCGATGAAGTCTTCATCGGTTCCTGCATGACCAACATCGGCCACTTCCGCGCTGCCGGCAAGCTGCTCGAGAAGAACAAGGGCGCTATCCCGACCCGTCTGTGGCTGGCTCCGCCGACCAAGATGGACCAGTACCAGCTGACCGAAGAAGGCTATTACGGCATCTACGGCAAGGCCGGTGCGCGCATGGAAATGCCGGGCTGCTCGCTGTGCATGGGTAACCAGGCACGTGTTGCTGCCAAGTCGACCGTTGTTTCCACCTCCACACGGAACTTCCCGAACCGTCTGGGTGATGGTGCAGATGTGTTCCTGGCGTCCGCCGAGCTGGCCTCGGTTGCATCGATCCTGGGCAAACTGCCGACTGTTGAAGAGTACATGGAATACGCCGCGCAGATCGACAGCATGGCTGCCGACGTATACCGCTACATGAACTTCAACGAAATCGAGTCCTACCAGAAAGCCGCTGCGTCCATCCCGGTCGCTCAGCTCTGATAGCTGCCTCGTAAAAAACCCCGCCTCGTGCGGGGTTTTTTTTATTTTGCAGAATCTCAGGGCATACGGAAGAATATCTGTCCGAACTCCGATACTGCCCTGGCGGAGAAATCGTTGGCTTACCGGCCTACGACAACTCTGCGTCAGCCTGTGGGACGGAGTAAGAGCAGCGTCTCCGCGGTGTCCCAGCCAGTACCGATACTTTCGGCAGATGGCTGCATGAGAAGATAGAGTCAGATGCTTCGCTTGCCCTGGCCGGAATGCTGTCGGCGCATTGCGGAGCTTTTCAAGTTGACACCTTCGCCTCGGGTGCGCAAAACCGGCGAACCCTACTCCAGCAGCGATGCTCCCAGCTTGAGTGCTGTCTCGGTGACCGCTTCCACCGAATGCCGGTAGCCGCTTTCCATCCAGTACAGAGCAATATGAATCACCCCGCCAAGAATACCGGCCTGCAGCATCTCGTCGAAGTGCTGACCGGGCTGTGCCAGTGCGCGGGTCATATCCTGGCTACTGGCTCTGAGGGAGCGGTCTATGGCTTCGTCGACTGACGGGCTAATGCCCCGAATGTCGACCAGTAACAGGCGTGCCTCCTGGGGATGATCCCTCAGATAGGTGAAGTACGCCTGCAGCATTGCACGGCTGCGGGCCGAACGGTCATCTCCGGCAGCTTCGGCTGCAGCCATATTCAGCTCGCGGACCTTGCGTGCGGTCTGTTCATAGCAGGCAATCAGCAACTCGTCACTGTGCCCGAAGGACTCGTAAAAATAGCGCTGGGTCAACCCTGCGGCGTCACAAACCTGCTTGACGCCGGAGTGCCGGTATCCGTGTTCGCCGTAAATACGTGTTGCGGCGTCGATCAATTGCTGCCGGCGCTGCGCCCTGCGCTCTTCGGTTGAGGAGCCACGATAGCGGCGTTTGACTGAGGTAGCTGTATTCATTCGGTGAATTCTGACAACGGAGATTGCCAAAGAGTATATGACAATCTAGATTGTCACCACTACCCACGTGACGGGATACCACAATGACACAAGAACAATATGCATTTGAACCTGTACCACTGGATGTTCTTATCATCGGCGCGGGCCTGTCGGGCATCGGCGCCGCACATGCACTGAGCAGTCAATGCCCCGACAAGCGCTATCTGATACTGGAGCGCCGCGCGGCGATCGGCGGAACCTGGGATCTGTTCCGCTACCCTGGCATCCGCTCCGATTCGGACATGTATACCCTCAGCTACAGTTACAAGCCCTGGGCCAACCGCAAGTCCATCGCCGACGGCGCGGACATCAAGCGCTATATCGAGGAAATTGCCGAAGACTCGGGCGCCATTCATAACATTCGCTTCCAGCGTCGCGTGGTATCCGCCAACTGGTCCAGCGAACATGGGCGGTGGGATGTGGTCGCGTTGCTTACCGACGCAGAGGGTAATGAGCAAGAGGAGCATTACCAGGCACGTTTCCTGTTCTCTTGCTCCGGCTATTACAGCTACGACGAAGGCTACCGCCCTGCATTTCCAAACGAAGGGGCATTCAAGGGGCAGATCATTCATCCGCAGTTCTGGCCTGAAGACCTTGATTACACTGGCAAGCGTGTGGTGGTTATCGGTAGTGGTGCCACCGCGGTCACGCTGGTTCCGGCCATGACCAGAACTGCGGCACACGTTACCATGCTGCAGCGCACTCCCAGTTATGTGGTTGCCCGGCCGCAGCGCGACGGTGTTGCTCAGACGCTGCAGAAATGGCTGCCACTGCAGGCGGCCCATTCGCTGACCCGCTGGAAAAACGTGTTCCTCACCCAGTTCTTCTACCGGATTGCGCGCAATCGCCCTGAGCAGTTCAAGGAGCGCGTATTGCATATGGTGAAGACGCAGATTGGCGACGTCGACATGAAGCACTTCACCCCGGATTACAAGCCGTGGGATCAACGTGTCTGCGCGGTACCCGATGGCGACCTGTTCCGCGACGTGCGCGCCGGTCGCGCCAGCGTCGTGACCGATACCATCGACAGCTTCACCGAGAATGGCATCCGCCTGAGTTCTGGTGAAGAGCTGGAGGCCGACATCATCGTGACTGCGACCGGGCTCAAGGTGAACGCCCTTGGCGATGTGACTGTGTGTGTTGACGGGCAGCCGATGCGCTTCAATGAACGCATGTCCTACAAGGGCATGATGCTCAGTGACGTACCCAATATGATAGTGACCTTTGGCTACACCAATGCTTCCTGGACGCTGAAAGCCGAGCTGACTGCCAACTACGCCTGCCGCCTGCTGCGCTATATGGACAAGCACCACTACCGTACCGCCGTTGTCCGCCGCGACCCGTCGGTGCAGGAGCAACCCTTCCTGGACTTCACTTCCGGTTACGTTCAGCGCGCTGCCAATGTGCTGCCCAAACAGGGGGATCGTGCGCCCTGGCAGGTGCATCAGAGCTACCTGAAAGACAAGCTGACCATTCAGTACGGCCGTATCGACGACGGCGTGATGCAGTTTCAATAACAAGGAAAACAGACAACATGCAGATCAAGGATTGTGTAGCAGTACTGACAGGCGCCGGCAGCGGCATCGGCCGGGCTCTGGCAGTGGCGCTGGCCCGTAGTGGTTGCCATCTGGCACTCGTGGACCTCAACCCCGATTCGCTGGCGGAAACCGCGACACAGGCTCGGGCGCTTGGTGCCAGGGTCAGCGAGCATCCGACAGATGTATCGGACCGGTCAGCCGTTGCCGCATTACCGTCAGCGGTCGTTGCAGAGCATGGCAGTGTTGATCTGCTGATCAATAACGCCGGCGTCGCCCTGGGCGGCACCTTCGATCAGGTCAGCGAGGAGAACTTCGACTGGCTGATGTCGATCAATTTTGACGCGGTAGTAACCCTGTGCCGGGCATTTCTGCCGCTGCTCCGACAGCGGCCTGAGGCACGTATCGTGAATATCTCCAGCCTGTTCGGGCTCATTACCCCCGCCGGCCAGACCGCGTACTGTGCGAGCAAGTTTGCGGTACGCGGATTCTCCAACGCCTTGAGACTGGAGCTGACCAACACCAATGTTGGCGTCACCGTGGTGCACCCGGGAGGCGTCGCCACTGCTATCGCGACCAGTGCCCGCTCTCCTGACAGTGAAAGTGACGCAGAGAAGCAGAGGAAACTGGCGCGTGCCAACCGACTGCTGCGCATGCCACCGCCCAAGGCGGCACAAATTATTCTCAGGGGCATCGAGCGCAACAAGCCACGGGTTATTGTTGGTAACGACGCCCGCATCCTGTCATGGCTGGAGCGTCTTATGCCGGTCAACTACTGGCGCCTGCTGCCAGGGCTGGCCGACAGCGACGCGTGACGGATCATACGAGGAGATCAACGTGAATTATCTGTTCAGTATTGTGCTGATCGTGCTGTTGCTGGGGATTGCCGGGCTGTACCTCTACACCCTGTTCATTGCCAAGCGCGTAGAGCTGGGGATGCCGCCAGAAGGCAGTTTCATTACCGTGATGGGAAATCGGATCCATTACATCGAGCAAGGCAGTGGTCCCGACTCCATTTTGCTGATCCACGGGCTCAGCGGCGTGGCGCAAAACTTCGGTTATGGGGTCATCAGCGAGCTGGCCAAAACGCACCGGGTGATCGCCATTGACCGTCCGGGTAGTGGCTATTCGATCCGCCCTGCCCGCTCGTCCGCCTCGCTTGCGGTGCAGGCCGATGTGGTAGCCGGGGTTATCGATGCGCTGCATCTGGGCAAGCCCTTGCTGGTCGGTCACTCGCTGGGAGGTGCTGTTTCGCTGGCAACGGCGCTGCGTCATCCCGACAAGGTAAGTGGTCTGGCGCTGGTCGCACCGCTGACCCACATGCCAAGCAAGGTTTCGGCTGCCTTTGCGGCGTTTTCGATACGCCAGCCCTGGCTGCGCGCGCTGGTCGGCTGGACGCTTGCCGTGCCCTTGTCCATCCGCAAACGCGAGCAGGTCATGGATATTGTGTTCGGTCCCGAAGCCGTTCCTGCGGACTTCCCGATCCGCGGTGGCGGCCTGCTCGGCCTGCGTCCCAGCCACTTCATCGCAGCCTCGAGCGATATGAACGCGCTGGAAAGTGTGATGCCGCTGATGCAGATGCGCTATGACGATCTGAGTCTTCCCATCGGGGTGCTGTATGGCCGCCACGACCGCATTCTTGACCCGCAGGAACAGGGGCAGGCTCTGGCCGACCGGTTGTCGATCGTGGAGCTGGAGCTAATCGACGGTGGGCACATGCTGCCAATCACCCAGCCGGACACGACGATCGATTTCATTCGTCGCCAACTTCAGCGTCAGCAGGCCGTCTGACGTTTTCCAGCAAGCGGCGCCGTTCTGGCGCCGTGATCCAGGTCACAGCCTCCAGGTTCATTCTGAACCCCTCGCACCTCCCCCGGTCACAGCCAATGTGTTTACTGAAGGAGGAACCACCGATGAAACACTGGAAAGTGCTTACCCTTGGCCTGCTGGGCCTGTTCATTCTTGCCGGTTGCGGTAATGACTATCTGGTTCGCACTACTGATGGCCAGATCATGGAAGCTGAAGACAAGCCGGAGATTGACGACGAAACCGGCATGATCGAATTTGAAGATGCGACCGATCGCGATCGGCAGATGCAGCAGCAGGATGTCGAGGAGATCATCGAGCGCTGAGTCACGATGGTGATCGCGCTAAATAGCTCCACCAGGCCCTCCAGCAAAATCGCCCCAGGCTGGAGGGTCGACGCGGCGGGCTCATGCTATGCCCCTTACCAAGGACTCCCGGCACCCTGCCAAGCTGCTCCAGCACCGGCCCTTTGATCCACGGGAGCAGGCCACAGCACATTGCCCGGCCAACTCTGTCGCGGTAGTGAAGCTGCCGCCAAGCAGCCCGTCGGCTATAGCAGGTTGAGATCAACGCAAGGCTGGCAGCCTAACTTTCGGGCGGATAAACTACGCGGTTTCCAACGACAGGCAGTTACTGCCAACGTTTTCCGTGAGGTCCCTGATGTCCACCCCGTCCAACGCCCCCAAAGTTGGCTTTGTTTCACTCGGCTGCCCGAAGGCATTGGTCGATTCCGAGCGCATTCTGACCCAGCTGCGCACCGAAGGTTATCAGGTGGTCCCCACCTACGAAGACGCTGATGTGGTGGTGGTCAACACCTGCGGTTTTATCGATACCGCCAAGGCCGAATCGCTGGACGCTATTGGCGAGGCCATCGCCGAGAACGGTCGCGTTATCGTCACCGGTTGCATGGGCGTCGAAGAAAGCGCGATCCGTGACGTGCACCCGAGTGTGCTCGCCGTCACCGGTCCTCAGCAGTATGAGCAGGTAGTCAATGCGGTGCATGAAGTCGTGCCACCGAAACAGGATCACAATCCGCTGATCGACCTGGTACCGCCACAGGGCGTCAAGCTGACTCCCCGCCATTATGCCTACCTGAAGATTTCCGAGGGCTGCAACCACAGCTGCAGCTTCTGCATCATCCCATCCATGCGCGGCAAGCTGGTCAGCCGTCCGGTGGGTGAAGTGCTGAGCGAAGCCGAGCGTCTGGCCAACGCCGGTGTCAAGGAGGTGCTGGTCATCTCCCAGGACACCAGCGCCTATGGTGTCGACATCAAGTACCGCACCGGCTTCTGGAACGGTCGCCCGGTCAAGTCGCGCATGACCGAAATGTGCGAAGCGCTCAGTGAACTGGGTATCTGGGTGCGTCTGCACTACGTCTACCCGTACCCGCACGTGGATGAGCTGATCCCGCTGATGGCCGAGGGCAAAATCCTGCCGTATCTGGACATCCCGTTCCAGCACGCCAGCCCGACCGTGCTCAAGGCCATGAAGCGCCCGGCATTTGAAGACAAGACCCTCGCGCGGATCAAGAAATGGCGCGAGATCTGCCCCGAGCTGACTATCCGCTCAACCTTTATCGTTGGCTTCCCGGGCGAAACCGAGGAAGACTTCCAGTACCTGCTGGACTGGCTGACCGAAGCGCAGCTCGATCGCGTTGGCTGCTTCAAGTACTCCCCGGTCGAAGGCGCGCCGGCAAATGATCTGGGGCTGGAAGCGATTCCGGAGGATGTGCAGCAGGATCGCTGGGAGCGTTTCATGGCGCACCAGCAGGCGATCTCCTCTGCACGCTTGCAGCAGAAGATCGGCAAGACCATACAGGTCATCATCGATGAAGTTGACGACGAAGGCCCTATCGGCCGCTCGATGGCCGATGCGCCGGAGATCGACGGTAACGTGTACCTGGACACCGACGAAGACCTCAAGCCGGGCGATATCGTCAGCGTTGTAGTCACCGACGCCGACGAGTATGACCTCTGGGCGCAGCTGGCCTGAAGGATCACTTACGCCGCAGGCCTGCTTTGCACCTGCCTGCGGCGTAGTGGCCCAAGATATTACGCTAGCAGCTGGCGGTGCCGGTACAGTTGCTGCCAATGTTCGCCGGGTTTGCTGCTGACCTCGGTATCGAAGTAATGGCCGACCCGGCGCCGATCCTGCGGGTTGTCTTTCAGCGCCGCACCGATCATGAAGTGCAACAGGTCTTCCGGCGCCATCTTGCCGTCCCGGTAGTACCAGGCGTAGACCATCAGCGCATGCGCTACCGCTACCGCTTCTGCCGTTGACATGACCGCCGCCGCAAGCCGGTCGGTACTGCGCCCGCTCAGCGTCTGACCACTGCGCAGTTCATGAAAGATGGTAACCAGCATCTCCACAATGGAATGGTCAGGTGCCATATCTACACCCGACTGGCGCGCCAGCATGGTTGCCTCGCGCAGCACGATATCCATTTCTGCGTCGATATCGTCAATCGGCTCAATGGTTTCAAAGTTCAGCCGGCGCTTGAGCGCCGCACTCATATCAAACAGGCCACGGTCCAGCGAGTTTGAAGTTGCAATGACGTTAAACCCTTCCCGGGCATAGAGCACGCCATCCTCGCCCTGTAGTTCAGGAATCTGCAGCTGACGCTCGGACAGAATCGACAGCAGTGCATCCTGAACCAGCTGCGGGCAGCGGGCCAGCTCCTCGAAGCGAACCAGCTTGCCCTGCTCCATACCGATAAACAGCGGGCCGGGAATCAGCGCCTCGCGACACGGCCCGAGCTTATCCAGCAAGCTGGTATTCCAGTCGTAGATCAGTTGTCGATAGTGGGAAATGGTGCCGCCCTGAATGGTCAGCCGTGATTGGCCAGAGACACCGCAGGCGATCAGCTCCGACAGCCAGGACTTGGCGGTACCCGGCTCACCGATCAGCATGGCGCCCCGGTTGGTGGCCAGTGACACGATTACCCGACTGACCATCTCGCGCGGCGCAACAAACTTGCGCTCGATACCCAGTGCCTCGTTGCCGAGCACAAAGTGCTCGATGGCGGTTGGCGACAGCAGCCAGCCTGGTGGGACCGGCCCGTGATCCTCCTGCTGCAGCATGACCAATTGATCGTGAAAGCGGTCTTCGGCGGCCGGCCGCTGGATAGCCTTGTCTTTCATGTCCATTCTCCTCAGGCCTTCCATTGACCGCGTTTTTCCGGTGCCATGCGTTCCTGTGGCAGGATACGCGGCAACTCGCTGAGCGGAATATTGCCCTGGATAACGTGATCCAGGGCGCTGTCACGCATCGTGTACAGGCCCGAATCGAGGGCCAGCGCACGCAATTCGCCGACCGGCGTATGGCGAGATACCGCATTGCGCAACTCACCGTTGAACTGCAAATACTCGATAACCCCGACCCGGCCACGGGTGCCGGTGCCATTGCACTGTGGACATCCCTTGCCGCGATAGCAGCGAAAACTCCGGGGGATTGCCTTCGGAAACAGCTCCTTGAGAATCTCCGGGTCAGGGTCATCCTCGATCTTGCAGTGCTCGCAAACCCGTTTGGCCAGTCGTTGGGCAATAACCGCCAGCAGCTCACTGGCCAGCGAGTTCGGATGGACGTTGAGATCGAACAGGCGCTGCACCGCATCTACCGCGTCGTTACAGTGAAGGGTCGACAGCACCACGTGGCCAGTCTGGGATGCACGAATAGCTTCAAGCGCGGTTTCATGGTCGCGAATCTCGCCGACCAGAATGACGTCCGGGTCCTGGCGCACGAACGAGCGCATGGCGTCAGCGAAATTGAAGCCGATGTCAGGGCGTACCCGGGTTTGCTGAATGCGGTCGATGGAGTACTCGATCGGATCCTCAACCGTGATTACCTTGCGCGTCGTATCCTCAGCCAGCAACTGCAGGCCGGCATTGAGGGTCGTGGTCTTGCCCGAACCGGTCGGGCCGACTACCAGCACCAGGCCGGCAGGGTTACGCAGCAGGCGGCGATACGCGTTGGCGATATGCTCCTGCATCCCCAGTTTCTCGATGCTGATCAGCGAGGAGTTCTGTGGCAGCAGACGGATTACAACGTGCTCGCCATGCAGCGACGGCTGAACCTGAACGCGCAGATCGAAGCGCGCGTCACCTACCCGCGCCTGGGAACGCCCGCCCTGCGGCAGTCGCCGCTCGGCGATGTTCAGCTCGGAGCGCAGTTTGATCACGTTGATCAGCCCGGCATACTCGGTCGGCGTGATGTAGTAGTGATTAAGGTCGCGCAACTCGCCGTCGACACGCAGCCGCACACGAATATCAGCGCCATATCGCTCCAGATGGATATCACTGGCCCGGTCTGCAACGGCGTCCAGCAGTAATGCCTCATACAGATTGACCAGTTTGGCTTCGCTGTTCTCACCTTGGGAGACGAGCAGGTCGCTGTCGCCGCCCTTTACTGTCGTTTCGTCGATACGGTCGAGGGTCTTGCCACCGCGCTCAAGCGCTCCCCAGATGCGCCGGTAATCAACCGGCGTGACCAGAACCCGGTCAATCTTCAGCCCCGGGAACAGTTGCTGGACTTCATCCATCGACGCATTAGGGTCACGGCAAGCCACTATTACCGTCTTGCCATCGGACTTGATTGGAATGATGTGCTCGTGACTCAGGTAGGCGCGTGAGATGTTGGCATGCAGTTGCGGATCAATCCGGGCCATGACCTCACTGGCACTGAGCAGTGGCAGGCCATAGCGTTCCGACAGCGCTCTATACAGTTTTTGCGCGTCCAGATTCTGCAGGCGGCTGATCTCGTCAACCAACAGGGTACGATTGCGGGCGGCCTGGGCTCGCGCCTCGCGCAGCATGTCTGGCGACACAAAGCCCAGTTCGACGTAAATGTCATCGCCGTTGGTAACAAACTCGACATAGCCATGTTCGCTGCGCGCTATGCGCTTGTTGCCGCGATTGATGTATTTCACCAGCATCTGGCGTGAGGCGTCACCGATCTCGACGCAGATGAATTCGCCGCGTAATGCCAGTTGGTCCCAGAGCGGTTCTCGAGTGGTAATCTTGGGTGTGGAAACTACGATCAGGTCGAATGGGGCCAGATCCGCAGCCCCCAGGCTGGCATCGGCGCAACGGATTGTTACGTTCGTCAGCCCCTGGGCAGCAAGCGTCTGGCGAGAAAAGTCCGCCAGTTTCTGCAGCCGCTCAACTGCTATGACCTCTTTGGCCAGCATGGCCAGCACCGCAGTGAGATAGCCAGAACCCGAGCCCAGATGCAGTACCCTGGCATCCGGGCCGAGATGACATATCTCAAGAATCTGCGCGACCGTTTTTTCCGGCGGAATTCCCCTGCCGGATACCCGATGCTCCCCATCACCGAGGACAAACGCCCCGCGGTCAACACTGGCCAATGCATGTGCGTTACGCTCAATCCGATCCTTGCTCTGCAAATCAGCCCCCTTGTGACCGGTCCCTACGTTTGCTCGTGACATTTTATCTGACTGTCACTGGTACATTCTAATATGCACCTATGACCGACAAACTGATCATGGTCAACTGCTTTATGCCAATGCATGCGGCGCCAGGCCAGCAGGGTATTTCCTCCAGCCGGATATTGATATGGCGTGGGGCCTGAACCATTTTGATTGGAAACGGAATCTGGCCTTGGTGAAGATACCACCATAAAGCTGCACTCCCTGTTCGATGCAGTGGGTGCCTATGTTTACGCCAAGGACCGCAGCGGCCGATACCTGTATGTCAACAAGGCGGTATGCGATCTTTACCAGCGCCCCCTGGAAGACATTTTGGGTCATGACGATAGCACCTTCATGGATATATCTCTGTCGGCGGGCCTGGTTCGCAATGATCGCCATGTAATCGAATACGGGGCTGAAGTTCACGAGGAGGAGCAAATGCTTCTCCTGCATGAAAGCAGGCCGCGGTCGTTCTGGACCATCAAGGTTCCGATCCGCGACGCCAGCAACAACATTATCGGGCTCAGTGGCATTTCATCGGAACTCGACAATATCTACGCCAACACCTCCGACGCCATCCGTCACAACCGACTGCTAAACACCATTCTGTCCAACGTCGACGCCTATATTTATGTCAAGGGAGCGGATGGCACCTACTTGTATGCCAATCAGCAGGTTTCCTCGCTCTAGGGGCAGAATAACGACGATGTAATCGATTTGAACGATATCGATATTCACGGACCTGAAGTCGCCGAACGGCTGATGAAGCTCGATCGCCGGGTGCTCGACTCGCAACAACGCCAGGCCAGAGAGGAAGTGTTGCTTGACCCCAGTGGCGCTGCCAGGCACTTCTGGTCGGTCAAGATGCCAATCAGTCTGCCGGGACACCCCAATGCATTGATAGGCTTTTCATCGGACATCACGGAATTGCTGACGTTGCGCCAGGATATCGCCCTGGCCAAAACCATCGATCCGCTGACCGGACTGTTCAATCGCGATGCACTTGAAGACATTTTGAACCGCAAGATCAGTGCTGCCGACCAGCGCGCAAATACCCTGGCCGTGATCATGCTCAATCTGGACCAGTTCAAATACCTGAACAACACCCTTGGCCACGCTGCCGGCGACGACATTCTGCGGCAGACAGCACAGCGTCTGGAGACGGCCAATTGGCTGAATGGACACCCGGCCCGTCTGGTGGGCAACACCTTTGTCGTGGTCCTGCCGAACCTGGCCGCCGGAGCCGGCGACGCAGCCTCAATGGCCGAGCGTATTCGGCTACTGATCGGCATGCCCTATGTGCTCAATAACCAACCCTTTCACCTGACGGCGAGTCTGGGCGTCAGCCTGTATCCCGAAGACGCTGATCACGCTCAGGCGCTGCTGGCAAACGCCGAATCGGCCATGTATCACGCCAAGGAGCTGGGCCGGGATCGCTGGTGCTTGTATTCATCCTCGCTGGGAGCTGCGGTCAGTGAGCGACTGGATCTGGAGCGGGACCTGCGTGCGGCGCTCGCGGCCAATCAGTTTGAACTTTACTACCAGCCCAAAATATCGGCCCGCAATGGTCAGACCGTCGGTGTAGAGGCACTGATTCGCTGGGATCGTCCTGGCTACGGCATGATGGCACCTGACCGGTTTATTCCGCTGGCCGAACAACTTGGTTTGATTGTTCAGATCGGAGACTGGGTTATTGATCGAGCATGCGAGCAGGTTGCCAATTGGGCGCGCGAGGGGCTGGCAATCTCGATTGCGGTAAATCTGCCTCCTGCACAACTGGTCGAGAGGACCCTGGTCGATCGTGTGGCTGGATTCCCGGAGCGGTACCGTATCGGTGCGGACATGATCCACATGGAAGTGACCGAATCGATGATGCTCAACGATCCGGAAGAGGCCATCGTTCACCTGCAGCGGCTGCGCAATCTGGGCATCACTCTCTCGATTGATGACTTTGGAACAGGTTATTCATCGATGGCCTACCTCAAGCGTTTACCGGTAAACCGGATCAAACTCGATCGCAGCTTCATCCAGCAGATTGCTACTGACCCTCGTGAGGCTGATCTGTGTGCGGGCATTATTGCTCTGGCGCACAAGCTCGGATTGTCGGTCGTGGCCGAAGGCGTAGAAACCATAGAGCAAAAACAGATTCTGGCAGCCATGGACTGTGACCTGTTTCAGGGCTACCTGTTCAGCAAGCCGCTGCCCGGTAACGAGGCGACCCGATATCTTAGGGCTCAGGCCCAAATCACAGAAGCCGCCCAGCTTGTTTAGACAGGCAGGTCTGCGGGTAGCGCTTACAACAGAGGAATAAGGCCTATGGATAACCTGGCGCTACAGTGTCAATGCGGTACCGTCAGGGGCCGCGCAATTCGGGTCTACCCTGTCGATGGTACCCGTGTGGTCTGTTACTGCCGGGACTGTCAGGCATTTGCCCATGCACTCAATGCTGCCGAGCGCGTGCTGGACGCCCAGGGCGGCACGGATATTTATCAGTTGCCGCCAGCGAGGCTGCAGATTCATCAGGGGCATGACCAGATCCGCTGCCTGCGTCTTAGCGCCAAGGGGCTGTACCGCTGGTATGCTGGCTGCTGCAACACGCCAATCGGCAATACGCTAGGACCCGGGGTTCCACTGGTCGGGTTGATTCACAGTTTTATCAGTGACCCCTTTGCCGAGCAAAAGATCGGACCCGTGCGCGCACGAGTCAACCTCAAGGGTGCCACGGCAGAGATCCCCAGAGACAGTGTCAAGACCGCGCCAGGCCAGGTATACATGCGCAAGTTGCTGTTGCGGATGCTGTTGTGGAAACTGACCGGCAAGGCTCGCCCCAATCCTTTCTTTATGGGCAAGAGCCCGCGCGTAACGCCAATAATTCTCTCGCCAGGCAGCGCTGTCGAACACAATGGCGCCACCGACTGACAACAAGCCCCTTCCGCGTCTTGTTGCGATTTTCGCTGCCGCCTGCGGCCGGAGCCATTGGTAACAGCGCTGCTGTGGGTTAGTATTTCGCGCAAAGGCGGCACAATACGCCGGCATTTACCAAGGACGGACCTAGTGCTTTTCACTCGTACCCGGCAGATGGTTTTCTGGCTGCTGCTGAGCTGCTTCGCTTGCTTTGCCGAGGCACGAATCGTAATCGAAGCACTGCCGGTCAATTTGACCGACTTCCGCATCGACTACTACATCGACGATTCGCAGAATCTGGATTATCCCGAGGTCCGCGGCAAAACCTTCAGTGAAACCGCCAGTAGCACGTCCCTTGGCACCAATGCACGCGTTGCCTGGTATCGCCTGTCGCTTGAAAACCGGGCAAGCCAGACGTTAGATCTCAATCTGCATTTACCCCATGCCTACCATGTGCAATCCATTCGGTTTTATGAAGAACGTGATGGCACGCTGGTGCGCAGTGAAAAGCTCAACCTTGATCAGCCTGCAGATACCGGGCTGATGTTCCGCGGCAGTGCCATCTATCAGCTCACACTGCCCGCGGCAAGCAGCACGACGCTATATGTGCGCAGCCACGCCTATTCGCACCAATGGTTTGCGCTGAACATATACGACCTTGAGCATTCCCGACGAGCGCTGGTGGGCGTCTCAAACGACATTGCCCTTATGGTCGGAATGATGCTCGCGCTGGTGTTTTACAATCTGCTGCTTTACTTCGCCACCAGCAAGATCGAAAACATTTACTACTCCTGCTACCTGATCTCCGGTCTGGTCTGGATTGCCCTGTCATATGGTCTGGTTGCCAGCCTGTTCGATCTCTATGGTCAGGCTGTGTTTATGCTCAATCTGTCGCTGATCACCATGCCCATCTTCCTGTTGCTGTTCATGATGGCCATCTTTGAGACTCGCCAGCACTATCCGCTTGAGCACCGCTGCCTGCAGTTCGTTCTGGTACCGCTGTGTGGCATGTTCATCTGGGGGTTGTTTGACATTTCCGCCGCGCTGAAGCCGGCCAGCAGCGTGGCGCTGGTGATGATGATCGTCACGCTGTCGGTCAGTATCTCTCTGCTTCGCAAGGGCAACCCGCTGGCCAAGTATTTTCTTCTGGGACACCTGCTGTTCGTGTTGTTCAACACACTGGCGGTGCTGTTCTACAAGGGACTGATTGAGCCGAACTATGTCGCCAGTCATGGCGTAGGCATTGGTATCGTGCTGGAAGCACTGATGCTGGCGTTCATTATTTCCCACCGCATCAGGATACTTGAGCGCATTCGCGCCTCGCAGGATGAGCTGAAACGTCAGGCCGCGACGGATCCGCTGACCCGGCTGCATAATCGCCGGTATTTCGCTGCAACGGCGGAGGCCCTGCTGAATCAGTGTCGTGCTCAACAGCAGCCTGTGGCCATGGTGATGGCCGATATCGATCATTTCAAGGCCGTCAACGACACCTGGGGCCACGCGGCTGGCGACAAGGTGATCGAACACATCGCCCGGATTCTGAAAACCTGCAGTCGCAACCGCGATCTGCCGGTACGCTTTGGTGGCGAGGAGTTTGTCATCCTGCTGCCGGATGCTGACCTCAATCAGGCTCTGCAGTGCGCGGAGCGCATTCGTTCGGAGGTCGAACGCAGCCGGTTTGACATTGGAACTGACGCTCCGCTGCATGTCACGCTCAGCCTGGGCGTGACGCAGCTGGATACCGCCCACGACAGCATTCAATCAGGCTTGTCACGTGCCGACGAAGCACTTTATCAAGCCAAGCACGCCGGCCGAAATCGAGTCTGTTTCGCGGACACGCCGTCGCGCACGTCAGACTAGATCGTTACATTATCAGGCTACCAATCAGGGCAACCGCCGAAGACTGTTTGATCGCCTTGAGTCGACAATCAAGCTGGACCAACTGATGAACCGAATCAAACTTGTGCTCTTGTTCCTGCTGGCTCTCATTACCGCAGCCTGGCTGGCCGCGGACACGCTGATGCCTGACCCGTTTGGCTATTTCACCTTTCGCAGCGTGTTCGTTCAGTATTCCGGCCTGCTGGGTATCGCGATGATGAGCGTTGCAATGGTTCTGGCTACCCGCCCACGCTGGCTGGAGCGCCATCTGAACGGCCTCGACAAGATGTATCGCCTGCATAAATGGCTCGGCATTGGTGCTCTGATCGCCAGCACCGCGCACTGGTGGTTTGCCAAGGGCACCAAATGGATGGTTGGCTGGGGCTGGCTAACCCGCCCCGAGCGCAAGAAGGATGGCGCCGCACAGGTGTTGCCTGCCATTGAACAGTGGTTCCGTGACCAGCGCGGACTGGCCGAGTCGATCGGCGAATGGGCGTTCTATGCGGCCGCCATCCTGATCATTCTGGCGCTCATCAAGACGTTCCCTTACCGATGGTTCAAGAAGACCCATAACTGGCTGGCGGTTGGCTATCTGGCGCTGGCCTGGCACAGCCTGATACTCGTGAAATTCAGTTACTGGACCCAACCGGTTGGCTGGTTGACACTCATACTGCTGATCGCCGGCAGCGTCTCGGCCATTATGGTGATAACCGGACGCGTGGGCAGGGGTAACCGTGTCGTGGGGCAGATTGAGGAGCTGACGCATTATCCGGGCCTGGACGTTATCGAAGCCAGGATCGCGCTGCGCGAAGGATGGCACGGACATGCTCCGGGGCAGTTTGCCTTTGTTACGTCCAAGAGCGGTGAAGGCGCCCATCCTTATACCATTGCCTCGGCCTGGAACCCGTCAAGGCCAACAGTCACCTTCGTGGTAAAGGCGCTTGGCGACTGGACCTCGCAGCTAAAGACCTGGCTCAAGGTTGGCATGCGGGTGAGCGTTGAAGGGCCTTACGGCTGTTTCGACTTTTCCGATCCGGCACCGCGACAGGTGTGGATCGGCGCGGGTATTGGCGTCACGCCTTTCATCGCACGTATGCACTCCCTCGCGCAGCAGGGCGGCGAGCATAACGTCGATTTCTTTCATGTGACCCGCGATGTTGACCAAATGGCACTCGACAAACTCACTGCGGATGCCGCTGCGGCCGGTGTCCGCCTGCATCTGCGCCTGTCCTCCCGCGATGGGCACCTTACGGCGGAGCAGATCAGGACCGTGGTTCCCGAATGGCGCCAGGCCAGTGTCTGGTTCTGTGGGCCGACGGAGTTCGGCCAAACGCTGCGCCGCGACTTTGTCAGTCAGGGCTTGCCTGGCGCACGGTTTCACCAGGAGCTGTTCGAAATGCGCTAGCCCTACCGAGTGCTCTCACTGATGCATTCAGCGTGGCGACTGTCTCGCTTCCCGCCCGAAGTGAGTGTTCAGGTGGCACTACCGGAAATGTGCTGTTGCAAATTCCCCGCGACGTGCTCCGCCCTGCCCCGGTAAAACTGCTCCCGATCAGTCATTGCCGGCGCGGCGCCGAGTATATTGATCGGCAACAGCATCGTCGGACCGGTTAGCCTGCACGCTGTTTAAAGCAGCGTCGGCAGCCCGCATCAGGGAGTCAGGGAGTAAGGCATGGACGGAAATATTTTCGTACAGATCGGCATTCTGCTGGGGTTGTCTGTTCTCGGCGGCGCCCTGGCGCAACTGCTGCGCCAGCCGCTGATCGTCGCCTTCATTGCGGTTGGCATTCTGGTCGGCCCTTCCGGGCTGGAACTGTTTGCCCAGAGCAGCGAGATCGAGCTGTTCGCCCGCCTCGGCATCGCCCTGCTGCTGTTTGTGGTCGGCCTCAAACTGGACCTGCATATCATTCGAACCGTCGGGCCGGTAGCACTCGCTTCTGGTCTCGGTCAGGTTGTCTTTACCTCTGTTGTAGGGTACCTGCTTGCCCTGCTGCTCGGTCTGTCGCACGTGGCGGCTATCTATGTTGCGGTAGCGCTGACTTTTTCCAGCACCATCATTATCGTCAAGTTGCTCTCCGACAAGCGCGAGATTGATGCCTTGCACGGCCGCATCGCGGTCGGCTTTCTGATTGTCCAGGATATCGTGGTGGTGCTTGTCATGATCGGTCTTACCGCATTCGGCAAGGCCGATAGTCAGGTAAGCCTTGGCTGGGAAGCGCTGCAGGTTATGCTCAAGGGGATGGCAATGCTGGCCGTGGTCGCCTTGCTGATGCGCTATGTGCTGCCCGCGCTGCTGCAACGCCTGGCCCACTCGTCCGAACTGTTGATGCTGTTTGCCATCGCCTGGGCGGTGCTGGGCGCGGTGGCAGGCGACGTGCTGGGGTTCAGCAAAGAGGTGGGCGCCTTCCTCGCCGGTGTATCGATCGCCTCTACTGCATTTCGCGAACAGATAGCGGCGAGACTGGTCAGCTTGAGGGATTTTTTGCTGCTGTTCTTCTTCATTGAACTGGGCGCTGCACTGGACCTCGGCATGCTCGGCGGGCAGATCGGCGCATCAGTGGTGTTTTCGCTGTTCGTGCTGATTGGCAACCCGATAATCGTCATGATCATCATGGGCGCAATGGGGTATCGCAAACGGACCGGCTTTCTTGCCGGGCTGACAGTCGCCCAGATCAGTGAATTTTCATTGATTCTCGCGGCGCTTGGCTACAGCCTTGGGCATTTGCAACAGGAAACTGTCGGGCTGATAACGCTGGTCGGCTTGATTACCATCAGCGTCTCCACTTATATGATTCTGTACTCCCACGCGATATATGAGCGTTTGGCGCCCTGGTTATCAATTTTTGAACGAAAGGTACCTTACCGCGAGCGCGATGGTTTGCCCGACGAGCAGGATACTGTCGACGTGCTTTTGATTGGTCTTGGGCGCTACGGTGCCGCGCTGGCTGATAACCTTCGGCGCCGCGGCTGCAGGCTGCTCGCTGTGGATTTTGACCCAGCAGCGGTTCAGCAGCATGTGCGTGACGGTTATCAGGTGCGTTACGGCGACGCTGAAGATCCGGAGTTTATCGCCACCCTGCCGCTGGGCAGCACCAGTTGGGTTGTGAGCACTGTCCGTGAACGCAGCGTCAACCTGATGCTGTTGCATGGCCTGAAACAGAGCAACTATCGTGGCCAGGTGGCCATAGCCAGTTCCGCTAGACACGACAGCAAGGTGTTGGCAAAGGCTGGCGTGGATCTGTTGCTGATCCCCTACGCCGATGCGGCCAAAGAAGCGGCAGACCAATTGCTGGCACGGACGGCAGCGCGAGATTCCGCACCGGCTGCCATGCCGCAGTGAGATATCTGCCACGGCCGATGGCACGGTGTAACCTGCGGTAGCAACAGCCGATACGTTGACGCAGACTTGCCAAGGCGCCTGCCAGGCGCGAATATGCCGCGGCATTCAACTCGGCGCTGCCTGCGCCCGCCTATCCCTACTTGTCGGAGCGCCGGTCATGCATCCTGTGCTGATCTCCATTTCGCTGCTGGTGTGCAGCAATATTTTCATGACATTCGCCTGGTATGCCCACCTCAAGGAACTCAATAACAAGCCCTGGATCATCGCGGCCCTGATCAGTTGGGGTATTGCCCTGTTCGAGTACCTGCTGCAGGTGCCCGCCAATCGCATCGGTTATACCGCGCTGTCGGTCGGTCAGTTGAAGATTATTCAGGAAGTCATCACCCTCTCGGTGTTCGTCCCCTTCTCGGTCATGTATCTGAAGGAACCGCTGAAACTCGATTACCTGTGGGCAGGTCTATGCCTGCTGGCTGCGGTCTACTTCATGTTTCGGGACAAACTGGCTTAACTGCCGAGGCAATTCGGGTCATGCTGCACAGGTACATTCCCCCGTCTGCAAGGAGCGCACGTGCTGATCCCGCTGTTGGTCAATCTGATGATGCTGTTCGGTAGTCTGGTACTGTTTTTCGCCGCTGCCGGTATTGCCAACAATTGTGACAACCTGACAAAGCTGGAAGAGCGCATTCTCAACAGCAGTCTGTTCGTACCTGGACCGCTGCACCTTGTTGCCCTGATTGCCATAGCCCTGGCCGCCATGGGCCTGATCCCGATAGACGATCCAGCCTGGCTATACCTGCCGGCTCTGGTAAGCACCGGCTACTGGGTATGCCTGATCGTCATCAATGCCCGGAAAAACCGGTATCTTCGGGCAGACTGATCTGTCCTGACCGCCTGACTGCCATTATCCGGAGTTACTGAAGCGCCGGACCTTCACGTGTTGCCAACACCATCGCGTGCTCAGAGCAGCGCTTTGTGCAAGCTGGCTCGCTCGGGCTACAGGCGCGTTTGTTAATGGGAGATATATGGGTCTTTACACTGTACGCACATACAGTAGAATGAGCAGCAAAACCGGCCACGCCGGTCACTCCACTCGCCAACAAGCCAGAGGTGCGCATGGCCGTTGAAATTGTTTATCGCAGCAGCAGAGACCCGGAGCAACTGTTCATGGATAAAGCCCAAGCCGACCGTCATGACAAGATGCTGGAGCTGGCCGAAAATCTGGGCGAGGTACTGCAGCGTGCCGTTCCGCAACTGGGAGAGCAGCTGGCTGAAGAAATCAGTATCTACATGGCGCGCAACCGCGAGGTCTTCGCCAAGGCTTTCAAGAGTAACCCCGAGGCCCTCGCCGAACTGGATGCGTCCGGCGCGGCCTGATGCCGTTACTGGTACATCCAGAAGTTCGGATGCGCTTGCGCAACCTGAACAGGACGGACTGAATCACGACGGCTGATGATGCGTTTGATCATGCTCATGGTGTAGCTCCTTTGCTTGCTGTTTCGAACATGGGAGGCATCATGAGTCATATCGCACGATACCAAAAACGAATTAGATCTATTTGATTTATTGAGAAAAGCAATTAACCGCGCAGGCACGGCCGATGTCGCTGGCCAGCCCTTTGCTGCTCCTTTCCCAACCTGCGCTGACACCGGGCAACCACACCTTCCAGTGCTTTAGCCCTTCCCACCACTCCGTTGCCCTGTTTCCTCCGGCAACTGCTACGCTGACAGAAACGAAAGCAATATCGTTAAGCCACACCTGAACGTCACCGTTGTGCCAATCGCATCTCGCCGGGGGCTTTGGCTATGAACCTGCTTCGCCGTTTCTCCATACTTCAACGCCTGGTTACTGTGACCTTGCTGGTGTTGATCATAGTGCTCGGGCTGGTGACGGCCTTCGCAGTTGACTACCACAAGACGCTGCTTGATGGTCGGGCAATAAAAACCCAGCACCTTGTTGAGTCCGGGCTGGGCGTCCTCCAGTATTTCCATCAACGGCAACTGGGCGGCGAGCTGACCGAACAACAGGCGCAGCAGCAGGCCGCCGCCGTTCTGCAAGGGATGCGTTACGACGGCAATGAGTATTTCTGGATACATTCCGATGACCTGCGGATGATCATGCATCCCTTCAGCACGCAGCTGGTAGGTAACAGCGTCGCCGACATCCAGGACCCCGATGGAAAATACCTGTTTCGGGAAATGGTTGCGGTGGTGAACACGCAATCAGCCGGCTTTGTCGACTATATGTGGCCCAAACCCGGCGTTACTGATCCAGTACCGAAAATCTCCTACGTCGCCGGCTTTGAACCCTGGGGCTGGATCCTTGGGTCGGGCATCTATCTTGACGATATCAGTGAGACCTTCTGGGCCGATATGCTGCCCAAACTTATGGTTGCAGCGCTGGGTCTGATGTTGCTGGTGGGTATCAATCTCCTGATCGCCCTGAGTGTCAACCGCCCACTCGCCCAGGCAGTGGCGGCAATGAACGACATTGCAACCGGCGACGGAGACTTGTCACGCCGCCTGGACGCCAGCGGCTTTGATGAAATCAGCGAACTGGCGGCAGGGTTCAATGCCTTTACCGATAAGCTGGCGCAGGTCATAGACGAATTCCGTGAGGTGGTAGCAAACAACCGTCGTATCGCTAATGAAGTTGGCCTTGCAATGGGCAAGGCGGAGGCCTCTTATAACCAGCAGAACAGCGAACTTGACACCATTGCATCGGCGGTTGAGGAAATGAGCGCCACCTCCGACGAGGTCGCTCAGCGCATGTCTGACTCCGCAGAGGCTGCCAGACAAGCCAGCGGCCACGCCGCGGACAGTCAACGCACAGCAGATACCACCTCGCAGAGCATGCGCATGCTTGCCGGCGATCTCGCCCAGGCCGGTGCGGCCGTGGATGAATTGAGCGCGCAATCGAATACCATTGACTCGGTGCTTGAAGTGATACGCTCCGTTGCAGAACAAACCAACTTGCTGGCCCTGAACGCGGCAATCGAGGCGGCACGCGCTGGTGAACAGGGACGGGGCTTTGCCGTGGTAGCAGACGAGGTGCGCACGCTCGCCAGCAGAACACAGGCATCAACCGACGAGATTCGCAGCATCATCGACTCATTGCAGGCCGTCACCGCCAAAGCCGTCAGCTCTATGCAGAGCAGTCACCGGCAGTCCGAAAACATGCAACAACAGGTCGAGAACTCGCGTTCTGCGCTGAAATCCATTGCTGTATCGGTCGATACCATCACCGATATGACCAGCCAGGTGGCTGCTGCTGCCGAACAGCAATCAAGGACCAGTACCGAGATCTCAGCAAGCCTGAGCCAGCTCAGTAACTTGGGCGACAAGGTGCTGAGCGAGCTGCAGGACACCGCGCTCAACACCCGAAAGCTGACTGACTCGGCGCAGCAACTGGAACGCCTTATCGGTCACTTCAAGACCGGACACGGATAGAGCTGTGCGTTCGCGCCTTTATCAGTAACCTTGCTACTGCGGCGCCAGGCCTGTCGGGATGGCTATTAAGGAAACTCTGAAAAAGACTTTCTGATTTGGCAAAATACCGCGACCCCACCCACCGAGTTTCCCGATGAAGCAGATGACCTTCGCCGACGCCGAGTACGCTGGCAAGCGCAAGCAAACCCGCAAGGAGTTGTTCCTGATCGAGATGGACCGGGTGGTGCCGTGGAAGGGCTTGATTGCTTTGATCGAGCCACATTATCCGAAGGGTGAAGGTGGCCGTCCGGCCTACCCGTTGATGGCGATGCTGCGTGTGCATCTGCTGCAGAACTGGTTCGGCTACAGCGATCCAGCGATGGAGGAAGCGCTGTACGAAACCACGATCCTGCGCCAGTTTGCCGGGCTGAACCTGGAGCGCATCCCCGACGAAACCACCATTCTCAACTTCCGCCGCTTGCTGGAGAAACACGAGCTGGCGGCCGGCATCCTCGCTGTCATCAATGGCTATCTGGGCGACCGCGGCCTGTCGCTGCGCCAGGGCACCATCGTCGATGCAACGCTGATCAATGCGCCCAGTTCGACCAAGAACAAGGACGGCAAGCGCGACCCGGAAATGCACCAGACCAAGAAGGGAAACCAGTATTATTTTGGCATGAAGGCCCACATCGGCGCCGATGACGAATCGGGTCTGGTGCACAGCGTAGTGGGCACGGCGGCCAATGTGGCGGATGTCACCCAGGTGGACAAATTGCTGCATGGCGACGAAAACGTGGTCTGCGCCGATTGTAGTGGTCAACTGATCCCGGACACTGTTTTAAGTTTTTCTTCTGCCACTACCGGTGCGATCCCCCCATTGAAGGCATGGGGCCGCTCCTGATTGTAATATCCCATCAGGTAGCTGCTGATATCCTTCCGGGCAGCGGCCAGGCTGTGGTAGCCCATCGGCGGTATCCATTCCGTTTTCAGGCTGCGGAACAGACGCTCCATGGGGGCGTTGTCCCAGCAATTTCCACGACGGCTCATGCTCTGTACCAGGCGGTAACGCCAGAGCCTTTGCCGGAACTTGCGACTCGCATACTGCGACCCTTGATCCGAATGGAACATAACCCCGTGGGGGCGCCCACGCTGTTCCCAGGCATGATCCAGAGCCTGAACAACCAGATCTGCATCGGCGGTATCAGACATAGCCCAGCCGACCACCCGACGGGCATACAGATCCAGTACTACCGCCAGATAGCTCCAGCGCTGCCCCGTCCAGATGTAAGTGATATCACCACACCAAACCTGATCAGGCTGTGCCACATCAAACTCCCGATCCAGTCGGTTAGGGATATCCAGCCGCTCCACTGTTGCTCGTTTGTACGCGTGAGGCCCCGGCTGCTTGCAGACCAAGCCCAGCTCGCTCATCAGCCGGCGCACCTTGAAGCGACCGATGCCGACTCCCTGGTCGTTCAGTAAACCCTGTATGGTACGGCTACCTGCGGAGCTGCGGCTTTTGTTGAACAGCTCGTTAACCTGGGCCCTCAGGGCTACACGCTCAGCATCCACACGCTGGACCTTCTGGCGGTGTTCGTAATAACAGGAACGATTGATATCAAAGGCTGCGCACACCATGTCAACCGGGGCTTGCTCTCTCAACTGGTCAATCAGCGTGTACGTTTCCAGTCGTCCGACATCAAGAGAGCGGTAGCCTTTTTTAGGATGGTCTTCTCCATCTCCAACCGCCGGCAACGCTCTTCCAACTCCTGAATTCGCTGCTGCTCTGGCGTCATGGCTTTGCCTTTAGGGGTTACACCCTGCCGCTCCTCAGTGAGCTGTTTGACCCATTTGCGCAGGACACTTTCAACCACACCCAACGATAGGCTGGCTTGAGTAATGCTGTAGCCTTGGTCCAGCACCAGGCTGGCTGCTTCCTGTTTGAATTCAGGGGTAAAAGTACGTCGCTTTCTTGTCATCGAACACCTCTCAATGGCGAGTATTGTCGCCTAGTTGGTGTCCGGTTTCATTAGACCACTACAGATGCAGGCTACACCGGTGTCGAAAAGCGGCCCGAGCATGAAGGACGTGAAGTTATCTGGCAGGTGGCGGCACGCCGCAGCACCTACAAAAAACTCGATAAGCGCAGCGTGCTGTACAAAGCCAAGCGCAAGATTGAAAAGGCCAAGGCTCAGGTGCGCGCCAAGGTCGAGCATCCGTTCCGGGTAATCAAGCGCCAGTTCGGTTACACCAAGGTGCGCTTTCGCGGCTTGGCCAAAAACACGGCGCAACTGGTGACACTGTTCGCTCTGTCGAACCTGTGGATGGCGCGCCGACATTTACTGGCGAATGCAGGAGAGGTGCGCCTGTAATGTGGAAAATGGCTGCCGCGAGGTGCTCGCGGCGGCTAAAAACACAGAAATAAGCGGGTGATCTGAGCGTTTTTGATCGATTTGCCGCTTTTAAAATCGGCAGGGGCTGAAGTCAGCCAGAAATACACAACTACTTCAGACCATCCTTAAGGGGCGTTTAACAAGCCCGATGTCGTATGACAGACGTTTTCGGCGCCCTGACGGATTTCCTGCATGATTGAGCTGACCTGTTGTATGCGCCCGTTTCCTTCCTCTGCGGTCATACTTGCCGAGCCGATCGTGTCGGTTACCTTGCGAGTCAGATCACGATTACGCTGAACAACCTCGGCAATTTCCGCAGTGGACTTGCTCGTACGCGCAGCCAGCTGACGCACTTCATCAGCCACAACCGCAAAACCACGCCCCTGCTCACCAGCGCGAGCTGCCTCGATTGCGGCATTCAGCGCAAGGAGATTGGTCTGGTCGGCAATGGCCGAAATGGTTGCCACGATCTCTTCGATATTTTTGGACTGCGCATTGAGGTGCGCAATCAACTCGCTGGCGTCTGCCATCTGAGCGGCGATGCGTGCCGAGGTATCAACCGCCGCCTGCAGCGATGCCATGCCCTGCTGCGCGATGGCGGCTGTTTCCTCGGAGGTACTGTTCGCAACCTCTGCTGCCTGACGTACGGCCTGAGTCTGCTCGATCCTGTCGGTGATATCGGTGGCAAACTTGACCACCTTCAGGACATTACCCTGGTCATCCACAATGGGGTTGTAGGTCGCTTCCAGCCAGATAGTCCGACCCTGACTGTCCAGCCGGTCAAACTGCCCCGACTTGAACTCGCCACGCCCCAGTTCCGCCCAGAACTCCGGATGCTGACGAATAAACTCCTCATTGCAGAACATCCGGTGGTGCTTTCCAATGATCTGTTGCAGCGAATAACCCACTGCCGACAGGAAGTTGCGGTTGGCGGTGATGATCTCGCCATTTGGGGAAAATTCGATCACCGCCAGTGACTTGTCCAGCGCAGTCAATAACGCCCTCTGCTCCAGTCGGGCTGCGTGTTCGGCCGTCACATCACTTGCCAGAATAACGATCTTGCTGATTGTGCCGCTCGCATCCGGCACCGGAACATAGGTGGCTTCGAGCCAGAGGGGCTGGCCTCGGACACCCAGTCGACGGTAGGTCCCGGCGCAGGACCTGCCCTGTGCCAGAGCAGTCCAGAACGCATGCCTCGCGCCGTCAGACCGCTCCTTGGCGTCGCACAAATGGTCGTGTGACTGACCAATTAAACGTTCGCGGGAGTAGCCCAGTAACGTCAGCATTGCCGTATTTGCATCAATAATCTGGCCATCCGGCGTGCATTCAAGGCAAGCCATGTGGGTTTTCAATGCGCTGATTTGCGCTTTTTGCTCTGCCAGATCGCGGCTCTGAATCTTGTACAAATATTTAAGTTTTCTGTTAAACATGCAAGACGGCTCTGCGGATGAGAAATAGGCAGGAATCGATTAAATTGCGGAAAAATTAACAATTACAAAGCACTACGATGAATTTTTAGGTGAGCGTCTTGGCAGGGAGTGCTAGTGCCACTACACACAGAAGCTACCAAAAGTTATACGCAATGTATACAAGATAGAGCAAAAGGTCAGGCAAAACCGTGCCACCGGGCTACGCGGCACCCGGAGACAGGCAATAAGAAGATGTTTTGGGCTATGTATCAGCCGCGCCGCCATGGGGCCGGCGACGGCTGGTTACAGGTTCCTCAGAGCGAGGACAGATGCGGCTGGAGAATTTCGTACAGGGCAGGACGGTTAGTCTTGATCTCTTCAGCACTCAAGCCTTCCAGCGAGTGCGGGTACTTGAGCCAGGCGTCAGTGCTGTGCAGATAGTAATGCGGCTCCCAGTCCAGCTCATTGCGGCTGGGTTTGTAGTACGGAACAGCAACACGGATATCATTGGGCGTGTTCAAGCGTGCCTTGTTACGCAGCTCGTTGATTATCGCTTCGAGCGAGCGCCCGGTATCAAACAAGTCATCAACGATCAGCAAAGAATCCTCGTGGGTCACATGCTTGACCAGGTAGTTGAGGCCGTGAACCCGGACCTCTTTGCTCTGCTGATCAATGCCATGATAGGACGATGTGCGAATCGCGATGTTGTCGGTATGAACGCCGTGATAGTCGAGGAACTCCTGGACAGCGATACCCATAGGCACGCCACCTCGCCAGACCGCTATCATGAAGGTCGGACGAAAGCCGGAATTGAGGATCTGCGCGGCCAGACTGAACGCGTCTTCGAGCAGACTTTGTGCACTAAGGTATTGTTTCTCAGCCATAAGACCGTAAGCTTCTCCAGAATCGCGACATGATCACACCAGAGGGAGCCGCCTTGCAAGCCATGAACCAATCCAATTCCACGCAACAAAGGCCGCGCAATCGCCGTTTCCTTGATGAAAACCAGCTCATCGAAGACGCCTTTCGCCTGGGCGTCCAGGTATTTGAGAGCGGCTTTCGCCCCAACTTCATCGTTGGCCTCTGGCGCGGTGGCAGCACCGTCGGCATCTACGTACAGGAATGCCTGCAGACGCTCGGGGTAAAAACCGACCACATTGCGCTGCGCACCTCCTACCGCGGCATGGACCATTACGACGCGATGGTCGCCGCACCGGAAGCGGAAATCCGCGTACATGGCACCCACTATCTGCTCGACAACCTGAACAGGGAAGACCGCCTGCTGATCGTTGATGATGCATTTGGTACCGGGCACAGCGTTCAAGCCGTAATCGGCAAGCTGAAAGGCCAGCTCAAGCGCAACATGCCAATCGACACCCGCATTGCAACGCTTTATAAGCGTGCCGGCGCCGCAAAAACAGACTTGCAACCTGACTTTTGCCTGCACACCACCGAAGACTGGCTGGTGTTCCCCTACGAGATGAACGGCCTGAGTCGCGCTGAAATCGACGCCAACAAGCCGTACCTCAGTTCTATCCTCGACTCGGTAAAGCCGCTTGTCTGACTGCACGCCCGGTGGTGCGCTCACACTGCCGGGCTATCAATGTCCCCCTGCCTGCCGTCTAACCCATTCGGGCTAATCACTGGACTGTGGCGCCCTCACTGGTTACCTTTCATCAACACCTGCGCGTTTGTGACAACAAAAGACAATAAAAATGAACATGCATAAAACGCCCGGTCTGTGGATGCGTATTGCTGTTGCCAGTCTGCTGCTCGCTCCTACGACCTCTGCCATTGCTAATGACCAGGACTTGCCGGTACTGACAGCGGGTTACATCCAATTCCCGCCGATTGCCTACACCGACGAACAGGGGCATGCTCGGGGGTCAATCATTGAGCTGACCAACGAGTTGGCCGCGGCAAGCGGGTATCGGGTGGATTGGAAGTCCTATCCGATCAATCGGATCTACCGCAGCCTGGACACTGGCGACATTGACTTATGGCCCGGCTCACCGCAGGTGCCTGCCCTGCAGGACTTCACTGTTGAATCCAGCTCTCTGGGGGTGCGAGTAAAACTCTGCGCATTCGCACTGCAGGGCACGCCGCGGATCAGCCACTACCAGGACCTTGCCAACCACGATCTGGTGCTGATTCGCGGTTACACCTATCGCGAGCAGCTCAACCGGGTGATCTCTGAAAACCATTACCACCCGATTGTTGCTCCGGACCACACCGCAGCGATGGAAATTCTGCTGCGCGGCCGCGCTCAATACCTGATCAGCTATGGCCACCCAATGCAGGAAGCACTGGCTGACTATCCACTGCATGGTGCGCGCTGTGATCAACTGGATGAATGGCCACTGGTATACGTGATTTCAAAGCGCAATCCGCAGGCTGAGGAAATCGCCGAGGCGCTGGATAGCGCCTATCTGGAATGGCGCGAAGCAAACCCCGAGCCGCGCCGACTGCGCGGCGTGCGCAATCGGCTGGCGACAGCACACTAGACTGTCGCTGGCACTTCCCAAACCTCGATATTACGTCGCCGCCCTACCCTCCAGGTGCGACCAAGACTCACCGCATCTGCCAGCCCCAGCTCCGCCAGCTGCGCCTGAACAGCGCCGCGTTCGGCTAAGGGCAGTGCCCGCAAGGTATCGGACGCGCGTTGCAGTACATACAGCAGATATGGCTCTACACCGACCTCTATCGGCGCCCCGCGAAAGCAGGTTTGCACCATGCCGACTTGCCGGATCTGCGGCTTCTCCGTCACCGGCGTGCCACTGGCCGGTTTCAGTTCGGCAACCCAGGCGTCAAGGTATGCCAGTTTGTCGGTCAGCTCAGGGAAGATGTCCTCGGCAATATGTTCAAGCACCGGGATCAGAGTGGGCGGTAATGCATCACCGGCGGGAAACCCCGGTTCGGCTTGCGCATACTCGACGACATCGAGCCCCGGCGCCGTCATGCGTTCGACCCAGCGATGAACTCTGGGAGCGCGCTGCTGCATGATGGCCAGCGGCACCGGATCACGGCCAAGGTGCGCAAACATAGGCCCGATCAGGCCGTAATCGGCGATCGACGGTTGTGTGCCCAGCAGATACGGCCATTCGGCAAAGTGCTGCTCCAGGCGATCAAGCAGCTGCAGAAACGACGCTTCAATCAACGGAATGCTTTCGGCGTTGACGCCCAGTCTTGGCAGGTATGAGTTCATCCGCCCCATGATCTGCTCGGCCATTTTCGGCCCGGAACCGAGCGTAAAGGCACAACGCAGGAATGCCTCCTGCTCTGCCCGATAGGACCAGCGATAGTGCATCGCATGCTTGAGCATCGCCTGACCACCGTAGTACTCGATGATAATCGCAACAATGCGCTGCAGCGGTGTTTGCGGGTAGGCCGGCCATGGCACGCCCTGCGCCTCCAGATGATCGATGATATCAATGGTGTCCTGAATCACCGCGCCATCAGGCGTTTCCAGCACCGGGATAATGCCTCTGCCTATTTGCGGCAGGATGCGGTTTGCGAAGTCGGGATGCCAGGTTGGCACCTCGATATAGGGCAGCCCCTGGTTACGCAGATAACAACGGGCCTTGCCGGTATACAGCGAATGCGAGGCACCATACAGGCGATAGGCTGAGGCAGATTTCATTGGGGCTCCCGGGTTTATTGTTCATTCTTCCTGCAACGGATACTGCCAGCGTCACAGAAGGCAGACAAGATGGGAGTTTGTCTCGCCAATACCGCCTCCCCCGTTTCAGAAGAGGCGGCAGCCTGGATTCACGCCGCGAGAGGGCTACGCCAGTCGTCCGACCCCGACGTACCGGACACCTCATGGGTCCAGACAATCTTGCGATAGGTGAAATAAACATCCTCAAGGTGAGTGAAGTGGGCTTTGCTCGGATCCTGGCAGTTAGGCATGTGCGACTGCACATCCACGATGATTGCATCCTGCAGTTCGATGGTGAAATAGTGCTCCTGGGTGCCGGTAGCCGAGGTGCGATACCACTCTAGACGGCAGCGAGACAGCCGTTCACCCGAGGTAAGGGCGCTGAAAATAAGCGGTGAGGACTTGTCGAACACCTTGGTAATCATCAGCGGTTTGTGCACCCGTTGCCCCGTCGGCTGACCCGACTGCGGGTCGCGCGGAATAATGACCTGATGATTGAAGCCCTGCACCAGCACCTGATCTTCGTGCCCTTCCTGAAAAATGTTACCGACCGAATCTTCAGTGAACGTGCCAGCGGTGATCAGGCCCTGCTTGGTGCCTTCAATGGTGAGATAGGCTGGGGTTGGCATCTGTGCTCCTTGCGTGTGTCAGTGATCCCGGAGATGCCGGGTTCAGGAACACCTACAAAAGTCACGCCAGGTAATTTAAATCGATTTATATCATTACCTTATGAAGCAAACCTCACAACGGTTCTCGAATCAGGGCCGCGCTCCAATCCTGAAATTGGGCAATTTCCACCGGCCTGTTGCGCAGCTACCTGCGCAACAGGCTCAGTGACCGGGCCTTACTGCCGCGAGATAACGCCCCGTCAACCACGCAGCGCCCAGCATTACCACGGCGCCTATCAATGCGTTGGTCTGCAGTGCCTGGGTGAAGCTGACCTGCACGGCAGACATGACCGCCGCGGCCAGCGCGTCCGGCAAATGGGAGGCCAGCCCGAGCGCGCCGCCAACCGTATCGCTGGCGACTTCAAGCTGGTGGTCGCTCAATCCAGGCGGCATCAACTCCAGCATGCGGTAACGATATACGGCCGCACCAATGCTGCCGATCACCGCGATACCCAGCGCCATGCCCATCTCGGTTGCGGTTTCGGAGGTTGCTGCAGCCGCGCCGGTTTTCTCCGGTGGTGCCGAGCCGATCACCAGATCGGTCCCCAGAATCATCATCGGCATGATGCCGATGCCCAGTAACACCGTGGCCAGCACCATCAGTCCCGGCCCGGGATAGCGGCCGATCAGCAGCAACGCAACAAACCCGGCAACAGCAACCAGCAAGCCACCACTGATCAGCACCCGCGGAGCAAGCCAGCGGGCCATGCGCGGCACCAGCAGGGATGCTGCGGTCTGCAACAGCGCCGACGGCAGCATGACCAGCCCTGCCTGCAGCGGCGTCATGCCCAGTGCCCCCTGCAGATACTGGAAAATCAGCAGCCAGGCCCCGGACAACGCCAGAATGCACAGCATCATTGCCGCGACGGACACACTGAACGCGGGTTGACGAAACAGCGCGAGGTCGAACATCGGCTCGGCAAGCCGACGCTGACGGCGAACAAACAGGGTGCCAACCAGCAAACCGGCCAGCAGAGCGCTGCTGGCCAGCAGATTGAGTCCATCACGGGCGCTGTCCTTGATGCCAAAAATCAACAACAACACCGCACAGATGCACAGCAACGCGCTGGTCAGATCCAGACGCCCGGCCTGCTCGTCACGAAACTCCGGCAACAGCCAGGGACCGACCAGCAGCAACAGCACCATTACCGGTACAGCCAGCAGAAACACCGAGCCCCACCAGAAGAACGCCAGCATGACGCCCCCAACCAGCGGGCCGATAGCACTGCCGACAATAAAGCCGGTCATCCAGATGGTTATCGCCAGGGTGCGTTCGTGCTCGACGTGAAACATGTTGCGAATGAGGGCAAGGGTTGATGGCATCAGCGTCGCCCCGGCAACACCGAGCAGCGCACGGGTGGCGATCAGCATCATTGAACTATGGGCAAAGGCTGCAGCCAGGGAGGCCAGCCCGAACGCCGTGGCGCCAATGAGCAACAGGCGACGCCGGCCGATCCGGTCACCCAGTGTTCCCATGGTGATCAGGAAACCTGCCACCATGAAACCGTAAATATCGAGGATCCATAGCAGCTCGGAGCTGGACGGCTCCAGATCGGCACTCAGGTGGGGAGCCGCCAGATGCAGCACTGTCATATCCAGTGCCAGCAGCAACGTGGGAAGCACAAGTACCGCAAGGCCGAGCCACTCGCGGCGGCCAGCCCGTGGATACTCGGGAGAAGGTGAAGCGGGTGTATTTGACATGGTGCCTCCTTGCAGGCCGACCTTATACGCCGGCGCCAATCGTCTCGGCAAGATACAGTTGCAACGGCAAATTACGGCGCAGCAGTCTGCACAGGCGCTGCCGGGTTCGTGTCGAGACTCCCTTCACTGCGCCCCTTCTGCTATCATCCCAGCCCTTTCACGTTCAACCGCAAAGTATCCCAAACGCCCATGTCCGATATCGCCGCGACTCGTCAGATCCTCGTTACCAGCGCCCTGCCCTATGCCAACGGCTCAATCCACCTTGGGCACATGCTGGAGTACATTCAGACCGACATTTGGGTTCGCTTCCAGAAGCTGCGCGGTCACCAGGCCGTATACGTCTGTGCTGACGACGCGCATGGCTCTGCCATCATGCTGCGCGCCGAGAAGGAAGGCATCACCTCCGAACAGCTGATCGCCAACGTCCACGCCGAGCACTCGGCCGACTTCGCGGACTTTCTGGTCAACTTCGACAACTTCTACTCCACCCACTCGGAGGAGAATCGGGAGCTGTCCGAGCTGATTTACACCCGCCTGAAAGAGGCTGGCCACATCAGCACCCGCTCGGTGACCCAGTACTACGATCCGGAAAAGGGCATGTTCCTGGCTGACCGGTTCATCAAGGGCACCTGTCCCAAGTGTGCGGCCGAGGATCAGTACGGCGACAACTGCGAAAAATGCGGCGCCACCTACGAGCCGACCGAACTGAAAGACCCGCGCTCGGCCATTTCCGGCGCTACCCCGGTACTGAAGGACTCTAAGCATTTCTTCTTCCGCCTGCAGGACTTCACCGACATGCTCAAGCAGTGGACCCGCAGCGGTGCCCTGCAGGACGCGGTCGCCAACAAGATCGCCGAATGGCTCGACAGCGGCCTGCAGGAATGGGACATCAGCCGTGACGCGCCCTACTTCGGCTTCGAGATTCCAGGCGAGCCCGGCAAGTACTTCTACGTCTGGCTGGACGCACCAATCGGTTACATGGCCAGCTTCAAGAACCTCTGCAGCCGCCGCCCCGAGCTGAGCTTCGATGGTTTCTGGAATGCGGACTCCAGCGCCGAGCTGTACCACTTCATCGGCAAGGATATCGTCAACTTCCACACCCTGTTCTGGCCGGCGATGCTGGAAGGTGCAGGCTTCCGCAAGCCGACTGCGGTCAACGTACACGGCTACCTGACGGTCAACGGCCAGAAGATGTCCAAGTCGCGCGGCACCTTTATCAAGGCGCGCACCTATCTGGATCATCTGAACCCCGAGTATCTGCGCTACTACTACGCGGCGAAACTCGGCCGTGGCGTGGAAGACCTCGACCTGAACCTGGAAGACTTCGTGCAGAAGGTCAACTCGGACCTGGTCGGCAAGGTAGTCAACATCGCCAGCCGCTGCGCCGGCTTCATCCACAAGGGCAACGGCGGCGTCATGGTCGAGGCCAACCCGGCTCCGGAGCTGAGCAGCGCCTTTGTCGACGCAGCACCGAGCATCGCCGACGCCTACGAGAAGCGTGACTTCTCCCGCGCCATGCGCGAAATCATGGCGCTGGCCGACAAGGCTAACGCCTGGATTGCCGACAAGGCACCGTGGGCATTGAACAAGCAGGAAGGCAAACAAGACGAGGTCCAGGCCATCTGCGCCCTGGGCATCAACCTGTTCCGCCAGCTGGTGATCTTCCTCAAGCCGGTGTTGCCGACGCTGGCGGCCGACGCAGAGGCATTCCTCAATGTTGCGCCACTGCGCTGGGACGATCACAAGGCGCTGCTGACCAACCATCAGCTGAACGCGTTCAAGCCGCTGCTGGCCCGTATCGAGCCGGCGAAGATCGACGCCATGATCGATGCCTCCAGGGAAGATCTGGCCGCAGCCGAGAGCACAGCCCCGGCGGGTAACGGCGAGCTGGTCAAGGAGCCGCTGGCCGAGGAAATCAACTTCGACGCCTTTGCCGCCGTCGACCTGCGCGTGGCGTTGATCGAGAAGTGCGAGTTCGTTGAAGGTGCCGACAAACTACTGCGCCTGAGCCTTGATATCGGCGATGCCAAACGCAACGTATTCTCCGGCATCAAGAGCGCCTACCCGGATCCGAGCAAGCTGGAAGGCCGCCTGACCCTCTATGTTGCCAACCTGGCACCGCGCAAGATGAAGTTCGGCGTTTCCGAAGGCATGGTACTGGCGGCAGGCCCGGGCGGTGAAGAGATCTTCCTGCTCAGCCCGGATCAGGGCGCCAAGCCGGGCCAGCGGGTCAAGTAAGCGGTAGAGCAATCGCCGGGCGGCTGTGCCGCCCGATTAGCCGGGACCGGCCGAGCAGCCAGAAGAGCTGCACCACGCCGGACCACACATGGGGTTGGGTTACATGGCTGAATTTGCCCTTATTCTGGTCAGTACCATACTGGTCAATAACTTCGTTCTGGTGCAGTTCCTCGGGCTGTGTCCGTTCATGGGTGTTTCCGGGAAGCTGGAAACCGCGATCGGCATGTCCGCCGCGACCACCTTCGTGCTCACGCTGGCCTCGATCCTCAGTTATCTGACCTTCCAGTACATTCTGGTGCCACTGGATCTGCAGTTCCTGCGTACCATTTCGTTTATCCTGGTGATCGCCGTAGTCGTGCAGTTCACCGAGATGGTGGTACACAAGACCAGCCCGCTGCTGTACCGGGTGCTGGGAATCTTCCTGCCGCTGATTACCACCAACTGCGCGGTACTGGGCGTCGCCCTGCTGAACACCAACCGCGCCGAACAGACCTTCATGAAATCCGCTACCTACGGCCTGGGCGCGGCTATCGGCTTCTCGCTGATCCTGATCCTGTTCGCCGGTTTGCGTGAGCGCATCGCCATTGCCGACGTCCCGACGCCGTTCCGCGGTGCCGCCATCGGCATGATCACCGCGGGCCTGATGTCGCTGGCATTCATGGGCTTCACCGGCTTGATAAGGTTGTAAGCATGTCGATGATCATTACTGCCATTGTCGTCCTGCTGGGGCTGGCGCTGATTTTCGGTGCCGTGCTCGGCTTTGCCGCCGTTCGCTTCAAGGTTGACGGCGACCCCATCGTTGACCAGATCAACAACCTGCTGCCACAAACCCAATGCGGCCAATGCGGCCACCCGGGTTGCCGCCCCTACGCCGAAGGCATTGCCAACGGCGAGCCGATCAACAAGTGCCCGCCCGGCGGCGAATCCACCATTCAGGCGCTGGCTGACCTGCTTGATGTCGAGGCGCTGCCGCTGGACGCCGAGCACGGCGAAGAAAAGCCGCGCATGGTTGCCTATATCCGCGAGGCCGAATGCATCGGCTGCACCAAGTGCATTCAGGCCTGCCCGGTCGATGCCATTCTTGGCGCAGCCAAACAGATGCACACCGTGATTGTTGACGAGTGCACCGGCTGCGACCTTTGTGTAGAACCCTGCCCGGTTGACTGTATCGACATGCTGCCTCTGCCGACCACACCGCAGAACTGGAAGTGGGATTTTCCACTGCCCAGTTCAGCCCTGATTGCTACCGACGCCAGCCGAGGGGCCGCCTGATGACCGCAGCCAGCCCTATTCGAATCTGGGACATCCCCGGCGGCATTCACCCGCAAGAAAACAAGCTGCAATCGCTCGGCCATGGCATCGAAACCCCGCCGCTGCCGCGCGAGCTGATCGTGCCGCTACAGCAGCACATTGGCGCCCGCGCCGAGCCCTGCGTCGCCGTTGGCGAGAAGGTACTCAAGGGCCAGTTGATCGCAGAGGCCAGCGGCTTTGTCAGTTGCCCGCTGCATGCGCCCACCTCCGGTACTGTGACCGCCATCGGGCCGGCCCCTTACCCGCACGCATCCGGTCTCGAAGAATGGGCCATCCGTATTGAAGCCGATGGCGAAGACCGCTGGTGCGAACTGGACCCGATCAGCGACTTCCGGGCACTTGAGCCCGCTGCGCTGCTCGACATCATCCGCGCGGCGGGTATCAGCGGCCTGGGCGGCGCCGGGTTCCCGACCGCCGTAAAGCTCAAGGCACGCCCCGAGCAGAAGATCCACACGCTGATTATCAACGGCACCGAGTGCGAGCCCTACATCACCGCTGACGACAGCGCCATGCGTTACCGCGCCGAGCAGATCGTCAGCGGCATCGAAGTGCTGATGCACATCCTGCGCCCGGAGCAGGTTCTGATCGGCATCGAGGACAACAAGCCCGAGGCGATCGAAGCCATGCGCGCCGCCGTTGGCGAGCGCCCCATGCAGGTCGTGGTCTTTCCCACTAAGTACCCGTCCGGCGGTGAAAAGCAGCTGATCCAGATCCTGACCGGCAAGGAAGTACCCAGTGGCGGCCTGCCAGCCGATCTCGGCATGGTCTGCCAGAACGTCGGCACCTTGCTGGCGATCCACGACGCGGTAGTTCTGGGCCAGCCACTGATCAAGCGCATCACCACTCTGACCGGCGATGCCCTGAGCCACCCGACCAATGTTGAAGCGCTGATCGGTACGCCGATACGTGACCTGCTGACCTTTGCCGGCCTGCAGCCCGAAAAACTCTATCGACTGGTCATGGGCGGGCCGATGATGGGCTTTACCCTGCAGAGCATGGACGCGCCCATCGTCAAGACCACCAACTGCCTGCTGGCCGGCAGCAAGGCTGAACTGCCGCCACCGCCACCCGCCCAGCCGTGCATCCGCTGTGGCTTGTGTGCTGAAGCCTGTCCGGCCAGCCTGCTGCCGCAACAGCTGCACTTCTTTGCCCTGGGCAAGGACTACGACCAGCTCAAGCGCCAGAACCTGTTTGACTGTATCGAATGCGGCGCCTGCTCATACGTCTGCCCCAGCAGTATTCCGCTGGTGCAGTACTACCGCGCGGCCAAGTCAGAGATTCGCGCACTCGACCTTCAGCAGCACAAGGCCGACCACTCACGTCAACGCTTCGAGCACCGCCAGGAACGCCTGCAGCGCGAGGCCGAGCAGAAGGAACGCGACCGTATCGCCCGTGCCGAAAAAGCCGCCCGCCTCAAGGCCGCCAAAGAAGCAGAAGCGGCCAAACAGGCCGAGGCTGGCACGGCCGCCCCCGCAGCTGACGCCCCTGCGCCTAAAGCCGGCGGTCTCACGCCGGAGCAGAAGCAGTTGAAAATCGCTGCCGCAACAGCGCAAATGGCGCTGAAGAAGGCCCAGAAGCAGCTGACTGCCAACCCGGATAACGCCGATCTTCAAGCGCAGATCCCGCAACTGGAGCAAGCGGCACGTGACGCCCAGGACGCCTTCGACAAAGCTCAGGGTGAAGTCAGCAGCCAGCCAGCCGCGCCTGCGCCACAGGCAGCCGGTGAAGACGACGCCAAGAAACTGAAGATCGAAGCCGCCATGCTGCGCGCCGCGCTCAAAAAGGCCGAACGTGCGGCTGGCGACAGCCCCAGCGACGAACAGCAAGCCGAAATTGCCAAATTGCGCGAGCAGGCAGAGGCAGCCGAAGCACGCGTACCGGCGACTGTGGCGGCAAATAAGCCGGTCGATGAGAAGCTCAAGCAAGCCAAACTCGATCTGGCCATGGCCCGCGCCGCCACCAGGAAGACCGAACGCGCGCTCGCAGAGTCGCCGGAGGATGCTGACCTGCAAGCGCAGCTCGCTGCCCGGCAGCAGGCACTCAGTGCGGCTGAGAAAGCACTGCATGAAGCGGAAAACAGCAGCCCCATTCCGCCTCCAGAACGCCAGCGTGTCGACAAGAAGCCCGTTGATGAGCAACTGCGTGAGCTGAAAACCAATCTGGCCACCACCAAGGCCGACTTCAAGCGCGCCGAACGTGAGCTCAAAGACGCGACCGAAGCGGGGGCTGATACCGCAGCCGCTGAACAGGAACTGGCCACCCGCCGGGCAGCGCTCGACATCGCCGCCAAGGCCTTCGCCGACTATATGGCCAGCAAGGAGACCAACTGATGGCGCTGGTTCGCATGACTTCGCCACACGCCAAGGGCAACAACCACACCCAGACCATCATGCTCTGGGTACTGGGTGCGACGCTGCCCGGCATCCTGGTGCTGACCTGGTTCTACGGTTTCGGCACCCTGATCAACATCCTCTACGCCAGCGCAGTCGCCCTGCTGGTCGAATCACTCGTCCTGGCGATTCGCAAGCGACCGATCGGGTTTTACCTGCGTGACGGCAGTGCGCTGGTAACCGCCTGGCTGCTGGCCTTGGCGCTGCCGCCCTATGCTCCCTGGTGGCTAACCCTGATTGCGGTCAGTTTCGCGATCGTTTTTGGCAAGCAGCTCTATGGCGGCCTGGGTCAGAACCCGTTCAACCCGGCGATGCTGGGCTACGTGGTAGTGCTGATCTCCTTCCCGGTAGAGATGACCAGCTGGCCGGCCTGGCGCGGCATTGAAGCAGTGGTGCCCGACGTTCACGCCACCCTTGGTCTACTGGACGCCCTGAGCAGAATCTTCCTGCCGGTCAGCAGCGAGATCGACGGCTGGACGCTGGCTACCGCGCTGGATGTGGTCAAGACCAACAACAGTCTGACCATGACCGAGTTGCAGGCCGCCAGCCCTGCGTTCGGCCAGTTTGCCGGTTACGGCTGGGAGTGGGTCAACCTTGCCTACCTGCTCGGTGGGCTGGTGCTGCTCTACAAGCGTATTTACAGCTGGCATGCTCCGGTTGGCATGCTGGCGGCACTGGCGGTGATGAGCCTGCTGTTCTGGAATGGCAGCGGATCGGACTCAAACGGCTCGCCGCTGTTCCATCTGTTCAGCGGTGCCACCATGCTCGGCGCTTTCTTCATCATCACCGATCCGGTTTCCGGTGCCACCAGCAAGCAAGGTCGCCTGATCTTCGGTGCCGGCGTGGGTATTCTGGTCTACGTGATTCGCGCCTGGGGCGGCTACCCCGACGCGGTGGCGTTTGCGGTGTTGCTGATGAATCTGGCTGCACCGACCATTGACTACTACAGCACGCCGCGCACCTATGGCCACAGCAAGGCCAAACGCGGTATGGGCAAGACGGACTGAGCCATGGAAAATCCTACCAGTACCAGCAGCTCGATCCTGCGCAACAGCCTGATTCTGGGCCTGTTCGCCATGGCGACCGTGGGCATGATTGCGGTCACCCAGCAAGGCACAGCGGAGCGCATTGACGAAGCCCAGCGCCGGGTTCAGCTCAGCGCGCTGAACGAGATCATCCCCCACGACCGGCACGACAACGATCTACTGGCCGACAATTTTGCCATCGACGACCGTCAGTACCTGAGTCTGACCGCCGCGAAAGATGCCTACCGCGCACGCAACGACGGCGCAGTCAGCGCCGTGATCCTGCCGGTCGTCGCCCCTGACGGCTACAGTGGCCGCATTGACCTGCTGGTCGGCATCAATGCCGATGGCAGTATCGCCGGGGTGCGCAGTGTCAATCACCGTGAAACCCCCGGTCTGGGAGACAAGATTGAGACCGCAAAAAGCCAGTGGGTGCTGGACTTCAACGGCAAGAGTCTGAGCATGCCGGTGCCCGAACAATGGGCGGTAAAGAAGGATGGCGGCGAGTTTGACCAGTTTACCGGCGCAACCATTACCCCGCGGGCCGTCGTCAAGGCGGTCTATCAGGCACTTACCTATTTCGACGCACACCGGGCCAGCCTTCTGCAGCTGGACGAGGAGTAATCCATGGCGACCAAGACGCTCTCCGAGATCACCGCTGACGGTCTTTGGCACAACAACCCCGGTCTGGTTCAACTGCTCGGTCTCTGCCCGCTGCTGGGTGTCAGCAGCTCGGTGGTCAACGCACTTGGTCTGGGTCTGGCGACCATCCTGGTGCTGGCCGGCTCCAACCTTGCCGTGTCGCTGATTCGCAGCGCCGTGACCGACGCTGTGCGCCTGCCCGCCTTCGTCATGATCATCGCCGCGCTGACCACCTGTATCGAACTGCTGATGCAGGCCTTTACCTATGAGCTGTACCAGATCCTCGGCATTTTTATCCCGTTGATCGTCACCAACTGCGTGATCCTTGGTCGTGCCGACGCTTTCGCCTCGAAGAATCCGCTGCTGCCCTCGCTGGTCGACGGTTTCATGATGGGCCTGGGCTTTACCCTGGTGCTAATCGTGCTGGGCGGCCTGCGCGAGCTGGTCGGCCACGGCACGCTGGTTGCTGGCATGGACCTGCTGCTCGGCCCGACTGCCGCAGATTGGAAGCTGGTGGTATTCCCCAACTACAAGGACGTGCTGTTCGTCATCCTGCCGCCCGGTGCGTTCGTCTTCATGGGCCTGCTGATCGCCCTGAAGAATCTGATCGACGCCAAGGTCAAGGAACGCGCCGCAGCTCGTGAAGCCAAACCGGCCGCGGCAGGCAGCAAGCGGGTGCGTGTCACCGGCACCATCAGCTGAAACAGGCGACGCGATGAACAAGGAAAAGCGCTACGAAATCTTCCGCCGGCTGCGCGAGGATAATCCTCATCCGACTACCGAGCTGAAATTCAGCACGCCGTTCGAGTTGCTGGTGGCGGTAACACTTTCGGCGCAGGCGACCGACGTTGGCGTCAACAAGGCGACCGACAAACTGTTCCCGGTCGCCAATACTCCGGAAGCCATCTATGCATTGGGTGTCGATGGCCTGAGCGAGTACATCAAGACCATCGGCCTGTACAACAGCAAAGCCCGCAACGTCATTGCCGCCTGCAAGATTCTGATCGAAGAGCACGACAGCCAGGTGCCGCAGACACGCGAGGCACTCGAAGCCCTGCCTGGCGTCGGCCGCAAGACCGCCAACGTGGTGCTCAACACCGCTTTTGGCCAGCCGACCATGGCGGTGGACACGCATATTTTCCGCGTCAGCAATCGCACCGGCATTGCACCTGGCAAGAACGTGCTTGAGGTCGAAAAGAAGCTTCTCAAGCACGTGCCCAAGGAGTTTCTGGTAGACGCCCATCACTGGCTGATCCTGCACGGTCGCTATGTCTGCAAGGCGCGAACGCCGCAGTGCGGCAGCTGTCGTATAGAGGATTTGTGCGACTACAAGCACAAGACATCCGACTGAATCCCAAGCGCGATCCCGCCTCCGTAAACGCTGTGAAAACACACTGCGTTTCTTCGTCAAATTCAATTGAAAAAATCTATTTCCGCAAATTCGTATCTGCGTTTATAAGGTGCGCAAATGACATGTTCAGCGTGGAGTTGAGTCATGAGCCAAGCCAAATCAGATATCGAACTGGACGACGACGAGTTCATCGAAGACGATGACACCCCCGATACCGACAGCGCACCCATTTCCAAAAGTAGCCTGACCAAGCGCCGCTTGATCGACAACTATCTGGAAGAGCGACGTCTGCAAAGGGAGCTTAGCGACTTCGATTTTGATTGACATCCCTGAAAGCGCAGGCCCTGCCCTGCGCTTTTTTTCGCCAAGAGCTATCGCTCATATCTATCAGCGCAATTAAACAAATTCGATTCATTAATCGCTTGGCCCTGACTACCCTGACAACACTACTAATGATTCTTGTTAAGCGTGTTCAGGGATACCGCCATGACCAAGACCATCACCTTCGCCTGCATGCACTTTTCCATCGCCTTCGGTGTGGTGTACCTGCTGACCGGCAGCATCATGATCGGTGGTGCGGTCGCGTTGATCGAGCCGGCCATCAATACCGTGGCGTTCTACTTTCACGAAAAACTCTGGAATCGGCTGGAGCGCCGCCGGCATGTTCGCCGGGCGCGCTTGCCGATTCCGCTTTCTGTCTGAGCCGAAAAAAGCGGAACTTTATCCCCGATTTGCGGTTAAATCTCCTGAATCCCTCAGGAAGAGAACCCGCTTGCTACGCTTTCCCGGAATTCGTGCCCTTTGCACTGCCCTGCTTGCCTGCCTGCCTCTGTCGGTGCAAGCCGAGCCCTATGCCTACCCGGTGTCCAACCCCTTTATGGCAACCGTTGCAGGCACTCCTGAACGGCTGCAGGCTGCAGTCCCCCCGGAAGTAGACGTACAGCAGGTCGACCTCAAGGTTCGCGTGCTGCCCGAGCGCCACCTGCCGCCGGCACTGTCCCAGTATCGCGATCTGCACTATCGAGTAGCCTGGCACGATAAGCCCGCCCCGCTGATCTTTCTGATTGCCGGCACCGGCTCCGGCTACGACAGCAGCCGCATGGATTACCTCAAACGGCTATTTTGGCAGGCTGGCATGCATGTCATCGTACTGTCCTCGCCTACCAATCACGACTTTATTGCCGCCGCCTCGCGAAGCGGCATGCCGGGCATTGCTGCAGACGATGCGCGGGATCTGCATACCGCCATGAGCATGGCCCTGGCAAAGGCGCGCAATGAACTCGATCTGGAAATCACCAGCTACCGACTTGCCGGTTTCAGCCTGGGCGCACTGCATGCGGCCTTCGTCGCCGAGCTGGACGAGCACCTGGGCCAGTTCGATTTTCAGCGGGTATTGCTGCTCAACCCGCCAGTGGATCTGTATGCCTCGATTCGGCGGCTGGATGCGCTGTCCTATACCCGTATTGCCGGCGTCAGCGACAACGACAGTTTTTACGAACATATCTTTCAGAAACTGTCCCGTCACTTTGCCAGCCGCGGCAACAGCGATATTCAGGCCAGTCTCTTCGAGGAAATTCAGAGTTCACCGCAAGCCCTGACCGATGCGGAGCTGGCCATGCTGATTGGCGCCGTATTTCGTTTCGCAGCCGCCGATCTGAACTTCATGAGCGACCTGATCAATGGCGGCGGGCGCTATGCTCCGGCTGATCAACGTCTGAAGGTCAGCACATCACTCACACCCTATCTTCGCCGCGCGCTGTTCTGCGATTTCAGCTGTTATGTCGAAACCCAATTGCTGCCGGCCTGGCAAAGCCGCAACGCCGACGGCGACCTGCAACAGATGGCGGAACAGGCCAGCCTCAGACACCTGAGCGCGTTTCTGCACGGCAATGCGAAGATTGCCGTGGTCAGTAACGCCAGTGAGCTGATTCTGACCCGCGACGATTACCATTTCCTTGCGCAGACCTTTGGCGAGCGCGCCTTTCTGTACCCCTCGGGTGGTCACGGGGGCAATCTGGACTATGCGCCGGTAGCCCGACGGTATCTGCAGTTTCTACAGGGAGGCTCGCAATGAAGGCGTTACTCAATCTGCCCCTGCTGGCCTGCCTGATCAGCGCGCCAACGCTCGCCGCCGAGCCGGTCGACACAGTGCCGCTGTACAGTGACCCGCTGCTGGAGCTGGACATCGATGAAAGCGAAAATCGCTACCAGTTTGAACGCTCCAGCCTGCGTGCACTCAACGTGCAGGATCCAATCGAGGGCTTGAACCGCCGCATCTATCGTTTCAACGCACAATTCGATCGCTATGTGTATTTGCCCGTTGTACGCACCTATGCATGGGCCACTCCGCGGCCAGTTCGAACTGGCGTATCCAATATTTTCAATAACCTGGGTGAGATTCCTAATCTCGGAAACAGCTTATTGCAGGGTAAGTTCAAGCGCAGCGGGCAGACCACCGCTCGCCTGCTGTTCAACAGTATTTTCGGGCTGGCCGGGATATTTGATGTAGCCGGAAAAATGGGACTGCCCCGGCAGAAGGAAGACTTCGGCCAGACACTCGGCGTCTGGGGCGTGCCACCGGGCCCCTATCTGGTTCTTCCGTTTTTGGGGCCATCCAGCCTGCGCGACGGTACCGGACGAACCGCAGACTGGGTGCTGGAGGATTACGTCAACTACATGCACAGCCGGGACGTTATGAACGACTATCAGGCGACCTGGGGCATTTGGGCGATTGATCTGCGTTACCAGACACCCTTCCGCTATGGCGCGCTGGACAGTCCGTTCGAATACGACCAGGTACGCTACCTGTATACCAAGTTGCGTGAATTTGAGGTCGACAACTAGCCGACGCGGAAAATGATGTGCTCTTCCCAGTCGTCGTCCGGCACGCTGCCCTCAGCCAGCATCTGACCGGACTGGGAGATTCCCGCTTTATGAACGGCATTGCGATCACCGCACACCAGATGGTGCCACGGCGGCAGGTCCTCACCTTCGGCTACCAGGCGATAGCCGCAACTGGGTGGCAACCAGGCAAAATCCTGCGCCTTGCCCGGCGTCAGCTGAATGCAGTCTGGCACGAATTGGCGACGGTTCGGGTAATCGCTGCAGCGGCAGGTCTTGAGGTCGAGCAGCTTGCAGGCAATGCGGGTGTAGTAAATCGCCTGCGGTTCGTCTTCATCTTCCAGCTTCTGCAGGCAGCACAGACCGCAGCCATCGCACAGCGACTCCCACTCGTCCTGATCCAGCTGCTCCAGGGTTTTGCGCTTCCAGAACGGCTCAACACGCATCGCCATCGCTCAGCCCTCCTCACGCAGACTGTCACCCAGCCAGGCCATCAGGCTGGCCAGATCGAACGGCCAATCCAGTTCGGCGCCGCTATCTACGCGCTGCAGCACAGGAATGCGCAGCTGGTAGCGTTCCATCAGCTCGTTGCTGTCGACGATATCTACCTGATTGACCTGCACATCCGTCATCAGCGGCGCCAGCTCGGCAAGAGCGGCATCACACAGGTGGCACCCCACGGTGCCGTAAAGATTGAGCTGAATCATTGGCTGCACACAGAAACTGAAAAGCCGGCATTCTACCCTGTTTGCCCTTCTCTGCCGACCACGCTTGGCAGCGATGCCGCCATCCAACATACTCAGGGCACTGCCTATGGAGAGTTCTATGGATTGGGAAACACTACTGTGCCGCGAGCGGCTGGGTAAAACCTTCACCAGCGATGAGGAATTGGGCCGCACCCCCTTCCACAAGGACCACGACCGCGTCATCTTCTCCGGGGCTTTCCGCCGGCTAGGCAAGAAAACCCAGGTTCATCCGGTCTCCAGCAACGATCATATCCATACCCGCCTGACCCATAGCCTTGAAGTTGGCTGTGTGGGCAGGTCGCTCGGCATGCGGGTCGGCGAGATGCTGCGCGGGCAGTTGCCGGAATGGTGCCAGCCTGCAGATCTGGGTGTCATCGTTCAGGCCGCGTGTCTGGCCCATGACATTGGCAACCCGCCCTATGGCCATTCCGGCGAAGACGCCATACGCCACTGGTTCAGGCAAGCTGCCGACCAAGGTCTGCTCGATGCCTTGAGTGATGCCGAGCGCAATGACTTCCTGCACTTCGAAGGCAACGCCCAGGGATTCAGGGTGCTGACCCAGATCGAATACCACCAGGCCGAAGGCGGCATGCGCCTGACCTACGCAACCCTGGGCGCCTATCTCAAGTATCCCTGGACGGCACGGCATGCCGATACGCTTGGCTACAAGAAAAACAAGTTCGGCTGTTATCAGGCCGAATACCCGCTGCTCAAGCAGATTGCCGAAAAGCTCGGGCTACCCGCCCAGGGAGATCAGCGCTTCAGTCGCCACCCCATGGTGTATCTGGTCGAGGCCGCTGACGATATCTGCTATGGCCTGATTGACCTGGAAGACGGGCTGGAAATGGATTTGCTTGCCTACGCTGAAGTTGAGCAAGTTCTGCTCGATCTGGTCGGTGACGACCTGCCGGAAACCTATCGGCTACTCGGCCCCCAGGACTCCCAGCGCCGCCGGCTGGCCATTCTGCGCGGCAAGGCGATAGAACATCTGGTCAACGCTGCTGCGGAGGCCTTCATTGAGCAGCAACCAGCGCTGTTGGCGGGCGATCTGGAGGGTGATCTGGTCGAGCACATGCATGGCGCGGCCCGGCGCTGCGTACTCGACGCCAAGCAGATGGCACGCAAGCGCATCTTCCAGGACAAACGCAAGACGCTGCACGAAATCGGCGCCTACAGCACACTGGAAACACTGCTGGATGCCTTCTGCGGCGCAGTCAACGAGCTGCATGCCGGTCAGAACCTCAGCTTCAAGCACCAACGCATTCTCGATCTGCTGGGCCACACGATACCGCAGGCGGACTGGCCGCCCTATCGCAGCTATCTTCGGGTAGTGGATTTTATTGCCGGGATGACCGATCTGTATGCAGCCGATATGGCAGCCCAGATTCGCGGTATCAGTCGGAACTGAGCGCTCGCCTTTCAAGCCGGGCAAGTAGCATGTCTACCAGTAATAACTGCGCGCTCAAGGCCTGCGTGGCCGTCTGAAAGTAGCCAGCTGAGTCAATTCCCGGCTCAGGGCTGTCAAGCAGAGCGCTGATGCGTTCGAGCAGTACATCGAGCGCATCCTCCGCCGCCCTGACCGGATGGTCGACCAATGAGCGCAGCTCCGGATCCGAGGCCAACCGTGCCAGCACGGCATAGCACTGCTCACGAAGCTGCGCCGCCAGCGCCGCCAGCTTCGCCCGCGCGCCCGCCTGATTCTGGCGATTGGCGGCAATCCCGGTACCTATCGCCCGGGATTGACCAACGATCTCGGTGTTACGCAATAACTCCAGCCACAGACCGTCGGCCTGCGGCGCAAGCCGGCCGAGGCATACCAGATCATGGCGTTCAGCCAAGCCCTGCACCGTTGCCAGCAGATTACGTATCATCTCGTTGTGGATGAGAAGCATCGACTCCGGATCCTGCTCCTCCCTGCCCTCCTCGAGCTGAGTCCAGCACGCCAGTGCATCGTGCCAGCTGCCGTGCCAGTGGAGGGAGGGCTGATAGAGTTGACAGGTTTCAAACAACTGATTGACCTGCTGGTGGACCGACCAGCGCCGTGCTTCAAGGCTCCGCTCACCGGACATGACCCCGTAGCTGAGTCCCCGGTGACGTTGCACCTGCTCGACAAGCTGGCGCAGCACACGAATCTGGGCAAGGACCGAGAGTAGGGCCTTGCGCTCACGGCGACGCCTGTAGTGGACGCTGACGCCCCATCCGACCAGCACTAACACCACTATCGCTGCAAGCACCGCCCCCATTCTCACTCCTCCCCGAAAGCCAGATCAGCTTCCGAGTTCATGCCACGGCAGACAAAAGTTCAATTCGGTAACCATCCGGGTCTTCAACGAAGGCCAGTACCCGAGTACCGTGTTTCATTGGCCCGGCCTCGCGCACGATCTTGCCTCCAGCCTGCCGAATCTGCTCGCAGGCAAGATAGACATCCTGAACTTCAATCGCGATGTGCCCGTATCCGGATCCGAGATCGTAGGAAGAGGTGTCCCAGTTCCAGGTCAGTTCCAGCACGGCGTGGTCCGCCTCGTTTCCGTAGCCGACAAACACGTTGGTAAAGCGTCCTTCTGGATAGTCCTTGCGCCTTAACAGGGTCATACCCAGTACCTCGGTGTAGAAGGCCACGGACTTTTCAAGATCTCCGACCCGGAGCATGGTGTGCAGAATTCGCATGATCGCTACCCTTGCGTGTCGATGCAGCCAAAGCTACCGGTTTACCACCACTGCTAGCAACATATAAACGAAAACGCCCGGCGAAATTGCTTCCGCCGGGCGTTTTGTCGTCACAATGAATGCTGATCAGATCAGCTTGCGACCTTTACCGGCTGCGATGCGCATGCGCAACGCGTTCAGTTTGATGAAGCCGGCGGCGTCGGCCTGGTCGTAAGCACCGGCGTCGTCCTCAAATGTAGCGATGTTGGCGTCGAACAGAGAGTCATCAGACTTGCGACCAACAACCATGATGTTGCCCTTGTACAGCTTCAGGCGAACCACACCGTTTACGTTCAACTGGGACGCATCGATCATCTGTTGCAGCATCACACGCTCGGGGCTCCACCAGAAACCGTTGTAGATCAGCTCGGCATACTTCGGCATCAGGCTGTCTTTCAGGTGCGCAACTTCACGGTCCAGCGTGATGGACTCGATAGCGCGGTGGCCCTTCAGCATGATGGTGCCGCCGGGGGTCTCGTAGCAGCCACGGGACTTCATGCCGACGAAGCGGTTCTCAACGATATCCAGGCGACCAATACCATTGGCACCACCGACCTTGTTAAGGTAGGTCAGGACCTCAGCCGGGGTCATGTCCTTGCCATCGATCGCGACGATGTCGCCCTTGCGGTAGGTCAGTTCGATGTAGGTGGCCTGGTCCGGTGCGTTCTCCGGGGAAACAGTCCAACGCCACATGTCTTCCTCGTGCTCGGTCCAGGTATCTTCCAGCACGCCACCTTCATAGGAGATGTGCAGCAGGTTGGCATCCATCGAGTAGGGAGACTTCTTCTTGCCATGGCGCTCGATCGGAATGCCGTGTTTCTCGGCATAATCCATCAATTTTTCGCGGGACAGCAGATCCCATTCGCGCCAGGGAGCAATCACTTTCACGCCAGGCTTGAGCGCGTAGGCACCCAGCTCGAAACGAACCTGATCGTTGCCTTTGCCGGTAGCGCCGTGGGAGATGGCGTCACCACCGGTTTCGTTGGCAATTTCGATAAGCCGCTTGGCAATCAGCGGACGGGCGATAGAGGTACCCAGCAGGTACTCGCCTTCATAGACGGTGTTGGCACGGAACATCGGGAACACGAAGTCGCGGACAAACTCTTCACGCAGGTCGTCGATGTAGATTTCCTTTACGCCCATGGCCTGAGCCTTGGCGCGTGCAGGTTCCACTTCCTCACCCTGACCGAGGTCGGCGGTGAAGGTGACCACTTCGCAGTTGTAGGTTTCCTGCAGCCATTTGAGGATGACCGAGGTATCCAGACCGCCGGAATAGGCCAGGACGACTTTGTTGACTTCTGCCATTACATGCTCCCTTAAGCAAGACTGAACCGCCACCCCATAGGGAATGGGCGAAAGCGTCTATTCTAGCGCCAGAGCAGCAGGATTCACAGGGGAGAGGTCTTCGACTTTCGGGTCTTGTGCCGATTGAGCAAAGCAGATCCAAGGGCTGCGCGTCAGTCGTGCTGCAGCCGCACCATTACCCGCCGATTGGCTGCACGACCTTCGGCGGTGCGATTACTGGCAACCGGATAGCTGTCGCCGTGAAAACGCATTGTAAACAGGTTTTCGTCAACGCCCTGCTCGGTCAGGTAGTCCCGCACGGCAAGTGCGCGCTGGCGCGACAGTTCCCGGTTGTCCAGGCGGTTGCCCTGATTATCCGAGTGGCCGTCGAGAATGATACCACTGAGGCTTTCATCGGCATTTATGTACTGCAGGATGGCGTCGAGCCTGGTTTTGGCGTCGGCGCTCAGATTGCTGCCTCCGGCACCAAAGCTGATGATGCTCTGGGCTGCCTGCGACGCACTGATCGGCAGCAGGCCGCTGATGCACTGTTGAAAGTCCAGCCGCGCCTTTTGATAGCCCACACTGGAAACCACCACCCTGACTGGATCGCCCCCTACCTGGCTGCCACGCATGATGGTTGGCTGCAGGCCCGAGGCCAGTCCGGCGAGCATGCGGCCAGCCTGCTCATAGGGCGCCATCATGGTATAGGTACCCGCGCCTACCACAATTTGCCCGACCGGCTGGGCGGCCGTCCCCGGGCGCCAGGGGGGCGGATCGTTGAATACCTGGGCCGGGCCGGGGCGCATCGGGTTATCCCAGGCTTTCAATTCGAATTGCGGATGCTCTCCGGCACGCCGCACAAAGCTCGCCTCACCGTATCCTGCGACTGACTGAGTCAATCGGCAGGCAAACTGATCCCCTTCGACCTGCCATTGCACGTCTTCCATGCGGGTCTGAAAGGTCATTGCCTCGGCAGAAAACGCTAGCGCTGCCAGAACGACCAGAGGGATTCGTGTCACACGGTTCTCCGATTGCCGCCCCCTGAAAACCGGGGCGCCTGCTTCTATTGCCTGTGTCATCGGCGCGTGCGGGAAAAACTTTATCCTGCAAATCAAAAAAATGCCGGGCGTCACCTCAATCGGAATTCTGGCCCTGCACGGCGCACCCATAGCGACTGATCTGCCGGCTAACCTTGCGCACAGGCGCCCTCGGAGTGTCAAAGCCGGGTTGATTGGGTTAGCATTGCGCCATTGATCTGGACTGGAACCCCACGCATGACCGACCGCCTGACGCTAATTCGCCCGGACGACTGGCATATTCACCTGCGCGATGGCGCAGTACTGCAGCACACCGTACCGGATGCAGCTCGCGCCTTCGGCCGCGCCATCATCATGCCGAACCTGGTACCCCCGGTACGTGACGCTGAGGAAGCCGCCGGGTACCGCGAACGCATTTTGGCTGCACGCCCGGCCGGCTCCCGTTTTGAACCGCTAATGGTCCTGTACCTGACCGACAAAACCTCTCCGGAGATTGTGCGTCAGGCGCACGCCAGTGGCCTGGTGGTTGCCGCCAAGCTTTATCCGGCCGGTGCCACGACGAACTCGCAGTCTGGCGTTACCGCGCTGGAGAACATCTATCCGGCGCTGGAAGCAATGGCCGAGGTCGGCATGCTGCTGCTGGTACATGGTGAGGTCACCCATGCCGAGGTCGATATTTTTGACCGTGAGAAAGCCTTTATCGACCAGCAGCTTGTCAAACTGGTGGACCGCTTCCCGGCCCTGCGTGTGGTGTTCGAGCACATTACCACCGCTGATGCGGTGAGCTTTGTCAATCAGGCTCCAGCCAACGTTGGCGCAACCATTACTGCGCACCACCTGCTGTTTAACCGCAACCACATGCTGGTTGGCGGCATCCGTCCGCACCTGTTCTGCCTGCCGGTACTCAAGCGTCAGACTCACCAGCAGGCGCTGTGTGATGCAGTCGTATCCGGCTCCAGCAAATTCTTCCTCGGCACCGATTCGGCTCCCCATGCCCGCCATGCCAAGGAAGCCGCCTGTGGCTGTGCCGGATGCTATACCGCTCACGCGGCCATTGAGCTGTATGCAGAGGCCTTCGATGAACTCGGTGCCCTGGAGAAACTGGAAGGTTTTGCCAGCCTCCACGGCCCCGATTTTTACGGTCTGCCACGCAACACCGACACCATCACCCTAGAACGCGACAGCTGGACCGTGGCCGATCAATTGCCCTTCGGCGATCAATGTATTGTTCCACTGCGTGCCGGCGAACAGATTCGCTGGCGCCTGGTCTGACCTTCCACATCGACACAGCAAAGGATATTTCGTGAGCGAGTTCGACTTCGAAGGTGAAGAACAGGATGTCTTGCCAAGCGGCAAGGCCAAATCCCCTCTGGCCTATCGTTTCCGGGGCTTTCTCCCGGTGGTCATTGATGTTGAAACCGGCGGTTTCAATGCAGCGACCGATGCGCTTCTGGAAATCGCAGCCACCACCATCAACATGGATGAAGAAGGCATGGTCTACCCGGACCACACGACCTTCTTTCGTGTCGAGCCCTTCGAGGGTGCCAACATTGAACAGGCGGCACTGGAGTTTACCGGCATCAAGCTGGATCACCCGCTGCGCCAGGCGGTTAGCGAAGAGCATGCATTGACCGAGATTTTCAAGCACATCCGAAAGGCCGTTAAATCTGCCGGCTGCAAGCGAGCCGTTCTGGTTGGGCACAACGCTTTCTTCGATCTGGGCTTTCTCAACGCCGCAGTCGAGCGCACACAGATCAAGCGTAATCCGTTTCATCCGTTCTCCTGCTTCGATACTGCGACGCTGGGCGGCCTGGCTTACGGTCAGACAGTGCTGGCGAAAGCCTGCAGCGCTGCCGGTATCGACTTCGACGGCCGCGAGGCCCATTCGGCGCGTTATGACACCGAGAAGACAGCAGACCTGTTTTGCACCATTGTCAATCGCTGGCGCGAGATGGGTGGCTGGCCACCCGTAGAGTAATCCGCACGTAAAACCCGGCTTCAGGCCGGGTTCTCGTTTCCCCATCAGGGTTGCCCGACCGCGGCGCTGCGGTTAAGGTCCTAATGGATTTCAAATCATCCACTACACTGAACAGGTGAATGTGTTCGGCCCTGTTACAGGATCGGGCCTCGCACGCTGGCGGGCTGTTGTCTTGCAGTCGCCACAGACAATCAGAAAAAGGAGCTACATCACATGATGCGCAAATCGCTTGCCCTGCTGTTCTCAGCCACAATCGGATACGCTTCACTGGGTGCAACAACCGCGGCAGCCGAAACCTTTGTCACCATCGGTACCGGTGGTCAGACCGGTGTTTATTACGTCGTCGGTCAATCGGTCTGCCGCCTTCTCAACCGCAATTCAGCCGAACACGGCATTCGTTGCAACGCTCCCTCCAGCGGTGGTTCGGTCGCCAACGTCAACGCTATCCGTGGCGGCGAGATGAACATGGGCGTGGTGCAATCGGACATTCAGTACAAATCCTATGAAGGCATTCAGAGCTTTGAATCCGAAGGCCCCTTCAGTGACATGCGTGCCCTGTTCGCCCTGCATGGTGAGCCGCTCACTATCGTAGCCCGCAACGACGCCAACATCGCCGGCGTTAAGGACCTCAAGGGCAAGCGCGTCAACATCGGCAATCCGGGCTCCGGTCAGCGCGATACCATGGACGTTGTTATGCAGGCGCTGGGCTGGACAGTTGACGACTTTGCCCTGGCCTCTGCGCTCGATGCAGCCGAGCAGGCAGCAGCACTCGGTGACAACAACATCGACGCCATGGTTTATGTCGTCGGTCATCCGAACGGCTCCATTCAGGAGGCCACCACCACTGTCGACGCCAACCTGGTATCGGTATCCGGGCCGGAAATCGATCAGTTGATCAGCGAGCGCCCCTACTACGCCAAGGCGATCATTCCGGGCGGCCTGTATCGTGGCAATGACGCCGACACCGAGACCTTCGGCGTTCGTGCAACGCTGGTAGCCTCTACTGCTACCGATGACGAGACTGTCTACCAGACAGTGAAGGCGGTATTCGAGAACTTCGACCGCTTCAAGCGCCTGCACCCGGCCTTTGCCACCCTGAAGGAAGAGGAAATGATCAAGGACGGTCTCTCGGCACCGCTGCACGAAGGCGCCATCCGCTACTACAAGGAACGCGGCTGGATGTAACACCAAACGGGCCATCCTCAGGGGTGGCCCGGCTGTTTTCGGTTACCCGATTTACCTTGCTGCCGCCATTTCGGCAGCCCCGGACGCGGGTCCACGAGATCTCGTTCCTATCGCGGCGCCCACAGGCATGCTGCACCGGCAGGACAACTGCCGCACCATAATCAAAATGCACAGGAGAAGCGCGCAGCCATGAGCCAACCAAGCGACGCCACCGACCTCAACACTGAACTGGAAGATCTGGTCGCCACCAGTGATACCGGTGCCCGCAAGCCCACCGGCCTGGCCAAAAATCTGCTGATGGGCATTGCAGCGATATGGTCGCTGTTCCAGTTGTGGATCGCCTCGCCGCTGCCTTTTCTGGTCGGCTTTGGTGTATTCAACAGTACCGAGGCGCGCTCGATACACCTGGCTTTTGCGGTGTTTCTCGGCTTTATGGCCTACCCCGCGTTCAAACGCTCGCCGCGAGAGTATGTGCCGGCTATTGACTGGATTCTGGCGCTGATCGCCGCTTTCTGCGCCGCGTATCTTTATCTGTTTTATGCCGAGCTGGCAGAGCGCCCCGGCAGGCCGACAACCCAGGATGTCGTGGTTGCCGTGACGGGGCTGATCCTGCTGCTCGAAGCTACGCGCAGAGCGCTCGGCCCGCCGCTGATGATCGTTGCGCTGGTCTTCATCATCTATTCGGTGGCCGGCCCCTATATGCCCGGCATCCTCGCACACCGTGGCGTCAGCCTGGAAGCGCTGACCAACCACCAGTGGCTCACCGCACAGGGCGTATTCGGCATTGCATTGGGCGTATCGACCAGCTTCGTCTTCCTGTTCGTGCTGTTTGGTTCACTGCTCGATAAGGCCGGCGCCGGCAACTACTTCATCAAGGTTGCCTTCTCGCTGCTTGGGCATTACCGAGGCGGACCGGCTAAAGCTGCTGTGGTCGCCTCCGGCATGACCGGCCTGATCTCGGGCTCCTCCATCGCCAACACTGTTACCACCGGCACCTTCACCATCCCGATGATGAAACGGGTCGGGTTCTCGGCGGAAAAGGCCGGCGCGGTTGAGGTTGCCTCCTCGGTCAACGGCCAGATCATGCCCCCGGTGATGGGCGCTGCCGCCTTCCTGATGGTCGAGTACGTCGGCATTTCCTATGTCGACGTCATCAAGCATGCCTTTTTGCCGGCGCTGATTTCCTATATCGCACTGATTTATATCGTTCATCTGGAAGCGGTCAAGGCCGGCATGCAGGGCCTGCAGAGCAGCAATCCACCCCGTCCGCTGCTACGCAAGATCATTGGCTTTCTCACTGGCCTGCTGCTGTTGATGGCACTGTCGTTCGCGGTCTATTACGGTCTGGGCTGGCTCAAGCCCGCGCTGGGTGATGCCGCCGGGTGGGTGATCGCTGGTGCCCTTGCCATCGTTTATATCGGGCTGCTGAAAATCGGTTCACGCTACCCGGAACTGGAGCTGGACGACCCCAACTCCCCGGTGGTTCACCTGCCGCAGACCCGTCCGACGGTGATGTCCGGGTTGCATTTCATCCTGCCGGTGATCGTGCTGATCTGGTGCCTGATGGTTGAGCACCTCTCCCCCGGGTTGTCGGCATTTTGGGCAACGATCCTGATGATCGTGATCATGCTCACCCAACGCCCGCTGATGGCGGCGTTTCGTGGAGATGGCGATACCGGCAGCGCGCTACGTCAAGGCTTTGAAGAGCTCTGGCAGGGGCTGGTAGCCGGTGCGCGCAACATGATTGGTATCGGCATCGCCACCGCGACCGCAGGAATTATCGTCGGTGCGGTCTCGCAAACCGGCGTTGGCCTGGTGCTCGCTGACCTGGTCGAAATCCTGTCAATGGGCAACCTGATGCTGATGCTGATGCTGACCGCGGTGCTCAGCCTGATCCTTGGTATGGGCCTGCCGACTACCGCCAACTACATCGTAGTTTCGGCCCTGCTGGCACCGGTCATCGTGACCCTGGGGCAGGAAAGCGGCCTGCTGGTGCCCCTGATCACAGTGCATCTGTTCGTGTTCTATTTCGGCATCATGGCCGATGTGACGCCGCCAGTTGGTCTGGCTTCCTTTGCTGCAGCTGCGGTATCGGGTGGCGACCCTATCCGAACCGGGTTTCAGGCCTTCTATTACAGCCTGCGCACAGCCGCACTGCCCTTCCTGTTCATCTTCAACACTGATCTGCTGCTGATCGACGTGGACCTGCTGCACGGCATCATCATTTTCGTGGTGGCCACCATCGCGATGCTGATCTTCGCAGCGGCCACCCAGGGCTGGCTGGTCGTCAAGAGCCGATGGTATGAAAGCCTGCTGTTGCTGCTGGTCGCCTTCACGCTGTTCCGTCCGGGCTTCTGGATGGATATCGTTCATGACCCCTATCGTTCAATTCCGCCCGCGCAGCTGGAGCAATCCCTTGAGCGACTTGATAAGGGCAGCAACCTGCGTGTTCAGGTCGCCGGGGAAGATGACATCGGCCAGCCACGGACTTTCTTTGTGCTGGTCCCGGTTCCCGAAGGGGCCAATGGCGCTGAACGCCTGGACAAACTGGGCTTGCTACTTATGGAAGATGGCGACCGGACAATCGTTGATATGGTGACCTATGGCAGTCCCGCAGCGGATCTGGGCTTTGAGTTCGACCAGGAGATCGTCGAAATTCTGGCTCCGGTAGATCGCTGGGCCAAGGAATGGATGTGGATTCCGGCCGTTGGGGTATTCCTGCTGGTATTCGGACTGCAATGGCGTCGGCGCCCCGCCGGCGCCCATGCGTAAGGAAATGATCATGTACGACAAGATACTGTTGCCCATCGACCTCAACCACAAGCAATCATGGGAAAAGGCGCTGCCAACCGCTCTGAACCTGTGCCAGACCTATCAGGCATCCTTGCACATCGTGACCGTTGTTCCCGACTTCGGCATGCCTCTGGTCGGCGGCTTCTTTCCGCGCGAATTTGCCGAACAGGCCAAGAAAACCATCAGTGACGGGCTTAAGACCTTTGTTGCCGAGCACGTGCCCAAAGGCGTTAAAGTGCAGCGCATCGTCGCCGACGGCAAGGCCTATGAGGCTATCCTCCGAGTCGCGCGCAAGCTGGATGTTGATCTGATCGTCATGGCTTCCCACAAGCGCAAGCGGCTTGAAGACTACCTGCTTGGCACCAACGCACTGCGCGTCGTGCAACAGTCAAAACGGTCCGTGATGATTATCCGCTAATACTCCAGCCCATCTGGCACAGAATCTGCGTCGATATTGCTGTGCGATATGGGCTGCCAGCCTCCAACATAGCGTTTTTGCCGGCTCGCAATTGCGATGGCTTGGCAAAGGCGCTTTTGCCTGTGTGAACACCAGCCAACAGACAGTTAAAAGCGCTTAGCAGTACCGACAGGACTATCGAATGAGTACCTCGTTCTGGAAATCAGGCCACACCCCCACGCTGTTTTCAGCGTTTCTCTACCTTGATATCAGCTTCATGGTCTGGTACCTGCTGGGTCCAATGGCGGTGCAAATCGCTACCGATCTGGCGCTTGACGCGCAGCAACGGGGCATCATGGTTGCCACCTCGATTCTATCCGGCGCGCTCCTGCGGCTGCTGCTCGGCTTCTTGGCAGATCGCCTGTCACCGAAACTGGCAGGTGTCATCGGCCAGTTGATCGTCATACTCTCGCTGTCGATCGCCTGGCTGCTTGGTATCGACAGCTACGAACAAACGCTGCTGCTGGGGTTGGGGCTAGGCTTTGCGGGCGCGTCCTTTGCCGTTGCCCTTCCGCTGGCGTCACAATGGTATCCGCCCGAGCACCAGGGAACAGCCCTGGGCATAGCCGGTGCCGGCAATTCCGGGACAGTCCTGGCCGCGCTTTTTGCACCGGGGCTGGCCTATCTGTTCGGCTGGCAGAACGTGTTCGGGCTGGCGCTTATCCCGCTGAGTATCACCCTGCTTGTGTTTTTGCTGCTGGCACGCAATGCGCCCAGCCGTCCTGCGCCTGCCGCGCTGATCGACTACGCCCGGGCGCTGCGCGATGTCGACAGTGCATGGTTCATGTTCTTCTACAGCATTACCTTCGGCGGCTTCATCGGCCTGGCCAGTGCGCTACCCGGGTACTTCAGCGACGAATACGACCTTGATCCGGTTCGCGCCGGTTATTACACAGCGGCCTGCGTGATGGTCGGCAGCCTGATGCGGCCAGTTGGCGGTATGCTGGCCGACCGCGTTGGCGGCATTCGAGCTTTGCTGATGATGTATGCGATTGCCTCTGGCTGTATCGCTATCGTTGGCCTCAACCTGTCCGATGCATGGGCAGCCCTGAGCCTGTTTGTTATCGCAATGCTGGGTTTGGGGATGGGTAACGGTGCTGTGTTTCAGCTGGTACCCCAACGCTTTTCGCGTGAAATGGGTGTGATGACCGGATTGATAGGAATGGCCGGCGGCGTTGGCGGTTTTATCCTGGCCGCAGGCCTGGGAGCCATCAAGCAACACAGTGGCGACTATCAGCTTGGACTGTGGCTGTTCGCCGCGCTCTGCATTCTGGCCTGGGCGGGACTTTTCGGTGTCAGGCACCGCTGGCGCACCGCATGGGTGCCTTTGGGTGCCGGCAGGGCACGCCTTTTAGACATGCGGTCGGTCAGGCGCATCCATAATCGGTCAATGACTGTGGAGCGCAAGACCTGGCAATCAAGGCCGGCCAGAGATCCCCGGCGGCCTTGTCCACGGTATATCAGGCTTTGGCGGGCTTGATCGCGTCAAGCATGCGACCCATGGCTGCGTGAATCGCATTGACCGCCTTAAGTGGGCGGACCATGACCTTGAAGTCAACGATCTTGCCTTCGTCATTCCACTGGATCATGTCGATGCCATTGATGGTAATGCCGTCAATCTCGGTCTGAAATTCCAGTACCGCGTTGTTGCCATCAACGACTTCACGCAAATACTTGAAATGCCCGGGCTCGTTCAATGTCTTGAACGCCGCGGAGAGATACAGCGTTGTGATCGGCTTGCCAACCTGCGGGGTATGCACCACCGGCGAATGAAACACCACCTCATCAGCCAGCAGATCCGCCAGCCCGCTCGGGTCCTGTGCCTCGACAACCTTATGCCACCGCTCGATTACACTGCTCATTGCTCCTCCTTGTTGTTATCCGCGTGAAGCCTATTGTTGGCCGCTTTGTCGAGCAGCGGCAAGGGAGATTCAGGTGGTGAATTGGAAGGTAACGGATTTGACGTGAAAGGCAGTTATTTGCCCTTCAGTAGCGGATAGCAAGCCGTAAACAAGATAGTCAGCTGGACTTAAACATCATTCTTCCTGTCTCAGCCAGCACAGTTGACGCTGGTTGCCAAATCACGAGGGCTAGTCTTTTTGAGTTATTGGGCTGATGGCCAGTTAACGCTAATCTCAATTAACTCTGTCGCCAAAACCATCTCAAGGGAATGACACATGATTCGTAGCTGTTCCCGACTATTCGTCCTTTTTATAACCTTGGCGCCGTTTGCCTCAATTGAAGCTGCGGTGAGTATTGGGGCCGCAGAAGCGGAATCCCGAGCAGAAGCCTGCAGCGAAGCCAGAAGTAACTCCAGAATGCGGGTTCCTAACAATGTTTCCTATCAAAACACGAACTCCTGCGACTGCGAGTCAATCGACGATGAAATGGAAGAGCTTTGGTACTGCGAGGTATCCACTCATTACACATTACGCGAGCAAAGAATAACTAGCGGCTCCAATACACCAAGTAACAATGGTACAGGCGCCAACATTCCCAGAAGAAGCATATATGTATCTCCCGGGTTCAACTGATACGCCGCCCCCCAAAACCCCAAAAAAGATCAGGTTACATGATGAAAAAAACTGCGATCGCCATACTAGTATTTGTTTTTACCAGCACCATAAACGCCTACACACATGCAGAGGACCTAAAATATATTTACTGCATTGCAGATGAGATTAATGTTTTAACTTCTCCGCCACGGCGCTATATGACAGATGTGTTTTTTGTGGCCAGAGATGAGAGCACATCATCACTGGAGTCGGAATTTGTTCGTCACCTGGAGGGACAGTTTGGAATCAGCAGAGCGCAGCTGTGGAGCAACTGCCCTGTCTATTACAGTCTGGACGCAGCCAGACGAAATCATCGCGATTTTGCCAGCACCTCAAAATATAATGTTCAGCCATCACTTTTTGTTAAAAACTAGCCATGCCCTGTCTTGACTGCTCATACCAGCAAGATGAAATCAAAAAAAAATCCAGGTGGCGCATGAAACCGATCAGTGACGGTGACAGTGAGAGGGTATAACCGACCATCGACCAAGCATGCGCTACCCAGATGTTTTTTTATTCTAATTCCGGTATGGGAAATATCAAACCATTTAACTTACCGACATATCAGAATCATCTAGGCGACACGAACTAAGAGATCGGCCAGTTATCTGACCACTACGATGACATGACACTCCACAATCGTAGGCTAGGCAGTTGCGCTCTCCCGTTGCTGATCCGCCCACAGCCGTGCGTAGGCACCCTGCCTGGCCAGCAGTTGGGCGTGGGTGCCCTGCTCCACTACCTCGCCCTGGTCAATCACTGCAATGTTGTCGGCGTGGACGATCGTCGAGAGACGGTGGGCGATGGCCAGGGTGGTACGACGCTCGGCAACCAGGTTGAGGGCGTCGAGAATGCGGCGTTCAGCGTGGGTATCGAGCGATGCCGTGGCTTCATCCAGAATCAGAATCGGCGGGTTCTTGAGCAGTACGCGGGCGATGGCAATACGCTGCTTTTCGCCGCCGGAGAGCTTCAGGCCACGTTCACCCACCGGGGTATCCAGTTTCTGCGGCAGGCTGCGCACGAAGATATCCAACTGCGCCAACTCCAGCACTCGCCAGATTTCGTCCTCGCTGGCACCCGGTGCGCCATAAGCAACGTTGTAGCCGATGCTGGCATTGAACAGCACCGTGTCCTGGGGCACCACGCCGATGGCGCGGCGCAAACTATCCTGGGTCACGCTGCGAATGTCCTGACCGTCGATGCTGATGCTGCCGCTGTCTACGTCGTAGAAACGGAACAGCAGCCGCGCCAGCGTGGATTTACCCGCACCGCTGGCACCGACAATCGCCAGGGTCTGTCCCGCCGGGATATCGAGAGTAATGCCTTTCAGCACCTCACGCCCCTGATCGTAGCGATAGTGCACATCATGAAACCGAACTGATGCTCCATGCAGTTGCAGCGCCTTGGCATTGTCAGCGTCCACTACCTTGAGCGGCGCGCGCAGCAGCGTGAACAGCCGCTCGATGTTGGTCAATGCCTCGCGGATCTCACGGTAGACGAAACCGAGGAAGTTGAGCGGAATGAACAGCTGAATCATGTAGGCATTGATCATCACCAGCTCACCAACGGTCATGCTGCCGGCGCTGACCTCGCGCGCCGCCAGCACCATCATCAAGGTGACAGCCCCCGCGATAATCAGCGCCTGCCCCGAGTTGAGTGCCACCAGCGACAGGCGGTTCTTCATCCGAGCCGCTTCCCAGTCCTGCAGGTTGCGGTCGTACTCGCTGGCTTCAAACGCCTCGTTGCCGAAGTATTTGACCGTTTCGAAATTCAGCAGGCTATCGATGGCGCGGGTATTGGAGCGGTTGTCCATCTGATTGCTTTCGCGCACGAAGCGGTTGCGCCACTCGGTGCACCAGATGGAGAAACTGCCATACAGCAGCACCGCCACCAGCACGGCCGCCGCGTACACCGCGCTGAAGTTGGCCAGCAGAATCACACTGATCAGGCCAATCTCGATCAGCGTTGGCAGAATGTTGAACACCATAAAGCGCAACAGAAAGCTGATGCCTGACGTACCTCGTTCGATGTCACGGGCCAGACCGCCGGTGCGCCGCGACAGATGAAAACCGAGGTCAAGCCGGTGCAGATGCTCAAACACCTGCAGTGAGATGCGCCGCATCGCCCGCTCGGCAACACGTGCAAAGACCGCATCGCGCAGTTCACCGAAAAATACCGACGAGAAACGCAGCACACCGTAGAACAGCAATAACGCTGCGGGCACCAGTACCAGTGCGTCAGCGGCGCTTTCAAAGTGATCAACAATCAGCTTGAGCAACCAGGGCACCGCCACGCCGGCCAGCTTGGCAACCAGCATGCAGAGCATGGCCAACACCACTCGTCCGCGAAACTCGCGCAGATAGGGCAACAGATCAAAGATGATGCGCCAGTTGACCGGGCCACCGGCGTACTGGCTGTCGGAGCGTGGGCGCACGGCAACTCTCGGCAGAAAAAAAGGCTGAAAACACAAAGGGCCTGAACGCAACCGCGTTCAGGCCCTAGAAGTGTACCGCATGTAGGGCGGCGTAGCTGCGCTCAGTCCTCGTGCGGAATCGGGTCCGGGTTACGGTCCCAGCCGACCAGCAGCAATGTGGTTGCGATACCGATCAGCAGGCCTATCCAGGGCTCGAAGAACGCCAGTGCGGCACCGATCAACACCACCGCGCCGCGGGAGGTGTTGTTCTTGGGAATCGCCATGGCGATATAGGCGCAGGCAAACCCGGTCAATACCAGCGTCAGCGACAGCGCAATCCCAAGCAGCGGCTTCAGCCCGGTCAGCAGCGGCAGCAGGAAGAACAGGATCGGAAGACCCATCAGGTAATAGGACGCCAGACCGCTGTGCAGGCTGCCCATCGCTTCCTTGCCCTGTTTCCAGCGCTGCATGATGATCACGTGCACGCCGGTCCACAGTGCCCCCTGGGTCGGGAAGAACGGCGCGCTGATCCCCATAAGCGCGTTACGAATGGCCAGCGAGATGTGCGAGCGGGTCGGGTTGATGTCGATGTGCTCATCCTGGCGATTTTGCAGGCCTTCACGAATGACTTCGTTACCGGTCACCAGATCGCCGAACAGGATCACGTAGGTGATCAGGGCCAGCGGCATACCCTGAATGAACATCTCCATGCTTGGCCAGCCAATGGCAAACGGCGACACTTTGGCCCAGGCATCGCCCAGCGGCGGAATCAGGATGCCCCACTGAATGTCGTAGCTCACCTCACCCACCATCGGGCCGATAATGCCCGCCAGCACAAAGCCTGGCAGCAGGCCGAGTGCGCCAAGCAGCGCGAAGAAACGGTATTTTTCTTTCAGTTTGGCCATGGGCAGGCTGAAAGCAAAGATCAGGCAAACCGCGCAGGCGATGGTCGTTGCGATCGGCTGTTGCAGCAGAAAACGATCAGCGTCATCGACCAACACCCTTTTCAGCGCAGCGATAGCGGCACCAAGGATGATCCCCGCTTTCAGCGTGTCGGGTAGCCAGAGCATGAAACGTTTGCCAAGCCCGGTGATACCCAGCAAAAACAGCAACAGCGCAAAATCCAGAGATAATGCAGTCATCGCCTGGAAGCGCTCATCCGGGGTTTCGTAGCCACCAAGCACAAAGGCAAGTACCAGCGGCAGGGCCGGCGTAATCCAGCCCGGTGCGTAAGGTTCGCCGAAGACGATGATCGACGAGGTGATCAGAATCGAATGAATAAGCGAGACGGCGACGGCCTCTTCGAAGCTCAGACCGAAAAAGCCGGTCATCAGCGGGACCAGCGACAGGCCTGTTGCGGCTGCGATCAGCAGGCCCTGAAAGAACTCCGGCCAGCACAGCTTGGAGTGATAGAACGGCAAGCGGAAGGTAAACGGCCCCCAGCGCCAACCAGGTTGTTCAGGTTGCGACATACCCATCTCCAGTATTGTTGATTGTTCTTCTTATTTGGCTCACCCGACGGTGGGCCTGCTCTGATTATGCCAGCCAGAGCGGCTGGCGGGTGACCAAGGTGTCACCATCACTGTTGTCGATGAAGCGAACGTGCCGCAGCTTATCCGCCAACCAGACACAGCAGCAACGGTAGCGAACGCACTCCGCTGCTGCCCGTTTCAGTCCATCACCTCAGCAAAGAATTGCTTCATGGCCGAGAAAGCACGCTTGGCAACAACCGGATTGTACTCAGCCTTCCCCGGCATCGCCGCGTAGGGGTCGCTGAACGAATGGACAGCACCACCATAGCTGATCAACTGCCAGTCAACATTGGCAGCACGCATTTCCGCACTGAAATCGGCAACCTGCTGATCCGGCACGAAGGGATCATCCGCACCGTGAAGAACCAGAACCGGCATGCGAATAGCCTTGGCGTCCTCAGGGTTGGGAGTATCCAGGTTACCGTGGAAGGAGACGACGCCGCGAATTTCCGTACCGGAACGCGCAAGCTCAAGTACCGTTCCGCCGCCAAAACAGAAGCCGATGGCCGCCAGATTATCAATATCCAGCGGGACCGCCCCCTGTTGGGCACGCAGTACATCCAGGGCGGCATTGGCTCGCGCCCGCATCATCGGCCGATCGTTGCGGACCGTGGTGGCCGCAGCAGCCGCTTCGTCCGCATTCTGCGGACGGATATCACGGCCATACATGTCTGCTACAAACACCACATATTCAGAACCGGCCACCTTGGCCGCCTTCTCGGCCGCGGCCTCGGTGACCCCCATCCAGTTGGGCACCATCAGCACCCCCGGGCGCGGCGTGGTGACCGCCTCATCAAAGACCAGCAACCCTTCATAGGACTGGCCGTCGATTTCGTAAGGCACCGTCTGCACCGTCATGTCCGCCTGTACCATACCGGCCAGACCGCTCAACACCAGCGTTGTCAACGTTCGTTTCATTACAGTCTCCTAGGTTATTGGTATTACAAGATAGCTCAGCATACTCCGCACGCAGGCGCATAAAAGGCTCTTTGCGGATTATCAAGGTAAATTCGAGAAGGGACTTTTCGAGGCAATTAACCGCATGCGCAGAGGATCGAGTGTGCACTGGGGTTCGTCCCGTTTACGCGGGCGAGTAGCGCAGGGCTGGCGGGAAAAAGGACGGCAGCCTGTTTGAGGAGCGTAGCGACGAGTTCTGCCGGCCCCCGCCAGACCGAGCAACGCAGCGAACCCGAAGGGCCGCGTAGCCGGGTGCCCGGGGGGATCGCCAAGGGGGGCTGGGCAAGCAGCCCCCCTTGGCTCGCCGTGAAGGCGAAAGGCTGACTTAGCAACAGCGCATGAATAAAACGCTAAACCGAAGGAAACGGTTACCCCCGCAGTCCTCGAGCAAACACAAAAAAGCCCCTGTTCTTTCGAACAGGGGCTTCGCTTACCGCATAGGAGTCGATTAACCGAGCGACTTGACCGCTTCGATCATCTGCACCATCACCTTCTGGGCATCGCCATACACCATCGAGGTGTTGTCGAGGAAGAACAGTTCGTTCTCGACACCGGAGTAGCCCTTGCCCTGACCACGCTTGACCACGTAGGCCTGACGCGCCTGATCCACGTTGAGGATCGGCATGCCGTAGATCGGGCTGGACTTGCGGGTACGGGCGGCCGGGTTGACGACGTCGTTGGCGCCCAGAACGATGGCAACATCGGCCTGTGCAAACTCTTCGTTGATGTCTTCCAGGTCATGGATGATGTCGTACGGTACACCGGCTTCAGCCAGCAGTACGTTCATGTGACCCGGCATACGGCCGGCTACCGGGTGAATCGCGAAGCTGACTTCAACGCCCTGCTTCTGCAGCAGTTTGACGAATTCGTACAGCTTGTGCTGCGCCTGAGCAACCGCCAGACCGTAACCCGGAACGATGATGACCTTGTTCGCGTAGAACATGGAAATCGCCGCATCGGATGCGTCACAGGCCTTCATGGTGCCCTGGATTTCACCGTCGGAACCGTCGTCTTCACCACCGAAGTCGCTGAAGATGATGTTGCTGACCTGGCGGTTCATCGCCTTGGCCATCATCAGAGTCAGCAGCGTACCAGCGGAACCTACCACAGTACCGGCAATGATCATCGCCGGGTTTTGCAGTACAAACCCTTCAAAGGCAACCGCCAGACCGGTGAAGGCGTTGTACAGGGAGATCACGACCGGCATGTCTGCACCACCGATCGGGGTGGTCAGCAGCACGCCCAGTGCCAGCGCAACGGCAAAGAACACCAGAATCAGCAGAATCGGCGTTTCTTCAGCCCCCACAACCGCCATGACGGTGACAACCGCACCGATGAACAGTGCACCACACAGCAGTGCAGCGTTGACGTACTGGTGCTTGGGCAGGCGCCAGGCCTTGTTCATGCGGCCATCGAGCTTGGCCCAGGCAATCAGCGAGCCGGACAGTGCAACCGCACCAATCAGACCGCCGAGGATTGCCAGCACGGTCACAACCGGGCCGTGCGCCAGCGCGTTGCCGGACAGCAGCTCGGTGGCAGCAATCGCGGCAGCAGCACCGCCACCCATGCCGTTATAGAGGGCAACCATCTGCGGCATATCGGTCATGGCAACACGCTTGCCGCTAATCCACGCCCAGCCGATACCCAGACCCAGCGCAATTACCAGCAGGATCACGTTGGTGGTCAGATACGGCTCGGCGCGTGCGCTGACGTCAAAGCCGTACAGGAAGGCGGCAGCAACCGCCAGCACCATGCCGCCACCGGCGACAACGATACCCGAACGCGCGGTAACCGGGCTGGCCATGCGCTTGAGGCCGTACAGAAACAGAAATGCTGCGACAAAGTAGGCCGCGTCAATCAAAAACGTACTGAACATGGTCTACTTACTCCTTGTCCGCACCAGAGGCTTTATTGGTCGGCTTGAACATTTCAAGCATCCGCTCGGTGACCACATAGCCACCCGCCGCGTTGCCTGCGCCCAGCAGAACACCAACAAAACCGATCACCTGCTCAAGGGTGGAGCCTGCGTTCAGCAGGGCCCACATGGCACCCACCACCACGATACCGTGGATGAAGTTGGAGCCGGACATCAGCGGGGTGTGCAGAATGGCCGGAACCCGGCCGATGATTTCGTAGCCGGTAAACGCGGCCAGCAAAAAGATATACAGGGCAACGAAGCCTGTAATGGTAGTTGTCATTTCCATCAAACCGTCCTCAGGCCAACTGTTCGACAGCGGCGCGCGCTGCGTCATTGCGGATTTCACCGTCGTGGGTCAGTACCGAGCGAGCCAGCACCTCATCTTCCCAATCCAGCGACAGCTCGCCGTCCTTGACCATCAGGCCAACCAGAGCCAGCAGGTTGCGGGAATAGAGTTCAGAAGCATGCTCAGCGAGGTGACTGGCGATGTTCAGTGGTGCAACGATGGTTACCGGACCAACTTCCACAGTGTCACCAGGCTGAGTCAGCGGGGTGTTGCCACCGCCTTCCGCTGCGAGGTCGATGATCACCGAGCCGCTCTTCATGCCCATGATCTGCTCTTCGGTCAGAATCTTGGGGCTTGGCTTGCCGGGGATGGACGCAGTGGTGATGATTGCATCGGCCTGCTGAACGTGACGGGTCAGCACATCATTGACCTGTTTCTGCTCTTCAGCCGTCAGCTCACGGGCGTAACCGCCCTCGCCTACCGCAGATACACCGGTGTCGACGAACTTGCCGCCAACCGACTGTACCTGTTCACGGACTTCAGGACGTACGTCGTAGCCTTCGATCATAGCACCGAGGCGCTTGGCGGTTGCCAGCGCCTGGAGGCCGGCCACACCGGCGCCCATGACCAGAATCTTGGCCGGACGCAGGGAGCCCACCGCTGTGGTCATCATCGGCAGAATGCGGTGCAGGTGAGTACCAGCCATCAGCGCAGCGTAGTAGCCAGCCAGAGCAGCCTGGGAAGACAGCGCGTCCATTGCCTGGGCGCGGGTAATACGCGGAATCAGCTCCATCGCAAAGCAGGTAATACGCTTGTCACGCAGTGCTTTTACGATTTCGGGCTCGCGCTGTGCATAGATGAAGCAGCACAGAATGGAGCCTTCCGGCATTTCCTGAATGTCTTCCAGCGACGGTGGCTGCACTCGGAAGAACAGCCGGGTCTCGGCCGGAGCCGGGGCCACGGCCGCACCGGCCTGAGTGAAGTCATTGTCGGGAATCCGGGCCAGCAAACCAGCACCGGGTTCGACACAAGGCTCGATGCCAAGCTTCTGCAACTTGGCAACGACCGCAGGCACCAGCGCGACACGTTTTTCGTGGCGCCGGGTTTCTTTAGCAACATACAAACTGATAGCCATGGTCACTCCTGGGAAAAAATCCCGCGAAGCATACAACAGTTTGCAGCAGAAAGCGCATCAGTACCGAGACGATTCAGGGCTTTGTTCCAAGCATATTGATCGCATCAAACTCATGCTGAGTCTCTTGCATCAGCCGGTAATTGTCATGCTGCCAGGGATGAAAGTCCTCACGATAGAAGTCCCGGTAGGCCGACCAGAGCCCTGAAAAGAAACCGTTACGGCCCCATAACCAGCGCATGCCCCGATACCAGCTGCCCACATCGGTGAGTCGCCCGTCGCGGCGCATCATATGCCAGACACCTCGAGTCACATCACGCAGGAAGAAGAACGTCGACAAGCGCATGGCCCTGCGCAGTTGGGCCCGGTCACCGGATACCTGCATGTAGAGATCAAATGCGACCGCCTTGTGCTCGGTTTCCTCCAGGGCGTGCCACCGCCAGACCTGCCGCATCGGCTCAATAGCGCCGTCAAACCAGCGCATTTCACGCAACACCGCGTCCGCCATGATGGCAGTGAAGTGTTCCATGGCAACCGTGGCCGCGAGCCGGCGTTCAGGGGAAAAGTGGGCGTTGGCATAGCGGATACGGCGTCGCACCGGCTCGGTCAGCGCAGTAACGTCATATCCCTGCGCCTCAAGGCGGCGGTTGTATTCGATGTGTTCACGGCTGTGATGCCCTTCCTGACCGATAAAACCCTTTATCAATTGCTGCTGCCTGGGGTCCTTAACGCGGTCGCGGAAGTAGCGCACCGAGTCGATAAAAAAGCGTTCGCCATCAGGGAACAGCAACGACATGGCATTGAAGAAATGGGTTTTGAATGGGTCGCCGCCATGCCAGTACCGCGGCAGAGGATCAGGGAGTTCGAATTCGATACGACGAGGGCTGATCGTCAAATCATCCGGAGTAACGGCAGTCATGGCTCACCTCTTAATGCGCTGCATTGTTGTTATCGGTTTTGCATCAACATCAACGTGATCGGGCTATCTTCGACCCATTCGGACGATTTGACAACACTCATTTTCAACTGGCGATGAGCTGCCAAGACGCTACAGTAAGACGTAACATTCTGTTTCTGCACGCATGCCAACCGACAGCGGGGGACGTCATGAATGCCTTGATAGACGGGCTCAACACGATTTTCTGGGGTTACATTCTGATCTACGGCCTGCTCGCCGTTGGTGTCTTTTTCACCATACGTCTGGGTGCCTTGCAGTTTCTGCACTTTGGCGAGATGGTTCGCTCTCTGCTCGGTGCTCGTGAGAGTGACAAGTCCGGTATCTCACCGTTTCAGGCACTGTGTACCAGCCTTGCATCGCGGGTTGGCACCGGCAATATCGCTGGCGTGGCGGTAGCTCTCTATCTCGGTGGAGCCGGAGCCATTTTCTGGATGTGGATGGTTGCACTGGTGGGCATGGCTACCGCTTACGCAGAAAGTACCCTGGCCCAGCTCTACAAGGTCCGTGACGGTGAAGGGCAATATCGCGGGGGGCCGGCTTTCTATCTGGCAAAGGGACTTAAAGCGCCATGGGCCGGCAGCATTTTTTCCGTTTGTCTGATCCTTTCCTTCGGCCTGGTGTTCAATGCCGTTCAGGCCAACTCTATTGCTGATGCGATGGAGGGCGCCTTCGGCTTCAACAAGCTGATGGTCGGTATCGCTGTCGCCGCGGTCGCGGCCCTGGTGATTTTTGGCGGCCTGCGGTCCATCGCCCGCTTCGCGGAATTCGTGGTGCCCTTCATGGCGGCTGTTTACGTACTGATGGCGTTGGTGGTGCTTGCCATGAACTACAGCGACGTCCCGGGGGTGCTGGCGACTATCGTGAAGAGCGCCTTTGGCCTCGAAGAAGCCACTGGCGGGGTCGCCGGATCGGTAACTGCAGCCATGCTTAACGGCATCAAGCGCGGCCTGTTCTCCAATGAGGCGGGCATGGGATCGGCGCCGAACGTGGCCGCGACGGCCACACCCACACCCCACCACCCCTCTTCCCAGGGCTTCGTGCAGGCAACCGGCGTTTTTATCGACACTCTGGTAATCTGTACTGCCACCGCTGTGATGATTCTGCTGTCCGGTGTGCTGGAGCCCGGCAATGGTGTGACCGGCACGCAACTCACACAGTTGGCGCTGGAAAGTCATATCGGCGGTGCCGGAAGCTATTTTATTGCCTTTGCAATCCTGTTCTTTGCCTTCACCTCAATCGTCGCCAACTACTCCTATGCGGAGAACGCGATGATCTATCTGGGGCTCGGCGGCAAGCTGGGTATGCTGTCGCTGCGCTGCGCCGCACTGGCGATGGTGGTCTGGGGTGCCTATCAGGCGGTAGGCACGGTATTCAATGCGGCCGACGCCTCCATGGGGTTGATGGCAACCATTAACCTGATCGGTATCGTGCTGCTGTCAGGGACCGTCGCCAAGCTGACCAAGGACTACCTCGCCCAGCGCAAGGAAGGCCTGGTGCCGCACTTCAAGGCAGAAGAGTATCCGGAACTGAAACACAAGATCGACCACGACATCTGGTCTTGAGCCCAGTCACGGCTCGAGGCAACTCGAGCCGTGACTCAGCCTTTTATTTCCTGCAGTGAATTACCGCCATCCACCACCAGCATCTGACCGGTCATGTAGCTGCAGCCCTCACTGGCAAGGAACAACGCCACCCGTGCGACTTCGTCCGGCCGCCCGGGTCGCCCGATGGGTGTATGACGCCCCGCTTCCAGTTCGGCAGGCAGGCTTGAGGGGGTATGAATCCAGCCAGGTGCGATGGCATTGACCGTGATGCCCTGCCCGGCCACCTCGTGTGCAATCGAGCGGGTCAGGCCGACCATCGCCGATTTGGCAGCACTGTAGCCGGCGGTACCCGGAAAGGTCACCAGTGGCCCGGTCACCGAGGCAATATTGATCACCCGACCAAAACCGGCAGCCAGCATGTGTCTGAGCACCGGCTGGCTGACATGTACGCAGGTATTCAGGTTCAGATCTATCTCGCGTTGCCAGTGCTGAAATGCCATCCGGTGAAACAGATCACCAATCGGCTCCTCAATCCCCGACTGCGACATGCCGGCGTTGTTAACCAGAATATCAACGCGCCCAAAGCGATCCATGACCTGTTCAACCAACTCCGCTGCCTGCTCCGGGTGAGTCAGATCAGCCACCACCGCCAAACTCCGCAACCGCTCCGGATCCAGCTCGTTCTGCCGCTGAAAAATGCGGTTGGTCGTCGAGGTCAACACAACCGTCGCTCCCGCATCATGAAACATGCGGGCGATAGCGAAACCGATACCGTCAGCACTGCCGGCGCCGGTGACCAGAGCCACGCGGCCCCGGAGGTTTGTCATGTCGTGCGGCATCACTCAGCCAGCCGCCAGGTGGTCCCACCCTTGCCGTCTTCCAGCACGACGCCCATGGCGGTCAGTTGGTCGCGAATACGATCGGACTCGGCCCAGTTCTTGTCGGCACGCGCCTGCAGGCGCGCCGCAATCAAGGCTTCGACCTCTGCAGCGTCGACCTTGCCGGCGGCGCCGGCCTGCAGGAAGGCGTCGGCATCCAGCTGCAGAACGCCCAGCACCTCGGCCAACTGACGCAAGCGCGCGGCCAACCCGGCCGCTGCGGCAACATCAGCGTCCTTCAGCCGATTCACCTCGCGCACCATGTCAAACAGCACGGCGCAGGCTTCCGGGGTGTTGAAGTCGTCATCCATTGCAGCAGCAAACCGCTCGGCAAAAGCGTCACCGCCGGCAGGCGCCGCCTCGGGCAGCCCCTTGAGCGCGATGTAGAACCGCTCCAACGCGCCCTTGGCTTCCTTGAGGTTGTCTTCGGAGTAGTTGATGGCGCTGCGGTAATGGCTGGAAACCAGCAGGTAGCGAACCACCTCTGGATGGTACTTTTCCAGCACCTCGCGAATGGTGAAGAAGTTGCCCAGACTCTTGGACATCTTCTCGCCGTCAACCCGAACGGCACCTGCGTGCATCCAGGCGGCGGCGTACAACTCGCCGGTCGCTGCCTCGCTCTGAGCAATCTCGTTCTCGTGGTGCGGAAATACCAGATCCGGGCCACCGCCGTGGATGTCAAAGGTATTGCCCAGGCAACAGGTCGACATCACCGAGCACTCGATGTGCCAGCCCGGCCGACCCTCGCCCCAGGGCGAACTCCAGCTCGGTTCACCCGGCTTGGCGGCTTTCCACAGCACGAAGTCCAGCGGATCCTGCTTGGCTTCGTCAACCTCGATGCGCGCGCCGATTTTCAGGTCTTCGATCTTGCGGCGCGACAACTTGCCGTAACCTTCGAACTTGCCGACGCGGTAATACACGTCGCCGTTACCCGGTGCGTAGGCATAGCCCTTGTCGATCAGCGTCTGAATCATGGCAAACATGCCATCGATATGCTGACTGGCGCGCGGCTCCTGGTCCGGGCGCAGCACATTGAGACGGGCTTCGTCTTCATGCATTGCTGCAATCATGCGCTCGGTCAGTTGCTGAAAGGTCTCACCGTTCTCATTGGCGCGCTTGATGATCTTGTCGTCGATGTCGGTGATGTTGCGCACGTAGGTCAGGTCATAACCTCGGTGGCGGAACCAGCGCGCCACCACGTCAAACGCAACCATCACGCGCGCATGACCGATATGGCAGAAGTCATACACGGTCATGCCGCAGACATACATGCGTACCTGATTGTCGACCAGCGGCTTGAACGCTTCCTTGGACTTGGTCAGGGTATTGTAGAGTGCCAGCGCCATCAGCCCCCCCAGGAGTCACGCAGGGTGACAGTGCGGTTGAAGACCATGGCATCGGGGCGAGAATCACGCGAATCGACGCAGAAGTAGCCCTCACGTTCAAACTGGAAGCGATCATCCAGTGTGGCCTCAGCCAGCGACGGCTCGGCGCGGCAGCCGGTCAGTACCTGCAGGGAATTCGGATTGATATTGTCGAGGAAGGTGGTGCCCTCTTCGCCCTTGTCCGGATTTGCGGCATTGAACAGGCGGTCATACAGGCGCACTTCGCACTCGATGCTGCTGCTCGCCGGCACCCAGTGGATAACGCCTTTGACCTTGCGGCCTTCCGGGTTCTTGCCGAGGGTATCCGGATCGTAGCTGCACAACAGCTCGACGATGTTGCCGTCAGCATCAGTTACCGCTTCGTTAGCGCGAATCACGTAGCTGCCACGCAGACGCACTTCACCGCCCGGTTCCAGGCGCTTGTAACCCTTGGGCGGATCAATCATGAAGTCTTCACGATCAATGTAGATCTCGCGCTCGAACGGCAGCACGCGTTCGCCCATATCCTGCTTCGGGTGACGCGGCAGGCGCAGCTCTTCGGTCTGACCTTCCGGGTAGTTGGTGATGGTGACTTTCAGCGGCTTGAGCACGCACATGGCACGCGGCGCGTTGGCATCCAGGTCGTCACGGATACAGAACTCGAGTACGCCCATGTCGACCACGCCATCAGAGCGGGTTACGCCAATGCGCTCGCAGAACTCGCGAATCGCCGCCGGCGTGTAGCCGCGGCGACGGAAAGCGCTCAGCGTGGACATCCGCGGATCATCCCAGCCATCCACGTGCTTCTCGTCAACCAGTTGCTTGAGCTTGCGCTTGCTGGTCACGGTGTAGTTCAGGTTCAGGCGGGCAAATTCGTACTGACGCGGATGCGCAGGCACCGGCAGATTGTCCAGGAACCACTCGTACAGCGGGCGGTGATCTTCAAATTCCAGGGTGCAAATCGAGTGGGTAATGCCCTCGATGGCATCCGACTGGCCATGGGTAAAGTCGTAGCTCGGGTACACGCACCACTTGTCACCGGTCTGGTGGTGATGGGCGTGACGGATACGATAGAGAATCGGATCGCGCAGGTTCATGTTCGGCGCCGCCATGTCGATCTTCGCACGCAGCACCTTTGCGCCGTCGGCAAACTCGCCGGCGGTCATGCGCTGGAACTGATCCAGGTTTTCCTCAACGCTGCGCTCGCGGAACGGGCTGTTCTTGCCCGGCTCGGTCAGGCTGCCGCGGTACTCGCGCGCCTGCTCTGGTGTCAGCTCGCAAACATAGGCCTTGCCTGCCTTGATCAGCTCGATGGCCCAGGCGTGCAGCTGATCGAAGTAATCGGAGGCGTAGCGCACATCGCCGCCCCATTCAAAGCCAAGCCACTCGACGTCGGCCTTGATCGCATCAATGTATTCCTGCTCTTCCTTCGCGGGGTTGGTGTCGTCAAAACGCAGGTGACAGACACCGCCAAACTCCCTGGCCAGACCGAAGTTAAGACAGATCGACTTGGCGTGACCAATGTGCAGGTAACCGTTGGGCTCCGGCGGAAAGCGGGTAACAATGTTGCTGTGCTTGCCGCTGTCCAGATCAGCCTGGACGATCTGGCGCAGAAAGTGGCTTGGGGGCGTGGCGTCGGGTTTGTTCATAAGGTCGGCAAAACTCGCTCAGGTGATGCGCTCGGCATCAGGGATTACTCGGGAGCCCGGACTATCGCAATAGTCGCGCGTCCCTAGGCCATCATGACCAAAACCCGTATCATACCCGAAACTCGCAGGTGCCTGAATGCAGCAATGCAGGCAGCATCACACCCAACCTGTTCGACTGCCCGAGGAATATCCGATGGTCAAACTGCACACCAACTATGGCGTCATCACCCTTGAACTGTTTGCCGACAAGGCGCCGGTGACCGTTGAGAACTTCAAGCAATATGTCCGCGACGGCCACTACGACGGCACCATCTTCCATCGCGTGATCAGCAACTTCATGATCCAGGGCGGCGGTTTCGAGCCCGGCATGCAGCAGAAAGACACCCGCGACCCGATCAAGAACGAAGCCGATAACGGCGTCGCCAACAAGATCGGCACCGTCGCCATGGCCCGCACCCCTGATCCGCACTCCGCCAGCGCCCAGTTCTTCATCAACGTAGCGGACAATGATTTTCTGAACTTCTCCGCGCCCACCATGCACGGCTGGGGTTACGCGGTATTCGGCAAGGTCACCGACGGCATGGATGTGGTTGAGAAAATCAAGGCGGTGCGCACCACTTCCCGTGCCGGCCACCAGGACGTGCCGGCCGAGGACGTGATCATCGAGCGCGCCGAACTGGTCGACTGAGACCACGCCGCCGATGCGATATCTGTTTATTTCGGATCTGCATCTGGAAGCAAAACGCCCGGATATTACCCGGGCGTTTTTGCGTCTGCTCGAAACCCGCGCCGCGCAATTCGATGCCCTTTACATCCTGGGTGACTTTTTTGAAGTCTGGCTGGGTGACGACACCATCGACGAACTCGGGCGCGAGGTCGCCGACGCCCTCGCCCGCCTGACCAAGCATGGCACCAAGGTATACCTGATGCACGGCAACCGGGACTTCCTGCTCGGCAGCCGTTTTTGCCGCGCAGCAAACTGCACCCTGCTTAAAGATCCTACAACCGTCGAGCTTAATGGCGAGCGAGTGCTGCTGATGCACGGCGACAGCCTCTGCACCGACGATCTTGGCTATATGCGTATGCGCCGCTGGCTTCGCAACCCGGTCAGCCGCTTTGTGCTGCGCAACCTGCCGCAAGGCACACGCCACAAGCTGGGTCGCAAGCTACGCGACGAAAGTCAGGCACGCACACAAATGAAATCCGCCGACATTACCGACGTCAACCTCGGCGCAGTAGCCCACACCATGCGCGCCAAAGGCGTGCTCACCCTGATCCACGGCCACACCCACCGCCCGGCAATCCACGACCTGATGATCGATGGCAAGCCCGCGCAGCGCATTGTACTCGGCGACTGGGACAAGGCCGGCTGGGCACTTGAGGTAGACGAGAACGGCAAGCGCCTAGAGTCGTTTCCACTGTCGTAGATACCGTCTTCCCGGCCAGTGTGCAAGCGCTCTGATCGGGAAGACGGTATCTACGCAAAAATGCTCCACTCACAACGAGCAGACAACAAAAAACCCCGGCTCTCGCGAGTCCGGGGTTTTCTTGCAGCTTGCGGCTTGAAGCTTGCCGCTGGCTCCAGGCCGTCGGCTTAGAGCTTACCTTCCAGCTCCGGTACCGCCTCGAACAGGTCGGCAACCAGGCCGTAATCGGCCACCTGGAAGATCGGCGCTTCTTCGTCCTTGTTGATCGCAACGATCACCTTGGAGTCTTTCATACCGGCCAGGTGCTGGATGGCACCGGAGATGCCGACCGCAACGTACAGCTGCGGCGCAACGATCTTACCGGTCTGACCCACCTGCATGTCGTTCGGTACGAAGCCTGCGTCAACCGCGGCGCGCGAGGCACCCACAGCAGCGCCCAGCTTGTCGGCGACCTTGTACAGCATCTCGAAGTTGTCGCCGTTCTGCATGCCGCGACCACCGGAGATGACGATCTTGGCACCAGCCAGTTCCGGACGGTCGGACTTGGCCAGCTCTTCACCAACGAAGCTGGAAACGCCAGCGTCGTGGGCAGAAGCAACCGCTTCAACCGCAGCGCTGCCGCCTTCGGCTGCAACGGCGTCGAAACCGGTGGAGCGAACGGTGATGACCTTGATCGCAGCATTGGATTGCACGGTGGCAATCGCGTTGCCGGCGTAGATCGGACGCTTGAAGGTGTCAGCGCTTTCAACGCCGATGATCTCGGAGATCTGATCAACGTCCAGCAGGGCAGCAACGCGCGGCAGGTAGTTTTTGCCGTTGGTGCTGGCCGGAGCCAGAATGTGGCTGTAACCCTTGCCCAGTTCAGCGATCAGCAGGGAAACGTTTTCCGGCAGCAGGTTCGCGTAGGCAGCGTTGTCAGCCAGCAGGACCTTGTTGACGCCAGCGACCTTGGCAGCAGCGTCGGCAACAGCGGCACAGCCTGCGCCGGCAACCAGAACGTCGATGTCGCCACCGATGGCCTTGGCGGCTGCAACGGTGTTCAGGGTCGCCGCGTTCAGCTCGGCGTTGTTGTGTTCAGCAATAACCAGAATGCTCATGTTCAGATCACCTTGGCTTCGTTCTTGAGTTTGTCGACCAGCTCGTCAACGCTCTTGACCTTGATGCCAGCGCTGCGGGCAGCCGGGGCTTCAACCTTCAGGGTGGTCACGGTCGATGCGGTGCTCACGCCCAGATCTTCCGGCTTGACGACTTCCAGCGGCTTCTTCTTGGCCTTCATGATGTTCGGCAGCGACGCGTAGCGCGGCTCGTTCAGACGCAGGTCAGTGGTAACGATGGCCGGCAGCTTCAGTGCAACGGTCTGCAGACCGCCGTCGATTTCGCGGGTGACCTTGACGCTGTCGCCTTCAACAGCCACTTCAGAGGCGAAGGTGCCCTGAGCGTAGCCGGACAGCGCAGCCAGCATCTGGCCGGTCTGGTTGTTGTCGGAGTCGATTGCCTGCTTGCCGAGGATGACCAGCTGCGGCTGCTCCTTGTCGACAACGGCTTTCAACGCCTTGGCGATGGCCAGCGAGTTCAGCTCGTCGGCGGACTCGACCAGAACGGCGCGGTCAGCACCCAGTGCCAGCGCGGTACGCAGTTGTTCCTGGGCGGCGGTCGGGCCGACAGTGACAGCGACGATCTCGGTAGCAACGCCTTTTTCTTTCAGACGTACTGCTTCTTCTACGGCGATTTCGCAGAAGGGGTTCATCGACATCTTGACGTTGGCCAGGTCAACACCGGAGTTGTCCGCCTTGACGCGAACCTTGACGTTGTAGTCAACGACCCGCTTAACCGCTACAAGTACCTTCATGATTGCCTCATTCAATGTGTAGCCAAAACAGGGCCGGCCATAATCGTGACTATAAAAAGAGGATCGTTCACGATCAGACCAGATGGAGCCCGACGTTCAAAAGCTCTCTATCATGACTTTCCACGCACAGGTGGTCAATAGGAGCAATTCGACTAAAGGTCTAATAAACGATCAAAACGCCATCTTAGCGTTGGAGCGCAAAACACGGGCTGTTATACTCCGCGGCTTAATCGATCATGGCAGATCAACAAAGAATCGATACATGTGACGGGCCTAGAGTTAGGAGAGAGATAGTGGAACGCGAATTCATGGAGTTTGACGTTGTCATCGTAGGTGCCGGCCCCTCTGGCCTGGCAGCTGCATGTCGAATCAAGAAACAGGCTGCTGAAGCCGGTCAGGAAATCAGCGTCTGTGTCGTAGAGAAAGGTTCCGAAGTCGGCGCCCACATTCTCTCCGGTGCCGTATTCGAGCCGCGCGCCCTGGAAGAACTGTTCCCCGATTGGAAAGAGCTTGGCGCTCCGCTGAACACCGCCGTCGTTCGCGATGACATCTATATGCTCACCAGCGAAGAGAAGGCAACCAAGCTGCCTGACATGCTCGTTCCCAAGACCATGCACAACCATGGCAACTATATTATCTCCCTCGGCAACCTGTGCCGCTGGCTGGCCGAACAGGCCGAAGGCCTGGGCGTAGAGGTATATCCGGGCTTTGCTGCCCAGGAAGCCCTGATCGATGAGAACGGCGTTGTTCGCGGCATCCTGACCGGCGACCTGGGCGTTGACCGTGAAGGCAACCCGAAAGACGGGTTCTACACCCCCGGCATGGAACTGCGCGCCAAGTACACCCTGTTCGCAGAAGGCTGCCGCGGCCACATCGGCAAGCAACTGATCAAGCGTTTCAACCTGGATTCCGAAGCCGACGCCCAGCATTACGGTATCGGCATCAAGGAAATCTGGGACATCGATCCGGCCAAGCACCAGCAAGGTCTGGTTGTGCATACCGCCGGCTGGCCGCTGGACATCGTCGGTACCGAAAACACCGGTGGTTCCTTCCTGTATCACCTGGAAAACAACCAGGTAGTCGTTGGCCTGATCATCGATCTGTCCTACTCGAACCCGCACCTGTCGCCGTTCGACGAATTCCAGCGCTACAAGCATCACCCGGTCATCAAGCAGTACCTGGAAGGCGGCAAGCGCGTTGCCTACGGTGCACGCGCCATCTGCAAGGGCGGCATCAACTCGCTGCCGAAGATGGTCTTCCCGGGCGGTGCTCTGATCGGTTGTGACCTCGGGACCCTGAACTTCGCCAAGATCAAGGGCAGCCACACTGCCATGAAATCGGGCATGCTGGCGGCTGACGCTATCGTCGAGGCCCTGCAGGCTGGCCGCGAAGGCGGTGACGAGCTGACCAACTATGTTGATAGCTTCAAGTCCAGCTGGCTGTACGAAGAGCTGTTCGCAGCGCGTAACTTCGGCCCGGCAATCCACAAGTTCGGCCCGCTGTTCGGTGGTGCGTTCAACTACATCGATCAGAACTGGTTCGGTGGCAAGATTCCGGTCACCCTGCACGACACCAAGCCGGATTACGCCTGCCTGAAGAAAGCCTCCGAAGCGACCAAGATCGACTATCCGAAGCCGGATGGCGTACTGAGCTTCGACAAGCTGTCTTCGGTCTTCATGTCCAACACCAACCATGAAGAAGACCAGCCGATCCACCTGACGCTGAAAGACCCGAGCATTCCGCTGGAGAAAAACCTGCCCCTGTACGACGAGCCGGCACAGCGTTACTGCCCGGCTGGCGTATACGAAGTTGTCAGCAATGACGATGGCAGCAAGCGCTTCCAGATCAATGCGCAGAACTGCGTACACTGCAAGACCTGCGACATCAAGGATCCGTCCCAGAACATCAACTGGATCGCGCCGGAAGGCACGGGTGGCCCGAACTACCCGAACATGTAACGCGCAAGCGCTGCAGCGGCAAGCACCAAGCCGCACCTAACAAAAAACCGGCTTTGGCCGGTTTTTTGTTATCTGGCAGAGCCAGTCAGGACATCAAGTCGCCGGTTGCACGTCAGACAAGATCTCTCACCTGACCTTGCGCACCCTCCTCTTGCGGCAATACATCCACCGCCACACTGAGGCTGTGGTCGCCGCCCCCGGTCATGACCCCCTTGAGCGGCGTAACATCCGCAAAATCCCGGCCCCAGCCGAGAATGATATAGCGCTCATCCGGTACGCAGCCGTTGGTCGGATCCAGCTCCAGCCAGCCCCAGCCGGGCACAAATACCGCCAGCCAGGCATGCGTGGCATCGGCTCCCAGCAGCTTCTGCTGCCCAGGCGGCGGCAACGTTTCCATATAGCCGCTGACATACCTGGCTGCGAGCCCCAGGGAACGCAGACAACCTATGCCCAAATGGGCAAAGTCCTGACAGACACCGCGCTTGCTTGCCAGCACATCCTGAAGCGGCGTTGCCAGTGTGGTGAACTCCGGATCATAGGTGAACTCACTGAAGATGCGCTGATTCAGCTCCAGTACGGCATCGACCAGATTGCGCCCCGGGGTAAAGCTGCTGCGTGCATAATCGGCCAATCCCGGACTCTGAAAAATAAACGGTGAGTCAAGCACATACAGGCGGGCATCCAGAGCATCGCGATTGGTTTGTCGCGGATCGTGTCTCAGCTCCTCGGCCGCCTGCTCCCAGCTGATACTGGAAAAGATATCGGCGCTGGCCCTGGGATGGGTAACAATTTCACTGGTGACCGTTACATCAAGGCTTTCGTGCAGCGACTCGATCGAGAAGTACACCACCCGATTGCCGAAGAAGTCGATGCGCTCCCTCATCCGATCAGGGATAGGCGTGATTACCAGTTGGGTGTTGCTGCAGTCCTGCCAGGGCAATACCCGGGGCAGGATGCGCGCCTCGTTGTGACTTAGCGTCACAGCGCCGCTGTACTGATAATGCGTGGTATGCCGCAACAGATATCTCAACGTGGAGACCTCGATTCAGGGCTGGCCGGTGTAGTGCATACTTACCAGCTGGCGGGGAGCTTCAACATGACTAAAGTGGCTATGCGAGAGCGCGTTGGACAATTCAGACATAGGTTCTATCAACTGATCCAGCAGGTTGCTCAAGGCCTCCCGCGCAGCGGGCGAGCCTTCCAGGTCGGTCAGGGTCTCAATATCGACCAGGTGCAGGCAACTGGTCGCCTGAATGATCAGCCGCTGCTCCAGATTGCGATAGGGCGAGCTACCCGGTGAGGGCAGCTTGGCAATCTGTCGACCCAGACGCTTGAGCATGTAGCCGACCGAGCGCGGATTGGTTTCATCAAACAGCAGCAGGTCGAGAATGGCCAGCGGGTGCAACTGCGAGCGATAGCGACGCCGGTACACCGTCAGGTTGTCGGTCGTGGCCAGCACCACCTCCCAAAGCGGAATACCCGGTTCATCGGCATCCAGCAGGGCCAGCTTCAGCAGCTCCAGAGACCCGAGTGTGCGCTCGATAAAGCGGCCAATGTCGAGGAAACGCCAGCCGTAGTGATGCGGCATGGTTTCGTTGCACAGGCCGAAGAATGCAGCAAGATCCAGCACCATCGCTTCCAGATGGCGCTGCCCTACCACGACACCTCGCGTTCGCGACATACTATTAAAATGCTGCCGCAAGCTGTTGATCGCGCGCCAGGTGTCGTCGCCCAAATGATCGCGCACCGCCCGGCTATTGCGCACAAAGTGGGCAAAGATGGCAGGCAACCCGTCGGGCAGGTCATCAGCAAACAACTGCAGCAGACGATCACGCGTTACGATATATTCACGCGGAAAGCGGCTGTTGGCAGGCAGGCTTTCGTCCGCAAAGGCTTCCGGATCGACGGCAATATCCAGCGCCCGCAACAGGTCCGGCATCAGTTGCGAGCCACTCTCCTGCCGGTCATCCTGCAGCAGCCGGGCGAGCGCTTCGCGCAGCAGACGGCCGCGAATATCCAGCCGCTCGCCATAGCGCCCCATCCAGAACAGACTCTCGGCAACACGGCAAGGCAAGTCCTTGCCATCACGGGTCACGACAATCGGACCCAGCGCCTGCCTCAGCAGACTGATGTGCGGCTGCGGCACCGGTGCTGTGACCCAGACATCCTTTACCAGGCGGCTTTTCATCAGCGGCGCGCCTGGCTCCCCGACCCAGGCAAGGCCACCTGGCATCACCCGATAATTGCGTTCATTGACCGGCTTGGTCAGATCATCAGGCTCTACCAGACTGAAGAATCTCAGCGTGGCGCTCTGGCGCTCGAAGGTCTTGGTCTGCGGATTGAACCCCGGCGCTACCGCAGGTGCGATGTGTCGCTGGGCGGTAAACAGATACGGATGGCGCTCCATGCTGATGCGCAGGTCACGCAACGCCTCAAGCCCCATCTGGTCAGCGCGATAGAGTCGCCCCGGCTTGCTGATATCACGCAGAACCCAACCATCGAGTTCAGCGCGTACCTGCGCCAGTGCGGCCGGATCTCCGCACCACAGGGTTTCCCGGCATGGCAGCAGCAGCTCTTCCCCCAGCAGCTCACGGCACAGGCTCGGCAGAAAGGCCAGCAGGCCGGGATGCTCCAAAATGCCGGCACCCAATGCGTTGGCGATATGCACGTTACCGCAGCGTGCGGCCTGCAACAGCCCCGGCACCCCCAGCAACGAGTCGGGGCGCAGCTCAAGCGGGTCACACCACGGATCGTTGATCTGCCGCAGGATGACATCCACCTGCTTCAGGCCACCCAGGGTGCGCATGGAAACCTGGCCGTCGCGCACCACCAGGTCATCGCCCTCGACCAGCGAGAAATTCATGTAATTGGCCAGCCAGGCATGCTCAAAGTAACCGGGGCTACCCGGGCCTGGCGACAGCAGAACGATATTCGGCTGCTCTCGGTGTGTGCTGGCCAGGCTGGCCAGGCAGCGATGCTGAGCCTGCAGAAAGCCCGCCAGCCGTTTGATCGGCGCATCGCGGTAGAGACTGGGCAGCGCGCGGGCCAATGTGATGCGGTTCTCCAGCGCGTAACCCGCGCCACCCGGCGATTGGGTCCAGTCAGCCAGGACCTGCCACTGCCCCAGACTATCTCGGATAATGTCGGTACCGTGGAAAATCAATAGCGGTCGCTCCACCTGCGGCGGATCGTCGGCGGCGGAAAACAGAAACCCGGGATGGGTGTAGATCAACTCGGGGGGCAAGAGGCCTTCACTGATGATTCGCCGGGCACCATAGAGGTCGTCAAGAATATGCTCCAGCAGGCGACTGCGTTGTTTCAGCCCGGCCTCCAGCACATCCCATTCCTGAGTGGGAATGACCCAGGGCACGCAATCGAGTTGCCAGGACCGCAACTGACCCGGATCGTCCTCGTAAGGATTGAAGGTGACGCCGTTTTCATGCAGCAGGTTCTGCGCTTCTTCCGAGCGAGCAGCCAGCACGTCGGGCCCGAGCTGGACAATATCATCCAGCACGCCTTGCCAGTGAGCACGCGGCTGCTGGTTGTCGCTCAGCAACTCGTCATGTCCGTCATGCCCTGGATAGTCCCCGAGAATGGCATTGACTGCGGGGTCCAGATTGGCGAGGTGTTGCATGGAGCGGTTCCTGGTTCAGGCTGAGGTCAGCCGAGTGTGCTGGGTGACTGACGATTATAAACCAGAGCTGCCAACGACAGCGCGGCGCAAATCCAGGGTATGGGGGTACTCCTGCCCCGGCGCCTGCCGCACCTCCCCTGCCTTGCCCTGACTATGACCATAGCTCCAGAACCGCGCCATGCGCCGCGCCTCAGCCTCATTGGCGTTAACCGGGAAATGCTCGTAATTGCGGCCAGCCGGATGCACCACATGGTAGGTGCAGCCTCCAACCGAGCGGCCGTTCCAGTTGTCGATCAAGTCAAACACCAGCGGCGCCTGGACACTGATCATCGGATGCAGCGCGGACGGTGGCTGCCAGGCGCGGTAACGCACCGCGGCTACCAGTTCGCCCGGCACGCCGGTTGCCTGCAGTGGCACCTTGAAGCCGTTGCAGGTCAGCTGATAGCGAGCCGGATTGAAGTCATGCACCTTGACCTCCAGCCGTTCGACCGAGGAATCCACATAACGGGCGGTGCCACCACCGGCAACCTCCTCCCCCAGCACGTGCCAGGGTTCGATCGCCTGGCGCAGCTCGATGCGGGTATCTCCGTATTGGACCTCACCCGCATGCGGGAAGCGGAACTCCAGAAACGGCGCGAACCACTCGTCACGGAAATCGAACCCGTGGGCACGCAGGTCGCGCAGTACATCGCACAGATCACGCCACAGATAATGCGGCATCATCCATTTGTCATGCAGCGCTGTGCCCCAACGCGCCAGCGGCTGGCGGTAAGGCTCGGCATAAAAGCGGGCGACCAGCGCTCGAATCAGCAACTGCTGCATCAGACTCATGCGCGCATGCGGCGGCATTTCAAACCCGCGCAACTCCAGCAGCCCGAGCCGACCGGTCGCGCTGTCGGGCGAATACAGCTTGTCAACACAGAACTCGGCGCGGTGGGTGTTGCCGGTGATATCGGTCAGCAGGTTGCGTACCAGGCGGTCAACCAGCCAGGGCTGCGGCACCTCGCCGGACGGCATCTGTGCCAGCGCAATCTCCAGTTCATACAGCGCCTCATGCCGGGCTTCGTCAATCCGTGGTGCCTGACTGGTCGGGCCGATAAACGTGCCGGAAAACAGGTAAGACAGGCTCGGATGGTGCTGCCAGAAGGTCAGCATGCTCGCCAGCAGGTCCGGCCGGCGCAGGAAAGGTGACTCGGCAGGCGTGCGACCACCGAGGGTAACGTGGTTGCCGCCCCCGGTGCCGGTGTGGCGGCCATCGAGCATGAACTTCTCGGTACCGAGCCGCGTCAGTCGTGCTTCCTCGTAGAGAGTCTCGGTATTGCGCACCAGCTCAGGCCAGCTGGCCGCGGGCATGATGTTCACCTCAATCACCCCTGGGTCCGGAGTGATCATGAATTTCTCGATGCGGTTATCCGATGGGGGGGCGTAGCCTTCGATGCAGACCGGCAGATTCAGCTCGGCGGCGGTGTGTTCAACAGAAGCCAGCAGCTCCAGGTAGGACTCCAGCCGAGCCAGTGGCGGCATGAAGACAAACAGCTTGCCGTCACGCGGCTCAATGCACAGCGCGGTGCCGATAACGCCGCAGTCGATCAGCTCCGGCCGCTGTTCCTGCCAGTCCTGTCCGGCTGCAACGTGGTGAAGCGAACCCTCCCCGTCGGCGAACATTGCACTGTAGCGGCTGGCCACTTCGCCATGCAGATCTGCCAGCGGCGCCTGCTCCTCGAACAGTGACGTCGGCTGCGGCTCCTCGCGGCGGGCGATCGGCAGCGCCGACAGCGGCAACCGCAGGCCCATCGGTGAATCGCCGGGCACCAGATAGAGCTGCTCGCGACGCAACGGCCAACTGCCGCTAAGCCAGCCGCCCTGCGTCGCCGCCAATGGCAGCGTGTAGCCGACCGTCGCATCCAGGCCGCGCTCCAGCAACCGCGCCAGGCGCAGACGGTTGTCATCGTCCTTGAGGTCTTCGCCGCGCAAATCGACGTCAATCGGTTGCGTGCGCTCCAGCCAGAGGTAATAGTAGGCATCCTCGAAACAGGGGATCAGATGCGAGTCCGAGACGCCAAGGCGCCGTGTCAGCGCCTGCGCAAACTGCAGCGCCTTGGCATCGTCCACGCCGTAGTCCCGATCCATGTCGGCCAGCCAGCGGTCGTCCTGCCACATGGGCTTACCGTCGCGGCGCCAGTAACACGCCAGCGCCCATCGCGGCAGCGGCTCACCCGGATACCATTTTCCCTGTTGATAATGAATAAGCGACTGGGGCGCAAAATGCGGGCGCAGACGCCGTAGCAAGGTCTCGGAAAGCCCTCTTTTGGTTGGCCCCTGGGCAGCAATGGTCCATTCTGGTGCATCCATATCATCAATGGAGACAAAGGTTGGCTCGCCGCCCATGGTCAAACGTACGTCCAGCGCCTGCAACTGCGCATCTACCTGTTCACCCAGCGCGAGAATCTCTGCCCACTGATCTTCAGTGTACGGTTTGGTTACACGGGGATCTTCGTGCACCCTGGTGACGCTCATATCGAAGGAAAACGTCACCTCGCAGGGCTCGGTTGCACCGCTAATGGGCGCGGCGCTGGCAGGCTCTGCCGTGGCGGCCAGCGGCAGATGCCCTTCGCCAGCCAACAGGCCCGAGGTTGGATCCAGCCCGATCCAGCCTGCTCCAGGCACAAACACCTCGGTCCAGGCGTGCAGGTCTGTGAAATCGGTTTCGGTACCGGACGGACCGTCAAGCGCCTTGACGTCGGCCGTCAGTTGAATCAGATAGCCTGAAACAAAGCGCGCTGCCAGCCCCAGATGACGGCAGATATGCACCAGCAGCCAGGCCGAGTCACGGCACGAACCGCTGCCCAGCGTGAGTGTCTGTTCCGGGGTCTGTACGCCGGGTTCCATCCGGATCATGTACTGAATTTCATTGGCCAGACGCTGATTCAGCGAGACCAGGAAATCCGTAATCGAGCGTTCTTCACGGTCAACCTTGCCGATCCAGTCAGCCAGTTTCGGGCCCGCTTTTGGCGTTTCCAGATAGGGCGCCAGCTCTTTTTTCAGCTCGTCCCTGTAGTCGAAAGGGAACTGCTCGGCGTATTCCTCGACAAAAAAATCAAAGGGATTGATCACCGTCATCGGTGCGATCAGCTCCACCTCAATAGAGAGGCTGGTCATCTTTTCAGGAAACACAAGGCGCGCCACATGGTTGCCGAACGGGTCCTGCTGCCAGTTGATGAAGTACTCACCTCCGCTAACCTTGAGGCTGTAGGCATCAACTGGCGTGCGGCAGTGCGGTGCGGGACGCAAGCGGATGAGATGGGGCGCAACCGAAATCGGCTTGTCGAACTCGTAGTGGGTTTCATGCCGGAGTGCAACGCGAATAGTCATGTTCCGTTATCTCATCAATGTATGCGGTCAATCCATCCAGCCGATCAACGAAGCAATGGCTGTGCCAATCGGCGAGCGTCCTATTTTGTTAACACGGTTGGGTGACAATTATTCGAGTGCACCCAGCGCCTCATGCCCTGATCCGGTGCATCTGGTATGGCAATTGCAAGTTGCAGAGTATCCCTTCCCCTGGCGGACAGAGTAGCTGAATGAGCAAAGTAAACTGGGACGATTACACATCCAAAGGCTTCTACGATGAACTGATAAAGGCACCAGGGCAGCCGCGACCGGAGGCGGAACTGCTGTGCCAATACCTCGCCAACCTCGATGCCCGCGAGCTGAGCGAACACAAGACGGCGGCCGAAGTTGCCATCCAGCTGATGGGCATCACCTTCACTGTCTACACCGAAGGCAACATGATCGACCGGGCCTGGCCCTTCGACATCGTGCCGCGCATCATCTCGCTGGCCGAATGGCAAAAGACCGACGCCGGACTCAAGCAGCGGGTACAGGCGCTCAACATGTTTATCGACGACCTTTACCACGACCAGAAGATCGTCAGGGACGGCGTGGTGCCGCGCGAAGTGCTGGCCCAGTCGGTCAACTTCCGTCCGCAGTGCGTCGGCATCTCCACGCCGCATAACGTCTGGGCACATATCTGCGGCTCGGACCTGGTGCGCGACAAGGACGGCACCCTCTACGTGCTGGAAGACAACTTGCGTGTGCCGTCTGGTGTGTCGTACATGCTCGAGAACCGCAACGTCACCAAGCGCGTGATGCCCGACCTGTTCGCCACCGGCCAGATTCAGCCGGTCGACGACTACACCGCGCAGTTGTACGACATGCTCGCGTCACTCTCGCCCCGTCCCGGCGACGACCCGTGCATCGTCATTCTGACCCCCGGCATATACAACTCCGCCTACTACGAGCACTCCTACCTTGCCCAGCAGATGGGCGTGCAGCTGGTTGAGGGCACGGATCTAGTGGTTGGCGACGACGACTGCGTCTACATGCGCCGCATCGACGGGCTGGCCCGGGTCGACGTGATCTACCGCCGGGTCGACGACATGTTCATCGACCCCGAGGTGTTCAACCCCGAGTCCATGCTCGGCGTGCACGGCCTGATGCGCGCCTGGCGCAAGGGCAACGTGGCACTGGCCAATGCGCCGGGCGCCGGCGTGGCCGATGACAAGGTGATCTACGCCTTCGTGCCCAAGATCATCGAGTACTACCTCGGCGAGCAGCCGCTGCTGCCGAATGTACCCAGCTACCTGTGCATGTTCGAGGACGACCGCAAATACGTGCTCGACAACCTCGACAAGCTGGTGGTCAAGCCCGCCAACGAGTCCGGCGGCTACGGCATGCTGATCGGCCCGCACGCCAGCAAGAAGGAACGCGACAAATTTGCCGAGCTGATCAAGGCAGACCCGCGCAACTACATGGCGCAGCCAACCCTCAGTCTTTCGACCTCGCCGACCCTGTGCGGCAACAACCAGATGGAGCCACGTCACGTCGACCTGCGGCCGTTCATCCTGTCCGGGGAGTCTACCTGGGTTACCACCGGCGGCCTGACCCGGGTCGCACTTACCAAGGGATCGCTGGTCGTCAACTCCTCTCAGGGCGGCGGCAGCAAGGACACCTGGATCGTAGACCTGGCGGGGAACTGACCAATGCTTTCACGAGTTGCCGAAAACGTTTACTGGATGGCCCGCTATCTGGAGCGCGCCGAAGATACCGCTCGCCTGCTGAGTGTGAACAGCCACCTGTTGCTGGACCTGCCGCGCGCAACCAAGCTCGGCTGGTCCGAAATCATCGCCATTACCGGCAATGACGAATTGTTCGACGAGTTCTACCCCACCCGTGACGAAGCCAGCGTGCTGTCGTTCATGTGTGGCGACCGTCGCTACCCCGGCTCGATCCTCAGCTCGCTGGCCGCCGCGCGGGAGAACCTGCGCACCACCCGCGACGTCATCCCGCGGGAGATTTGGGAAGAGGTCAACCAGCTGTACCTGAGCGTTAAGGAGCAGGTTGGCTCAGGTATCACTCCGCGCCGGCGCGATGCATTTTTGGGCCGGGTGATCCGCAGCTGTCAGACCGTCAATGGTCTCATTGAAGGTACGCTCAGCTATACGCCGGTGCGCTCCTTTCTGATCGTCGGACGACAGCTCGAACGGGCAGATATGACCACCCGCATCATTGATGTGCGCTCGGCCAATCTGCTGCCGCGCAGCGCAGAAGACCTCAAGCCCTTCGAGACCTTGCAGTGGATGAGTGTGCTCAAGTCACTGACTGGCTACCAGATGTACCGCCAGCATGTACGCCTGCGTATCCGCGGGCCGGACGTGCTCAGTTTTCTGCTGCAGGACCAGCTATTCCCGCGCAGCGTCGCCTGCTGCATGGACCGTCTGGCAGAAGCGCTGCAAGGTTTGCCACGTCATGAACTGGCACTGAAGGAAGTCGAAACCTGCCGGCAGGACCTGAGCAAGCCGGACGTAACGCTGCTGGCTGCAGAACCGGATCAGTTGCACGCCTTTGTCGATGAAATCCAGATCGATTTCGACGACCTGCACGCGGCAATCAGCCAGACCTACTTTGCCCAGCAGGAACTCAATCAGAGCCAGAGTCAGAGCGCGAGCTGAGGCCCCCCGCTGCCGAGAGCTCAACACCTCGGCGGCGGGACACCTCAATCAGGCAGCTACGATCGGGATCAGGCGCGGGCGGGTCGGATTGGACGGCAGCGGGGGCAAGCCGTGAGCGGCTCTGGCGCGCTGACAGTCCGGGCTGTCCAGCCCGTTTTCACCGTGAAATGGGAAGTCACGGCAAGGACTCGGGCGCTTCTCGTAGATACTGCAGCGAACGCCCTCACCGACCGTTCCCATCAGACCCACACAACGCGGCTGGGGCTGATTGGTGCCCTGCATGCAGGCACGGTACGGTGTTATCTGTTCAGTAAGCTGGGTGGGTACGTCACCCCCTGGGGCACTGTCAGTTTCTCCCCAGTAAAAAGACACCCTGAATGTGGCGCAACAGGCACCGCAGTTCAGACAGGGCGAATGGTCGCTCATTTCATCGCAATCCTCATGCTGCTCCGGAGCGCGTTTTTTACTCCGCGCCGCGTCGCCGCACAAGAGCCCGGAGACAGCGCCCCGAACTTTATTTTGTAACCACCATCACGACGCTGGATGGCAGACCATTTGGCCGCCGCAGCGCTTTCTGCTTCGCCGCCGGACAGGCTACTATCGACGGCTCACGAACAAGACGGATAGATCCATGGCAAACAGCAACTGCATCGCCGGCGTTGACCTGGAACGGCTCTCGCGCATCGGCACTCACCTGCAATCGGCCTATATTGACGCAGGCAAGCTGCCCGGCGCTCTGACTCTGGTGGCGCGCCGTGGCCAGGTTGTCTATTGCGAAGCACAAGGGCTGAGAGACGTAGAGCGCGGCCTGCCGGTCGAGCGCGATACGCTGTTCCGCATCTACTCGATGACCAAGCCGGTCACCTCTGTTGCCCTGATGCAGCTGTACGAACAAGGTCGCTTTCTGCTGGATGACCCGGTCCACAAGTACATCCCCAGCTGGAGCAACCTGCGCGTCTACAAGACCGGCAGCCATCCGCACATTCTGACCACGCCCTGCGAGCGCCCCATGACCATCCGTGACCTGCTGACCCACCAGTCCGGTCTGACCTATGGCTTCATGAATCGCACCAACGTCGACGCCGCCTACCGGGCGCTCAAACTCGATGGCGGCCCCGGCCTGACCCTCGACCGTCTGATCGACGAACTGTCACGACTGCCGCTTGAGTTCTCGCCCGGCACCGCCTGGAACTACTCGGTGGCGACAGACGTCTGCGGTTATCTGGTGCAAGTACTGTCGGGCTTGAGCCTGGACGACTACTTCAAGCGCCATATCTTCGATCCTCTGGAGATGACCGACACCTTCTTCACCGTCCCGGCCGACCGCATCCCGCGCTTCGCCGCCTGTTATCAGTTCCAGCCCGGTGGCAGCTTCAGTCTGCAGGACGATCCGCAGGACTCCAGTTTCACCAAAGCCCACGGCTTTCTCTCCGGCGGCGGCGGTCTGGTCTCGACCATCGACGACTACTTCCGCTTTGCCCAGGCACTGGCCAACGGTGGTGAACTGAACGGCGCCCGCATCATCGGCCGCAAGACGCTCGAGTTCATGCGCATGAACCACCTGCCCGGCAACCAGGACCTGCCCGGGGTATCCGTCGGCTCCTTCAGCGAAACACCCTACGACGGCAGCGGCTTCGGCCTCGGCTTCTCGGTCAAGATTGACGTCGCCAAGTCGCAGACCAACGGCTCCATCGGCGAATACGGCTGGGGCGGCATGGCCAGCACCAACTTCTTCGTCGACCCGGTTGAGGATCTGTTGATGGTGTTTATGACCCAGCTGATTCCGTCGTCGAGTTATCCGGTAAGGCAGGAGTTGCGGGCGATCATCAATGGCGCGTTGGTGGATTGAGGTTTGCAGGCTGCTTTGCCGTATGGCACCGGCGCCGCTGGATAGTCTCAACCCATTGCAGTTCGTCGTTAAGGCTGATTGCCAAGCTGGCAGGTGATTCGTTTTCGCCTTTACAGCGAGCCAGGGGAAATACTTGCCCATTTTCCCTAACGACCCCCAGCGCACCCCGGCCGCGCGACCCTTCGGGTCTGCTGCGTTGATCAGGCCAGCGGGGGCCGGCAGAACTCGGCTCTTCGAGCCTCAAACAGGCTGCCGTCCTCTGTCCCGCCGGCCCTGCGCTACTCGCCCACGCAAACGGGGACTTCTAGTCCGCGCTACGACATAGGTTTGCGTAGGGGCGCGGCATGCCGCGCCCGACTCACACGAACACCAATCCGTCACCCAATCGTCACACTCCCCTGCCACCATCGGGCTATCCCACGCCCGAGTGCATCATGAGCGACGCGCAACACCTGATTCAACGTCACCTCCCAGAGCACACCCAGCTCGAAGCCTTGTTGCATCAGGCGGCACGTCATCTGCGCGTTACCACCCCACTCAAGGTGCCTGTCAACGGTCTGGATATCCCAATCCGGGTGATTGAACTCGGCAGCCGCTCACCGCAGGCGCCGGTTATCGGCTTTTTTGGCGGCGTACACGGGGTTGAACGGATCGGCACGCAGGTGCTCATTTCCTGGCTGCACAGTCTGGTCAACCGGCTGGACTGGGACGATCAGCTGCGCGAGCAGCTTGAGCGCGTGCGGCTGCTGTTCATGCCGATGATCAACCCCGGCGGGATCTGGCATCACCGGCGCAGCAACCTCAATGGGGTGGATTTGATGCGTAACGCGCCAGTGGATGCGATGGGGCCGGTACCCTGGCTGGTAAGCGGGCATCGCATCAGCAGACGTCTGCCGTGGTATCGCGGCAAACTGGGCGCCCCGATGGAAGCCGAGTCGGCGGCGGTGGTCAGCGTCGTGCAGCAACGGTTGCTGTCAGCCCCCTTCGCAATGAGTGTCGACTGCCACAGCGGCTTCGGTCGCCGCGACCGGCTCTGGTGCAGTTACGCACGCAGCCACAAGCCGATTGAGCACATCGCCGAGGTGCTGAGCCTCAAGCAGCTGTTCGAGCAGACCTACCCGCACCACCACCCGTATATCATCGAGCCGCAGTCGATCAACTACACCACCCACGGCGACCTCTGGGACTACCTCTACGACCACGGTCTGGAACACCACCCACAAAACCTGTTCCTGCCCTTTACCCTGGAAATGGGCTCCTGGCTGTGGGTGCGCAAGAATCCCCGGCAGATGTTCGACTACTTCGGCTACTTCAACCCGGTCATCAGCCATCGAAAACGCCGGGTCCTGCGCCAGCATCTGCCACTATTCGAGTTTCTTACCAACGCCACCCGCTGCTGGCAAAACTGGATTCCAGCTGCTCGGAACCGCGATCTGCTCACCCGGCAGGCAATCGACCTGTGGTTTGTCGACAAGCCTTAACCATCCCGTCGTCAGCCTGTCACACCACACTGCCACCCTTCTGCCCCAGCCCAAACATCATCAGGAGCAGGAAATGAGCGGACTCAACCGGCGTGATTTTCTTCGTGCATCAGCGCTCGCTGTCGGCACCATCGTGGTATCCAGCGGCCTTCAAGGCTGCCTTTCCAGCAGTTCTTCAGACGACGCTGCTCGCGAGCTGAGCTTCAATCACGGCGTAGCCAGCGGGGACCCGCTCGCTGACCGCGTCATCATCTGGACCCGTGTGACTCCGCTCGATGGCCGCAGCGCCGACATCAGTGTCGGCTGGGAAATAGCGACTGACGCGGCATTCACCGACCTGGTTCACAGCGGCACAGCAACCACCGGCGCTGCGCGGGATTACACCCTGAAGGTCGATGCGCAGAACCTGTTGCCAGGTACCACCTACTACTACCGGTTCAAGGCTGCTGATGTAATCTCGCCGGTCGGCCGAATGAAAACCCTGCCGGCAGGCAGCATCGATCAGGTGCGCTTCGCGGTAATGTCCTGCTCCAACTACCCGGCCGGTTATTTCCATGTCTACGCCGCGGCAGCAGCAGAGTCAGAGCTGGACGCAGTCATTCACCTCGGCGATTACATTTACGAGTACGGCAACGGCGGCTACGCCACCGAAGACGCCGCAGCCCTTGGCCGCTTGCTGCCCGACAACAACGCTGGCGAAATCCTCACGCTGACCGACTATCGTCGCCGTTATGCGCTGTATCGCACCGACACCGACTTGCAGTCGCTGCACGCCGCTGCGCCCTTTATCGCCGTGTGGGATGACCATGAAGTGGCCAATGATACCTGGCGTGACGGCGCAGAAAACCACAACGAGGGAGAAGGCGACTTTACCGCCCGCAAGCTGGCGGCCCTGCAGGCTTATTTTGAATGGATGCCGGTGCGCCCTGCTTCGGCTAACGACGAGGAAACCATCTATCGCCGCTTCGACTTCGGCGACCTGGTCAGTCTGCATATGCTGGACACCCGGATAATCGGCCGCGATGAGCAACTGGACTACGCCAACTACATCGGCGCCAGCGGGTTTGACGCAACGGCTTTTGCAGCCGATGTCAGCGACAGCAACCGCACCCTGCTCGGCCAGACACAGCTGAACTGGCTGCAGACCCAGCTCGCGACCTCGACTGCCATCTGGCAGGTGCTGGGCCAACAGATCCTCATGGGCCGCATGCTGCTGCCGGCGGAGATGCTGACCGCGCTGCAGAGCCCGGGTTCAGGTGACCTGACCACGATGCTCACCGAGTTGGTAACCATCAAACTGCGTCGGCAGGCCGGCGATCCGACTCTGACCTCTGAAGAAATAGCGCGTATCGAGACCGTTATCCCGTACAACCTCGATGCCTGGGATGGCTATGCCTATGAGCGGGAAGTATTGCTGGGCACCGCACGCGGTCTGAACCAGAACCTGATTGTGTTGGCGGGCGACACCCACAATGCCTGGGCCAACAATCTGGCCACCCTCAGCGGCGATGCCGTCGGTGTGGAATTTGCCACCGCCTCAGTCAGCTCGCCCGGGCTCGAGGAGTATCTGGGTCTGAGCGATGCCGAAGTGCCGGGCGCCGAACAGGCGATCACGACGCTGGTCGACGGTCTGGAATACCTGAATGCCAATCAGCGCGGATATCTGGTCGTCACCTTCACCACCAATGATGCAGTCGCAGACTGGCGCTTCGTGGATACAGTGAAGTCGTCAACCTGGAATCTGGACACTGGCCGGGCCAAAAGCCTGCGCACCTTGCCGGGCGCTGCAAACCGGGTTCTGGTGCCGACGCTCAGCTGAAAATCAGATGTCGACCCTGCCGCGCAGCTGCTTGGTCTGACCGCGCTTGACCTTGCCTTCTACCCGTTTGACCTGCGAACTGCGGGTCGGACGGGTCGGGCGGCGCTTCTTCTGCACTACGCCGGCAGCCAGAATCAGCTCGCGCAGCCGGTTGATGGCGTCTTCGCGGTTCATTTCCTGGGTACGGAATTGCTGAGCCTTGATGATGATCACGCCATCACTGGTAATGCGCGAGTCACGCAGCGCCAGCAAGCGCTCCTTGTAGAACAGCGGCAGGCTGGAGTTATTGATGTCGAAGCGCAGATGGATCGCGCTGGACACCTTGTTGACGTTCTGACCGCCCGCACCCTGTGCGCGCACAGCGGTCATCTCGACTTCCCAGTCGCCGAGCTGAACCTGGTTGGAGATATAAATCATGGCGCCACCGTTGGTGTATGAGCTGAAACACCGGCGCTCCCGCGCAGATGTCAACCCGCGCAGCATACGCCGATGCTGCGCGACAGGCAAAACCCTATCAACCGCGGGCTTGCTGAACGAAGTTGATAATCCAGTCGAACATCAGGTCGCTGTCGACAGCAGCGTGCAGAGACGCCTTGCCGGCGCGTACCCGAGCGGGCGGTATTGACGCCGTGCGCATATCCATCAAGGCCTCGGAATAGGCTTTTTCGAACTCCGGATGGCCTTGAACACTGAGAAAGTGATCGCCGTACTGCAACAGGTAATTCGGGCAGAAATCACTGCCGGCGATAACTTGCGCATGGGGTGGCAACTCAACGACCTGGTCCTGATGACTGACGATCAGATCGATCTTGTCCTGGATCGGCTGCATCCATGGCTTGGGCTCATGGATCTGGTTAAAGGACACGCCAACGCCCCAGCCACGCTCAGACTTGCGAACCTCACCGCCCATTGCCGTGGCCATAACCTGATGCCCGAAGCAGACCCCAATCAGCGGTTTGCGCTCGCGCCACAGAGTGGCGATAAAACCTTCAAGTGAGCGAATCCAGTCCAGCTGCTCGTAGACGCCATGCTTGCTGCCGCTGATCACATACAGATCGCACTCATGCGGATCGCCGGGCAACTCACCCTTGTGGGCCGGGTAGATACGGTAGTCCATCTGCGGCAGACGCTTGCGCAGTGCCAGTTCGAACATCTCCGGGTAGTTTCCGTGCGCGGGCAGCAGGAGCTCGTTCACATCATCACACTGCAACAGACCTACTTTCATGCTAATTCCTTCCATCAAAACGGCGCCGTCACGCCAGCAGCTTGATCATGGCGTCCTGCCTTGTACTCATCCTCACAGCCCGGCACGCCCTTGCGGATGCAGGCTGAGAAATCCTCGTCTCCAGTCACCGCCCTTGCCCTTTCTGTTATTCGCCCGAGCCGCTTTAACTCGGCCAGCGAATAACCGGGCTGCAAGCCACCCTGATGGTATACGTAGTTGTCCAGAAAACCACTGAGCAGCAAGCGGATATCCGAACGCAGATCAGGACGAATGCGTTGCATCAGCCGGAAGACAACGTTGGTGCAGTTGGCGTGCAGCGTGTGATAGAAGCGCGGCGACACCGCCAGCCGATTGGCAACCTCGACGTAGCCCAGCAGCAACGCGCGGCCGGCGGCAGGTGTCAATCGGGTGCGATACAGGTACATATCCTCATCCCGGTGGTTGGTGCGTACCTTGACGATATCCTGCTCTTCACTGGCGACGATGTTGAGTTCGAAGTGTTTGAAGAAGCCTGCAATCGCCGAGTAATCACCACCGCGGGCGCGGCGAATTTCGACCGACCAGGTCGAATATCGGCCATCGGCAAACCCGAAGGAAACCAGCATATGCGCGATTGAGCGATGGCCCCAGAATGACAGAAACATGTCTACCGATTGCAGCGTCGAAAGCGCGTATTCACGACTCTGCCAGCGGATATCGTAATCGTCGGCACTGCGCCACTCGAAGCAACGCACCCGCTGCAATCGCAGAACGTCCCCGTCGACAGTCCCAGTGGTCGTATAGGCCATATCGTCCGCCCAGTCACAGTTGCCTTTGGGCAGCACGCCTCGCCACCACAGCAGCAAGGGGCTAAAGGCAGCCAGGAAGCACAGCAGCGCGTCAATCGCCTCGCCGCGTGAGGTCAGACTAAGCACCAGCGTCATGACCAGCACCCAGCAACCGAGTGGCAGATAGCGCAACCACAGACGACGCGGACGATGGAACCACAGCGCAGGGATCGCCCAAAGCGATACCAGCACCACCATCAAAGCCTGCACTGTCTCCAGCATGACGCCTCCCCAACGGATCGCCGTTGAATACAGCGCCCTACAGGTGCGAAGTCTACACCCTTGGCGCCCCGGTGCCATCTGCCAGAGAGGCTATACTGCAGCCAAGGGGAAAGGAGAAACAGCATGGGCAAACAGATCTTTGCATTGATGTTGCTGTTAACCGCCGGCGTGACCGGTGCAGACGAAACGAATGATTCCGATCTCTCCCCTTGGGCGATCGATACCATTACCCCGATCCACGACAGCGTGACGCGCTGGGTCGACAATACCGCCCGCAACATCGACGGTTTTTTTGGCACCATCGACAGCGACAGCGTCGACAACGAGTCCTACCTGCGCCTGAGTACCGACTTCGACTGGGCCGAATCCGAAGAGTTTGATATCGACCCCGGCATCCGCTTCAAACTCGATGTACCAACCACAGAAGAGCGGCTGCGGCTGATTATCGAGAGTGATCCCGAGGAGAGCCGAGGCACCCTTGAAGAACAAGGCGCCGAACGGCTGCGTAATGACACCGATGGCCTTGGCGATACCGTCGCTGGCCTGAGCAGACTGGGCAGCCGCGACAAACGCGAAGGCTGGCACACCCGTGTTGGCGCGGGGGTAAAACTGCACTGGCCGGTCAATCCGTACCTGCGCTACAGCGCTGAGCGGCTCTGGCAGCTGGGCGACAGCCCGTGGCAGCTGTCCAGCTACAATCGCGCCTCCTGGTTCGAGCATGACGGCTACTCTGCTCGCTCGCGCTGGGACGTTGGCCGACCACTGGACAGCACCCGGCACCTGCGCTTTGTCAGCCAGCTGCAATGGCAGGAGGATTACGACCAACTTGAATTCTCGCAGAGTGCGCAACTCAACAAGGTACTGGGCAAACGCAGTGCCATTCGCTACTCGGCGGTCATAGTCGGCGGCAGCTCCTCAAACCCAAGGGTCAACGACTATTACCTGCAGGCCGACTATCGGCGCGACATCCATCGCCAGTACCTCTACTGGGATATTGTGCCCGCGCTGCACTTCCCGCGTGAAGCCGATTTCAAGCCGCGCTGGGCCATCAGTCTGCGACTGGAAATGTTGTTCAGGGCGCAACTGACGCGCGAGTGAGATGCAGGATTACGGGCGTAACCTATACTGACCCGGTGATCGTAAAAAGCTTTACTCACGAGCATCAGGGATGAAGATACGATGCCGATCCGCATGGAACAGGGTAAATACGTACTTCAGTACTTTTTCCTTATCTGGTTGCCACTGACCCTACTGACCGTCATCGTGACCAGTGCCTTGATGCACAACCAGCGTCAGATGGCGCGGGGCACCGCGGCGATAGAGCAGCAGGCACAGGTAGAGTCCGCACAGAGTCTGCTGAGTAGTCGGTTGTCCCGCATTCAGGCCGATGCCCTTTACCTCGCCGGCCAGCTCGCCTTGATGCAATCGGACGAACAGGCAACGTCAACTTTTGAGACCTTCCAGCGATACCACCCGCAGTACTACCAGATCCGCCTGCTGGACCTGAACGGACACGAACACATACGCGTGGAGCTGACCGACGGGCAGCCTTTGGCTCTGCCGTCGACACGCCTGCAGGACAAAAGTCAACGCTACTATGTTCAGCTCGGTCTGCAGCAGCCAGTGGGCAGCGTTTACCTGTCTCCGTTCGACCTCAATATGGAAAACGGCGAAATCGAGCGCCCATTTCAACCGACAATTCGCGTCGCCACCCCAATTGCCGATGCCGACGGGCAAACCAGGGGCCTGCTGGTCATCAATTACCGCGGCCAATATTTGCTCGACGCGCTGGCCTCGCTAGACAAGCCCAATAAGGCGGCACTCTGGCTGGTGAACGCCAACGGTTACTGGCTAAAGGCAAGCGATCCCGCAATAACATGGGGGTTCATGCTGCCGGAACGTAGTAGCGCCAACCTGTCACAGCAGCACGTGTCCCTGTGGAGCCAGATGATACGGGAAGACAACGATGGCAGTGCCGTGTCCGACGATGCCATGTACCGCTTCGTCAGCGTCGACTTCGACCCCCGCAACGATATCCCCCTGAGTCAGTCGCTAGGCAAGCTGTACATTGTCTCCGAGCTCGCTAATAAACAGCTATTGGGCACCAGCCAGAACGCCGGCCGGATTTTCTGGCAGGCTGCAGCCCTCGTCATCCTCTTGTTCGCCATGCTCTCGCTGCTGCTGGCCCGTGCCATCGCCCAGCGCCGAGCCACTGAACAAAGTATGGCAAGTAATGAAAAGATGTTTCGCGCGATGATTGAAGCGGCACCGGATGCCATCATCATCACCGATACCGACGGCAATATCACCCTGGCAAACGAGCAGACTACTGTCATGTTCGACTATGCGGAGCAGGAACTGGTTGGCCAGAAAGTGGAAGTGCTTATTCCGACAAACCTTGCCGAGCGCCACGTACAGCACCGCAGTGGCTACATGATGGAGCCCAAATCCCGTCCGATGGGCCTGGGGCTCAGTTTGTATGCACGACGTAAGGATGGAAGCCATTTGCCCGTTGAAATCAGCCTGAGCTCTATTCAAACAGCCGATAGCAAGCTGGTTTTCTGCGCCATTCGGGACGCTACCGAACGCCGCACCACCGAACGCAAGATCCGCCAGCTTAACGAAAGCCTGGCCCAACAGAACAACGAACTGCAGGCCGTTAACAGTGAACTGGAAGCTTTCAGCTACTCGGTATCCCACGACTTACGCGCGCCACTCAGGGCGATCGACGGTTTTAGCAAGATTCTCCAAAGTAGCCTTGAAGGCAAACTCGACGCCCAGGAAACCGACTACTTCAATCGGATCCGCAAGGCTGCGCAGAACATGAGCCGCCTGATCGATGACCTTCTGATGCTGGCCCGAGTAACGCGCGCCGAGGTCAAGCTTGCCAGCCTCGACCTGAGTCGCACTGCTGCAGCAATAGCCGAGCGGCTGCAAGAAAGCCAGCCGGAGCGCCGGATTGACGTGCAGATAGAACCGAACATCAGAGTTCAGGCAGATCCAGCGCTACTCGGTGTAGCGCTGGATAATCTCCTCGGTAACGCGTTCAAGTTCACCGGCAATACCGCAGAGCCGCGAATCGAGATCGGCCGTATCGACGACCCTGAAGGCGACGTGGTGTTCGTACGCGACAATGGCGTCGGGTTTGACATGAGCTATGCTGACAAACTATTCACGCCGTTTCAGCGCCTGCACAGCGCAAGCGCATTTCCCGGGACCGGAATCGGTCTGGCCTCTATCGCGCGGGTCATGAACAAGTTGGGTGGCAGTATCTGGGCCGAATCCAGCGAGGGCCACGGAGCGACATTCTATATACGATTCAAACGCGCAAGGAGCGAGCAATGATGGAAAAGCCGATATTGCTTGTGGAGGACAATCAGGACGATGTGGCCTTGATGCTGCATGCTCTGCACAACAACCGTATCCGGACGCCAGTGGTCGTTGCAGAGGATGGCGAGCAGGCACTGGCGAAGCTTTTTGGCGCGCAGAATGCTCAAGTACAGCTTGCGCCTGCACTGATCTTGCTTGACCTCAACTTGCCCAAGCTCAATGGGCTGGATGTCCTGCGCGAACTGCGTTCCAACGACAGCACGCGTATGGTCCCGGTGGTAATTCTGACTTCTTCACTGGAGGAAAGCGATCGCTTGCAGGCCTATCAATCGGGTGCCAACAGTTACGTTCGCAAACCGGTGGACTTTGAAGAATTTATCGCTGTCGCCCAGCAGTTGGGCAGCTATTGGCTTGGCCTCAATCAACCCGCAATGGACACCTGATCGGAGCGCTATCATGGGTGGAGACGTAACAGGCAGCCGCTGGAAGGTCCTGATGCTGGAGGACAATGAAGACGATGCTCTGCTAATCGTCCATCACATGCAAACGCATGGCATTGTTCTTGAGTGGGACCGTATAGAGTCCGAACCAGAACTGCGCCAGCGCCTGGCATCCGAACAGTGGGACGTAGTGCTGTCCGACCACAGTATGCCGCTGTTTGACGGTGTCACTGCCCTGCGCATAGTGCGCGAACTTGATCCAGACATACCTTTTGTATTCGTATCCGGCACCTTGGGTGAAAAAGCCGCAGTCGCCGCAATCAAGGCCGGCGCCCAGGACTTTATCGGCAAGCACGACCTCACGCGCCTGGCGCCCTCGGTAGAACGGGCCATCACCGAACAGGCCCTGCAGAAAAAACATCGTATTGCGCAAGACGGACTGCGCAAACTGTCCCAGGCGGTAGAACAGGCTGCAGACAGTATTTTCATCACCAGCCGTGACGGCCAGTTCGAATATGTAAACCCCGCTTTCGAGCACATGACAGGCTACACCGCCGAAAGTACCCAGGGGCAGACACCTGATCTGCTCAAATCAGCCGATCAGGACCCATCCGCCTATGCCGAGTTGTGGAATACCATCCTAAGTAAACAGGTGTATCGGGGCACGCTCATCAACCGCAAGAAAAGCGGCGAGGCGTTCTTCGAGGAAAAGGTAATAACCCCTCTAGTCAACCCCGCCGGGCAGATAACTCATTTCGTATCCACTGGCCGCGACATTACCGAGCGCGTGCTCGCCGAAGAGGACCGCTCCCGCCTTAACGCCATTCTTGAAGCGACCACTGACATAGTTGCCGTAGCCGATGCCAGTGGCGAGGTGCTCTATCTCAACAAGGCTGGCCACGCGCTGCTGGCCAGATCGCTGAGCCTGCCTGACGTCGCGACCGGTGAAGCAAAAACTCACAATGCCCTTAACGCAGCAAAAGTACTGATTCGTGGAGCCCTCGCCCAGGCCGAAAAGCACGGAGTCTGGGAACGCGAGTCAGTGCTTCAGGATAGTGCCGGGCAACAGATTTACCTGCACCAGGTTGTCATGTCGCATCGTGATCAGAACGGGCGTATTGCCTACTACTCGACCATCGCCCGCAATATCAGCGAGCGTAAGCAATTCGAGGCTCAACTTCAGCATCAGGCGACACATGACTTGCTGACCGGGCTGGCCAACCGGGTTCTGCTGGCCGAACAGTTGCAAACGGAAATCCAGCGCTCAGCACGGCTCAATCACCTCACAGCTGTCATCTTTCTGGACATGGACAACTTCAAGCGGGTCAACGATAGTCTTGGCCACAGCATCGGTGATCAACTCCTGCAGCAGGTAGGTGTTCGGCTTGGCCGGCACATTCGGTCAAACGATATTCTTGCCCGCTATGGCGGTGATGAGTTTGTCATCGTAGCTAACGACCTGAACGACGCAGACACCATCACCAGCATACTCGACAAGGTAAAAAGGGCTTTTGAACAGCCGGTACGTATTGCCCGTCAGGATATCTTCGTCAGCTTCAGCGCCGGTATTGCGGTCTATCCGGACGATGGCGATGACGTCGAAACCCTGCTGCGCAATGCCGACTCCGCGATGTATCAAAGCAAGGCGCTCGGTGGACGCTCTTTCCGCTTTTATGCACCAGCCATGAACGAGCGCCAGCAACGGCTGCTGGCACTGGAGTCAGAGCTCCACCGGGCACTGGAACGTAACGAGTTTGTACTGCACTACCAACCCCAGGCTGATCTCGAATGCGGAAAGGTAACCGGTGTTGAAGCCCTGATTCGCTGGCATCACCCCAGACACGGACTGGTTGCACCGAATGATTTCATTCCCTTGCTGGAAGAAACCGGGCTGATCGACGACGTTGGTCTGTGGGTTCTGCGCCAGGCCTGCCAGGACATGCTCCGCCTTGCAGCAGAGCTCGGACAGGCGCCACGGGTGTCGGTCAACCTGTCAGCGCGCCAGTTTTCCTCTCAGCGCCTTGCCGAGCAGGTAGCGGCGGTGCTGCGCGATACCGGGCTGCCGGCAGAGCAACTCGAGCTGGAAATCACTGAACAGATGCTGATCAATGACCTTGAGTCTTCCCGCTCCACACTCGGGGCGCTCAGGGATCTTGGCGTTACTGTAGCCATTGACGACTTTGGTACAGGCTACTGCTCGCTGGCCTACCTCAAACGTCTGCCACTGCATGTCTTGAAGATAGACCGCACCTTCGTATCGGGGCTGCCGGATGACCTCAACGATCTTGCTATTGTCGAAGCCATCACCCTGCTTGCCCACAAGCTGGACCTGCAGGTCATCGCCGAGGGCGTAGAGACAGCGGCGCAGCTCGAAACTCTGCGCGCGCTGGGCTGTGACATGGTACAGGGCTACTATCTGAGCAAACCCGTCCCCCTGGACAGGCTGGAAAGTGCCGCTGCACTGACCGTCTGAGCTAGCCTCGGTAGCTCCCGCTTAGTCTTCTTCACGCAGCCGATAACAGAAATCGCCCGCATCCAGCTCATTGAGTTCCTCCCCCTCAAGCGGGCCTTCCCAACGGCTATGCGGCGGTTCAAGCTCAGGTAGCGGTGAATGTGGCAGGTTATTCTCTCCCGGGTGCTGTTGATCAAATGACATGGCGTACCTCCTGACAGAATCGACGTGTACCTGTTAATTCAGTCAAGCAAACCCTGCGTCAGGTTCCAGCCCACTGGATGAACGGTCAACAGCTCAGCCGTGGGGGTTACAGCCAGTTCCAGGACACCCCCGTGTAAACTCCAAAGCCTTCACCGGGCGTCAGGCGTGCAGCTTCCAAACCATTGTCGTTGTACCCGGGAGTCACGGTCGCAGCGTAGCGCTCGTCAGAGAGGTTGCGCAGCTCCAGCCAGGTCTGCCAGTCGCCCTTGGGCGCATCGTATCCCAAGGTAGCGCCAAAAATCGTGTAGCTATCGGCATTCCAGGAGTTGGCGTAATCCACCGGCACCTTGGATGCAAACTGGGCATTTAGCCCTACGTAAACACCGACCGGATGCTGATAGCGCAGTTCTCCCTGGTAGTAATGACGCGGCAGTCCCGGCAGCGCATTACTGCCAAAGGTGTCGTCGTCACGGTAGTGGAAATCACTGAAGGTATACGCCTGACGCAGCGCCAGCGCGCCCAGCTCGTCGCCCTGCCACAGGGTGCTGGTCAATCCCGCCTCGATACCCTGATGCACGGTCGCGCTGGCATTTGACTCGGCAAAGATGTTGGGCTCGATCTCGATGGTCAGCAGTTCGTGATTGACCCGCGAGTAGTACCAGGCCAGATCCCACAAACCGACGAGCGAATCTCCACGCGCACCCACTTCAAAGGTCGTCGCGGTCTGGTTATCCAGACTGACCGGGGTGCTTTGACGGTTGCTCCAGGGCTGGTTGCTGACTGGGAAGCGCGTCGGTGAGCCCCAGATCATCGACCACGGGTGCGGCGGCTCAACCGAACGGGACAGATTGCCGTAGACCTCGCTACCGGACTCCAGCTGATAACGCAGCCCCAGACGCGGCGCGTAGTCCCAGGTGCCTTCGTTGAGCTTCTCATCGGTGTCCGGCCAGGTCACCTCGACCTCACGCTGGGTGTAGATCAGCGCCAGTCCGCTGCTCAACCACAGGCGTGGTGCCAGCTCCAATTCGTTGCTGACGTGCAATACGTTGTCCGAGCCCTGATGGGTGTACTCGCGCATCAGCGTACCGACCGGATAGATCGTGCCGCTGGCATTAAGCAGCTGGTACGCCGTTTCCTTAGCATCGCTGCTGGGCAGATTGGTCGTGGTGCGCCAGCCAACCGTAGTGTTCGAGTTCAAGCCAAACAGTTCGTGCTCACGCTTGTAGTTCAGCGTCGCGCTGACGTCGCTGTAATCCACCCGGATGCGGTACGGGCTTTCCATCAGGTCCATCGGGTAGTGGTGATACACCAGCCCCATTTCCAGCGTGCTGACGTCATCCAGGCGCAGCGTGGTCTTGTTTGCCAGCCAGGTGCTGCCCGGCTGCTCACGCTTGGCATCACGGGCGATATTTCCGGCGTTGGCTTGAGTCGGATCATCGTCGATCTGCGACTGGGTCAGGCGGCCCGGCGTCTGATGCTCGGTCTCCCGATAACGCAGGTAGAAACGGGTTTCCAGATCCGGCGTCAGCTGCAGGCCGACGTTGGCGACCACACCCTTGCCGCTGCCGGCGGCGTGATCCTGCTGACCGTCGTAGTGCAGGTCGGTGATACCCACGTAATAATCCAGATCACCGATTACCTGACCGGATGCGATGTGGCGCTTGAGGTAACCGTCGCTGCCCGCGTCCATGCGCAGCTGCAGACGCGGCGCATCAAACCCGCTGCGGGTGATGTAATCAACCGCCCCGCCCAGTGCCAGTGCGCCGCGCTCAAAGCCGTTGGCCCCGCGCAGTACCTCGGCGCGACTGAGCCACAGGGGCTCCAGCAGCTCATACGGCGTACCGCCCGAACCGGTCAGCGGCAGGCCATCGAGCAGGATATGATTACCCGACGCATGCGCTCCCGGGCCGCGGTTGATTCCCGAGCCGCGAATACTGATCTTCACACCTTCGTTACCTGGCGACTGGGCATATACGCCCGGCTGATAGGCCAGCACATCGGCCACGCCAGCCACCCGTCCCTGTTCAACCTGCTGCATGTCGACCACATTAGTGCCGCCGGGCACCTCGCTCAGCGCTTCACGCGCTCTGGCAATCTCATCAAACGTCTCGCCGGTTACCGTCACGGCGTCCAGTTCGGTAACAGCTTGCGCCTGAGCAATTGCAGGAAAGCCCAGCAGGCAGGCCAGACACAGCGGCGCCAAACGTGACGGCGGGGTTAACAGATTGGACATGCGGCAACTCCAGCAGCAGACAGGAACAGTGCGAACGGCGCATTTTACTGGTTTCCCCTGCGCGAACAACCAAGCGCAATGCCAGCAACTGCGCCGGTTTCACACGGATCAGCCCCCTGCTGACAAGAGCCGCTGGCGAGTGCAGCGCACAACTCTCGCGGAAGCCGCATTCCAGAGCGGCCAACGGTCATCAGGGCGTTCATGCACCCCTTCGCAAGGCGGTATTCCCCGATTACCAGCGCCGCCAAACTTGACGAGGTGCGGCAGCTTGCCGTAACAAGGACATCCAACAACAATCGCCCGCCCTTGTCGCGGCAAGCCAAAATGGACGCCGACATGCCAGTTCAGGAATCCGCTCAACTCCCCGTCAGCCATCGTGACTTCGGCCGTGTCTCGGTCTATTTCGGCGAGCGCAGCGGCAAGTACCCGGACGGCAATCAGATCCTGATTCGCGGTAGCGAGGTCCGTACGGCGCTGGATACCCCGCTGGTGTCCAACCATATTGGCGCCGCCTTCGACGACAGCGAACTGGTGGTGCTCGGGCACGTTCACGAAGACCACATCGCAGGCCTGCACCGGCTGCCCAATGTGCCGGTCCATGCTCATATCAACGACTTGCCGACCGTGCAGAGCTGGGACGGCATGCTCGCTGCCTACGGAGACATGGATCCGCGCCAGGCCGCCGCGATGCGCGCCAACTTTGAGCGCAAGTTCCATTACACCCCACGCCCCGACGCCATTGGCTATGAGGACGGCACGCTCTGGGATCTGGGCAGCAACCGTATCACCGCCTTCCACCTGCCCGGCCACACCGCAGGCCATTGCGCCCTGCTGATCGAGCCCGAAGAGGTGCTGTTTATCGGTGATATCGACCTGACCGGATTCGGTCCCTACTACGGTGACGCCTGCTCCAACCTTGCGGATTTTCGTCGCAGCCTGGACGCCGTTGCGCGCATTCCCGCCAAGGTCTGGGTCACCTCGCACCATCGCGGCATCTACACCGACCGCGAACAGTTCCTGCACGATCTGGCTATTTATACTGCCAAATTGACCGAGCGCGAGAGCAAGCTGCTGACCATGCTGCGGAGCGGTCCACGCACCTTGTCCCAACTGGTTGAACAACGTCTGCTCTACCCGCCCGGATACGACGCAGCCTGGGTTAAGGGCGCGGAGCGAAGGACCATCAGCCAGCACCTCGCCGAGCTGCTGGCCGATGGTCGGCTGGTTCAGCATGAGGATCGCTACCAACTGGCCTGAACAACTCCCGCGCCAGCGGCGTCTGTGCACAGGATGGCGCGATCCGCACTTGTTTGCCTGCGTCGGGCTCGCGACACTGGACGAACCCTTTCAGCAGCCCGGTTAATCTTCGCCATGGCACAGACTGCACCCACCGCGTCCAGCGAGCACCTCGACAAGATCGTCAAGGGCCTGCGTGCCTGTGTACCGGCCAACAGCCTGGAGGCGGCGCTGCAACGCAGCCATCTGACGCTGCAGCCCCATGCCCGGCGAGTGCCGCTGGCAGCCATTCGCCAGCTGGTGACAGAGCTGGCCGAGGAACAGCAGGATCCGTGGCTGCTGGTCCGCGCCTTCAGCTATCTGAACTATTCCGAAACCTTTCTGGCAACCACCTATCTGGGCAACGCCCGCACCCTGCGTGATGCCATCAATTTGAGTCAGCGCTACTTTCAGCAAAACAGCGACCTGGCCAGTCTGGCGCTGGAGCAAAGCGGCGCACAGGCCCGAATCGTGGTAACGCCAACGCCGGAGGCAGAGGCCACCGAACAGCAGTTGCTGGCGACCCTGTATGCGCTGCTGCGCATCTGCCAGGGGCTGGGCTTGCAGCAGGCCGGCGCGGCCATGGCCGGTTTCTCTGACGCCGCGTGTGAAGCCTGCCGGCGTCTGCTGCGTGTCCCGGTGGAGCTCCTCGCAGATGCCAAACGTCTTGAACTCCGGTTTCCTGCGCTAGAACTGGCCCGTGCGCTGAATACTGCGCAACCCAATATTGCGCGCCTCGCACGCAGGGAGCGTCAGCTGATTCGCTCCCATTCCGGCCACAACTGGAGCGAGTCCGTGCAATTGCTACTGACAGCGCTGCTGCCCCGCGGTGAAACCCGCCTCTCACGCTGCGCCAGCCTGCTGGCGGTGGCACCTCGTACACTGCAGCGCAGGCTGACCGCCGAGCAGCGGCCGTTCAGTGCGCTGCTGGACAGCGTTCGCCAGCAGCTATGTCTGGAGTATCTGCACAGCGGTCATGCCGATGCCACCCTTGCACTGTTACTCGGCTATCGCCAGACCAGTCAGTTCTATCGACAGTTTCGCCTGTGGTTCGGCTGCTCACCGAGCCAGCTGCGCCCACACCTTACCCCTGAAACAACCAAAACAAGAGGACGCTCCCATGCGCTGCCGCACCCTGCTTCCCGCGCTGCTTCTGCCCCTGGCTCTGGCAGCCAACGCCACGGATAACGCACTCGACGAACGCCTGGTCAGCGGCGCCGAGGCCATTGCGCCCAAAGCCATTGCCTGGCGCCATGACATTCACCAGCACCCTGAGCTGGGTAATCAGGAACACCGCACCGCTGCGCTAGTCGCCGAGCACCTGCGCAGGCTCGGCATGGACGTACAGACCGGCGTTGGAACCACCGGTGTAGTCGGCCTGCTGAAGGGCGGCAAGCCGGGGCCGGTGGTCGCCTTACGCGCCGACATGGATGCCCTGCCAGTGCTTGAGGCAACAGGTCTGCCCTTCGCATCCAACGTCCGCCAGCCGTATCTGGGTGAGGAGCGCCCGGTCATGCACGCCTGTGGCCATGATGCCCATGTTGCGATCCTGATGGCGGCCGCCGAAGTCCTCGCCAGCGTAAAGGACGAGCTGCCGGGCAGCGTGAAATTCATCTTTCAGCCTGCCGAAGAAGGCCCCAGTGACTATGCCTACGATGGCGAGCGTCACTTCGGCGCCCGACAACTGGTGGAAGCGGGTGTGATGAAGAATCCGCAGGTAAATGCCGTTTTTGGCTTGCACGTCAGCTCTGCCATGCCTACCGGCCTGATCGGCTATCGCAGCGGCCCGGTGATGGCCAGCTCAGGTGATTTGCATATCCGCGTTCAGGGCAAGCAAACCCACGGTGCCCAGCCATGGGATGGGGTCGATCCAATCGTAACCAGCGCGCAGATCATCAACGGACTGCAAACCGTTGTCAGCCGGCAGACCAATATCATGCCCGCTCCTGCGGTCGTCACCATTGGCACCATTCATGGCGGCAGCCGGCACAACATCATCCCCGAAGAGGTTGTCATGACCGGCACCGTGCGAACCTTCGGCGATGACGTCCAGCAACAGGTCAACGAGCGTATCGAGCGCACGGCAAAGGGAATTGCACAAGCGGCTGGGGCCAGCGCCGAGGTAAAAATCATCGACAATTACCTGACCACCACCAACAACCCCGCACTGACTGAGCGCATGTTGCCGACCCTGCGCCGTGCAGCACAGGGCCGGGTGGTGGTATCGCCGATGGTCACCGGCTCGGAGGACTTCTCGTTCTATGCCAACGAAGCACCGGGCCTGTTTTTCTTTCTGGGCGTCACGCCAATGGACCAGATGGGTAAGGCCGCGCCGAATCACTCGCCCGGCTTTGTGGTCGACGACGCAGCGCTGGTGACCGGCGTGCGGGCACTGAGCATGCTCGCAACCGACTACCTGCAACAGACACAGAACGATAACTGATCTGTGACTGCCCGGCGCCGGGTTATCCGGGCCGGGCAGCACGAGCTGCTGCAACCGCTCTTACCTCGCCCGCAAATAGCGGCCAAAGCCCTGAACCTTGCCCAGTTCGGCTACCGGCTCGCCCTCTTCCACTGCAACCTTGCCGTTGATCAGCACGTTGCGCACGAGGCCCGCGTTGCGGTTGACCATGCGCTCCAGCCCAAAGCCCTCCATCTCTGCCCACGTTTCGATATCCAGCGGCTGACCCAGCTGCGACGGATCCAGCACCACCACATCCGCACGGTCACCCACCCGCAGCGTGCCGGCATCGATCCCCATCCATTGGGCCTGCTCGCCGGTCAGGCGATGTACAGCTCGCTCCAGGCTCATGGCCGGGTTTCCCTCGTCGATTGACTGCTTGATCAGCTGCAGAAAGCGCAGCGACAGGTTGTAAAACGCCATATTGCGAATGTGTGCACCCGCATCCGAGAAGGTGATCAGCGTGTCGGGGTTGCTGACCATGGCCCGCAGCCGGTCAACCCGGTGGTTGCCGATGATGGTGAACCAGCGCAGCTTGCGGCCGTATTCGACCATCAGATCGAGGAACAGGTCGACTACGTGCATCCCCTTCTCATTAGCAATGTCGGCGAAGTCTCGCCCCACGTAACGCTTTTCGGGGCAATCAAGAATAATGGCGTCGCCAAAGTCACGCTGCCAGACGCGCGGCGAGAACTTCTCCGAATAGAACCTGCGAAATTTGCGCCGGTAGGCCTCGTCCTTGAACAGCGCGTTCTGCTCGACCTCGGTCTTCAGGTTACGCGCCATTTCGCCGGCACCAAACTCCTCGAACACCACATGGTCAATGCCATCGGCATAAATCGCAAAGGGTGTCGGCAACACCTGCCAGCGAAAATCGCCGCCCAGCAAATTGGTTACCCGCGCCGCCAGTTTGGCCATCGGCGCAACCGTCTTGTTGCCCTTGAGGTCAAGCATGGAAATCAGTGTGGTTTTCAGCGGCTTGCGCAGCACGCCCAGCGCCTCGCCCAGGTACTGAAAAATTTGCAGCGGGTTGGCAGCATTCGGCGCGCCCTGATGGACTCGACCACGGCGTCGCAGATGCTCGTTCAACCGTTTCACCTCACTCCAGCGAGCATAGGTGCTGGGCAGACTCTTGGACCACTCGCGGTCACCGTCGATCTTGTCCCACTTCAAGCACATGCTCGAGAGACCGAGAAAGCCCTCGTCCAGCGCTTCTTCCAGCAACGACTCCATCTGCAGCAACTCCGCCTCGGTGGGTCTGACGGCGCGATCGGTGGAACGGTGCAAGCCCATCACCGCAACCCGCAGATCACTGTGACCCAGAAAGCTGATTACGTTAGGGCCCAGTGGCTGGCGCTCAATGAAGGCTACCCACTCGGAGGGGGTGCGCCAGGTCTTGTTCTGCTGCAGGATCGGCAGGACCTTTTCACGTGGCACGGTCTCAACCCGGGTGAAAATATCCGAAGCATCTTCGGCGTCGGAACAGACCATGCTCAGTGAGCAGCTCCCTATCAGGGCCGTGGTCACGCCGTGACGCACCGATTCCGACAGACCGGGCGCAACAATCAGCTCGGCATCGTAGTGGGTGTGGGTGTCAATAAAACCTGGCGTGACCCAGCAGCCGCCAGCGTCGATCACCCGAGCGCCGGCTTCATCCAGCGGCTGTTCGGATATGTCCGCGACCACGCCATCACGAATTGCCAGGTTGCACACACGCGACGGGGCACCTGTGCCATCGAATAGCCGGCCGTTATTGATTACCACATCAAACATGGCCACACCCTCTATTGTTGTTATCAGGAGTGTCAGACTAGGCAACAGCCCGGAGCAAAACTTGACATTTTGCGACACGCCGCCAACTCTGAAACCTGGCCAATAGTGCTCCGAGGCACCGTGACAATACGATATGTTGTACGCAGCGCGGCAATCAGCGGCTTTCGCACAGAAGCCGGAGCCGCCGCCGACCTGCTCCTGCGCAAGGCGGGTATCAATCCTGCGCTGCTGGACAGCGAAGATCATCAGGTCGAGATTGAGCAATTGCAGCACTTGCTGGCCATCGCGGCTGAACACCTGCAACGCCCGGATTTCGGCATGCGGGTTGCACAGCATCAGGGCATCGACATGCTGGGCCTGCTCGGCAAGGTCCTGAGCAATGCCACCACCCTGCAGGAGGCCTTCGGCATAGCTCAGCGATACATGAGCCTGCATAGCAGCGCCGAACACTGGCAGTTGCAGACCTTCGCAGGACAGGTCCACATCATCCGCACCGAGCACAGCGCCCCAAGCCCGCATGCACGTCAGTATCACGAGATGTCCGTGGCGGCGTTTTTGCGGGTTGCACGCCTGCTACTTGGCCATGCGCAACGCCCGTTACGGGTAACCTTTGCCCATAGCCGGATCGGGGCGCTCAGACAGTATCTGAACCATTTTGGCTGTGAGGTGCTGTTCGATCAGGAACACGACAGCCTGGTGTTCCCCGAAGCGATGTTCAGTGCTGTCTTCGACAGTACGCGATCCGACGACGGCAAAGAGAGTGAGCAGTACCTGGCCAATGCCCGGGAGCGGCTGCAGACCAGTCTGGAGCTGCAGATTCGCAACCTGATTACCGAGCAGCCGGGCCTGCAGCACATCTGCATCGACACCATTGCAGCACAGCTTGGGCTGCACCCGCGGAGTCTGCAACGCCGGCTGCAAGAGGAGCAGATCCGCTTTCGTGATCTGGTACAGGATGCACGCATCCGCATGGCCTGCTGGCACCTTCAGGCCTCACGCTGTGACGTTACCAGCCTGTCAGACCGGCTTGGTTACAGTGACCTCTCCTCGTTCAGTCGCGCCTTCAAGCGACGCATCGGCGTGTCACCGGCCAAATGGCGGCAACAGTTCAGACAGGCCGCTGCCGTCACCTCTCCTTAGGGGCCACAAGCCGCTGCGTCTGGCCCCTACAAGCCCAGCTCGGACAGCCCCGGATGTTCAGCCGGCCTCGGTCCGAGAGGCCAATGGAAAGGCGCTTCTCAGGTCGGATGGGGCGCTCGTTGATACAGGCGTACCTTTTCGATTGCCGTCTCTCGGGGGGGGGGTAACGGCTGACGTTGTTCAGTACTCACCTTCTACTCCTGGGGCGTACCCGATTCATTAACAGATAGGGACTCATCGGCCCAACTGCCGGTGCGACCCAACGCCGGCGAAAAGCCCTCAAACTGCCAGCGCAAAGCCGACCCGCCCGGTCGCCAGACCGCACACTCCACCTGCAGATGCCAAAGGTGCTCAACACCTTCGTAGCGCTCGGCTTGTGGTGCGTCCCATTGCAGCTCGACCCGACCGGTAATTTGCAGCAGGTCACCACTGGCAAAGTCGACAAACAGCAACCCCGCACGCGGATTGACCAGCAGGTTGCCGAGGGTGTTGAAGAAGCGGTTGCCGGAAAACTCCGGCATGGTCAGGCGGTCTCCTGTCACTCTGACAAAACCGGGCCAGCCACCGCGATGAGACACGTCCACCGCGGCATCCTGGCCGTCGCATGGCAAGCCACTGGCGACGAAGCAGGTATCAGCAGCACTGATCAGCTCGCGCATTCGGTCAGTCAGGCTGTTGGTTACAAGGGTGCCCGCCGCCTCCGAGGCGCCAGCCTCTGCGACCAACTGACGTTGCTGGATGAACTGTGGACAATTGCCAAACGCCTGCTCGACCCGAATATCCAGCCCGTTCGAGTCAATCGCGCTTATCTGTCCTGACAAACGATTGCGCCGTCGGGTAGTCAAATCGATACCCAGCAACCCAACCGCCCCGGTCTCAAGCAATGCCCGAGCACAGGGATCCGCGCTGCTGAGCCGGGTATCCAGCCGCAGCGCCGACGGATCGGGGGACCAGGCAAAGCCCGGCGCCCCCTCCAGCATGCCAGCCCAAAGATCACCGTTGGCTGAAACCGCACCCACGACAACAAAGTTCAGCAGCGGATAGAACGCCCGATGCTGCTCAGGCAGCACCGGGCTGAGCACCCGTGGTCCGATCTCAGCCATCCGCTCGGCAACACCGAGGCGACGCTGCAATTCGCGCTCGCCTGCATGCCAAACATCTGCGTTACTCATGACGGAGCCCTCTGTGCCCAATCGCTCAGGCGCTTTGCAGGCCAATCGCGGAACGCGCCATCGGCACAAAGCCGGGCAGACTCTCAATCTGCGCAAGCCATGCTTGCACCCGCGGATACTTGCTCAGCGAAACGTTGCCTTCCGGTGCGTGCGCTACATAGCTGTACAGCGCGACGTCCGCGATGGTCACCTGCTCTCCCGCCAGGTAGCTGCTGGCAGTCAGAGCACGTTCAACCAGGCCCAGCAAATCGTGCGACGCATTGATGGTGGACTCGGCATCATAGGGTGCGCCAAACAACGTGATCAGCCTGGCGCGCGCCGGTCCAGCGGCCAGCTCGCCGGCGGCGACCGACAACCAGCGCTGCACCCGCGCGGCGCCTGCGGCATCGCCTGGCAACCAGCGACCGGAGGCATCGTACTGAGTGGCGAGGTACACCAGAATGGCGTTCGAATCGCTGAATACCTGGCCACGGTCCTCGATAACCGGCACCTGGCCGAAGGTGTTCAACGCCAGAAAGGCCGGCTGCTTGTGCGCACCGGTGGCCAGATCGACAAATACGGTTTCATGGGGAACGCGCAGCAGCGACAGCATCAGTTCAACGCGGTGCGCGTGGCCGGACAGAGGGTAACGATAGAACTTGATCGGATGTGACATGTGAGACTCCAGTATCTATGACAGGTAAAACGGGCTGCGGTGGTAGCCGCAAATGCCCGCGGGAGTCTCATCTTCTTACCTCACACAAAAGTGAGGAATAACCGGCAACAGCAATCCTTTATTGCGAAAACTGAAATTACCCTTCGTTCAATGCCGGGTGTACTCGCAAGCGCGCGACGGCCAGATCCACGAAGCTGCGGACCCGCGCAGCGGCGCGGCGACCTTCCCGGTAGACCACATGCACCGGCAATACCGGCAACTCGAATTCCTGCAGTACCGGTTGCAGCCGCCCCAGCGCCAGCGACTCATGCACCTGATAGCTCATGCAGCGCACCAGCCCCGCGTCCCGCTCGGCAGCCGCAATCGCCGCATGATTGGTTGCACAGCTCAAGCGTGGCAGCAGCGCGTAACGCTTTACCACTCCCTGCTGTACAAACTGCCATTCCGGCGTGCGCGAGTCGGCAGATGAATGCACGATTTGATGTTCAATCAACTGCTCCGGCCGCGTGGGCGTGCCATGCGCGGCAAGGTAGGCCGGACTGGCGCAGATGATGCGCCGCACATCACCGACCTTGGCAGCAAACAGTGACGAGTCGGGCAATGCCCCGACCTGCACCGCGACCTCAATTCCCTCCTCGTGCAGATTGGGCACCCGGTCCTGATACACGCCAAACACCTCGACCCGCGGATGGGCCTGAAGGTATTCCAGCAGGATGGGCGTCATCAGCGACTGCCCGAAGAGCAGCGGCATGGACACCTGCAACCGCCCCTGAGGGGACGTGTGTAAGCCGCTGGCAGAACGGTCGGCGTCAGCCACTTCCGCCAGAATACGCCGGCAGTCCGCAAGAAAGCGCTCACCAGCCTCGGTCAGGGCCACGCCCCGCGTGCTGCGCTGCAACAACTTGACGCCGATACGCTGCTCCAGCGCATCGATTGCCCGCGTGACCGTAGGGGCCGACAGATACAAGCGCCGCGCCGCCTTGGCCAGACTCATCTCGTCGGCCACCGCCTCGAACACCGTCATTTCCTGAAATCGGTCCATCAGCGCGGCCCCCTGCCCTGCAACGCGCTGTTGGCGCTCAGCTGCGCGACGCAGAAATCAACAAACTCACGTACCTTGGCCGGTATCCTCCGCCCGCCCTGGTGAACCACATGAATCGGCAGTGGCTCCAATTCATAGTCTTCCAGCAGCAGTTCCAGCGCGCCGATCCGGACCTGCTCCGCGACCTGATAGGACAGCACCCGTGTGATGCCCCAGCCCAGTTTCGCCGCGTTGATTGCGGCCTGATTGGCGGTCACCACCAGACGCGGCTCAGGGATGACCTGAATCCGCCCCGCAGGACCACGGAACTCCCACTCGGTGAGCAGCGAACTGGACGCGGACATTACCACCGAAGCGGCCTCCAGCTCGCTCGGATGCGCGGGCCGGCCATGGCGGGCCAGATATCCGGGCGACGCGCAGACGACCCGGCGCACCTCTCCCACGCGAATGCTGTTGAGATCGCCGTCGGGCAACTCACCGATCCGCACCGCCACGTCGATCCCCTCATCGAGCATGTGCACAACCCGGTCGGTAATCCCCCCTGAAATCAGTCCTCGTCAGAAGTAGAATTTTCTCCTAATTGGATCAAGGAAATTTTGCGTGAAGACATCGCGTTTTTCGGACAGTCAAATCATCTCCATCCTCAAGCAGGCCGAAGCCGGCAGCCCCGTGCCTGAACTGTGCCGCGAGCATGGCATCAGTTCGGCGACCTTCTACAAATGGCGCGCCAAGTTCGGTGGCATGGACGCCTCGTTAATGGCTCGACTGCGCGAGCTGGAGGAGGAGAATCGTCGCCTGAAGAAGATGTATGCCGAGGAGCGCCTGAAGTCCGAGCTCATCCAGGAGGCGATGGCAAAAAAGTGGTGAAGCCATCTCGGCGACGAGAGATGGCGCAACACGCGGTTGCCTCAGGCAAGGTCAGCATCAAACTGGCGTGTGTGTCGTTTGGCATCAGCACGACCTGCTATCGCTACCAGCCACGGTTGTCGGAAGAAAATGCCGAGATCGCCGATCACCTAATCCGACTCACACATAACCAACGCAACTGGGGGTTCGGCCTGTGCTTCCTGTATCTGCGTAACGTGAAAGGTTATCGCTGGAACCACAAACGGGTGTATCGGATATATCGGGAGCTGGAGTTGAACCTGCGGATCAAGCCGCGCAAGCGCATCGTGCGAGAGAAGCCCGAGCCACTGGCTGTGCCGGAGGCAATCAATCACTGCTGGTCGATGGACTTCATGCACGATCAGTTGGCCGACGGTCGCAGCTTCCGCCTGTTCAACCTGATCGACGACTTCAACCGCGAGGCCCTGACCATGGATATCGATCTGTCATTGCCGGCAGAGCGGGTGGTGCGCGCACTGGATCAAGTGATCGAGTGGCGTGGCAAGCCCCAAATTATCCGCAGCGACAATGGCCCGGAATACATCAGCAGCAAGCTCGTGCTATGGGCGGAAAAGCACGGCATTCGACTGGAGCATATCCAGCCCGGTAATCCACAGCAGAATGCCTACGTCGAGCGCTACAACCGCACGGTGCGCTACGACTGGCTGGGCCATTACTTGTTCGAGTCCATCGCCGAGGTGCAGGAGCATGCAACGCGCTGGGTATGGATATACAATCACGAACGGCCAAACATGGCCCTGGGTGGCATCACCCCCAAACAGAAGTTGGCTCTCGTGGCCTGACCTCTACTTCTGGCGAGCACTAAAAATGGGGGGATTACCACAGCGCGCTGTCCTGGCTTGAACAACCACTGGCATGGCACCCGTCGCTTGCCCTGCTGCGCTCAACCAGCCCGCTGTTACGGATATGGCAAAGCCAGATAGACCAGCTGCCGATGCCTCGCGCCGAAGACTGGCAACCGGAAAACGTGCTGGTGTGGCGCCCTCAGTGGCAACTTCACACGGAGCGGATAAGCTCGCTTAAGGCTGATCTGCTAGCGCCCTTTCGGTCAGGCAGCACGCTCAGTCAGGTGCTGGCGTTTAGTTCAGAGGATGAAGCCGAAGCCATACCGGCACTGGCAGAACTGGTAGCCTGGGGGTGCCTTTGCCCCGCGTGACATTGTGCACCTGCATGCCAGAGCACCGCTCATGGATCGGGCAGGCGCGCAAATCATTTTGCTCAGAATCCGGACTCCCGAATAAAAAGCGCAATCAGACGCTGCAACTGATGCAGCAATGCACTCCGTGGCTTGCCTTCAATGACGGCCACGCCGACCTCCCTTTTCTGTCGAAGAACCTCGGGTACAGGGCCTTCAAGCGTCATTTCGACGCGATAATGTGCGGCTTCCGGTATCAGCCGGTCATCCTTGAGTCGTGCGGCGATAGGGCCGCCCGCGTCAGAGCCGAGCTCTGCGTAGGGCAACGCCGGAACAGCGCTGATATCAATTTGTGCAACCCGCACAGGTATTCGCTCGCCTTCACCGGAGGATGCGACAAATACACCGACCTGACCGTGCTCAAGAGAGGTCAGATAACGCTCGTTTACCAATCCTTCAATGATCAGTTGGTCACTGTTGACCAGAGTAAGAATCGGCTCATCGCGTCCGATCCACTGGTTGTCAGACAGGCTTGCCATGGCGCCGACAAACCCGTTGATCGGAGCCCTGACGACCAGCTTCGCCTCCCGCTGACGCAACCCGGCCAACTGTTCATTCAACTGCTGCAGACGCTCAAGGTTGACCGCCTGAGCGACCTGGTCATCACGAAAAGTCGACTGACGAGAGAGCTTCAGGCGAACCAGCTGAAGCTGTTCCAGCGTTTCCTGCACTTGCTGCCTGAGTTCCGGCGACTGCAATTGCACAAGTACCTGCCCCGCCGTCACCTGATCGCCGGACTGCACGTGAACCGCCACTACCTGAGCCGGCTCCGACGCAAACAGCGATTGCACCTGCTGAGCACGCAAGACGGATGGCAGCCGAACATCAACCGACAGGGGCAGCAACATCCAGACTAGCGCCAGCAATGGCAGTGCCCACCCGGCCAATCGCCAGCCTGTCCAGTGAAAATCAGCGCGACGCTCTCGCCACGTACGTACTTCCTTGAATATGGGCATGACGATGAACCAGAGCACCTCGACAATGAATAGAAAGATGCCAAGCACCTTGAAGAAAAAGTGATACACCAGCAGAGCAATACCCAAGAACAGGAAAAAGCGGTACAACCATGTGCCCCAGGCATAGAGGATCAGCAGCCGTGCGCGTCGACGTGGCATCGGCTCCGGCAGCGGATCATTCAGCCCCCATAGCCAGCGACGCAACCGCCAGCGTCCGAGTTCGAACGCACGCTGTTGAAGGTTCTCTACCCCGATCAAGTCGGAAAACGCGTAGTACCCGTCAAACCGCATAAACGGACTGATGTTGACCAGGACAGAGGTAACCCAACTGGTGGTCGCAATAAAAAACGCGGCACTGCGCAGCGAACCATCCGGCAGGACACCCCACAGGAACGTGGCAATGAGCGCGAGATAAAGCTCTGTTCGGACGCCAGCAGTGACAATACGCAGGCGATCACGACGGGACTGCAGCTTCCAGGCATCCGTAGTATCGGTATACAGCACCGGAAACATCACCAGGAATGCGACGCCCATGGACGCCACTCTGCAACCCAGTCTTTGCGATACCAGCGCATGCCCCAATTCATGGGCACTCTTGACCAGCACCAGCGTCAGACCGTAAAGCAGAAACCCTTCCAGGCTGAAGAAGTAAAGAAAGGTCGCACTGAACTCGTCCCATTGGCGCAGCACCAGCAGGCCGCCCAGGACTCCGAGAACCATAACAATCCGATGTGCAGTACTGCCGAGCAGCCATGACAGCTTCGGGCCGACTTTATTCAGCCAGTTGTCAGGCCGAAACAGCGGAATTCGAATAAACAGATAGTTATGCAGTAACCATTGCAAGACGCTGGGCCGGCTGCCCTGCTGTTGACGATAAAAGGCGTCACTGGCGCCGTTGCTGCGGGCAAGCACCAGGTTGTTTGCAACCAGAAAATCGGAAAACGCACGAATCTCCTCGACCGCATGATCCAGCCCTCGGGCCTGCAGAAATGCATGCATCTCTTCCAGCGTGCGGCCTGGCTGCCAGTGGCGAATCAGCGCCAGGGCGTCTATCGACAGGGTGAAATAACGGTTACGCACTCGATCATGCAGCAGATAACGTGGCGCACCATCTTCGTCATGCCCTCCCGGCAGCAGCTTCAGGTCCTGCCTGAGTGCAGGTAGCCTGAACTCTACCATCCCAGCCACTGCCGAACCGAGGTAATGGGGCGGCGAAACAGGTAGAAGAAAATGCTCACCTTCTCACCGTACACCTTGGCGGTACCACGCAGGCCAACACGGGGAGGCTCTGCCTGCAGCTCAGACTCGCTGAGCTGTGCGATCAAACGGTAGGCCAGCTGCTGATCCGGCGTTGTCTGTGGTTCGTAGCCGGACTCACTGAGCTGTGCCGACCAGGCATGCAGAGGATCATTATCGAGAAAAACCCTTACCTCCGATCCCGATACCAGGGAAATCGAATCCTTGACCGGCAGCATGATTCTGAACTCCACCTGGGTCGGATCCGCAACCTGCATAATCCGTTCCCCTACCCTCACAGGCCGGCCCTTCCAGTCGTCCGGGTTGTCCAGTACGGCAACACCCGGCCGGTCAGCCGTAATCACCGAGCGCTCCAGCTGGTCCCGGGCAAACTGCCACTCGGCCTGTCTCAAACGAACCTGCGCTTCCAGCTCGGCGAGCCTGGCTTTCTGCGTGGGATCCAGAAAGCCGCCCTGCTGAACAGTCTTCAGTTCGGCCTCGGCAACAGATAACGCCTGCCTGGCAACCGCCTCCTTACTGGCAAGCTCACTTTGCTCAAGCTCGATCAGCACGTCGCCCGGGCGCACCTGCTGATTGGGCTTTACCGCTACCTGCCTGACCACCCCTTCCAGGGGGGCTGCAACAACATAGGGAGACTTCGGTACCACTTCAACCGGCGCCAGGGTACTCAGGCGTACCGGCAGCAGCATTATCAGCAGAACCGCCAACAGGCTGGCCAGCCACACCTTGCGGTGCTGCAGATTGCTTTTCAAACGAGTGAACTGCTGACCGCGACGCAGCGCAAAGAGCGCGTGCCCGGCACTCCCCGCCAGATGCTGCAGCACACTCTGCTCGGCCTCGCTCCAGTTTTTGTCCCGCAGCAGAAGCAGAACGCCTGCGACCTCGCCATTTCTGGCCTCGATCCGCAGCGGTTGCCAAAGGATATGATCGGGAAGACCAAGCTCTCGCCATTCGTTGGCAAGGTCCGCGCTCAGATCAGCCGGCCTCAGCTGGGTCTGATTTTCCGGACTCCCCTGTCCATTTACAAAACGCGCCAATTGCTCAACCCAGGCGATGTAGGGTGAGGTGTAATCAACAGTAGGCAAATCAGACGCGGCAACGACATGCGGCCGCTGCATGCGCTCACCAACCAGCAAAACGCTCTGGGTGTAAGGCACGCAGGTATGTGTCTGATTGACCAATGTATAAAACAACTGCGCAAGGCTTTCAGCCTTGCGCAGTTGCTGTTCGAGCCCCAAAAGGGCCGCGACAGTATCGCTCACCAATACCCCTTAAACTGACTGGAGCATCGACACGAGTCGGCTGCCATAGTGGTCACGCGCCGCTATCTCCGCAGCCAACTGGTCATTCAGCGGAATGAATCCCGTTGACTCGACGTCGACAGGCTCGACTGCTTCCGTATCAGCGCCGGCCGCTCGCTTGAACAATTCCTCAAGGTCAAGCTTGAGCTCAAGCACGCGAATCTGCCCGTCGGAGCCGATCGCCTGAACCCTGATACTGACCTCTTTCTGACCAGCAGGCGGATTGCCGATTGTGACCGAACCAGTGGTCGGGTCCAGCTGAATCCACCCAGGCAGCTGCTCACCGCTCGAAAGTGTTCCGCTGTAACGCTGGGTACCACCATTGGTACTGGTGTCCTGAATCGCAATGACGACCTGACCTTCAGAGTTACTCTTGATACTGGTTACCACCAGGGAAACAACATCGAATGCATCCCGCTGAACCTGGGTGAACTCTACCTGACCCGCCTCGTTTACGTTGACGTCAATCGAAGCGCGAACGGTCGTTGACCCATCGGAGTTCCTGACCTGGACCGCGATAGCGCCCGGTTCGGACAGAATGACCTGCTCGGATCGACCTTCACCATCGTTGTCCGCACCCTGCAGATCATCAAACGGCTCGCTACCTTCACCAATGGCATCCTCAACAACACTTTCGAAGCCAAGGCCGGACGACGGCATAAAACCACTGGAATCCAGCGGGTCACGCGTGTCGCCGCTCTCGCTGACAAGCCCATCTGGCATACCCGACTGCGGGAGTTCAACCGGCTGGGAGTCAGTATCGGGCGCTGGGGGTGGAGTACTGCCCGGGCCGGGATTGGCCGGGGCTTCGTTAGGCACGGCAGTTACCGTCAGCTCGAACACTCTGGAGACAGTGGCACCCTCGGCATCAATTGCCGTTACCTGAACTTCGAACACACCTGGCTCGCGCGGCGAACCTGAGATCGAGCCGGTCTCCGAGTTATAAACCAGCCCGCGCGGCAGTCCGCTGATGCTGAAGTCCAGATCCTCTCTGCTCAGCGTCGAGTCCTTGTCGGAGAACAGACTGTCCACTTCGAGCGCATAGCGGTCGCCCAGCTGCACAGTGGTTTCCTCACGGCTCAGCTCGCGCGCGGTGACTTCTGGGGCATCGTTGGTGCCAAGGATCCGGAAGTTCACAACAGCCTGATCAGTCGCGCCTTGACTATCTTCTACTGTCACGGTGTAGCTGAAATTGATTTCATCTCCTGCATTGAGGAAATCCAGGTCAAGGCCACGGACATCGTACGTCCAACCAATGCTCCCTTCGTTATCAAGCTCGGTGGCACCAGTGCTGAATGCGTCAACCAGCGCCTGAGCCAGCCCAGCAGGCAGCGTACCTACGACACTGTTATCCGCGCGACTCCAGGTGATATCGTCATTTGACTCAAAGCTGACGTCGATCGTGTCCGTCAGATCGACATCCGCAAAGTGCACCTCGCCGGACTGCACCAGATCCTGGGCGGCAGCGTCACCTGCCTCGGTAAAGTCCTCAGGCGCGTCAACGGTGACCTGCGGTGCATCGTTGCTGCCGGTCAGGGTAACGGTCACATCCTGGGTCGCCGTGCCACCATTGCCGTCATCAACGGTGATGGTAAACACCGCGGTAACGACTTCACCCTCAGCCAGGAATTCCAGGTCACCAGCGTCGATGTCGTAAGTCCAATCGACAGTACCGTCGTTGACATTCCCATCTGCCGCGCTGATGCTGAAGGCTTCCTCAATCACTGCCAGCTGCTCAGCGGTCAGCGGCAGATCGGTGCCATCCGCTTTCTTGGCGGTAACCGACTTGGTTACTTCGGTCGCCGCCGGGCGGTCGGTCAGGTCCACATCGGTAAAGGTGATTGAGCCACTGTCGGCCAGGTCGGAGCCGTCGGTGATCTCGCCGGTCACATCCACCACACTGATCTCCGGCACATCATTGCTGCCGGTCAGGGTAACTGTCACATCCTGGGTAGCCGTGCCGCCCTGGCCGTCGTCAACGGTGATGGTAAACACGGCGGTAACCACCTCCCCCTCAGCCAGGAATTCCAGGTCACCAGCGTCGATGTCGTAAGTCCAATCAATAGTGCCGTCGTTGACGTTCCCATCTGCCGCGCTGATGCTGAAGGCTTCCTCAATCACTGCCAGCTGCTCAGCGGTCAGCGGCAGCTCTGTGCCATCCGCTTTCTTGGCGGTAACCGACTTGGTTGCTTCGCTCGCCGTTGGGCGGTCGGTCAGGTCCACATCGGTAAAGCTGATCGAACCGCTGTCAGTCAGGTCACTGCTGCCATCGGTGATCTCGCCAGCCACATCACCCACGCTGATCTCCGGCAAATCGTTGCTGCCGGTCAGGGTGACAGTCACGTCCTGGGTCGCCGTGCCGCCATTGCCGTCATCAACGGTGATGGTAAACACTGCGGTAACCACTTCACCCTCGGCCAGGAATTCCAGGTCGCCGGCGTCAATGTCGTAGGTCCAGTTGATGGTACCGTCGTTGTCATTACCCGCCGCCGGGCTGATGCTGAAAGCATTCTCGATCGCTGCCAGCTGCTCGGTAGTCAGCGGCAGATTGGTGGTGCCATCAGCGCGCTTGGCGGTAACCGACTTGGTCACCTCAGTCGCCACTGGGCGGTCGGTCAGATCCACATCGGTAAAGCTGATCGAACCGCTGTCAGTCAGGTCACTGCTGCCATCAGTGATCTCGCCGGTCACATCACCCGCGCTGATCTCAGGCACATCGTTGCTGCCGGTCAGGGTCACGGTCACGTCCTGGGTCGCCGTGCCGCCATTGCCGTCATCAACGGTGATGGTAAACACGGCGGTAACCACTTCACCCTCGGCCAGGAATTCCAGGTCGCCGGCGTCAATGTCATAGGTCCAGTTGATGGTACCGTCGTTGTCATTACCCGCCGCCGGGCTGATGCTGAAAGCATTCTCGATCGCTGCCAGCTGCTCGGCCGTCAGCGGCAGATTGGTGGTGCCATCAGCGCGCTTGGCGGTAACCGACTTGGTCACCTCAGTCGCCACTGGGCGGTCGGTCAGATCCACATCGGTAAAGCTGATCGAACCGCTGTCAGTCAGGTCACTGCTGCCATCAGTGATCTCGCCGGTCACATCACCCGCGCTGATCTCAGGCACATCGTTGCTGCCGGTCAGGGTCACGGTCACGTCCTGGGTCGCCGTACCGCCATTGCCGTCATCAACGGTGATGGTAAACACGGCGGTAACCACTTCACCCTCGGCCAGAAATTCCAGGTCGCCGGCGTCAATGTCATAGGTCCAGTTGATGGTACCGTCATTGTCATTACCCGCCGTCGGGCTGATGCTGAAAGCGTTCTCGATCGCTGCCAGCTGCTCGGTAGTCAGCGGCAGATTGGTGGTGCCATCAGCACGCTTGGCGGTAACCGACTTGGTCGTCTCTGCCGCCGTAGGCAGATCAGAGGGATCTGCGTCAGTAAAGGTGATTGAACCAGTATCTGAGAGCGGACCGCTATCATTGATGGCGCCATCGGTATCGACGCCTGTCACGACTGGGGTATCGTTTACTGCGTTAATGGTGATGTCGAGGGTAGCTGCTTCCAAAGTGCCAAATCCAGCTCCACCGTACTCGACGATGTAGCCGCTAATATCACCGTTGTTAAATGCATAATCATTCCATTTTCCATTACTGGAGATGAAGTGCGCGTAGTCTTCTTCGCCAGCATTGTTCGGTTCACCGTCGCCCCAGTTTTCATAGTTGCCGTCAACCGAGCTACCGCTACCCGTACCAGTCCAAAATAAAGTGCCCGCCTCTGGCCCGGTTACCCAGCGCCATTGCCCTTCAATAGCAGCATCGCTGGCACCCATCCAGCCATCGCCACCCAGCTTCGGAGTAATAAAGGCATTTTCCTCAGCGGAGGTTACGGTGGCCAGATACCCCTTCAAGCCAAACAACTCGCGGCTCTCAGCGGCAGCCTTAGCGTCCGCCCAGGTCATACCGGGTGCACTGACGTACTCGTAGTAATGCCCATTCGCAGGGTTGTAGAACAATCCCTGCTCATCCACCCGATAGGGTTGCCAGCTGGAGCCGCTGTCGTCACTCGCTTCGATAGTCAGCTGGTCGCTGCCAAAGTAATCGGCATCACCTGCGTAACGAAGCGAGTTAAGAGCGGCCTGAACATCGCCAATGGCACCCGAGAACACCAGAGTGTGGCCACCGGACTGGGAAACAGAGACCGTGCCTGGATTATCCAGACTCAGGTTGCCATGGTTTGAACTGATACGAACGGTGACGTTGTCCCCTTCAACATCCGTCAGGTTGAACCCGTTGATGAGAATCGAAGAGTCTTCGTTAAGTGTGACAGATGACTTGCCGGTAATGGAGACTGGATCATTGACAGCCGCAACCTCCACATTGACCTGCAAGCTGGCTGCAGACACCCCGTTCTGGCTGTCAACGGCTTTCACCGTGAAAGCGGAGAGTACGCCGTTGGCATTACTGCCCGGCAGCCAAATCAGGCTCTCGCCTGGTGCCAGCAGTGTAGTACCGGCAACGACATCGCTGAGTACCCCGCCAGACTCGCGGCGCAAGGTACCACTGAGAATGGAATCGATACGGAACGATACCGAGGCATCCTCTTTATCGGAGGCGTTGGCCAAGGCTTGCAGTTCTGCGTAGGTAATGGTCCTGGCAGTATCCTCCGACGCGCCGGTTACAGTCCCGGTGCTGTTATCAATTACCGGGATATCATTAACTGCGGTAATGGATGTTCCAAGACTAACAGCTGCAGCCGAGACTGCTGCTGTGCCGCCGGTGCTTCCAACAGCGGTAGTATCAAAGGCTTGTCTGGTCGCACCGCTGGTGAAGGTAATGCCGGGATCAGAGCTGTCAACAGCATGAACACTGAGGCTACCGGGCGCGCCATTGTAATCCGCCGCAGGAACGAACCGCAGGCTCGCAGTAGAAGACAGCAGCAGACCTGCATCGGCCGACACAGTACCAACCGCTAGCCAGTTGGTGCCATCAGTGGAATATTGCCACTCGCCCTGCGAGGAATCGCTGGCGTCGTCGGTGATGATGATACCAGCCAACGAATCTTTCGGATCAAAGGATGCATCAACATCCGAGAACAGCGAGCCAAACAGGGTGCCGACACTGCTACCTGCTGGAGCCGTGGTGTCTTCATTGACAGCGCCGAGTGTTGCATTGCCACTGAACGAGGGGGCGTTGTTACGTTCAGCGATAGTGACCTGACTGGTATCGGAGCCTGTATTGCCAGCCTTGTCCATTACCGAGACGGTAACGGTGCGGGTCAGTGTATTGTAGTCGACCGCAGTATTTTCGTAGGTTATGCGCTGGGCAAGCGAGGTCAGTACAGAGTCACCAACCGGGCCCGGCGGGTTGGCCTGGGTGACCTTGACGTCATCGATCATCAGTTTGCCGCCGACGTAGTTGCCGCCGGTGAAATCGTAGGAACCGGCTACAAATACAAAGCGGTATACCCCCTCTTGGCCCGCGCCGATAGTGATCTCTTCACGAGCCCAATTGGTTTCTTGATTTGAGCTAGTACCAGTGCGATCAAGAATGGTAATGGTTTCGCCGGTATTGACGTCGATAATGTAGCCAAACGCATCATAGGCGTCACCACCACTAAGTGCCTTCCAATCAAAGGACACCTTGTCGCCAGCTTGCAGTGCAACAGCCCCGTCACTGTAGACGGCTGGGCCGCGAATAACTCCATAGGACTGATTAAAGCTGGCTGCCCCGGTATCCAACTCGATTGCCAAGTCACTCGCATCAGAGCCAGCATAATTGGACAATTTGGCGCTTTGAACAAAATTGCCACCGGTGGTGTTGTCACCCACGGAACCGTTGCTAGCCGGGTAGGTTGGGTCAACAGGTGTAAGCTGCCCCGCGATTTGGTCAACCCCCATGCGCAGACGTTGCATGACCGATGTCCAGCCCGAGATCACCGTCGAACCGTTGGTGCCATCCTGGAAGTCGCCGTTTTCAAAGGCGTTGGAGAAGTTGATTCTCAGCGGCTGGCCATTTTCGCCGTTTTTGACCAGGTCAACGCTACCAATCACAATCGCGACAGACCCGTTACCACGATAAACCGTACTGCCAACGATGGACACTTCACCGTTCACGGTTGAGGGTGTGCTGTCACTGATGAAGCCCAGCGACTCTGAGGACGTCGCATCACCAATTTCGAAGTCGATATAACCGCCGGTGTAATCAGTGCCGCCACCGATGGTCACATCGCCGTCAATCAGCACAGCCCCGTCACCTTCGCTGTACTGGAGGTCATCAAGGTTGGAGATTACCAACGGCGCCAGCGTGCCATCGTACCCAGCCGCAACCAATGCAGTGGTCTCGACCGAACCACTGGTCACCTCCAGCTCCCAGTCCCCGCCGAGCGCCTGGGCACCGGTCAGGTCTTCGGACGCTGCAACATCAGCGCTGGTGAGTTGGGCTACAGCATCCAGAAACCCCTGCCCTTCACTGTCAGACCCGACATAGCAACCGTAGAGCATCAGGTCACCCGACTCGGTAAGCGTTTCACCCAGCGCGGCGAGCAGCTGCGCATTGGCATCCAGATTCTCGCCATTGAGCGTCAGTGTGCCGAGTTTCAGCTCACCTACATCACCGTGAGAGAACAGGTGGATGGCATCAATACCCGACTGCCCCTGCAGCGCGGCGACCATTTGTTCCAGGCCGTTCTCGCTGCTGTCTATCAGAATGACTTCAACACCGTCATCCAGCCCATCAATCAAGCCCTGATAGTTGTCTACCGAGGTATCGACAAAAGCGACTTCGCGGCGATTACCAGGCTCACTTGCCGTGGGCGCCGGCGCAGCAAAATGCATGCTCTGTTCGGCCGAAGCGGTATGCGTTGCGGCCTCCTGAAAAGCCACGTCCGTGGTCATTTCTACAGCGGTAGCAACCGCAGCACCATCAAGCAGAATGCGCGGCTCCAGCGCACTGATCAGGGGCTTGCGGCGAAAGCGAACTGCGTTAGCGGGGGTGTGTTTTTTCATGTCCTCTATCCCTTTAGGGCACCGGCCAGATGGTCTGTTTCAGGGGCTGACTTGTTCTTCGGCGGGCGCGGGCTCGCTGAATACGGCAGTCGCGCTCATACCGGGTATAAGTTGCGTGTTTTGTGGCAATTTGGCTCTCAGCAGGACTGTCTGGCTGACAGCATCAATTGCGGGAATAATCGCCCTAACCTCGGCAGATTCGGGTTCGGCAAGGTTGTCCACCAGCAAGCTGATTGGCTGGCCCACGGTCAGCCAGTTCAGCCAGGCTGCAGGCACAACCACTTCCGCCTCGAGGTTCTGGTCACCCACAACCTCAATCAATTCCTGTTGCTGGCGAATATTCTCGTGGGCGTTGACCCGCAGACCGACAACGCGGCCTCGCCAGGGTGCCTTGATTACACAGCGGTCGGTGTTGAGACGGGCAATTTTCAGCTCAGCCAGAGCCTGGGCATATTCTGACTGCGCCAGAGCGACATCCAGCCCACCGATTGAGTTCAAGGCATCAAGCTCACGAGCATTTTCGCTTTTGATTCGCGCTGCCTGAACTTCAGCAGCCACCTTCTCGGCCTGGGCGTCATACAGGGAACAGTCCAGATCAACCAGAACTGCTCCCCTTTCAAAGGCCTCACCGGGAAGGTAAGGAATGCGCTGGACGCGCGCAGCCAGCTCGCCCGAGAGTACGGCGCGATCCAGTGACTTGATCACTGCTCGCGCCTGGTACTCGGCCTGAGCCGAAGCCGCGCTTGCCAGCAGGGCCAGCGACAGCCCCAGATTGAATTGCTGACGCATCAGCTGGTCTTGTCGCTGGCGACGACTTGATCAGACTCAACTGGCACAACGGCCTCCGCAGACTGTGCACTTTGAGCTGAATGCTGCCACTGATCAAAGCGCTGTCCGATCTCCTGGCCCAACGCCTCAACATTCAGAGTCTGATAATCCTGCGGGAGCAGATCCATGCCGATGGTCACAAAGACACGACCGTAGCTGTTCTGCAGATCGGCATACGCAACATCACGGCGCAGCTCGGCCAGGACAGTGTTAAGCGACTCACGAATCAGATCGAGCTGCGACATGCGCTTGTGCTCCGCAGCATTGCGGGTCTGCTCGCCAATGCGCTCGGCAACACCGAGATACTGAGTGGCCAGGTCGAAGCTTTTGCGCGCCTGCTCATAGCGGATGCGAGAGAGATGCACCTGAGTGAGAACCGCCATGGAGGTAGCCAAACGCTGCTCTTCGGTCAGCGCCTCGCGGGTCTCTGCCATCCGACGCTCAGCGCCAATCTTGAACACGTCCAGCATGTTCCAGCTGACCTGCGCGCCGACACTGGTCCAATCCTGGTTCAGCAGATATTCGTTACTGTCCTGGTACGAGCCGGCGGTCAACTGAATGCCCGGTAGCAGGCTCAGCATTGCTGCCTTTGTCTCTGCAGCAGAAATGCGTTTCTGGTAGTGAGTTTCGACCAGTTCAGGGCGCTGCTGCAGCGCCTGCTCTTCCATCTCGGCCAGGCCCACGCTCAGCTCAGGCACTTCAAAAGCCGGATTCGACACGTCAACCAGCGAGAACTGCGTGCCCGGCTTCAAACCCATGAGGGCCGACAATTCGGTCTTGGCTCCCATAAGGTCCTGACGCAGGGCCTGCAGCGCGCGGAGAATATCCAGTAACTCACGCTGGTAATACAGCGCATCCAGCGGTGAACGCAGTCCTTGAGTTTCCACCTGGCGCGAGTTCGCCAGTGCATCACTGGCCTGATCGATAAGAGGATTGATCTTGCTCAGCAGGCGCTCTGCCGAGACTGCTCGCCAGTAGGCAGCGCGCACGTCCTGGGTAATGTTGTGAACAACCTTTCGCTCACGCTCCCTGGTAATCAGATAACGATCCGCATGCTGCTGGGCACGAACATAGGAGAGACCAAAGTCGAGGACATTCCAGGAGAAAGCAACATCCTGAGTATCACGCTCGCGACCCTGTGAAACGGAGTAAGCCGGGTTCGGACCCAGCGCATCCGGCTCGCCATCAGTAAAGTTGACGCTGGCAGACGCTGCGTATTCACTGCGCTTCGAATAACCCGCCGATGCCGTCAGCTCAGGCAACATCTCATGGCGAACAAGATCGATTTGCCCTTGGGCCAGAGCCGCTTCCAGGGACTTCAGTTTCTTATCACGATTGTTGAGAACGGCGCGAGCGATCGCCTCATCCAGAGAGATCGCTGCCTCAACAGCCTGCTCCTGCGCCAAGCGGTCGATATCCGAAAGCGCTGTCGTTTCAAGGCTTTGCGGACTAATCACGTTGGGAGTAACAGAGCAACCACTTGCGAGGGCAACAACAGATAAAGCTAGCAGGGACTTCTTAAGCATGAACTCTTCCTTCGGTAGAAGATCGGACCAATCCAATGGCGACGTGCCACATACTAATCATTCTGCAAATCAAAAAACAAGCCTATTTACAGCAAAAAGCTGTAAGTAAAGAGAGGTTGATTCAGGTCAATATTCCCCAGCCGAAACGTAACTGCGCACACGCGAACTACGCCAATTAATTAGCGCCAAAAACTCAACACTCGACATCCATAGACAGGATCAGGCACGGCAGTCGAATAGCACTATCAACACAGAAGTCGCATTAGCAATCAGAACATCTGCCAGCAGAATGGTGACTATACCGCTCCAAAAAACCAGCCAACTGCGGCAATTATTGCTGCCTTGCCGCTAACCAAGCTATTAGCGGAATGTAATACCCAATCGCATAACGGCAAGTGCAGAGCACACTTGGCGCTCTGATAAAGCACAATCGTTCCTCAGCTTACTGGGCAATGAGCTGCGGATTTCAGAATGGAAGAGAACAACAAGAAAAAAAGCAATTCGGACCCGAAAAAGCAGCCACTTAAGCCTTTAATTTATAAAGCTTATGCAGCATGAGACGATACAAAAAGACGCTATAAAGTGCTAACTACACTAAATAAATCACCAAAATAAACTCTGGCTGTTAAACGCTGGAAGCCAAACCTTATTCCTGGCTGCGCGCTGTTACGAAAAAGCCCCTGCCTTTGGGCCAGGGGCTTTACTCGCAAATCTGGGCCATCATTACCTGATGCCCCTAAACTGTTAAACCGCTGCGTTGATCGGCTTGTCAGGATACCAGGCATCCTGCAGAGGACCGACTTCGCAGACAGCCAGTTCGCTGCGCGCCTTGAGCCAGCTCTCGACAGCTTGACGCTGCTCTTCGCTGACCGAGCCGCGCTCGGCCAGGCAAACCAGACCAAAGCCCTCGCCACCAACATAATCCAGGTTGTTTGCGTCCATTGCCTCAGCCAGGAACTGGTCCAGGAAGGCGTCAATCGCCTCAATATCAAGATCGCTCTTGAATTCGAGATTCAGCTCAAAGCCCAGCTCCTGAAACTCGTCAACACACAGCTTTTTGCGCAGGCGACGGGACCGATTGGTAGCCATAAGTTTTCCTCTTGAATGATGTCAGCGCGGATTGTAGCAGGGTAGCCCCGCTCCCGCTGGCCTTCCGACCAGCTGCACTGCTAAACCCGTCGCGCGGCGCCCTGTTACCGCGGACTGATACCAGTTGGCCTTCCTGAACGCTGATATGCTTGGCGGCGGCAAAAACTGAGTGCAACACCTGACCTTTCCGGTACGGTGCTGCCCTATGTCTTATTCCGAACTCAGCGTTGAAGAGCGTGCCACCATTCAAGTTAGTCATGCCCAAGGCCTCAGCTTGCGCAGGATTGCCTGCTTGATCAACCGATCCCCTTCGACGGTCAGCCGAGAGATGCGCCGCAATCGAGATGCAGCTGGCAGCTACTCGGCCCGCGTGGCTCAGCAGCGGATGAAGGTCCGCCGCCAGGCTTGTCGGCCCATGCGAAAGCTGCTGCCAGGTAGTGAGCGCTTTGAACTGGTGATCCATATGCTGCGCCAGCGTTTGTCTCCCGAGCAGATTGCCGGCAAGCTGCGCAGTATGAACATACCCAGTCTTAGAGATGCCTACGTCTGTCGCGAGACGATCTACAACGCGATCTATGCCCTGCCCGTCGGTGAGCTGCGCAAGGAGTTGATCCTTTGTTTGCGCCAAGGCAAGACGACACGTAGACCACGCCTTGGCGGTGTGGATCGGCGCGGGCAGATTCCAGAGATGGTCAGCATTCACTTGCGCCCGCCAGAAGTTGAAGACCGGCTGATGCCGGGGCATTGGGAAGGCGACCTTATTAAGGGTAAGGCTAACGCCTCGTCTGTAGGTACGCTGGTGGAGCGCACTAGTGGCTACCTGATGCTGGTGAAGATGAACGACGCGACGGCGACCTCGGCGATGGAGGGCTTCAGCGCCGCCCTCAATAACATGCCGCTGGCGATGCGCAAGAGCATGACCTACGACCAGGGCCGGGAAATGGCACAGCACGCCGAGATCACCCAGAGAACCGGTGTGGCGATCTACTTCTGTGACCCGCACAGCCCTTGGCAGCGCGGCAGCAACGAAAACATTAATGGCCTGATCCGCCAGTACCTGCCCAAGGGCACTGACTTGTCGGTACATAGCCAAGAAGAACTGGATGCCATTGCGTTTCAACTGAACATGCGTCCACGTAAGCGCTTCGATTTCAAATGTCCTATCGAAGTCATGAGCGAAGTGATGCAGAAAGCCTTGGCTATGCAATATGATGCTCCTGCGTCAATTCAATAACCGTGTTGCACTCAGCTCCTGCAACCGCCCTTTGCACTTTGTTTTGCCATTCAAGCCGAGATCGGCAAGTATCTTTCCCGGATTCAACGCCTTTGATGGAGAGATAATGAATCGTTTTATCTGGCTCTGGGACAACGCCGCAACACTGGCCGGGATAGCTACCCTGCTGGCCCTGCTCACGGCATTGACCATCTGGACTCGCCTGCTGCGACATCGAGCAAAGCCATTGGTGGTGACCGCCGCTCACTTTCGTCCCTCCTTGCTTCCAGGCGACTGGACGACGTTCCTGCGAATCAAGAACCGCAGCGATCGACCAATGGTCATCCAGCGTATCGACATCCTGGGACCGCAGATCCACTATCTGCGCTGCGTGGCGGGTGAACTGATCGAAGGCCGAAATGTGCAACCGGTGCTGGCGGCGTTCAGTCACGACAGCGCTACACTGGCTCCGGGCGGCACCTTCTCTACATCGAACCACGATCTTGACCATGACGCGGCCAACGAGCTATTCAGCAGCCAAAACCGGTTAGGCGTCATAACCGATCGCGGTGACTACTGCCTTGCCTTGCCGCGCCTGAGAGTAAACAGACTTCACACGGGCGATCCCGACTTTGAACTCGCAACCGACAGTCGCTGGGTGCACGAATGGAACAGGCTTAGGGTCATGATCGCCGGTCTGGTTTCAAATCGGTCAATCCGGCGACACATACTGGGCATCAGAGACGAGCGTGCCGGCAGCTGATGCCGAGCAGCTCGTGCGCCAGATTTCAAAGCAGCTCAAGAAATGCATCCACGGACATCGGCTTGCCAAACAGGTAACCCTGAAAGTGCCTGCAGCCATGCAGACGCAGAATCTCCTGCTGCGCCGAATGCTCAACGCCTTCGGCGATGACCTCAAGTTCAAGCCCTTCGGCCATCGACAATATGGCTCTGACAATGGCGATGTTGCCTTTGTCATCAGGGAGCCCCCGGACAAAAGACTGGTCTATCTTCAGTTGGTCGAGCGGCAGGCGCTGCAGATACGCCATGGATGAGTAACCGGTACCGAAGTCATCAATGGCAAACCGCACCCCCATCTCCCTCAGCAGCTGCATTCGAGAGACGGCTTTGTCTACATCGGTCAGCAACAGGGACTCGGTTATCTCAAGCTTGAGCTGCAGTGCACTGGCGCCTGTTTGCTGCAGAATTTCCCTGACCTGACAGACAAAATCGTCCCGGTACAAAAGCCGTGCACTGATATTGACAGCCAACGACAGCGTCGCGGTCTGCGGTTGCTGTGCCCATCGCGCCAGCAGCTCACAACCCTGACGCAGGATTGCCAGATCCAGTGACTCTATCAACCCAGAGCGCTCTGCAATGTCGATAAACACGCCTGGCGCGAGCAGGCCCCGCGCAGGATGCTGCCATCTGACCAGCGCCTCGGCCCCTTCAACATTACCGCTGGCATCGGCCTGGGGCTGCAGATAGAGCACAAACTCTTCCTGCGCAAACCCTCGCCGAATGTCCTCCTCAAGCTCGAGCCGCATGCTCACAACCGCCTGCATCTGCGGGTCATAGAAGCTCAGCATGTCCTTGCCTGCTGCCTTGGCGCTGTACATCGACAGATCAGCGTACTGCATCAGTTCGTCAGCGGTGTGTTGCTCATCGTTGAACAGCACAATGCCGAGGCTCGCACTGCTGCTGAAAACATGATCTTTGATCAGGTAGGGTTCACGCAGGGTTTGCAGCAGCTTCCTGCCGATGTGTTCAACCTGGGTGGCCGCTTCGGTCGCATTGACTTCAAGGCCCTCGAGCAAAACCACGAACTCGTCTCCGCCGAAGCGCGCTACCGTATCGCGCTCACGCAGGGCGTGCCGGAGCCGCTCTGCAACCTGACACAGCATCCCATCTCCAATCTGGTGACCATATAGATCATTTACGTTCTTGAAGTCGTCCAGATCCAGGAAAATCAACGCAGCGTAGTGCTGCTCGCGGTGGCATACCACAAGCGCCTGCTCCAGGCGCTGACGCATCAGCCGACGATTGGGCAGATTGGTCAGCGGATCGTAAAAGGCGAGATGCTGAATCTTCTCTTCGGCATCCTTGCGCTCACTGATATCGGTCAGAGAGGCAACGTAGTTGGTCAGGCGTCCCTTGGCATCGTGTACAGCGCTGATCGTCAGCCATTCGGGAAATGCCTCGCCACTCTTGCGGCGGTTCCATATTTCGCCCTGCCAGCCACCAGACTCGTTAAGCGCCTTCCACATCTGCTGGTAAAACTCCGCCCCCTGATGGCCTGAGCCGAGGATTCGCGTCGGCTGGCCCAGAACCTCTGCTTCGCTGTAGCCGGTGATGGCCGAGAACGCGCGATTGGCCTTGATGATTCGTGTCTGCGCGTCGGTAACCAGCATCCCCTGCTGGGATTCGAAGGCGATCGCTGCGATCCGCTGGTCAAGTTCCAGAGCCACCCGGTCGCTGATGTCGCGTGCAAACAACACCACTGCGCGCCGCCCACCGTGCCTGATCTCGAGACGCCGTGCTCTGGCTTCGAAGGTTCTGGTCCCCGCCAGGGTCTGCATGCTGTATTCGATTGACTGCGGCTGATCCGAGGCCAGGGTGCGCGCGATAAACTCGAGGAAACGATCAGCCTGCTCCTTCGGCAGTACGTCCTGCAGACGCCTGTTCAGCAGCGTTGTCTGATCTGCAGCAAGCAGCTCATGCTGGGGTGTACTGACCTTCAGATAGGTACCCTGCTCATCGAGTACCATGAACACATCCGGCACCGCATCCGTGATGGCCTGCAGATAGGCTTCGCTCTGGCGCAGCGCATCACGTGCATGGCGCTGCTTCTCCACATCCTCAAGCAGCAGCCCCAACAGCACAGCCGACGGAATCAGCACCACCAGCAGCGGAACCAAGGCATGTTCCAGGAACAGCGCGTAATTGGCAGCCGGCAGCAGGGCAAGAATCAGCACCTCAAGCAAGTGCATCAGCGTACTGAAGACCAGCAACGAGAGTACATTGAATGGTATGCGGTGCTGCCGATGGAGATAACGAAACAACAACCCCATCAACACCGGCATGGCAACGTTCAGCAATCCGGGCACAAGGCCGACACCACCCAGCGACAACCTGAACAACCCGCCCATTACGCCGGCAATCCCCGCCACCAACGGCCCGCCAAAAAAGGCGGCCATGCTGAGCACCACTGTCCGACCGTCGAAGATCAGGCCTTCGGCCAGCTCAAGCGGAATCATCATGCCAACAACGCACACAGCGCCAAAGAGTACTCCCGAGCACACCTTGCCAGGCAGCTCGTAGCCATCCAGGTAGCGCATGATCATTGCGTGAAGCCAGCAGAGCGCAATCAGCAGCGTCAGATTCTCGACCAGATCCAGAAACATCAAGTACCTCGAAAGCTGCTGACAACGGCGGCGGCAGGCGCGCGCAGTCTCGGATTAATATTGGGCGACAAGGCAAGCCTCCCGCAAAACCATAGGCGCAACTGGGACGCCCAGCCACCTAATAATGTTACATTGATGTCACTCAAAAAACACGAGCGCCAAATCGGTGCTGTAACCCCCTTCCCCGGCGGATGCCGTTATTTTTCTAGAATGAGCTCCACGCGGCGGTTGGCTGCTCGACCAGTGGCGGTATCATTCCCCTGCAGTGGCTGCGTATCGGCATATCCCACGGCGACCAAGCGCTGACTGGCAATACCGTTGGCCTCAAGGTAACGCACCACACTGCCGGCACGTGCCCCTGACAACTCCCAGTTCGACGGATAGCGCAGGCTGCGAATCGGCAGGCTGTCCGTGTGCCCGGCAATGGTAATGCGGTTCTCACCCTGACGCAGCACAGGCAACAACTTGCGCAGCACCAGCAGACCATCAAGACTGAGCTCCGCCTCTGCCGGCGCAAAGATGATCTCGCTGCTGATGCGAAAACTCACACTCTGATCGTTGTAGATAACCTCGATGTCATCTCCCAGCGCTGAGGTATCCAGCCCGGAAAGCGGATCAGACGTCGGTGCCGGCGCAACCGGCTCCGTAATCGGCGGAGAAACGATCTGCACAGGAGCTGCTGTCTCGCTGAGCGTGTCGACCTGGACGCCGCCCGATGAGTTATCACGTACCGAGCCGGCAAACGTCAGCATGACCACCAGCATCACCAGCAGCAGCGTCAATACATCCAGATAAACAGTAAGCCAACCCTCCTCTTCAGGAGGCTCGAAGGCTTCATGAATAACCGGCTGTCGCCGTGCCCTGTGCGCAGCGACAGCACCTTCTCGCCGCGCCCGCTGCAGTTCAAGTTCAGTCAGATGCAGCTGCTTTTCAAGCTGGACGCTGCGTGCGCGATCATCGCCATCGCCCGGCAGATCAGTCATCACGAGACTCACCGTGCAGCGCCGGCTTGCCCTTGCTGCCGTCATTGATCTCGTCCCGGTAATGGGCCATGAACGACTTGAGCATTTCGCGCATCACCGCCGGGCTGCATTTTCGGTTCATCATCGAGATGCCCTGCATGATGGTATTCATCAGCGCGACACGATCCTCGGTGCGCCGCTCCAGCTTGACTGCAACCGGCTTGAACAGCAGGTTCGCCAGCAGCACCCCGTAAAAGGTGGTGATCAGGGCGACTGCCATCTGCTGACCAATACTGGTGACATCACCGTCGCCCAGCAGGAACATCAAATTGACCAGGCCGACCAGGGTCCCGACCATGCCAAAGGCCGGCGCGTAGCTGGCCATGACGCGGAACAGCTGCGCCTCGGCGTGCTCACGCGCACGCAAACGCCCTATGCGCCACTGCAGAAGATCCATCACATCCTCTTCCGGCGTCATATCCACCACCAGTTGAACCCCGGTCTTGAGAAACGGATTGGCAACCTGCTCAAGGGCACGCTCAACCGCCTTGAGGTCACCAGACATCCAGATACGATAGATTCTGATCAGCTCTTCGATGTCCTGCCGCGCATACAGCCGTTCATTGCGCATCACCGTTGCCAGCAGGCCGAAGATGCGCAGCACCTCGCGCATGGGGTAGCTGATAAAGGTCGCCGCCAGCGTGCCAAACAGCACAATCCCCAGTCCGGGCAGATTGAGAAACAGCCCCGGCGCCTCCGTTGAAAACACCAGAACAGTGGCAAGCAACAGCACACCGGCAATCATGCCGATCAGCGTGGACGGATTCATGCAGGCTCCATCAGAATGTAATTGGGTATCGCCAGCGAGTTCACGTCAGCGGACCGTCACGGATCTCTGGTCGTAGAAAAACCGAAGCGATGTTACGTCAGGGAGAGTGTGCCTCAGCCTCGCGGATGGGGATAGCCCCAAGAGTATGACCCCGACAGTCAGGTGATACTCTCAGGAACAGGAGCTAGTCGCGCGAGTACGCATGCCAGCGTGTCGCCCACGCATTTGCTTAATACCAAACCGGTACAGGAACGAGCAAGGCTGCATCCTGCAACGCCGGTAATGGCGGTTCAGTGCGACCTTCACTCAACGCTCAAGCGCAGATCGCGCCGTTTATTCCCATGATGAGAAGCTCAACCGGCTCCAGTCACGCTACTGCGCCAGTTGATGATTCGGGCAAAAAGAGAGGGCGCAATGCGCCCTCCCGAGCAGTCACTTATGCGGTGACCGGATGTTTTACCTCTCTGTCCACCATGTCCTTGCCCAGGCGGGTCCAGGTCAGCAGAAAGCATAGAGCGCTGGCAGCGTAGAGGCAGGCCATTATGACCATGGAGGTTTGCAGACTTTGCGCATAGACCTGCCCGCATACGTCCTGCAGGTTCTGGTTCAGTTGACCAACCACTGCGGGATGACATTGGTTCCGTGCCAGTTCGCCAGCAGCCACACCAAGATCGGCGATACCGGACTTGAAGAAGATGTCCGAGATTGCGCCAATGAACAGCGGGCCGAAGCCGTAGCCGATCAGGTTGACCAGCAGCAGCATCACCGCCGTGGCCATAGCGCGTACCCGCATGCTTACCACGCCCTGGCCGATGGTGTACTGGGCGGCCAGGTAGCCATACTTGACGAAGCCACCGATGATCAAACCGATTGCCGCGTAGAACAGGTTGTCCGTGGTGAAGGCGAAGATATAAAAGGGGACCGACAGCAACAGGCCCGCCGCCGGCACCCAAGCGATGGCGCCCGGGTGCTTCTTGTAAATTCTGGTCGCCAGCCACCCGGTAGCAAAGGTACCAATGGCGGCTGACAGGGCAACCGGTGTGTTGATCCAGATCGCAGCCTGACCGGCAGTGATCTCGTAGGTCCGGACCAGAAAGATCGACTGGAACGAGGAGATACCATAACCGCAGAACGCAGCGATGGTAGCGCCGGCGGTCATCAGCCAGAAAGCAGGCTTGCCCATCAGCTCATGGATCGCCTCACCCAGGCTGGCCCGCTCTTTTTTCACTGCGACCGGCGGATCGGTATAACCTCGCGGCGGCTCCTTTACCGTGAGTTTGAAAACCAGGGCGACCAGCAGGCCAGGCAAGCCGACGACGAAAAAGGCGGTGCGCCAGTCAAACACATCGGTCACCCAGCCGCCAACCAGGTTGGCAACCATGGTGCCGAGCGTTACGCCCATGGCGTAGAAACCCAATGCCTGTGAGCGCTCTCGAGGGATGAAATAGTCCGCGATCAGCGAGTTGGCCGGCGGTGTGCAGCCAGCCTCGCCAATACCCACACCAACGCGGCACATCAGCAGAATCCAGAACGCGCCGATGGTGACCGAGCCAATAGTGACTTCCGTCGCCAGACCGCAAAGCGCGGTCATCAGCGACCACAGGGCCACACAGACCGTCATGATCCAGACACGATTGGCGACATCGGCAAAGCGTGCCAGCGGAATGCCAACGGCGGTATAGAGCAAGGCAAAACCGAAGCCGGTGAGAAGCCCGAACTGGGTGTCTGTAATCCCCAGGTCCGGCACCAGGTCAGGGCCGACGACGGCCAGCAGGGCGCGGTCAACGAAATTCAGGATGTAGATAAATGTCAGCGCAAGGAGCACATAATTGCGATAAGCCTTGGAGCCGTAGCCGGCCAGTTGGCCTTGGGCTGCGCCCTCTGCGGCAGTGGTGGGTCTCATGGACATAAGCCTTCCAGGTATATTGTTATTGGTCGATGCGGACTGTAATCCCACACTGGTATTACCTACTGCAAGCGAGGTCTGGCCTGAAGAACAGCATAAAACCCTGCCCCGCAACCGGACGAGCCGACCCACTATATCGGCATAGCGGGATACAGATACATTGGCGGACAGAATTGTTGAGTTTTGTCGCCGGTCGCGTTCAACCTCAGGCGATTACCAGGTTCAGGCTCGCATGCGTCATCCGTGCGCATTACGTTACAGGGTAATAGCGAAACGACCAGTCAGGATCGAGCCAAACAGCCGGTTTGAATACCCGCCCATAAACAAATGCCATAGCTTGAGCGGCACGCTGCAGAAACGCACGCCTTTGCAGCCTGCAGTGTTTACTGCCTGTTCTGATCGAGTCTGCTGGTGCACAGACCTAACACTGCAGCAAGGGATTACGACGTGCCCTGCGCCGTCATGTGAGCTTTGGAAGCGCCATCTGACTGCATTGTTAACTGCCAATCCAAATCAGTCGGCATAACAGGTCACTCGACGGTCATCCTCAGGATGGATAGAAGATCGCTGACCATGCCAGCGAAGGGATGATCCCGAGGGATCAGCGGGCTCACGAGGAAGTGGTGGGAGTTGACTAGGTTCCAGGCCCGGATATTGCCAAGATCAGTAGCTGCGAATTGCACCGACCTTGCGCCAGACGAAAAAAAGGCCAGATCAGTCTGATCTGGTCTTTCGATTGTTTGGTCGGGACGGAGTGATTCGAACACTCGACCCCTTGCACCCCATGCGATTTTTTGGTGGATTTCCATGAATCCCCATAGACGTCGCCGGACAGCACAAACCCTAGTAAATACGCGGCATACAGGCTAGATTAGCATCCACAGACGTCCACCAACATCCACCGACAGCCAAGCGATTCGGTGGGGCAAAAGTGGGGCAAAATTCTAAGCCACCGTTTTATACAAGGGGTAGAGAGTGGCCAAAATCACCGCCAAGCAGCTTGAAGCACTCACCACGACTGACGACGGAAAAACTCTCCGGGAAGATGGCGGATTGGTTGGTAAAGTACGTGCTGGTGTCCGCGGGATCACCGTACTCTTCCGCTACGAATTCAAGCTCGATGGCAAGAAAGGTGACCACCGACTGGGTAGCTGGCCGAAGAAGTCTCTAGCCCAAATTCGTGCTGAACGTGATGACGTACGTGCAACAGTCAGCAAAGGCGTTGACCCAACCTCCGCCCGCAAGGCAGCCAAGATCGAAGCGCAAGCCGCCATTGCTGCCACAATCGCTGAAGCCGAGCGCCAGGCGAGTGAGAGCAAGACCGTTCAGGATCTGTTCGATACCTGGCTGGCTGACGGTGTCGCTCGCCAGGACGGCAATGCCGAACTGCAGCGCAGATTCAAGAAAGACGTCCTCCCCTTCATCGGCAAGACTCAGATCCGCAGCCTGACAGACAAGGACCTACTCAGCGTCCTGCGTAAAGTCAAAGCACGCGGACTCAACCGCTCTGTTGTGATCCTCAACAACGACTTAGGCCAGATGCTGCACTGGGCCGAGAAACGCAAACCCTGGCGCCCGCTGATGGCTGACGGCAACCCAGCTGACCTGATCGACGTGAAGAAACTACTCGATCATGACTACCAGGAAGAACGCGACCGCGTGCTGTCCCCTGATGAGATTCGTGAACTCTGGAATATCTTCATCAAACTGGAAGAGGACTACACCGCCCTGCCCGCCGGCAGCAAGTACAGCGGCATTCGACCAGTCAACGAGCGCGTTCAGTGCGCCGTATGGATTTGCCTAAGCACCCTTTGCCGTATTGGCGAGCTACTCAAGGCAGAATGGAAGCACGTCGACTTGGAAACCGGACGCTGGTTTATTCCAGCTGAGAACACCAAAGGCCAGCGAGGCAAACGCCAGGACCACCACATTTTCCTCTCGGACTTTGCAAAGGAACAGTTCCAACGCCTGCAGCACGAAACTGGCTCTACACCATTCGTGTTTCCAAACCGTTCCGGCGATGCCCACGTCAACACCAAAACCGTCAGCAAGCTGATTGGCGACCGCCAATGTCGATTCAAGGATCGCAGCAAACCTCTTGCCGGCAGGCATCACGACGACAGCCTAGTTCTAGCGAAAGGTGCCAACGGCGAGTGGACGCCGCATGACATGCGCAGGACTGGCGCGACCATGATGCAGGCTCTGGGAGTACCCCTCGACATCATCGACCGCTGCCAGAACCACCTGCTGGGCGGCTCAAAGGTCAGACGGCATTACTTGTTGCACGATTATGCTGAGGAAAAGCAGCAGGCCTGGGAAATCCTCGGGAGAGAGCTTCAGTTGATTTTGAGGATGCCTGCCGAAACATAGCTAAGAGGATACTGGCATTCAAACGGACAACACCGGACTCAGCCCCGAAACTGAACCGGTGTCAGGTGAGTACTTGATCGGTGCAGGTCAACAATACTCAACGGAAATCAGCATCAAAATGAGAGCCACAACCAGGACAGATCACATTGGTGACCTGGTCAGCAACTGTTTGGTGATACGTCCACATCGTGCCGATCTTGAACAAGGTTGCTTTGCAATCGTAGCAATGGGTCCTAACCGACCACACCCCACCACCTGCCACATTTTCCTCCTTGGAACGGACAATTTTACGCTGGACCAATGCTACAACTATGCAACTCTTTTCCAACTAAGCGGCAAACGTGGGAATAAACGATAGCTCACGTTAATGAACTGCCTACTTGAAATGAGGCAACCAATAGCAACAAGCTGTCAACCTTAAAGCAGTGCGTAGCCGGCCAGTCCAGCGCAAAGCAAAACCCCAACAGCAAGGGTAACGCCGCCTAGCACTACACGCGCTTTCAGGTTGGCGTATTGCCCCTGCAGAACCATCAGTGCCTCGTTAACTGGAGTCATGGCTGCTTCCATGCTCGCAACCGCTGCTGGCAGTGCTTTTTCCTGCTGCGCGATGCGTTGTTCACATGCAGCCATCGCGGCAGAGCTGTCCACGAACTTGCGCTGGTGATCCTGGATAAGCTTCAGAAGCTGCTTATCTCGCTCTTCAAGGCCTGTCACTGCTGGAGCGAAAGACGCTTTGACATCAGCGACTGACTGGTCAAGACGGGCATCAATAGCACTAAGCAGGTTCGAGTGGAGCTGGTTTATACGTTCCTCAGCCGCTTCGACACGCTGCACGCAGCCGACAAGGTTACGAGCCTGCTCAGCCGAAACGCCTTTAGCCTCCAAGAGACCTTGGTTGGCTTTGGCAATCTCGACTTGCTGCTCTTCGAGCGCCTCTTGCTGCGTCAGAATACCCAGGTTCTGTTGTTTAAGCTGCTCCGCCTGCTCCTCCAGAATCCGTTGTTGGCGCAAAAGTACGTCCTGCTGATCACACAGGACCTTTGATATCGCGGTATTGAAAATCAGCAGCTGCGAGGAATGGCGATTCAGATTCGCCACTGTTGTGCTTAGCCTCAGCTGAGCATCCTTCACGCTATCCTCGGTGTTGTTCCACCAGTTGCTGATAGCGTTGCTATTATCTTTGATGAATCTGACCGTTTCCAAACGACTCGCAGCATTGTTAGCTTCTTGCTGGGCATTGACCACTGCAGAAATCAGCTCTTTTACACAGCTTTCGCCAATAATTTTCTCCGGCAAATCTGCTGATGAGAGAGCGTTAACAATCTGGATTTCCTTACCTGTCAAACTGCTCATTGCGGCTACTTTTCCTTGAAAAAATCTTCCAACATGGACTGAGTTTCATCGAGATACGTGATCATTTTTTTTGTATCTTCAACCTGCGCCTTTGTGCTCGCCACAGTTTGATTGAGGCTATACGCGGTAGCCTGAGAAGCCAGACCGGCAGCAGCCAATACTTCGCCTGTGCGTTGGTAGCTTTTGATCGAATCAGCGTATCTCGCGATAGCTCCGAGCGACGCCTCCGCCTGTGTCACCAAATCGCTGGCAAATCTATCTGTCAGTTTTGCATCAGTAACGATGGCATCAAGCAGTTTCTCGTCATACGCGTAGCGATAGCGCTCGAACAGGTTATCCAGCTGATAAGCCAAAAATGCGGACAGCAACCCCGTCATGATGCCAACGAGCACGCCAGAGACCACATCTGCCACAGGGATCAGGAAAGGCAATGTTTTCAGGAAGGTCGCCACACTCTCCTGCAATAGGAAGCCCACGCTGGTCACAATCACCCCTGTGAGCACCTTCAGACCTGCTTGCAGTGCCTCGCTTGAAGTCATGTTCTTCGGGGGGAAGATGATCATTTTAAAGGCCTTGACCAGGCCAATGAGACCTTCGCGAATGATCGTTACAAACCGCTTCGCAGTCGACAGAAAATTGTTAATTAGGAAGGTGATCAGATTGCTCATAAAGCCACTGACGCCACCCTGGAAAGCTTGGGATGCTGCATCAGGAATTTTTTTAACCACTGAAGCAATGACACGCTGCAAGCGCTCTTTTATTTCCTCAAACAGCGTTTTCCCCGCTTGCACTCCTGCTTTAATGAGGACCTTGAACTCGTTGAACAGACCATTGACGAGCTCGGTCAACAGCAGGCCTAGCGACTGCCTAAGCCCCATCAAGGCGGCTTGTTTTCCGCCGGTTTGGAGCAGTTCCCCAGCTTGCTTTTTCAAAATCGCGTGATTCGCCGTAGACTCGAGGTGCTTTTCAGACCTTCCTTTCGCTGCGAGCATGAGCTGATCATCGAGGCCTAACGAGTCCCGATTTGTCGTGCCGTCGACCTCCTCGTTAGCGAAATCGATAATATCCTTGGCTCTTTTAGGATTATTGACGTCCCTATGGGTGGCCACCAGATTTTCATCTGCGTTTGCGACACCTGAAAGCCTGTCATAATCATCACCCGTTTCAAAAGCCAAATGGTTTTTACGGGTGTTGTGGATCACCTTCAGCGAAGTCACATGATCAGCCTCAAGATCCGCCGCAGCAACAGCTTTGCCTGTATAGCCATCGACGCCAGCAGACTTAAGCTCATCTTTCTTTTTTTTACTGATCTGCTTAAATTTTTCTCTTTCGTACTTAGAGCGAGACTCCTCGTAATGCCCATGATCCTTCTCGGCTATGTAGCTATTGCTACCATCGATAGCATCAGGCTCTCGCTCAAAATTATGGACGGTTGTTACATTCCCACCATTCCGGTCTTCAAACATAGCGACAGAGAGCCCAAAGGGCCCTATAACCTGAGAAATCACCTGCTGCTGACAGTCGTCAAATAGCATCTGAAGCCGCTTCTGCCTCAATTCAACGAGACCAAGATCCATCGCCCACTCCTTTAGAAAACGACTAAATGCCGAAAAGTTGCACCATAAATTCGGTAATACTTTCGGCCTTCACCTTCCTTGCTCCGTCATCATGCCAAACAGACACAACCTGTCCAGACACTCCGCCGACGGCGGGCCCGAGGTCAACGCACAGATAATCACCAGAGTGGTTATATGCAAATGGCACCCAACTGTCACTCCACCAATTTGAGGTCACACCCGTTTCGGGAGTGACTTCTTCCTGGTCGAAACGACCGGCGTCATTATGTTTTTTCCAAAATGCCCAAGCATCCAACATTCTGGCGCTAGATAAGAATTCATAATCACCAAAGAGGTAGTCCGCGATACCTCCCTGACCGTTATGCTGCTTCAGCAAAGAGACCAAGTCTGCAGGTAACGCTCTCCCTACCACTTTTTCCAGCTCACGCACCTGCGCATCCGTCGCAGGCGGATTCAGGTCTGCAAGCAGCTCAGGGTTATGCTCACGTAGATGGTTTTCCAGCTTCTGCCACAACTGCTTCATTTGTCGCCTCCTGCGTATCACCACACTCAAATGCTGAAAACACCATCACTCAAAATCAGGCGGTGCAAACTTCAAGACGCTGCAGTTTTCCTTGATGGTACGCTGCAGCGCTTCATCAAACCCTGCCGGGCAGTTGGCTTGGATCTCGACCGAAATACGCACGTCTACTCCCAGACGCGACGTGAGTTGCTCGACGACCTCATCGTAGATCTGCGCGAAGTCCATTTTGGCCTTAACCGGATCTATGTCGACTGTGCCGTAGAAACGCGTCTTCAGCGGGGCACCGGCCGGCTCGGGCAACGATTCCGGCTCAGCTCCAGCATCCACTGGGCCCGCACTCCCACCGAAAGGAGATTCCACGCCACGAGTGTCAACTGGCTCCGGCGCTGCTGGCTTGGTTGCCTCGCGGTAAGCATCAGCAGTATCACGCTGCACAAGCAAGGTATCGCTATCCAGCGTAACCATGGTGTCGCGTCCAAACACAAAGCCGAGGTACTTCTCACCCTCTTTCCCTGCAGCCAAGCCGAAGTAGTCGGTAGAGCCAAGGCCTTTAGCCAATGTGGTTTTGAACACGCCATCGTTAAGCAACCGCGGCATGTAAAGGTAGTTACAGCAGTCCTGGTAAACCTTCAGCGCACTGACTTCGTTTACGCCGTCGCGGAAGTACCATTTCTCCAACAGCTGCTTGAGATGAACGGGACTCCAGTCGGTGACGACCCACTCCTCTTCACGCAGTTTGTTCTCGATCTCTGCTACGAGGCTGGTAGCCGCCGACGATACTGCAACCGCTTCCCAGCTAAGGCGCGGTGCCCCAGCGGCAAAGTCTTCTGACGGGCAGAGCAACCATTTGTAGCAATCCCTAACAACCTGCTTGAGAGTCTGCTCGGCGCCATCACGATTTTTCTTCGCCTGCTTGGCTTGGAACACATCCAGGTTGAGCTTGCCGTCGTCGATGTCAGCAACAATCTCCTGCCAGGCGATGAAAACGCGACCCGCTTCTTTCAAGCGACTGACTACATCGTAATCCGGCGCCAGGAAGATCAAACGGTTGCGCTTCTGGCGTGGCTGGTCTCCGCGTTTTGTCAGAATGTCTTCCGCAGCAGACTGAGCGGCTTTGCCGTCGCCACGACTGAACCCTGCACTCGGGGGCAGCACGACCAAGCGAGGCCCGTGGCCAAACTCATCGGGAATATCGCCTGAGTGGGCAAACACATTGATACCGGCGAAATTGTGATTGCTCGCAAATACCGAACGTACCTTGTCTCGCAGCAGCGGTATGAGCTGCTCTCGAGTGCTTATGTTCTGCAGGCGGCTTTCCATTTCGCGCCGCAGGTTAGGCTTGGTATCCAGCCACAGCCGATCCTGCTCGGCATAGAGGTAATGCAAGCGGTCACGCAAACGCTTGATGACATCTTCAAATACCGCCACCGTCTGCTCCGGCTGTACGGCCCCCAGCAGAATCCGCTCAACTTGGATTCCCTTGACCATCTGCCCAGTGCCTGCGGGTGCGCTACCCAAAAAGACCGTTCGCATGGCGCGCCTGGCAGCCTGCACCGCACCGAAGCGTGTATCACGGCTGTCGATGTCGTAGGGCTCAGAACGAGGCCCATCCACCTCACGCTCGATCACCGGCTCCCAGCCCTGCGGCAGGTAATGAATACTCTTGTTGCGCACATTGCCATCATCCAGCGCAATAGAGCCGGGCATGATTAGCGCGTCTTTATTATCCGAGTTCCACAGCCGATGAATCACAATCGCCATGTACTGCAGCACACCACGAGTGCGCTGAAACTTGTCCAGCGTGGACCAGTCTTCGTACAGGCGATCAAAAATCTCAGGGTGAATCGGGTAGGATTTGCACAGCCGCTCAAAATACACATTCGACTGGGTTTCCAACGGAAACTTACTGCTGTTAACCCGATAAAAATCAGCGAACTGACGGCAAATCCCTTCCACCTGTGCCTGCTCACCTGCCGACTCGAAAAGCCGGCGACGCACGATTTCAAAGGCTTCCTCGGTTGCCACTGGCTTCCAGACGGACTCCACACGAGCGAAATACTTTTCCAACGAATTGAGCGCCCGCTGCCCCGTCGACCCACCCACCTCAAGCTCAGACTCGGGCAGCGACGCCAACAGAATAGCGTTGGGCACAGCCTTCATGGCCTCAGTCAGTGCTTGAATAAAGGTGAGGTTGGAATCGAAGGTGCCGGCACGGTAGCTTTTGCCAGGTTCGAACTGACGCAGAAACGCCACCAACTCATCAATCAGCACGACACAGGGCGCAGCTTTCTGCAGCAGCTCAACCAGAAGAGCCTTGCCCGGAGAGGTGCCCTGCTCGTCAGACTCACGTAGCATCGCCAAGCCGTCTTCACCAAGCAACTGCCAAGCTAGCTCGCCCCAGAGGGTCGTTACCTTTTGCCCGTCCTTTTTGACCAGCTCTTGGCTAGGTGCCAAGGCAATACCATCAATGACTGCGACGCGAGCACGCGGCAACTCGGTAATACCTGCAGCGTCCAGGATCGGCGGAATCCCCTCGAGCGCACTGGTGCTACCGGTACGCGAGGCCAGATGGTAAACCGCGAGCATGGTATGCGTTTTACCGCCACCAAAGGCCGTCTGCAGCTGAATGACTGGATCGCCGCCCTGTCCGCCAAGGCGCTGCGCTACAGACAACAATAGCAAGCGCATTCCCTCAGTGATGAAGGTACGCGCAAAGAACTTCTCTGCATCCTGGTATTCAGCCGGCGCGGTGCCCGCGGCGACCTGGGAAATATCAGCCGCAAACTCAGACTGTTTGAAACTACCCTCGAGCACGTCTTTATGAGGGCGTGCTATCTCACGCCAGGGCTTCAAACTCATGCTTCAGCCTCCTCTGCTGTGACTGCTTCAACACTGCTGTACCAGTTGATGAAGTCCAACAACTCCTCAAGGTCGGTCAGTTTCCAGTGCAGTACCGGGTTGCCCAAGCGCAATGCAGGGCAGTTCTTGCGATTCAAGTTAGAGTTACGCGCAGAGGTAGCGGCGTAGACTCGCCGGGGCGACCACTCACCCCCCTCAAGACGCACCGGTTGAGTCCACAAGACAATGCTCTTCGCACTGCGCTCTAGCGCCAGTTCCTTACCGTCTTCGGTCCGGAAGCCTGCGATGTAATTACTGGGTTCAGCAATCCGCGCAAAATACGTTGCCAGCATGCCTTCGGGAGTTTCATTTTGCGCATCGACGGCCGGCGTAGGTACAACACTTAACGATGTATCCCCTTTTGGTTCAACGGTATTCTCAGCGCGCGCCGGTGCTTTTAAGTCTGGCTCGGCCACAACCTCTGCGACCACGCTTTCTCCCTCGGTATTAGAAACGCTCGGAGCAGCATAAGAGACCGGCGTCTGGTCCGTTGCCGGATCCGGAGTTGCGGTTACCGTAACGCTATCTACCGCATCCACCAGCTCACGAAGCTTTTCCGTTATCAGCGCCTTGCGCGCCTCAATAAACTCATCAAACTTATCGAGCTCCCACAGGCTGGGCCTGGCTGGGATCAAGTGCATCTGCAGGTACTTATCTGATTTGTCAGCAAACCACTCTGCTGGCAGCTTGTCACACTTGCCCTGGAAGCCGTTCTCATCCGCGGTAAGCAACATGCAGTTCGCCAGTTGATCGCGCACTGCTGTCGGATAGCGCATCAATGCCTGGCGACCGCTCTGCGGGTTGTGGTCTTTCACTGCGCGCAACACCGACTGCGGGAACACATGGTCCACCTGCGGCAAGTTCCCCGCGTAGGCCGGCTGATAGTTGAACTGGCGGTACCAGAGGTTGAAGATCAGGTGAATGGTCTTGGAGCCATACGACGCTTGCAGCAGCGTGTCATCGGTCACATCCAGGTTGCGGCCATCGTTGTGAATTACGTCAAACATCTCGCCGACGACAAAGTTTTTGCTCTGGTTAATCTGACGGATGCACTTATCGATCAAACCATCAGGGCGGCCACTGAACGCGCCGCACAGCAGCGTGCGCAGCAAGTAGGTATCGACACCCTGCACATGCTGCCACTGCGCCGCGTAGTGAAAACGGTAGTAGATGATCGGAATCAGCGTCAGGTAGGACGGCAAGGCGTGATCTGAACGAATAAACGTCTTGCTGTACAAGTAGTCTCGTACATCACGGATCGCAGCGGAGATTTGCTTCCACTGCGCGACAATCGCCTGTTTGGTGTGATCGTCACGGAACTTCTTCACGTCATACGCTGCGCCTTTACCCAGCAACACAAGACAGGTCTTGAGGATAAAGTCACGGGTGAAGGCATAACCGCTGGCATTCAGGTCGCCCAGCAAATCCTCAATGGCTTCATCGGCATCGTCCCATGAAGCTGTGAGCAGCGAAAAGAGCAAATCGGATTTGCCGAGTTTGGTACCACCCGAGTTGGCGCGAATAAAAATCTCAACCACATCGTTCTCGGTATACGCATCTGGGCTGTCGACGCTGTCCAGCTCCTGATAGCCAATCACCTCGTCCATGGCGAACACCTTCTTCACCTGCCAGAGGTTGTTGATCAGCCTGTCCTTCTGCTCCTGCGACAGCGTCATACCCTGCGTCTGCTGCAGAAGCGCAGTACTCAGGTCATGCGGCATGGCATCACTGAACACCAGTGAGCTGAACTTGACCCAGGGAAAACTGGCTTTTGCAGGCTTCATAAAGCGGAACTTGTAGCGCATGTCATCCGCGCTGCCTGCCTCGCCACTCAGCACGCTGAAATAGAGTTCTTCCTTGTTGTAGCTGCCGCAGAGCCCGATATACAGGCTCTGTAGCCGTTGCTGCCCGTCAAGCACCAAGAGCTTTGTAGCTTCATCCTCAGGCACCTGAAAGGCAGAAAGCGCCACATCATCACGATAGGCATCAATAAACCGTCGACGCTTGATGGGTGAGCGGGTGCGCCAGACCAGCAACGTGCTGATCGGGTACTGGCGCATGATTGAGTCGAACAGTTTCTCGATCTGCTCAGTCCCCCACACAAAGGGGCGCTGGATGTTCGGCAGCCAAAACCCACCGTCGTACTCCCGGTTATTCAGGTACTGCACAACCTTACGGATGGTGACGTTCTTGTTTTTCACGCTATGTCCTTACAGCTCAAAGCCAATTTGTTCATCACGATGACCGGTCTCATGGGAGGCCGACACGATAGCGTGCCAGGAGCCGATCAGTTCGTTATAGGCGCGGGCTTCTTCCGCCCATTTTTTTCGCTCACACAAGGTGTAGAGGTGGTAGGCCAGTTGGCGGATAGGCTCGCCCTGCTCGGGCATGCGCGCCAGCAGAGCACCAGCGGCTGCTTCACCTTGCTGGTTGAGGGCGCGTATCATCTGGTGACAGGCCTCCCACACCGGGGTGCGGGCATCGTTGCGCGGGTCCCAGCCCTCAGGGTATTCGCTCCATTTGAGCAAGCGTACCTTGCCGCCACCAGACTCGATCACGCCGGCATGCTGCACCCCATCCACCGAGGTGCCCTTAGCCCGGGCCAGTGTATCGGCAACGCCAAACGCACCAGCACTCCAGCCGTACTGGGCAAACCAGTCGTCACAAAACAGGGTGTCGGCATCAAAGCTGCTGCTGTCTGGGTTAAGGAACTCGCTGATAGCGCGGTTAATAAGAATGAGCGCGTCATGCGCGCTCATGCGTGAACCATCCTGATTCAGAACCGCCGAGTATTGCGAATAAATAGCCATGCCCGGACCAATCGCCGACTGGGCCAGGTCCACCGGCGCAATCGGCGTCTGCCCGGTTTCGCCACCGATCATGGCTTCAAGCGCGTCCGGCATTTCTTCGCGGAGTTGGCGTTGGAAGTCGCGGCGAGCTACCGTTTCTGCGTGAGCTGCTCGTTTGCGGCAAACCAAGACGATAGATGAGGCTAGGGCATTGGCGCCTTTAGCTATGATACGCCCTGCCCCTTCAGTCCGAACAGGCCAAGTACCATCAATAGAAAAACCTGCCTGAATCACTGCCTCGAGAAAAGTCACCCAACCAGTGCTGGTAGTGCTGCCTTCCTTGGTTTCTGACTGCTTGAAAGCGTAATAAATAGTCACCGGGAACGCAGGATGTGCCTGCTCTGCCAGATTGTGGATGGCTCGGGTCATGCCTTCCATGAAAAAAGCTTCAGCCTTTTCCTTACTGCCGTGCCGGTAAGGTGTCGCGACCAGCTCCTCAGCCTTGGGCACCGCCATGGTCCCGAATAGCTGCGGGAAGATAGTGCGCAGCGAACGGCGCATCCAGACATAGAAAAAGTCGGACAGGTCTGCGTAACCAATATTGTCGTAATACGGCGGGTCAGTAGATACCACCTTATCCCGACTGATAGATTGCGTGGCCGCATCCTGCTGACGTACCACACCTGCCAACTGACTGGGAAGAAACTCAATAGCCATCCGCCCTTTATCTATTGCTGTGAGCAGGTTGCCGCCAGAATTGGAGAACGGATTGGCTTCAGCAAAGTCCCAAACCATCGGAATCGCCTGACGGGCAAATGTTTCACGGAAAGCTCCACGATCACTCATCCAAGATGTGACCGTTGACCAGAGATTCGCTCCTTTATTAACAGCGAACAGAAGATAAGCTGCTACAGCCTCCCCATACGCAGTTGCCCCAGTTCCACCTTGCGCCAAGCCCTCACCATCATCCGTCAAGCCTGCAGTGCGGGCGTCGGTGATGGCTTTTTCACGGGCTTCTTGCACCAGATCAGAGAACGTGGTCAGTGCTACCAGTTGGCGGGGTGTGAAGAGATCGCCATAGGTCTTCATTCCGTACATCGGCGGGGAGAACCACCGAGGATTCTCTGGCATGAGCGCTTCAGGCTTCCATTCCGGGCGTGCTGACAACGCCACCTCTTCATTTAGCTCATTGCCGGAAAGGTACACCCGACCAGACTTTCCTTCGGCAACAATTGCCATAAGTCTCTGTCCAAGATTACCCGCCTGAGCTTGCTCATAAATGTATTTAGGCTGAATTGGCGTATTCGAAAAAAGACAATTAAAGTTAGCTCCCCGGCCAAGCTTGGTGCCGTCCTTTGCCTCGACGGGTGGATTTCCGACCTTAATTTCAAACCGATATTGGTCACCCTCAACAACCGGCTCAACATAGGCTCCCTTACCTTTTTTGCTGGACAACACAAAGCTCGATACCAGCGGCACATCCACATGCCCATAGGCCGGGTTGGGACTTTTCACCGTCCTTGCCCATAACCAGGCAATTACCGTCAACTCTTCTCCCTGATACGCCTTCAGATCAGGCCGCTGCGCGACCATCTCCGGCGTAATGGTCACCTTGGGGTACAAATGGCCAATGCGCTTAAATGCTTCCTCACGCATCCAGTGACCATAACGACGCACGTCTTCAGCCAGCCCCTTCGCGCCGCTCCAGTCGTCGATCATGCTCTGCTGTTTTTCACCTGCAGGCAGTGGCCCAACGGGCTTCTGCCCGGCAAACCTGGGCGGAATCTCGATCATCGCCTTGTTGATCATCACCGCGACCGGATTCAAATCCGAAGCGTAGCTCTCAAGCCCCAGGCGCTGCGCCTCTAGTGGAATCGCGCCACCGCCAGCGAAGGGATCATGGAAGGCCGGCAGCTTCTCCGGGTTAAACAGCTCAGCAGCCTGCGGGTGGTTACGATTGAGGTGACACGTCTCACGCCAGCTTTCCCAGATGGCGTCTCGCGCGCGCTGGAGCACCTCTTCGTTGTTGGTGTTCTCCCACTTAACTAGTTCACGGATAATCTCAAACAGCTTCTCGCGCTTGAGCTCCGCTTCCTTTTTATTGACGCCGTAGCCCAGCTCGCGCTGATAGCCAGGGTCATTCACCATCTGGGCAAAAATAACCGCCCGCGCCGCCGCCAACGGCCGCCGCGCCCACCACAAATGCAAAGTGCTCGGGTGACCATGGCGAATGGATTTCTCACGGGCAGCCGCGGCGTTGATGTCGTCCAGCGGCAACGCGACTTCGATGAGCTTTTTGGGGGATTTGATGGGGTGCATGATCAACCTTGAAAATTCTTATTAGCCAAATAACGCTCAGCGGCGCCATCAAGGCAAAAACGGATAGTGGTAAAAAAGACCGGCCAGTTTTGGCGAAAATAACGTTCGGCAAGCTCATAGAGCCCCTGCGCTGGGGGTAGGCCTTTGTCGCGCAACCTTTTTTTGTTGCGCTCTATGTCCCAAATGACCTTTAACCTTGCACTACACAGGCGATCACAATTCAAGTTCAGCATGTCAATGGTGTGCTGCACCAGCAAGCGCGTATCAGCGTGCTGGTTTCCTTCGATAACAACCTGGTTGCAGTCAGAAGCCGGCGATAGCTCTCCAGTGCTTCGAGCGACAGAGAACAGGTTTGGCATCGCGGGAAGCAGCAGAGGGTTCAGTATCCAGCCCTCACACGCTTCATCCAGCTTCCCTAACTGAATAGCCTTGTCTTTTGATGCATCGCAACTGAGGTTTTCATTCAGAGGCTCTAGTGTGTGAGGAGCAACATCGTGCTTCAACGATCCACCCATGCAGACAGCCAGCATGTTGTGCCAGTCCAGTGCCCAATTATGCGCTGAAGAGGTGTCCGCCTTGGGGTGAAAATGCTCGACACGACAACGGCGTGGATCTAGCCCGTACCCAAGGCTAATCTCACAATAAGCACATAAGCCACCTTGGTCCGTTTCAGCCAACCCTTTGACCGCTTTATAAACCTGCTCGCCGGCAGCGTCTGCACGCATCTGCTCCCATGTCTGACGTGGGTGAGCGTCCCTATGTGCTGTTAACTTTTGAGGCTCGACGCTTTTCCCTACCCGCTTCACCGGCCAAGTTCCCATTTTCGATTTTCGATTTGCAAGTCAGCGTCGAGGAGCGCGGGTTCCTGCCCCTGGTACAGCGCATCGAGTCGATCCCTTAACTCCTTCGCCCGAGCACTATCCCACTGGTCAGAGTCCACTAACGCCAGATACTCCTTCAGCTCTCGAGTCGCCAGTAATGAGGCAGGACGTACCTCCTCCAAACCCAGCACCTGCTTGAGCATGCGTTCTGGCTCAGAGCCCTCAGTACCGGGCGGAGCAGCATATACCCCACCATCTCGCAAAATACGAACGCACTCTGCTGGAACGGTTGTAAGCACCTGCGGGCTATGGGTGGTGACGATAAACTGCACTTTTGGAAAAGCCTGGCGCAGCTGCGAAACGATCACCTGCTGCCAACGCGGATGAAGGTGCATATCAATTTCGTCAATCATCACCACACCACGCGTTTCAAGGGCGGCCTGAGCCCCCAGATGCGGGTTGAGTTTAATGCAGCGATAAGCAATATCGCCCACCATCGCCAGCACACTGCGGATGCCGTCACTAAGCCGGTCTACATCCAGATAACCCAGTTCGTCGTGATTCAGAATCAGCGATTTTTCGCGGGTCACGCTGTACTCAAGACGATGCCAGCCCGTCATGGGCTGCAAAAAGCCGTCAATCGCTGCCTGCACCACCCCAACTCGGTCGGTTGCGGTTGCCAGTTCGTCACGATTGGCCTTGCCTTCCAAAGCCTTGATCTGTTGCTCCCTCAAGCTCTCAAAAGCCCAGATGAACCACTCTTTGAAATGCTTGTAGGATGAGGCTGGATCCAGGCAGTTCAGATACCCAAATGTGCGAATGTAGAAATCAGCACTTTTGGTATCGTCCTTGCCACGCTGCGGCTCCATTAACCTCTTCTGAGCCCACAACCGACCAGTGCCGTAGTAGCCGAATACGTTCAGGTCCAATGTCGGCTTCTCAGGGTCTCGGATTTGGCTCTGGATGGCTGCTGCCCACTGCTTCATGAACCCCGTGTCGCCATCATCCTTGGTTTTAGTGGCCTTAGCTTCGCTGTCCCGATATCGCACCCATGTCTTGACTGAGCCGACACCAAAATCACCTGTCATAGAGATGCTGGAGGGTAACTGCCGAGCCATATCACCGTCAGGCATTCGCACCAGGCGAACATCAGCAATGGATATTGAATTAGCTGGATCCCCGATGACCGGGCGAGCCAGCTCAAAACTGCTGACGTAAGGCCATAGCGTAATCCTGATCGCATCCAAAAGCGCAGACTTGCCCTGGCCGTTCTCCGCAACCAGGACTGTAAGTTCTGGATGCAATGGCAACTGCAAAGATGGAAAGCAGCGAAAATTCTCCAACTGCAAGCAATCTAGTCTCACTTCGACGTCTCCGGCTTACTTGAACGTGAGAGCAACTCATCCAGTGCGTAGTTGACGCTGGCAACTCCAAAGTCGGGCTCGCTGCTGAACGGGTTTCGAATGTAGTACGGACCTTCATGGCTTTCGCCGTCGACGATCACGATGGCCAGTATGAACTTGTCAGCCTGGTTAAGCCCGTAGATGATCTCGTTACGGCTTACAGTGATCGTACTTTGGCCTTTGGCACGCCCTTTGACTTCAATATGTCGATCAGCAGGTAAGGCTCCGTCGGCACCTACCGGGGGACGAGCAGTGATGTCCCAGCCACACTTTTCAGCACTTACATCTTTGACCTCATGACCAAGTGACAACTCGGCTTGAGTCACTGCTTGCATGGCAATGCGCTCAACTCGAGCACGAGCCTGAGCATCCACAGCAAACTGGCTCTCTCCCTTACGTGCGGCAAGCAGACCCTGAGGGATAACCAATGCGCCGCCCATCACGACAGGCGTGCTGGAGACCACATTTTTCATCGCAGTTAACTCTGCTGTGCGCTGCTCCAGACGGGCAGTCAACTCGTCTACCGTGCGTTTGGCGTTCTGTGGCTGCATGCGAGGCTGCTTGCCGGCATCCACGTCATCAGTCAGCTTCATGTAGCGATCTGACCAGTAGCTGATTTCCTTGACCAAGCGCTCACGCACCGCACCCAGGGTTTTATCGGCCTGGCGCTCGCGGCGTGACTTCACTTCCGCATAATGCTCCGGCACCAGCTGCCGGGAGGCCTGCTGCAAGGCCAAAACCTCGAGATTCTGAGCAAGCCAGGATGCCTGTAACACGTCGTCGACCAGCTTGAGGTCGTAGGCGTCAATCGGCTGCAAATCCAGGTGTGGAGCCCAGCCAGCGTTAACCGCTGCACCATGTTGATCAATCTGCACAAACTGCAGGCGCCGCGACGCGACGGCGTGGCTGCCGTTTTCATCGGCTGCGCCTTCTCGCACGCTGTGCTCGACCATAAACAGAACCTTTGGCTCAAGACTGTCGTCTGCCGGATCAACCAGCACAGCGCCTTGCTTGAGCAACGGCCGGGTACGCTGCAGGACCAAATCAGTGGTTGCATGCATCAGCGGGTGTGCGGGGTGGATCAGGTCGGCCATCGGTTTGCCAACCAAGCGTACGTGCTGTTTTTCAAAGCAAATGCGTTCGTACTTACGCAGCACGGGCGAGCGGCTCTCACCAATGACGCGATCACGCTCACGAATAACTGCGGGAACGTGCTTGACCTCATAGCGACCACTTTCACGCGGGCGCAGCTCACCGCCAATGCCAGTAAAGGCTTCGGTGAAAAACGCGCGAATAAAATAGGGCTGCAACTTTCGGGCTTCGGCCTTTTCCATCTCTTCCTTGACGGCGTAAAGGTCCTCCAGACCCATATGCTGCTCGACCAATGCGTTACGGCGCAGGATGTTCTTCAGGTGCTCGGCGTCCAGCGCCCCTTCAATGACCTGAGTCATGCGCGCACGTACCTCAGGGTCCTCTCCGTAACGAATTGCCTCTACTAGCAAGTCTTTAAGGGACACTTCTTCAAAGGCTTCGCCCAGGACATCGAATACCTTGCCACCGAGTGCTGCCCGTTCGATCTCGATTTTCTCAAACAGCTTTTGGAACACTTCGCCCTCACGGGTGCCCTTGGCAATGATGTTCCATAGGTGGCAGACCTCAGTTTGACCAATACGGTGAATACGGCCAAAACGCTGCTCAAGTCGATTCGGGTTCCATGGCAGGTCGTAGTTGACCATGAGATTGGCATTCTGCAGGTTGACGCCTTCACCCGCGGCATCGGTCGCGATCAGCACCGTTACCTCAGGATCATTGCGAAACTCTTCCTGTACCTTGCGACGCTCGTCCCGGTTGGTACCACCGTAAATCACCCTGACCGCATCCGGATTACCCAGCATGTTTTGAATGCGGATGACCAGGTAGTTGAGCGTGTCTTTGTGCTCCGTGAAGATGATCAGCTTACGTCGAGATCCAGAGGCATTGAACATCTCCGGCTTGTCCTGCAAGAGGCTGGAGAGCTGCTCCCACTTTCGATCGCTGCCCGACTCCACCAATTGCAGTGCCTGGTGCTCAAGATCCTTGAGAATCAGGATTTCTGCTTCCAGCTCTGGAATGGTCTCTGCTGCTGACGCTTGATCTACCACCTGCTCGGTATACAGCTCGTATTCTTCTGCGCTGAGCTCGTCGTCAATGTCGTCAAGGCTGTCCGGCAAATCGAGCTTCTTCTTGATGACATATTCGCCCAAGGTCTCTGCAACGTGGTTGCCTTTGCTTAGGGCCTGACCGCGTGCCTGCAGGCGAGTTTCTTCCAGTCGCAACTCCAGGCGCTTGCGGCGCCGTTTCAGTGACTGGTAAATCGCCTCAGGGCTGGACGCCAGGCGCCGTTGGAGCTGGGTTAACGCAAAGCCAACCGTACTGCGCTTGCTACCATCCAGCTTGTCCGCACGGTTCATCTCTTCACGAACATAGGTCGTTACCTGCTCGTAAAGGGACGCTTCAAGCGACGAGAGTTCGTAGCTGGCGGTGTAAGCACGCCGCTCAGGGAACAGCGGCGTACCGTCGAATTTGAGCAGCTCTTCCTTGACCATGCGCCGCATCATGTCCGACACATCGACCTTGTGAGCGCCCTCACGGAATTTACCGTAGAACCGATCACCATCAAGCAGCGACAGCCAAATCTGGAACTCCTCTTCCTTGCCGTTGTGCGGTGTGGCTGTCATCAACAGGAAATGTCGGGTAATCGAACTGAGGAGCTCACCCAACGCAAAGCGTCGGGTCTTATTGACCTTGTTACCGTAATAGTTCGCCGACAGCTTGTGCGCCTCGTCGACAATAATCAGGTCCCAGTGGGTGTTCTGCAGCTTTTGCTGGTAGTCCTCGTTGCGCGACAGTTGGTCCAGCCGACAGATGAGGCGATCCTGCTCATCGAAGTAGTTGCCGGTGGCGGACTGCTCCTGCTTCTCGCGACTGAAAATCTCGAACTGCACGCTAAACTTTTCGAGCAGCTCATCCTGCCACTGCTCGGTAAGCGAGCCTGGCGAGACGATCAAAATGCGTCGTGCGTCTGCTCGCATCAGAAGCTCACGAATGAGAAGACCCGCCATGATCGTCTTACCTGCCCCCGGATCATCCGCCAGCACATAGCGCAGCGGCTGGCGCGGCAACATGCACTCGTATACGGCAGAGATTTGGTGAGGTAGCGGGTCGACGTTGGACGTGTGTACGGCCATCATCGGGTCGAACAATGCGGCCTGGCTGATCCGATAGGCTTCTAGCCCCAGCTTGAAGTCATCGCCGGCAGCATCAAACCCCCATGGCCGGCCGGCTTGGGCAAGCTCGAGGCGCATCTCATCCGAGCGAAACAGCATTTGCTCACCCAGCTTGCCCTGGCTATCGCGATAGATAATGGTAACGGCATCGTCACCTATGCGCTCGACTTGCGCAATGCGAACAATCTGCTCAGGCACCACGCCTCTTACCTGAGCGTCCTTGACTAGATCTTCCAGCTTTAGCATCCGTTGCCTCCGAGTGTCTGAGCCAGACTACATCCTTGTGACTGGCAAAATGAAACTAGCTTACCAGCATGCGACAAAGCAGCAACAAACCCGGCACACTCAAAGCAGTCCAGCATTACAGCCAGTGTGCAGGGACCTCTGTGCCGTAATTCTTCGCGACTAACTGGAGGCTAGCCAAGATCTCTTGATGCCGTGCCAGATCCGCCTCATTCCAGCTCTCGCGCTTGGCTAGTAGGTTGCCAAGCTCAGCCAGGCGATACATTCCCAAACGATGAAAATTGCCCCAGGTCGGAGCACCAAATAAGTTGTAGATGACCACCGTCGCGTCACGCTCACTAGCCAGACGCTTTCGACCCTGGAGCTTAGCCAGCGCGTCCTCGGCGTCATCTTTGTCGTCGTATGTATTAAGAAGCTTCATAGCGGCGAATTGTTAGTGCTGCGCATCAACCGGTCAAGCGTTCATCGCACTCATCTGCGGCTCATTTACCAGAGCCGCCTGGGCTGGTCATCCATGACCAAGGGATCCGTCCCTGCCCGCTCCCAGCGAGCACAGTTGGATGATATGTCGCGTTAGCTGACAGACCAATAATGGTCATGCATACAGGTCAAGTTTTCAGGCGGATGCCGGAACCTGCGCATAGCTTTTTTGAACGCGCGCTACTTGGTCGTTTACTTAGTCGGTTACTTGGTCGCTGTTTGCGTTGAGCAGCGATTTTGCGGGTCCTAGGCCGTCACATGCTCGCGAGGGCCGTTTGCCAGCGCATTGAAACTTGCGCCAAGTCAAACCAACATGCCATCTTGATTTACACGTCTTCACAAGCGACTCGTATGTGTCAGCTTTTCAAGCAGGTAAGGACACCATGAAACGCAGCAACACCCCTGAATCCGTCCGCTGGGATCTCGCCCTTCGCTACCGCCTGATCGAAACGGTTGCCTGGTGGGAGGGTCGACTGACCACTCAGCACCTGATGCAGAGTTTTGGTATCAGCCGCCAGCAGGCCTCCAAGGACATCAACACCTACATCGCCGAGCATGCCCCGAAGAACCTTGAGTACGACAAGCATCTGAAGGGCTATGTACCAAGCAAGCGATTTCAACCACGCTTTATCGACGACAGCGCCAGCGCCTACCTGCATCTGCTGAACCAAAGCCACGACCGGGCACCGCACATCGAGGGGCTGGCATTGGCCTATGCCCATACCGAGGTGCTGGATGTGCCTGACAGGTCTGTGCGCCCGCAAGTGCTGCGGCCGTTGCTGAAGGCCTGTCGTGAAGGTCAGCGCCTTGAATGTGAATACGTGTCCTTCACCACGCCCGATGGCGAGACGCGATTGATCGCGCCGCACACGCTGGTGTTTACCGGCATGCGCTGGCATGTAAGGGCCTACTGCGAGAAGAACGGAGACTATCGCGACTTCGTGCTAAGTCGCTTCCGTGGCGTGCCTGAGTTGATGGATGATCTGTCAGACAACACCCGCGAAGCAGATACTGCCTGGAACACCCAAGTTGCCGTGATCATTGAGCCGGACTCACGCTTGAAGCCTGAACAGCGGGCAATCGTGGAAGCGGACTACGGCATGATCGACGGACAGCTGGAAATCCAGACCCGAGGCGCATTGGTGCAATACGTGTTGCAACGCTACCAGATCGACCCGACCAAGGTTCACGCCAAACCCACTGCACAGCAGATTGTGGTCGGCAACCTTGAGCAACTTCAGCAGTGGTTTTACAAGTAACCCTAGGATCACCCATGGCAACCCAACCCTCGCTGTACACCCTGTTTATTCAATTGGAGCCTCTGCAGATCGAGCCGCCCGTATGGCGTCGAATTCTGGTAAACAGTGACTGCACGCTACGCAAGCTTCACCATTTCATCCAGGCGGCATTCGGCTGGCACAGCTGCCACCTGCATGAATTTCAGGTTGGACTCAATCGTTACACGCCGCTGGACCCGGAATTTGCCGACCTGCAGGACGATGCCCAGGATGACCGACGCATCAAACTGACAAAGGCGTTCAAGCATGTTGATCGTGTACGCTACACCTATGACTTTGGCGACAGCTGGCAACACGTGATTGCACTGGAAACACAGGAGCCTAGCAATGTGTCCGGCACTTGGTGCGAGGTACTGGATGGTGCAGGCGCTTGTCCACCGGAGGACGTGGGTGGCGTGCCGGGGTATCAGGACTTTCTGCAGGTGATTTCCCAACAGGGCAGTGAAGAAGCCAAAGAGGCGCTGGCTTGGGCCGGGGGGCACTTCGATCCGCGACTATTTGATTGCAGAGCCGCAAACGCTGCGGTTCAACGCATTTGCAACAACCTCTGGGGCTAACGCGGGTGGCTGCCGGCTACTCCTCCGGCAGCGTCCTGCACAGCGTCATAAAGAAACGCCCCGGCTGGCCGTCAACCATCTCGACGTAGCCTTCGCGCCGCTCCTTGCACCAGCCTGCATCCCAATCAGCCGCAAACCGTCTGAACTCAGCCCCCTCCTCGCACTGCGCGAGAAAATCCTGCCAGGCTGTGTTGAGGTGCCCGAATGGCAGGTCAGGCACCGCACCAAGCGGGTCTGCAACCCGCTCTCGGGCTTCGATTTCATCCACTGTAAGCAACTCCAGCAGATGATCCCCGTTTACAGCGAACTCGGGGCTGGGCGTTTCTGGTTCAAACGGCCGCTCCAGCAGAGGAAGCAGAAGCAGCACCGGCCAAATCAGACTACTGATCAGAATCAGAGGCAACCAGCGCCGCTTGGGCGGCTGCCAGTCCGGATCAAGGGCCTGTGCTACCACCTCGGTTATTGGTGGGGCCTTAGCGTAGGCTCGCGCGCCATTGATGCTGAAGCCAATACCGACCAGCAGACCAATGCCGAGATACAGGTAGAGATAGGTCAATCGTCCGTCTCCTGCTGCGTGCCCGGCCTCGAAAACACCGTCAGCGCACCTACACCATATCCCTCAGGAGCATCCGGGTTGTCCGATACGCCGTTGTGCTTCTCCGTTGATGCGACAAGCACACCCCGTTCAAAATCGAGCAGCAGATCGCGCTCATAGACACTTGCGTAGCCGGCGTGAACGTACTTCAGCAGCTTGCCACGCGGGACCCTGATGCGACCGGAGTACCAGTGCGAACACCCGTTCCGGATAGCCCGGGAAGACCGACTCCAACGACGCGTCCGCTCCATCACTTAGCCAGCCCTGGATCGCGATCAAGTACAGCCTGTCGTCCAATAGCTCCCAAGTGGCAACATAACCACGCATGAGCGCCGTGGAGCTAGGTTCAAACTCAGGATAGGCGCCGCCCAAACGAAAGTAGGTGCCGAGCGGAGCATCACACATGGTGAGCCGTTCACCCTGATAGAAAAGCAGATCACCGATCTGAGCAGTCATCAGGCCTCCGATGGTGGATCAGGTAGTTCAGGCACAGAAAAGGCCGCAGCACCGAGCAACAACGCAACCCCAAACATGAACAACCCCATACCCCAGGACTCCGTCAAACCCAGCCAGAGTCCGTAGCCCATGGTCGCCAGCTGCAGCATCAGGATGCTGGCGTTGAAGATGTACTTGACCAGAATGCTCATGCCATCACTCCTCCCCTGAAGCATCCGCTGCCTGCGCGCCCTCACCATCGTCAACAAACCACTCGATGCGCAGACTCCCGGCGTCGATGTACACAATACCGTTTTTCCAGGGCACATGACCGCACTGGGCGCGATACCGGATCAAACTGTCCACCAGCTCCATCAGATACGTCTTGCAGCCTGAATCGCTGGCTAGTACGTACCAGAGGATATTGGTGGACCAGGACGCATGGCTCAGGCGAGCCTCATCATCGGCAGCAAAGCGAACCTCGCAGCGGCCATCCGCATGCTCGGGGAACTGCCGGAGCAGCATCCCAAGACGCAAGGATTCGAAGTCTGGATCAAACTCGGTTTCACCTGCGCCCATCGCCTGCGTTCCCTCCTGTAACCAGTTGCATGGCTAATCTAACCAATTTGCTGCTTCAGATTGGCAGGGGCGATCTGCTATGAAGAAATCTCGCTTACTGCCCCATTAAGAAACATCACGACCTCAAGCGCCCTGAGCGCAGAGACGGGATAGCCCATTTTCTCGTTAACCGAAGCGTGGAAAGACGGGAAGCGAGCATCCCGCTGCAGGTCTCTGAGCAACTCAAGGTAGCCTTGATACTCACTCACGCTATTCACTCGATACTGATGCGGCGCTTTCTGGTAGATGAACCGATAAATCCGTGAGTCCCAGATGGCAAATGCCTCAGGACTCAGGAAGTGCAGCAGTTTTGATGCACCGACAACCGAGTGATTGACCAGTCCGGCTAACTGTGCGACTGCCGGGTCAGCCAACTTGCCCTCACGTCGAGCCATGTTGAGCAGCACCGCCGCATCATCGATACCAAACCCATCGCTAACGTGTAACTCCAGGACCGTTGGCATCCAGCCATAAACCATGTGTGCTGCGCAGGTAACATCTCCACCATTCAGACGTTCTCGCCCACCCAGCCACGCAACCAGGTGCGGGTAAGACCGGATGTAGGATTGATTCCGGTCGATCTCGGTATGCTTCTCCAGCTCAAAGATGTCACGCATTGATTCACTCCCTTCAGATTGGCGTTTGGCTTAAGTCGCTCTAGTCCGTCCCCCATTAACAGTGATCACCAGCCCGGATAACGCCGACGCAGCTCCGCCTCGCCACCTGTCTCATACGTCGCCGGAATGTCGACCAGGTCCAGAGCCACCTGCGTAATCACATCACGCAACTCCAACTCTTCCAGCCAGCGTTCCGGAATGGCTTGCGGGCCATAGATCAAACCGAGCAGATTACCGGCAATCATGCCAGTGCTGTCACTGTCACCACTGTGGTTTACGGCCATGATGATGCCGTCCTCCAGGCTTTCCGCCGCCAGCGCGCACCAGAGACCGATGGCGAGTGCTTCGTCTGCAACCCAACCTCCGCCCAGTTCGGCGATACGTTCCGGGTTGGGCCGCACGCCCTGCTGGTGCAAGCGCAGCACGTATTCAAGAAGCCTGCGGGTTTCCTGCATTCCTGCTTTGCCGCCGTGGGCCTGCAGGGCAATCACCACCACCTCGGCCAATGGCAGCGACTGGCGCCAGAGCCGATTCAGGATATCGGCAAACAGACCCGCAGCCAGATAACCTGTCGGATGCCCATGGGTCAGCCGCGCAGTCTCACTGGCAATCTCGAAAGGATTGGGGAAAAAAGCACAGGGCGCCACGCGCATAACACCGCCGCAGCCCTTGCTGTCATTAACCACGGGCTCACCGAACACCCGGCTTTCCATCAGTGCAGACAGACAGGTATTACCCGGTGCACGCCGGGACCACAATTCCGGCTGTTCGATCAGCCAGCCATCACGGCACGGGCTCAATGCAGGTTTGACTCCTTGGGTGAGCAGCCAACGCTGCAGCGCATGGTGCACAACCGCGGGCACGTGGCAGCTACCGGTTTCACGCTGACGTACGAAAGCCCGCAGCAGCCCCTCAGCGGTGAACAGCATCATCTGAGTATCGTCAGTTACCGCACCGCGTCGACCATAGATCGGCGCCAGCGAGCGAATGCCCCAGTTGCCGAAACCGCGACGAATCTCGTCCCAGGACAGGAACTCGACACGCGCTCCTAGCGCGTCACCAGCGGCACCTGCCAGCAGGCAGCCGAGCACGCGCTCTGCCTGAGGCGACATTGGCGCAGGCATCGACCATCGCCGTTCACGCCCACACACAGAAGCTTGTGTCACGCTGACTTCGCCTTCGTCACCGCCTTCAAGAGCAATACGCGGATGGCCGCATACATCGCGCTGCAAATAGCGCAGTAGCAGTTCCTGGCGTTGTGCGGTAGAAAACGTGCGATGGCTGGTCAGGGTTGCGTTCATTCAGTCACTCCGTAGTCATTGCTGAGTGACATCCTAGATTCGACATGCGACGATTCATGTCGCTGCCACTAGACACAAGGACTTGCCATGAGCCAGCACGATACGTTGATGCGCCACCTCGCCCTGCTGCGCATGATCCCCCGGCACCCCGCCAAGCGCGCGACCACTACCCTGCACGAAAAGCTCAGCGAAGAAGGGTTCACCCTGACGCCACGCTCCTTGCAGCGCGACTTGGAACGGCTCTCGACCTGGTTTCCGCTTACCTGCGACAAATCCGAAAAGCCCTATCGCTGGTCTTACGTTGCCAGCTACGCCAGTGACCTGCCAGCGATGGATACGGTCGAGGCTCTGGTGCTGGTCATGGCAGAGCAAGGATTAGCAGACAAGCTGCCGCCCTCCGCACTCAGTCACATTAGCTACCGCTTTGAGCGCGCACGCCAGCACCTTGAGAATCTGCATGCAAATGGTCTCTCCCATTGGAGCAAGCGCGTTTCCAGCATTCCTGAAGGCAAGTCGCTGATTGCACCAGAAGTGAAAGCTGGCATTTGGGACGCTGTGTCGGATGCATTGCTCAATCAGCAAGCCATTGAGGTCGACTACCTCAGCCGCTACAAGCAGGATCTCCAGCACTTCACAGTCCACCCGCAAGGACTGGTGACACGCGGACAAATCAGCTATGTCCTTGCCACGATCAACCAGCACGATGACATCCGTCAGTTGGCGCTGCATCGCTTTCAGGCGGTAGAACACAGCAGCAAAGCGTACCGGCCCCAACCGGACTTCAACGTACAGGATTACATCACCGAAGGCAGCTTTGGCTTGCCAGTCACAACAGACCCGGTAGTGCTTGTTGCCCAGCTGAACAACCACGTTGCCTGGAAGCTGAGGGAAACACCTGTGAGCGTTGATCAATCGCTATCTGAGCCCGACGCAGATGGCTGGATTGAGTTACGCGCAACAGTACCGAACGACCAGCAAACCCTCTGGTGGATTCACGGCTTCGGTGCCGGCTTTCACGTAGTGCAACCGGCTGAGTGGCGAGATCATCAGGCGGAACAGGCGGAGAAGATCTTGTCCCAGGCCAGAAAAAACGGTTACCAGCCTCTACAGCAGGAGGTAACGTCATGAATTACGAACGCCTGAAGCAGCGCCAACGCGCCGAACGCCACACCCACAACGAGAACCTTGCCCTGCGCACTCACCGCTCACTCAGCTGGCTCAACCGCGCCGAACAGGCCGAGGATCTCGACGGCCAATTCATTTTCCTGTGGATCGCTTTCAACGCTGCCTACGCCACAGAAATCGATGAGCGCCTGCGCCTGAGCGAACAAGAAACCTTCAAGGCATTCCTCAACAAACTGTGCGAACTGGACCAGCAGAACACGCTGGAGAAGCTGGTATGGCAAGCATTCCCCGGCAACATCCGGGTGCTGCTCGACAACCCGTTTGTGTTTCAAAGCTTCTGGGATTACCAGAACGGCAAACTCAGCCACGAAGAATGGCAACAGCGCTTCATCGCAGGCAAGCAACGCGCCAAAACCGCCCTCGGCTCCCGCGACACTGCCACAGTCCTGGCTGTGGTGTTCAGTCGGCTCTACACGCTACGCAACCAGTTGATCCACGGCGGTGCCACCTGGAACGGGAAGGTCAACCGCGAACAGCTGCGCGACTGCGTTGCGATACTCGGCCAACTGGTGCCGCTGGTGATCGAGATCATGCTGGATAACCCGAATACCTTGTGGGGCGATGCATGTTATCCAGTAGTGAAGGCGTGAAGAACCAGTCCCTGGGGCCACTTAAAAGGATGTTCTAATCCTGCCCCCCCTAAATAGGCCCTGACTCACAACAGAGTACCAATCGCCCCGCCGCCGCTGAATACATTCACAACTCAGTACGCAGTCTTAACGGGGCCTACTCGGCAGCCCCGGCAACTTACCCTTTTTGTCCCGCACAAGCCCATGAATGAGCGGCGCCATCATCAATGTCCAGAACATCGAGTTGCGTCTGCTCCGCGGCTGCTGGCCCCCGAAAATATTCCTGAATTGTGTGAAGAACAGCACACCCAAAGGAATTTTTACGTACAGAGCAAGCAGCATCTTCAGTGGGTTGGGATTGTCCAGCCAGGTCCGCACGAGGATAAAGATCAGCAGCAACAGGTCGAGCACTAGCGCCAAAACAATGAACGCAAAGCCCAATTCGTTAGGACCGTCACCATTGTCACTGCCCCCACCAAGCGTGATAGCCAACCCCGTGATCGCAGCAGGAATGAGATACAAACCTCCCACGAGCATGACATCGAAGTAGTTGCGATAAACAACGACCTGCTGACGCATGCCCATCCAGATGCCCACGGCAAACGGTAAAATGAGCAGCAGTGCAACTCCGACCACCCACCACGTCAAAGGGATCGAACTAAGCAGTGACTCAGGAGCGGTGTCAGGCACGCTGTACCCCCTTGCCATCACGAATGTAGCGGCTCATCAGGTCGCGCGCGTCAACACGCCAAATCGCCTTGAATCCAATGCTGAGGCAATAGAGAAAAAGCAGAGGAAGGATCAGCGTTCGCAGGACAAAAACCGCCATCAATTGCATGATGTTGTTAGTCGCATCGCCGAGCGTATCCAGCAGTGTGCTCCATGTATCCGGCTTAGCCAGGCTCGCAAAGGTACTGCCAAACCCACTCATAAAACCACCAGACACACCGGACTCTGCTGCAGAGTTTTGCACTCGCTGAATAGCCTCCAAAGCGTCGCTTGCTTTTTCTTGCTCATCTTCAAGTAGGTTCAACTGCCCTTCTAGAGCGTCTACCTCTGCTACGGCCTGCTCATGCTCAGGCGTACGTGATATGGGGATATAACGCTGCACAGTGTCGACTTCAGACTCCAGCTGCGTCAGATGTGCTTTCGCATCAACGTGTTTTGACAGCAGTTGCTCCCGTGCTTCCGAGAGCTCCGTCAACCGTTCAGTTAAGATAGCCGCGCGCTCTGCCTGTGCCTTCTGGAGATCCATAGACACCGACGCCTGCTCAGAATCATCCGCCGCCTGTAGCTCCAGCGCCTCGACCTTACCCGGAAGCCCCTCAAGAACAGCAATACTCTCACGGGACTGATCTTCCAAAAAGAAATGGTCAACCACACCGTTCAAAGCAACCACCAAAACCAACGCAAATCGCAAAAACACGAGAAAAATGAAGGTGCGCATCAGGTGGTTGAACCCTGTCAATGACGGGCGCATAAGGCTGAGCAGAACGAACAAACCGGACATCGTGAGCAACACCTTGAAGAACAGATCAGAGATGATGCCGAGCAAGACTTTTTGGATAAGCAGCGACCCAATCGAAAGCTTCATCAACGATGAATAGTCTTCAACCAAATCATTGAAGGGATCAAGCACCTCACCAATGCCGATAGAGCCGGAAAAAAACAGCAAACTACCTTCGACTTGCGCACTCTGTAGTACGGAGATAGTTCCATTCAGCAACCTGGCGATACCAAATGCTACTGAAGCCTGCACCAGAGAGCTGTCAATGTAGGCGGTTGAAGCTCGGTCAATCACCCCCAACCAAGAAACCAGCATAAGCAGAAGAACCACAGCCATCACGACAACTCGACCACGGCCCTTCAGCAGGCCTGACCGCTGTAACGTCGGTTCCATATTCACTCCTTGATTACATTTTGATCGGGCAAAGCACGTGCCTCATCGATCCAGCTTCCATGCTCTGGAAGCGAGACTAAAAGCAATGGGCCATCAAGGCAACCGGATATGCCCACGCGCTCCACTTGCCCCGCGCATCCTAACGGCTAGTTGCGACAGATAGCGTCGCACGCACTAGCAGCTAGAACCGTTGCAGTGAGCACAAGCATTGCGTCCCTTCGTGGTCCCGTTTCCATTCGAATTTTCTTCAACCCTACATAACTCCCACGAGCCTACCCCAGCCAGTCCGCTCAACTGGCCTGCCTCGTGAGGAATTCTCTATGTCCAAATCCTGTCCGCGCTGTCGCTCGCAGCGCGTGGTGTACTGCCATTACGGCAAGCGTATCGGTGGCACCGTAGGCACCGTGGCTGGTGCGTTCAGTGGTGCAGCAGCCAGTTCTGCTTCAGGTGCCGCAGCCGGTCTGCGCATCGGCATGCAGGTCGGTGCGTCTGGCGGCCCTGCTGGGATTGGTGCCGGCGCAGTGCTTGGTGCCATCACTGGTGCATTTGCTGGTTGCATCGCCGGGCTGCGCTTAGGCCAAGTGCTCGATGAGCAACTGCTCTGCCGTTTCCGCTGCCTCGACTGCAACGCGCACTTCTGATCCCCGCCCTTCTCGCTTTCTTTGTACTTCCCCGTCTCGCTTTGCCCCTTTCTCATTGTCTTTTACCGCCTGGGCTCTGCTGCTCGGGCGGTCTATGCCGTTTTGGAGGTATCCATGGCACATCAAGTTGAAAACATGGCCTACGTTGGCACCACACCCTGGCATGGCCTGGGTAGCAAGCTGTCCCGTCATCAACCGCTGGAGGTCTGGCAGCATGAAGCCGGGATGAACTGGCACATCGAAGAGTCGCCGGTTCGCTTTCTGTCGGACTCGGCAGCGCACCTAGGCAGCATCCATACCTTCCCTGAGCAAAAGGTGCTCTACCGCTCTGACACCAAGGCCCCGCTTTCAGTGGTCTCGCAGCGCTACAAGGTGGTACAGCCGTTCGACGTGCTGGAGTTCTACCGGGATCTGACCGAGTACGCTGGCTTTGAGTTGGAGACCGCCGGGGTGCTCAAAGGTGGTCGCAAGTTCTGGGCGCTGGCCCGGACGGGGCAAGCCTCAGTGCTCAAAGGCAATGACCTGGTCAACGGCTACCTGCTGTTGGCCACGTCCTGCGATGGCACGCTGTCGACCGTCGCCACACCGACGACAGTACGGGTGGTCTGCAACAACACCCTGGCGATTGCCGTGGACGGTGCTGCCGAGTCAATCAAGGTGCCGCACAACACTGAGTTCAACGCCAAGGCGGTCAAACGCCAGCTCGGGATCTCGGTCGCTCAGTGGGATGACTTCATGTACCGCATGAAGCATTTGTCCCAGCGCAAGGTGAACACCGGTGAAGCGCTTGGCTACTTCCTGCGGGTAATCTGCGACACCGAGCAGGACGTAGAGGATCGTCGCGAGCTCACCCAGCACCGCGCCCTACAGAAAGTGCAGGATCTGTACGCCGGCAAAGGGCGCGGCTCGCAGTTGGCGTCGGCACAAGACACCGCATGGGGCTTGCTCAATGCGGTGACCGAGTACGTCGACCACGAGAAACGTGCTCGCAGCATTGATCACCGGCTGGACTCAGCCTGGTTTGGTCAAGGTGCCACCCTGAAGCAGAAAGCCCTGGATCATGCCCTGGAGCTGATCGCCTGAGCTTCTCGCCTCATTTGTCTGCTTCTCTCTTCAATCCCTTCATCTACTTACTCGCCTGAGCCCGATCAGTGTCTGCTGGTCGGGCTTTTGTGCGTCTGGAGTTTGCTTATGAACACGCATCAAACCACACCGGCCACTGGCACCAACAAAGCAGGCCGTGGCGTCCTGCGCCTGGTTAGCACCAAAGACCTCTCTCGCAACGACTGGCTGGACGTGCGCAAACGCGGTATCGGCAGTTCGGATGCAGCAGCCGCTATCGGTCTCAACCCTTACAAATCCCAGCTGGAACTCTGGCTGGAGAAAACCAACCGTGACGTAGGCCTGGCCAAACCCAACCCGGATGACGACACCACCCCGGTGTTCTGGGGTGTGGTGCTGGAGCCGGTTGTCGCTTCCCAGTACCAGCGCCGCACCGGCAACAAGGTGCGCAAGGTCAATGCCGTACTGCAGCACCCGGACGTGCCCTGGATGCTGGCTAACATCGACCGAGAGGTGGTTGGCAGCAACGAGGTCCAGATCCTCGAATGCAAAACCGCCGGTCTGAACGGAGCTCGCCTGTGGCGCGACGGTGTGCCGAAGTACGTTGAGGTGCAGGTCATGCATCAGTTGGCTGTCACTGGTAAGCAAGCGGCGGATGTAGCCGTGTTGCTCGGCGGTCAGCAACTGGAGGTCTATCGCATCGAACGTGACGAGGCGTTGATTGAGCAGTTGATCGCGTTAGAACGCCAGTTCTGGCATTACGTTGAGACCGACACTCCACCACCAGCGGATGGGTCGGATTCGGCAGAAGCGGCGCTGCGTCTGCTCTACCCCGCTGACGATGGCGAGCAGCTGGATCTTTCCGCTGATACAGCCCTGTCGGAAGCGTTCGATGAGCTCAAGCAGGTGCGCTTATCCCTGAGTGATTTGGGCAAGCGCGAAGCCGAGCTCAAACAGTCACTGCAGCAGGCCATGGGCAGTGCCAGCAAGGCGCTCTTCGCCAGCGGCAGCATCAGTTGGAAGAAGTCCAAGGATGGGACGGGCATCGACCTCGACGCCCTGTTCAAGGACCACCCTGCACTCAAGACGCAGTACCAGATCAACAAGCCCGGCAGCCGGCGCTTTCTGGTCAGTTGATTTGTTTTATCTCCCATCACACCCCTTCAGGCCGACTGCCGCTATGGCGTCGGCCTTTTTGTTTCTGACAGGAGCATTCCCATGATCAAAGGCCTGGCAATCACCCCGCCCGTGCTCGGGCGTATCTCCATCGGCAAAGTGGTCGAGAAGAACGGCAAACGCCTGCCGGAGAAAGACGACCAGTTCACCATCACCTCACAGGTGCAGACCCGCGATGGCTGGCTGCCCCATCCACTCGATGAACTGTTGCGCAAGGAACAAGGCGGCAAGATTCGCAGCATCCCGGTGCGCTTGCTGTTCAACGATCCGGAGCTGAACTTCCGCGCTGAATACAGCCTGTTTGACCGCAACAGTGGCCGGCCACTCTGTGTCGGTAACGGGGAGTCGTGCAAGCGCTCGACCGCCGAAGGCATTCAAAGCCTGCCCTGCCCCTCGCCGGATGGTTGCCCGCTGGCACCTGGTGGCAACTGCAAGCCTTACGGTCGTTTGAACGTCGCCATTGGCGATGACGATCCGCTGGGCAGTTTTGTGTTTCGCACCACTGGCTATAACAGCATCCGTACTCTGTCGGCGCGACTGAGTTACCTGCAGGCCTTGTCTGGAGATCGGCTGGCGTGCCTGCCGCTGGAGCTTCGTCTGCGAGGCAAGTCGACCCGGCAGAGTCACGGTGCACCGATCTACTACGTGGATCTGACCCTGCGTAGTGGCCTGAGCCTGGAAGAAGCCCTCTCTCAGGCACACCAGCTAGATCAATCAAGGCGCGATGCCGGCTTTGATCAACAAGCACTCGATGCCGCCGCACGCATGGGTCTGGTCAATGGGGCCTTTGAAGACAGTGAAGAAGACTCGCATCTGGTACTGGAGGAGTTCTATCCAGAGCAATCGGTCGTTGAGTCAGCGCCAGCAGCTACGTCTCAGAAGCCCGCGCCGCAGTACAGCAGCCGTCGAAGCCGCAACGGTAAGCCGACCCTGCACGACCTGATTCTCGAACGTACTCACAACCTGCAACAAGCCAATCCACCCGCCAGCGCCTGAGCGGGTGGTTTTTCTATATCCGGAGATCACCATGACCAACTCACCAGCGCCATCGGCCCTGATGCCGACAGCAGGCATTGAACTGTCCGAAACCGAAGTCCTGAGCTGGGCCCAGTCGATTCTGGAAGCCCGCTTTCATCGCAGTAACTACCTGACTAGCCCGAACCTGGTCCGCGACTACCTTGTGTCTCAACTGGCCCACGAGGAGCGAGAGGTGTTCGGCATCATCCTGCTCGATAGCCAGCATGGAGTGCTGCGCTTTGAACGGTTGTTCTACGGCACTATCGACAGCGCCAGCGTCTATCCCCGAGAAGTCGTCAAAGCGGTACTCAATGCCAATGCCGCAGCCGTCATTCTCGCCCACAACCACCCAAGCGGTGTGCCTGAGCCCAGCCAGGCCGACCGCACACTGACCACCCGCCTACAAACCGCCCTGCAAACCATCGACGTACGTCTGCTCGATCACCTGGTGATTGGTGGCACGACAGCGGTGAGTTTTGCCGAGCGCGGGTTGATCTGAACGCAGCCGTAAAGGAGATCCAGCAATGATAAAGACCTGCACCATCTGCAACAGCGCCACACTGGTTCATCGGCAGAACCTACGCACCCTGGCCGTGATGGCCGGGGTGCTGGATGTGCTGTTGCGTATTCATGTTGAGCGCCAGCAAGACGCGCCGACCAACAACTCACCGTGGGAGCCGCTAGGAAAGCTGGTGGCATTACTGGCAGAGCCAACGCCCTTGCTGACAGAAGGTACGGCTCAAGGCGAGGCACTGGCCGACAACGTGGCAAAGCACTGGCTCGGCACCTTCGACAGCCTGTGCCTGAACTGCGGCTTTTTACTGATGGATGAGCCCGACGACCCAACGCCGGGGTAATGCTCGGTTATTTAGTTTTCAGGCGCTCGGTCAGTTGCGCTACCAGACGCATGACCAGCTCCCGATCTGCGGTGTCCAGTGGCTCCAGCATGCTGCGCAGGTTACGCACCTGATCGTCGACGTGCGGGCTCCCCTCTGTCAGCAGATCCACCGCTTCACAACCAAATAGCGCAGCCAACTCATAAAGGCGGGCAACCGATGGCATAGCAATGCCCCGCTCCATCCGCGAGACCGCCTCAATGCCGATACCCAACTTGCCGGCAACACCGTCCTGCGTCATCCCCGCATCACTGCGCTTTTGCGCAATCGCCCGACCGATGCTCGCGGTCAGGGCGTTTTTTGGTTTGGCCATACCCCCTCCTATCCGACCTGAATGGTTGGGCATCGACCGATTGACATGAAGGACTTGAAACGATGAAAATCAACTCCAAAGGTAGATTTGACGCCAATTTCTACGCTTTGACTCCACTAATTAGAAAAGGAAAGGACGCCATGAAGCACTCTCTCCGCGCCAGCGCGCTGCTCAGCGTATTGGCTTTCAGCAGTATTCCCGCCACGGCAGCCGAGTGGACCAGCGGCTACGGCATGGGCACGACCGAGTACACGGTCACCGATGAATCCGGGAACGAGCTGTACATCGCCTGCCCTGGCAGCGACGGTGAATATGTCCATGCCTACGCCAAGATCCACGGGCAGTCCTACAGCTCGAAGAACGATCCCGGTTTCAACGTCATCCTCGATGGCACCGAGTACGGCAACCCGTTCGACACCATGTGCCGCATCTGCGGTCAATCTTTCCCGAGCTTCTGGGAGCACCTGCGAACAGCCCAAACCCTGCAGATCAGCCAGGACGGGCAAACCGTCACGCTGCCCACGACCGGCATAGACGTACTTAAGCCGCTCAACCACCCGGAAAACACCTGCCAGTCCGCCTGGTGACCAGGCGCACCTATTCCAATAACGCTCAAAAGGAGCCCGCTGTATGGAACAGAACAATCTCGACCGACGAGATCCCCAGGACGACGAAGACGATTACATCGACGACACCTTGCCAGTCCCAGTCAAAGTGCTCGGCTGGGCGCTGGCAGCCTTTGCCTTCGCCATCTTCGCTGTAACGTTCAACAACTCCGGCATGGTGCTGCGTGCTGGCTTTTTCGCCAAAGCCTTCGCGGTATTGGTGGGCACCTTACTCGGCTGGGGCGGTGCGCTGCTGGGTGATGCCATCTGCCGCTTTGCGCGGCCGTCTGCCGTGTTCACTACCGGCGGGTTCTTCAGCCTGGTGTTCACCAAGCTGTTTTGGATCGCGGGTCCTCAGCTGATCGGCATGGGTATTGGCGTGATGCTAGGCATGTCCCAGGTCCTGTCCCGCATATAAGGAGCAAGGATGTGAAAAATAAACTATTGGCGGTATTGGCACTGAGCGTACTGGCATCGGGCTGTTCTAGCCCGGAAGACAAGATGCGCGGGGAGTTTCTCTCAGGCTGCGCTCAAGGTGGTGCAGGTAAAGAGGTATGTAGCTGCGTGTTTGACAAGGTGATTCAGGAATATGACCTGTCCTACCTGGAACGCGTAAAACGCACTGGCGCTCCGAGCGAGGAGTTCATAAGGTTCAACGTGCAAGCCACGCTGCAGTGCAGCGGGGTCTACTGAGCATAAGCACCTCAGAGGCCTTCGGGCCAGACTGGGGTGTTTTTTTTATTTATGAAAGTGCGTCAAAGCAAGAAACTTAGTCATTCACTGAGAACAAGAAAAAACGGTTCTTCGCGGATTATCGGGAACTGAAGATAACGGCGGCGAGTCAGGTCAAAGCCCCTGCTCGACTGCTGCCTCTCAACCAAGTCGCAGAGCTCCTATAGCTGCACTGGAAAACGATCAAGGCGATCGACCACCAACATAGTGCCCGAGAGGTGCGGGCGCCGGATCTGAGCAGGGTACGTCGTCTGATCATGGACGAGTTTGCCCTCTACAAGGGTCATCGCTGCGCCATTGAGGTTATATGTGCTAACACACAGCACGTGCATTGGGTCGGCGAGGGACCTGGAAGTCCAGCGCCGCTGCCCGAGCGATACGGTCGTCTACGATCTCTTCCACGTCGAGGCCAAGTTTGGTCGAGAGGTGATCGACCGTGTCCGGGTCGATCAAGCCAATCAGTTGCGTGAGGATCGCGCTGTGCGACGAGTGATCAAACGCAGTCGTTGGCTGCTATTGCGAAACCGCGACAATCTGAGTGACGAGCACGCGATCAAACTCGACGAGTTACTTACGGCCGGCGCCCCTCTGGGCACGGCGTATTTGCTCAAGACTCAGCTAAGAGGGCTCTGGTACGCGCCGGATGAGAATGAAGCGACCCGGCGCTGGAAGAAGTATTGCCGCACGGCCATCGAAAGCGCATCAAACCGCTGATCGCCTTCGCCAAGCGCCTACCTCCGAGGCATAATTAGCAGCGCGCTTTTATCGACTCAACGCCAGCGTACCCGAAGGAGTGAACAACCGTATCAACGTCACCAAACGCATGGCCCACGGCTGTCGCGATAGCGACTACTTTTTCCTGAAGATCAAGAAGGCAAAGGTATGCACAAAGACGGTATCGATCAGGTTTGCCCAAGCCTAGGACGAGCAACTACGATACTAGGGGCGAATAATACTATACTGCTATCAACCGCCTAAGATCCAAAGGTTCCTCCGCTCCAAGCTAGAAATCCAAGTACAACGGCCGAACGCCATATTTGCTGGCAGTCAAATCAGCTCATAATCTAATTTGACTGTGGGGCTCTATCGTCTAACGAGAGGATGAGCTGTAATGAACCAGACATCGACACTTCAACTAAAAATCTCGTCAAACGCCCAAGGACTGGAGCAGCTTACCCGCCCAATGCTGAGGTTGCTAAGCCAGGTGACCGGGATGGAATCCACCTATCTCACGATCATCGATATTGATCGTGGTCGTCAGTATGTCCAATATGCGCTGAATGAGGGATCGATGGTCATTCCTGAAGGGCTGAGCGTGCCCTGGGAAGATACGTTGTGCAAACGGGCTATCGAAGAGAATCGTCTCTACTCCGACGACGTCTCTGAGTGTTGGGGTGACTCAGACGCTGCCGCAGCGCTGGGAATCAAGACCTACTTAAGCACCCCCATCCGCTCAAAAACAGGCAGGCTACTCGGCACGGTATGCGCTGCCAGCAGCAGGCAAGTCCCTGCTCAACCTGACGTAGAAATATTGCTGCCCTTACTATCCGAGCTGCTGACCTACGCACTGGAACGAGAGCGCCTGATCGATGAATTGAGAGAAAGAAACGCCGCGCTAGCGAATTTGGCGTTGACCGACTCATTGACTGGCCTGCCAAATCACCGAGCCCTCCAAAGCGACCTGGAGCATCTGCTGGCATTGGCGGCCAGAGAACACAAATATGCGCTTTTGAGCGTTATCGATCTGGACGACTTCAAGCAGGTGAATGACACCTACGGACATCTCGCCGGAGATCACCTACTGAAAACGGTCGCGGAGAACCTTCAAAACAGTCTCAGGAGCAGCGATATCGTAGGGCGTGCCGGAGGAGACGAGTTCATCGTCATGGCATTGGGGCCAGCAATGAACCAGAACGACGTGGACAACGAAGTCCGTTCGGCATGCGAGGCCCTGCAGAACCGGCTCACATCGGCAACGCAAGGCCCCTTTACACTGGAGGACGGGGAGCGTATCCCCTATCCCGGAGCGAGCGTTGGCGTTGTAGCACTTACGCCGGACAGTACATCCGTTACCGAAGCGCTGGAGCAGGCAGATAGGGAGATGTACCGAGTAAAACACGCTCGTAGAGATCTGCTCACGGGTAGCACTGCAAACCCGTAGCAGATACCTGCAGCGATCAGGGCCTGGAACAGCGCCACCCCATTCACTCGCGCTTGGCCATCACGCATAATTACTCGCTCCCCCCAAAAAGCCATTTGGACCTACCCACGTGACACTTCATCAACAGGTTCTGCTTGTTTACCCCGCTTCCCACGAAGCGCGGATGCCGGATATTCGCGCCTTTGCGGCAGAGCGCGGGATTTTGCTCCACGAATTTAACAAGGAGCGCTTTCTGACTGAGCCGGAACGAAGCCTGCAAAACGCCGAGCATGTTGTTGTCGTTGTTGAAGATGAGGACATCAGCGAGTACGTCAATCTGGCTAAACGCCTGAGTTTCTCGTTAGGCATCATACCGGCCAACCCTGGAAGCCGCCTGCACCGCTGGTTCGGCCTACCCTCGAAGCGCGATGAGGCTCTGGCGCTGGCTTTTTCCATCAGTTCTAGTGCGTTGGATGTGGTGCGCTGCAATAACGAAATCGTGCTGGGCATGATGATGCTGGGTGCAACCCCATTTCTGGACCAGCGCAGCAAGAGATACCAGAACCGGAGGATCTCTCACTGGCAACATCTGCTGTACTGGCTGGCTCTGATCTGGAGCAGCCTGCGCAACCTGCTGGAAATCAAGCCGTTCCCGATTACCCTGACGACAGGCAAGGACGTCGTCCTGAAGACAGCCATCACAGGACTGGTCTCAATCGAGAATGAATTCAACAGCGCAGCAGCCAAGCTGATCAATACCAGTATCTCAGCGCAAGATCGCAAAATCTCGACCATCGTTATCGCGCCAAAGTCGGTGGTCGAGTATGTCGCCTTCCTGTTGATGGCCGTCATCAAAGGCGAGAAAGGAGTAAAACGCCTGCCAGCGGCAGTCAGCTACATAAAGAGCCAATACCTCAAACTGGAATCGCCACGGCCTTTCACATACTACATTGACGGCCGTAAGCGGCATGCAGACTCAGTGGAACTGGAGCTGTATCCAGAAGCTGTACGCATCAATACAGGCCAGATCCTTCAAGCTAACCAGCCAAGCAGACAGGAAAGCAAAGACACGATGAGGGTCGATAACCTGCCGACCAATGAGAGTCGCTTGCAGATGATCGAACGCCACCTGCCATTGTTCACCCGAGCCCTGGAGGAGGATTTCAAGGACCTGTTCTTGCTACTGCGGGAAAACGCCCAAGCTCGCGCACATTACATCGCGCTGATGATTCTTAGCGTGGTGGTGGCTAGCTTCGGCCTGTTCTTATCCAGTGCAGCGGTGATCATCGGGGCCATGGTACTGGCACCTTTGATGGCACCGATTATCTCACTGGCGATGGGCCTACTACGTGGCGACCGCACCCTGCTCGATCGTTCACTGCTGACCATTGGGATTGGGGTGTTACTCGCTCTCGGCACAGCATCGCTAATTGCGCTTCTCATCCCCATTGATCGCATCACTCCCGAAATGGCTGGGCGATTGCACCCTAACCTTCTGGATCTGGGAGTGGCAATCGCGTCCGGCATTGCCGGCGGCTATGCGCATGCGCGCGAAAACGTCATGAAAAGCCTGCCCGGGGTGGCAATTGCCGTTGCGCTGGTCCCACCACTGTCGGTCGCAGGCATCGGTATCGGCTGGTGGCAGTGGGAAGTTTTTAGCGGCGCACTGCTGTTGTTTATAACGAACCTGGTCGGCATTGCCCTAAGTGCCGCATTGACCTTTCTGGTACTGGGCTATGCACCACTGATACGCGCAAAGCGTGGGCTGGTAATTTCGACGGCGCTGTTACTCGTGGTATCGATTCCTCTGACATTGGCCTTTATCGACATGAACCGCCATTGGCAATTCGAGCGAGACTTGAGTCGCAATGGCCTGCTGATCAACAACAAGCCCATCAATTTTGGTAATTTGCAGATCAACCGTCAGGGCGGTAGCTTGCTGGTCCGCGGCGACCTTATCTCTGAGGAGTGGCTCCATCGCAGCGATCTTGAACGACTGCGTATTCAACTGGAAGATAAATGGGGGTTGCCGGTCTCACTGGAATTGGGCGCTCGCCTGAGTGTAGGAGACAAATCGAGTAGTCAATGAGCACGTAAGCACCACCACAGCGAACAAAGTGGGCTGAGATACGTGCTGATTGACTAATTAGCAGCCAGCCCCGGCTCACTCACGCGCAGGATGTTGCTCGCTTGCTCTAGCCGCGGCCGAGAATGTAGCCTCAAGCCGATCCACGTATCCCGCTGCCAATCTGCATTCAGCAGTTCGGCATCCAAATTCAGTACGGCGTGAGCCCGCACAAACAAAACCTGCCCTCTCAACGCCCGACTCTGAGTGCTATTTAGCGCAGAAGACGCGAGCAGGAAGCCAACCGCCGCGCTGAAACAAATTAGCGCTTGAGCAGACGTCCAAAGCCGTAATACTGTATTTATATACAGCTACCAGATTTCAGAATGTCAAACGCCACCTTCATCGCCATGCTCACACCATCAACCCACCTGATCAGTCAGTTCGACGCGTCGGTGCCCGCTGGCTTTCCCAGCCCTGCACTCGATCACATGGAACAGAAACTGTCACTGGACACCCTACTGGATGTGCATGCACCGCACACCTATCTGGTCAGAGTGTCAGGCAACAGCATGACGGGAGTGGGTATTCATGACGGCGATGTGCTGGTGGTGAGCCGGGCCCTTAATGCAGGTCATGGCGACATTGTGGTTGCGGCAGTGAATGGAGAAGTGTTCGTCAAACGCCTGCATCGCCAACGCCATCAAGTCATCCTGCTATCGGAAAACCCCGATTACGCCCCCCGCTACATTCTCGAGGGCGATGAACTGCTGATCTGGGGCGTGGTGCGCAACAGCATTCGCTGGTACAGCACCAGTGACAAGGCATGAATAAGAGCTACGCACTGATCGACTGCAACTCCTTCTATGCCAGCTGTGAACGGGTATTTCGCCCTGACCTGGCCCGAACGCCTATTGTGGTGCTGAGCAACAACGATGGCTGCGTGATCGCTCGCAGCGCCGATGCAAAGCCCTACGTTGCCATGGGTGAGCCGTTTTTCAAGATAAAGGATACATTGAAGCAATACGGCATCCTGGCCTTCAGCAGCAACTACGCCCTCTATGGTGACATGAGCGAGCGTGTCATGAGCCTGCTGGAGTCGCGGCTGCCGGCAGTTGAGGTGTACTCCATTGATGAGGCGTTTGCTGACCTGACCGGCCTGCCGGAACCGTTGCTCCAACTTGGACACGATATCCGCGCCGAAGTACTGCAGAAGACTGGTATCCCGGTCGGTGTAGGTATCGCCCCCACTAAGACGCTCGCCAAACTCGCCAATGCTGCAGCAAAACGCTGGCAAAGACAGACTGGTGGGGTGGTAGATATACGGGAGCCGCATAGGCGTGATCGCTTGCTGCAGGTCATGGCTGTTGGTGAGGTCTGGGGAATCGGTCGCCGACTGCAGGCGCATCTGGCGGATATGGGCATCAAGTCAGCGTGGGATCTCGCCAAAGCTGATCCCCGTCTGCTGCGCAAGCGCTTCAGCGTGGTAGTGGAGAAGACAGCTCGCGAGCTTTTCGGTGTCGCCTGTCTAGAAATGGAGCCTCAAGCGCCAGCCAAACGAGAAATCTGCTGCAGCCGTTCCTTCGGTCATCGTGTCCACGCGCTGGATGAACTGCGGGAGGCCGTAGCCACTTACGCCACCCGAGCTGGAGAGAAACTCCGTCAGCAGCAGTCCCTCTGCAGCTTGCTGCACGTGGGCATCCGAACCGGCCTATTCAACACCAATGAGGAGCGCGTATCTCTGAGCGTGACTTGCCATCTGCCCTACCCAACAGATGATACCCGCCTGCTGGTTAAATCAGCCATCGCCGGCCTGGATCAGATCTACAAGGCAGGCCCAGCCTACGCCAAGGCATCCGTCATGCTCATGGACCTGTGCCAACGCAATGAATACACCCCTGACCTCTTCGCACCAACTCAGCCAGCAGGTACCGACCAGTTGATGCAGACGATGGATCAGATCAATCAACGCTGGGGCAAAGGGACTATCCGCCCTGGACGTGTTCCCACCCAGTCAGAATGGCAAATGCAACGCCAGCTCCTGAGCCCTGCATTCACCACCAGGCTTGATCAACTATGGACGGTACGGGCTGGCAGCTAGCGTATGCATCCCGTCCGATACGTTCTGGCACCAGCAGGCTTGATCCTGAGGTGCTGCCCTTTGTCCTTCACCAGGTAGGTCATCAGCTCCATGACTGCGTAGCGTCCTTTCTCATCACTGCGCTGAAACATGCCAGTGCCTCTATCCTCATCGCTACCGCCCCTTTTTACCCATTCCATGCCGCTGTCATGCCAGTACCCTCGACCCTTGGTAATCGCTTCCCATAGCTCACCGATACGCTCCGCTACGTGAAACTGACGAAAACGCTCTGACCCATTGAAGAAGAATGCTGCATGGATGTGAAACCCCCGATCCTCGCCCTGCTCTACCCGAAAGATGTAGCCCACCAGATGGTCAAAGGCGGGATTGGTCCTGCGAGCCCTGACCAGCTCGTTCATGTCAGCAAACACCTGCTCGACGGTGAGTCGCAGTCTGGCGGACTCCCGGTAGTAGAAGTTCAGCCTCAGCACCAACGTCCTGGCGTAACGAGCCATCACCTTGTTGACTAGCTCTCGCACCTCCTCACTCTGCCGCTTGGCCTGGTATCGACGGTCTGCACACCTGCGCTTGTACCGTTCACGCTTACTCAACTCACGGATACGGTCTAGCAGCAGGTTCATCGTCTCAGGTTCTGACAGGTAGCTACCGCCAACCTCTGGATCAGGACAGGTGTATCTATCCTCGTCGTACTCCAGCCTGATGTCCTGGCAAGCGTCGTAGAACAGTTCCAGGTTCTCGCTGTGGTCGTAATCCACTCGACCATCGAACAGAGCGAGCATTTGACTGAGGTAGTCCAGATCCGCCCCTAGCATCGTCTTGCGGTATGGCCTGTCTGGACGTGATTGTGGGATGTAGGCCGATTCACCTCTGCGTAGAGCATCGTCTACGAGCTGATCGATCTTGAAGCTGACTTCTGCTTGGGAAATGGTGGGTGTGTAGTCGTTGAATGTGTAGTGCATGGTATGTCTCCTGTTGAGGTACATACCACTGGTGAGAAGAGTATTTTTTTACCTGAATGCAGTTCTGATACCTGGTTGATCTGTAGGGTATCGATGTCCTGTCTATGGCTCTGTAGGTGTATGGGATAGCCTTGCCAGCACTATCAGGCGAATACTGCTTATAGAGTATATAAATAGATCCCGATCCCGACCGACAGCCGATGCCCAGCGTAGCAAGCACTCTGGAGGAAAAAGTCACGATGGGGCGGAGCAAAACCTGACGAACACTCACTGACAAGTTAGCTGATGTGACACGTACAGCAGCGCCACCACCTGAGGCTAGGGCAGCGCTTGAGGATAACTTGGTGTTACGCCGCCCCGCCGAAACACACGGTCATTCGAGCGGGCGCAGTTCAGCCCAGTAATGCCCCAACACGACGTCATAAAAGCCACGACGGACACTGGCCCGTCGTGGCTTTTATGACGGCACTACCCTGCTACGCTTAAGCGTTGAGGCTTGAGCGCACCATCCAAGCTGACATCTCGCTCCTCAATTCTGGCCAAGACCCAATCAAAGACCTCGGAATCAACCCATCCGACACCTCTGGTGTTGAGCCCTTCATGCCCATTGGGTGCCAAATTCACCGGCTTCGGGAATATCCCCTCCCCGATGTACTTATAGATGGTGGAGCGTGCAAGACCCGTGGTGTCGATTACGTCTTTAAGTCGCATGATCTTCATGAGCAATCTCCTCTGTTAGCTCAGAGGATGTGGCGAAGCAGTATTAAATAACCGCCCGTCCATCTGCCTTGACTCAAACGCCTCTGCCTCGCGGGGGAGCTGTAAGCAAAAGCGCTGAAACCACACCATGATTTGGCACCAATGCGCGGATGCAAACCCAATACGCTTCCTGCTCAAACACGAATGGAGTTATCTGCAAGCGATTAAACTTCAGGTCGCTTAGACCAGGCACACTCAGCCAGTGCTTGGCCATGCACGCGACCTCAAGAACGAAACGCGCTAGCTCATCATGAAGTACGTCCAACATTGCAGGAGTCCAGCCCGCCATGCCGTCAGTACAGTCAGAGGACACCAGAAACGTGTTTACCATATCAGCGATCTCATGATCGCAGGCGAAACTGGCATAAAACGCCTCTGGGGAATCAAGCTCGTTCCAGCGTGAGGAAAGCAATATAGATGCACTGTCTAGCAAGCTACGCATCAAAGCAGGAACTTCAGAGGCCCGCAGCTCGGAGATGAACCGGCATGCCAGCAAAAGCTCTTTCTCGCTCAAGATCGCGCTGAACCTGTCGCAGGTTGCCTCGAAATACAGGCTCAACCTGCTTGGGTGTTTCGGAGCTCCCAGAGCGTCCAAATCAAGAAAAAAAACAGAATGTCGTTTTGCTGGCCTGAACCACCGACTGCTAACCCCTGGAACGACACTCAATACCCCCTCAGCCGACGCATCCCGAATATGGCTCCGAAGCCGAGATACAGAAAGTGCGCAAAGTGTTCGCAATGAAACAAACTCTTCTCCGCGCACCCTCCCAAGCGAGTCGCTGAAGGCAACGAGGATCACTAATACCAAGCGCATCGAAGGAAGCATACTTTCAGACTTCGTCCGCCTCGGCGGGCACTTATGAGCCGCCGCCCGGATAACGGATAGATCTTGCCGGACAAACCCGCCTGGGGCCAGTCCACCTAACAACAACAGTTGGATCAACTCGCTCTGCCCATCCCAACACTCCCCTCCAATTGAGTCACCGACCTCTGACTCAACCCTATATATCCTCACAGGCTTGGCATCTTCTGGATGAGTTTTACCTAGAGCCGAGACAAGCCCCGCACCTTCCAGCCTGACAAGACCAGAGGAAACCAAGTAAGGCGAGACAGATAACCTTTTGGACAGCTGTTCTACGGTAAAGCCGTCATCAGGCGCATGGCACAGCGCAGCAGCAAGCAACAAGAATCGCTCGTTGCATGTTAAGCCACGCTTTTCTATGAGAGCAAAGAAATCTTCAAGCATGCCATGCAGTATCTAGAATATTCGCCTAAATAACACCTGTTTATTTTTATATCACAATTAACGTAATCATTACGACATCATAACGGCATGATATCGTAATGATTCTAAATGCAACCCATAACAACTCATGGGCATCAGCGAACGTAACGAGGAGGAATACATGGCGAGGAAGCGGGCCCCAGGGTTCTCCTGGCTAGATCTCGAAGATATGGATCAATTCACCTGGGCAATTCAGTACGTCAAAGAGCGGAGAAGAAGCCTCCAGCGGTACTCACGCCACCTCGAATACAGCAAACACGGATACCGTGACTTGGAGATCATTGGAGAGGACTTTGAGCGAGTAATAGACAGGCGCGGACCGCACGCGGCTGTGCTTGAGAAGTTTTTTCAAGACATGAAGGCAGCTGCTCGAGCCGCCAAGACACGCAAAAAACAAAGAGAGCAAGGAGCCAGAAAAGTCACAATCAGCAAAGAGGCCGGCGACCAACTAGCAGGCTTAGCTAGCGTCGCAGGGGCAAGCGAGAGCGCCATACTCGAAAAGCTGATCCAGCAAGCTTTTGTGCGCAAGGCACGAACCGAGCCACGCCTACAGGAAGTCCCGCCAACGCAAGAAATCGAAGCCGCCCTTGAAGCAACGCATCCTGCCCAGCCTCAACAGCAGATACCACTACAGACAAACCAACAGCGTCCACCGCGTGCGAGCAGCTACGTGCGCAGAACTCATCCAGAGAATGCAAGAGGTATGGATCGCGATAACGCTGCCTGGATCACGAACGATAATACTCCCGCACTCTATAGACTAATCACACGGGCCAGACTCATCGCACGGGTGACACAAGCCCCCCACAGCGACGACGCATACGAAATAAGGTCAGAAGACACCCCACTTGAGCTAAACGACTCACACTTGACCGTAGAAGGAGACAGGCAACCCCAAGCCACTTTCAACCCAATAGGAGCCCCAACACCACCGCCAGCCACTGGAAGTAACCTTGAGGCCAACACCACATGCGAACAGGACCGATCGCCCGGGCAAGCAATCAAAGCAAAGACGAAAGACCATCGAACTACCCCACGCAGGCAAGGAGCCGCCTCTAACCGCAAGCGCGGCCGAAAGCGTGGCCGAAAGCGAAAGTAAACCAGGAATCAAAGCCAAGAAAACACAGGCAAAAGGACGGCAGGAAAGACAACGAAAAATAATACAAAATTCGGTGGGGCAAAAAGTGGGGCAAAAATTCCAGACAAATAAAAAGGGGCTAGACCGTATCGATCTAACCCCTTGATTTTATTGGTCGGGACGGAGTGATTCGAACACTCGACCCCTTGCACCCCATGCAAGTGCGCTACCAGGCTGCGCTACGCCCCGACGATGCTTCGGTTTGTCTGCCGAAGCGGGTCGCATAATACATTAACTCCCTGAAATGAGAAAGTTTTTTTTCAGTATCAGCGAACCCGAAGAACGTTGAGCACTTCCTCCAGCTCGGCAATGGTCTGGCGGATCAGTTGCTTGTACTGGGTGAGATCTTCACGGGCTTCTTCACCGGACAGGCGCTGGCGTGCGCCGCCGATGGTGAATCCCTGATCGTACAGCAGAGCACGAATCTGACGGATCATGAGCACATCCTGACGCTGATAGTAGCGACGGTTACCCCGACGCTTGACCGGCGACAACTGGGGAAACTCCTGTTCCCAGTATCGCAGAACATGGGGCTTTACTGCACACAACTCGCTCACCTCACCAATGGTGAAGTAGCGTTTACCGGGGATCGCCGGCAGCTCGTCGTTATGGCTGGGTTCCAGCATACGCTTCTACTCGTGCCTTGAGTTTTTGTCCCGGGCGAAAGGTCACCACCCGCCTGGCGGTAATGGGGATCTCTTCGCCTGTTTTCGGATTTCGGCCGGGGCGCTGACGTTTATCGCGCAAATCGAAGTTGCCGAATCCGGACAACTTGACCTGTTCATTGGCTTCCAGTGCGTTACGAATTTCTTCGAAAAACAACTCGACCAACTCTTTGGCTTCGCGCTTGTTGAACCCTAACTCTTCGTACAGCCGCTCAGCCATTTCCGCTTTTGTCAGAGCCCCCATTTCACCTATTTCCTTAGCGTGGCGTTAAACCCTTGCTCCAAGGACTGCAGCACTCTGTCCATGACAGCATTCACCTCATCATCGGTAAGAGTGCGTGACGAATCCTGTAACGTCAAGCCGATTGCCATGCTTTTTCTATGAGGATCAATACCTTTGCCCTCATACACGTCAAACAACCTGAGGTTTTTGAGATGTTCGCCGGCCGCTTGGCGAATGGCACCGAGCAGATCCTGGGCCAATACCTCGCGGTCCACAACCAGTGCGATATCCCGTCTGACCTCAGGGAAGCGGGACAATTCACCAAAGCGCGGCAGCTCGCCCTGACAGATCTTCGCCAATGCCAACTCGAACACAAATACCGGCCCATTGAGGTCAAGATCCTCAACCAGCTGCGGGTGCAGCGCACCGATCAGGCCTACCTGCTCTTCACCATTGAGGATCCCGGCAGACTGGCCAGGATGCAGCGCAGGGTGGGCCACCGGTGCGAAGCGGAAGCTGACGCCGGCGGCACTCTGCGCCAGGATGGCTTCAACATCAGCCTTGACGTCGAAGAAGTCGACCTTCTCTGCCCCGTTCGCCCAGCCCTCAGGTTGACGGCTGCCAGTAACAATACCGGAAAGCATGACTTCCTGACGCAGACCATCTGCGCACGGAATGAAGCGCTGGCCGCTCTCGAACAGCCGCACCCGGCCTTGCTGCCGATTCTGGTTGTACTGCACCGCCTTGCACAGGCCCGGCCACAGGGAGGGACGCATGACTGCCATGTCACTGGAAATCGGGTTGGCCAGCGCCAGGGGTTCGATCTCCGGCTCGAACTGCTTGCTCAGGCCCGGCTCGATGAAGCTGTAAGTAATGGCTTCATGGTAGCCACGGGCGACCAGCAGGCGACGCAGCACGGTCAGCTCGCCGCGGGCCTCCGGCTTGCCAGCCAGACTGAGGGCTGCGGTTGGCGCGCTGACCGGCAGGCGGTTGTAACCATACAGGCGAGCCAGCTCTTCGATCAGATCCACTTCGATACTGATATCGAAGCGGTGACTGGGTACATCGATCTGCCACTGGCCATTACCAATCGCGGTAACGCCCAGCCCAAGACCGGAGAGATAACCGACCACGTCGGCCTCACCCATCTGCATGCCGAGCATCTGGGTGATGCGGTCATTGCGCAAGGTGATTTGCTTGAGTGAGGGCAATGCGCCCTGCTCGACCGCCTCGATGACCGGACCCGGCTCACCACCGACGATCTCCAGGATCAGGGCCGTCGCACGCTCGATGGCCTCACGCTGCAGTTGCCAGTCAACGCCTCGCTCAAAGCGATGCGAAGAGTCGGTGTGCAGGCTGTAGCCACGCGCCTTGCCGGCGATGGCGATGGTGTCGAAGAAGGCGCTTTCCAGGAACAGGTCCCGGGTGTTTTCGCTGACGCCACTGTGCTCACCACCCATGATGCCGGCCATAGCCAGCGGGCGTTCGTGGTCTGCAATCACCAGGGTATCTGCACGCAGGCTGATTTCCTGGCCGTCCAGCAGTACCAGCTTCTCACCCTCTTCCGCCATGCGCACGCGAATGCCGCCCTTGATCTCGGCCAGATCGAAGGCATGCATCGGCTGTCCCAGCTCAAGCATCACGTAGTTGGTGATGTCGACCACTGCATCAATACTGCGAATATCGCTGCGACGCAGACGCTCAACCATCCACAGCGGCGTTGGGCGTGACAGATCAACGTTGCGGATAACCCGCCCCACATAACGCGGGCAGGCTTGAGCAGCGACCAGCTCAACCGGGCGCACCTCGTCATGGACGGCTGCGATCGACTCAACCTTGACACGGCAAACCTCGGCGCCATAGTTGGCGCCTACTTCACGGGCCAGACCGGCGATAGACAAGCAATCGCCACGGTTCGGCGTCAGGTCGACTTCGATGATAGCGTCGTCGAGGCCAAGGTACTCGCGTACGCTCTGACCGACAGGGGCATCAAGCGGCAGCTCATAGAGGCCGTCGTGGTCTTCTGAAATCTGCAGCTCGGCAGCCGAGCACAGCATGCCGAAGGATTCGACACCGCGCAGCTTGGCCTTCTTGATCTTGAAATCTTCGCCCAGTACCGCGCCCACCATGGCAAACGGGATCTTAATGCCGGCGCGCGCGTTGGGTGCGCCGCACACCACCTGGAACTCTTCGCTACCATTGCTGACGCGGCATACGCGCAGCTTGTCGGCATCGGGATGCTGCTCGGCACTGAGAATCTCGCCCACCACAACGCCGGAGAACTCACCGGCTGCCGGGGTAACGCTGTCTACTTCGAGTCCGGTCATGGACAGGCGCGCTACCAGTTCGTCACGGGAAACGTCAGGGTTTACCCAGGTGCGCAGCCACTGTTCACTGAATTTCATTATCGATTCCTGCTGTCAAAAGGGTTGCGGATGCGGCGCTCAACGGAACTGCTCAAGGAAACGCAGATCGTTGTCGAAGAAAATGCGCAGATCGCCCACGCCATAACGCAGCATGGTCAGGCGCTCGACGCCCATCCCGAAAGCAAACCCCTGGTATTTCTCCGGGTCGATACCGGACATGCGCAGCACCTCCGGGTGCACCATGCCGCAACCCAGGACTTCCAGCCAGTCGGCCTTTTCTTCACCGTTCTTGACTACGCGGCGGCGAATATCCACCTCGGCGGAAGGTTCGGTGAAGGGGAAGAACGACGGGCGGAAACGGACTTCGAGATCAGCCTCGAAGAACTCGCGCAGGAACTGCTCAATGGTGCCCTTCAGATCGGCAAAGCTCACACCCTCGTCAATCAGCAGACCTTCAACCTGATGGAACATCGGCGAGTGGGTCTGGTCGGAGTCGCAGCGGTACACGCGACCCGGACAGATGATGCGAATCGGCGGCTGCTGGCTCTCCATGGTACGTACCTGAACCGGCGAGGTGTGAGTACGCAGCAGGGTGTTGGCATTGAAGTAGAAGGTATCGTGCATGGCACGCGCCGGGTGGTGACCCGGAATATTCAGCGCCTCGAAGTTGTGGTAGTCGTCTTCCACTTCCGGGCCTTCCGCGACGGTATAACCGACGTGGGCAAAAATCTGTTCAATCCGCTCCATGGTGCGGGTAACCGGGTGCAAACCACCGGTAGTCTGACCACGGCCAGGCAACGTGACATCCACGCGCTCGGCAGCCAGACGGGCATTCATCGCAGCGCTTTCCATCTCGGACTTACGTCCATTGAGCACGCTCTGAACCTGCTCTTTGGCCTGGTTGACCAGCGCGCCAACCTTGGGACGCTCCTCGGCCGGAATGTTGCCCAGGGTCTTCATCACCTGGGTCAGCTCGCCCTTCTTGCCAAGATACTGAACGCGGATATTCTCCAGCGCAGCCACATCAGCTGCCTGTTTGATTGCCTCAAGTGCTTGTGCGACCAGGGCGTCGAGGTTTTCCATCAACACGTACTCCAGAAACAAAAATAGGGGAAGAGCTTTGAGGCTCTTCCCCTATCATTGACGTTGCCAGCCGCGCCCGAAGGCGCGGTGATTGTCGTAACGAGGGCTTAAGCCAGGCTAGCCTTTGCTTTTTCGACAATCGCGGTAAACGCCGCTTTTTCGTTCACGGCCAGATCGGCCAGAACCTTACGATCGATCTCGACGGACGCCTTTTTCAGGCCAGCGATCAGGCGGCTGTAGGACAGACCGTTCTGACGAGCACCAGCGTTGATACGGGCAATCCACAGCGCGCGGAACTGACGCTTGCGCTGCTTGCGGTCACGATATGCGTACTGACCAGCTTTGATAACCGCTTGCTTGGCAACGCGGAACACGCGTGAACGCGCGCCGTAGTAACCTTTAGCCAGCTTGAGAACTTTCTTGTGACGCTTGCGCGCCATGACACCACGTTTTACACGAGCCATTGCTTTCTTCCTCTAACCTGTAACCTTGATGATTAACGCAGACGCAGCATGCGCTCGACTTTTTGGACGTCAGCAGCGTTCAGCTGCGAAGTGCCGCGAAGTTGACGCTTACGCTTGGTGCTCATCTTGGTCAGGATGTGGCTCTTGAAAGCATGCTTGTGCTTGATGCCGTTCCCGGTTTTCTTGAAGCGCTTGGCAGCGCCACTTTTGGTCTTCATCTTTGCCATGTTCAGTTACTCCAAATTGAAGTGCATCAAATAATCGCAAGGCCTGGCGTTGCCCTGGAGATTACTTTTTCTTTTTGGGGGCGATGACCATCATCAGCTGACGACCTTCCATCTTCGGGTGCTGTTCCACGGTGCCGTATTCAGCAAGGTCGGTTTCGACCCGCTTCAACAACTCCATGCCCAGCTCCTGATGGGCCATTTCGCGACCACGGAATCGCAGGGATACCTTGGCCTTGTCCCCGTCAGAGAGGAAACGAATCAGGTTGCGAAGCTTGACCTGATAGTCACCCTCTTCCGTCCCTGGACGAAACTTGATTTCCTTGATCTGAATCTGCTTCTGATTCTTGCGCGCTGCGGCTTGCTGCTTCTTCTTTTCGAAGATGTGCTTGCCGTAGTCCATGATGCGGCACACGGGCGGTGCCGCATCGGGAGAGATTTCAACCAGGTCCAGCTTGACTTCTTCAGCTGCGGCCAGCGCTTCCTGAATGGATACGATGCCGATCTGCTCGCCATCTGCTCCAATCAGGCGCACTTCGCGCGCCGTGATGTTTTCGTTAATCGGCGGGCGTTGTGCGGCTCTTTTGTCTTGTCTCATCTCGCGTTTAATCTTTATTGCTCCGAATTCGGGCGGCCTCGTTGTGCCACAGCGCGAGATAGGAAATCAGCGAACTCGGTTACAGTCATTGAACCCAGATCTTTACCCTCTCGCGTGCGCACGGCCACGGTGTGCGACTCGACTTCCCGATCACCTACAACCAGCAGGTAGGGAGTCTTGTGCAAAGTATGCTCGCGGATTTTAAAGCCGATCTTCTCGTTTCTCAAGTCCGCAACCACTCTATACCCCATATCCTTCAGGGATTTCTCGACTTCACTGCAGAATTGGGCCTGATTATCGGTGATATTCAGTACCGCTGCCTGCGTCGGCGCGAGCCATGCCGGGAAGTCGCCGGCGTAATGTTCGATCAGAATACCGATAAAACGCTCGAACGAACCGAGGATCGCACGGTGCAGCATGACCGGGGTCTTGCGCGCACCATCTTCGGCGACGTACTGGGCGCCCAGACGGCCCGGCAACATGAAGTCCAGCTGCAGAGTACCGCACTGCCAGACCCGACCGATACAGTCACGCAGGGAGAATTCGATCTTCGGACCGTAGAAAGCGCCCTCACCCGGCTGCAAATCCCACTTCAGGCCCGCTTCATTAAGTGCATCCTCTAGACCTTTTTCGGCGCGATCCCACAATGCGTCATCACCAACCCGGCTTTCCGGACGAGTGGACAGCTTCAGCTCAACGTCGTCAAAGCCGAAATCCCGGTAGACCTGCAGCGTCAGCGCGATAAAGTCGCTGGCTTCCTTCTTGACCTGCTCATCGGTACAGAAGATATGCGCATCGTCCTGGGTAAAGCCACGCACGCGCATCAGACCGTGCAGCGAACCGGAGGGCTCATTGCGATGACAGGAGCCGAACTCGGCCAGACGCAGCGGCAGCTCGCGGTAGCTCTTCAACCCCTGGTTAAAGACCTGAATGTGACACGGGCAGTTCATCGGCTTGACCGCGTAGTCACGGCTTTCCGACTCGGTGGTAAACATGTTCGCCGCGTAGTGCTCCCAGTGACCGGAACGCTCCCACAGCACGCGATCAACCACCTGAGGCGTCTTGATCTCTTTATAACCGGCGTCCAGCTGGACCTTGCGCATGTACTGTTCAAGCACCTGGTAGATAGACCAGCCATTGGGGTGCCAGAACACCATGCCCGGCGCTTCTTCCTGGGTGTGGAACAGGTCCAGACGCTTGCCGATCTTGCGGTGATCGCGCTTCTCGGCCTCTTCCATACGCTGGATGTAGGCTGCCAGCTGCTTCTTGTCCGCCCAGGCAGTGCCATAGATACGCTGCAGCTGCTCATTCTTGGCATCGCCGCGCCAGTAGGCACCGGAGATACGGGTCAGCTTGAACGCTTTCAGAAAGCGCGTGTTCGGCACGTGCGGGCCGCGGCACATGTCGACATATTCTTCGTGGTAGTAGAGGCCCATGGCCTTTTCGTCCGGCATATCCTCAACCAGACGCAGCTTGTACTCCTCACCACGGGACTCGAACACCTTGATGACCTCATCACGCGGGGTCACCTTTTTAATCACGTCGTAATTGGTGTCGATCAGCTCGGCCATACGCTTTTCGATGGCGGCCATGTCTTCCGGCGTAAAGGGGCGCTCAAAGGAGATGTCGTAATAGAAGCCGTCATCGATAACCGGACCAATAACCATCTTGGCGCTCGGATACAGCTGCTTGACTGCATGACCCACCAGGTGAGCACAGGAGTGACGAATGATTTCGACCCCTTCCTCGTCCTTGGCGGTAATGATCTGCAGGGTCGCGTCCTGCTCGATCAGATCACAGGCGTCGACCAGACGCCCATCGACTTTGCCGGCAATGGTTGCCTTGGCAAGGCCGGCACCAATGGACTGCGCAACGTCTGCAACGGAAACGGGATTTTCAAAAACGCGCTGACTGCCGTCAGGAAGAGTAATTACGGGCATGTGCCTCTCCTTCTCAGTGGTGACCCCTACGCAAGGCCACGTGATGGATGAACCGCCCCAGCGACTCGCCGCAGTCAGACCGGCATCACGATTGCCGGCAGCCCTTGCGGGCTACTGCAGAAGCACCTGAAGCGGTGCAGAAAGAAAAAAACCCGGCCACAGGGACCGGGTTTCTAATTTGGTAGGCACGATTGGATTCGAACCAACGACCCCCACCATGTCAAGGTGGTGCTCTAACCAACTGAGCTACGTGCCTGCGATGGAGGCGAACTTTACGCACCTCCCTTAACCCTGTCAACCACTAAGTTACTGAAAACCTGAAAAAAGCTTGAATCGCCAGCAGGGCGATCAACAAACAACCAGCACCTGATTATTCTTTATCCAAAACGCTCAAATAACGAGCAAAACCCCTGAATCCGATTCAGATCTGCATCAGTTGATCGCGCAATTTCTGGATCTGGTCACGCAACTGGGCAGCCGACTCGAATTCCAGATCACGCGCGTGCTGGAACATTTTTTCTTCCAGCTCGCCGATACGCTTGGTGATTTCGCCCGGTGTGCGCGGCGCAGAATATCCCGCCCCCTCTTCTGCCACCTTCTGCTGACGACGACGGCCACTGCGACTGCCAGGCACCACTGCACCCTCAAGAATATCCGCCACGCTCTTGGTAACGCCCCGCGGGGTGATGCCATGCTCCTTGTTGAAGTTGATCTGCTTCTCGCGGCGGCGTTCAGTTTCACCGATTGCGCGCTCCATCGACCCGGTAATACGGTCGGCGTAGAGTATCGCCTTGCCGTTCAGGTTGCGCGCCGCGCGGCCGATGGTCTGGATCAGCGATCGCTCGGAACGCAGAAAGCCCTCTTTATCTGCATCCAGAATGGCAACCAGTGACACCTCCGGCATGTCCAACCCCTCACGCAGCAGGTTGATGCCCACCAGCACATCGAAGGCCCCGGTACGCAGGTCACGGATAATCTCGACCCGCTCCACCGTATCAATGTCCGAATGCAGATAGCGCACCCGCACACCGTGATCGCCCAGATAGTCCGTCAGATCCTCGGCCATGCGCTTGGTCAGCGTGGTGACCAGCACCCGCTCCTCTTTATCCACCCGCAAGCGTATCTCGGACAATAAATCGTCGACCTGTGTGGTCGCCGAGCGTACTTCAATCAGCGGGTCAACCAGACCGGTTGGCCGCACCACCTGCTCGACCACCCGCCCGGCATGGGCCTCTTCATAGGGGCCGGGTGTAGCCGAAACAAAGATCGTTTGCGGCGATATCGCCTCCCACTCATCAAAGCGCATCGGGCGGTTATCCAATGCCGACGGCAGACGGAAGCCATACTCGACCAGGGTCTCCTTGCGCGAACGGTCACCCTTGTACATCGCACCGACCTGCGGTACCGACACATGGGATTCGTCGATGATCAGCAGCGCGTTCTGCGGCAGATAATCAAACAGCGTTGGCGGCGGCGCACCCGGCTCGCGACCGGACAGGTAGCGCGAGTAGTTCTCGATGCCATTGCAGTAACCCAGCTCCAGAATCATCTCCAGATCAAAGCGGGTACGCTGCTCCAGCCGCTGCATTTCAACCAGTTTGTTCTGCTCCTTCAGTACCGCGAGACGCGCATCCAGCTCCACCTTGATATGTTCCACAGCCTCAAGCAATGTCTCACGAGGCGTTACATAATGGCTTTTAGGATAAACAGTTACGCGCGGAACCTTACGCAAAACCTCACCTGTTAGCGGGTCGAAGAAACTGATCGTCTCGACCTCATCATCGAACAGTTCGATACGAATGGCCTCGAGGTCAGATTCCGCCGGAAAGATGTCGATCACATCACCGCGCACACGGTAAGTCGCCCGGGCCAGCTCCATGTCGTTGCGGGTGTACTGCAGCTCGGCCAGCCTGCGCAGCAAGGTCCGCTGATCCACCTGATCGCCGCGATCAACATGCAGCACCATCCGCAGGTAGGATTCGGGATCACCCAGGCCGTAAATAGCCGACACCGTCGCCACGATGATGGCATCCGGGCGCTCCATCAGCGCCTTGGTCGCCGACAGCCGCATCTGCTCTATGTGATCATTGATCGAGGCATCCTTCTCGATATAGGTATCGGAGGACGGCACATAGGCTTCAGGCTGGTAGTAATCGTAATAGGAAACGAAGTACTCGACCGCGTTGTGCGGAAAGAACTCCTTGAACTCGCCATACAACTGCGCAGCGAGGGTCTTGTTCGGAGCCATGATGATAGCCGGCCGCTGCATCTGCTGAATGACATTGGCAATGGTAAAGGTCTTGCCGGAGCCGGTCACACCCAACAGGGTCTGGTGCGACAGCCCTGCCTCGAGGCCCTCGACCAGCTGAGCGATCGCTGTCGGCTGATCGCCGGCGGGCTGAAAGCGGGTTTGCAGATTGAACTCAGACACGGTCGACGATCTCCCACTATTACGACAATCGCACATCATACCCGACACAACCCCAACGCGTCCGTCACTGCCTCGCAGTGACGCTATCAGCAAAGCTGTCGTCTGCCTTGAGAGCGCATTCGCGGCAAAAAGACGCGCAACGCGAAGGGAACCCGATTGGAGTTATCTGATCAGTTCCTTATAATGAACGGCCGCTAAGATGGCACTGACAGAACCCTGATGGCGGGGCAAAGCAACCCACCCTCGTCAATCCGCAACTTCAGTGCAGTCCCCTGGCATAGCCCGACACCCTACATTCACCTGTATCGAGTTTGCCCATATCATGAGTTTGTTTTCCCCGGTAGAACTGGCCCCGCGTGATCCTATCCTTGGCTTGAACGAAGCGTTCAACGCCGATACCCGTGCGAACAAAGTCAATCTGGGTGTTGGGGTATACAGTGACGAGTCAGGCAAGGTACCGCTGCTGCGCGCAGTACAGGCCGCCGAAGAAGCCCGCGTTGCCGAACATGCCGCCCGCGCCTACCTGCCGATTGACGGCCTGGCACCCTACGATCAGGCGGTGCAAAAGCTGCTGTTCGGCGCTGACTCCGCCCTGCTCTCCTCCGGCCGCATCATTACTGCACAGGCGCTCGGCGGCACCGGCGCCCTGAAACTGGGTGCTGACTTCCTTTATCGCCTGACCGGCAAGCGAACCGTCGCCATCAGCAATCCGAGCTGGGAAAACCATCGCGCGCTGTTCGAAGCCGCTGGTTACGATGTCGTCGACTACACCTACTTCGACCCGGCAACCAACGGTCTGAACCTGAGCGGCATGCTGGCGGATCTGGAAGCGCTGGCCGAAGGCACCGTGGTTATTCTGCACGCCTGCTGCCACAACCCGACCGGTGTCGATCTGAGCCTGGCTGACTGGGCCAAGGTCATCGACGTTGTTGGCCGCCGCCAACTTGTCCCCTTCCTCGACATCGCCTACCAGGGATTCGGCGAGAATCTCGAAGACGACGCGGTTGCCGTGCGCCTGTTTGCCGAGTCCGGTCTGCCATTCCTGGTTGCCAGCTCCTTCTCCAAATCCTTCTCGCTGTATGGCGAGCGCGTTGGCGCCCTGACCATGGTCACCGCCAGCAAGGAAGAAACTGCACCGGTGCTGTCGCAGCTCAAGCGCGTTATCCGCACCAACTACTCCAACCCGCCGACCCACGGTGCCAAGGTAGTTGCAGCAGTGCTCACCAACCCTGAGCTGTATGCCCTGTGGGAAGAAGAACTGGCCGAGATGCGTGACCGTATCCGCGACATGCGCGCAGCCCTGGTTCAGAAGCTGCAGGAAGCCGGCGTCGAACAGGACGTCAGCTTCATTCAGCGCCAGCGTGGCATGTTCTCCTTCTCCGGCCTGAGCAAGGAGCAGGTGGCACGCCTGGCAGACGAGTTCGGCATCTACGCTGTTGGCAGCGGCCGCATCTGTGTCGCGGCGCTGAATAACAGCAACATCGACGCCGTTGCCCAGGCAATGGCTGCGGTCATGAAGGCGTGAGTTTCACGCCTGATTGATCAATTGGCTTCAAGGCGTTGACTTCCATCATTTTTTTGGTAAAGTGCGCAGCGTCCATTCCGCGATAGCTCAGTCGGTAGAGCAAATGACTGTTAATCATTGGGTCCCTGGTTCGAGTCCAGGTCGCGGAGCCAAATTAAAAAACCCGGCTGATTGCCGGGTTTTTTATTGCCTGCGTTTTATCAGGCGATGGCAGCCAAAGCCTGATCCGCTTCAGCGCGGCCCTTGGCAGCCTCTTCCTCGCCCAACGCCTGACCTTCAACGTTGACGAATTCCACATCCTGAATGCCGATAAAGCCCAGCAACTGACGAATGTAGGGCTCCTGGAAGTCGATCGGCGTACCGGCATAGCGGCCACCACGGGCGGTCACCACATAGACCTTGCGATCACCTGCCAGACCTACAGGTCCATTTTCGGTGTACTTGAAGGTGCGCCCGGCCAGCAAAACGTGGTCGAACCAGCTTTTCAAGGTAGAGGTAATGCCGAAGTTGTACATGGAAGAGCCAATCACGACGATATCGCTGGCAAGCAACTCATCGATCAACTGTCCCGACCGGGCAGCGGCCGCCCGCTCCTCCTCAGTCTGTTCCTCGGCTGGCTTCATCCAGCCGCCAAGCAGGGTGCCGTCAAGGTGGGGGATCGGCTCAGCGCCCAAGTCACGGGTCACCACCCAGGAACCGGGGTTGGCCGCTTCAATCTGGCGCACCAGCTGCGCAGTGTATTCGCGGGTCAGCGACCCTTCCTGACGGGCACTGGATTGCACTACAAGGATCTTTTTCATGGCTCGACTCCATCTTTCGGTAAAGGATGGCGCCATGATAGAACCAATAAAAAGATAAAAAAGCGCAAAAATGCGCTAATACCAATCGGCTAAATTGATATATTCAGTTTACACTGCAGCGCACATCGACCCTGACGCGAGTGATAGCCCGCTGGAAAGACTGACTGACCACCGTGCTCTCCCCTGCGGCCAGTCGCACCCGGCGCGGCGCGGGCCGTTCCGGGCCGTTGACGAACGTCGCCTCGCACAGAGCCGTGTTAGCCCCGGCATTACGCAGCGTCACTGTTGCGATATTACTGATGTCCGTGGTCCGGGTTTCGATGGTTACCCCATCGAGATGCGCTTCCAGATCGATTGGAAAGGCCTGGGCAGCTGCGGGCAGTAACAGGCAGGTCAGTGCGCTGGCGGAGACGAGAGAACGCATCGAAAACTCCTTGCGGCAATACAGATGCACGACGCGTGCAAGCGTCGGGCGTGCCCCGAAACGGACACGCTCGAATACGATACGGCAGAGGATGGCAAGATGAAAGCACCACGTGTAACCCTCGAACAATGGCGCACCCTGCAGGCGGTCATCGACCACGGCGGCTTTGCCCAGGCAGCAGAGGCGCTGCACCGCTCACAGTCCTCGGTCAGCTACACGGTAGCGCGCATGCAGGAACAACTGGGCGTGCCGCTGCTGACCATTGAGGGCCGCAAGGCGGTGCTGACCGAGGCCGGCACGGTGCTGCTCAGGCGCTCCCGCCAGTTGCTGTCACAGGCCAGTCAGCTGGAAATGCTGGCCACCGAGATGGAGCTGGGCTGGGAGCCGGAAGTGCGTCTGGTAGTCGATGCCGCCTACCCTACCGAGCGGCTGGCCAGTGCCCTGCGCGCGTTCATGCCCCAAAGCCGTGGCTGCCGGGTGCAACTGCGCGAGGAGGTGCTCTCCGGCGTGGAAGATTGCCTGCTTGATGGCTCCGCCGACCTGGCCATTTCCGGGCTCAGCATCGCCGGCTTCCTGCCGCAACAGCTCAACTCGGTCGACTTCGTCGCGGTTGCCCACCCCGAGCATCCGCTGCACCAATTGCAGCGCAGCCTGACCCATGACGATCTGCAAGGCCACCTGCAGATCGTTATCCGCGACTCGGGGCAGCACAAGCCCAGGGATTCCGGCTGGCTTGGCGCCGAGCAACGCTGGACGGTAGCCAGTCTGGGCACCGCCGCCCGTATGGTCGCCAGCGGCCTGGGCTTTGCCTGGCTGCCCTGCCACGAGATACGCCACCTGATCAACGACGGCAAACTGAAAGCCTTGCCGCTGGAGAAAGGCGCCAACCGCTCGGTACCACTGTTCCTGTACGCCAACAAGGACCGCCCGGTCGGCCCGGCCACGCGCATTCTTGCCGACCTGATCATTGAACATTCGATGACAGACTGATGCAGCACTTCAATTGGCAGGACGTCCATGCATAGAATGCCATCTCTATTCGTCAGGGACGCCGTCCATGCCACAGATCCGACTGAACGACTGTGAATTCCATTACACCGACCAGGGCTCGGGCCAGCCGGTACTCTTGCTGCACGGTCTTGGTTCCAGCGAGCAGGACTGGGAATACCAGATACCCGCGCTCAGCGCCCATTACCGCGTGCTATGCCTGGATATGCGTGGCCACGGCGGCACCGACAAAACCGGCAAGGGCTACTCGATAGCCCAGTTCGCCCGGGACTGTCTGGCCTTCATCGAGGCAATGGGGCTGGAAAAGCCGCACATCGTCGGCCTGTCGATGGGCGGCATGATCGCCTTTCAACTCGCCACGGACGCTCCTGAGGTGCCGGCCAGTCTGACCATCGTCAATAGCGCACCCGAGGTCATCCCCCGTCGCCCGGCGGAACTCTGGATGGCCGGCAAGCGCCTGTTTTTCGCCCACGTATTACCGATGTCGACCATCGCCAAGGGGCTCTCTCGCCTGCTGTTCCCCAAGCCTGAGCAGGTGAACCATCGGCAAACATTCATCCAGCGCTGGACCGCCAACCATCGACGCAGCTATCTGGCGTCACTGCGGGCGATTGTCGGCTGGGGCGTCAGTAACCAGCTGGACCGTATCAGTTGCCCGGTGCTGGTCGTCAGCGCCGATCAGGATTACACCCCGGTTGAACTCAAGCGCGAATACGTCAGTCGCATGGGCGACGCCAGGCTTGAGGTGATTGCCGATTCACGGCACGCTACCCCGGTTGACCAACCCGACGCTTTCAACACGCTGTTGCTGAATTTCCTGAGCCAGGTCGACAGCAGCCGCGTAACAACAACGACAGAGCCTGCCCAGGCAGGCCTTTCCACCCTCTGACCACGGAGTCAAACCATGCTCAAACACCTGATTGGTGCCACTACCCTGCTGCTGCTCAGCAGCACCGCGCTGGCCGAAAACCCGCGTGTGCAACTGACCACCAACCTCGGCGACATCGTTGTCGAGCTGAACGAGGAGCAGGCACCCATCAGCGCCGCCAACTTCCTGCGTTATGTCGAAGCAGGCCACTACGACGGCGTGATTTTCCACCGAGTGATCCCGGGCTTCATGATTCAGACCGGCGGCTTCGACAGCAACATGCGTCAGCGTGAAACCGGCAACCCGATCAAGAACGAAGCCGACAACGGCCTGCGCAATCTGCGCTACACCCTAGCCATGGCCCGCACCGGCGTAGTCGACAGCGCCACCAGCCAGTTCTTCATCAATCTGGATAACAACGATTTCCTCGACCACGGCTCACGCGACTTCGGCTATGCCGTGTTCGGCAAGGTCGTCAGCGGTGAACAGGTTGTTGAAACCATCGGCAAGGTACCCACCACCAGCCGCAGCGGGCACCAGAACGTCCCGGTCAACCCGGTCACCATCATCAGCGCCACCCGCCTGGAAGACGGCGCCGAGTAAGCTCGCTACTCAGCTGCCTGCCGGAATGGCAGGTAGCTGATTGCCTCCTGCTGATAGGCTTTCACTCCCGCGCGCTCGCGCAGCAAAAAATCCGCTACCGCCCCATGCAGGCCCGGCTGCAGCTTGTGCCATGACTGTGTCAACACCGGCTCAAAGCCGCGCACCAGCTTGTGCTCACCCTGCGCCCCGGCATCAAACCGCTTTAGCCCTTCAGCAATACAGCGCTCCATACCCTGATAGAAACAGGTCTCAAAGTGCAGGCGGTCAAACTCCTCAAGGCAGCCCCAGTAACGCCCATACAGGGTGTCGCCACCGACGAGAAACAACGCGCCGGCGACTGGCCGCTCACCCTGCATGGCAAACAGCAGGCGAACGCTGGCCTGGCAGTAACGGTTCAACAAGATAAAAAACTCAGCCGGCAGATAGGGCTCCTGTCCGCGCTTGTAATAGGTCGCCGCGTAAAACGGGTAGAACTGCCGCCAGACCGCCTCATCCAATTGTTCGCCGGCCAGCCAGCGGAACTCGATACCCTGATCGCGAATCGCCTGCCGCTCCTTGCGAAAGTTCTTGCGCTTGCGCGAGTTGCAGGCAGCCAGAAAGTCGTCGAAGCACTGGTAGTCGCGGTTGTACCAGTGAAACTGGCACCCCAGGCGCTGCAGCCAGCCATGCTCCTGCAACAGATCGTTCTCGCTGCCAAGATTGAACAGCAGATGCAGGCTGGACACCTCACCGGCCTGCAACTCGGCATCCAGCCCGCCAAGCAGCGCACCGGCCGCCGCCGGATCCCGCGCAATCAAACGCGGCCCCTGCACCGGTGAAAACGGCGCCGCACTGAGGTATTTCGGGTAATAGCGCTGCCCCGCCCGTTCCCAGGCTTCGGCCCACTGCCAGTCGAACACGTACTCACCCCAGGAGTGGCTTTTGCGATACAGCGGCATCAGTGCCAGCAGCTCACCGTCCTGCTCGACCACCCGGTGTGCAGGCTCCCAGCCAGAGGCCGCGCATACCGCTCCGCTGTCTTCCAGCGCGCGCAGAAAGCCGTGGCACAGAAACGGGTAGTCCGCCGCGAGCAGAGCGTCCCAGCTGGCAGCATCAACATCATTGATCGAACGTAAGCGTTTCGGCACCATGGAGCAAAACCCATCCGGCAAATGACACAGCAGCCGATGATGACCGGCTGCCGATTCGGTAGCAAGATACCGGATGCAGCCCCGATCTGCCGCAGGCAACATCGATAGCAGACACCTCGGCGAGACACGGCAATGATCCATACACCTCCAGACAGTCTGACCCGGCAGCGCCTGCAGCAAATCCAGGCCCGAGATGCCGCCGCAGATGGCAGCTTTATCTACGCTGTGATCACCACGGGCGTGTATTGCCGCCCAAGCTGTCCATCCCGTCACGCACGCGCCGAAAACCTGCGTTTCTTCGACAACACAACCGAGGCCCGTGCCGCAGGCTTTCGCCCCTGCCTGCGCTGCAAACCGGATGACGACCCACATGCCGAACGGCAGGCGCGCATTACCCGCCTCTGCCGCCTGATTGAGCAGGCCGAGCAGGCGCCAACCTTGCAGCACCTGGCCGAAGCAGCCGGGCTGAGTCGCTGGCACCTGCAACGTGAATTCCGCAGAGAAACCGGCGTGACGCCCAAAGAGTATGCCCGCGCCGTGCGGCAAAAACGTCTGCTGCAACGGCTTGCCGACGCCCCAACAGCGACAGATGCCGCTTTCGCTGCGGGGTTTGGCTCGACCAGCCACTTCTACACTGAAGCCCCCGGTGAACTCGGTATGCCTGCGGCGGATTATCGTCGGGGCGGCTGCAAGCAGCAGATCGGTTTTGCCATCGGCCCCTGCCCGCTCGGCCGCGTGCTGGTCGCCCGCAGCGCACAGGGCATCTGCTCGATCCTGCTGGGCGATGATGACACCCTGCTGGAAGCCGATCTGCGAGCACGCTTTCCGAAAGCCCAGTGCACGCCCGATAAGGGCCTTGGCGACCAGCTGGGCGCCGTGGTCGCGCTGATCGAGTCACCACACCAGGCGCAGCAGCTGCCGCTGGACATTCGCGGCACCGCCTTTCAACGTCGCGTCTGGCAGGCGCTGCAAGCCATCCCGCCCGGCCAGACCCGAAGCTACTCCGAGCTGGCCGAGGCCATGGGCTCGCCCAGCGCCGCAAGGGCGGTAGCCGGCGCCTGCGCTGCCAACCCGCTGGCTATCGTCGTGCCCTGCCACCGTATTGTCCGCAGCGACGGCAGCCTGTCTGGTTATCGCTGGGGCGTAGAACGCAAACGTGCGCTCCTGCAACGCGAGGCGCAGGGCCCAAAGGATGACTGAACCCGGTACCGCACTGCGCCTCACCCTGCCCGCCGGCTATCGTCATGCCGATGTGCAGCGCTTCTACGCCCGTGACCGCGAGCAGGTCTCGGAACGCACAACAGGCCAGCGCATCGAAAAGGCCCTGCACTGGCAAGGCCACCCCACCCTGCTGCAACTGGATTTCAGCGAACCCGGCAGCGTGCTGGCCCAGCTGTCGATTGCAGAACCCGACACCACTGCGCTCCTGCATTACCTGCGCAACCTGCTCGGCCTGAATCAGGATATCGACGGCCTGCGCATTGCCCACGGCGCGCACCCCGAGATCGCCCGACTGCTCAGGCAAACACCCGGCCTGCGCATGCCGCAGAGCGCCAGCCCGTTTGAAGCCGCCTGCTGGGCGGTCATCGGCCAGATGATCAGCGTCGATGCCGCCATCTCCGTACGCCGCCGCGTTATTCGCGCACTGGGTACGCCACTGGCCAACGGCATGCATTGCCACCCCCAACCCGACGCACTGCTGGGCGCGACACCAGACGACCTTCGCAGCTGCGGCCTGTCCGCCAGCAAAGCCGCCACCCTGATACGCCTGGCCAAGGCAGTAGAAAGCAACCAGTTGCCATTGGACACCTGGGCCGCCACCACCCCGTCACCCGCCGCAGCTATTGCCGAAGGCCTCGCCAGCATCAAAGGCATCGGCCCCTGGACCCAGAGCTATATCCTGCTGCGCGGCTACGGCGTACTCGACGGCTCCATGCACGGCGACGTCGTCGTGCGCAAACGACTCGGCGCACTGCTCAACCTGCCCGAAGCACCGGACCAAGCCTTTACCCAACAATGGCTCACCCAGTTCGGCTCCTGGAAAGCCCTGGTCGCCGCCCACCTCTGGGCCATGCCAGCCGACACCCAAGCCAAAGACTACTAACAGCGATAGTGCTGGCTGTGCAAAGTCGGCATCCTGGCCCCCTGCCGCTGGCCCCAATCCGCCGCGCATGTCTACAATGCCCCTGACCCACACAACAACAGCGACATAAGGCTTTCTCGACAATGGCTTTCGGTTCCCACGGCAGTAGCGCCCTATGATCAGACACTGGTTCGATATTTTCCGCTCCGCGGTGCAGAACTGGCTGGAAAGCCAGGCCTTTATCTATGCCGCGGCTCTGGCGTTTTTCACGGTGTTTTCCATTGCGCCGGTGCTGGTGGTGGTCGTGGCGCTGGTGGGGTTTGTGTTGGGTGAGCGCGCGGTAGAGGGGCAGCTATTTGCGCAGCTTGAGGGCACTATCGGGCCTGAGGCGGCGGGGGTAATTCAAACGGCGGTGGCCAATTCGCAGATAGATCAGAGCGGCATCTGGCCGGCGTTGATTGGCATTCTGGCGACCATCGTTGGTGCAACCACGGTGTTCGGCAAGATGCAGCAGTCGCTGAACCAGATCTGGGGCGTGGCACCGCGCCCGTCGCGTAACAACCTTTGGCTGTTGATCAAAAGTCGCCTGCTGTCGCTGACCCTGATTCTGGCTATCGGTTTTATTCTGCTGGTGTCGCTGACGCTGTCTGTCGCCTTCAGTGCAGTAATGGCCTTTGCCGACAGCTGGCTGCCCGTTCCGGCACCGGCCATGGTGGCGATGGAGTTTTGCCTGTCTCTGGCGTTGACCACGCTGCTGTTTGCGGCGATGTTCAAGATTCTGCCGGATGTGCTGCTGTCGTGGCGTGATGTGCTGGTAGGCGCCTTTATTACAGCAGTACTGTTCGCCGCCGGCCGCTCCCTGATTGCACTCTATCTGGCCTACTCGGCTACCGCGTCGGCCTATGGCGCTGCCGGCTCGCTGGCCCTGCTGCTGCTCTGGGTGAACTATTCCTCGATGATCCTGCTGTTTGGTGCCGCCTTTACCCGCGCGCACCTGGAAGGCCGTGGTCTGGAAGTGCGGCCCAAGCGCACGGCGGTGCGCGTGCAGCGCGAGTTGATAGCCAAGGCGCCGCAGGACTGACCCCGTTGCGGCCAGTTCGGCTGCCGCACACAGGTATTTAGCAAGCGACGGCTGCCGAATCACGCGGGCTTATGCAGCCGGCGCAATCCCCCATCCTGCACGCAACTCCCGTAAGTTATGCCCACAACAATAAAAGATGGAGTACACGCATGAAAAAAGGGATCCTTTCGATCATTGTGCTGCTGGCAATCGCCTGCGGCGTTTTCTGGGTCACGGCCGACCAGGATATGCGCCGACTGGCGCTGAACCTGCCAACCAGCACCAATGTGCTGTTCTGGTCCGACGATCAGCGCGATGCCGGTTTCAGGGCGCTGGATCGCCTGCCGGTTCTGAGCGACTCCCGGGTAATCGAGGCAGGTGACAACGTATACCCCCTGCCCAACGGCGCGCCGCTGCATGTGGGTGTGGACGTAGATGCCTACATGGACGCCCAGCGCGCCGCGGCACTGATCATCGTGCATAACGGCAAGGTACGGCTCGAAAAGTACGCCATGGACTTTGGCCCGGATGGGCGCTGGACCAGCTTTTCGGTCGCCAAGTCATTTACCTCGACACTGATCGGCGCCGCGATTCAGGACGGCTACATCAAAAGCATCGACGACATGGTGTCGGACTACATACCGGACCTCAAGGGTTCAGCGTACGACAACGTGACCATAGCCCAGCTGCTGACCATGACCTCAGGTGTCGCCTGGAACGAGGACTACGCCGACCCGAACTCGGACGTAGCCCGCTTCAACTCGCACACAGGCGAGCCCGGTATGGACGTGACCGTCAGCTATATGCGCCAGTTGCAGGCCGAGGCCGAGCCCGGCACCAAATGGGTGTACAAAACCGGCGAGACCAACCTGATTGGCGTGCTTGCCAGCTCGGCCGCCAACAAGCCGCTGGCGGAGTATCTGTCGGAAAAGATCTGGAAACCCTTTGGCATGCAACAGGACGCCACCTGGCTGCTCGGCTCCACCGGCCATGAAATCAGCGGCTGTTGCGTGCAGGCCGCCACCCGGGACTACGCGCGCTTCGGCCTGTTCATGCTCGGCGGCGGTATCGCCGGCGGAAAGCAGGTACTGCCCGAGGGCTGGATCACCGAGGCCACCCACAAACAGGTGGATATCGGCGTGCCGGGCCGCGGCTACGGCTATCAGTGGTGGACCCTCGACGACGGCGCCTACATGGCCCAGGGCATTTTCGGGCAAAGCATCTTTATCGACCCGAACCGCCAGCTGGTCATCGCCGCCAACGGCAACTGGCCGCAGGCCACCGACAGGCAAGGCGGCACCCAGGGCAAGGACCGTTTGGCCTTTTACCGCCAGGTACAGCAAGCCATCGATGCCGAGCAACCGTAGAGCGGACCAAGCCGCAAGCGTGTCCGCGCGGCTGCACCGCGTGATCGGGCTCCGCGTGGCCAACGCTGCGCGCTGACCACCCTACCGGCCCGTGCACAAAAAATGGTTCTTTATGGCGTTCTCGGTTACTCGGCCGGGTTGTGACCCGAGCCATCAATGCCAAGCAACCGCAGGGCGGACCAAGCCGCAGGCGTGTCCGCGCGGTTGCGTCGCGTGGTCGGGCTACGCGTGGCCAAGGCTGCGCGATTGACCACCCTAGCGGCACATGCACAAAAAAATCCCCGCGTGAGCGGGGAATAAGGTGCAGCACACAAGCCTACGGGGTGTTACTCGATTACTGAGCGGCCCATTCGAGGAAGGCGTCACGGCTTTCCGGGCTGAGCATCAGGTAGATCTGCTTCAAGGTAGCAAGGGTCGATGCGTCATGCGGCAGGGTCTGGGCTGGCGCAGCAGCCTGCGACGGAGTCGGCACGGCCATCGGCACTTGCGCGGTAGCCTGGGGAGCCGCGCCAATCGGAGCGATACCGTGATCCCGGGTGGCGACCATGGTGCCAGAACCGAACATTTCGCCCAGCAGCGACACATAACGCGGACCCGGTTCGCTGACAACACGCTCGCCGGTGCGGGTATTGACGGCAACGCCTTCGAAGTTATTTTCCATTTCCTGAGCCTGCTTCAGGTTGCCCGGCTCATCGAACTCAATGCGCCATACCTCGCCGGCCTGACCGTCGATGGTGAAGGTCGCGCTGCGGGTACGGACGATTTCGTGGCTCAGACCGCCACCCACGTCGTAGCCGTTTTCAAAGTAAGCATTGATGCGGTACTTGCCCGGCTGCAGCTCCAGCTGACGCAGGTTGTTGCCGACCATGCGATTGGCTTCCGGCGCAGGCTGACCGTTGATATTGAGGACCTCAAGGGTGTTGGGCATTTCAACAACCAGGACCTGCGAAGCAGGCTGTTCGGCGCCTGAGTACAGTTTGACGGGAGCCTGCTGGGCGCAAGCGGACAGCAGCGCGGCGGCGGCGAGACAGAGCAGTTGACGCATGGGATAGAACTCCTGGCACAAGTGAACATTGAGATCCGGTCGTGATCACACTTTATGACCACCTGGCGACGAGATTAAGACTGCAGGGTTTCACTTTAATGACAAAGCCGGACTGTTTTCTCAAACAGTCCGGCTTCGGGTTACTTCGGTCCTGCCAGGTGACGGGATCAGAAGTCGTAACGCAGGCCTACCGAGAAGCCGGTTGCATCTTCGCCCAGTGCACCAGCCGGGTTGGCGGTACGTGCCTGGCTCCAGGGAGTCAGAGCAACATTCTCGTCATTTTCAACCATGGCGTAGTTGGCGTAGACACGAACAGCCTTGTCCAGCTTGTGCTCGATACCTACAGCCAGCATGTCGCTGTCAAAGTTGTCGGCATCGGAGTCGCGGGTCAGCCACATGGCTTTCAGCGCAGTAGCGGAACCGACTTTCAGCTCGCCACCCAGACCGTAAGTGTCGGAGGTCAGTGCGTCCTGAACAGCTTGAGTCGCTGCCGGGTTGGTGTAGTCGACAGTCTGGTAGAAACCAACCAGTTTGAAGCCGTCAGTGATCTTGTAGGCAGCGGCAGCACGGATACCGTCGCGCTCGCCACGGCCGGTGTCTTCGTCGGCAGCTTCGTACGCCAGAGCCGCTTCCAGGGCGTCACCAGCATAGTTCAGGGAGCCGCTGATCACGCTGTCGTCGGTGTCGTCTTCATTGACGGTGCTTTCCTGAACGGAGTAGCCCAGTTTGGCGAAGAAGCCGTTCATGTCCGGCGTGGTGTATTCCAGAGTGTTGTCATAACGCTCGTCGAAGCGGGCGTTGCCAACGCGGGTCAGGTTGCGCATGTCGCCGACCTGATCGCCGAACAGGTTGGCCGGGCCGCGAGCTGCTTTGAAGGGGCTGTCGAAACGACCCATGCGAGCGGAACCAAAGTTGCCTTTCAGACCGACGAAGGTATCGCGGGTGTTGAAGGAGCTGCCGTTGTCGGTACCGAAGTCGATCTGCTGCTCAATCTGGAAGAAGGCAGTCAGGTTCGGGTTGATCTCGTGGTCACCCTTGAAGCCCAGACGGGAAGAGTTGCTGGACAGGTTGGTTTCGGAGTAGTCCGCACCGTCATCCAGGAAATCGACGGATACGTGGGCGCGGCCGTAGATGCTTACATCGGCCATGGCGACTGCCGGAATGGCGGCAGCCAGTGCGGTTACGGCGAATCCAGCGAAGTGCTTGCGCAGAGTCATTGAGTCTTCCCTCAGTTATGTTTTGCGTTGACAGTGAAACAACACATTGGGGCTCGCCGGATGGGGCGGCGCCCGGTGTTGGAGGGAATACTGGCAGCGCCATATTTCAGATCAGTTGCGCGGACATGAACATTCGATGACAGGGGAACTTTTTCCGTACGCAGCACATCCGCCAGGAAGACGGAAACAGCTTTACCTTGAAAGCATCGAGATAGAGGGGTTCAGAGCAGTCGAGGATGACGCGGCCGACACCCGTCGGAAACGTACGAGCGCTGATTGACGAGTCAGTGATGGTCGCGGCGAACCGCCTGCATTGCCTTGATCAACGCGTCCAGCTCCGCCACATCGGCGTCTGGCAGCTGGCGGATGACCCGCTGACTGAGCCGCAGCTGGCGAATGAACCGTCGGCAACGCAGACAGACAGCCAGATGCGCCGCAACCGCCAGGCGCTGCTTGAACTTCAGCTCGCCATCCAGCAGATCGCTTGACCGCCCAACCAGCTCCTTGCACGTCAACATTCGCCCGTTACCTCAAAATGCTCCAGCGTCGCAAATACACTCAGACGGGCGCGATGCAGCAGCACCCTGACATTGGAGTGCGAGATGTCCAGCAGGTTACAAATGTCGGTTAATTCGAGCCCCTGCCGTTCACGCAGCAGCAACACACTGCGCTGCAGCTCGGAGAGCGAGTTCAGGGTATGTTCGAGGCAATCACGCAATGCCTGCTCGTCAAGCAATGCTTCGGGTGAGTCGCTGTGCCAGAGCGGCAGCTCCCCGGCCCAGTGCCCGTCAGATGCAAAGCGTCGGTCGTCGATGGAGCCATGCGGCCCAGTCAGGTCGTCGAGCAGGACCTCGCGACGCTGTTTGCGCAGGCGCGACTTTGCGGTGTTGGCGGTGATGGTAAGCAGCCAGGTCTTGAGACTTGAGCGCGCGGCAAACCCGTTGAGGTTGCGCACGACCGCAAGCCAGCTTTCCTGCACCACTTCTTCGGCATTGGCGATTCCGACAATCGCCGTCGCGACCGCCCGCATGCCCCCCTGGTAAGTGGATACCAGCTGACGGTACGCGCCCTGTTCTCCGGCGAGCAGGCGCTGAATCAGATCCTGCTCGTCGGTCACACGGATCAGCCCTTGCGGACGATGACGCTACCGATGGAGTAACCCGCGCCGAAGGAGCAGATCACTCCGTGGCTGCCGACCGGCAGGTCAGCCTGGTGCTGGTGGAACGCGATGATCGAACCGGCAGAACTGGTGTTCGCGTACTGGTCAAGCACCACTGGCGCTTCTTCTACGCTGGGGTCACGACCGAGCAGCTTGCGGGCGATCAGCATGTTCATGTTGAGGTTGGCCTGGTGCAGCCAGAAGCGCTTGACGTCGGCAACAGCGAGACCGGTTTCGGTCAGGTGCTCACCGATCAGTTCGGCGACCATCGGGCATACGTCGCGAAACACCTTGCGACCGTTCTGCATGAACAGCTTGTCGCGCGCGCCGATGCCGGACTCGTCACAGCGGTTGAGGAAGCCGAAGTTGTTGCGGATATTGTTGGAGAACTTGGTCAGCAGCTTGGTGCCAAGGATCTCGTAAGGGTGTTCGCAGACCGCATCTTCGGCGCGCTCGATAACCACCGCGGTGCAGGCATCACCAAAGATGAAATGGCTGTCGCGATCGCGGAAACTCATGTGGCCGGTACAGACTTCAGGGTTGACCATCAGCACGGCGCGGGCCTGACCGAGGGCAACGGTATTGGCTGCATTCTGAATACCGAAGGTGGCCGAGGAGCAGGCCACATTCATGTCGAACCCGAAACCCTCGATGCCCAGTGCTTCCTGCACTTCAACCGACAGTGCCGGATAGGCGCGCGGCAGGTTGGAGCAGGCAACGATGACGCCATCGATATCAGCCGGTGTGCGACCCGCAGCTTCAAGCGCCTGATGGGCAGCCTTCACGGCCATCTCGCACAGCAGCGATTGTTCGTCGTCGCTGCGCTCGGGAATGGAAGGGACCATGCGATCCACGTCCAGGATGCCGCTCTTGTTAATGACATAGCGAGCCTTGATGCCCGATGCCTTCTCGATAAACTCGGTACTGGAGCACGCCAGGGGTTCAACGCTACCGGCTTCGATAGCTGCGGCATTCTCAGCGTTGAAACGCTCTACGTAGGCATTGTAACTGGCAACCAGCTCTTCATTGCTGATGCTCTCGGACGGGGTAAACAAACCTGTTCCGCTGATCACGACTCTGTGCACGGTCGGTCCTCTTCTCATGTAATGTACGCCGCTCCCTCAACGTCCGCTGCGCTACAGCGAGGGAACAGCTCTTGTGTGTGCGTAGGTTGCTGGCGCTGAGCCAGCCAGTCGGCAATCAGCGGGAAATGATCCTGCTCTGCCTGCGGATGGGTGAGCAGATCGGTGTGCCCGTAATGGCGCGAGCAACCCCGGCCCTTTTCCAGCAAGATTACCTGTGCATCATGTCTGCCCAACTCGTGGGCAAACCGTCTGACATCCTGCATGTGCCCCAACACGCGATCACGATCGCCAGCCAGATACAGGCTGGGGGGCCACGCCAGACTCTTCAAGGCGCTAGCATAGTCGAAACCATCCTCAAGATCACGCCATTCGCCGCGCTCCCAGGCCAGGCAAACGGTGTGAACATCGACGCTCTCATCGTGACTGCCCAGTCCCATTGAGCAGGCCGGGATGCGCCCCTTGAACCGACCGGCAACAGACGCCAACGCCCCCCAGATACAGCGCCGGGCAAAGCGGGTAAAACGGCCACCGGCCAGCGCTCGACGGCGCACGCCGAGCTGCACCAGCCCGCAGATCGAGGCCAGCAACTGGGGCTTGCGGATCAACGCTGCCGCCAGCCACACGCCACCCCAGCCGTGGCTGACGACAAACAGCCGCTGATCGGGGTGTTCGGAGCGCAGCCATTCAAGCAGGGCCGGAATATCGGCCTGCAACAGGTCCCACATGCGAATCGGCTGCGGCCCACCGAGCGCGGGCTGACTGTCACCGTGGCCGCGCAGATCGGCTACGTAAACGCAGCAGCCCTGCTCCGCAAGATAACGGGCCAGCCCGTGTTCGGCAGGCAAAAATACCCGACTGTCGGACATGGCACCATGCAGCAACAGGACCACAGGCCCCGACGTTGGCGCTGCGCCCAGGCGCTGCAGCTGCAATTGGCCGCCGTTGTCACTTGCCACCCGAATAGGCTCGATCACTCCAGTCACCCCGTCACGCCGTGCATTGTCAGCCGTGCTGTCAGGCGGTTATTTCCCGCCACAGTTTTGCCAGCCGCTTGCCCGAGACCGGCATCCGCGTGCCAAGCTGCTGGGCAAACAGCGACACCCGATACTCCTCCAGCATCCAGCGCCATTCTTCCAGTCTCGGGTCCCAGCGACCTTCGCGCTGGAAGCGCTCACTCAAGGCCTTGTATTGCTGCCAGTAACCTTGCAGCTCATCGGTCCAGGCGCGATCACGCGGCACCTGACCCGGCAGTTTGTCGAGGCGCTGCTCGATCGCACTCAGATACCGCGGGTACTGGCTCAGCCATTCGCCCGGCACCTGCCGCGCAAAGCCCGGGAAGACCAGTTCAGACAGTTGCTCGCGAACATCGTTCATGGCCAGCGCGTGGGCCAGTTCGACCTTACCCTTGAAGCGCTTGCGCAGCCCGTGCCACTGCTTGAGGATCGCCAGCACCTGACTCGCCAGCTGCTCGCACGCCGGCACCCAGTCGCCGCGGCCGGCCTCGATCAGCGCAGCCAACGTCTCGGCATCGCGGGGCAATGGTGCCCCGGCAGGCAAAAACACCCGATCAATCGCGCCCAGCAGCACATCATCGGTCAACTGCTTCTGGGTGCCCAGGTCACGGTAGTAGATGGCTGCGTCCTTGAGGGTGGTCAGCTTCTGGCGCAGGTAACGCGCCTGCTCGTTCAACTGAGGACTTTGCAGCAGCAAGCGCTGAATGCCAAATCGATGCTCACGCAACGCGACCTGCGGCACATCAAACAGTTGTTCGACCACGTCCTCGCCCTGCTCCACCCAGGCGGGATGGAAGTTGACGGCAATACCCGCCTGCTTGCGCACCAGGGTTTCCGGCAACGCATAGCTGCCGGGCACCTGGGCGGGCGCCTTGGGCTTGTCTTCAGCAACTGGCATCGCGGCCTGCAGCGGCAGACCGTCAATCTGGGCGCACAACGCGCTGTAATCGCGGCCGGCACAGATCGGCTTACCGACCGCATCGACCACCTCGATACGCATGCGCAGATGGTCTTCCAGCTCCACATCAGCCCAGGCATCGTCATCCAGCCGCACACCGGTCATGCGCGTCAGCTCGCGGCCGAGCGCCTGGGTCAGGCTGCCGTCGGCAAACGGCATGCGCTCCAGCGCGGCGCGGACAAAGTCCGGCACCGGGACAAAGTTCTTACGAATGGCCTTTGGCAAACCACGCACCAGCGCCACGCACTTGTCGAACAACAGCCCGGGCACCAGCCAGTCGAGCCGCTGCGGGTCGATACGCCGCAGCAGCGAAGCAGGAATACGCACGGTCACGCCATCTGCCGGATGGCCCGGCTCGAAGTGATAGCTGAGCGGCAGTGCCACACTCTCCCAGCGCAGCAGATCCGGGTACAGATCGGCGCTGACATCATTGGCCTCGCGCTGCAGCAGGTCATCGCGGGTCATGTGCAGCAGCTTGGGATCGGTCTCGCTGCTGCGCTTGAGCCAGCGCTCGAAACTCGCCAGCTGGTAGATGTTCTCGGGGATGCGCTGATCAAAGAAGCGGTAAAGCGTTTCCTCGTCCACCACGATATCGCGCTTGCGTGCCTTGGCTTCCAGTTCATCCAGCTGGCTGAGCAACTGCTGGTTGGCCTTGTTGAAGGCCGCCCTGCCGTGCCACTCGCCTGCCACCAGCGCCTGGCGAATAAACAGTTCGCGCGAGACAACCGGATCAATCGGGCCGAAGTGCACCTTGCGCTTTGGCACGATGATCAGGCCGTACAGCGAGACCTGCTCAAAGGCCACGACCTGACCGCGCTTTTTCTCCCAGTGCGGTTCACTGTGGCTGGTCTTGACCAGGTGCGCCGCCAGCGGCTCGACCCACACCGGATCAATCTTTGCCGCCAGCCGACCATACAGACGGCGGGTTTCGGTCAGCTCGGCGACCATCACCCAGGCCGGCTTTTTCTTCGCCAGACCCGAGGACGGATGCAGCAGGAAGCGGCGTTGCCGTGCGCCGAGATAATCGCCCTCCTCGGTCTTGTTGCCGAGGTGGCTGAGCAGACCCGCGAGCAGCGCCTTGTGTATCGGCTCGCCGGACGCAGGCTGTTTGTTTTCTTCCAGTCCCATGTCGCGGCAGGTGAGACGAATCTGCCGATGGGTTTCGCGCCACTCACGCAGACGCAGATAATTCAGGAAATTGCGACGGCACCAGCTGCGCAGCTGGCTTTGGGTCAGTGCCTGACGCTGGCTCTCAAAACCGTTCCACAGATTCAGGAAGGCGGCAAAGTCCGAGCCCTCCTCGTTCCACTGGGCATGGGCCTGATCGGCTGCCTGCTGCTTTTCCAGCGGACGTTCGCGCGGATCCTGCACAGCCAGCGCGCTGGCAATCACCGCCAGCTCGGCCAGGCAGCCCTGACGAGCCCCTTCCAGCAACATCCGACCAATGCGCGGATCAACCGGCAGGCGCGCCAGCTGGCGACCGATATCAGTCATTGCGCCGCTGCGATCAACTGCGCCCAGTTCCTGCAGCAAGGTGAAACCGTCGCTGATGGCCCGGCCATCCGGCGGCTCGATAAACGGGAAATCCTCGATGCGGCCAAGGCGCAGATGCAGCATCTGCAGAATGACCGAGGCCAGGTTGGTGCGGCGAATCTCCGGGTCGGTGAACTCCGAGCGAGCGAGGAAGTCTTCCTCGCTGAACAGCCGCACACAGATACCGGGGGCAACCCGGCCGCACCGGCCCTTGCGCTGGTTGGCACTGGCCTGCGAGACAGCTTCCACCGGCAGCCGCTGCACCTTGGAGCGCGGACTGTAGCGGCTGATGCGCGCCTCGCCCGGGTCAATCACATAAACGATGCCCGGCACCGTCAGCGAGGTTTCCGCCACGTTGGTTGCCAGCACCACACGCCGCCCGGCATGGGAGGAAAAAATCTTCTGCTGTTCGGCAGCCGACAGCCGCGCATACAACGGCAGAATCTCGGTGTGCTTCAGGTTGGCCTTGCGCAGGTACTCGGCGGTATCGCGAATCTCCCGCTCGCCCGGCAGAAACACCAGCACGTCACCCGGCGACTTGCCCTGACTGCGCTCAAACTGCTGAATCTCGGTCAGCGCGGCAACGATGCCCTGGTCGATGCTTAGGTCTTCCTCGACCGTGTTGCCCTCTTCGTCCCGTTCGGCGCTGAGCGGCCGATACCAGACATCCACCGGGTAGGTACGACCGGACACTTCAATCACCGGCGCATTGTCGAAATGGGCCGAGAACCGCTCAAGATCAATGGTTGCCGAGGTGATGATCACCTTCAGATCAGGCCGCTTGGCCAGGATGGTCTTGAGGTAACCCAGCAGGAAATCGATATTGAGGCTGCGCTCGTGCGCCTCGTCGATGATCAGGGTGTCATAGCGGCTGAGGTAACGGTCATTCTGGGTTTCGGCCAGCAGAATGCCGTCGGTCATCAGCTTGATCAGCGAGCGCTCTGAGGTCTGATCGGTAAAGCGCACCTGATAACCGACCAGCTCACCCAGCGGAGTGCCCAGCTCTTCCGCAATCCGCGATGCCACGCTGCGCGCAGCCAGTCGCCGCGGCTGGGTATGGCCGATCACACCGTGGGTGCCGCGCCCCAGTTCCAGACAGATCTTCGGCAACTGGGTGGTCTTGCCTGAGCCGGTCTCGCCGGCGATCACCACCACCTGATTGTCGGCAATAGCGGCCTTGATCTGCTCCCGCTTGTCGGCAATAGGCAGCGCGTCCGGGTAAATGATCTTCGGGATCAGCCGGGCGCGCTCGGCCACCTTCTCGCTTGAAGCGTTAAAGCGCTCCAGCCAGGCTGCAGCGGCCTTGCCCTGATCGTCCTTGGGCAGGCGCTGAAACTGCTGCTGCAGGCGATGACGATCGCTGGCCATGACCTGGGAAAAATCGGGTGCATTGGAGTGCTTGGCTGACATGGTTGATCCTTGGCATTAAAAAACCCCGCCCGGCAGTGCCGGGCGGGGCTGTATTGTCGCAAAATCGAAGCGACCGGTGCAGCTTACTGGCTGGCGAGTTTCTTCAGCTCTTCGTCACGCAGTTCGCGGCGCAGGATCTTGCCGACGTTGGTGGTCGGCAGAGCGTCGCGGAACTCAACGTGCTTGGGCACCTTGTAGGCAGTCAGACTGCTGCGCATATGGGCGATCACGTCTTTCTCGGTCAGGGTCGAGTCGGCAGATTTGACCAGGAACACCTTGATCGCTTCGCCCGATTTCTCGTCCGGCACGCCAATGGCAGCACACTGCACCACGCCCGGCAGGGTCGCCATGACATCTTCCAGCTCGTTCGGGTACACGTTGAAACCGGATACCAGAATCATGTCCTTCTTGCGGTCAACAATGCGCAGGTAGCCGTCTTCCTGAATGATCGCAATGTCACCGGTTTTCAGCCAGCCTTCGGCGTCCAGGATCTCATCGGTTGCTTCCTGACGCTGCCAGTAGCCCTTCATTACCTGCGGGCCCTTGACGCACAGCTCGCCACGCTCACCCAGCGGCAGCTCGTTGCCGTCTTCATCGATGACCTTGCACAGGGTGGACGGTACTGGAATACCGATGGTGCCCAGCTGGATGTTGCTGATCGGGTTAACCGTAGCAACCGGGCTGGTTTCGGTCATGCCAAAGCCTTCACAGATATCGCACCCGGTAACCTGCTTCCAGCGCTCGGCGGTAGCCAGTTGCAGCGCCATACCACCGGACAGGGTGACCTTGAACCTGCTGAAATCCAGCGCACGGAAAGCGGCATCGTTACACAGAGCAACGAACAAGGTGTTGAGGCCAACAAAGCCGGTGAACTGGAACTTGGACAACTCCTTCACAAAGGACGGGATATCACGCGGGTTGGTGATCAGCACGTTATGGTTACCGCTGACCATCATTGCCATGCAGTGGAAGGTGAAGGCATAGATGTGATAAAGCGGCAGCGGGCAGATCACGACTTCTTCGCCATCAATCATGTTCGAGCCCATCAGCGCCTTGGCCTGCAACATGTTGGCAACCAGGTTGCGGTGCGTCAGCATCGCACCCTTGGCAACGCCGGTAGTGCCACCGGTGTACTGCAACACGGCGATGTCGCCAGACGCCGGACTGGCTTCTGCCAGACTCAGGCTGCGTCCCTTGGCCATGGCATCGTTGAAGCGGACCATGCCCGGAATGTTGTAGGACGGTACCATCTTCTTGAGGTACTTGACCGCCGCATTGATCAGCACGCGCTTGAGCGGAGGCAGCATATCGCCGAGCTCGGTGACGATGACATGCTTGACGCCGGTCTTGGGCACTACTTCTTCTGCCATATGCGCCATGTTGGCCAGGCAGACCAGCGCCTTGGCGCCGGAGTCGTTGAACTGGTGTTCCATTTCCCGCGGGGTGTAAAGCGGGTTGGTATTGACTACCACATAGCCGGCACGCATCGCGCCGAACACGGCAATCGGATACTGCAAAACGTTCGGCATCTGAATAGCGATACGATCGCCCGGCTGCAGGCCGCTATGCTTCTGAAGGTAGGCAGCAAAGTGACCCGAGAGAGTGTAAAGGTCACCGTAGGTGAGTGTCTTTCCGAGGTTGGTAAAGGCAGGCTTGTTGGCGAAGCGCTGGCAGGAGTCTTTGAGAACGGCGAGAACGTTGGGGTACTGGTCGGGATCGATTTCAGGGGAAACACCCGCTGGATATTTGTCTTTCCAGAAATTTTCAAGCATGTAGGCCGGCTCCTGAACAGGTATTGCTGCTGTCTTATCGTATGTTCGGTTGTCTTTTGGTGCTTTCAGCACTCTTGTCACGACACTCAGTCTGCCCCCAGGCAAGCGTCTATTTGACGCACCCGAGGGGCCAAAGAGCCCGAAGACTAGCAGCTTTTCCAGAGGCAGACCAGCACCCCGGACAGGCATCCAGGGTGCATGAAGCTTGGCTTTGAGCGCCTGCGAGAGTGACCGGCGGGTCACCCTCGCAGGCAGAGGATTACTGGTCGCGCAGCTCGCGACGCAGAATCTTGCCAACCGCCGACATGGGCAGCGACTCACGAATCTCGTAATGCTTGGGCACCTTGTACCCGGTGAAATTCGCGCGGCAGTATGCCTTGAGCTCGTCAACGGTCAGGCTCTTGTCGCTGGGCACAACAAACAGCTTGACCGCTTCGCCGGATTTCTCGTCTTCCACGCCGATGGCCGCCGCATTGGCGACCTTGGGATGGGCAGCCACCACGTCTTCAATCTCGTTGGGATAGACGTTGAAACCGGACACAATGATCAGGTCCTTGATGCGGTCAACAATCGACACAAAGCCGTCTTCGTCGATGATCGCCACGTCACCGGTACGGAACCAGCCGTCGGCATCCAGTACCTCTGCAGTCGCTTCCGGGCGATTCCAGTAGCCCTTCATTACCTGCGGGCCTTTGACGCACAGCTCGCCACGCTCGCCGATAGGCAGCTCGTTGCCGTTTTCATCAATGACCTTGAGGGCTGTCCCCGGTGCCGGCAGGCCAACCGAGCCCAGACGCGCCAAACCATCGCCCGGGCTGGAGGTCACAACGGGTGAGCACTCGGTCAGGCCATAGCCTTCACCAATGACGCAGCCGGTCTTTTTCTGCCAGCGCTCGGCAGTGGCCTTGACCAGTGCAGTGCCGCCGGAACCGGTACTTTTAAGGCGAGAGAAATCCAGCTTTTCAAACTCGGGATGATCCATCAACGCGACAAACAGCGTATTGAGGCCGACAATCGACGAGAACTGCCACTTTTTCAGCTCGGCGACAAAGCCGGGAATATCGCGCGGATTGGTGATCAGCACGTTATGGTGCCCGGCGATCATCATGCACATGCAGTTCACGGTGAAAGCAAAGATGTGATACAGCGGCAGCGGTGCAATGATCACCTCGCCAGGCTCACCGTTGATCTTCTGGCCGTTGCTGTCGAGCTGCTGCATGTTGGCGTACACCTGCAGCATGTTGGCCACCAGGTTGCCGTGGGTCAGCATGGCCCCCTTGGCAACACCGGTAGTGCCGCCGGTGTATTGCAGCACTGCCACGTCGTCCAGCGTGCGGGTAACACCGCTCGGGCGCCGGCCGTTGCTGCGCTTGAGTGCTGCCTTGAACGGTACCGCCTGCGGCAACGAGTAATCCGGGACCAGCTTTTTAACGTGCTTGACCGCAGCGTTGACCAGCATGCCCTTGAGACCGGGCAGCATGTCACCCATGCGCGCCTCAAACAGGTACTTGATCTCGGTATCAGGCAGCACTTCCTCCACCAGATGCCCAAACATGTTCATGTAGATCAGCGCCTTGGCACCAGAGTCCTGGAACTGGTGACGCATCTCCCGGGCGGTATAGAGCGGATTGGTGTTGACCACCACCAGTCCGGCACGAATCGCACCGAAAACAGCAATCGGGAACTGCAGCACGTTAGGCATTTGCACGGCAATACGGTCGCCGGGCTCAAGGTCGGTGTGCTGCTGGAGATAACTGGCGAAGGCGGCTGACAGACGATCCAGGTCAGCGTAGGTCAGGGTGACCCCCATGTTGCTGAAGGCTGCCAACTTGGCGTGCTTCACACAAGCCTGGTCAAAGACGTCGATAATCGAGCTGTACTGTGTCAGATCGATGTCGTTGGGAATCCCCGCCGGCCGTTTGTCAGCCCAGAAGGACGCATCCATTGTTATTCTCCTATTCCCCGGTGGTGCAGTTTCTTATATTGGCGACGCCAGTCGTTGGCATCGATTGAGCATTGAAGCTCTTGGCACTACTGATAAAGTGGCTCAAAGCTAACAGGGCTTTGCGCAAATACAAAATGCTGGAGTGTTTCATTTGATTTGTGAATACCGCTCCTCCCGCGGGCACTAGCATGCCTGCAGCGACTGCCCGTAAACAACAAGAACAACAAGCACAGGACGACTGACCGATGCCCTACTCCACCCTGGCGTTAACTGCACCTGACGGCGCCCGCCTGAACATTCACCACTGGCCCAGCGCATTGCCAGTGCGCGCCAGCGTCGTCATCTGTCACGGCATGGCCGAACACGGCGCACGCTATCAGGCACTGGCGGAACAACTGAACGCCACCGGCCTTAAGGTATGGGCGCTGGATCTGCGTGGTCACGGTCTGAGTACGCCCGAAATGGCTCGTGGGCAACTTACCCCCGGTGCCGGCTGGGAGGCATTGACCAACGACCTGCTGCAAGTGATCAGGCATGCCAGAGACGCTGCGCCGGAGCACCCGCTGATCCTGCTCGGGCACAGCATGGGCAGCTACGTCGTCCAAAGCCTGCTGCTCACCCATTCCGACTGCGTCGATCTGGCAGTGCTCAGCGGCAGCAACGCCAACCCCCGGATTCTCTGCCGTATCGGCCAGGTAATGGCAGCACTGGAAAGCCGCTTGCGTGGTGCCGATGCGCCCGCACACACCATGAGCACACTCTCGTTCGGTCGCTTCAACCGCGCCTTCGGTGCACCCCGCACTGCGTTTGACTGGCTCAGCCGGGACCCTGTTCAGGTCGACCGCTATGTAGCTGACCCGCTTTGCGGGTTCGTGCTCAGTGGTCACTACTGGCAGCGCCTGTTCGACGCGCTTGGACGTATTGCGACAGCCGATCAACTGGCGTCGATACGGCGCGACCTGCCCATTCTGATACTGGGCGGCGAGCGCGACCCCGTCAGCGCCGGAAACGGCCTGGCAAAGCTGCAGCAACGGTTGCACGCCGCCGGACTTTCACAGGTAGAATTGCGGCTTTATCCGGGTGCCCGGCACGAAGCCTTCAATGAGATCAATCGGGATGAGGTCATCTCCGATTTGCTCGGCTGGCTGGACCGGCACCTGCCCACCCCCGTACAACGGAGCCGCAGCCATGCAGAAGCTTGAAAACCGCATTTACGACGAACTCAACATTGGCGACAAGGCCAGCCTTGCCCACCAGGTACAGGAGAGCGACCTGCTGCTGTTCGCTGCGGTGTCCGGCGACGTCAACCCGGTCCACCTGGACGAAGAATTTGCCGCAGCCACCCCGTTCAAGGGTCGCATTGCCCACGGCATGTTCTCCGGCGCACTGATCTCCGCCGCCATTGCCTGCGAACTGCCGGGGCCGGGCAGCATCTACATCGGCCAGGAACTGAGCTTTCTGCGCCCGGTACGCCTGGGCGACAACATCACCATTGAGCTGGAAGTGCTGGAAAAACTGCCAAAGAACCGGGTAAAAATCGCCACCCGCGTGATCAATCAGGACGGCAAGCAGGTTGTGGATGGTGTCGCCACCGTAATGGCGCCCACCGAGAAGGTCAGCATCGACCGTCCGCAGGCGCCGGCGGTGCAGTTGGGCTGAGCGGCAGCTTTCGCTGCCGCCGCTGGAAGCTACAAGCGGCAAGCCTCAAGCTAAAAACAAACCCGGCCTTGTGCCGGGTTTTGTTTTGGAGCTGGAAGCGAATGTGCCGAATCAGCCGCCACAAGCAGCCCCTGCAGGGACTGCTTGTGGCTTATAGCTTGCAGCTTCTGGCTGCGGCGGCGAAGCCGCCGCCTACTTGCTGAGGTACTTCATCCCGTCTTCCAGGCCCTGCAGGGTCAAGGGGTACATCTTGTCTTCGACCAGTTCGCGAATCAGCTTGGTTGAAGAGGTGTATTCCCAGGCATCCTTCGGATACGGGTTAATCCAGATGAGCTTCTTGTACTTCTCCATGAAGCGCTGAATCCAGACGTAGCCCGCCTCTTCGTTCCAGTGCTCTACGCTGCCGCCCGGCTGAGTGATTTCGTAGGGCGCCATGGCCGCGTCTCCGACAAACACCACCTTGTAGTCCGGACCGTACTTGTGCAGCAGGTCCAGCGTCGAGGTGCGCTCGCTGGTGCGACGCATGTTGTTCTTCCACACCGACTCATAGACGCAGTTATGGAAGTAGTAATACTCCAGGTGCTTGAACTCGGTACGGCAGGCGGAGAACAACTCTTCGCACACCTTGATGTGCGCATCCATCGAGCCGCCGATATCGAACAACAGCAGCAGCTTGACCGCGTTACGCCGCTCCGGACGCATCTGGATATTCAGCAGACCCGCATCCTTGGCGGTGTGGTCGATGGTGCCGTCAATGTCCAGTTCGTCTGCAGCGCCCTGACGCGCGAATTTGCGCAGGCGACGCAGCGCCACCTTGATATTGCGTGTCCCCAGCTCGACCTGATCATCCAGGTTCTTGTATTCGCGCTGATCCCAGACCTTGACCGCCTTGCCCTGGCGCTTTCCGGCGTCGCCGACGCGAATACCCTCAGGGTTGAAGCCACCGGAACCAAAGGGACTGGTGCCGCCGGTCCCGACCCACTTGTTGCCGCCCTCGTGGCGCTCTTTCTGCTCTTCGAGGCGCTTTTTGAACTCCTCGATCAGCTTGTCAAGACCGCCGAGCGTCTGGATCTTGGCTTTTTCCTCCTCGGTCAGCATGCGCTCGAATTCCTTGCGCAGCCAGTCGTCGGGGATCATCGCCTCAATCAGTTGATCGAGGTTTTCCAGCCCCTTGAAATAGGCGCCAAAGGCACGATCGAACTTGTCGAAGTGCCGCTCGTCCTTGACCATGACCGTACGCGCCAGATAGTAGAACTCGTCCATATCGGCGAACACGACGTGGTGCTTCAACGCGTTGATCAGGTCGAGCAGCTCACGTACCGAGACCGGTACCTTGGCTGCCCGCATCTCATTGAACAGGCCCAGTAACATCGGGCACCTCCCTCTTAACGGTTCTGACGACGCGTCATGAAGGCGAGGCGTTCCAGCAGCTGGACATCCTGTTCGTTCTTGACCAGCGCACCGTACAGCGGCGGAATCGCCTTGGTCGGATCGCGGTCACGCAGAACGGCCTCGGGAATCTGATCAGCCATCAGCAGCTTCAGCCAGTCAACCAGCTCGGAGGTAGACGGCTTCTTCTTAATACCGGGTACCTTGCGCACATCGAAGAAGATATCCATGGCTTCGGACAGCAGTGTCTGCTCGATCTTCGGGAAATGCACTTCCACAATCTTCTTCATGGTCTCGCGATCCGGGAAGGCAATGTAGTGGAAGAAGCAACGACGCAGGAAGGCGTCCGGCAGCTCTTTCTCGTTATTGGAGGTAATGATGATGATCGGGCGCTGCTTGGCCTTGATGGTCTGATTGGTCTCGTAAACGTAGAACTCCATCTTGTCGAGTTCCTGCAGCAGGTCGTTCGGGAACTCGATGTCGGCCTTGTCGATTTCATCGATCAGCAGAATGGCACGCTCTTCGGACTCGAACGCTTCCCAGAGCTTGCCTTTCTTGATGTAGTTGGCAACGTCATGCACCTTGTCGACGCCCAACTGGGAATCACGCAGACGACTTACCGCGTCATACTCATACAGCCCCTGATGCGCCTTGGTGGTGGATTTGATGTGCCAGGTAATCAGCTTGGCGCCCATGGACTCGGCCAGTTGCTCGGCCAGCATGGTTTTACCCGTGCCCGGCTCGCCCTTGATCAGCAGCGGGCGTTCCAGGGTAATGGCAGCGTTAACCGCCAGTTTGAGGTCGTCGGTTGCGACGTAGGACTGAGTACCTTCGAACTTCATCTGAGTGTTCCTTGGGCCGGAGCCCGGTGTAATAGAGACCAGGCATTGCACGAAAAATGGATCAAGCACTATAGCTTGCGACGATTTTCACTGTAAACGCGACATGGCACAACCAAAGGCTGGCTGATACCCCTTCATTATTGGCGACGAGATTTGCGCCACCACCGCCCCCGAAAGCACCGCGCATCGCATTGACGGGTGCCGGCGCCCGGCATAGGCTGATTGGCCTGATCCCCCCCCCTGCCCTGCAGCATTTACAACAAGGAGTCGTGCCATGAGCCGCATCTTCGCAGACAACTCCCAGGCCATCGGCAACACGCCGCTGGTTCGTATCAATCGCCTCGGCCCGAAGGGCGTGACCATTCTGGCCAAGATCGAAGGCCGCAACCCTGCCTATTCGGTCAAGTGCCGTATCGGCGCAAGCATGATCTGGGATGCCGAATCCAGCGGCCGCCTGAAGCCGGGCATGACCATTGTCGAGCCAACCTCTGGCAACACCGGCATCGGCCTGGCATTCGTTGCAGCCGCCCGCGGCTACAAGCTGGTGCTGACCATGCCCGCATCAATGAGTCTGGAGCGCCGCAAGGTACTCAAGGCGCTGGGTGCCGAGTTGGTACTGACCGATCCGGCCAAGGGCATGAAGGGTGCTATCGAAAAGGCACAGGAGCTGGCCACCCAGCACCCGGAGCAATACATTCTGCTGCAGCAGTTCGAGAACCCGGCCAACCCGGCCATTCACGAAAAGACCACCGGTCCGGAAATCTGGAACGACACCGACGGCAGCATTGACGTGCTGGTCGCCGGCGTCGGCACCGGCGGTACCATTACCGGCATTTCTCGCTACATCAAGCTGACCTGCGGCAAGAAGATAACTTCTATCGCGGTTGAACCGGCGACCTCCCCGGTAATCACCCAGACGCTGCAGGGTGATGAGGTCAAACCCAGCCCGCACAAGATCCAGGGCATTGGTGCCGGCTTCGTGCCTGCCAACCTTGATCTGGGCATGGTTGATCGCGTTGAACAGGTCAGTGATGACGAAGCCAAGGACATGGCGCTGCGCCTGATGCGCGAGGAAGGCATTCTGGTCGGCATTTCCTGCGGTGCGGCCATGGCGGCAGCAGTGCGGGTCGCAGAGGAGCCAGCGATGCAAGGCAAAACCATCGTCGTCGTCCTGCCGGATTCCGGCGAGCGCTACCTGTCCACCATGCTGTTCAGCGACCTGTTCACCGATCAGGAAACCGTGCAGTAACAGCCGCGCCCGCCGCACCCTGACACGGTGCGGCGGATCGCAGCACACCCTTCCCAGTCTGCCCCTGACTGGCTATGCTGCGGGCATTCGCTCCCCTACCCGCAGGCGCTCTCATGTCCCAGGCTTCCGATCAGATAGCTCAGCAGATTCTTTCCGGCTTTGACCGCTACCGTCGCATCTTTCGCGACCTGACCGCCGGCGCCCGAGCGCGCTTCGAGCAAGCCCGCTGGAACGACATTCAGGAAGCCTCTACCCTGCGGATCAACGCCTACGAAGAACAGGTACAGGACACCGCTGAACGTCTTGCCGCATCCGAACTTGGCGAGCAGGTGCGCAATGTCGCGGCCTGGCCCGATATTCGCCTCTCCTACATTACCCTGATTGATCAGCGCTTTGACGACGAACTCGCAGAGACCTGGTTCAACTCGGTATTCTGCAGCCTGCATCAGCACGACCAGATCAGCGACGAAACCATGTTCGTCCATAGCACCCGGCCGGTTAGCCGCCCGCCCTCACGCATCTCCCTGACCCGTGGCTTCATCTCCGAGGGGTCGCTGCAGGGGCTGGCCCACCAGATTCTCAGTGAATACAGCTTCGATGTGCCCTGGGAAGACATGACCCGGGATGTCGAGATGATTGTCAGTGAGCTGCAGCAGGGGCTGCCTGACTGGGCGCAGATGGATCGCGGACTGACCGCCGAGATGGTGCAGAGTGTGTTCTACCGCAACAAGGGAGCCTACCTGGTCGGACGCCTGATCAGCCAACAGGAGCAATGGCCCTTTGTGCTGCCGCTGGTCAACCGCGAGCACCAGGGCATCAGCGTCGATACCGTGATCACCGATGAGTCGGACGTTTCGATCATCTTCTCCTTCACCCGCTCCTATTTCATGGTCGAATGTGCGGTACCCAGTGAGCTGATCGCCTTCGTGAAACGCCTGCTGCCCGGCAAGCATCTGGCCGAGCTTTATACCGCCATCGGTTTCTACAAGCAGGGCAAGTCCGAGTTTTACCGTTCGCTGATCGCCCACCTGGCCAGTTCGGATGACCGGTTTATCATGGCGCCCGGGGTACGCGGCATGGTAATGAGCGTATTTACCCTGCCGGGCTTCAATACGGTCTTCAAGATTATCAAGGACCGATTTGCCCCCTCGAAGAACATCGAACGGGCTACCGTCATCGAGAAATACCGACTGGTTAAACGTCACGATCGCGTCGGTCGCATGGCAGACACCCAGGAATTTGCCGATTTTCGCTTTCCGCGTGATCGCTTCGACCCCGAATGCCTGCAAGAGCTGCTGGAGGTCGCCGCGTCAACCGTCATTGAGGAAGGCGATACCATTCTGATCCGGCACTGCTGGACCGAGCGCCGCATGACGCCACTGAACATCTATCTGGAAAATGCCAGCGAACAGCAGACTCACGACGCTTTGCTCGATTATGGCAAGGCGATCAAGGAACTGGCCGCTGCCAATATTTTCCCCGGCGACATGCTGTTGAAGAATTTTGGTGTTACCCGCCATGGCCGCGTAGTGTTTTACGACTACGACGAAATCAGTTATCTGACCGAGGTTAACTTTCGAGTCATTCCGGAAGCGCTTTACCCGGAACAGGAAATGGCGTCGGAACCCTGGTATTCGGTATCACCAAATGACGTGTTCCCCGAAGAGTTTCCGGTTTTCCTGTTTGCCGATCTGCACCAGCGCAGACTGTTCTCCAGATTGCACGGTGACCTGTTCGACGCCAGGTACTGGCAAGGCCTGCAGGAGCAGATTCGCGCGGGCCAGGTACTGGATGTCTACCCCTACCGACGCGCCACGCAAGGCGCGTAAAACGGGCATTTCCGGCTTACTGAAAAAAAATCTTGAAAGACGTGCCATTTCCTGAATCTGTCGTATACTCAATTTCGTTTATTCGCGCCGTGACGGGGTCTTGTTGAGGTCTTGACTTGTCCCCCTGAAAGGCGCAGAGTGAGCGCGTAGGTTTTCAAGAGATAGAGTTGTAGGCTGCAAGCGCACTTTTCAGTACGTAAGTTTGTCATTCTCGTGATCTTTGATTCCCACGCTTTAATTGAGTGCAAGCTCAAGTATTTCAATTTGATAGGAATTATCTGAAATGGCAACTGGTACAGTTAAGTGGTTCAACGACACTAAAGGTTTTGGTTTCATCACTCCGGATGGCGGTGGAGACGACCTGTTCGCCCACTTCTCCGAGATCAAGGTTCAGGGCTTCAAGTCCCTGGCTGAGAACCAGAAGGTGTCCTTTGACGTGACCACTGGTCCGAAAGGCAAGCAGGCTGCAAACATTCAGATCATCGGTTAATCCGAGAACTGAATAAAAAAACCCGGCTCAGGCCGGGTTTTTTGTTGCCTGCAGAATGCTAAAAACTACTCGCCTCCGCCGTCCCGACCGCGTACCCTATGCGGCATAAAAGCCATCCGAAACCCCTGCTGCCGCCCGGGGTATCCCGCGGATGCAACACGTCTAACAGCCTCGTTTTACCCTCGCCCGAGCAGAATCGGCCGCGAGCAGGAACGTCAGTCACAGGGGGTTACCAGTGGATACCACGCCCAGCAGTCAGAACCCGGATGCACTCAAGGTCATCATTTTTCGTGCCGCAGAAGCGATCGTCAGTGAATTGGGCGCGTCGCAACTGACCTTCGCCAGCCTGAGCGAACGCAGCAAAATTGATGAAGCCACGCTGCAACAAATGTTCCCCGACCGCGAAGCGCTGCTGAGCGCCATGATCGAATACCGTCTTGAGCGTTTTCGCGTGCGCTGGGGCGCCTATGAAAGCGTATTGCCCGACGAGCCTATGCGCGAACTCAAGGCATTGCTGCTCAGCAACATGAGCGAATCCAGCGAGGAAAAGAACCTGGACTCGGCCATTTTCGCTGCCGCCGCCAGCAATCCGGCCTTGCTGCAGACCAGCTCGGATAACGTCCAGGGGCTGTTCGATATTCTGGAGAAGTCTCCCCTGGGGCTAGCCCAGGCGGCCATCCTGTTTTTCTCGGTACGGGGTTATCGTCTGTTCGAGCAACTGAACATGTGCCCTATGACCGACGCTCAGCGTACCGAATTCCAGGAGCAGATCATGCGTCTGGCACGCATGATGTATGAGGCTCGCAACGGAGAATAAGGGATCAGGCGTCGGCGGCGGCCGGCTCGTCTTCCTGTGGATGACGCCGGCGCCACCAACGCTGGACTGCAAGGCGGACCGCCGCAACCGGCACATAGCAGGCAAACGCCAGCGTCATCACCAGGCTGAGCTCGCCAAGCACGCGCGACTGGTTCTCACCGGTAGACAGAAACGTATCGAGCAGATAGATCAGGGTGGCCGGAGCCATCCAGGTCCCGTCAGCCTCGACGGAAACCGGTGTAAACAGCAAGACCGCCATGGCCAGACAAAGCGGCTCACGAATAAGCCACCAGCGGGTCAGAGCAGTCAGCTTCCACCAGACAAGCCAGCACCCTGCCGCCGTCGCCAGATAGATCCACCAGACCGTCTGATATTCTGCTTCGTTGAACATTGCCTGCCATCCGTCCGATCAAATCAACCGCGCCATGATAACGGTTTTTAGCCCATGAGTCCTGAACTGCACCAACCCATCGCCCGCCGCGAATCCGGTGAAGATCCCTACCGCTGGCTCGAGCAGCGCGACACACCAGAGGTCATCCAATATCTGCAGGCAGAGAATGATCACACCGACGCCTGGATGGCGCCCCATGCCGAGCTTCGCGAACAGCTGTTTCAGGAGATTCGTGGGCGCATCCGGGAGACCGATCTGGGCCTACCCAGCCCCAAGGGCGCCTGGCTGTATTATCAGCGCACCGAGGCCGGCGCTGAATATCCGCGTTTCTACCGCTGCCGCCGGCCGGCCGACCAGAGCCTGCACATCGACACCAGCACCGAGCAGTTGCTGCTGGACCTGAATCAGCTCGCCGAAAATGAAGATTTTCTCGAGCTTGGCGACTTCAGCGTCAGTCCGGACCAGCACTGGCTGGCCTACAGTCTGGACACCCAGGGTAACGAGGTATATCGGCTTTACGTTCGCTCATTGCTGAATGATGAAATCTACTCCCTGCCACTGGAGAATGCCGGTGGCAACCTGTGCTGGGCCAACGATAACCGCACGCTGTTCGCCATCAGTCTGGATGACAGCGCACGCCCGGCTCACCTCTGGCGTCTGCGTCGAGACGAAGAGCCGGTCAGGGTCTTTGACGAGCCGGACGCGCTGTTCTATCTCTCGGTCTATCGCAGCAGTTCCGAACACTTTATCTGCGTCTCCAGCAGCAGCAAGAACACCAGTGAGGTGCACTTTCTGCCGGCGGACCGACCGGAAGCGGCTCTGGAGTGTCTGGCCGCTCGACAGACAGGCCACGAATACGACGCAGACCATGGTGAGCAGGGGTTCATTATTCGCAGCAACATTGCGGGAGAGAACTTTGGTCTCTACTGCTGTGATCCGGTCACACCGGGTCAGTCGAACTGGCAGCTGCTGTGCCCTGCAGATCCGGCGCATACCCTGGAGGATGTCGAGGTACAGCGCGACGCGCTGATTCTCCAGTATCGATGCGATGGCCTTTGCCGGCTGGATGTCCTGCCGGTTGGCGCAGACGCGTATCAGGTACAGATGCCCGATGCCGCCTACAGCCTCCATGTGCAGACCGGCGAGGAGTACCAGAGCCCACAGGTTCGACTGCGCTATGAGTCGCTGAATCGACCGGCCGAGATTCGCGCTCTGAATCTCAAGAGCGGCGAGCAAACGGTGCTGAAGCAAACACCGGTTGAGGGCCCCTTCGATCCAGAGGCCTACCGGGTCGAACGACTCTGGGCTATTGCTGACGACGGTGCCCGCATTCCCGTCAGCCTGATCGAGCGCAGCGATGCAAGCGGCAGCGGTCCGCTTTATCTATATGGCTACGGTGCTTACGGCGCATCTATGGACCCTTGGTTCTCCCACGCCCGGTTGTCACTGCTGGATCGCGGCTGGCGCTTTGCGATAGCGCACGTTCGCGGCGGCGCAGAAATGGGCGAGTACTGGTATCAGCAGGGTAAGCTGGAGCACAAGGGCAATACGTTCAGTGATTTTATCCGCTGCGCAGAGCAACTGATCGAGCAAGGCAAAACGGATCCCGGCCACCTGGTCATTGCTGGAGGCAGTGCCGGTGGCCTGCTGATCGGCAATGTCATCAACCAGCGCCCGGAGCTGTTTCGTGCAGCCGTAGCAGACGTGCCGTTCGTGGATGTCTGGAACACCATGAACAACCCGGAGTTGCCGCTGACTATCGGTGAATACGAAGAGTGGGGCGATCCCAACGAGCCGGAGGTTGCCGCACGCATCAAGGGTTATGCACCCTACGAGAATGTTGGCGCCAAGGCCTACCCTGCCCTGTTTGTGACCGCGGGTTACCATGACGTGCGCGTGCAGTACTGGGAAGCGGCCAAGTGGGTTGCGCGGTTGCGTTCCACACGCAGCAATCAGGCACCGCTGCTGCTGCGCACGCAGATGAGCGCGGGGCACGGCGGCGCCAGCGGCCGCTACCAGGCCATGCGCGACATTGCCGAGGAATACACCTTCCTGCTGACCGTGTGCAGCGGTTAGGCACTGCAGCGCAAGCATAAAAAAACCGCCGGCCCTTGTGGGTGCGGCGGTTTTTTACGTTCAGACGATCAGAACCGTGAAGCCATGTCGTCGAATTGATCGGCTACCTTGCCTTCCGGAGCCGGGGTGATCAGGGTCACCACCACAATGGCGATGGTGGCAAGGATGAAACCGGGGATGATTTCGTAAAGACCGATGGTATCGATCTGCTTCCACACCACCACGGTAACGCCACCAACAATGATACCGGCCAGCGCACCAAAGCGATTCATCCGGCGCCAGAACAGCGACAGAATGATCGCCGGCCCGAAGGCGGCGCCAAACCCGGCCCACGCGTAGGACACCAGACCCAGTACGGTACTTTCAGGGTTGAAAGCGAAGACCAGAGCCAGCGCTGCGATACCCACAACCGCCGCGCGACCAACCCAGACCAGCTCCTGCTGTGACGCATCACGACGGAACAGTGCCTTGTAGAAGTCTTCGGCCAGAGCAGAGGACGACACCAGCAGCTGGGAGTCGGCAGTGGACATGATGGCAGCCAGCACCGCAGCCAACAGGATACCCGCAACCAGCGGATGCATCAGCGCCTGAACCAGGGCGAGGAACACGGTCTCGGCGTCCGCCAGCCCTTCTTCACCGAAGTAACCGATGCCGATCCAGCCGATCACCAGCGCTGCCAGCAGGCACACGCCGGACCACAGGACCGCGATGCGGCGGGCGGTCGGCAGTGCGGCATCACTCTCGATCGCCTTGAAGCGCGCGAGAATGTGCGGCTGACCGAAATAGCCAAGACCCCAGCCCAGCAGGGAAATAATGGCGATAAAGCCCAACGGCTCGCCTTCTACGTTGGTCCAGAGGTTCAGCAGTTCAGGGTTGCGTGCTTCCATGGCTCCGTGCACTGCATCCCATCCACCCACGACGTTGAGTGCCATAACCGGCACGACAATCAGCGCTGCGGCCATCAGCAGACCCTGAATAACGTCGGTCCAGGATACCGCGAGAAACCCGCCGAAGAAGGTGTAGGAGATGATCGCCAGCGTGCCGATGACAACGGCGAGCTCGTAACCAAAGCCGAAGGTGCTCTCGAACAGCTTGCCGGCTGCGACCAGACCGGAACTGGTGTAGAACAGGAAGAACAACAGGATGAACACGGCCGAGATAACCCGCAGCATCCGGCTGTTGTCTTCGAAACGGTTCTCGAAGTAAGCCGGCAGCGTCAGTGAGTCACTGGCCAGGTGCGAGTAAACCCGCAGACGGCGCGCCACGATCAACCAGTTTGCCCAAGTCCCCAGCAACAGACCGATGGCAATCCAGGATGCCTCGTAACCGGCTGACAGCGCATAACCGGGCAAGCCCAGCAGCAGCCAGCCACTCATATCCGATGCGCCGGCAGACAATGCCGCCGTGCCCGGGCCCAACGAGCGCCCCCCCAAAATGTAATCCGACAGGTTGGTGGTGCGCTTGTAGGCGATATAGCCCAGTGCGAGCATCACCCCGATGTACACGATAAACGTCGCCGTAACGACTGCAGTATTACCTTCCATTTTTATTCTCTCTCTTGGAGATTCGTGAATGGTTCTCGCGGGCCAGGGGTAACCCGATCCGCGAGCAGGTAGCTATTGTCACCCAACTAACCGGTTCACGCATCTATGGTTGCTGAACTGTCCGTGCTGCTGATTCATCCCTGTTGCTTCTTTTCGCCAGTCGCCGCCGCCTCAGGGCTCCCCGTCACCAAGTGAAAGCAGACTGGCATTACCACCTACCGCCGTAGTGTTGATGGTTCGCGTACGCTCCGTGACAAACCGTAGCAGATAATGCGGACCACCCGCCTTGGGACCAGTGCCGGAGAGGCCCTGACCACCGAAAGGTTGCACCCCGACAACCGCACCGATCTGGTTGCGATTGATGTAGACGTTGCCGATGCGCACCCGTGCGTCGATATGCTCTGCGGTATCCTCGTTACGCGTATGTACGCCGAGGGTCAGACCAAAACCGGTCGCGTTGATGTCATCGATGATCTTGTCGAGATCCCGTGCGCGCCAGGTTACAACGTGAAGAACCGGGCCAAAATGCTCCTCGCTCAGCTCGTTGATGCTGTCGAGACGGAAAGCGACCGGCGCCACGAAGTGACCGTTCAGCGATTCGGGTACCGGTGTCTCGGCGATCAGACGTCCGGCCTGTTTCATTTCTCGAATATGCTTGAGCAGCCCGTCACGGGCATCAGCGTCGATCACCGGGCCAACATCGGTGTCTCGACGTGCAGGATCACCCACATGCAGCTCGGCCATCGCCCCCTTAAGCAGTTCGATAACTCGCTCGGCGATGTCTTCCTGCACAAACAGCACGCGCAACGCAGAGCAGCGCTGACCGGCGCTCTGGAACGCCGAGTGCACCACATCGTTGACCACCTGCTCGGGCAAGGCAGTGGAGTCGACAATCATGGCGTTCTGACCACCGGTCTCGGCGATCATCGGCGCAATCGCGCCGTTGCGGGCGGCCAGCGCGCGGTTGATCACATGGGCTGTCTGGGTGGAGCCGGTGAAGGCCACACCGGCGATACGCGGGTCGGACGTGATGACGCTACCAACCTGTGCCCCATCACCCGGCAAGAGTGCCAGCACGTCACCCGGCAGGCCGGCTTCATGCATCAGCTCAACGCAGCGTACGGCAACCAGACTGGTCTGCTCGGCCGGCTTGGCAACCACGGTGTTGCCGCAGACCAGCGCCGCGCTGACCTGACCGAGGAAGATCGCCAGCGGAAAGTTCCACGGACTGATGCAGGCAAACACGCCGCGTCCTTGCAGATACAGCTCGTTGCTTTCACCGGTCGGCCCCGGGAGGGTGATGGTAGCGAAGCGCTGGCGCGCCTGCATGGCGTAGAAGCGACAGAAATCAACTGCTTCACGCACTTCATCGATGCCGTCCTGCAACAGCTTGCCCGCCTCGCGGGTACACAGGGCCATCAGCTCGGGCATGTGTTCTTCGAGCTTGTCGGCGGTACGCTCAAGAATCGCTGCACGCTCATCAACCGGGGTCGCATTCCAGCGCACAAAGGCGCTGCTCAGGCTATCAATCGCGGAGCGGGTCTGATCGGCCGAGGCCCAGACCACCTCACCGACCTGATGGCTCAGCTCGTAGGGACACATGACCGGGCGCCCCTCCCCTTGCAGACGCTTGCCGTTAACCAGCGGAGCGCCGCTCCAGCGGGCATCCCACCACTTGTCCAACTCGTCCTTCAACGGCAGCCATTCGCTGAGGATGTTCATGTTCACACCGCGGGAGTTTCGGCGCGCGTCACCAAACAATGCAGGCGGCAGCGGAATGCGCGGATTGGCCAGCGAGGCATGACGCTTGAGCGCGTTAACCGGATGAGTCGTCAGACTGTCGACCGGTACACGCGGGTCAACCAGCTTGTGCACAAAGGACGAATTGGCGCCGTTCTCAAGCAGGCGGCGAACAAGATACGGCAGCAGGTCCTTGTGGGCTCCTACCGGCGCATAAATGCGCACCGGGCACTTGGCCTGCTCAATCACCGTGTCATACAGCGCATCCCCCATGCCGTGCAGGCGCTGAAACTCGAACTCGCGGCGACCCGCCAGCTCCAGAATGCAGGTAACGGTGTGCGCATTGTGGGTAGCAAACTGCGGGTAGATATGGCCTTCGGTCAGCGGGCTGAGCAGGTAGCGGGCACATGCCAGATAGGAGACATCGGTCGCCTCCTTGCGGGTAAATACCGGGTAGCTGCTGAGGCCAGCCTGTTGCGACCACTTGATCTCGGAGTCCCAGTAGGCGCCCTTGACCAGACGTACCGGAATACGATCACCCTGGGAGCGGGCAACCAGCGTCAGCCAGCACAGCACCGGCAACGCGCGCTTGGAGTAGGCTTGTACGACGAGGCCGAAGTTGCCCCAGCCCTGCACATCCGGGTGGCGATATACGCGTTCGAACAGTTTCAGCGACAGTTCAAGGCGGTCAGCCTCTTCCGCGTCGATGGTAATACCCACGTCGCCTACGCGTGCCTGCCGCACCAGCGCCAGCACACTGTCACCCAACTCTTTGAGCACCTGCTCTTCGCGCGCGGTTTCATAGTGCGGATGCAAAGCGGAGAGTTTGATCGAAATCGTCGGTTTCGGGCTGCGGCCCTTGTATTTGTCGTCTACCAGCGCGGCGATCGCCTTGCTGTAGTCCTGGAAATACTTTTCGGCGTCGGCACGGGTCAGCGCCGCCTCGCCGAGCATATCAAAGGAGTAGGTGTAGCCCTGGTCGCGTTGCGGCTTGCCGTTCTTCAACGCTTCGGTGATGGTGCGCCCGAGCACGAACTGGCGCCCCATGATCTTCATCGCCTGCATCATGGCGGCGCGAATGACCGGCTCACCGCTGCGCTTGATCAGACGCCCCAGCACGGTACCCGGCGTGCCATCCTGACGCTGATCCATGTTGACCACCTTGCCGGTCATCACCAGGCCCCAGGCCGCGGCGTTCACCAGCGTATGCTCGCTCTGCCCGAGGTGCCGGTCCCACTGCGCAGCGTTGAGCTTGTCACGGATCAGCGCATCGGCGGTATCGGCATCCGGCACGCGCAGCAGCGCCTCGGCCAGACACATGAGCATGATGCCTTCCTGGGTATCCAGGCTGTACTGCTGCAGCAGCGCGTCGATACTGTCGACCGCGTTGTCACGCTTGCGTACATCCACAATCAGCTGGCTGGCCTTGCGCGTAATCGCACTCAGATCCTGGTCCTGCGCGAGTTCGATCAACTCACGCAGATAGCTGTCCTCATCAACAGCGTAATTGGCACTGACCTTGTGCAGGAATTCCGTTGGCTGGCTGCGCAGGAAATCGCCCTGCAGCACCTCGCTGGCTTTAAACATTCTGGCATGCTCCTGGACGTGTCCGGCGTCACGGCATGTGACACACGAACATATGAGTTCGCCTGTAACAACCCTAGACCATTCAGGCGTATCGGACGAATCATCCCGTTTGTTGTGATTTAGCCGGGCTCTTGCCGACCCGCTTTCGGGTAGCGACACTACCCGATGCTCGACTGTAGAAGCGCAGGCGGAGGGAATCTTGCGGAAAGCTCTGGGATTTTTGTCAAAATCTCGGAAGCAGTGCGAGCCATTCAGCTCGCAAATAGTTGAGATACAGGGGCGTCAGGAAGGCAAGACTGACCAGCAATATCAGAGGGAATCACGCAGCTTTGCGCCATTCAACACATTCAGGCGCGGCCGAGACGCAACCCCCGAGGCGTCTGTCCCCAGTAACGGCGCACAGCGTGGCTGAGCGCACTCTGGCTGGAAAATCCGCAGCGACTGGCAACCTCGGCTACCGGCATTGCCGTCTCCTGCAGCAGTCGGGACGCTTCGCGAAGACGCAGCGACAGCACGTGCTGATGCGGGGTTATGCCCGTCGACTCACGGAACAGCGCATGAAAATGACTGCTGCTCACGCATGCCTGCGCCGCCAGTGCGGCAACACTGATGGGATGGTCCAGGTTGGCCAGAATGTAGGCGTCTAGCCGCTGCAGCTCTGCGGGCGTTAAAGCGGTTCTGCGCGGAGACTGAGGCAGCCCGTCTGACAGGCGCCGTTGCAGCGCCGCAAGCAGGACACCCCCAAGATGCCAGTTAAGGCCATCCTGATCCGGTCCGGGTTCGGTCAACGCATGCTGGGCAAAGTCCAGCAAGCCCTGCATGCGGTGATCAAGCTGCATAAAGCGTGGCCGCTCAAACAGGCGTGCCAGGTCATCGCCCAGCCCAAGCTCTTCTCCGGCGCCGGGCAAGTCCATGATCAACATATGATTCTGGCCACGGCCGGAGAACGCGTGCGCCTCCCCGCCCGGCACAATGCAGGCATGCAAGCGATTCACGGCGCCGCCCTGACCCTGCACCTCAAAATCTGCGCAGCCGCTCAACCCGATAACCAGCTGGTGCTCGGGATGGGCGTGAATCGCGGTTTGTGCAGGAAGATCCAGTAAGCGGGTTCGCATCAACGGCTTCATCGATCCGGGAAGAACGATGTCATGCTGCCACAATACGCAACAAATTTCCGCTATTGAAATAGTCGCCCGGCGTCGCCATCTCATCCCCAAGAGTTGTCCGTAAAAGGTGAATCGATGAGCGATCAGGATACCGACTACATTGAACACGTCGCCGAGGATGCTGCAGAGTCCCGCGGTACAGGGCTTGTTCTGCCCGATCAGAACCTGCCTGACAAGCTGTATTTGCTGCCGATAAACAATCGGCCGTTCTTCCCTGCCCAGGTCATGCCGGTGGTGGTTAATGAATCCCCCTGGCACGAGACCATAGAACGGGTCGCCAATACTCAGCACAAGGCACTTTCCCTGTTCTACGTCGACGGCCCCATGCCTGCCGATGGTGAACTCGACCCGGATCACTTGCCGGCTACCGGCTGCGCCGTTCGCATTCACCATGCCGTGCGCGAAGACGGCAAGATCCAGTTTATTGCCCAGGGCCTGCGCCGGGTTCGCATTACCCAGTGGCTCAGCCACAAGCCGCCCTATCTGGTAGAAGTCGAATACCCGCACTCGCCCGCAGACGAGCGTGATGAGGTGCGCGCCTATGCCATGGCGCTGATCAACGCGATCAAGGAACTGCTGCCGCTCAACCCGCTGTACAGCGAGGAACTGAAGAACTACCTCAACCGTTTCAGCCCCAACGATCCGTCGCCGTTGTCGGACTTTGCCGCCGCACTGACCTCCGCAAAGGGGCCTGAATTGCAGGACATCCTGGACACCACCGGCATTCTGCGCCGGATGGAAAAGGTGCTGGTGCTGCTGCGCAAGGAAATCGATGTAGCGCGCCTGCAGGGTGAAATCACCGCCGAGGTCAATCGCAACATCGGCGAGCATCAGCGCACCTTCTTCCTCAAGGAACAGTTGAAGATCATCCAGAAAGAACTGGGCATGACCAAGGATGACCGAACAGCCGACATAGAGCAGTTCCGTCAGCGCCTTGAAGGCAAGACCCTGCCTGATGCGGCCGCCCAACGGATTGAGGAGGAGCTGAACAAACTGTCAGTACTGGAAACCGGCTCGCCTGAATATGCCGTTACCCGCAACTATCTGGACTGGGCAACCGCCCTGCCCTGGGGAATCGTGCATCCGGATCGGATCGATCTGAAGCGGGCAAGACGCATCCTCGACCGTGACCACGACGGCCTTGAGGATGTAAAAAGTCGCATTCTGGAGTTCCTTGCAGTGGGCGCCTTCCGTGGCACGATCTCGGGCTCGATCATTTTGCTGGTTGGCCCGCCGGGCGTTGGCAAAACCAGCATAGGACGCTCCATTGCGGAAAGTCTGGACCGCCCGTTCTATCGCTTCAGCGTCGGTGGCATGCGCGATGAGGCGGAAATCAAAGGCCACCGGCGCACCTACATCGGTGCCATGCCCGGCAAGTTCGTCCAGGCGCTGAAGGACGTGGGCGTGATGAACCCGGTGATCATGCTCGACGAGATCGACAAACTCGGCGCCAGCCATCAGGGCGATCCCGCATCAGCGCTGCTGGAGACGCTTGACCCCGAGCAGAACAGCCAGTTCCTCGACCATTACCTGGATCTGCGTCTGGATCTGTCGAACGTCCTGTTTGTCTGCACCGCCAACACGCTGGACAGCATCCCTGCGCCACTGCTCGACCGCATGGATGTCATCCGTCTGTCCGGCTATATCAGTGAGGAGAAGCTGGCCATCGCCAAGCACCATCTGTGGCCACGTCAGCTGGAGCGCACCGGGCTGCGCAAGAGCCAGCTGCGCATCAGCGACAAGGCTCTGCGTGAGGTGATCGAGGGCTATGCCCGCGAAGCCGGCGTGCGCAATCTGGACAAACAGCTTGGCAAGCTGGTACGCAAGTCAGTGGTGACGCTGCTTGAGGAGCCGGATACACGTATCAGCATCAAGCCCGCTGACCTGAAAAGGCTGCTCGGCACGCCTGCCTTCCGCACCGAGAAGCAGCTCAAGGGCACCGGCATCATCACCGGCCTGGCCTGGACCTCGATGGGTGGCGCTACATTGCCAGTCGAGGCGACCCGTATTCACACGCTGAACCGTGGCTTCAAGCTGACCGGTCAGCTGGGTGACGTGATGAAGGAATCGGCGGAAATCGCCTACAGCTATCTGTGCGCCAACCTGGCCAGCTATAAGGCCGACCGCGCGTTCTTCGATGAAGCCTTCGTTCACCTGCACGTGCCCGAGGGAGCCACACCCAAGGATGGCCCGTCGGCCGGCATCACTATTGCCAGTGCACTATTGTCACTTGCTCGCCAGCAACCGCCACGCAGCGGACTGGCGATGACCGGGGAAATCACCCTGACCGGGCACGTGCTGCCGGTTGGCGGCATTCGGGAGAAGGTGATTGCCGCAAGGCGCCAGAGCATCCATGAACTGATCCTGCCGGAGGCCAATCGTGGCGACTATGAAGAGCTGCCAGAGTATCTGCGCGATGGTATGACCGTGCACTTTGCCAGCCACTTCAGGGACGTTGCCAAGCGCTTGTTTGACTGAAGGGTTCAGTGCGCAGTAGCTGGCTCACTCTGTTCTGGCACATCGATGGCGAAGATACCGCTGGCTTACTCCACCCTGCCGCACAGTCCTGTTCCGCAGAGTGTATTAAGCGCAGCGTATCCACCGACGCTCCCGCTCCAGCGCGTCTGCAGGCAGCGATGTGCCGCGCCTGGTTTGCTCCGGACATAAAAAAGGCGACCGCAATGGTCGCCTTCTGTTCATGCCGTATCTCAGCGCTTGTCCTGCTCATCACTGGGGCTGCGCACCAGGTCATGAGGCCCGTCCAGATCATCCAGCTCCTCGATTTCCGGGAACTCGTGGAGACTGCTCTCGAACGCCTCGTCGTCAAGCGCAATCGGATCAAGCCGACTGGTCTTGCGCGCTGGCGTGGGGGTCAGGCCTTCAATCAGGTCCCAGTCAGGGTCGAGCGTGAAGTCGTTCAGATTGAGCTGGGATTCAGCCAGATCGTTATCGGCCTGCTCGGTATCCAGTACATCGTCTACCGTATCGATCGGCGATACCGCCGCGTCCAGCTGCGGGAAGCGGGCGCGCAACTGATCAACGCGCTGCATGTCGCCACCCAGCTGAGAAATGGCGGCGGCCTGCTCAGTAAACCCTTCGGCATCACCCAGCTCCCCCAAAACCCTGGCTTGCTTGTAGCGCAACTCCAGATTCTCCGGCTCCTCGCTGATCGCCTTTGCCAACGCGTCACGCGCTTCGGCAAAACGTCCGTAGGCAATATACAGCTCAATGCCGGACACGTTGTCCTGCGTCTCGTCTTCCACGGCTGCCGCAGTTGCGACAACAGTAGCGGCGGCGGCAGCTGGCGCAGCGCTGCCCCGTGGCTCAGCTCGGGTGATTTCGGATATCGACTGGCGCGGCGGCACGACCTCGGACTTACCGGCAGGCTTGCCGCGCACGCGAGCGACCACCCAGCCGATCAGAAACGCCAGCAGTGCCAGCAGTACAGACCACCAGGCAAACGACGAATCGGCCTTCTCGCTCGCAACCGGTTGCTCGGCGGCCACACTGCCGGCTTGCGGATCATCACTGCCGGTCGGAGAGACGGTATCGCCACCGTTACCACTGCCCAGCGTACCGCCTGCCTGGCCCTGACTGGCAGCGGCTTCCTCCGCCTGACGGGCCGCATGCAGCACATCCAGCTCGGCCTGCAACGCGGCGATCTGACGATCACGGCTGTCAAGCTCGCTCAACAACGTGTTGAACCGCCCCTCAAGTTCATTCAATCGGGATGCGAGCATGGCGGCCTCGGCTTCGGCGTCACTGACCGCATCTTCGTCGATGGTCAGACGGCCCTGTCCTTGCCCGGCATCAGACTGGCCTTGCGCAGCCATAGACTCGGCAGCATCGTCAATCATCTCGTCAGCGATCTGCGGCGGCGTGCTATCGCCTGCTGGAGCTGCGGATGGCGCTGGCGTCGATTCCGGCGCTGCCTGCGGGGCAGCCTCCGAAGCCGGAGCCGGACTAACCGATACGCCCAGTTGCCCCGCCGTCGGCAAGACCAGCGCCTGGCCGACCTTGAGTCGATTGATATCGCCGCCAACGAAGGCCTGCTGATTAAGCGCATGGATGGCAGTCATTGTGGCCTGAACCGAAACACTCGCAGCGGGACGACTGCGTTCTGCAATGGCCCACAGTGAATCACCGGCAACCGTCGTGTACTGATCGGCATCAGGCTGCGGGGTCAGATTTGGCAGCACGACCTGCCGACGCGGCACCGGGCTCGGAGACGCAGCAGCTGGTGCCGACGGCGCAGCGGCGACCGGCGCACGCTCAACCGGTGCGGACTGACCCGCGCTGTAGAGCGGCGGATCCAGCAGCACTGTGTACTCGCGCAGCATGCGTCCGCTGGGACGACGCAGCTCTACAAGAAAATTCAGATAAGGTTCGCGCACCGGCTGGGTTGAGCGCACCTGCACAGTCAGGCGGCGATTCTGCACCACGGGCGTGAAGCGCAGATCGTTGAGGAAATACGGTTTGTCGATGCCGGCGTTATCGAAGTCTGACGTCTGGGCCAGCCTGACGATCACATCGTCAGGTCCGAGCCCCTCCGAGCCCTGCAATTCGATAATTGCATTGAGCGGTTGGTTCAGCGCAGACTCCAGCTGAATTTCCCCCAGCCCCAGCGCCCCAGCAACACCTGCATACAATGCTGCCAGCGAGGCAGCACCACGGACAATCTGGCGTTTAACAGCCATACCCTTTCCTCATTTAACTGTGAGCCCCGATCGGCACAGGGAACTCAATGCGTCCATTGCTCTTGTGAACATCAGCTTGCTGTTGCCGGCAACTCGCCCACCAACGCGACGCTACCAGCGCGCTATTATGCCACCTAGCCGCACGGAAACGAATGGCAAGCCAGCCGAACAGTCAAAAAACACTATGAATACTGCCGAATGAGCACAAAAAGCCAATAAATTGGCCATGTGACACAGCGCACACTCTACTGTGCAGTCAAGCAACCCGCACTCCATCCTGTCAAGGCAGACGAGTTGGGTTAGAATGCGCAGCCTCACGATGCCACCCGGGGTCCCGCCATGTCAGAGGTAGACAAGCTGTTCGCCAGCCCTATCAGCAAGGTCGACGATTTTCGCTTCGACGATGCTGTCGCGCGCGTTTTTCCCGACATGATCAAGCGCTCGGTACCCGGCTACCCCACTATCATTGAAAGCATTGGCGTGATCGCCGGGCAGTACGCCCAGCCCGGTACCCTGATCTACGATCTCGGCTGCTCGCTCGGTGCAGCGACCCAATCAATGCGCCGCCACCTCCCCCAGAACGGCTGCCGGATCATTGCGGTCGACAACGCCGAAGCCATGAGCGAGCGCTGCAGGGAGTACCTCAGTGCCCAGGACGCCATGCTCGAAGAGGCGATTCCTGCCGAGGTGGTTACCGCCGATATCAACACGCTGAGGCTGCAACCCTGTTCCATGGTGGTGCTGAACTTCACCCTTCAGTTCATCCCCCCGCACCAGCGTCTGGCCCTACTGCAGCGCATCCGCAAGGCCCTGCTGCCAGGCGGCGTTCTGGTACTGTCAGAAAAGCTCAACTTCACCGACAGCCAGACCCAGAACGCGCTGGAATCGCTGCATTACGCGTTCAAGCGCGCCAATGGCTACAGCGAGCTGGAGATTGCCCAGAAGCGCACCGCAATCGAGAACGTGATGCGCCCTGATCCCCTGGAAGTTCACCAACAGAGGCTGCGCGACGCGGGCTTCAGCCACAGCCACCTCTGGTTCCAGTGCCTCAACTTCTGCTCGATGATTGCCCACACGTGATTGATTACACCCCGCTACTCGACACCCTGAAATCCACGCCGCTCGCCGGCTGGCACACGACGCTGGCAGAGGGTCTGCAAGCCCGCCTGGCCGAACTGCAGCACGGCGATCTGGAGCGCTGGCAGCAAAGTTTGCGCAACCTGCCGCCCCTGGACGGCGTGCAGCATGATTTCAGCCGGGGCGTGAAGCTGACCGGCGCCGCCGCGCTGCCGGACGCCACCCGAAAGCAACTGCACGATGCCCTGCAGGGGTTGCACCCCTGGCGCAAGGGGCCGTTCGACCTGTTCGGGGTGCATATCGACACCGAGTGGCGCTCGGACTGGAAGTGGGAGCGCGTCGCGCCGCACATCGATCTGCGCGGACGTCGGGTGCTGGATATCGGCTGCGGCAATGGCTACTACATGTGGCGCATGTGGCACGCCGGCGCCGCCATGGTGATCGGCGTCGATCCCAACCTGCTGTTCCTCAACCAGTTCGAGGCGGTAAAGCACTATTTGCCGACAGCGCCGGTCTGGCAGCTACCCTTCACCCTGGAAGACCTGCCGGAGCCGACCAGCGCCTTCGACACCGTGTTCTCGATGGGCGTGCTCTACCATCGCCGCTCCCCGGTTGACCACCTGCTGCAACTCAAGGCCTGCCTGCGACCGGGAGGCGAACTGGTGCTTGAAACGCTGGTGGTAGAGGGCGATGAGAACCACTGCCTGCTGCCGGAAGACCGCTACGCGCAGATGCGCAACGTCTGGTTCCTGCCGTCAGTCCCGATGCTCGAACGCATGTTGCGACGCGCCGGTTTCAGAAACGTGCGCTGCGTTGATCTGAATCAGACCAGCATGGAAGAGCAACGCAGTACCGAGTGGATGCGCTTCAACTCGCTGCCATCGTTCCTCGACCCGAACGACAGCAGCAAGACCATCGAAGGCTACCCGGCACCACTGCGGGCCACCCTGATCGCAGAGCGTCCCGCCTGAGCCGTCAACCGAAAACCGTGACGGTCTGACGGCTGATGGCAACCAGCTCGCCCGCCGCATTCCAGACCATCGCCGCGCAGTGACCATAGCCATCACGGGCATGTTCGATGGTCGCCTTGTACAGCAGCCACTCATCACCGGCAATCGCTGGCTGCGGTTGGACGAACTCGATGGTCCAGGTCAGTGAGCTGGCCGGAGCCCGCTCCTTGAGGTGCGGCAGCACCGCAGGTGGCCAAACGTCGACCAGGCCAACCAGGTGCACTTCGTCAAACTGCTCGAAGGTTTCATCAAAGCGCATCCAGCCGCCCATTTCCCGCTTGCGGCTATTGGTGCAGGGGTAATCACCAAAGGTCCAGCGCGTATCAAAATAGCGCAGGAAGTTGGGCATGACACCTTCGACATACGGGGTACGCTGACATTCGCTCGCCGGCGGCGCGCTGGGTGCCGGCTCTGCCGCAACGTTGACGCTGGACTCACGGCCCGCGCCAAAGCTGCCCTGTACGATGCACATGGTCTGCCCATTCTGCACCGCCCGGCCCAGCACCTGAGTGACGGCTCGGCCTTCGCGCAGGGTTTCGGTCTGCACCTGGACCGGCTCGCCCGGCTGCACCGGCCCCACAAAGGTGATCGCCAGAGATCGCACCGGCCGGGCGTCGGACAGCGTGGCCCGCATACCGCGCAGCACCAGCGCAGCCACAAGGCCACCATACCCGGCGCGGCCCTGAGCCCACTCTGGCGGGATGGTGACGGATGCATTGGCGGACTGATCAAAGGCCTGAAGCAGAGCGGTGAAGTTCATCAAACAAGATGCCTAGCCGTGACAAAGCCGGCTATGTTAGGCCAGCCGCCCGTTACTGACCAGCATTGCCGTCCGATTCACTCACCCGCAAACCGCACAACCAGCCAAGCGCCATCCAGGCTGCCGGAATATCCGGCCAGTCCTGCGGGCCGGCACCGGCCAGGTCATAGTCTGGCTCCCCGGCGCGCGCCATCAATCGCTCATACCACCAGCGAACATAGTGCCCCTGCCCGACCGGATATCGATTTGCCAGCTCGGCCCGCAGCCGTAACGGCAGCGAGCTGAACAGACTTTCGTCGACCGCCCGGTAAATACGCTGCTCGTTATCCAGATAGGCTGATTCCGCCGCTGCAGCAACCTCAAGCAAGCTGGCCAGAATCCGCAATTGAGTGGCGTATTCACGATGGGGTGTCAGGGGATTGAGCTGGCTGCGCCAGTCAAGCTGCAAACGCTCCAGCGCCTCCAGCAGGGTCACTGGGCCGGCGCTTGGCGCATCCAGCAGGCTCGCCAGCCAGCGCCGCTGGCGGGGCTCCAGACGCTCCAGCCAGACCAGCAGCTCGGCACTGCTGGAACCGTCACGGGGTCGCCAGTGCACGGTTTCACCGTCGCCGATAGAAGCCAGTCTGGCCATGCGTTCGGGCCAGCCAAGCGGCAACAACTGATCACGCAGCCTGCCGAGGTGCTCCCCCAATCTGTCCTGCTGCCGCGCCAGCCAGCGCTCTGCCAGCCAGCGGCGGCGTGATTTATAACCCGCCATCGATACCGCGCCCCAGGCGCTCCTTCATCATCCTGATAATGCCCCGATTGTCTTCGACCAGTTGCTGCTTTTCTGCCAAGGGTGCCGCACGACTGAGATCCAGCGTGAAATGCCCCAGCCGGGCGCTGTAAAGCCCGACCCCGACACCCTGCCCGATCCGCGCCGCGACCTTTTCCAGCAAGCCCGACAGTAACGAATCACTCAATGCACCCATGGCTACTTCGGTGCCGCCTGCCAGAGCGATATTACGCAGCACATGGCGCGCCAGGCGCCAGCGGCTGAAGCGACCGATAGGCAGTCCGTAGCAGACAGCCACCCGTTGCATCAGCCGAATATTTCGCCAGACCACCAGCAACAGATCGATTGCGACCCATGGACTGGACGCCACCAGCACGCCGGTAGCAACCGACTCCTGACGGATAATCTGCCGCGCCTGCTGGTCGATTGGCTGGTAGAACTGCAGGTTCAACCGCCTGGCCACTTCCTCCGCGCTGTGGGAGCCGTCCAGCCCCGCACACGCCTGGCGCAAGTTGCCGGCCAGCGGTGTATCGGCGTAGACACGCTGCAGGCGGTCCAGCCAGTCGACTGCCAGCCGCTGATCGTGTTCAGCCATGGCCTGCTGCATTTCGGCGCGCAGTTGCTCCAGTGAGCTCAGACGGTGCCGCTGTCGGCGCAAATCTCGCCAGGCCAGCAGCCCGGAACCGGCCAGCGCCAGCCCAATGCCACCTACCAACGCCCCCCACAGCGGCTGCCATTGCCACGCTGCCCAACTCCACTGCCCCCACTGCAGAACGGCGCCGCCAAGCCCGGCAGCCAGGGCGAGGCGAACAAGCCTGCCAGGCCAGCGACTGTCAGGCGGCGCATTCAGGGTTGACGGCAGCGCCGCTTGCGCGGACTCGGAAAAGGCATCTGGCATGGTATCGGCGCTGCCTACTACCTCGGTAGCACGCTCGGCATCGCCCTGCTGCTCGCCCTGCCAGGTATCAATGATGCGGGTTTTCTGTTCGGTACTCACAGTTGCGCCCCCTCAATCAGCCAGGCCACCAGGTCGTCCATACGGTAATGGGGAAACGGCTCACTGCGATGCAGACCCGGTGGCGGTCTGAGCGGCAACAGCTCGGGACTGTTCAGTTGCAGCGACTGCGGCAGATGTGCCGGAATGCTGCCCGGCCGGTAGCGAACCCAGCCTTCCTGCCCTTCCAGCCCGGCCACCAGATTCTCACCTTCCTGACGGGTTGCCCGGATAGCCGATAACGGCAGACCGAGAACCTCCACACCGCCATGACGCACGTCAGCAAGGCGATCCAGCATCAGGTCCTCCAGGCACTGCTGCACCGAGCGCTGCTGCTCGGGGCTGACCTTGTCGACCTTGGTTGCGCAGAAGGCCAGCCGGCGAATACGCGGGCGGAACCGCAGCAAACGTGCCAGCAGGCCACTGCGGCCATAATCGAAGCTCGACAGCACCGCTTCCATTGCATCGCGAAGATCAGCCAGCGCCGCTTCGCCGGCATCCATCGGACCGAGCATATCGACCAGCAACACCTGCTGATCCAGGTGGCGGAAATGCTCGTCATAGAAACCACGTACCAGATAATCGCGGTAGTAGTTGAAACGCGCCGCACAGACGCCAAACCAGCTGCTATCGCTCTCGCTGCTGTGCCGATTGGCCCTCAGCAGCGGAATAAACTGCAGCATCTGTTCGGCTACCCCGCTTCCCGGCTGCAGAAAACGGGCAGGCTGGTTGCGCGACAGCCCAGCGTCGCGACGGCAGCGCAGCAGAAACTCGGTCCAGGCGTCCTTCAGCGCAGCCAGCTGCGCGGCGTCCGCCGGCGCCGCCGGATCGATGTTCAGCAGTGTCTGGCGCAATTCGCCGGCCAGCGAACGTCGCGGCTCCTGCTCAAGCCACTGCGCCATCTGCTCGCACCATTGCCCGTAATCAAGCTGCAGCAGCGGCAGATCCAGCAGCCACTCGCCCGGATAGTCGAGAATGTCGATGCGGACCTGGCGTACCGGCTGCACCCTGCGCAACAGCCCCTGGGGGCGAAAGCGAAGGTCAATCACCACCCGTGACAGGTCACTGGTCGAGTCCGGCCAGCGCGCAGGCGCGGAAGATAGGGCTGCCAGCGCGTCGAGATAGGGGAATGGCTGCTCGACGTTCTCGCGCTGCCAGCGCACCGACTCCAGCCGGTCAAAGGGTGCGCGCCTGGCCAGCAGACCCTTGCCATGATTCTCCAGCTGATTGATCAAACTGGTAATAAAGGTGGTTTTACCCGCACCACTGAGGCCGGTCACACCAACACGCAGCCGCTGCTGGCCAAGGGTCTCTGCGCGCTGGGCCACTTGCTTGAACCAGTTCGCACTTTTATTTTGCACGCTGCAGGCACTCCACAAATCGTTTATGGTCTATGACCAGTATTACACACCCACTTTTGCAGAGAGGCACCCCCGCATGGCGTATTCGGATACTCACAGCAAGGCAATCGGCTACCTGCTATGGATATTCGGATTTATGGGGGCCCACCGCTTCTACTACGGAAAACCCTGGACCGGCACCCTGTGGTTTTTCACCCTGGGGCTGTTCTTCATCGGCTGGATCATCGACCTGTTCCTGATCCCTGGCATGGACCGTGAGGCTGATCGTCGGTTCCGCACCGGCCCCATCAACTTCAACCTGACCTGGATTCTGCTGACGTTCCTCGGCATCTTCGGCGCGCACAGGCTGTATATGGGCAAGTGGGTTACGGCGATCATCTACTTCTTCACCGGTGGCCTGTTTCTGATTGGCGTGCTGTACGACTATTGGACGCTGAACGAGCAGATTTCCGTCGAAAACATGCGCCGCGAGTGGTAGTCCGGGGTTGCCCGACAAACCCTCTCCCGCCAGCGTAAGTGCTGCACCGGGTCGTTTTGCGATTTGCCCTCCCAAGTACTCCAGGGCTTGTCGGAGTCCCGGAAACAAAAACGCCGTCACTGTTACGACGGCGTTTTTGCAGGGAGCACTCAACCAGGATAGCTACACCGGGTCATTCCGATTCAGCAACTCCGGCGGCAGATGCTGAATATAGTCATCTTCCTGCGGCGGCATTTGCAGGTGAAAGCCCTGCTCTTTCAGGTTTTGCAACACAGTAAGGATGTCTTCCTGAGCCAGCTTACGCTCCTCGTGCAACACCAGATCCATCGCATGCTCACCCCGCCCGAACAACTGCAGCAACGCCTCGGGCAGTTCGCTCAAGCCCTTTTCCCGGGGCACATACAGGTACATGCCCTGCTTTTTCGTGCTCCGAAAGATCGAACACAACACTTTCATTCAGCTACCTCCACCGCACCGTTGGCGGCTTTCAACAATGCTTCACCCATCAGTTCCCGACGCCAGCCGGTCAACTCATCCGGCAGTCGATAAGGGCCGGAGGGATAACCCGTGCGTACCATGGTTTCAAGTACTTTCTTGCGCAGCATGATCTCGACTGCGATACCCCGTTTCTCGGCTTCATCCTGCCCAACCTTGCGCAACGCCTTGAGTAGCCGATTGGCAGCCGATGGCAATGGCTCGGGCAGCACCTCGGGATAGTCTGAGGGAGCAACTGCGCGGCCCTCGCGAATCAGCTGCAAGATGGTTTCACCCTCTTGGCGCACGGTCCGAGGATGCATGTCCTCAATGCGCGACAGCGCCTGCAGGGTATCGGGCTGGCGCTGCGCCAGCGGCACCAGCGTGCGTTCACGCAGCAAGCGGTTACGGGCGATGTCGCGAGCCCTGGACTCGCGTTCGCGCCAGGCCGCCAGCGGGCGCAAGATCGCCAGCTCGGCCGGTTTCAGCCGCCATGCCTGCTTGACTTGCAGATAAGCCAGCTCTGGTTCAATCATCTGACCTGAAGCTGCGACCTGCTCAGCGGTGTCGGCAAACAGCCACTCGGCCACGCCGGCCTGGGCGATACGCGGTGCCAGAATCTGATAGAGCTCTGCCAGGTGCTGGGCATCACGGGCGGCATACTCAATCTGGGCCGGGCTCAGGGGCCGCTGCAGCCAGTCGGAGCGGGTCTCATCCTTGGGCAGATCGATATCCAGCAGCGCACTGACCAGTCGGGAGTAGCCCATGGAAAAGTCCATGTCGAGAAAGGCTGCCGCAAGCTGGGTATCGAACAGCGGCGCGGGCAACGCGCCGCACAGCCTGGAAAAGACCTCAAGATCCTCACTGCATGCATGCAGGACCTTGACTACAGAAGCATCCTCTAGCAGCGCGACAAAGGGCGTCCAGTCGCCAATACCCAGCGGATCAATGAGCGTGGCGCGCTCGCCATCGCCAATCTGGATCAGACCGGCAATCGGGTAAAATGTCTCGGTGCGAACAAATTCGGTATCAACGGCAACGAAGGGCAGCCGACGCCACTGGTCGCAGCAGCGTGCCAACTCGGCGTCATCATCAATCATTACGGGTTGCGTTAGCGCAGGGGTCATAAGCTGTCTTTTCTGGGGCCTTTTCCCGTCTGGTTCGCTCGCCTTGCAGCATCGGAACATGCTCCCGGTCGGGTAGCGATCTGCAGTCCAGGACGCAGGCAATGGTTTATTCCCTTGGCAGGTCCCGCAGCGCCGCGCAGCTGACTATGATGCCAGCCCGAAGGATGAACCGGCGCTTGCGTCACCCTCCGGCGGTTATACTGGCGGACCAGCCGCCACTGCCGAACAGAGTTTGACGCAAAAGCGGCTTCATCATGGTCATGGCGCACGGGAACAGACCCTGAAGTTGCGCGCAGTATAACCGAAGCGCCAGCGCCCTGCCGAAGCCTGTGTTACATACAACCCTTCAAGTTTGACCCGGATCAACCGATATATCAGAGTGACGGCACATACTGACGGCCCTGTGCCGCCTGCCAGTCAGGATCACCTGTTTCAACATGCTCTGGAGTATGCATGCAAGCCTTCAAGAACCTGCCACTGAAATACAAGTTCTGGGCAGTCAACGGTGTTGCTTTCGCAGCAACGCTGATGCTCGTACTGGTTGCCATCTGGGTCGAGCAACGCAGCATCGAACAGACCCGACAGGAACTGGCCAGCGTGCTTGCCGGCGAACAACCCTCCGACGGCAAGGTGCACGGCCTGAGCTGGATCACAGCACCGACTGCCGCACAGACACAACCAGGGCGCTGGCTGGAGGCCTCCAGACTCGGCATTGCCGAAGATCGCTACATTGGCGCCTGGTCAGCCGCAGAGGGCCGCGCTCTGGCCGTGGAACGGCAGGGCTTCACCGCGCTGTTACTTGAACGCGCGCCGCTCTATGCGATCGTGGTGGCAGCGCTGATGCTGATGGTGCTGTTCTTCTCGCAACTGCTGATTCTGTTCATCACCCGCCATATCATCACCCTGCGCGACGTCATGCTGGCAGTGGAAAGCACCGGTGACCTGACACTGCGTGCGCCTGGCAGTGCGCGCGATGAAGTCGGCTCGATGGCCCGAGCCTTCAATGCCATGCAGGAGTCCCAGCAGGCCGTCGTCGGCTCGGTACGCCAGGCAGCACTGGAACTGGATCAGCGTGCCCGCGGACTGGCCGAGACCATGACCCGTATGCGCGACGGCATGATAGTGCAGCAGGGAGAGACTGATCAGGTCGCCGCCGCCGTTAACGAAATGAGTGCGACGGTACAGGATATTGCCGGCAGCACCTCGATTTCCCGTGATCAGTCCAGTCAGGCCAATGCTCTCGCCATTCAGGGCCGGGACAAGGTACAGCAGGTTCGCAAGACCATCGCAGGCCTGGTCACCAGCATCGACCGCTGCACCGAGCACATGCACCAGCTGTCAACTCACAGTCAGGAAATCAGCGGCGTAGTGCGGGTAATTCGCGAGATTGCCGAACAGACCAACCTGCTGGCCCTGAACGCGGCAATCGAGGCAGCACGTGCGGGTGAGTCTGGTCGCGGATTTGCCGTCGTCGCAGACGAGGTGCGCGCCCTGGCCCAGCGCGTTCAGCACTCTACCGATGACATTCAGCGCATGATCGAAGCCCTGCAGACCGGCACCGAGGTAGCTGTCGAGGATATGCAGGCCAGCGCCGGGCTGACCCATGACTCGGTCCAGCAGGTTGAAGATGCCGGTGAGTCTCTGCAGGATATCGCTGCGGCCGTCAGTCAGATCAGCGAGGGCAACAGCGAAATCGCATCGGCGGTCGAGCAGCAGAGCCTGGCAGCGGATGCCATTACCCAGAGCGTGGTCGAAATCAGGGACGTGACCGAACGTACCGTAGAACAGACCGCGCACAGTGCCGACACCAGCGACCAGCTGGCTCGACTGGCCCATCAGCTGACCGAAGCGGTCAGCAAGCTCCGCACCTGAAACAGAGGCGGCGCCTTGCGGCGCCGCTCTGCCATTGCCCGGAAACACCAACCCGGGCCTATTTACTCAAGCACAATCCGCCCCTCGTTATTCGCCAGCGTGCTGGCGCCAATCCCCTTCACTTCGGCCAGCGAAGCTACCGACCCGAAAGCACCATGCTCCTCGCGGTAGGCAACGATAGCGTCAGCCTTGGCCTGCCCTACCCCCTGCAGCACCTCGGCGATCTCTGCCGCGCCGGCGGTATTGATATTGACCGTTGGTACAGACACTTCCTGAGCCCAGGCGGGAGATACCAGCCAGAGACTGAGAACAACACCCAAGATGCTAATCCAGTGACGCATTTTCCATCCTCCATATATGTGAGAAGTGCCGCACTGAAGGAACACGGCTTCAGCACTATCCCTGCGGCATGGAGGACGCTAAAACAAAAAGGCCGGAGAGCTGCTAACTCTCCGGCCTTGATGTGACGAAGCACGCAACTGCGCAGACAACTCAGCGCTGGGCGTCGAATCCGCGCTGCAGATCGGCCTTGATGTCCGCCAGGTCTTCCAGGCCGATAGCCAGTCGAATCAGCCCCTCGCGGATACCCGCCGCTTCGCGTGCCTCGGCGCTCAGGCGGCCATGGGTAGTGGTCGCCGGGTGCGTGATGGTGGTCTTGGCGTCACCGAGGTTGGCGGTAATGGACACCATTCTTGTCGCGTCGATGAAGCGCCAGGCAGCTTCACGACCGCCGCGCAGCTCAAAACTCACTACCGCTCCAAAGGCACTCTGCTGGGCCTTGGCCAGGGCGTGTTGCGGGTGCGATGGCAAGCCGGCGTAGTAGACGCGCTCAACTTCCGGACACTGCTCCAGCCACTCGGCAATCTGCTGCGCGGACTCGCAATGGGCTCGCATGCGCAGACGCAACGTTTCCAGGCCCTTGAGGAATACCCAGGCATTGAATGGGCTGAGGGTCGGCCCCGCAGTGCGCAAAAAGCCCACCAGCTCCTGCATGTGCTCACGACGCCCTACTACCACGCCACCCATGCTGCGGCCCTGACCGTCAATGTATTTGGTTGCCGAGTGAACGACGATGTCGGCTCCCAGCGACAGCGGCTTCTGCAGCGCCGGCGTGCAAAAGCAGTTGTCGACTACCAGCAACGCGCCATGCTCGCGGGCAATCGCGCCGAGCGCGCCAATGTCGCCCAGCTCGGCCAGCGGATTGGACGGAGACTCGATAAAGAACATCCGGGTGTTCGGCTTGCAGGCGTCACGCCAGGCGGCCGTGTCGGTCAGAGGTACATAGTCGACCTCAATGCCAAAGCGCTTGAAGTACTTTTCAAACAGCGTGACAGTGGCGCCGAAGACGCTGCGCGACACCAGAATATGGTCACCGGCCGAGCACAGGCTCATAACAGTTGTCAGGATGGCCGCCATGCCGGAGGCAGTGGCAACAGCCTGTTCACCGCCTTCCATGAGCGCAATCCGCTCTTCGAAGGTGCGCACGGTCGGGTTCATATAACGCGAATAGACATTGCCGCTGGTTTCACCGGCAAAGCAGGCAGCAGCATCAGCGGCACTGCGAAACACATAGCTTGAAGTCAGAAACAGGGCTTCGCCATGCTCTGCTTCAGGCGTGCGCCGCTGACCGGCGCGTACCGCCAGGGTGTCAAAGCCAGCCCCGTCAAGATCACTGTCCAGACGGCCAGGTTGCCATTGTTCGGTCATGCAAAAACCTCGTTCATACAGGGCAGCGCTGGCGCTGCCGACTGGCATCAGTTGTTGTGCAGGCCGATGATTTCACTGACCCGCTCGACCGTCGATTTGGCCGCGTCATTACGAGCACGCTCGATGCGATCCAGGTACTGTTCGTTGACATCGCCGGTGACGTACTGACCATCGAATACCGCGCAATCAAAATGTTCAATCTTGACCTTGCCGCCGCCAACGGCGTCTTTCAGGTCATCAAGATCCTGATAGATCAGCCAGTCGGCGCCGATCAGTTCAGCAACCTCGTCCGTGGTGCGACCATGGGCGATCAGTTCGTGGGCGCTGGGCATGTCGATGCCATACACATTGGGATAGCGCACCGCCGGTGCAGCCGAGCAGAAGTAAACATTCTTGGCACCGGCCTCGCGTGCCATCTGAATGATCTGCTTGCAGGTGGTGCCGCGCACGATGGAGTCATCCACCAGCAACACGTTCTTGCCGCGAAACTCCAGATCAATGGCGTTCAGTTTCTGGCGAACCGACTTCTTGCGCGCAGCCTGACCCGGCATGATGAAGGTCCGGCCGATATAGCGGTTCTTGACGAACCCCTCGCGGAACTTCACACCCAGCTGGTTGGCCAGCTCCAACGCCGAGGTTCGGCTGGTATCCGGGATCGGGATGACCACGTCAATGTCGTGATCCGGGCGCTCGCGCTGAATCTTGTCTGCCAGCTTTTCGCCCATGCGCAGCCTGGCCTTGTAGACCGACACACCGTCCATCAGCGAGTCAGGGCGAGCCAGATATACATGTTCGAAAATGCACGGCGAATATTGCGGATTCTCGGCACACTGACGGGTGAACAGTCGACCATCCTCGGTGATATACACTGCCTCGCCCGGCGCCAGATCGCGGATGAGGCTGAAGCCCAGCACGTCGAGCGCAACGCTTTCAGAGGCAATCATGTACTCGACTCCCTGGTCGGTGTGACGCTGACCAAACACGATGGGACGGATCGCATGGGGGTCACGGAATCCGACAATACCGTACCCGGTAATCATGGCCACTACCGCGTAACCACCCCGGCAGCGCTTGTGCACCTGGCTGACCGCGGCGAAGACGTCTTCCTCGGTCGGCTGCAATTTGTTGCGTACGGCCAGCTCGTGGGCAAATACGTTCAGCAGTACCTCTGAATCAGAGGTCGTATTGACGTGGCGCAGATCGGATTCATAGATCTCGCGCGACAGCTGCTCGACGTTGGTGAGGTTACCGTTGTGCGCCAGGGTGATGCCGTAGGGCGAATTGACGTAGAACGGCTGGGCCTCGGCAGAACTGGAGCTGCCAGCGGTCGGATAGCGAACGTGTCCGATACCCATCTGACCTACCAGACGCTGCATGTGACGCTGATGGAACACATCGCGTACCAGACCATTATCCTTGCGCAGGAAGAGTCGCCCCTGATCGCTGGTTACAATGCCGGCGGCGTCCTGGCCGCGATGCTGCAGGACGGTCAAGGCATCATAGAGCGCCTGATTGACGTTCGATTTGCCCACTATGCCAACAATGCCACACATGCCTGAGTACCTTCTCGATTAAGGGCGGCGCTGTCCGGGAGTGCCGGATCAGCGACCCGCCATTTGCAGAATGAGATTTTTCGACCAGTCAGCGACCAGCAGAAAATGGGGAATCACCACCGATTCGCGCCACCAGGCATCCGCTTCAACGGGGGCCAGGCTTAACAGACCGACTGCGACTACCACCAGCAGCGCACCGCGCGCTGCGCCGAAAACCATGCCAAGAAAGCGGTCGGTACCGCTGAGACCCGTTGCCTTGACCAACTGGCTGATCAGATAGTTGACCAGCCCGCCCAGCAGCAGCGTCATGACAAACAGAATGGAACACGCGGCGATGACGCGCAGGGAAGGCGTTTCAATATAGGGCACAAGCAACTCGGCGAGTGCTCCGCCAAACAGCCAGGCAACCAGGCCGGCAATAACCCAGGTCAGCAGGGAGAGGGCTTCCTTGACGAAGCCTCTGGTCAGGCTGATCAGGGCCGAGACTGCAATGATGGCGACGATAGCCCAGTCAACCCAGGTCAAAGACACGATGAAGTACCCTGTTCTACAAAGGCAGGCATTCTAGCAGAGCTGCGCGGCCCATCGAAACTGCATAATCAGCCTCGACCGCTATCGGCATCGTACGCCACAACAAAACCCTTGCTGCCGCGCTTGCGCTCCAGTTCATCGCGCAGGCGATTGGCTGCTTCACGGCTCGCCAGCGGCCCGACATATACGCGGGTGCTGGTCTTGCCTTGCACGGTTACGCTATGGGTGTAGGCGTTGTAACCCTGGGCGCGCAACTCCTTGCTCAAGCCGTCAGCATTGGAGGCACTGGAAAAACTGCCCAGCTGGATAACCCAGTCACCCGACGCGACCGGCGCAGGCGCGGGCGCAGCCGGCGTCGATACCGGCTCCGGCGCAGATGCCGGGGCTGGCGCAACGGGCTGCACTGGAGCGGATGGGACGACTGCCGGCGCAGAATCAACCGGCACGTCCGGCAGCGCGACAGGCAGCTCCGGAACCTCCGCAGGCGCGGGCAGCGGCGCGGGCGCGACGGGCTCAATTACCTGCGGAGCCAGCACCGGCGCCTCAGGCACATCAACCTCAACCTGTACCGTCTCGTCCTGCCCAGACAGCAGCATCGGCAAAAACACCACAGCCGCAATGATCAATACAACCGCACCAATGATGCGCTGTTTCAGACCCTCATCCATTCTGCGCTACTCCGGCATGTTCAGATAGCCAGAGTATGGCGTCGGCGACGCAGAAAAACGACCCGAATATCACAACTTCGGTCGCCGAGTCGGTTTGCTCCAGCGCCTTCTCAATCGCCCGGGCGATGGATGCATGGGCTGAAGCCGGCTCGCCAGCCGCGGTCAGGCCCTGGACCAGATCCTCGGCAGAGCGGCTGCGCGGGCTTGGCAAAGGGGCGGTAAACCAGTGCTCGAATATCCCTTGCAACTCTGCCGCAACTCCGTTCAGGTCCTTGTCAGACAACAGGCCAAATACGGCTACCCGCGGACGCGCCGCATCGGCACCCAGACTGGAAGCCAGAAAACGAGCCGCATGCGGGTTGTGACCGACATCCAGACGCAGATCACGCACCGCTCCCTGCCACAGAACCTGGCGCGCCTCCAGACGTCCCGTTGCGGTAGCTGACCGCAGCGCCGCACAGATCAGGGTATCAGCCAGATCGAACCCGGCAGCCCAAAACGCCTGCAATGCCACAGCCAGGTTATCGCGCGGCAGACTGACCGCAGGCAGGCGCAGCTGACGGCGGTTACCAGTCCCGTCAATGCCGTCAAGCACCCAGGATCCATCAGCAAAACTCTGAACACTAAAGTCCTGATCGCGCTGGTACAGCCGACATCCCAGCCGTTCTACTGCATCAGTAAAGGGCGACGGCAAGTCACGTTCGCCACTGACAACAGGATGCCCTGCACGCATGATGCCGGCCTTCTCAAACGCAACCGATTCCCGCGTTGATCCCAGGTACTCCTGATGATCCAGACCAATGCTGGTCACAACCGCCACGTCGGCATCAACCACATTTACCGCGTCGAGACGACCGCCCAGCCCCACTTCAAGCACGACCGCATCCAGCCGCTCGCGCTGGAACAGCCAGAACGCGGCCAAGGTGCCGAATTCAAAATAGGTCAGGGAGATATCGCCACGGGCTGCATCAATGGCAGCAAAGGCATCGCAGATCGACTGATCATCGGCCTGCGCACCATTGATACGGATGCGCTCGTTGTAGCGATGCAGGTGCGGGGAGGTATAACAACCGGTACGCAGCCCGGCCGTGCGCAACAGCGAGTCCAGGGCCGCACAGGTCGACCCCTTGCCGTTGGTACCGGTAACGGTGAAAACGCGAGGTGCCGGACGAAGCACGTTCAGTCGCTCGGCGACCTCACGTACCCGTTCCAGCCCCATATCGATTTCGCTGGGATGCAAGGCCTCCAGCACGGCCAGCCACTGGCCAAGACTGCGCTGGGACATCAGGCCTCGTCGGCAACCTCTGCAGCTGGCTCAGGTGCCGGCGCGCCGGTCAGCATGGAAAGCAGGCTGGCCAGGCGGTCGCGCATATCGCTGCGAGCGATGATCATATCCAGCGCACCGTGTGCCAGCAGGAATTCACTGCGCTGGAAGCCAGCAGGCAGCTTTTCGCGCACGGTCTGCTCGATAACACGCGGGCCGGCAAAACCGATCAGCGCGTTGGGCTCGGCTACGTTCAGATCACCCAGCATCGCCAAACTGGCAGAAACGCCGCCGTAAACCGGGTCAGTCATCACCGAAACAAAGGGGATGCCCTCTTCGCGCAGACGGGCCAGCGCCGCACTGGTCTTGGCCATCTGCATCAGGGAGAACAGGGCCTCCTGCATCCGCGCACCGCCGGAAGCAGAGAAGCACACATAGGGAACGCGATCACGCAATGCGGCTTCAGCGCCACGCACGAAGCGAGCCCCTACCACGCTGCCCATCGAGCCACCCATGAAATTGAATTCGAAGGCGCTGGCCACAATCGGCGCCCCCTTGAGCTTGCCCTGCATGACAACCAGCGCATCTTTCTCGCCGGTGTCCTTCTGCGCCGCAGCCAGGCGGTCCTTGTACTTTTTGCTGTCACGAAACTTGAGACGGTCTACCGGCTCCAGCTCGGCACCCAGCTCGGTACGCCCTTCCGGATCGAGGAAAATGTCCAGACGGCGGCGTGCGCCAATACGCAGATGGTGACTGCACTTGGGGCACACATCCAGATTCTTCTCCAGCTCGGGCCGGTACAACACTGCGTCACAGGACGGACACTTGCGCCACAGCCCCTCCGGTACGCTGCTTTTCTGTGCTTCGGAGCGCACGATGGAGGGAATCAGTTTGTCCACCAACCAGTTGCTCATCGCCTTTCCTTCTCTGAATTTGTCATGTCAGCCTGCCCTCCTGCGGAAGGAGCGGCAGCGCCTTGTTCAGCGGTCCATTGAACTGCGCATGTCAGCCACGATGGCAGCGATGGCCTCACGTGCCTTGTCCGGATTGTCCGCATTGGCGGCAATCTGATTGACCAGCACCGAGCCTACAACGACGCCATCTGCTACACCGGCAACCGCCGCTGCAGACTCGCCATCGCGAATGCCGAAGCCGACACCAATCGGCAGATCGGTAACGATGCGCAGCATGTCCAGTTTTTCTGCTACATCGGTGACGTTCAAAGCACTGGACCCGGTCACACCTTTGAGTGAAACATAATAGACATAGCCGCTTGCCTGTTCGCAAATCAGCCGCGCGCGCTCTGCCGTGGTGGTCGGTGCCAGCAGGAAAATGGTATCCAGCCCCCGCGCCTTGAACAGCGGAACGACGTCTGTCGCCTCTTCCGGCGGCAGATCGACGGTCAGCACCCCGTCAACACCCGCCTCTGCCGCGGACTTGGCAAATTGTTCGTACCCCATCTTCTCGATCGGGTTCAGATAGCCCATCAGTACCACCGGCGTTTCATTATCGCGGCTGCGGAACTGGCGAACCATCTCGAGTACCTGACTCAGACTGACGTGATGCTCGAGCGCGCGCTCCATTGCCAGCTGAATCACCGGGCCATCGGCCATCGGATCGGAGAACGGAATACCCAGCTCGATGACATCGGCACCGGCGGCTACCAGATCATGCATCAGGGGCAGTGTAACCGCCGGATTCGGATCACCAGCAGTGATATACGGAATAAGCGCCTTGCGACCAGCAGCCTGCAAAGCGGAAAAACGGGCTTCAATTCGGCTCATGAATATCTCTTTTAAATGCTGATGCCGTCGATACCGGCGACGGTGTGAATATCCTTGTCGCCTCGACCTGACAGGTTGATTACCACGATCTGATCAGGACTCATGCGCGCCGCCAGCTTCATGCCGTAGGCGACCGCATGACTGGACTCCAGCGCGGGCATGATGCCCTCCACACGGGTCAGCTCACGGAACGCATGCAGCGCCTCGTCGTCGGTCGCATCAACATAATCAACCCGACCGATATCCTTCAGCCAACTGTGCTCAGGGCCGACCCCAGGATAGTCAAGGCCCGCGGACACGGAGTGAGTCTCGATGATCTGCCCCGCCTCATCGGACATCAGATAGGTGCGGTTGCCATGCAGCACACCAGGCTTGCCCGCACTCAGTGGCGCCGCATGCTCGCCGGTCTCAATGCCAAGACCACCCGCCTCGACGCCGTACATACGTACGCTCTCATCATTGAGGAACGGATGAAACAGGCCAATGGCGTTGGAGCCGCCACCAACGCAGGCAACCAGCGCATCAGGCAGACGGCCCGCCTGTTCCAGACACTGCTGGCGCGCCTCGCGGCCAATCACGCACTGAAAATCACGGACCAGCTCAGGATACGGGTGCGGCCCGGCTACCGTACCGATGATGTAGAAGGTGTCATCGATATTGGTAACCCAGTCGCGCATGGCTTCGTTCATGGCGTCCTTCAGGGTGCGCGAACCCGAGGTCACCGGAATGACCTCTGCGCCCAGCAGCTTCATGCGATAGACGTTGAGCGCCTGCCGGCGCACGTCCTCGGCCCCCATATAGACCTGACACTTGAGGCCAAGACGCGCCGCCACGGTCGCCGTGGCAACACCATGCTGACCGGCGCCGGTTTCGGCAATGACCCGCGGCTTGCCCATAAACTTGGCCAGCAGCGCCTGGCCGATGGTGTTGTTTACCTTGTGGGCACCCGTGTGATTAAGGTCTTCACGCTTGAGATAGATCTTCGCGCCACCGACCTTGTCAGTCAGATGCTCGGCAAAATACAGCGGCGACGGGCGGCCAACATAATGGGCCAGATCGCGATCAAACTCGGCCTGAAATTCGGGATCGGCAGACAGCTTGCGATACACGCGCTCCAGCTCGTCCAGTGCATCCATCAGCGTCTCGGACACAAACCGGCCGCCATAGGGACCGAAATGCCCACGCGCATCAGGGACCGCAGAATAATCGATGGGGTTGGAGTCAGACACGCTTCACCTCTTGTACAAACGCGTTAATTTTTGCCACATCCTTGATGCCCTTGCTTGCCTCGACGCCACCACTGACGTCGACCGCCCAGGGGCGCATCTCACGGATCGCCTGATGCACATTGCCTGCTGTCAGCCCCCCGGCCAACACCAGATTCCATTCCCGCTTGAGCGGCACCAGGGTCCAGTCGAAAACCTCACCGGTCCCGCCCGGAACACCTGGCTTGTAGCTGTCGAGCAAGATTCCGCTGGCCCCAGGCCAGCGCGATGCAACGTCGGCCAACTGATCTGCACACTGCACCCGGACCGCTTTCAGAAAGGGCCGTCCGAACTGGCGGCAATAGGTATCGGACTCATCACCATGAAACTGCAGCACGTCCAGCGGCACCTGGCCCAGCACTTCACGCACATAGTCCGGCTCGGCATCGACAAACAGGCCGACCGTGGTGACAAACGGCGGCAGCGCCGCAATGATATCGGCAGCCTGAACGGCAGTGACGGCGCGCGGGCTGGGTGCATAAAACACCAAGCCGATTGCATCGGCACCTGCTTCAGCGGCAGCCAACGCATCCTCGACCCGGGTAATTCCGCAAATTTTGATACGCGCCATGTAACCTGCTCCAGGGCCTGCCCCTAAGGGTCTCGATGTTAGCAGATCACATCAGGGGCGTCAGTTCGCCACATCAGGGAGTGCAGACAGAAAGTGCGGCCCCAGATATCGCTCAGGCAGAGTAAAGGTCTCGGGGTAGGTCACATCGACCAGATACAAGCCGTAAGCCGGTGCGGTCAGACCGCCCTGCGCGCGATCGCGCACCTCAAGCACCTGCTGCGCCCACTCCACCGGCTGCTCGCCGCAACCAATCTGCATCAGGACCCCGGCAATATTGCGCACCATATGGTGCAGAAAGGCATTGGCACGGATATCCAGCACGATAAAACGGCCGAACTCCAGCAGTTCAAGGTGATGGATAGTCTTGATTGGCGACTTGGCCTGACAGCCAACCGCACGGTAGGACGTAAAGTCATGCGTACCAACCAGCGCCCGGGCGGCAACACGCATGCGCTGGATATCCAGCGGCCGGTAGTTCCAGGTCACTTCATGGGCCAGATGCGCGGGCCGAATGGGATCGTTATAGATCACATAGCGATAGCGCCGGGCAACGGCAGAAAACCGCGCGTGAAAATCCAGACCGATCGGCGTAACCCAGCTCAGCGAGATATCCGCCGGCAGGTTGGCATTGGCTCCATGAATCCAGTTTCGCGGCGAACGATGCGCGTCACTGTCAAAGTGAATCACCTGGCAGGACGCGTGAACCCCGGCATCGGTGCGGCCAGCACAGAAAACCTGTACCGGATGATTTGCCACGCGCCCCAGCGCCTTCTCCACGGCCTCCTGCACGCTGGGTACACCCGACTGCTGGCGCTGCCAGCCGCGATAGGCCGTACCCTTGTACTCGACACAAGCCGCCACTCTGGAAACAACAGCGGCCGCCTCAGGGGCGGCCGCTGTTGCGAGATCAAACTCTGTCATCAGTCAGCCAGGTGCTCCATCATGCTCTGTGCTTCCTGCTTCTGCTGGTCATTACCCTCTTCAATCACTTCGTTGAGGATATCGCGTGCACCTTCCTGGTCACCCATATCGATGTAGGCCCTCGCCAGATCCAGCTTGGTCGCACACTCGTCGGTGCCGGACAGGAAGTCGAACTCATCGTCCTCCTCGTCCGATTCAGTAGCCAGCGCCGCCTCTGCTTCAACGACAGCCGGAGCTACCTCATCCATCTCCGGCAGCTCGAAATCATCCAGTGACAACTCGGTATCAGCGGGCACCTCAATATCCTCAGGCAACGCCACATCCTCCGGCAGCTCAAACTCGATCGCGTCGTCCTCCAGCTTGATGTCAGCGTCAGCGGACAAATCCAGTGGCTCGGCAGCAACGGTTGACGCTGGCTCCTCGACCGGCTCGTCGCTCAGTGCGGCAAAGTCAGCCATCAAGTCTTCTGCCTGGAGATCGTCGGTCATGGCCAGATCGAAATCCGCCTCAAGAGATGGTGTTGACGAATCGGCTGCGGGCTCCGCTTCATCTGCGGGCAACGCCAGATCATCAACATCCAGCTCAAATTCGTCAAAATTGATGCTGTCAACCTGACTATCAGGCAGCTCTGGCTCCAAGGGCGCGGAGGCAGTCGGCTCCTCTTCCTGAGCCACAGGCTGTGCACTGCCGTCTTCCAGATCAAAGTCCAGATCAAAGCTCTCTGCTGCCGGCGCGGCAGGCTCAGGCTCGGCAACCGGCTCGTCAAATGCCAGCTCGGCGGACGGGGTAGTATCGCTGGCGTCCCCAAGATCAAACTCGCTGAAATCAAAGTCCATATCCGCGTCGACGTCAGCCTGATCGTTCTGACCTGCAGCGGACGGATCCAGATCGGCCAGATCCGTTTCGTCCCACTGCGCTGCGGCAGCAGCGGCTCCGGCAGCGGCTGCGGCCATCAGCGGGAAACGGGCATCCAGCTCAGCCACGCGAGCGGAAGACGGGTTTTGCGCAGTAACGGCAGCACGCTGCTCCAGATAGCCGGCACTATCTTCAAGCAAACCGTTCACTTCCATCAGTTTCAGGCGCAGCTCCTCACGTGCCGGGTCCGCCGCCACGGCTGCCACCAGCACATCACGCGCCTCCTGCAGCTTGCCGTAAGCCATCAGAGCATCGGCTTCAACCAGCGGGTCAGCGGCCAAATCCAGCTCATCGGCCCCGTCCATACCCTCTGCGTCGGCCAGAGCAACATTGAAATCATCGCTGTCAGTGAGCTGATCACCATCCTGCTCGGCAGCGTCGGCAATGAAGTTATCCGCCATTGCCTCCTCGCGACGGGCGTTGCGACGCGAAATTGACATCAACACCAGCAGAAGCAGCAGAACCGCAACAACGCCCCCGCCGATCATCAGCATCTGATTTTGCATCAGCCCCTTGATAACAGCCATCGGGTCGCTATCCGCAGGCTCTGCAACCGGCGCAGGTTCAGCCGGGACCACAGACTCTGGCTCGGCGACTGGCTCTGGTGCTTGTTCCGCTACAACGGGCTCCTCGACAGCGGGCTCTGACGCCTCGGTTTCGGCAGGGGCTTGCTCGTCGGCAGCTACGTCTTCAGCAGCCTGCTCCTCGGAAGTTGCCTCTGACGCGGCTTCCGGTTCTGCAACCATTACGCTGCTTTCGACGTCTGCTGCGGCGTCCGCCTCTGCTTCCGCGACGTCGGCCAGCTCGGCAGCTTCCTCGGCTGTTACCGCCGGCTCCGCACCCGCGTCAGCGACCTGCTGCTGCAATGCAGCCAGCTGGGCATCTTTCAATTCAAGCAGGCGTTGCAGGGTTTCAAGCTGCCCTTGAACGTCATTCAGGCGATCGGTCATTTCCGCCTTTTCACGCTCAGCGGCATCCAGCTGCTCCTTGGTGCGATCCAGCGCATCACGCAGCTGCGCCCCTCCGGCATCGGCATTGGAGCTGCCGGCAGCCTCTGCCGCCGTGCCTTCGGTGCCCGATACCAGGCGCAGTGAGTCCTGAGCATCTACGGCCTCGGGTGCTGCACCGGCCGACTGGCGCTCACGCGCATCGAGCTGAGGCGCCTGCGCCTGAGCAGCAGTCGGTGCCCGGCGATTGCGCCATGCACTGTTCTGCGCGGCGACCTCGGCAATCGCCTCGGAGTTGCTGCGAGCGGTCGCCTGCTGGGCGCTCGGCAAGGTCAGTGTTTGCCCCGCCTTGAGCTGATTGATATTACCGTTGATGAAGGCGTTAGGATTCAGGTCCTGAATCGCCAGCATGGTCTGGTGCACGCTTGCGCCCTGGGGGCGAGCCCGCAACGCCAGATCCCAAAGTGTGTCGGAGCGTGTGGTCGTCAGCTGGCCTGTTCGGGTACCTGAACTCGCTGCCGGTGCCGGCGCCGCGGCAGTGGGAGACGAAGCACTGGCCGGTGGAGCGGAAACGGCCGCAGCTGATGCCAGACCTGCCGCACTGGGTCGCGCCGCCGCAACCTGCGGTGCCGACGAAGACACGGGTGCAGAGATAGTGGAGCTGCTGACGACCGGCGTTGGCTGATACATGGGCGGGTCAAGCAGGATGGTGAACTCGCGCAGCACCCGCCCGGACGGCCAGCGCACTTCCATCAGGAAGTTCAGAAACGGCTCATTGACGGGGCGGCTGGAGGTAACGCGAATAACCGAGCGGCCATTGGGCTTGATGACCGGCTGAAACTTGAGATCGGTAAGAAAGAAGGTTCTGTCAATGCCGGCGCGTCCGAAGTCATCGGGCGACGCCAACATGGAGCGAATTTCATCGCCGGACAGATCACGAACCTGAGTAAGGTCAATCTCTGCATCCAGCGGCTGATTCAGCGCGGAGTTCAGATGGATATCGCCTACCCCTAATGCGTGAACCATCCCGGACGACATCACGGCACTTGCTGCGGCGACAGCGATAACCAATTTGCGAACCATAGCGGTAATCCTTTGCTCTTATCGTTTTCTCACGTCCCAACGCACCCCATGCTCGGACTGGCTTACGCCAAAGGCTCCCCACCCGGCCCGAGCAAGTTGCGAATGCAACGCCATGCCCAAACGGTCTTTGTCCTGCAAAACCTAACCTGCTTGATACAAAAACACCAGCAAGTATCGATTACAAATAGTCTTTTATCAACAATCCGGCCACTGCCAGACTGTTAAGTGCGACACCTTTTCGAAGATTATCAGACACAATCCACAAATGTGTGGTGTTCGGATCAGTGACATCCTGGCGAATCCGACCCACCCAGACCTCATCCGTGCCAGTGGCATCGGTTACCGGCGTCGGGAAGCCGCCCGGACCCTCCTTGTCCAGCACCTTGATACCCTTGACCCGACGCAGGATGTTGCCCACCTTTTTGCTGTCGAGCGGCTCGGCGGTCGTGACCTGCATCATCTGGGCGGTACCGTAGAACAGCGGCACCAGCACGCAGCTCGCCAGCACCGGGACATCTTTGAGCCCGAGCACATCAATCACGCCATTTACCAGGTCACGCTCCTCGCGGCTCGCCCCGGAAGCATCGATTTCGCTGGTGGCCGGCAACAGGTTGAACGCCACCTGCTTATCGAGGACACCGCCCTTCTCAATTGGCTGGCCATTGAGCAGTCGACCGGTCTGCATCGCCAGCCCTTCCACAGCAGCCTTGCTATGAGTAGACATTGACTGATAGGTGGAGATACTCACACGCCGCAGATCCGACATTCCGGCAAGCGCCTTCAACACCAGCGCACTCTGCACGACCTGAGCATCCGGGCAAGATACTGCACGGCGCTGCGCCGCATCGGCCAGCGCCTGAGGGTTCACCTCTGCAACAACACTGGCGCCCTGACCCGCCAGCAGACCTGTCGTATCGACCACCAGCGCACCGGCATCACGAATGGCACCGATGCACTGCAGGCCGAATTCCCGCTCGCCTGCGACGATCGCAACCGCAACCGATGAAAAATCAAAGCCGGAAAGCGCCTCAACCCGAACACTCTGGCCTTTGATCATGCGGCGCTCACCCGCCTCGTCGTCGACATCAACCAGCGCAACGGAGGAGAACGAATGCTCATGCTCGTCCAGCATGTTGACCAGCATGTCGCCAACCAGACTGCTGACACCGACAATCGCCACACCTGATGCTTTGCTCATACCCTGCCCTTCATCTATTTCACGCATTACACAAACACAAAGGGCATCCCGACGAAACGGGATGCCCTGATCGTTACCGCACACGCGCCAAACGCGCTGCGATCAACCTTCCTGCAGAATCCGCAGCATGCGGCGCAGCGGTTCTGCCGCGCCCCACAACAACTGGTCGCCCACAGTGAAGGCCGACAGATACTGCGAACCCATGTTCAGCTTGCGCAGCCGCCCTACCGGTACACTCAGGGTGCCGGTAACGGCAGTCGGCGTCAGGCCAACCAGGGTGTCTTCCTTGGTGTTGGGAATCACCTTGGACCAGGGGTTGTGCTGGGCCAGCAGTGCTTCGATATCTGCCAGCGGCACATCCTTGTTCAGCTTGATAGTCAGCGCCTGGCTGTGGCAGCGCATGGCACCGATGCGCACACAGATACCATCAACCGGGATCGGACGGCCGCTGCGACCGATGATCTTGTTGGTTTCGGCCTGCGCCTTCCACTCTTCACGGCTTTGACCGTTTGGCAGTTGCTTGTCGATCCACGGAATCAGGCTGCCAGCCAGCGGCACACCAAAGTTGTCCACCGGGAAGGCGTCACTGCGCAGGGTCGAGGCAACAGTACGATCTATTTCCAGAATCGCACTGGCAGGATCAGCCAGCTGATCGGCAACGGACGCGTTGATTGCGCCCATCTGACTGATCAGCTCGCGCATGTTCTGGGCACCGGCACCGCTGGCCGCCTGATAGGTCATGGCGCTCATCCACTCGACCAGCCCCTGCTCAAACAGGCCACCGAGACCCATCAGCATCAGGCTGACAGTGCAGTTGCCACCAACGAATGTCTTGATACCATCACGCAGCGCCTGATCAATGTTACGACGGTTGACCGGATCCAGCACGATAACGGCATCGTCTTCCATTCGCAGTGTAGAGGCCGCATCGATCCAGTAGCCTTTCCAACCCTCGGCGCGCAGCTTGGGATACACCTCACTGGTGTAATCGCCACCCTGACAGGTAATGATGACGTCCATCGGCTTGAGAGCTTCAAGGTCAAAAGCGTCCTTGAGCGCAGGAATGTCCTTGCCAATATCCGGACCTTTGCCACCCACGTTGGATGTGGTGAAAAACACCGGATCAATATCAGCAAAATCATTCTCGTCGCGCATGCGTTGCATCAGCACAGAGCCGACCATGCCACGCCAACCAACCAAACCAACTTGCTTCATAACAACAACCCCCGTGGGGTAACAGATTCAAAGACACATACGCCCGGCCGAAGCCGGGCGTAAATGGATAGTCGAACAGATTACAGGTTTTTCAGTGCTGCTACTACGGCATCACCCATTTCCACTGTACCGACCTTGCGGCACCCTTCAGACAGGATGTCGCCAGTACGCAGCCCCTGATCCAGCACCTGGCTGACCGCCTGCTCGATGGCATCAGCCGCCGCTACCTGGGCAAAACTGTAACGCAGCATCATGGATACCGACAGGATGGTTGCCAGCGGGTTGGCGATACCCTGGCCGGCGATATCCGGCGCACTGCCGTGACACGGCTCATACATGCCCTTGTTGTTCACATCCAGCGACGCCGAAGGCAGCATGCCGATTGAACCGGTCAGCATGGAGGCCTGATCGGAGAGAATATCGCCGAACATGTTGTCGGTCACCATCACGTCAAACTGCTTCGGTGCACGGACCAGCTGCATGGCCGCGTTGTCGACGTACATATGCGACAGCTCGACTTCCGGATAATCCTTGGCCACCTCCTCGACCACTTCGCGCCACAGCTGGCTGGACGCCAGCACGTTGGCCTTGTCGACCGAGCAAAGCTTCTTGTTGCGGACCATTGCCATGTCGAAACCGACCTTGGCAATGCGGCGCACTTCGCTCTCGCTGTAGGGCAGCGTATCAAAAGCCATGCGCTCGCCGTTTTCCAGCGTGGTGCGCTCGCGCGGCTTGCCGAAGTAGATGCCACCGGTCAGCTCGCGCACGATCAGGATATCCAGGCCGGAGACAACTTCCGGTTTGAGCGTCGAGGCTTGCGCCAGCTGCGGATACAGAATCGCCGGGCGCAGGTTGCCAAACAGACCCAGCTCGGAGCGAATTTTCAGCAGGCCACGCTCAGGGCGCAGCGCAGGATCGATGGTGTCCCACTTCGGACCACCAACTGCACCCAGCAATATCGCGTCAGCGGCACGGGCGCGCTCCAGGGTTTCGTCAGCCAGCGGCACGCCGTAACGGTCGTATGCAGCACCACCCAGGTCGTCGAAACTCAGCTCGAAGCCGAGATTGAACTTGCTGTTGGCCACTTCCAGCACCTTGACCGCTTCGGCCATGATCTCCGGACCAATACCATCGCCCGGCAGGATCAGAATCTGTTTGCTCATGTGTTTCCTCGTAATCATTCATGGTGCACCGCGCCAGCCGCAGTGCACCCATTGTTCAGGTGCAGCCCGTGTCAGGCGTCGCGAAACAGCCAGGGTTGACGCTGCCTGTGGCCGGCTTCGAAGGCGCTGATCGCATCGGCATCACGCAGTGTCAGGCCAATATCATCCAGACCGTTGAGCAGGCAATGCTTGCGGAAGGCGTCGATCTCGAACGCATATTGCTTGCCGTCCGGACGGGTTACGGTCTGCGCCTGCAGGTCGACCGTCAGCTGATAACCTTCGGTGGCCTCACATTGCTCGAACAGCTCGTCCAGCGCCTCGTCCGAAAGGATGATCGGCAGAAGGCCGTTCTTGAAGCTGTTGTTGTAGAAGATATCGGCAAAGCTCGGTGCAATCACCGTGCGGAAGCCGTACTCATCCAGCGCCCAAGGCGCATGCTCGCGGGACGAACCACAGCCGAAGTTTTCGCGCGCCAGCAGCACACTGGCACCCTTGTAACGCGGGAAGTTCAGCACGAAATCTTCGTTGATCGGCCGCTTGGAGTTGTCCTGATTCGGCTGACCGACATCCAGGTAACGCCACTCGTCAAACAGGTTCGGACCAAAACCGGTGCGCTTGATCGACTTCAGAAACTGCTTCGGAATGATCTGGTCGGTATCGACGTTGGCACGATCAAGCGGGCAGACCAGGCCGGTATGTTGGGTAAAAGCTCTCATCGGGGCACTCCTCAGGCCTGCATCAATTCGCGAACATCAATGAAACGACCGGTCACCGCTGCGGCAGCGGCCATTGCCGGACTCACCAGGTGGGTGCGCCCGCCGTTGCCCTGACGACCTTCAAAGTTGCGGTTGGACGTGGATGCGCAATGCTCGCCACTTTCCAGGCGGTCCGGGTTCATCGCCAGACACATGGAGCAACCGGGCTCACGCCATTCAAAACCGGCTTCGATAAAGATCTTGTCCAGCCCTTCCTTCTCGGCCTGCGCCTTGACCAGACCGGAGCCCGGAACCACCAGCGCCTGCTTGACGCTGGATGCCACCTTGCGACCCTTGGCCACAGCCGCCGCCGCGCGCAGGTCTTCAATCCGCGAGTTGGTGCAGGACCCGATAAACACGCGATCCAGCTTGATCTCGGTGATCGGCTGGTTTGCGGTCAGGCCCATGTACTTGAGCGCGCGCACGATGGAGTCGCGCTTGACCGGATCGCTCTCAACGGCCGGGTCCGGCACGTTCTGATCAACGGCCAACACCATCTCCGGAGAGGTGCCCCAGCTGACCTGCGGCTTGATGTCTTCGGCGCGCAGCTCAACGATGGTGTCAAAGTGCGCATCAGCGTCGGACACCAGATCCTTCCAGGCCTCGACCGCGCGGTCCCATTCGGCACCCTGCGGCGCAAACGGACGGCCCTTGACGTATTCGATGGTCTTTTCATCAACCGCGACCATGCCAACACGGGCACCGGCTTCGATGGCCATGTTGCACAGGGTCATGCGGCCCTCGACCGACAGATCACGAATCGCACTGCCGGCGAACTCCAGCGCATGACCGTTACCACCCGCGGTGCCGATCTTGCCGATCACCGCCAGCACGATGTCCTTGGCGGTCACGCCAAAGGGCAATTGCCCCTCAACGCGTACCTGCATGTTCTTCATCTTCTTGGCGACCAGACACTGGGTGGCCAGCACATGCTCAACCTCAGAGGTGCCGATGCCGTGCGCCAGCGCACCAAATGCGCCGTGGGTGGAGGTATGCGAGTCGCCGCAGACAACGGTCATGCCCGGCAGAGTTGCGCCCTGCTCCGGGCCGACAACGTGAACGATGCCCTGACGCACGTCATTCATCTTGAATTCGAGGATGCCGAAGTCGTCACAGTTCTCATCCAGGGTTTTGACCTGAATGCGCGACACTTCATCCGCGATGGCTTCCAGACCGCCCTGGCGCTCTGCCTTGGTAGTCGGCACGTTGTGATCCGGGGTCGCGATATTGGCGTCGATGCGCCACGGTTCGCGGCCAGCCAGTCGCAGCCCTTCAAACGCCTGTGGCGAGGTCACTTCGTGGAGAATGTGACGATCGATATAGATCAACGCGGAACCATCATCCCGTTGTTTGACGAGATGGTTGTCCCACAGCTTATCGTAAAGCGTTTTCGCAGACATGGGTTACTCCTGGGCATCAGACTGTGGCCACCGTCCCCTGCAACTGCAGGCCCTGCGGCGGCTCTTTCACTGGGCACAGAATAAATTTTACCCAGAGATAAAACAAAGGAATATTATTTATAAAACAGATAACCAACTGGAATGCAAGATGGACACCGCCAACCTGCAAGCCTTTCTTGCCGTCGCCGAAACCGGTTCGTTTTCCCGTGCCGCCGAGCAGCTGCATCTGACCCAGCCCGCAGTCAGCAAGCGCATTGCCATGCTGGAGCAGCAACTCGATGCGCGCCTGTTTGATCGCATCGGCCGCCACGTATCGTTGACCGAAGCTGGCATGGCACTCAAGCCGCGTGCCGAACAGGTACTCAGCCTGCTCAATGATACGCGCCGGGCATTGAGCAATCTATCCAGCGAAGTTTCCGGCCGCCTGAGCATTGCCACCAGCCACCATATCGGCCTGCATCGCCTGCCCCCGGTGCTGCGCGAATTCACCCGCCGCCATCCGCAGGTGTCCTTCGACATCCAGTTTCTCGACTCCGAAGTTGCCTACGACAAGGTGCTCCACGGCGAAATCGAACTTGCTGTGATCACCCTTGCCCCCGAAGTCGAGGCGCCGGTGATGAGCGAGCTGATCTGGCACGACCCGCTCGACTTTGTCATCGCCCCGGAGCACCCGCTGGCCCGCCAGCCAACGCTCGATCTGGCACAGCTGGCCGACTATCCGGCTGTTTTCCCCGGCACCAATACCTTTACGCACAAGGTGGTCAGCGACCTGTTCGAGCGTCATCACGTACAACCACAGATCAGCATGAGCACCAACTATATGGAGACTATCAAAATGATGGTCTCCATCGGCCTGGCCTGGAGTGTTCTCCCACGCAGCATGCTGGACAGCCAGGTCAGCGTCCTGTCATTACCGGGCGTTCACCTGCAGCGTGAGCTCGGCTGCATCTGGCACAGCGGTCGCACCCAGTCCAATGCCGCCCGGGCGCTGATTGAACTGCTCCGAGACGCCCGTCAGCATCCAGACTGATTCCGACTTTCGGTTACTTGTCCAACCGCATGCGCACGGCTATCTTCAAGGAAGGAAGGAATCAGCCAAACAGCCCGGCAATTTGCGGGGCTGAAGCGGCGCCGGGGCAAGACGGCCCCACTGAATGGATCAGAAACCAATGCCAGGCAATACAGGCACTTACTCACCAGATGCCGTAGACGGGTCAGAGACGCCCTTTAATCTGCTGTTTCACGGCATGCCCTGCCCTGCCCTGATGATCGAACCAGATTCTCAGCGGATCATCGACCTCAACAGGGCATTCACCCAACACTTTCAATGGCAGCCGGACCACGTTCTTAACCAGCCCGTCGCCCGCTTTCCGCTTTGGGGTCGCCCGGCGCACTGGCGCGCCCTGATCAGCGCGCTTGAACAAGAGGGCTGCCTGCGCGACCGACCCATAAACCTGCTGGGTCGTGACGGCAACTTGCAGCAGTGCCGCCTGAGCATGGACAGGATCGACAGCAACGGCCGGCAACGCATAGTGCTCAGCCTGCTTCCGGTCATATCGCCACTGCCCTCCTGCACTGACGAATTCACCAGCAGCAACGTCCCGCAATTGATGCTGGACCTGGACAGCCGCCGCATCCTGCAGGTCAATCCGAGCTTCGAACGGCTCAGCGGGCTTGGCAATGAAGACTGTCAGGGCCGGACCGTCGCGGAGCTTGGCTTGCTGCCGCGCTCGGTCAGTGACCGCCTGCACGCCAGACTGGTCAATGGCGGGGTACTGGAGGGCGAGGAGTTCAGAGTCCGGTTACCTGGCGGCCAGAGCAGCGACGTTTCACTGCATGCCGAAACGGTCCTGCACCAGAACAGGCGCAGACTGATAGTGACGGTGCACGGTACCGGCCAGCTGAAAAACCGGGATCGCGCCCTGAGAGATAGCCAGGAACGCCTGCGACTGGCACTGGATGCCGCGCAGATGGGCATCTGGGACTGGAAACCGGGCAGTGACACCCTGCATTGCTCCGCCCGTGCCGCTGAACTGAACGGCCTTGCGCCCGACGAGTGGCAGGGATCGGCACGCGCCTTTCTGAGACGGATCGTCAGCGAAGACAAACGGGCCATTCGTCGCGCGCTGGTTACCATCTGTCGCGGCCATCAACCCCACTACCTCGTAACCTACAGGGTGCCGCACGGCAAGAGCGTACGCTGGCTGCAGGCCACAGCCACCCTGCACCTGGATTCTGCCGGGCAGCCTGCCCGCATCATCGGCACGGTTATGGACATTACTGATCAGCGCAAAAGCCAGAACGCTCTGGCCGAGAGCGAAGCCAAGTTTTCCATGCTGTTCCAGAGTGCGCCTGACGCCTATTGCCTGATCCATTGCGAAAGCCAGCGGATTATCGAGGTCAACCAGAGTTTTTCCCGAACCTTCGGTTATCCATTACCCGACCTGATCGGGCGCACGCCCAAGCAAGCCGGCCTGTGGAGCAACCATGAGGCAGACGCAGCACTCAACGAGGCCGCAACGGGCGCGCAAGAGCTACTCGAAAGACACTTCACCTTCGCCACACGCAGCGGCCATCTGCTGCTTTGCGAGACATCAACCACCCGCCTGCGCATCAACCGTCAGACCTGCGTGCTGTTCAGTTTCCGCGACATTACCGCACGCACCCAGGCGGAAGCCGCCCTGCGCGCCTCCGAGGACAAGTTCGCCAGGGCCTTCAGAGGCAGCCCAGATGCCATCACCATCAGCGAGAAACTGACCGGACGTTATCTGGAGGTAAACGACGGGTTTTGCCGCCTGACCGGCTATCGCGAGCAGGACGCCATCGGACACAGTGCAGACGAACTCAACCTTTGGGTGGAGCCAGGCCAGCTCGAGGAGCTGATTTACCAGATGGACCAGCAAGGCGGGGTCTACCATCGAGAGCTGGGCATGCGCAATCGCGCGGGAAGCGAATTGACCGTAGCCGTATCTGCCCAGCCGCTGAACGTAGAGGGACTGCAGTGCGTTCTGCTTACGGCGCGAGACGTCACCGAACACAAACGCATTGAAGCCAAGGTCAAACATCTGGCTTACCACGATGCACTGACCAACCTGCCAAACCGGTTGCTGCTAAGTGATCGACTGGGTCAGCTCAATGCGCTCTATCAACGCCACGCTCTGCGTGGCGCACTGCTGTTTTTCGACCTGGATCACTTCAAGCATATCAACGACTCGCTCGGGCACTCCTGTGGTGATGCCGTACTGCAGGAGGTCACCCGCCGCCTGCTCGGCCGCGCCCGTGCTGAAGACACCGTGGCCCGGCTGGGCGGAGACGAATTTGTTGTACTGCTCAGCGGCCTGCACTCCAGCGGTACAGCCTTGCGCCAGGAGGTGGCCAATACTGCGCAGGCGTTGCTTGATACCATTTCCGAGCCAATGCAGATTGAAGGTCACGCCCTGCGACTCAGCGCCAGTATCGGTATTGCCCTGATCCCGGAACATGGCGACAGCGCCGAAGACCTGCTCAAGCGCGCAGATATCGCGCTCTACCGGGTCAAAGAGGACGGTCGCGACGGCATTGCCTTCTTCGAACAGGCCATGCAGGTCGCTGCCAGCGAACGCCTGGCCATCGAGTCGGAGCTGCGCAAGGCCTTCAGTGACAACCAGCTGAGGCTGCATTACCAGCCGCAGGTAGTCTACGGCAGCCAGACGATTCTCGGTGCCGAGGCCCTGCTGCGCTGGCAGCATCCTGAACGCGGCCTGATTGGTCCATCAGCGTTTATCGACGTCTTGGAGCAAAGCAGCCTGATCTTTGATGCCGGCCGCTGGATTCTTGCCCGGGCCTGCGAGTGCATCGCCGGGCTGCTGACAGATCAGCTGGTCAACCCGGACACATTCTGCCTCAGCGTAAACATCAGCCCCAGGCAATTCCGCCATCCCAACTTCGTGGGCGACGTGTTGGGTGCTATTCGCCAGCATGCCATCCCGACACGCTGCCTGAGCCTGGAAATCACCGAAGGTATCGTCATTGAAAACATCAACGACACCATCGACAAGATGAACGAACTGCGCCAGCACGGCGTGCATTTCTCCATTGATGACTTCGGCACCGGCTACTCCTCGCTCAGTTACCTCAAGCGACTGCCAGTCGACCTGCTGAAGATCGATCAGTCGTTCGTGCGCGACTGCACCGGCAATGCCAACGATGCCGAGATTATTCGCGCCATCATCGCCATTGCCTCCAGCCTGCATATGGATCTGATCGCCGAAGGCGTGGAAACCCGCGACCAGTTGAACTTCCTCCACGCCCAGGGCTGCGACCAGTTCCAGGGCTACCTGTTCAGCCCGCCGGTGGACGAGCACCGCTTTCGCGAGCTGCTGGCAAGCGGCGGCTTTGCACAACAGCACTGAAGCGCCAAGCCGGTCACAAAGCTGACGTTTCGAGGCGAGCTACGGGAACCGGATCAGGCCGACAGCAGTCCATATGCGCATACACCGCAAGATCGCGGACACAGTCATAGACATAAAGGAGTATCCATCATGAACAAGTCTATGTTGACGGGCATTCTGGTCGGCGCGGCTCTGGCCACGGCCGGCGGCGCCATCGCCGGTTACACCGCCTTTGCGGACAGAACTCCCACCGAGGCTGACGTTCTTGATGTTGTCGAGATCACCCAGACCCAGCGTACCCCGCGCGAAGTCTGCAACGATGTCGCCGTCACCCGGCAGAAGCCGGTACAGGACCAGAATCGAATTCTTGGCACGATCGCCGGCGCTGTAGTGGGTGGCGCGCTGGGTAATCAGGTAGGCGGCGGCAACGGCAAGAAGATTGCCACTGTAGCCGGCGCCGCAGCCGGTGGTTACGCAGGCAACCGCATCCAGGAAAACATGCAGAACAACAGCACCTACACCACCACCGAGCGCCGCTGTGAGACCGTCTACGACAGCCACGATGAAGTGGTTGGCTATAACGTCAAATACCGCATCGGTGACGAAACCGGTACCGTGCGCATGGACCACAAACCCGGCGCTACCATCCCGCTAAAAGATGGCGAGCTGGTGCTGAGCAGCAACTGATCATTGCTGGCGGTAAACGAAGCCGCAGCGCGCAAGCGTTGCGGCTTTTTTGCTGCCCCCACGAAAACCGCAGGGGCGCGACATGACGCACCCGCCGCCCCAAGGCATACCAAAAAAGCCGGCCTCGGCATGCGGCGGCCCTACGCCAATCCCTCGGTACTTTCCCTGCACAACGCCAGCCAGCGCTCCACCCCGGCGCTGCGAAACTTCTGCCGGTGCAGAGCGAAGTAAAACCGGCGATGAAAGTCCCGATGGGGCACCGGCAGCGGTACCAGCCGGCCGCGCTTGAACGCATCCACCAGGGTAATCTCGGACAGGCAGCCCACACCAAGCCCTGCCTCCACCGCCCGCTTGATGGCTTCGGTGTGCTGCAACTCCAACTTGATATTCAGCTCGGGTAGCAGGCCGTGCATCGCCCACTCAAAGTGCTGGCGGGTACCGGAACCGGGCTCACGCACGATCCAGGCAGCGCTTAGCAAATCGTCGTCGGTCAGCCAGGGCTTGCCGGCGAGCGGGTGATCCGGTGCACAGAACACCACCAGTTCGTCGTCACGCCAATGGATCATCTCCAGATCAGGGTGTCGACTCTCCCCTTCGACCAGCCCCAGATCCAGCTCAAAGTTGGCCACCTTGCGCACGATGGCCTCGGTGTTCGCCACCTCCAGCTCGACCCGCGCGCCGGCCTGCTCGCCCATATAACGTGCCATAATCTCGACCGCCAGATAGTTGCCGATACTGAGTGTCGCGCCGACCCGCAGGTGACCGAACTCCTGGTGCCGGGCCAGCGCACTCTCCAGACCGCGCGCCTGCTCAAGCAGTGCCTCAGCCCGCGGCCTGATGCTTTCGCCCAGCTCGTTCAGCTGCAATCGCTTGCCTACCCGATCAAACAACTGCACATCAAACTGGCTTTCCAGATCCTTCAATGCACTGCTGGCCGCCGACTGCGACATCGACAGGCTGGCCGCTGCGCGCGTCAGGTTTTCATGGAAGGCCGTGGCGAGGAATACCTCAAGCTGGCGAAGGGTGTATTTCATAATCGGTTTTCCCGAATAGTCATATATGAATTATCCGTTTAGCCGATAGATTAACCCCGCGTAGACTCGCCGACCAAGAGATCTTCACCACTGGAGGCGACATGTCAGGCTTCAACACCGAAAAAGTACTCAGCGTGCACCACTGGACAGACACTCTGTTCAGCTTCAGGACCACCCGCGATCCCGGTTTCCGTTTCAAGAACGGTCACTTCATCATGATCGGTCTGGAAGTCGAAGGCCGCCCGCTGATGCGCGCCTACAGCATCGCCAGCCCGAACCACGAAGACACGCTGGAGTTCTTCAGCATCAAGGTGCCGGATGGCCCGCTGACCTCGCGCCTGCAGAACATCAATGCTGGCGACCAGATCATGATCAGCCGCAAGCCCACCGGCACGCTGGTGCTGGATCACCTGATCCCGGGCCGCAACCTGTATCTGCTCAGCACCGGTACCGGTCTGGCGCCGTTTATCAGCATCATCCAGGACCCGGAAACCTACGAGCAGTACGACAAGGTGATCCTGACTCACGGCTGCCGCAACGTCAGCGACCTGGCCTATCAGGATCTGATCAACGACGTGCTGCCCAATAACGAGTACTTCGGCGATCTGGTACGTGAAAAGCTGATCTACTACCCGACGGTGACCCGCGAGCCGTTTCGCAACCAGGGCCGCCTGACCGACCTGATGAGCAACGGCAAGCTGTTTTCCGACATCGGCTTGCCGCAGTTCGATCTGGAACAGGATCGCTTCATGCTGTGCGGCAGCCCGAGCATGCTCAAGGACTGCTGTGAAATTCTCGACGCCAACGGCTTCAAGGAAGCCCGCCACGGCGACCAGGGCCACTACGTGATTGAGCGCGCCTTCGTCGAGAAATAAAGCCCCAGGTGTAACGAAAAAGGCCCCGGTGCTTTCGCACCGGGGCCTTTTCTATGCCCTGCTTCCGCGCGGGCCAGCGACGAACCAGATAATCAACCCCAGCAGTGGCAACAGCACCACCAGCAGAATCCACAACAGTTTCATGCCCATCTCGGAGCGACTCTGCAAAATATTGATGATGGCCCAGATATCCCCGATCAAGATCAGCAGCCCAAGCAGACCGCCACCCGTTCCCATGTTCATTGCCTTCCCCCCTGGCGTTGGTGTGTCCACCACACTATAGATCATGCGGGGAAGTCAGATATCCAATGGCAACAAGCCCGACAGTGTTGGCGCTTCAAGCGGATGGTACGTCAATGCCGAGTCTTCGGCTGCGCTGTCCTGCCAGCGGCAGTCAATACCGGCGGCGGGCAAGATGGCCTGCTCAAGGCCTGCAGGCAGAGAAATACGGTCACCCGCGCGCAGCGCAATCACCATTGCCCAAGCGCCGGTACCAAGGCATAACCGCAGCCGTCCAGCCTGCACCGTTCGCACCACAGCGCCGCAGCAAAACAGGTTCGCCTCGGTGAGCTGCTCTTCCACCTGCTGGTACGCCGGCATGCCATGAGCATCATGTATGCGGCTGACAGCGGCGGACTGAGGCTCGGCATCTGCAATGGTCAGCGACAGCCCCCTCTCCTGCAGCGCGCACTGGATATCCTCAAGATGGGTCAGCACCCGTCGAGGGCACTGCAGATCACCACCGTCGTATATTGCCAGTATGCTCATCAATCCCCCGTGTTCAGTCCGCTTCTCGCAGCCGCAGGCTCAGGATGACCGCCGCAGCCAATGCTGCCAGAGCCGCCACCCCGAATGTCAGCGTGGCGCCAACGCCCTGCCAGGCATATCCTGAATACAGCGCCCCCAAGGCACCGCCCACGCCCGCCAGCGTCGCATAAAGCGCCTGCCCCTGTCCCTGATACCTTTCGCCAAAGCGTTGCTGAACGAAGTGAATGGCGGCTACATGGAAGGCGCCAAAGGTGGCCGCGTGCAAGATCTGGGCAAAAATCAGCACGGACAAATGATCGGCCAGGGTGCCGAGCAATACCCAGCGCAATGACGCGATCAGGAAACTGGCGACCAGCAGCGCCCGCAGGCTGAACACACCCAGCACCCGATGCATGACGAGAAACAGCAGGATTTCCGCAACCACCCCAAGCGCCCAGAGCGCGCCGATCAACCCGCGCCCATAACCCAGCGCTTCCAGGTGAATACTCAGGAAGGTGTAATACGGCCCGTGCGAGAGCTGCATCAGCGCCACACACAGGAAGAATGCCGGTACACCCGGCCGCCAGAGTCGCCGGAGGAAGCCGTCAGCGTGCTCCTGCGCAGCGGCAGGTTGCTGCGGTGGCGCTGGCACCAGCGCGCTGCACAGACTGATCAACAGCATGATGCCGAGCATGGCCATGGGATAAACCCCCATCCCCTCGCGCTGCAGCAGCATGCCGAGCAGAACGACGGTAAGGATGAACCCCACTGAGCCCCAAAGCCGGAGCTGACTGTAACGGGAGGACTGGCTACCCAGATGCGCCAGAGTAATGGCCTCGAACTGCGGCAGCACGGCATGCCAGAAGAAACTGTGCAGGGCCATGATCGCCGCCAGCCACCAGTAGTCCTGCCGCCAGAAAATGCCGGCAAACGTCAGCGCCGTCAGCAGCGCGCCCACCCGCACAATCAACAGGCGCTGACCTGTCGCATCGCCCAGCCAACCCCAGAGATTGGGCGCAATGCAGCGCATCAGCATCGGAATGGCAACCAGCTCGCCAATGCGCGCGGGCTCAAACCCGAGGGACTCGAAATACAGTGAGAGAAAAGGCGCTACTCCGCCCAACAGGGCGAAGTAGGCAAAATAGAAACCGGACAGCCGCCAGTACGGCAGCGGAGAACCCGCGACGGCGCTCACGGCTGACCGTGCCGACTCAAAGCTGGCCCAGTACCGGGGTCGTCACCTTGACGTCGGCGTTCTGCGCGCGGTGGCGCAGCAGATGATCCATCAGCACCAGCGCCATCATCGCCTCGGCGATGGGGGTCGCGCGGATGCCAACGCAGGGGTCATGACGGCCCTTGGTAATCACGTCCACCGGCTGACCATTGACGTCGATCGAGCGGCCCGGTGTGGTGATGCTGGAGGTTGGTTTCAGTGCCAGGCTAGCGACAATCGGCTGACCGGACGAGATACCGCCGAGCACGCCACCGGCCTGATTGCTGAGGAAGCCTTGCGGAGTCAGCTCGTCACGGTGTTCGGTGCCGCGCTGGGCAACCGAAGCGAAACCGGCGCCGATTTCGACGCCCTTGACCGCGTTGATGCTCATCAGCGCATAGGCCAGCTCCGCGTCCAGACGGTCAAAAATCGGCTCACCCAGCCCCGGCGGCACGCCCTCGGCGACGACGGTAATCTTGGCGCCGACCGAATCCTGGTCGCGACGCAGCTGATCCATGTAGGCTTCCAGTTCGGCAATCTTGTCCGGATCAGCGCTGAAGAATGCGTTGTCGTTGACACCATCCCAGCTCTTGAAAGGAATCTCGATCGGACCCAGCTGACTCATGTACCCGCGTACCTGAATGCCCTGGGTTGCCAGATACTTCTTGGCAATCGCACCGGCGGCGACACGCATCGCTGTTTCACGCGCCGAAGAACGGCCACCGCCGCGGTAATCGCGCAGGCCGTACTTGTGGTGGTAGGTGTAATCGGCGTGGGCCGGACGGAACAGATCCTTGATCGCCGAGTAGTCCTTGGACTTCTGATCGGTGTTGCGAATCAGCAGACCAATCGGGCAACCGGTGGTCACGCCCTCAAATACGCCAGACAGGATCTCGACCTCATCGGGTTCCTGACGCTGGGTGGTGTGGCGGCTGGTGCCGGGCTTGCGGCGATCCAGATCACGCTGCAGGTCTTCGCTCGACAGCGGCAGGCCGGGAGGGCAGCCATCCACAATGGCGACCAGAGCCGGACCGTGGCTTTCGCCAGCCGTGGTAACAGTGAAGAGAGTACCAAGCGTGTTTCCAGACATACCAAGAACCTGAGCTGAACATGGGCAGTGCGGCAGTATACCCGCTGGCCGATAGCGGTGACAGCCTGAAGTCCGCCCGTTAGGCTACCCCCTTTTGCCGGAGCCACCCAATGAGCGAGCTGTTGCCGCTGCTGCTGCCCGAAAACCTTGCCCCGCAGTGGGCGCTGGTGCTGATTCTGACAGCCGCGCTGACCTCCGCTGTCACTGCGGCCATGGGCGCCGGTGGCGGTGTCATGCTGCTGGCCGTGATGGCGCTGGTGATGCCGGCAGCCGCCATTATCCCGGTGCATGGCATGGTCCAGCTGGGCTCCAACGCCAATCGCGTGCTGCTGACCTGGCGAGACGTCAACTGGCGAGTAATCGCCTGGTTTGCTCCCGGCGTCATCCTCGGCGCATATGCCGCCAGCCTGCTGCTGGTGCGTCTGCCTCTGGAGCTGGTTCAACTCAGCATCGCCGCATTCATCCTGGTGCTGTGCTGGGGGCCGGCGATCCCCAAGGTTGCCACCGGCCCCGTTGGCACCCTGCTCGCCTCCACCGTCACTAGTTTTGTCAGCCTGTTTGTTGGCGCCACCGGCCCGCTGGTTGCCGCCTTCATCAAACAGCAGCAGTCACACCGCCGGCTGCAAACGGTTGCCACCTTTGCCGCCGCCATGACCCTGCAGCATCTGCCCAAGGCCTTTGCCTTTACGGCTGCCGGCTTCATCTTTCACGACTGGCTGGCCCTGATAGCGGCCATGATTGCGGCAGGTGCAGGCGGTACATGGCTCGGCCTGCATCTGCTGAGACGCATGAGCGACCAGCATTTTGGTCGTATCTTCAACCTGGTACTTACCCTGCTCGCCATTCGACTTGCCTGGGAAGCTGTTCACAACTGGCTGGCATGAGCCGCTGCGTGCAGGTATTTATGTTACAGAATGGCGCTGCGCGGCCGATAAACCCGGAGTGAAATGCGCGACAATGCATTCGCAAAATGCTAGGAACACCCAATGAGCCCAACCGACACGCTGGATGAAGGAGTTGCAACGGAGCACTCAGCCCCGAAGGATCCGTTCGCCCGCGCCAAGCCGTCGGACTCCTACTGGGTCCAGTTAAAGCCGGTATTCAAGGCTCGCATTCTGGTGCATCCCGAACGCCTGGCACAGATCGTTGTAACCCAGGAGAGTATCGCCTCGCTGGAATTGCTGCGCCTGCAGGTACGCTTTGAAGGAGAGCCGCTGCCGGAAACGGGCAACCGCATGGAAGTACTGGTGGACCACAAGCGCAAGCGCGTGCGCTTCGGTCCGGTGGACGGCGTGCAGATAGTGCCTGCCCAGCGTGGCCTGGCGACTTTCATGCTCGCCCAGCTGATTCACTGGTGTCAGCGCTATTGCGGCGACTACGCCGTCACCCCCATTGCCCTGCACAACAGCGACTCTGCCAACGAAGACGCTCGCAGCGCACGCGACGCCATTCTCAGCCGTGCCGGTTTTACCATCACGCCGATCGAGGGTGAGCCCGGTGCGGCGCTGGCTCAGGCCAACCGGGTTAACGACCTGATAGGCAGCTGGAACACCGAACGCATCCAGCCGCTGCAGATCAACACCCTGCTGGCTCAACTGCGCGAAACCGAAGCCCTCAATCAGAAACAGGAAGGGCGAATCAACCAGCTGCAGGCCGCCATCGCCAGTTACAAACGCTCAGACTTGAGCAACCGCTTTGCCATCGGCTGTCTGATCGCCTTCTCGATCTTTCAGGCGTTGATGCTGCTGTGGGTCGTACTGCGCTGAGCCAGACGCCAGGAATGCTTACAGGCTCTCGGCAAACAGTGACTGGAAATGACGGCACTGCTCTGCACTCAGCACAAACACACCGTGCCCACCGTGCCGGAACTTGACCCACTCAAAATCCACCTCGGGCCATTCGGCCATCACATGGACCATGCTGTTGCCAACCTCGATCACCAGCACGCCATCCTCGGTCAGGTAGTCCGCCGCTTCCGCCAGCATCAGGCGCACCAGATCCAGTCCGTCGTCGCCGGCAGCCAGCCCCATCTCGGGCTCGTGGCGATACTCATCCGGCAGGGAATCCATATCTTCGGCATCCACGTAGGGCGGATTGCTGACGATCAGATCAAAGCGCTCACCTGCCAGCCCATCAAACCCGTCGGACCAGCGCGCCTCGACACGCTCGCCCAGCTCGTGCATCTCGATATTCTGCTCGGCGACCGCCAGTGCATCGGACGACAGATCCGCCAGCACCACCTCGGCCTCCGGGAAGGTATAGGCACAGGCAATGCCGATACAGCCGCTGCCGGTACACAGATCCAGAATGCGTTCGGGGTCGCGCTCCAGCCAGGGTTCAAAGCGGCTTTCAATCAACTCGGCAATCGGCGAGCGCGGCACCAGCACGCGGTCATCAACAATAAAATCCAGACCTGCAAAGCGTGCGTGACCGGTCAGATAAGCCGCCGGCATACGCAGACGAATGCGCTCCTCAAGCAACGCTACCACCGCATCGCGCTCCTCGTCCGTGACCCGGCACTGCAGATAGTCCTGCGGGGTCTCCCAGGGCAGGTAAAGTGCATGCAGGACCAGCAGCCGCGACTCATCCCAGGCGTTGTCGGTGCCATGGCCAAAAAAAAGCTCGGCCTGATGGAAGCGGCTCACGCCCCAACGGACGAGATCCTGGATGCTCTGCAGTGCAGCGTGTTCGCTCATGGGTCAATCCTTGTCTGGTTCAGGCCGCCATTCTACCTTGCCGAGCGCCGACGACCAGCGGGCGGGGCAAAATCGGTAACAACGCCGCCAGCTCATTTGCATCCGGCTGCTGTTACACTTCGGTTTTTGCGCGATGATCAGCAGCATGACACAGGACTCTTTCTCCGACGACGATCTCGACCTGTTCCGGCAGGCCGTCAAGGGCGCCAGGCCCATCAAGCACCAGCAGGCCGACGTTGGCAAACCGCCGCGCGACCGCGCCAACATTGCCGCAAGCCGCCAGCGCGCGACCGTCAGGCAGAACGAGGTGGTGGTCGATGGTTTGTCCGATCAGTTCGTGATTGACGTAGACCCGGAACAGGAACTGGCCTGGGCCTCCAATGGCGTGCAAGACTCCCAACTGCGCAAGCTGAAGCAGGCGCATATCCCGTTTGACGGCTCAATCGACCTGCACGGTCTGACGATCGAGCGCGCCCGCGAACAGCTCTGGGCGTTTCTGGCCGAAGCGGTAAAACAGGAAATCCGCTGTGTGCGCGTCACCCACGGCAAGGCCCGCCGACTCGATGGCCGCAAACCGATGATGAAGAGCCACGTCAACACCTGGCTACGCCAGCACGACAGCGTCCTCGCGTTCGCCTCGTGCATACCGCGCCACGGCGGCACGGGCTCGGTCTATGTATTGCTGCGCAGAACCATGCTTGAAGGAAGGGATGACTGACAGGCAGCTGGAAGCTGGAAGCAAAGCTGCAAGCTGCAAGCTGCAAGCTGCAAGCAAAGATGCAGTGGGTTGTTTAGCCTGGCAAGCGCTTCCTTGGCTGCGGACAGCGTTGTACGGTGGACACACCCGCAGAAGGAGTCCACCGTCAGCGTGTCGACCCAAAACTACTCTGCAAAGCCCACAAAACGCGCTACATCCGTCACTTCGCGCCGACGCGACACCACTGCGTTGGCCGGAAAACTCTCATCCGGGTAACCCATCGCTACACAGATAATGATCACCTGATCATCCGGAATGCCTGCATGCTCGCGCACTACCGGCGAGTGCATGATGCCCTGACTGTTCACCACACATCCAAGACCACGCGACCAGGCCGCGTTGACCAGGCCGTTCACCAGAGCACCGCAGTCAAACTGGGCAATGTCGCCCTCGCGCAGCTGACGGTCGTAGGTCACGACGATGGACACCGGCGCATCAAACTGGCGGAAGCCGCGCAGCACCCAGTCCTGACGCTTCTCCTTGTCGTCACGGGCAATGCCCATGGCTTCGAACAACTGCACGGCAATCTCGACCTGACGCTGACGATGCAGACCCTCATAACTCCCGGAATCGCGGGTTTCCTTTGAGGGCTTTACGCCGGTGATCATGCGCTCGGTATTCTCCGCGCGAACGCGATCCAGCGGCTCGCCGGTCAAGACATGCAGGTGCCACGGCTGCGAGTTCATCGACGACGGCGCCCGGATCGCCAGACCAATAACCTCCTCCAGCACCGCGCGCGGAACCGGCTCAGCCTTGAATGCCCGGATACTGCGTCGCCCCAGCACCACATCATCGTAATTCATTGTTGTTCTCCTACGACAAGTCCCGCCCGAAGCCCGTGCCTCGGCGCCATTGGGGGCGGACGTTAGCACAGCAGACGGCAGAGCTGACCCGGGTCAGCAGGTTGAAATGGCGGGCTATCACATCGCTGGATAACACAGAACAGGCTGACGACGCTCTCAGGCACCATCACCATCCCCACCACTGCTGCACCTTCAGCACCGAGCGCCAGATCGCGCCCAGCAGCGAGGGAAACAACAGCGGAAACAACAGCGCGGCCAGGGCAAACGCAACAACAGTGACGAGCAGATAGCGGCTATCGAGGAAGCCACCCCAGTACGCCAGCTCCTTGTTGACGCCCAGCCAGATCAGCGCAGCCGTGGGAACAGAAAAGACCAGCGAGGCAAGCATGCTGAGCAGGCGCATTTGCGCAGAAGGGTTAACGGCAGCGGGTTTGGACATACTCAACCAGTTTCATCCATGAATGACGGGGCTCAATCATCAGCGATGACGCAGTCGCAGGCAATGCTCCGCACCCAGGCAATGCCCTGTGCTAGAGTAGCCACTCGAATCCAGCCCGGGTAAGCCTCATGTTTGTATACGTCCTCATCGCCTGCGACCGTCTTGATGAAAAGCAGGAAAAAAAGCTCAGGCAGAACCTGCCGGCGCTGCAAGCCGCCCTGCAGACCTATGCTGATGAGAACGCCGCGACCACGGTAACCCTGATCAACGACTGTGAAAGCGACGATTGCGAAGACTGGCAGCTGGGCATCAGCCAGCACGTCAAGAAACCGCTTCACCTGAACCCGCCGGTAAACCTGTTCAACAGTCTCGCCGAGCAGTACGACATCGATTGCGAAGTGGGATTCATCGAAGACGATACCCGCGAAGCCGTCAGCTACTTCGGCAAGCACGAAGGGCGCGGCGAGGCCTTCCTGATCGCCGGATATCTGGGAATCTGACCCCAGCCCTGCGCAGGCCCGCACTCCATCAGCGCTGAAGCACTACACGGTTGCGGCCTGCAGCCTTGGCTTCATACATGGCCCTGTCCGCACGGCCGATGGCGTCCTCGACCGGCATTGAGCCCGCCAGCGCCGCCACTCCGAACGAGGCCGTGACCTGAATATCGGCAAACTCGAAATCCAGCCGGGCGATGGAAAGTCGCAACCGATCCATGATCTCGCCCGCCTGTTCCACAGTGGTATCAGGCATGCAGACGATAAACTCCTCACCGCCATAGCGATAAATGCGGTCATAGGGCCGCAGATGCGCCTTGACGCACTGCACCACATCAACCAGGACCACGTCACCGGCTACGTGGCCGTAGGTGTCATTCACCTTTTTGAAGTGATCAAGGTCCAGTAGCGCCAGAGCACAGGCCTGCCTGCCCCGCTCCACCAGCGCCTGCTGTTTGCGCAGTTCAGTCAGCAACCCCCGCCGCGTCTGAATTTCGGTAAGCGGATCACGGTTGCTGGCAACCTCGGCAAACCGGTCACGGGCACTCAGCACCGATAACCGCATCGTCTCCCGGCAACGCTCAAAAAAGTCCCATTCCGCCGGCGGAATCACCAGGCCATTCACCGACAGTTGCAGTAACTTCCGAGCCTCGCTTTGAACCACCTCATGCGCCTTTTGCAGCGCAACGTAATCATCGCGGTCATCAAACAGGCGAGCAGCGTCACCCGCCAGCCACTTGCCGAAGGAGCAATGCAGGTGCGCATCAACGCACAGATCCGCCCGCTCCGCAGGTACGTGCGCAATTAAAACCTTGAGCAGGTTTCTAAACCACTGATCGTGAAGATAAATGGCGTGATCCAGCTCAAGAATACCCAACTGCAACTCATGATTGGTCAAGGCATCCAATGCGGTAACTCTCTTCGGAGACGGGGGTGTACGAATTTTTGTGTAACCGGCTAATGAGCGACACTGTCGCTCCGAACCGGAGACACGATGAGCAAGAAACTACATCCCATCACCGACGAGCTGCTGGATCAGCTCTTGGCCAACTATCAAAAACCTGAAGACCTGATTGGTGCCGAAGGCATCCTCAAGCAGCTGACCAAAAAGCTGGTTGAGCGTGCGCTGGATGCCGAGTTGACTCACCATCTGGGGCACGACAAGCATCAGCCGGTCGGTAACTCGTCTGGCAATACCCGCAACGGCTTTAGCCGCAAGAAGCTCAAGGGCGAGTTCGGCGAGCTGCCCATTGAGATACCGCGTGATCGGCATGGCACCTTCGAACCGCAGATCGTCGAGAAGCACCAGACCCGCTGGGTGGGGTTCGACGACAAGATTCTTTCGCTGTACGCACGGGGCATGACCGTGCGCGAGATTCAGGCACACCTACAGGAGATGTATGGCGCCGAGGTATCGCCCAGTCTGATCTCCTCGGTGACCGATGCCGTAACCGATGAGGTGAAGGCCTGGCAGTCACGGCCGCTCGACGCGGTCTATCCCATCGTCTACCTCGACTGCATCCACACCAAGGTGCGTGAGGGTGCCGTGCGGGTGAAGGCGGTTTACCTGGCGCTGGGCATCAACCTGGCCGGGGAGAAGGAAATCCTCGGGCTATGGATCGCCCAGAGCGAGGGTGCCAAGTTCTGGTTGCAGGTGGTGACCGAGTTGCGCAACCGTGGCGTGCAGGACATCTTCATCGCCTGCGTGGATGGCCTGAAGGGCTTCCCCGAGGCCATCGAGGCTGTCTTCCCGCACACCAGCGTGCAACTGTGCATCGTGCATATGGTCAGGCACAGCCTGAACTACGTCTCTTGGAAACGGCGCGCCGAGGTAGCGGCTGACCTGAAGCGGATTTACCAGTCCAGCACGGCGGACGAGGCTGAGCTGCGCCTTGGCGAGTTCGAAACCAAATGGGATGACGACTACCTGCCAATTGGTCAGTCCTGGCGGCGCAACTGGGCTCGGATCACGCCGTTCTTCGACTTCCCACCGGAGATCCGCAAAGTGATCTATACCACCAACGCCATTGAGTCGGTGAACATGAGTTTGCGCAAGATAACCAAGAACCGCGGCTCGTTCCCCAGCGACGAGGCGCTGCTGAAACTGTTCTATCTGGCGCTACGCAACATCAGCAAGAAATGGACGATGCCGATCCGTGACTGGAAAGCGGCACTGACACGCTTTACGATCAGCTACGAAGGCAGGCTGCCACAGTAGTAACCCCATCCCCGGTTACACAGAATTCTGCACACCCTCGGCCGATTTCCGACAAGCACTTCTATCAGTCCTTGAATCACACCGGGTTTCGTGGAGGCCTCAACTCTTGAGAGAATGAGGCATGAAGAAATCCAATAGCTACTCCCCTGAAGTCCGTGAACGTGCTGTGCGCATGGTTCTGGAGAACTTGAAGGACTACCCATCCGAGTGGGCAGCCATCGAATCCATTGCACCCAAGATTGGTTGTGTTCCGCAGACACTGCATGGCTGGGTGCGCAAACACCAGACCGACAACGGCCAGCGACCCGGTCAGACGACTGAGGAACGGGATCGTATCAAGGCCTTGGAGCGCGAGAACCGTGAGCTGCGTAAAGCGAACGAGATCCTCCGCCTGGCCAGTGCTTATTTTGCCCAGGCGGAGCTCGACCGCCGCAACAAACCCTGAACGCCTTCGTTGACGAGTACCGTGACCGTTACGGGGTCGAGTCGATCTGCCGCGTGGTGCAGATCGCTCCGTCCGGTTACTACCTGCATGCAGCACGTGCTCGACAGCCTGAGCGGCGAAGCACTCGCGCCCAACAGGATGATCTGCTGTGTGAGGACATCAAGCGTGTATGGGAGGACAACATGCAGTGCTACGGCGTCGTGAAAGTCTGGAAGCAACTCAGGCGCGACAAGGTGCACGTTGCCCGTTGTACCGTTGCGCGGCTGATGCGCCGCTTGGGATTGCAGGGCGTCCGGCGCGGCCAGGTAGTTCGTACCACGGTGCCTGATGGCAAAGCCGTCTGTCCGCTCGACAAGGTTCAGCGCCAGTTCAATGCTGACCGTCCCAATCAGCTTTGGGTTTCAGACTTTACATACGTATCAACGTGGCAGGGCTGGCTCTATGTAGCTTTTGTTATCGATGTTTTCGCACGACGCATCGTCGGCTGGCGTGTGAGCAACAGCATGAAAACGGAATTCGTGCTCGATGCCCTGGAGCAAGCACTCTACGCCCGGCAGCCAAGCCACACGGACAGTCTGATCCACCATAGCGATAGGGGTAGTCAGTACGTCTCTATTCGTTATACGGAGCGTCTCGCTGAGGCTGGAATAGAGCCCTCTGTTGGTAGCAAAGGAGACAGCTACGACAACGCCTTGGCGGAAACCATCAATGGCTTGTACAAAGCGGAATTGATTTACCGGCAGTCCTGGCGGAGCCGCGAAGCCGTCGAAATCGCCACCTTGAAGTGGGTTCACTGGTACAACCACCAACGGCTACTGAGCTCGATTGGATATATACCGCCGGCAGAAGCTGAGGCAAACTTCTACCAGCAACACACCGGTCAGGCCATGGCCGCCTGACTTAAACGAAATGGTCTCCATGAAACCCGGTGTGATTCACCTCGTCTCAGTGCTGCCTGCTCATCTTCAGTTTCTCCGTGCGCGCGAGGCGAATAAGACGAATTCTTGATGTGGGTTTTATCGAAATCATAGTTTAAAACGCGAGCCATCTTATGAAGAAGTTCAACAAGCAGATCTACGCGCTTTACTCCCCACTGATCTATAGGGATCGTAGAATTGTTGAGTAGGTCTAGGTACTCCTTCCAAGCATCAATGACATCCCTTTCCTTTTTGTTGTTTTTATCAAACTCTAGATCAATTCTCTTAAGCGCTTCCACATGCGCCTACGAAACCGTATATGCTCGCGTGGCCATCAGCGTTTGGAAGATATTGACCTTTCTCTCCCTGATTTCCTTTTGGTTATCAAGGTAGCGAGTTAGTCGTACTGCCACGGTAATCCCCCCTGAAATCAGTCCTCGTCAGAAGTAGAATTTTCTCCTAATTGGATCAAGGAAATTTTGCGTGAAGACATCGCGTTTTTCGGACAGTCAAATCATCTCCATCCTCAAGCAGGCCGAAGCCGGCAGCCCCGTGCCTGAACTGTGCCGCGAGCATGGCATCAGTTTGTAGTGGTCTAATGAAACCGGACACCAACTAGGCGACAATACTCGCCATTGAGAGGTGTTCGATGACAAGAAAGCGACGTACTTTTACCCCTGAATTCAAACAGGAAGCAGCCAGCCTGGTGCTGGACCAAGGCTACAGCATTACTCAAGCCAGCCTATCGTTGGGTGTGGTTGAAAGTGTCCTGCGCAAATGGGTCAAACAGCTCACTGAGGAGCGGCAGGGTGTAACCCCTAAAGGCAAAGCCATGACGCCAGAGCAGCAGCGAATTCAGGAGTTGGAAGAGCGTTGCCGGCGGTTGGAGATGGAGAAGACCATCCTAAAAAAGGCTACCGCTCTCTTGATGTCGGACGACTGGAAACGTACACGCTGATTGACCAGTTGAGAGAGCAAGCCCCGGTTGACATGGTGTGCGCAGCCTTTGATATCAATCGTTCCTGTTATTACGAACACCGCCAGAAGGTCCAGCGTGTGGATGCTGAGCGTGTAGCCCTGAGGGCCCAGGTTAACGAGCTGTTCAACAAAAGCCGCAGCTCCGCAGGTAGCCGTACCATACAGGGTTTACTGAACGACCAGGGAGTCGGCATCGGTCGCTTCAAGGTGCGCCGGCTGATGAGCGAGCTGGGCTTGGTCTGCAAGCAGCCGGGGCCTCACGCGTACAAACGAGCAACAGTGGAGCGGCTGGATATCCCTAACCGACTGGATCGGGAGTTTGATGTGGCACAGCCTGATCAGGTTTGGTGTGGTGATATCACTTACATCTGGACGGGGCAGCGCTGGAGCTATCTGGCGGTAGTACTGGATCTGTATGCCCGTCGGGTGGTCGGCTGGGCTATGTCTGATACCGCCGATGCAGATCTGGTTGTTCAGGCTCTGGATCATGCCTGGGAACAGCGTGGGCGCCCCCACGGGGTTATGTTCCATTCGGATCAAGGGTCGCAGTATGCGAGTCGCAAGTTCCGGCAAAGGCTCTGGCGTTACCGCCTGGTACAGAGCATGAGCCGTCGTGGAAATTGCTGGGACAACGCCCCCATGGAGCGTCTGTTCCGCAGCCTGAAAACGGAATGGATACCGCCGATGGGCTACCACAGCCTGGCCGCTGCCCGGAAGGATATCAGCAGCTACCTGATGGGATATTACAATCAGGAGCGGCCCCATGCCTTCAATGGGGGGATCGCACCGGTAGTGGCAGAAGAAAAACTTAAAACAGTGTCCGGGATCAGTTGACCACTACAGTTCGGCGACCTTCTACAAATGGCGCGCCAAGTTCGGTGGCATGGACGCCTCGTTAATGGCTCGACTGCGCGAGCTGGAGGAGGAGAATCGTCGCCTGAAGAAGATGTATGCCGAGGAGCGCCTGAAGGCCGAGATCATCCAGGAGGCGATGGCAAAAAAGTGGTGAAGCCATCTCGGCGACGAGAGATGGCGCAACACGCAGTTGCCTCAGGCAAGGTCAGCATCAAACTGGCGTGTGTGTCGTTTGGCATCAGCACGACCTGCTATCGCTACCAGCCACGGTTGTCGGAAGAAAATGCCGAGATCGCCGATCACCTAATCCGACTCACACATAACCAACGCAACTGGGGGTTCGGCCTGTGCTTCCTGTATCTGCGTAACGTGAAAGGTTATCGCTGGAATCACAAACGGGTGTATCGGATATATCGGGAGCTGGAGTTGAACCTGCGGATCAAGCCGCGCAAGCGCATCGTGCGAGAGAAGCCCGAGCCACTGGCTGTGCCGGAGGCAATCAATCACTGCTGGTCGATGGACTTCATGCACGATCAGTTGGCCGACGGTCGCAGCTTCCGCCTGTTCAACCTGATCGACGACTTCAACCGCGAGGCCCTGACCATGGATATCGATCTGTCATTGCCGGCAGAGCGGGTGGTGCGCGCACTGGATCAAGTGATCGAGTGGCGTGGCAAGCCCCAAGTTATCCGCAGCGACAATGGCCCGGAATACATCAGCAGCAAGCTCGTGCTATGGGCGGAAAAGCACGGCATTCGACTGGAGCGTATCCAGCCCGGTAATCCACAGCAGAATGCCTACGTCGAGCGCTACAACCGCACGGTGCGTTATGACTGGCTGGGGCATTACTTGTTCGAGTCCATTGCCGAGGTGCAGGAGCATGCAACGCGCTGGGTATGGATATACAATCACGAACGGCCAAACATGGCCCTGGGTGGCATCACCCCGAAACAGAAGTTGGCTCTCGTGGCCTGACCTCTACTTCTGGCGAGCACTAAAAATGGGGGGATTACCCCACAACGGGACCAAGAAACACTGCTGCTATCATTAGCCAGTCGGCTATAGTCATACTGTTCTCCGTGTTTTATCGCTAACAGCTGATTGAACCGACGGCTTCATAACTGCATATGAGTGACTTCCTCAAAACAACACCTCCCGTCGCCCCGCTAGAAAAATAAAACTCTTTATAAGTAATAATTTACGATCAGCAGCGCAACCCAATCCGTATTCGCTTGACCGCTTCATGTTCACGCTTCAATCACTCCCCTACCCGCCAATGTCGAGCGCGCAGGCGCGGGTAAGCCGCCTCGACCGAGGTTGCTGATAGATGAACAGACAGGGAGTGAAGATAGGCACCATCCTTGGGCTCTCGTGACATGGCGGCTTGCCATACAAAGAAAATAGCGCTGTCTCCCTGACGGGTAAAGCACTTATTCCCTGTGGGGTTACACAGGTGAAGCTCCGTTGGTACGCCGCTCTGCCCGCAAACCGCAGATTGCCAAACCCACTGCCAGCGGCGGGTGTCCGGCGGCCAGTGGGGGGGCATTTGCCCTGCTCCACTGGCTGCGCCCGGCCAGCCGGTTGACGTAGCTGGAGCGCACCCAACATCAGTAGATCACGCACTTGAGCTGGGAGCAGTCCGACTGGATGTTCAGTTCGTTGGCGGTACGTATCTGCCCACCACCTGTGGCAATACGTGCAGCAGTATCTCTCTGCTGCGATGCCAGAACGCTGACAGCAGCAACAGCATGGAGCCGATAAACAGCCCGGAGATAGCCAGGCTGGAGCTGAGCGAGCCGTAGGTCTCGAACAGTTCGCCGAAGGCATACACCACGTAGATCAGTGACGACACCATCAATGCACGGCGATCCACAGTGATGGAAACCACCGCCAACAGCAGGTAAAGGACAATGACGGCAGCGATGCCGAACAGACCGCCATTGCCGTCAAACAGACCCAGCGCAGAAAACACCGGATGCACGATCAACGGGGCAGCCAGCAGGTGCAACCAGAAGGCAACATCTGACTTTCTGGTGGTTCTATCAACGTCCTGCGCGTCCCAGCGCATCGCCAGCAGGAAGGTGGCCAGCCCTGCGCAGCAGAGAAAGTAGTTGGTGAACTCGCGCAAGCCTTCAATCTGCATCAGCAGCGCCAGCAGGAACGCAAGCAGGCTGGCGACACCGGCAGCGACGGTGATCGGCACATAAAACTGGTGCCAATGCGCCCAGGCCGCTATAGCGCCGATGGCAGTAGCAAGCATGATCGCGGTGTCTTTCTCTATTCCCGCCGCAACCTGCGCGAAGACCAGGAACGCAACCGTACTGAGTACAAAGGATGCCAACAGCAGCACCGCAGGCAGTGCCAGCTTGCGGCGTTTGACGAAGAATACCGACAACCCCCACGACAGCAGCGCAACCACACAGAAGCCCAACGCAGGCGACTGCAGGCCAAACACCCAGCCCGCCGACGCCAGCAGGATGAACGCTGCAATGCTGACGAAGATGTCGTTAAAGCCGGATATCAGCCGGAAGTTCTCTTCATCCACCAGGCGGGTATGGGCGCGGCCTGACACAAAGTTGCGGAAGCGCTCAACTGCCGCTTCATCCAGCACACCGTCCTTTACTGCTGCGTACAAATCTTCGTCTGTGTACATCGCGTTGTTCGCTCCTTGATCAGGTATCGGGCCAGATTGGCAGCATCCCTTGCACAGTCGCTGCGCGATGAGTGGTTTGGCTCAGCCCGAATGCTCCTCAAACAACTTCATCGCCAGCAACCCATGCCCCACCGCAGCACCGGCACGCAGCGCAGAGGCGATAAATACCGTTTCGGCCAGTTCTTCCTTGGTGGCTCCGGCCTTGACCGCGTTCTCGACGTGGGCATCGATGCAGTAGGAGCATTGGGTAGACAAAGCAACAGCGATAGACATCAGTTCACGGTATTTCTCTGGAATCGCGCCGTCTTTGCGCTCGGCTGTGGCCTTGAGATTGAGGAAGGCGGTGGCTTCCTTGTTGGCGGCCTGCATCAGTTGCTTGGTGTAGGCCTTGTCACTGCGGGACTGGTAGTCACTCATTGGTCTGGTGCTCTTGTTATTGCGATTTGAGGGTATAGCTGGGGTTGGCGCAGGGGCGCTCAAGTGCCCTTGCGTTCGTAAGCCGGCTGGTCGTAGTGGTTGTAGTCGATGGTCGCTTGCGGCCCAGAGTGTGTAAAAACACTTTCGCATCTTGGGTGCCTCAGCCCAGTGCTCCTGGGCGAGGCGGTTTCCCAAGCAAATAGCCGCGATCAGCGCCAATAGCGCGTCAGAGCGTTTATGAAGCGCTTTGGCACCTCTTGGAGCAGCAAAAGCTGGGGCTTTTTACGCCGTCATCGCCTTCAACAGGCCTTCGGTGCCGATGATTTTCATCACCCGTTTCAAGTTGTAGGCGAGCACATTCAAGCTCATCTCCGTACTCACCCCGTTCAGCTTTCGGGTCAGGAAGTGCGTTGCGCCCATCCATTGTTTGAGCGTGCCGAAGGGATGCTCAACAGTCCGTTTTCGAACCCGCATCATATCCGGTGCTTGGTTCAACCGGCGCTGCATTTCCTCCAGCACTGCTTCATGCTCCCAGCGCCTTACTCGACGATTTGTGCTTGGTGTGCACTGGGTTTTCAGCGCACAACTCTGGCACTTAGAACTCCAGTAACAGTGCATATTCATGCCTTTCTCAACGCTGGAGAATCGCCAGATCAGGGCCTCTCCCGCCGGGCAGGTGTATTCGTTTTTCGTCGCGTCATACACGAAGGCATCTTTGTTGAATCGGCCTTCTGCTTTAGCACTGGAGGTCATCGGCTTCGGCACGTAGGCGGTGATGTTTGCGTCGTGACAGGCCAGGATTTCCTCGCCTTTGAAGTAGCCTCGGTCGGCGACTACCGACAACGTTTCTGCGCCGATAGCTTCACGTGCTTGCTTCGCCATTGAACTGAGTTGGTCACGGTCGGAACCGCTGTTGGTGACCTCGTGAGCAACGATCAAATGGTGCTGCGTATCGACCGCCGTCTGCACGTTGTAGCCGACGATACCGCTGCCGCGCGTCATCATCGAGCGGGCATCCGGGTCGGTCAGCGAAACCTGTTTATCTGGCGACTCGTTGAGCTGAGTTTCGATCTCCTGAAGCTCTTTCATCTGCGCTCTGAGCTTGGTTATTTTCTCTTCCAAGCTCGCAGTGTCTGGCGCAGAGGCGCTAGGAATCTGCCGATCAGCCGCATCGAGCGCGGCCAAATAGCGGCTGATGCTCGCCTCGATTTCTTCCATGCGCCGCTTCAGTTTGGCGCTGGTGAAATTGCGGTCACGGTTGTTCACTGCCTTGAATTTGCTGCCGTCGATGGCAACCAGGTTTTCGCCAAACAACCCCAACTGCTGGCAGAGCAAAACGAACTGGCGGCAGACGCCGCGAATGGCCTTGCTGTTGTCTTTTCGGAAGTTGGCGATGGTCTTGAAATCGGGCATCAAACGCCCGGTTAGCCACATGAGTTCGACGTTGCGCTGGGCTTCTCGCTCAAGACGTCGGCTCGATTGAATGCGGTTCAAGTAGCCGTAGATATAAATCTTCAGGAGGATCGCAGGGTGGTAGGCAGGTCTGCCGGTTTCGGCTGGAATGACCCCATCAAAACCTAGTTTGGCCAAGTCGAGTTCATCGACGAAAACGTCGACTACCCGAACCGGATTGGTATCGCTGACATAGTCGTCGAGGCTTTCGGGAAGTAAGGTGCTTTGACCTCGGTGTTCACCCTGGATAAACCGTTTCATGGGCTTCCCTTGCGATGAGATTTTCAGAAATCATAGCAAGGGTTCACCGGGGCGTTTTTACACACTCTGGGCCAGAGGCTAGCGCTTTCCTCTCGCCGCTCGGCGATGGTTTTGCCGAACACCGAGAAGTGCACCCGCTCCATCAGGTCGGCCAGTTGCTGGCTGCTGGCAAAGCCCATAAAGATGGCGCCTTGCATAAAGCCTTCAAGGCGATGCCGGTCCTGATCGGGAAGTTTGTAGCCATCACGTGAGGCTGAAAAGTGTTTGCGCAGGCGTTGTTCGATTTCGGAAAGATACTGGTTTGCAGTCATGGGCTCGAACTCGCATCGGGATTGGAGACAGAACCCCTATCTTGCGTCGGGTTGACTGCAGGCGGCAAGCCGGAATACCACGTGACCAGTGTCTGCTTGCCAGCCTAATGCCCGCGCAACACCTTTGAAAGGACTTAAACGCAGGCACCCGGCAGCATCAGAGCATCAGGACAGTGCGGCGATAAACCCGACAGCAACAAACCAAAGCAACCACAGCACAACGCCGATGTAACCCAGAATCAGGCCGGTCAGCGCCATGCCGTCACCAGTCTGGGTACCACCGCTGCTTTTGATCTGCGAACGCGCAATGTGGCCGCAGATAATCGCGATGATCGAGCCGAAGATAAACAAGCCGGCAATACCCGCGATGAGGCTGACGATAGCCAGTGAGGAGGTGGACGCAACCTGCGGCTGCTGCACTGGCTGTGCAGCCGTGCCCTGTGGTGCAGCATTGGCAACGCCGTACACATCGGTTGCTTCATTGCCAACAGCGACAAAGTCGACAGCGACGCCGGGCACTGGAACACCTGCGCTTTTCCACTGGGGGCGCGTAAAGGTGTATCGATTGCCTGCTTCGCAGCTGATCACACCGCCACCACTGATGGAATTGAAATCCAGTACTGTCCCTTTCATATTCTTTACACCTTTCCCCTGAAACCCAAGTCGAGTACGACACCAACGGCGCCACCACCGCATCCGCCTGATGCTCTCGGACGCGTTCGGCGATTATAAGGAATGGAACGGTGAAGGCATACGATGACAGCCACCTTGGTAGCTGTCATCCACGCAGAGCAGACAGCTCAGATACAGGTACTGCCGCCGTCAACCGGCAGCGCGATACCCGTAGTGAAGCCGGAGTTTGCGCCGCACAGATACATCACGGCGGCCGCGATTTCCTCGGCGCGGCCAATGCGGCCAACCGGGTGCATGGCAGCAGCAAACTCGGCCTTGCGCGGTTCGATGGCAGCGGCGCGGCGGAACATGTCGGTGTCAATTACCGCGGGGCAAACGGCGTTGACGCGAATACCCTGCTTGGCGTATTCAACAGCCACGGAGCGGGTCAGGCCCAGCACTGCGTGCTTGCTGGCAGCGTAGATGCTCATCTTCGGTGCCGCGCCCAGAGCAGCGACAGAGGCGGTATTGACGATGGAGCCACCACCGTTCTTCAGCATCAGCGGAATCTGGAAGCGCATGCACTGCCAGACGCCCTTGACGTTGACGTCCATGATGCGGTCGAACACGGCTTCATCGCCATCGGCCAGCTTGCCCTGTTCGATTTCGATACCGGCGTTGTTGAAGGCGCAGTCAAGACGACCGTAATCGGCCTCGATTCCGGCGATCAGCGCTTTGACCTGTTCTGCATCGGCAACGTTGCAGGCAACAAAGCGCGCATCACCGCCGGCCGCGCGAATGGCTTGCGCGGTGGCTTCGCCCTGTTCAGCGTCAATATCAGATGCGATGACCCGCGCGCCTGCGGCGGCGAAGGCCTCAGCGGTAGCCTTGCCGATGCCGGCAGCTGCGCCGGTGATCAAAACAACCTTACCGGAAAACTCCATGCTCATACGTTAACTCCTGACTCTAGAAGAGCGCCCACCGGCGCTCGGACACGCAGGATAGTAGCAACGCTGCGAGTCACGGTTCGACCAAAGTCAGGCCTGTTGTTCATGCATCATGCCTGGCGCTGATGCTGGTCACGCAACCACGCGACGATCTCCGCCTGATCACCGCTGAACACCACGCGGGAGCGCTTGTTTTCGCGCTGATAGACGTACATCGGGTCGTAGTAGTGGGTCAGCAGCCCTTCGATCCAGCCGCGGTGGGCATGCACATCGCCGGTGCGCTTCTGCTCGGCCAGCGCCGCTTCCATCAGCGCGTTCAGCTCGCTGTGGCGGTCGCCGCCCAGCCGCTTGTAGATGCGCTGCAAGCTGCCCAGCAGATAGGTTTCAAACGCAGCGAAGGCGGCTTCCGGGTCGTCCGGCTGCTGGTCGCGGTATTCGGCCAGCATGTTGACCACATAGTCGCCAAGGATACGGGTAACGCGGTTCTCAAAGCTGTCTTCCAGCCAGACCAGCGGTGCTTCCTGCATTTCCCGGTAGAGCGTCAGCGGCAACGAGCAACTGCCGACGATGCGGCCTTCGTCTTCCAGCACGATCTGTGTTACGCCGGCGGCGCGCAGCTTGAGGGCGTCAATCGCCAGCCGGTTTTCAAAGTCGATCTGCGCCGGCTGCGGCGTGGCATGACGGCCAAAGCTTGAACCACGATGATTGGCGCGCCCTTCCAGATCCAGGCTGTTGTCCAGCGCGGTGATCACTTCGGTCTTACCGGTACCGGTCATGCCGGCCACCAGAATCGGCGAGCATTCCAGCGCCGCAGCGTCCAGGGTGTCGATCAGAAAGCGGCGCATGGCCTTGTAGCCGCCAACCACCCGCGGATACTGCACGCCGGCGTCGGCCAGCCACTGCTGAACCAGTTGCGAACGCAGGCCGCCGCGAAAGCAGTACAGGTAGCCTTCGGGGTTGGCCTTGACATGCGCCAGCCAGGCGTCGACCCGCGCCTGCTTGACCTTGCCGCAGACCAGGCTGTGACCCAGCGCAATGGCGGCCTGCTGGCCCTGCTGCTTGTACATGGTGCCGACTTTCTGCCGCTCCACGTCGACCATCAGCGGCAAGTTGACCGACTGGGGAAAGGCTCCCTTATCAAACTCGACCGGCGCCCGCACATCCATCAACGGCACATCGTTGAGGAACAGTGAGCGAAAGTCCTCGGTGTTGTCGCGCATCACAGTACCTCGACGCGCGGGCCCTGATCGTACTCGACCAGCTCACCAATACAGCCCAGCTCAAGCCCCAGATCAGCCGCCAGCGCCAGAAACTCGGCTTCACCGTCAGGCGCAACCGCGACCAGCAGCCCGCCACTGGTCTGCGGATCACAGAGCAACTGCTTCTGGGCTTCGCCAAGGGCGCCGATCTTGTGGCCGTAGCTGTCGAAATTGCGCAGCGTGCCGCCGGGCACACAGCCCTGCTCAAGGTAGTAATCGACCGCCGGCAGCCTGGGTACGGCGGCAAACTGCAACTGCGCCTTGAGGTTGGCACCTTCGGCCATTTCGGTCAGGTGGCCAAGCAAGCCAAAGCCGGTGACATCGGTCATCGCCTGCACCCCTTCCAGTGCAGCAAAACGCTGGCCCGGGCTGTTCAGCCGGCACATCAGATCACGGGCTACGCCGGCATCCTCGGGGCGCAGTTTCTTCTGCTTTTCTGCGGTGGTCAGGATACCGATGCCCAGCGGTTTGGTCAGAAACAGCCGCGCGCCCGCTTTGGCCTGATCGTTTCGCTTGAGCTGGCTGCGCAGCACGTGGCCGGTCACAGCCAGGCCAAAGATCGGCTCCGGGGCATCAATCGAGTGACCGCCCGCCAGCGGCATGCCGGCCTCGGCGCACACCTGGCGGGCACCTGCCAGTACTTCGCCGGCAACCGCGGCAGGCAGCAGATTGACCGGCCAGCCCAGAATGGCAATGGCCATCATCGGCGTGCCGCCCATGGCATAGATGTCGCTGATCGCATTGGTCGCTGCAATGCGGCCGAAATCGAAGGGGTCATCAACAATGGGCATGAAGAAATCGGTGGTGCTGACAATGCCCTGCTCGGCGTCAAGGCCGAATACGGCAGCGTCATCACGGCTGTCATTGCCCACCCAGAGCCGCTCAAACGCCGGGCCGGGCTGACCGACCGCGAGCATCTCGTCCAGCACCTTGGGTGAAATCTTGCAGCCGCAACCGGCGCCGTGGCTGTACTCGGTCAAACGAATGGTCTGGGTCATGCTGCTCTCCACCGACGGGACATCAAACTCAATCGGCGGATTCTAGCAGCGACAGGGGGCACAAGCCTATTTTCCTGCCGCTCAGCAGTGGCGACGCTCGAACTGGTCCAGGGTATCACTGGCGACCATGCGACCCAGTTCGATCAACTCCGGCGCGCGGTAGAACTCGAAGAACCGGCACAGCCGTTTGGGCACATTGAAGATGACATCTGGCGGATAGCCGGCAATCTTGTATTGGGTGAGCGAGGACTGCATGGCCTCAAACGACAGGTTCACCAGCTCGAGCATGCTGGCCGGGCCCGGTGGTGGCTCCACCTCCACCGGCGCACGCGTATCCTGACGGCGTGAATGCACCAGCTCCATCGACGCTTCACCTTCGGCCGCCAGCAGCGCGAGATCGTCGTCAGAACCGGCCTCGTCGACCCTGCGTCCCAGCCAGGACGGCTTGATTGCCGCCATCCACTGGTCCCATTGCTGACGTATTGGCGCCGGGCGCTCGATGACCGGCATGCGGTAGTGGGTACTTTCAATCGAGTTGAGGTTGACCGCCATGATCAGATCGCAGTGCGCCGACACAACCGGGACAATCGGCAGCGGGTTGAGCAGACCGCCGTCAACCAGCACACGATGGCCCTGCTTCACCGGCGAGAACAGGCTGGGAATCGCCGCCGATGCGCGCATCGCCTGATGCAGACAGCCGCTTTGAAACCAGACTTCCTGCTGATTGGTCAGGTCGGTCGCCACCGCGGTAAACGGGATACGCAGGTCCTCGATTTCCATTTCGCCGAGAATCTCGCGAATACGGCCGAATACCCTTTCCCCGCGAATGGCGCCGAGATTGCCGAAGCCGATATCCAGCAACCGAATCACATCCAGATAATCCAGCCCGGAGACCCAGTCCCGGTAGTCGGCCAACCGGCCGGCAGCATGGATCCCCCCCACAACCGCGCCCATCGAACAGCCTGCAACGCAGGCAATCTCGTAACCCCGGCGTTCAATTTCTTCAATCACGCCAATGTGCGCATAGCCCCGCGCACCGCCGCTGCCCAAAACCAGGGCGACTCTCTGTGCCATCTTGCTGTTACTCCTTAACAATCCCGGCTGAACCTGATTGACGCAGCCCACCGGCGTGATCATCATGCCGAAACTCTTTTTTGCTGCACAAGGCTCATCGTGAACGCTCGTACCAACCGCTCTGTGAAATTGCTGATCTGTCTTGTCGTGCTGTTGACCTTAGCTGCACTGACGGTGCTCTGGATAGTGCATTCGGCTCAGGCAAAGCGCGAAGGTGAGCTGCAACTGGAGGGCCTGCAAGGGCCGGTAGCGGTGTTTTACGACGCCTGGGGCGTGCCGCATATCGACGCGACCAACGAGGAAGATGCCTACCGAGCGCTGGGTTATGTGCACGCGCAGGACCGTCTGTTCCAGATGGATCTGTTGCGCCGCATCGGTGGCGGGCGCCTGGCAGAACTGTTCGGTGCCGACTCATTCGAAACCGATCGGTTCTTCCGCTCACTCGGCATCAGCCGCCACGCGCGCGATTATGCGGCGCGCCTGGACGCCGAGCCGGATAGCCCGCACGTTCGGCTGATTCACGCCTACCAGGACGGCATCAACCAATATATCGATCACGGCGGCATGCCGGTCGAGTACCGCCTGCTGCTGACGCGACCGGACTACTTCACTACCGAAGACATCGCCAACACCATGGGCTACATGGCCTACTCCTTTGCCGAGGCCTTCAAGACCGATGCCCTGGTCGACAGTATCAGGGGTACTCTGAGCGAGCGCCATTACCGCGATCTGGTGCCCAGCTGGCCGGACCAGTTGCCGCCCGTGCGCTCTTCGGGTCAGCCCTATATCGAGCTGCTGACACCGATGCTGGAGCAGATCAGCCAGGTCGAACGTACCTTCCCGAGCGGCCAGTTCCTTGGCAGCAACGCCTGGGCCGTCAACGCCGAGCACAGTGCCAGCGGTGCGCCGCTGCTGGCCAACGACCCGCACATTGGCTTCGCCGCTCCGGCAGTGTGGTACGAGGCCCACATCCGCACGCCGGACAGCGAGGTCTATGGCCATTTTCTGGCAGGCATTCCCTTCCCGCTGCTCGGCCAGACCCGTCATCACGCCTGGGGCCTGACCATGCTGATGAACGATGACGTCGACTTCTACCGCGAGCGCGCCAACCCCGATAATCCCGAGCAGGTCTGGGCGGTTGATCACTGGGAGCCGCTCAAGGTTCATGAGGAAGTGATCAAGATTCGGGGTCAGGAAGATCGCCTGATCCGCACTCGCAGCAGCCGCCACGGCCCCATCATCAACGACCTGCCGGGCAGTATGGAACGTCAGCCGGTCAGCCTGTTCTGGAGTTTTCTCGACCCCGACAGCGACTCGACACGCGCCTTTTACGGCTTTACCCGCGCCACCAGCATGAGCGAGTTTGAAGCGGCTGCGGCATTGCACGGCGCGCCGGGCCTGAACCTGCTGTATGCCGACGTAGACGACAACATTGCCATGTGGGCGATCGGCAAACTGAAACGCTGGCCGCAGAGCAGCAACGGCTTTTCGCTGCTCAATGGCGGCTCCGGCCGTGACGATTTCCTCGGCTATCAGCCTTTCGAAAACAACCCGCGGATCATCAACCCGCGCGACGGGATTCTGTTCTCGACCAACAACCCGTACCCGGAACGCAATCCGCGGCGCAAGCTGCCCGGTTATTACGCCCCGACTGATCGCGCCCAGCGGCTGGAGCAGCTACTGGCGAGCAAGGATCAATTTGACCTGTCGGATTTCAAGGCCTTTCAGCTGGACGACCAACGCCCGGTTGCCCTGAGCATGGTCGCCGATGCCTTGCCGCTGCTTGACACCGAGCAATTGCCCGAGGATCTGCGCGAACCGGCAGCCGCTGCTGCCGCCCTGCTCGCCAGCTGGGACGGGCGCTACGCCCAGGACAGCGCCGCGGCCAGCATCTTCCAGCGCTGGCAGGATGCGCTCTCGGAGGCTCTGTTTGCCGACGAACTGGGGCCGCGCTACAGCTTCTTCCGCAACACCTTCATGGCCGAGAAGACCCTCGCCAGCCTGTACTGGAAACCCACCTCGCCCTGGTGGGATAACCGCCAGCAGCCAAGCCTTGATGGCCGCCAGTCGGCTATTCAGCACGCCTGGCAAAACGCAATTGCGGGTCTGGTTGCCGACTTTGGCAAGGAGCCCCGGCAGTGGCAATGGTCACGCCTGGCCAGTTTGCAGCACCAGCACGCACTGGCCGAGCGCCTCCCCTTTGGCAGCTATCTGAACAGCGAACCGGTAGCGGTGAATGGTGGCAACGAGACGCTCAACAACATGGCCTTCGACCGCGGCGAACAGCATTACCGCATCAAGGCCGGCCCGTCCACCCGGCGCCTGATTGATCTGTCGGACCCCAATGCCAGCCTGGGCATCAACCCGCTTGGGCAGGCCGGCAACCCGCTGGATGATCACGCACACGATCAGGCCGAGATGTTCAATGAGGGCCGCTATCGCACGCAGTTGTTCGATTGGCTGTCGATTCAGGCCTTGCCGGATCGACTGCTGCTGCAGCCTGCCAGCCGGCAGCGCTGAAACGCTCAGCGTACCTGCCGGATAATCGCGCCCTCTGCCGGTTCCGGGCTGCCCAGGGTCAGGCGCTGCGCAGCCACGCCCGCTGCCTTGAGGGCCTCTGCCAGCGCTGGCGCATCGGCGCCATCGAGCTGCACCCGCAGCAGCGAGTCCAGGCGCATCATGCGCACCAGCAAACGGCTCCAGCTGGCCATAAGCTCGGCGTCTCCGGCCATCGCCGGCAGCGTCAGCTGCTCTTCCGAGCGCAGCACCTTGAGCAACGTCGAAGGTGTCGGATACAGCGCCTGTTCGACCGCAGCAGTCGGCGTGGTCTGCTCGAGATTCAGATAGCTGCGGCGGTTGCCACGGGTAATAGAGTAGAGCGAGACAAAGCGCTGCGGTTCGGTATCCAGCCGCAGCGCCAGGTAGCGCTGACCGTCCTCCGGACCATATAACTGCGAGTTGTGCAGAACCTGATTGGCCCACAGGCTGCTGCTGCCGCATTCACGGCCGTCGCAGGCGTAAAGGAGGGTGTGGGGTTGCTCGACCAGTTGACCGAGAACGTGGCGAAATGCATCTTCGGGTGGGTAACCGTCGGTGATCTCCCAGGTGACCTGCGCCAGCTCGCCGCTTACGCGGATCTCACGTTCAGCGCGCAGCTGGTTGTTAATGCGCCTTACACTGCCGATCACGACCGGGTGATCGACCTGTGCAGAGAGGCCTTCGCTGACAATCCGGGAATGGGGAAACGGACTGACCACCAGTTGCTCCAGCGCCTGCGCAGCCTGAGCCCCCGAGCCACCCGCCAACATGAAGCCACCTACCAACAGCGGCAGAGTACGAACCAATAAAGCCATGCGTCTCCCTAGACGCGCTCCGGCACACCCGGCCGTAGCGCACAGAACTGGTTGCCGAGAAGCCGGCAACGCAATGAACCTGCTCAGAGAATAGCGCGTGACGCCCTGGCGGTCAGCTCAAGCTTGTGTAGAAGTCTTTCAGAATCGCCGCGACCTGCGGCGCCGGCTCTTCCAGATGCAGGTGGTGGCCGCCGTCGACCCGGTGCACGGTCAGGTGCTTGAAGGCATCAATGCGGGCCAGCACCTCGGGGTGTTTGTGCATGACACCCTGATTGGCGAGTACCAGACAGGTCGGCGCCGTGATGTTCTCGATGAAGGAAGACGCATGACGCTGGGTAAAGCGCAGCGGCGACGGCAGCATCAGCTGCGGATCGGTACGCCAGGTCCAGCCGCCATCGTGGGGCATCAGCCCACGCTCGACCAACGCGGCGGCCGCATCCCTAGAGATCGGCGTGGTGCCGCCCAGCACGCGGGCAGACACGGCCTTTTCGACGCTGTCGTATACCGGCTTGCGCTTGTTGCCCAGCTGCAGCGTGGAGTTGAAGAAGCGCGCCATCTGCCGCGGAGCGTCATCGGCTTCGGAGGTAAACGGCATCAGGCCGTCAATCATCGCGGCGGCAATAATGCGGTCCGGCAGACTGCCGGCCAGTACGCCACTGATAATCGCCCCCATTGAATGCCCAAGCAGGGCAAAGCGCTCCCAGCCCAGATCCTCAGCCACCTGCAACACAGTGGCAGCCTGCTGCCAGAGGCTGTAGCCGGTCGCCGGCATGTGTCCGGAGAGGCCGTGGCCCGGCAGATCCAGCGCAACCAGATAGACCCCTTCCAGCGACGGTGCGATGCGATCAAAGGTCGCCGCGTTATCGAGCCAGCCATGCAGCGCGATCACCGGCAGGCCGCCGGGCTCCCCCCAGACCTTGCCGGCGACTTCAATATGCGGCAGGGAGAAGCGAATTTCGTGACTGCTGATGGGCATGGGGGCCTCCGGGACCGTAGCGGAATTAAGCAGAACGCAATCTAACGGCCTGCACCGCGTCGGACAAGCGCCCACGTCTGCGTGAATGCATGCCCATATTTGGCACTTTTGCCCTGTGCTACTCGGCTTTCAACGGCACAATGGCCATGGTCAGGCGGGAAATACAGGTTTGATTGCCGGCATCGTCATGCAGCCGAATGTCCCAGACATGCGTGGTTCGCCCCAGATGCACGGCTTTGGCCACCGCCGTGACACGCCCGGAACGCACCGCGCGCAGATGATTGGCGTTGATATCGAGGCCGACGCAGTAATAGCGGCTGGTATCAATGCACTGATAGGACGCGATGCTGCCAACGGTCTCGGCCAGCACTACCGAGGCACCGCCATGCAAAATGCCATAGGGCTGATGGGTCCGCTCATCCACCGGCATACTGGCGCTGAGCCAGTCGTCGCCGGCAGCTTCGATACGAATATCCAGCAGGCTGTTGATGGTGGGTGACGGCGCATTCAGCCGCTCAAGATCAATCGGGGTTTTCCAGATACTGCTCATGTCGTCTCCTGCCGCTGCTCAGACTGATGCCAGACAACACTCTGGCCGCTGACCAGCCAATCGTGAAAGTGGGCCTGCCAGGTGGCTTCCACCACGTTCCGGCGCAGCTTGTGCGTTGGCGTACGAAAGCCGCCGTCGACATCCCAGGGGGTATCAACGACGACAACGCAGCCCAACCGCTCGCTGCTCGCCAGTGTTGCGTTGAGACGCTCCAAAGCCTCTGCCAGCGCGCGTCGTACGACATCAGCCCGCTCGTATTGCCCGTCGCCAAGCCGAACCAATGCCAGCGGCTGCGGCAAATCCTGCCCGACCACACAGGCTTCGTCGACCTCTGGCAGATCCATCAGCGCCTGTTCGATCGGTGCCGGCACAACGTAGCGTCCGCGAGACGTTTTGAAGATATCCTTGACGCGTCCGGTAAGACGCAGAAACCCCTCCTGATCAATCTCACCAACATCTCCGGTATGCAGGAAGCCCTGTTCATTCAGCACCTCGGCGGTACGCGCCGGCTCCTTGAAGTAGCCCATCATCAGCGTTTTGCTGCGCACCAGAATCTCACCCTGCTCACCCAGTCGGCACTCGACACCGGGATTGGGCAAGCCGATATATCCGGCCTTGGGGCGGCCGGGCCGGCCCAGATGGGAATAGCCGCAGTTTTCGGTCATGCCATAGCCCTCGACAACGACCAGACCGAGACGGGAAAACCATTGCTGCACCGCCGGCGCCAGGCGGGCCGCACCGCTGACGGCATAACGAACCTGGTCCAATCCTAGCCAGGCCAGCACGCGCCGCGCCTGCCAAGGGCCAATAACAGGCAAGCGCAGAGCCAGCTTCAACCAGCGCCCACGCCCGCTCTGTTCGACCGCGCGCATGCATTGCTGCCATACCCGAGGAGATCCAAACAGCAGCGTTGGCCGGGCACAGCGGGCATCCCGGACAAAGGTCTCTGCGGATTCGACAAAATACACCTGCTGCCCGCCCAGCAACGACGACTGTTCAATAAACTGGCGCTCACCAATGTGGCTGAGAGACTGAAAGGAGAGCATGCGGTCAGTTGCCGAAATGACGAAAAGCCGCTGGTAGTTGGTCGCCGCCAGAAACATGCTGGCAAAGCTGAGCATAACCCCCTTGGGCATGCCGGTTGTACCGGAGGTATAGATGATTGTGGCCAGTTGCTCCGGACGCGGAAGAACCGGCTCGGCAAGTGGCTCGCAGGTTGTCAGCAGCTGCTCCCAGCCTGCCAGGCCCTGCCCTTTCGGTCCGTTTGGCAGGCTCACACAGGCAACCCCGTCTGGTACTGCATCGGCGATTTTTGACCAGGCCGGAAGCGGCCCGATAAACAGCGCGCGCAACTCCGCGTGCTCGATCAGCTTGCCGGCAGCATCGGGGGTCAGGTGAGGGTGCAGCGGGACCGACACATGCCCTGCCATCCAGATCGCCAGATCGGCGATGATCCAGTGCGCGCAGTTCTTTGAAAGCAGACCGATGTTGCTGGCCGCAGGCAGGTCAAGCGATTGCAGATAGCGGGCAATGCGACGGGCCTGATCGCCCACCTCGGCCCAGCTGTATCGGACGAGTTGGCCATCGCGCCCGGGCTCGAGAAGGAAGTCGCTGCGCGGACGCAGGCTTTCGTGCCGGAAAAAAGACTCCAGCGCGGTCTCTGGTTGCGTTGTCAGTGCGCCCATGCCGTGTCCCTTGAGGATTGTTATTGTTATAGGTCGTCATATTGCGGTGACGGTGCGTCACTCGAATGGGGGAACACTATCCCAGCAAGCGGTGGCCTACAAGCGTCTTTATCAGGCGCCTTGCTCCGCCGGTGTGCGCTGCAGCACCAGTGATCCCAGTCCGGCGGCAACAAAGTCGGTTTCGATGCAGACCAACGCGGCGGTGGGCATCGGCACATGGGCACGGCGATGCCCCTCGCACAGCAGACTTACCAGTTGACTGACGAGCGGCTGATGACTGACCAGCAGCAGGTTCTGCTCCGGTCGCTCGGCCAGATAGCGCAGCACGTCGTTCGGCTCATCATCCGGCGTCAGCCAGGGTGCGGTGGCTATTGCGCGCTCAAATCCAATCTCCGAGCGGACCAGTGCGGCGGTCTGCTGGGCTCGCACATAAGGGCTGGCGAGAATACCGTCCACTGGTTGCCCCTCAAGCAGCGAGGCCATCAGACGCACTTCAGTTTCTCCGGCGACCGTCAGCGCACGTTCCGCGTCGGTGGCAGCCTGCGCCGCAGCCTGGCCGTGGCGCATGATCCAGATTCTCACTCAGCCTCATCCTCCGACTGCCGCGTCCAGCGCGCGCCTGAGGCAGGCCAGTCACTGAACGGCCAGGGTTTCTGCTCGCTCACGCCAGTCAGATAGCGCCCAGTCTGCCAGGCATACTGGGAAAAACTGTCGCCCCAGCCGGCACAATCGGCGTCGGGCGCTCCGGTAAACAGGCGGTAGCCAATCTGGACCAGCGCAATCACCGCAATCGCCACTTCGGCGACCTGCCAGGCGAGAGCAAAAAACAGCACATAGACCAGCCGCAACCAGAGGTCGGCGCTGCACAGGTTATCGATAAACGAATTCACGAATTTTCCTCACGATTGATGGGCGCGGTCGACATCACGGCAGCGAACTCGACATCACTCTTCTGCTCGGCGGACATCAGCTTGGCAATTACGGCAGGCAACGGCTGGTTGTCGAAGACAATGGCGTACAGACCGGCCACCAGCGGCATGTAGACGCCCTCCTGTTCCGATTTCTGTTTCAGCACCTTCAAGGTATTGACGCCCTCTGCCACCTGCCCCAGCCGGGCCACGCCCTGCTCAAGGGTTTCGCCCTTGCCCAGGGCAAAGCCCACCTGGAAGTTGCGCGATTGCGGCGAGGTGCAGGTCACAATCAGATCACCCACCCCCGCCAGACCAAGGAAGGTCAACGGGTTGGCACCCATATGCACGGCAAAGCGGGTCATTTCGGCCAGTGCCCGGGTTATCAGCATGGCCTTGGTGTTTTCCCCCAGGCCGAGCGCCGATGCCATGCCGGCAATGATCGCATAGACATTCTTCAGCGCGCCGCCCAGTTCAACGCCATAGCGGTCCTGGCTGGCGTACACCCGCAGGTTGCGCCCACCCAGTACCGCCTGCACATCACGGCACAGTTGCTCGTCCTCACTGGCCACCACGGTAGCCGTCAGTTCTCCGGCCGCCATCTCCTTCGCCAGATTGGGACCGGACAGCACAGCTACCCGAGCCTGCGGCGCCTCCTGCTCGACGATCTGACTCATCATCAGAAAACCGGGCTGCTCAATGCCCTTGGTGGTACTGACCACCTGTTTGCCGGCGAGCAGAGGTCCGATGTCCTGCAGCACACTGCGGAACGCACTGGACGGGATAGCCAGAAATACCAGGTCCGCCGAAGCGATAGCTGCTTCAATGTCGGTGGTAACCTGCAACCTGTCGTCAAGCACATAGCCCGGCAGATAGCGCGGATTTTCATGGGTTTCAACAATCTGACGGGCCACATTCGGGTCGCGCAGCCAAAGTGTGACAGGCACCCCTTCCGCAGCCATCAAATTGGCCAGCGTGGTGCCGAAACTGCCGCCACCCAGAACGCAGACGGGCGCTTTACGGTCGGTCATGCAACATCCTTGAACAATGAATCTGGCGCCAGTATAAGCCGAGCACGTCAGATCGCGCGATTTGGCTGTGTAAAAAGGGCGATGGCTGGGTAATATGAGCGAGCTTAAACCAACAAGAGCACAGTGCCGCCACCTATGCCTGCTTTCAGACGAACACTTCCGATCGCCCTGCTGGGTGCCATTCTCCCGTTACATGCTCAAGCGCTGGATGACGCGCTGCTGCTGGGGGAGGTGAAGCTGCCAACGGTACTCAGTGCGACGCGCCTGAAGCAAAGCGCGGCCGAAGTCCCCGGCAGCATGACGGTCATCGACCAGCAACTGATTCGCGCATCCGGAGCCCGTGATGTGCCTGAATTGATGCGCCTGGTCCCAGGCATGATGGTCGGCTACAACAGCGGCAACGTAGTCAACGTCAATTATCACGGCACCAATATCACCGAAGCCCGGCGCATGCAGGTGCTGGTAGACGGTCGCTCTGTCTATCGCCCGGGTCTGGCTACTGTTGACTGGACCGATATCCCGCTGGCTATTGAGGATATCGAGCGCATCGAGGTGTTCCGCGGCCCCAATACCGCGGCCTATGGCGCCAATGCCCTGATGGGCGTGATCAACATCGTGTCCAGCCGACCGGAGTTCGGCCAGGGCAGCCGCATCAAAGTCACGCGCGGCAACCGCGGTGTCAGCGACGTCTACGCCAGCCAGGGCTTCAGTTTTGCCGGATCGCACGCGCGTCTGAGCCTGTTCGGCAAACAGGATGACGGTTTTGACTTTGATGAAGATGGCGCGGACTACCGCGACGGGCGCCGGCTGGACGCCTTAAATCTGCTCGGCACCACCAACCTTAACGCAACCCAGACCCTGACCTGGCAACTCGGCGCCAAGGAAGGTACCAAGCAGCGCGCCAACGATTACTCCGAGATGGCAGAGCCGATAGACTCAAGCTACGAGTTCGACCGGCAGATGTACCTGCAGCAGAGCACCGACTCCGATATTTCAGCCAAAGACTATTTCGTCCAGCTGAACTGGAAAAACGACATCAGCCCGAACCATCAGATTCAAGTCAACACCTACGCCCAGCATATGGAGCGGCTCAGCCAGATGCGGGCGTGCGACTCGCCCATTGTTTTTTCGCCGGAAATGCGTGAGCTCTATCTGATCGGCAATGTCTATACACGGCGCATGAACTACATCCTGCGCAACCGCAACGGCGTATGGGGCATTCGGGAAAATTATAGCGACTGGCTGGTCAATTGGGATGGTCTGGACCCGGCCTATCTGCCGCTGGTCGACAGCATCGTTGCCCAGCACAACGCCATCCGTAATGGTCCTCCGACCTGCTTCAACCTGAACGAAAACCTGCGCGAAACCCGCTACGAGGCCGAGGTTCAGAACACCCTGCAGATCAACGACGCCCTGCGAACGGTATTCGGGGCAAACCTGCGTTACGATCAGGCAAAATCCGAAACCTACTTCGGTGGCAAGGTGGAAAACTCGGTTGGCCAGCTGTTCGGTAACCTCGAATATCGTCTGGGCGAGCGCTGGCTTCTGCACGCCGGGGCCATGGCCGAGCAGGATCGACTCAGCGGGTTTTCCTTTTCCCCTCGTCTGGCCGCGCACTACTTTCTCGCCCCGGCCCACAGCCTGCGAGCTGTCTACTCCGAGGCAGTGCGCTCACCGGACATGTATGAAAACAACGCTTACTGGACCTATAAGCCCAGCAATCTGACTGGCGCACCAACCACCGGTGAGAGCTACTACGCCCTGGCCAAAGGCCCGGGCGACCTTGAGCAGGAGGAAATGCGCTCTTGGGAGCTGGGGTATAACGGCACATTCCACCGGATCGGCCTGAACGTCGACATCAAGGCGTTTTACGACGAAATCGACAACATGATCAGCCAGCCGCTGCAGGTAGTGAACTTCCAGCCGGATAACAGCAGTTTCGCTCACTTCAGCGGCGTGGAAGCCCAGACAGACTGGCGCCTCACCGGGCAGGACCGCCTGCGCCTGACCTATGCCTATGTCGACTTCTATGCCAGCAATCGCCTTGACCAGCGTCTTACCGCCCGCAACAGCGGGTCAGCTGCCTGGCTGCGCAGCTGGGGTGGCGGCATCGACACCAGCCTCATCTATTATGGGTCAGACATGCTCAATGAGCGCCGCTTCGAGCGTCTTGATGGGCGAATCGGCAAGCGTTTCGATATTGGCCGAACCAGCCTGGAGCTTGCAGCAAACTGGCAGTATCGACTGGACGACGAGGCACTGACCTGGTCAGAGAACCTGTACGACAGCCCCAGTCAGTTTTATCTGACAGCTGACTTCAGGTTTTGAGCAAGCGCTTGGAGCGAACCTACCGATTGACAAGACACGGACTGTCACCATGCTTTTTTGTGCATTCAGGAGCAGGCGAGTGAAACGCTGGCTGGCGGCGCTGCTGGTGTGTTGCCTGCCGGCGCAGGCTACCATTGCCGAGCAGTATGCCGTGATCATGCCCGGCACCTCGGCACTGACTCAGCAGTTCATGGCGTCACTGGGCAATGCCCTGCCCGAAGACCGAATCATCGAGTTGTCAGTAAACGACGCGGTACCGGAAGGTACCGATCTCGTCATCACCATGGGTCGGCAAGGCCTGGAGGCTCGCCTGCAGCAGCCCGACGGGCTGCCTACACTTGCGACCTACGTCACTGCCGAAAGCCTGCTCGCCACAGCCGCAGCAGACAAGCCGATGCACGCCCTGCTGGCCAACCCCAAGCCCGCGCGCCAGGTGGCTCTCGCCAAACTGCTGGTACCCGGTATACGACGCATCGGCATCCTGCTGACCGAGCAAACCCAGGCTGGGCTGCCAGAATGGCGCCAGGCCGCCGCGCAACAGAACACCGACCTGGTAAGCGTCACGGTTGACCCCCAGCAGAATCTGACCCGCAAGCTGGTCGACATCATTACCGACAGCGACATCCTGCTCGGCACCGATGACTCGCTGATCTACAACGCAGACAACCTGAAGACAATCCTGCTGACAAGTTACTCACGCAGCAAGGTGCTGATCGGCCCCAGCGCACCATTCATCGATGCGGGCAGCCTGACCACGACTTACAGCAGCCCCGACGACATGGCGCGCAGCACCGCCTGGCTGATCAAGCAGGGAGTGCCCGGCAGCGGCAGCTCCTACCCAAAACATTTCTCCGTTCTCAGTAATGCCCAGGTAGCACGCTCACTGGGTATCCCACTGCCGGACGACGCCACCCTCGCCCAACGCCTGGCCGAGCTGGAGCACGCGCAATGAGCTTTCTGCAACGTGGAACCATATACAGTCGCCTGATCCTGATAGCGACATTACCCGCCCTGCTGATGGGCGTGGTCGGTTTTACCTTTTTCACCACCGCACGCCTGGACGACGTCAACCGGGAGCTGCAGGTGACCGGTCAGCTGATTGCCGACCAGCTTGCCCCAGCGGCCGAGTACGGTGTGATCAGCGGTAACCTGGATACGCTGGAAAGTATGGTGACGGGCGCACTGAACGTACCGCATGTACGGGAAGTAACGGTCTATGACCGCTCAGGCAAGCAACTGCTCAAACTCAACCGCGACCACAGCGAGGAGACAGAGCTGCAGGTATTTGTCGCCGATATCATGCGCCAGCGCATCCCGCTGCAGAACGACCTGTTCCTGCTTGATGCCCCGGCGGCGTATCAGGACGAACAGCAACGCTACCTGGGTCAGGTACAGGTCGGCCTCAGCAACGCAGCCTTCATCCAGCGCCAGCAAAGCATACTGCTCAAAACCCTCGCCCTTGCCGCACTGGTACTGGCAGCAACTCTGGTGCTGGCCATCCGTCTGGCCAAGGTACTGGCCGACCCGATGGAGCGAATGGGGCACGCCGTCTCGCAACTCCGCAAGGGCAAACTGGACACCCGTCTGGACGTTACCGATGAACACGAGATCGGGCATTTGATGCACAACATCAACAGCCTTGCAGCGACCCTTGAGCGCGCCGAGAGCCAGCAGCAACGGGCCATGCAGGATCTGGTGACCGCCCGCGAGGGAGCCGAAGCAGCCAACCGCGCCAAATCCGAGTTCCTGGCGATGATGAGCCACGAGCTGCGAACCCCCATGAACGGAGTTCTGGGCATGCTGCAGTTATTGGAAACCACCGATCTGAACAGCGAACAGAGCGAGTATGTGCATATCGCCGGCGAGTCGACCGACCATCTGCTCAAGGTGATCAACGACATCCTCGACTTCTCGCGCATTGAGCGCGGCGCGCTGGAACTTGAAGAAATTGCCTTTAACCTGCCCCAACTGATCACGTCATCGATCAATGTCTTCGAACACACCGCGCGCCAGAAAGGCTTGCGCCTGCTCTGCAACCTTACCGGGCACGAGAGCTGCGAGGAAGTCATCGGCGATCCGACACGCATTCGTCAGATTCTGGTCAACCTGGTCGGTAACGCGCTGAAGTTCACCGAACAGGGACAAATTGAAGTCAATGCCAGCTGGCGGATGACCAGCACCAACGAACTGTGGCTGGAGTATGCGGTAATCGATAGCGGTATCGGCATCTCACCCGACCGTCTGGAAAGCATGTTCGACGCGTTCCAGCAGGCCGACAGCAGCACCTCCCGGCGCTTTGGGGGCACCGGCCTCGGGCTGTCCATCGCCCGTACCTTCGCCCGCAAGATGGGGGGAGACCTCACGGCCAGAAGCCGCGATGGGGAAGGCTCTTCCTTCATGTTCAGCATTCCGCTCAGAACCACCGGGCACGCCACAGGGCAATCGCTGGAACCGGCACTTCCCCGCCAAGCCTTCAATCAACGCCCAGTCCTTCTGGTGGAAGACAACCCCGTCAACCAACTGGTCATCCAAGGCATGCTGAAGCAGACGAATATCCTGTTAGACATCGCCGATACCGGCGAAAGCGCCCTGCGGATGCTTTGCGAACGCCCGGAGCGCTACGCCGCCATCTTGATGGACATTCACCTGCCGGACATCGACGGTCTGGAGGTCTGCCGACGCTATCACGCCCACTGCCGGGCCGAGGGCTGGATGGCTGCACCCTGTGTTGCCCTGACCGCCAGCGCCCTTGATATTGACCGCCGGGACTGCGAAGCCGCCGGCATGCAGGGTTTTCTCAGCAAGCCGATCAGCCGCCCGGCGCTGCTTGGCGCATTGGCCGCCTGGACAGAAACCGACAGCCATCATTCAAGCTGATCGCTTAACATTTCATCAACAATTAAGCGCCCCGGGACGCTGGATTCGACTTGACCAAATCGGGAGACTAGCTGACGCAAACGACTGTCTCATCCCGACACAGACAGTCTGCTCTAATAAACCCAACAAACTCGAGCGTCCAGATCATGTCAACCGTTACCCTTGAATCGCCCTACACCACCCTTCCCGCCCTGATTGCCATTCATGGCAAGGATCGCGCAGAGCATCCCGCGCTGATCGAAGGCGAACAACGGATGACTTATCGGCAGCTGGACGCGGAAGCAAACCGCGTTGCGGCAGCATTGCAGCGCGACGGTGTAGAGCCCGGCGATGCTATCGCCATCTGCGGCAGCAACTCGATCAATTATGCGGTGCTGTTCGTCGGCGCCCTGCGCGCCGGCGTCACCGTCGCCCCGCTGGCGCCTTCATCCACCCCGGAAAGCCTGCTGGGCATGCTCGCCGACTCCGCCGCGAAACTGTATTTTGCCGATGCCAGCGTCCAGAGCGCCATGGCCGGCGTCCGGGATCGCCTCAGCATGCCGCTGATCAGCATGGACAACAGCGGCAGTGAAACGCACTACAGCGACTGGCTGGCAGAAACGGGGGCGGTACCGACCGCGGTAGAGATCACACCGGAGATGACTTTCAACGTCATCTACTCCTCCGGCACCACCGGCGAGCCGAAGGGCATCGTGCAATCCCATGGCATGCGCTGGTCGCACATCCAGCGCGGCTTGCCGTTCGGCTATGGTCCGGACTGCCGCACCCTGATCTCCACCCCGCTGTACTCCAACACTACCCTGGTCTCCTTCCTGCCGAGCATCGGTCTGGGCGGCACCGTTGTACTGATGGCCAAGTTTGACGCCGAGCGCTACCTGAAACTGGCCGAACAGCACCGCATCACCCACACCATGCTGGTACCGGTTCAATATCAGCGCATCATGGCCCGCCCTGACTTCGACAGCTATGACCTGGACAGCTACGTCATGAAGTTCAGCACCAGCGCCCCCTTCCATGCCGAGCTCAAGGCCGACATTCTCAAGCGCTGGCCGGGCGGCCTGATCGAGTTCTACGGCATGACCGAAGGTGGTGGCTCCTGCATGCTGGCGGCCCACACCTACCCTGACAAGCTTGCCACCGTGGGTATGCCACTCGACGGCCACGACATGCGGGTTATCGATGAAGACGGCGTTGAGCTGCCGCGCGGCGAGATCGGCGAGGTAGTCGGTCACTCGCCGGCGATGATGGCCGGCTACCTGAACAAGCCGGAGAAAACCGCAGAAGCCGAGTGGTACGACAGCACCGGCAAGCGCTTCATCCGCACCGGCGATGTTGGCCGCTTCGACGAAGAAGGTTTTCTGACCCTGATGGATCGCCGCAAGGACATGATCATCAGTGGCGGCTTCAACATCTACCCAAGCGACCTGGAAGCCGAGCTGCGCAAACATCCCGACCTGCAAGACGTCACCGTGGTCGGCGTCGCCTCAACCAGTTGGGGTGAAACCCCGGTGGCCTACGTCGTGCCCTTTGCCGGCCGTGACGTCGATGCCGAACAAGTGCAAGCCTGGTTCAATGAGCGCGTCGGCAAGACCCAGCGCCTGAACCGCGTCATCATCACCGACGAGCTGCCACGCAGCGCTATCGGCAAGGTACTCAAGCGCGAACTGCGCGACCAGTTCCTGGCCGAGAACGGCGTTCTGGCCTGATCCTTCCTGCTCTCCCGCAGGCGGGTCAGGACACAGAAACTTTGTCCTGACCCGCCTTCGCGGGTATCCTCAACGCCTCATCACACGCAAAACGTGGATGTTGTGACTTTCTTGGCAGGCGCTGAGTCTGAGCTTACGCGAGCAAAAAACGCTCAGCAGCCAACCGAAAGCGCAGTGCAGGCAGCGTACACCGTGCATTGATTTGACTCAGGTCATGCCAATGGCACAGCGAACGCCTTCAAGCTCATTTATCATGAGTGACCGCGCGCACTTTCGGATGCTTGCTGACACAGAACAAGCCGAATCAATAGTGCCCCGAAGACGGGGACGAGCAGGAGCCTCTATGACACGACAGAATGCGTACACCCGGGAAGAGCTGCTCAAATGCAGCCGTGGCGAGATGTTTGGCCCCGGAAACGCACAACTTCCAGCCCCCAACATGCTGATGATCGACCGTATTACCCACATCAGCGAGACCGGCGGTAAATACGGCAAGGGTGAAATCGTTGCCGAGCTGGATATCATCCCTGACCTGTGGTTTTTCGCCTGCCACTTCGAAGGTGACCCGGTCATGCCCGGTTGCCTCGGTCTCGATGCCATGTGGCAGCTGGTTGGCTTCCACCTTGGCTGGCTGGGCTTCCAGGGTCGCGGTCGCGCACTGGGCTCCGGTGAGGTGAAATTCTTCGGTCAGGTCCTGCCTACCGCCAAGAAAGTGACCTACACCATCCACATCAAGCGCACCATGAACCGTGCCCTGACCCTCGGCATCGCCGATGGCAGCGTTGCCGTCGATGGTCGCGAGATCTACAGCGCAGAAGGTCTGCGTGTGGGTCTGTTCACTTCTACCGATAGTTTCTGAGGATCATCACTATGCGTCGCGTCGTGATTACCGGCATGGGCATCGTTTCCTGCCTGGGCCAGGACCTGGACTCCGTTTCTGCCAGTCTGAAAGAGGGCAAATCCGGCATCCGTTTCAATCCCTCGTACGCCGAGATGGGTCTGCGCAGCCACGTTTCCGGCTCCGTGGACATCGACCTTGATGCCGCCATCGACCGCAAGGTCAAGCGCTTCATGGGTGATGCTGCCGCCTACGCCTACCTGTCCATGCAGCAGGCCATCGCCGATGCAGGCCTGGCTGACGATCAGGTGAGCAACGTGCGCACCGGTCTGGTTGCCGGCAGCGGTGGCGCCTCCACTCTGAACCAGATGGAAGCCATCGACATTCTGCGCGAGAAAGGCGTCAAGAAGATCGGGCCCTACCGCGTGCCGCGCACAATGGGCAGCACCGTTTCTGCCTGTCTGGCGACGCCGTTCAAGATCAAGGGCGTCAACTACTCCATCTCCTCTGCCTGCGCCACCAGCGCGCACTGTATCGGCCACGCAGCTGAACTGATCCAGCTGGGCAAGCAGGACATCGTCTTCGCTGGCGGTGGTGAAGAGGAACACTGGTCTCAGACCATGCTGTTCGACGCCATGGGCGCCCTCTCCACTCAGAACAACGAAACGCCCGAAAAGGCGTCCCGCGCCTACGATGCCAACCGTGACGGCTTCGTCATCGCTGGTGGCGGCGGCATGGTCGTTGTTGAGGAGCTGGAACACGCTCTGGCCCGCGGTGCCAAGATCTACGCTGAAGTGGTTGGCTACGGTGCTACCTCTGACGGTTACGACATGGTCGCACCGAGCGGCGAAGGCGCAGTGCGCTGCATGCAGCAGGCGCTGGCGACCGTCGAAGGCACTATCGATTACCTGAACACCCACGGCACCTCTACTCCAGTCGGCGACGTTGCCGAACTGAAGGCGATCCGTGAGGTATTTGGCGATAAGGCACCCAAGATCAGCTCCACCAAGAGCCTGTCGGGTCACTCGCTGGGGGCTGCCGGCGTACAGGAAGCGATCTATTGCATGCTGATGCTGCGAGACAACTTCCTGACCGCCTCGGCCAACATCGAGGAACTGGACGAAAACGCCGGCGATCTGCCGATTCTGCGTGAGCGTCTGGATCAAGCCGTTGATCTGATCATGTCCAACAGCTTTGGTTTCGGTGGTACCAACGCCACCCTGATTCTCAAGCGCTGGAACGACGCGTGATCCTGATCCGCTGAAAAAGAGCCGCAGCTTTCGCTGCGGTTTTTTTTGCCCACCGATCAGGCATCCTGCCCCACCTTCTGCACCACAACCACGCACGCTGCGCAGCCAGGAGCGGCACAATACCCCATTGCGCGCATTATCCAGGCACTGGCTTGGTTTTTGCTTGCCCCTTGCATGATGGCAGAGTGATACAAACCGCCGACAAGGAGTACGTATGGGGATCTTCAATATCGCCCGCTACAACCGCGAGTCAGGCAGCAGCACAGATGCACTGTTCAAGGATATGAATCTCGCTGCCGAGCTGCCGCAGCAGTACGGCCCGCTAGCACACCTCAATACATTTGCCCGGGAACTCCAGAAACGCATCACCCTGAGTCTGCATGCCGCGGTGGGTATTGCTGCACACGCCCCCGAGTTGGCGCGCATCGCCGCGGACAGCCGTGCCCACGGCGAGCAGCTGGCCCAGTCTTCAGAGGAGATTGCCAGCGCCACCGAACAGGTCAGTACCACCCTGGACTCTGAGCTGGTTCCCGGAGCAACTGCGGTTTCACAACTGTCCAGCGAAGTCAGCACACAATTGCGACAGTGCGAGCAGGACAGCAGTAATGTTCTCAGCCAGGTCGATACCATTAATGGCTGCGAGAGCGAGCTGACCGCCCAGATCGGTGAAATCGGCAAACAACTGGAAGAAATCACCCAGGTCATCGGCATGATTGCCAACATCTCCCAGCAAACCAACCTGCTGGCACTCAATGCCGCCATTGAAGCGGCCCGGGCTGGTGAACAGGGACGCGGCTTTGCCGTGGTCGCCGATGAGGTCCGAACACTTGCTGGCAAGACCACCGCTGCGACCGACAAGGTGGCCGAGATCATCGATAACTTCCGCTCCGGCATGCAAAGCCTTAACAATGCCAGCGCCCAGATGCAGGCAGCGGTCGCCAACGGCCGCGAACGCATCATCAGCATGGATCGCAGCCTGAGCGAAGCGACCTCAGCCATGGGGCAGCTGGATCAGCGTATCGCCAGCATTGCCAGCGGTGCAGAGCAAATCGGCGCTGCGGTGCGTTCGGTGAGCCAGGATGTGCAGAGTGTTGCCGGGGTGGCCAGCGCGATGATGCAAAAAGCCTCCTCGGTACTGGAGCACAGTGAAGCAGTGCGCAGTGAGGGCGACCGGCTACTGGAAGGTCTCGGCGGCTTCCAGCTTGGAGTTCATCAGGTGATCCGCCAACGCGTCACCGAAATGGCCGCCAGCGCAGAGCTGGCCCGTGGCGGTGCCAGCGCAGAGCAAGCCATGCGGCGCTGGATTGATCAGGACGGTCGATTTGAGCTGATGTATCTGGTTGGCGCAGATGGTGTGCAGGTCAGCGAGAACATTCTGAGTGCCGACCTGCAAGACGGCAGCCGCAGCAGTGCACGGGGTAAAAACTGGTCAAACCGCCCGTGGTTTTCAAACGTACGCGACACGCTTTCGCCGTTTATCAGCGACGTTTACCGCTCCGCCGCTACCGATGGCTTCTGCTTTACCCTGTCGGCACCGGTGCTGGATGAACGCGGACAGCTGCGATACGTTCTGGGGGCCGATATCCGGCTCTCAGCACTGCTCTCCGAAGGCGGCTCCCAGCGTGGTGCCGCCACAATCAGCGCAAGCACCCGGCCAGCCTGGGCCTGACTCGGAAAACTCAGGCAGGGCCCTGCTGTGATTGCTCGGCGAGACGTTGCGATGTCCGCCGAGCCATCAGCGCCATGAATACTGTCAGCACCCCACACACGGCCATAACACCGGCCATCGGCACTGCGCTGTCGTCGTGCAGCACCCCGACCAGCGCCGAGGTAATACCGGCGATGATGAACTGCATGGTGCCCATCAGCGCCGAGGCTACACCGGCCTGATGGCCGTGTCCCGCCAACGCGCAGGCAGACGCATTCGGCAGCAACAGGGCGATAACACCAACACTGGCGTACAGGGGTGGCATGAACAGCCACAGGCTATCCACATCAAGCCAGGCAACCAGCAGCAGCGTCCAGGTTGCCAGCATGTAGACAGCGGCGATGCGCCTGATCAGTTGCAGCTGGGTCCAGCGGCGTAACATGCGGCTATTGAGCTGTGCCGACAGAATAAAGCAGGTCGCTACACTGCCAAACAACCAGGCGAAGCTGTCTGCCGGAACCTGAAACAGCTCCATGAACACATAAGGCGAACCGGCGATGTAGGCAAACATGCCCGCCATCGCGACCCCGCCGGTCAGCGCATGAAACATGAACAGAGGTTCGCGCAGCAGCTCCAGGTAGCGTCCAAGCGACGTTCTCAGCGGCGGTGGCGTCAGATGCTGCGGCAGGGTTTCCGGCAGGAAGAAATACACCGCCAGGGCAAAGATGGCGGAAAACGCGGCCAGGAACAGGAAGATGCTCGACCAGCCGGCGAAAATCAGCAAGGTGCTGCCCAGCATCGGCGCCAGAATCGGCGCCACCCCCATGATCAGCATCAACTGGGAAAACGCCTTGGCTGCATCAATTGGCGCACACAGATCGCGCACCACTGCCCGGTTGACCACCATGCCCGCACAGCCACCCAACGCCTGAGCGAAACGCGCGGCAAGCAGCCATTCCAGAGTCGGGGCGAACGCACACGCCAGCGAGGCGAGGCAAAACAGGCCGATACCGAACAGCAGCGGCCCCCGGCGCCCATACAGGTCAGCTAGCGGACCATAAACCAGTTGCCCACTGGCCAGCCCGAGGAAATAGACCGACAGGCTCAACTGAACCTGCTCGGGGTCTGCCGCCAATGCGGCGCCAATGGCCGGAAAGGCAGGCAGATACATGTCGATGGCAAGCGGGCCAAAGGCACTCAGGCCACCCAGAATGAGCAGGATGTAAAACGGCATGAAACGGATATCCGTGGTAGCAATCGCCGTGCAACAGCGCACTGGTGCCATTGCAGAGACAGTCAGGGTCAGTCAGCAGACCGACATGATGCCAGAATATGCCGCCTACTGCCCTGCCGTGTCGCTGTCACAGACTGCCTGGTGGTACCGAAACGATCGGCGCTCGCCTGCTCAGTCTTCGTGCAAGCGTGCGTTCAGCTCATCAACCAAAGGTGCCCACTCGGCGTCTTCGCGCATCTGCTGGCTGAGAAAGGCCGACTGTGAGGGTGTCCAGAACGGCGCATCAACCAGGCGGGTATCGTGCGCCAGTGAATGACTGGCAAAAAAGGCATCGATGCTCTCTGCATCCGACGCCAAACCGAGCTGCTCAAACAAGGTGCCGAGGTCTTTCTGGTGCAGTTCCATAATGATTCTCCCTGCTGGGGTTGAACTCAGTTCCTGTTTACACAGAGTAGCCCGTTTTGCTCAAGTTCCTTGCCCTGATGCCGGATCGTAACGATCAGCAGCAGCCTGCAGCCAGGCCTCCAGGTCCCTGCGACGCACCTTTTGCCGTTTCGCATCATTCAGACAGGCCAGCATGTAGTCGCGTCGGGCCGGGTCCTCGCCTGCCATCGACAGGGCCAGATCGCGATCGGTCCAGCGGCGAATGCGCACAAACAGCCACCAGTGAAAATACAGACCACTCAGGGTCGCGATCGCAATAATCAGATAATCCATGACTCCCGCCCTTGTATGCTTCTCAGCGCAAGCATGGCAGAGTCACTCAGCTGCGGGTACCGCTGCGGCACTGGGTCGCAGCCGGTAGAACATCACCAGATTGCCGAACAGGATCAGCACCAGACCGATCACCGCCATGCCGGACCACTGGTAGCCCTCAAACACGGTTGACAGGCCCAGCGCAATCAGGGGAAACAGCACCGTTGCGTAGGCAGCCGCTCCGGCACCAATACGCCCAACCAGCGCAAAGTAGGCGGCAAAGCCGATAATCGAGCCGACGATCGCCAGATACAGCAGCGAGCCAATGTAGGTCGGACTCCAATCGACTGTGAAAGCGTCACCGCGCAACAGCGCCAGCAGCAGCATCGCCGACGCGCCGTACCCCATCGCATAGGCATTGGTGGAGAGGATATCCAGCCCCCGGCGTTGATGACGCACGCTGATCATGTTGCCGAGTGAAAAGCCATAGGTGCCCAGCAGGCTCAGGCCGATGCCGGTCAACACCAGCGCGCTGAGATGGGCCGAACGCAGGTCGTGCCAAAACAGACAGACAATGCCGACCAGCCCCAGCAGGTTGGCCCAGAGCAAACGCCGCCCCGGGCGCAGACCGAAAAACAGCGCGCTGTTGGCAGCATTGAACAGGGTCGCCAGCGAAAACAGCACCGACTCCAGACCGCTGTTGATATAGGCATTGGCCGAATAGAAACAGTAAAAGTTCAGCCCGAACACGCACACACCCTGCAGCATGCAGAACAGATGATCACGCCCGCCGATGCGCCGCAGCCTGCCCAGGAGCGACAGCACCACCAGCATCAGCGCAGCCGCCAGCGCAAAGCGATAGAACACCGACACCAACGGCGCAACCGTGCCGGTCTGCATGAAGATGGCGATCCAGGTGGTACCCCAGATCAGGACAGTAGCGGCATACAGCAATACATTCATGATGCAGTCTCTGGTAATGGCGGCCCAGTATCGGCCCTGCGCGCTGCGCCGGCTTGCGCGGTCTTGCTGGCGACTTGCACAATCCTGCGCTTATTTGCCGGCCGGCGCGCTGCCCGCTTGGCGCAGCGCACCGGCCCGCATACCATGGACAGCAGGTCACGGCGCACGGAGCAACCATGTCAGACGAACGCTTTCAGGTATTCGACAGCCTGCAGCGGCACAACACCCGGCTGCGGGACAGCACGCGGCTGGGCAATGGCGTCGGGCTGGCCTCCTGGTACAACGAGCAGGACCTGATCGACCTGGAAAACGCCGATCACCACACCCTCAGCCTGTATATCGCCGATGGCTACCAGTCCTACTTCAAAAGCACCGACGGCTGGCACAACGGCGGCGGACCAGATCGGCTGTGCCTGATGCCCCGGCAGTACGCATCCACCTGGAATATCCGCGGACCGCTGTCGTTCGTTCACCTGTATTTCACCGACGCTCACCTGCGCCAGCTGGCAGAACAGACCTGGGATCGCAGCCCGCTGGAGCTGAGCGTCAACGAGCAGCTGTTTGCAGACGACCCGCAGATCGCCCTGCTCTACCGCCATTTTCTGCTGACCAGCAACTGGCACGACCGCAGCGACAGTCTGACCCTCAGCAGCGCCAGCAATCTGCTGCTCAATCACGTGCTCAAACACTACACCCAGGTCAGCTGGCAGGCCCCCGCCATCAAGGGCGGGCTTGCGCCGGCGCAGGTCCGGCATATACGCGACTACATCGACAGCCATCTGGATCAGCCACTGCAACTGGCCGACCTGGCCACCCAGTGCCAGCTCAGCGAATACCACTTCGCGCGGATGTTCAAACAGAGTATTGGCCTGCCACCGCACCGCTACGTGCAGCAGCAGCGTCTGGCAAAGGCGCAACAGTTGCTGCGTTACAGCAGCGCCAGCCTGCTGCAGGTCGCACTGCGCTGCGGCTTCAGTTCAGCAGCCCACTTCAGCAATCGCTTCCGTCAGCAGACCGGTATCAGCCCGTCGCAGTACCGCAGCCAGTGGCAACAAGGCCACTAGGCACAGGAGGCATCAGGTTGCGCGGCGCACCAATGTCAGCATCCCTGCGGCCGCAGCAAACAACCCGGCAAAGGTGCGATTGAGCAGCCGCTGCTGGCGTGGTGAGCGCAACAGGCGCAGCACCCTCGCCGCCAGCCCCGTGTAACCCGCCATGACGATCAGGTCGACGGTAATCATGGTCAGCCCCATGATCAGATACTGACTAAGCAGCGGCCGGGAGACATCCAGAAATTGCGGCAGCACGGCCAGCATGAAGACCACCGCCTTGGGATTGCTGACATTGATCAGCAAGCCCCTGAACACCAGCGCCAACGGTTGCCCCAGCGCACGCGGAGCCTGCGTCTCGTCCACCTGCATGGTCGGCGCTCGCCACTGGCGCCAGGCCAGATACAGCAGATACAACACCCCGAACCACTTGATCAGCGTGAATGCCAGCGCAGATGCAGCCAGCACCGCACCGACGCCCGCCGCCACCACCGCAATCTGCACCACCAGCCCCAACTGCAAACCGAGCGCAGTCAAGTAACCACGGGCAAAACCGTAATTCAGACCGCTGGACATTGAGGCAATGGCACCAGCGCCCGGTGACAGGCTGATGATCCAGCAGGCAACAAAGAACGCCAGCCAGGTTTCGATCGACATCGAACGGCTCCAGAGAAATTCAGGTAAGCGGCAATGCTAGCAAAACCACCGGAGGCCGGCGCGATACAGCTGGCAGCAAAATCAGCCCTGAGCTGTACTGCGGCCCACCACCGCCAGAGGAACCACCCGCGCCTCGCGCTGGGCCAGATAACGGGTGCAGCTCACCCGCAGGAAAGACGCAAAATTCACCACCTCACCGCGCAGCTCCATCACCTCGTCATACAGCTTGGTGATCAGCTGATTGGTGGTCATGTCGTCCACCTCGGCGATCTCCTGCAGAATGTCCCAGAACTGGTTCTCCAGTCGCAAGGTGGTAACCACACCGCGAATACGCAGCGAACGCGAGCGCGACTCGTACAGAATCGGGTCCGCCTTTACATAGAGTTCACACATGCAGCTCTCCTCTGCAGGGGCTGACCGCAGCCAGCCCCAGGCAGCAATCAGAGTTCGATTCGGGCGCCCAGCAACTTCACGAACGCGGCCAGCCAGCGCGGATGCGACGGCCAGGCCGGCGCAGTCACCAGATTGCCCTGAACATGGGCCTGATCGGCAGCGATATCGATATAGGTACCGCCCGCCAGACGCACGTCCGGCCCGCATGCAGGATACGCACTGCACTCACGCCCTTCCAGCACACCGGCAGCCGCCAGCAGCTGTGCACCATGGCAGACCGCAGCAATCGGCTTGTTGGCCGCATTGAACGCCTGCACCAACGCAATCACATCGGCGTTAAGGCGCAGGTACTCCGGCGCCCGACCGCCCGGAATCACCAGCCCCACATAGTCATCGGCCTTAACGGCAGCAAAATCATGGGTCAGGGCAAACAGGTGACCCGGCTTCTCGGTGTAGGTCTGATCACCCTCAAAGTCGTGAATCGCGGTCTTGACCGTCTGGCCAGCGGTCTTGTCCGGACACACCGCATGCACCTCATAGCCCAGCATGCTCAGCGCCTGAAACGGCACCATGGTTTCGTAGTCTTCGGTAAAGTCGCCGGCCAGCAGCAGAATCTTCTTGGTGGACATCACTGTTCCTCCTTGGGGTTCTAGGGATTTTCCGTCCAAATGCGACATTCAGACTGCTAAGTGATTGATTTATTGTGACTGGCTATGTGAAGCGCCAAAAAAGTAATACCCCTCTGGAGGCCGCGGACGGCGTGGCCTCCAGAGCACTTTGTCGTTTTTGGACGGAAAATCCCTAGAACCCCAAGAAGGAAGGATGCTTCCACCCGGTCGGCGGCATGGACGCCCTGGCGGCCGCGCCGGCGCTGGTGATCTCGGAGGGCTACGCCACGGCGGCCCAGGTGGCCGAGGCCGTGGGCCACGCCACGGTCGCCGCCTTCGACAGCGGCAACCTTGAGGCCGTGGCGAAGGCGCTGCACGCCAAGTTCCCGGACAAGCCGGTCATCATCGCCGGCGACGACGACCGGCACCTGGTCATGACCCACGGCAACAACCCCGGCCGGGAGAAGGCCGAGGCGGCCGCCCAGGCCGTGGGCGGCAAGGCGATCTTCCCGATCTTCGCGCCGGCCGAGAACACCTACCCGCGCGACTTGCCCGCCATCACGCCCGACAGCTTCAAGACCCACCTGCGCGCCGAGCAGCGCCTTGCCGACGCCGCCGCCGGCAAGGTCGAGCTGGCCGGCGACGAGGCGGCCAAGCTCAAGGCGTCGATGTTGAGCGGCGCGCAGATCGCGGCGCTGTCCACGATGAAGCAGCACACCGACTTCAACGACTTGGCGCACAAGAGCGAGCTGGGCATCGAGGGCGTGAAGCGGCAGATCGGCGCGGCCATCAGCCAGGTGCAGCGCGACGAGCAGCAGCACCAGGAGCAGAAGCACGTCGAGAAAAAGCAACAGCAGATCGAGCAGCGCCCACGGCGGGCCGCTCGCATCGGATAAGTCGAAAAATCCGGCTAAAGTGGCCGAGCTGCACATCAGGCCGCGCGGTTTTCCTCCCTGATCGCCGGCGCGGTTTCTTCCTCCCTGAACCGCATGCAGACTTGCCGCCTCGGACACCCCGAGGCGGTTTTTTTTCGCCTCGCTCGGGGTCTCCTCGTTTTCAGTGCAATAAGTGACGGTACGCAAAGCTAGCACTGGCGCGGGGGTGGTCTGGGTAGACCGTTGATTTCATTGACTTTCCTGTTCGCTTTGTAAACGGGTATGGTGGCCTCCCACTTTTGAGGTTCACGATGCAGGGTTGGCACACAACGTTTTTGGGGATGCGTGGGCTACCGACGAGCTGCTGATGGTCTATGCCGGCATCATGGCCCACGGCACCAGTCTGACTGCGGTCGAATGCGCGCGCATGATTCCGCAATTGTCTGCCACCAGCATTCGCCAGGCCATGCGCTGGGCGCGGGACGAACGGCGTCTGAGCCAGGCCTGCCAGGCTGTGCTGGAATTCATGCAGCGACACCCGATTGCCGCCACCTGGGGGCGGTCCGATTTGGCATCTTCTGACATGATGAGCATGGAGACCACCAAACGGGTGCCCGTTTGCTTGGTTTTGATCTTTGCCCGCGGTTGAAGGAACTCAAACAGCGCCACCTCTTTGTGCCACGCGGCACCAAAGTGCCCGCAGAAATCGCTGCGGTGTGCGAAGCCAATGTCGACGTCGCTTTGATCGAAAAGCATTGGGATAGTCTGGTGCACCTGGCAGCCTCGGTCATGAGCGGACATGCCAGTGCGGTGGCAGCTCTTGCGCGGTTCGGTTCTGCCGCCCAGGGCGATCCAATCTATGAGGCTGGCGTGCAATTGGGGCGGTTGCTGCGTACGGCGTTTTTGGCTGACTACTTTGTCAAGGACGCTTTCAGGAACGAGTTGCGCCGGGTGCTCAATCGGGGCGAGGCTGTTAACGCCCTCAAGCGCGCCATTTATACCGGCCGGATCAGCCCGGCGCAGGCCAAACGTGTCGATGAAATGCAGGCTGTGGCCGATGCGTTGAGCCTGATGGCCAACACCCGCATCCGACGCTGGGCGAGAGCATCGGCATGGCGGCGGAAGTGGCGCATGGCAGCTGCACGGATGTGCCGCCTGCGCGCAAGTAAGTCCGCAGCCAAGCTACCCTGACAAGGCCCGAACTGGCGACGGTTCGGGCCTTGTGCTTTGCGTACCCAAACAATCGCCGCAGAATACTGTGCATTTGTACAGTATTCATGTCAGCCACTTCCAAGCCCAAGCTCTACAACCCACGCCACCCCGAACGCACGCTGCTCTACCAAATGGTAGCCGAGCACTACGAGACCTGGCTAGAGTTGGCCAGCGCGGGTCAGTTCGACGGCCAGGGCGACCACCACACCCCCAAGCCCTTCGTGCGCAAAGCGTTTGCCAAGTATCTTGAGTGCGGCATCTTTGCCCATGGCTTTGCCCGCGCTCGCTGCGGCGACTGTGGGCACGACTACTTTGTAGCCTTCTCCTGCAAAGGCCGGGGAGTCTGCCCCTCGTGCACCACCCGGCGCATGGTGGAGACAGCAGCGCACCTGAACGATCACGTATTCCCCCGCCTGCCGGTGCGCCAGTGGGTGCTGTCGGTTCCCAAGCGGCTTCGTTACTTCATGCAGCGCGACGGAGCGGTGCTGAGCATGGTGCTGCGCATCTTTCTGCGGGTGATCGCACAAACTCTGCAGACCCACAGCCCCGGTGCGGCCCATATGGACAAGGCAGGCCTGCACATCGGTGCCATCGCCTTCATTCACCGATTCGGCTCCAGCCTCAATGAACACGTCCACTTCCACGTTTGTGTGGTGGACGGGGTGTTTGAGGAAGTGGAGGGCGAGGGCGATGCTGATGCGACCCCTCGAATCTCATCGCCGGGTGTCATCTTTCACGCGGCCACCGGCATCGATGCGGCTACCGTGGCCCCAGTGCAGACCACACTGCAAAAACGCATCCTGCGCGCCTTCGTTGCTCGGGGCCTGCTGGAGAACTGTGACGCCAAAGACATGCTGGGCTACAAACACAGCGGCTTCTCGGTGGACGCCGGTGTCTGCATCGAAGCCCACGACCGCGCTGCGCTGGAGCGGCTGCTGCGCTATTGCGCGCGTCCACCGTTTTCCATGGAGCGCCTACGCAAAGAGGGAAGCAAACTGGTGTACCGCTGTGCCAAACAGCGCAGCGAGCCCACCAGTGACAAGCGTGGTGCCAAGGCAGATGAGCTGCACCTCACACCGCTGGAACTGATCGACCGCATCGCCGCGCTGGTGCCACCGCCACGCACCCACCGGCACCGCTATTTTGGCGTGTTGGCACCCAACTCGCCGCTCAGGGCTGCGGTGACGGCGCTGGCGACACCGGCGCAAGCCGCTCCCGTGCTGGGCGCGTCGATCAGCACGGGGGAGTGCGCGCCTGGTGTGGTACCGATGAGCAGCGCGCTGCCATCCCAGAGCGAGCCGGTGCTGCCCAAGCGTGCAGCGCACTACCTGTGGGCGGTGCTGATCGCCCGCATCTACGAGGTGTTCCCCCTCTTGTGTCCGCTGTGTGGCGGGCATATGCGCATCATCGCGTTCATTACGCACAGCGCTGACATCCGGCACATCCTGGACCACATCGGGGCAGATTCAGAGCCACCCCGCATCTCCCCGGCGCGCGGGCCACCGCTGTGGGATGACTGTAGTGATGCGCAGATGGATGACGGGGCGCAAACCGAGCCAGCAGACTGGGACCTAGCGGCGCAACCGGCACCGGACTTTGAGGTCGATCAGCGCATCAGTTGGTGAATGAACAAAGCGGCGATTTTGACTTGCCGCGAACTGGCTCTGCGCCCGGTACACGCCGAGCGCCGCAAATCACTCTCCTGAACGCCAAACCCTGGTGGTGAACCTGACACCTGGGCGGGAAAATCGAGTGTCTCAGCCGGCTTGATGGCGCTTCCGCGGTGCGATACTTGGCCTCATGCGGTTAAAACGCCTATCCGTCGAAAGCGGCGGGCCATTCAAGCTGAAATTTCTGCAGCGCAGGCACAACTTGAACTGCTGGAACAGTTTGAGCAGCAATTGCGTAATTCGCCTGATTCAATGCACTGTGATCTTTCTGTTGACTCTGCCCCTAAGGGCAAGCTTTAAGCTCCTTTTTCTGGTTCAGACAAAAGGAGCTCACAATGAGCAAAAGGATTCTGGTGGTTCTTGGGCATTCTTCCGAGAGCAGCTTGTGTGGCGCAATTTCCAGTTCATACATGAAGGGTGCTCAGGCTGCGGGTCACGACGTTCGATTGCTCAGGCTCCCCAGCTTGAAATTTGATCCGATTCTTCACGACGGTTACAACACCATTCAAGCGTTGGAGCCCGACCTGGTGGAGGCGCAGAAATCCATTGTTTGGGCCGAGCACCTGGTTTTTGTTTATCCAATTTGGTGGGGTTCAATTCCCGCTATTCTCAAGGGATTTTTCGACCGTATTTTGCTGCCAGGGTTCGGCTTTAAATTCAAAGAAGGTGCCTTGATGGCAGATGGCCTGTTGGCCGGGCGTACGGCCCATTTGATTGCAACCATGGACACCCCCCCTTGGTATTACCGATTGGTGTATCGCATGCCGGGACACAATCAAATGAAGCGAACGATTCTCGAGTTTTGTGGAGTTAAACCTGTTGCTGTGACCAGTTTTGGGCCGGTCAAGAATTCGCACGCAACTACCCGCGACAAATGGCTGTCGCGTGCCTATTCTTATGGTTTTAAGGCTTGAATGGTTTCTTGGTTGGCTGTTTGCTGTCTTTCCACAGTCCAGGTGTGAATAGGCTCATGACCCTCGCGCACCCAGCCCGGCGGCTTCCACAAATGTTTTAACCGCTCCAATACAGGACCTGGCGCCATCACATCACGCATCATGTCCACCAATTCATGCAGATTCAGTACAAACCAGTTGTGGCTTTTGATCTGCTGGGGTGTGCCGTAAAGCACTTTTTCCTGCTCCGGTTCGTAGGTTCCAAACAAATGATCAAAAAGCATGACCACGCCCCCGTAATTTTTGTCAATGTACTGCGTGTTGCGGCCGTGGTGAACCCGATGATTGGATGGTGTATTGAACAGCCACTCAATGGCCGGGTGAAATTTCCCGATCGACTCGGTGTGCACAAACCATTGGTAGGCCAGGTTGGCTGCCAGTAAACCGAGAATCAGATCGGGTGAAAAGCCCAATAAAACGGCAGGTACGAAGAAAATCCAGGTGCCTATTATTCCATTCAGAATGCTTTGTCTGGCCGCAGTGGACATGTTCATGATCTCGCCGGTGTGGTGCGACACATGTTGAGCCCAAAACCATCGAACCCGGTGTGCAGTTCGGTGATACCAGTAGTAGCAAAGTTCCTGAACGAAAAAGGCTGCAATTACTGTGAACACATTGACGGGAATGGTGAATAGTCTGTGCTCCCAAAGCAGCGCCCACAATGCAAGCAGATAACTGACATTCATCAGGGCGCTGGAGATGTAGAAGCCAAAGCCCAATGCGTAATTTGCTGCAACTTCGCGTAGCCAAAAAGTCTGGTTCCGGGCAATGTTCCAATTTCCCGAGCGATATCGCACATGGATCCACTCGAGCAAAAAAGCACTGACAAACAAAGGAAGCATCAGGATCAGGATCAATTCGCTTAAACCTGGCGCTCGGCCAAATACATTGATCAATGCTTCAGTAACGGTTTGGTACAAAAAATCCATCGCAACACCTTTGGGTTGAACTCGTGAATCGGTTTTGATTCAAAAGAATTATCCATAGACACGTGCGCTGAATATTGACTTCTGGCCTTTAGTTTTTGACATAATGTGCCAATGAGCACATCCAGCAATCAGCACGCACTCATTCTCGCGAGGCTTACACACATTGTTCGCCGCTTCATGGAAGCGGAAGGGCTGAGTCTTGATTTGTTGAATGAGTACACGAATGCGGCCTCTTCCGGGTCCGAGCGATTGCCGATAGGGCAATGGTGGGCTCTGCTTGAGCGCGTGGCACAGGTCAGCAACGACCCCCATGTCGGATTGCGAATCGGCAAATTGACCCAGATTCAAGATGTTCAGTAACGGTTTGGTACAAAAAATCCATCGCAACACCTTTGGGTTGAACTCGTGAATCGGTTTTGATTCAAAAGAATTATCCATAGACACGTGCGCTGAATATTGACTTCTGGCCTTTAGTTTTTGACATAATGTGCCAATGAGCACATCCAGCAATCAGCACGCACTCATTCTCGCGAGGCTTACACACATTGTTCGCCGCTTCATGGAAGCGGAAGGGCTGAGTCTTGATTTGTTGAATGAGTACACGAATGCGGCCTCTTCCGGGTCCGAGCGATTGCCGATAGGGCAATGGTGGGCTCTGCTTGAGCGCGTGGCACAGGTCAGCAACGACCCCCATGTCGGATTGCGAATCGGCAAATTGACCCAGATTCAAGATGTCGGTGTTTTGGGGTATTTGGCCGCCTCGTGTGAAACCCTGGGGCAAGCCATGCAGCGCTTGCAGCGATTCGAAGGGCTGTTGCAGCAGCTAGCCGCCTCCTCGGTTGCGGTGGACGGGGATTGCATCCGTTTGGCCTGGACCAATGAGAATGGACACTCCACAGATTTGTCGAACGAAGTGCTGATCAGCGGCCTGCTCACTGTGTTGGGAATTTTGATTGCCCCACATCGCATTAAACCCGTCTGTGTCGAATTTCCGCGAAAGAGCGACTCGGGTTTGGCCACTTATGAAGCCATGCTTGGCTGCCCAGTGCAATTTGCCCGACCACAATTGGCAGTCAGGCTGCGCGCAGACAATTTAATGCTACCAATCAACAGCCGTGACACGCACCTGATGCAGCTGCTTGAGCAGAAGGCCGCAACGGCGCTGAAAGGGCTTGAGCATTCTGATGAATTTTTGATTCAACTTCAAAAAGCAATGAGCAGGGGGTTGCTGGAAAGAAATGCTTCGATGCCTTGGGTGGCGGTTCAATTAAACATGTCTGTACGTTCTGTTTATCGGGCATTGAATGAACGCGGTAAAACTTTCAAAGGTCAGCTTGATGAATTGAGGCAAACACTTGCACAGCAATACCTTGCTGATGAAACCCTGTCCCTCAGTGAAATAGCATTGCTGCTGGGGTATTCGGAGCAAAGTGCTTTCAATCGTGCTTTTCGGCAATGGACGGGCAGCACACCTTTGAAACACAGAAGGGAATTTTATTGTGTGAAGTGACCCTGAGCTTTGAAGTAAGTGCTCTCACCCCTCATCACTGAAATTCATCCGGATAGGACGGGTTCCAATTTTTGCACCTGTCGCTTCGTCAATTGCCACCGGTTTAATTTCTGTTCCTGCTTCCGCATCAAAAAATTTTGTCAGTTTTCCGCCGCCCCTGTGCTTGCGTCCCCAGGCTCCAATCATGAAGAGTACCGGCAAAAAGTCTCGCCCCGCCTCGGTTAATAAATATTCTTCTCGCGGTGGGTGTTCGGAGTAGCGGTGTTTTTCCAACAATCCTTCTTCGGTTAACACCGACAAACGCTTGGTCAGCATGGTGGGCGCTATACCCAGGCTTTTGCGGAAATTGTCAAAGCGGGTGATGCCCGCATGCGCATCCCGCAAAATCAAAATGCTCCACGCGTCGCCTACAAAAGCAAGGCTTCGTGCGATCGGGCAGGGGTTTTCCGAAATATTTTTACTGTCCATACTATTTTGATAGTGACTTTATTTAGAATTGCAGGTAAAGTGAGTTTCGTTTTGATAGTAACAAGTTGCTGATCAGAAATCCACTGACATTTCGCACCCACGGGAGATTTAAATCATGAACAAAAACAAAAAACCGGTTGCACTGGTAACAGGTGCGTCTTCCGGCATAGGGCTGGTCACCGCTCAAAAACTTGTAGCAGCGGGTTATCGTGTATTTGGCACCAGCAGGCGCCCAGGTGCCGACATGCAGCACTCGTTTGAAATGCTGCCGCTCGATGTTGACAAAGACGAATCCGTTGCGGCGCTGGTCAATCAAATCATTGATTCAACAGGCCGAATAGATTTGTTGGTGAATAACGCTGGCCGAGGTTTGTCGCCAGCCGGTGCGGAAGAGTTTTCGCTGGAGCAGGCTCAAGCAATTTTCAACACCAATTTTTTCGGTGTGGTGCGCACCACCAACGCTTGTCGCCGGGGGCCTTCACCTCCACCAGCGCATAGCGCTCGGCCCCGGGCGGGCGGCCGGGCCAGAAGCGCACCAGGTCGGGCAGGCCGGTGCGATTGGCCTGCACGTCGCACAGCAGCCGGGCAAACAGCCGCTCCAGGTGCGCCGGCGGAATGCAGTCCAGCGCCAGCGCCAGCAGCTCGGCGCTCAACGCGCCCCAGGCCACGAAGGGCGACTGGGTGCCGTGCTTCTCTTCAAAGCGCTGCAGGATGGTGGCGCGGTAGCGGCCGTCGTGCAGCTCGGCCAGGCAGGCGTCGAACAGGGCCTGGCGGCGCGCCACGAAGTCGGGCGCGGCCAGGTCGGCCGGGCCGCTCTGGAAGGGGTGGAAGAACGCGCCCGGCAGCGGCGCAAAGATGGCCGGCCAGCACAGCAGGCCGAACAGGGCGTTGACGAGCGTGTTCTCCACATAAAACACCGGCGCCTCGGCGCAGTGCCAGTGCGCGCGCAGCGCGTGCTCCACCGACTGGGGCGGCGTGGGCGCGGGCAGTTCCACGTCCATGCGCAGCGCGGCCACGGCCGGGGCCAGTGCCGGCCGGCGCGGCCCGCCGCCCTGCCCCACGCGGCGGCGCAGGCGCGGCAGCATGCGCGCCACGCGCTGGTGTTCTTCTTCACTTTCAGGAGCCGCCAGCGCTTGATGGGCAAGGGCTAGAGCCTGATCGGAGCATTGCATGCGCTCCAGCACGCGGATCTGGCGGTGGCGCGCACCGGGGGCGCGGCTGGCGGCGTAGGCCTGGGCGGCCAGCGGCCAGTCGCGCGCGCGCTCGCAGGCCTGGCCCACGCGCAGCAGGACCCGCGCGCGGCGCTGCTCCAGCCACGGCGTGGCGCTGTGCGCGGCGGCCAGGGCCTGCAGCAGCGCAGCGGCATCGGCGCCCTCCTCGTCCAGCGCCTGGCGGCAGGCGCTGAGAGCGAGGTAGGTGTCCACATCGGCCTGATGCTGGAAAGCGCGCGAGGCAGCGTCCAGCGGCACGGCCTCGTAGCGGAACACGCCCAGGTCGGCCAGCACGAACTCCGCCCAGCTCTGATGGAGGTTGCCAAAGAACATGAGCCGCAGCCGCTCGCAGCGCGCGCCCACCGTCACCTGCCACACGGGCTCGTCGGCGTGCGGGTGCCAGGCGGCGTAGGGCTGCCGCAGGTCAGCGCGGTCGGCCAGGGCCTGCAGCATTTCGGCCTTGCGCATGGTGGGGTGCAGCGCAGTGCCCTGCAAAATCTGTAGCAGCTCGCGCTTGGTGTGCAAGGCGAACAGCTCCGATAGACCCAGGGGCGCATCGGCGCACAGCCAGCCCCGCGCCAGCAGCGGCGCGGCAGCGTCGCGCGTGTCGGGAATCTCGTCATAGGCCAGCTTGCTCGCGCGAAACCACGGCCCGCGCCGCATCACCATGCGCACCAGCAGGGCCTGTGCGGCCTGGGGCAGTTGCCGAAAGTCGGTGAGGAACTGCAGGTCGTCCACACCGAGCAGGTCGCCATAGCGCGTGTACAGCCAGTCCAGCGCACGCTGGAAGTTGTGCAGGTAGTAAAAGCGGTGCGGTGCGGGCGCAGGGCCGGGCTGCGGCATACAAAAGACTGTGCGTTTATAAGGGGTATCTATTTAGCTCCAGTGACGTGAGAATAGCTGGATGGAAACCCAGATGCTAACGCCAACTCCTGGAGGGGACTACCCCCGCACCTGGAACGAATTTCTTGACTGGTTTGCCACCGAAGAGGCTTGCCAGGCGTTCCTGGAGAAGCTTCGGTGGCCCCAAGGCTTCGTCTGCCCGCGTTGCGGCAACGCTGGCGATGTGTACCGCGCCAGCCGCACCCGCCTGATGTGCCGCTCATGCCAGTACCAAGGCACAGTGACATCTGGAACCATCTTTGACAAGACGCGCACACCGCTGCGTGTCTGGCTGGCTGCAGCTTGGTACCTGACCAATCAGAAACAAGGCGTGAGCGCCCTGGGGCTGCAGCGCGTATTGGGTTTGGGGAGCTACCAGACCGCCTGGACCATGCTGCACCGGTTTCGACGTGCCATGGTCCGCCCGGGCCGGGACAAGCTCAAGGGGCTTGTGGAGGTGGATGAAACGTACCTGTCCATCACGGATCGCAAGAATCCCGCCACCCCTGCAGGGCGCAAGAGCAGCACCACCAAAGTGTTGATGGTCATGGCGGTGGAGATCGTGGAGCCCAAGGGGTTTGGGCGCATCCGGTTACGCCGCATTGACCGAGACGCCGCCACCCACGTAATCCCCTTTGTGCAGGAGGTGGTCGAGCCTGGAGCCCAGGTACGCACGGATGGTTCGGCGGCATACCGCGCTCTGGGAGAACTGGGTTACACCCACCAGCGCACCGTCATGCTCGGCTCAGGCGTACCTGCCCATGTCTCCATGGCGGGAGTGCACCGGGTCGCCTCACTGGTACAGCGCTGGGTGCTGGGAACACATCATGGCTCTGTACAGCCAGACCACCTGGACGCCTATCTCGATGAATTCGTGTTCCGTTTCAACCGGCGCACATCCAGCTCACGCGGGATGCTGTTTTACCGCTTGCTGCAGCAAGCGGTGGTTACGCCGCCAGTGACGTATGGGGATGTCGTGAGCAAGAACACCGGGGAGAGCCAATCGGATACCATTGCTGGATGAAATCACAGTATCAATGGGGCTGCTGGAGCTAAATAGATACCCCTTGCATTTGTACAGTATTCATGTCAGCCACTTCCAAGCCCAAGCTCTACAACCCACGCCACCCCGAACGCACGCTGCTGTACCAAACGGTAGCCGAGCACTACGAGACCTGGCTAGAGTTGGCCAGCGCGGGTCAGTTCGACGGCCAGTGCGACCACCACACCCCCAAGCCCTTCGTGCGCAAAGCGTTTGCCAAGTATCTTGAGTGCGGCATCTTTGCCCATGGCTTTGCCCGCGCTCGCTGCGGCGACTGTGGGCACGACTACTTTGTAGCCTTCTCCTGCAAAGGCCGGGGAGTCTGCCCCTCGTGCACCACGCGGCGGATGGTGGAGACGGCGGCACACCTGAGCGACCACGTTTTCCCCCGCCTGCCGGTGCGCCAGTGGGTGCTCTCCGTGCCCAAGAGGTTGCGGTACTTCATGCAACGCGACGGAGCGGTGCTGAGCATGGTGCTGCGCATCTTTCTGCGGGTGATCGCACAAACTCTGCAGACCCACAGCCCCGGTGCGGCCCATATGGACAAGGCAGGCCTGCACATCGGTGCCATCGCCTTCATTCACCGATTCGGCTCCAGCCTCAATGAACACGTCCACTTCCACGTTTGTGTGGTGGACGGGGTGTTTGAGGAAGTGGAGGGCGAGGGCGATGCTGATGCGACCCCTCGAATCTCATCGCCGGGTGTCATCTTTCACGCGGCCACCGGCATCGATGCGGCTACCGTGGCCCCAGTGCAGACCACACTGCAAAAACGCATCCTGCGCGCCTTCGTTGCTCGGGGCCTGCTGGAGAACTGTGACGCCAAAGACATGCTGGGCTACAAACACAGCGGCTTCTCGGTGGACGCCGGTGTCTGCATCGAAGCCCACGACCGCGCTGCGCTGGAGCGGCTGCTGCGCTATTGCGCGCGTCCACCGTTTTCCATGGAGCGCCTACGCAAAGAGGGAAGCAAACTGGTGTACCGCTGTGCCAAACAGCGCAGCGAGCCCACCAGTGACAAGCGTGGTGCCAAGGCAGATGAGCTGCACCTCACACCGCTGGAACTGATCGACCGCATCGCCGCGCTGGTGCCACCGCCACGCACCCACCGGCACCGCTACTTTGGTGTGCTGGCACCAAACTCGCCGCTGAGAGCGGCGGTAACGGCGCTGGCTCAGCCTGCTGCGTCGCAACCAGCCACGGTGGAGACTGCACAACCTGGCGCGGGCGTACCTGGGGTGGCGGCGCCGGGCAACGCGGCCACACCCACACCCGAACCTGAAGCACGCCCGAAGCGAGCGGCGCATTACTTGTGGGCGGTGCTGATTGCCCGCATCTACGAGGCATTTCCGCTGCTGTGCCCCATGTGCGGTGGGCAGATGCACATCATTGCCTTCATCACCCACAGCGCCGAAATCCGCCACATCCTGAACCACATCGGGGTGGAGTCTGCCCCCCCGCACATCACCCCGGCACGCGGGCCACCGCTGTGGGAGGGCTGCGACGCGCCGGTGGATGATGGTGCGCAAGGCGAGCCGGATTGGGATCTGGCAGCTCAACCCGACGAGGTAGACCAGCGCGTCAATTGGTGACCCAGTGAAGCGGCGGTATCCATCGCTGCGGGGAAGCAGCTGCGCGCGCGCCAGGCCCAAATGCATACTGCCTCCCAAGCTCTTGCCATTGAGCGGCAAGCGAGCGCTCAACCTTCCTTGGCCGAACGTGTTTCGAGGCCCAAAACTCGTGCCATACTTGGCCTCATGCGGTTGAATTTCCTATCCGTGGCGTCGGCCAGATCCTGCAGTAGCGCCCACCACAGCTCGATCGGCATGCGCTCAAAGCGGCTGGCCTCATCCAGCTTGCGGCGTACGACCGTGCTGCGGATTCCCTCAGCTTCCATGAACCGTCTGACGAGGTTGGTGGTTCGGGCAAAGACCTGGGCGCCTGTCGCCATCAAGACTCCGGTTGGCACACGATGTCAAAAAACCATACGCGGAAGTCAAGAACCTGGCCACAGGTTCAACGACAATTTCGCGCATTCGCAGAATAACCGAGTGAGGAATCTTTGATGGACACACTGTTTACGCCGATCGTTTCAGGCATGACGGCGCTTTTCGGGCGTGAGCCCACCTTGAACGAGATGATTCTGATCCCGATGATTCCGGTATTCGTCAGCGCATTCCTGATCGAATGGCTTTACACCTGCATCAAATCAGGTAACACCAACCTGACGGCGGGCAAACCGTTCTGGCTGCGCGAAGTATTCGCCAATTTTTCGCTAGGCGCGGGCTATTACGTGTCTGGCGCGTTGATGAACGTGCTATTTGTCGCCGCATTGTTCACGGTGGTCTGGGATCACCGCTTTTTCTCCATCCCGATGAACGCCGGCACGGTCGTGCTGGCATTTTTTGTTCAGGAACTCTGTTACTACTGGTATCACCGTACCGCGCATCGTGTTCGTTGGTTCTGGACCCAGCATGTGTCTCACCACACCGGCGAGATCATGAACATGTCGACGGCGGCACGGCAGAGCATTCTGAATGGCATCGTCGGCACCTGGATATTTTATGTACCGGCGGTGTTGATGGGTTTTACGCCCGAAGTCATGTTGGGTTTGCTCGGGGCCAACCTGGCCTTCCAGTGGTTTGTACACACCGAATCCATACCCAAACTTCACCCGTGGGTTGAATGGTGGTTCAACACGCCTTCCAATCACCGCGTACACCATGGCCGGAATGTGCAATATGTGGACAAAAACTACGGCGGCGTAATCATGCTGTATGACCACCTGTTCGGCACCTACGAACCCGAAGAGGAAAAGGTGGTTTACGGTACGCCGCGGCAGATCAAGAGCCACAATTGGTTCGTACTGAATCTGCATGAATTCGTCGACATGATTCGCGATGTCATGGCGCCGGGCCCATTGGGCGAACGCCTGAAGCACTTATGGAAGCCCCCGGCGTGGCAGCGCGAGGGCCACGAACCTATCCATACCTGGACCGTAGAACGACACGAAGAGGTTTCACCGAAATGCTGACGATTGCCAAAGGTTTCCTGATCCTTAACGCACTGGCTTTCATGGCAATTGGCATCAACACGACGATAAACCCGGAGGCGGCGATGGCCGCCCTCGACCTCGCACCAACAACCGTTACCGCGACCAACGAAATTCGCTCCATCTACGGCGGCATGCACTTCAGCTTCGGCGCCATGATGCTGGCTGGTGCGCTGCTTCCAGCGCTCACCCGCCACGCGCTGTGGTTTTGCGCGGCATTTCTCGGCGGGCTGGTTGCCGGGCGGGTATCGAGCCTGCTCCTGGATGGTCAGCCCAATGATCTGGCCAACTTTCTACTGGTGTTTGAAACTGCGGCACTGCTTTTAGCGCTGATCCTGCAACATACAGTGCGCGGTGTCCCCAAACGCGGCGCGTTCGCGTAAGCCGGTACGCTACGTTCAAACGGCATGGCCAAGGCCCAACCACCGCAAATGCACATGGACAAATACATATTCCTTGTGTTGTGGGTTCAGAAGTAGGCCCGCTGGCATGCCGCGCGGCTCGCTTGTCGCAGGGGATTCTATGAACTTGAAAGTCTGCGCGCAAACCGGCACAGCCTGCCAAGAAATGACCGAGCGGGGCTCTGCCCTTTCAGGTGCCCGTGAACAGGCTCTGAAGAGCGCGCTGGCTGGTCGTCACGCCGCGCACCACATCGCCCACGATGATGGCGCTGGGGCTGGTCAGTTGTTCGCTGGCAATCGTCGCGCTCAGTGTTTCCAGGGTGCAGACCGCGTGGCGCTGCGTCGGCAGGCTGGCGTTCTGGACGATGGCGACCGGTGTGTCGGCGGGCAAGCCGTGCAGCAGTTCGTCCTGGATGCGCTGCGCACCGCTGACACCCATGTAGATCACCAGCGTCAACTTGGCCTGGCGCGCGGTGTCAGCCAGTGCACGCCAGTCGGTGCCAGCATCGCCCGGCTTGGCGTGGCCGGTGACAAACACCACGCAGGAGGATCAAGCCGGCCTGGACAGCGAAGGCCGCCTTGTCGATACCGCCGTCGCCGACGCCCTGGTGGCCGCCGTCAAGGGCCAGCCGGGCACCATCGCCGCGTACAAACAGGAGGCCAAGAAGCAGAACCAGCCGCTGGCCTTCGCCCTGTCCGACATTACGGCACTGGCCTCGGCCAAGTTCGGCTACAGCGCCGAGGACGTGCTGAACACCTGCCAGGCGCTCTACGAGACGCACAAGCTGACCTCGTACCCGCGCACCGACTGCGCCTACCTGCCGGAGTCGCAGCACGCCGACGCGCCGCGCGTGCTGGAGGCGATCAAGCACGTCAACCCCGAACTGGCCGGCCTGGTCGATGGTGCCGATCCGCGTATCAAGTCCAAGACGTGGGACGACTCGAAGATCACCGCGCACCACGGCATCGTGCCGACCATGCAGAAGGGCAGCAAGGCCGCCCTCAGCGAGCGCGAGCGCAACATCTACGACCTGATCGTGCGCGCCTACCTGGCGCAGTTCTACCCGCTGCACGAGTACATGCAGACCACCGTGGGCGTCGAGATCGCGGGCGAGAACTTCGCCGCGAGCGGCAAGGTAGTCACGCGCAACGGCTGGCTACACCGACTTTGCCATGTCACATGCCCGTTTGCTTGGTTTTGATCTTTGCCCGCGGTTGAAGGAACTCAAACAGCGCCACCTCTTTGTGCCACGCGGCACCAAAGTGCCCGCAGAAATCGCTGCGGTGTGCGAAGCCAATGTCGACGTCGCTTTGATCGAAAAGCATTGGGATAGTCTGGTGCACCTGGCAGCCTCGGTCATGAGCGGACATGCCAGTGCGGTGGCAGCTCTTGCGCGGTTCGGTTCTGCCGCCCAGGGCGATCCAATCTATGAGGGGTTCTAGGGATTTTCCGTCCAAATGCGACATTCAGACTGCTAAGTGATTGATTTATTGTGACTGGCTATGTGAAGCGCCAAAAAAGTAATACCCCTCTGGAGGCCGCGGACGGCGTGGCCTCCAGAGCACTTTGTCGTTTTTGGACGGAAAATCCCTAGAACCCCTTATATGGACCCCCCGCTTTCACCTCCGCCGACCAACGCTTCTTTTTCTCGCTGAACGATAAGGAACTGGCGATCGCTAAAAGCCTCCGTCATCGGGGCCAGCGTTACATGCTGGTGGTACTGCTGGGCTATTTCAAAGCCAAGCCGGTGGTGCTGAATCCCGGCTTTCATCAGATCAAGCAGGACCTCAAATACGTTTATCAAACCGTTCTACCAGGCCCAGGCTGTAGACCCTTTAATCTCACGCCAAAAGAGAACGAACGGATTTACCAACGTGTTTTCCAGCTCTGCAACTACCAGCGCTGGAATGTCAAAGACCATGGAGCGGCGTTGAGAGATTACTTATCCCAGCAAGCCAGAGCCTGGACAGCGCCTAGGCACCTCTTCGATGCGGCCATTGAATATTGTTCGGGGCAGAAGATCGCAATCCCTGCCTACAGCACGCTGCAAAAGATCATCAGTCAGGTGGTGGGAGACGAACAGGAACACATGGCCGCGCACCTTGAGCGTGCAATGTCACGCGGTCTTAAGCAAGCACTGGCGGAGCTCGTGAACGGCACAGGTCCACTGCCGTTCCGACAGTTGCGACAATCGGCTCGTAACTTCACCGGAACCGAGTTGGAGAAAGAACTGATTGTCTATCGCCATATCCAGCATTGGATGCCGGAAGTGGATCTGCTGTTGAGCACGCTATCACTGTCGCAGAAAAATCTGCAACACCTGGCAGAGAAAGTCGACTACTACGGTGCCAAACTGAAACGTCAAACCGTAGGCAGCCAATGGCTGTATTTATTGTGCTATCTTCAAACGCGATGGCAGCAAGCGCTGGAACGTATTGCCGATGGCTTTGTGCATCATGTCAGACAGACCAAACAGAAGGCAAAGGATTATGCGCAGGAAGCGGTGTTTAAGGATTGGCAAAAAGCAGCTAAAAATGTCAGCAAGGCAGCTGAAGTACTGCACCTGTTCATTGATGACAGCATTGATCTGCAACTACCGTTTGCAACAGTAAGACAGCAAGCACTGAGCCTGCTGACCAAAAGGGATCTGGAATCTGTATGTCTCTTCCTGAACGAGCAGCGACGATCGGTCGATGAAGCCATGTGGCAGTACTGCGACGAGAAAGAAAGTCTGCGGAAAGGTTTGCTGCGAGAGTTGTTCCTATGTCTGCGCTTCGAAGGCTGCGACGGCACCCAGCACTTAGCGGCCGCCTTGGCGAAAACACAAAACGAACTCAACGGCCAGGACGCTCAGTTGCAAACTGCCGACACCAGACTCCTTTCCAAAAAATCACGTGAATTCCTGCTGGATGGTGAAGGGAATATCCTGATCGATCGTTATGAGTGGTTCCTCTATCAACAGATTCCTGATCGCCTGAATGGCCAGCTGACGCTGCCTGATATCACTAAATACCGGGCACTCGACGCCGACCTGATCGACGGGGAACATTGGCGAAAAAACAAATATACGCTGCTTCAACAGAGCCATTTTACAAAATTAGCGGAGGAGCCTGAAAAGCTGATCAAACAGATGGCCATGGAATTGGATACCCGTTTGTACGAAGTCGGCGAATATCTTGAACAGGAAGACAACCGGAATATCATCTTGCGTAATCCGCAGGGTAAACGCTTCTGGCGCCTGCCTTCGGCCAGCAAACATCATCTGGTCAACAATCCCTTCTTCCAGCAAATTCCCACAACGGGGATTGCGGATGTACTGCGCATGGTTGATCGTGACACCGGTTTCATTGACTGCTTCGCTCATGTGCTGGGTTCCCAATCCAGAAGCCGTTCCCATGAATATGACCTGTTGGCAATTCTGGTCGGCAATGCAACCAATCAAGGCATTTACGGCATGGCACAGATCTCTGATCGTACCTATGATCAGCTCAGCACTATCCAGGCGAACTATCTTCGCCTGGAAACATTGAATGCTGCTAACGACAACATCAATAACGCGACAGCCAAGCTACCCATCTTCCGGTACTACAACATCCAGGAAGATGTGATCCACGCCAGTGCCGATGGTCAAAAGTTCGAAGCCCGGCGCGAGACCTTCAAAACCCGTTATTCGTCGAAGTACTTTGGCACTCAAAAAGGTGTTTCTGCCATGACCTTGATCGCCAATCACGCTGCTATCAACGCCAGAGTGATCGGCGCCAACGAACATGAATCGCACTACATCTTTGATTTGTTGATGAGCAATACGTCAGACATCATTCCGGATGTGCTCTCAACCGATACCCATGGGGTGAACCATGTGAACTTCGCGTTACTGGATCTGTTCGGATACCAGTTTGCCCCACGCTATGCCCAGGTTGGCAAAGTGATCAATGACATGTTTGATGTCAAGGAAGACAAAGAACACCGAATTCAGCTGTGCTTAAAAAAGCCAATCAATACCCATCGTATTGCGCAGCACTGGGATACCATCCAACGGATTGCAGTATCACTTAAGCAGCGGAAAACAACGCAAGCCACCTTGGTGAGAAAGCTCTCGGAGTACAAGCGCAATCACCCGCTGCTGGAAGCCCTGACGGAATACAATCGCCTGGTGAAAGCGAATTATCTACTGTGCTACATCGATGATGCCAGTTTAAGAAACTATGTTCAGCGCGCGCTGAACCGGGGAGAGGCCTATCACCAACTGCGTCGGGCCGTGAGCAGCGTCAATGGGGATCAGTTCCGGGGCAGTTCAGACGAAGAAATCCAGCTATGGAATGAGTGCGCTCGCCTGGTCACCAATGCCATCGTTTACTTCAACTCCAGGATACTCAGCCAGCTGTTGACCAGCTTCGAATACCAAGGAGATACCAAGAGAATAGATATCGTCAAACAGGCATCCCCTGTGGCCTGGCACAACATTAACCTCAAGGGGACTTACCACTTCGAATTGAGCGAAAAATTGCCAGATCTGGAGGAGCTTATGCGCTCAATCGAGGGATATTTACCCGTCAGCGAAAAGTAATACCCCTCTGGAGGCCACGGACGGCGCGGCCTCCAGAGCACTTTGTCGTTTTTGGACGGAAAATCCCTAGAACCCCTACTTCAAAAGCACCGACGGCTGGCACAACGGCGGCGGACCAGATCGGCTGTGCCTGATGCCCCGGCAGTACGCATCCACCTGGAATATCCGCGGACCGCTGTCGTTCGTTCACCTGTATTTCACCGACGCTCACCTGCGCCAGCTGGCAGAACAGACCTGGGATCGCAGCCCGCTGGAGCTGAGCGTCAACGAGCAGCTGTTTGCAGACGACCCGCAGATCGCCCTGCTCTACCGCCATTTTCTGCTGACCAGCAACTGGCACGACCGCAGCGACAGTCTGACCCTCAGCAGCGCCAGCAATCTGCTGCTCAATCACGTGCTCAAACACTACACCCAGGTCAGCTGGCAGGCCCCCGCCATCAAGGGCGGGCTTGCGCCGGCGCAGGTACGGCATATACGCGACTACATCGACAGCCATCTGGATCAGCCACTGCAACTGGCCGACCTGGCCACCCAGTGCCAGCTCAGCGAATACCACTTCGCGCGGATGTTCAAACAGAGTATTGGCCTGCCTCCGCACCGCTACGTGCAGCAGCAGCGTCTGGCAAAGGCGCAACAGTTGCTGCGTTACAGCAGCGCCAGCCTGCTGCAGGTCGCACTGCGCTGCGGCTTCAGTTCAGCAGCCCACTTCAGCAATCGCTTCCGTCAGCAGACCGGTATCAGCCCGTCGCAGTACCGCAGCCAGTGGCAACAAGGCCACTAGGCACAGGAGGCATCAGGTTGCGCGGCGCACCAATGTCAGCATCCCTGCGGCCGCAGCAAACAACCCGGCAAAGGTGCGATTGAGCAGCCGCTGCTGACGTGGTGAGCGCAACAGGCGCAGCACCCTCGCCGCCAGCCCCGTGTAACCCGCCATGACGATCAGGTCGACGGTAATCATGGTCAGCCCCATGATCAGATACTGACTAAGCAGCGGCCGGGAGACATCCAGAAATTGCGGCAGCACGGCCAGCATGAAGACCACCGCCTTGGGATTGCTGACATTGATCAGCAAGCCCCTGAACACCAGCGCCAACGGTTGCCCCAGCGCACGCGGAGCCTGCGTCTCGTCCACCTGCATGGTCGGCGCTCGCCACTGGCGCCAGGCCAGATGCAGCAGATACAACACCCCGAACCACTTGATCAGCGTGAATGCCAGCGCAGATGCAGCCAGCACCGCACCGACGCCCGCCGCCACCACCGCAATCTGCACCACCAGCCCCAACTGCAAACCGAGCGCAGTCCAGTAACCACGGGCAAAACCGTAATTCAGACCGCTGGACATTGAGGCAATGGCACCAGCGCCCGGTGACAGGCTGATGATCCAGCATGCAACAAAGAACGCCAGCCAGGTTTCGATCGACATCGAACGGCTCCAGAGAAATTCAGGTAAGCGGCAATGCTAGCAAAACCACCGGAGGCCGGCGCGATACAGCTGGCAGCAAAATCAGCCCTGAGCTGTACTGCGGCCCACCACCGCCAGAGGAACCACCCGCGCCTCGCGCTGAGCCAGATAACGGGTGCAGCTCACCCGCAGGAAAGACGCAAAATTCACCACCTCACCGCGCAGCTCCATCACCTCGTCATACAGCTTGGTGATCAGCTGATTGGTGGTCATGTCGTCCACCTCGGCGATCTCCTGCAGAATGTCCCAGAACTGGTTCTCCAGTCGCAAGGTGGTAACCACACCGCGAATACGCAGCGAACGCGAGCGCGACTCATACAGAATCGGGTCCGCCTTTACGTAGAGTTCACACATGCAGCTCTCCTCTGCAGGGGCTGACCGCAGCCAGCCCCCGGCAGCAATCAGAGTTCGATTCGGGCGCCCAGCAACTTCACGAACGCGGCCAGCCAGCGCGGATGCGACGGCCAGGCCGGCGCAGTCACCAGATTGCCCTGAACATGGGCCTGATCGGCAGCGATATCGATATAGGTACCGCCCGCCAGACGCACGTCCGGCCCGCATGCAGGATACGCACTGCACTCACGCCCTTCCAGCACACCGGCCGCTGCCAGCAGCTGTGCACCATGGCAGACCGCAGCGATCGGCTTGTTGGCCGCATTGAACGCCCGCACCAGCGCAATCACATCGGCGTTCAGCCGCAGATACTCCGGCGCCCGACCGCCCGGAATCACCAGCCCCACATAGTCATCGGCCTTAACAGCGGCAAAATCATGGGTCAGGGCAAACAGGTGACCCGGCTTCTCGGTGTAGGTCTGATCACCCTCAAAGTCGTGAATCGCAGTCTTGACCGTCTGACCAGCGGTCTTGTCCGGGCACACCGCATGCACCTCATAGCCCAGCATGCTCAGCGCCTGAAACGGCACCATGGTTTCGTAGTCTTCGGTAAAGTCGCCGGCCAGCAGCAGAATCTTCTTGGTGGACATCACTGTTCCTCCTTGCGGGTGTTTGAGCGCCCATCATGCGCCCTTGTTCGCGCCGACGGGTAACAGCGGGGTACTACATCACCTTGAGCGAGCGGATGCAGTCTGGTTCACAGATTCCGCCCCACCAACAACACCGGCACACATCCTGAATAGAACCTCAATAAATACTCACAACCTATTGATTTTATTTAATTTAATAACCAGCGAAGCGGGTAGAAAACTGATAAATCTCCAGTCGTAACGCGAACCCGATCACAGGGTGGCCGTTTGGCAGCCCCGCACCAGCTCACTAGCATGCGCCAACCCGGTTCGATTCGACCAGGCTGGGCGGACAGGGGGTCCGTCGGCACCCAGGAAAGGAAACCAGCATGGCATCAGTCGCTGTCACACCCGGCAACCGCCCCGCCGCAGACCTGCCCGATCTGCGCGACTGCGACGCCTATGTGCGACTGGAGCAGGTATTCTCGCTGCTCGACTCTCCACACCAACAGCCCCAGCCTGATTGGCAGCAGCTGGCCGATACTGCCAGCGATCTGCTTGCGCGGGGCATGGACCTGCGCGTTGCCGGCTGGCGAACGTTTGCGCTGATTCGGCTGCAGCAACTCGAGCAGGCAGTTGGCAGCCTGCAGCAGATTGCCAGCGCTCTCAGCAGCGCCTGGGAAAGCAGCCTGCCGGCGAGGGAGCGCGCCAGACTGGCAGCGCTGCAGTGGCTCCAAAGGTCGCTGGTGCGCCAAGCGAGCGCCTTGTGCTGCGCCAAGCACGAGCTGCCCGTGCTGCAAAGTGCGATGCACGCCATTGGTTCAGCCCTGCATGCCCACTCCGTGCCGCTCAGCAAGGACTGGCATCAGTTGGCAGGCAGCCTTGCACCAGCAGCGAGCGAGCGCACGGAGAGCGCAGCGCCGGAACCGGCCTCATCCGCTCCCAGCCGGGAGCCGGCCCCAGAGCGCGACTCAATCGGCAACGAACGCGCGGCGCAACAACAGCTACGTCGCCTGCAGGAAGCGGCGACGCCCCTGCTGCAGTGGTGGCTCAGCCAGCCAGATCAGCGCGTCAGTGCACTGCAGATGAGCCGCTGCCTCACCTGGGGCGGCATTGGGCAACTCCCCCGGCACGACGAACAGAAGCATACCAGCCTGCGTCCACCCCCGGCCGAACGGATCAAGCACTATGACACGCTGTGGCAGCAGCAAGAGTACGCCCGGCTGTTGCACAACCTCGAAAACAGCTTGCGCAAAGCGCCGTTCTGGCTCGACGGGCACTATCTGGCCGCTCGCTGTTGCCACGCCATGGACGATGCCAACGCGGCGTCAGTCATACAGGCCCATACCCGGTCGCTTGTGCAGCGCCTCCCCGGCCTGGAATGCCTGTGCTTCGACGATGGCAGCCCTTTTGCCAGCCGGGCCACCCAAGCCTGGCTTCAGCCCCCCGCGGATGCACAGCAGCAGAGCCAGCCAGATAACGCTACGGAGGGCGACACCGCCGCACCGCTGCGCTCCTCTGTCCCGGCTGATACGGCCATGCCGGCAGGCCAGACCGACGAGCGCCAGCGCGCGCTGTCACGGCTGCAATGGGCCCGCCGGCTGCTGGCCAACGCCCGACACCGGGAGGCAGAGGCCATGCTGGAGCCGCAACTGGCGCAGCTGCAGCAAAGCATGCCGCTTGCCATCTGGGACAAGCAGCTACTCAGCGAGACCCTCCAGCTGTTGCACCAGAGCCTTGTCCCACGGCGCGACAGCACCAGTCAAGAACGCTGCCAGGCGTTGCAGCAACAGCTGCACTGGCTGAGTTTCCAAGATCCCCTTGAGCAGGCCACCCGGCCTGAACCGCATGGAGAAGCCCTATGACAAAAGACACCACGGTCGCCCCGCGCGAGCGCATCAACGTGACCTTCACCCCAAACACCGGTGACCAGCAACAGGAGATTGAACTGCCCCTGAAGCTGATGGTGCTGGGTGACTTCACCCAGCGCCGGGACGAACGCAGCATTGAGCAGCGCAAGCCCATCGCAATCGACAAAAACAGCTTCGAGGATGTGCTGGCCAAACAGGATCTGCGCCTGACCTTCAATGTTCCCAATCGATTGCAGGAGGAGGACGCCGACAGCGAGTTGCCGGTCGAACTCGACATCCGCTCGATGTCCGACTTCAACCCGGCCAGCGTGGTCGAACAGGTCCCGGAACTGCGTCAACTGATGGAGCTGCGCGAAGCCCTGGTCGCCCTCAAGGGGCCGCTGGGCAACACACCGGCCTTCCGCCAGGCAATTGAAGCGCTGCTGCGCGACGACCATTCACGTGAACAGATCCTGACCGAACTCGGCCTCCCTCCGACCCCGTGACGCACCCTACAGGAGCCCTCTCCATGCAAAGCCAATCCACCGCTCGGGCAAACAAGCCGGTGACCAACGGCAGTCTGCTCGACCGCGTTATCGCCGAAACCCAGCTGCCCCGGGAGGACGAGTCCTATGCGATCGCCCGCCGGGGCGTGGGCGCCTTCATCAGCGAACTGCTGAAACCCCACAACCGCCAGGAGCCAGTCAAGAAGGCACTGGTCGACCGGATGATCGCAGAAATCGACAGCAAGCTGAGCCGTCAGGTTGACGCCATCCTGCACCATCCCGACTTTCAGCAGTTGGAGTCGGCCTGGCGCGGCCTGAAGCTGCTGGTTGCGCGCACCGACTTTCGGGAGAACATCCGCATCGAGCTGATCAATGCCTCCAGAGATGATCTGCTGGATGACTTTGAAGACAGCCCGGAACTTGTGCAGTCCGGTCTTTACAAACACGTATACACGGCCGAGTACGGGCAGTTTGGTGGGCAGCCGGTCGGCGCCATGATCGCCAACTACCAGTTTGGTCCGGGTACGCGGGATATTCGCCTGCTGCAACAGGTGGCCGGCGTGGCCGCCATGGCACACGCCCCGTTCATCGCAGCAGCCGGCCCCGCCTTCTTCGGACTCGAGAGCTTCCACGGCCTGCCCGACCTGAAAGACATGCAGGACCATTTCGAGGGCCCGCTTTTCAGCAAGTGGCAGGGGTTCAGGGAGAGCGAGGATGCACGCTATGTCGGTCTGACGCTGCCCCGTTTCCTGCTGCGCACACCCTACGACCCTGAAGACAATCCGGTCCGCAGCTTTGCCTACCGCGAAACGGTCAGCGACAGCCATGAGGACTACCTGTGGGGCAATGCTGCATTCGCCTTCGCCAGCCGCCTGACCGACAGTTTCGCTCGCTATCGCTGGTGCCCCAACATCATCGGTCCGCAGAGCGGTGGCGCCGTTGACGATTTGCCATTGCATCATTTCTCCAGCATGGGCGAGATTGAAACCAAGATCCCCACCGAAGTGCTGGTCTCGGACCGTCGAGAATACGAGCTGGCAGAAGCAGGTTTTATTGCCCTGACCATGCGCAAGGGCAGCGACAATGCGGCGTTCTTCTCCGCAAACTCGGCACAGAAACCCCGCTACTTCGGCAACAGCGCCGAGGGCAAGGCAGCCGAACTCAACTTCAGGCTGGGTACGCAACTGCCTTACCTGTTCATCATCAACCGCCTGGCCCACTATCTGAAAGTGCTGCAACGCGAGCAGATCGGCGCCTGGAAAGAGCGCACCGACCTGGAGTTGGAACTGAACCGCTGGATTCGCCAGTACGTTGCTGACCAGGACAACCCGAGCGCAGAGGTGCGCGGGCGCCGACCACTGCGGGCAGCCTCCATCGGCGTCGAGGATGTTGCCGGCCAGCCGGGCTGGTATCGGGTCAGTCTCAGCGTTCGCCCTCACTTCAAGTACATGGGCGCCGACTTCACGCTGTCGCTGGTCGGCAAGCTGGATCGCGAATGATGACCAGACCCGGATACGGCTCCTTACTGGAGCGCCTCAGCGGCAGCGACCGGTCCCGCTCCGGTCTGCCAGGCGCCGAGGCCGCCAGTGCCTCGGTGATGGCCCAGCTGGCGCGCATGCTCAGCACCCGCGCCGGCAGCGTACAGATGCTGCCCGACTACGGCCTACCCGAACTGAACGATATGCGACTGACGCTGCATGACACCCGGCAGCAGGCACGCGCAACGATAGAGCGCTTCATCAGCCGTTACGAGCCGCGTCTGCGCGAGGTGCGGGTCAGCTGTCAGCATGATGCTAGTGACCCGCTGCGCCTGGCCTTCATCATCAACGCCCGGCTCAACTTGCCGGAGCTGCAGCAGCCAGTCACCTTCAGTGTGCAACTCGACGGCCAGGGCAAGGCTGCAGTGACCCTGCAGCGAGACGACTCCGACATCTGAATCCACCATGACCTTCAATCACTACTTTCAGAGCGAGCTGAGCGCACTGCGTGAGCAGGGACGGCGGTTTGCCGAACATCACCCCGCGCTGGCGCCCTACCTCGCCGGCACCAGCACCGACCCGGATGTAGAGCGGCTGCTTGAGGGCGTTGCCTTTCTTACCGGGCGCCTGAGGCAAAAACTCGATGACGAGCTGCCCGAACTGACCCACTCGCTCATGCATCTGCTTTGGCCCAACTGCATGCGCCCCATGCCGGCACTGGCCATGCTGCAATTCGAACCGTTGCAACGACCGCTCAAGGCACTACCCATTGCACGCGGCACCGGGGTGGAGTCGCGCCCTGCCGACGGTATTCGGTGCCGCTTTCGCACAACCAGTGCGGTGACCTTGCTGCCCGTCGAACTGGCAGGCTGCCGTTACCAGAGCCATGCTACCGGCGCACGCTTGACCCTGACACTGCAGATGACCTGCGAAGGCAGCCTGACAGACCTCGATCTGCGCCGACTGCGCTTGCACCTGAGCGGCAATGCCTATTCAAGCCGTCAGCTGTACCTGCACCTGTGCCGCCATCTGGACGCCATTACCCTGCAGCCGCTCGATGCAGCAGGGCAACCGCTGACTCAACAACCATCACTCACCCTGCCCGCCGACCACCTGCAGCCCTGCGGTTTTGCGACTGAGGAAACCCTGCTGCCGGATACCGATCAGGGGTTCAGCGGCTATCGGCACCTGCAGGACTACTTTGCCTTCGCCGAGAAGTTTCTGTTTGTCGAGCTGAGCGGCCTTGAGCGCGAGGTCACGCCGGACAAACCTCTAATGCAGCAGGCACGCGGGCTGCGCATCGAATTCGACCTGCACCATCCGGACTGCCGCCAACTGACGCCAGACACCGATATGGTGAAGCTTTACTGCACACCTGTCGTCAACCTGTTCAGCCACGACGCCAGCCCGGTCAGACTCGATGGCCGACAGGATCGTTACCTGCTGCGCCCTGCGGGCCTTGCACCAGCCCAGTGCGGCGTCTTTTCGGTCGATCGGGTAACCGGCTGGAAGCCGGGCGGCATGGGTTACCGGACCTACGTTCCGTTCGAATCCTTCGAGCACGACCACACACTCGCAGGCCCCGATGCATCGCCGCACTACAGCTTGCGACAACTGCCGGCTCTGGATGGCGAACATCTGGAAACCCACCTTTGCTTCGGCCTCCAGCAGCAGGATCAGCAGGAAACCCTGTCCATTGAGCTGACCTGCACCAATCAGCAGTGGCCTGGCAAGCTGGCCCAGGGCGATATCTGCCATCCCTGCGAGGGCACGCCCGAGTTTGTGCAGTTTCGCAATATCGGGCGCATTACCCCAAGCTATGCACCGGCGCTGCACCGCCAGGGGTTGTGGCAGTTGATCAGCAGCATGGCGCTCAACTACCAGACGCTGGAGAACATCAGTGCCCTGCGCGAAGCACTCAGCTGTCACGACCTGCCAAGGCACTGCGACCAGAACGCAGCCAGGGTCAGCGAGCGCCGTCTGAACGCGCTGCGCTCGGTGCGGCACCGTCAGACCGACCGTCTGTTTCGAGGGCTGCCGATACGCGGCGTGCAGTCGGAACTGGAGATTGACGCAGAGGGCTGTAACGGCTCCGGGGAACTCTTTCTGTTTGGCTCGGTGCTGAACGAATTTTTCGCGCAGCATGCCGGCATCAACACGTTTCACGCCCTCTCCATCATCAGCTTGCAGGGAGAACGCTACCAATGGGTACCGCGTCTGGGTCACCAGCCCCTGTTCTGATTCGCCTGCAACGGGACATCCAGCATTACAGCCTGTATCAGGCACTGCTATGCCTGCTGGATCAACTGCAGCAGAGCTATCCCGGCGAGACGCCGGAAGCGCACTACCGACGTATCCGTTTTTGTGCCAACCCGGGATTGGGGTTCGCTGCAAGGGACATCGAACAACTGCAGATTGAACACAACGAGCACGGCCTGCATTTCGTCCTGCAGCTGAACCTGATCGCCCTCAGCGGTGCCAGTTCACCCCTGCCTGCCCACCAGGTTGAGCTGGCGCTGGGTGATGATCCGGGCTGCGGCAACGTCAGGGCCCTGTTCGACCTGTGCAATAACCGTCTGCAACGGCTGCTGTTGCCGATCTGGCAGAAGTATCGCTACTACAGCCGCTTTCGCAGCGGCGCCAGCGACCGGTTGTCCGGCAGCCTGCTGGCTCTGGCCGGCTTGCACAATGCGCCCGATAGCGGCCCCCTGCAGGCCCACCGTCTGCTGCCCTGTCTGGGGCTGATCAGCGGCAAGGCTCAGTCGGCCGACAGTATCGCGGCGGTGCTGCGTCAGTACTTCCGCTCTCCCTCAATCACACTGGAACAATGCCTGCCCAGACAGGTTTCCATCCCGGACGAGCAACGCTCGGCGCTCGGCCGCAACAACAGTACTCTCGGTAATGAGCTGATCCTGGGCAGCCATATCATGTCCATCGCCGGTGCATTTCGAGTGCATCTGACGCAGCTCGACTGGAACGACTTCCACCGATTCCTGCCACCCGGACAGGATCACCAGACACTGCATAACCTGCTCGCCTTTCTGCTGCGCACGCCGCTGCAGTACGACCTGCGACTGCAGCTGCAGGCCAGCGAGGTGCGGGCCCTGCAGCTGGGCAGCCGCAACACCTGCCGACTCGGCTGGACAACCTGGCTGGGCAGCCCGGCCGGCGATCCCGACATTCTTCTCTGTTCCACGACCAAGGACGGTCTGCATGATTGCAATTGATATTCACCAACTTGTCAGCCTGCTCGATAGCGAGGTACACAGCGCCCTTGAGCGCGCCGCCGAACAGTGTCTGCAACGCGGCAGCGCCAACGTGGAGCCGGAAGACCTGATCCGGGCCCTGCTGCAACAGCGCGGCAGCCTGCTGCATCAGGTGCTTGCTGTCAGCGAGATTGACGCCGATGCACTGCTTGCCAGCTGCCATCCACCAACCCAATACCAGCAGAGCGGCCGCAATCCGAGCTTGTCCAGCATGCTGGTCAACTGGCTGCAACAGGCACTACTGGTCGCCACCACCGAGCTGCAGCAGCAACGAATAAACCTGCACGCACTGCTGCTTGGCTGGCTGCGCAACCCTTTGCTGCACCCTGATCCCCTGGCGCCGCTCAACATTGATCAACTGCAGCAGTTGGCCAACGCGCAAGACACCAGCCCTCAGGCCGACACATCAGTGCTCAAGTCCTACACCCACGACCTGACAGAACAGGCGGAGGAAGGCGCTCTGGACCCGGTCCTTGGGCGCGAGCGCGAGATCAGGCAACTGGTCGACATTCTCTGCCGACGTCGCAAAAGCAACCCGATCATCATCGGCGATGCCGGGGTTGGCAAAAGCGCACTGGTCGAGGGGCTGGCACAGCGGCTGGTCGCCGGCGGTGTCCCGGAAGCGCTGCGCGGCTGGCGACTGCTCAGTCTTGATCTGGGTCTTCTGCAGGCAGGGGCGGGTATGCGCGGTGAGCTCGAACGACGCCTGCAAGGCATACTGGCAGCCGCTGCCGACCCTGATAACCGGGTCATTCTGTTCATCGATGAAGCCCATACGCTGATCGGCCATGGCGGTGATGCCGGTACTGCCGATACCGCCAACCTGCTAAAACCCGCCCTGGCGCGCGGCACGCTCAAGGCCATCGCCGCCACCACCTGGAGCGAGTATCGGCGTCATATCGAAAAGGACCCGGCTCTTGCACGCCGCTTCCAGCCCTTGCAACTGCGCGAGCCCAGCCCATCCGACGCGATAAGCCTGCTGCGCGGACTGGCGCCTCGCTATGCCGAAAGCCACGGACTGCATGTAAGAGACGAGGCGGTTGTGGCGGCGGTCGAGCTGGCAGTCCGCTATCTGGCCGACCGCCAACTGCCTGACAAAGCCCTGGATCTGCTCGATACCGCATGCGCGAGAACGCGGGTAAACCTTGCAGCCGTGCCCGCTGCGCTGGACCACCTGAAGGCACAACAGGCTGACCAGGCACGCCAGCGCGAATCGATCGAGCGCGACCGACAACTCGGACTGCCAACCGACCCTTCCCTGCTTGAACATCTGAACCAGCAACATCAGGCCGGCACCGATACCCTGCAAAATCTGCAGCAGCAGTGGACCGCACAGCGGGAGCTGGCGCTGCAACTGGTCGGCTTGCGTCATCAGCGCGAGGCGCCGCATGCCGAGCTGCGCCAGGCGCTGCAAGACCTGCAACAGGCGCCGCAACCGCAACTGGTCTGCGCCGAGGTCGATCGCAATGCGATTGTCGAAGTAGTACATGAGTGGACAGGCATCCCGACCGCACAACTGAGCGGGCACTACCACGAACGCATCGCCCGTTTCGGGGAACACCTGCATGAGCGGCTGCATGGTCAACCCGAGGCGGTAGAGCAACTGAATCGCAGCCTGCGTGCCAGCGCACTGGGCCTGTCCCGCCCGGACCGTCCTGCCGGCGTATTTCTGCTCACCGGTCCGAGCGGCGTAGGCAAGACGGCAACCGCGGAGGCCATTGCCGACCTGTTGTATGGCGGAGACGCGTTTCTTACTGTGATCAACATGGGTGAGTATCAGGAGCGCCATAGCCTGGCCCGGCTGATCGGCGCTCCGCCCGGCTACGTGGGCTACGGTGAAGGCGGCCAGTTGACCGAAGCGGTACGTCGCCGCCCTTACTCGGTGATCCTGCTGGACGAGGTCGAGAAGGCCGATCCGCAGTTGCTCAATCTGTTCTATCAGATCTTCGACAAGGGCCTGGCGAACGACGGTGAGGGTCGTGAAATCGACTTTCGCAACACGCTGATTCTGCTTACCTCCAATCTTGGCAGTGAGCACATTGAACGACTCTGTCGCGACGCTGAACGCCCTACCCCTGAGCAACTGGTCGAAGCCATCCACCCCCATCTGAACGCTCATTTCAAACCGGCGCTACTCGCCCGCATGCGTGTTTTGCCCTACTACCCGCTTGCAGCGCAAAGCCTGCAATCCATCGCCAGTCAGCGCCTTCGCGCGCTGCAGCAGCGTATGCAGGCGCGTGCGATTGGGTGCCGGTTCGATCCCCGGCTGCCTTCACTGATTGCCGAGGCGTGCAGCAATACGGGTGGCGCTCGTCATATTGAGCGCTGGCTTGAAGAGCGTCTGATAAGCCCCATCGCAGATAGGCTGCTGCAGAGCGACGAGCCGAACCACTGTGCACTGAACCTGTACGCCCGGGTTGACAACGAAGGAGAGGTGACCTGTGAGCTCGCGTGAAATGCTGCCGTTCAATGCGGCAGCTGCCGTACCCGATGTGGCAAGCGTACTGACCGGACTGAGCGCGCTCGCGCAGTGCCAGAGCGCCGCCGAGCTGCAGCAAAAGCTGGTCGGATGGCTCGCAGAGCTGGGCAACTGCGCGCTGGTTCAGCTGTATCTGCTCGACGCCAGCCATAGCCGGCTGCCGCTGTGTTGCCAGTGGCTGGACGGCCAGCTCGGTGGCGAGCACGGCGAGGATGGCCTGACGGCACCGTTGCTTGCCTACAGCCTGAGCCAGAACACCCCGCTGCAACTGGACGAACTGGATCGCAGCCTGCATGCAACCCCCTTCCTGCCGGCGAGTTCGGCTGCCTGGCGCAGCCTGCTGTGTCAGCCCATTCTGGATCGCAGACAGCAAGTGGGCGGGCTGCTGGTGCTGGCCAGCCGGGCACGGGGTCTCGGCAGAGCACTAACCCTGCCGCTGGACATGGTCGGCAATATTGCGTTGGCGCAACTGCACGCAATGCAACAGGCCGAGCTGGCGCTGCAGGCACCCGATCTGCCACTGCCCGAGCCGGCAACAGCCAGCAAGCTCGGCAGTTTCGGGCTGATCGGTGAGAGCCCCGCCATGCAGCAGGTCTACCGACTGATCAGCAAGGTACTGCACAACCCCGTCACGGTGCTGCTCGGCGGCGAGACCGGTACCGGCAAGGAGCTGGTCGCCCGCGCCATCCACGATTACGGCTCACGCCGCAGCCAGCCCTTTATTGCTCAAAACTGCAGCGCGCTGCCCGAGCAGCTGCTGGAAAGCGAACTGTTCGGCTACCGCAAGGGGGCCTTCACCGGCGCCAACCAGGACCGGGAAGGGCTGTTCGACGCGGCCAATGGCGGGACCTTGTTTCTGGACGAAATCGGTGACATGCCGCTGGCCCTGCAAGCCAAGCTGCTGCGGGTGCTGCAGGAGGGAGAGGTGCGACCGCTTGGCAGCAACCAGAGCCATCGTGTCGACGTCCGTATCGTCGCCGCCACCCACCAGGATCTGTTCAGTCAGGTCGAGCAGGGAGGGTTTCGTGAGGACCTTTACTACCGCTTGAGCCATTTCCCGATCAGCCTGCCGCCGCTGCGCGAGCGCGGCAGCGATATCCGACAGCTTGCCCTGCAGTTTACCCAAGAGACCTGTGCCTTCCTGCAGCGCTCGCACTGCCGCTGGTCAGACACCGCGCTGGCCTACCTCGCGACTCAGCGTTTCCCTGGCAATGTGCGTGAACTCAAGGGATTGATCGCCCGGGCTCTTTTGCTGTGCGACGGCAACCTGCTGCTACCGGAGCACCTGGACCTGCCCAACACGCCAACCCAGGCTCACCGACTGACGCTGCGCGAACAACTGGAGGCGGTAGAGCGCAACCTGCTCAACGAAGCCCTGCAACAGCACAACGGCAATCAGACCCTGACCGCCCGGATGCTCGGTTTGCCCAGACGGACCCTGCTCTACCGCATGCAGCGGCTCGGCGTAGCGCTGCGGCCACGATCACAGGCTCAATGCCTACCAAAATAGTATTGCGCCGTGGGTGTATTCAACGTCTCATGGCCTCTGAACCTCGCCATGGAGTAACCATGCAACTGCCCAAGGCAACCCTGCTGACCGCGCTCGCCATGCTGGCCTTTGCCGGCAATTCGGTGCTGTGCCGGCTGGCGCTGGACACAACCGCCATCGACCCGGCCAGTTTCACCAGTCTGCGGCTGATCTCCGGCGCCGCTGTGCTGTGGCTGCTGGTAACGCTGCGCGGCGGCGGCGCCTTCAGCCACGGTAGCTGGCCCTCTGCGCTGGCGCTGTTTGCCTATGCCGCAGGCTTTTCCTGGGCGTATATCCACCTGGATGCGGGCCTGGGCGCGCTGCTGCTGTTCGCCGCGGTACAAGTCACCATGATCGGGACGGGCGTTGCGCGCGGTGAGCGGCTGACGTTGCCTCAGCAGGTGGGCATGGCGCTGGCGCTCCTGGGCCTCATCGCCCTGCTGCTGCCCGGCACCAGCGCCCCGCCGCTGCCTGCAGCGCTTAGCATGCTGGCTGCCGGTACTGCCTGGGGCGTTTACTCGCTGCGCGGGCGTGGCGCGAGTAACCCTACCGCGGTGACCGCGGGCAACTTTCTGCGCGCGGCACCGCTGGCCATTCTCCTCAGTCTGGCGCTGCTGCAAAGCCAGAACCTGGACAGTCAGGGGGTGCTCTATGCGCTGGCCTCCGGCGCTGTCACCTCGGGGCTGGGCTACGCTATCTGGTACGCCGCACTGCCGCATCTGCGCGCCAGTGTCGCGGCAACCGTACAGCTGAGTGTGCCGGTCATTACCACACTCGGCGGCGCGCTGTTACTGGCCGAACCGCTGACCCTGAGGCTGCTGCTCGCATCGGCGATGATCCTCGGCGGTATCGCGCTGGTGTTGCGCAAACAGGTGGCCAATAACTGAACCTCGGGGCATGGCCGTCGTCACAATGCCTGGCATAAAACATCCTGCCTGATGCAAGATGGGCAACCGCCCCGCCCTGTCGCCTGCCTCCGAGGAAGGATTCCATGCAACTACTGTCCCGCCGTGCGACCTGGCGCATCGCATCCGTTACCCTGCTGCTGACCGTCCTGGTTATCGCCTGCAGCGCCGTTCAGACCTACCCGCACGCCGAACCGGTGGTGGCGACGCACCAGAGTTTCGACTATCAGCGCGACATCAGGCCGATTCTGGAAACCAGGTGCATGGCCTGTCACGGCTGCTACGACGCCCCCTGCCAGCTCAAACTGACCAGCGCCGAGGGCATTGAACGCGGTGCGTCCAAGAAGCAGGTCTACGACGGCACGCGAATTGACGACGCCGAGCCGACTAGACTGGGTATTGATGCCGACAGCACCGAAGCCTGGCGTCAAAAGGGGTTTTTCTCGGTATTGCATGACGCCAACGCCGGCGCAGCCCAGCAACTCGACGGATCACTGCTTTACCGCATGATCGAACTGGGCCACCGCAACCCGTTCCCGGCCGACAGCACACTGCCGGAAGCGATCAAGATCGGCACCAAACACACCTTCAGTTGCCCTTCCCCGGGCACCTTTGACGACTACGCCGAAGAGAACCCGCACGGCGGAATGCCCTATGCCACCAGCGGCCTGAGCGATGAGGAATTTGCCACCCTCAGTCGCTGGATCAGTGAAGGCGCGGTCACTGCGCCACAGCCCTGGAACCCATCGGCGCAGGAACAGGCAAGCATCGAGCGCTGGGAAACCTTCTTCAACCAGCGGGGTGCCCGAGAGCAACTGGTCTCACGCTACCTGTTCGAGCACCTGTTTATCGCCCATCTGCACTTCCCCGACATCGCCGGCAGCAGCTTCTATGAACTGGTGCGCTCCGCAACGCCCCCGGGCCAGCCTGCCGAGCCACTGGCCACAGTGCGCCCCAATGACGATCCGGGCCAGCCGTTCTACTATCGCTTGCGCCCGCTGCGCGAAACGCTGGTCGAAAAGACCCACATCACCTATGCGCTGGATGCTCAGCGCATGGATCGCTGGCAGGAACTGTTCCTGCAGAACGACTGGGCCGTTGCCACCCCGCCCGGTTACGCCTACGCAGAACGCTCCAACCCGTTTATCACCTTTACCGCCATTCCGGCCAGGGCGCGCTATCAGTTCATGCTCGATTCGGCGGAGTACTTCGTTCGCTCCTTTATTCGCGGCCCGGTGTGCCGCGGCCAGATCGCTACCGATGTCATTCGCGACCAGTTCTGGACCGTGTTCGAAGATCCGCAGCAGGAGGCCTACGTCAATGATCCGCTCTATCGCAGCCTGACCACGCCACTGCTCGGCCTGCCCGGGCAGGACAGCGATCTCTCCGCGCTGGGTGCGGCGTGGCTGGAGTACAGCAGCAAACGCAATCAGTATCTGACGCTGCGGCACGACTATTATGTCGAGCGCAAACCCGCCGGGGCCGATATGGCCGAGATCTGGAACGGCGACGGCCACAACCGGGACGCGCTGCTGACCATCTTCCGCCACCACGACAGCGCATCGGTGCGCCGCGGGCTATGGGGCCAGGTGCCGGAGACCATTTGGGTCATGGACTACCCGCTGCTTGAGCGGACCTACTATGAGCTGGTCGTCAACTTCAACGTGTTCGGCAGCCTGTCGCACCAGGCTCAGACCCGGCTGTATTTTGACCTGATTCGCAATGGCGCCGAGCACAATTTCCTGCGTTTTGTCCCGGCACAGGCCCGCAAGGCCCTCTACGAGCAGTGGTATCAGGGCCATGCGCTGCTCAAGGACCGCATTGCCTACGCCGATGTCAGCCTCGATACCCCGGTCGCCATCCGCTACACAGAGGAAGATACCCGCAGCAACCCCGCTGTCATGGCCGCCTTCACCCGACAACTGATGGCCCGTGCAGATACGGTAGACAGCGGCCCGGACACCCTGAACCGTTGCCCGCAGAACACCTGTCAACGTCCGGAGCTGAGCGACCAGCAGCGCCACATCGATCAGCTCCTGCGCCCGCTCGGGCAGGGCACCGCTGCCAGCGTTCCGGTCATTGCACTGCTGCCGGAGGTCAGTTTCATGCGTATCCATGATGGTAAGCAGCGCTGGGTATACACCCTTGTCCACAACCGCGCCCACAGCAACGTCGCCTTCATGTTCGGTGAAGACGCCCGTCTGCAGCCGGAACGTGACACGCTCACACTGATGCGCGGCACGCTCGGCAGCTATCCCAACTTCAGCTTCGACATTCCCCTGCAGCAACTGCCGGATTTTGTCGCCGCCTTGCGTGCCACACGCGACGAAGCAGGGCTGGGCGCGGTCGCCGCCCGCTGGGGTGTGCGTCGCACCAGCCCCCACTTCTGGGACATCATGGCGGACTTCAGACGCTATGTTGAGGAAACCGATCCGTCCCAGGCAGGTCTATTCGACATCAATCGCTACCAGAACCTGTAAACCCGACATTCCACGCAGCCCCACGGCTGCGTGGATGCGGACAACCGCAAAAACGGGTTTACACTGAGGACACGGCCGGTCGACGAAAACACGGCCACACAGAAGAGGATTCTCCATGCTGCTTTCCCCGTCACGTCTGCTGCTTGCTGCAGCCTTCGGCTGGCTGCTGGCGGGCTGCGCCCATAACGCCGCCCCGGAAGACGACAGCACGCCCGCCACCACGGCAGAACAGCAAGTAGTGCCACAGACCCGGCAGGTGAGCGGAGCGATAAGCTACCGCGAGCGTATTGCCCTGCCGCCGGGCAGCGTCGCCCACGTCCGACTGCTGGATGTGTCACGCGCTGACGCCCCGGCCACCGTGCTGGCCGAACAAAAAACCACGCTGATCGGCATGTCGGTTCCGGTGCCGTTCGAGCTCAAGGTGGAACCCCGCATGTTTCTGCCGCAGGCGACCTACACCGTGTCCGGCCAGATTCGCGGGACCGACGGAAAGCTGCTGTGGACTACCGACACCCACTACCCCATTGACCTCAGTCAGGCGATCAACGACCTGGGCACCCTGATGATGATCAAGGTCAGCGGGCGGGTGCCTGACGACGCCGAGGTGATTGATGTCAGCACCCTGCTGCCACTGCAGGCACGGGGTAACGAGCCCGGCTGGATGCTGACCATCGACAGCGAACGGATGCGCCTGACCCGTCAGGACAGCAGCGCCGCCCAGCTTACACCGACGCCGACAGCAACCCGTCAGGGCGACACCATACGCCTTGATGCCGGGACGACACATCAGATGGTTGTCGAGATAACCCCGGCGCTGTGCCACGACAGCATGACCGGCATGCCATACCCCTACCGGGTTCGGGTTCAGCGCGAAGCGACGGAGCTGACCGGCTGCGGCGGTGCGCCGGAAGCCCTGCTGACCAAACACACCTGGAAAGTGCAGCATATCGATGACAAGGCAGTGCAAAGCGACACCCCGGTAACCCTCAGCTTCACCGCGGACGGGCGTATGGGTGGTCAGGGTGCCTGCAACGGCTTTTCCTCCGGCTATCAATTAACCGGAGAGAACCTCACCACCAGCGCGATTGCAGCCACCCAGAAAGCCTGCATGGATGAGCTGATGGCTCAGGATCAGGCGTTGTTCGACGTGTTGCAGCAGCTGTCGCGCTTCGATATCGATGCGCAGGGCCATCTTCTGCTGATAACGGCAGATGGCCGCAAGATCGTCGCAGAAGCCCTATAACATCAGCTGCAGCATGGACAGTCAGGCCGCTATCGGGCATTATGCCGGCGCCAATGACCCTGTACTCCGCAGGGTCAATCCCGCCATACCGAGGTACCCGCATGAGTGATCTGCCCCAATGCCCTGCCTGTCAGTCCCCCTACACCTACCAGGACGGCTTGATGTTCATCTGCCCGGAATGCGCCCATGAATGGTCGGCAGAGACAGCAGACACCCAGGCCGCCAGCGACTCGGGTATCAGGGATGCAAACGGCAACCCGCTGCAGGACGGTGACACAGTGACCGTGATCAAGGATCTCAAGGTCAAGGGCTCATCGCTGGTGGTCAAGGTCGGCACCAAGGTCAAGAACATTCGTCTGGTCGACGGCGATCACGATATTGCCTGCAAAATCGACGGTATCGGCGCCATGAACCTCAAGTCCGAGTTCGTCAAAAAGGTCTGAGCCCCGTTAGCGGCGAAAGCGCACGTGCTGACGCAACGGGCTTTCGCCGCGCCAGACAAACCCTTCCCAGTAATAATGCATAAACGAGATCAACAGGATTGCGATCCCGATGACGGCATGCTGCTGATGGGTATTGAGTAGCCAGGCGATCAGAATCGACGCCGCGGGCAGCACCACGAACGGCGTCACACCGGCCGCGGGCAGCCAGCGATACAGCCAGCCTGTTGCGGTACGCGCCTGGCGATTGCGGTCATGGGTGATGTACACGCTGAATGCGGTCAGATCATGTATCAGGCGCGGCATCAGGATCACCAGCAAGGTGTACCCCAACTGATTGATCATCAGTGCACTGACCAGCAGCGCACCATTGGCCCAGATAAACCAGCACCCGAGGCGCCCTTCGCAAGCCCCCGCCAACCGCCAGGTCAACAGCAGCAAGATCACACAAAGGGCACCAGCCAACCCGGCCAGCAACGCATAGACATCCGTGCCGGCGACCCGAAAATGCCCCAGATACTGCCCCCCATAAACGTTCAGATAGATCGCCAGACCCGCGGCGATGGCTACCCACTTCCACAAACGAAACAGGCGTCCTGGCCTGCGCCCGCTCAGCACAAGGGCAATGCCCAGCTGCTGCGACAGCACATGCAAGACGGTAAAGCCGGCAAAGAACACAAACAGCAACTGATAGCTCAGCGGTTGCGGACCATACCATCCGATCAGACAGATCAGCAGAAACGCCAGCAATGCCGGTAGCAGTTGCCGACGGTAATGCCGCAGGTAGGCGCGATCCGACAGCGTCAGTGCGCTGGCGACGATATGCGGCAGGCCGAACAGCAGCGCCCACAGTGCCCAGTCATTGGGGTCGTCCGGCAGCAGGTTGTGCAGCAGTGCTCGCTGCAACACCAGCGCATCGAACGCGATGACGGCAAACGAAAGCGGGATAACCGCATAGAGCGCCAGCAGCCAGCGCCCATCAACGTAATGGAAAGACAGATCGGATTGCACGGCAGGCCCGCATGAACAAGTGTGCGACCTACTTGATCACACCCTGCCCTGCGCGCCCATCACCCGAAACAGTGAGCCTCAGCCCACCACCAGCGTTGCCAGCCAGGCAACCAGCAGCGAACAGACCACGATAATCGTCAGCGGCTTGCGCAGCGCCGGGTACCAAACCGGCGCGACCCCGTGATTGACCGCCCAGATGTCGGCAAAATACAACGCTGCAAAGGCGACCAGAATGACCGGCAGCCCGAGGACGTTAGGCAATGCCAAGGCTACCCATCCGAGCAGCGGCGGGATGACCGAAAGCCCCAGCTGAACAGGAGCCTTGTCGCTGTTCTCCTCGGCGCGCATCGCCAGGCCCCAGTGAATGGCGCCCATGAAGGCCAGAATGATGGCGGCATAGGCCAGCAGCTCCTCGAGCACCCTGTCGCGCCAGGCCTCGGGGGTGAGCCAAAGGCCCAATGCCCCGGTTACAAAGGGAATGAGCCCCGCCAGACCAAGCACTAACGCCAGACGAGGGGGACGCGTTGCGCCGAATGGATGCATGCAAACTCCGCTGCCAACTATGCCGGGATAGGCCCAATCGATTATAAGAGTCGACGCTTGACTGGCAAGCCCGCCGAACGCCGCCGTGGCAGATTGCGCAGCAACCGCTTGAGGTGCGCGCGCAGCAGCGCCGCATCAGCGTTACCACCCGCATACTGCTGGGCAACGAAGCAGTCAAAAAACGCTGCCAGCAGGTCAGTCTGCGAGGGCAGTGCGCACCCAATACGCTGCTGCCAGTCCCGCGGCCCCTCCCCGGCCTGCGCGCCAAGGCCAAGCGGGCGCAGACGCCGATCAAGCTGCTGCCAGGCACGTTGCGCCGGTGTGCCGGTACGCCGGGCGGGCCGCAGCCAGAAAAACGCCTGCACTGCCATCAGGGTAAACACCAGCGCCAGCACAATCACACCGATCCGCTGCCAGTCGGCAGTGCCAAGCCAGCGTCGGAGCAGGGCCAGCTGCTCCTCCGAGCGAAAATTCAACACCCGCCGCTGCCACTGATAGTTCAGATCATCCCAGCTAAGGCGCAGGCTGTTAAGCCAACTGACGCCGCGGTAGCGCGCTCCTGACAGCGGCGCCTCGGCGAGGAAGCTGCCTTCCTCGCGCATGGCCTCTTCCAGTCCGCGCTCGATGCGCGTGGGAGCAACCTGAAAGGTCGGATCAAAGGCGGTCCACCCGGTTCCCGGCAGCCACGCCTCAACCCAGGCATGGGCATCAAACTGATGTACCAGTAAATATCCACCCCTGGGATTCAGCTCGCCGCCCTGATAGCCGGTGACGATACGAGCCGGAATCCCGGCCGCACGCAGAACGAATGCCATGGCACCGGCGTAGTGCTCACAGAAACCACGGCGGGATTCGAAGAGGAACTCGTCATTGGCATGCTGGCCAAGCGGCGACGGCTGCAGCGTGTAATAGAACGGCTGCTCGGAAAAATGCGCCAGCACCGCCTGGATCAGTTGCGCATCACTGCCATACTCGGCACGCAGCTGTCGGGCCCAGGCACGGGCACGCGGGTCACCGCTGGGCGGCAGTTGCAGCTCACGGCGACGCTCACTGACCGAGAGCCCTTCCGGTTGCAGCAGGGCATCGCTATGGGCCGTGGCCGTATAGGCGAAGGTACCGCTGAGCGGCCGCAAGGCGCGCAAGGTGTCATCGGCCAGCCGGTTGACCTGGGGCGTACTGCTGACGCTCCCGCTTAAGCTATACAGCCAGTTGCGACCGCTGGGCTCGGCAACCACCTGATAAACGAGCGCAGCGCCTGCCGTACTAAGGGGTGGCACGGTACGCTGTTCCAGACGCTGATCGTAGGACCAGGTGCGCCCATCAAAGCGACTGAGTGTCAGGGCCCGCCAGTACAGGGTCGATGCCGGCGGCACCTGTCCGTCGAACTCAACCCGAAAGACCAGCTCCGGCGACTGCGCCAGATTGGCGATGTCCGCCGGCGCCATGCTCTCGGACAGGCCGGTGCGGGCGCTGCTGCCGGGCACATTGACCGACCACAGCGGTGCCAGTCGGGGAAAGAACAGAAACAGCACCAGCATCAACGGCAGCGCCTGCAAAACCATAGCGCCGGCCCGGCGCAGGGCGGCTGCAGGATCATTGCGCGCCGGGCTCTGCTGCAGGCCTACAAGCGCCGCTACCAGAATCAGCGTGCAGAGTCCCTGGTAGAGGGCCAGCGGAATACCCTGATCAAACAGAAACGCGGTCGCGACAATGAAGAAGCCGAGGTAAATCACCACCAGCGCGTCACGCGGGCTGCGCATTTCCAGCAGCTTGAGCATGAACAGCAGGAGCAGCAGCATCACGGTGGCATCCAGCCCGATTAGCGTGCCCTGGGAGACATACACCGCCAGCCCGGTCAACAGCAGACCGCCTGCGCGCAGCAGACGCCCGGGATAGCCCCAGCGCATACGCTGAATCTGCACCCGCCAAAGTGCACAACCCAGCCAGAGCACCGCGATCCACCAGGGCAGGCGGGGCAAATGCGGCACCAGTACCACCAGTTGGGCAATCAACAGCCAGGCAAGGCTGTTACGCGGAATCAACGCGGTCATCGCTGCGGCTCCAGACCATACAGCGCCAACGCCCGCAGGCACTGCTCACGATGCGCAGGGCCGAGCGCCGGTTCGATACGCTGGCCGGGCAGGCTCAGTCCGTAGGCGCGGCGAGCGTTCTCCAGCGCCAGCACCCAACCGGTCATTACCCCGAGCCGTTCCTCCAGATCACGACCGACCGCGCTGGTCAGGTCAAGCCACAGACTCTGCTGCTGCGGCTCGGCGAATATTTTGCTGTGCAAACCCTGGCCGCGCGACCAGGCGCGCCAATCGAGACGCCTGCGCGAATCACCCGGCTGATAGGCGCGCAGGCCCTGAAAATCGTCCACCCCTTCGACCAGCGCCTGATCCTGATCGTGCTCCGCGCCCTCCGGCGCACTGCCGCGCGGCAACGGGCGGCTGACCGGTCTGGGGTAGACCAGCACCTGCCAGTCCAGATCGACCAGACTCCAGGCCTGAAACCAGCCAAGCGGAAAGCGCGTCTCGACCCTCAGCCGCTCAAGTGTTAACCAGCCTCGATGATCGGTCGGGTAATACAGGGTCAGTGCCTGCTCGCCGCCGGCGGGCACATCAACCGTATGCAAGCCAGCCTTCGGCCAGCTCAGACGCAGTGCCTGATGTTCCCGCCGCGAGCTGCTGAGCACCAGGCCCAGCGGGGCCTGCTCCCCCGCAAACACCGGCCTGCCACCGGTTGCCCTGAGCTGCACCCCGGCCAGATTGCGGTAAGTATGATGCAGGGCCACCCAGAACAGGCTGAGCAGCGTGAAGGTCAGGCCGTATACCAGGCTGTTCTGATAGTTGATAGCGCCTACCAGCATGATCGCCAGCAGCAACAGAAATCCAGCGCCGGCCTTGCCCGGAATAATGAAAATACGCCGGTGATCGAGCCGAATCTGCTGCGCGGGCGGTATGCGGCGGCGCAACCAGCCACGGTGCCACTGGCGCAGGCGCTCACGTATTGCGTCGCTCACACCGGCGACACCTCGCTCAGCAACCAGCGCGCCAGGCTGTCGCCGCCATGCCCGGCCGGATCGTGGGTGGCGCGCAGACGATGGCTGACCACGGCAGGCAATACCGCCTGCACGTCTTCGGGAATGACGTAATTGCGCTGTTCCAGCAGTGCCCAGGCGCGGGCTGCGGCCAGCAGGCCCAAACTGGCCCGTGGCGACAGCCCCCAGGCACACGCGTCACTGTTGCGGGTGTGGTTGACCAGCCGCAGGATGTAGTCGATCAGCGCTTCACTGGCGGTAACCTGCGGCACCAGCGCCTGCAGTGTACAGAGCTGCTCACGACCAAGCACGGTCCTGATGGCGTCCAGGCGGACCCGACGTGCATCGCCCTGCAGCAGGCTCTTCTCGGCCGCCTCGCTGGGGTAACCGAGCGACAGACGCATCAGAAACCGATCCAACTGCGACTCGGGCAGCGCGAAGGTGCCGGACTGGGAAACAGGGTTCTGGGTGGCGATCACGAAAAACGGATCGGGCAGCGGGCGGGTCGCCCCGTCAACCGTCACCTGGCCTTCCTCCATTGCTTCAAGCAAGGCGCTCTGGCTCTTCGGGGTCGCACGGTTGATCTCGTCGGCCAGCACCAGCTCGGCAAAGATGGGCCCGGGATGAAACACAAACTGGGCGGTATTGCGGTCAAATACCGAGGTGCCGAGGATGTCACCGGGCAGCAGGTCACTGGTGAACTGAATACGCTGGTAACTCATGCCCAGTACCCGGGCCAGCGCCTGCGACAGCGTCGTCTTGCCCATGCCGGGCAGATCCTCGATCAGCAGATGCCCTTTGGCCAGAATGCAGGCCAGCGCCAGCTTGATCGCCTGGGATTTGCCCAGCAGCACCTCACCTATGGCGTCCTGCGCCGCACTCAACACATCCTTCATGCTTACCTCTTCTCCGGGCTACCATGCCATGGTAGGTGCAAGCGCTGTTACGCGAAAGCCAAATGCAATAGCTTGTAACAGCCTGCACATCACCCATCAGGAAATCCGAGGGGGTTGAATGTCACTGTTTCGCACGATGGTCCTGCTGCTGACAAGCCTGCTGGGCGGCTGCTCGGCGCTGGCCCCGGTCAATTGGCTGGTGCCTGAAAACGGCTACAAAACCCTCACCGATCTGCCCTACGGTGACTTGCCACGCCAGCGGCTCGACGTATACCTGCCGACGGACCTGAAAGCTAACGCCCCGGTGGTGGTGTTCTATTACGGTGGTAGCTGGCGCAACGGCGAACGCGCAGACTACCGGTTTGTCGGCCAGGCGTTGGCCAGTCGCGGCATTATCACCGTGATCCCGGACTACCGGCTGTATCCCGAGGTCCGCTATCCCGATTTTTTGCGCGACAGCGCCAAGGCACTGGCCTGGACCCGGGCCAACCGCAGCAACTGGCAAAGCCCTGCCGGTCCGCTGTTCGTCATGGGCCACAGTGCCGGCGCCTACAACGCCGCCATGCTCGCGCTAGATCCGCGCTGGCTGGCACAGGAACAACTTGCCCCCGAGGTGCTCAGTGGCTGGATCGGTCTCGCCGGGCCCTATGACTTTCTGCCGATCATCAATCCCAATGTGCAGCCGGTTTTCTATCACCCGCAGACGCCGGTCGACTCCCAGCCGCTGGTCCACGCCAGTGCCGCCAGCCCGCCGGCCCTGCTGCTTGCCGGAGCCGATGACAGCCTGGTTGACCCGCAGCGCAACACCCGGCAACTCGCCGAGGCCCTGAGCGACTATCAGGTTGCCACGCAAAGCGCGATTCTGAGCGACATGGGGCACATCAAAATTCTGCTCACACTGGCAGCGCCCTTTCAGGACCGGGCTCCGATGATTGAGCAGATCACCGGCTTCATAAGTCGGCACGGCAAGCGGGATGGCGGGCAGCAAGTCAGCACGGATCCGGCTGTCGCCTCAGCCAGAACCAACTAGGAAAAAACGGCACAAGCAAGGGAAGTCAGGGCAACGCCGTCAACCGGACAAACCGAAAAATCCGAGAAGGCCGGGTGATGCTGGAAGGAAAGAGAACGAAGAGGTTAAGCGCAGAGACGCGGTACCGGCGGGTCAACGCCGCCGGTACCGCAGCCGATTACATGCCGACGGCCATACCGACGCCAGCCAGACTGATCAGGGCGCCCAGGCTGCCCATCACGACGCGCGCGGCCTTGCGCTCCTGCAGCCACAGGCCGCCAAACAGACCGGCTGCGTGCAATGCGGCGGTAGCGACCGCGAAGCCCAGCGCGTAGCTCAGCGCACCTGCAGCAGCAGGCATTTCAGCACCGTGGGCGTAGCCGTGGAACAGCGAGAAGCCAGCCACCAGCAGCGCCACCGGCGCAGTCTGGCCACGCTGCACAACAACCAGCAGCGCGCCCAGTACGATGACCGACCCGACGATGCCCAGTTCAACGCCCGGCAGGTGAACACCGGCCATCGCCAACGCCCCGCCCACCAGCATCACGGAGACGAACAGCAGCGGCAGCAGCCAGCGGGCAGCACCACCCAGCTTGGCGCCGCACAGACCAACCGCCACCATCGCCAGCAGGTGATCCATGCCCATCAACGGGTGCGTGATCCCGGCGGCCAGTCCCGAGACATCATGGCCGGGGTGTGCCTGTGCCAGTCCGGGCAGCAGGGCAAGAGTGGCAATCAAGCCAAGGCGTTTGTTCAGTTGTGTCATGTCAGGCTCCTTGTTGCTGTGCAGTTTCCGGCAGAGCCTTGAGCATGCCCTGACGAACGATGAATTCGATGATCTGGTCCACGCCCTGACCGCTTTTGAGGTTCGAGAATACGAACGGACGCTCGCCACGCATCTTCTTGGCGTCACGGTCCATGACACCCAGATCGGCACCGACCAGCGGGGCCAGGTCGGTCTTGTTGATGATCAGCAGATCGGAGCGGGTGATGCCCGGGCCGCCCTTGCGTGGAATCTTGTCGCCGGCAGACACGTCGATCACGTAGAGGGTCAGGTCAGACAGCTCCGGGCTGAAGGTCGCAGCCAGGTTGTCACCGCCGCTCTCCACCAGCACCAGTTCCATGTCCGGAAAGCGCTCCTGCAGCTCGGCCACCGCGGCCAGGTTCATGGACGCGTCTTCGCGAATCGCGGTGTGCGGGCAGCCGCCGGTTTCTACCCCCAGAATGCGATCTTCCGGCAGCGCCTGATGGCGCAGCAGAAAATCGGCGTCTTCGCGGGTGTAGATGTCGTTGGTAATCACGCCCAGGTTGTAGTGCGGATACAGGCGCTCGCAAAGGGTGCGCACCAGTGCGGTCTTGCCGGACCCGACCGGTCCGCCGATGCCTACCCGCAGTGCAGGTCTGGAAGTCATGTGTCAGTGCTCCTTAAGATCGAAACAATCGGGTGTATTGATGTTCATGGCGGGCGCTGGCAAAGGCCAGGCCCGGTAATCCTGCGCCGAGATCATCGGCGGACAGTGTGGCGGCGGTATCCACCACCGCAGGCAAATCGGGCAGCATGCGATCCAGCAACCGCTGGGCGTCGGTCTGCCCGAGCGGAATCAGCTTGGTAGCGGCGCCGGTCTGGTTTTCCAGCCAGCTCCAGAGCGCACCCAGCGCCAGCGCGCGAGCGCCGGTCTGCCAATGCTGGCCGGCCATTGCCAGTGCGGTCATCAGCGCAATCGGCTCGCCCTGCGGCCATTCGATCGCCGCCGGCACCGCCAGCGACTTGAGCAGGCGCAGCAGCGCCCCACCCTGCTGGCTGTCTTCCAGATAAAGCTCAGCGGTTTCCCGGTTGGCCAGCAGCCAGTCATTCCAGGAGAACAGCGCGCCTTCGTCGTCGCGCTCCAGCGCGTCGTACTGGCGCAGCAGCAGCGGAATATCCAGCCGCGCCAGCGAGTGACCCAGCAAGCCGCCCAGCCAGTGCGCGGCGCTGTCGATGTCGGTTACCCAGTTCTGCTCGATGGCGTACTCCAACCCTTGCGAGTAGGCGTAGGCGCCAATCGGCAGCGCCGGACTGGCCAGCTGCAGCACACGCAACAGGGCCAGATCGGCGACTGGGTTCAGCTCAGTCATGGGCGTGCCCAGCAAGGCGCAGCAGCGGCGCGGCCGGCGTGGCTACGCTGTGGCTGTGGTTGTGATAGGCGCCCTTCTCCGGGTTGAACGGTGCGGTGATCTGCTCGACCTCCAACCCGAAGCCGACCAGCATGGCGTCCAGCACGTGATCGCACTGGTAGCGCAGTTCGGTGGCGTGCACCTCCAGCGCTACGTGGCGGTTACCCATGTGATAGGCCGCGCGGGCCAGTTTAAGGGTGTCGTCACAGACGACGCGCGACAGCTTTTCCGGCGCGGCGGCAATCATCAGCACGCTGCCGTCGAGGCACTGCAAGCGGTCGCCCTGCGCCAGCACGCGGCCACGCGGCAGAAACAGACCCACTTCATCACCGGCGACCGTCTTGGCGCGCAGGCGGCTGCGGGTACGCAGCTCGTAGGTCAGCTCCAGTACGTGGTCATGGGGACCGGACTCGTCCTCCAGCCAGGCATGACATTCCAGCATCGTGCTCTCCTTAAAACAGGTAATAACGCTGCGCCAACGGCAGCTCGTCAGCCGGCTCGCAGAGCAGCTCAACGCCGTCAGCCTTGACCACATAGGTCTGCGGATCGACGCTGATGTCCGGCTGATAGTCGTTCAGCTTCATGTCGGCCTTGCTGATGGTGCGGGTGTTGCGAACGGCCTCGAGACGACGCTTCAGGCCCAGCTTTTCCGCCACGCCAGCATCAATCGCCGCCTGCGAGACGAAGGTCAGGCAGGTGGTGTCCATGCCCCGCCCGAAGGCGCCAAACATCGGCCGGTAATGCACCGGTTGCGGTGTCGGGATGGAGGCGTTCGGATCACCCATGGGCGCAGCCGCAATGGCCCCGCCCTTGAGAATCAGGCTCGGTTTGGTGCCGAAGAAGGCAGGCTTCCACAGCACCAGATCCGCCAGCTTGCCGACTTCAATCGAGCCGACCACATGACCGACGCCCATGGTAATGGCCGGGTTGATGGTGTACTTGGCGATGTAGCGTTTGACCCGCGCGTTGTCGGACCAGTCGTCGTCGCCTTCCAGCGGGCCGCGCTGGACTTTCATCTTGTGCGCGGTTTGCCAGGTGCGGGTAATCACCTCGCCGACGCGGCCCATGGCCTGGGAGTCGGAGGAGATCATGCAGAAGGCGCCCAGGTCATGCAGGATGTCTTCGGCGGCGATGGTCTCGCGGCGAATGCGCGAGTCGGCAAAGGCCACATCTTCGGCGATGGCCGGATCAAGGTGGTGGCAGACCATCAGCATGTCGAGGTGCTCGTCGACCGTGTTGATGGTGTAGGGCCGCGTCGGATTGGTCGAGGACGGCAGCACGTTGGATTCGCCGCAGGCCTTGATGATGTCCGGCGCGTGACCGCCACCGGCACCCTCGGTGTGGTAGGTGTGAATTACCCGACCGTTGATGGCCGCCAGGGTATCTTCAACAAAGCCGGATTCGTTCAGGGTGTCGGTATGGATCGCCACCTGCACGTCGAAGGCATCGGCCACGCTCAGGCAGCAGTCAATCGCCGCCGGAGTGGTGCCCCAGTCTTCGTGCAGTTTCATGCCCATGGCACCGGCCTGAATTTGCTCTTCCAGCGGGTCCGGCAGACTGGCGTTGCCCTTACCGAGAAAGCCCAGATTCATCGGGAAGCATTCGGCCGACTGCAGCATCTTGCCGATATGCCAGGCACCCGGGGTACAGGTGGTTGCGTTGGTGCCGGTGGCCGGGCCGGTGCCGCCACCGATCATGGTGGTCACACCGGACATCAGCGCCTCATCAATCTGCTGCGGGCAGATAAAGTGAATATGCGCGTCGATGCCACCGGCGGTAAGGATCATGCCCTCACCGGCGATGACTTCGGTGCTCGGGCCGACGATGATATCGATTCCGGGCTGAATGTCCGGGTTGCCGGCCTTGCCGATGGCCTGGATGTTGCCATCCTTGATCGCCACGTCGGCCTTGATAATGCCCCACCAGTCAACGATCAGGGCATTGGTGATGACGGTATCCGGCGTCTCGGCGCGGGTACGCTGGCTCTGGCCCATGCCATCACGGATGACCTTGCCACCACCGAATTTCACTTCTTCGCCGTAGCGGGTCAGGTCCTTCTCGACGCTGATCCACAGTTCGGTATCACCGAGGCGAACGCGGTCGCCGGTGGTTGGGCCGTACATTTCCGCATAGGCCTGTCTGCTGATTTCCATTGTTCGCTTCTCCCAATCTGCTCAGAGACTGCCCATGACGTCGCCACGGAAGCCATACACCTTGCGCTCACCTGCCAGCGCTACCAGTTCTACCTCGCGGCTCTGCCCCGGCTCAAAACGCACCGCGGTACCGGCGGCGATGTTGAGACGAAAGCCTCGCGCCGCATCGCGATCAAACTGCAGCGCCGGATTGGTCTCGGCAAAGTGGTAATGGGAGCCGACCTGCACCGGACGATCACCGCTGTTGGCCACACTGATCACCAGCGTTTCGCGTCCTTCATTCAGTTGCAGCACGCCGGGGCGGGTCTGCACTTCTCCTGGAATCATGACGAGCTCCTCAGGGAATCGGGTTATGAACGGTGACCAGCTTGGTGCCGTCCGGGAAGGTGGCTTCGATCTGGACCTCGGCGAGCAGCTCCGGCACACCGGGCATCACCTGCTCGCGGGTCAGCAGCGTGCGGCCATAACTCATCATCTCGGCTACGCTGCGACCATCGCGCGCGCCTTCCATGATGGCAGCGCTGATATAGGCCATCGACTCGGGGTAATTCAGCTTTACGCCACGGGCCAGCCGGCGCTCGGCCAGCAGCGCGGCGGTAAACAACAGCAGCTTGTCTTTCTCGCGGGGGGTCAGCTCCATGAAGAGGGCTCCATCTCAAGTGTTCCAGATGCGTGGTGCGCAGGGTTCCCGCCCGTTGATCAACGGACGCAACTGCCGCCACAGACGAATAAAGGTATTACGCGCATGCTCGGCATGCAGGCCAAGATAACGGCCGATCAGCAGCCCGTTGCGCTGGGTCAGCGCCAGCTCCGGGCAGTCGGTCAGGCTGTCACGCAGATCATCCATCTGCTGGCGGTCCAGCTGCACGGTCGCCAGCCAGGTACCACTGACGCCACAGCCGCCAAGCCCCCAGCGGGCTTCCAGCAGCGGGTCGCCACCAATGAACTGGTTGCGCTCGATATAGATCGGCCGGCCATCGCGCCAGACATCCAGCCGCTGGTCTACCTGACCATAGCTGAAGCCCTCTCCCGCTGCAGGGCGGCCCAAACAGAGCAGATCCCAAGCCACGCAGCGAGCGTCCACGGCGAGATCGATGCGGGTAATCATGCGCGCGTGGCAGCCCTCAAAGGCGATGGTGTCCTGCGGCAGATACTCCAGACTGCTGCCAGCCGCCAACGTAAAGCGATTGTGCTGTACCTGCAGGGTGCCGTTATCACGGGCACGGTAGAACTTGCCGGAGGATGGCGTAGTCAGGACAGCACAAGCGTTCTCCTGCATGTCGGCCTGCAGACGCAGATTGTCACCACTGACCAGCCCACCCGGCGGATGCAGAATATACAGATGCGGGCAGTCCAACCCTTCCGGGGTAAACGGACGCTGCACGCGCAGCGGGCCTCGATGACTGGTATGGGCAAGTTGTGTACGCGCACCGGAACGCACAAAGCCCAGCCGCAAACCGGCCTGCCAGTTCAAAGCGCTGTCATGCTGCTCCAGGTGCCAGGCGTGTGTCATGCGTGCTCATTCCCAATCAATAATCCCGATTTACAGAGCAAGTGCCATGCCACATAAGGAGTCCCGGGTTCCGGGGGACGCACGAGGACAGCGCAGCCATCAGTGCACCGATATGAATCACTGACCATTTGGACAGCTTTTGCATGCACCATTATGAAGCACAATTAGAAACACTCACCGCCTTGCAACTGCGCGCCAATCTGGTAGGGTCGACGGGTCGGCGTCCTGTCGACGTTTTCCCTTACCTCATTTTTACCCAACTCTGATCAAGGAGTAGTGCCGTTCGCCATGAACAAATCCCCTGCAATCGTCCTGACCCGTCTGGATGTTCAACGCCTGGAAAAGGTAATGGCCGATATACCGGCCCCGCTGGAAATGCTCGAAGCGCTTGAGGACGAACTGCTGCGCGCACGCGTCATCAGCCACAAGCAGATCCCCAAGGACGTGGTTACGATGAACTCGACGGTGCGTTTCATTGACGAGGCCAGCGATCGGGAGTTTGTGCTGACCCTGGTCTACCCGGATCAGGCGGGCCGTCCCGGCACCATTTCCGTGCTGGCACCGGTTGGCATGGCGCTGCTCGGCCTGAAGATCGGCCAGAGCATCAACTGGCAGGGTCCGGCCGGCCGCCCCCTGCGCCTGAAGATCATTGATGTGCTCTATCAGCCGGAAGCCAACGGTGACTTCCACCTCTGAGTGATTGCCCCTGACCGGGGCAATGCACCGTATCAGGGCATTTCTTCGCTGCGTTCATGGGACAACTCGAGCGCAGCGCGATCGGTCCACTCTTCACTGAGTTCCGCCTTGACCGAGACGCCCAGTTCCTTGAACTCGTTGACCTGCTTGACCAGGTTGCCGCGTCCGTCGACCAGCTGGTCCCGCGCCTTGCGATAGGCCTGCGAGGCCTTGTCCAGACTGCTTTCAATGCCGTCCATGCTGGACAGAAAGGTGCGCAGCTTGTCGTGAATCTTGCCGGCGCGGTCGGCCAGCTCCGCGGTGTGCCGGTTCTGGTCTTCAAAGCGCCACAGCTGGCGCACGATATTCAGACTGGTCAGCAACGTGGTTGGAGTCGCCACCAGCACATTCTGTTCAATCGCCTTCTGGAACAGGCTCTCATCCGCTTTCAGCGCCTCAACAAAGGCCGATTCGATGGGGATGAACATAAACACCATCTCCGGCGCATTCAGCCCCGGCAGCTCAAAGTAGTTGCGATCCGACAGCTCACGAATACGATCACTGACCGACTGCACGTGCTCACCCAGGGCAATGCGCCGCTCGGCCTCGTCCTCGCTGTTGATATAGCGGGTGTAGGCGTTGAGCGACACCTTGGCGTCGATGATCAGGTGTTTGTCCTGCGGCAGGTAGACCAGCACGTCCGGGCGCTGGCGTTTGCCTTCGGCGTTGTTGATGCTGACCTCACGCTGGAAGTCCTTGCCGGCACGCAGCCCCGAGCGTTCCAGCACGTTCTCCAGAATCAGCTCACCCCAGTTACCCTGAGTCTTTTTCTGGCCGCGCAGCGCGGTGCTGAGATCATGCGCTTCCTGGGTAATCTGACGGTTCAGTTCCTTGAGATGATTGAGCTCTGCCGCCAGGGTGGCCTGCTGCTGGGTGTCCTTGTGATGGATGTCTTCAACCTTCGCGCGAAACTGGTCGATCTGCTCACGGAAGGGTTTCAGCAGCGCATCCAGCGACTGCTGACTGGTCTGGGAAAAGGCCTGCCCCTTGGCTTCGAAGATCTTGCCCGCCAGCTGTTCGAACTCCATCTTCAGCTGCTCACGGCTGTCCTTGAGCAGTTGCTGTTGCTCGGCAAAGTGCTGCTGGCGCTGCTCGAGGGAGCTTTCGAGGGTCGAGTGACGAACCTTGAGGTCTTCATACTCACTCTGCACTGCATCCAAACGGCCCTGCAGACGCTGACGCTCGCTGCGCAGCTCATCCAGCTGACGCCCCTGCTCTACCCCCAGCGTCTGTGCGCGCTCGGCCTGAAGTTGCCAGTGCTGCTGCTGGGCCTGCTGTTCGCTGAGCCTTGATTGCAGCAACTTTTGCTGCTCACGCAGCTCGGCCAGGGACTCCTGAAGATGCTCAATGCGAGTCAGCTGCGCGCCGCGCTCACTGCCCTGCTGATGCAGCTCCAGCTGGGCCTGCTGCGCGGTAATCTGCGCCTCCCCGAGCTGCGCCTGCACCTCGGCAAGCTGCTCCTGCAGCGCGCTGCTGCGGCGCATCAACAGCCAGGCAGTGAGCCCCCAGCCAGCCAGCAATGCGAGGGAAAGCACAGGTAACAACAAAGTCAGATCAAGCGCGGGCATGCAATTCTCCTTTAACTGCCGCCATTATCCCTGCGCGCGCACTGGAATGTAACCGCCTTAGCGGCTGCGCAGCGACCCCAGCAGCCCGCGCACAATCTGTCGACCAAGCTGAGTGCCGATGGAACGCATGGCGCTGCGGCCAAACGACGTGATCATGTCCGTCACTTCATCGGCCATGCTCTTTTCACGCCGGCTGCGCGTGGTGCCCTGCTTGCGCGTTTCCGGTTTTTCTTCCGACATCGAACGCTCGGCCTGCTGTTGCAGCAATTCATAGGCAGACTCGCGATCAACCGGCTCGTCGTACACGCCCTTGAGCGGTGAGGAGGCGAGCATGGCAGCGCGCTCGGCGTCCGTAATCGGCCCCATCTGACTGTCCGGCGGTCGCACCCAGATCTGCTGCACGATGGACGGCGAGCCTTTTTCATCCAGCACCGAGACCAGCGCCTCACCCACGCCCAGAGCAGTGATCACGGCTTCGGTATCCAGATCCGGGTTGGTGCGGAAAGTCTGGGCCGCAGCACGGACTGCTTTCTGGTCCCGCGGAGTAAACGCGCGCAGCGCGTGCTGCACCCGGTTGCCTAGCTGCGCCAGCACGGCATCCGGCAGGTCGAGCGGGCTTTGAGTAACGAAGTACACGCCCACACCCTTGGAGCGGATCAGCCGCACGACCTGTTCAATCCGATCCAGCAGCGCCTTAGGGGTGTCATTGAACAGCAGGTGCGCCTCATCAAAGAACAGCACAAACCGGGGCTTGTCGGCATCACCAACCTCCGGCAGCTGCTCAAACAGCTCGGACAGCAGCCACAGAAGGACACAGGCATAGCCGAGCGGGCTCTCCCTATACAGGCGCTCGGCATGCAGGATATTGACCACGCCCTGACCGTGCTCGTCGACCTGGAGAAAGTCATCCAGCGAGACGGCAGGCTCGCCAAACAACGGCTCCCCGCCCTGCTGTTCCAGACGCAGCAACGAGCGCTGGATAGCGCCGACGCTGGCCGGTGAGATATTGCCGTAACGCGGCCCCAGTTCGGCACGGAGCTCGTGGACATGATTGAGCATCGCCCGCAGGTCTTTCATGTCGAGCAGCAGCCAGCCCTGATCATCAGCGACCCGGAACAGAATATCGATGATGCCGCTCTGGGTTTCATTCAGCCCCAACAACCGCGACAGCAGTTGCGGGCCAAGCTCGGAAATGGTCAGACGCAGCGGATGCCCCTTCTCGCCATACACATCCCAAAACACCACCGGCGCACCCTTTGGCTCCAGAGCGTCAATACCTACACGCAGGGCGCGCTGCTGCAGCTTTTCCGATACCACACCCGGTTTCGCGATGCCCGAGAAGTCACCCTTGATATCGGGCACCAACACCGGGACACCCAGTTGCGAAAAGGCCTGCGCCAACACCTGCAGCGTAATGGTCTTACCGGTGCCGGTCGCGCCCGCAATCAACCCGTGACGATTGGCCATGCGCGGCTCAATCGCCACGCCGCCAGCCTGATTGCCACCTATCAGCAGCGGGGAAATAGTCATCAGCCTCTCTCCTGGTAACCGGGACGGACGCCCCGCAGGCATTATGAACCAGGTCGCCAGCGACGCAAGCTGACCTACCCGTTGCAGGCCGAACGCACCTCGCCCCACGCCCCATCACCCCCCATTAGGGGGGGTATAAACACGAAACCTATCGGACTACAATGAGATCCTGCGGCAGAACGGCGTCCCGTCACTGCTGCGAGCCTGGGATCCTCAATAACAACAAGCGCCCGGCGCGAGGACAACATGAAGAACATAACAACAAGAACGTTTCTGACCTGCAGCCTCAAACCCATGGTTGTCGCCATCGCAATGGCTTCCGCACTGCCTGCGCATGCGGTGCGATTCGACATCGGTGAAATCGAAGGCCAATTCGACTCCAGCATTTCCATCGGCTCCAGCTGGGCAACCGCCAGCCCGGACAAGGACCTGATCTGGGCCAACAACGGTGGCAACGCCAACGCCGCCAACACCGACGACAATCGCCTGAACTTCGACAAGGGCGATGCCTTCTCGACCATTTTCAAAGGCATCCACGACCTGTCATTGCAATACGGTAATACCGGCGTCTTCCTGCGCGGAAAATACTGGTACGACTTCGAGCTTAAGGACGGGCACCAGGATCTGTACGACATCGACGATGACAATCGCAAGACCGCGGCCCAGGCCTCCGGCGTGCAGCTGCTCGATGCGTTCCTCTACCACAACTATGCCATTGGCGACATGCCGGGCTCGGTCCGCATCGGCAGGCAGGTGGTGAGCTGGGGTGAAAGTACCTTCATTCAGAATGGCATCAACAGCATCAACCCGATCGACGCGGCCGCCTTCCGTCGACCCGGCGCGGAGATCAAGGAAGGCCTTATTCCGGTCAACATGCTCTACCTGTCCCAGAGCCTGACTGAAAATCTCGGGATGGAAGCCTTCTACCAGTTGGAGTGGGATCAGACGGTCATCGACAACTGCGGTACCTTCTTCGCGCCGGGCGATACCCTGGCTGACGGTTGCTACCAGGTCGGCGTTGGGGGAAGCCAAAACGGTGCCAACGGCGATCCAACCTTTGTCTATGTACCGCGCGCCGGCGACGTAGACGCCAGGGACGACGGACAATTTGGCGTATCGTTCCGCTACTACGCGGAGGAGTTGAATCAGACCGAGTTCGGCCTGTACTTCATGAACATTCACAGCCGCCTGCCAACCTATAACACTATCGCAGCTGGCGGCCAGACGGTCATTGGTGCAGAGCCCAATTCCCAGACCGGGCAAGTTGACGTGGCCCTGTTGGGTAACTACTTCCTCGCCTACCCGGAAGACATCCGTATCTACGGCGTAAGCTTCCAGACCAACGTTGGCGGTACTGCGCTGTCAGGTGAACTCAGCTACCGACCAAACCAGCCAGTCCAGATCAGCTCCAACGATTTGACCGGTGCAGCCCTCGGTACCGCCGTTACGCCGCTGAACACCAGTGGCCACGTGCCCGGAGCTGTTTTCGGCGTAGCCATTCCCCCCGGCACCATCATTCAGGGCTATAAGCGTTTGCCGGTCACCCAGGCGCAGGTTACGGCGGTCCGTATCTTTGACAATATCCTCGGCGCGCGCAGCATGACCGTCATCGGCGAAGTCGGTTACAACCACGTCAGCGGCATCAAGAAAGGCCTGGATGAACTGCGCTACGGGCGTGACTCACTGTATGGCTCCGGGCCATTGCCGTTTGGAGCGTGCGAGGGCGTACTTAACACCGCCAACCCGTCGGACTGCACTTATGACGGCTTCTACACCAGCAGCTCCTGGGGTTACCGCGCCCTGGTCAACATGGAATACGAGGGCTTCGCGGGCGTGGCGCTCAAGCCCAGCTTCGCGTTCTCACACGATGTTGACGGCACCGGTCCGAACTTTGTTGAAGGCTCCATGGCCGCCAGCGTCGGCCTGACCGGGGTGTACAACAACAAGTACAACGCCAGCATCAACTACACCAACTCCTTCGGTGGCGACTACAACCCCAACACTGACCGCGACTTCGTTGCTGTCAGCGTCGGCGTTAACTTCTAATAAGAAACGGAGCAAGCGATGAAACCGATTCACAAACGATCCCTGCAGATTCTCGGTGGCGCCATGCTCAGCGCCCTTGCGCTGTCGGTCAGCGCAGCCGTCTCTCCGGAAGAGGCGGCCAAGCTGCAAACCACACTGACCCCGATGGGCGCGGAACGTGCCGGCAACGCCAGTGGCACCATTCCCGCCTGGACCGGCGGCATGGCAACCGATGCGGCGCCGGTCGACGCCGACGGCTTTTTTGGCGACCCCTTCGCCGGCGAGCAGCCGCAATACACCATCACTGCGGCGAACATGGATCAGTATGCGGACATGCTGACCGAAGGCCAGAAGGCCATGCTCAGACGCTACCCTGATACCTATCGCATGCGGGTCTTCCAAACCAACCGCAGCGCTACCGTGCCGCAAGAGGTGTTTGACGCGGTCGCCCGCAACGCCGTCAATACACAACTGGCCGAGGGCGGAAACGGCCTAGAAAACTTCGACACGGCCTATCCTTTCCCGATTCCGCAAAACGGTGTGGAGGTTATCTGGAACCACATCACCCGCTATCGCGGTGGCAGCTTTACCCGCGTTATCGCGCAGGCAACCCCGCAGGCCAATGGTTCGAACACCATGGTGATTCTGCAGGATGCGTACAGCTTTGCTACCGCACTGACCGATTACGGCCCGAAGATCTCCGATAACCTGATGTTCTACTTCACCCAGCGTATCCTGTCGCCCTCACGCCTGGCCGGTGACGTACTGCTGGTGCACGAGAATATCAACCAGGTCGAGGAGCCGCGCGCCGCCTGGATCTACAACGCCGGCCAACGCCGCGTGCGTCGCGCACCCCAGGTGGCCTATGACGGACCGGCGTTCGGTGCGGACGGCACCCGGGTCTCCGATAATTACGACCTGTATAACGGCTCGCCCGACCGTTACGACTGGAAACTGGTTGGCAAGCGTGAACTGCTGATCCCGTACAACAACCTCGCTCTTGCCTCACGCGAGTTGAAGTACGATGACATCATCCAGGCGGGCCATATCAACCAGGATCTGGTGCGCTACGAAGTGCACCGCGTCTGGGAAGTGGAAGCCACCCTCAAGGAAGGCCAGCGTCACGTCTACGCCAAGCGCCACTTCTTTATCGACGAGGATAACTGGCTAGCTGGTGCTATCGACCACTACGATGGCCGCGGGGGATTGTGGCGCGTAGCGGAAGCGATGGCTCTGCAACGCTTCGATCTGAAAATCCCCGGATACGCTCTGGAAACGCTGTACGACCTGCAGAACGGACGCTACATGGCGCTGGGCATGACCAACGAAGAACCCAAGCCCTACGACTTCAGCTTCAAGGCGTCGTCTGCCGACTTCACTCCCAACGCACTGCGCGCCTCGGGTATCCGCTGATATCCACCCTCTCCCCCTGTCGTTTCCGCTGCTCCGGGCGACAGGGGGCTCCTCTCGGAGCTGCAAGCCGCAAGTTTCAAGCGGCAAGCTGATCGCCTCCACTCCACCGCACTGCTCCTGCTGCCAGCCACCGCTGCCGGCTTTTTGCTTCTGCTTCTGTTGCGGCTTGCGGCTAGCGGCTGTCGCCACTAAGCCTGCTGCACCATCACCGCAGCCTGGGCGCGATTGTCGACCTTGAGTTTGGCGAAGATGTTCTTCATGTGTGACTTGATCGTCTCGGGTGTGACGTTGAGATCACGCGCTATCTGCTTGTTCGACTTACCTTCGGCCACCAACTGAATAACCTGCCGCTCCTTGACGGTCAGCGTCAGCAACGCACCGTTTCCGCCGCCTTCCTCCACCGGCGTATCCAGCCCCAGCATGTCGGCAAGCTGAAGCTGCAGATCAGGCGGGCAGTAACGCGCGAACAAAGCGCCAATATCATGCCCGGGCAGGTCGGCAAGCAGACTTACCATCCCCGTGTCCCGGACAATGCCAACGACCGACTCCAGCAGCGCAGCGGCACTGGCGATACCGCGCTCGCGGCTCAACAGCACGCCAGTAACGATGCCCAGTTCAACGTAATACATCCAGATCTCGCTGGTGCGCATCTGCTGCAGCATAGCCAGCGCCTCATCCAACAGCGCGGGTTCACAACGTTCCAGATCCAGCGCCAGCCAGAGACGCGACAATAATGCAAAGTAGGCTCGATCAACCCATTGGTCGGGCCAATCGAGCCGCGCAAGTTGCTGCAGCATGGCACTGCAGACATTGGCCTCACGCGGCTTGCGCTCAATCAGGTGCAGTCTGACCCGCTCCAGCAGCGCACGCGCCTGCAACCTGGGCCAGCGACGCTCCAATGCCAGCGACTCAAGCTCATCCAGCACCCGCCGAGCCTGGGCAAAACGCGACTGATGAGCCAGCAGCCGAACCTGCGTCATGCAGGCAAATGCGGTGCACTCGATAAAGCTGCCGGTCTTGATGTAAGGCAACGCCTCCTGCAGCTTTATGTCTGCTTCTGCATACTCTGCGCGCAGGTAATGACCGAACGCTCCCAAACCCTTGGGCAATGCCGTCAATACCGGATTGGGCCGACGCAAATCCGGGGCGAACAACTCGTCGGCCTGCTCCAGCAGTTCGTCCAGCGTCGCCATGCCCTGAACGATGCGTCCTTGATAGAACTCACTCAGGGCATACAGCGATTTGCGGTAGCACTCATGCACGAAGTAGCCACCATTTCCCTGCTGCAGGAGTTGGGTCGGTGGCAATGCGTATAACTGGTCCCAGCGGCAGGCGCGCATGTGCGCGCCACAGAGGATATTGAGCAACACGTTGCGAGCCCACGGGCTGCCAAGGCCTGACCTGATGCAGGCATCGGCAACCGGCGCAGCCAGTCCGTAGCGATCGTCGAGCGCCCAGAGCATGGCCTTGATCGCTTGTACTTCCCAATGCAGCGCCGCCGCGTCCTCTCCCGGCTCAAGCTGCTGAATCTCTGCCTCCAGCTCCTCGGCAATACGCATGGCCGACGCGTATTCCAGCGCCAGCCCCATGGCCCACGCACGGGTTACCTTGAGTGCCAGCGAGCTGTTACCCGACTGCATCTTCCAGCGTTTTTCCATCAGTACCAGGGTGCTGAAGTCACCCTGTTCCATCAGGGTGGTAGCACATTCCTGAATCCATTCTCGCAGTTGCTCCACATCGCCGCTCAACATCCCAAGCTGGATCGCATCAAACCAGAGCTGGCGCTCGGCGAACCATCGGGCTGCGCCAAGCAGGAACTGCCGCGCCGCAACGTCATCCCGGGCCAGACAGGCGCTGCGCAGGTGCTCACGAAATAACGGGTGCAGGCTGAACCAGCTGTCCTGTTCATCCAGCACATTGAGGAATAATTGACGTCGCCGCAAAAGCTGCAGGAGCGCCTCTGCCGCAGAGTCACCCAGCAGGCTGCGCAGCAACGGCAGGCTGAACTTCTCCAGCAGCCCAACCGAGCAGAGCGCTCGACAGGTATCGACATCCAGCTGGCCCAGCAACTCGTCGAACAGATTGCTGATACTGCGTGGTATATAGCGCCCGCTACCCGGTGCCGGCGCCAGCAGGTACGCTCGCAATGCCGCTATCCAGCCATCAGCGGCCTGCTGGATGCTGTACAGGTCACCGCCCTGCTCGGGCTGCAGTCCGCCCTTGCGCAGCAGATCGCGGGTTTCATCGCTATCGAACCGCAGCAGCGCCGCGTCGATATCCAGCCGATCATCGGCATAACAATGCTCGACTATCGCCTCCGGCAAATCCTTGCGACCAATAAACACCAGATGAACGTGCTCGGGCGCGCGCTGAACCAGAAAACGCAGCGCCTCGATCAGCACATCATCCGCAATGCAGTGATAATCATCGACAAAGATCGTCAGCGGTTGCGCATGCTGCTCCAGATCGGCGAGCAGCAGGCTTGCCAGACACTGCGCACTGCAGGTTGAGAGGGGGGCAGCGCACGCCAGACAGTGATTGGCAATCGACGGGAACACATGATTGATAGCGCCACACAGGTAATACAGCAGACGGTGGGCGCTGTTGTCTTCGGTATCCAGCGACAACCAGGCAACCCCATGACCCAGACCGCTGAGACGCTCGGCCCAGATGCCGGCTAGCGTGGTTTTCCCGTACCCCGGTGGCGCTTCGACAATGGCGACGCGACGCTCGGTCAGTCGCTCGGCAAGCTGCTCAAGACGCGGGCGAGGAAGAACGCCTCGGCCACGACGCGGTGGGGTGATTTTGGTCGTCAGCAACACCGGTAGATCGTTGCCCCCGTCCTGCCCGGGGGAGGATTGCGGAGCAATCCATTCCACGCGATTCCTGTTCATGAATTCGATCCATGCCGAGCACGGGCTGCCTGCGACAGCCTCTTTTTGTTATTCCACTACCTACCCTAGCAGAGCGGCAGCACAGCGCACGGCAACAGCGCCAGAGAGAAGGGGTGACCGCCATTGCCAGCCACCCCATCATACGAACGGCACTGTTTAGAGTAAATACTCAATCAGCATCACCAGTCACAGACTGAACGCCAACGGCTCACTCGGTTTCGACCTGAGTGGTTGGCAAGGCGCTCTCGTATTCACGCTGCATCACGTACAGCTTGATCTGGCGGGCCTGCTCTGCTGACAGGCTGTCCGCAAACGAGGCCATACCCTTGCCGCTGAACGCACCCTGCAAAACGATGGCTTCCCAGGCATCGCGAACGGCGTCGGAAGAATGACGCAGATCCGGGATGACGCCGCCGCCAACTGCTCCAGCGCCGTGACAGACCATGCAGTAAGTGGCATACAGGTCGGCCCCTGCGCTGATGTCAGTGGCGGCAGCGACCACCGGCTGCGGGACCCGATCGACCTGCTGCTGCAGCGGTGCCGGCGACAACGCGGCCTTGCCACCCAGCTTGAACACCAGCATGCGACTGACGTTCCGCGTGCCGACAGCAACGGCTGCATCGCCACCAAACAACGCCGCAGCGCCGCCCCATCCTGCCATCAGGGCAATGTACTGTTCGCCGTTGTGACGATAGGTCATGGGCGCGGCAATGACGCCGGTCTGTGTAGAGAATTGCCAAAGCGGCTGCCCCGCGTCAGCACTGTAGGCCTCAAGTTGACCTGCCGAGGTACCCTGAAAAACCAGATTACCTGCGGTCACCAGAGTGCCACCGTTCCAGTGGTTGGGCCGTTCCACCCGCCAGGCTGGTGCCTGTTTGACCGGGTCCCAGGCAATCAGGGCACCGGTTGCATACTCGCGCGGAAGCCCCCGGTTTTCCAGGCCGGCTCCGGTGTTGAAGGCATTACGTACAACGAAGTTTCCGCCCTCGTTGGCGTAGGTCGCAGGTATCTCCTGATAGGGCAGATACACCAGTCCGGTGAGCGGGCTGTAGGACATCGAATGCCAGTTGTGTGCGCCGAAAGGGCTTGGCCAGATCAGTGCCGGCTCGGTTTCGTAACGCGCATTTGGCGCCTCGACAGGACGCCCGGTTGCCATGTCAATACGCTCTGCCCAAGTCACCTTGCCGAACTTCTCGGCAGACAGCAGCTCTCCGGTCGCCCGGTCAAGCACATAGAAAAAGCCGTTCTTCGGGGCCTGCATGATGACCTGACGCGGCTTGCCGTCGATCTCCAGCTCGGCAAGGGTCAATTGCTGGGTTGCGGTATAGTCCCAGCTATCCCCCGGGGTAGTCTGGTAGTGCCATACCAGTTCGCCTGTCTCGGGGCGCAGGGCCAGGATGGATGACAGATACAGATTGTCGCCGCCGCCAGGGCTGCGAACCTCGCGATTCCACGGAGAGCCATTGCCGGTGCCCACATACAGCAGATTCAATGCCGGATCATAGGCCATGCTGTCCCAGGCGGTGCCGCCGCCACCGAGATCCCAGCGGGTTTTCTCGCTCCAGGTCGGCAGCGCCTTTTCCAGCGCAGGCGAGGCTTGAGGCCCCTGGGCCGGGTCTGCCGGTACGGTGTAGAAACGCCAGCGCATGTCGCCGGTCGCCGCATCATAGGCCGAGAAATAGCCGCGCACACCAAACTCTGCGCCACCGTTGCCGATCAGGACCATATCATTGAGTACACGGGGCGCGCCGGTAATGGTGTAGGGCTTCTCCCTGTCGACTGTTTCCCGGGTCCAGACCGGCTTACCGGTTTTGGCATCCAGCGCGATCAACCTGCCGTCGAGCGTACCGACGTATACCTTGCCCTTCCACAGTGCGACGCCGCGATTGACCGCGTCACAGCACGCCTGGCGCCCCCGTGCACGGTCTACGCCGGGATCATAGCTCCACAGAATGCTGCCGTTCTCGGCATCCACCGCCATTACTCGACTCCAGGAGAGCGACGTGTACAGCACGCCATCGTGATACAGCGGTGTCGCCTCCAGCCCGCGGGTATTGTCCAGATCAATGGACCACGCCAGCCCAAGCTGATCAACATTGCCGGTATTGATCTGCTGCAGCGGGCTGAAGCGCTGCTGCGACCAGGTCCGATCGTAGCTCAACCACTCACTGCCATCGGTTTCTACCGTCAGCATCGCGGCGTTATCCACTGTAACCGCGGGTGCGGCAGTCGCCAGCACACATAATGACGCCACCAGGGGAAAGGCAATCAACTTCTTCATGGGCATGACTCTTCTGTTGTCGTTATTGTTGTCGTAGATCTGTTTATTGACGTTCAGACGGCATCGGCAGCGAACTGGCGAATCGCATCGGCAACCTGTGCCGGCTGCTCCAGCGCCAGCGAGTGACCGGCCGCCGAAATCACCCTGCACTGCCCGCGCCCACTGCGTTCGACTATCTGCTCGGATAGCGCCGTGCTGTAGGCATGGTCTTCAGCGCCAGCCAGGACCAGCAGCGGCACACGCAGGCCGGCAAGTTCATCGAGTACGGAGGCGCGATGGATGACCTCCCTGGCAGCTACGCCGATATCCGGCCCCAACTTGCGCATGTGCGTACGCCACCGAGCGCACAGCGCCGCGTGCTCGGGGCTGCGCAGGGTCTGATCCCCGAACATGATGTACATCAGGGTATCGACCTGATCGGCGGCACCTTCGGCAGCCAGCTGATTGACCAGCGGCTCGAACTCGGCCAGTTGGTGCTCCCGATCGGCGCTGCTGCCCATCACTATGCACCCCGCCAGACGCTCGGGATAACGGGCAGCAAGGCGCAAGGCAACGAAGCCCCCCATGGAGTTGCCTGCAACGTAACAGGGCGCAAGGTCAAGAAGATCGATGAGAGCTGCCACATCCTCGGTGAGCGAATCCATGTCGAGCGGCCCGCTGCGACTACTCAAGCCCTGCCCCCGGTGATCGTAGGCAATGATCTCGAAATACGGGTGCAGCAACTCGATCAGCGGCTCAAACATCCGCCAGTCAAAAAACAGTGAATGGCTCAGAACCAGAACCGGCTTGCCCGGCTGGGGGAAGCGCTCGAAGTGCAGACGAACGTTATTTACCGTCAGGTAAGCCATGACCAGACCCCGCGTTGAATGTCGGAGCCTGATGCTAGGGTCAGGAACCCTGCAGGTTCAGCCCCCCTGTTGGGGGATATGGGGAGGATGAATGGATGGCTACAGCGGCAAGCGGCTGAGGCTAGCCGCAAGCTGCAAGCTGCAAGCTGCAAGCGACAAGCGACAAGCGACAAGCGACAAGCGACAAGCGACAAGCTTCAAGCAAAAACAAGCTGGAAGCCAAGAGTTTGCGTTTGTGGTTGCGGAAAGAGCAAGACCTTACCGCCTGTTGCACGGCAGACCCTGACTTTCAGTTTGGGCAGCACCCGATGGCAGCCAGGCTACCACACCAAACCCTGGCTTTTGGCTTTTGGCTTTTGGCTTTTGGCTTTTGGCTTTTGGCTTTTGGCTTTTGGCTTTTGGCTTTTGGCTTTTGGCTTTTGGCTTTTGGCTTGAAGCTTGCAGCTTGCGGCTTGCTGCTTGCTGCTTGCTGCTTGCTGCTTTCAGGTCAAAAAAACGCGCCCCTGAGGGCGCGTTTTTCAGACACTGCGAGCAGGTTTGATCAACCGCACTTGCTGTCGCCGCAAGCCAGGCAGGTCAGGCAGCCGTCCATCTGGATCGCGGCCTTGGTGTGGCACTTGCCGCACATCTGCGAACCTTCAGGATAGGCGTTGGCGCTGTCGTCGCAGTCGGCTTCAGTTTGCGCCTGGGGCTTGAGATTGGCGAACTCGGCGCGCTTCTGCTCAAGGTACGCCTGCTGGTGATCGTCCATCTCGTCCTTGATCATGCCGATGCGCTTGAGGTGCTGGTCCAGCACGTCGCCGATTTCAGCGACGAGCGAGGGGCTCCAGCGGCCACCGCGCTTCATATAACCACCCTTGGGGTCAAACACGCTGCGCAGCTCTTCAACCAGGAAGGTGCAGTCACCGCCCTTGCGGAACACAGCAGAGATAATCAGCGTCAGGGCTGAAATCCACTGATAGTGCTCCATGTTCTTGGAGTTGATGAAGATTTCGAAGGGACGACGACTCTCGTGGTCGCTGCCGGAGTTGAGCACGACGTCATTGATGGTGACATAGATCGCGTGCTCCGAGGTCGGAGTCTTGATCTTGTAGGTCGAGCCCTCAAGAAACTCGGGGCGCTTGAGCTTCTCGTGCATTTCCTCGATCGCCGGAGCAGCCTTGGCTTCCGGGGCCTTGGCCGGTTCATCGGGTTTGACTACAGCATAGTCGACAATCTTGCTGTTGATCTTCAGTGCCATGTCTTTCACTTCCTCGCCACGCCTGGGCGTGGCCGGTTCATCAGGTTTGCGAACTACCGTGTGCCGCCGCAGCGGCACGGGTTCAGAATTTGCCGTAGTAGCCTTCTTTCAGGGCGTCATACAGGTTGGCGGCGGTGTGCAGCTCGCCATCATACTCGATCTCGTCGCCACCCTTGGCCTCGATGAAGGTGCCATCGTCCAGCTTGAAGCGGTAGGTGGTGTTGGCCAGATCCTGTTCCTTGACCAGTACGCCCTGGAATGCTTCCGGGTTGAAACGGAAGGTCGTGCAACCCTTCAGCCCCTTGTGGAAGGCGTACATGTAGATGTCCTTGAAGGACTCATACGGGTAGTCGGTCGGCACGTTCGCCGTCTTGGAGATCGACGAGTCAATCCACTTCTGAGCCGCGGCCTGGACGTCAACGTGCTGAGTCGGGGACACGTCATCAGCGGCGATGAAGTACTCCGGCAGGTTGCGCGACTCGGCGTCCATGCTCGGCAGCGCATCAGCATTGATGAAATGACGGTACGCCAGCAGTTCAAAGCTGAACACGTCAACTTTCTCTTTCGACTTCTTGCCTTCGCGGATCACATTGCGGAAATAGTGGTGCGCGAAGCTCGGCTCGATACCGTTGGAAGCATTATTGGCCAGCGACAGCGAGATAGTACCGGTAGGCGCGATAGAGCTGTGGTGGGTAAAGCGCGAACCTTTCTCGGCCAGTGCAGCGGCCAGCTCGGCATCTTCGCCTGCCACCTGCTGCATATAGCGGCTGTACTTGGCCCACAGCACCTTGCCAGCGACCTTGTCACCGGCCTTGATACCGTCAGCAACCATTTCCGGACGCTTGGCCAGCATCGCCTCGGTCACCACAAACTCTTCGTCCATGATCGGCGCGGCGCCCTTTTCCTCTGCCAGCGCCAGACCGGTACGCCAGCCCTGCATGGCCATCTCGCGGGACACCTGCTCGGTGAACTCCAGGGAGGCGGCCTCACCGTATTTCATGCGCAGCATGGTCATGGCCGAGCCAAGGCCCAGGAAGCCCATACCGTGACGGCGCTTGCGGTAGATCTCGTTGCGCTGCTGCTCCAGCGGCAGGCCGTTGATCTCGACCACGTTGTCCAGCATACGGGTGAAGATGTCGACAACGCGACGGTACTCGTCCCAGTCAAACCGGGCCTTTTCGGTGAACGGGTCACGAACGAACAGCGTCAGATTGATCGAACCCAGCAGGCAGGCGCCATAGGGCGGCAGCGGCTGTTCACCACAGGGGTTGGTTGCGCGAATCTCCTCGCAGAACCAGTTGTTGTTCATCTCGTTGACACGGTCAATCAGGATGAAGCCAGGCTCGGCGAAGTCGTAGGTGGAACTCATGATCATGTCCCAGATACGACGCGCTTTCATGGTGCGGAAGATACGGCAGGCAACCAGGCCATCCGCGCGGCTGACATAGCGCTCGTTGCTCGGCCACTCGCGCCAGATCACCTGTTCCGCATCGTTGACGTCAACGCCATCGGCTTCCATCTCGGCCTGATTCAGCGGGAACGCCAGCTGCCAGTCGGCATCGGCCTCAACCGCCTTCATGAACTCTTCAGTGATCAGCAATGACAGGTTGAACTGGCGCAGACGGCCGCCTTCGCGCTTGGCGCGAATAAAGTCCATCACGTCCGGATGACCGACATCGAATGTCGCCATCTGGGCTCCACGGCGGCCACCGGCAGAGGACACGGTGAAGCACATCTTGTCGTAGATATCCATGAACGACAGCGGGCCCGAGGTATAGGCACCGGCGCCGGAGACGTAGGCGCCCTTCGGACGCAGGGTGGAGAACTCGTAACCGATACCGCAACCGGCCTTGAGAGTCAGACCCGCTTCGTGCAGCTTGGCGAGAATGTCGTCCATCGAATCGCCGATGGTCGCCGACACGGTGCAGTTGATCGTCGAGGTCGCCGGCTTGTGCTCAAGTGCCCCGGCGTTGGAGGTAATACGGCCAGCCGGAATCGCGCCGTGACGCAGTGCCCAGAGAAACTTTTCGTACCACTCCTCGCGCAGCTCCGGTGCTTCCACCTCGGACAGGGCACGAGCGACACGCTGAAACGTCTCGTCAACCGACTTGTCGATGGCTTTGCCATCCTTGGTCTTGAGGCGGTATTTGGTATCCCAAATGTCTTCTGACGCGGGCTGCAAAGGGATGCTGGTCACCACATTATGCAGGCGCTGCACCTTGGCTGTTTGACTCATTTCTGTCTCCTGAAAACGCGACCTGAACCACCATCTAGGGCTTGACGCAAAGGCTTTTGACCTGTACGCATCCCGGCCGACAAAACACTATTTGTTGTGCATTCCGGGCAATGCTAGACCCACATATGGTAAATATCAACATCAAAAAAACACGCTTTTTTGTGTTTTCCGGGTTGACAACCAGGCAGAGCGTTAACAACAGGAGAGTACTGTCCCGGCGTGCCCTGTACTGGCACGCCGGCGCAGATCGCGCACCTAATCGGCGCCGTCTATCGGAAAGAAGCGGCCACCACTCCATACACCGATTCGCTGCACACCTGCGACTTCGGCCTCAACCGCCAGGTCGGCCAATTCGTAGAACACCGTGCGACTTATCAGTGCGTCCAGATTGGCGCGAACTCTGATGTAGGGAGACGGCTCCCCGGATTGCGGATCAAGCTCAACGCGCAATGGATGCTCCCCATCAAGCGGGACCTCATCCTCGAGGCTGGTATGAAACAGCAGTTGCTGCTGCTCACCCTCGCCACTGACAGACAGGCGGACGGCGACAAAGGGCGCGTCGTCGACCTGGATCGCCCAGCGCTCCACCGGCGTTACCAGGTAGTAGCGCGCGTCTTCGTCAAGCCTGAGGATGGTTGAGAACAGCTGCGCCAGCGCCAGGCGCCGGATCGGATCACCCTCGTGATACCAGGTGCCGTCACGGGCGATACGCATATCCATCTCGCCACTGAGCGGCGGATTCCACAAATGCACGGGCGCAGGCTCACGGCGCTGCAACTCTCCGCGCTGCGGCAGACTATTGAGCAGCGACTGCGGCGGCGGTGCACGATCGGACATTTTTCCTCCTGACCGGACGCCCTCAGCGTCCCAGCAGTTGACCGGTATAATCCTGCAGCGGCGGGCGCAGCAGGTCTTCGGGCGAGGCCTTGTAAAACTGCAGGAAGCCACCGCGTGTCTCGATACGGGCAAAATCGACCAGGTGGCGAGTACCGACCTCCAGCAGCATCAGTTGCAGCACGCCCCGATCCAGCCCGAGATCCCCCCACTGGCCGGACTCTTCCCACTCTTCGATACTGCCCACGGCATCATCTGCTGCGGCAAACCGTGTGTAGAGCAGGTAGTCGTATCCGAAACTGCGAGCCTCGGCCAGCGCCTCCTCCAGCCCCAGCGGCTGCTGGGCACGGCGCACAACAGGAAAGACTTCGACGGCTGCGGCAAAGGCTTCCTCGGCAACCACATTGGGACGGGCATAGGGATTGCCGACGGGCAGGAAATGCCCCTGGGCAATATAGAGCTTGGAGTCGGATTGAATAACCCAGGTGCTGCTGCGCTTGATGCGGTAATGGTTGAGCACGCCGGCATCACCCAGATAGTAGCCGGCCTGATCCTGCAGATCGGAGGGCTTCATGCAGCCCGACAGTAGCAACACTGCCAACAGCATCAATGCGTAGCGCATAGCATCTCCTAGAGTCCGCGCATCCATTCTGGACGCAGGCCCGCCTGATCAGGCCGACTGATGGCGTGATCGATCTGCGCCAGCAACCGGTCCTTGTCCTGCCCCAGCTCGCCCTTCAAGACCAGGGCATTGGATGCATGGTCGCTGCGAAACGTGCTGTTGTCCAGCGCCAGCTCGGCAACGAACTGGCGCAGCTCGGAGAACAGTTGCTGCTGATTCAACTCGACAAAATCCGGATAACGCTCACGGAATCGCTCCATCCCCTGGGGGAAACTGACGACCAGCGTCGACACGAACTCCGGCTGGGTCTGGTTCAGCAATTTGGCGGAGTTCAGCGCGTGCTGCTTGCTAAGCGACAGACCGCCTAGGCCATTGAGGATCATCACCGAACGCTTCAAGCCAGCTTCCCCCGCCTTGATCAAGGCATCGGCTGTCGAAGCGGCTGTCTCGCCCTTGTTAACCCGCTCAAGCACCTCGTCATCGCCTGACTCGGCACCGACATACAGCATCGCCAGGCCGGCCTCACGCAACTCTTTCAGCTCTTCAACCGATTTGCGCTTGAGATTGCGCGGCAGGCAGTACGAGGTCACCCGCTCGACGCTCGGGATGTGCTCGGCAATGGCTTCGAGAATCCGCAGCAAACGATGGGTCGGCAGGACCATCGCATCCCCGTCGGCGAGAAAAATGCGATTCACGATATAGCGCTCGCCAACCCGGCGAATCTCGTCCAGCACTTCGGCCTCGTCGCGGGCACGAAACTTCTTCTGCGGCGCCGTGTACGTCCTCAGATGGGTATGTTCGGGTGTCGGGGGGTATCTAGTCAAGGGTTCCCAGGAGGGGATTCACCCTTGATCGCCCCCCGGCACCCTCTTTTGGTACAAAAATTGGTACGAGCCGATCACCACCACTCGACAGGACGAGACGGCCTTACCCAGATCATTGGGGTAAAGGCCGGAGTGCCGGAGCGACCGCCCCAGATGTATCGCTGGGTGCGTCCACGGTAGGTAAACATGCCGACTTCACCGTACTCCCCGTTGTAGCGTCGGTAGCGTTGGGTAGGGATCACTGAACAATAGCAATCGCTCGGGATAGACACTGGGAGTTGATAAGTCGCGGTGTACCCAATGCTCCCGGCCCCGGTACGCTGGATGTACCGCCAGTCGGAACTGGCACCAGCGCCGAAAACAACGTTCGAGTTGGAGTTAAACACAACCACCCCGTCGGCGTTGCGGACCAGAATCCCATAATCGCCAGGGCGAGGTTCCACTCCATACCCGACAACCATAAAATACCGACTCAGGTTAGGGAGGCGGCCGGCGCCAAGGTTCAGTCGCGGGTGACAAGTACGGACGAAAAATCCATTCCAGGCGCCCGGCACACCAAGTGGCCACGCCTCAAACGTCGCAGGCCACGGACGGGAGACCGACCAGCTAGAGTTACCCTCCACTGCCGGAAGCGGATGATTACTGCTGACCATAAGCATGGGCGGTAATTCGCCGGTAAGAGGGAATTGGAACCTCAACTCGAACTGCTGCCACTGCCCCCACCTACCACCTGACGGCGAGTATTTCCAATCGCCAAACAAGCTATCCCACGACTTGTAGTTCACCACCCGCAGTGGCGGGGCCACATAGATCGGATGGTTTTCGTCCAAGATCACGCGGTTAATGTTCGGATTTTCGATCAAGAGGCCGAACGTCATCCTCAACCCCCCGTGTTGCTGATATCGAGGGAACCGCCCAGACCGGCAATGTCGAGCACCGCCAAGTAGAAATCCCCGACGCCCCCGCGCCAGTTGAAATTACCGTTCGCCGTCCAGCAATAGGGAGCCATATTCGATGCAAGCGATGGGTTCGAAGGGAACAACCCAAGACCTTCCAGCCCACTGGGCAAATCGCTGAGTGGCACCGAACCAGTGCTACCGGATGGGATGTCCAGAACGCCAGTCAGGCGGACAGTGCGAATCTCCGTGGAGAATGTGACATTGCCTGCGGCATCCCAAGTCGTAATCGACGCAAGATTCATGCGTTCATATCCCCGATCTGCACACGCAACCGCCCCCGCGCATCGAACACCTTGATCACCGAGTCACGAATCTCCATGCGCCCGCCAGCGCCGGAGCCGTTCAAGGTCATGCCGCCGTTCTTGTCCAGCAGCCAGCGAGGCTGACCATTACTCGCCACCGTGTTGGATTTGATCACCCCGGCAATATTGGCGTCAGTCACGCGCAGATTTTCAACGTCAATGGCATCTGCCCGCAGTTTGCCCGACAAAGTAGTGACCGGGTTGCCGGCGGCGTCAGTGATCTTGCCGAACGTGATAGGCCCGAGCTTACCCTGCTGGATAGAAGCATCGCGGATCATCGCCGTGTCGATGTAGACCGTACCGCCGGAAATGATGAAGGGCTTCACCTTACCCACCGCAGGCGAGCCGACTGAAAACTCGTCAGCCAAAACAGCAAAACTGGACGAGAGCCCATCGTTGTAAGTGATAAACCCGGAAGCGTAATTGCCGCTCGGATCGAGTTTGATCGACCAACTATTCTGGAGCAGCGAAACGCTCTGGTTGAACTCCTCCGCCAGCATCGACTGGTCGATCTGGCCGCTCAACTGTTCAATCAGGTAGCCGATGTCTTCAAGGCGCTGTACATTAAAAGGCAGCGAGAATGCGCCCATGCGATTGTGGATGCTGACGAACCGAATCCAGTACCAATACTCGGTGATTTCGGTATCCGGCAAGCGGTCAAAGTACGCCGACCCGCGCGAACTGTTAAGCAACACTCGCTCCAGCGGATTGTTGCTCTCCGCTCGCCAAATCTCGGTGTAGCCATGCACACCGTATGCAGCGAACGGGTCCTCCCACGACAACTGGATACCGCCGAAAGCCGGCTCGGCGGTAAAGCCAAGCGGGGCCGGGGGAACAATCCGTGTCCCCTCGTCCACCACCACAACCGGTTCCAACGAAGCCCTGGCCGGCGAGCCCAGTTTGGCAATGCCAGACTCGATCAAATCCCGCTTGGTAACCCCTTCTTCCAGGGGGTCACCGCGGCGACCGAGACGCACCTCGACCGCCTCCTTGATCGCCATAAGCATGTTGCGCAGCGCCGGATCGGTATTGCGCGGTGGCTCCGGGATAGACGCCAAAGGCTTCTTGATCATTCCAGCAGCTCCCTCGGATTCTGCCCAAGCCCGATTTCGGTGACACGCCCGTCACCTGACACTTGAACCTGCCAAGTGCGCGAAGGCTGACCGCCATGCAGCACAATCGGCTGCTCATTCTGGACCTGATAGGAATGCTCGGCGCTACCGCGAACAGTCAGTGTCACCGGATACCGGGTGCTCAACACGCGAGCGCGGGAGAAATTAACCGGCGGCGTCTCAAACAGCTTCGACGCCCAAGTGAAACTGCCGCCATCTTTCGACACGACATCAAAGGCCTTGCCCGAAGTGTCCAGCAGCACAGTCACGTCGCGCTTGGCGTCGTAATACGCTTGGCGCAGCTGAGTAGGTGCCACCGGGATATCGGTTAGGGTCGAGAAACCATTGCCGTCATTCGGATCAAACATCCACCATGCCGAGCCGACGCTGAACACATAGCGGCCCTCGTAGGCAAAGGCAACAATCGCGCTCGGGTTGAAATCACGCAGCCAGGTGTTGCGGTCGATGAAATCCTTGGTCAGCACCTGGGCTTCCTGGCCGGTAACCGCGACCAGCCCATCAGTGCTGGCGTAAACGACATAACTGCCCATATCCACCATGCTCTTGGCCGACAAACATGGGTGGTTCGCGTCGATTTCAACCGGCACGGCCGACTCGGGGTCGGCACCGAACGCCCAGTATGGTTTGCCCGAAGTGGCCACCAGCAAACCGTTCTGGGTAGGCCGCAGCCCAACAATGCGGTACTTGAGCGGGTAGCGATACGCCTCCGGCCAAGCATGCGGCAGGCGAAGCGAACTGAAACACAGGATGTTGTCGTGGAAGCCCGCGACAAAATTGGAAGCGACCGGCACCATCTGCGCCAATACAGGCGGCGGCACCCAATCCATGCTGATCAGCTCCTCGCCCTCCTCACCCAGCGCGACGGTATCGTTCCACTCCAGCGTCGGCAGCGGGACATCCGCGATGAACTGCCAACGCGAAGCGGTGCCGTCATAGGCCGCGCGGTAAATCCGCCGCTTGCCATCGGTGACGTTGGTGTCGGGCAACGATTCAGCGGTGAAAGTCAGCTTGCACGAGAAATCAGCGTTGTACGGCAGCTCCACAAGGGTAGAAGCCGGCGACGGGGCACCCTCATGTCCGAACTTGTCGACATAGGTATAGATGTAAGCCACCCGCACAGTGTCGGCAGTAACCCCCTCGTCCAGCGTGAACTGGGGCACCCCGACGATTACCGCCACCTGCGGCGTTTTCATCCCCAGCTTGTAGCTGACCGGGTTGATTTTCAGCCCGCCCTGAATGTAGTTCTCCGCCACCGTAAAGCGCGGCCCAGCAGCCGTGGTGTAGTAGACCCGCCCCCAGGCGTCGCTCGGGGCCACGATAGAAGCGAACGCCTCGCCTGTGGTGTCGGTAGTGAACGCCAACCGGGTATCACCGTTGGCCGGACGCAAAATACTGCGCACGGAAGATGTCAGCGGCGAGAAAGCCGCCGAAGGCTGAACGCCAATGGTTGCGGGGCCGAGAGTGCCTGACTCAAACCCCGTGTTCCGAGCCAAAGTGCCCAGTTTATCGGCCAATCGGCGGGGTTCAATCGCCGGAGCCATGCCGCCGAAGTCAACGAGTCGCAACCTCATTTCTTACCACCAAAACGACGCTGGAGTTCGTTCTCGATGAACAATTCCATCAGGGCGATGCCGCGACCACCCATGTGGCCGGCTACACCCACCAATGCTGCCGTGGCGTAGAACGAGAAGTTCATTTCCATGCAGACGTATGCAGTGATCACGCCCGCGAAGGCTGATACTGTCCACTCGCCGATGAGTTCCATAAGGCTAAAAGGCGCCCCCTGCCGCTTGAGGCGGGAGATATAGTTCGCGGTGCCGCCCCACGCCGCGATAAGAAGGAACCACATCCACCCAATGTGGGTGGCCGAGACCAGGTTCCAGAATTTGTCCATCCATCCGCTTTCCATCAGCGCACGACCTCCGCAGGGCCAAAACCGCGCGACCAGGCGCCGTAGAGGAAGCAAGCCTTACGCAGACCGTGGTCAGCGCGGCGGTCGATATGACAAAAGCCATCGTGCAAGCCAACAGCCCACCCTTTGCTCCACGCGAGGCGGGCGAATTTCAACTTGTCTTCGTCGGGGATATGTCGCCAGCGAACGTCCATCGCGCAGCACCCGCCAGTGGGATGCGCAGGGAAATCGCAGACGTGCAGGCTGCGCGGGTGACCACCCACAGCCTTGTTGTGTTCCTTACACCGGCACACGGAGCTGGGAATCATCGCGTTGCCATACTCCAGACGCAGATCGAGCAGCGCCTCAGCGAACCCGTCAGCAAGAATCACCTTGCCGCAGTGCTTGCAACCCAGTTCCTTGTCGGTGAAATACGTTCGACCTTCATGCTCGATCATTGCGATTGCTCCGGTAATTCAAAAACAGTTTCTCGACGGTGCGGCTGCCGAAATAGAACATGAACACGGACATCAGCAGGTCACGCAACATGGTCAATACGGTTTCGGGGACATCAATGAGAAAGGCCATCGTGAAAAGGCCCATGAGGTAAATGAGGGAAATGGGGCGGATGTTCTTCGACAGACGGCTGTCGCTGGTCATGTCGGCCTGATGTCGAGCAGTAATCGCCTGCTCCAGAGCCCGAGTCAGTTCGGCTTCGTGCGCCAGTGCAGCGCTACGGATAGCCGCCAGCTCCTCGGCGGTCATGTCAGGCTTGAGTTCGACGCCGAGCTTGTCCTCGACAAACGCCTTCCCCTTCGCCTGCACAGCATCCGCCACGACTTGCAATCCGTTGGATGCAAGCTGCGAAAGGATAGGTAGAAGCAATGCTGGGATAGCCACAGGGCACCTCGTCATAACGCGCCGCCCTGCGCATATTAGCAGTGCTGATATTCTACCTTACACGAAATGACGCCGCCAGCTATAGAGCCAATGCGGCCTTCGAGATATCCACGAGCAGAATGAGGCGATCACGATCCGTCCGGTTCCAGGCGCGGTGCGCGTCCTGGTCGTTGAACATCAAAAACTCACCGTTGCACCAATGACGAATCTCACCCATCACCTGTAATGCGCAATCACCGTCCGGGCAGTCCAGCCCGAGGTGCAAACGCCAGATATCCCCGGCATTGCCCTGATGCCAACGAATCTCGGCCCCTGCGCCGAGTAGCGAAAAGCCGAAAGTCTGAATCTCAGGGCGCTGAATCGCGGCAAACTGGCCGGGGTCAACAGCCCCGAACTCGTCAGAAAAAAGCCGATGCCTGTACTTGAACGAAGACACATCCCACTGGCCTGAATAGATCGGCTCAGGCCACTCGATAAAGCGCATTGCCGCAGCGGCCTGCCGAAGCGGCTCCAGCTCGCCGGTAAGCTCGGCGCATAACTCCCGGGTGAAAGGATGCGCCGTAGGGTCAACGAACGCCATCACCCTGCTCCTCAAATACGCCGATCCCGATGGCAGTGTCAGCAGTAACAGTCCTGACTTCGCCCGGACTAAGTGGAGCCGGGTTACCGTAAATCAGCTGTGGGTGCTCGCCGTGGATAAGGTAAACCGCGCGAGCACCCTCTGCGTAAGCCAACACAACCTGATCGCCAGCCGCAATGTCCAAACGCCGCAGTGACAACGCCATTACGCACCCCCTTCACTCACAAGCGCAATAACCATGTCCTCGTCAGGGGCCAGGGTATCACCCGGCAAAACGCCGAAGCCGCGCATTTCATCTGGACCGTAAACCACAGCAAAACCAACAGCACCCGGGGCGAAGGTGTAGCTTTCCCCCGCGCGGATGATCAATCGCTCCAAGATTTTGCCCTCAAACCGAGTGAGGTCAGGCGCGGGGCTGGCGCAAAGCAGTAGGCTGGGCACTTCGGCCTCAAACTCGACCCTCGCCTTGATAAAAACGCCGTTGCAGACGGGGTTAAGCGAGCCTTCCCAGATCGTAGGCCCCTCCAGCAGCGCGTTATGCACCTTGATACGACCGCCGGGGGCAATAACCGTGGCCGAGCGCAAAGGCCCGATATCACCATCGGCAAAACCGGAAGACACGAACGGATGACCGTCCGGGTTGTAGACCTCGTATGGCTCCCCGACAGCAAGCTCCACGCGCAGGCAGGCAAGCCAAAGGTCGGGGATAATCCAGACCTTTTTCCCGGCGGAATCTACAACCGGCATTCGACGCAGCTCAGTAATCATTTGTCAGTCCTGATTTTTTGGATGAACCAGTAGGCCAAGCCATCCTGGGTGATGTCCCTCGGGTCTTCGTGGTGGCGGACATGGCGGTTCTCACCAAACGTCAGCAGGCCGTTCAACGAACCCGAGTTCTTCGGCCCCATGTCATCATGGGCGAACACGATCAGGATTTGTCCCCATAGAGCGCCGAGGCACGGGATAGCCCACGCAAAGGTCACCAGCTCAAGACCGCCAAAAAGCCAAAGCAGCGCGACATACCCGGCCAGGATGGGGTAAAACCAGCGGTGCATGAAGCGCATAAACGGCTCCTTGGCCAAACGCATCACGGCAATCGTCCCGGTGCCTTGGCTGTGGAAGCAGAAGAACAGCGCCTTCCAGCCGAGGATCACGGGTGAATGGGGGTCTTTCGGTGTATCGACGTAACGGTGATGGTCAACGTGCTGCTGCACCCACTCCAGCGGCGTCAGCAGGCTGCCCACGGTGCCAAAAAACGTACCAAACCAGCGGAACCACAGCGGCGCTTCAAAAGCCCGGTGAGCCAGCAACCTGTGCATAGTGACTACGGTTCCGACACCGGCGTAGAGGGCGTACATGGAAACGGCCAACAGCCAGTGTGCTGCGGTGCCCGTGGCCACCGCGTAAGGGATAAACGCCAGCAGACCAAGCTGCATCAGCGTCATAAAGGTGCCTTTCTGGGTCATTTGAGGTTATCCAATTTCAATGGTTCGTGTGCCGGAGGTGGGGAGGATTTGCCCCTTGCTAGTTAGCGTCCAAGTCCACCGGGTTGCCGGATAGAGCGTTTGGTTATCATTTATCTGAGCCAAATTAACCCGCTCAGCGGTCGCGTTGGCCGGCAGCAGCTCTGCGACTACCGTAGACCCGTTCTTAACGCGAAGTACGGAGAAGAAATCCAGCGGGATTGTCTGCCCCGACACGGCAAAAATGAACAGCTTAGTTGCCGCTAGATCGTTGTGCTCCTCACCCAGTATGTAGACACTAGAACCCTCTACGGTCGAAGGGGCGATAGCGCCTATCGGGTTGTTGTTGGGGACGTAGAACGGACTTCTGTAGCGGCTAAAGCACCCACGCATTTCCGGTGTAGAGAGCTTGTCGGCCACATAGGGCTGGTAGCCAATAGTCAGAGTGCCGGAGAAGAGCAAAGCACTCTTCCCGAGCAAGTCCGCCAAGCTAATCGGGCCAGAGGGAATGCCGGCCAGCGCTCGCACCTCGGCCTGATCGAGGGAAATGGGGCCGGTCAGCCCCAGTTCCGTAGCAATGTCCTGAAACGTGATCTGCCCAGAACTGGGAAGTGCCATCACGCACCTCCCTTGAGGCGATTCACTTCCGCCCGCAGCTCTTTCACCGCCTCGATCAGCAGGCCGACCATGTTGCCGTAAGCCACCGTGAGGTGCTCACCGTCGTCACTTACGGCTTCTGGCAGTACAGCCTGCACCTCCTGGGCGATCACACCGGTCTGACGGAGGTCGATATCGGTACGGTCAAACACCACACCGCGCAGCTGATCTACCTTATCCAGCGCGTTCTCGATCACCTCAATGTTGGTCTTCACCCGAATATCGGACAAGCCACCGATGTTTCCTGCCGCGTAGATAGCGCCGCCTACGCCAACACCGCCAGTGACTTTCAGCGCACCGGTAGTCGGGCTGGTCGAAGCGGTAGCGCTGGAGAGCACTACGTCACCCGTCACAGTGCCACCGGCCAACGGCAGATAGTCATGGGTATGTGAAGCATCCGCCTTACCCGCCAAAGCAAACGTCAACCGGCGAGCACTAATAGCTCGGGCAGTAGACGCCGTACCAGTGGTAATTTCCGCTTCACTGATTTCACTGTAAGTGGTGTTCGACCACGGTACGTTGACCACCAGCCGCTGATCCGCGTTCATCTGAACCGCGTAAGTACGCGATGCGCTGGATGTCACCGCGACAGGCGCGACAGTCTGCTCCACATCAGAGCCAAGCCTTACGCCGCCGGGGTTATCCGCAGTAGCCGGAGCAATCGAAAATATGGTGCCGGACAGCGACAGACCAACACCCGCTGAATATGTGGTGTCGCCGACAAGTGCCTCAGCGGGCAAACGCGCAGGGTCAAGTACGCCGGAGGTAATGTCTGATGCGCTATGGCCATGCGAGGGCAAATCCCCAGCAACCAACGCAGCGCCGGCAGTAACACGCCCTTTGGCGTCCACAGTCACCTTCGGGTAGGTGCCCGCGACCACGCCAGTGCTCGCCAAAGTGAACGCTGCTGACACGTTGGCCGACCCGTTGAAGGATACCGTCCAGCTGCCGTCGCCCGTCGCTGTGATGCTGCGAGCGGTAGTCAGCGATGCAGCAGAGCCAGTCGTGTTCTGGTTCCCCGCAGTATTCACACCCGGCAAGTTGATATTTGCCGTGCCGTCAAAACTCACGCCGCCAATAGTGCGAGCAGTCGCCAGCTTGGTCGCTGTCGCTGCATTGCCGGTAGTATTCTGGTTCAGTGTCGGGATACGCGCAGCACTGATGGTTCCGGTCGCGATGTTGGAGGCGTTAATGTTGGTCAACTGACTGCCATCACCATCGGTCGTCAGAAGCTCCTTCCAAGAGCTAACCACCCCTGAGTTCTTGGTTCGGGTGTACAGCTTGTTCGTCCTCCAGTCGCCGGCAAACTGGAACATGAAGGAAGAGTTGTAGGCCATAGTAAGCAGGGCATGATCGGTGCCGGTAGGCTTATCAGTCGCGCCGGACGACAGGTAATTCACGCTAAAGCCACCTGCGGCCGACACGTCAGCGGTCGAGGTCGAATAGCTTGCCAGACCGATAGGGAACAGCGGTCTTGCGAGAGAAAAAGTGGTGCCGGCAAGCGACAACCCAGTGCCGGCTGAATAGGTTGTGTCGCCGATCAAAGCGGCAGCCGGGAGTCGCGCGGTGTCGATTGTGCCGGTGAGAGCGCTCGCGTTGATCGCAGTCAGCAGGCTACCGTCACCCGAGAACTTCGGCGCAGTAAGAACGCCTGTTGACCCTTTGAACGTGATATCGGTATGGCTGTAGATGACGCCACCGGCATTGATCGTCAGCGGGTATTCGCCAGAAAACGAGGTGCCGATGCTCGCCAGCTTGGTCGCAGTCGCCGCGTTACCTGTGGTGTTCTGGTTCCCCGTAACATTCACACCCGGCAGGTTGATATTGGCAGAGCCATCGAAGCTCACGCCGCCGATAGTGCGAGCAGTCGCCAGCTTTGCAGCGCTGAGCACACTCTTCTCATTGTCAGCGATGTTATCCACGTTACCCAGACCGACATCAGCCGCGGTTGGCTTGTTGGCCGTAGTGTAGAAAGTGTGCCAAGGCCCCCAAACAGTGTCACTGGTGGCTGTGCGAATGCCTACCGCCCCGTTGTCTCCGAACGCCAGCTGGGAGGACAAACCGCCGCTGGTGCCGACCCACGCATCGAGGTTTAGGAGCCGGTGGTAGGTGCCGCCACCAGCGGTAAAGCCGGTTGTCGCGTTGTACTTGAAGTGATACGTAACGCCATCGTTTTCGTACTCAGCCGGGATTGGGTCCTGGCTCCGTGTGTCCTTCCGGGCCAAGGCGCCGGCTGATCCGGCGGTGTTCTGGTTCAGCGTTGGGATGCGAGCGGCATTGAGGGTGCCGGAGACAATCTTGGAGGCATCGAGCGATGGGATGTCGGACGCCGACAACGCCGCCCCGCCAGTCACTCGCCCTTTGGCGTCAACCGTCACCTTCGGATATGTGCCCGCCGTTACACCGCTGTTAGCGAGAGTCATTGCGAAAGCTACCGCAGTTGAGCCGTCAACTGACGCCCCCCCAGATACATCGCCAGTAAATACCAGTGAGCGCGACGTACCCCACTTCTGGGTTGTAATATCTGCGGTGCCGTTAAAAGAGGTGCCGTTGATCGTGCGGGCAGTCGTCAGCCTCGCAGCAGACCCGGTGGTATCCTGGTTTAGCGTCGGGATACGAGCCGCCGCCAGCACTCCAGTGGTGATTTTCGATGCATCGAGTGCAGGGATATCAGCCGCAGTAAGACCGTCAATCGCCGCCTGGATCGCCGCATCGAACTCCGCCACGGTGAGAGTCATCATCGCGAAGGTGTCGATGCCCCAGGCCAAGCCGACTGTACCCTCCAGACCGCGGGTCACCCCGGTCAGGGTATAAGGGCCAGTGCCAGTGCGCCCGGTATAGGTGATCACCTCAAACGCCATAGGGCGACCGGGAGAATCAGTCAGTACCAGGCGACCGCCGTCAACCGGAGGTGCCTTGAAGCCGCCCACTGGCGCTTTGACAGACAGCGTGGTTTGGGTGTCGGTAGCAGCCGCAGCCAGCTGTACCTGAACAAAGTTCGCTCGGCTCATTTATTTCGTACCTTAATCTGGAACTCGACCTCCTTGGCGCGATCCTGCTCAGTTCGGACGAGGCAGGTAACCTTGTAATCAGTGAAATCCGTGCCACCGCCGAGCCACACCTTGAAGCGCGTGGGCTGCTCGCCGACCAGCACCACATCTGGATGCGGTGCGGGGCCGACAACCAACGCCGGTACGGGCTCGGTGCGACTGGTAATGGTGATGTCAACGCTCTGGATATCATCGCCAGGGATATCAGCGAACCAGCCGCTCATATCCACGTCGTAATCCAGCACGTCGCCGGGTTGCTTATTGAAAACGCTCATACGCCTCCATCACGCCGCAAGCTGACGATTAAAGCCCGCCACCGCGACCACGCGCGTGGAGGATTGGACTGTGGTAGTTCGGAGTGCAGACTCGACGCGGATCACCCGAGCGCCCAACGGTTGATCGGCAAAGCCGACGACATTGGTGCCCTCGCAGAAGGCTTCTGCGGTAGCCGTACCAGAAACAGGAATCTTCGGATGCAACGCCGCAGTAGCCGAAGGGAGTGAATGCCCGCCCGATGCGCCGATTGCCGCAAAGCGGGCAACAACTGCGCCAGTCCCGGCAGCGCCCGAAGTTGTCGCCTGGGCTCTGCCAACAGCGGCATTTGCTGCCTTGGCCGGTGCGGCCAGCGCAGTGCCACCGGCAGTGCCGGGGGCGGTCTCGATCACAACGCGCGTGGATACCGCGCCGGCCTGCGAATCGACGTTCACAGAACCGCTCACGATGTAGACGATGTTCGCCGGAGCAACCTCAGCGCGGGTGTTGGTTCTCACGCGGCCGAGCACACTGGCTTTGGCGCGGGCCGAGCCATGAGCCGCAGCGCCGACGACAACTGCCCCTTCAAACGGAACCACACGCTCGGTATCCGCAACCCCGAGCGCAACGCCCGAAGTGCGACCGGAAGCAGCCCGCCGGGCCTGGGCTTGGGCGCTTACGTTCGCAAAGCCGACAGCCAGCATTACCGAGTAGACGTAGCAGGTCGCCGTAGGCTCGGCAGCAGCGCGGACGTTGGAACGACCGAACCGGTACAACACCCCGTCGGACTCAAGGATGGGATCGCTATCGAGCAGAGCCTGGGCAGGTTCTGCAACACCCTGACCGTAGGCCTCCAACTGGGCCAGCGCAGTCGGCGTGGCAGAGGCAGTGGCATGACCCTCGGCGTTGAGATTCTGGGTAGCCGTGGCCTCAACGGATGCAGCCGCTACAGCCCAGCCACGTCCGACGTACCAATGCGTACCGAAGGTAAAGGCCTTCGCCGCGACTGCCGCCAATCTGGCATAAACCCAAGCGGCACCTTCCGCTTCGCCGAGGGCAACACCCTGGGCAACAGACGGAAAGTTGATGCGCACCCGGCGCTCGGGATTGGGCAGCGCACCTGCAACCGCCAATGCAACCGCATCAGCGGTAAAATCAACGCGGGCTTGGCCGAGCACCGAAGAAGCGGCGTGGCCATCGACAAAGCCCGAGAAATTAACCTTCGCCGTCGAAGTCGCGGCCGAAGTACACGAGACTACCGGCGACGTAGGGATTACGACCCTTACCGCCGAAGCCTGAGCAGCAACGGCAGACGCCGCCGCGCTGGCTCCAGACTTACGATTTGCAGATTCAACTACGCGGGCGCTGCTCGTGGCCGCAACTACGCCCCCGGCAGTTACCTGCCGAGGGTATAGAGCGCCACCAAAAAGCGAGCGACCAAATAGCATCGCTGGATTAGCTCAGCGTGACCACGAGCGAACCGACCGGGAACGACAGTACGTCGGACGGGTCAAGTGTCTTCGGGTTAGTCAGCGGAGCGTGGTACAGCAGGTTACCGCCAGTCTGGGCGTCGAACAGACCCCAGTGGGTAATGGTCACCTGAGTGTTGGCAATGGCCGGGAACACCAGAGTGCGGGTATTGCTGCCGCTGCCGTTGGCCGGCGCGGTGAAGCCGTCAGAGGCTACAGTAGCGTGGCACCGCTGACGAACATAAGCGCTGTCCGCCAACTCGGCACCAGTACGGGCATCGGTTGGATCGCTGGTGAACAGTGCCGCGAACACGGCACCGCCGGTGTAGCTGCCGCCACGGAGTGTGGCGTTGAACAGTGCATCTTCAAGATAGTCAGAAAAACCCGACATGGGAGGCCTCCAAAAGCATCAAGGATGGCGCCGCCATGCGCATAAATTAGCAGTGCTGATATTTTACATCATTCCAAGACCCGCGCCAGCCCCGGATTCTGGCTCACGACCGGTATCAACTGACGGGCCTTGGATGTCCACTCGCCCCCACCAAACAGCATGTCGATCTTACCGGGCACCGGGCCGAGGGCGCCAAAGACGCTGACCCCGTATTCCTGCTGCTGCCTCATGTTGATCAGGGCATCCAGCGGGCCAAAACCGCCAGCACGAGTGAAGACAGCGCTGAAATATTCCAGCGCATCCTCGTACTCCTGGCCGCGCTTACCGTTCAGGCGGCGAACCCAATCGCGGGCCTCAAGGGAAGCGGCAGCCAGCGGCAGTACGGCAATACCAAACACAATGAGCGGCATCGACACCGCCATAAACTGAGCGAAGGTCATCTGGTCCATGTGCTTGAAACGGCGGCGCATATCCCGGTAGATACCCAGCAGCACGTTGTCCGCGTAGGTGTACAGGAAATGCTTCAAGTGCCAAATCATCTTGAACCACGGGTTGTTGCCCCAGCCGGTAGCCTGGAACTTGCTCGGGTTAAGCGTCGCCTCGTTCACAAACTGACTGACCGCATCCGACACCTTGGCCGCAATGTCTGCCGTAACTGCATCCAGGTCAGGTGACCAAGTTGGGCGTCCGGCCTGCTCCCAGGCGTGGATGGTGCCTGCGTCGATGTTCAGCCGGGCCAATGCCTGCGTGTCACCTGTCGCAGCGGCGTTCAGCAGGTAGCGGATGCCGATTGCAGTGGCAAAGGTGCGGCTGGTGCGGACGATGGCGTCGTTGAGGTTCAGCTTGAAGAAGATCGACTGCGCCTTTTGAATCAGCGGGCTGCGATACTGCTCCCCGGTCATCTGCCAGACCACCTGCTCGGATGCATCCGAAAGCACAATCCCCATATCACGCGCAAAACGCTTGGCCTGCTGCATGTCGGTGAACAACTCACCGATACCAACTCGCCCGCCCGCACGGACAAACGGCAAGGCCAGCTCAGGGATAGACGCGATGCCGGAAAACGCCAGTACAGTCATCCCCACCCAACCGGTAACAAACTCCTGCGTGGTGCGGAGCCAGCCCGGCATGCTGTAGCCCTGAGGGTGTCGGCCCAAAGCGCCGTTGACCAGAACCAGAATCTCCTGCGCTGCCTGCTCGCCATGCTGCTCGCGAACACCATCCAGAAGCTCGTGGAACTTGGCATTCGGCGAAAAGCCAGCAACCTTGCGGCCATTGCGAAACGCATAGCGGGTCAAGTCCTCATCGCCGAAGAGGCCTTCCCATGCGGCGCGTTTGCTGATGCCACTAACCCAGTGGAACAGGGCTGCTTCATGGCGACGCAGCAGCCAGCCATCCTTGAGCAATTGCTCTTTGCCGATGGCATCCACAATGAGCGACGTGTTGGCATGCATACCCACGGGCATGCCGGGGGCAATGACGCCTTCCATGAAACCGGGGCCGTCGAGGATACCGCGCATAATCTCTTTCACCTCCGCCGGCTCGATTGGCGTACCGTCAGGGTTGGTGACCTTCTGCGCGATCAACTTCTCCAGGTCGGCCTGACGGGCACCAACCGCAAGACGGTCGAATACCAACGGGGCAAACTTCTCGTCCAGCTCAACGGACTGCAAACCCGCCCGCTTGGCCTCCGCCGACAGCGCATTGAGCAACGCCCGAATACGCTTACCCTGCTCTGTCTTCGGCGAATCGGAATAGCCATCCTCAAACATCGCCTGCAACTGGGCACGGCGCTGTGCCTTGCTGCCAGTGGTCTGCTTGCGCAGCTCGATCATCAGCTTATCGACGTGCGCCATCATGCGATCCTGCAAGGCCCGGGACTGTTGCTGCCAGCTGCGGCCATGCACTGACGCCTCCGAGTTCGTCGGTTGGAACAGCATCCGTGAGAGTTCCGGGGAATAGCGGGCAATGCGGCTGTAGACCATGCTGACGACAGGAGCCACAACTCCAACGCCCTGCTTCCAGTAACGCTGGCCACGGGCGACCAACATGCCCGCATCCGGTACGGCGCGGCGAAACGACGCACCATCGGTTTGCGGGAAGTTGCGCTGGCGGGCTTGGCCACTACGAATACCGCCACTGATCTGTCTGGCGAGCGCCTCCAGCTCAGTGCGACCAACCTCTCCATGACGCAGCCCCACCTTGCGCAGGGCAACGTCGAGCAGTGCAAGCAGACGATCCCACAAGGAACGCGCTGCCGAAGGCTCGCGCTCTGTGACCAGAGCAAAGACTTCCTCCGCCTGTTCATCGGCGCTTTTATCCGCGTACCGCGTCTCGATTTCGCGCCACAAAGAACGCATGCCGAGCGTCTTTTTTGATGCCAGGATTGCATCGAGGATGCGGCGCTTTACCTGAGCTGGGAACGTATTGAGGCCAAAATGGCCGAGCACTTCGTGGCGAAGCGTTTCCAGAACATCTTCCCGGCTGGAGGCGTTTTCGGCGATGAGTACCATTCGCCCCGGAACCGAGTTGGGGTTTCGAGATAGGGTGCGTCCATTATCGAGTCGCGCATTGAATCGGCCTCCTGCGGCATGGTATGCCCCTTTGATGATTCGGGGGCGTCCGTTCTCGTCGGTGAGTGATTCTGGGCCATAGACTTCCTCCTGAGTCTGTTTCACGGTGAACACCAGCTCGATGTTGCCGTTATACGCAGCCACAAACTCCTCGGCAATGGCCTCTACTTCCTCAACCGATAGCGAAGTCTCGGGCTTCTCGCCAAACACTGTGGATTCCAGGCGAAACAGCGGATGGGACTTCGGCGGCTTTGCCGGGGGCAGCTCGGCGCGACGCCAGCTCAGCGTGCGGGTAGTAGCCTCATTGCGCTGATCAGTCAGGGGCGCACCGTCAGCTGCCGCATCCTCCCTCGGCGGCGCGGCAGGCGTCTTGAGCGTAGGGTCAATATCCTTGGAGCCGGCAACCTCACGACGCTCATCGCGCAGGTTGTCCACCTCCGCCAGATGCGCTTTGGCCTTCTTGTCGATCCTGTTGTTGGATGCACGAAGCTGCTCAATTTTCTCCAGTCGAAGTGCTTGGAGCTGATCTCGGCTCAGACCATCAGTCTCCCCAATACGCGCCTTGAGCCACTGATTCACCTTCGCCATGTGGGCTGCAATGGCATCGTCAATCTCAGCAAGACGCGCCTCCCGTTGGGTAGCAGCATCATTACGCGCCGCCGCCAGCTCTTTGGCCTCATTCAGGCGCGACTGCACTTCCTTATTGGCTTCGTACCACGCGCGGATCGCGGCGTCCTGCGCAGCATCCTCGCCATCCATCAGGTCTTCAACGCTCAAACCGGCAAGAGGGTCGAACGCATGGGGGTCATAGGCCGGCTCGATTTCATCAAGCGAATTAGCGCGTTCGGCCACATGGTCGATATTGTCGATATCCTCTGCCATGAAGTGAGTGCCGATACCGCTGCGCTCTGCTTCATCAATTCGGCGGGTACTCGCCTCGTCACCATTCATCAAATCCGCATCTTCCAGCTGCTCCACGATGGCATCCGTGTCATCGCGGTTGCTTGCCATCCGGGCGCGGGAGTTCAATGCGTCGCGGCGACGCCGAGCCAATTGCTTCGTTTCACCGCGCAAACCGAGGTATCGACCGAATGCTTCATCCAGCGTTACGCCGAGGCTGGGAATCGTTACCCGGCCAACTACATCCACGGCATCGCGCAGGGGCTTATCACTTTTCGGGCTCGGCTTGCGGACATACGATGACTGGCCAGCGACAGTGACCTTTTCACCGTTCACCATGTCGATCCAGCGGGCGATAGCCTCCCTGATATTAGGGACACGCTTGGTGTACTTGGCTACCGCCTGCTCGACAACACTGCCCGGTTCCAGCGCGTCGATAAGCTCGTCGGCGAGCAGGTTTGCTTGGTCGACAACATCGTCCAGCTGTCGGGTCAACACATGATCCAGATGGCCTGCATCCTGCTGTTCGCGCATAGCGGCCATCGCCTCGCCGAACGTGACAGGCTCCCCGTTCTCGCGGCGGACATAAATGATCAAGTCATCAGGGATCGTGCGGATAAAGCCGCGAGCAACCCCGAACGCATTCGGGATTTCACTCGACTGGGCACCCGCCATGATGCGCGACAGGTTTTCCATCAGGTTGCCGGCCGCCTCCACCGCCGTGGCTGGTACGCGCTCACCGCCCTGTGCGTACAGCGCCAAGCTGACCGCATCCACGACGGAGCCGTAAATCGAGCCGGGTACGCGCGGCACCGCCAGCAGGTTACGGCCATCGAAGCGGCGGGTGATTTCCTGTGAAACGCCGCCGCGCTGCGGAAAGCTGGCTTGTTTCAGCTGCTCTGCGCTGGGGAGTATGGCGAAGTTCCAGTGCTTGAGGGACATGCTGCGCAGCGCCCCAAAGAAACTCGCGTCCGACATGGACTGCTCGCCAAAAGGTGAGTTGGGGTCGATGGAGACACCATCTTCACCACGACCAGAGTCGTGGCCTTTATCCGTCGCCGTCAACGGGCGGTCGCCACGGCTGCGCTCATAGGCGCCGATCAACGTCATCCGATTCACGCCATCGGCACCGTAGATTGAATACAGCTCGCGGGTCATTTCCGACAGCGCCTGTGCCGGGTCATCTGCCAGCGCCTCGGCCAGCACTTCCAGCAGCTCGTCCTCGGTCAGCGCCGTGCCGTCATCCTCCAGCCCATAGCGGTTGGCGACTTGCAGGGCCAACATGCGGGAGACGCGCGGGTCTTCACGCATTGCCATCGCCAGCAGGGCATCTTCCGCGCTCACCTGCCGGCCGGCAGCACGGGACATCATTTCGTCGGTGATTCCGAACTCGGTAACAATCGCGGGCATCAGTGCCTGCGCGTTATATCCCGGAAGCGCCTTCATCACCCCGATAGCGACCGACGCCATAGCGCGGGCGTAGTGGAGTGACACCGCCTCGGATTCGGACAGTGCGGTCGGTCGGCCCTCTGCCTTGAGCACTTGCGCGATCCCTTCCAGATACAATGCAGTGCCCGCCGGCCAGCCATCCGCAGCCTGGTCGGTCAACGGCGTTTGCTCGATCAGCTTGTACAGCCGGGTCAGTGGGGAGTCCATCGCCGAGGGCTCATACTCCACGGTGGCGACCACATCCTCGTCGCTCTCCACGTTCGTGTCGTCAAAGCGGGATTTGCCGATACCGTAGGTCGCCTGTTCACCCACGACGGAGCCGAGCATGTCCAAAAACTCGGCGCGACGTTCACCGTTGAGGTCAACGCCCCAGCTCTCAAGCTCCTTGAACAGCAGCAGCATTTCCTTCGGTTCCAGACGGCTGAGGTTGTCCTCCAGCGCTTGACCGGTGAGAACCTCACCCCGCTTGCCGAACAGCGCCTTCTTGAACAGCTTGCCCTGCATCAACGCGCCAAGCAGATTGTCCGGGCGCTCGGAAGGCGGCGTCGGTTTTTGGGGCGCCTCGCCCTGCTGCCCAGGCTCGTCAAACGCTGCACTGAAACTCTCGCTTTCGACCCCCTTCGGTTGGCGCTGGGCAATCTCTGCCACCAGAGCGCCGACATTGAAGCCGCCACGTTGGGGCATACCCAAGGCTTCCGCGATCTTCGTCACCTCTGTCGAGGGCAGATCGTCGATAGCCTTCGCGAAAGCCAGCGTGGAGCCGAAACGCTCCTTGATTTTCGCCTGGATTACAGAGTGCAGCTCGTTGCGGCCTTTCAGCAGATTGCGGGAGTTGTAGTACCGGGCAGTGGCCTCGGCTTCACTCAGCCCGAGAAGATCGGCAACCGCCTGCACGTCATCGAGACGGCGCATCTTGTTGTTGGTTACGGGGGTCGCCAACCCACCTGTCAGGCGGGCGAGCAACGCCTCGCCGAATCCGGTTTTCTTAAAGCGTTCCGCCTCAATGCCAACCTTCTTCGCCTGTTCAGTCAAGGCCTGCCGATCACGCTCGGCCAGTTTTTGATTACCGCGCCATTCATGGGGCTTGACCTCACGAGACAGCAGCTCAGCCTTCTCTGCCCGTTCTGCCTCAACGGCCTGTTTGCGCTCAGCAATGACGACCTCCGGTGCCTTGGTCTCAACAGTAGCCCCGGGAAACTTGGCCTGCTGGTCGAGGATCACCTGATCGACAACAGACTTGCCGACGAGCTGATTTCGCAATACCGCACCATCAGTATCGCGGGTCTCGACGACCACTACCCCCTCAGGGTCAGCCGCCGCTTCGTCCTTGGTCTGCGCGTAGCCATTGGCACGACGCAAATCATCCTGGGTCGGCTGATCCGGGATGCTGTCGAGTACCTGCTGTTCAGCGACCAGAACACTGCCATCAGATAGCTCTTTGACAGGCTTGCCAGCCTCCGCTGCAATCGCCTTAGCCTGCTCAGCGTTCTCGGCGGTGAACCAGTTGGCTTCGCCTGTGGGGGTAGAGCTGATCTGTGCACGGATGTCGCGCTCCGGCTCAGGCGCCGTGTCCTGTACCGGGTCACTGGCACCCGGAAGCATATCGTCGTAGCCCTTGTTGGCCAGTTGCAAACCGCCAACGGCCAGATTACCGGCACCGGCTACGCCGCCACCAGCGATGCCGCCCTTAAGCATGGCGTCGATGACGTTCGCCCACTCGATTTCGTAATCAGGCTTCTGGGCGCTGATGGCCATTTCGTCCATGAGCGTCTGAGTCGCCTCAGTCACAGACTCGGCGGACCCGGCAATGCCAACAGACGCGGCTGTACGCTTGAGCAGATCAGCTACACCGTCCGGGGTAACGCCGTCGCGGGTCAAGCCCCTGAACGTCTGCCCCAGCACCTTCTCAAAACCGTAATAGTCGAGCGCCGCTTTACCAACGCCGAGGGTGAGGGCCAATTCCGGGTTGTCGATACCTTCGGTGGCGAACTGCATCTGCGATTCACCAGCACCCTGCATGTACATTGAGGCGAGTGTCCCGAACTTACCGCCAGCATGAAACCGATCAAATGCGGAAAGCCCCTCACCTGCGAGCCTGGACGACCGAGCCACCGCCTGGCTACCGCCGAAGCGGCGCAAAGCCGACTTACCAATCCCCGCCAGTGCCGCCCGGCTCAAAACCAGACCGGCAGCAGCCGGAGCACCGACACCCGTGGATGCAAGTGCGCCGGAGGCCGCATACGTCGCGGCATCCATCGCAAGCTGAGGGGAGTATTCGACCAGTGCCTCCAGCGCGTAGATACCAGCATCGGCAAGACTGTCGATATCCTCATACGTCGACACCGTGGCAGGGCTGGCCATCGCTTCCCAGATGTTCCGCGCCATGCCCTCTTCGCCAAACTTTTCCAGCGCGTTGATGCCGGTCGCGCTGCCGAGAGCATTGGCGAAGCCGTAGAACGTCGCTTGGGTGTTATCGACACCGCGGTCCCATGCACGGTCGATGACGCCGCGCTCTTCGCGGGGGTCAGCTACATATGGCATGCCCATACGAAAACCGCCGGCTGCCATCTTGGCGTTGATCGCCTCAAGGCGCTGGGCGCGAGCGTATTCTGCGAGCTGCTGGAAGGCTGGATCGGCCTCGATGCCGGTCGGTGCTGTGCCGAGTGTGCGGCGGACTGCGCCCTGAATCGAGTTGGTTCCGGACGACATTTCGCCGTACATGGGCGATGCCATACCTGCGTCGACCAACGTCTGAGAAAGCGTATTGCCGTTGGGGTCAGTGAACTGGGCTACATCCCGCCCGTATACGCCCTGAGTGACGGTGCCTTGACGTTCAAAACCGCCGACCGTGGTAGCGTGGGTAGAAAGTGCGCGGGTGGAGCTGCCCCCGACATCTTTCGCCTCGGGGGCGTTTGCCCCGGCAAGACGGGTTCCTTCACCCGCGCCAGTGTAGGTGGTGTCCCCGTCGTACCAGAAAAAGCGTTCGCTCATAAAAAAACCTCGCGTGTCGATGCCCCATTATAAGGCCACGCGAGGCTTTTATCAGCACTGCTTATTTACCGAACCCCGCCACCACCTCACCTGCCACGGTCTCAAAATCCAGCTCGGGGTTGGCTTTCAGCCGCCGGGAAATCTCCAGCGCAATGGCGTCGCGCTCTTCCGGCTTCCGATCTGCCAGCTGCGGAGACATCGCCGCCTGGGCATAGGCATCCAGATCACCGCCAGCTTCGGCAGCGTTCAGCAAGAATGTCGGGTTGCCCTTGTATCCAGTCCGGGCCATGGTGTCCATAATGCCGTACAGTACGCTGTCGGCCTCCCGGTTGGTCGGGTCGCCCAGCCTTAGTTGAAATTCAGGCGGGAACTGGCTCAGAAGTGTCATCGCTTCGTTCCGCGTCATCCCGTCGTAGTTCTTACTGCGCGAAGACGGAAGCGTCCCGGCGATGTTCTTGATCCGAGTGTCGAAGTTCTTGTAGGCCGCATCCTGTTGACCCGGCAACGCCTGGCTGAGCGTCTGTTGCCGGGTGATATAGCCCTCACCGTACAGCATGTGCTGGCTACGCACACTGTCAATGCCGGCCTGCGTAGAATCCCTAATGTACTTGTTGGAGTTCTCATACTCCCGGGCAGAGTTGGCCCGCTCCGACTGTGCCCGTTCAAGCTCGGCAGACAGCGTTTGCGCCCTTCCGGTAGCCGGAGAAAACTGGACATGCGATGCGTTCGGGCCACCAAGCGAAACACGCGAACTGGCTTCATCCTGCTTCGCTGCATCCAGCTCAGCCTGAATACGCTCAATCTTCGCATCCTGTTGAGCCAACGCGCGTTGCTGGCCCGGGGCCGAAGCCGCCAGTGCCTGTTCGGCCCGTGTTTGGAGGCCCTGCACCTGCGCATCGGCAAGCGACGCGGAACGCTGGGCTTCGCGGAAATTGGGATCGGCCAGATTACGCAACTGGGTCATGTTGATTTCGACGACCAGATCATCCGGGTCGCTGGTGCCATTGACGGTCAGCGGTGCCCCGCCGGGCTTGATCGGGGCACCGGTGGCATCACGGCCCGCAACACGGAGCACCAGGCCGTTGGGAGTCGGCACCACCTGTCCGCCGGTAAGCATGGCGGCCCGTTCGGCACTGATCATCCCGTTGGCAACAGCCACCCCTATCATAGATTTGATTATCTGCGGGTTGTTGTTCGCCCGCTCCGCATAAGCGTACTGGTCAGTAATGTACTGCCCGTCGTCACCGATCAACGAGGTCTTGAACAAAGCAGTATCGTTCGCCTCGCGGCGCTGACGCTCGGCAGTATCCCGGTTGTAGTTGAACTGATCACGGCCCAGGCGAAGGTTACCTTCACTTACTGCCACTTGCCGCTTGGAAACCTCGTAATCCTTTTCCCACTGCTCGCCCTCGCGGGTGAAATTGCGCTCCCACTGGTCGTCAGCCACGCGGTCGCGGCCGACCTGGTAGGTAAACTCCTGCTCATAGCGGCGGTCGCTCTCAGCATCCCGCGCAAGAGTACGGGCCTCGTTGCGGTTCGCCCGGGCCTCGTCCTTCATCGCCTGATAGTAGTTCAGGCCGATAGTGCTGCCGCGCTCAAGGCCTTGCAGTACGGCTGATAGTGCATTGCTCATCGAGTGACCCTCGTTTACATAAACAGCAGTGCTGCGCCCAGGCTGGCGGCACTGGCAATCATCTGTGTCCGCTGCTGGGACTTCTGCTGGGTATATGCGGCCTTGTTCGCGCTATTGGCCGACGCCCGAGCGCCCTCCATCTGCGCTGCCGAGCCAAAGCCGTTAAGTGCGTTCTGGCGAAGCGATTGCCCTGCGTTCATCAACCCGGCGAGCGTCTGGCGTTTGTTGTCGCGGTCTGCATCCGCTGCGAGGTTGCCTGCGGTCACGGTGTTAAGCGTCGAGCCGAGGTTCTGCTGGCGGGCTTCGCCGGCTGCTGCCGCCGGTGTAACGGTAGTGCCGTAGCGTTCGCGCATGCGTTCAAGCGACGCCCGGCTGCGCACAGCATCTGCCTGGGCCGCATCCATCGACGCGCCCACAGTAGATTCGCCAAGCGAACCGATGACCTGTTGTTCGACCGGGCGGAACTCGTTCAGATACCGCTCAAACTCATCCCGCGAAATACGGCCCAACTCGTCAGCTAGAGGTGTCTGGCTCATGGATTAACGCCCCCGGTACATATTGCGGGTGCCGCCAAGTGCCTTAGCGGCGCCCAGTTGCTCGCCGCGAGCAAGCATCAGCGCGGTTGAAGTGCCAAGCCGACGCTCGGCATCAGCAAACTGCGGATTGGCGCTGCGCAAGGTAGAGACTTCGCGCTGATCAGTAAGGCGCTGCTTGTACTCCGCCAGCTTGGGGGCCGCATAGGCACCGCCAAGGGTTGCAGCTGCGCCAACCACCGCTGATTTCATATCGGCCTTAGCCTGCTGCTTGGCAATTTCCTCGCGGGTCTTGTCGATAGCAGCCTGGGTCTGGATCATGCCTGCCTGCGACAGCGATTTGGTGGCGTCAGCACTCACCCCGAGGCCCACCTCAAGCGAGTCCAGGCGGCCATCGTCACGCTCTCGCCGACCCTGCGCCAAACCCGAAACACGGCTGGTGGTCATGGCCTCAGCCAAACTGGTGGTATCCATGCTGGAGCCAGTCATACCGGTGGCGCGGTACAGATCGGTCACCTCGCGGGCCGATGCCGTCGCATTCTGGCCGGAAAAACGGGCAGAAGGGTCTTGGCCGGCCACATCCCGGTACTGAGCCTCAAGCGGAGCGTAAGTAGATCGGTAATGCGCGATCTGATCCTTAGCCAGCTGAGCTTGCATCTTTTCGCCGGCCGAGGCCTGCACCTCCTCCGGTTTGCTGCCGCCGCCACTCATCAATAACCTCCGTACTTCACAACCCGGGTAACATTCGCCTGCATCGACTCCGCCTCACGGCTGGCCTTGAGCTGCTCGGCACTGGCCAACGAAGCCATCGCCATCGCCGATTGCAAATTGCCCCAAAGCACATTGGGCATGGCCAGTAGCCGAGCCTGGGCGCCATAGAGGATGCCGTCACGGTGCGACTCATACAGCTCGTCCGGCAGGACATCCAGCTTGTTTGTCGGTGCCACCGCCATGTGAACGACCAGGCCATCGACGGTGTAAGTGCGCTCCGGGATTCGATCCAGCGTCAACACAGGGGCGTATCCCGAAAACGCAAAACCCTCCGGCTCCCCCACAATACTTTTCAGCGAGCGCGGGGACACAGCGCGGAGGTCAACACCATCAAGTCGCGACCAGTAGATGTGGACAGGCTTGGTGTCGGCCGGCAGCTCCAGGTCAACTTCCTGCACACCCTGAATGACAGCAAGCGGATCGGTAGTGATCCGCCACGCTTTCGTCTCGCGATAGAAATCGACGCAGGCAACCCGCAGCATCCGCTCAACGATTGTCTCGGGACACTGGGGGGCCGTGATCAGGGCCTCGGCGAGAAGCTCCTCGACGTAGTTCATCGGATCGCTCGCTCACCGGTAGACTGACCAGCGTTCGGGTTGAACGTGGCCTCGTTCGTGGTCTTGGCAGTCAGCGTGTTCACGAACAGGGTGTAGTGCGTGGCGCTGCGCTCTGCATTGCCGGCATAGTCTGCATCCTTCGAGTACGCGCGGAACAGGACGTAATCCAGCAGGCAGTTGGAGTAGATATCCGGGATGCGGATTCCCACTCGGTACGACTCCAGCAGATTCTCGTCTGCACCAGAAGCCAAGGTCACATCGTCCGGGCTAACAGACACAACCGCCTCGACCGCGCCAGCCCCATTGTTACCGGGGAAGACGTAGAAGTGGGTCGGGTCGGTTTCATCGAAGCAAAAGTGCTTCACGTTCTGCTCGTAGGGAAACACGGACGGGTCATGCCAAGAGGGATGCTGCGCATCGAGCACCTCACGCGCGACCAGGCGGCAGGCACGAGTACCCACACGCGGGTTGGTCACCGGTGTTTTCAGGTTGCGGATGACGCGCAGCAACGCCAGTCCACCGGGGCCGATGGACTGGAGAGTACCCTGCTGGAGCGGCAGCGCTACGTTCTGCGCCGTCGCACTCGGCTTGTAGATCGCCACCTCACGCTGACCATCATTCAGCCAGTCGAGAAGCTCCCGATATGGCCAGCGGACGCCTGTTTTGTCCTGCACAATGGTCTGTGCGCGATCAATAATCGAACTGGCCAAAATCGGCATGGTTTACTCCTCTGCTTTGACAGAAGCCCAGGCCGCATCGCGCTCGGCATCAGTCACTTGGCGACCCAGCTGCTTACGCAGCGCGACCAGACTGGGCTCGCCAGTGCGCTCGCTGAACGCTTTGGGGTCACCGCTTTCCATCAACGCCTTGATAGCGCCGATGACATCTTCGATACCCGCCGGGGCCTCGGTATCAACGGGCTCTTCGGCGGAAGATTCTGCGTCGTATTCACGAACGCCTTTTGCCAAGGCCGGGGCGATCAGCCCCTCGGGCAGCGTGTAAGGCTCGCCTGCCACCATGCGAAATTGCTTGCCGAAGTGGGTGATCATCTGTGTTTTTGGGGAAACGTACTGCTTGTCAGACATCGGGATTCTCCATCAGTGAAAAAAGGCCCCCCGGAGGGGGCCAATCCCCAATCAAGACAGTGCGGATACCGCAGTGTCGATGGTCAGAACACCAAAGTCTTCCTTGGTGTTGTAGCTGGACAGGTTGCCCTTGTACTGCGGCTTTTTCAGACCGAACATCTTGCCGATGGAAATACCGTAGGAGTTCTTGTAGTCGAAATCCTCTTCTTCCCATTCGGCGATGCCGATGTCAGCCATACCCATAGCCTGCGCACCGCAGAGCAGTACACGCTGGCCGATGTCGTTACCGGTGAGACCGAAGCGGGAACCCGCAGCAGCACCCTCGTTACTGAAAACGTGGTGATACTCGTGGATCATCATGCCGTCGACCATCACGCTGGAAACGCCGGAGAACAGCTCGTTACCGGAGCCGCGAACACCGACAGCGCGGACGTTAGCGAGGAAGTCCGGGTCCAGACGCAGGTCAGCCATGCCCATCGGGGTTACGAAGACGTGGTAAACCTCCTCGCCGCCCTTGCCCTTGATACCGCGGATGAAGCTGTCCTTGGCGGCAGCTTTCAGTTGCACCAGCGCCTTGTAGGTCAGCGGGATGATCACGCCATCAGCGGCGTTGTCACCAGTACCACGGCTCAGACCGTTGGAAGTCAGGTAGAAGCAACGGTTGGCGGTCGGTGCGACGGTAGCCGGATCGGGAGCAAACTCCAGGTCGGCCAGGTTCTGACCAGTCGGCAGTACCGGACGCAGAGCACCGTTGGTTTTCAGCGTGTACGGCAGGGACGACAGGGTAAGGAAGCCCAGCTGATCCATACGGTCTGCAATCCAGTACGCCAGCGCATCAGAGGAGGCGTTACGGAAATTGACGATGGACTTCTGGTCGCTCAGCTTACCGGTGTTGCGGTTGGCGTGACGCAGCTGGTCGATCTGGATCACGTCTTCGAAGCTGTTGAGGGCTTCTTCGTTACCGATCAGCTGGTAGTCGCCGGTAACACCGTCGCCTTGCAGGTCAGCCAGCAGGGTCATTACTGCTCGGGCGCCTTTCTTCGTCTTGGTCAGCTCAGTGACCATCTGAATCATGGCGTTCGGGCCTTTACCGGTGAAACGGTTCAGGAAAGAGTGAGTGCGGGCATGGTGCCAGAACTTGAGGCTCCACGCTGTTTTCTGCTCGTTCGTCAGAGCAGCAAAATCGGTCATTGCCATTTTGGTTTCCCCTCTACCGCGCACAGCCAGCGCGGCAGCAAAAAAGTTGATTTGCTTGCCTGCGCCCGTGTCGTGGGAGCTACCGAAATGTGCGCCCTTGAGGGTGGCGTACCCCGTCTCGCTATCGTGGAGACACCCGAAGATGCCTAAATATTAGCACTGCTGATACCCAAAGAAAAGCCCCGGATGGCCGGGGCTTGCAAGGGAATTATGCGATACCCAAAAGCCTATCCTGGACAGACTTGGGCAGAGCCATAAACTCCTCCGGCGTTGCCTTGAACACGTCGAAGGAAGCGGCCGCATCGTCCTCGCCGCGATTACCGGTCAACTCAGGCGCTGCGCGAGTGGCCTTCTCCACCTTGGCTTTGGTCTTGACCGCGCGGCGAGTGGCAGCCACATCAGGCTTCGTCCGGGGCTGCGGAGCCGGGGCTTTGCGGTCCTGCAAACCATGCAGCTTGGCGACGGTATCGGCAGCTTTACGAGTGGCCTCGGCCAAGGTGTACCCGTTGGCCATATAAGTGCGCTGGTACATCACAGCCTCGGCCGAGATATCCTCGTTGAAAGCCTCACCGTTATCGTCCAGCTCCGGGAAGCGCTCGTTGATTTCGCGCAGCGTGGCCTTCATTTCCAGGCGCTCTTCGACCTGGCTGATTACGTCCTCGCTCATACCGGCGTCACGCGAAGCCTCCGCGGCCTGCTGCGGAGTCAGTGAGGCCATCAGATCAGCCTGAATCTCAGCCGCCTTGGTTGAGTCGCCAGCAACCAGCGCCTCATTGGCTTCCGCCATGCGGGCTGCAATCTCTTCACGGGTCAGCGGTTTGGGCCGACTCGCCTCAGCTGCCTCCTGACGAACGCGGGCAAGCTCCTGCTCAAGCTCCTGGACGCGCTGCGCTTCCATACGGGCTCGGCGCAGGGCCTGATCCATGCGGGCCTTCGGCACCATCGGCGCTTTGCCCTTGGCCTTGGGCTTACCGCCCTCGTCCTCGTCCTCGCCCTCGTCCTCGTCCTCGCCATCACCGTCTTGATCGTCTGCATCGGCCTCGTCTGCATCGGTCTCGTCTGCATCGGTCTCGTCTGCATCGGTCTCGTCTGCATCGGATTCGTCTGCATCGGACTCGTCTGCATCGGACTCGTCTGCATCGGACTCGTCTGCATCGGACTCGTCTGCATCGGACTCACCCGTATCAGGTTCTTCTACCTCAGGCTCATCGCCGGTAAGGCCGAAGTCGAGGGTATCTGGCAGCTCCTCAATGTTGCCTGTTTCGAGGAAATCGCCCATATCAATAGCCGGGCCGTTGTTGGTATCCATAAGGACTCCTGTTTACTCCGTTGGGGATTGCTTTTGGCGAGCCATAGCGGCAGTAGCCACCTGAACGTCGCCTTGGAACTTGGTACGGGCCAGATCGGCGGCGATGCGGGTCTGCTCGCCACGCGCCCGAGCGCCGTGGGTCATCTGCGCCAGCATCAGACGGGTTTGGAGTTCTTCGCGCTTGAGCACGATCTGCGCTTCCAGGCGGTCGCGCTCCAGCTGAATCTCCGGGGCCTCGTCGCCGCCGGCCAGCTGACTGGCCTTGGCCATATTCACAGCGGTGGACGAACGCAGGTTCTCGGCCTGGGCCATCAGCTTGTCCAGCTCGCCGCGAGCAGTCTCGATAGCCAGCTGTTGCTGGATCATCATCAGTTCCATTTCCTGCTCGGTCGGCGCCGCCTGACCCAGCAGTTTCTCCACCTGGGCCGCAATCTCGTCGCGCTCGGCCAGATCGCTGTGGCGAATGATGACCTGATCCGGGATCGCCAGACCGTTGAGGCGCATATCCATGAGCGAGGCAAACTGACCTTCGTCATAGTTGTTGCGGCGGGCGGTAGTGGTCACGGCGATGTCATACTCGCCCTCGGTCACATCGTTTACGATGCGGCCGGCAGCGTCGATCTGATTGATCACCAGCTCCTCAGGGTCCATGTTCGGGTTCGGATCGAAAGTGACCTGAACGATGCGTTCCTCGGTATAGAAGTCCTGAATCAACTCCAGAATCTTGCTCGCCACCAGATGCCGGGTCAGCTCCATGTTGGCCGCAACAACCTCCAGCTGGACCTGGCCCTGCTGCGTCTTGCGGTCGAGCGCAACACCCGACACGGATGCTGCGGCGAAGCCCAGCATGCCATCATTGACGCCACTGATTTCACGGATGGCGAACGCCGCCTTCTCGCTGATGCGATCCAAACCGCTCGGGACAGAGTTCGGGGTGATCTTCTCGGGTGCCTGGGCGCCACGGGCGTACTCGATGATCAAACCAGTCTCGGCCCCGCGCAGCTCCAGCTCGTCCACCGTCATATTGACCAGAGTGCCTTCCTCAACCTTCCAGCCGCTGTTGGCGGTGGTGTTGACGATGTGCAGCTCCTGGCTACGGGTCTTGTTCAGGTATTCCTGCGGGCCGACGAGGTTGCGCACCATGCCGAAGGGCTTGCCCCGGCGGAAATACGGGAAGAACGGCACGATGGTGAAGGTCTTGTAGATCGACCAGTCATCGAACAGTAGTACAGAGTCGACGGATACCGTCCAGCGGACACGCCGGCCAGGGCGCTTGTGCAGGAACAGGCCCATCTTCTTGGCAAAGGCCGCCGCCTTCTTCTTGCTCCAGCCGCTCGGCACCTCAGACATATCGCCTGTCTCAGGGTCAACGAACATCTGCTCCATCGTCCAGCGATAGTGCTGACGCTCTACGACCCGAACCGATCGAATGTCGCGGTTGTCCTTGTCGTCCTGGTCATAGACGAAGGTTGTGCCAGAGGTCTCGCCAAAGCTGGCCTCCTCAAAGCGAATACTGTCAAACCGGTTGTACTCACCGGAAAGCGCCATCGTGCTGATTTCATCCGCCTTGTCCTGCCCGTAGAGGCCGGCAATCTCCTCCAGTGACATCCAGCGGGTGACCGTCACCTCGTTCCAGGTGGCCGGGTCATACTCCTTCGCATCCGGGTCGAGTACCACAGTAAGCGGGTCGAGCGACGTGATCTTCACGTCACCCTGCATGTGGTTGCTGAAATCCATGCGCACATCGAAAAAACCACGATCCTGAATCAGGCCGTCAGCCATGACCGAGGTTTCAAGGAAGCGATAGCGGTTGGCATGCTGAATCTGCATGGTCAACTTGCTGAGGATAGTGGCCACCTCACGGGAGGCATTGCGGCGCGGCTTGAAGGAAATCGCGACATCCCGGCGAATCTGCTCGCCGAGTGCCGCGTTGATCACAGCCAGGATCATATTGAAGGTCAGCGCAGGGCGACCCTCTTTCTCCAGCTTGGCCTTAACCGCCTCGTCCCACTGCCCGTCGCCGGTGTACATGCCATCAAACTTCTTGGCCTGCGTGGTGTAGTCGATGTGGCCGCTATCGCGAGCGCGGACATAGCGAGCAGTATTGTGTCGCGCAACAGAGATAGGGTCAGAAACGGCCATTGACAAATCCTCGAATATCAGCAGTGCTTATATTATCACGCGCTATTGCGGGCGTGTAGCCGGCAGCGGCGTTCAAGGATCATCAGATACTCCTCCATCGCCCGTAGCTGGTCATTCATCAGACTGCGGTGCTCGTCCGACAGGGTAAGGTACAGCTCGTTGTCGGTGATGAACGCCGCCAGCTTGGTAACCCGTTCTGCCAACTGAGCCTGCTCTGCTTCCAAACGATCAACAAATGAACTATCCATCTGGGCATTCCTCATCCGCTCATGTAGTTGCGCCGTCCGCTCGTGCCTCGGGCAATTTTGTTCAGCTTGTCTTTCCAGCTCTTCTTCGGCGGTGCCGGCTGCTCACGGGGGCGAACCATCAGGGCCAGAATCTGACCCAGCCACGCCATCGCATCTACACCATCATCATGCACCCCGTTGGGGAAGCGCATCATTTCCGCCACCAGCTGTGCCGTGGCGTTACAACCCTTGCGGAAGTACACCAGCCCCTGCTGCATGCGACCCTGAATGGATCGAGCGCGGGCTACCTTGTCGCGTTTGCCCGGATTCAGCTCCTCGATGAAGAAACTGGTCAGGCGCTCCTCGCGGATGCGCTTGTCGAGGAACGGGCGCAAGGTCATTTCAATATGACCGCGCTCGATGCCGGTGATGGCCGGGCGCCACGTCTTATAGACCTCAAGCATCTTGTCCACCAGCTCCAACGGCCCCCAGTGCCCGCGCTGGATGTCAACGACATAGGTGCGGTCGTGCTGGTCCACACCTACCGTGATGCCGACCGAGTAGTCGTTCTGCTCCTTCTCGCCGATGGCCAAATCCCACGCGGTGTAGAAGTTCATGTCCGAGTACGGCGGCAGCTCCGTTGGCCCGTACCACTTAAACATGGTCGTGTTGAAGTAGTCCCCCTCGTCAGGGGTCGGGTTCTGCTGGTACAGGGCCTGCCAGTCACGCGGGCCGACTGCACGCTTGATGCGTGCCAGCGCCACCTCGTCATAACGCGCCGGGTGCAGCGCCTCGCCCTTCTTGCGGAACAGCTCGTCATGCACCGCCTCAGCCGGGTACTCAACCACAACCCACTCGTCGCCCTCACCCTCAGCCATCTTGCGCAGCAACCGGCCGGCCAGATCGTCGTCATGCCAACGAGTCAGGATCAGCAGCACGCCGCCGCCTGGGGCCAGACGGGTGTAAGCCGTTGAGGTGTACCAGTCCCACACCGCCTCGCGGTTGGTGGCGGACTCAGCGTCGGTTCGGTTCTTGATCGGGTCGTCGATTACCAGGACGTGTGCGCCCCGGCCAGTGATGGGGCCGCCAACACCCGCCGCCGCATAGCCGCCGCCCTCGGTCGTCAGCCAGTTCTCAACCGACTGAGAGTCCTTGTTGATACGGCACTCCGGGAAAACCGCCGAGTACGCAGGGTCGCGCACAAGGTCACGGACTTTGCGCGAAAAGCCGTTCGCCAGGTCAGAGCCGTAGGAACAGCCGATGAACTCGTGCTTCGGGTAATTGCCGAGGTGCCACGCGGGGAAGGACCGGGAGCCAATTTCCGATTTCCCATGACGCGGCGGCATGAAAATCATCAGTCGCGGGGACTGCTGGGCTGCAACCTGGGCGCTGAACCACTCCAGCTTGTCGCAAATGTCCTGATGCACCCAGCCCGGGTCATAGCTGTCATTGAAACGCAGGATGAAGGGCAACAAGTGATTGCGGGCCAGCTCGCGGCGGGCCAGCTCCTGCTTGGCCGCTTCTGCTGCGCTCATAGCAGCGGCTTCGGCAACCTTGTCCTCGCGATCCTGCTTGATCCGTTTTAGCGCCTTCTTCTTCTCACGCTGAATGCGCTGATACTCGGCCCTTTTCTTGGCCAGCGAATCGCCCGGGTCTGTGAAGGTCTGCTTCGCCACCTCCTCGTTGGTGGCCTGAACTGCGTTCTGCACACAGTAGATGCAAAATCCCTGTGCATTGAACAGGGTATGGGGATGTGATTTGGAGCACTTCGGGCACTCGCGCAGCTCGACGCGCTTACCTCGGGCAACGACGGTCAATCTTCGACCTCCTCAAACTGCCCTTCGAGAAGCTCTGGCTGCAAACTCTGGACCTTCAAGCCTGCGAGGCGCATCAGCTCGGATACCGGCAAGTCGGCCAGCTGCTGCGGGGTCACGTCGGTCGGCAGCTCCTTGGTCGGAACCTCATTGAGGCGGTGCAGCTTCACCAGCGAGTCGGTGGCCTTGACCATTTCAGCGGCGGTGGCACTCATGTGGTACGCCTGCATGTACATCGCATGCGCATCCTCAATGCCGAAGCGGACTCGGGGAAGCGATTGCTTCTCCATTTCCTCCTCATACTTGGCGATGTAGGCCTGGATCACCTCGTCGCGCTCCCACTTCAACCCGGTAGCGCGGCAAGCGCCCGCCCTCTCGGCGGAAGCGCGGGAACTGAGCCCTGAAACACGGGCAGCGACGTACACCTTCTGCTGCGCAGTGATGCGGGGCAGATCAAGCAGGTTGAGCTTCTCGTCGGCCTCTATCGAGGCGAGCTGAGCGTCAGGGTCAAGGATTGGGGTAGCAGCCATGCCGGGAATATTAGCACTGCTGATATTGGCCGGTAAAGAAAAGGGCCACTTGGACCCTTATCAGGTCAGCGCGGGCGCCAGCCTTCTTCCTGGGCCGGTGACTGAAGCTGCTGAAGCTGCTGCATCAGTTCGTTGTGGCGGCGCTGGGCATTCGCCTCTGCCTCCCGAGCCTGTGCAGCCGCCATGTTCTGCTGGTTTAGCGAGTCGTTTAAGCGCTGCTGCTCGTGCAGCCGGTATTGGCGGTAGCCATCCGAACCGTGGTCAGGGACGCCCCCGTTGAGCGTCGGGTAAGGGGCGCCGTTGTAGCTCTCGGCAACGGTCGAAGTGGCGGCGGTCAGGAGGAAAAGGCCTAGCAAAAATTTCATAGAAAAAAATTCCGTTTCGCTTTTTCGAAAAGGGTCGATTTCCCGGGGAAAAAAGTCAAGGGGCAAAAGTCGATTTGTCCTGGCCAAGGCAAGGGGCAAGGGGCGGGGGGCAAGGGGTGAAAGTCGAGTGGCAATTGTCACAGGGCGCGGGTGGCAGGGGGGTATGGGGGTGCGCGGTTCAGGGACTCCCGATTGGATTCGCTTCTCAGGTTCCGGCGATTCCAGTTTCAAACCCAAGGAACCTTGTTTTACCCCCTCCCCGGGGGGTTAGGAGATACCTATGTACGCAACACACATCATCTTCGCGCTTGTGCTCATCGCGATCTACTTCACTGCTGCCGCAGTAGGCGTGGCCCACCTCTACATGGTAGCGCACAGGGCTAACCGCTATGCCAAAGCCAAGGCCATGCGCCAAGCGCACATGGGCTTGGGTCAGCTGGTAGGGATACCGGCGCTGGTGATAGGCGTCGCAGTGCTGGGCGCAATACTGGGGGGTGCAGTATGAAGCTCTTCCCAGTGTCATCGCAAGCCGTGGCTCGCGCACTGTGCAGCGAGCTACGCATGACTGGGCGCTATGCCCGCATCATGTCCACCTCACAGGGGTGGGTTGTACTCAGCGCATAAGACGAAACACCACAAGGACGTGGTGTCTGGTGGCTTGGCATGCCACCACTGATGAGTCTGCCACTTTTACACGAGAGAATACACGATGAAAAACATGACCGTAGTAAGCATCAAGAACCAGAACGACTCCAGCACAGAGTCATTCCACCTGCACGGGGGCAGTGAGGGGGAGATAAGCGAAATGAAGTATCTCCTCGATGAGGGGAAACACAGAGAGGCGTTGGCCATCGCCCGCGAGGGCGGTATCGACGTGGACTGGTGGTGGGAGGGAGCCGACGGGTCTTCCGTTCACAGGTTCGACATCCAGCAGGAAAAGGACTGGATGTAAGACGAAACACCACAAGGATGTGGTGTCTAGCGGCTTGGCATGCCGCTACTGATGAGTCTGCCAAACAGCAGTTCGCAGTACGCGTCGCACGGCAATGGCTGTGTGCCCGCATCTGCCATAAAAAAGCCCATCACTGGTTGCAGCCGGTGATGGGCCTACCACTTGTAACTTGGAGAAGTCACGATATGAAAACTATCACTGTTAACGATGTAATGTCCACTGCCTACGGTAGCGAGGTATGGTTGCCTGTCCTGACCAAGGACGCTGACCTGCTTGAATGGGTAAAACCGATGCTCGGCCAGAGCGTCACAACACGCAACGGATATGAGATGTCCCTGTTCCGGGACACCATGTTCAAGAGCCAAATGGCGATGACCAACATCGCATTGGCGCTTCGTGCAGCCAATGAGTTGGGGCTGTTGCCATACACCAAGGCAGTCAAGCACATGCGCGATGCGCACCGCTTGATTGAGAAGGTCTCGATGGGCTTCGCTGCCCACCGGGGTGAGAACCACCGCGAGCTGGTGCTCGCTGAGGTCACGCTGGCAGTCAAGGATGGCTGCTTCGATGAAGCCACATCGGGGGCTCCCGAGCTGTATACAGAGGAGGAGCTGCTGGAGTCGGGTTACGACTACGAGCAGATCGAAGAAATCCTCGAAATGCAGGAAGCCGCGCTCGCCTCGCACAACAGCGGGGAACGGGCAGGCAGCATGTCCGAGGACGAAGGCAAGCTGATCACCGCAATTCACGATCCTAGCCAGCTCTGGGATATGGAGTTCACCGATATCGACTGGATCGAGGCCGCAACGGCCAAGGTCGCACTGATCGGGAAGCAGTGGCCGCAGCCAAGCGTTGCCTGGGACCTGGTGCTAGATCGCCTCGCTGATAGCTGGGCCGCAGCGCTGGAGTACGCGGACGACAAGGAGGCAATGCAGAAGAAGATCGAGCGCCGCATGACTTCGCTCGATGATCTTCACAGCAAGCCGATGTACGCCCGCTGGGCCATCAACCACGTCACCCGCCGGGTATGGCGTGACATTCAGGCTCTCAAGATGACCAAGGAACGCTTTGAGCAGCAGCTGGAGCGTCTGGATCGTCAGGCATTCGCCGAGGAACGCTACAACGCACCGGCCAGCGTCACTCGCGTGGGCATGGGCGAAGCGACTGAGCTGTCGCGGGTGCAATACCTGCCCTTCGGCGATATCAGCGAGGCGGATGTGGGCTTCGGCTCCGAGCTGGTACGGATGTCAGTGTTCGGGGACGGGTCCGCGAGCGCGGTAATCGACTCCATGCCGCATCTGGGGGCGGATGGCGTTCACTTCCACACTGGTGGTGGGCATCAACTGGACACTGGCACTCAGGAAGATCGTGACCGCGCCTGGTTCAACGCGGTGATCGAGGCCTGCGAGGCACAGCGCGATGCAATCACCCCGGTGTACAAGGAGCTGCGCGAGCTTGACCTGTCGCTGGCCAAGATGTGGGAGCTGTTCGCCCGCGACGCGATGCCGGTTGCACCGCCGGTGTACTGGAACAAGCACGGCTGGTATCTGACCGAGCAAGAAGCTCAGGATGCACTGCTCGTCGAGCAGGCTGAGTGGAAGGCCAAGACCCGCATGATGGATGACGATGCGGCCCTCGCTGCAATCCAGCTGATGCTGGCTTCGAAGTAATCAACTCACTCACCAAGTCCCGGGGCACATGCCCCGGGCAGGAGGTTCTATGTCTATGCAAGATCGAATGGCTGCATCCAAGCAGCGTGTCCAAAAGCTCAAGGCTGCTGTAGCAGCTGAGCCAATCAAGCCCGCCAAGCCCGCCAAGCCGCGCATCCGCGTGGTGTCCGGCGGCACCGTCACCGAGGACATGCTGCGCGAAGCACTTGGCCTCAAGCCGAAGGCAGTGGGCCAGTTGGCCCGCTGGCTGGAAAGTAAGGTCGCTGACCACCACGAGGGTGGCAGCTGCCCCCACTGCCACGGGACAGGGCGCTACCTGTTCCACACAGACCCTCGCCGGAACGAGCGGTGCTTCCGCTGCAACGGCAAGGGTCGTCTCGATGCACGAGACATGGCCTTCTACCTCGGGCGGGTGCGAGGCGCTGGCCCGGTCTGCCATGTCAGTGCCGCGACCGCCGCGTGAGTGCGGGCTAACCCCTCCGATTAACCCCTAACACCCGCGTCTGCGTCCGCGTCCGCGTCTGCGTCTGCGTCTGCGTCTGCGTCTGCGTCTGCGTCTGCGTCTGCGTCTGCGTCTGCGTCTGCGTCTGCGTCGGGTTGTATTGCCATTCGTGATGGGACAGGTGTGCGCTGTCAGATGACGAATGTCAATAGTCACTTGGCTTCACTGGGTGGACGGACGAGGGTCACTTGGCACTCGACACTTGCCACTTGCCACTTGCCCTGAATCACGGGTCACTTGCCACTTGGCATAGATCACAGATCACAGATCACAGATCACAGGAGAAAGACCATGCAACCTGAATACACTGTCAGATATCAGGCAGTTGATGGCGTTGGGGAACAGAGCGCCACCTTCCCGACACTGGAAGAAGCTCAGGTGTTCGCCCAGCACGAATGGGCGCTCTGGTACGAAATCACCAACGAGTATTGCGAGGTGGTCGATGAGTCGTAAGCTCAGGGTGCTGCTGGCCTGCTACCGGCTGGCACGATTGTACGGTGTCCCACGGCGGGTGCTCTGGCCCGCATTGGCCCGTGACCTTTGGCGGTTGCTGCCAACCAAGCGAACGCAGCGGGGTACAGACGATGGGTAAACCTAAACCCGATACAGGGGACATCCGACCCGCGAAAGGCGTCACCTGGAGCAAAACAGACGGCGTGTGGAAAGTGCAGATGAAGGGTAAGGCCTTCGGGTGTACAATACACCTTGAGGCTGCCAACGCGCAGGCAGAGGGCGTTCATCGCTATCTGCTCGACAAGGGTCACTTGCCCCCTGTCAGTTGGCGAGTGCCGGAGTGGGATGACCTGCGGCAAGGGACGATACTAAAGTCCAAAGTGTCTCATTGACGAGACGTAAATCGTCAAAATGCGTGGAAAAATTGGTCTTACCAATTTTAAGGGGTTCAAAACTGCCCCCTGGAAAGGCCCGTCCTAGAGCCTTCGCCAGATTTAGGGGGCACTTTGGGGGCACTTTCAAAAAAACAATGCCACCGCCAGAACCCGCGCCATCCGTGGGCTACAGGGAAAAAGGTGGCACTTGGACTACTTTTTTTTCCAGTTGGCCCAGCAACGGGAATAAAATCACAAAATATTGCATAGCATTCCCCACTTCACACAATGGGGTTGGCGGAGCCATACAACAATATTTTGTGATTGAATATCATTTTGTGGCTCAACTTAGTTAAAAACTAAGAAAAACACCCCCTAAAACCCCTACAGCCCAGTAACCACGCGGCCTCCAGCGGTGGCACTTATTTGCCACCAAAGTGCCCCCTGCTGCCCCCAAAGTGCCCCCTGTCCCCCGTCAACCGCTCTAGAACGGGGGTTTCAGGGTGGCATTTTTAGAACCACCGTCACAGGCAAAAATGCCACCTACCAGTCAGCCCTGTTGATATAGATATCAGCAGGGCTTATATTCCCCTTCGCATTCAGTCAGGAGGACTCATGGCCAAATATCGCGCCTCGTTCACCCATCGGGACCGTTACGTCCCGGACGCCCCTCGCAAGCAGACCAAGACCATCGAAGCGGCCAATCCGCTCGATGCTGAAATGCGCCTGCGCTCCATGCTGCTGAAACAAGGCCGGCAGCTGCACTTCATGCTGGCCCTCGTCGAAGTGCCAAAGGACACCCGCCCATCAACCGTCAGCGTGGAGTACGCCCCATGTACGGCCTGATAGCAACATTCGAGCTGATGGACGACCCCGGCAATGAGCAAGAGGTCGGCCCGCTGACCCTCAAACAGGCCCGGGCACTCCACGCCAGTTATGAACCCTTCCTCCTTTGGTGGTCGTTGACCGACAAAGATGGCGAGGAGGTCACCCTGTGGGACTGAATATCAGCAGTGATGATGCGGAGACCATCACTGCCCTGATCCTGTGCTGGCGGCACGGAAAGCCGTCAGCCCCTGTGTTGAAAGCGGCCTGTGGCGAGGACAAGGCCAAGGCCGAGCAAATCATTGACCTGGCGGTTGACCTGGCCGAGTTCATCCGCCTTGTGGAGAAGACCGATGCCGCTAACGCGTGACGAAATCAGACAGGCCCACGCGGCCCTTATCGCGGACCCGAGCCTGACCGTAAAAGAACTGGCTGAAAGCTGGGATGTAAAGCCCATGCGCATCTATCGTGCGCTGAATGACAATGGCCTCTCGCTGCGTGACCGGGAACGGTTGCGAAACACCCCAGAACAGCATGTAAAGGCTCAACGTGCCTCGGGGTTACCGCCCGATCTGTATGCGGCCCGCCACAACCTGCACACCCGCTCGCTGCAACACCATGCGTACCAGCTGGGCATGCGCCTGAACATGGCCAGCTACGCGGACAAAAAGGAATGGTGGGAGCGCACTCTCGCCACGATGAACCCTGCCAGAGTGCAGGAGTTCATCATCGAGCACGACCTGCCCTTGCGACTGGTCGCGTACTGGTTCCACAAGATCAACAGCCCCAGCGAAACCCTGTTGTGGGGTAATGCTGCGTTACGGGAGGTCACGTCTGATCAGTTCCATGACGTAGCCCGCTTCAACAACCCCAACGCTGGGGACACCTTTTACCTCGGCAGAGGTAAAACCCTGAGCCAGATCGACCTTCGACTGGCTGAGGAAATCACGCGCCAATCCCGTGTGTGGGATCGGCGTGCCTAACCGTATCAGCACCGCTGATAAACATCACTTGTCACCTTTGTACACAATCATCGGAGAATCACCATGAAAACCACTGAAAACCCGTTGCAGATCATCGTCAACCAAGCCGCGATCAAGGTCGCAGAGCAACAGTACCGCCTCGCTCGGCTGTTCACCCCCTACGGCTTTGAGCCGGAGCGTGTGGACTTCGATCGAGTCGAGGTGTTCCTCGACGACATCAACCGCGCCTTCCCCAACCCCACCCCGTCCATCCAGAACAGTCTGGATCGAATCCAGGCCGAACTGGCACAGAACCGTGCCCTGTTGCAGGCGTTCGCGGCACAGGACGTGGTGCCAAGTCTCACCGCGGATCAGCTGTTCACCACAGCCGCAGCGAACACCCGCAACCCCAGCATGGCCCGCGTAGCGTAATGCGCGATGCCATTTGCGGGTCACTGGCCTTGGCGGTGTTCACCGCCGCCTTGGCCTACCACTTCCTCAAGGCCGCAGGTGCCTTGTAGTTATGAAAGGATATTCAGCTATGCAACCTGACCAATTTAAAGTGACCGAGTACAGCTATCTGGACGCGCTGCGTGAGTATTGCCGCGACATGATGAAAAGCCCGGCGCTTGCCACCATCAAAGCACGAGTGCTGGAGGGTGATTTCTGCACCTCTGATCTGAGGGGCACACTGCAATGGCATGCCCGGCACTTCACGAGTACCCGGCTCAGTGGCGCCACGCCCGGCCAGTTCAGCATCCATTTCAAAAGCCTGACGGGTCAGTCAAACGCGTGGGACGACGTGTACCACCGCTCAAGGATGTATTTGAACCACCACGGTGGTTACGCCTACCTCGGCATCCCCAGCACTATGCTGATGTTGTATCGCCCATTGCTGCGGGTATTTGGGGAAATGCTGGCCGGCAATATGGATGAGCAAACAGCCGAAGCCATCGCAATGCTGCATACACTGGGCTTCGATGACGACTGCATTGAGTCATTCGACCCCCGTCCTGTGGAAAGCCGCACAGGCCCGCTGTACCTGCGCCCGACCATAGACGACAACATTGAACCGACCGCATGGACAGATTGCCCGGCGGTCTGCCAGCTTGCCGGCAGCCCGCTGCAAATTAGCTGGTACAATTTCAACCAGACTGAGCTTGTCGATGGTATTGGTTTTGGCAACTTGGAATACATCTGCGCAACCCCCAACGTGGCGGCTTGGCGTCTGCGCGAGGGCGCACGGCTGACGTATGGCCGATACGACCGACTGCCACGGGACCTGGAGTCACAGTTGCCCGCCCAGGCGCTGTTTACCCTGTTCCCGCACCTGCCGGAAAAGAGCGGCAACGCAGGGCAAATCGCCTTCACCCAGAACGTCAACGCCGGCGTGCGTGACCGCCAGCAGGTGATGAAACCGGGCCGCTTCTTCCGCATGGTGCTGCCCGAGGCGAGCGACCAGTATGTCAAGGAACTGACGGCGATGTTCGAGAGCATCGGCCAACTGACCTTCCACATGAGCCATGACCAGGAGGACTTCGCCCGGGTCTATATGCACGGGCCGAGCAGCTGCATGGGGTATGACGAGGAGAAGTTCGGCCACCTGCACGTTAACGGGGAGTTTTTCCACCCGGTGCGGGTCTATGCCCACCCGGAGAACAACCTGCGCATCGTCTGGATGGAGTCCGAGGGTAAGATCGCCGCCCGGGCGGTGGTCAACCTGCGCAACAAGACCTACCCGACGATCTATGCCTGCGACTGGCTGCACAATGCGCACTCCAAGTTCACCGAGTACCTGAGCGAGAAAGGCTTCTACCAGGACGGTGAGGGGCTGGATGGCGAGAAAATCCTCCTGGTGTCCCCGGATCGCAACAGCGAGGCGATCATCTGCCCCTACATCGACTCGGGCAACCGCGGCGTGGAGATACACGACAACCACCTGATCATCGGCGGTAGTTATGAGGCCAACCACGCGACGGGATGCCTTGAGTCATACGACATCGACTCAGCCCTCTGCGACTATTGCGATGAAACGACCGGCGAGGATGACCTGACCACGGTAGAGAGCGGTGATCGAGTCTGCGACTGCTGCCTCAGCGACCACTACGTCTACGCCTATATCCCGAGTGATGGCTGCTGCATGTATGTACCAGACGATAGCTCCGACCTCTACGGCACATCACATATCCCCAGCCGCCGCGTCGCTTATGCCGACCATGTGCTGATCGACAACGATCGCTTCGTCGCGCTCGATAGCGAGTATTACGGCAACGAGGCCGCGCTCAGTGATGACGCAACCTACTACGCCGCTGACGGCACTTACATCCTCGACGAGGACATCGACAAGCTGGGCCTTTTCATGCTGGACGGCGACCTGGAACGGGTCGACGACTACTGCCTGGTTGACGACGAGCCTGTCGAAATCAGCAGTGTTGATATTTCAGCGTTGGAAGAAGTGGATAACGACAGCGACGAGTACAGCATGCTCACCGCCTACATCACCCCTGCTCAGGAGGAAGCCGCATGAGAGCTTTCAACACCTCAATGACCGAAATGTCGACGGCCTTTGCCAAGCCGGTAAAAACACCGGTGCCGGTCGAAGTGCTCTTCGACATTTGCCGCAGGCCCCGTTTCGCCGGCTCGGCAGGCGAGAAGTACATCATCGACCAGTACATCGCCACCATCCCCGACATCACGCCGGATGCCCACGGCAACTACTGGCTGACCATCCACAACCCCGATGGCACCCCGCCCTCGACCATGTTCAGTTCGCACACTGACACGGTTCACAAGGCCAAGGCCGAGAACACCCCCTACAAGCTGTCGTATCGCAACGGCTGGCTGAGCGTGAAAGGCGGTGGGGTGCTGGGCGCCGATGATGGCTCCGGCATGTGGATCATGCTCAACCTGATCAAGGCCGGTGTGCCGGGGCTCTACATTTTCCACCGTGACGAAGAAATCGGTGGCCGGGGCTCTTCGTACATCGCCCAGCACCATGCGCCGGTCATCACGGGCATGGGTATCAAGCACTGCATCGCCTTCGACCGCAAGGGCACCCGCGACATCATCACCCATCAGGGCTGCGGCCGCTGCTGCTCTGACGACTTCGCCGATGCCTTTGCCGACCAGCTCAATGCCGATGGGCTGTTCGACTTCGAAGCCGACGACGGCGGCTCGTTCACCGACAGCGCCAACTACATCGACCTGATTGGGGAATGCACCAACCTGTCGGTGGGTTACTACGACCAGCACACCATGGACGAGTGTCAGGACATCACGTTCATCACCCGCCTGGTCAATCGCCTGATTGAAATCAACTTCGCCGCTCTGCCGCAGAAACGCGAGCCAGGTGAGGAAGACCCGGACAATTTCTACAACTGGAACAACTACCGGCTCGGCGGAAAACAACTCAGCGCAGGGGAAGCAGAGCTGCACGAAATCGTGGCTCTGATCGAGGAGTTCCCGTTCGAAACAGCAGCGCTGCTCTGCGACCTGGGCTACGACAGCGGTTTCCTTGAGCGCGAGCTGCACCGCTACGGTGAGCCCGACGACGCCATTGACGACTACCCCGGCCTGCCCTCCAACGCGGTCGATGACTACAACCCCTACCGAGGACTCGACTGATGACTTACGCGTATGAACTGACGCCCCGCAACGACCGGGAGGTGAGCATCCTGTTCGCCGCCCTATTCGGCTGGTGGAACTCGCCGGTCGCTGATCAGCGCAACAAGGAGCTGGTCGGTAACCACTTCGGCTGCGACCACCTGGCCGCTGCCTGCCTGCGACTGGCCCACAGAACGATCGAACTGGTGTACGAGACGGTCGACACGGCCCTGTGTGATGGCGTCTTCGCCTACGACTACTGCGAACTGGACAGCACGGCCGCCCTACCCCACGTCCTGTTACGGTGGATGGACGACGATGAGTGGATCGAGCTGGCGACCAACTACAAGTTGCCGGAAAACCTCGACGCCCTCATCAAAAAGTGGGCACGGGACAACAACCTGCCACTGCGCAACGCCCCGGCAACGGGGAACACCGACTATGTGGTCGTCCTGTTCCACAGGATGACCGACTGTGTGCATGTGCAGTCGGTAAAAACGCTGACCCCTGAGCTGGCGATGTACTTCGCTGTGCGTAAAGCAGCGGAGAAGTGGAACTGCAACCCCACGTCAGTTGGCGTCCTGGGCATCGCCAAAGGCCAAATCGTGTTCCTCGACTGGAACGAAAACGGCCTGCCACCGCGATCCGTCAGTACCAAAGACCTGGCGATGGCGTTCGGCGCCGAGCTGACGGAAGTGAACAACCGGAAGGTCATCAGCATGACCGAACAGCAAATGGAGCAGATGCTCCTAGTTAACGCGGAGGGCCGCATGCCATGAGCAAGCAAGCAGACAAGGCGCGGATCGCCGAGTTAGAAGCAGCGTTGTCCGGCTTTCTGGCAATCGTCTCAGACTCAACGGGCGTGGCCGGCTACCACTTGAATGGGGCCGTTGCAAAGTGGAACGAGTTTGATGAGGTTTCCGCAGCGGAAGCAGCCATGTTCGCGGAGTTGCGAAGCGCAGCCCCTCCGGTGGAAACCGCCACCGCGCTCGACGCCGCCCGAAACGCACTGGAGCTGTGTGCCAAAGCCATCGAGAACCTGCTCCCCGGTGCAAAGCACATCGTGGCTGACGTCGGCCTGATTAACGACGCACTGCTCAGAGCCGCCGCAGCAAAAACGCATATCAACCTGGTGAAGGAGCAAGCCCATGTCAGCAGTGATTAAGGAACAGCGTGAGCGCACCTACCAGATCAACTTCTAGGAGGCCTGATGGCAAAACTCAGCCAAGCCCGTAAAGACTGGCTGGAGACCCAGTACATCTTGTCCCTGAAAAATGACGGCAATTGGTATCGCGATACACGAGCCGCCGTCGAGGAAAGAGCCCTAAGCCGTTTCCGCACCATTACCTGGCCGTATGTGCAAAAGCTACGAACGGGGCTCCATGATAACCCGGACAAGCTCGATTGGCCGTACATCCTCGCTCGCATGTGGATGGACGAGGGTCACCCGCTGATGGACTTTCGAAAGAACGGCGGGATGACCGAATGGGGAACGTACTTGGATCTTTTCCCGCCACCAACACCGCCAATCCCACCTGAACTATGCACCATGCTCCCGCCTGGAGTGGCCTGCACCGAACTCGACACGAACGAACAGGAAAAAACCATGACCAACACTGCACCAGCATTTGAAACCAAGCACATGATCTTCGGCCAAGACGCCAGCAAAATGACCCAAGGCGAACTGATCAGTGCGATCAAGAACCTGGAAGCGGAAATCGACAACCTCAAAGCGATCCGCACCCCGTCCAAGGCGATCAACGCCCGTATTGATGAACTCAACGGCATGCTGAAAAACGTCGTTGCCATCCTCGACAAGGAGTAAGCCGGTGAACATCTTCGAACAAGCCTGCCGCACCAAACTGCGCTTCCCCAGCCCCAAAGGTGACCTGATGGTTGAACAGCTGTGGGACATGCCGCTGCAATCCAAATCCGGCTTCGACCTGGACACACTGGCGAAAGCCACCTCCCGTGCCCTGCGCGACCAGGAAGACGACAGCTTCGTCGCGCCGAAGAAGGCCAACCCCGAGCTGTCCCTGCGCATGGAGCTGATCAAGCACATCATCGCAGCGAAGATGGCCGAGAACGCCGCCAAGGCCGAACAGGCGCAGAAAGCGGTCAAGCGCCAGCAGCTGCTGGCAGCGCTGGAAGCCAAGGAAAACGAGGCAATCCACGCCCTGTCTGCGGACCAACTGCGCCAGCAGCTCGCCGATCTGGACAGCTGACCTGTAACCGAGGCCCGGCCCTTTGGGGGATGAAAGGCGGAACCTTCATAAACCCGGCCGGGCCTCGCCCTACAATAAGCAACCAACAATTACCGTTTGTCAAAGAAAGGAGTCCCATGATCCACCAAAAACCCTCGCACGATATCAGCACTGCTGATATATTGGGCGGTATGTCACAGCGAGGATCGACCATGACCCCCAAACCAGCGGATGTAAGCCGCCTGATCATCACCCGCCGCATCGGCGAAAGTTTCCTGGTAGGCGATACCCACAAAGTCACCCTGCTACGCAACCAGAGTGGGCTGTGCATCAAAGTCGAAACCCCCGAAGGGGGAAAAACGACCCCGATCAGGCCTGACCAGCCCGTTGAAGTAATGCCCAACGTCGTAGTCGAGCTGCGCAAGCACCGGCCAGACGCCAACGCCACCTACCGCGTCATGGTGCTGGCACCGCGTAACATCAAGATCATTCGAACCGAACTACTCGTAGAACAGTGAAACGCCAGTATTCCCTGCTGGATGGGTTGCTGTGCCTCGCGCTAGCAGCCCATTTCCACACGTCACCAGAAAAAATCCGCTGGGTCGCCCGCAGGGTCGCCCGGCGACTCCCCAAAAGCCAGCGCGGGATATGCGCCATCGTGCAGATGTCGTCTGACCCGAGGCGGGTGATCAACATTGCATTGAAGGAACTCCATGATGAAGCCCAAGGCCCACGTCTCGATTGACCTCGAAACGCTCAGCACCTCCCCTGCGGCCACGATACTGTCCATCGGGGCAGTAGCCGTTTGCGAAACCCAAGGGAACGAGATTGCGTTCTACACCGTTTGCAATCTCGAATCACAACCGCATCGCCATGTCAGCCAATCCACACTGGATTGGTGGGAATCCCAATCCGACCAAGCCCGTGAAGTGCTCGACCAGGCCAAATCGACAAACGCACCCAGCCTCGACGAAGCGCTGGATGCCTTTACCCAGTGGCTCGGCGATATCGGCGAAACCCACGACATTTACCCGTGGGGCAACGGGGCGGCATTCGACGTAGCCATCCTGGAACACGCCTACAAAGAACGCGGCCCGTTCGTACCGTGGGATTTCCGCAAAGTACGCGACATGCGCACTCTGCGTGACCTGCACCTGCGCCTTGGCGTGGAGGTAAATGTCGAGCGTGCAGGCACCCATCACAACGCCCTCGATGATGCCCGTTTCCAAGCCCGCATTGTAATGGCCACCCTCAAGGCACTGGCCCCCCTGTCCACCCACACGGAAGCAAACGCATGATCGACGGTGTAACCGACCCGCTCGAAAACGCCGACAAGGATATGGCGGCGCATAAGTCCAAACCGACCAACCCGAAAGACCTGATCGGCTGCGACAAACTGCCACTGCACCTGTGGCCGGAAACCGCCACGTTGATGGGTTGCCTTGGGCTGCTCGACGGCATGCTCAAGTACGGCCGCAGCAACTGGCGGGAAAGCGGAGTACGCGCCTCCATCTACGTTGACGCCTGCAAACGGCACCTCAACGCATGGTTTGAAGGCGAAGACTTCGACCCCGACAGCGGCCTGCCCCACCTTGCACATGCTCTGGCCTGTCTGGCCATCCTCGTTGACGCCGACGCCAACGAAAAGCTGGTCGATGACCGCATGTACGCCGAAACACCCGGCTATCGTGAACTGGTCACCCGTTTGACGCCGCACGTCGCGCGGCTCAAACAGCTGCATTCCGGGAAAAACCCGAAACACTTCACCACCCAAGACGTATCCCGGTAAAACCGTACCCGCCGATATCAGCAGGGCTGATATCGACCGCCATAAAGGAGTATCACCATGAGCCTTATGACCTCACTCACCCTGGTCGCGTTGTCCCCCGCCGTAAAAGAATTGCTCCAGCAGGAGCAGATCGTCAGCCAGTGCGATGGACTGACCACCAGCATCATCGAAGCGGCCAAAGCGGCCGATATCCAACCGCAGATCGCCACCGTCATGGCGCTGACATTCCACGCAGCCGCTGCCGCGGCAGCAATGGCACGGCCCGAGGGTCGGGAGCCAATTGCTCACCTGATGCATACCATCATCACCGACATTATGAGCATCGACGTGGAAGCCCTGGCAGCTGAACACGCACGACCGGAGGTTGTCCACTGATGCGCATTTTCGACCAAGACTACCTACTGGTGACGCTGGACTTCGAGACGTTTTACGCCCCGAAGTACAGCCTCACCGTAATGAATACCTTCGCCTACGTCGCACACCCGCTGTTCTCGATCCATGGCGTCGGAGTCCAGGTCGAAACCTACCCGCGCCAGTGGTTCCGCAACACTCAGGATGCGCTCGATTACATCGACAGTCTGAACGAGCAGAACCTGCCCATTGCCCTGCTGTGCCACAACACCTATTTCGACGGCTGGATTCTCCACCACCTGTTCGACTGGCACCCCGATCTGTACCTGGACACCATGTGCATGTCACGCGGGATGTTCCCGACAGAATCAGCGGGGCTCGGGGCACTGGCCGAGCGGCTCTGGCCGAATGACCCCAAGATGCGCAAAGGCAAGGAGCTGGTGCAGTTCAAGGGGGTCACCACCGAACAGCTGTGGTCCACGCCGGCGCTGGAAGACACCATGCGGGTCTATTGCATAGGCAACAACCGCTCGCTGGGTGACGTTGGCCTGACCCACGCCGCATTCATGCGGATGGTGGAGTTCTACCCCGACGACGAATTGCGGCTGATCGACCTGACCCTGCGGATGATGTGCGAGCCTGTGCTGTACATCGACAAGGAGCGGGTCGAAAACTGCCATCGGGAAGCCTCGACCAAGCGCGAGGAAGTGATCCGCGCGTCGGGCGTAGCGGAGTCAGTGCTGTCGTCCAACACCCAGTTCGAGAAGTTCCTGCGCGACCGGGATATCCCCATCCCATTGAAGCCATCGCCAACCGCCAAGGTCAAGGACGAAAACGGCAACCCCACGGACGAACCGGTGATGATCGCGGCACTCGGAAAAAGTGACCTCGGGTTCCTCGACCTGCGCCGCACCTACCCGGACATGGAACCGATCTGGGCAGCGCGGGTCGCCGCCAAAAGTGTTGGCGAAATCGCCCGAGCAGAACGCTTCCTCGAAACCCATGAGCAGTGCAACGGCATGATGCCGGTGCCCCTGATCTACTACTCGGCGCACACCGGGCGGTATGGCGGGGGCGAGAAGCTCAACCTACAAAACCTCGGCCGTGGCTCTGAGCTGCGTCGATCACTGAGCGTACCTTCGCGGAGAGTGAAATGGTGAAGCACGGAACCTACTGCGGCCTCGTAGCACTGCTGCGGGGTAAGACCGCCCTGCTGCGAGATGACCCCGTGACCTGTGAAGGGGGCAACCACGGGTTGCTGCTGGCTCAATTCGACGACCGCAACCTGACATGGGGCGGAGATCGCATGGGCTTCGGCTGGCATGCCTTTAACCGAAACGACTTCACCATTACACCGGAGACACCCGATGACCGTCCCCTTTGACACAACACTGGTAGATGAAGTCCTCGACTATTACATCACGGGCGACGAGCTGATCTACGTCGCAGACTCCTCCAACATCGAGGCCCGCATGCTGGCGTGGGTTGCCGGCCAGGACAACCTGTTGGAGATTTTTCGCAACAACGGTGACGTGTACTCGAACTTCGCCTCGATCCTGTTCGGTTTCCCGGTCAACAAACATGACCACCCGCTTGAGCGATTCATCGGCAAGGTCTGTGTGCTCGGCCTCGGCTACGGTATGGGGTGGCGCAAGTTCCGCGACACCCTGGCCGCCGGGGCACTGGGCGGCCCGCCGGTGTATTTCTCCGAGGTCGAGGCCCAGAACGCGGTCAACACCTACCGCGCGGCCAACCAGGCCATCGTCAACTTCTGGCGCGAAGCCGACGCCGCCATTGCCGATATGTACCTCGGCAACACCCGCCAGTGGGGTGTCCTGACCATCCACAAAAACTGCCTGGTCATGCCCAACGGGATGGCGCTCCAGTACCCCGGCCTGCGCCCGGTCGAACCGAGCGAAGACGGCACCACCTTCGGCGGGTGGGAATACTGGAACGGCAAGTTCTGGACCAACATCTACGGCGGCAAGCTGGTGGAGAACATCATCCAGGCGCTGTCGCGAATCGCCCTGTTTGGGCAGATGCTCGACATCGACGACCTGTTCCAAGAGCACGATGGCCGGGTGGCACTGAACGTCCACGACGAAGTGATCACTGTCGGCCCCTCGTTCGGTGCCAAATGGGTGGGGAAAGATGCCAAGGGTAAAGATGTCTGGATCGACAGCGAAGGTGCGGACACACTTTTTTCGGACATGCTGCGAATCATGCGCACCCCGCCGGAATGGGCGCCAGACCTGCCTCTCGACTCCGAAGGCGGTTTTGATTTCAGTTATAGCAAGTGATGCCCGCTGACGTACTGCCCTAGCCAAGGAAGGCCACCCCCTTTAATATCAGCACTGCTAATATAGGAGTTTCCAGATGTCAGTGCCTCTCGTCTTCCTTGAGCCTGCCCGCAACCTACGGCTAGCAAAAACCATCACCAAAGACGGGTCGCTGCCGTACCCGCTGGCGAAGCGATTCACCAGCCACCAGTTGTATCTTTCGCCCGACGAGGCGGGCTTGCGAGAAGCGTTCGCCGCCATGCAAAAACATGCCTCGATGGGTCATGCGATCCACAAGGGTGTGCTGAAAGAGCCGATCATCAAAGAGCCGCGCCGCGGGAAGGCCGATGCCAACGCCCCGACTGCGCTGCTGGTGATCGACGTAGATGATTTCATCCCGCAGACCAAGCTGCCGACCCCGACCACCGCCACCGATCTGGCCGAACTGGCGAGGGAAATCCGCGGATACCTCCCGGAACCACTGAACACCACCGCCTGCATAGCCAACGCCTCGGCCTCGACTGGCTTCAAACACGGCGGCAAGATCGGCATGCACCTGTTTTTCATCCTGGAACGCCCGGTATCCCCGAGTCAGCTGAGCCACTGGTTGACCTGGCTTAACTTCTCCATCGACGCATTCAACCAACAGGTCGGCCTGAACCGCAGCGGTATCAGCCTCAAGTACGTCGTTGACCCGGTAGTCGCCCGTAACGCGCAGATCATCTACATCGCCCCGCCGCAACTGGCCGACGGCGTAACCGATTCCTTCGCGTCCGACGCCGACCGCTGGGTGATGCTGGAGGGGGACCGCTGGGTAACCGACCTGCAACCCCTGCTGGATGACACCATGCCGGCAGCAGTGCAAGCCGCTGCCGAAAAGCGACTGGCCGAGGCCCGCCGCAGCGTCGGACTGAAAAAGATCGTGCCCCGCTACCGCCGACTGGAAGTAGACGGCGAGCGTATTCAGGTGCTGACCAACCCGGATCAGCTGCAAATGACCCTGGTACGGACAACGGATGCCTTCGCCTACTGGAATATCAACGGTGGCGACTCCAATGCCTACTACAACCCCATCGGCAACCCGGAAATCATCTACAACTTCAAGGGTGAACCGCCCTTTGAGCTGCGCCGGGCGAACGAGGATGTCTACAACTGGTACTGCGAGCAGTTCAAAACCCAGATTCGCCAGACCAGCGACCCGCGACCTCTGGTTTTCCGCGAGCAGACCAGCGACCAGCACTACGCGGTGGAGTACAACCCGCGCGACGACCTGATCATCCGCATTGCCAAAATCGCCAAACCCAACATTGGCGACTGGTGCGCATCCTACGGGGTGCCCGCACCCGATCCACTGCCGCAATGGGATTTGACGTTCAACCCCCAGTCCACCACGGTGATCGACTGGGATAACCATATCCTCAACACGTTCCAACCGACTGATCTGATCCGTAACCCGCCAGCAGTCCTGCCGCAGTACAGCAAGTGCAAGATCGGTGAGACGGTCACACTGCTCCCGCAGCTATGCCCGAACATTCACCGGCTGCTCTACCACATCTGCGGCAACGGTGATCTGGAATACGAGTGGTTCATCAACTGGCTGGCCTACACGGTGCAGACCCGCAAGAAAGCGCACACCGCGTGGATTTTCAGCGGCGTACCCGGCACCGGTAAAGGGCTGTTCTTCGAGCGCATCCTGCGCCCGCTGATCGGCGACCGCTATGCGACACGCAAACGCATCGACCATCTGGAAGAGCAGTTCAACGCCTACCTGGAAGAGACCCTGTTCCTCGTCTATGACGAGTTCCGCCTGTCCGACTCAAAGCATGACGAGCGGCTGCTGAACAAGCTCAAAGACGAAATCACCGGGGCGACCAGCAACATCCGGGCGATGCGTACCGATGTGGTCGACAAGGCCAACTTCACCAATTACATCTTCTTCTCCAACCACCACGACGTGATGCGGATTGAGGATGGCGACCGGCGTTTCAACGTAGCGCCGCCGCAGCTGGTGCCGCTGCGCCAAGTGTGGCCCAAGATCACGGAAGAGCTTGATCTGATCGACACCGAGCTGGGCACGTTCGCCGGCTTCCTGATGGCGTTCAACATCAGCGAGCATGACGCGCGTACCTGCATCGAAAACGAACACAAGGCCAGGATGAAACAGCTGGCGATGGGTTACAACGCCCGCTTCTGCATGGCGGTACGCCATGGCCAGCTCGATTACTTCCTCGACGTGTTCGACATGGATATCGCCAACGACCTGACGAAATCCACCCAGATCACCACTGCGCAGAAATACGTCCGCTCCTGGCTTGGTTCTTCGGGTTCAGGCAAGACGCGCATTCCCACGTCTGACCTGTTCACGGTGTACATCGCCCTGCATGACTCCAAGGGCATGACCCAGACCAAGTTCACCCAGATGCTCGGGCGCAATGACGTGAACGTAGAGCGCAAGAAACTGGGCAACTCCAAGCTGAGCTGCGTGGATATCGAGTGGTACACGACGCTGAGCCAGGAAGACATTGACGCCTTGACCGCGCCCCCCGGCGCAAAACCGGCACACGCCAATTTCCATTGAGGACATCCCATGACTGATCGACCTGTATTCGACCCGTCTGCGTTCGGCTCCGGGAAAGTAACCCCGGCGCCGGTAGAACGGGACACAACCCAGTTCAACCCGCAGGCGATCAACGCCAAGATGCAGGAAAAAAAGCAGCAGCTCGTCGACCTACGCACCGCGCCGCTTGGGCCTGTCCCAACGTGGTCGATGAGCCGCCTGTTCGATTTTGAAGAATGCCCCTACAAGGTGTACCTCTCCAAGGTCGAAAAAATGCCGGACCCAAGCGGGCCGGCAGCCGAGCGCGGCACCCAAATCCACGACCACATCGAGAACTACATTAACGGCAATCACAGCGATGTGATCAAGGAAATGCACGGCTTCCAGAAGCTGATCGACCAATTGCGCGACGGCTACAACGCCGGTGAAGTGCAGCTGGAAGGTGACTGGGCCGTCAAGCGCGACTGGACGCCAACCGAGTGGAATGCCAAAGACGCCTGGGGCCGCTTCAAGCTCGATGCATTCCACACGGAATCGCCCACTTCCGCCATCGTCTACGACTGGAAAACCGGTCGCAAGTTTGGCAACGAAATGAAGCACAACCAACAGGGTATGGGTTACGCCATTTCAGCCTTCGCACTGTACCCCGAGCTGGAGTTTGTCAAGGTGAAGTTCGTGTACCTCGACAAGAACGACACGCTGGAAGGCAGCTATACCCGTGCCCAGGCCGAGTTGCTGCGCCCCGGCCTGACAACCCGCGCGGACAAGTTCACTACCTGCACCGACTTTGAACCCAAACCCTCGTTCCATGCCTGCCGCTGGTGCCCCCACGCCAAGATTCAGGAAGGCCGGGACGAACCAGCTTGCCGTTATGCGGACAGCCACACTCTCTAGGAAAGGACTGACAACCATGCAGACGTACACCCCCGACCGCTCTTTTCAGATGATGAACGCCATCCATGCGATTTATGGGGGCGAGTCCATGTCTATCGAGCCGACGATTTTCAATCTGGCAGCCGCCTGCTGCCCCGACTACGAAGGGGGTGTTTGGCATTTCCACTCCAACGGTGAAGTGGGCTACTGGGTGCCGGACTGCGACTCGGTGGCCGTGTCCTGCGAAGGTAACTACTACGAAAACAACGACATGGACGCCGAATCATTCGGGGTGGCAGTTACATTGATGGCGTTGAACCGCCTGGTATGGCACCACTTCCACCTCCATAAGCAAGAACGCGCCCAAGCGCTGCAAGCCCACTGGGACAAGCTGCATGCCTGGGCTTTCCGAGACGGGTCAACCCTCGACACTTCCGCGATCTACGCATTTCTGGACTAAAACCATGAACTATATCGACAACGCAATGCGCACCAACTCCCCACTGACCGGCACTTTCGGCATTTCGCCAGACCTGATCCATGCAACGCTCGGTATGACCGACGAGCTGTTCGAGCTGCACATGGCCGAAAACTGGCAAGAGCAAGCTACCGAAAGCGGCGATCTGTGCTGGTTCATAGCCCTGGCCGGCAAAACCCTCGACTACGATCCCTTCACCGCAGCCAAACGCATCGACGGCCTGGACGACATCCAGCTGGGAAGTCTGAGACCGCTGCCGCAGATGATCCACGCTTTCGTGAGCAAAGTGAAAAAGGCCTATGCTTACGGCGCTACCCTCGACAAGGAAGGGCTGAAAACCATCCTGCTGGAAATGGTCATTGGCCTGACCGTAGTAACCCGCGAATGCCGTGCCCAACTCAGCGACTACCCAGACTTCGACGGTGTGCTGGAAGCGAACATCAACAAGCTCAAAGCCCGATACCCGGAAAAGTTCTCGGCTAAGCAAGCCATCCACCGTAACGAGAAAGCCGAAATGGAGGCAGCGTTGCCTGACGCTGAATAACCATGACCACTTTCCCTACGCCCGACAGAATCAGCAGAGCTGATATCCCGCCTCTGTTCGATCACCAAGAGGCCAGTGTCCAATTCAAAGTCGAACACCCGCGAGTGCTCGATGAATCTGACCCGGGCACTGGGAAAACCCGCACCGTGCTGGAAGCGTTCTCGCGCCTGCACGAAGCGGGGGAAGTCGACTACCTGCTGGTGCTGGCACCACTGTCGATCCTCAACCCAAGCTGGGCCAAAGACTGCGCGTCGTTCACCCCGCACCTCAGGTGTCAGGTCGTAACGGCGAAGAACAAGTTCAATGGCCTGCCGCCAACAGCCACAGGGCAAGTGTTCGTCACCAACCACGACAGTGTGCGGTGGCTGCAAGAGTGGAAGCCGACAGGCCGCTGGGCGCTGTGCATCGACGAGTTCACGGTGTACAAGCACCGCACCAGCCAGCGCAGCAAGGCGATGGCGAAAATGCGGTCGCTGTTCGATATCCGCTGGCTGCTCTCCGGTACGCCAAACCCGAACGGTATCTGTGACATCTGGCACCCGGCGTTCCTGTGCGACGACGGCGCTCGTCTCGGCCGCTCGTTCGCCGGCTTCCGCTCACAGGTCTGCACCCCCATGCCGACTGGCCCGCGCGGCGAGTACATCCAGTGGCAGGACAAGCCCCACGCCGAGGAAATCGTCGCCGACCGGCTCAAGGACATCACCTTCCGCGTCTGTCTGGAAGACTGTCTGGATATGCCCGAGCACACCTTCCACACGCTGGAAGTCGAGCTGCCGAAGAAGCTGCGGGTGCAGTACAACGAGCTGATGCGCGAAGCAGCGCTGCTGCACGAGTCGGGTGCCCGGGTCACCGCGGTACACGCTGCGTCCAAAGGCAACAAACTGCTGCAACTGTGCGCCGGGGCCGTCTATGTGGATGGCGATGATGAAGGCGAAGGCGAATACAAGGTGTTCGACACCAGCCGTACCGACCTCGCCCTCGATCTGATCGAGCAACGCCAGCACAGTGTCACGGCGTTCATCTGGCGGCACCAGCGAGACCTGCTTGTGCGCGGCGCCGAGCAACGCGGCATTCGCTACGCCGTCATCGACGGCAGCGTTAAGCCGAAAGAACGCGATGTCCTCGTCGAACGCTACCAGCAAGGCGACCTGCAAACCCTGTTCTGCCAACCCAAGAGCACCAGTCACGGCCTCACCCTCACCCGGGGCACAGCCACGATTTGGGTCAGCCCAACACCCAACGCAGAACACTTCCGTCAATTCGACCGCCGCATCTACCGCGCCGGCCAAACGCAACGTACCGAAACCATCTGCATTGCAGCCCGCGATACACGGGAAATCCTCATGTACGAAAAGCTGCAAGGCAAACTCGGCCGGATGGACAACCTGCTCCACCTGGCTCTCAACCTGTAATCCCCAACCGAAAGGAAATACCCATGAACGCAATGACTGACATCGCCACTGACACCATCCGCCCGACCCAAGCCCTGCTGGACTCGGCCAAAGCCGTAGCCAAGGTCGTAGACAAGCTGGAGGGCATGGACGACACACTGGCCGACATGCACCTCAAGGTCAAAGCCGCGCGAGAAGCTGTCACCGAAGCGATGGACACGAACGGCGACTTCAAAGCCGCCATCAAAACCTTCCAGCAACTGAACAACAAGCTGGACAAGACCATCGAGCAACGCGAAAAGCTGCTGGAGACCCTGCGCACCGGTGTGGATACAGTCCGCGACACACTGGCCGAAGTCTCGGTGCAGATTCGCGCACTGGACAACTGATGTACCAGCGAAGCGAGGGGTACGGGGCCATCACCCCGCCCCCATTCATCCTCGGGATCGACACTGAGCGGTCGCCCCGGGAACTCCAGCAGGCGTATCCAGACGGACACCCAGTGTTTACTCGGAGCATGTGGCAGGAATGCGACACCGAAGAAGACTACTGGGGCTGGGTATACGACTGCATCCAAAGCACGGTGAATTATCCATGAGCAACCAAACCCTACCCCGGCTCGACGACCTGGCACAGCAGCGCTTCGAGCTGCGCGAAAGGAAACGCGCCCTGAACAATGAGATCGCCGAGATCGACCGCGAGCTGGACGAAAACGAAATCCAGATTCTTGAGGTTGCAGATGCCCTCGGCATGAAGCGCTTCGCAGTCGGCAAGCTGAGCTTCTCAGTCAGCGAGAACGTCGTCGGCAGCGTCGAAGACTGGGACAAGGTGTACGAGTACATCAAGGAAAACGACGCGTTTTACCTGCTCCAACGCCGCCTCGCCAACGCGGCGTTCAAGGAAATGCTCGACGACGGGAACGACCTCCCCGGCGTTGTGCCGTTCGTAAAACGCTCCATCAACATGCGCGCGAGCGCGTGACAATATCAGCACTGCTGATATAATTAACAGGTCATTCCGACCGACGCCTGCAAAGGCTGCACTAAAAAATGCCCGAAAGGGCCACGAAGGAGACGCCATTATGGCCAAGAACGAAGTAGCTACCGCTGAAACCAAATCCATCGTCGGCTTCGTAGCCGGTGACCAACTCCCCGAACACCTGCAACGCGGCACTGGCGCCGGGAACGAGAACGTATCGACCTCCGATATGTCGATCCCGCGACTGGACGTGATCCAGCAACTGTCCCCTCAACTGGACCCGAGCGATGCTCGCTACATCGAGGGCGCCAAGCTGGGCCATATCTTCAACAGCCTGACCGGTGACCTGTACGACCACTGCTTTGTCGTCAACCTGCACTACGAAACCAAGTACCAGATTTTCAAGAAGCGCAAGTTTGGTGGCGGTTTTGAAGGCAGCTTCGACACCGAAGCGGAAGCACTGGCCCACCTGGATTCCCAAGGCCTGCCGCGTGATCAGTATGACGTGTCGGAAACCGGTATCCACAAGGTTCTGCTGCTCGACGAGACCGGTATGCCGCAGTCCCCGGCAATCATCTACATGAGCGGTTCCAAGCAGAAGGTAAGCCGTGCATGGAACTCGGAAATCACGCTGAAAGACCCACGGGCGGATCGCTTCGCTTCTGTGTGGACCCTCTCGGCGGTAGGCGAGAAGAACCGTCAGGGTCAGCCGTATCAGAACCTCAAGATCACTTTCGCCGGCTGGGCAGGCGACGAGCTGTACCAGGAAGCCAAGAAGCTCTATCAAGGCATCGCTGGCAACGCCGTCCACTGACAGGGAACGCCCCAGGGAGGGGGCGACTCCTACGCATGAACGAACACTCCTACGTCCGATCCATACATCGTTCCCTCGCCACCAAGCACCCCTCCATCTATGCGTGGAAAATCAATGACAACTACCAAGGGGGCGTAGCGGACGCCTATTACTCAGGTTCGTCTGATCACTGGGTAGAGTACAAATATGTCAAGCTGCCGAAACGCGCCGACACCGTGATAAACCTCGGCCTCAGCCAGCTCCAGCTGCTTTGGCTCGCGGCTCGTCACAGGCAAGGAAGAAAGGTAGCTGTAATCGTGGGCTCCGACCAAGGAAGTCTCATTCTGGAAAATCTGGAGTGGGAAACCCGCATAAGCAGGGAAGATTTCTGCATTCGCAGTGTTGATAAAGACAAAGTGCTCGCCTATATTGTGGATACTGCATCCAAACAGATGCATTCGTAACTGCACCGCCCAGGAGGGGACATGATCAACCGAACCACCACCGACCAAGACCGTGAAAACGCCCGTCGTCTTTTCATGCTGTGGAAGGCGAAGAAAGGACCGTTGAACCTCGACCAGAAAAAAGCAGCATCCCTGCTGGGTTACGCTTCTCAGTCGATGGTCAGCCAGCAACTGCACTGCAAAGTGGCCCTGAACACCGAGGCCATCCTCAAATGGGCGCATTTGCTGCAAGTGCCCGCAAGCGAAATCGACCCGACCCTTGGGACTTTCGGCATTGCGGACGCGACCTTACGCCGAACACGGGTCCGAGTGGTAACAACTATGTCGGGGGCTGCCCCCGGCGCATCCGAGACAGTGGAGATAGTTACCAGGATGACAAGGCAAATGTATAGCGTTTCTGTCGACATTGACGGGTTTGAGCCTTTTGCCAAAAAAGGATCGCACCTGATTGTCAGCACTGACGAAGAACCCATTTCGGGAGACGAAGTGTTCATCGTCTACAAAATGGGCGAGAAAGACATCCACCTGATCAAGCGCTTTGTAGCCACTGACAACGCCCGCGGCGTTATCGTGGTCAAAGGCCTGACCTCAGAGGAAGTCGAAGAGCTGGATGCCGGCAGGGTAACCACGCTCGACCCCATCGTCAGCGTCGAACGCCCCATTGTGAATCGCCCTATTCGACTGCGGGCCAAAGCAGCCGAATAGGAAAAAAGCCCGGCACCCCCGGGCTTTCTATTGCCAAACCATATCAGCAGAGCTAATAAAATGGACATCGAACTCCCCGATTATCTGTCCCCGAAAATCCGACTCATCAGCTACACCCGGCCCACAGAAGAAATGAGCAAACTCGGGGTCAATACCCCGCTCGAACTGATCGCCTTCTGTGCCCGCGTCAGCAACCCGGCAAACCAGCTCAACAGCGCGACAGCAGCCAAACTGATCCGCAGCCTGATCAACCGCAAAGAATGGTCACCGCTAGAAATGGTCGATGCGACCCTCGAAATCACCACAGCCCGCGATATCTCGCGTCAGCAACTGCGTCACCGCTCTGCGGTGTTCCAAGAGTTCAGCCAGCGCTATGCCAACGTCGAGGGTGATCGCCATTGTCTGCGCGAAGCTCGCCTTGAGCATCCGACCGACCGCCAGTCCAGCGTCCCGACCAACAACCCTGAGCTGGACAACGAGTGGGCGCTGTATCAGATGGAAGTGCTCTCCGCTGCCCGCCGCGCTTACGAATGGGCGCGTCGTAACAAGATCGCCAAAGAGTGCGCCCGTGTAGTGCTGCCGGAAGGCCTGACCCTCACCGACCTGCACATGAAAATGAGCATCCGGTCGTGGATTCACTACCTGGAGCTGCGCGGTGCCAACGGTACTCAAGCTGAACACCGCGATATCGCGTTGGCCATCGCTGAGGTAATTGCTGTGATCTTCCCCTACAAGGAGCTGACCCAATGAAAGCACTCCTGCTGCGCCTGTTCGGGAAAAAACCCCACCGTTGCGGCAGATGTAGGCAAGCCTTGGCAGAACTGGACCTGCGGTTTCAGACCGCAGCCAGTGCGCAAAGCGTCCTGTCCATCCGCATTGCGCGGTTTAAGCAAGACCACCCCGACCTTTGGCAAAAATACTTCTCGGCGAAGGCACCGAAATGAGCAAGGAACCGGGATATACCACCGAACCCCCGAAGGACCACAAAACCTGCGAGTGCGATCATAAGCTCGCGGGTACGGGTGCCGTTTTTTACCAAAGCACCGGCTGGATTTTCTGCACCATTTGCCAAGGTTGGCAGCGCATAAGGAAACCAATCGAATGAACACGCCCTTTGACAGCCCGGAGTGGCGGGAAACGCGCGACGCCAAGCTGCTCGCCTGGATGTGTGATGACGCAACCGCAGTGCGCTTCCTGCTCAACCTCTTTCAAATAGCCGAAGTGTGGGACGACCTGATCGACCGCGACAAGCCCATCGACGATAGCGACATCAACGATGCGTTCACGCGAGCGCTTCTCGTGCTACCGACAGACCCGTTCTACGCCCAGAACCAGTCGTTCCTGCACCCGCTGATGGTGGCCGGCGTCAACAGCTGGCTGGATGCCAACACTCTGGAACGCTACAAGGATGCCAACTGGCGTGGCTGGGCGTTCTTCCTGCGCGATTGGTACATGGAACTGGTCAGCGCCTGCATGTTCATCACCGGCGGGTGGGGGCACATGCGGGCACACAGTCTGGAAGCGCGGATGTTTTTCCAAGCCGAAGCGATGGCCGACTACCTTGAGGACGCGGCAAATGGCTGAGGCAACCGATAAACTGCTGATCGTGCAGGCGCCAATCGACAAAGTGACAGAGGCCCAGCTCGCAGAACTCATTGGCAGCACCCCAAAAGCACTGGAGCGAAAGCGCCAGCGCGGGGTGATCCCGGAAGGCGTCTATGCTTTAATTGACGGCCGTATCACATACAGCCTCAAACGGTATGACGAATGGGTAGAAAGTCAGTGGCCGGCGTCGAAACGGTGGGGGCAAGTCTCCGTATCCGCTTCACCTGGAACAAGAAACGGTACTGCGAGACGCTCCCCTACCCGGCAACTCCCGCCGGGATCAAGGCCGCCGCAGCCCTTAGAACTCAGGTAATCCAACTGATCAAGCTCGGTGTATTTGACCAGGACAAATATGCCGAGCTGTTCCCCCGTTCGCGCAGCAAGCTCCAGCACACCACCCCCACTTTCCTGGAATATGCCCAAATCTGGCTCGATAGCCTGAAAGTGACCCCGGGCACCCGGAAAAAGTACAAACAGCTCCTCAACGCCCACTGGATTCCGGCGTGGGCCAAAACACGCATAGACCAGATAACCCCAGTGGACGCCCGCAAGGTGTTCACCGCAAACGACTGGTACTCAGGCAATGTGGCCAACCGGGCGCTGACCGTCGCCAAGCAGGTGTTCAACTCGGCTGTCGTAGACGGGATCATCGACAACAACCCGATGCGGGTGCTCACGCAAACACCCGAACCCGAGCGCGACATCGACCCATTCACGGTTGAGGAACGCGACAAAATTATCGAGTGGCTTTACGCAAACTCTGACCCGACCTACGGGGCCTTTTTCGAGTTCGCGTTTTTCACCGGCATGCGGATCACAGAATTACTCGCCTTACGCTGGGCCGATGTGGACTTCGCCAGCCGCACTGTTACGGTTCGCGCAATCCTCGCTGAAAAACAGATTCACCAGCGGACAAAAACCAAGCGTGTACGGACAGTCAGATTGCTCGGCAGAGCACTGCATGCGTTGCAAGTAATGAAGCCCCTGTCAATGATGCGCAGCGAGTTCGTTTTTTGCCCGCCAATAACCAATCAACATTTGGCGAGGGATGAAGGCTATTTCACGAACACAGAATTGACCCGGTACAACTTCAAAAAAGCGTTGCGAAAACTCGGCCTGCGCGACCGCCGCCAACGAGACACTCGCCACACATTTGCAACGCTCGCTTTGATGGCTGGAGCCAAGCCCGCTTTTATCGCTCAACAGCTCGGCCACAGCGTCCGAACTTTGCTGCGTCATTACGCGAAATGGATCAATACAGTTGACGACTGGGCCGAGGTCGAAAAGCTGGAAAACAGCTATTTTGGTACGGATTTGGTACAGGACAACAGCAACAACTCGAAAACCGCTTCATAATCAATCGGTTATGGAACCATCTGCGAGACCGTGTACGTCCTCAGATGGGTATGTTCGGGTGTCGGGGGGTATCTAGTCAAGGGTTCCCAGGAGGGGATTCACCCTTGATCGCCCCCCGGCACCCTCTTTTGGTACAAAAATTGGTACGAGCCGATCACCACCACTCGACAGGACGAGACGGCCTTACCCAGATCATTGGGGTAAAGGCCGGAGTGCCGGAGCGACCGCCCCAGATGTATCGCTGGGTGCGTCCACGGTAGGTAAACATGCCGACTTCACCGTACTCCCCGTTGTAGCGTCGGTAGCGTTGGGTAGGGATCACTGAACAATAGCAATCGCTCGGGATAGACACTGGGAGTTGATAAGTCGCGGTGTACCCAATGCTCCCGGCCCCGGTACGCTGGATGTACCGCCAGTCGGAACTGGCACCAGCGCCGAAAACAACGTTCGAGTTGGAGTTAAACACAACCACCCCGTCGGCGTTGCGGACCAGAATCCCATAATCGCCAGGGCGAGGTTCCACTCCATACCCGACAACCATAAAATACCGACTCAGGTTAGGGAGGCGGCCGGCGCCAAGGTTCAGTCGCGGGTGACAAGTACGGACGAAAAATCCATTCCAGGCGCCCGGCACACCAAGTGGCCACGCCTCAAACGTCGCAGGCCACGGACGGGAGACCGACCAGCTAGAGTTACCCTCCACTGCCGGAAGCGGATGATTACTGCTGACCATAAGCATGGGCGGTAATTCGCCGGTAAGAGGGAATTGGAACCTCAACTCGAACTGCTGCCACTGCCCCCACCTACCACCTGACGGCGAGTATTTCCAATCGCCAAACAAGCTATCCCACGACTTGTAGTTCACCACCCGCAGTGGCGGGGCCACATAGATCGGATGGTTTTCGTCCAAGATCACGCGGTTAATGTTCGGATTTTCGATCAAGAGGCCGAACGTCATCCTCAACCCCCCGTGTTGCTGATATCGAGGGAACCGCCCAGACCGGCAATGTCGAGCACCGCCAAGTAGAAATCCCCGACGCCCCCGCGCCAGTTGAAATTACCGTTCGCCGTCCAGCAATAGGGAGCCATATTCGATGCAAGCGATGGGTTCGAAGGGAACAACCCAAGACCTTCCAGCCCACTGGGCAAATCGCTGAGTGGCACCGAACCAGTGCTACCGGATGGGATGTCCAGAACGCCAGTCAGGCGGACAGTGCGAATCTCCGTGGAGAATGTGACATTGCCTGCGGCATCCCAAGTCGTAATCGACGCAAGATTCATGCGTTCATATCCCCGATCTGCACACGCAACCGCCCCCGCGCATCGAACACCTTGATCACCGAGTCACGAATCTCCATGCGCCCGCCAGCGCCGGAGCCGTTCAAGGTCATGCCGCCGTTCTTGTCCAGCAGCCAGCGAGGCTGACCATTACTCGCCACCGTGTTGGATTTGATCACCCCGGCAATATTGGCGTCAGTCACGCGCAGATTTTCAACGTCAATGGCATCTGCCCGCAGTTTGCCCGACAAAGTAGTGACCGGGTTGCCGGCGGCGTCAGTGATCTTGCCGAACGTGATAGGCCCGAGCTTACCCTGCTGGATAGAAGCATCGCGGATCATCGCCGTGTCGATGTAGACCGTACCGCCGGAAATGATGAAGGGCTTCACCTTACCCACCGCAGGCGAGCCGACTGAAAACTCGTCAGCCAAAACAGCAAAACTGGACGAGAGCCCATCGTTGTAAGTGATAAACCCGGAAGCGTAATTGCCGCTCGGATCGAGTTTGATCGACCAACTATTCTGGAGCAGCGAAACGCTCTGGTTGAACTCCTCCGCCAGCATCGACTGGTCGATCTGGCCGCTCAACTGTTCAATCAGGTAGCCGATGTCTTCAAGGCGCTGTACATTAAAAGGCAGCGAGAATGCGCCCATGCGATTGTGGATGCTGACGAACCGAATCCAGTACCAATACTCGGTGATTTCGGTATCCGGCAAGCGGTCAAAGTACGCCGACCCGCGCGAACTGTTAAGCAACACTCGCTCCAGCGGATTGTTGCTCTCCGCTCGCCAAATCTCGGTGTAGCCATGCACACCGTATGCAGCGAACGGGTCCTCCCACGACAACTGGATACCGCCGAAAGCCGGCTCGGCGGTAAAGCCAAGCGGGGCCGGGGGAACAATCCGTGTCCCCTCGTCCACCACCACAACCGGTTCCAACGAAGCCCTGGCCGGCGAGCCCAGTTTGGCAATGCCAGACTCGATCAAATCCCGCTTGGTAACCCCTTCTTCCAGGGGGTCACCGCGGCGACCGAGACGCACCTCGACCGCCTCCTTGATCGCCATAAGCATGTTGCGCAGCGCCGGATCGGTATTGCGCGGTGGCTCCGGGATAGACGCCAAAGGCTTCTTGATCATTCCAGCAGCTCCCTCGGATTCTGCCCAAGCCCGATTTCGGTGACACGCCCGTCACCTGACACTTGAACCTGCCAAGTGCGCGAAGGCTGACCGCCATGCAGCACAATCGGCTGCTCATTCTGGACCTGATAGGAATGCTCGGCGCTACCGCGAACAGTCAGTGTCACCGGATACCGGGTGCTCAACACGCGAGCGCGGGAGAAATTAACCGGCGGCGTCTCAAACAGCTTCGACGCCCAAGTGAAACTGCCGCCATCTTTCGACACGACATCAAAGGCCTTGCCCGAAGTGTCCAGCAGCACAGTCACGTCGCGCTTGGCGTCGTAATACGCTTGGCGCAGCTGAGTAGGTGCCACCGGGATATCGGTTAGGGTCGAGAAACCATTGCCGTCATTCGGATCAAACATCCACCATGCCGAGCCGACGCTGAACACATAGCGGCCCTCGTAGGCAAAGGCAACAATCGCGCTCGGGTTGAAATCACGCAGCCAGGTGTTGCGGTCGATGAAATCCTTGGTCAGCACCTGGGCTTCCTGGCCGGTAACCGCGACCAGCCCATCAGTGCTGGCGTAAACGACATAACTGCCCATATCCACCATGCTCTTGGCCGACAAACATGGGTGGTTCGCGTCGATTTCAACCGGCACGGCCGACTCGGGGTCGGCACCGAACGCCCAGTATGGTTTGCCCGAAGTGGCCACCAGCAAACCGTTCTGGGTAGGCCGCAGCCCAACAATGCGGTACTTGAGCGGGTAGCGATACGCCTCCGGCCAAGCATGCGGCAGGCGAAGCGAACTGAAACACAGGATGTTGTCGTGGAAGCCCGCGACAAAATTGGAAGCGACCGGCACCATCTGCGCCAATACAGGCGGCGGCACCCAATCCATGCTGATCAGCTCCTCGCCCTCCTCACCCAGCGCGACGGTATCGTTCCACTCCAGCGTCGGCAGCGGGACATCCGCGATGAACTGCCAACGCGAAGCGGTGCCGTCATAGGCCGCGCGGTAAATCCGCCGCTTGCCATCGGTGACGTTGGTGTCGGGCAACGATTCAGCGGTGAAAGTCAGCTTGCACGAGAAATCAGCGTTGTACGGCAGCTCCACAAGGGTAGAAGCCGGCGACGGGGCACCCTCATGTCCGAACTTGTCGACATAGGTATAGATGTAAGCCACCCGCACAGTGTCGGCAGTAACCCCCTCGTCCAGCGTGAACTGGGGCACCCCGACGATTACCGCCACCTGCGGCGTTTTCATCCCCAGCTTGTAGCTGACCGGGTTGATTTTCAGCCCGCCCTGAATGTAGTTCTCCGCCACCGTAAAGCGCGGCCCAGCAGCCGTGGTGTAGTAGACCCGCCCCCAGGCGTCGCTCGGGGCCACGATAGAAGCGAACGCCTCGCCTGTGGTGTCGGTAGTGAACGCCAACCGGGTATCACCGTTGGCCGGACGCAAAATACTGCGCACGGAAGATGTCAGCGGCGAGAAAGCCGCCGAAGGCTGAACGCCAATGGTTGCGGGGCCGAGAGTGCCTGACTCAAACCCCGTGTTCCGAGCCAAAGTGCCCAGTTTATCGGCCAATCGGCGGGGTTCAATCGCCGGAGCCATGCCGCCGAAGTCAACGAGTCGCAACCTCATTTCTTACCACCAAAACGACGCTGGAGTTCGTTCTCGATGAACAATTCCATCAGGGCGATGCCGCGACCACCCATGTGGCCGGCTACACCCACCAATGCTGCCGTGGCGTAGAACGAGAAGTTCATTTCCATGCAGACGTATGCAGTGATCACGCCCGCGAAGGCTGATACTGTCCACTCGCCGATGAGTTCCATAAGGCTAAAAGGCGCCCCCTGCCGCTTGAGGCGGGAGATATAGTTCGCGGTGCCGCCCCACGCCGCGATAAGAAGGAACCACATCCACCCAATGTGGGTGGCCGAGACCAGGTTCCAGAATTTGTCCATCCATCCGCTTTCCATCAGCGCACGACCTCCGCAGGGCCAAAACCGCGCGACCAGGCGCCGTAGAGGAAGCAAGCCTTACGCAGACCGTGGTCAGCGCGGCGGTCGATATGACAAAAGCCATCGTGCAAGCCAACAGCCCACCCTTTGCTCCACGCGAGGCGGGCGAATTTCAACTTGTCTTCGTCGGGGATATGTCGCCAGCGAACGTCCATCGCGCAGCACCCGCCAGTGGGATGCGCAGGGAAATCGCAGACGTGCAGGCTGCGCGGGTGACCACCCACAGCCTTGTTGTGTTCCTTACACCGGCACACGGAGCTGGGAATCATCGCGTTGCCATACTCCAGACGCAGATCGAGCAGCGCCTCAGCGAACCCGTCAGCAAGAATCACCTTGCCGCAGTGCTTGCAACCCAGTTCCTTGTCGGTGAAATACGTTCGACCTTCATGCTCGATCATTGCGATTGCTCCGGTAATTCAAAAACAGTTTCTCGACGGTGCGGCTGCCGAAATAGAACATGAACACGGACATCAGCAGGTCACGCAACATGGTCAATACGGTTTCGGGGACATCAATGAGAAAGGCCATCGTGAAAAGGCCCATGAGGTAAATGAGGGAAATGGGGCGGATGTTCTTCGACAGACGGCTGTCGCTGGTCATGTCGGCCTGATGTCGAGCAGTAATCGCCTGCTCCAGAGCCCGAGTCAGTTCGGCTTCGTGCGCCAGTGCAGCGCTACGGATAGCCGCCAGCTCCTCGGCGGTCATGTCAGGCTTGAGTTCGACGCCGAGCTTGTCCTCGACAAACGCCTTCCCCTTCGCCTGCACAGCATCCGCCACGACTTGCAATCCGTTGGATGCAAGCTGCGAAAGGATAGGTAGAAGCAATGCTGGGATAGCCACAGGGCACCTCGTCATAACGCGCCGCCCTGCGCATATTAGCAGTGCTGATATTCTACCTTACACGAAATGACGCCGCCAGCTATAGAGCCAATGCGGCCTTCGAGATATCCACGAGCAGAATGAGGCGATCACGATCCGTCCGGTTCCAGGCGCGGTGCGCGTCCTGGTCGTTGAACATCAAAAACTCACCGTTGCACCAATGACGAATCTCACCCATCACCTGTAATGCGCAATCACCGTCCGGGCAGTCCAGCCCGAGGTGCAAACGCCAGATATCCCCGGCATTGCCCTGATGCCAACGAATCTCGGCCCCTGCGCCGAGTAGCGAAAAGCCGAAAGTCTGAATCTCAGGGCGCTGAATCGCGGCAAACTGGCCGGGGTCAACAGCCCCGAACTCGTCAGAAAAAAGCCGATGCCTGTACTTGAACGAAGACACATCCCACTGGCCTGAATAGATCGGCTCAGGCCACTCGATAAAGCGCATTGCCGCAGCGGCCTGCCGAAGCGGCTCCAGCTCGCCGGTAAGCTCGGCGCATAACTCCCGGGTGAAAGGATGCGCCGTAGGGTCAACGAACGCCATCACCCTGCTCCTCAAATACGCCGATCCCGATGGCAGTGTCAGCAGTAACAGTCCTGACTTCGCCCGGACTAAGTGGAGCCGGGTTACCGTAAATCAGCTGTGGGTGCTCGCCGTGGATAAGGTAAACCGCGCGAGCACCCTCTGCGTAAGCCAACACAACCTGATCGCCAGCCGCAATGTCCAAACGCCGCAGTGACAACGCCATTACGCACCCCCTTCACTCACAAGCGCAATAACCATGTCCTCGTCAGGGGCCAGGGTATCACCCGGCAAAACGCCGAAGCCGCGCATTTCATCTGGACCGTAAACCACAGCAAAACCAACAGCACCCGGGGCGAAGGTGTAGCTTTCCCCCGCGCGGATGATCAATCGCTCCAAGATTTTGCCCTCAAACCGAGTGAGGTCAGGCGCGGGGCTGGCGCAAAGCAGTAGGCTGGGCACTTCGGCCTCAAACTCGACCCTCGCCTTGATAAAAACGCCGTTGCAGACGGGGTTAAGCGAGCCTTCCCAGATCGTAGGCCCCTCCAGCAGCGCGTTATGCACCTTGATACGACCGCCGGGGGCAATAACCGTGGCCGAGCGCAAAGGCCCGATATCACCATCGGCAAAACCGGAAGACACGAACGGATGACCGTCCGGGTTGTAGACCTCGTATGGCTCCCCGACAGCAAGCTCCACGCGCAGGCAGGCAAGCCAAAGGTCGGGGATAATCCAGACCTTTTTCCCGGCGGAATCTACAACCGGCATTCGACGCAGCTCAGTAATCATTTGTCAGTCCTGATTTTTTGGATGAACCAGTAGGCCAAGCCATCCTGGGTGATGTCCCTCGGGTCTTCGTGGTGGCGGACATGGCGGTTCTCACCAAACGTCAGCAGGCCGTTCAACGAACCCGAGTTCTTCGGCCCCATGTCATCATGGGCGAACACGATCAGGATTTGTCCCCATAGAGCGCCGAGGCACGGGATAGCCCACGCAAAGGTCACCAGCTCAAGACCGCCAAAAAGCCAAAGCAGCGCGACATACCCGGCCAGGATGGGGTAAAACCAGCGGTGCATGAAGCGCATAAACGGCTCCTTGGCCAAACGCATCACGGCAATCGTCCCGGTGCCTTGGCTGTGGAAGCAGAAGAACAGCGCCTTCCAGCCGAGGATCACGGGTGAATGGGGGTCTTTCGGTGTATCGACGTAACGGTGATGGTCAACGTGCTGCTGCACCCACTCCAGCGGCGTCAGCAGGCTGCCCACGGTGCCAAAAAACGTACCAAACCAGCGGAACCACAGCGGCGCTTCAAAAGCCCGGTGAGCCAGCAACCTGTGCATAGTGACTACGGTTCCGACACCGGCGTAGAGGGCGTACATGGAAACGGCCAACAGCCAGTGTGCTGCGGTGCCCGTGGCCACCGCGTAAGGGATAAACGCCAGCAGACCAAGCTGCATCAGCGTCATAAAGGTGCCTTTCTGGGTCATTTGAGGTTATCCAATTTCAATGGTTCGTGTGCCGGAGGTGGGGAGGATTTGCCCCTTGCTAGTTAGCGTCCAAGTCCACCGGGTTGCCGGATAGAGCGTTTGGTTATCATTTATCTGAGCCAAATTAACCCGCTCAGCGGTCGCGTTGGCCGGCAGCAGCTCTGCGACTACCGTAGACCCGTTCTTAACGCGAAGTACGGAGAAGAAATCCAGCGGGATTGTCTGCCCCGACACGGCAAAAATGAACAGCTTAGTTGCCGCTAGATCGTTGTGCTCCTCACCCAGTATGTAGACACTAGAACCCTCTACGGTCGAAGGGGCGATAGCGCCTATCGGGTTGTTGTTGGGGACGTAGAACGGACTTCTGTAGCGGCTAAAGCACCCACGCATTTCCGGTGTAGAGAGCTTGTCGGCCACATAGGGCTGGTAGCCAATAGTCAGAGTGCCGGAGAAGAGCAAAGCACTCTTCCCGAGCAAGTCCGCCAAGCTAATCGGGCCAGAGGGAATGCCGGCCAGCGCTCGCACCTCGGCCTGATCGAGGGAAATGGGGCCGGTCAGCCCCAGTTCCGTAGCAATGTCCTGAAACGTGATCTGCCCAGAACTGGGAAGTGCCATCACGCACCTCCCTTGAGGCGATTCACTTCCGCCCGCAGCTCTTTCACCGCCTCGATCAGCAGGCCGACCATGTTGCCGTAAGCCACCGTGAGGTGCTCACCGTCGTCACTTACGGCTTCTGGCAGTACAGCCTGCACCTCCTGGGCGATCACACCGGTCTGACGGAGGTCGATATCGGTACGGTCAAACACCACACCGCGCAGCTGATCTACCTTATCCAGCGCGTTCTCGATCACCTCAATGTTGGTCTTCACCCGAATATCGGACAAGCCACCGATGTTTCCTGCCGCGTAGATAGCGCCGCCTACGCCAACACCGCCAGTGACTTTCAGCGCACCGGTAGTCGGGCTGGTCGAAGCGGTAGCGCTGGAGAGCACTACGTCACCCGTCACAGTGCCACCGGCCAACGGCAGATAGTCATGGGTATGTGAAGCATCCGCCTTACCCGCCAAAGCAAACGTCAACCGGCGAGCACTAATAGCTCGGGCAGTAGACGCCGTACCAGTGGTAATTTCCGCTTCACTGATTTCACTGTAAGTGGTGTTCGACCACGGTACGTTGACCACCAGCCGCTGATCCGCGTTCATCTGAACCGCGTAAGTACGCGATGCGCTGGATGTCACCGCGACAGGCGCGACAGTCTGCTCCACATCAGAGCCAAGCCTTACGCCGCCGGGGTTATCCGCAGTAGCCGGAGCAATCGAAAATATGGTGCCGGACAGCGACAGACCAACACCCGCTGAATATGTGGTGTCGCCGACAAGTGCCTCAGCGGGCAAACGCGCAGGGTCAAGTACGCCGGAGGTAATGTCTGATGCGCTATGGCCATGCGAGGGCAAATCCCCAGCAACCAACGCAGCGCCGGCAGTAACACGCCCTTTGGCGTCCACAGTCACCTTCGGGTAGGTGCCCGCGACCACGCCAGTGCTCGCCAAAGTGAACGCTGCTGACACGTTGGCCGACCCGTTGAAGGATACCGTCCAGCTGCCGTCGCCCGTCGCTGTGATGCTGCGAGCGGTAGTCAGCGATGCAGCAGAGCCAGTCGTGTTCTGGTTCCCCGCAGTATTCACACCCGGCAAGTTGATATTTGCCGTGCCGTCAAAACTCACGCCGCCAATAGTGCGAGCAGTCGCCAGCTTGGTCGCTGTCGCTGCATTGCCGGTAGTATTCTGGTTCAGTGTCGGGATACGCGCAGCACTGATGGTTCCGGTCGCGATGTTGGAGGCGTTAATGTTGGTCAACTGACTGCCATCACCATCGGTCGTCAGAAGCTCCTTCCAAGAGCTAACCACCCCTGAGTTCTTGGTTCGGGTGTACAGCTTGTTCGTCCTCCAGTCGCCGGCAAACTGGAACATGAAGGAAGAGTTGTAGGCCATAGTAAGCAGGGCATGATCGGTGCCGGTAGGCTTATCAGTCGCGCCGGACGACAGGTAATTCACGCTAAAGCCACCTGCGGCCGACACGTCAGCGGTCGAGGTCGAATAGCTTGCCAGACCGATAGGGAACAGCGGTCTTGCGAGAGAAAAAGTGGTGCCGGCAAGCGACAACCCAGTGCCGGCTGAATAGGTTGTGTCGCCGATCAAAGCGGCAGCCGGGAGTCGCGCGGTGTCGATTGTGCCGGTGAGAGCGCTCGCGTTGATCGCAGTCAGCAGGCTACCGTCACCCGAGAACTTCGGCGCAGTAAGAACGCCTGTTGACCCTTTGAACGTGATATCGGTATGGCTGTAGATGACGCCACCGGCATTGATCGTCAGCGGGTATTCGCCAGAAAACGAGGTGCCGATGCTCGCCAGCTTGGTCGCAGTCGCCGCGTTACCTGTGGTGTTCTGGTTCCCCGTAACATTCACACCCGGCAGGTTGATATTGGCAGAGCCATCGAAGCTCACGCCGCCGATAGTGCGAGCAGTCGCCAGCTTTGCAGCGCTGAGCACACTCTTCTCATTGTCAGCGATGTTATCCACGTTACCCAGACCGACATCAGCCGCGGTTGGCTTGTTGGCCGTAGTGTAGAAAGTGTGCCAAGGCCCCCAAACAGTGTCACTGGTGGCTGTGCGAATGCCTACCGCCCCGTTGTCTCCGAACGCCAGCTGGGAGGACAAACCGCCGCTGGTGCCGACCCACGCATCGAGGTTTAGGAGCCGGTGGTAGGTGCCGCCACCAGCGGTAAAGCCGGTTGTCGCGTTGTACTTGAAGTGATACGTAACGCCATCGTTTTCGTACTCAGCCGGGATTGGGTCCTGGCTCCGTGTGTCCTTCCGGGCCAAGGCGCCGGCTGATCCGGCGGTGTTCTGGTTCAGCGTTGGGATGCGAGCGGCATTGAGGGTGCCGGAGACAATCTTGGAGGCATCGAGCGATGGGATGTCGGACGCCGACAACGCCGCCCCGCCAGTCACTCGCCCTTTGGCGTCAACCGTCACCTTCGGATATGTGCCCGCCGTTACACCGCTGTTAGCGAGAGTCATTGCGAAAGCTACCGCAGTTGAGCCGTCAACTGACGCCCCCCCAGATACATCGCCAGTAAATACCAGTGAGCGCGACGTACCCCACTTCTGGGTTGTAATATCTGCGGTGCCGTTAAAAGAGGTGCCGTTGATCGTGCGGGCAGTCGTCAGCCTCGCAGCAGACCCGGTGGTATCCTGGTTTAGCGTCGGGATACGAGCCGCCGCCAGCACTCCAGTGGTGATTTTCGATGCATCGAGTGCAGGGATATCAGCCGCAGTAAGACCGTCAATCGCCGCCTGGATCGCCGCATCGAACTCCGCCACGGTGAGAGTCATCATCGCGAAGGTGTCGATGCCCCAGGCCAAGCCGACTGTACCCTCCAGACCGCGGGTCACCCCGGTCAGGGTATAAGGGCCAGTGCCAGTGCGCCCGGTATAGGTGATCACCTCAAACGCCATAGGGCGACCGGGAGAATCAGTCAGTACCAGGCGACCGCCGTCAACCGGAGGTGCCTTGAAGCCGCCCACTGGCGCTTTGACAGACAGCGTGGTTTGGGTGTCGGTAGCAGCCGCAGCCAGCTGTACCTGAACAAAGTTCGCTCGGCTCATTTATTTCGTACCTTAATCTGGAACTCGACCTCCTTGGCGCGATCCTGCTCAGTTCGGACGAGGCAGGTAACCTTGTAATCAGTGAAATCCGTGCCACCGCCGAGCCACACCTTGAAGCGCGTGGGCTGCTCGCCGACCAGCACCACATCTGGATGCGGTGCGGGGCCGACAACCAACGCCGGTACGGGCTCGGTGCGACTGGTAATGGTGATGTCAACGCTCTGGATATCATCGCCAGGGATATCAGCGAACCAGCCGCTCATATCCACGTCGTAATCCAGCACGTCGCCGGGTTGCTTATTGAAAACGCTCATACGCCTCCATCACGCCGCAAGCTGACGATTAAAGCCCGCCACCGCGACCACGCGCGTGGAGGATTGGACTGTGGTAGTTCGGAGTGCAGACTCGACGCGGATCACCCGAGCGCCCAACGGTTGATCGGCAAAGCCGACGACATTGGTGCCCTCGCAGAAGGCTTCTGCGGTAGCCGTACCAGAAACAGGAATCTTCGGATGCAACGCCGCAGTAGCCGAAGGGAGTGAATGCCCGCCCGATGCGCCGATTGCCGCAAAGCGGGCAACAACTGCGCCAGTCCCGGCAGCGCCCGAAGTTGTCGCCTGGGCTCTGCCAACAGCGGCATTTGCTGCCTTGGCCGGTGCGGCCAGCGCAGTGCCACCGGCAGTGCCGGGGGCGGTCTCGATCACAACGCGCGTGGATACCGCGCCGGCCTGCGAATCGACGTTCACAGAACCGCTCACGATGTAGACGATGTTCGCCGGAGCAACCTCAGCGCGGGTGTTGGTTCTCACGCGGCCGAGCACACTGGCTTTGGCGCGGGCCGAGCCATGAGCCGCAGCGCCGACGACAACTGCCCCTTCAAACGGAACCACACGCTCGGTATCCGCAACCCCGAGCGCAACGCCCGAAGTGCGACCGGAAGCAGCCCGCCGGGCCTGGGCTTGGGCGCTTACGTTCGCAAAGCCGACAGCCAGCATTACCGAGTAGACGTAGCAGGTCGCCGTAGGCTCGGCAGCAGCGCGGACGTTGGAACGACCGAACCGGTACAACACCCCGTCGGACTCAAGGATGGGATCGCTATCGAGCAGAGCCTGGGCAGGTTCTGCAACACCCTGACCGTAGGCCTCCAACTGGGCCAGCGCAGTCGGCGTGGCAGAGGCAGTGGCATGACCCTCGGCGTTGAGATTCTGGGTAGCCGTGGCCTCAACGGATGCAGCCGCTACAGCCCAGCCACGTCCGACGTACCAATGCGTACCGAAGGTAAAGGCCTTCGCCGCGACTGCCGCCAATCTGGCATAAACCCAAGCGGCACCTTCCGCTTCGCCGAGGGCAACACCCTGGGCAACAGACGGAAAGTTGATGCGCACCCGGCGCTCGGGATTGGGCAGCGCACCTGCAACCGCCAATGCAACCGCATCAGCGGTAAAATCAACGCGGGCTTGGCCGAGCACCGAAGAAGCGGCGTGGCCATCGACAAAGCCCGAGAAATTAACCTTCGCCGTCGAAGTCGCGGCCGAAGTACACGAGACTACCGGCGACGTAGGGATTACGACCCTTACCGCCGAAGCCTGAGCAGCAACGGCAGACGCCGCCGCGCTGGCTCCAGACTTACGATTTGCAGATTCAACTACGCGGGCGCTGCTCGTGGCCGCAACTACGCCCCCGGCAGTTACCTGCCGAGGGTATAGAGCGCCACCAAAAAGCGAGCGACCAAATAGCATCGCTGGATTAGCTCAGCGTGACCACGAGCGAACCGACCGGGAACGACAGTACGTCGGACGGGTCAAGTGTCTTCGGGTTAGTCAGCGGAGCGTGGTACAGCAGGTTACCGCCAGTCTGGGCGTCGAACAGACCCCAGTGGGTAATGGTCACCTGAGTGTTGGCAATGGCCGGGAACACCAGAGTGCGGGTATTGCTGCCGCTGCCGTTGGCCGGCGCGGTGAAGCCGTCAGAGGCTACAGTAGCGTGGCACCGCTGACGAACATAAGCGCTGTCCGCCAACTCGGCACCAGTACGGGCATCGGTTGGATCGCTGGTGAACAGTGCCGCGAACACGGCACCGCCGGTGTAGCTGCCGCCACGGAGTGTGGCGTTGAACAGTGCATCTTCAAGATAGTCAGAAAAACCCGACATGGGAGGCCTCCAAAAGCATCAAGGATGGCGCCGCCATGCGCATAAATTAGCAGTGCTGATATTTTACATCATTCCAAGACCCGCGCCAGCCCCGGATTCTGGCTCACGACCGGTATCAACTGACGGGCCTTGGATGTCCACTCGCCCCCACCAAACAGCATGTCGATCTTACCGGGCACCGGGCCGAGGGCGCCAAAGACGCTGACCCCGTATTCCTGCTGCTGCCTCATGTTGATCAGGGCATCCAGCGGGCCAAAACCGCCAGCACGAGTGAAGACAGCGCTGAAATATTCCAGCGCATCCTCGTACTCCTGGCCGCGCTTACCGTTCAGGCGGCGAACCCAATCGCGGGCCTCAAGGGAAGCGGCAGCCAGCGGCAGTACGGCAATACCAAACACAATGAGCGGCATCGACACCGCCATAAACTGAGCGAAGGTCATCTGGTCCATGTGCTTGAAACGGCGGCGCATATCCCGGTAGATACCCAGCAGCACGTTGTCCGCGTAGGTGTACAGGAAATGCTTCAAGTGCCAAATCATCTTGAACCACGGGTTGTTGCCCCAGCCGGTAGCCTGGAACTTGCTCGGGTTAAGCGTCGCCTCGTTCACAAACTGACTGACCGCATCCGACACCTTGGCCGCAATGTCTGCCGTAACTGCATCCAGGTCAGGTGACCAAGTTGGGCGTCCGGCCTGCTCCCAGGCGTGGATGGTGCCTGCGTCGATGTTCAGCCGGGCCAATGCCTGCGTGTCACCTGTCGCAGCGGCGTTCAGCAGGTAGCGGATGCCGATTGCAGTGGCAAAGGTGCGGCTGGTGCGGACGATGGCGTCGTTGAGGTTCAGCTTGAAGAAGATCGACTGCGCCTTTTGAATCAGCGGGCTGCGATACTGCTCCCCGGTCATCTGCCAGACCACCTGCTCGGATGCATCCGAAAGCACAATCCCCATATCACGCGCAAAACGCTTGGCCTGCTGCATGTCGGTGAACAACTCACCGATACCAACTCGCCCGCCCGCACGGACAAACGGCAAGGCCAGCTCAGGGATAGACGCGATGCCGGAAAACGCCAGTACAGTCATCCCCACCCAACCGGTAACAAACTCCTGCGTGGTGCGGAGCCAGCCCGGCATGCTGTAGCCCTGAGGGTGTCGGCCCAAAGCGCCGTTGACCAGAACCAGAATCTCCTGCGCTGCCTGCTCGCCATGCTGCTCGCGAACACCATCCAGAAGCTCGTGGAACTTGGCATTCGGCGAAAAGCCAGCAACCTTGCGGCCATTGCGAAACGCATAGCGGGTCAAGTCCTCATCGCCGAAGAGGCCTTCCCATGCGGCGCGTTTGCTGATGCCACTAACCCAGTGGAACAGGGCTGCTTCATGGCGACGCAGCAGCCAGCCATCCTTGAGCAATTGCTCTTTGCCGATGGCATCCACAATGAGCGACGTGTTGGCATGCATACCCACGGGCATGCCGGGGGCAATGACGCCTTCCATGAAACCGGGGCCGTCGAGGATACCGCGCATAATCTCTTTCACCTCCGCCGGCTCGATTGGCGTACCGTCAGGGTTGGTGACCTTCTGCGCGATCAACTTCTCCAGGTCGGCCTGACGGGCACCAACCGCAAGACGGTCGAATACCAACGGGGCAAACTTCTCGTCCAGCTCAACGGACTGCAAACCCGCCCGCTTGGCCTCCGCCGACAGCGCATTGAGCAACGCCCGAATACGCTTACCCTGCTCTGTCTTCGGCGAATCGGAATAGCCATCCTCAAACATCGCCTGCAACTGGGCACGGCGCTGTGCCTTGCTGCCAGTGGTCTGCTTGCGCAGCTCGATCATCAGCTTATCGACGTGCGCCATCATGCGATCCTGCAAGGCCCGGGACTGTTGCTGCCAGCTGCGGCCATGCACTGACGCCTCCGAGTTCGTCGGTTGGAACAGCATCCGTGAGAGTTCCGGGGAATAGCGGGCAATGCGGCTGTAGACCATGCTGACGACAGGAGCCACAACTCCAACGCCCTGCTTCCAGTAACGCTGGCCACGGGCGACCAACATGCCCGCATCCGGTACGGCGCGGCGAAACGACGCACCATCGGTTTGCGGGAAGTTGCGCTGGCGGGCTTGGCCACTACGAATACCGCCACTGATCTGTCTGGCGAGCGCCTCCAGCTCAGTGCGACCAACCTCTCCATGACGCAGCCCCACCTTGCGCAGGGCAACGTCGAGCAGTGCAAGCAGACGATCCCACAAGGAACGCGCTGCCGAAGGCTCGCGCTCTGTGACCAGAGCAAAGACTTCCTCCGCCTGTTCATCGGCGCTTTTATCCGCGTACCGCGTCTCGATTTCGCGCCACAAAGAACGCATGCCGAGCGTCTTTTTTGATGCCAGGATTGCATCGAGGATGCGGCGCTTTACCTGAGCTGGGAACGTATTGAGGCCAAAATGGCCGAGCACTTCGTGGCGAAGCGTTTCCAGAACATCTTCCCGGCTGGAGGCGTTTTCGGCGATGAGTACCATTCGCCCCGGAACCGAGTTGGGGTTTCGAGATAGGGTGCGTCCATTATCGAGTCGCGCATTGAATCGGCCTCCTGCGGCATGGTATGCCCCTTTGATGATTCGGGGGCGTCCGTTCTCGTCGGTGAGTGATTCTGGGCCATAGACTTCCTCCTGAGTCTGTTTCACGGTGAACACCAGCTCGATGTTGCCGTTATACGCAGCCACAAACTCCTCGGCAATGGCCTCTACTTCCTCAACCGATAGCGAAGTCTCGGGCTTCTCGCCAAACACTGTGGATTCCAGGCGAAACAGCGGATGGGACTTCGGCGGCTTTGCCGGGGGCAGCTCGGCGCGACGCCAGCTCAGCGTGCGGGTAGTAGCCTCATTGCGCTGATCAGTCAGGGGCGCACCGTCAGCTGCCGCATCCTCCCTCGGCGGCGCGGCAGGCGTCTTGAGCGTAGGGTCAATATCCTTGGAGCCGGCAACCTCACGACGCTCATCGCGCAGGTTGTCCACCTCCGCCAGATGCGCTTTGGCCTTCTTGTCGATCCTGTTGTTGGATGCACGAAGCTGCTCAATTTTCTCCAGTCGAAGTGCTTGGAGCTGATCTCGGCTCAGACCATCAGTCTCCCCAATACGCGCCTTGAGCCACTGATTCACCTTCGCCATGTGGGCTGCAATGGCATCGTCAATCTCAGCAAGACGCGCCTCCCGTTGGGTAGCAGCATCATTACGCGCCGCCGCCAGCTCTTTGGCCTCATTCAGGCGCGACTGCACTTCCTTATTGGCTTCGTACCACGCGCGGATCGCGGCGTCCTGCGCAGCATCCTCGCCATCCATCAGGTCTTCAACGCTCAAACCGGCAAGAGGGTCGAACGCATGGGGGTCATAGGCCGGCTCGATTTCATCAAGCGAATTAGCGCGTTCGGCCACATGGTCGATATTGTCGATATCCTCTGCCATGAAGTGAGTGCCGATACCGCTGCGCTCTGCTTCATCAATTCGGCGGGTACTCGCCTCGTCACCATTCATCAAATCCGCATCTTCCAGCTGCTCCACGATGGCATCCGTGTCATCGCGGTTGCTTGCCATCCGGGCGCGGGAGTTCAATGCGTCGCGGCGACGCCGAGCCAATTGCTTCGTTTCACCGCGCAAACCGAGGTATCGACCGAATGCTTCATCCAGCGTTACGCCGAGGCTGGGAATCGTTACCCGGCCAACTACATCCACGGCATCGCGCAGGGGCTTATCACTTTTCGGGCTCGGCTTGCGGACATACGATGACTGGCCAGCGACAGTGACCTTTTCACCGTTCACCATGTCGATCCAGCGGGCGATAGCCTCCCTGATATTAGGGACACGCTTGGTGTACTTGGCTACCGCCTGCTCGACAACACTGCCCGGTTCCAGCGCGTCGATAAGCTCGTCGGCGAGCAGGTTTGCTTGGTCGACAACATCGTCCAGCTGTCGGGTCAACACATGATCCAGATGGCCTGCATCCTGCTGTTCGCGCATAGCGGCCATCGCCTCGCCGAACGTGACAGGCTCCCCGTTCTCGCGGCGGACATAAATGATCAAGTCATCAGGGATCGTGCGGATAAAGCCGCGAGCAACCCCGAACGCATTCGGGATTTCACTCGACTGGGCACCCGCCATGATGCGCGACAGGTTTTCCATCAGGTTGCCGGCCGCCTCCACCGCCGTGGCTGGTACGCGCTCACCGCCCTGTGCGTACAGCGCCAAGCTGACCGCATCCACGACGGAGCCGTAAATCGAGCCGGGTACGCGCGGCACCGCCAGCAGGTTACGGCCATCGAAGCGGCGGGTGATTTCCTGTGAAACGCCGCCGCGCTGCGGAAAGCTGGCTTGTTTCAGCTGCTCTGCGCTGGGGAGTATGGCGAAGTTCCAGTGCTTGAGGGACATGCTGCGCAGCGCCCCAAAGAAACTCGCGTCCGACATGGACTGCTCGCCAAAAGGTGAGTTGGGGTCGATGGAGACACCATCTTCACCACGACCAGAGTCGTGGCCTTTATCCGTCGCCGTCAACGGGCGGTCGCCACGGCTGCGCTCATAGGCGCCGATCAACGTCATCCGATTCACGCCATCGGCACCGTAGATTGAATACAGCTCGCGGGTCATTTCCGACAGCGCCTGTGCCGGGTCATCTGCCAGCGCCTCGGCCAGCACTTCCAGCAGCTCGTCCTCGGTCAGCGCCGTGCCGTCATCCTCCAGCCCATAGCGGTTGGCGACTTGCAGGGCCAACATGCGGGAGACGCGCGGGTCTTCACGCATTGCCATCGCCAGCAGGGCATCTTCCGCGCTCACCTGCCGGCCGGCAGCACGGGACATCATTTCGTCGGTGATTCCGAACTCGGTAACAATCGCGGGCATCAGTGCCTGCGCGTTATATCCCGGAAGCGCCTTCATCACCCCGATAGCGACCGACGCCATAGCGCGGGCGTAGTGGAGTGACACCGCCTCGGATTCGGACAGTGCGGTCGGTCGGCCCTCTGCCTTGAGCACTTGCGCGATCCCTTCCAGATACAATGCAGTGCCCGCCGGCCAGCCATCCGCAGCCTGGTCGGTCAACGGCGTTTGCTCGATCAGCTTGTACAGCCGGGTCAGTGGGGAGTCCATCGCCGAGGGCTCATACTCCACGGTGGCGACCACATCCTCGTCGCTCTCCACGTTCGTGTCGTCAAAGCGGGATTTGCCGATACCGTAGGTCGCCTGTTCACCCACGACGGAGCCGAGCATGTCCAAAAACTCGGCGCGACGTTCACCGTTGAGGTCAACGCCCCAGCTCTCAAGCTCCTTGAACAGCAGCAGCATTTCCTTCGGTTCCAGACGGCTGAGGTTGTCCTCCAGCGCTTGACCGGTGAGAACCTCACCCCGCTTGCCGAACAGCGCCTTCTTGAACAGCTTGCCCTGCATCAACGCGCCAAGCAGATTGTCCGGGCGCTCGGAAGGCGGCGTCGGTTTTTGGGGCGCCTCGCCCTGCTGCCCAGGCTCGTCAAACGCTGCACTGAAACTCTCGCTTTCGACCCCCTTCGGTTGGCGCTGGGCAATCTCTGCCACCAGAGCGCCGACATTGAAGCCGCCACGTTGGGGCATACCCAAGGCTTCCGCGATCTTCGTCACCTCTGTCGAGGGCAGATCGTCGATAGCCTTCGCGAAAGCCAGCGTGGAGCCGAAACGCTCCTTGATTTTCGCCTGGATTACAGAGTGCAGCTCGTTGCGGCCTTTCAGCAGATTGCGGGAGTTGTAGTACCGGGCAGTGGCCTCGGCTTCACTCAGCCCGAGAAGATCGGCAACCGCCTGCACGTCATCGAGACGGCGCATCTTGTTGTTGGTTACGGGGGTCGCCAACCCACCTGTCAGGCGGGCGAGCAACGCCTCGCCGAATCCGGTTTTCTTAAAGCGTTCCGCCTCAATGCCAACCTTCTTCGCCTGTTCAGTCAAGGCCTGCCGATCACGCTCGGCCAGTTTTTGATTACCGCGCCATTCATGGGGCTTGACCTCACGAGACAGCAGCTCAGCCTTCTCTGCCCGTTCTGCCTCAACGGCCTGTTTGCGCTCAGCAATGACGACCTCCGGTGCCTTGGTCTCAACAGTAGCCCCGGGAAACTTGGCCTGCTGGTCGAGGATCACCTGATCGACAACAGACTTGCCGACGAGCTGATTTCGCAATACCGCACCATCAGTATCGCGGGTCTCGACGACCACTACCCCCTCAGGGTCAGCCGCCGCTTCGTCCTTGGTCTGCGCGTAGCCATTGGCACGACGCAAATCATCCTGGGTCGGCTGATCCGGGATGCTGTCGAGTACCTGCTGTTCAGCGACCAGAACACTGCCATCAGATAGCTCTTTGACAGGCTTGCCAGCCTCCGCTGCAATCGCCTTAGCCTGCTCAGCGTTCTCGGCGGTGAACCAGTTGGCTTCGCCTGTGGGGGTAGAGCTGATCTGTGCACGGATGTCGCGCTCCGGCTCAGGCGCCGTGTCCTGTACCGGGTCACTGGCACCCGGAAGCATATCGTCGTAGCCCTTGTTGGCCAGTTGCAAACCGCCAACGGCCAGATTACCGGCACCGGCTACGCCGCCACCAGCGATGCCGCCCTTAAGCATGGCGTCGATGACGTTCGCCCACTCGATTTCGTAATCAGGCTTCTGGGCGCTGATGGCCATTTCGTCCATGAGCGTCTGAGTCGCCTCAGTCACAGACTCGGCGGACCCGGCAATGCCAACAGACGCGGCTGTACGCTTGAGCAGATCAGCTACACCGTCCGGGGTAACGCCGTCGCGGGTCAAGCCCCTGAACGTCTGCCCCAGCACCTTCTCAAAACCGTAATAGTCGAGCGCCGCTTTACCAACGCCGAGGGTGAGGGCCAATTCCGGGTTGTCGATACCTTCGGTGGCGAACTGCATCTGCGATTCACCAGCACCCTGCATGTACATTGAGGCGAGTGTCCCGAACTTACCGCCAGCATGAAACCGATCAAATGCGGAAAGCCCCTCACCTGCGAGCCTGGACGACCGAGCCACCGCCTGGCTACCGCCGAAGCGGCGCAAAGCCGACTTACCAATCCCCGCCAGTGCCGCCCGGCTCAAAACCAGACCGGCAGCAGCCGGAGCACCGACACCCGTGGATGCAAGTGCGCCGGAGGCCGCATACGTCGCGGCATCCATCGCAAGCTGAGGGGAGTATTCGACCAGTGCCTCCAGCGCGTAGATACCAGCATCGGCAAGACTGTCGATATCCTCATACGTCGACACCGTGGCAGGGCTGGCCATCGCTTCCCAGATGTTCCGCGCCATGCCCTCTTCGCCAAACTTTTCCAGCGCGTTGATGCCGGTCGCGCTGCCGAGAGCATTGGCGAAGCCGTAGAACGTCGCTTGGGTGTTATCGACACCGCGGTCCCATGCACGGTCGATGACGCCGCGCTCTTCGCGGGGGTCAGCTACATATGGCATGCCCATACGAAAACCGCCGGCTGCCATCTTGGCGTTGATCGCCTCAAGGCGCTGGGCGCGAGCGTATTCTGCGAGCTGCTGGAAGGCTGGATCGGCCTCGATGCCGGTCGGTGCTGTGCCGAGTGTGCGGCGGACTGCGCCCTGAATCGAGTTGGTTCCGGACGACATTTCGCCGTACATGGGCGATGCCATACCTGCGTCGACCAACGTCTGAGAAAGCGTATTGCCGTTGGGGTCAGTGAACTGGGCTACATCCCGCCCGTATACGCCCTGAGTGACGGTGCCTTGACGTTCAAAACCGCCGACCGTGGTAGCGTGGGTAGAAAGTGCGCGGGTGGAGCTGCCCCCGACATCTTTCGCCTCGGGGGCGTTTGCCCCGGCAAGACGGGTTCCTTCACCCGCGCCAGTGTAGGTGGTGTCCCCGTCGTACCAGAAAAAGCGTTCGCTCATAAAAAAACCTCGCGTGTCGATGCCCCATTATAAGGCCACGCGAGGCTTTTATCAGCACTGCTTATTTACCGAACCCCGCCACCACCTCACCTGCCACGGTCTCAAAATCCAGCTCGGGGTTGGCTTTCAGCCGCCGGGAAATCTCCAGCGCAATGGCGTCGCGCTCTTCCGGCTTCCGATCTGCCAGCTGCGGAGACATCGCCGCCTGGGCATAGGCATCCAGATCACCGCCAGCTTCGGCAGCGTTCAGCAAGAATGTCGGGTTGCCCTTGTATCCAGTCCGGGCCATGGTGTCCATAATGCCGTACAGTACGCTGTCGGCCTCCCGGTTGGTCGGGTCGCCCAGCCTTAGTTGAAATTCAGGCGGGAACTGGCTCAGAAGTGTCATCGCTTCGTTCCGCGTCATCCCGTCGTAGTTCTTACTGCGCGAAGACGGAAGCGTCCCGGCGATGTTCTTGATCCGAGTGTCGAAGTTCTTGTAGGCCGCATCCTGTTGACCCGGCAACGCCTGGCTGAGCGTCTGTTGCCGGGTGATATAGCCCTCACCGTACAGCATGTGCTGGCTACGCACACTGTCAATGCCGGCCTGCGTAGAATCCCTAATGTACTTGTTGGAGTTCTCATACTCCCGGGCAGAGTTGGCCCGCTCCGACTGTGCCCGTTCAAGCTCGGCAGACAGCGTTTGCGCCCTTCCGGTAGCCGGAGAAAACTGGACATGCGATGCGTTCGGGCCACCAAGCGAAACACGCGAACTGGCTTCATCCTGCTTCGCTGCATCCAGCTCAGCCTGAATACGCTCAATCTTCGCATCCTGTTGAGCCAACGCGCGTTGCTGGCCCGGGGCCGAAGCCGCCAGTGCCTGTTCGGCCCGTGTTTGGAGGCCCTGCACCTGCGCATCGGCAAGCGACGCGGAACGCTGGGCTTCGCGGAAATTGGGATCGGCCAGATTACGCAACTGGGTCATGTTGATTTCGACGACCAGATCATCCGGGTCGCTGGTGCCATTGACGGTCAGCGGTGCCCCGCCGGGCTTGATCGGGGCACCGGTGGCATCACGGCCCGCAACACGGAGCACCAGGCCGTTGGGAGTCGGCACCACCTGTCCGCCGGTAAGCATGGCGGCCCGTTCGGCACTGATCATCCCGTTGGCAACAGCCACCCCTATCATAGATTTGATTATCTGCGGGTTGTTGTTCGCCCGCTCCGCATAAGCGTACTGGTCAGTAATGTACTGCCCGTCGTCACCGATCAACGAGGTCTTGAACAAAGCAGTATCGTTCGCCTCGCGGCGCTGACGCTCGGCAGTATCCCGGTTGTAGTTGAACTGATCACGGCCCAGGCGAAGGTTACCTTCACTTACTGCCACTTGCCGCTTGGAAACCTCGTAATCCTTTTCCCACTGCTCGCCCTCGCGGGTGAAATTGCGCTCCCACTGGTCGTCAGCCACGCGGTCGCGGCCGACCTGGTAGGTAAACTCCTGCTCATAGCGGCGGTCGCTCTCAGCATCCCGCGCAAGAGTACGGGCCTCGTTGCGGTTCGCCCGGGCCTCGTCCTTCATCGCCTGATAGTAGTTCAGGCCGATAGTGCTGCCGCGCTCAAGGCCTTGCAGTACGGCTGATAGTGCATTGCTCATCGAGTGACCCTCGTTTACATAAACAGCAGTGCTGCGCCCAGGCTGGCGGCACTGGCAATCATCTGTGTCCGCTGCTGGGACTTCTGCTGGGTATATGCGGCCTTGTTCGCGCTATTGGCCGACGCCCGAGCGCCCTCCATCTGCGCTGCCGAGCCAAAGCCGTTAAGTGCGTTCTGGCGAAGCGATTGCCCTGCGTTCATCAACCCGGCGAGCGTCTGGCGTTTGTTGTCGCGGTCTGCATCCGCTGCGAGGTTGCCTGCGGTCACGGTGTTAAGCGTCGAGCCGAGGTTCTGCTGGCGGGCTTCGCCGGCTGCTGCCGCCGGTGTAACGGTAGTGCCGTAGCGTTCGCGCATGCGTTCAAGCGACGCCCGGCTGCGCACAGCATCTGCCTGGGCCGCATCCATCGACGCGCCCACAGTAGATTCGCCAAGCGAACCGATGACCTGTTGTTCGACCGGGCGGAACTCGTTCAGATACCGCTCAAACTCATCCCGCGAAATACGGCCCAACTCGTCAGCTAGAGGTGTCTGGCTCATGGATTAACGCCCCCGGTACATATTGCGGGTGCCGCCAAGTGCCTTAGCGGCGCCCAGTTGCTCGCCGCGAGCAAGCATCAGCGCGGTTGAAGTGCCAAGCCGACGCTCGGCATCAGCAAACTGCGGATTGGCGCTGCGCAAGGTAGAGACTTCGCGCTGATCAGTAAGGCGCTGCTTGTACTCCGCCAGCTTGGGGGCCGCATAGGCACCGCCAAGGGTTGCAGCTGCGCCAACCACCGCTGATTTCATATCGGCCTTAGCCTGCTGCTTGGCAATTTCCTCGCGGGTCTTGTCGATAGCAGCCTGGGTCTGGATCATGCCTGCCTGCGACAGCGATTTGGTGGCGTCAGCACTCACCCCGAGGCCCACCTCAAGCGAGTCCAGGCGGCCATCGTCACGCTCTCGCCGACCCTGCGCCAAACCCGAAACACGGCTGGTGGTCATGGCCTCAGCCAAACTGGTGGTATCCATGCTGGAGCCAGTCATACCGGTGGCGCGGTACAGATCGGTCACCTCGCGGGCCGATGCCGTCGCATTCTGGCCGGAAAAACGGGCAGAAGGGTCTTGGCCGGCCACATCCCGGTACTGAGCCTCAAGCGGAGCGTAAGTAGATCGGTAATGCGCGATCTGATCCTTAGCCAGCTGAGCTTGCATCTTTTCGCCGGCCGAGGCCTGCACCTCCTCCGGTTTGCTGCCGCCGCCACTCATCAATAACCTCCGTACTTCACAACCCGGGTAACATTCGCCTGCATCGACTCCGCCTCACGGCTGGCCTTGAGCTGCTCGGCACTGGCCAACGAAGCCATCGCCATCGCCGATTGCAAATTGCCCCAAAGCACATTGGGCATGGCCAGTAGCCGAGCCTGGGCGCCATAGAGGATGCCGTCACGGTGCGACTCATACAGCTCGTCCGGCAGGACATCCAGCTTGTTTGTCGGTGCCACCGCCATGTGAACGACCAGGCCATCGACGGTGTAAGTGCGCTCCGGGATTCGATCCAGCGTCAACACAGGGGCGTATCCCGAAAACGCAAAACCCTCCGGCTCCCCCACAATACTTTTCAGCGAGCGCGGGGACACAGCGCGGAGGTCAACACCATCAAGTCGCGACCAGTAGATGTGGACAGGCTTGGTGTCGGCCGGCAGCTCCAGGTCAACTTCCTGCACACCCTGAATGACAGCAAGCGGATCGGTAGTGATCCGCCACGCTTTCGTCTCGCGATAGAAATCGACGCAGGCAACCCGCAGCATCCGCTCAACGATTGTCTCGGGACACTGGGGGGCCGTGATCAGGGCCTCGGCGAGAAGCTCCTCGACGTAGTTCATCGGATCGCTCGCTCACCGGTAGACTGACCAGCGTTCGGGTTGAACGTGGCCTCGTTCGTGGTCTTGGCAGTCAGCGTGTTCACGAACAGGGTGTAGTGCGTGGCGCTGCGCTCTGCATTGCCGGCATAGTCTGCATCCTTCGAGTACGCGCGGAACAGGACGTAATCCAGCAGGCAGTTGGAGTAGATATCCGGGATGCGGATTCCCACTCGGTACGACTCCAGCAGATTCTCGTCTGCACCAGAAGCCAAGGTCACATCGTCCGGGCTAACAGACACAACCGCCTCGACCGCGCCAGCCCCATTGTTACCGGGGAAGACGTAGAAGTGGGTCGGGTCGGTTTCATCGAAGCAAAAGTGCTTCACGTTCTGCTCGTAGGGAAACACGGACGGGTCATGCCAAGAGGGATGCTGCGCATCGAGCACCTCACGCGCGACCAGGCGGCAGGCACGAGTACCCACACGCGGGTTGGTCACCGGTGTTTTCAGGTTGCGGATGACGCGCAGCAACGCCAGTCCACCGGGGCCGATGGACTGGAGAGTACCCTGCTGGAGCGGCAGCGCTACGTTCTGCGCCGTCGCACTCGGCTTGTAGATCGCCACCTCACGCTGACCATCATTCAGCCAGTCGAGAAGCTCCCGATATGGCCAGCGGACGCCTGTTTTGTCCTGCACAATGGTCTGTGCGCGATCAATAATCGAACTGGCCAAAATCGGCATGGTTTACTCCTCTGCTTTGACAGAAGCCCAGGCCGCATCGCGCTCGGCATCAGTCACTTGGCGACCCAGCTGCTTACGCAGCGCGACCAGACTGGGCTCGCCAGTGCGCTCGCTGAACGCTTTGGGGTCACCGCTTTCCATCAACGCCTTGATAGCGCCGATGACATCTTCGATACCCGCCGGGGCCTCGGTATCAACGGGCTCTTCGGCGGAAGATTCTGCGTCGTATTCACGAACGCCTTTTGCCAAGGCCGGGGCGATCAGCCCCTCGGGCAGCGTGTAAGGCTCGCCTGCCACCATGCGAAATTGCTTGCCGAAGTGGGTGATCATCTGTGTTTTTGGGGAAACGTACTGCTTGTCAGACATCGGGATTCTCCATCAGTGAAAAAAGGCCCCCCGGAGGGGGCCAATCCCCAATCAAGACAGTGCGGATACCGCAGTGTCGATGGTCAGAACACCAAAGTCTTCCTTGGTGTTGTAGCTGGACAGGTTGCCCTTGTACTGCGGCTTTTTCAGACCGAACATCTTGCCGATGGAAATACCGTAGGAGTTCTTGTAGTCGAAATCCTCTTCTTCCCATTCGGCGATGCCGATGTCAGCCATACCCATAGCCTGCGCACCGCAGAGCAGTACACGCTGGCCGATGTCGTTACCGGTGAGACCGAAGCGGGAACCCGCAGCAGCACCCTCGTTACTGAAAACGTGGTGATACTCGTGGATCATCATGCCGTCGACCATCACGCTGGAAACGCCGGAGAACAGCTCGTTACCGGAGCCGCGAACACCGACAGCGCGGACGTTAGCGAGGAAGTCCGGGTCCAGACGCAGGTCAGCCATGCCCATCGGGGTTACGAAGACGTGGTAAACCTCCTCGCCGCCCTTGCCCTTGATACCGCGGATGAAGCTGTCCTTGGCGGCAGCTTTCAGTTGCACCAGCGCCTTGTAGGTCAGCGGGATGATCACGCCATCAGCGGCGTTGTCACCAGTACCACGGCTCAGACCGTTGGAAGTCAGGTAGAAGCAACGGTTGGCGGTCGGTGCGACGGTAGCCGGATCGGGAGCAAACTCCAGGTCGGCCAGGTTCTGACCAGTCGGCAGTACCGGACGCAGAGCACCGTTGGTTTTCAGCGTGTACGGCAGGGACGACAGGGTAAGGAAGCCCAGCTGATCCATACGGTCTGCAATCCAGTACGCCAGCGCATCAGAGGAGGCGTTACGGAAATTGACGATGGACTTCTGGTCGCTCAGCTTACCGGTGTTGCGGTTGGCGTGACGCAGCTGGTCGATCTGGATCACGTCTTCGAAGCTGTTGAGGGCTTCTTCGTTACCGATCAGCTGGTAGTCGCCGGTAACACCGTCGCCTTGCAGGTCAGCCAGCAGGGTCATTACTGCTCGGGCGCCTTTCTTCGTCTTGGTCAGCTCAGTGACCATCTGAATCATGGCGTTCGGGCCTTTACCGGTGAAACGGTTCAGGAAAGAGTGAGTGCGGGCATGGTGCCAGAACTTGAGGCTCCACGCTGTTTTCTGCTCGTTCGTCAGAGCAGCAAAATCGGTCATTGCCATTTTGGTTTCCCCTCTACCGCGCACAGCCAGCGCGGCAGCAAAAAAGTTGATTTGCTTGCCTGCGCCCGTGTCGTGGGAGCTACCGAAATGTGCGCCCTTGAGGGTGGCGTACCCCGTCTCGCTATCGTGGAGACACCCGAAGATGCCTAAATATTAGCACTGCTGATACCCAAAGAAAAGCCCCGGATGGCCGGGGCTTGCAAGGGAATTATGCGATACCCAAAAGCCTATCCTGGACAGACTTGGGCAGAGCCATAAACTCCTCCGGCGTTGCCTTGAACACGTCGAAGGAAGCGGCCGCATCGTCCTCGCCGCGATTACCGGTCAACTCAGGCGCTGCGCGAGTGGCCTTCTCCACCTTGGCTTTGGTCTTGACCGCGCGGCGAGTGGCAGCCACATCAGGCTTCGTCCGGGGCTGCGGAGCCGGGGCTTTGCGGTCCTGCAAACCATGCAGCTTGGCGACGGTATCGGCAGCTTTACGAGTGGCCTCGGCCAAGGTGTACCCGTTGGCCATATAAGTGCGCTGGTACATCACAGCCTCGGCCGAGATATCCTCGTTGAAAGCCTCACCGTTATCGTCCAGCTCCGGGAAGCGCTCGTTGATTTCGCGCAGCGTGGCCTTCATTTCCAGGCGCTCTTCGACCTGGCTGATTACGTCCTCGCTCATACCGGCGTCACGCGAAGCCTCCGCGGCCTGCTGCGGAGTCAGTGAGGCCATCAGATCAGCCTGAATCTCAGCCGCCTTGGTTGAGTCGCCAGCAACCAGCGCCTCATTGGCTTCCGCCATGCGGGCTGCAATCTCTTCACGGGTCAGCGGTTTGGGCCGACTCGCCTCAGCTGCCTCCTGACGAACGCGGGCAAGCTCCTGCTCAAGCTCCTGGACGCGCTGCGCTTCCATACGGGCTCGGCGCAGGGCCTGATCCATGCGGGCCTTCGGCACCATCGGCGCTTTGCCCTTGGCCTTGGGCTTACCGCCCTCGTCCTCGTCCTCGCCCTCGTCCTCGTCCTCGCCATCACCGTCTTGATCGTCTGCATCGGCCTCGTCTGCATCGGTCTCGTCTGCATCGGTCTCGTCTGCATCGGTCTCGTCTGCATCGGATTCGTCTGCATCGGACTCGTCTGCATCGGACTCGTCTGCATCGGACTCGTCTGCATCGGACTCGTCTGCATCGGACTCACCCGTATCAGGTTCTTCTACCTCAGGCTCATCGCCGGTAAGGCCGAAGTCGAGGGTATCTGGCAGCTCCTCAATGTTGCCTGTTTCGAGGAAATCGCCCATATCAATAGCCGGGCCGTTGTTGGTATCCATAAGGACTCCTGTTTACTCCGTTGGGGATTGCTTTTGGCGAGCCATAGCGGCAGTAGCCACCTGAACGTCGCCTTGGAACTTGGTACGGGCCAGATCGGCGGCGATGCGGGTCTGCTCGCCACGCGCCCGAGCGCCGTGGGTCATCTGCGCCAGCATCAGACGGGTTTGGAGTTCTTCGCGCTTGAGCACGATCTGCGCTTCCAGGCGGTCGCGCTCCAGCTGAATCTCCGGGGCCTCGTCGCCGCCGGCCAGCTGACTGGCCTTGGCCATATTCACAGCGGTGGACGAACGCAGGTTCTCGGCCTGGGCCATCAGCTTGTCCAGCTCGCCGCGAGCAGTCTCGATAGCCAGCTGTTGCTGGATCATCATCAGTTCCATTTCCTGCTCGGTCGGCGCCGCCTGACCCAGCAGTTTCTCCACCTGGGCCGCAATCTCGTCGCGCTCGGCCAGATCGCTGTGGCGAATGATGACCTGATCCGGGATCGCCAGACCGTTGAGGCGCATATCCATGAGCGAGGCAAACTGACCTTCGTCATAGTTGTTGCGGCGGGCGGTAGTGGTCACGGCGATGTCATACTCGCCCTCGGTCACATCGTTTACGATGCGGCCGGCAGCGTCGATCTGATTGATCACCAGCTCCTCAGGGTCCATGTTCGGGTTCGGATCGAAAGTGACCTGAACGATGCGTTCCTCGGTATAGAAGTCCTGAATCAACTCCAGAATCTTGCTCGCCACCAGATGCCGGGTCAGCTCCATGTTGGCCGCAACAACCTCCAGCTGGACCTGGCCCTGCTGCGTCTTGCGGTCGAGCGCAACACCCGACACGGATGCTGCGGCGAAGCCCAGCATGCCATCATTGACGCCACTGATTTCACGGATGGCGAACGCCGCCTTCTCGCTGATGCGATCCAAACCGCTCGGGACAGAGTTCGGGGTGATCTTCTCGGGTGCCTGGGCGCCACGGGCGTACTCGATGATCAAACCAGTCTCGGCCCCGCGCAGCTCCAGCTCGTCCACCGTCATATTGACCAGAGTGCCTTCCTCAACCTTCCAGCCGCTGTTGGCGGTGGTGTTGACGATGTGCAGCTCCTGGCTACGGGTCTTGTTCAGGTATTCCTGCGGGCCGACGAGGTTGCGCACCATGCCGAAGGGCTTGCCCCGGCGGAAATACGGGAAGAACGGCACGATGGTGAAGGTCTTGTAGATCGACCAGTCATCGAACAGTAGTACAGAGTCGACGGATACCGTCCAGCGGACACGCCGGCCAGGGCGCTTGTGCAGGAACAGGCCCATCTTCTTGGCAAAGGCCGCCGCCTTCTTCTTGCTCCAGCCGCTCGGCACCTCAGACATATCGCCTGTCTCAGGGTCAACGAACATCTGCTCCATCGTCCAGCGATAGTGCTGACGCTCTACGACCCGAACCGATCGAATGTCGCGGTTGTCCTTGTCGTCCTGGTCATAGACGAAGGTTGTGCCAGAGGTCTCGCCAAAGCTGGCCTCCTCAAAGCGAATACTGTCAAACCGGTTGTACTCACCGGAAAGCGCCATCGTGCTGATTTCATCCGCCTTGTCCTGCCCGTAGAGGCCGGCAATCTCCTCCAGTGACATCCAGCGGGTGACCGTCACCTCGTTCCAGGTGGCCGGGTCATACTCCTTCGCATCCGGGTCGAGTACCACAGTAAGCGGGTCGAGCGACGTGATCTTCACGTCACCCTGCATGTGGTTGCTGAAATCCATGCGCACATCGAAAAAACCACGATCCTGAATCAGGCCGTCAGCCATGACCGAGGTTTCAAGGAAGCGATAGCGGTTGGCATGCTGAATCTGCATGGTCAACTTGCTGAGGATAGTGGCCACCTCACGGGAGGCATTGCGGCGCGGCTTGAAGGAAATCGCGACATCCCGGCGAATCTGCTCGCCGAGTGCCGCGTTGATCACAGCCAGGATCATATTGAAGGTCAGCGCAGGGCGACCCTCTTTCTCCAGCTTGGCCTTAACCGCCTCGTCCCACTGCCCGTCGCCGGTGTACATGCCATCAAACTTCTTGGCCTGCGTGGTGTAGTCGATGTGGCCGCTATCGCGAGCGCGGACATAGCGAGCAGTATTGTGTCGCGCAACAGAGATAGGGTCAGAAACGGCCATTGACAAATCCTCGAATATCAGCAGTGCTTATATTATCACGCGCTATTGCGGGCGTGTAGCCGGCAGCGGCGTTCAAGGATCATCAGATACTCCTCCATCGCCCGTAGCTGGTCATTCATCAGACTGCGGTGCTCGTCCGACAGGGTAAGGTACAGCTCGTTGTCGGTGATGAACGCCGCCAGCTTGGTAACCCGTTCTGCCAACTGAGCCTGCTCTGCTTCCAAACGATCAACAAATGAACTATCCATCTGGGCATTCCTCATCCGCTCATGTAGTTGCGCCGTCCGCTCGTGCCTCGGGCAATTTTGTTCAGCTTGTCTTTCCAGCTCTTCTTCGGCGGTGCCGGCTGCTCACGGGGGCGAACCATCAGGGCCAGAATCTGACCCAGCCACGCCATCGCATCTACACCATCATCATGCACCCCGTTGGGGAAGCGCATCATTTCCGCCACCAGCTGTGCCGTGGCGTTACAACCCTTGCGGAAGTACACCAGCCCCTGCTGCATGCGACCCTGAATGGATCGAGCGCGGGCTACCTTGTCGCGTTTGCCCGGATTCAGCTCCTCGATGAAGAAACTGGTCAGGCGCTCCTCGCGGATGCGCTTGTCGAGGAACGGGCGCAAGGTCATTTCAATATGACCGCGCTCGATGCCGGTGATGGCCGGGCGCCACGTCTTATAGACCTCAAGCATCTTGTCCACCAGCTCCAACGGCCCCCAGTGCCCGCGCTGGATGTCAACGACATAGGTGCGGTCGTGCTGGTCCACACCTACCGTGATGCCGACCGAGTAGTCGTTCTGCTCCTTCTCGCCGATGGCCAAATCCCACGCGGTGTAGAAGTTCATGTCCGAGTACGGCGGCAGCTCCGTTGGCCCGTACCACTTAAACATGGTCGTGTTGAAGTAGTCCCCCTCGTCAGGGGTCGGGTTCTGCTGGTACAGGGCCTGCCAGTCACGCGGGCCGACTGCACGCTTGATGCGTGCCAGCGCCACCTCGTCATAACGCGCCGGGTGCAGCGCCTCGCCCTTCTTGCGGAACAGCTCGTCATGCACCGCCTCAGCCGGGTACTCAACCACAACCCACTCGTCGCCCTCACCCTCAGCCATCTTGCGCAGCAACCGGCCGGCCAGATCGTCGTCATGCCAACGAGTCAGGATCAGCAGCACGCCGCCGCCTGGGGCCAGACGGGTGTAAGCCGTTGAGGTGTACCAGTCCCACACCGCCTCGCGGTTGGTGGCGGACTCAGCGTCGGTTCGGTTCTTGATCGGGTCGTCGATTACCAGGACGTGTGCGCCCCGGCCAGTGATGGGGCCGCCAACACCCGCCGCCGCATAGCCGCCGCCCTCGGTCGTCAGCCAGTTCTCAACCGACTGAGAGTCCTTGTTGATACGGCACTCCGGGAAAACCGCCGAGTACGCAGGGTCGCGCACAAGGTCACGGACTTTGCGCGAAAAGCCGTTCGCCAGGTCAGAGCCGTAGGAACAGCCGATGAACTCGTGCTTCGGGTAATTGCCGAGGTGCCACGCGGGGAAGGACCGGGAGCCAATTTCCGATTTCCCATGACGCGGCGGCATGAAAATCATCAGTCGCGGGGACTGCTGGGCTGCAACCTGGGCGCTGAACCACTCCAGCTTGTCGCAAATGTCCTGATGCACCCAGCCCGGGTCATAGCTGTCATTGAAACGCAGGATGAAGGGCAACAAGTGATTGCGGGCCAGCTCGCGGCGGGCCAGCTCCTGCTTGGCCGCTTCTGCTGCGCTCATAGCAGCGGCTTCGGCAACCTTGTCCTCGCGATCCTGCTTGATCCGTTTTAGCGCCTTCTTCTTCTCACGCTGAATGCGCTGATACTCGGCCCTTTTCTTGGCCAGCGAATCGCCCGGGTCTGTGAAGGTCTGCTTCGCCACCTCCTCGTTGGTGGCCTGAACTGCGTTCTGCACACAGTAGATGCAAAATCCCTGTGCATTGAACAGGGTATGGGGATGTGATTTGGAGCACTTCGGGCACTCGCGCAGCTCGACGCGCTTACCTCGGGCAACGACGGTCAATCTTCGACCTCCTCAAACTGCCCTTCGAGAAGCTCTGGCTGCAAACTCTGGACCTTCAAGCCTGCGAGGCGCATCAGCTCGGATACCGGCAAGTCGGCCAGCTGCTGCGGGGTCACGTCGGTCGGCAGCTCCTTGGTCGGAACCTCATTGAGGCGGTGCAGCTTCACCAGCGAGTCGGTGGCCTTGACCATTTCAGCGGCGGTGGCACTCATGTGGTACGCCTGCATGTACATCGCATGCGCATCCTCAATGCCGAAGCGGACTCGGGGAAGCGATTGCTTCTCCATTTCCTCCTCATACTTGGCGATGTAGGCCTGGATCACCTCGTCGCGCTCCCACTTCAACCCGGTAGCGCGGCAAGCGCCCGCCCTCTCGGCGGAAGCGCGGGAACTGAGCCCTGAAACACGGGCAGCGACGTACACCTTCTGCTGCGCAGTGATGCGGGGCAGATCAAGCAGGTTGAGCTTCTCGTCGGCCTCTATCGAGGCGAGCTGAGCGTCAGGGTCAAGGATTGGGGTAGCAGCCATGCCGGGAATATTAGCACTGCTGATATTGGCCGGTAAAGAAAAGGGCCACTTGGACCCTTATCAGGTCAGCGCGGGCGCCAGCCTTCTTCCTGGGCCGGTGACTGAAGCTGCTGAAGCTGCTGCATCAGTTCGTTGTGGCGGCGCTGGGCATTCGCCTCTGCCTCCCGAGCCTGTGCAGCCGCCATGTTCTGCTGGTTTAGCGAGTCGTTTAAGCGCTGCTGCTCGTGCAGCCGGTATTGGCGGTAGCCATCCGAACCGTGGTCAGGGACGCCCCCGTTGAGCGTCGGGTAAGGGGCGCCGTTGTAGCTCTCGGCAACGGTCGAAGTGGCGGCGGTCAGGAGGAAAAGGCCTAGCAAAAATTTCATAGAAAAAAATTCCGTTTCGCTTTTTCGAAAAGGGTCGATTTCCCGGGGAAAAAAGTCAAGGGGCAAAAGTCGATTTGTCCTGGCCAAGGCAAGGGGCAAGGGGCGGGGGGCAAGGGGTGAAAGTCGAGTGGCAATTGTCACAGGGCGCGGGTGGCAGGGGGGTATGGGGGTGCGCGGTTCAGGGACTCCCGATTGGATTCGCTTCTCAGGTTCCGGCGATTCCAGTTTCAAACCCAAGGAACCTTGTTTTACCCCCTCCCCGGGGGGTTAGGAGATACCTATGTACGCAACACACATCATCTTCGCGCTTGTGCTCATCGCGATCTACTTCACTGCTGCCGCAGTAGGCGTGGCCCACCTCTACATGGTAGCGCACAGGGCTAACCGCTATGCCAAAGCCAAGGCCATGCGCCAAGCGCACATGGGCTTGGGTCAGCTGGTAGGGATACCGGCGCTGGTGATAGGCGTCGCAGTGCTGGGCGCAATACTGGGGGGTGCAGTATGAAGCTCTTCCCAGTGTCATCGCAAGCCGTGGCTCGCGCACTGTGCAGCGAGCTACGCATGACTGGGCGCTATGCCCGCATCATGTCCACCTCACAGGGGTGGGTTGTACTCAGCGCATAAGACGAAACACCACAAGGACGTGGTGTCTGGTGGCTTGGCATGCCACCACTGATGAGTCTGCCACTTTTACACGAGAGAATACACGATGAAAAACATGACCGTAGTAAGCATCAAGAACCAGAACGACTCCAGCACAGAGTCATTCCACCTGCACGGGGGCAGTGAGGGGGAGATAAGCGAAATGAAGTATCTCCTCGATGAGGGGAAACACAGAGAGGCGTTGGCCATCGCCCGCGAGGGCGGTATCGACGTGGACTGGTGGTGGGAGGGAGCCGACGGGTCTTCCGTTCACAGGTTCGACATCCAGCAGGAAAAGGACTGGATGTAAGACGAAACACCACAAGGATGTGGTGTCTAGCGGCTTGGCATGCCGCTACTGATGAGTCTGCCAAACAGCAGTTCGCAGTACGCGTCGCACGGCAATGGCTGTGTGCCCGCATCTGCCATAAAAAAGCCCATCACTGGTTGCAGCCGGTGATGGGCCTACCACTTGTAACTTGGAGAAGTCACGATATGAAAACTATCACTGTTAACGATGTAATGTCCACTGCCTACGGTAGCGAGGTATGGTTGCCTGTCCTGACCAAGGACGCTGACCTGCTTGAATGGGTAAAACCGATGCTCGGCCAGAGCGTCACAACACGCAACGGATATGAGATGTCCCTGTTCCGGGACACCATGTTCAAGAGCCAAATGGCGATGACCAACATCGCATTGGCGCTTCGTGCAGCCAATGAGTTGGGGCTGTTGCCATACACCAAGGCAGTCAAGCACATGCGCGATGCGCACCGCTTGATTGAGAAGGTCTCGATGGGCTTCGCTGCCCACCGGGGTGAGAACCACCGCGAGCTGGTGCTCGCTGAGGTCACGCTGGCAGTCAAGGATGGCTGCTTCGATGAAGCCACATCGGGGGCTCCCGAGCTGTATACAGAGGAGGAGCTGCTGGAGTCGGGTTACGACTACGAGCAGATCGAAGAAATCCTCGAAATGCAGGAAGCCGCGCTCGCCTCGCACAACAGCGGGGAACGGGCAGGCAGCATGTCCGAGGACGAAGGCAAGCTGATCACCGCAATTCACGATCCTAGCCAGCTCTGGGATATGGAGTTCACCGATATCGACTGGATCGAGGCCGCAACGGCCAAGGTCGCACTGATCGGGAAGCAGTGGCCGCAGCCAAGCGTTGCCTGGGACCTGGTGCTAGATCGCCTCGCTGATAGCTGGGCCGCAGCGCTGGAGTACGCGGACGACAAGGAGGCAATGCAGAAGAAGATCGAGCGCCGCATGACTTCGCTCGATGATCTTCACAGCAAGCCGATGTACGCCCGCTGGGCCATCAACCACGTCACCCGCCGGGTATGGCGTGACATTCAGGCTCTCAAGATGACCAAGGAACGCTTTGAGCAGCAGCTGGAGCGTCTGGATCGTCAGGCATTCGCCGAGGAACGCTACAACGCACCGGCCAGCGTCACTCGCGTGGGCATGGGCGAAGCGACTGAGCTGTCGCGGGTGCAATACCTGCCCTTCGGCGATATCAGCGAGGCGGATGTGGGCTTCGGCTCCGAGCTGGTACGGATGTCAGTGTTCGGGGACGGGTCCGCGAGCGCGGTAATCGACTCCATGCCGCATCTGGGGGCGGATGGCGTTCACTTCCACACTGGTGGTGGGCATCAACTGGACACTGGCACTCAGGAAGATCGTGACCGCGCCTGGTTCAACGCGGTGATCGAGGCCTGCGAGGCACAGCGCGATGCAATCACCCCGGTGTACAAGGAGCTGCGCGAGCTTGACCTGTCGCTGGCCAAGATGTGGGAGCTGTTCGCCCGCGACGCGATGCCGGTTGCACCGCCGGTGTACTGGAACAAGCACGGCTGGTATCTGACCGAGCAAGAAGCTCAGGATGCACTGCTCGTCGAGCAGGCTGAGTGGAAGGCCAAGACCCGCATGATGGATGACGATGCGGCCCTCGCTGCAATCCAGCTGATGCTGGCTTCGAAGTAATCAACTCACTCACCAAGTCCCGGGGCACATGCCCCGGGCAGGAGGTTCTATGTCTATGCAAGATCGAATGGCTGCATCCAAGCAGCGTGTCCAAAAGCTCAAGGCTGCTGTAGCAGCTGAGCCAATCAAGCCCGCCAAGCCCGCCAAGCCGCGCATCCGCGTGGTGTCCGGCGGCACCGTCACCGAGGACATGCTGCGCGAAGCACTTGGCCTCAAGCCGAAGGCAGTGGGCCAGTTGGCCCGCTGGCTGGAAAGTAAGGTCGCTGACCACCACGAGGGTGGCAGCTGCCCCCACTGCCACGGGACAGGGCGCTACCTGTTCCACACAGACCCTCGCCGGAACGAGCGGTGCTTCCGCTGCAACGGCAAGGGTCGTCTCGATGCACGAGACATGGCCTTCTACCTCGGGCGGGTGCGAGGCGCTGGCCCGGTCTGCCATGTCAGTGCCGCGACCGCCGCGTGAGTGCGGGCTAACCCCTCCGATTAACCCCTAACACCCGCGTCTGCGTCCGCGTCCGCGTCTGCGTCTGCGTCTGCGTCTGCGTCTGCGTCTGCGTCTGCGTCTGCGTCTGCGTCTGCGTCTGCGTCTGCGTCGGGTTGTATTGCCATTCGTGATGGGACAGGTGTGCGCTGTCAGATGACGAATGTCAATAGTCACTTGGCTTCACTGGGTGGACGGACGAGGGTCACTTGGCACTCGACACTTGCCACTTGCCACTTGCCCTGAATCACGGGTCACTTGCCACTTGGCATAGATCACAGATCACAGATCACAGATCACAGGAGAAAGACCATGCAACCTGAATACACTGTCAGATATCAGGCAGTTGATGGCGTTGGGGAACAGAGCGCCACCTTCCCGACACTGGAAGAAGCTCAGGTGTTCGCCCAGCACGAATGGGCGCTCTGGTACGAAATCACCAACGAGTATTGCGAGGTGGTCGATGAGTCGTAAGCTCAGGGTGCTGCTGGCCTGCTACCGGCTGGCACGATTGTACGGTGTCCCACGGCGGGTGCTCTGGCCCGCATTGGCCCGTGACCTTTGGCGGTTGCTGCCAACCAAGCGAACGCAGCGGGGTACAGACGATGGGTAAACCTAAACCCGATACAGGGGACATCCGACCCGCGAAAGGCGTCACCTGGAGCAAAACAGACGGCGTGTGGAAAGTGCAGATGAAGGGTAAGGCCTTCGGGTGTACAATACACCTTGAGGCTGCCAACGCGCAGGCAGAGGGCGTTCATCGCTATCTGCTCGACAAGGGTCACTTGCCCCCTGTCAGTTGGCGAGTGCCGGAGTGGGATGACCTGCGGCAAGGGACGATACTAAAGTCCAAAGTGTCTCATTGACGAGACGTAAATCGTCAAAATGCGTGGAAAAATTGGTCTTACCAATTTTAAGGGGTTCAAAACTGCCCCCTGGAAAGGCCCGTCCTAGAGCCTTCGCCAGATTTAGGGGGCACTTTGGGGGCACTTTCAAAAAAACAATGCCACCGCCAGAACCCGCGCCATCCGTGGGCTACAGGGAAAAAGGTGGCACTTGGACTACTTTTTTTTCCAGTTGGCCCAGCAACGGGAATAAAATCACAAAATATTGCATAGCATTCCCCACTTCACACAATGGGGTTGGCGGAGCCATACAACAATATTTTGTGATTGAATATCATTTTGTGGCTCAACTTAGTTAAAAACTAAGAAAAACACCCCCTAAAACCCCTACAGCCCAGTAACCACGCGGCCTCCAGCGGTGGCACTTATTTGCCACCAAAGTGCCCCCTGCTGCCCCCAAAGTGCCCCCTGTCCCCCGTCAACCGCTCTAGAACGGGGGTTTCAGGGTGGCATTTTTAGAACCACCGTCACAGGCAAAAATGCCACCTACCAGTCAGCCCTGTTGATATAGATATCAGCAGGGCTTATATTCCCCTTCGCATTCAGTCAGGAGGACTCATGGCCAAATATCGCGCCTCGTTCACCCATCGGGACCGTTACGTCCCGGACGCCCCTCGCAAGCAGACCAAGACCATCGAAGCGGCCAATCCGCTCGATGCTGAAATGCGCCTGCGCTCCATGCTGCTGAAACAAGGCCGGCAGCTGCACTTCATGCTGGCCCTCGTCGAAGTGCCAAAGGACACCCGCCCATCAACCGTCAGCGTGGAGTACGCCCCATGTACGGCCTGATAGCAACATTCGAGCTGATGGACGACCCCGGCAATGAGCAAGAGGTCGGCCCGCTGACCCTCAAACAGGCCCGGGCACTCCACGCCAGTTATGAACCCTTCCTCCTTTGGTGGTCGTTGACCGACAAAGATGGCGAGGAGGTCACCCTGTGGGACTGAATATCAGCAGTGATGATGCGGAGACCATCACTGCCCTGATCCTGTGCTGGCGGCACGGAAAGCCGTCAGCCCCTGTGTTGAAAGCGGCCTGTGGCGAGGACAAGGCCAAGGCCGAGCAAATCATTGACCTGGCGGTTGACCTGGCCGAGTTCATCCGCCTTGTGGAGAAGACCGATGCCGCTAACGCGTGACGAAATCAGACAGGCCCACGCGGCCCTTATCGCGGACCCGAGCCTGACCGTAAAAGAACTGGCTGAAAGCTGGGATGTAAAGCCCATGCGCATCTATCGTGCGCTGAATGACAATGGCCTCTCGCTGCGTGACCGGGAACGGTTGCGAAACACCCCAGAACAGCATGTAAAGGCTCAACGTGCCTCGGGGTTACCGCCCGATCTGTATGCGGCCCGCCACAACCTGCACACCCGCTCGCTGCAACACCATGCGTACCAGCTGGGCATGCGCCTGAACATGGCCAGCTACGCGGACAAAAAGGAATGGTGGGAGCGCACTCTCGCCACGATGAACCCTGCCAGAGTGCAGGAGTTCATCATCGAGCACGACCTGCCCTTGCGACTGGTCGCGTACTGGTTCCACAAGATCAACAGCCCCAGCGAAACCCTGTTGTGGGGTAATGCTGCGTTACGGGAGGTCACGTCTGATCAGTTCCATGACGTAGCCCGCTTCAACAACCCCAACGCTGGGGACACCTTTTACCTCGGCAGAGGTAAAACCCTGAGCCAGATCGACCTTCGACTGGCTGAGGAAATCACGCGCCAATCCCGTGTGTGGGATCGGCGTGCCTAACCGTATCAGCACCGCTGATAAACATCACTTGTCACCTTTGTACACAATCATCGGAGAATCACCATGAAAACCACTGAAAACCCGTTGCAGATCATCGTCAACCAAGCCGCGATCAAGGTCGCAGAGCAACAGTACCGCCTCGCTCGGCTGTTCACCCCCTACGGCTTTGAGCCGGAGCGTGTGGACTTCGATCGAGTCGAGGTGTTCCTCGACGACATCAACCGCGCCTTCCCCAACCCCACCCCGTCCATCCAGAACAGTCTGGATCGAATCCAGGCCGAACTGGCACAGAACCGTGCCCTGTTGCAGGCGTTCGCGGCACAGGACGTGGTGCCAAGTCTCACCGCGGATCAGCTGTTCACCACAGCCGCAGCGAACACCCGCAACCCCAGCATGGCCCGCGTAGCGTAATGCGCGATGCCATTTGCGGGTCACTGGCCTTGGCGGTGTTCACCGCCGCCTTGGCCTACCACTTCCTCAAGGCCGCAGGTGCCTTGTAGTTATGAAAGGATATTCAGCTATGCAACCTGACCAATTTAAAGTGACCGAGTACAGCTATCTGGACGCGCTGCGTGAGTATTGCCGCGACATGATGAAAAGCCCGGCGCTTGCCACCATCAAAGCACGAGTGCTGGAGGGTGATTTCTGCACCTCTGATCTGAGGGGCACACTGCAATGGCATGCCCGGCACTTCACGAGTACCCGGCTCAGTGGCGCCACGCCCGGCCAGTTCAGCATCCATTTCAAAAGCCTGACGGGTCAGTCAAACGCGTGGGACGACGTGTACCACCGCTCAAGGATGTATTTGAACCACCACGGTGGTTACGCCTACCTCGGCATCCCCAGCACTATGCTGATGTTGTATCGCCCATTGCTGCGGGTATTTGGGGAAATGCTGGCCGGCAATATGGATGAGCAAACAGCCGAAGCCATCGCAATGCTGCATACACTGGGCTTCGATGACGACTGCATTGAGTCATTCGACCCCCGTCCTGTGGAAAGCCGCACAGGCCCGCTGTACCTGCGCCCGACCATAGACGACAACATTGAACCGACCGCATGGACAGATTGCCCGGCGGTCTGCCAGCTTGCCGGCAGCCCGCTGCAAATTAGCTGGTACAATTTCAACCAGACTGAGCTTGTCGATGGTATTGGTTTTGGCAACTTGGAATACATCTGCGCAACCCCCAACGTGGCGGCTTGGCGTCTGCGCGAGGGCGCACGGCTGACGTATGGCCGATACGACCGACTGCCACGGGACCTGGAGTCACAGTTGCCCGCCCAGGCGCTGTTTACCCTGTTCCCGCACCTGCCGGAAAAGAGCGGCAACGCAGGGCAAATCGCCTTCACCCAGAACGTCAACGCCGGCGTGCGTGACCGCCAGCAGGTGATGAAACCGGGCCGCTTCTTCCGCATGGTGCTGCCCGAGGCGAGCGACCAGTATGTCAAGGAACTGACGGCGATGTTCGAGAGCATCGGCCAACTGACCTTCCACATGAGCCATGACCAGGAGGACTTCGCCCGGGTCTATATGCACGGGCCGAGCAGCTGCATGGGGTATGACGAGGAGAAGTTCGGCCACCTGCACGTTAACGGGGAGTTTTTCCACCCGGTGCGGGTCTATGCCCACCCGGAGAACAACCTGCGCATCGTCTGGATGGAGTCCGAGGGTAAGATCGCCGCCCGGGCGGTGGTCAACCTGCGCAACAAGACCTACCCGACGATCTATGCCTGCGACTGGCTGCACAATGCGCACTCCAAGTTCACCGAGTACCTGAGCGAGAAAGGCTTCTACCAGGACGGTGAGGGGCTGGATGGCGAGAAAATCCTCCTGGTGTCCCCGGATCGCAACAGCGAGGCGATCATCTGCCCCTACATCGACTCGGGCAACCGCGGCGTGGAGATACACGACAACCACCTGATCATCGGCGGTAGTTATGAGGCCAACCACGCGACGGGATGCCTTGAGTCATACGACATCGACTCAGCCCTCTGCGACTATTGCGATGAAACGACCGGCGAGGATGACCTGACCACGGTAGAGAGCGGTGATCGAGTCTGCGACTGCTGCCTCAGCGACCACTACGTCTACGCCTATATCCCGAGTGATGGCTGCTGCATGTATGTACCAGACGATAGCTCCGACCTCTACGGCACATCACATATCCCCAGCCGCCGCGTCGCTTATGCCGACCATGTGCTGATCGACAACGATCGCTTCGTCGCGCTCGATAGCGAGTATTACGGCAACGAGGCCGCGCTCAGTGATGACGCAACCTACTACGCCGCTGACGGCACTTACATCCTCGACGAGGACATCGACAAGCTGGGCCTTTTCATGCTGGACGGCGACCTGGAACGGGTCGACGACTACTGCCTGGTTGACGACGAGCCTGTCGAAATCAGCAGTGTTGATATTTCAGCGTTGGAAGAAGTGGATAACGACAGCGACGAGTACAGCATGCTCACCGCCTACATCACCCCTGCTCAGGAGGAAGCCGCATGAGAGCTTTCAACACCTCAATGACCGAAATGTCGACGGCCTTTGCCAAGCCGGTAAAAACACCGGTGCCGGTCGAAGTGCTCTTCGACATTTGCCGCAGGCCCCGTTTCGCCGGCTCGGCAGGCGAGAAGTACATCATCGACCAGTACATCGCCACCATCCCCGACATCACGCCGGATGCCCACGGCAACTACTGGCTGACCATCCACAACCCCGATGGCACCCCGCCCTCGACCATGTTCAGTTCGCACACTGACACGGTTCACAAGGCCAAGGCCGAGAACACCCCCTACAAGCTGTCGTATCGCAACGGCTGGCTGAGCGTGAAAGGCGGTGGGGTGCTGGGCGCCGATGATGGCTCCGGCATGTGGATCATGCTCAACCTGATCAAGGCCGGTGTGCCGGGGCTCTACATTTTCCACCGTGACGAAGAAATCGGTGGCCGGGGCTCTTCGTACATCGCCCAGCACCATGCGCCGGTCATCACGGGCATGGGTATCAAGCACTGCATCGCCTTCGACCGCAAGGGCACCCGCGACATCATCACCCATCAGGGCTGCGGCCGCTGCTGCTCTGACGACTTCGCCGATGCCTTTGCCGACCAGCTCAATGCCGATGGGCTGTTCGACTTCGAAGCCGACGACGGCGGCTCGTTCACCGACAGCGCCAACTACATCGACCTGATTGGGGAATGCACCAACCTGTCGGTGGGTTACTACGACCAGCACACCATGGACGAGTGTCAGGACATCACGTTCATCACCCGCCTGGTCAATCGCCTGATTGAAATCAACTTCGCCGCTCTGCCGCAGAAACGCGAGCCAGGTGAGGAAGACCCGGACAATTTCTACAACTGGAACAACTACCGGCTCGGCGGAAAACAACTCAGCGCAGGGGAAGCAGAGCTGCACGAAATCGTGGCTCTGATCGAGGAGTTCCCGTTCGAAACAGCAGCGCTGCTCTGCGACCTGGGCTACGACAGCGGTTTCCTTGAGCGCGAGCTGCACCGCTACGGTGAGCCCGACGACGCCATTGACGACTACCCCGGCCTGCCCTCCAACGCGGTCGATGACTACAACCCCTACCGAGGACTCGACTGATGACTTACGCGTATGAACTGACGCCCCGCAACGACCGGGAGGTGAGCATCCTGTTCGCCGCCCTATTCGGCTGGTGGAACTCGCCGGTCGCTGATCAGCGCAACAAGGAGCTGGTCGGTAACCACTTCGGCTGCGACCACCTGGCCGCTGCCTGCCTGCGACTGGCCCACAGAACGATCGAACTGGTGTACGAGACGGTCGACACGGCCCTGTGTGATGGCGTCTTCGCCTACGACTACTGCGAACTGGACAGCACGGCCGCCCTACCCCACGTCCTGTTACGGTGGATGGACGACGATGAGTGGATCGAGCTGGCGACCAACTACAAGTTGCCGGAAAACCTCGACGCCCTCATCAAAAAGTGGGCACGGGACAACAACCTGCCACTGCGCAACGCCCCGGCAACGGGGAACACCGACTATGTGGTCGTCCTGTTCCACAGGATGACCGACTGTGTGCATGTGCAGTCGGTAAAAACGCTGACCCCTGAGCTGGCGATGTACTTCGCTGTGCGTAAAGCAGCGGAGAAGTGGAACTGCAACCCCACGTCAGTTGGCGTCCTGGGCATCGCCAAAGGCCAAATCGTGTTCCTCGACTGGAACGAAAACGGCCTGCCACCGCGATCCGTCAGTACCAAAGACCTGGCGATGGCGTTCGGCGCCGAGCTGACGGAAGTGAACAACCGGAAGGTCATCAGCATGACCGAACAGCAAATGGAGCAGATGCTCCTAGTTAACGCGGAGGGCCGCATGCCATGAGCAAGCAAGCAGACAAGGCGCGGATCGCCGAGTTAGAAGCAGCGTTGTCCGGCTTTCTGGCAATCGTCTCAGACTCAACGGGCGTGGCCGGCTACCACTTGAATGGGGCCGTTGCAAAGTGGAACGAGTTTGATGAGGTTTCCGCAGCGGAAGCAGCCATGTTCGCGGAGTTGCGAAGCGCAGCCCCTCCGGTGGAAACCGCCACCGCGCTCGACGCCGCCCGAAACGCACTGGAGCTGTGTGCCAAAGCCATCGAGAACCTGCTCCCCGGTGCAAAGCACATCGTGGCTGACGTCGGCCTGATTAACGACGCACTGCTCAGAGCCGCCGCAGCAAAAACGCATATCAACCTGGTGAAGGAGCAAGCCCATGTCAGCAGTGATTAAGGAACAGCGTGAGCGCACCTACCAGATCAACTTCTAGGAGGCCTGATGGCAAAACTCAGCCAAGCCCGTAAAGACTGGCTGGAGACCCAGTACATCTTGTCCCTGAAAAATGACGGCAATTGGTATCGCGATACACGAGCCGCCGTCGAGGAAAGAGCCCTAAGCCGTTTCCGCACCATTACCTGGCCGTATGTGCAAAAGCTACGAACGGGGCTCCATGATAACCCGGACAAGCTCGATTGGCCGTACATCCTCGCTCGCATGTGGATGGACGAGGGTCACCCGCTGATGGACTTTCGAAAGAACGGCGGGATGACCGAATGGGGAACGTACTTGGATCTTTTCCCGCCACCAACACCGCCAATCCCACCTGAACTATGCACCATGCTCCCGCCTGGAGTGGCCTGCACCGAACTCGACACGAACGAACAGGAAAAAACCATGACCAACACTGCACCAGCATTTGAAACCAAGCACATGATCTTCGGCCAAGACGCCAGCAAAATGACCCAAGGCGAACTGATCAGTGCGATCAAGAACCTGGAAGCGGAAATCGACAACCTCAAAGCGATCCGCACCCCGTCCAAGGCGATCAACGCCCGTATTGATGAACTCAACGGCATGCTGAAAAACGTCGTTGCCATCCTCGACAAGGAGTAAGCCGGTGAACATCTTCGAACAAGCCTGCCGCACCAAACTGCGCTTCCCCAGCCCCAAAGGTGACCTGATGGTTGAACAGCTGTGGGACATGCCGCTGCAATCCAAATCCGGCTTCGACCTGGACACACTGGCGAAAGCCACCTCCCGTGCCCTGCGCGACCAGGAAGACGACAGCTTCGTCGCGCCGAAGAAGGCCAACCCCGAGCTGTCCCTGCGCATGGAGCTGATCAAGCACATCATCGCAGCGAAGATGGCCGAGAACGCCGCCAAGGCCGAACAGGCGCAGAAAGCGGTCAAGCGCCAGCAGCTGCTGGCAGCGCTGGAAGCCAAGGAAAACGAGGCAATCCACGCCCTGTCTGCGGACCAACTGCGCCAGCAGCTCGCCGATCTGGACAGCTGACCTGTAACCGAGGCCCGGCCCTTTGGGGGATGAAAGGCGGAACCTTCATAAACCCGGCCGGGCCTCGCCCTACAATAAGCAACCAACAATTACCGTTTGTCAAAGAAAGGAGTCCCATGATCCACCAAAAACCCTCGCACGATATCAGCACTGCTGATATATTGGGCGGTATGTCACAGCGAGGATCGACCATGACCCCCAAACCAGCGGATGTAAGCCGCCTGATCATCACCCGCCGCATCGGCGAAAGTTTCCTGGTAGGCGATACCCACAAAGTCACCCTGCTACGCAACCAGAGTGGGCTGTGCATCAAAGTCGAAACCCCCGAAGGGGGAAAAACGACCCCGATCAGGCCTGACCAGCCCGTTGAAGTAATGCCCAACGTCGTAGTCGAGCTGCGCAAGCACCGGCCAGACGCCAACGCCACCTACCGCGTCATGGTGCTGGCACCGCGTAACATCAAGATCATTCGAACCGAACTACTCGTAGAACAGTGAAACGCCAGTATTCCCTGCTGGATGGGTTGCTGTGCCTCGCGCTAGCAGCCCATTTCCACACGTCACCAGAAAAAATCCGCTGGGTCGCCCGCAGGGTCGCCCGGCGACTCCCCAAAAGCCAGCGCGGGATATGCGCCATCGTGCAGATGTCGTCTGACCCGAGGCGGGTGATCAACATTGCATTGAAGGAACTCCATGATGAAGCCCAAGGCCCACGTCTCGATTGACCTCGAAACGCTCAGCACCTCCCCTGCGGCCACGATACTGTCCATCGGGGCAGTAGCCGTTTGCGAAACCCAAGGGAACGAGATTGCGTTCTACACCGTTTGCAATCTCGAATCACAACCGCATCGCCATGTCAGCCAATCCACACTGGATTGGTGGGAATCCCAATCCGACCAAGCCCGTGAAGTGCTCGACCAGGCCAAATCGACAAACGCACCCAGCCTCGACGAAGCGCTGGATGCCTTTACCCAGTGGCTCGGCGATATCGGCGAAACCCACGACATTTACCCGTGGGGCAACGGGGCGGCATTCGACGTAGCCATCCTGGAACACGCCTACAAAGAACGCGGCCCGTTCGTACCGTGGGATTTCCGCAAAGTACGCGACATGCGCACTCTGCGTGACCTGCACCTGCGCCTTGGCGTGGAGGTAAATGTCGAGCGTGCAGGCACCCATCACAACGCCCTCGATGATGCCCGTTTCCAAGCCCGCATTGTAATGGCCACCCTCAAGGCACTGGCCCCCCTGTCCACCCACACGGAAGCAAACGCATGATCGACGGTGTAACCGACCCGCTCGAAAACGCCGACAAGGATATGGCGGCGCATAAGTCCAAACCGACCAACCCGAAAGACCTGATCGGCTGCGACAAACTGCCACTGCACCTGTGGCCGGAAACCGCCACGTTGATGGGTTGCCTTGGGCTGCTCGACGGCATGCTCAAGTACGGCCGCAGCAACTGGCGGGAAAGCGGAGTACGCGCCTCCATCTACGTTGACGCCTGCAAACGGCACCTCAACGCATGGTTTGAAGGCGAAGACTTCGACCCCGACAGCGGCCTGCCCCACCTTGCACATGCTCTGGCCTGTCTGGCCATCCTCGTTGACGCCGACGCCAACGAAAAGCTGGTCGATGACCGCATGTACGCCGAAACACCCGGCTATCGTGAACTGGTCACCCGTTTGACGCCGCACGTCGCGCGGCTCAAACAGCTGCATTCCGGGAAAAACCCGAAACACTTCACCACCCAAGACGTATCCCGGTAAAACCGTACCCGCCGATATCAGCAGGGCTGATATCGACCGCCATAAAGGAGTATCACCATGAGCCTTATGACCTCACTCACCCTGGTCGCGTTGTCCCCCGCCGTAAAAGAATTGCTCCAGCAGGAGCAGATCGTCAGCCAGTGCGATGGACTGACCACCAGCATCATCGAAGCGGCCAAAGCGGCCGATATCCAACCGCAGATCGCCACCGTCATGGCGCTGACATTCCACGCAGCCGCTGCCGCGGCAGCAATGGCACGGCCCGAGGGTCGGGAGCCAATTGCTCACCTGATGCATACCATCATCACCGACATTATGAGCATCGACGTGGAAGCCCTGGCAGCTGAACACGCACGACCGGAGGTTGTCCACTGATGCGCATTTTCGACCAAGACTACCTACTGGTGACGCTGGACTTCGAGACGTTTTACGCCCCGAAGTACAGCCTCACCGTAATGAATACCTTCGCCTACGTCGCACACCCGCTGTTCTCGATCCATGGCGTCGGAGTCCAGGTCGAAACCTACCCGCGCCAGTGGTTCCGCAACACTCAGGATGCGCTCGATTACATCGACAGTCTGAACGAGCAGAACCTGCCCATTGCCCTGCTGTGCCACAACACCTATTTCGACGGCTGGATTCTCCACCACCTGTTCGACTGGCACCCCGATCTGTACCTGGACACCATGTGCATGTCACGCGGGATGTTCCCGACAGAATCAGCGGGGCTCGGGGCACTGGCCGAGCGGCTCTGGCCGAATGACCCCAAGATGCGCAAAGGCAAGGAGCTGGTGCAGTTCAAGGGGGTCACCACCGAACAGCTGTGGTCCACGCCGGCGCTGGAAGACACCATGCGGGTCTATTGCATAGGCAACAACCGCTCGCTGGGTGACGTTGGCCTGACCCACGCCGCATTCATGCGGATGGTGGAGTTCTACCCCGACGACGAATTGCGGCTGATCGACCTGACCCTGCGGATGATGTGCGAGCCTGTGCTGTACATCGACAAGGAGCGGGTCGAAAACTGCCATCGGGAAGCCTCGACCAAGCGCGAGGAAGTGATCCGCGCGTCGGGCGTAGCGGAGTCAGTGCTGTCGTCCAACACCCAGTTCGAGAAGTTCCTGCGCGACCGGGATATCCCCATCCCATTGAAGCCATCGCCAACCGCCAAGGTCAAGGACGAAAACGGCAACCCCACGGACGAACCGGTGATGATCGCGGCACTCGGAAAAAGTGACCTCGGGTTCCTCGACCTGCGCCGCACCTACCCGGACATGGAACCGATCTGGGCAGCGCGGGTCGCCGCCAAAAGTGTTGGCGAAATCGCCCGAGCAGAACGCTTCCTCGAAACCCATGAGCAGTGCAACGGCATGATGCCGGTGCCCCTGATCTACTACTCGGCGCACACCGGGCGGTATGGCGGGGGCGAGAAGCTCAACCTACAAAACCTCGGCCGTGGCTCTGAGCTGCGTCGATCACTGAGCGTACCTTCGCGGAGAGTGAAATGGTGAAGCACGGAACCTACTGCGGCCTCGTAGCACTGCTGCGGGGTAAGACCGCCCTGCTGCGAGATGACCCCGTGACCTGTGAAGGGGGCAACCACGGGTTGCTGCTGGCTCAATTCGACGACCGCAACCTGACATGGGGCGGAGATCGCATGGGCTTCGGCTGGCATGCCTTTAACCGAAACGACTTCACCATTACACCGGAGACACCCGATGACCGTCCCCTTTGACACAACACTGGTAGATGAAGTCCTCGACTATTACATCACGGGCGACGAGCTGATCTACGTCGCAGACTCCTCCAACATCGAGGCCCGCATGCTGGCGTGGGTTGCCGGCCAGGACAACCTGTTGGAGATTTTTCGCAACAACGGTGACGTGTACTCGAACTTCGCCTCGATCCTGTTCGGTTTCCCGGTCAACAAACATGACCACCCGCTTGAGCGATTCATCGGCAAGGTCTGTGTGCTCGGCCTCGGCTACGGTATGGGGTGGCGCAAGTTCCGCGACACCCTGGCCGCCGGGGCACTGGGCGGCCCGCCGGTGTATTTCTCCGAGGTCGAGGCCCAGAACGCGGTCAACACCTACCGCGCGGCCAACCAGGCCATCGTCAACTTCTGGCGCGAAGCCGACGCCGCCATTGCCGATATGTACCTCGGCAACACCCGCCAGTGGGGTGTCCTGACCATCCACAAAAACTGCCTGGTCATGCCCAACGGGATGGCGCTCCAGTACCCCGGCCTGCGCCCGGTCGAACCGAGCGAAGACGGCACCACCTTCGGCGGGTGGGAATACTGGAACGGCAAGTTCTGGACCAACATCTACGGCGGCAAGCTGGTGGAGAACATCATCCAGGCGCTGTCGCGAATCGCCCTGTTTGGGCAGATGCTCGACATCGACGACCTGTTCCAAGAGCACGATGGCCGGGTGGCACTGAACGTCCACGACGAAGTGATCACTGTCGGCCCCTCGTTCGGTGCCAAATGGGTGGGGAAAGATGCCAAGGGTAAAGATGTCTGGATCGACAGCGAAGGTGCGGACACACTTTTTTCGGACATGCTGCGAATCATGCGCACCCCGCCGGAATGGGCGCCAGACCTGCCTCTCGACTCCGAAGGCGGTTTTGATTTCAGTTATAGCAAGTGATGCCCGCTGACGTACTGCCCTAGCCAAGGAAGGCCACCCCCTTTAATATCAGCACTGCTAATATAGGAGTTTCCAGATGTCAGTGCCTCTCGTCTTCCTTGAGCCTGCCCGCAACCTACGGCTAGCAAAAACCATCACCAAAGACGGGTCGCTGCCGTACCCGCTGGCGAAGCGATTCACCAGCCACCAGTTGTATCTTTCGCCCGACGAGGCGGGCTTGCGAGAAGCGTTCGCCGCCATGCAAAAACATGCCTCGATGGGTCATGCGATCCACAAGGGTGTGCTGAAAGAGCCGATCATCAAAGAGCCGCGCCGCGGGAAGGCCGATGCCAACGCCCCGACTGCGCTGCTGGTGATCGACGTAGATGATTTCATCCCGCAGACCAAGCTGCCGACCCCGACCACCGCCACCGATCTGGCCGAACTGGCGAGGGAAATCCGCGGATACCTCCCGGAACCACTGAACACCACCGCCTGCATAGCCAACGCCTCGGCCTCGACTGGCTTCAAACACGGCGGCAAGATCGGCATGCACCTGTTTTTCATCCTGGAACGCCCGGTATCCCCGAGTCAGCTGAGCCACTGGTTGACCTGGCTTAACTTCTCCATCGACGCATTCAACCAACAGGTCGGCCTGAACCGCAGCGGTATCAGCCTCAAGTACGTCGTTGACCCGGTAGTCGCCCGTAACGCGCAGATCATCTACATCGCCCCGCCGCAACTGGCCGACGGCGTAACCGATTCCTTCGCGTCCGACGCCGACCGCTGGGTGATGCTGGAGGGGGACCGCTGGGTAACCGACCTGCAACCCCTGCTGGATGACACCATGCCGGCAGCAGTGCAAGCCGCTGCCGAAAAGCGACTGGCCGAGGCCCGCCGCAGCGTCGGACTGAAAAAGATCGTGCCCCGCTACCGCCGACTGGAAGTAGACGGCGAGCGTATTCAGGTGCTGACCAACCCGGATCAGCTGCAAATGACCCTGGTACGGACAACGGATGCCTTCGCCTACTGGAATATCAACGGTGGCGACTCCAATGCCTACTACAACCCCATCGGCAACCCGGAAATCATCTACAACTTCAAGGGTGAACCGCCCTTTGAGCTGCGCCGGGCGAACGAGGATGTCTACAACTGGTACTGCGAGCAGTTCAAAACCCAGATTCGCCAGACCAGCGACCCGCGACCTCTGGTTTTCCGCGAGCAGACCAGCGACCAGCACTACGCGGTGGAGTACAACCCGCGCGACGACCTGATCATCCGCATTGCCAAAATCGCCAAACCCAACATTGGCGACTGGTGCGCATCCTACGGGGTGCCCGCACCCGATCCACTGCCGCAATGGGATTTGACGTTCAACCCCCAGTCCACCACGGTGATCGACTGGGATAACCATATCCTCAACACGTTCCAACCGACTGATCTGATCCGTAACCCGCCAGCAGTCCTGCCGCAGTACAGCAAGTGCAAGATCGGTGAGACGGTCACACTGCTCCCGCAGCTATGCCCGAACATTCACCGGCTGCTCTACCACATCTGCGGCAACGGTGATCTGGAATACGAGTGGTTCATCAACTGGCTGGCCTACACGGTGCAGACCCGCAAGAAAGCGCACACCGCGTGGATTTTCAGCGGCGTACCCGGCACCGGTAAAGGGCTGTTCTTCGAGCGCATCCTGCGCCCGCTGATCGGCGACCGCTATGCGACACGCAAACGCATCGACCATCTGGAAGAGCAGTTCAACGCCTACCTGGAAGAGACCCTGTTCCTCGTCTATGACGAGTTCCGCCTGTCCGACTCAAAGCATGACGAGCGGCTGCTGAACAAGCTCAAAGACGAAATCACCGGGGCGACCAGCAACATCCGGGCGATGCGTACCGATGTGGTCGACAAGGCCAACTTCACCAATTACATCTTCTTCTCCAACCACCACGACGTGATGCGGATTGAGGATGGCGACCGGCGTTTCAACGTAGCGCCGCCGCAGCTGGTGCCGCTGCGCCAAGTGTGGCCCAAGATCACGGAAGAGCTTGATCTGATCGACACCGAGCTGGGCACGTTCGCCGGCTTCCTGATGGCGTTCAACATCAGCGAGCATGACGCGCGTACCTGCATCGAAAACGAACACAAGGCCAGGATGAAACAGCTGGCGATGGGTTACAACGCCCGCTTCTGCATGGCGGTACGCCATGGCCAGCTCGATTACTTCCTCGACGTGTTCGACATGGATATCGCCAACGACCTGACGAAATCCACCCAGATCACCACTGCGCAGAAATACGTCCGCTCCTGGCTTGGTTCTTCGGGTTCAGGCAAGACGCGCATTCCCACGTCTGACCTGTTCACGGTGTACATCGCCCTGCATGACTCCAAGGGCATGACCCAGACCAAGTTCACCCAGATGCTCGGGCGCAATGACGTGAACGTAGAGCGCAAGAAACTGGGCAACTCCAAGCTGAGCTGCGTGGATATCGAGTGGTACACGACGCTGAGCCAGGAAGACATTGACGCCTTGACCGCGCCCCCCGGCGCAAAACCGGCACACGCCAATTTCCATTGAGGACATCCCATGACTGATCGACCTGTATTCGACCCGTCTGCGTTCGGCTCCGGGAAAGTAACCCCGGCGCCGGTAGAACGGGACACAACCCAGTTCAACCCGCAGGCGATCAACGCCAAGATGCAGGAAAAAAAGCAGCAGCTCGTCGACCTACGCACCGCGCCGCTTGGGCCTGTCCCAACGTGGTCGATGAGCCGCCTGTTCGATTTTGAAGAATGCCCCTACAAGGTGTACCTCTCCAAGGTCGAAAAAATGCCGGACCCAAGCGGGCCGGCAGCCGAGCGCGGCACCCAAATCCACGACCACATCGAGAACTACATTAACGGCAATCACAGCGATGTGATCAAGGAAATGCACGGCTTCCAGAAGCTGATCGACCAATTGCGCGACGGCTACAACGCCGGTGAAGTGCAGCTGGAAGGTGACTGGGCCGTCAAGCGCGACTGGACGCCAACCGAGTGGAATGCCAAAGACGCCTGGGGCCGCTTCAAGCTCGATGCATTCCACACGGAATCGCCCACTTCCGCCATCGTCTACGACTGGAAAACCGGTCGCAAGTTTGGCAACGAAATGAAGCACAACCAACAGGGTATGGGTTACGCCATTTCAGCCTTCGCACTGTACCCCGAGCTGGAGTTTGTCAAGGTGAAGTTCGTGTACCTCGACAAGAACGACACGCTGGAAGGCAGCTATACCCGTGCCCAGGCCGAGTTGCTGCGCCCCGGCCTGACAACCCGCGCGGACAAGTTCACTACCTGCACCGACTTTGAACCCAAACCCTCGTTCCATGCCTGCCGCTGGTGCCCCCACGCCAAGATTCAGGAAGGCCGGGACGAACCAGCTTGCCGTTATGCGGACAGCCACACTCTCTAGGAAAGGACTGACAACCATGCAGACGTACACCCCCGACCGCTCTTTTCAGATGATGAACGCCATCCATGCGATTTATGGGGGCGAGTCCATGTCTATCGAGCCGACGATTTTCAATCTGGCAGCCGCCTGCTGCCCCGACTACGAAGGGGGTGTTTGGCATTTCCACTCCAACGGTGAAGTGGGCTACTGGGTGCCGGACTGCGACTCGGTGGCCGTGTCCTGCGAAGGTAACTACTACGAAAACAACGACATGGACGCCGAATCATTCGGGGTGGCAGTTACATTGATGGCGTTGAACCGCCTGGTATGGCACCACTTCCACCTCCATAAGCAAGAACGCGCCCAAGCGCTGCAAGCCCACTGGGACAAGCTGCATGCCTGGGCTTTCCGAGACGGGTCAACCCTCGACACTTCCGCGATCTACGCATTTCTGGACTAAAACCATGAACTATATCGACAACGCAATGCGCACCAACTCCCCACTGACCGGCACTTTCGGCATTTCGCCAGACCTGATCCATGCAACGCTCGGTATGACCGACGAGCTGTTCGAGCTGCACATGGCCGAAAACTGGCAAGAGCAAGCTACCGAAAGCGGCGATCTGTGCTGGTTCATAGCCCTGGCCGGCAAAACCCTCGACTACGATCCCTTCACCGCAGCCAAACGCATCGACGGCCTGGACGACATCCAGCTGGGAAGTCTGAGACCGCTGCCGCAGATGATCCACGCTTTCGTGAGCAAAGTGAAAAAGGCCTATGCTTACGGCGCTACCCTCGACAAGGAAGGGCTGAAAACCATCCTGCTGGAAATGGTCATTGGCCTGACCGTAGTAACCCGCGAATGCCGTGCCCAACTCAGCGACTACCCAGACTTCGACGGTGTGCTGGAAGCGAACATCAACAAGCTCAAAGCCCGATACCCGGAAAAGTTCTCGGCTAAGCAAGCCATCCACCGTAACGAGAAAGCCGAAATGGAGGCAGCGTTGCCTGACGCTGAATAACCATGACCACTTTCCCTACGCCCGACAGAATCAGCAGAGCTGATATCCCGCCTCTGTTCGATCACCAAGAGGCCAGTGTCCAATTCAAAGTCGAACACCCGCGAGTGCTCGATGAATCTGACCCGGGCACTGGGAAAACCCGCACCGTGCTGGAAGCGTTCTCGCGCCTGCACGAAGCGGGGGAAGTCGACTACCTGCTGGTGCTGGCACCACTGTCGATCCTCAACCCAAGCTGGGCCAAAGACTGCGCGTCGTTCACCCCGCACCTCAGGTGTCAGGTCGTAACGGCGAAGAACAAGTTCAATGGCCTGCCGCCAACAGCCACAGGGCAAGTGTTCGTCACCAACCACGACAGTGTGCGGTGGCTGCAAGAGTGGAAGCCGACAGGCCGCTGGGCGCTGTGCATCGACGAGTTCACGGTGTACAAGCACCGCACCAGCCAGCGCAGCAAGGCGATGGCGAAAATGCGGTCGCTGTTCGATATCCGCTGGCTGCTCTCCGGTACGCCAAACCCGAACGGTATCTGTGACATCTGGCACCCGGCGTTCCTGTGCGACGACGGCGCTCGTCTCGGCCGCTCGTTCGCCGGCTTCCGCTCACAGGTCTGCACCCCCATGCCGACTGGCCCGCGCGGCGAGTACATCCAGTGGCAGGACAAGCCCCACGCCGAGGAAATCGTCGCCGACCGGCTCAAGGACATCACCTTCCGCGTCTGTCTGGAAGACTGTCTGGATATGCCCGAGCACACCTTCCACACGCTGGAAGTCGAGCTGCCGAAGAAGCTGCGGGTGCAGTACAACGAGCTGATGCGCGAAGCAGCGCTGCTGCACGAGTCGGGTGCCCGGGTCACCGCGGTACACGCTGCGTCCAAAGGCAACAAACTGCTGCAACTGTGCGCCGGGGCCGTCTATGTGGATGGCGATGATGAAGGCGAAGGCGAATACAAGGTGTTCGACACCAGCCGTACCGACCTCGCCCTCGATCTGATCGAGCAACGCCAGCACAGTGTCACGGCGTTCATCTGGCGGCACCAGCGAGACCTGCTTGTGCGCGGCGCCGAGCAACGCGGCATTCGCTACGCCGTCATCGACGGCAGCGTTAAGCCGAAAGAACGCGATGTCCTCGTCGAACGCTACCAGCAAGGCGACCTGCAAACCCTGTTCTGCCAACCCAAGAGCACCAGTCACGGCCTCACCCTCACCCGGGGCACAGCCACGATTTGGGTCAGCCCAACACCCAACGCAGAACACTTCCGTCAATTCGACCGCCGCATCTACCGCGCCGGCCAAACGCAACGTACCGAAACCATCTGCATTGCAGCCCGCGATACACGGGAAATCCTCATGTACGAAAAGCTGCAAGGCAAACTCGGCCGGATGGACAACCTGCTCCACCTGGCTCTCAACCTGTAATCCCCAACCGAAAGGAAATACCCATGAACGCAATGACTGACATCGCCACTGACACCATCCGCCCGACCCAAGCCCTGCTGGACTCGGCCAAAGCCGTAGCCAAGGTCGTAGACAAGCTGGAGGGCATGGACGACACACTGGCCGACATGCACCTCAAGGTCAAAGCCGCGCGAGAAGCTGTCACCGAAGCGATGGACACGAACGGCGACTTCAAAGCCGCCATCAAAACCTTCCAGCAACTGAACAACAAGCTGGACAAGACCATCGAGCAACGCGAAAAGCTGCTGGAGACCCTGCGCACCGGTGTGGATACAGTCCGCGACACACTGGCCGAAGTCTCGGTGCAGATTCGCGCACTGGACAACTGATGTACCAGCGAAGCGAGGGGTACGGGGCCATCACCCCGCCCCCATTCATCCTCGGGATCGACACTGAGCGGTCGCCCCGGGAACTCCAGCAGGCGTATCCAGACGGACACCCAGTGTTTACTCGGAGCATGTGGCAGGAATGCGACACCGAAGAAGACTACTGGGGCTGGGTATACGACTGCATCCAAAGCACGGTGAATTATCCATGAGCAACCAAACCCTACCCCGGCTCGACGACCTGGCACAGCAGCGCTTCGAGCTGCGCGAAAGGAAACGCGCCCTGAACAATGAGATCGCCGAGATCGACCGCGAGCTGGACGAAAACGAAATCCAGATTCTTGAGGTTGCAGATGCCCTCGGCATGAAGCGCTTCGCAGTCGGCAAGCTGAGCTTCTCAGTCAGCGAGAACGTCGTCGGCAGCGTCGAAGACTGGGACAAGGTGTACGAGTACATCAAGGAAAACGACGCGTTTTACCTGCTCCAACGCCGCCTCGCCAACGCGGCGTTCAAGGAAATGCTCGACGACGGGAACGACCTCCCCGGCGTTGTGCCGTTCGTAAAACGCTCCATCAACATGCGCGCGAGCGCGTGACAATATCAGCACTGCTGATATAATTAACAGGTCATTCCGACCGACGCCTGCAAAGGCTGCACTAAAAAATGCCCGAAAGGGCCACGAAGGAGACGCCATTATGGCCAAGAACGAAGTAGCTACCGCTGAAACCAAATCCATCGTCGGCTTCGTAGCCGGTGACCAACTCCCCGAACACCTGCAACGCGGCACTGGCGCCGGGAACGAGAACGTATCGACCTCCGATATGTCGATCCCGCGACTGGACGTGATCCAGCAACTGTCCCCTCAACTGGACCCGAGCGATGCTCGCTACATCGAGGGCGCCAAGCTGGGCCATATCTTCAACAGCCTGACCGGTGACCTGTACGACCACTGCTTTGTCGTCAACCTGCACTACGAAACCAAGTACCAGATTTTCAAGAAGCGCAAGTTTGGTGGCGGTTTTGAAGGCAGCTTCGACACCGAAGCGGAAGCACTGGCCCACCTGGATTCCCAAGGCCTGCCGCGTGATCAGTATGACGTGTCGGAAACCGGTATCCACAAGGTTCTGCTGCTCGACGAGACCGGTATGCCGCAGTCCCCGGCAATCATCTACATGAGCGGTTCCAAGCAGAAGGTAAGCCGTGCATGGAACTCGGAAATCACGCTGAAAGACCCACGGGCGGATCGCTTCGCTTCTGTGTGGACCCTCTCGGCGGTAGGCGAGAAGAACCGTCAGGGTCAGCCGTATCAGAACCTCAAGATCACTTTCGCCGGCTGGGCAGGCGACGAGCTGTACCAGGAAGCCAAGAAGCTCTATCAAGGCATCGCTGGCAACGCCGTCCACTGACAGGGAACGCCCCAGGGAGGGGGCGACTCCTACGCATGAACGAACACTCCTACGTCCGATCCATACATCGTTCCCTCGCCACCAAGCACCCCTCCATCTATGCGTGGAAAATCAATGACAACTACCAAGGGGGCGTAGCGGACGCCTATTACTCAGGTTCGTCTGATCACTGGGTAGAGTACAAATATGTCAAGCTGCCGAAACGCGCCGACACCGTGATAAACCTCGGCCTCAGCCAGCTCCAGCTGCTTTGGCTCGCGGCTCGTCACAGGCAAGGAAGAAAGGTAGCTGTAATCGTGGGCTCCGACCAAGGAAGTCTCATTCTGGAAAATCTGGAGTGGGAAACCCGCATAAGCAGGGAAGATTTCTGCATTCGCAGTGTTGATAAAGACAAAGTGCTCGCCTATATTGTGGATACTGCATCCAAACAGATGCATTCGTAACTGCACCGCCCAGGAGGGGACATGATCAACCGAACCACCACCGACCAAGACCGTGAAAACGCCCGTCGTCTTTTCATGCTGTGGAAGGCGAAGAAAGGACCGTTGAACCTCGACCAGAAAAAAGCAGCATCCCTGCTGGGTTACGCTTCTCAGTCGATGGTCAGCCAGCAACTGCACTGCAAAGTGGCCCTGAACACCGAGGCCATCCTCAAATGGGCGCATTTGCTGCAAGTGCCCGCAAGCGAAATCGACCCGACCCTTGGGACTTTCGGCATTGCGGACGCGACCTTACGCCGAACACGGGTCCGAGTGGTAACAACTATGTCGGGGGCTGCCCCCGGCGCATCCGAGACAGTGGAGATAGTTACCAGGATGACAAGGCAAATGTATAGCGTTTCTGTCGACATTGACGGGTTTGAGCCTTTTGCCAAAAAAGGATCGCACCTGATTGTCAGCACTGACGAAGAACCCATTTCGGGAGACGAAGTGTTCATCGTCTACAAAATGGGCGAGAAAGACATCCACCTGATCAAGCGCTTTGTAGCCACTGACAACGCCCGCGGCGTTATCGTGGTCAAAGGCCTGACCTCAGAGGAAGTCGAAGAGCTGGATGCCGGCAGGGTAACCACGCTCGACCCCATCGTCAGCGTCGAACGCCCCATTGTGAATCGCCCTATTCGACTGCGGGCCAAAGCAGCCGAATAGGAAAAAAGCCCGGCACCCCCGGGCTTTCTATTGCCAAACCATATCAGCAGAGCTAATAAAATGGACATCGAACTCCCCGATTATCTGTCCCCGAAAATCCGACTCATCAGCTACACCCGGCCCACAGAAGAAATGAGCAAACTCGGGGTCAATACCCCGCTCGAACTGATCGCCTTCTGTGCCCGCGTCAGCAACCCGGCAAACCAGCTCAACAGCGCGACAGCAGCCAAACTGATCCGCAGCCTGATCAACCGCAAAGAATGGTCACCGCTAGAAATGGTCGATGCGACCCTCGAAATCACCACAGCCCGCGATATCTCGCGTCAGCAACTGCGTCACCGCTCTGCGGTGTTCCAAGAGTTCAGCCAGCGCTATGCCAACGTCGAGGGTGATCGCCATTGTCTGCGCGAAGCTCGCCTTGAGCATCCGACCGACCGCCAGTCCAGCGTCCCGACCAACAACCCTGAGCTGGACAACGAGTGGGCGCTGTATCAGATGGAAGTGCTCTCCGCTGCCCGCCGCGCTTACGAATGGGCGCGTCGTAACAAGATCGCCAAAGAGTGCGCCCGTGTAGTGCTGCCGGAAGGCCTGACCCTCACCGACCTGCACATGAAAATGAGCATCCGGTCGTGGATTCACTACCTGGAGCTGCGCGGTGCCAACGGTACTCAAGCTGAACACCGCGATATCGCGTTGGCCATCGCTGAGGTAATTGCTGTGATCTTCCCCTACAAGGAGCTGACCCAATGAAAGCACTCCTGCTGCGCCTGTTCGGGAAAAAACCCCACCGTTGCGGCAGATGTAGGCAAGCCTTGGCAGAACTGGACCTGCGGTTTCAGACCGCAGCCAGTGCGCAAAGCGTCCTGTCCATCCGCATTGCGCGGTTTAAGCAAGACCACCCCGACCTTTGGCAAAAATACTTCTCGGCGAAGGCACCGAAATGAGCAAGGAACCGGGATATACCACCGAACCCCCGAAGGACCACAAAACCTGCGAGTGCGATCATAAGCTCGCGGGTACGGGTGCCGTTTTTTACCAAAGCACCGGCTGGATTTTCTGCACCATTTGCCAAGGTTGGCAGCGCATAAGGAAACCAATCGAATGAACACGCCCTTTGACAGCCCGGAGTGGCGGGAAACGCGCGACGCCAAGCTGCTCGCCTGGATGTGTGATGACGCAACCGCAGTGCGCTTCCTGCTCAACCTCTTTCAAATAGCCGAAGTGTGGGACGACCTGATCGACCGCGACAAGCCCATCGACGATAGCGACATCAACGATGCGTTCACGCGAGCGCTTCTCGTGCTACCGACAGACCCGTTCTACGCCCAGAACCAGTCGTTCCTGCACCCGCTGATGGTGGCCGGCGTCAACAGCTGGCTGGATGCCAACACTCTGGAACGCTACAAGGATGCCAACTGGCGTGGCTGGGCGTTCTTCCTGCGCGATTGGTACATGGAACTGGTCAGCGCCTGCATGTTCATCACCGGCGGGTGGGGGCACATGCGGGCACACAGTCTGGAAGCGCGGATGTTTTTCCAAGCCGAAGCGATGGCCGACTACCTTGAGGACGCGGCAAATGGCTGAGGCAACCGATAAACTGCTGATCGTGCAGGCGCCAATCGACAAAGTGACAGAGGCCCAGCTCGCAGAACTCATTGGCAGCACCCCAAAAGCACTGGAGCGAAAGCGCCAGCGCGGGGTGATCCCGGAAGGCGTCTATGCTTTAATTGACGGCCGTATCACATACAGCCTCAAACGGTATGACGAATGGGTAGAAAGTCAGTGGCCGGCGTCGAAACGGTGGGGGCAAGTCTCCGTATCCGCTTCACCTGGAACAAGAAACGGTACTGCGAGACGCTCCCCTACCCGGCAACTCCCGCCGGGATCAAGGCCGCCGCAGCCCTTAGAACTCAGGTAATCCAACTGATCAAGCTCGGTGTATTTGACCAGGACAAATATGCCGAGCTGTTCCCCCGTTCGCGCAGCAAGCTCCAGCACACCACCCCCACTTTCCTGGAATATGCCCAAATCTGGCTCGATAGCCTGAAAGTGACCCCGGGCACCCGGAAAAAGTACAAACAGCTCCTCAACGCCCACTGGATTCCGGCGTGGGCCAAAACACGCATAGACCAGATAACCCCAGTGGACGCCCGCAAGGTGTTCACCGCAAACGACTGGTACTCAGGCAATGTGGCCAACCGGGCGCTGACCGTCGCCAAGCAGGTGTTCAACTCGGCTGTCGTAGACGGGATCATCGACAACAACCCGATGCGGGTGCTCACGCAAACACCCGAACCCGAGCGCGACATCGACCCATTCACGGTTGAGGAACGCGACAAAATTATCGAGTGGCTTTACGCAAACTCTGACCCGACCTACGGGGCCTTTTTCGAGTTCGCGTTTTTCACCGGCATGCGGATCACAGAATTACTCGCCTTACGCTGGGCCGATGTGGACTTCGCCAGCCGCACTGTTACGGTTCGCGCAATCCTCGCTGAAAAACAGATTCACCAGCGGACAAAAACCAAGCGTGTACGGACAGTCAGATTGCTCGGCAGAGCACTGCATGCGTTGCAAGTAATGAAGCCCCTGTCAATGATGCGCAGCGAGTTCGTTTTTTGCCCGCCAATAACCAATCAACATTTGGCGAGGGATGAAGGCTATTTCACGAACACAGAATTGACCCGGTACAACTTCAAAAAAGCGTTGCGAAAACTCGGCCTGCGCGACCGCCGCCAACGAGACACTCGCCACACATTTGCAACGCTCGCTTTGATGGCTGGAGCCAAGCCCGCTTTTATCGCTCAACAGCTCGGCCACAGCGTCCGAACTTTGCTGCGTCATTACGCGAAATGGATCAATACAGTTGACGACTGGGCCGAGGTCGAAAAGCTGGAAAACAGCTATTTTGGTACGGATTTGGTACAGGACAACAGCAACAACTCGAAAACCGCTTCATAATCAATCGGTTATGGAACCATCTGCGAGACCGTGTACATTCCACAGATAGTTACCCTTAAAACACCCCAATTCTCCAAAACCTGAAAATATATCATTGAATTCATTGGGATTTACAATTAACCATCTTTAGGGTCAACTAAACATGCAACTCCTAAACTGTGCATGAGCCCATAGCCCGGCTACGCGCTTCCTAGGCTGCTGTCGGCGGGTCTAAGCGTCAGCGCTCAGAAGGGGAAAAAACTAGGCCTAGCCCCGATCCTTAGCATGCAAATCTAAGACGGTACGACATGCTACTTGGTAAGCCTCGTCAGAAATAAATGCCACCTTGTCAGTAAGAATAGTCCTGACGGCTTTGTCAAACGCGGCTTGAACGATAAACTCCGAGATTGATTGATCACAGATATCCGCCGCCCTCTTGATACGATCTAGCTCATCAGAACTAAAATTCACACCTAAATCGCGTTGATTTTTGCGTTTCATTGATCTGTAGTGGTCTAATGAAACCGGACACCAACTAGGCGACAATACTCGCCATTGAGAGGTGTTCGATGACAAGAAAGCGACGTACTTTTACCCCTGAATTCAAACAGGAAGCAGCCAGCCTGGTGCTGGACCAAGGCTACAGCATTACTCAAGCCAGCCTATCGTTGGGTGTGGTTGAAAGTGTCCTGCGCAAATGGGTCAAACAGCTCACTGAGGAGCGGCAGGGTGTAACCCCTAAAGGCAAAGCCATGACGCCAGAGCAGCAGCGAATTCAGGAGTTGGAAGAGCGTTGCCGGCGGTTGGAGATGGAGAAGACCATCCTAAAAAAGGCTACCGCTCTCTTGATGTCGGACGACTGGAAACGTACACGCTGATTGACCAGTTGAGAGAGCAAGCCCCGGTTGACATGGTGTGCGCAGCCTTTGATATCAATCGTTCCTGTTATTACGAACACCGCCAGAAGGTCCAGCGTGTGGATGCTGAGCGTGTAGCCCTGAGGGCCCAGGTTAACGAGCTGTTCAACAAAAGCCGCAGCTCCGCAGGTAGCCGTACCATACAGGGTTTACTGAACGACCAGGGAGTCGGCATCGGTCGCTTCAAGGTGCGCCGGCTGATGAGCGAGCTGGGCTTGGTCTGCAAGCAGCCGGGGCCTCACGCGTACAAACGAGCAACAGTGGAGCGGCTGGATATCCCTAACCGACTGGATCGGGAGTTTGATGTGGCACAGCCTGATCAGGTTTGGTGTGGTGATATCACTTACATCTGGACGGGGCAGCGCTGGAGCTATCTGGCGGTAGTACTGGATCTGTATGCCCGTCGGGTGGTCGGCTGGGCTATGTCTGATACCGCCGATGCAGATCTGGTTGTTCAGGCTCTGGATCATGCCTGGGAACAGCGTGGGCGCCCCCACGGGGTTATGTTCCATTCGGATCAAGGGTCGCAGTATGCGAGTCGCAAGTTCCGGCAAAGGCTCTGGCGTTACCGCCTGGTACAGAGCATGAGCCGTCGTGGAAATTGCTGGGACAACGCCCCCATGGAGCGTCTGTTCCGCAGCCTGAAAACGGAATGGATACCGCCGATGGGCTACCACAGCCTGGCCGCTGCCCGGAAGGATATCAGCAGCTACCTGATGGGATATTACAATCAGGAGCGGCCCCATGCCTTCAATGGGGGGATCGCACCGGTAGTGGCAGAAGAAAAACTTAAAACAGTGTCCGGGATCAGTTGACCACTACAATGCGGTCTCTGTAAGTTTTGGGACGAGCGAGGAAACTTTCTTCATAGCGAGACCATAGTCGCTCCACCAGCGTACCTACAGACGAGGCGTTAGCCTTACCCTTAATAAGGTCGCCTGGGTTCTACCCCGCTTCCACGGACGGTTATAAAACGGCTGTAAGTTTTCGATCCTGAGCAGCAACTCTACGTCGCATCCTGGGATTATGGAACAGCTCGATGTATTCAAATAGGTCAGCTCTTGCCTCGTCCTGCGTACGGTAACGCCGATGGTGTACCCGCTCTCGTTTCAGCATTCCGAAGAACCCCTCACAGGCGGCGTTGTCTCCACAATGGCCAACCGCGCTCATACTGCTGACCAAATCGTTACTGCCTAGGTATCGCTGGTAATCACCGCTGGTGAACTGACTGCCTCGGTCTGAATGCAATATCACCGGTGTTTTGCCCTGACGTTGCCAGACAGCCATTTGAACGGCTCTGATTACCATCTGCCGATCCTGCCTGTGGTGCATAGACCAGCCGACGATCAGCTTGCTGAACAAATCCAGGACCACGCAGAGAAATAGTTTTCCTTCCTGCGTGGAGATCTCCGTTATGTCAGTAACCCACTTGGTATCAGGTTCCAGTGCGGAGAAATCCCGTTCAAGATGATTCTGAATACCTTGTGGCCGATTTGATGCGCGTCCAAGGCGTCCTCGCTTCCTGCGGGGCCAACCCTGAATGCCGTGCTTAGCCATTAGCCTTGCAACCCGATTCAGGCTGGCTGCAACGCCTTCGGCAGCTAAGTCTTCGTGCATACGGGGCGACCCAAGCATTCCGCCACTGTCATCATGAATCTCTCTGATCCGCTGCAACAGACTCTCGTTCGCTGTTGCCCTGCTGGACTGCGGACGAGATGCCCAAGCGTAATAGCCGCTGGCCGATACCTTCAGGCAACGACACATAAGACGTATCGGGAAAAGACTGCGACAGTGTTGAATCGCCTGATACCTCAGGACGACTCCTTTGCAAAGAACACTGCCGCTTCGCGCAAAAAATCACGTTCCTTTTTTACCCGTGCCAGTTCGCGCTTCAAGTGCGCAAGCTCTTCGTCACGCGGCGTTCCCGAGCCCTTGAAGGCCTTGCTTGGCTCCCCTTCGGCTTCACGCGCCCACCGGGACAGCAGGTTGGGATTAATACCAATCTCTAAGGCCACCTGGCGGCAATTGGCACCTGGCTGGCGAGATAGCGCGATGGCTTCGCGCTTGAATTCGGGGCTGTATCTTCTGCGTTTGGACATGAACACTCCTTTGGCACATTGTGCCTCTTTTCAAAAGTGTCCGCAGTAACGGGGTAGAACCCCCTTCCCAATGCTCCGGCATCAGTCGGTCTTCAACTTCCGGCGGGCGCAAGTGAATGCTGACCATCTCTGGAATCTGCCCGCGCCGATCCACACCGCCAAGGCGTGGTCTACGTGTCGTCTTGCCTTGGCGCAAACAAAGGATCAACTCCTTGCGCAGCTCACCGACGGGCAGGGCATAGATCGCGTTGTAGATCGTCTCGCGACAGACGTAGGCATCTCTAAGACTGGGTATGTTCATACTGCGCAGCTTGCCGGCAATCTGCTCGGGAGACAAACGCTGGCGCAGCATATGGATCACCAGTTCAAAGCGCTCACTACCTGGCAGCAGCTTTCGCATGGGCCGACAAGCCTGGCGGCAGACCTTCATCCGCTGCTGAGCCACGCGGGCCGAGTAGCTGCCAGCTGCATCTCGATTGCGGCGCATCTCTCGGCTGACCGTCGAAGGGGATCGGTTGATCAAGCAGGCAATCCTGCGCAAGCTGAGGCCTTGGGCATGACTAACTTGAATGGTGGCACGCTCTTCAACGCTGAGTTCGGAATAAGACATAGGGCGGCACCGTACCGGAAAGGTCAGGTGTTGCGCTCAGTTTTTGCCGCCGCCCTCGCTATAATTCCATCTTAAACCTGCCGAACCATCCATGCCTCCAGGTCCGGTTCCCAGGTCCAGTATTCGGTTTCGATACGCATGGTGAAACGGCCGTGGTTGCTGTCCGACCACAGGGTGGCCTCCATCCCCTCAATCAATGATTCCGCCGAGGGCGCACCACCCAGCGCACTGCCCGGAAAAACACTTAGAAAAGCCACCACCCATAAGCATTTCATACGCTGCCTCCTTGAGTTAATCGTCTGATTACCCAGAGAAATCAGAGCCCACTCCTTTCAGACCATGCCTCATAGATCCGCTTGTCCCATTTGCTCTGGAAATAGGCGATAGCGGCTTTTTGATCGTCCCTGGAGAGCTCGTCTGCGAAGGCCGGCATTTTCCCACCCATGGGGGCGCCACCTTGACTAATTGTACCCATCAGCGTGTCGAAGGAATGGTGCCAGGCATGACCTGTTCCGTTGAGCGGTGGCGGCGGGTAAGAGCCATCCTTCAGAGTCTTTTTCCAATTGAAAGCGCCTTGGGCATTGCCGCCATGGCAGCTTGCGCAGTTGTCGTCGAACACCACTGCGCCGCGCTCGACCTCAGCCTGTGTGTACCAGCGGTCATCCACCGTCTGTTTACCGCAGCCGCTGATTAGTGCGACTGCAAGAACGCCTACTGAGATAGTTGCCCCATGCATCATTCTTGTTCCTCGATTTCCTTGCGCCTCAAATTCCTCAATCGCGGAATAAAACGGGGAGTTCTGGCTGCATAGGCCCGCCAATCGGAGCCGAACGCTTTTTCTGTTTCACGCTCCTCGTGAATAGACAGGCGCGAGTACATCCACACCAGCACCGGGAACATGGCCAGCGTCAGCAGCGTTGGCCACTGCAGCAGAAAACCGAACATGATGAGCACGAAGCCGGAATACTGAGGGTGGCGAACGTGGGCATAAAGGCCGGTTGTGGCCAACTGCCCTGCCTTTTGCGCGGCATACAGGGTACGCCAGCCAGCCGTAATCAGATAAAACCCGAGGCCAATAAACACTGTGCTCAAGAGATGAAACGGCCCAAAGTGTGGGGAACCCTTCCAACCAAACAGCATTTCCAGCAAGTGGCCACTGTCGTGAGCCAACCAGTTCACGTCGGGATACTGGCTCTGCAGCCAGCCGGAGAGGAAGTAGAGCGTCAGCGGGAACCCGTACATCTCGGTGAACAGTGCCACCAGAAATGCGCTGAAGGCACCAAACGAACGCCAGTCCCGGCGGGTCTGCGGTTTGAAAAAACTGAAGGCGAAGAATATGAAAATCGCCGAATTCAGCACCACTAGGCTCCAAATGCCATAATCCGATGCACCATCAGTCATCACGCTGCTCTCCACTCTTTCCCGGTTGCTCTGCCTGGTGGTTATGTCCTCCATGCCCTCCGTGCCCTCCGTGCCCTCCGTGCATAAAAATATGGATCAGCGGACAAGCAAGCAGTATCAGCCAGGGCAAGGCGCCAAGCAGATGAACCTTGTGTTCTCCCCAGAGTAAAACCAGTGCGATAACGGCAAATATTGCCAAGGAAATTTTAAAGCGTCGATCCATGAGCGGTTCCTTTGCGAAAAAAACAGTGTCAGAACAGAGTACTAATGGGCTTCAAGGGATATCTGATGGCCTATGCCGCTCAGCGCGATCTCATCAACCACATCGAGGGATTCCGGGTCGAGCACCCAAAGCTTGTTCTCTGCCCGACTGGTCACCAGTAGCTGGCCATCGTAGGGAGAGACCGCAAGATGATAGGGCGCAGGAGCCAGCGGCCTGGTGTGGCGGGCGCCGCTGGCTAGCTCAATCCGGACCACCTGGTTGCCGCCCTGGCTGGTGGCATAGAAGGTCTGGCCATCTGCGCTCAAGCCAACGCCATGGGGCGCCTCCCCAACCTCGTACCGGTCCGCCACCGCGCCTTTGGCAAGCTCAATGACAAGAACCTGGCCGGATGCAGCATCATTCACGTAGAGCCGCTGGTTGCCGGGGGCAAGCACCAGATGCTCTGGGTTGCCGCCAACCCGCAGGTTGCGCTCGACGAACCAGTGCTCGGTATCCACTTCGCTGACCGTGCCATTACCGGTATTGCTGACCAGAAGGGATTGGCCGTCGTCGGTTTGCACCAGATAGTTGGGGGCCGGCCCCGTCGCCACAGTTTTGACCAACTGACCGGAATCCAGATCCACAACGCTGATGCTGCCACTGGCAGGATGCGTGGAAACGGCATAGCGACTGTCGGAAGTCACCAGCACATGGTGCACCGGCCCCGGCACTTCCAGTTTGCGGTCAATCGTCTTTGTGGCCGTGTTCACCAAATAGAGCAGCCCGGTACTCCCTGCTTCCAATTCAGTAGACTGCCCGCCCCCATGATGAGCGGCGTGTTCATCTTCTGAAACGCCTTCGGGGCGACTAACCGGCTCCTGACGATCATGCGCCGACAAACTACCCACCACCAGATGCCGGCCATCCGGGGTCAGTGCCGAACCGTGGGTATTCAGGGTGCCGCCAATGGACGACGTCACCTTGCGGTTTTCCAGATCAATAAGGGGTCATGCCGAGATAAGGGGAAAATTCACTCACCTCCCCTCTATCCATATGATTAATATCACAATTTTAAAAAACCACATGGGTATCGCGATGCGGCGATTCTGACGTGTGTCACCCAGGTCGATCGCTGCTACACGGCGAGGAAAACATGGTTGGTGCCGACGTGGGTTACAGGTGTAGGAACAAACAGTTCCCTGATGCTTAGGAATGAGGTCGATTAACAACCTCAGAAGATCCTTCAGTTGAACCGGTCGCGGCAAATCAGGCAGCCGGAATGAATGATTCTATAATCACTCTATAATTGACTATAAAGACCGTCCTAGAGCGGCAGCTAGGCTGCTCCCTGTGACTTGAGGCTTCCCCTCCCTGTCAGACTTGTTTCGCACGTCTGGGTATTGCGCCCCCGCTAGCCGTTAGCAGCCTGGCATCCTCGTCTGGGCACTGGTTTGGACCGGCTGTGAGAGAATGAGGCTGGCCAGTACGACAACAATGCTGGGAGCAATGATTGGCCCATATGCCCAAAACCTATGGCACGCATTGTTCAGGGGGATGTTATGGACAAGCTCTACGACAGGCTGGTTTTGCCGGGTATCCGGATTTTTTGGTTGATTGGCTCATATCATGATGACGGAACCAACCATCAGCTCAGCGGATTACCTGGTTGATGACGACTCTTCTTCACGGCCCCTGCAAGTTTGCAGCAACGCCCAGGTTCGCATGCCGAGATACGCAGTGAGGCTTCGCGATCAACACACCATGCATTCACAATGTCACTGCAAGGTCCGGCATGTCTCTGCTCAGTCCTTACGGCCTGAGCTAGCCCTATACAGCTGTTGTTTGCTCTCCTCGCTGATCCCCGTCAGGATGCCGCAGGCATTGATCTCCCGACCCTCGTTGCAACTCGCCCTCAGTGAAACGAGTTGTTGCTCAAGCGCTTGCAGAGCAGTTATCTGCGACCGCACATGAGAGATGTGGTCATCGAGCATGGCGTTGACGGCGGTACAAGGCTGGCGAGGGTCGTCCTGATAGCTCTGTAGCTCGCGAATCTCTGTCAGTGACAGGTCCAGAATTCGGCAGCGGCGGATAAAGGCAAGCCACTCGCCATGCTTCTCGGTATAGACACGGTAACCATTCTCCTGCCGTTCTGGCGGCGGCAACAGGCCCTGCTGCTCATAGAAGCGGATCGTCTGCGTGTCGATACCCGCTATCTGGGCTAACTGACCAATGCGCATCAGGCTTACTCCTCAACGGATCATCTGTCCCATTGACCTTATGGTAGCTATATAGTTTTTAATACTAGCAATCTATGTTGGTTAACTGGAGCCGTATCGTGAGTAAAGCCTGTGGTGGCCCATGTAGCTGCGATGCAACGCCTGCAGCGGATACCGATATGCCGGTCCCCTCCGAAGCGTCAGGGGAATGGGTCAGCGTGTATGCTGTGCCGAAGATGGATTGTCCCTCAGAAGAACGGATGATCCGCTTGGCGCTGAACGGCTTTGATGAGATTCGAACGCTGTCCTTCGACTTGTCGAACCGCCGATTGGAGGTCGTGCATGACGGCGAGGCTGAGCCCATTACCGCGAAACTGGCGACCTTGGGGCTAGGCGCCTCTCTTCAGGAAACCGTCATTGCCGACCCAGAGACGATCAAGGCCGCTGAGAGCTCGGCAGTCTCTGCTACGCAGGAGTCAGGCACTCTGCGCGTGTTGCTCGGTATCAATGCGATCATGTTCGTGGTGGAAATGACTGCTGGCCTGATCGCCCAGTCTACCGGCCTGATCGCTGATTCCCTGGATATGTTTGCCGATGCAGCCGTCTATGGCCTGGCTCTCTATGCCGTAGGGCACAGTGCGAAAATGCAGGTACGTGCCGCGCATCTGGCAGGGGTACTGCAACTGATTTTGGCTATCGGCGTACTCGTCGAGGTGATGCGACGCTTTGTTTTCGGTAGTGAGCCTGAATCGCTGATGATGATGGCGATCGCCTTCGTCGCGTTGATCGCCAATACCGGTTGCCTGCTGTTGATATCCAAGCACCGCGAAGGCGGCGCGCATATGAAGGCAAGCTGGATATTCTCGGCCAATGATGTGGTGATCAACATGGGCGTCATCGCCGCCGGTGCCTTGGTCGCCTGGACGGGGTCCAGCTACCCTGACCTGATTATCGGTACCATCGTGGGCCTGATCGTCCTCAACGGCGCTCGGCGCATCCTGGCGCTCAAGGGGTGAGGCTGCACGGTACGCAGCTATCGATGCCTGGGACACTTGATCGAAGTGGCTGTACAAGCGCGCTAGGCCTGAACGACAGCATATAGCGCGAAGGCTCGGAGCCAGCAAGGTAGCGTATCTAGGAATCAACCAAGGAAGGAAGATGATGGATAGTATCTGGCTGGTACTCGGCCTGGCGCTGTTGCCCGCCTTAGGCAATTTTAGTGGTGGGCTCGCTGCGGAGGCCTCCCGAACTACCGGGCGCCGTCTCAATTACGCCCTTCACGGCGCTGCCGGCCTCGTCATTGCGGTGGTGGCGGTTGAAATCATGCCGCGCGTGCTAGAGAACCTCTCAGCCTGGGTAATCGCCCTCGCTTTCGCGCTGGGCGGCATTGCTTACGTAGGTATCGAGAAGCTCGTTGAGAGTCTCCAGAAGCGACAAGGCCAGCAGGGAGAAGGCGGTCAGACGAGTGTCTGGATGATCTATATCGCCGTATCCATCGACCTGTTCAGCGATGGCCTCCTGATCGGGGCGGGGTCGGCGGTCTCACCGTCGGTCGCGATAATCCTGGCGGCGGGTCAGGTTCTCGCCGATGTTCCTGAGGGCTTTGCGACGATCGCCACCATGAAAGATAAAGGAATCCCTCGTAGCAAGCGGATACTGCTCTCTGCTTCCTTCGCGATTCCTGTGCTCTCGGCAGCCGTCTTTGCTTACTTCGTACTCAGGAACCAGCCGGAGGCATTTAAGCTAGCGGCACTGACGTTCACGGCAGGCCTTCTCACGGTCGCTGCCATCGAAGATATGGCCTCCGAGGCTCACGAGAGCGGTGACGATACGCACATCTCACCGCTGGCTTTCATAGGCGGCTTCGTCCTGTTCGTTCTGGTATCAGCGGGCTTGGAAGGGGTGGTATCGCAAAGCTAACGTACTGCTCCCCAACACAGCCACTGTCGTGCTGGCCGAATACGAAGCAGCTCCCAGCTTACGGCGCACCTAGTCGAGTCCAGAAACATTCACTTTGCCACCCTGGCCAGCCGGCCGAATGAATTGACGCAGCTTGATTAAGCGGAGCAAGAAAGCATGAGCCACAGGGTTGATCCTGGATTCGGAGGCGAGAGAGCATTGGGTGATAAGTGCGCGCTACCCTCTAGCCTATACACGGGCGTGCGCTATAAGCCGCTTCTGACAGGGGGGATGGCTCTACTTGCTGGAGGCGCCATGCCGCTTGCCTTTGCCCCTGTGGGCTGGGCATGGCTTGCGGTGATCGCTCTGGCAACATTTTTTGTCCTGACCGCGCAGTCTTCAAGGCGTCAGGCGCTGTGGTCGGCCTACCTCTTTGGCCTTGGCTACTTCGGCGTGGGTGTCTCCTGGGTCTTTATCAGCATTAGCCAGTACGGCAATGGCCCCGTGGTGGCGGTGTTAGTCACGGCGGCCTTTGTCTCGCTGCTCGCCCTCTTTCCATGGGGCGTCGCGTACCTCGTGCGCTGCCTGCGCCCTGAGATGGATGCAATGGCACTCTGGCTAGGGCTACCTGCGGCATGGGTGCTGAGTGAATGGATGCGCACCTGGTTCTTGACCGGCTTTCCCTGGCTCTTCATTGGCTACAGCCAGACCGACACCACACTTGCCACTATCGCTCCCGTCTTTGGCGTGCTTGGCGTGAGTTTACTGGTGGCACTTCTCGCTGGCGGGCTTGCCTGGGTTGTCCAGGGGCCAAGCCTGCGCCGTGCTGCGGTAGTCGGTGCCGTGTTAGTCGCTACCCTCGCCGGCTTGCAACTGCTGGATCGTGAATGGACGCAGCCAGCCGCTGACCCGATCGATGTCGTCCTCTTGCAAGGAAACATCGCGCAAGACAAGAAATGGGACCCGAGATACCGGGACATCACACTTGAGCGCTATCAGGCGCTTACCGCACAGCATCTCGGAGCCGATATCGTGATCTGGCCAGAAGCGGCAATCCCGATGTGGCATGACCAGGCCAAAGCATATCTTGCTGAGCTTGAGGCGTTAGCCGATCAGGCAGGCACATCGTTAATGATTGGCGTCCCGGTACGCGAGGCGGAGGGCCGTACCTACAACGCCGTGGTAAGCCTCTCCGATCCCTCAGGCTTCTACTACAAACGCCACCTGGTGCCCTTCGGTGAATATGTTCCGTTTCGGGATCTTTTGGGGTCGGCCCTCGACGTGCTCGGGGCGCCCATGTCCGACTTCACACCGGGACGGGAAGCGCACGTCCTGAATGCAGCAGGGGTGCCCGTAGGGGCACTCATCTGCTACGAGGCGGTCTTTGGTGCCGAAGTCACTGAGCTTCTGCCCGAAGCGCAGTTACTGGTGAATGTCAGCAACGATGCCTGGTTCGGCAGCTCGCTCGGCCCCCTCCAGCATTTCCAGATGGCACGCATGCGTGCCATCGAAACCGGACGTGACCTTCTTAGAGCCACGAACACCGGTATCACAGCAGCCATCAATCATGAGGGCAAAGTGCTCAAGCGTGCTCCGCAGTTCGAAGTGGCCACCCTCAGCGCCGAAGTGACACCGCGAACTGGCGCGCCCCCTTATGTGCGCTGGCGGGATTGGCCTGTCCTTGGCCTGACCGCACTCGGACTCGGCCTGCTCCTGCTCCGTCGAATTCGTCGGCATCATCGGTTGGGTACATGACGCTTGTTATTTAGCAGCGAGCAAATTCTAGATTGGGTCAGGAGGAAGGGGATATGTCTACTTATGGCAGTCGGCTCGCAGAGAAAGCCCACGAGCCGGGAAAGGCGATGCGCTGGCTGTGGCTCTCGCTCCTGTTACTGTTTGTCGATCAGGCGAGCAAGTACCTTGCCAGCACCATGCTAGCGCATGGTGAAAGCGTGCCTGCCGCACCCTTCTTCAATTGGGTCCACCGCCACAATACGGGGGCGGCCTTCAGCTTTCTCGCGGATGTCGGCGGTTGGCAGCAGCCGCTTTTCATCGGACTGGCCCTGGTTATCTCGATTGAATCGCCCCGGATTTCCTAGACACTTTCCAGGCTCAGTAAATGTTGCCTTTCAAACTCTACCGGTGACAGCTGGTTGTTGAAACCGTGTCGGCGTTTTGGGTTGTAAAACATCTCGATGTAGTCGAACACGTCAGCGCGAGCATCCTGCCTGGTGCTGTAGATCTTTCGCCTGATCCGTTCCCGCTTCAGCAGTTGGAAAAAGCTTTCCGCTACCGCGTTGTCATGGCAGTTGCCACGTCGACTCATGCTGCCAAGCAAGTTGTTGGCTTTCAGGAAGCTCTGCCAGTCTCCGCTGCTGAACTGGCTACCCTGGACGCCCTTCTAAAGGTCAAGTGGATACTGTGCTTTGGTTGATGATGCTATTTCGCCTCTGGATGATGCTGTATACCTCCCGTGCGATGTAGCGCTTTAGGCAGCGGATAGCTTCCAGTTTCGAATGTCCCTCTGCGAGGCGCCGACTGACATAAGCCTGGGTTCGGGCGTCTGTTCGAAGTCTGCCAATAGCGATGATATGCAGCGCACTGTTCGCGGCACGATCACCACCTCGATTCAGACGATGTCGGGTGACCTTCCCTGAAGAGGCTTGGACTGGGCTAACCCCGCATAAAGCCGCGAAGCTGGACTCTGAGCGGAAACGATTGCTGTTTTCACCAGCTGTCAGTAGAAGCTGAGCAGCGGTCTCGTAGCCAATGGCATTTCGGGAAACCAACTCTGGGGCAAGATCATTAACCAAGGCTGCAATCATCACATCCAAGTCCGCTATCTCGTCATGCAGTTCGAGATAACGCCGCCCCAGTGACTTCAGGGCTATCCGGTAGGCGGATGTAACTTGACGATAGCTTGATAGATCTGGACGCCATGCTGCCAGCGTTCTAATCAATTGCATGCGAGTCAACGTGCGTAATGACTCACGCAGATCATCCGGCGCGCTAACGATGGTGTTCTGGATCAGTTGCAAGGTAATGCGCCTAGCCTGCATGGCAGTCTTGCGACATACTTTGAGCACGCGTAACGATTCGACCATGCCGTCACGTTTTTTGGGGGTAACTGTACGAATACCTGCGAAGGCAGCATGTGCGGCATTTTCAGCATCAAGGGTGTCATCCTTGCCCCGCTTGCGCCTATCGCTTTTATCAGGCGCAGTAACTTCAAGAACGGTGACTTCAGCCTGTTCCAAGTAGCGTAATAGGCCTGCACCGTACGTACCGCTGCACTCGATGCCCACTCGCGCCAGGTCACCAAACGAGCGCATCCACGTCAGCATTTGCTTGTAGCCCTGACGCGTAGTCGCAAAGCTCTCACTGGCCAAGATACGATCCTGCTCATCTACAACTGCGGCGACGTGAAGATCTTTATGGGTATCTACGCCGCCTACGACCTGTCTCGAAACACTGCTGATTTTAACGTTGTGCATGGCTGGTCTCTCCGGTTCACCGGGCTCGAACTGAACCGCTCCAACCGGACACCTGGACAAGACAGTAAAGTGACGTGACGTCAGGCCCTTCTTGGGTCACATGTATCGGCAAGGCGGTCACCTTGACGTGCAGTGTTCCCAAGCGGTCGACAGGTCCGGGGAAAGACACAAGGGTCGATCTGAGTGTGGGTCAGGCCATTCGGGACACTCCACGACCAGATCATCCATCATCGGTCTATCGCTGTCTGAGTCAGACCACATGGAAACACTGGCCAGTACATTCTTACTGTCTGAGTGAATCATCACTTCCTGCTTTGGCTTACGCCGCCAAACTGCCATCAGCAACGCATCAATAGCCAGGTCGCTGGTCATCTGCGGCTTCATCGACCAACCGATTACCTGCCGCGAAAACAGATCAAGCACCACCGCCAAATACAACCAGCCCTCATAGGTGCGGATGTAGGTGATGTCCGTGACCCAGACCTTGTTGGGTTCAGTGACATTGAATCGGCGCTCCAGATGATTCGGTGAGGCTACTGGAGGCTTGCCACCATAGCGGCCCGGTCGACGACGATAGCCTGTCTGCGAGCGCATCCCTTCCAAGCGCATTAGTCGAGCAACACGATGCTTGCCGCATGCTTCTCCAAGCTCACGCAGGTCGTCGTGGATTTTGCGGTAGCCGTAGACGCCACCGCTCTCTAGCCACGCGTGCTTGATCAGTCCAAGCAGGCGTTTGTCATCCTTGGCTCGTGCCGACTGCGGTTCAGCCAGCCACGCGTAGTAACCACTGGCATGTACTTTCAGCGTCAGACACAGGCGGCGAACCGAATACTCAGCGGATAGCTGGTTGATGAAGGCGTACTTCAGCCGCACTCCTTGGCAAAGTACGCGGCGGCCTTTTTTAGGATGTCTCGCTCTTCGGTCACGCGCTTGAGTTCGGCACGAAGGCGACGCAGTTCAGCTTGCTGATCGTCCTCTTGCGCGCGCTGCTCTTGGGGCTTTCTGTAGCGTTTAACCCAGGCATACAGGCTGTGGGTCGACATACCCAATCGAGCAGCTACCTCAGCCACTGGCAGACCCCGTTCGGTCACCTGTTTGACTGCTTCGATTTTGAATTCTTCGGGATAACGTGGGTTGCTCATGGCACCTCCTAGTGGGCCGTATTATGAGGCCAGGAGGTGTCTACGAAACTAGGGGCGATTCAATGCATGCATTACATGCATGCATTAAATGTATGGCGTTGGTCTGATGGGGAGTGGGTACCAAGCCGTATCACTTTGAATCAGGCGTGCCGAGGAAAGGTAAGTTCGAATGTGGTCCGACCGTCTTTGCTGGCGACGGCCACGTGGCCTTTGTGGAGGTTCATCACTGAACGGACAATAGCTAGCCCCAATCCTGCCCCACGAGGTTGTATGCCGTTAACGCGGTAAAAGCGGTCGAACAGGTGCGGGAGATGATCCGATTCGATAGTCGCGCCATGATTGGTGACAGCCAGCGAGACGATGTCTATGTCCTTCTCAAGTATCTTAATTTCGACCGTGCTGCCAGTATTCGAATGCCGCAACGCGTTGGATAGCAGGTTGGAAATGGCCCGTTGGACCATAAGCCGATTTCCTAGAACTATGGCATCGCCCGTTACCGTCGTTGCGACTCCGGCTTCTTCGGCGAGGACTTCGAGGTATTCACAGACGCGATTCGCCTCACTTCCCAGGGATAGTTGTTCGAGTTTCAGTGCTGGGCTGGCGTGGCTGGCCTGGGCGAGAAACAGCATGTCTGACACGATTCGATCCATACGTTCCAGTTCTTCAACGGATGATTCGAGTACTTCACGATACTGCTCTTTGCTTCGCTCACGTACCAAAGTCACTTGCGCCTTGCCTATTAGGTTGTTCAGCGGAGTTTTCAATTCATGGGCCACATCGTCCGAGAACTGTGACAGTTGCTGAACTCCGTCATCGAGTCGATGAAGCATTACGTTGAGGCTGTGCGCTAATGCCTGGAGTTCTTGTGGGAGCCGATCGCTGCGGATTCGGGGTGATAGGTCCTGTGTCGATACCTTAGTCGCCAAGACCCGGAACTTGCGCAGCGGTCGCAAACCATTTTGGGCGATTAGCCATCCAGCCAATCCGATCAATATCAGTAGCATCGGCACGATCACTAAGGCCGAGCGCAGGAATGCAGCCACCAGCCGTTGATCGGCACTGCGATCTTGCGAAAGCAAAAGCGTCATTGGAGCCAGTCCCGGGACCTGGATTTGCTTGCGCCCGGTTAGCATCTGCACGCCATCCTTCGTTGTCCAGCCAAGATAGTCGCCGTCCCTGCTCACGAGATCCAGCAGCTGCGGCGCATGGGCGAACCGGCCGATATTGAAAATGGCTGATTGCGCCGTATCGCCGATGACCGTAATCGAAAGGTTGTCATGGCCGAGTACCGTATCGCTCAGTGCGTGTTGCCAGGAACGACCCATACGGGCTTTGGTGTCTTCTAGGAGTCCATGATCGATCTGCGAGAGCTTGGCCGTCACCTCCTCCTGGGCGCGCAATTCCAGTTGGCGCACAAGTACCCAGTAGCTCAGTGCAATCAGTAGCGCGACCAAAGCGGCGCCGGTCAGTGTGATTTGAAGCGCGAGACGCGATGCGAGGCTGAGTGGCTTCAAGGCCGCGCCTCCAGCACGTACCCGACACCGCGAATGGTGTGTATCAGGCGATCGCCAAAGGGTTCGTCCACCTTCATCCGCAAGCGACGAATTGCGACATCCACCACGTTGGTATCGCAGTCGAAGTTAATGTCCCAGACCAAGGCGGTAATTTCGGTGCGCGTCAGCACCTCGCCAGTCCGGCGCATGAGCAGGTGCAGTAACGCAAATTCTTTGCTGGTGAGATCAATACGCTGACCACTCCGGTAGGCCCGATGCCGGCCAGGGTCCAGTTCGAGGTCGGCTACACGCAGGTTGCTTGGAAGTGCGACTGCCTCGCCTCGCCGCAACAGTGTCCGGATACGAGCGAGCAGCTCGGGGAACTGGAACGGCTTGACCAGGTAGTCGTCGGCGCCCAGTTCCAAACCGCGGACTTTTTGCTCTAAGCGACCATTGGCGGTCAGCATGATCACGCGTGTCTGCTTACGCCGCCTGATGAGTTCGAGCACCTCCCACCCATCCATGGTTGGCAGATTTACATCCAGTAGCACGATGTCATAGTCGTTCTGCAGTGCCAGGTGAAATCCATCGAGCCCATCATCCGCTCGATCAACCGTGTAACCACATTCGATAAGGCCCTGCTGCAGGTAGTCCGCAGCTTTGTTTTCGTCTTCTACAACCAGGATGCGCATGTTTTCAGGTAGCTCGGTAAGGAGGTAGGGTGCCGGTTAAACGGAACCAAAAATAATCTATGTAGTAACTATAAGTATAAGGTCAAGACAAAAGCGACCTGGCCCTAGCGTGAAAGACAGAAGCGAAGATCTGCCTAGGGAAGCGCGAAGCACTCTAGCGCCGTAAAAGACCTGCAGGGCCATCTTGCAGATTTGTAATCTACTGGTCATTTGGTTGACTGGCAGCGCAAGGAGGCTCACTCAAGCAAAAAAAGGCGCCCCTATGGGCGCCTGAAACACATCTTCAAACCAAGGGAGCAAAAAACGAAGATGTGGTGTTGCCCGTGGTGCTCACAGGATCGAGAGCGGGTACTCTGCGATGAATCGAACCTCATCGAGGTCGGACTCGAAAGCAGTCGCCCGCGTAGTAGCCTGGCGCACCCGCAGAGAGAGGCCCTTGAACGAGCCTGTCTGTACAACGTAGCGTGCTTCGACGTCGCGTTCCCAGCGTTTCTGTCCGGTCAGAGGGGCACCGTTATCGTCTTGGCGCATGTACACCTCGTTGGCGTTGCTGTAATCGGCGCCCCAACCGCGGGCGTAGCGGGTCATGAAGGTAAGGCCGGGTATGCCGTATTCCGCCATGTTCAGGTCGTAACGCAGCATCCAGGACTGCTCTTTAGGTGAGTTGAAATCACTGTACTGGATGGAGTTGTTCAGGTAGATCGAGTCCGCCTGGCGCAGGTAGTCAAAGTCGTTGTTACCGTTGTTTCGCTGATACGACGCCGTGACGGTGTGCGCGCCGAAGGCGACACCCAGACTGGAACTCCAGATGCTGTTGTTAAACTCGCCCAGCAATTTCCGACCTTCGTCGGTTGCCTTGTAGTAGTTGAAGCTGCCCAGCAGCACGACGGCATCGGAAAGTGGATAGGTGGCCGAGACACCGAAATAATGTTGATCCCAGGCATCCTTCAGCCGGCTGGTATACAGGCTAAGACTGAGGTTTTCGTTCACGCTATAGTCGCCGCCTGCGTAGCCGAGCCAAGGCGAGTCGACGCCGCCGCCATAAAACGTGACGAAGTCATCGTTCGTGTTGCTGGTATTGGGCTGGCTCATCGCGTGCAGGCGGCCGCCCTGGAGGGTGAGGTCGTCCAGCGAGTTGTTCACAACGGTGACACCCTTGAAAGACTCCGGCAGCAGCCGTGCGTCACCAAAGTGCACGACAGGAGTAGCGGGAAATACATCGCCTGCCTTGATCTCGGTGCCCAAGAACCGTGCTTTCACGGCCCCCCCTACTCGAGAAAAGTCATCCTCGGCATCGCCAGCGCTGTCGTGGGGAAGCAGGTCGATGCTGCCACCCACACCGGAGCGTCCCGAACCGGAATCGAGTTTGAGGCCGAGCATGGCGAAGGCGTCGACGCCGATCCCCACCGAGCCTTGGGTATATCCGGACTCAAAGAATGCCATCAGTCCGTGAGCCCATTCCTCAGAATAGCCATTGCCGGTGGCGCTCCCACCGTCGCGAAAATCTCGGTTGAAATAAAAGTTGCGATTTATCAGCGAAAGCGTGCTGCCTTCGATGAAGCCCTCCGCTGTTTCCGATTGGGCAAAGACCGGGGCGCTGCCCAGTGCCAGTGAAAGGGCTGTAAGTGAAAGGGCGGCCTTTTTGCTCATGATGATGCTCCTGATATACGGCATGTCAGCGCTCGAATGACGCCTTCGCCTTTTTGTTCGAGTGCCGGGCGATGATCTCCCCCTGTAAATGACCGCAGGATTAGCGGTAAATGACGATCTCGTAATCTTGAGCGGTGCAATCGCAGATATTCCTTGGATTACAAATTTGTAATGTCGTAGTCACCCGGCCGATATCCGCGCTTATCTAAAATCACGCCGCTTAGCCATCAGCTATCTGGCCGGTTTAGTGCGGCTGAGGAAACGCTATCGACGAAGGGGGCACTGCACTGCAGTGTTGCGTATGTATCAAAAGAAACGCTTGTATCTGCTTGCTAGCGGGCTGCTTGGGCTCGGGCTGGCACTAATGTCGCTCGAGGTGGGCGCGCAAGACGGTCTGACACTGGAGCGGGCCGTGTCCCTTGCGTATGAACGCAACCCAGAATTTTCCGCTGCGCGGTCGGAGATCGGCATCGCAAGCGGTCTGCGCCGCCAAGCTGGGGTTATCCCGAACCCGGAATTAGGGTTCGAGGTGGAAGACACTCAGTCCGACCGCCAGACCCGCTCAATTACAATCACCCAGTCGATCGAGTTGGGCGGCAAGCGCGGCGCTCGAGTCGGCGTGGCGGATGCTAATCGCTCGATGGTGGATGCCGATCTCGACCTTCGACGCCAAGGATTACGTGCAGATGTGATCCAGGCATTCTTCGCCGCCCTGCGCGCCCAAGAAGGCATGCGACTGGCCGAGGCCTCTCTGTCATTGGCCGAACGGGCTGCTAAGGTCGCCGATGCACAGGTCGATGCCGGAAAAGTTTCGCCAGTGGAGGCGACGCGCGCCGATATGCAACTGGCGACCGTACAACTGGACCTGCGGCGAGCACGCCAGGAATGGGACAACGCTCGACAGATGCTAGCGCGCCTACTCGGGACCGACGCACCGGAGTTTGGCAGTTTGCTGGGCAGTTTCGAACACCTGCCAGATGTGCCTAGCGAATCTGCATTATTGGCGCGCGTGCGTGAGAGTGCCGATATGCGTAGGGCTCTGCGCCAAGTGGCCTTGAGTGAAGCCGAGCTGGGGCTTCAGCGAAGCCAGCGCTACCCGGACATAAGCGTCAGTATCGGTAGCCAGTACGACGAAATCGAGCGTGAGCGCGTCAACCTCGTCGGCCTCTCTGTTCCGCTGCCTTTATTCGATCGTAACCAAGGCAATGTTCTGGCGGCCGCACGGCGGGCGGAGCAGGCGCGTGATCTTCGTAATGCGGCAGAGCTGCGCGTTCGTGCGGAGATCCAGCAGGCCCTTCGCGACTGGCGTACCGCACGTGCAGACGTCGAGGAAATACGCAACCGGATACTGCCGGCAGGACAGCGAACCGTGGAAGCGGCCACACGTGGTTTCAGTCTTGGCCGCTTCGCGTTCCTCGACGTGCTCGACGCACAGCGTGCGCTGATAGATGCACGCACGCGCTATCTGCAGTCATTGCAAGCCGTGGTCGACGCCTGGGCGCGTATCGAGCGGCTGTACGGACCTACCACTACCTTCGAATGACCGAAACGCCGCCATTACGTATTGGCGGTGGGGGAGCTTGCATGAAAAAACAGACGGGAATCGCTCTGGCGGTCGCTTTGGTACTGCTGACCGGCGTTGGCGTAAAACAGGGCTTCGTTCTTGAGGCGCAGGCCAGCGATAACAAGGCTGAGCACGCCGAGGATGGCCACGCGCATGAGGATGGAGAAAGCGGTCACGAGGAATCTGAGAACGACCATGGGGACGAAGACGGTCATGACGCTGAAGGCGATGGCCACGGCCATGGTGACGAAAGCGGTCATGGCGGTGAGGAGGACGAGCACGGCAACGAAACGCATGCCGAAGGTGAGATTGAGCTTTCCGAAGAGCAGATACGTGCCGCAGGCATTCAGCTAAGCAAGGCCGGACCGGCTGAAATCGGCTCGTCTGTATCTTTGCCGGGCGAGCTGCGTTTCGACGAAGACCGTACCGCACATGTCGTGCCCCGTGTGGCCGGCGTTGTCGAATCGGTTTCGGTCAACCTGGGTGACCAAGTGAAGAAGGGCCAGTTGCTGGCGGTTATCGCCAGCGAGCAGCTGTCCGAGCAGCGTAGTGAGCTGGCTGCCGCCGAGCAGCGCCTCCGGCTGGCTCGCACCTTGTTCGAGCGTGAGCGCACCCTATGGCAGGAGCGTATCTCTGCAGAACAGGACTATTTGCAGGCCCAGCAGAGCCTGCGCGTAGCAGAAATCGACTTGCGTAATGCCCAAGAAAAAACACGGGCGCTGGGCGGCGGAAGTGGCGCAGGCGTAGGCAACCGCTACGAGCTGCGCGCACCTTTCGATGCAGTGGTCGTCGAGAAGCATATTGTGCTGGGCGAGCGTGTGGATGAAACGACCAGCGTCTTCACTCTGACTGATTTGTCGCGGGTTTGGGCCACGTTCAGCGTACCTGCCCGTGATTTGATGCGCGTAACCGTCGGCCGAGAAGTCGAAGTTGTTGCCGGCGAGCTAGGCGTGCGAACAATGGGGAAGGTCGCCCATGTGGGCAGCCTGCTGGGCGAGCAGACGCGTGCCGCGACAGCCCGCGTGACCCTGGCCAACCCCGATGGGGCTTGGCGTCCCGGTCTTTTCGTGACGGTCCGAGTTAGCGCCGATGGACGCAGTGCACCGGTCACGGTTCCAGTCGAGGCGGTCCAGACCGTCGAAAACGCGCCGACGGTTTTCGTTCGCACGCCGCACGGCTTCCAGGCGCACCCGGTTTCGCTGGGCCAGCGCGACGAAAATCGCGTGGAAATTCGTGACGGATTGCAGGCCGGCCAACAGATCGCGACCGCTGGCAGCTTCATCCTGAAATCCGAACTCGGCAAAGGCTCCGCCGAGCACGTTCACTGATCCTCCGGATACCTAACTCATGTTCGAACGTATTCTTCGCTTCGCCATCGAGCAGCGCTGGCTAGTGCTGCTGGCGGTCTTGGGCATGGCGGGCGTCGGGGTTTATAGCTATCAGCGCTTACCTATCGACGCTGTGCCCGACATCACCAATGTACAGGTTCAAATTAACGCCGCAGTCCCAGGCGCGTCGCCGCTTGAAACCGAGCAACGCGTTACCTTCCCCATCGAGACGGCGATGGCCGGCTTGCCCCACCTGCGCCAGACACGTTCATTATCGCGCTCCGGGTTCGCTCAGATCACCGTAATCTTTGATGATGGCACCGATCTCTATTTCGCCCGGCAATTGGTGAGTGAACGGCTGCAGGCCGCGAGCAACGAGCTTCCGCAGGGCGTGGAGGTCACTCTCGGTCCCATCTCCACCGGCCTGGGGGAAATCTTCCTCTGGACGGTCGAGGCCGAGCCCGAGGCGCGCCGTCCTGATGGTCAGCCCTACACGCCGACCGACCTGCGTGAAATCCAGGACTGGATCATCAAGCCGCAGCTGCGAAACGTTCGAGGCGTTGCCGAGATCAACACGATCGGTGGCTTCGCCAAAGAGTATCAGGTAGCGCCCGATCCGAAGCGCATGGCCGCTTACCGAATCACTCTGGAACAGCTCGTCGTTGCGCTTGAGCGCAACAATGCCAACGTCGGCGCCGGCTTCATTGAGCGTAACGGCGAACAGTTGTCGATCCGCACACCTGGCCAGCTCGGCTCCCCCGCGGACATTGGCAATATCGTCCTGAGCAACGCAGGCGGCGCGCCCGTGCGGGTTCGCGATATTGCCGAAGTGGGGATCGGTCGTGAGCTGCGTTCAGGGGCAGCCACCGACAATGGACGCGAGGTGGTCCTTGGGACCGCGTTCATGCTGGTAGGAGAAAATAGCCGTAGCGTGTCGCAGGCCGTCGCGCAGCGCTTGGAGATTATCAACCAGAACCTGCCAAAAGGCGTAAGCGCGATAACGGTCTATGACCGGACCGACCTCGTAGACAAGGCAATCGCCACGGTTCGCAAGAACCTGATCGAAGGCGCGATCCTGGTTATCGCCGTGCTGTTTCTCTTCCTCGGCAACCTGCGTGCAGCCCTGATCACAGCAATGGTCATCCCGTTGTCCATGCTGTTCACCTTCACCGGCATGGCCACCAACAAAGTCAGTGCCAACCTCATGAGCCTAGGGGCTCTCGACTTCGGCATCATCGTCGACGGTGCGGTGGTCATCGTCGAAAACGCCATCCGCCGGCTTGCCCACGCGCAGGAAAAACATGGCAGGATTCTGACCCGTAGCGAGCGTTTCCACGAAGTATTCGCGGCGGCCAAGGAGGCACGGCGTCCGCTCATCTACGGCCAGCTGATCATCATGGTGGTCTACCTGCCCATCTTTGCGCTCACTGGTGTCGAGGGGAAGATGTTCCACCCCATGGCATTCACCGTGGTAATCGCACTGTTGGGTGCCATGATTCTATCGGTCACCTTCGTGCCCGCTGCTGTTGCGCTTTTTGTCACCGGTAAGGTGCAAGAGAAGGACAACCGCCTGATGCGCGCGGCGCGCAATGGCTATGCGCCCGTGCTCGACTGGGTCATGCGTCATCGCACATTGGTATTCAGTGGCGCCGTCGCTAGCGTGCTGCTGTCTGCCCTGCTGGTGATGCGAATGGGTAGCGAGTTCATTCCGAGCCTTAGCGAGGGTGATTTTGCGCTTCAAGCTCTGCGCGTTCCAGGGACCAGCCTCTCCCAATCCGTGGATATGCAGCAGCGGCTGGAAAAGGCAATTGCCGAGCAGGTCCCGGAGGTCAAGCGTACATTTGCCCGAACCGGCACCGCCGAGATCGCGGCTGACCCGATGCCGCCGAATATTTCGGACAGCTATGTGATGCTCAAGCCCAAGGAAGAATGGCCAGATCCGGACAAATCCCGCGAGCAGCTCATTGAGGACATCCAAAAGGCGGCCGCATCTGTGCCGGGCAGCAACTATGAGATGTCTCAGCCGATCCAGTTACGCTTTAACGAGCTAATTTCCGGAGTTCGCAGCGATGTGGCCGTTAAGGTGTTCGGGGACGATATGGATGTTCTCAACAAAACAGCTGATGACATCGCGGCGATATTGCAAGACGTACCAGGCGCTTCCGAAGTTAAAGTGGAGCAGACGACGGGCCTCCCATTGCTGAGCGTCAATGTGGATCGTGACAAGGCGGCACGCTTCGGGCTCAACATCGGCGATGTGCAGGATACCGTCGCCGCCGCGATTGGCGGACGGGAAGCCGGAACCTTTTTTGAGGGTGACCGTCGTTTCGACATCGTTGTTCGTCTTTCCGATACGCTGCGTGCCGATCCGGATGTGCTGGCTCGCCTGCCGATTCCGGTGCCAGCGGTAGCGGGTGCTGCCAACGACCGAATCGACTTTATCCCGCTGGCTGAGGTTGCCACGCTGGAATTCGTGCTGGGCCCGAATCAGATCAGCCGTGAGGATGGCAAGCGTCTGGTGGTGGTAAGCGCCAACGTTCGAGGGCGTGACATTGGCAGTTTCGTCCAAGATGCGTCTGCAGCAATCGCTGAACGAAACCCGGTACCGCCCGGTTACTGGACGACGTGGGGTGGGCAGTTCGAGCAGCTGCAGGCTGCCGCCAAGCGCCTGCAGCTGGTCGTCCCAGTCGCCTTACTGCTGGTCTTCGTGCTGCTGTTCATGATGTTCAACACACTGCGCGATGGGCTGGTCGTCTTCACTGGCATTCCGTTCGCGCTTACTGGGGGAATTCTTGCACTCTGGCTCCGGGACATTCCCCTCTCAATTTCCGCTGGCGTCGGGTTCATCGCGTTGTCGGGTGTGGCAGTACTCAACGGACTGGTGATGATTGCTTTCATTAAAGGATTGCTAGAGGAAGGCCGGCCTTTATCCGAGGCTGTGCGTGAGGGCGCACTGGTGCGATTGCGCCCAGTCCTGATGACAGCGCTGGTGGCGTCGCTCGGCTTCGTCCCAATGGCGTTGGCCACAGGGACCGGCGCGGAAGTCCAACGGCCTCTGGCGACCGTGGTCATTGGCGGCATCCTGTCCTCGACAGCACTGACGCTGCTGGTATTGCCTGCGCTCTATTACACGGCTCTGCAGCGCCGCATGAAACGCAACGAAGAGGCTGAGGACGCGAGCTGATATTGGTTTTCTCCCAACGTAGGCCAGGCTTGATGCCTGGCCTTTTTATGAATATCCAATCGAAGCTTCGAAGGGTTCACTGAAAGGATTTGTGGCCCCAATGCGCTGGTAACGACTGACGGGTACGTTATCGAGAAACAAAAAAAGCGCCTCGAAAGGCGCTTAAATACAGGTTAAAAACCAATGGGCCACGAACATAACCATAACACCGAAGCTATAGGCGATAAGCGTCTAATTGCTGCTATAGGCGTTAACGCCGCATTAACACTGGCACAAATAGTCGGTGGAATACTCTCTGGTAGCTTATCACTCATTGCTGACGCGCTACATAATTTGAGCGATGCCGCATCACTGGTTATTGCGCTGATCGCACGTAAGATCGGTCGCAGACCGCCAGATGCATTTAAAACCTTTGGCTATCGACGCAGTGAAACCATAGCGGCTTTGATCAACTTGGTCACCCTGATCATCGTCGGTCTCTATCTTATTTACGAGGCCATAGGCCGGTTGTTTTCCCCGCAGCCCATTGAAGGTTGGACAGTGGTCGTGGTCGCGGGAATAGCCTTGGTTGTAGATATCGTCACGGCCTTTCTCACCTACACAATGTCCAAGAACAGCATGAATATAAAGGCGGCATTCTTGCACAATGTGTCGGATGCGCTGGCCTCCGTCGGCGTTGTTATCGCCGGGACATTGATACTTCTGTATGGGTGGTACTGGGCGGATACTGTACTGACACTGATGATTGCTGGCTACGTGCTCTGGCAAGGCTTTAGCATGCTGCCTAAAACCATCCATCTGTTAATGGAGGGCGCGCCAGAAGGCGTTTCCGTCGCTGATATAATCAATGTCATGGAACAAGTAAACGACGTCGAGGGCGTTCACCACGTGCATGTTTGGGAAATCGCTGAGCATACAATTGCACTGGAAGCACATGTTGTCATCAAGAAGGCGAGTCTGCCTGGGATCGAACGAGTGAAGACTGATTTGAAACGTGTACTCCATGAGCAATTCAAAATTAGCCACTCGACACTCGAGATGGAGCTAGACGGCAGTGTTTGTCTCTGTAGTGGTCAACTGATCCCGGACACTGTTTTAAGTTTTTCTTCTGCCACTACCGGTGCGATCCCCCCATTGAAGGCATGGGGCCGCTCCTGATTGTAATATCCCATCAGGTAGCTGCTGATATCCTTCCGGGCAGCGGCCAGGCTGTGGTAGCCCATCGGCGGTATCCATTCCGTTTTCAGGCTGCGGAACAGACGCTCCATGGGGGCGTTGTCCCAGCAATTTCCACGACGGCTCATGCTCTGTACCAGGCGGTAACGCCAGAGCCTTTGCCGGAACTTGCGACTCGCATACTGCGACCCTTGATCCGAATGGAACATAACCCCGTGGGGGCGCCCACGCTGTTCCCAGGCATGATCCAGAGCCTGAACAACCAGATCTGCATCGGCGGTATCAGACATAGCCCAGCCGACCACCCGACGGGCATACAGATCCAGTACTACCGCCAGATAGCTCCAGCGCTGCCCCGTCCAGATGTAAGTGATATCACCACACCAAACCTGATCAGGCTGTGCCACATCAAACTCCCGATCCAGTCGGTTAGGGATATCCAGCCGCTCCACTGTTGCTCGTTTGTACGCGTGAGGCCCCGGCTGCTTGCAGACCAAGCCCAGCTCGCTCATCAGCCGGCGCACCTTGAAGCGACCGATGCCGACTCCCTGGTCGTTCAGTAAACCCTGTATGGTACGGCTACCTGCGGAGCTGCGGCTTTTGTTGAACAGCTCGTTAACCTGGGCCCTCAGGGCTACACGCTCAGCATCCACACGCTGGACCTTCTGGCGGTGTTCGTAATAACAGGAACGATTGATATCAAAGGCTGCGCACACCATGTCAACCGGGGCTTGCTCTCTCAACTGGTCAATCAGCGTGTACGTTTCCAGTCGTCCGACATCAAGAGAGCGGTAGCCTTTTTTAGGATGGTCTTCTCCATCTCCAACCGCCGGCAACGCTCTTCCAACTCCTGAATTCGCTGCTGCTCTGGCGTCATGGCTTTGCCTTTAGGGGTTACACCCTGCCGCTCCTCAGTGAGCTGTTTGACCCATTTGCGCAGGACACTTTCAACCACACCCAACGATAGGCTGGCTTGAGTAATGCTGTAGCCTTGGTCCAGCACCAGGCTGGCTGCTTCCTGTTTGAATTCAGGGGTAAAAGTACGTCGCTTTCTTGTCATCGAACACCTCTCAATGGCGAGTATTGTCGCCTAGTTGGTGTCCGGTTTCATTAGACCACTACACTCGACACCAAGCAGACCGACAATCACTGCAGCGAAGCATAAGCTTACTATGCGCTACAATTAAAACAAGGCGGTTGCAGGAGCTGAGTGCAACACGGTTATTGAATTGACGCAGGAGCATCATATTGCATAGCCAAGGCTTTCTGCATCACTTCGCTCATGACTTCGATAGGACATTTGAAATCGAAGCGCTTACGTGGACGCATGTTCAGTTGAAACGCAATGGCATCCAGTTCTTCTTGGCTATGTACCGACAAGTCAGTGCCCTTGGGCAGGTACTGGCGGATCAGGCCATTAATGTTTTCGTTGCTGCCGCGCTGCCAAGGGCTGTGCGGGTCACAGAAGTAGATCGCCACACCGGTTCTCTGGGTGATCTCGGCGTGCTGTGCCATTTCCCTGCCCTGGTCGTAGGTCATGCTCTTGCGCATCGCCAGCGGCATGTTATTGAGGGCGGCGCTGAAGCCCTCCATTGCCGAGGTCGCCGTCGCGTCGTTCATCTTCACCAGCATCAGGTAGCCACTAGTGCGCTCCACCAGCGTACCTACAGAAGAGGCGTTAGCCTTACCCTTAATAAGGTCGCCTTCCCAATGCCCCGGCATCAGTCGGTCTTCAACTTCCGGCGGGCGCAAGTGAATGCTGACCATCTCTGGAATCTGCCCGCGCCGATCCACACCGCCAAGGCGTGGTCTACGTGTCATCTTGCCTTGGCGCAAACAAAGGATCAACTCCTTGCGCAGCTCACCGACGGGCAGGGCATAGATCGCGTTGTAGATCGTCTCGCGACAGACGTAGGCATCTCTAAGACTGGGTATGTTCATACTGCGCAGCTTGCCGGCAATCTGCTCGGGAGACAAACGCTGGCGCAGCATATGGATCACCAGTTCAAAGCGCTCACTACCTGGCAGCAGCTTTCGCATGGGCCGACAAGCCTGGCGGCGGACCTTCATCCGCTGCTGAGCCACGCGGGCCGAGTAGCTGCCAGCTGCATCTCGATTGCGGCGCATCTCTCGGCTGACCGTCGAAGGGGATCGGTTGATCAAGCAGGCAATCCTGCGCAAGCTGAGGCCTTGGGCATGACTAACTTGAATGGTGGCACGCTCTTCAACGCTGAGTTCGGAATAAGACATGGGGCAGCACCGTACCGGAAAGGTCAGGTGTTGCACTCAGTTTTTGCCGCCGCCCTGCCTTTAGAATTATCCAAAGCACATGATGGCACACCGTTTCTGTCACCAAAGTGAAACGGACATTACATTGAGGTAATACAAGGTCGGATCGTTGATCTATTTCAGCATGACATTTTTGTAATCGCAGCGTCACCAGCCGGACAGGTGACGCCATGTACCATACTAACGAGTCCCCAAAAATCCATTTCAGATGAGAGGTATAGCCATGAGGACCCTAGCAACGATTTTCATGTTTTTATTTGCGCTGAACGTTACTGCGGTAGTCCATGCAGAAGATGGGAGCATGCGTTACCGGCAGATGGTAGAGAACCTGCGTGAACAAAACAAAGAGCGCAGAGAAGCCCGTGATCAACAAATAAAAGAGGATGAAGCAAAAAACAGTACGAAAAATACTGGAGGTGCTACAACCGCGTCAGACAATCGCTAACAGAAAGGGGGGGTGTACTGAATTTTGTGTAACCTGTAGGGTTGATTACAAGGGCATCATGCGGTCTTCGAACTGAATCGTAAAGCGATTCAGTGGAGGTGTACGAATTTTTGTGTAACCGGCTAATGAGCGACACTGTCGCTCCGAACCGGAGACACGATGAGCAAGAAACTACATCCCATCACCGACGAGCTGCTGGATCAGCTCTTGGCCAACTATCAAAAACCTGAAGACCTGATTGGTGCCGAAGGCATCCTCAAGCAGCTGACCAAAAAGCTGGTTGAGCGTGCGCTGGATGCCGAGTTGACTCACCATCTGGGGCACGACAAGCATCAGCCGGTCGGTAACTCGTCTGGCAATACCCGCAACGGCTTTAGCCGCAAGAAGCTCAAGGGCGAGTTCGGCGAGCTGCCCATTGAGATACCGCGTGATCGGCATGGCACCTTCGAACCGCAGATCGTCGAGAAGCACCAGACCCGCTGGGTGGGGTTCGACGACAAGATTCTTTCGCTGTACGCACGGGGCATGACCGTGCGCGAGATTCAGGCACACCTACAGGAGATGTATGGCGCCGAGGTATCGCCCAGTCTGATCTCCTCGGTGACCGATGCCGTAACCGATGAGGTGAAGGCCTGGCAGTCACGGCCGCTCGACGCGGTCTATCCCATCGTCTACCTCGACTGCATCCACACCAAGGTGCGTGAGGGTGCCGTGCGGGTGAAGGCGGTTTACCTGGCGCTGGGCATCAACCTGGCCGGGGAGAAGGAAATCCTCGGGCTATGGATCGCCCAGAGCGAGGGTGCCAAGTTCTGGTTGCAGGTGGTGACCGAGTTGCGCAACCGTGGCGTGCAGGACATCTTCATCGCCTGCGTGGATGGCCTGAAGGGCTTCCCCGAGGCCATCGAGGCTGTCTTCCCGCACACCAGCGTGCAACTGTGCATCGTGCATATGGTCAGGCACAGCCTGAACTACGTCTCTTGGAAACGGCGCGCCGAGGTAGCGGCTGACCTGAAGCGGATTTACCAGTCCAGCACGGCGGACGAGGCTGAGCTGCGCCTTGGCGAGTTCGAAACCAAATGGGATGACGACTACCTGCCAATTGGTCAGTCCTGGCGGCGCAACTGGGCTCGGATCACGCCGTTCTTCGACTTCCCACCGGAGATCCGCAAAGTGATCTATACCACCAACGCCATTGAGTCGGTGAACATGAGTTTGCGCAAGATAACCAAGAACCGCGGCTCGTTCCCCAGCGACGAGGCGCTGCTGAAACTGTTCTATCTGGCGCTACGCAACATCAGCAAGAAATGGACGATGCCGATCCGTGACTGGAAAGCGGCACTGACACGCTTTACGATCAGCTACGAAGGCAGGCTGCCACAGTAGTAACCCCATCCCCGGTTACACAGAATTCTGCACACCCTCGAGTGGGAAAAGACCAAGGAGCGGTTGGATGGGATGGCTTCTGTGGTCGTACATTAATTACTGAATACATAGGAGCAAACAAATGCACGACTACGCAATATTTGGGCACAGCAGAGTCACTAAAGGGAGATGGCTCGGTGTTGCATCTGTGATTTTAATAGGTGCTGTTTCTTCGTTATTGGTTTGGCTGGAAAATTCCATTCTTTAGTATCCCGAACATCAGTGGCATATGATCAGTGAAAGGTGAAAGGCTAAATGATGACGGTTCTACAAGGTACAACTGGGACGCCACCAGATCAGGCTAGCCTGCACATAGGACTCACGGATTACCGCCTCCTTGGTCGTCTCCAGCACACACTCTAAGCGCCGCAGCAGTTAGGCAATCGACCAGAGAAAGGCGGCCGTCTGGGAATGATTTTCCGTGTTCACACTATTGCTCCTTTGAATACGTACAAAACCGTGAATCTACCCTAAATGGCGGTTTTCACTTCACCTCCACAGCCAGAACCTTTTCAATGGCGTCGCGGAAGCCAGGTTTGTGGATCGTCCGCCCTTTCACATCCACCAATTCACCCCTGCTGCCAATCGACAGCCCGACCAGGCCAAGCGAGGCCGGATCAATCGCAGCTTTCAACGCTCCCAACTCAGCATCATTCAAGAGCGGCCGAGTGGGAACGGCTTGCCCCGCCACGTTTCCCAGGATGATCGGTGCGCTACTGTGCGCAGCCTTGCGCGACGCCTTGGCCTTGAGCGCCCGCAACTCTTTGGCGAGCAGGCTCACGCTCATGCGCAGAACCGGGTCTTGGATGTGTTCGATCCAATCATTTGGATCAGCTTTTGCCTTACTGGCCTTGGGCAGCGACGCGAGTTTCCAAGACTGGATCAGCTCCCGGTAATGCTCGCCGGTCTTATTGACGATGGACTTTTCGCCGGGGACTGGAAGCCCACGGTCATTACCAAGAGTGATGATGGTCTTGTAGGAGAAGTCCGAGGAGTGCCGCTCATGCAGCAGCCGGCAGGCTTCGTTGATGGCTTCAAGGCTGCGCTTACGGCGGCTATCGCTGGCCTCGCTCATCAGCCGCCCGAAGGTGTCCTGCGGCGAAACAAGTTGATCACTCATTGATAGAAGCCTCGTGGGTCAAGTGGCGCGTGCTACTCGGATTGGAGAAAAGCTGTTTGATCTCGGTCGAAATGCGCGTCAGTTCCGGCTCGTGAGCGTCGATGTCAAGCAGCATCAGGTCGCCCGAAAACAGGTCGTCGATCTTTTCCCAGGACCCTAAACGCTGAAGGAGAATTCGGTTCATTTCGTTGGCAACGACCAGCTTCTGTTCGTCGTCGAGCCTGTACATGGTCGGCGCCAAGCCGTTGTTCTCGGCCATACGGTCGATGGCCTGGGCGATCAGCGGCACGGCCCGCGAGGGATTAGCAGACCGATAGATGGTCGCATTCTGGCAGATCTCGGCCAGCAAATGGTAGTTAGTCTTGGATTCGTCAAAAGCGACACCGACCTCGGCAAGATCTCCACTGGCGATTAGTCTGACGCCATTCTCGCCTTCGCCGCCCTGCTCGCCTTCATTGATGAGTTTCAGGCAGCCCTGGACGTAGTGATTGACGGCTGCATAGTCAGTCAGCAGACCATCGAGCTTCCCCGCGCTCAGTTGCTGGTTGGCGCTCGCCTGCTTTCGTATCGAGTGCTGAGTGTCTGGTTGATTGGCTTGGCAGGCGTCATACCAGTCCTTCTCAAGCCGACCGACCTCCGCCGCGTAGCTCTGAAAACGTGCGCTTTCCGCATGAATCTCCAACGCGAGTTCGTTGGCCAGCGCCACTAGGCCGCCAAGGAACGGAACCCCGGTGACAAAGAACCGACATCGCGGGCAATTTTTCTGCCCGAGATAGCCCGCCTCGACAGGGGCATAAAGACTTTCAACTTTTCTCTCGGCTACAGCCTCGCCGCCGATTTGGCATGCAGCGCCTGACATGGGACATATGCCGTGATCGAACACCACGCAGGCCGAGTTCGGCACGTCAGATTCGAGCAGCAAGCGATTTCCGTCCGTTGCAATCAGTTGATGGCGAAGCGGCTGTAACCCCTGCGTCCTAAGCACTTCAGCATGGTGCTGAGTTGAAATCTCTGCGGCGCGCTTCTCAGTCTCGCCCATGGTACGGCGCATCTGATTGAACCGCCCCGGGTTTCGCGGAGGCTTCAACTCCTGAGAAGATGAAGCCATGAACAAGACAAACAAGTTTTCCCCTGAAGTCCGTGAACGAGCCGTGCGGATGGTGCAAGAGCATCGCGGCGACTATCCCTCGCTGTGGTCGGCGGTCGAGTCGATTGCACCCAAGATCGGCTGCGTACCCCAAACGTTGCTGGAATGGGTCAAGCGTGCAGACGTCGATGCCGGCGTACGGCCGGGCGTCAGCACAGCCGACGCGCAACGCGTCAAAGAGCTCGAGCGCGAGGTCAAGGAGTTGCGCCGGGCCAACGAAATACTCAAGGTGGCCAGTGCGTTTTTCGCCCAGGCGGAGCTCGACCGCCGGCTGAAGTGATCTACGCTCTGGTGGATGGACACCGGGATGCTTTTGGGGTCGAGCCAATCTGCACGGTGCTGCAGATTGCCCCGTCAGCCTATCGCCGGTATGCCGCCCGCCGTCGAAATCCGGATTTGCAAAGCCACCGAGCCCGGCGCGACAGCAAGTTGATGCCAAAGATCGAAGCTGTGTGGAACGCGAACCTGCAAGTTTACGGTGCTGACAAGGTTTGGAAGCAGATGAACCGTGAAGGAGACGCCGTGGCCCGCTGCACGGTCGAGCGGTTGATGCGACGACTTGGCCTGCGCGGAGTCCGGCGTGGCAAGATCGTCCGCACCACAGTCAGCGACCACAAGGCTCCGTGCCCGCTGGACAAGGTGAACCGGCAGTTCCGAGCCGACCGACCGAATCAGTTGTGGGTGTCCGACTTCACCTATGTTTCCACTTGGCAAGGCTGGCTGTACGTGGCCTTCGTTGTGGACGTCTTTGCCCGGCGCATTGTCGGCTGGCGGGTGAGCCCATCGATGACAACCGACTTCGTGCTGGATGCGCTGGAACAGGCCTTATACGCACGTCAGCCTGAACGCGGTAGCCATCTGATCCACCATAGCGATCGCGGGTCGCAATACGTCAGTATCCGCTACAGCGAACGGTTGGCCGAGGCTGGCGTGGAGCCGTCGGTAGGCAGCAAAGGGGACAGCTACGACAATGCCCTGGCTGAGACGATTAACGGCCTGTACAAGGCCGAAGTGATCCACAGACGCTCGTGGCGCAATCGTGAGCAGGTGGAACTGGCCACGCTCCAATGGGTGCATTGGTTCAATCACCAGCGACTGCTCGAACCCATCGGATATATACCGCCGGCAGAGGCTGAGGCAAACTACTATCGGCAACTAGCCAGTCAGGCTTCCAAGGTGGCGGCTTGACTTAAACCAAACAGCCTCCGCGAAACCCGGGGCGGTTCAGATCGTTGTTCAGCCTGATGTAGTAGATCGTCATCACTAGCGATGAATGACCAACAAGCTTGGAGATAAGGTGAATAGGCGCTTCGCCGTCTGCGATGAACGCCGTAATCAGACTGACACGCAGGTGTAGTGGTCTAATGAAACCGGACACCAACTAGGCGACAATACTCGCCATTGAGAGGTGTTCGATGACAAGAAAGCGACGTACTTTTACCCCTGAATTCAAACAGGAAGCAGCCAGCCTGGTGCTGGACCAAGGCTACAGCATTACTCAAGCCAGCCTATCGTTGGGTGTGGTTGAAAGTGTCCTGCGCAAATGGGTCAAACAGCTCACTGAGGAGCGGCAGGGTGTAACCCCTAAAGGCAAAGCCATGACGCCAGAGCAGCAGCGAATTCAGGAGTTGGAAGAGCGTTGCCGGCGGTTGGAGATGGAGAAGACCATCCTAAAAAAGGCTACCGCTCTCTTGATGTCGGACGACTGGAAACGTACACGCTGATTGACCAGTTGAGAGAGCAAGCCCCGGTTGACATGGTGTGCGCAGCCTTTGATATCAATCGTTCCTGTTATTACGAACACCGCCAGAAGGTCCAGCGTGTGGATGCTGAGCGTGTAGCCCTGAGGGCCCAGGTTAACGAGCTGTTCAACAAAAGCCGCAGCTCCGCAGGTAGCCGTACCATACAGGGTTTACTGAACGACCAGGGAGTCGGCATCGGTCGCTTCAAGGTGCGCCGGCTGATGAGCGAGCTGGGCTTGGTCTGCAAGCAGCCGGGGCCTCACGCGTACAAACGAGCAACAGTGGAGCGGCTGGATATCCCTAACCGACTGGATCGGGAGTTTGATGTGGCACAGCCTGATCAGGTTTGGTGTGGTGATATCACTTACATCTGGACGGGGCAGCGCTGGAGCTATCTGGCGGTAGTACTGGATCTGTATGCCCGTCGGGTGGTCGGCTGGGCTATGTCTGATACCGCCGATGCAGATCTGGTTGTTCAGGCTCTGGATCATGCCTGGGAACAGCGTGGGCGCCCCCACGGGGTTATGTTCCATTCGGATCAAGGGTCGCAGTATGCGAGTCGCAAGTTCCGGCAAAGGCTCTGGCGTTACCGCCTGGTACAGAGCATGAGCCGTCGTGGAAATTGCTGGGACAACGCCCCCATGGAGCGTCTGTTCCGCAGCCTGAAAACGGAATGGATACCGCCGATGGGCTACCACAGCCTGGCCGCTGCCCGGAAGGATATCAGCAGCTACCTGATGGGATATTACAATCAGGAGCGGCCCCATGCCTTCAATGGGGGGATCGCACCGGTAGTGGCAGAAGAAAAACTTAAAACAGTGTCCGGGATCAGTTGACCACTACAAGGCTGTGCGGTGTGTAGGGGCTGATATAGCGCTGATTGTTCGCCTTAAAGTTGGGGCTTTCGCTGGCTAGGTTTTCGCCCGGGCGCTGAATCGCGTAGAGCAATGCCGGCAAAGTATGAGTGAAAACCGTTGTGGTGAACGCCGGCTGACCCGAGGCGTCCGTGCGGAATAGAAAACACTGGGTGCCACGCGCCTGCAAAATTTTCTCATTGGTTTCAGCACGAAGCTTGATATCAGACCAGCTCGTCGGCTCTTTAAGCGGGCTGTACTTGGCCTGCCAGTCACGCAGCAAGAGGAACCAATAGAGCAGATCATCAGGAATCCACGGAACTTCGTAGCCCCCTCCCTGGCGTCCGGTCTTGTTGGTAGTCACATAGAGCTTTGGCGCTTCCTTGTCGCCGCGCTGTACCACAGCCTGTGGCTGGCGTTTCTTGCTCCCTTTCCCAGCCAGGGGGCCGGTGTTCTTCTCCCAGCGAACACCGCCATGCTCAGCATCGAGAACAGCTATCTCTTTATCCGCCTCGCCGCTGTCCAGCCAAAGAATCTGTTGGCCGCGCAGCGGAAATCGCAGAAGTGTGTAGAGCGCCACGAAGCGAACAGGCGACCAAATCTGATAGCTGTTTACTACTTCGCGCTTGCCTTTCATTTTGCGGTCAGCCTTAACCTCGCGCCAGATGCAGTTCGGATCGTCGCGGTCGATCAGCGATTCATCCACATAAATCCAGTCGGCGCGGGTCGCAAAGAAGTCTTGTAGGTGCGGCAGATCCGTCAGACTGGGCCTTGTCTGCAATACCTGTTCGCCGTTCGGCACGAGGAAATTGCGCGCCCGTAGGATGTATTCATAACCAAGCGGCGGCTTGGTGGACTGGTTGGGGCGATAGGCCTGCAAGCTATCTGCAAAGCCGGCCAGCACCGTTTGAAAGGGATTCCGGAACTCAGCAAGCACAATGCGCTCGTCCGTGTCGGCATCGGTGCAATGTTCATCCAAAATCCAACCGAAAAAGGCCGCGATAGCACTGTGATAGGGCCTTTTCTGGGACTCAGCCTGGGCTTCAATGAACTGCTGATAGGCCTCAGTGGGAAATGGATTGGCTCGCAGCAGCAGGTGTACCGGCTCATCTGGCAATTCCTGTACCTGATAGAAACCACTCAAAAACACCCTCATCGCGGCTTTCTTTCCGACGATGTTTGTTTGGTTCTTCAACCACAGCTCAACATTTGCCCACATGTGTGGGTAGTCCGCCAGAGCAGCGCTAGGGTTTTCATTGCCGAGGAAGTCGTACCAGTCTATCCAGCCGGCGTCGGCATATAACTCTCTGGGGCGGGACGGCAGCCGCGGGTCTTCGCGGTAGCGCTTTATGTAGTCGGGCAGACTCTTGATGCCCAGCGCCTGGGCTGCCGCCTGGGCCTCGGCGTAGGTCGGGTAGAAGTCGGGCCGTTCATTGCCGAGGAAGTCGTACCAGTCTATCCAACCGGCGGCGGCATAGACATCACTGGGGCTGGACGGCAGCCGCGGGTCTTCGCGGTAGCGCTTTATGTAGTCGGGCTGACTCTTGATGCCCAGCGCCTGGGCTGCCGCCTGGGCCTCGGCGTAGGTCGGATAGATGTCGGGGTTTTCATTGCCGTGGAAGTCGTACCAGTCTATCCAGCCGGCGTCGGCATAGAACGAATCGGGGCGGGACGGCAGCTGCGGGTCTTCGCGGTAGCGCTTTTTGTAGTCGGGCAGACTCTTGATGCCCAGCGCCTGGGCTGCCACCTGGGCTTCGGCGTAGGTCGGGTAGAAGTCGGGCCGTTCATTGCCGAGGAAGTCGTACCAGTCTATCCAACCGGCGGCGGCATAGACATCACTGGGGCTGGACGGCAGCCGCGGGTCTTCGCGGTAGCGCTTTGTATAGTCGAGCCGACTCTTGATGCCCAGCGCCTGGGCTGCCGCCTGTGCCTCGGCGTAGGTCGGGTAGATGTCGGGCCGTTCATTGCCGAGGAAGTCGTACCAGTCTATCCAGCCGGCGTCGGCATATAACTCTCTGGGGCGGGACGGCAGCCGCGGGTCTTCGCGGTAGCGCTTTATGTAGTCGGGCAGACTCTTGATGCCCAGCGCCTGGGCTGCCGCCTGGGCCTCGGCGTAGGTCGGGTAGAAGTCGGGCCGTTCATTGCCGAGTAAGTCGTACCAGTCCATCCAGCCGGCGTCGGCATAGAACTCATTGGGGCTGGACGGCAGCCGCGGGTCTTCGCGGTAGCGCTTTTTGTAGTCGGGCAGACTCTTGATGCCCAGCGCCTGGACTGCTGCCTTTGCCTCGGCGTAGGTCGGGTAGATGTCGGGCCGTTCATTGCCGAGGAAGTCGTACCAGTCTATCCAGCCGGCGTCGGCATATAACTCTCTGGGGCGGGACGGCAGCCGCGGGTCTTCGCGGTAGCGCTTTATGTAGTCGGGCAGACTCTTGATGCCCAGCGCCTGGACTGCTGCCTTTGCCCCGGAGTAGTTATAAAAATTTTTCTTGGTTGGCATCGGCGTCAGTCCTTGGTCAAAGGTCGTGGGAATCATCTGCATGTTGGAAGCGCAGCCGCGCTTCCAGGTCTCGGAGACTCTGACGCATTTGCGCCGTTGTGGGCTGCGTGTAGGTCTGACTTGATGTGATCGAGGCATGGTGCATGGCGTTCTTGATCAACAGCGGGTCGGCGCCATCGCGAGCCAGTCGCTGTCCATAGGCATGGCGGTGGCCATGCGGGGTTGTGCCCTCGCTCTTCTCGTACACTAACCCAATCCTCTCAATACCCAACCTGTGAGCCTTGCGGAACATGCGATGCGAGTAGGGCTGGCCGTCGCGGTTGGTAAAGGTATAGGGATGACCTTCGCTGGCCTTCGGCTTTATCCGCTGTTTCAGGTGGTAGTCACGCCACAACTCGGCAAAAATCTGCCCGGCTTCATGGGGGAAGAAAAAGACCTCGAAACAGCGTCTGTGCGGGTCGGTAATCAGGCTGTTCTTCCACCCGATGAACAGCGGGTCGGTCGCCTTGACCAGTCGGTTGCGGGGTTGCAGCGCGTACTGGCTTTGAAGGTAAGCAGCGCGATTGCCTTTACCGCCAGGTGCCAGCCCGTATTCAGGGTGATAAATACGGACGATGACCTCCCCGGCCTCTAGGCTAACGTCTTCACTCCAAAGCGATAGCGCTTCAGACAGCCTTAAACCACCGTAGTGCATGAGGTAGGTAATCAGGACATTTCGAAGGTCTGTAGGCCCGCGTGAATCTCGTGACCTCCTGCGGAAACCCTCGCATACCAGCAGCTCGAAGTATTCCTCTGGAAATGCCTTGATCGGCGCTTGCCGTTCAACGGGCATTGTCCTTGAGCGCACGACTCGGGACTGCTTCGTCTGCGACGATGAACGCCAGAGATGGGAAAGAAAGGCGTTATCCCTGCGGTGCGAATAGGCTGCCCAATTCAGCCGTTGTTCATGCCGAGTCGCCTGCCGCCAAGGATTGAGCTGCATCTTGGCGTCTTCGTTGACGACAGCCAGCCAGTCGCTGAATCGGCTGACATGGCCGATCAACTTGCTGGCATCTTCGGGTTGCCTGGGCTGCCACCATAGGCCCGAGGGGTCGATGCTATTCGACACAGTGCCGGTATAGAGCGCGTCGGAAAAGGCGGCGAACAACGCCCTCGGCGCGTCATAGAGCCCTTGATTTGCCTCCATGTACTCCAGAAGCAGCTGCACCGCGAAGGTCGCAGACTCTTGCCATGATCGACTCTTGAGCCGGTTCAGGTGCATGTAGCGAACAAACTGATCCAGCACCCCATGCTCGGTGACGATGACGGGCAAGACGCACTGAACGCCAGTCGCGTCAGCGACAATGGTTCTGAACTCTCTATGCGATGATTCGAGGATAATGGCCACGCGCCGTCCTGCAATACTTTTGGATTTTATTTACTTCCTTGGGGTAACTTTACTGCTTCTATTCATACAGGCAAACGAAATCTGCTGCCAAATTTGAAAAAATTATGCGGAATGAGGGATCTTGCGGGAGGATTTAGGACTGCAAACGAGGATAACTAATCACAGAACGTGCACTTGTTCCACGAACAGCCGTTGGTCACCGGCAAAATCAGCGAATGCGCCTCACTCGGCGGGCGGAAAACCGGCTCGATATAACTGACCGGAAACGCCTCTTGCATAGCCATGCCCCTCTCCTCTGTACCCGGCGCTGAGCCGCACAAAACCGCACATCATAGCCAGTCTGACTGGCGAAGCAAACCACCCGGACGTGTTTAGCTCTGCGTGACAGAGTTCACATATAGTTTCTACGCATACGCATAACTCGCATTCGCCCTGAGGCCGGATCACTTTCAGCATATGCCTCAATCTTTTAAACAGTACAGGACAACAATAATGAGTACTGCTCGCCTGACGCCGACCTCGGCATCAACACTCAAGCTACTTTCCGTCGCCGTCGCGGCCCTCACGCTATCCGCCTGCCTGTCAGGTGGCGGCGGTGGCGGTGCCGACGGCCCCAACCCCCTGGCGATTGAAACCAGCGAGGGCAAAGTCGTCGGTATCAGCAACGACGGCATCCGCGTCTTCCGTGGCATTCCCTACGCCGCGCCGCCGGTTGGCGACCTGCGCCTCGCCCCGCCGCAGCCACCCGCCAGCAGAAGTGAAACACTCAGACTGAGCGAAGAGTTCGGCAACAGCTGCCCGCAGTCCGATCTGACCACTGGCCAGCAGGTAGGCAACGAGGACTGCCTGTACCTGAACGTTTATGCGCCCGCTGAAGCGGAGGATCTGCCGGTGATGGTCTGGATCCATGGTGGCGCCTTCGTGTTTGGTAACGGCGGCGGTGAGTACGACCCGACGCGCCTGGTCGAACAGGACGTTATCGTCGTGACCCTCAATTATCGCCTTGGCAATCTCGGTTTTCTGGCCCACCCTGCCCTGGAATCCGACGCCGGTAACTTTGCCCTGATGGATCAGCAGCTGGCGCTGGCCTGGGTCAAGGAAAACATCACTGCCTTTGGCGGTGATCCGGCCAATGTCACAATCTTCGGCGAGTCCGCCGGTGGCCACAGCGTGATGAGCCACATAGTCTCGCCTCGGGCTGAAGAGGCGGACCTGTTCCAGCGCGCCATTGTCCAGAGCGGCTCCTACGCGCCCTTCCAGATGCCCAAGGCAACAGCGCAGTTCCTCGGCACATCGGTAGCCAATGGACTCGGCTGCACCGACCCGGAGACCGCTGCAAGCTGCCTGCGCTCCTTGCCGGTATCGGCGTTCCTGGCGGCCCAGGGCTCGCAGTCAATCCCGGTTGTGGATCCGGACGACGACTTGCTGCCCAAGTCCATTCAGCAGGCACTGGCCGACGGCGACTTCAACAGCTCGCTCGACATCATGATCGGCAGCAACCAGAACGAGGGCACCCTGTTCGTCGCGCTGGATGAAGTAGGAGGCGATCCTATTGATGGCGAGGCGGAATACCGTGAGCGCGTTGCCGAGTTCTTCCAGCCCTACCAGGCGAGTATCCCCTTCGACGACGACCAGATCGCCACCGATTATCTGGACTTTGTTGACGGTGAGGCAAAACCCTTCGAGGCAGCCCTGTCCGGTATCTGGACCGACTTCATGTTCGCCTGCAACGCCTACTCGCAGGCCAGCACCTTTGCCGGCGCCAGCATGAATACCTTCCAGTACTGGTTCCGTGACGAGGACGCCCCCTGGACCCTGGTGCCGCCATTTGCTGTGAGCTTCCCGCTGGGGGCCACCCACGCCGGGGAAATCCCTTACGTACTCTACCCACAGGCCATCATGGAGCAGCGCTATACCGGCGATCCGGATGACCTGAACAGTCTGGCCGGCGAGATGGTCGACTACTGGACCCAGTTCGCCAAAACCGGCGACCCCAACACCACCGACGGGGTCGCAGCAGCCTGGCAGCAGGCAGCGACCGGAAACCTGATGACGCTGGACGTACCCAACGCAAGCAACGCAAATACGCTTGGCTTCCTGGGCTATCACCACTGCAGCTACTGGGCTGACCCGCCACTGGTATTGCGCTGATCGACCAGATCGGCCTCGCCCGGCGGGGCCGATCGCAACTCGGCGCTCGGCAAGATAGCGAGAAAGTTATCCCGTGCAACCCCACGCGCTACCGTTTCCGGTAACGCATCAAGAAACGGCTCAAACCCGCGCATATATTTTCCGATACTGCCGAACTGCCCCACCACATCCGAGCCGAGCATAAAGCGCTCGGGGAAATCCTCGACCAGAGCAACCCAGTCAGGGTCCGGCTTGCCTTCCGAGTCAAGAAGATAGGGCTCGCGCAGCGTCCAGGACAGATCAATATACAGATTCGGGTAGGCGGTCAGCAGCCGGCGCAACGTCGGCAATAAAAACGGCAATTGTGTCTGATGGCGATGAATTTCCATGCTGGTGCCGGCATGCGCCCAGATAAAGCGTACCCGCGGATGGTTGCGCAGCGGCTCTTCCATTTCGGCCAGATAGAGCGGATTACGCTCACGCTGCGAGGTGATATTGCTGTGCACCAGCACCGGCAGATCATACTCCGCGGCCAGCGCATAGACCCGGTGCATGGCCTCGCTGTTGGCCCGCGGTGGTTCACCATGGATCAGCGCTGTCAGATCGTCGTGCCGGGTAAATACCTCGCCTATTCCCTGCCAAAAGCCGGGATACAGCTCGAGCATGCGACGGATGTGGGCATCTGCGTTCTTGTCGTTCGGATTGAAGCCGGATAGAAAGGGATGAAACCGCCGACGCTGGTCCGCCGGCATCGACGCAATCGCATCAGCGACCAGCACATCGGTTGCACTGAACCAGTAGGCGCCGCCATCGTCACCAGCGTAATAGCGCGGGCGCTTGGGCTCATTCTCGTGCCATTGCTTGGCGACAGGCACACCACTGATCATGGCATGATCGACACCGGCGGCGTCCATCGCCTGAATAAGCGCGTCCGCCCCTTCTGACTCCTGAAAGAAATCAACGTAATGCAGGTGGGCGTCGGTGTATCGATAGTCCCGCGCCTGGGCGGGGTTGCCTGGCAACGTGCCCAGCATGAGCACGCCCACAGCAAGTATGCGAAAGATGGGCAAGGTCTGACTCCTGACATGGCTGCCCAGTTTGAGACTGCCGGTCAAATCAGGAGTTCAGCACCAGCCTCGGGCTAGGCTTCCTCACCGTCCTTGCGGCGTTTGAATCGGTTGCCCATTCGCACGCCTACATCCATCAAAAATTGCATGTAGCCCTCCTGATCCTTGATCACGTCCTGCCAGAACGGCGAGTGGTACATGGCCATCGCGCCGTGCACCAGCGCCCATGCTGCGCAGTAATGGAAGTAGGCAGGAACATCTTCCAGCTTGCCATCATCGATACGGGACTGAATCACACCGGTGATGTGATTGAAGTTGGAGGTCCGGATCTTGTGCAACTCTTCGACCATGGCCGGCAACTGGTTCGACTTGACCACCTTTTCTTCCAGCCGGTCAAACAACCGATAGCGCTCGGGGTCGCTCATGCGAAACGCGAAGTACTCCCGCGAGAGGGCCGCCTTGTCGCGCTCGATGGACTCCGAATGCAGCAAATCAGCCAGGTCTCGCTCATAGTCGAGCATCAACCGCAGATAAATCTCTGCCTTGGACTTGAAATGCTTGTAGATGGTCCCTTTGCCGATGCCAACCTCGTCTGCGATCATCTCGACGGTTACACTGTCTTCACCCTGCTCAAGGAACAGGCGCAGCGCGCTATCGAGAATTTCCTGCTCACGACGACGAAATTCGCGAACTTTACGTGACTCTTTCTGCATCAAGGTACCCGGATTCAAATTGGCAAAGTGCCCCATTATGCCAAGTTGATGACTCGCTGCCCAGATTTGCTTACAAGCTGACTATCCAGTTCAAATGTGTCTAAATATGGGGAAAAAGGCCCGTTAAGGCATAACCGCGCGTGCCAGTCCCATCTTTGGCCAAAATGGCACCACACATGAGGCTCGACATGGATCTCAACCAGCAATGGCAGCATGAATTCCCGCAGGATCCGAAACTCTGCTACCTGAATCATGCCGCGGTAGCTCCCTGGCCGAAGCGGGCAGCGGACGCCGTCAGCGCCTTCGCCCGCGAAAACCTGATTCAGGGTGCGCGCGACTATCCGCGCTGGAGCCGGACCGAAAAACACCTGCGCGAGCAACTTAAAGCCCTGCTTAATGCCCCTGCGGTCAGCGATATCGCGCTGGTCAAGAACACCTCCGAGGCCCTGTCCTTTGTCGCCCAGGGATTATCCTGGGCACCCGGCGATGAAGTTCTGATCAGCGATCAGGAGTTTCCCTCAAACCGCATTCCCTGGGAGGCATTGGCAGACCAGGGCGTTCGGGTTTGCAGCGTGGCGCTGGGCAACCAGCCGGAACAGGCGCTGATCAACGCGATGACGCCGCGCACCCGCCTGCTGAGCATCAGCTCCGTGCAATACGGCAGCGGACTGCGCATGGATCTGGAACGCCTTGGGCAAGCCTGCCGCGAACGCGGCGTCCTGTTCTGCGTGGACGCCATACAGACCCTCGGCGCGCAGCCACTGGATGTCCAGACGATTGACTGCGATTTTGCCATGGCTGACGGCCACAAATGGCTACTCGGCCCGGAAGGCCTTGGTGTGTTCTATTGCCACGGTCGAGTACGGGATCAACTGAAGCTGACCCAGCACGGCTGGCATATGGTTGAGGCGATGGGCGATTATGATCGCTGCGACTGGCAGCCGGCCCGTTCGGCGCGGCGATTCGAGGCCGGCAGCCCAAACACCCTGGCTCAACAAGCTCTGTCAGCCAGCCTGTCGCTGCTGCTTGAGATCGGCATGGATACCGTCGCTGCCGAGCTCGACCGCCGCATCTGCCTGCTTGCCAGCTTGCTGGAGGCGATCCCGGGCGTGCGCATACTCAGCAATCTGAGCAACGAACGACGATCGGGCATTCTGACGTTTTCAGTTGAGGGCGTTACGCTAAAAGAGCTGCATCGCCAGTTAATGGATCAGGGCGTGATCTGCGCGCTGCGCGGCGGTGGTATTCGCTGGTCACCCCATTTCTACACCAGCAGCGCTTGCCTGCGGCGGGCGGTCGAACAGCTGGAAGCACTGATTGCCTCGCAAAGAGATAACAACACTTCACGATAAAATACGCAGAGCGTATTCCAAATCAGTTTATAAACGCGGGAAATGAAGCTGGAAAGCAGGGCAATTTCGACAATACTGAAGTTATCAGGAACGACATACCCCCCAAGTGTTGCTCCTGTGCTGGCAGGCACTGCCCTGCCTCTGTATCACTCCTAATGGTCTTAACCCGAATTCCTCCCCCAGAATTCGGGTTTTTTTTGCCTCGAAATCAGCTTTGCGCCAGAGGAAACAAGCGATGGAAGTTATCGGTAGTTTGCTCACGGAAATGTTCCAGGGCCTCACCGCGCAACTCGGCCAGAAATGCCGCCACTTCACAGACAAACTGTGGTTCGTTCGACTTTCCGCGATGGGGAACCGGCGCCAGATAGGGAGAATCGGTCTCAACCAGCAAGCGGTCAGCAGGAACCTGACGCGCCACCTCGCGCAATGCGTCGGCATTGCGAAAGGTCACAATGCCCGACAGCGAAATGTAATAGCCCATATCCAGCGCGGCCCGGGCCATCTCCCAGTCTTCGGTAAAGCAATGCAGCACACCGGCATTGGCAAGGTCTGCCTCGCGCAGCATCTCCAGCGTATCCTGGCGTGCCGCGCGGGTATGAATCACCACCGGCTTCCCCGTCTGCTTCGCCGCCTCAAGATGAATGGCGAAGGACGCTTTCTGCTGCTCGGCCAACTCGGGCTGGTAGTGATAGTCGAGCCCGGTTTCGCCGATGGCTACAGTGCGCGGATGCTGCAGTCGCTCGAGTAGCCAGACCAGATCGGTCGCCTTGCCATCCTTGAGATCGAGCGGATGAATACCGACGCTGCAGAACACATCTGCATGGCTGTCGGCCAGTTGCTGCACGGTAGCAGCGTTGTCGGCATCGACCCCGATACAGAGAAACTTGCCGACACCGCGGCCGCGAGCTGCATCCAGCAACGCATCAAGGGAGCCGTTGTAGGGCGTTAAATCAAGACGATCCAGATGACAGTGCGAATCAATAAGCATGAAGACTACATGGTGTGGGTCGGCCGATCCGATTGCAGCGCACCGGCCAGATAGGTTTCGATTTTGCTGCGCGCGGTATTATCCTGATCACTGAACTGGACACCGATACCTGCCGCGCGATTGCCCTGGGCACCCTTCGGGGTTACCCAGATAACCTTGCCGGCAACCGGGATCTTCTCCGGCTCGTCCATCAGATTCAGCAGCATGAACACCTCGTCACCGAGGCGGTAATTCTTGTTGGTCGGAATGAACAGCCCGCCATGCTTGACGAACGGCATGTAGGCCGCATAAAGCACCGACTTGTCCTTGATCGTCAGCGACAGAATACCGTTGCGAGGCCCCGGAGCCGTGGGATTAGTCATTGATCATTCCTTTCACTCAACGCGATGGCCGCCAGATTAACGTCTTTCGGCCAGCATTTTCCAGCGCGCAAGCAGCTTTTCGAGGAACAGCTGGCGATTGAGGTTGGCCTTGTTGTCGAATTGCCGACGGTGCTGCAACAGCCAATCCTGCCAATCGAGCAGCTCGCTTGCCTGAATCCGCGATGCCAAGTAGCCCAGAACCTTGTCCATATCGGCGCTGCTTGCCGCCTCCTGCGCCCCCTGATTCAGTTTCAGCAACTCCAGCGTCCAGGCGGCAAACCAGTCCAGCAGCAAATCAAGGGCGATGCTATTCCACTGCTCGGCCAGCCTGGGCGCGGATATCTGTCCCTTCAGCAGCGCCTTGACACCTTCAACCACCTTTTCCCGGTGGGCAACGGCCCCCTGCTGATGCAAATCCAGCGCTCGCAACGGAGCCCCCATAGCCATCTGCAGCAGAAGCGTACGCTGATTGTCGTCCACATCCGGCAGCTCCGCCCCCAGCCAGTCCCGGGCCTGCTGCAGACCGGGCAACCCCAGGGGCTGCACCCGGCACCGACTGCGGATGGTCGGCAGCAGACGACTCGGCTGATCACTGATCAGCAGCAGATAGGTCTCGGCAGTTGGCTCCTCAAGCGACTTGAGCAGCGCATTGGCGGCGTTCTGGTTCATCGCCTCGGCCGGATGCAGCACAACCACCTTGCGCCCGCCCTGCTGGGCGGTTTGACTGATGAAGCCAACCAACTGACGGATGGCATCTACGCGGATCGCCTTGCCCTCCTCCTCCGGCTCGATCAGCAGCAGGTCGGGATGACTGCCGGCCTGGCGAAGCAAACAGCTGCGACACTGCTGGCACGGGCCTTGTGGTCCAGGCTGGTCACACATCAGCCAGCCGGCGAACGCTGCAGCGAAATGACGCTTGCCTGCACCCGCCGCGCCACAGAACAGATAGGCATGGGCAAATTGCTGCTGGGCGGCCAACGCAGCCCACAGCGGTTCGTGCCATGGCAAGGGGGTACGGGCCTGTTCAAGCACGCCAGCGCTCCAGAATCTGTGCGATGACCGGTTCAAGGTGACGCTGAACCTGGTCCAGCTCACCACTGGCATCGACGACTCGATAGCGCGCCGGATGTTCTGCAGCACGCCGCAAATAGGTCTCGCGCACCGCGTCAAAGAACGCCCGCTGCTCGCTTTCAAAACGGTCAAGTGCGCTGCGCGCCCGCGCCCTCGCCATACCCACCTCAACCGGCACATCCAGCACCAGCGTCAAATCAGGCCGCAAACTGCCTTGAGTCCAGTTTTCAAGCGCAGCAATGCGAGCAGCGTCGATCCCCCGCCCGCCGCCCTGATAGGCGTAGGTCGCATCGGTAAAGCGATCACTGATGACTACACGCCCCTGCGCCAACGCCGGCTTGATCACCCGATTCAGATGCTGGGCGCGCGCAGCAAAAACCAGCAACAACTCCGCATCCGGGTCCATCGGCTCTTCATGGTGCTCGAGCAGAATGCCGCGCATCCGCTCGGCAATCGGAGTACCACCCGGCTCACGGGTCAACAGCGGTTCACAGCCTGCGCGGCGCAATGCGTCGGCAACATAACCGAGGTTGGTTGACTTGCCTGCACCCTCAGGCCCTTCCAGGGTGACAAATACACCTGTCATTGTGCGCTCTCCGGTGCAGGGCTGGATCGATAGTCGCTGCGGCGCTTGAGCTGAAACGCACGCACCGCCCGGTTATGCTCAGCCAGGGTATTGGAGAACACGTGCGAGCCATCCCCCCTGGCAACAAAATACAGGCTCTTGCCGTCAGCCGGATGCACAGCAGCCTCGATCGCCTCGCGCCCGGGCATGGCAATCGGCGTCGGCGGCAGACCATCAATCACATAGGTGTTGTAAGGTGTCGCCTGCTGCAGATGGCGACGACGTATATTGCCCTGATAGTCCGTCCCCATGCCGTAAATCACGGTCGGATCGGTCTGCAAACGCATGCCGATGCGCAGCCGACGGGTAAATACGCCAGCGATTTCGGCCCGCTCGGACGGTACTCCGGTTTCCTTCTCCACGATCGACGCGAGAATCAGTGCCTCGTAAGCAGACTTGATCGGCAAGCCCTCATCACGCTCTGCCCAAACCTCCGCCAGTACCTGCGCCATACGCTCGTGCGCGCGCTGCAGGATGTCCCGATCACTCATGCCCAACGTGTACTGATAGGTATCCGGGAAAAAACGTCCCTCCGGATGTTCACCCTCATACCCCAGAGCCGCCATGACCTCGGCATCGCTCAGGTCTGGCGACAAGGTCTGCTCCAGGTGTTCGGCCGCACGCAGCGCCTGGCGCACCTGACTGAAATTCCAGCCTTCGACCAGCGTGAGGGTACGCTGAACAACCTCTCCGCGCTCCATCATGTGCAGCAGCTCGGCCGCCGTCATCTCGGGCTGCAGAGCATATTCGCCCACATGCAAAACCGCCCCTTGCATTTGCCACTGCCAGTATCGACGCAGCCAGCCGGCCCCCTCTAGCACACCCTCCTGCTCCAGCCGGGCAAAGACCCGCCCGGGTGTGCTGCCGGCCTCCACCACCAGCGTGCTCGGCTCCGTCAGCTGTAACGGCTGATGCAGCGCACGCTGCAGGGTGAGAAAGCCCCACACGCCGCCGGCCAGACCAATGACACAAACCAGAAACAGTGAAACAACCAGAAACTTGGCAAAAATCTTCACAGATAAACCTGTTCAGCCAGGGATTGCAGCAGCCGGGTTTCGCCCCCGACCTGCCAGACCCGATCGTCCAGCCCTACAACCGGCCAGACCCCTATCAAACTATTGCAGCAAAATACCTCATCCGCCTGGTACAAGGCGTCACGCGTCAGCCGTCCTTCACGTGCCGGCCGCCCTCGCTCGGCCAACTGCGCCAGCAGGTATTCGCGCATCACCCCGCGCACACCACAACGGCCGAGATCAGGTGTAACCCATTGCCCTGCCACGCGCGCAAACAGGTTGCTCATGGTGCATTCGATTACCGCTCCCTGCTGATCGCACACCAGGCCCTCGGCGAATGCCGGATCCTGCCACTCGCTGCGCGCCAGCACCTGTTCCAGTCGATTCAGATGCTTGATGCCCGCGAGCAGCGGCTGATCAGCCAGCCGCGTTGTACAGGCAAACAATTGAATGCCATCGTGCCTGTCGGGCGGATACAGCGGCAAGGGGGAAGTGGATATCACCCGCGACGGGGTTGCGTCAGCCGGCATGGCATAGCCCCGCTGCCCACTGCCACGGGTCAGCATCAGCTTGACCACCCCGTCGCCGACACTGGCTGCTGCGTTGTTCAGCTCGGCGGCAATCAAATCCGCCTGAAAGGGTATTCGCAGCGCGGCACAACCGCGCCGCAGACGTGCCAGATGCAGCGCCTGCAACGGCAGTGTGCCGCGACAGGCGCGCAGGGTTTCGAACAGACCGTCACCGTAGGCGAGCCCGCGATCGGTAACAGGCAACTGATCGGCCAGCTGCCCGTTTACCCATGTTGTGGCCGCCGGCGTCGCTTGATTCATTCGCAGCGACGGAATACCAGACTGCCGTTGGTGCCACCAAAACCGAAGGAGTTGGACAGCGTGACCTCAATCTTGCGCTGCTGCGCCTGATGGGCAACGTAGTTCAGATCACACCCCTCGTCCGGGTTATCCAGGTTGATGGTTGGCGGCGCCACCTGATCACGCAGTGCAAGCACACTGAACACCGCCTCTACCGCGCCGGCAGCACCCAGCAGGTGTCCGGTCATCGACTTGGTCGAGCTGATGGCCAGATCACGAGCGTGGGCACCAAACACAGACTTGACCGCACAGGTTTCGGCAATGTCACCAGCAGGAGTCGAGGTGCCATGGGCGTTGATATAATCAACATCCTCCGGGTTCAGACCGGCATCCCTGAGCGCATTGACCATGCACTTGGCTCCGCCACGCCCGTCTTCCGGCGGTGCAGTCATGTGATAGGCGTCACCACTCATGCCAAAACCAACCAGCTCGGCATAAATGCGCGCACCGCGAGCCTTGGCGTGTTCGTACTCTTCCAGCACCATGGCGCCAGCGCCGTCGGACAGCACGAAGCCGTCCCGCTCACGATCCCAGGGGCGGCTCGCGCCCTGCGGGTCATCGTTGCGGGTCGACATGGCACGGGCCGCGGCAAAACCGCCCAGCCCCAGACCGGTAGTCGCCATCTCGGAACCACCAGCCACCATGACATCGGCTTCGCCATAGGCAATGTTGCGCGCGGCCATACCGATGCTGTGCGTGCCAGTGGTGCAAGCAGTGGTCAGCGCGTAGTTCGGCCCCTGAAGACCGTACTGAATAGACAGGTAACCTGCGACCATGTTGATGATCGAGCCGGGCACAAAGAACGGAGAGATGCGACGCGGGCCGCTGTTCAGCAACTGCTCACAGTTCTTCTCGATGTTGGTCAGACCACCAATACCCGACCCCATGACCACACCAATGCGGTCGCGATTCTCGTCGGTGACTTCGAGACCCGAGTCCTGAAGCGACTGAATACAGGCCGCCAGACCGTATTGAATAAACAGGTCCAGCTTGCGCGCTTCCTTGGCCGCCATGTACAGCTCGACGTCAAAGTCGCGAACCGAGCCGCCGATGCGGGTTGAGAACGCACTGACATCCATATGTTCGATCGGACCGATACCGCTTTTGCCCGCCAGGGCCGCCTGCCAACTGCTCTCAACCGAATTACCCAGCGGCGACAGCATACCCAGACCAGTTACAACAACGCGTCTGCGCGACACGGCACACTCCTTATTCAACTCGTGAAAACCGCTACAGGCCCGCGAGCCTGCGTAAAATCGCCCTATTGTCCGTGCAAATGCCGCTTGCGGCAACACGAACCGCGGCACAACCGACAGGTGCAAATAGCCGGATGCAAAAAAGCCGCAGCCTGGAAACCAGTACTGCGGCTTTTTTCGTCCTGCAAGCAGGCTACGTGATTACTTCTGGTGAGCGTTCACGTAGTCGATAGCTTCCTGAACGGTGGTGATCTTCTCGGCTTCTTCATCCGGAATCTCGGTCTCGAATTCTTCTTCGAGAGCCATCACCAGCTCCACGGTGTCCAGGGAGTCAGCGCCAAGATCTTCAACAAAAGAAGCACTGTTGGTTACTTCTTCTTCTTTGACACCGAGCTGCTCGGCAACGATTTTCTTGACGCGTTCTTCGATGGTACTCATACCTTGTTCTCACTCCTATTTGCAGTTCCGAGAAGCCGGACTGCGGGTAGTTTATAGAAACAATTCTCTTGGTTTCAAGCGCGAATCGTCTCTGACGCAAAGAGGTCAAAGCCTGCGGCTTCCACCCAATGAAACTCAAGCCAATATCGACCCCGGTCGATACCGGCAGTGAATTACATGTACATGCCACCGTTGACCGGCAGTGTAGCACCGGTGATGTAGCCAGCATTTTCGCTCGCCAGGAACGCAACAGCGGCAGCAATTTCCTCTGCCTGCCCCAGACGACCGAGCGGAATTTGCTCCAGCATGACCGAACGCTGGCTGTCATTAAGCGCACGCGTCATGTCGGTGTCAATAAAGCCAGGTGCCACCGCGTTCACAGTAATGGCTCGCGAACCGACTTCTCGCGCCAGCGCGCGGGTAAACCCTTCCATACCCGCCTTGGCCGCAGCGTAGTTCGACTGACCGGCGTTACCCATGCAGCCGACCACGGAACTGATGTTGATGATACGCCCCCAGCGGCCCTTGGTCATGCCCCGCAGGACTGCCTTGGACAAACGGTAGACCGAGCTGAGGTTAGTGCCGATCACGTCATCCCACTCTTCATCTTTCATGCGCATCAGCAGATTATCGGCGGTGATACCTGCATTATTGACCAGGATGGCCGGCGCACCGTAGGCCTCGGTAATGGCCGACAAAACAGCACTGACAGACTCGGCATCACGCACATCCAGCTTCATGCCGGCACCCTTGTAGCCCGCTTCTGCCAGCTTGTCAGCGATCGCCTGAGCGCCCGCATCGCTGGTAGCCGTGCCGACGACCACTGCACCCTGAGCGGCCAGCGCATGCGCAATTGCCTGCCCAATCCCTCTGCTGGCACCGGTAACCAGTGCAACCTTTCCTTCCAGACTCATGCCCTGCTCCTCAAGCAAACTGCGCGCGGAACGCATCAAAACCCGCCACGCTTTCCAGACTGTGGTTGTTGACACCTTTGGCGCAACGCTTGTTCAGACCACCCAACACCTTGCCCGGTCCACACTCGACCAGATCGGTTACGCCCTGCTCGGCCATGTAAACAACCGACTCTACCCAGCGAACCGGACTGTACAGCTGCTCGACCAGCAACTGACGCAGCGCGGTCACATCCGACGCCGGCCGCGCAGTAACGTTCTGCACCAGGGTAATCTCCGGCGCGCGCCAGCTCAGCGCCGCAAAGTCCTCAGCCAGCTGCTCTGCAGCTGGCTGCATCAGCGCGCAATGCGACGGCACACTGACCGGCAACGGCAGCGCACGCTTGGCACCAGCCGCCTTGCAGCCATCAATCGCACGAGCGACAGCGTCGACCTGCCCAGCAATCACAACCTGACCCGGCGCATTGAAGTTGACCGCACTGACTACCTCACCCTGAGATGCCGCAGCGCAGATATCAATGATCTGCTGATCCTCCAGCCCCAGAATAGCAGCCATGCTGCCCTGCCCTTCGGGCACAGCCTGCTGCATCAACTGGCCGCGACGCTCAACCAGACGCACCGCATCGGCAAAATCAAGCACATTGGCCGCAACCAGCGCCGAATATTCACCCAGGCTGTGCCCGGCAACAAAGCCAGGACGCACGCCGGATTCGGCACACCAGAGTCGCCACAGGGCAACAGACGCAGTCAGAATCGCAGGCTGGGTGCGATCGGTGCGATTCAGATCCGCTTCGGGACCGTTCTGGCTCAGCGCCCAGAGATCGTAACCCAGAGCACTGGATGCTTCGGCAAACGTCTCAGTGATAATCGCGTGCTGCTGGGCCAGTTCGCTCAGCATGCCGACGGACTGGGAGCCCTGACCGGGAAAGACAAAGCCAAGGGTGTTAGTCATAACATCATCCTGTTATCAAAAGATTGCAGAGAGTCTAGACACCTGCGTGTGACATCGGAATTTGGATGCCGGCAATGCGCCCGGGGTCACAGCACGGCCCCGCATTCACGCACCCGACCAGCAATACGCTCCGGCAAGCGTGCCTGACACGCCTTGAGCGTATGCCCTATGGCAGCCAGAATCGCCTCCTCATCTGCCGAACCGTGGCTTTTCATCACCACGCCGCGCAGACCAAGCAGACTAGCCCCGTTATAACGTGCCGGGTCGTGGCGCTCGCGCGTGCTCCGGGTGGCATGCAGCACCAGCGGTGCCAGCCAGCGCAGCAACCAGCTATCCGCCACCGCACTGCGCAGCTCCGCCTGCAGGTAGCCCGCAACCCCTTCGCTGGCTTTCAGCAGCACATTACCGACAAAGCCATCACAGACCACTACGTCCGCCTCACCCCGAAACAGGCCATCACCCTCGACCGAACCAACGTAATTGATCGCCGGGCAGACCTGCAGCAACGCAGCCGCCTGACGTACCTGGCGATTGCCCTTATGCGTCTCGCTGCCGATATTCAGCAGTCCGACCCGCGGCGCCGGGTTACCGCTCAGCTCAGCGGCCGCGGCAGCGCCCATGATCGCAAACTCGACCAACTGTTCGGCCGGGCAATCTACGTTCGCACCCAGATCAAGGACATGACACAGGCGCCCCGATACCGGCAATGCGGCCATGATTGCAGGCCGACGAATACCCTCAAGGGTGCCCAGCACCGCACGCGCAAGCACCATCAGCGCACCGGTATTGCCCGCACTCAGACAGCCATCAACCTGCCCGTCTCGGACCAGCTCAAGAGCAACACGCATGGAGGCATCGCGCTTACCGCGCAGCACGCTGGCAGGCGGATCATCAGCGAGAATCTGTTCACGGGCAGGACGAAATGACAGACGATCAGAATCAACAGCAGCACTACCCAGCAGGGGCTCGACGATGTCGGCAGCACCAACCAGAGTAATATGCAGGAAGGGGTACAGCGAGAGACTGCGCAGCGCAGCAGGGACAATGCAGCGGGGACCGCGGTCCCCGCCCATCACATCAATCGCAATGCGGATTGACGTGGACAAGACTTATTCGTCGTTGTCCTTGTTGATCACCTGACGACCACGGTAGAAACCGTCAGGGGAAACGTGGTGGCGCAGGTGGGTTTCACCAGTAGTCTTGTCGACGGACAAGGCGGAGGCGGACAGGGCATCATGCGAACGACGCATGCCGCGTGCGGAACGGGACTTTTTGTTCTGCTGAACAGCCATGACTAATAAGCTCCTAAGCTCAGGTATCGCGTTTTAATTTGGCCAGCACGCTGAAAGGATTAGGCTTCTCAGACTTTTCCTCCAGCTCCGCCGTCTCAGGGCGATACCCTGGCGGATGCTGACAAGTTTGTTGCGGATGCATCGGAACTGCAGGCAAAGCCAGGAGCAGCTCGTCCTCGATCAGCGCATGCAGATCGAGCGGTTCATCACCCACAATAACCGGTTCATAGTGACGCGGAAGCTGTTTTGCCGCCTCGTCGCTCGTTACAAACCCCACATCACACTCGCTGTCGATCGGCACGACAACCTGCTCAAGACAACGCTGACACAACAACGGCGCATCGACCTGATAATGACCATGCATGGTTGCTATGCGCTGCTCGTCCCGGGAAAAGTACAGTTCAACCTGAACTTCTCCAGTCGCGGCCTGCAACACCGCCGAAAAGCGCTCAAGACTGCTCACCTTCACTACGCCTTTCAGCGTAATTCTGCGGTCAACCAGTCGAGCCGGTTCGATGTGCGGGGGTATGGTTCCAGACATAAGCGCGCAATTCTAGGGGCACAAACCCCGCCTGTCAAAACTATTTAAGCCCTTGGGCATGCCGTTCGGCAGCTCGCACAACAATCATCCCAGCCGCTACCATAAGCACCTCAACCCAGCGGAGATACAACATGCAAAAACTGGTTCTTGCTTCCAGTTCACCATACCGCAAGAGCCTGCTTGAACGTCTTCGACAGCCGTTCGAGTGCGCCTCGCCGGATATCGACGAAACCCCGCAGCCGGGCGAAACCGCCGAGCAACTCACCCAGCGCCTGGCCCGAACCAAAGCACAGACACTGCGCAGCCGATTCAGCGATCACCTCATCATCGGCTCGGATCAGGTCCTGCTGCTCGATGGGGAACCCGTCAGCAAGCCAGTGAGCCACGCCGCCGCAGTCGACCAACTGACCCGCAGCAGCGGCCGCACACTGACCTTTTCAACAGCCCTTTGCGTCCTGAACAGCGCAAACGGTCACGAACAAACCTGCATCGAGCCCGTGCACGTCACCTTTCGCGACCTGAACCCCGAGGAGATCGAGCGCTACCTGCAACTTGAGCAACCCTACGATTGCGCCGGCAGCTTCAAGTCGGAGGGACTCGGCATCACCCTGATTGCACGCATCCAGGGGAATGACCCGACCAGCCTGATCGGACTGCCATTGATCCGCCTGCGCGCCATGCTCGCGAACGAAGGCCTCAACCTACCCTGAACTCAGCGCAGCGACGGACCTTGCAACCCGAGGCGCGTCGCCAGCTCCGCTCCGACACTGGCGCCCAGCTGGCGAGTAAAGCGCTGCAGCGGCGACTCCTGACGGGTGAAATCGACCAGATCCTCAGCACCGATCACATCACGTGCAACGGCAGACGTACTCGCCAAACCATCAACCAGACCAAGCTCCAGCGCCTGCTCACCCGACCAGACCAGACCGCTGAACATATCCGGCGTCTCTTTCAGCCGATCTCCACGCCCCACACGCACACTGCGAATAAACTGCTCATGGGTGGTGTTCAGCACCTGCTGCCAGAAGGCTCGCTCATCGGGCTTTTCCGGCTGAAACGGATCCAGGAACGCCTTGTGCTCGCCGGCGGTATAGATACGCCGCTCGACACCCAACTTGTCCATGGTGCCGACAAATCCGAAGCCGGCAGCAGTCACCCCGATCGAACCCACAAGACTGGCCTTATCGGCATAGATTTCATCTGCAGCGGAGGCAATGTAATAGGCACCCGAGGCGCCAATATCGGTAATAACCGCATACACCTTCACATCCGGATGCAGTGCGCGCAGCCGCTTGATTTCGTCATAGACGTAACCGGACTGCACTGGACTTCCACCTGGACTGTTGATTCGCAGCACAATGCCCTTGGTGTTTTCATCTTCAAACGCCTCGCGCAAGGCTCCGACCAGGTTGTCGGCACTCGCCTCCTCCTGATCGGCAATCACGCCGCGCACCTCAATAACCGCCGTATGCGGTCCTACCGCGGCAGAGGACCCCAACTGCCCAAGGGGCGACAACAGCGCCAGCGCCACAAACAGATAGGTAAAGGTCAGCAGCTTGAAGAAAATCCCCCAACGGCGTGACCGCCGCTGCTCCTGCAGCGAGGCATTCAGCGTGCCCTCCAGCAAAGCCCACGCCTTGGCGTCCTCAACAGCACCCTTGGAGTCAGCCGTAGACACCATTTCACCTTCAGTCCAGCGATCACGATCCATTACAGCCTCTCAGTCCGATTACCTGCCAATCAGCACGCTGAGCACGCAGCCACAACGGCAACTCGGCAAACACATCAATACAATGCAAGGGCGCACAAGCCAGCAGCTGCGCCCGCGATTGAGCGCCATAGCTGACGGCGACCGAACGCATCCCGGCATTATGTGCCATCTCAATATCAAAACTGCTGTCGCCAACCATCAGCGAGCGCGCGGCAGAGGTCTCAAGCATATCAACCAACTGGTGCAGCATGGCAGGATCCGGCTTGCTCACCGCCTCGTCAGCACAGCGCGTTGCATCGAAATAATCGAGCATATCGTGCTGCTCGAGAATTCGAGCCAAGCCCTTACGCCCCTTGCCTGTGGCCACCGCCAACCTGAACCCCTGCTCACGCCAGGTATCAAGCGCCTCACGCACACCAGGGAACAATGACACGCTTGCCTGATCCTCAGACAGATAGATATCGCGGTAGGCCTCGACCACAACGACATGCAGATGAGACTGCTGCGGAAACAGCCTGGCCGCCGCCTCGGACAGACTCAGACCGATAATCCCGCGCACCGCATCCGAAGCAGGCACATCGAGCCCGACCGCTGCCGCTGCGCGTTGCATGACACTGACGATATGACCAACCGAATCAGCCAACGTGCCATCCCAATCAAAAATCAGCGTATCAATTGCCGACATTGGCCAGCCTGCGCAGCGTTTCATCCCACATCGGACCCGGCTCGGCCTCAACTTCCAGCATGCTGCCATCAGCCATTTCCACCGACAGCGAGCGCGCATGCAGAAACAAGCGCTTGCCGCCCAGCTCTCGCAACTCGCGGGAAAAGTCATCATCACCGTACTTGGGGTCGCCACCAATTGGATGCCCCGCATACTTGGCATGCACTCGAATCTGATGAGTGCGACCGGTAATGGGCCTTGCCTCGACCAGGGTCGCGTAATCGGCAAACCGCTGCAGCACCTTGAACTCGGTCAGACTCTCCTTGCCGGCCGGATCCACCTCAACCATACGCTCGCCGGAGCGCAGATTATTTTTCTGCAAAGGCGCATGCACCTTTTTTGTCGACCCGGGCCAGCGCCCGCGCACCAGAGCCCAATACCGCTTGTTGACACCATCACCCCGCAGCGCCGCATGAAGATGCCGAAGCACACTGCGCTTTTTGGCAATCATCAGGCAGCCGGAGGTATCACGATCAAGCCGATGGACCAGCTCCATTTGCGGACAATCCGGACGCAACTGGCGCATTGCCTCAATAACGCCGAAATGCAGACCGCTACCCCCATGAACCGCCAGACCAGCCGGCTTGTTCACCACAATAATTCCCTTGTCCTCAAACAGGATATTCTGCTCGAGCGCATTGAGAATGCCCTGCCCGACCAGCACCGGCTCGTCAGGCGCCGGCAGACGCACCGGCGGGATGCGCAACTGGTCGCCCGCCTGCAGGCGGTAGTCCGGCTTGACCCGACCCTTGTTCACTCGCACCTCGCCCTTGCGCAAAATGCGATAGACAAGCGTCTTGGGAGCCCCCTTGAGGCGCGTAATCAGATAATTATCGATGCGCTGCCCCGCCTGATCGGCAGAGATATCATCGAATTGGACTTGGGCAGGCAGTTCTGGAGAGGTGTTTTTCATCGGCGCATCATACAATTTTTCATTCAATTGAAGCACTTAAAAAATACTGCTATAGTCCGGCGAGCTGCCGATTCTGCAGCCGGGGATCTCAGGTCAAAACCACCTGCCAAACCCCAGAAACAACCACATGCAGCCCGGTCGCAGCAGGCAACACCCGCCGCCGACAGGACTCATGCTTACACCCTGGCCATCGTGATGAAGGCCAGAACATTAACCCGCTACCGACCAACAACGGAGCGGCACCCGATTCAGATGGGTACGTGTTTAGGTGGAGATGCACAGCTTCAGGATGATGTGACGAGCGCAGACACTAGCCAACTAGCGTGTCCCCGTCCCCAGTCCAGCTGATTCCTCCCCAAGGATTCCCGGCAGCCGCGCAAGGTGCGACGGCTGTATGGCTCGAAGGCCCCCGCAGACAATGCGCTGACACCCTAGAGCCCCTTCCGGCAGCCACCCGCTGCCGCGCCCGCCAGAACCGTTCTGCCGGGGGTCCAGAAGCAGTTTCTCTGTATGCAGTAGCTGTAACAGATTGAACTGTCGCCATAACCTGGCGATGTGAACTCTGCATCTCGGCCGAGTGCCGATGACAGAAACACACCTGACACCGAACCAGAGAGTCGCAGGTGCCGTGCCCGTGTAGACCGGAAAGCATCGGAAACACAACGGTACTTCATGAAAAGAATGCTCATTAACGCAACTCAACCCGAAGAGTTGCGTGTCGCCCTGGTAGATGGTCAACGCCTCTACGATCTGGATATCGAATCCGGCGCTCGCGAGCAGAAAAAGGCTAACATCTACAAAGGCCGTATCACCCGCGTCGAACCCAGCCTGGAAGCCGCCTTTGTCGACTTCGGCTCCGAACGACACGGCTTTCTCCCGCTCAAGGAAATCTCCCGCGAATACTTCTCCAAACAGGTTGAAGGTCGCGTCAACATCAAAGACGTTCTGAAAGAAGGCCAGGAAGTCATCGTCCAGGTCGACAAGGAAGAACGCGGCAACAAGGGCGCAGCCCTGACCACCTTCATCAGCCTCGCTGGCCGCTATCTGGTGCTGATGCCGAACAACCCGCGTGCCGGCGGCATTTCCCGACGCATCGAGGGTGAAGAGCGCAATGAACTGCGCGAAGCCCTGAACAGCCTCAACGTCCCTGCCGATATGGGCATGATCGTGCGCACCGCAGGCCTTGGCCGCAGCGCCGAAGAACTGCAATGGGACCTTGACTACCTCCTGCAGCTATGGGAAGCCATCAAGGGTGCCTCCGAAGAACGCAAGAGCCCGTTCCTGATCTATCAGGAAAGCAATGTCATCATCCGCGCCATTCGTGACTATCTGCGCCAGGACATCGGTGAAGTGCTGATTGACAGCCCAGAGGTCAAGGAAGAGGCTCTCAACTTCATCAGCCAGGTCATGCCGCAGTACGCGAGCAAGGTCAAGCTGTATGAAGACCCCGTGCCGCTGTTCAATCGCTTCCAGATCGAAAGCCAGATCGAGACCGCATTCGAGCGCGAAGTGAAGCTGCCGTCCGGCGGCTCTATCGTAATCGACCATACCGAAGCCCTGGTCTCCATCGACATCAACTCCGCCCGCGCAACCAAGGGTGGCGATATCGAGGAAACCGCACTGCAGACCAACCTGGAAGCGGCTGAAGAGATAGCCCGCCAGCTGCGCCTGCGCGACATTGGCGGCCTAATTGTTATCGACTTCATCGATATGACGCCGGCCAAAAACCAGCGCGCCGTTGAGGAACGCGTTCGCGAGAGCCTGGAAGCCGATCGCGCCCGCGTTCAGGTTGGCCGCATCTCTCGCTTTGGCCTGCTGGAAATGTCTCGTCAGCGCCTGCGTCCGTCGCTGGGTGAAACCAGCGGTATCGTCTGCCCTCGCTGTAATGGCCGCGGCACCATTCGCGATGTCGAATCCCTGTCGCTGTCGGTTCTGCGCCTGATCGAAGAAGAAGCCCTGAAGGAACGCACAGCCGAAGTCCGCGCCCACGTGCCGGTACCGGTTGCCACCTTCCTGCTGAACGAAAAGCGCGATGCTCTGGCCAAAACCGAAGCACGCACCCGCGTTCGCGTACTGGTTCTGCCAAACCCGCACATGGACACCCCGCATTTCGATGTCCAGCGCCTGCGCGACGACCACGAATCTGTCCTGAACGGTGAAACCAGCTACAACGCCACCAGCACGGTTGAAGTGGAAGAGCCGGCTCCGGTTAGCCAGACCCGCGCCATCGTACGCCAGGAAGCCGCCGTCAAGGCACTCTCCCCTGCACGCCCCGCGCCGACTCCGCCGGCTGCCGTTGAAGCGGTTCAGGCCGCCCAACCCAATCTGTTCAAGGGCCTGATCAAGAGCCTGGTCGGCCTGTTTGCCAGTGAGCAGACTGCAGCCGAGCCTGCCAAACAGCAGGAGCAAGCCAGCAGCGAACCGAAGCGCGAGCGCAGCAGCCGCAACGCCGACGAGCGCCGCAACAACCGTAACCGCCGTCAGCGGGGCGACCGCAACGAGCGCGGTGAGCGGGGTGAGCGTGCAGAACGCCCTGAACGCAACGAACGCAGCGAGCGCGGCAACCGTCAGGACACTGAGCGCAAACAGCAGCCGCGCACCGAGCGCAGCAACGAAGCAGAAAGCACAGAAGCGCGCAACGAGGGTGGCAATCAGCAGCGCCGCCGTCGTCGTCCAGCTCCTGCTGCTGCGCCACAGGCGGATACAGAGCAGCAGAGCAGCCGCGAGAACAGCCCCGTCCAGGAGCGTCCGCAGCGCGAGCGTCGGCCGCAACAGCCGCGCCCCGAGCAGACTGAGCCGGCCGAGCAGATCGAAGATCAGGTCAGCGCCGCCGATGTGGCCGACGAAAGCGTCAGCGCGGAAACCGACGCCGGCGAAGGTGAACGCCCCAAACGTCGCTCTCGCAGCAGCCAGCGCCGCCGCAACAACCGTCGTCGTCCGCAAGCCGAAGGGACCGATACCGAGAGCCAGGGCGATAACGCAGACGCAGCAACCTCAGCCTCAGCTGACAGCAACCCGGACGCAGCCAGCATTGCAGCAGTAGCGACAGCAACCGCCAATACCGGGGACGCACCGGCCGAGGGCAAGGCTGATGACGAGCAGCAGGCCGAGGTTACCGACCTGCAATCACCGGTCGAAGCCAGCCTGAGTGAAGCGGCAAGCAAGGCAGAGGCCTCCATCGAGACAGCCGTTGAAGCCTTCAGCCAGGCTCAGCCGCAAGAAGCCAGCATCGAAGCTGAAGCCAAAGTCGAAGCTGAGGCCAAGACCGAGAGCCAGGAGAGCGAAGCACCGGTAGAAAGCACCGAGGCAGCGGTCTCCAGCGAGCCGGCAGCGGTCGAACAGCCAGCCGAAGAGCCAGCGCCTGTCGCGCAGGTAACTGCAGAGGTGGAACCCAAGGTAGAAGCCAGCCAGCAGCCGACAGCAGAAGTACCTGCAGAAGCGCCCAAGGTCGAAGCCGTCGCCGAGCAGCCGGTTCAGGCCGAAAGCAGCATCCCCGCCCTGACAGAGAGCGGCCGCGCCTACAACGACCCACGCGAGATTCGCAAGCGCCAGCTTGAAGCCAAGCGTCAGGCCGAGGAAGAAGCGGCCAGGGCCGCACAGGTACAGCCTGAGCAACCTGCCGCGCAGGAAGCCGTTGTCGATCAGCCTGAAGCGCCGGCAGAGGCTGTCGAGCAAAAGGCTGCAGAGGTAGAGCCGAGCCAGCCTCAACAGGTTGATCTGCTCACCGATGCTGCTGCCGAGCAACCTGCAGATGCTGCAGCTGCCGACGAAGCCGTGCAGGCCGACGCTCAGGTAGAGCCATCGCCAGAACAGGCCGAGACGGAACAAGCGCCGCGCAAGCCTGAGCCGACAGAGGGCGACAAGCCCTGATAGTCGGCAACGAAAAAGGGGATGCATTGCATCCCCTTTTTTATGCGCCCAATATCTTCACCACCAAGGTTATAGACCGACCACCGGCGGCTCCTGCTCGAGCATTACACCGTAACGCTGCAACACGTCCTGCCTGATTTTCTCGGCCAGCCCGAGTACCTCGGCACCACTACCTCCGCCCGGATTGACCAGTACCAGCGCCTGCTCACTGTGCACGCCGACCGGCCCCTCTCGATAGCCTTTCCAGCCCGCCTGATCAATCAACCAGCCCGCCGCCAGCTTTACCTGTCCGTCAGCCTGCGGAAATTGCGGCATCGCCGGGAACCGGGTGGCGAGCTGATCTGCCGCCAAGCCCGGGACCAGTGGATTCTTGAAAAAACTTCCCGCATTGGGCACGACGGCCGGGTCCGGCAGCTTGCTTCGCCGAATCGACATGACCAGCTCGGCGACAACCCTTGCATCCGGCCGACTCAGGCCCGTCGACGCCCAGGCCGCCGCGAGCGGCGCGTAATCCACTCGCAACTGGGCACGCGTGTGCAAACGCAGGCGAACACGGAGAATGACAAAACGCCCGGCGGCACGCTTGAACACGCTGTCACGATAGGCAAAATTGCACGCATCACGGGTAAAGCAGCGAATTTCGCCGGTCTCGCGATCAAGGGCATCCAGGCTGTCAAACAGATCACGCACTTCGACACCGTAGGCGCCAATGTTCTGCACTGGCGCAGCGCCCACCGTACCCGGAATCAGCGCCAGGTTCTCCAGCCCGCTCAAGCCAAGATCCAGCGACCAGCCCACGAGACGATGCCAGTTCTCCCCTGCCTCGGCCTCGATCAGCACGTCACTGCCCCGGCGCTGCAAAATCCGCCGCCCCCGACTGCACATCACTACGACGAGCCCCGAAACAGGACCCGCCACCACGATGTTGCTACCACCTCCCAACAGGGTAACCGGCCAGCCACGCGCGTCAGCCTGCGCGAGCGCTTCGCGCAGCTCGACGTCAGATTCCACCCGCACCAGATACTCGGCGCGTTCGCGAATAGCCATCGTGTTGAACGGTTGCAGCTCAGCGTTGGTCTCCAGCGTCAGCATCCGTTGTGCGCCTCATCCAATAGCCCGGCGGAGGCCGCCTCCAGCATGTCCAGCACCTGCTCAAAGCCTTCATCACCACCGAAATACGGATCGGGTACCTCTGCGGGCAAGGACGGCGCATAACTCATGAACAGCCGAATTCGGGCAGCACAGTTGGCTGGCGCGACCCGCAACAGGTTCTCCAGGTTGCTGCGATCCATCGCCAGTATCAGATCGAACTGTTCAAAGTCGTCTGCGCACACGGCGCGGGCACGCTGGGCACTGAGATCGTAACCGCGGCGGCGGGCTGCCAGCTGGGCCCTGCGATCAGGCGCCTCTCCGGCGTGATAGCCGCCGGTACCGGCCGAATCCACCGTGTAGTGCGCCTGCAGCCCGCGTTCGGCGAGCATGGCCTCGAACACACCCTGCGCAGTAGGCGAGCGACAGATATTGCCCAGACAAACAAACAGAACTCGAGTCATGCCGACCCCAGCAGTGCCCGCACCCGCTCGAGATCCTCGGCGGTATCGACACCAGCCGGCAATGTCTGGCAGGCATCAGCGACGTGAATACGGGTACCGAACCAGAGCGCACGCAATTGCTCAAGTGACTCGGCCGTTTCCAGCGGACTGGCAGGCCAGCCAACGTAGGCATGAAGGAAGCTGACCTTGTAGGCATAGATACCCACGTGGCGGCGGAACGGAATGGCATCCGGCAACGCCGCCGGGCCGTTTGCAAACTGATCACGACACCAGGGCATGGGCGCTCGACTGAAGTACAGCGCGTAGCCCTGATGATCACAGACCACCTTGACCGCATTGGGATTGAACAGGGTCTCGCTGTCGTGAATCGGCTCAGCAAGGGTAGCGATACCTGCGTCCTGCGCCGCGATCAGGTTGGCCGCCACCTGATCAATGACCGCAGGCGGAATCATCGGCTCATCACCCTGCACATTGACCACACAGGCGTCGTCCGGCAGACCCAACTGACTCACTACTTCCTGCAGGCGATCAGTCCCGGTCGGATGGTCCGCCCGGGTCATGATTGCCCTGGCGCCAAAACCAGCACAGGCATCCATGATGCGCTGATCATCGGTGGCCACAATCACCGAGGCCGCACCGCTCTTGCACGCCTGCTGCCAGACATGCTGGACCATCGGCTTGCGGTCAATCAGCTGCAATGGCTTGCCCGGTAATCGGGTGGAGGCATAACGTGCCGGGATGATGACGTGGAACATGTTCAGTCACCCAACTTTTCATCGGCATCCAGAGCCCGCGCTTCGGTTTCCAGCATCACCGGAATACCATCGCGCACGGGGAACGCCAGGCCGTCGGCGCGGCACCACAATTCCTGCTTGTCGTTACTCAGCACCAGCGGCCCCTTGCACAGGGGACAAGCCAGTACATCCAGCAATTTAGGGTCCATCAGTTACTCCTGCTTGATTTCATCGGAAGGAGAAGGCAACAGGCGGTACAGCGCCGCCGCGAAAGCCTCACTCAATTGAGCCTCAACACTCAGATACCACCAGTTTTCTTGCGCCTGCGGCGCGCACTTCACCGCATCCTTCTCGGTCATCACCACCGGGCGGTCCGTCGGAAGAACCGACAGTATGGACGCGTCGTAATGCGCGTGGTCGGGAAAGATACGGGTATCAAAATCAAAGGCCAGGTCATCGAGGGTGCGAAAAAAGCGCTGCGGATTGCCGATGCCGGCCATGGCTGTCACCTGACGTGGCCCGGACCAGCGCGCCGCGGCAACCCGCTCCCCGGTTACCAGATTGACCAGTGCCCGAGGCAACAGTTGCATGCCAAAGCCATCGACCGCATCGCCGGCGGCACCATTTCTGACCACCAGATCAACCGACTCCAGTCGCTCGGCCGGCTCACGCAGTGGCCCCTCAGGCAGACAGCGCGCGTTACCCAGCCCACGCTGCTGATCCAGCATGACCAGCTCGACAGTGCGCCCCAGCGCGTAATGCTGCAAACCATCGTCGCTGATAATCAGGTTTACATCCGTGGTGGCGAGCAGATGACGCGCAGCGGCGGGCCGATCAGGGTCAATCACCACCGGCACGCCACAGCGGCGGACCAGCAAGGCTGGCTCGTCACCACAGACCGCAGGATCATCGGTGGCAGACACGCTCCACGGATAGCTCGGTGGCCTGGCCCCATAGCCACGGCTGACCACCCCAACCCGATAGCCACGCGCACGCAGATACTCGACCAGCCACACCACCATCGGCGTCTTGCCAGTGCCGCCTACCGTGATATTGCCAACCACGATCAGCGGCACTGGCGGCTGCCACTGCGCGCGCGCACCGGTCAGATAAGCCTGTCTGCGACGCACCGCCAGACAGCGATACAGGGCAGAAAGAGGCCGCAGCAGAGCCAGCCAGGCAGCCTTGTCATACCAGGCACGCAGCAGTCGCTGCTCCAGCGAGGGCACGCTCACTGCTGCGCGTCCGCCTCGGCTTCACTGGTGGTCAGGCGCAGGCGATTGAAACCGAGCTGACCGGCGGCGTCCATGGCGGTAATGACATATTGGTGCGGGGTCTGGGCGTCTGCACTGATCACCAGAGGGATCTGGCTGTCACCTGCGGACTCTTTTTGCAGCGCCGCCATCAGGGTCTTGAGGTCGGAGCTGATCAGGGTGCGTTCATTCAACGCCATCTCACCTGCCGCGTTGATGGTAAGTTCCAGCTGTTTGACGGTGCGGTCTTCCACCCGCTCACCCGATACGGCCTCCGGCAGATCAAGCTTCAGCTGGGTTTCGCGGGTAAAGGTGGTGGACACCATGAAGAAGATCAGCAGCAGAAACACCACGTCGATCAGCGGTGTCAGGTTGACGCTGACCTCTTCTATCTTCTGCCGGCGAAAGTTCACGCTCAGGCCCCCTTTGCGCCGCTGGCAACCTTCCGGCCGTTGCCGTTGCCGTTGCCGTTGCCGTTGCCGTTAAAGTCGACCTCGCGGTTACCCTGCATGACTTCGACCAGCTTGGTCGCTTCCTGCTCCATGGTAACGACCAGCTCGTCCACCCGGCGCACGAAGAAGCGGTGGAAGAACACGGCAGGAATGGCGACCGTCAGGCCGGCTGCCGTTGTAATCAGCGCCTTGGAGATGCCACCCGCCAGCACGCCGGTGTTGCCCGTGCCCTGGATCATGATCGCGCTGAACACGTCAATCATGCCGATCACGGTACCCAGCAAGCCGAGTAGCGGCGTAATGGCTGCAATGGTCCCCAGGGTATTGAGGTAGCGTTCCAGTTCGTGCACCACCTTGCCGGCGGCTTCCTGAATACACTCTTTCATGATCTCGCGACCATGACGCGAGTTGGCCAGCCCCGCAGCCAGAATCTCACCCAGTGGAGAGTCGGCGCGCAGCGTCTTGAGTTTTGTCGAGTCCAGTTGACCATCCTTGACCCATCGCCAGACCTGTCCAAGCAGATTGGCCGGCGCCACTCTGCCGCTGCGCAGCGTCCATAGACGCTCGATAACAATGGCCACCGCGATGACTGACGACAGGATGATGGGCAACATCAACCATCCGCCAGAACTGATCAATTCCCACACAAGCGATCCCTCCCCCAAAACGTTGCCTACTCTAGCACAGCGAGCCGGCTCAAAGGCCCGCGCAAGCAGCGCACTACTGTTTGTTATTCATGCCAGAAACGCCGCGCCCTGTCGCGCCAGCGCCACTCCGGAACAAGCGGCCGATCCGGGCTCAGGATAAAGCTGACCGCACCGGCGCTGCCAGTATAAATTGCTTCACTGCCCAATTCGCGGTACCGATCCACAACCTGCTGATGGGGGTGTCCGAAGGGGTTGTGATAGGCCGCGCTGAAGACAACCCAGTGCGGCTCGAGACGCCTGATGAAGACATAGCTGGAAGAGCTGCGGCTGCCATGATGGGGCGCCAACAGCACATCAGCGGGCGCCAGCTGCGCCAGCAATTGCAGCTCGTCCGCCTTGCCGATATCACCTGGCAAGAGCACAGAGCGCTGGCCTGCCCATATCTGCAAAACGCAGGAGCGCGCATTGCCGTCCTCCCCTTCGTTCTGCGCCTGCAACAGGCGAAAGCGCACATCGTCCCAGACCCACTCCTGCCCGTTAGTACAGGGCACAGCCGCCAGCGCCGCAGGCAGCTGCTCGGCCTCACCGCTGATCACCCGGTGCGGTTGCAGCCGCTGCATGACGGCAACCGCACCGCCGGCATGATCGGTATCAGCATGACTCAACAGCAGCAGATCCAGCTGACGGACACCCAGACCAAGCAAGCCCGGGGCGACAACCGCCTCGCCCAGATCGAATCCGCTGGCATGCCGTGCGGCGGCGTCGTACAACAGATCGTGGCGGGCGGTCTGCACCAGAACCGCCAGCCCCTGCCCCACGTCCAGCACGACCACACGCGCCTCGCCCGCCAGCGGACGCTCGTGCTGGGGCAGCAACAAGGGGAGAACACACAACACCCCCAGCGGACGCAACAGCCCAACCGGCAACAGCCAGATCAGCACACCCAGCAGGCCTATCATCCAAGCCAGCCAGCCGGGGAACGGCAGATGCAGCACAGCGCCCCACTGTGCCACCCAGTCCAACGCAAGCATCAGCAGATTGAGCAGGCGGGCCGCCAGCAGAAGCAGCAGATCCACCCCGAAAAGCAGGTCAAGCACAGCGCCAAGCAAAGCTGCAGGCACAATCAGCAGACTGACCCAGGGGATTGCCAGCAGATTGACGCCCATGGCGACGGTACTGGCCGGCATCCCCCACAGCAGCAACCAGGGCCAAAGGCCTGCGAAGGCAATCCATTGCGAGCGTCCCCAGCGCCACCATGGGGCACGGACGTGCAGCCGCCCTCCCATCCCCAGCAACAGCAGCCCCACCGCCATAAACGACAGCCAATAACCCGCCCGCAGCGGTGCAGCAGGATTGACCAGGGTGACAATGACCATCGCCGCCAGCCACAGCTCAATGGCCGGCAACTGACGCCGCCAAAGCTTCAGCAGCAACACCAGCGAGCACATCAGCAGTGCACGCTGAACCGGTACCTCCATACCGGCAAGCCCGGCATATCCGGCCGCTGCCAGCAAGGCAACAGGTGCGCTCAACCACAGCTGAGGGCGTGACCAGCGTAGCGGAAGGTAACGCAGGACAAGGGCTGTCAGGGCAAACACCGCTGCCGCCAGCATGCCGACATGCAGGCCGGAGATAACCAGCAGATGGGTTGTACCGGTTGCCTGCAGTCGATCCCAATCCGCCTGGTCAAGCGCCTGACGGTCCCCCGTCAGCAAGGCCAGCAGCCGCCGCCCGCCCTCAACAGCCTCGAGCGTGCCGGCCAGGCGGGCCTGCAATCGATCGCGCCACTGCCCCCAGCCCGGAGCAGGTTCAATGCGCTGGCCGGCTGTCACACTGCCGACTGCACCAATGCCCTGGGCATACAACCAGGCTTCGTAATCGAACGTGCCGGGATTACGCATACCGCGAGGCCGCCGCAGGCGTACCTCAAACCGCCAGTGTTCCCCCGCCGCCAGCGGCTCACCATCCCACCAGTGCAGGCGCATGCTCGGCAAAGCCTGCCCACTCGTATCGCGTACATCGCGCAGCAGAAAACGCCAGCCTGTTTGCGTCTGTGCGGGTAACGAGTCGATGCGACCACTGAGCTGAATACGCTGATTATCCAGTGCCTCGGGCAAACGCCGATCAAGCAGCAGTTGATGACCGAACAGGGCCCAGCAAAAGGCCAACAGGAACGCCATAACAGGCCGGACTGCCGCCGCTGGCCGGAGATAGCAGAACACCAGCAAAAGCACGAAGCCGAATGCAAACGGCTGCCAGGGCGGCAGAGCCGAGAACAGCAGCGGACAGAGCAGCCCTGCCAGCAGGCTGAACAGCAGCAGGCGCATTTCATTCACGCAAACATCCTGTTTTGCTTTAGCCGTCAGGCAGTAGTGCCCGCCCGACATTCCATGCATAATTGGCCCACGCCAGCCAGACCGAACCCTGCGATGCCGCGCCGTTTCCTCAAACGCATGATGCCCCACCCCGACCGTATCAAGGGCAGCAAATCCCTGCAGTTCATGGGTAATTTGCTGCATGATCCGAATCTGTGGCATCTCAACCGACACAGCGTCTCACGCGCCATGGCGGTTGGCCTGTTCGTAGCCTTGATGCCAATACCGATGCAAATGGCCGTTGCCGCTGCCATCGCCATTATCGCGCGCTCCAACCTGCCAATTTCGGTCAGCCTGGTCTGGCTGACCAACCCGGTCACCATGCCGCCGATTTTCTTCGCCCAGTATCAGGTCGGCGTATTGCTGCTTGGCGCATCCGAGCGCAGCATGCCGATGGAGCTGTCAGTGAACTGGCTGATGGCTGAACTGCATCACATTTGGCAACCCCTGCTGCTGGGGTCGCTGGTGGTCGGCACCGTCGTCGCAGCACTGGGTTACGTGCTGACGCTGTTGTATTGGCGCATGTGGGTGTCACGCAACTGGCAACGACGCAAATTGCGACGTCGTCGCCAATCGCAGGAGTGAAGCCTCAGGCCGACAGCAACTGGCCCTGACGCAGGGTGAGGGTACGATCCATCTGCGCAGCCAGCGCAAGATCGTGAGTTACCACCAGAAAGGCCGTTTGCAGGGTCTGACTCAGTTCCAGCATCAATTGCTGGACACTCTCGGCAGTATCCTGATCCAGATTACCGGTCGGCTCGTCGAGCAGTACACAGGCAGGCTTATTGATCAAGGCACGGGCAATGGCAACCCGCTGCCGCTCCCCACCTGACAGCTCCGCCGGCTTGTGCCCGATGCGCTTGCCCAAACCGACACGCTCCAGCATGGCTGTGGCACGCTCACGCGCCTCGGCAATCGGCGTGCGACCGATCAGCAGCGGCATGCAGACATTCTCCAGCGCACTGAACTCCGGCAGCAGATGATGAAACTGATAGACGAACCCGAGCTCCTCATTGCGCAGCCGGCCCCTCTCCACCTCTTTCAGGGCGGACAGCTGTCGCCCGGCCAGCCGCACCTCGCCTGATGTCGGTGTATCCAGGCCGCCAAGCATATTGAGCAGCGTCGTCTTGCCGGAACCGGAGCTGCCGACAATCGCCACCCGCTCACCACGCTGGAGTTGAAGCTGAACATTATTCAGCACCCGCAAATTCTGCGGCCCGACGGCGTAGTCCTTGCACAGATCCCGACATTCGAGAACCAGATCAGTCATAGCGCAGCGCCTCCGCAGGCTCGGTTCGTGAGGCCCGCCAGGCGGGATAGAGGGTAGCAAGGAAGCTGAGACTCAGTGCCGTCACACAGATGACGACCACATCACTCCAGATCAGCTGGGATGGCAGGTAGCTGATGAAATACACATCCGAGCTGAGGAACTGAATACCCAGCACGCGCTCAAGCCAGGCCACCATCTCGGAGACATTCAGCGCGGCAAGCACACCCAGAATACCGCCACTGAGGGTGCCCACCACACCGATCAGCGAGCCCTGCACCATAAATATCCCCATGATCGCCCCTGGCGTGGCGCCCAGGGTACGCAAAATCGCGATATCCGCCTTCTTGTCGGTCACCACCATAACCAGGGTGGAAATGATATTGAACGCAGCGACTGCGACGATCAGCATCAGCAGAAGACCAATCATGGTCTTTTCCATCTTGATCGCGGCGAACAGATTACCGTGCGTACGGGTCCAGTCCTGGGCGTAGTAGTCACCCGGCAGTTCACGCACCAGGTCCCAGGCCACCTGCGGAGCCTCAAACAGGTTCTTCAATTTCAGCCGAACGCCCTGGACCTGGCCCGGTTCCCAGCGACTGAGCCGGGCAGCGTCATCAACGTGAATCATGGCCAGCGAGCTGTCCAGCTCGGCACCCACCTTGAAAACGCCGGTCACGGTGAAGCGCTTGAGTCGCGGAAAGACCCCCGCCGGGGTAACCGAGGCCTCAGGCAGCACGAATGTCAGCTTGTCACCCACCGCCACGTTGAAGCGCTTGGCTATCAGCTCGCCGATCACGATGCCGAACTCTCCTGCCGCCAGATTATCCAGCGAGCCCGATTGCATGTGGTTTTCCAGAATCGAGACGCGCTTCTCTGCCTGCGGCTCGATACCGTTGACCAGCACCGGCGCAACGCTGCCGTTGTGCGTCAACATGCCCTGAAGCTGAATAAAGGGTGCAGTGCCAACCACCTTCGGATTCTGCTCGAAGCGCTCGGCCAGCGATTGCCAGTCGCTGATCGGCTGGTAACCGTTGATTGTGGCGTGTGGCACCATACCGAGAATCCGTGTGCGCAACTCCCGATCAAAGCCGTTCATCACCGACAGCACCAGGATCATGACCATAACGCCCAGCGTCAGCCCGAGCATGGAAATCAGCGAGATGAAGGAAATGAAATGATTTCGCCGCTTGGCGCGGGTATAGCGCAGGCCGATAAAAAAGGGTAAAGGTCTGAACATGAAAAGCGGTTTACCTTATGCTCCAGCCGCAGCCGGTGGATTTTGAGCGACATGTTACACTGAACATCACAGTCTGGTCAGCGCCTGCCGACGGCGCGAATAGAGAATCGCCATGCACACAGACCACGAAGACAGCCGCGAGTTCTTTCGTATTCAGGATCACATCCACCTGGACTGCAAGCCCATTGCCGGACCGGAAGATGACCTGGGGGCCAGGCAAAGCGCCCTGTTCAATCTGCTTGCCGATCTGCACATGCTCGACTACGAGTCGCAGCATCTGCTGCGGCAGATCAGTGAGCGTGACAGGGCTCTGGCCCAATACCTCAAGATCATCAACAAACGCATCGATCTGCTTGGCAAGACGCTGGCCCTTGAGCTGGGCGATGACCTGGGCGAGCCGCAAGGCGTTACCCTGAGCGAAGGCGGTGTCGATTTCGAAAGCAGTGTGGCCTACCCGGCCGACAGCTGGGTAGCTGCGCGCCTGGTCCTGCTGCCTGCACCACTGGGCCTGGCCATTCCGGCCCGGGTCGTGCGCTGCGAACCAGCTGGCTCACCCGGCCGCTGGCATGTCGCACTGAACTTTGACCTGATCAATGACGCCCAGCGTCAGCTGCTGGCGCGGCATATTCTGCAGAAGCAGGCACAGGACATACGCGCCGCCAAATCCACCTGAAAGGACCTCCGAGATGAAAGCTACCCCTTCATTGCTGTTATGCGCCTGCCTGGCTCTGGCCGGCGCCGCCCAGGCAGATACCCTGCGCATTCCCGTCGGCGAGCAGGCCGGCAACCAGCACACGCCCCTGCCGCAGCGTGGCGCCAGTTTTGACAGCGTCACTGCGCGCTGGGGCGAGCCGAGCAAGCGCCACGCCGCGGTCGGCCAACCGCCAATTACCCGCTGGGACTATCCGGGCTTCAGTGTCTACTTCGAGCATGACAAGGTCATCGACAGCGTGCGTCAGCATACGCCAAAGGCCCCCTGATCCGACATGACACTGATTTACGGCCACCGCGGTGCACGGGCAGAAGCACCGGAAAACACCCTGCCCAGCTTTCGCAAGGCGCTCGAGGCGGGCGTTACCCGGGTCGAGCTGGACCTTCATCTTTCCGCCGATCAGCAACTGGTGGTCATTCACGACCCGACCCTGAAACGGACAACCGGCCTGCGCGGCAAGGTTGCCCAGCATACGGCAGCGGAGCTGTCGCGCATCGACGCGCGTTTCGGTCTGCCCGGCTGGAAGACGCCCTGTGCTATTCCCACCCTTGCCCAACTCCTGCAGCAATGCCCGGAAATCGAGCATTACCAGCTTGAGGTAAAGAGCGGTTCAGAGCGTCAGTCACGGATCGTGCTGGATGCCATCGCCACGCTGACCGAACGATACAACCTGCACGACAAGGCCGTCGTCACCTCTTCCAGCCGAACATTGCTGCGCTATGCCAGGCGAAGCAACTTCATGCTGCCAACCGGGCTGGTCGAAGAATACGGACTGCTGGATCCGGTAAAAAGCGCTCGCCGCTACGGTTGCGACTATCTGATTCTGAACTGGAAACTATGCAGCCAACAGCGCCTGCGTGCAGCGCAGGCGGCCGGACTTCACGTGTCGGTATGGACAGTCAACGACGCTGCGCTCATGCAGCGACTTGCCGAAATGGGGGTCGACAGCCTGATTACCGACCTGCCATCACTGGCGGTGAAGGTAATCAATCAGGGGCGCGCATAGCGCCCCGAACACTCAGAACAGCCTGTTCAGGCCATCCAGCGCAGCTACCCGGTAGGCTTCGGCCATGGTCGGATAGTTGAACGTAGTATTGACGAAGTAGTTGATGGTGTTGGCGCCATCTTTCTGGTTCATGATCGCCTGACCGATGTGCACGATCTCGGCGGCCTGGTCGCCAAAGCAATGAATACCCAGTACCTCGAGCGTCTCGCGGTGGAACAGGATCTTCAGCAGGCCGACCGGCTCACCACTGATCTGCGCACGCGCAATACTCTTGAAAAAGGCCTGGCCAATCTCATATGGCACACATGCATCGGTCAGCTCGCGTTCGGTTTTACCCAGCGAGCTGATTTCAGGAATCGTGTAAATGCCTGTCGGCACGTCATCGACAAAGCGCCAGCCGTCGTTGCTGACAATATTGCCCGCCGCTGAACGCCCCTGGTCAAAGGCTGCACTGGCCAGGCTTGGCCAGCCGATCACATCACCAACCGCGTAGATATTCGGCACGCTGGTGCGGTAGTTTTCATCCACTTCCAGCTGACCACGGCCATTGGGATGCAGAGCCACGTTCTCAAGGCCCAGTCCATCGGTATTGCCGGTACGCCCGTTACACCACAGCAATGCATCGGCCTTCAGCCGCTTGCCGGACTTGAGCTGCAGGACAACGCCTCGGTTGTCCAGCCCTTCGATCTTTTCATACTCCTCGTTATGGCGAATCAGCACACTGCTGTTGCGCAGGTGATAACTCAGCGCATCGGAGATCTCATCGTCGAGGAAGCTGAGCAGCCGATCACGGGTATCGATCAGGTCAACCTTGACCCCAAGACCACAGAAAATCGAAGCGTACTCGCAACCAATGACACCGGCACCATAGATGATCAGCGTACGCGGTGTATGGTTGAGCTTGAGAATGGTGTCACTGTCATAGATACGCGGGTGACTGAAGTTCACATCAGCCGGACGATATGGACGCGAGCCGGTGGCAATGATCACCTCCTTGGCGATCAGCTTTTCCACCGCGCCGGAGCCGTCTACCACCTCGATGGTATGTTCGTCGGCAAAGCTGCCCTTGCCAAAGAACACGTCAACCCGGTTGCGGGCGTAGTAGCTGGTGCGCGAAGCCACCTGCTTGTTCATCACCTTCTCGGCACTGCGCAGAACGTCCGGAAACGAGAACCAGCGCGGTTCACCAATCTGCCGGAACATCGGATTGGTGTTGAACTGAATGATCTGCTTGACCGAATAACGCAACGCCTTCGACGGGATGGTGCCAAGATGGGTGCAATTACCGCCCACTTCACGACGTTCTTCAACCACAGCCACCTTGCGACCATGCTTGGCGGCATTCATCGCCGCGCCCTCACCCGCCGGGCCGGAGCCCAGCACCACTACGTCGTAGTTGTATACGGCCATTCAGTCTGTTCCTTGTATCTCGCAAAAAGAGGGTGCCACGCGTCACCAACAGCGACTAGTCGACCTTGGTCGCGTCACGGGCAAGATCAGCATTAAGCGGACGCTGCGGCGCACCGGCGTTGGCACTGGCCTCCTCACACTTGGTGACATCACCACCACAAATGCCGCAGGCCTTGTCGACACCTACCGCACCGATCCCGCCGCAGGAGCCGGCAATCGGCTTGCGGCCCATCATGACACCCACAGCCATGCCGGCCACACACAGCAGCATCACCACAAAGGCCATTAACCAAACCATGTTTTACTCCTTGCCCGGGGTCAGGGCATCAAAGCGGGGCGTCACCCTGGACTCGAACGTGTCACCCTCGCGAACAACAAAAAACGCGGCGATATCATGCGCCAGCGCATATTTCCATCCTGCCTCTTCGCCCATGATCATGAGCACGGTAGATAGCCCGTCAGCCTTCGCGGCAGAAGGATCAAGCACGGTTACCGACGCCAGGCGATGCATTACCGGACGCCCGTTACGCGCATCGAAGGTATGCGAGAACCGCTGTCCGTCGAGCTCGAAATAATTGCGGTAATCTCCAGAGGTCGAGACCCCTTCGCCGTCAAGCGAGACAATGATCTGGGCGACACGGTTGTCATCCCGCGGCTCCTCAACGGCGATACGCCAAGGCCGGTCACCGGGCTTGCGGCCAACGGCCTTTAGCTCACCGGTCAACTCCACCATATAACTTTTGATGCCGAACTGCTCAAGTCGTTCAGCTACCCGGTCAACCATGTAGCCAGCTCCCACACTGCTCAGGTCGACGGTTAACGCACGATCCTTGCAGAGCTGGGTGCCCTGCAGGTGCAGATGCTGCTGGCCAACCGATTGCATTGTCTCGGCAAGTGCCTGCGGGTCTGGCACGCTCTGTAACTGAGGGTCGCCGTGAAAGCCCCAAAGCTGGAGCAATGGCGCCACTGTAATATCGAATGCTCCGCCACTCTCCTTATGCAGCTGGTCTGTCAGAGCAACCAGTGTCAGAACCGACTCCGGCATATCCATACAGGTCCCGGCCGGTGCCGCATTGAAACGCGCCAGGTCGGAATCGGAGCGCCAGGTCGATACTTCATCGTCAAAACGCGCCAGCATGGCGTCAATATCGGCCTGCAGGGTCTCGACATCCGGCGAATCATCAACCGGCACCCACTTGATCGAATAGGTACTGCCCATGGTTGCACCATATATTTCCGCAACCGGGTCCACAGAATTGAAACAGCCCGTTAGGGCTGTTGCCAGGGCAACAGCAATAACGGGCCGGATAACGCTCAGCCGCATACTAGCCGCCGAAGTCGTCGAGCAGGATATTCTCGGGCTCGACACCCAGGTCCTGCAGCATCTTGATCACGGATGCGTTCATCATCGGCGGTCCACACATGTAGAACTCGCAGTCCTCGGGCGCCGGATGGTCCTTCAGATAGTTCTCGAACAGGACATTGTGGATAAAGCCGGTCGGGCCTTCCCAGTTGTCTTCAGGCAGCGGATCGGACAAAGCCAGATGCCACTCGAAGTTGTCGTTCTCGGCCGCCAGTTGATCGTACTCTTCGACATAGAACGCCTCGCGCAGCGAGCGCGCACCGTACCAGAAGCTCATCTTGCGCGTGGAGTGCAGGCGCTTGAGCTGGTCGAAGATGTGCGAACGCATCGGAGCCATGCCGGCACCGCCACCGATAAAGACCATCTCGGCGTCGGTATCACGCGCAAAGAACTCACCAAAGGGACCGTACACGGTAACCTTGTCACCCGGTTTCAGCGAGAACACCCAGGAGGACATCTTGCCGGGCGGCAGGTCATCACGACCGGGCGGCGGCGAAGCCACACGGATGTTGAACTTCACCAGCCCCTTTTCTTCCGGATAGTTCGCCATGGAATAGGCACGAATAGTCGTCTCATCGACCTTCGATACGTACTTCCACAGGTTGAACTTGTCCCAGTCACCACGGAATTCCGGCTGAATGTCGAAATCCTTGTAGTGGACGGTGTGCGGCGGACATTCCAGCTGCACATAACCACCGGCACGGAAGTCAACGTTCTCGCCTTCCGGCAGCTTCAGGGTCAGTTCCTTGATGAAGGTTGCGACGTTCGGGTTGGAAGCGACAGTGCACTCCCACTTCTTCACGCCGAAGACTTCTTCAGGCACTTCAATTTCCATATCCTGCTTGACCGGAGTCTGGCAGGACAGGCGCCAGCCTTCCTTCGCTTCGCGCTTGGTGAAATGCGACTCCTCGGTCGGCAGCATCTCGCCGCCACCGCTTTTCACAATGCACTTGCACTGGGCACAGGTACCGCCACCGCCACAGGCAGAGGACAGGAACACGCCATTGCTGGCGAGGGTATTGAGCAGCTTGGAGCCGGCAGCCACAGTGACCTTGCGCTCACCGTTGATGTCGATGGTGACATCGCCGCTGCTGACCAGCTTGGAACGGGCGATCAGAATGATGGCCACCAGCGACAGCACGATCGCGGTAAACATTCCGACGCCCAGATAGATTTCCATGTTCATCAGTTACAGCTCCTCTTACAGTTGAACGCCGGAGAAGGACATGAAGCCCAGCGACATCAGACCAACAGTAATGAAGGTGATGCCCAGGCCACGAAGCCCGTCCGGTACATCGCTGTACTTGAGCTTTTCACGGATGCCCGCCAGGGCAACGATGGCCAGCGCCCAGCCGATACCGGCACCGGCGCCATACACCACGCTTTCACCGAAGGCGTAGTCACGTTCAACCATGAACAGGGAGGCACCCATGATCGCGCAGTTAACGGTAATCAGCGGCAGGAACACACCCAGCGCGTTGTAGAGCGCAGGCACGAACTTGTCGAGCAGCATCTCGAGGATCTGCACGATCGCCGCGATGACACCGATATAGCTGAGCAGACCCAGGAAGCTCAGATCAACGTTCGGCATGCCGGCCCAGGCCAGCGCGCCATCCTTGAGCAAGTAGGTGTAGATCAGGTTGTTGGCCGGAACCGTGATGGTCAATACCACAACCACCGCAATACCCAGACCCAGCGCGGTCTGAACCTTCTTGGAGATGGCGATAAAGGTACACATCCCCAGGAAGAAGGCCAGCGCCATGTTTTCGACGAAAATCGCCCGCACCAGCAGGCTGATGTAATGTTCAATCATGGCTTACATGGCCTCCTTCATGGCACGGCTTTGCGGCGCCATCTTGAACTCTGCAGCTTCCACCTGATCCTTCTTCCAGGAGCGCAGCGCCCAGATGATCAGACCAATGATGAAGAACGCAGACGGCGGCAGCAGCAGCAGGCCGTTGGGCTGATACCAGCCACCGGCACTGACCAGCGGCAGGATTTCGATACCGAACAGCTTGCCGGCACCAAACAGCTCGCGGATGACCGCAACGCAGATCAGAATGAAGCTGTAGCCCAGACCGTTACCCACACCATCGAGGAAGCTCATGTGCGGCGGATTCTGCATGGCAAAGGCTTCGGCGCGACCCATCACGATACAGTTGGTGATGATCAGACCGACGAAGACCGACAGCTGCTTGCTGATGCTGTAGGCGTAGGCCTTGAGCACCTGGTCTACCACGATTACCAGCGACGCGATGATCACCATCTGCACGATCATACGAATCGAGCTGGGGATCTGGTTACGCACGATCGAGATAAAGAAGTTCGACAGTGCCGTTACCGAGGTCAGCGCGATACACATGACCAGGGTCACGCTCAGGCTGGTGGTAACCGCCAGTGCCGAGCAGATCCCGAGGATCTGCAGGGCAATCGGGTTGTTGCTGAAAATAGGCTCGAACAGAACCTGTTTTGCAGTGGCCTTAGCCATGATTATGCCTCCCCTGCACGAAGATGTTCGAGGAACGGACCAAAGCCGTCTTCACCCAGCCAGAAACGCACCAGGTTTTCTACGCCCCGGCTGGTCAGTGTGGCGCCAGCCAGACCGTCCACCTGGTGTTCGGCATTGGGGTTACTCGGATCAACCGAACCCTTGACTACGCTAATCGCAGGCTTGCCGGACTCGTCAAAGACAACCTTGCCGGTCCATTGCGCCTTCCAGTTCGGGTTATCCACCTCACCGCCCAGACCGGGGGTTTCGGCATGCTGATAGAAGCCCAGACCCACGACGGTTTTCAGATCGCTTTCCAGCGCCATAAAGCCGTAGAGGGTGGACCACAGGCCATAACCGTGGATCGGCAAAATCAGGGTCTTGATGCTGCCATCGGGGTTTTCCACTACATACACAGTGGAGTAGTCAGCGCGGCGACGGATGCTGGCAATGTCCTGTTCGCCATCCAGCTGCTGGGACATGGCCGGATCTTTCGACGCTTTCTGCTGATCGAAGGTCAGCGCATCAAGGGCGTCACTGAACTCGCCGGTGCGCAGATCAACCAGACGCGGCGTGATCTGCTGGAACTGCTCCTGCACACTGGCGCCCGGATCAAACAAACCGGCAATCTGCAGAATGTTGCGCTGCTTGTCCTGCAGTTTGTTGGTCGTCTGTACCGGTTTGAGCGCAACCGCGGCGGCGGATACCACAACGGAGCAGACCAGACAGACAAGCAGCGCGACCGTCAGCGTGCGGGCAACGGATTCTTTCTTAGCGGACATTACGTGCAAGCCTCCGTTTGATGTTGGCCTGAACCACGAAGTGGTCGATGAGCGGAGCAAACAGGTTGGCGAACAGAATCGCCAGCATCATGCCCTCGGGGAACGCCGGGTTGACGACACGGATCAGGATAACCATCAGACCGATCAGGGCACCAAAGAACCACTTGCCGGTGTTGGTCATCGACGCCGATACCGGATCGGTCGCCATGAAGATCATGCCGAAAGCGAACCCGCCCACAACCATGTGCCAGTACCAGGGCATGGCGAACATCGGGTTGGTGTCGGAGCCAATCATGTTGAACAGCAGGCTGGTGGCGACCATACCGAGCATCACGCCGGCAACGATGCGCCAGTTGGCGATCTTGGTCAGCAGCAGCACCGCACCACCGATGAAGATGGCCAGGGTAGACACTTCGCCCATGGAACCCTGCATGTTGCCGTAGAAGGCGTCCAGCCAGGTCAGGCCGCTGGCAACGATCTGCTCAACGCCGCCGGAGGCAGCCATGCTCAGCGCTGTAGCACCCGCGAAGCCGTCGACAGCAGTCCAGACCGCGTCACCAGACATCTGCGCCGGGTAGGCGAAGAACAGAAACGCACGACCGGTCAGCGCCGGGTTGAGGAAGTTTTTACCGGTACCGCCGAACACTTCCTTGCCGATCACAACACCAAAGCTGATACCCAGCGCGACCTGCCACAGCGGAATGCTCGGCGGCACGATCAGGGCAAACAGGATGGAGGTCACGAAGAAGCCTTCGTTGACTTCATGCTTGCGGATGGAGGCGAATACCACTTCCCAGAAACCGCCGACCAGGAAGGTCACGGCATAGACCGGGAGGAAGTAGGCTGCACCGTGGATCAGGTTGTCCCACAGGCTGGCCGGATCGAAACCGGCAAACATGGCGATCAGCGCCAGACGCCAGTTATCCTGGGCAGCCAGCAGATCCGGGTTGCCGGCATAAATGCTGTTGGCCTGGAAACCGATGTTGTACATCCCGTAGAAAATTACCGGGAAGGTGCACAGCCATACGGTAATCATCATGCGCTTGAGGTCGAGACCGTCGCGCACGTGCGCAGTCGTCTTGGTGACGCTGCCCGGGCGGTAGAAGAAGGTATCAATGGCTTCGTAGAGGGCGTACCACTTTTCGTGCTTGCCGCCCTTCTCGAAGTTGTGCTCGATCTTGTCGAGGAATGAACGCAGGCTCATGTCAGCCCTCCTTCTCGATGCGAGTCAGGTTATCCCGAAGAATCGGGCCGTACTCGTACTTGCCGGCACAGACGTAGCTGCACAGCGCCAGATCTTCTTCATCCAGCTCCAGTGCACCCAGCTTCTGGGCCATATCGGTGTCACCGACTACCAGATAACGCAGCAACTGGGTCGGCAGGATATCCAGCGGCATCACCAGTTCGTAGTTGCCTACCGGGACCATGGCACGCGGACTGCCGTTGGTGCTGGTATCAAAATTGAACAGGCGCGACGGCGCCAGCTTGGAAACGAAGATATTCAGAACAGAGTGCTTGTTCACGCCAGCACGCAGATAGTGCAGCATCTGGCGCTCGTTGCCTTCCTTGAGAACCGACACCTGGGAGTGAAAGCGTCCCAGGTAAGCGATCGGACCACGAACGGCGCGACCACCGAACACCGAGCCGGAAATCACCCGGTTATTGCCGGCTTTCAGCTCGCCAGCGGTCAGCTCGTCCAGATTGGCACCCAGGCGAGTTTTCAGCAGACGGGGTTTCTCTACCTGCGGGCCAGCGAGGGCGACATAGCGATCAGTCCAGATACGACCCTGGGTGAACAGCACACCGAAGGCGATCACGTCCTGGTAGTTGATCTGCCAGACGCTCTTGCTCTCGTTAACCGGATCAAGGAAATGGATATGGGTACCGGGCAGGCCTGCAGGGTGCGGACCGGCAAAGCTCTCGGTACTGACACCACTGACCCCTTCGCCCGGCAGGCTGACACCATCAGCCTTGCACAGCCATACCTTGGCCAGCCGTGCCAGAACCTTCAGACCGTTTTCGAAGTCTGCAGCGTGCTCCTTGATGATGACAGCCGGATCGGCCGCCAGCGGATTGGAGTCCATTGCTGTGACAAAAATCGAACTGGGCTCAGCATCGACAGCCGGGGTCTTGCTGTAGGGGCGGGTGCGCAGCGCAGTCCACAGACCCGAGCCGATCAGCTGCTCGCGAATCTGCTGGGGCGCCAGGCCATCCAGCGCTTTGGCGTCATGGGCAGGAAAGGTCTCGGCGTCATCGCCGTCGATCTCGATAACGACCGACTGCAAAACACGCTTGTCACCACGATTGATTGCGCTGACGACACCAGCGGCAGGCGCGGTAAAGACCACACCAGGAGTTTTCTTGTCGCTGAACAGAACCTGTCCAAGTTTGACCCGATCTCCCTCACGCACTTCCATGGTCGGCTTCATGCCGTGGTAGTCGAAGCCGACGACGGCAACACTACGCACCGCACGAGCGTCTTCAATGCGCTGTTCGGGAGAACCGGTGATTGGCAGATCCAAGCCCCGTTTGATTTTTATCATACGAATAGCCTAATCACTGTTTGAAATCTTCACGGGCGGGGCTGCCAAAGCGAACGCAAATGCGTTGTCCCATCCGTGCTGACAGCCAACGCAGGCACGAATCGGAGCAGCCTCAAACCCCCATAAAAAATCCCGCCAAGTATAAAGAGCATGACTACTCAATGCTACCGAGCCCCGGGATTTTTCGGTTTTTAAATTGCCCCCATTGATGAAATCGATAACACCGGCAGCCCTTTCGGGGCGATCCTGAAATACGCGGAAACACTGATCTTCAGACCCAGCGATCAGTTTGTCCGAAAAGCGGTCCAACCAACATAAACTGATCACAAATCATCCAACCAGGGAGATTCACATGTCACTGCCGAGCATCTTCCTCAGCGCTTTGCTGCTGCTCGCTTCAACCAGCGCCGCAGCAACCACCGAGACGACGCTGACTACCCGCAATCAGCACCTGTTTCGCTACCTGTTCGTGGATGTCTACACCGCCACACTGTGCGCCCCGAGCAACAGCAACCTGACCGGTATTCTCGACAGCGGTCAACCGGTTCGACTAACCCTGCAGTATCACCGCTCGATAGACCGGGATGACATGATCAAGGCCGCGCAGGTCACACTGGAGCGCCAGCACCCGGCATCCCGACTTGCCCAACTGCAAGCCGACATCGACCAGTTGCACACCCATTTCGTCGACGTCAGCGAGGGAGACACCTACAGCCTGGCTCGCACTGCCGACGGAGAACTCCAGCTGTACCATAACAATCAGCTCAGTTTCAGCAGCAAGACGCCGGGGCTGGCCGATGCGTACCTTGGCATCTGGCTTGGCCAGAACGGGCTGTCTGACGACCTGCGCAGCGCCCTGCTGCGCTAGCAACACAGCAAAAGCAGAAAGCAAGCAACAAAAAAGGCGCCGAAGCGCCTTTTTTGTTGCTGACATATCCGAAAATCAGACCGGGAACGCCGGCGGATTGACGTGAGCCATATCTTCCAGAATGCGCACAACCTGGCAGCTGTAACCGAACTCGTTGTCGTACCACACGTACAGAATCACACGATTGTCGTTGCAGATGGTTGCTTCGGCATCGACCACACCAGCGTGACGCGAACCCACGAAGTCAGTGGAAACCACTTCCTGCGAGTTGGTGAAGTCAATCTGCTTGTGCAGCTCGGAGTGCAGCGCCATGTGACGCAGGTAGTCGTTAACCTCATCGCGATTGGTCGACTTTTCCAGGTTCAGGTTCAGAATCGCCATCGAGACGTTCGGAGTCGGAACACGGATGGCGTTGCCGCTCAGCTTACCAGCCAGCTCCGGCAGTGCCTTGGCGACCGCCTTGGCTGCACCGGTCTCGGTGATAACCATGTTCAGCGCGGCACTGCGACCACGACGATTGCCCTTGTGGAAGTTGTCGATCAGATTCTGGTCGTTGGTGTACGAGTGAACCGTCTCAACGTGACCATTGGCGATACCGAACTTGTCGTTGATCGCTTTCAGCACCGGCACGATGGCATTGGTGGTGCAGGACGCCGCAGAAATGATCTTGTCTTCGGGTGTAATGGCAGCGTGGTTGATGCCATGAACGATATTCTTCAGGTCACCCTTGCCCGGCGCAGTCAGCACTACCTGGGACGCGCCCTTGCACTGCAGGTGCTGGGACAGACCCGCTTCGTCACGCCACACACCGGTGTTGTCGACAACAATGGCGTCTTCGATACCGTAGGCTGTGTAATCGATGCTGGTCGGATCGCTGGCGTAGATAACCTGAATCAGGTTGCCGTTGGCAGTGATGGTGTTGTTTTCTTCATCAATGGTGATGGTGCCCTGGAAGGAGCCGTGAACCGAATCACGACGCAGCAGACTGGCACGCTTGGACAGGTCGTTGGCTGCGCCCTTGCGGACAACGATGGCGCGCAGGCGCAGGCCATCACCGGCACCGGCCTTCTCGATCATGATGCGCGCCAGCAGCCGACCGATGCGACCGAAGCCGTACAACACCACATCACGACCCTGACGGCGCTCGCCGGTCTTGCCGATAACACTGGCCAGCTCGACCCGCAGGAAGGCATTCAGGTCGTCGCTGCCGGAGGCACGGAACTTGTTGACCAGACGGGCAAGATCGATGGAGGCCGGGCCCAGGTTCAGGTCCAGCAGCTCCTTCAGAACCGGGAAGGTGTCATGAACCGACAGCTCATTGTCATCGATCTGACGAGCGAAACGGTGGGATTTCAGCAGGCTGATGACCGAGCGATTGACCAGGCCACGACCGTAGACGGAGGTGACAACGTTATGCTCACGGTACAGACGGCCAATCAGAGGAATCATCGCCTCAGCGGTGGCTTCACGGTCCGTCCAGTTTTCCAGACACTGCTCAAATTGGGCTTGAGTCACGGCTTTACCTTCCAAGTCTTGATAACCAAAGGGCGCATATTATGCTTTCAGCGCGCACCATAGGCAATGATCAGGACAAAATCCAGCCGGTGCGGGCACAAACGCAACTAGCACGGTAAACTGCCTGCCGTTGCCAGCCTAGCATCGGCCAGCACGCCACCGAACCGACCTCAAGAGTTATCGCATGCCCGCATCAAAGCTGCTGCTATCTCCTCCATTGACGGCCGCCACCGGCAACCGCCTGTACTGGTCCGGCCTGCAGGGCGCCGCTCGCGCCCTGGCCATCGCCGAAGGTGCCCAGCAGCACGACGGCCTGAGCCTGGTGATCACACCCGACACCGCTGCCGCCGACAGTCTCGAGCAGGAGCTGCGCTTTTTCGCACCACAGCTCCCCGTCATCAGCTTCCCCGACTGGGAAACCCTGCCGTACGACCGTTTCTCTCCGCACCAGGACATCATCTCCCAGCGCCTTAAAACGCTGTTCCAGCTGCCTCGCATCGGCCAGGGCATCCTTGTTGTACCCATGACCACGGTGCTGCACCGGCTGCCGCCGCGTGAGTTTCTGGGCGGCTCGGTCCTGCTGCTGGAGATTGGCCAGCAACTGGACATCGACCGGATGCGCATCAACCTCGACGCGGCCGGCTACCGCTGCGTCGACACGGTCTACGAACACGGAGACTACGCGGTACGCGGAGCGCTGCTGGATCTCTATCCAATGGGTAGTGCACTGCCCTACCGCATCGACCTGCTGGACGACGAGATCGAGACGCTGCGCACCTTTGATCCGGAAACCCAGCGCTCGATCGACAAGGTAGACCGCATCCACCTGCTGCCGGCCAAGGAGTTCCCGCTCGACAAGTCTGCGCTGACTGGCTTTCGCGCGCGCTTTCGCGAACGCTTTGAAGTGGATCATCGGCGTTGCCCGCTGTACATGGACCTCAGCGAAGGCCTTGTTCCACCAGGCATTGAGTACTATCTGCCGCTGTTCTTCGACGAACTGGCCAGCCTGTTCGACTACCTGCCGAACAATACCCGGCTGTTCACCCTGCCCGGCATCGAGCAGAACGCCGAGCACTTCTGGCAGGACGTACGCACCCGCCACAGCGAACAGGGCGTAGACCCAACTCGCCCGCTGCTGCCGCCAGGCGAATTGTTTCTGCCGGTAGAGGAAGCCTTTGCGCTGCTCAAACAGCATCCGCGCATTGTCTGCCATCAGGATCGTCCTGACGAATCGCAGGCCAGCGTATTTGATTGCCCGCTGCCGCCCGACCTGGCGATCGACAATAAGCTGGAAAACCCGCTGGCAGAGCTTCAACGCTTCCTGCAGCAGCACCCGGGCCGCACCCTGTTTGTCGCCGAGACCGCCGGACGCCGCGAAGCGCTGACCGAGCTGCTCGCCCGCATCCGGATCAAACCGGATGACGTCGACAGCTGGCCGGCCTTCAGCACCGGCAGCAGCCCCGTCGCCATCACTATCGCGCCGCTCGACCAAGGCATGCTGATCAACAGTGCCGCCGTTGCCCTGATTGCCGAAAGCCAGCTGTTCGGCCAGCGTGTCATGCAGCGCCGCCGCCGTGGCAAGGCGACCGATCTGGGCGACGCGGTCATCCGAAACCTGACCGAGCTGCGCGAAGGCGCGCCGGTGGTTCATATCGACCACGGCGTCGGCCGCTATCGGGGTCTTACCAACCTGACCGTTGAAGATCAGCAGGCCGAGTTTCTGGTACTGGAGTACGCCGACGAGGCGACGCTGTACGTGCCGGTCGCCAACCTGCACCTGATTGCCCGCTATTCCGGCAGCGATGACGACAGTGCGCCACTGCACCGTCTGGGCTCTGATCAATGGCAGAAGGCGCGTCGCAAGGCCGCCGAGAAAGTTCGCGACGTCGCTGCCGAACTGCTCGACGTATATGCCCGCCGCGCCGCGCGCCAGGGCTTCAGCTTCGCCGACCCGGAACAGGACTACCAGAGCTTTGCCGACGACTTCCCGTTTGAGGAAACCGCCGACCAGTTGGCCGCCATTGAGGCGGTATTCAAGGACATGACCAGCCCGCAGCCGATGGACCGCCTGGTCTGCGGCGATGTCGGCTTCGGCAAGACCGAGGTCGCCATGCGCGCGGCCTTCCTCGCAGTGCACAGCGGCAAGCAGGTTGCGGTGCTGGTGCCGACCACCCTGCTCGCCCAGCAACACTACAACAGCTTCAAGGACCGCTTCGCCAACTGGCCGGTGCGCGTGGAAGTCATGTCGCGCTTCAAATCCGCCAAGGAAGTCAAAGCCGCGGCCGCCGAACTGGCCGAGGGTAAGGTCGACATCATGATCGGCACCCACAAGCTGCTGCAGGGCGACGTCCAGTTCCAGGATCTCGGCCTGGTGATCATCGACGAAGAGCACCGCTTTGGTGTGCGCCAGAAAGAAGCACTCAAAGCACTGCGCAGCGAAGTCGATGTGCTGACCCTGACCGCCACCCCAATCCCGCGCACCCTGAACATGTCGTTTTCCGGCATGCGCGACCTGTCGATCATCGCCACACCGCCCGCACGCCGACTGTCGGTCAAGACCTTTGTCATGGTCCAACAGAAGCCCGTGGTCAAGGAAGCGATCCTGCGTGAGCTGCTGCGCGGCGGCCAGGTCTACTATCTGCACAACGACGTCGAGACCATCGAAAAATGCGCTGCCGATCTGGCCGAACTGGTGCCGGAAGCGCGCATTGGCATCAGCCACGGCCAGATGCCCGAGCGTGCACTGGAACAGGTGATGCGCGATTTCTACCATCGCCGCTTCAATATTCTGGTTACCAGCACCATCATCGAAACCGGCATCGACGTACCCAGCGCCAACACCATCATCATTGAGCGCGCCGACAAGTTCGGCCTGGCCCAATTGCATCAGCTGCGCGGGCGCGTTGGCCGCAGCCACCACCAGGCCTATGCCTACCTGCTTACTCCGGAAGGCCGAAAGATCACCAGCGACGCAGAGAAACGCCTGGAAGCCATCGCCGGCGCCCAGGACCTGGGCGCCGGTTTCACTCTGGCCACTCACGACCTCGAAATTCGCGGCGCCGGCGAACTGCTGGGCGAAGGCCAGAGCGGCCAGATTCAGGCGGTCGGCTTTACCCTGTACATGGAAATGCTCGAACGCGCCGTCAAGGCGATCAAGCAAGGCAAGCAGCCTGAGCTGGAACAACCACTGGGCGGCGGAACCGATATCAATCTGCGCCTGCCGGCGCTGATTCCCGAAGACTACCTGCCCGACGTGCACGCCCGCCTGATCCTCTACAAGCGCATCGCCAACGCCGCAGACGAGGATGCTCTGAAGGATCTTCAGGTTGAAATGATCGACCGCTTCGGCCTGCTGCCGGAACCGGTAAAAACCCTGTTCCGGATCACCTCGCTGAAACTGCGTTGCGAGCCGCTGGGCATTACCAAGATTGACGTGGGTGCCGAGCATGGCCGTATCGAGTTTGCTGCAGATACCCGCATCGATCCGATGGTGCTGGTGCGCATGATTCAGGACAACCCGCAGCGCTATCGACTTGAAGGCGCTACGGTATTTCGCTTCAATTCGCCCATGGGCAATGCCGAGCTGCGCCTGAACACGGTCGAAGCCCTGTTCGAGCGCCTCGCCAACATCCCGAAAGACACCCCTCAAGGCAAAGGAAAACGCCCATGAAACTGCTGAGCAAACTGCTCTCGATTGCCCTGCTGTCCACCCTGGCCGGCTTCTCGCTGGTGGCCAGCGCCGAAGAGTATCTGGTCGAAGTCGTCTTTTTCGGTCAGCCGTCGGCACCGTTGGTACAGGGCAGCAATCCGGAGCTTGATTGGGAAGTAGACGCGGTAGATCTGGAAAACACTGCGCGAACCGATGTTCGCGCCATCGACCAGACCCGCTACCGCCTCAGTGACCAGGCCCGCAAGCTGGAGCAGAACGGCTATCAGATCTACCTGCATCAGGCATGGTCACAACCACTGGATAACGACCTGGTCGTCGCCCTGCACCGCGGCAATCCAGAAAACGGGGTTTATCCGATTCAGGGGCTGGTTAACCTGCGCCAGGCAACCCTGACCGAACTGAAGGTAGCGTTCTGGCGCAACCGCTCAGCGGCGGAACTGCAACTGCAGTCCGAGACGCCACTGATTTCCGAGTTCCTGCATCAAACCCGCGCATTGCGCCCGGGTGAAGTTCATTACCTGGACCATCAGAGCCTTGGCATGCTGGTCACCATCAGCCGCTGATCACCTCAGCCCGCCGCACACTCAGGCGTGTGGCGGGCCCTGCAATAGCCGCTGCAGCACAGCCTTGACCTGCTGCATGCCTGCCACGACAACCGCCTCGATAGCTTCCATGGTAATCACCTCGGTCGCCTTGCCGGCCGCCGGATTGACCACCAGCGCCAGACAGGCGTAGGCGAGCCCCAGCTCTCGGGCCAGCGCCGCCTCGGGCATACCGGTCATGCCGACCAGATCCGCGCCATCGCGCTCCAACCTTCGAATCTCGGCCGCAGTTTCCAGCCGCGGCCCCTGGGTTGCCGCGTAGACGCCAAACGGCAGACAACCGATATTCTGCGCCTTGAGGGCGGCCAGCAGCTGCTCGCGCACTGGCTCGTCGTAGGGCGAGGTGAAATCAATGTGGGTGACGCTTTGCAGATCATCCTCGAAGTAAGTCGAGGCACGCCCCCACGTATAGTCGATCAGCTGATCCGGCACGCAGAACGTGCCGGTCTGCAACTGCGGGTGAATACCGCCGACCGCATTGACCGCAACGATGCGATCAACTCCGGCTTCCCGCAGCGCCCAGAGGTTTGCCCGGTAATTGACCCGATGCGGCGGTATCCGATGCGGATGACCATGCCGCGCCAGAAAACAGACCGCCTGCCCGTCAATACGGCCACGGACAACCGGCGCAGAAGGCGCACCCCAAGGAGTCTGAATCAGCTCTTCACTCTCGATTTCCAGACCGTCCAGGGCACTGAGGCCGGTACCACCGATAACACCCCAAATCCCGCTCACGCGTCACTCTCCTGCAGCTCACGCACAGAATCGCGCGGCCGCCCGTCGGCAAGCTGAGCGCTGCGCAACTCAAGCGCATCCGGCAAATGAATGGTCGACGTCGGAAATGCGACCTGAGCCTCATGCTTCTCGACGATCGCCAGAATCTTCAACAGCACATCCTCCTTCACCCGGTGGAACTCGGCCCATACCGGCGTCGTGAAGCAGTAGATAAAGAAATCCACCGACGACGGCGAGCAGCGATCAAAGAACACCATCAGAGTCTGTTCCTGATCGATATCCTCATGCGCCTGCAGCATCTTGCGCACATCCGCCACAATGGGCTCCATGCGCTTGATATCGTCATAGCGAATACCGATATGCTCGTAAATTCGCCGATGGGTCATGCGCGAGGGGTTTTCCACCACAATATTGGCGAACACCGCGTTGGGGATGTATAGAGGGCGCTTGTCGAAGGTGCGAATCCGGGTCAAACGCCAGCCGATATCCTCGACGGTACCTTCAATGTTGCGATCCGGCGAGCGTATCCAGTTGCCCACCACAAAGGGGCGATCCAGATAGATCATCAGCCCGCCGAAGAAGTTCGCAAGCAGATCCTTGGCAGCAAAGCCGACGGCAATACCACCAATACCACCAAATGCCAGCACCCCGGAAATGCTGTATCCGAGCGACTGCAACACGACCAGCGCCGCAGTGATGACCACAGAAGCCCTGAGCAACTTGCCAATCGCACCAACCGTCGTTTTGTCGGCCGGAGTCTCCCTGTAGGCAGGATCAACAAGCCGCTGCTCAACCTGCCGCATCATGCGCAGGATGAACCAGGTCAGCAGCACGATCAGCAGCACCCGCTGCACCTGATCCAGCACCGCTGCCAGATCATCATCCATCTGCAGCGCAGTAATCCGCGCCGCCCAAAGCAGCCCCATACTCCAGATCAGCACCCAGGCCGGGCGCCGGGCCGCATCGACCAGCGCATCGTCCCAGATATTGCGGGTTTTCTCGGCACGCTTTTGCATGTGGTCCAGCACACGCTTGGCGATATAGGCGGTCACCAGCGACGCCAGCACCACGGCAAACACATGGTAGATCCAGGCCTCGCCAATCAGCGGAAGCTGATCGAGCTGCAACTGCTCCGGCAACTGTTCGATGAAATCATTCAAACCAGATCAAACTCCCTCAGCAAGGAAACAGCCTGACGCCATTCAGGCGTCGCATGGTAATCGGCACCGGCCGGCCTGAGCGTCAGCATGCGAGCGATGCGGGCCGGGCATTGCAAGCCTTGCTTCTGCGCGTGCACCAGCCCTTCTTCCGCCGCCGCACGATCATTGCAGATCAGCAGCATGTCGCACCCCGCCGCCTGCGCGGCATCGATCCGCTCTGCCATACCGCCAACCGCATGCGCGCCGGCCATGGTCAGATCATCACTGAAGATAACGCCATCAAAACCCAGCTCTGCGCGCAGGATGTCCTGCAGCCAGCAGGTCGAGAATCCGGCGGGCAACGCATCAACCTGCGAATACACCACGTGGGCCGGCATGATGCCGTCCAGCTTGCCGGCAAGCGCCGCAAAGGGCACCAGATCGCTCTGGCGAATATCCTCCAGTGACCGGTCATCCACCGGCAGCGCAAAGTGCGAATCCGCCTCGGCCCAGCCGTGGCCAGGGAAGTGCTTGCCGGTGGCCGCCATACCCGCCGCGTGCAGACCATCAATATAGGCACTGGCGAGACGTGCCACGCGATCAGGATCGCCGCCAAGCGAGCGATTACCGATCACCTGACTGCGACCGTAATCAAGATCAAGAACCGGCGCAAAGCTGATATCGATACCACAGGCCAGCATCTCGGTCGCCATTACCCAGGCAGCAGCCCGGGCCACCGCGTCAGCCTGCGCGTCATCCACCGCAGCGACGTCAGCCAGCGCGGGCAGCCTGAGTACGTCACGGCGCAGGCGCTGAACGCGCCCGCCTTCCTGGTCTATCGCTATCAGCATGTCCGGGCGCTCCTTGCGGATGGCCCTTACCAGCTCGGCGACCTGGCGCGGCGATTCTGTATTGCGCGCAAACAAGATCAAGCCGGCGACTTCCGGCTGACGCAACATCTGCCTGTCCTCTGCTTCCAGCCAAAGGCCAGGCAGATCCAGCATCAAGGCACCCTGTTTCAATATTGCTTCTCCTGAAAACGACAGCGCATCATCACTGCGCGTCAATCTGAACGCTACAACCGACCGGCGTGCGCTCGAACAGTTCCAGCATGTCGGCATTACGCAGACGAATGCAGCCATGGGACAGCGGCGCACCCATCGGCTGATCGTCGCCGGTACCATGCAGATAGATATAGCGGCGCTGGGAATCAACCCGGCCACCGCGGTTGAATCCGACCTGCTCACCGCAGAGCCAGAGAATTCGGGTCAAAATCCAGTCACGCTCGGGAAATTGCTCCGCCAGCGCCCGGGTCCATACCTCCCCGGTGGGACGCCGGCCGATGAACACGGCACCCAGCGGCTGACCATCGCCGATTCGAGCGCGCACCCGATGGGCGCCGCGCGGCGTGCAGCCAGACCCTTCCTGCTCGCCAGGGCCATTAAGCGCTGTGGATACGGCATAACGACAGACAACCTCGCCAGCGCAGAAGCCAACCAGGGTCTGATCGTTCAGGGAAATATGAATATGATCGAGCTGCATGTCACCTCCAGCGCTGCGCACACCTTAGCGGACAGCGCAGCGGAGGTAAATGCAGGTTACAGCGCCATCGCCTCGGGCCGGCTCAACGTCGCGCTCTCGGCGCGCATTCCGGCTGCCAGGAACGGAACCATCAGCCGCAACACATCGTCGACCGGACGCGGCTCGCCCAGCTCCGCCTCCGCAATCGCACGCAGCGCCTTCATGCTGGACATGGTGAAGGCCGCGCTGCCGAGCATAAAGTGAACGCGCCAGAACAGCTCCTGCGGAGGTATGCCCGGCACAGCACTGACCAGAAGCTGCATATAACGCTGAAATACCTTGCCATACACCTCGCTGAGGTATTTGCGCAGATGGCCCTGGCTCTGGTTGAATGCGAGCCCTAGCAACCGCATGAAGGTTGAGAGGTCATGGCCGTTGCGCGGCTTCACTGCCAGCGCCTGCTGAACCAGCATTTCGAGCAGCACCTCAAGACTGGGTGGCGCGCCCTTGTCACGCGACTCGCGCAGATCCAGTTCCTTCTCAAGGCTGCTGACGAAGGGATCCAGGAACCGGACGAATACGGCCTGAATCAATGCCTTCTTTGAGCCAAAATGGTAGTTGACCGCGGCCAGATTGACGCCTGCCTTGCTGGTAATCAGGCGTAGAGAGGTTTCCGCGAAACCCTTTTCGGCAAAAAGCTGTTCTGCGGCGTCAAGTATTCGCTTGACCGTGTCGGACTGCGCCATGCGCTCCCCCAAGTGAGGCAAACATTCGTTTCAAACATACGTTTAAAACGATTTTAGTGTCAACCCCAGACTACCTTCCTGCCCACGTAAATCCCATCCTCCCTTTGGCAAAGCGGTGAACAGCGACACGAAAATTAGGGGTTGCCGGAGCAAAACAACTGTATATAATCTCAGTTACTGGATAAAAACACAGGCAACCCGCCATGCAGAAACTTACCGCGCGACAACAGCAGGTTCTGGCGTTCATCAAGGAATACATGGACAGCAACGGCTACCCGCCGACGCGCGTCGATATTGCCAAGACTCTGGGCTTCAAGTCGCCCAACGCAGCCGAAGACCATCTGCGCGCCCTGGCCCGCAAGGGCGCTATCGAGATGATCCCCGGCGCCTCGCGCGGTATTCGCCTGCCGGAATCGGATAGCGAAGCCAGTGATGACCAGCTTCCGGTGATCGGTCGAGTGGCAGCCGGTGCGCCGATTCTGGCGCTTGAAAATATCGAAGACCATTGCCGTATCTCCCCCGACTTTTTCACTCCCCGCGCCGACTACCTGCTGCGGGTCCATGGGGAAAGCATGAAAGACATCGGCATCATGGACGGCGACCTGCTGGCAGTACACCGCACCAGCGAAGCCCGTAACGGGCAGGTCGTAGTGGCCCGCATAGGAGAAGAAGTCACGGTAAAACGCTTTCAGCGCCAGGGCCGCAAGGTCTCGCTGATTGCAGAAAACCCGGACTTCAGGCCGATTGAGATCGACCTTGCAGAACAGGAACTTACCATTGAAGGTTTAAGCGTCGGAGTTATCCGCCGCTGAGGAGCTGATCATGCAGTACGCCCGCACCGAGCAACAGACCCTGACCCAGACCGACCTGTTTCACAACGCCCTGATGGCAACACGCCTGAAGCACCGTGCCTTTGCGCAGCCAGCACAGGCACTGCCGCAGGATGATGAACAGGATGGCAGTTACAGCGAGATGACCCTGCAAGGCAGCGCCCGCCAGTGCCTGCAGTGGCTGGCCCCGGTGCTGCGCGAACTGAGCCAGAAAGACAGCCGGCGCTGGCTTACCCTGATCGACCCGCCCGCTGCACTCAGCCAGCAATGGCTTCGCGGCGCCAACCTCGACCCTCAACGCATCATGATCGTGCGCTCCAAGGCCGGCATGGACAGCCTCAAACTCTGCTGCGACCTGCTCAGGATGGGCGGCAGCCATACCGTTGTCAGCTGGCTTGATCACGACAGCTGCATTGCCCCGCGCCTGGAACGAGCGGCCCAGGCCGGCCGCTGCCACAGCCTGAACGTCCATCTGGGCTGAAAACAGATACAAAAAAGGCCAGCTCAATGCTGGCCTTTGAACTATCGCGGTGTCGATTAATGCAGGACACGGCTTTCAGGGATGGCGTCGCCGTCGTCATCCTCATCCATCATCTGGCCAGCGGCCTGCATGCCGGCACTGATCATCGCCTTGGCAACTTCAATATAGCTTTCCTGCAGATATTCCCGCGCATCGCGGGAAAACTCGATCACCACCAACGGCTCACCCTCTTCGTCGGAACGGCGCAGAGCAACCTTGCCATTGGCGAGCTCGACGATTTCAAGGAAGGGTGAAGGCATTGCGGATATCTCCTGTCTGAACTGCGCGCAGTGTAACACAGCGCCGTACTCACGGCATCCGCGATCCCGCCTTCACCATTCCTGCATGCCGTCGCGATAGGCACGTACGCGACGGGAAACCTCCTGCAGAGCCTCCTCGGCTTGCACACTGGTCCACTCGGTGACCGGCGTGGCACTGGTGGCAATCAGCGAGTTGGTCGAGTTGTCGACCGGCTGCGGCGGTGCCTGCAATCGCTGCCAGGCGGCAATGACACCGGCCAGCCAGGTACCAGCGCTGTCAGCCAGCTCGGTGAGTTCCGCCAGCTCGGGACCGGGAAACCGACTGACTACCGCGGGTACCAGCACCGATTCGACCTGACGCGCATCAACCAGCGGCCAGCGGTACCGGTCTGCCACCTCATGAATCAGCGCCAATACGCCCCGGTAGAGATGAAAAACCGCATGCTCACGATGATACTGCGCCTGCGTCAGTGCATCGATTGCGTCGCTCTGCTCTGCCTGCTGCCAGGACTCGATCGCACGGCGGGCAAAATACAACGCCTGATTGGTGCGGGTATAGACTTCATTAGCCATGGTTGCCTGCCTTACCGCTTGGCCTTCTTGCTGCGGCCGTCATCCACCGACCACTGCTTGCCATCATGGAAAGCCCGCCACCCTGTGGGCTTACCCTCAACTTCGGTCTGCACGTACTGCTCCTTGGTCTTGCGGCTGTAGCGCACGACAGTCGGATTGCCGTCAGGATCAGCCACCGGCGCATCCAGCAGGAAGTGGTATTTCGGATCGATCTCCGCCTTGTGCGGAATCAGCTCCTTGACCAGAGGCGCCCGGGTTTCCCGGTTTTTCGGGAACTGGCTTGCAGCCAGGAACAGGCCGGAAGCACCGTCGCGCAGTACGTATACATCATCAACCTTTTCACACTTGAGTTCCGGCATCGGCACCGGATCCGCTTTCGGCGGCGCGGCCTCACCGTTACGCAGCAGCTTGCGGGTGTTCTTGCACTCGCTGTTGGTACAGCCGAAATACTTGCCGAAACGGCCGGTCTTGAGCTGCATTTCGCTGCCGCACTTGTCGCACTCAAGGGTTGGACCGTCATAGCCCTTGATCTTGAACTGACCTGTCTCGATCTCGAAACCCGAGCAATCCGGGTTGTTACCACAGACATGCAACTTGCGCCGCTCGTCGATCAGATAACTGTCCATCGCGGTGCCGCAGATAGCGCAACGATGCTTGCCACGCAGCACGCGAGACTCGCCTTCTTCGTCATCTGCCGCCACTTCATTGCCCGGCACCAGGTTAATGGTCGCCTTGCAACGCTCTTTCGGTGGCAGGGCATAACCGGAACAGCCGAGGAACACACCCGTCGAGGCCGTACGAATCATCATCGGTCGACCACAATCCTGACACGGGATATCGGTCATCGTCGGCTGATTCGCGCGCATCCCCTTATCTTCACCAGACGCAGAGGCGGCACTCAACCTGGCACTGAAATCGGCATAGAAATTATTCAGCACCTGCTTCCACAGCACTTCACCGTGAGCGACGTCATCCAGTGACTCCTCCATCTTCGCGGTAAAGCCATAGTCCATCAGGTTCGGGAAGCTCTCGTTCAGGCGCTCGGTAACGATATCGCCCATCTTCTCGGCGTAGAACCGGCGGTTATTCAGGGTCACGTAGCCACGATCCTGAATCGTGGAAATAATCGACGCATAGGTCGAAGGGCGGCCAATGCCGCGCTTTTCCAGCTCCTTGACCAGGCTGGCTTCGGCGTAGCGCGCCGGCGGCTTGGTGAAGTGCTGCTTGGGGTCCAGGCCCTGCAGCGCCAGCACATCATCAACCTTGATCTCCGGCAACACCTCGTCTTCGCCGCCCTTGCCCTGCTGCGGCATCACCCGGGTATAGCCGTCAAACTTGAGAATGCGGCCCTTGGCACGCAACTCAAACTCGCCAGCGGCTACCTGGATACTGGTCGACAGGTACTTGGCCGGCGTCATCTGACACGCCACAAATTGACGCCAGATCAACTCATACAGACGTTCAGCATCGCGCTCCATGCCCTTGAGATCGGTCTGCTTGAGCTTGACGTCGGAAGGACGGATGGCTTCGTGTGCTTCCTGCGCGCCTTCCTTGCTGCTGTACAGGTTCGGCTTTTCCGGCAGGTAGGCGTCGCCAAAGTTGCTTTCGATATAGCTGCGCGCCATCGCAATGGCATCCGCCGACAGATTGGTCGAGTCGGTACGCATATAGGTGATGTAACCCGCCTCGTAGAGACGCTGGGCCATCATCATGGTTTTCTTCACACTGAAACCCAGGCGCGTACTGGCAGCCTGCTGCAGTGTGGAGGTAATAAAGGGCGCATTCGGACGCGAGCTGGTCGGCTTGTCCTCACGCTTGACCGCCTTGTAGGCCGCATTTTCAAGCACCGCCAGCGCGGCATCGGTCTGCGCCTTGTTGGTCGGGCGGAAGGTCTCACCGTTCTGCTTGACCACCTCGAAGCGGACACTTTCTGCCTTGGGCGTGTTCAGGCGCGCATGCACCTCCCAGAACTCCTCAGGCACAAAGGCACGGATTTCGCGCTCACGATCAACGATCAGCTTGACCGCCACCGACTGCACGCGGCCAGCAGAAAGCCCGCGAGCAATCTTCTGCCACAACAGCGGCGAAACCATATAACCCACCACGCGATCAAGGAAACGACGCGCCTGCTGGGCATTGACCCGGTTCATATCCAGCTCACCAGGCTGCGAGAACGCCTCCTGGATAGCCTTTTTGGTGATTTCGTTGAACACCACGCGCTTGTAGCGTGAATCGTCGCCACCGATGCTCTCGCGCAGGTGCCAGGCGATGGCTTCCCCTTCGCGGTCCAAGTCCGTTGCGAGATAGACGGTGTCGGCGTCCTTGGCCAGACGACGCAGCTCGTCGACGACCTTTTCCTTGCCGGGCAGAATTTCGTAGTGGGCTTTCCAGTCGTTCTCCGGATCGACACCCATGCGCTTGACCAGTTGCGCCCTGGCTTTCTGCTGCTTTTCCTGCTCGCTGGCAGCGGTCTTGCGCCCACCCTTGGGTTTGCTTTCGGTCTTGCCACTGCCGCTGGTGGGCAGGTCGCGAATATGGCCGATACTCGACTTCACCACATACTCGTTACCGAGATACTTGTTGATTGTCTTGGCCTTGGCTGGCGACTCCACAATGACCAGTGCTTTTCCCATGGATACTTTTTTTCCTGACCCGAACTGAACTCGAAACTGGCGACTCAGCCACATCACACGGCAAACTGCCGGATGGGCTGGAGGGGCCAGAGCCTACACGTCTTCGCTGATAAAGGTAAAGCGCGGATGTGACTCGCCGTCAACCTCGACCACTTCGTTGAACATGGCCAGCGGTCTTACCCAGAGGTCGAAGTCGCCGTACAGGGTTCGATACACGACGAGCGGCTCCTCGGTCTCCGAGTGCCGCGCCAGACCGATGACCTGATAGTCCTTTCCTTTATAGTGCCGATAACGTCCCGGACGCATTACTGCCCTCCTCTGTATCCAGTGTCAGCATCAATAAAAAAGCCGAGGCACAAGGCCTCGGCTTTCGCTACCACCTGCAGGCTTCAGACACGCTCGAAGACTGTGGTGATACCCTGACCCAGACCAACGCACATGGTAGAGATACCGATAGTGCCGCCGTTCTGTTTCATGACGTTCAGCAGAGTACCGGAGATACGTGCACCGGAGCAGCCAAACGGGTGACCCAGGGCGATCGCACCGCCGTGCAGGTTCACTTTCTCGTCCATCTTGTCCAGCAGCTTCAGGTCTTTCAGGACCGGCAGTGCCTGGGCAGCGAAGGCTTCGTTCAGTTCAACGAAGTCGACGTCATCCATGGTCAGGCCGGCGCGCTGCAGTGCCTTCTTGGTGGACGGTACCGGACCATAACCCATGATCGCCGGATCAACACCGGCAACCGCCATGGAGCGAATGACCGCCAGCGGCTCAAGACCCAGGGCCTGGGCGCGCTCGGCAGACATCACGATCATGCAGGAAGCGCCGTCAGTGATCTGCGAGGAGGTACCCGCAGTGACGGTACCGCCTTTCGGGTTGAACGCCGGGCGCAGGGCAGCCAGGCTCTCGATGGTGGTTTCCGGGCGAATGGTTTCGTCCTCGGTGAACACCCGCAGGAAGCCGTTCTCGTCATGGCCTTCCATCGGGATGATTTCATCCTTGAAGTTACCTTCGACGGTGGCCTTGTGCGCCAGACGGTGAGAACGCTCACCGAAGGCGTCCTGCTGCTCGCGGGTGATGCCATGCATCTTGCCCAGCATTTCAGCAGTCAGACCCATCATGCCGGACGCCTTGGCAGCGTACAGCGACAGTGCCGGGTTCGGATCAACACCGTGCATCATGCCAACGTGACCCATGTGCTCGACGCCACCGACGACGAACACATCACCGTTACCGGTCATGATCGCCTGAGCAGCGGTGTGCAGCGCACTCATGGACGAACCACACAGACGGCTGACGGTTTGCGCGGCACTGGTGTGCGGAATCGGGGTCATCAGCGACGCCATGCGTGCGATGTTCCAACCCTGCTCCAGGGTCTGGTTTACACAGCCCCAGATCACATCTTCGACTTCTGCCGGATCGATCTTCGGGTTACGTGCCAGTACGCCGGTAATCAGGTTGGCGGACAGGGTTTCAGCACGCACGTTGCGATACATGCCGCCCTTGGAACGGCCCATCGGGGTGCGGCCGAAATCGACAATTACGACGTCTCTCGGATTCAGGCTCATAGATTTACTCTCGCTCTGTACGTTCCGCGGTTAACCGAAGAATTTCTGACCGTTCTTCGCCATTTCACGCAGCTTTTCAGTCGGTGCGTACATGGCGCCGAACTCGGCGTATTTATCAGCAATGGCAACAAACTCGGCCACGCCGATGGTGTCGATGTAACGCAGGGCGCCACCACGGAAGGGCGGGAAGCCGATACCGTAGACCAGACCCATATCTGCGTCAGCCGCGGACTCGACGATGCCATCTTCCAGGCAGCGTACGGTTTCCAGGCACAGCGGAACCATCATGATTTCGATGATTTCCTCGTCGGTGAACTCGCGCTGCTCCAGAACCACTTCTTTCAGCAGCTCATAAGCCTTGGCGTCGACAACCTTCTTCGGCTTGCCCTTCTTGTCCATCTCGTAGGCATAGAAGCCGCTGCCGGTCTTCTGACCCAGACGGCCGGCGTCGTACATGACGTCAACAGCGGTGCGGGTCTTGTCGGCCATACGGTCCGGGTAGCCTTCAGCCATGACGTCACGGCCGTGGTGACCGGTGTCCATGCCGACAACGTCCATCAGGTAAGCCGGGCCCATCGGCCAGCCAAACTTTTCCATGACCTTGTCAACGCGCTGGAAGTCGGCACCCATGCCGATCAGGCGAGCAAAGCCACCGAAATACGGGAACAGGATACGATTGACCAGGAAACCGGGGCAGTCGTTGACCACAACCGGGGTCTTGCCCATCTTCTTGGCGTAGGCAACAGTGGTGGCAACCGCTTTGTCGCTGGACTTCGCGCCACGGATAACCTCAACCAGCGGCATCATGTGTACCGGGTTGAAGAAGTGCATGCCGCAGAAGTTCTCCGGACGCTTGAGCGCCTCGGCCAGATAGGTGATGGAGATAGTCGAGGTATTGGAAGTGATGATGGTGTCTTCCGTTACCTGACCTTCCACTTCTGCCAGCACCGCGTGCTTGACCTTCGGATTCTCGACAACCGCTTCAACCACCAGGTCAACTTCCTTGAAGTCGCCGTAAGACATGGTCGGACGGATGGCGTTCAGCGCCTTGGCCATTTGCTCAGGCTTCATGCGGCCTTTGGCAACACGCTTGCCCAGCAGCTTGGAGGCTTCGTCCAGACCCAGCTGGATGCCTTCCTCGCGGATATCCTTCATCAGGATCGGAGTGCCCTTGACGGCAGACTGGTAGGCGATACCGCCACCCATGATGCCTGCGCCCAGTACGGCAGCCAGCTTCACATCACCAGCCTGCTTGTCGTACTTCTTGGCTTTGTGCTTGAGCACCTGATCGTTCAGGAACAGACCAACGAGGCTGGCAGCAACAGAGGTCTTGGCCAGCTTGGCAAAACCGGCAGCTTCAATTTCCAGCGCCTTTTCACGGCCGTGGTTGGCGGCCTTCTGGATGGTCTTGATCGCTTCAACCGGGGCCGGGTAGTTCGGGCCAGCCTGACCGGCGACGAAACCCTTGGAGGTTTCAAACGCCATCATCTGCTCGATGGTGTTCAGCTTGACCTTTTCCAGTTTGGGCTGACGCTTGGCCTTGTAGTCCAGCTCGCCGGCGATGGCACGCTTGATCACGTCAATGGCAGCCGCCTTGAGCTGGTCATCGGCAACAACCGCATCAACTGCACCGGCTTTCAGAGCCTTGTCGGCACGCTGCTCGGTACCGCCGCAGATCCACTCGATGGCGTTGTCCACGCCGATCAGGCGCGGCAGGCGAACGGTGCCGCCGAAGCCCGGGTAGATACCCAGCTTGACTTCCGGCAGACCGATCTTGGCGCTGGCGGCCATGACACGGAAATCGGCAGCCAGACACATTTCCAGACCACCACCCAGCGCGATGCCATTGATGGCAGCAACGGTGGGAACGTTCAGGTCTTCAAATGCGTTGAAGATCTTGTTGGCTTCCAGGTTTCCGGCAACCAGATCTTCTTCCGGCAGCTTGAACGTACCAACGAATTCGGTGATGTCGGCGCCGACGATGAAAACGTCCTTGCCGCTGGTGACAACAACGCCGGTGACATCGGCATTGTTCTGGATGGCCTCTACCGCCGCCTGCAGCTCGGACAGAGTGGCGCTGTTGAACTTGTTGACCGACTCGCCCTGCAGATCAAATCTGAGCTCGACGATGCCGTCTTCAAGGCCTTGAACCGTGATGGCTTTACCTTCGTAAATCATCAACTGATCTCCACGCTATGAAAAGCACATGAGAAACACCGGCCAGCCACGTCTCTTTGCCGACACGTCGCCTGCCAGTGTCATGAACGATCCCGATAATCGGGGGACACGCTGAATCAAAAAATTCATACGACCGTTTGATTCGGGTGCGCACACCTTCTTTGAATTCAGCCCTGTTGTCAATTGGGGGACGGCATCAGCGCCGCCAAAACAGCTGTCTTCCCCCAACAAAAACAACAAATAAATTCTTTAAAAACAATTAGATAAAAAGAACACCCAATTCCAAACCAGACCATCAACTTTCTCTTCAAGCAATGCAGCCTGCAGCAAAAAACCCGTCTCCACAGCAGTCGCGGCTGCCGCCAGGCCATGAAAAAACGGACGGAAACAGTCTGCATCAACGCCCTGATCGGCGCTATGCTGAGAATAGACGAGGTTCGCCAGGCAGCCGCGGAAGCCCTCGAAGAAACGGGCTGCACCTTGCTCGACAAGACTGCTAGTATCGCTGCAAAAAAGGAGAAAGAGCCGATGCTGTACAAACATGTGCTGGTCGCGGTTGACCTGATCGAAGAGTGCCGCGCTGTCGCTGACCACGCCCTGCAGCTGGCCAAAGCCCTGGATGCAAAACTGTCATTGCTGCACGTGGTAGAACCGCTGGCAATGGCATACGGCGGAGATGTACCCATGGACCTGTCGATGCTGCAGCAACAGCAGTTCGAGCAGGCAAAGGAGCGCATGCAGCTGTTTGCTGCGGATTACGGCCTGCCTGAAGAACAGCTGCAGATTGCCTTCGGCCATCCGCGCCAGGAAATCCACCGGGTCGCCACCGAGCAGGATTGCGACCTTATCGTCGTAGGCAGCCACGGCCGCCACGGCCTGGCGCTGCTGCTGGGTTCGACCGCCAACGACGTACTGCACGGCGCGCCCTGCGACGTGATCGCAGTGCGGCTGGGGAAGAAGGGCTAGCGCCCCTGCGGGAGCTGCAAGCCACAAGCCTCAAGCTGCAGGAGAAACCCGGAAGACAGCCTTCCCTCGCTTGAAGCTTGTAGCTAGAGCGAGATGGCTTAGCCGCCCGCCATATCCTCCAGCTCCGCCCAGCGCTCCATGGCGGCGTCCAGTTCGGCCTGTTTGGCTTCCACTGCCGCCAGCACCGGGGCGGTCACTTCATGGGACTGCAGGTAGAAATCGGGATCACCGACCTGCACCTGCAAGGCTTCCAGCTCCGCTTCCAGCTTTTCCAGCACCGCAGGCAAGCCATCCAGTTCGCGCTGCAACTTGTAGCTGAGTTTGGGCTTGGCGGCCGCTGCCGGTGCTGCCGGAGCCGGCTCAGGGGTCGGCTCGGCAACAGGCGCACTCTGGGGCTGCGCCTTTTCACCCCACTCCGCGAGTTGGTCAACACTGCCGCCCTGCCGCAGCCAGTCGGCATAGCCGCCGACATACTCACGCACCCTGCCCTGACCTTCAAACACCAGACTGCTGGTGACCACGTTATCCAGAAACGCCCGGTCGTGGCTGACGATCAGCACGGTGCCGTCGAAACCGGCGAGCACTTCTTCCAGCAGTTCCAGGGTTTCCACGTCGAGATCGTTGGTAGGCTCATCGAGCACCAGCAGGTTGGCGGGCTTGCTGAACAAGCGCGCCAGCAGCAGCCTTGCGCGTTCGCCACCGGACAGTGCCTTGACCGGCGTACGGGCGCGCTCGGCAGAGAACAGAAAGTCCCCGAGATAGCTGATGATGTGGCGGCGATCGCCATTGATCTCGATGAAGTCGCGCCCTTCGGAAATATTGTCGATCACGGTCTTTTCCGGATCGAGCTGATCACGCAACTGATCGAAGTAGGCGACCTCCAGCCGCGTGCCGCTATGAATGCGGCCACTGGTTGGCTGCAACTGCCCCAGCAGCAGCTTGAGCAGGGTACTTTTGCCGGAACCGTTGTTGCCGATCAGACCGATCCGATCCCCGCGAATCACATTAAGCGACAGGTCACGCACCAGCGGCGCGCGGCCAGGCCAGGCAAAGCTGACATTCTCGACCTCAGTAACCCGCTTGCCGGACGCCTCGGCAGTTTCCAGCTGAAAGCTCGCCTTGCCCTGACGCTCAATACGCTGGGCACGCTCTTCGCGCATCGCCTTGAGCGCGCGCACACGGCCTTCGTTACGGGTACGGCGGGCCTTGATGCCCTGACGAATCCAGACCTCTTCCTGCGCCAGCTTCTTGTCGAACAACGCATTGGCTGTCGCTTCGGCTGCCAGCTGCTGCTCCTTGTGCTCCAGGAAGCTGCGATAGTCACCCTGCCAATCAATCAGCTGACCGCGATCCAGCTCAAGAATGCGGGTCGCCAAGGCCTGCAGGAATGCCCGGTCGTGGGTGATAAACAGCACCGCACCACGGAACTCCAGCAGCACGCTTTCCAGCCAGGCGATGGTATGAATATCCAGGTGGTTGGTCGGTTCGTCCAGCAGCAGCACGTCCGGCTCTGCCACCAGCGCCTGCGCCAGCAGCACCCGGCGGCGCCAGCCACCGGAGAGCTCCGACATCTGCTTGTCGGCCGGCAATCCGAGCCGGGTCAGGGTGGTATCGACCAGTTGATCAAGACGCCAACCGTCCTTCGCCTCCAACTGCCCCTGCACCTTCTCCAGCCGCGCCAGCTCGGCGTCACCCATATCACCGGAGATCAGATGATGATACTCGGCAAGCAGCTCACCGACACCAGCCAGACCGGACGCCACCACGTCATAGACGGTCTTGTCGTCGGCCGCCGGCAGCTCCTGCGGCAACTGCCCCACCTTCAATCCCGGGGCAAACCAGATCTCGCCTTCGTCGGCTGTCTGCTCACCGGTCACCAGGCGAAACAGGCTGGATTTACCCGCACCGTTGCGACCAATCAGGCAGACCCGCTCGCCACGATCGAGCTGAAAGCCCACTTTATCCAGCAGCGGATTGAGCCCGTAGGCCAGAGATACATCGGAAAACGAAAGCAGCGGCATAACTCACCTGTTGGCTATCAAGCCGGACATTCTACCCTGAGCGGCGGCAACACATAACCGCCACCCGGCGATTGATTAAGGAAGCACTGATTAATTCCACATGCCCGCTGCGAGCGGAACCGAGCAAGTGCCCGCTTCCCCCTATGCCGATATCAGGCAAACCGCTAAGCTGTAGCAACAGCCTTGTCGTCCGTCGCACTCGCGACGAGCAGCTGACGTTCAATCGCGCTACACCGCCCTGCGGCAGGATCATCATGCGTTACCAAACCCGCTTCGCTCTTCGTCACACCCTTATCGTCATCAGCGCTCTGCTGCTGCCCGCGCTGTCGCACGCCGACGGTCGCATCGAAAGTCAGCGACTGGCCTATGACCGGGCCCTCGTCAGCATAGAAAAGCAGCAGTGGGCCGTGTTCCAGCAGCTCGAACCCGGTCTGCGCAGCTACATTCTTTACCCCTATGTGCGCCAGGCCTATCTGAATCAGACCTTTGCCAGCGCATCAGACGAAGATCTGGCCCGATTCGTTACCGAGCACAGCGACCTGCCGTTTGTCGCACGACTCAAGGACCGCTGGCTGACCCGGCTGGCCAGTGAGGGCAAGTGGGCACTGTTCGATCAGCACTACCTGCCCGGCGACAGAAACGCCAGCCAGGACTGTCGACGCGCCATGCACCAATGGGACCTGGGCGACCGCGCCGGCGCCATGCAGCAGGCCCGCACGCTTTGGACGGTTGGCCGCTCTCAGCCCAATGCCTGCGACCCCCTGTTTGAGCGCTGGCGCGCCGCTGGCGGCCTGACGGACGAGATCGTCTGGCAGCGTATTCGACTCGCCCTGCTCTACCGACAGGACGCGCTGGCGCGCTATCTGACCAAACTGATGCAACAGAATCAGGCACTGGCGACCCTGTTTGTCGACACTGCTACCCAGCCGGCCAAACTGGCCGATGCCGACCGCTACCGGGGCCTGCCGGCCAGCAAGATGGCAGATATCGCCACAGTCTCGCTGCGCCGCATGGGCCGTGACGACGCCAGTGGGGCCCTCGCCCTGTGGCCACATTACCGCGACCTGCCGTACAGCGACGAAGACCGCCTGGCCATCACCCGTGACATTGGCGTGCGTCTGGCCAAGAAGATCGACCCGGCGGCGCTGCCGTTCATGGCCGCCAACGATCCACGCATGCAGGACGACGATGTCAGCGAATGGCGTGTGCGACTGGCCTTGCGCACCCGCCAATGGGATACCGCCCGACAGCTGACTGAACAGCTGCCGGCGTCACTGGCCGAACAGAGCCGCTGGCGCTACTGGCGCCTGCGCAGCACTCAGCTGTCCTCCAGCTCCGCCGGTGAGCTGGTCAGCGAATACAAGTCACTCGCCCAGGAACGGGACTTCTACGGATTCCTGGCCGCCGAGCGTGCCCGCCAGCCCTACGCCCTCAATCACCAGCGCGCCAGTGTCGCCGACGAGGTAATGCGCAGCGTGCAACAGGATCCGGGCATCCTGCGTGCCCGCGAGTTCCTCGATCGCAACGACGTTATCAGCGCCCGGCGGGAGTGGTATCACGCCGGCGAACGCTTCAATCGCGAGCAACTGATTGCCCAGGCGGTGCTGGCAAACGACATGGCCTGGTACTTTCCGGCCATCCGTGGAGTCAGCCAGGCGCAGTACTGGGACGATCTGGATATCCGCTTCCCGATGGCCTACCAGCAACCGATTCAGGATCAGGCCCGTGCGCGCCAGATCAACTCCACCTGGGTCTACGCCATCACCCGCCAGGAAAGCGCCTTCATGGCCGACGCCCGCTCGCATGCCGGCGCCATGGGCTTGATGCAACTGATGCCCGCTACTGCACGGGAAACTGCACGTCGCTACGCCATTCCCTATTCAGGCAACCACGACGCGCTGATCCCGGAACGCAATATCGCACTGGGCGCCGCCTATCTGTCCGGTCTCAGCCAGCAGTTCCGTGGCAATCGCGTCCTCGCGTCTGCCGCCTACAATGCCGGCCCGGGGCGCGTGCGCCAGTGGACACGGGGCATGGGCAGCCTGCCCGCCGATGTCTGGATCGAATCCATCCCGTTTGATGAAACCCGCAAGTATGTGCAGAGCGTGCTGAGCTACGCGGTGATCTACGGCCAGAAACTCGGCATTCAGCAACCGGTGATGGAACAGCACGAGCGCTATCTGGAACCGTAAGGATGCCAAAGGGTTGGGGGCGCTACGCCCCCATGATGCGCAGGGTGGCCTAAGCCGAAGGCGTGTCCACCGCAATGGCTCAGGCGTCGAGAAGCTGCAGGCGCGTGCGCACGGTTTCTACCAGTTGATCAGGTTGGAACTTGGACAGAAATCCGTCACAGCCCACCTTCTCGACCATCGCCTTGTTGAAATTGCCAGACAGGGAGGTGTGCAGCACCACGTAGAGGTTCTTCAGGCGCGGATCCTGGCGAATCTCGGTGGTCAGGCGGTAGCCGTCCATCTCCGGCATTTCCGCGTCGGTAATCACCATCAGCAGCCGCTCGTTGATGTCTTCACCCGCATCAACCCAGGCTTTGAGCATCTTCAGGGCTTTCAGACCGTCCGTTGCCACATGCAGTTTCAGGTCCAGCTGGGCCAGCGTGTCGCGCACCTGATTTACCCCGGTCGGAGAGTCATCCACTACCAGCACCTCACGTCCGCGAGCACGCTCCAGCAGCGGATCCTCCAGCAGCGCATCACTGACACGGGTATTGAACGGCACGATCTCGGCCAGCACTTTTTCCACGTCGATGATTTCAACCAGCCGCATATTCTCCAGACGGGTAATGGCGGTCAGATAATGCGCGCGACCTGCACCCCGCGGCGGGGGCTGCACGGCGTCCCAGTTGAGATTGAGAATACGGTCCACCGTGCGCACCAGGAAAGCCTGAACCGACAGGTTGTACTCGGTCACGATGATGGTGCTGTCGGGTTCGGCCTTCTGCGGCTGAAGGCCTATGGCTCCGGAGAGATCAATGACCGGAATGGTCTGTCCACGCAGATGAATCACACCAACGACGTGCGGATGGCGCTGCGGCATCTGAGTCAGAGCCGGCAGCGTGAGCACTTCGCGAATCTTGAATACGTTGAGGGCAAACAGCTGGGGGCCGGCCAGCTGAAACAGCAATATTTCCAGCCGGTTCTCGCCTACCAGGCGAGTCCGCTGATCGACCGTATCCAGTACCCCTGCCATAACTCGCCTCGCCAAACCGTAAACTCAGGGACTGGCAGGATGCCAGCCCGGTTCAGGCAGTATAGCGCCAGTCAGGCGAGGAAAGACAAGTCGTGCTCAGTAGTAGGCGTTTTCGGTTACCGAGTGGTCGGTAGCGTCACGCACCCCGTTAATCTCCGGAATCCGCGCGATCATGGTTTTCTCAATGCCTTCCTTGAGGGTCACGTCCACCATGCCGCAGCCCTGACAACCGCCGCCAAACTGCAGAATGGCAATACCGCCCTCGACAACATCGATCAGCTTGACCTCACCACCGTGGCTGGCCAGCCCCGGATTGATTTCAGTCTGCAGCAGATAGTTGATTCGGTCGTTCAACGGGCTGTCATCGTTGACCATCGGCACCTTGGCGTTTGGCGCCTTGATAGTCAGTTGACCACCCATGCGGTCGGTGGCGAAGTCAACGAGTGCCTCCTCCAGAAAAGGCTCACTCACCGCATCGATCCAGACACGGAAGGACTCCAGCGCCAGCAGGCGGTCCTCGGGCTTCTCTTCACCAGGTTTGCAGTAGGCGATACAGGTCTCCGCGTAGGGCGTGCCCGGCTGCGTGATAAACACCCGGATGCCGACACCCTCGGTGTCCTGCTTTGACAGCAGATCAGCCAAATACTCTTCCGCTGCCTTGGTAAAGATAATGCCTGCCATGAAATGCCTCTTGCTCAATGACCAGAGGGTGCAAGTGTAAGGGATGCGGCTGCACGAATAAAGCCCTACCTTTTTGCTTGGTTATTACCGTCAGCGCACAGAGATTCAGCCTGCCCGCGCTCCGTGATATGCTTTGCGGCTTTTCAGCGCGCCATTTCGGAGTACCCATGTCTGACCGTAGCACCCGCCTGACCGCCCTGCGTACAGCACTGCAGCAGCGCATTCTGATCCTTGATGGCGGCATGGGGACAATGATCCAGAGCTACAAGCTGGAGGAACAGGACTACCGGGGCGCGCGTTTTGCGGACTGGCCAAGCGACGTCAAGGGCAACAATGACCTGCTGCTGCTGAGCAAACCGGAGGTCATTGCCGAGATCGAAAAGGCGTATCTGGACGCAGGCGCCGACATCATCGAAACCAATACCTTCAACGCCACGCGCATCTCCCAGGCTGATTACGGCATGCAGGAACTGGCGTACGAACTGAACGTCGCCGGCGCACGGGTTGCCCGCCAGGTTTGCGATGCCAAGACAGCAGAAACGCCGGATCGCCCGCGCTTTGTCGCCGGCGTACTCGGCCCGACCAGCCGCACCTGCTCCATTTCACCGGACGTCAACGACCCCGGTTATCGTAACGTCACCTTTGACGAGCTGGTCGAGAACTACACCGAGGCTACCCGCGGCCTGATCGAAGGCGGCGCCGACCTGATCCTGATCGAGACCATCTTCGACACCCTGAACGCCAAGGCTGCGATCTTTGCGGTTCAGCAGGTGTTCGAAGAAGACGGTGTCGAACTGCCGATCATGATTTCCGGCACCATCACCGACGCCTCCGGCCGCACCCTGTCCGGCCAGACCACCGAGGCATTCTGGAACTCGGTGCGCCACGCCAACCCGATCTCCGTTGGCCTTAACTGCGCCCTTGGCGCCAAAGAACTGCGCCCCTATCTGGAAGAGCTGTCGAACAAGGCCGGCACCCACGTATCCGCGCACCCCAATGCCGGCCTGCCGAACGAGTTTGGTGAATACGACGAAACTCCGGCGCAGATGGCTGTCGTGGTCGAGGAATTTGCCGCTGCAGGCTTCCTGAACATTATCGGCGGCTGCTGCGGTACAACCCCCGGCCACATCCAGGCCATCGCCGAAGCGGTTGCGAAGTATCCACCGCGCGCGATCCCCGAGATTCCGCGCGCCTGCCGCCTGTCCGGCCTCGAGCCGTTCACCATCGATCGCAACTCGCTGTTCGTTAACGTCGGCGAACGCACCAACATTACCGGCAGCGCCAAGTTCGCCCGCCTGATCCGCGAAGAGAACTACGCCGAAGCGCTGGAAGTGGCCCAGCAGCAGGTCGAAGCCGGCGCCCAGATCATCGACATCAACATGGACGAGGGCATGCTCGACTCCAAGGCGGCGATGGTACGGTTCCTGAATCTGATCGCCTCCGAGCCGGACATCTCCCGTGTGCCGATCATGATCGACTCCTCAAAATGGGAAGTCATCGAAGCGGGCCTCAAGTGCATCCAGGGCAAGGGCATCGTCAACTCCATTTCCATGAAGGAAGGTGTTGAACAATTCAAGCAGCACGCTCGCCTGTGCAAGCGCTACGGCGCTGCGGTCGTGGTGATGGCCTTCGACGAAAAGGGCCAGGCAGACACAGAAGCACGCAAAACCGAAATATGTCAGCGCAGCTACGACATTCTGGTCAACGAAGTCGGCTTCCCGCCGGAAGACATCATCTTCGACCCGAACATCTTCGCCGTGGCCACCGGCATCGAAGAGCACAACAACTACGCCGTCGATTTCATCAACGCCTGTGCCTATATCCGTGACAACCTGCCCTACGCATTGAGTTCAGGGGGCGTATCCAACGTCTCGTTCTCGTTCCGTGGCAACAACCCGGTACGCGAAGCCATTCACTCGGTGTTCCTCTATTACGCCATCCGCAACGGCCTGAGCATGGGTATCGTCAATGCCGGCCAGCTGGAGATTTACGACGAGATTCCGCCGCTGCTGCGTGACCGGGTGGAAGACGTGGTGCTCAACCGGACTGCGGAAGCAACCGAAGCGCTGCTGGCGATTGCCGATCAGTTCAAGGGCGACGGCAGCGTCAAGGAAGCCGAAAACGAGGAATGGCGCAGCTGGCCGGTTGAAAAACGCCTTGAGCACTCGCTGGTCAAAGGCATCACGACCTGGATCGTCGAGGATACCGAGCTGGCCAGGCAGGCCTGCGCGCGCCCGATCGAGGTCATTGAAGGCCCCTTGATGGCCGGCATGAACGTAGTCGGCGACCTGTTCGGTTCCGGCAAGATGTTCCTGCCGCAGGTGGTCAAATCGGCCCGCGTCATGAAACAGGCCGTTGCCCATCTGATTCCGTTCATCGAGGAAGAAAAAGGCGACACCCCCGAGGCCAAGGGCAAGATCCTCATGGCGACGGTCAAGGGTGACGTACATGACATCGGCAAGAATATCGTTGGCGTGGTGCTCGGCTGCAACGGCTATGACGTGGTTGATCTGGGCGTGATGGTCCCGGCGGAAAAGATCCTGCAGACCGCCATCGACGAAAAGTGCGACATCATCGGCCTGTCCGGACTGATCACGCCGTCGCTGGACGAGATGGTCCACGTTGCCCGCGAAATGCAGCGTCGCGACTTCCACCTGCCGCTGATGATCGGTGGCGCCACCACCTCAAAGGCCCATACCGCAGTCAAGATCGAGCCGCACTACCAGAACGACGCCGTGGTCTACGTGACCGACGCCTCGCGCGCGGTCGGTGTCGCAACATCACTGCTGTCCAAAGAGCTGAAGAGCGGCTATGTCCAGCAGGTTCGCGAAGACTATGCGGTGGTGCGTGAGCGCACCGCCAACCGCTCGGCCCGTACCGAATACCTGAGTTATCAGCAGGCGCTCGACAACCGCCTGCAGCTCGACTGGAACGACTACACACCGCCAGCCCCCCGCGTACACGGCGTCCAACTGCTGGACAACATCGACCTGCGCACGCTGGCTGAGTACATCGACTGGACACCGTTCTTCATCGCCTGGGACCTGGCCGGAAAATACCCGCGCATCCTGCAGGACGACGTGGTTGGCGAAGCCGCCACCTCGCTGTTCAACGATGCTCAGGCGCTGCTGGAAAAAATCATCCGAGAGAAGCGCCTGACGGCCCGCGCCCTGTTCGGCTTCTGGCCGGCCAACCAGGTCGATGGCGACGACATTCAGCTGCGCGACGAGCAGGGTGCCCCCCTCGCCCGCCTGCATCATCTGCGCCAGCAGAACATCAAGCCGGACGGCAAGCCCAACCTGTCGCTGGCCGACTTTGTCGCCCCTGAAAACAGCGGCAAGACCGACTATGTAGGCGGTTTTATTACCACTGCCGGCATCGGCGCCGAGGAAATGGCCAGGGAATACGAAGCCAAGGGCGACGACTACAACGCGATCATGGTCAAGGCACTGGCAGACCGCCTGGCGGAAGCCTGCGCCGAATGGCTGCACGAACAGGTGCGCAAGACCTACTGGGGCTACGCCGACGACGAGAAGTTGGCAAACGATGACCTGATCCGCGAAAAATACCGCGGCATTCGTCCGGCACCGGGCTACCCTGCCTGCCCGGACCACACCGAAAAGGCCACCCTGTTCAGCCTGCTTGACCCCCAACAGCAATGCGGCGTCAGCCTGACCGAGCACTTTGCCATGTACCCGGCGGCGTCGGTCAGCGGCTGGTACTTCTCGCACCCGCAGAGCCAATACTTTGCGGTTGGCAAAATCGGTCGCGATCAGGTCGAGCGCTACAGTCAGCGCAAACAGCAGGAGCTGGACGGTGTCGAGCGCTGGCTCGCCCCGAACCTGAACTACGACCGCTGAACCGATGGCCCTGCTGCCGGCGCGCGAGCGGCTGACACGCATCACCACCCTCGGTCTGCCGATCATGGGTGGCATGCTCAGCCAGAGCCTGCTCAACCTGATTGATGCCGCCATGGTCGGCAGCCTGGGCAGCGAGGCACTGGCCGGCGTCGGCCTGGGGAGCTACGCCAACTTCATGGCTGTTGCGCTGGTCATGGGCCTGGGTGCCGGGGTGCAGGCCATGGTCGCCCGCCGCAAGGGCGCCGGCGCAACCGGCGAGATCGCCGGACCACTGAATGAAGGCCTGCTGATCGCCCTGCTGCTGGCCATTCCCCTGACGCTGATTGGCTGGACCCAGGCTGACGCCATCATCCGTTTTCTGGCCGACGACCCGGGGGTCATAGAGGTCGGCACCCATTATTTTCAGTGGCGCGTGCTGGCGATTGCAGCCGTTGGCGCCAACTTTGCGTTCCGCGGCTACTGGAACGGTATCCACAACGCCGGCCGCTATCTGCAGATCCTGGTGATCATGCATCTGGCCAACATTGGCATAAGCTACAGCCTGATCTTCGGCCACTTCGGTCTGCCGCAGATGGGCGCCGAAGGCTCCGGCGCCGGTACGGCGATCGCTATGCTGATCGGCTGCGCGCTCTACTTTGCCACCACCCTCTACAGCGGCCGCAAACACGGCTTTCTGCGCGCCCGCCCCCGCTGGCGGGACATCCGCGCCATGCTCCGGCTGGCGGTGCCGAACTCACTGCAGCAATTCTTTTTTGCCACCGGTATCACTACGTTGTTCTGGATCATTGCCCAGATAGGCACCGACGAACTGGCAATCGCCCACGTGCTGATCAACCTGGCATTGTTCCTCATCCTTCCCGGCGTGGGCCTGGGTATGGCCGCAACCACGCTGGTAAGCCATAGTCTGGGCCAGAATGATGCAGAGGAAGCCTATCGCTGGGGTTGGGACGTGGTGCGGGTAGCAGCATGCACCCTGTTTCTGCTTGGCATGCCCTTCTGGCTAGCGCCGCACCTGATTCTCGGCCTGTTCACCCCAGATGCAGACCTGATCGCCCTCGGCGAATGGCCACTGCGCATCACGGGCCTGGGCATGAGTCTGGATGCAACTGCCCTGGTACTGACCCAGGCGTTGCTCGGGGCCGGTGCAAGCCGCACCGTGATGGGCGTCAACATGGGCAGTCAGTGGCTGCTGTTTCTGCCCTGCGCCTATCTGATTGGCCCGGTGCTGGGGGGCGGGCTGCTGGCGGTCTGGCTGCTGCAATCAGTCTATCGCTGCATCAACTCGCTGATATTTGCCTTCATGTGGCGCAGACGGCACTGGGCCGCAATCGATATCTGACCTGCGCCAAGGCGCAGGAGCGACTAAGCTGCTGAGAACGGATAACGTGGAGGCAGCATGAACGACTCACGGGACAAACCACAACACGAAGAACCGATGCGCCTGCGCGACACCTTGCAGAGCGTGCTTGCCGCGGCCTTGGGCGTGCAGAGCAATCGCGCCAGGGAGCGCGACTTCTCAAAGGGCAAACCCAGCCATTTCATCGCCCTTGGCGTGGCCTTTACCCTGCTGTTTGTGATGGTAGTTCTGGGCGTCGTAAAGCTCGTGCTCTACCTCGCCGGAGTCTGAATCCGGCGCACCTACTGGCCGCTTACCCAGAATACCGCCGCCACCACTACGATAACGATCAGCGCAACCGATGCCACCGCATCGAGTGAAGACTGGTTGTTCTGTGACTGCTGGTCAGCCATGGCCTGGCCCCCTGATTATTGTTATGGTCACCCCCCAGTAAAGACCATGGTACCGGGCCGTACAAGGCGGTTTTCTATGTGCATTTTCAATCTAAAGATATAGATAAACATTCCTTTTGTGCATATTCAAAAACTGCTATTGTCTGCCCGCCCAAGCCTGATGGGCCATGACTAGCGAAGGGCCGTCAGTGCCCGATGAACAGGTTTCTGTATGTATATCTACGACGAATATGATCAGCAGATCGTCGAGGACCGCGTAAAGCAGTTCCGCGATCAGACCCGCCGCTTTCTCGCAGGCGAGCTGAGCGAGAGTGAGTTCCTGCCGCTGCGACTGCAGAACGGCCTGTACGTCCAGCGCTACGCCCCAATGCTGCGCGTTGCCATTCCCTACGGGCTGATTTCCGCCCGGCAGGTACGCAAGCTGGCCTTCATCGCCCGTACCTACGACAAGGGCTATGTTCACTTCAGCACCCGCCAGAACGTCCAGTTCAACTGGCCGGCCCTGGAGGATGTGCCGGACATTCTGGCCCACCTGGCTGAAGTGCAGATGCATGCCATTCAAACCAGCGGCAACTGTATCCGCAACACCACCACCGACCAATTTGCCGGCGTTGCCGCAGATGAGCTGGTCGATCCGCGTCCGTGGTGCGAGATCATTCGTCAGTGGTCCACTTTCCATCCCGAATTTGCCTTCCTGCCGCGCAAGTTCAAGATCGCAGTCAACGGCGCCGAGGCGGATCGTGCCGCCATCGGCGTACACGACATTGGTCTGAACGTCGTGCGCAACGCCGCTGGCGAAATCGGCTTCCGCGTCCTTGTTGGTGGCGGCCTCGGCCGCACCCCGATGGTGGGCTCGCAGATCTGCGAGTTCCTGCCTTGGCAGCACCTGCTGACCTACCTCGATGCCATCCTGCGTGTGTACAACCGCTATGGCCGTCGTGACAACAAGTACAAGGCGCGCATCAAGATTCTGGTCAAGGCATTGACCCCTGAAGTGTTTGCCGAAAAGGTCAACGCCGAATGGGCGCACACCAAGGATGGCCCGGCCACCCTGACCCAGCAGGAGCTGGATCGCGTTGCCGGCCACTTCTCCGCCCCTGCCTACGAGCAGTTCAGCGGTGACGATGCGGGCTACCTGGCCAAGCGCGAAGCCGAAAAGGGCTTCAACAACTGGGCCATGCGCAACGTTCAGGCGCACAAGGTGCCGGGCTACGCCGCCGTCACCCTGTCGCTGAAACCGACCGCGGTTGCCCCGGGCGATGCTGACGACAAGCAGCTTGAAGCCATTGCAGACCTGGCCGACCAGTTCAGCTTCGGCGAACTGCGCGTTACCCACCAGCAGAACCTGGTGCTGGCCGACGTGCGCCAGAGCGACCTGTATGACCTCTGGCAAGCCTGCCGCAAGCACGGCTTCGCAACCCCGAACATCGGCCTGTTGACCGACATCATCTGCTGCCCCGGCGGCGATTTCTGTGCCCTGGCCAACGCCAAGTCGATTCCGATTGCCGAAGCCATCCAGCGCACCTTTGATGACCTGGATTACCTGCACGACATCGGCGATCTGGACCTGAACATCTCCGGCTGCATGAACGCCTGCGGCCACCACCACGTCGGCCACATCGGCGTACTGGGTGTCGACAAGAAAGGTCAGGAGTTCTATCAGGTCTCCCTCGGCGGCAACAGCGGCCGTGATGCCAGCATCGGTCAGATCCTCGGCCCATCCTTCTCGGCCGAAGACATGCCCAGCGTGATGACCAAGGTAATCGATGTGTACATCGAGAACCGCACCCCCGAAGAACAGTTCCTCGATACTTTCAAGCGTATCGGCATGGCACCTTTCAAGGAGCGCGTGTATGCAGCGACTAATTAAGAACGGTGCAGTCGTTAACGACAGCTGGCACGTTCTGGACAAGGACGCCACGCTGGACGGCCTGCCCAACAGTGACAGCATCATCGTCCCGCTGGCCCTGTGGCTGGAACACAGCCATGCGCTGAAAGCCCGCGACGGTGGTCTGGGTGTCTGGCTGGACAGCGACGAGGAAGTGGAAAGCATCGCCGGCGATCTGGATCAGTTCCAGGTCATCGCGCTGAACTTCCCGGTCTTCAGCGACGGCCGCAATTACTCCAACGCCCGCCTGCTGCGTGATCGTTACCAGTACCAGGGCGAGGTACGCGCCATAGGCGACGTACTGCGCGACCAGCTGTTCTTCATGCAGCGCTGCGGCTTTGACGCCTTTGCCCTGCGTGCCGACCGTAATGCCGAGGAAGCACTGGAAAGCCTGAAAGACTTTTCCAACTGCTACCAGGCTGCGACGGACCAGCCCTTGCCGCTGTTCCGCCGCCGCGCCTGATACGCAAATAAAAAACCGGGGCACACTGCCCCGGTTTTTTTGTGCCTGCTGCAGGGCTGCCGATCAGCCCAGATTAACGACTACCCGACCGATCATCTTGCCGGCCAGAATGCGCTCGATCTCGGCGGGCAACTGCTCCAGCGTCACCTCGCGCTCAAGATTGTGCAGATCGGTCTTCCATTGCAGTGACAACCGATCCCACATCGAGGCCTTGACCACCAGCGGCAGCTCTACCGAGTCGACGCCCAGCAGGTTCACATTGCGCAAAATGAACGGGAACACACTGGCTGCAAACCCACCGCCAGCGGTCATTCCGCAGGTCGCAACACTGGCGCCATAACGCAGTGACTTGACCACATTGAACAGAATGTCGCCACCGACGGTATCCACCGCGCCAGCCCACTGTTCCTTGAGCAACATTTTCTCGACACCCGCCGCCAGCGCAGCGCGATCAACGATCTGGCTGGCACCCAGGCTCTTGAGCATATCCACCTGATCAACCTTGCCGGTCGAGGCTGCCACCTCGTAACCCAGAGATGCCAGCATGGCCACCGCAATGCTGCCTACACCACCGGTGGCGCCGGTTACCAGCACCGGGCCCTGCCCCGGCGTCAGGCCCGCCTGCTCCAGCTTGTCGATACACAGCGCCGCCGTCAGGCCGGCAGTACCCAGCACCATGCTGTCACGCAGCGACAACCCTTCCGGACGCTTGATCACCCAGCCGGCCGGCACGCGGATGTATTGACCAAAGCCGCCAGCGGTATTCATGCCGAGGTCGTAGCCGGTGACGATTACCTCATCACCGACTGCCAATTCAGGCACCGAACTGGCCTCCACCACACCGGCTGCATCAATACCCGGGGTATGGGGGAAGTTCCGCGTCACACCCTTGTTACCGGTGGCCGAGAGCGCGTCCTTGTAGTTCAGGGAGGAGTAGCGCACACGAATGAGCACATCCCCTGCAGGCAGCTCATCCACATGCCGTTGCTTGATCTCGGTGACATACCGGCCGTCCTGCTCCGACACCACCAGCGCCTTGAATTCAGACATATCCACTCCTACCAGAAACGTTGATTGTTGAAGCGCGACACCCAGGTCAGCAACAGTCGGTCCGCCGCCTGGGCCAGCCCGCCGGACAACCGGTCCTGCAGGCGCTTGCGCTGCTCAAACTGCACCTCAAATACATCAGCCTGCCTGACCCGCTCACACAGGTACTGGTCACTGGTCTTGATCTCGTCGGCCAGCCCGCGCAGCAATGCCTCGCTGCCGAACCAGACCTCACCTGTGGCGACCGTCTCAATGTCCAGGCTTGGGCGATAGCGCGCAACAAACTGCTTGAACAGGCGGTGAATGTTTTCCAGGTCATCCTGAAACTTTTCCCGCGCCTTGTCACTGTTCTCGCCAAATACCGTCAGTGTGCGCTTGTACTCCCCCGCAGTCAGCATTTCAAAATCAATATCGTGCTTTTTCAGCAATCGATTGAAGTTGGGCAACTGCGCGACAACGCCGATCGAGCCCAGCATGGCGAAGGGTGCCGCCAGAATCCGATCAGCGATACAGGCCATCATATAGCCGCCACTGGCTGCCACCTTGTCGACGGAGATGGTCAGCGGGATACCCGCCTCGCGCACACGCACCAGCTGCGATGACGCAAGCCCGTACGCATGCACCATGCCGCCACCACTTTCCAGGCGAACAACGACCTCATCCTGCGGACGCGCCAGCTCCAGCACCGCCGTCACTTCATGGCGCAGATTTTCCAGCGCACTGGCCTTGATGTCGCCATGAAAGTTGAGCACATAAACGCGCCCGCGCTCATCCTGGGCTGCATCCTTGTCGCGGGCCTTCGCCTCCTGCTTGAGCTGCTTCTGCCGGGCCTTGCGAGTGCCCTTGCTGAGCACCATCAGCCCAAGCTGCTCGTGCATGCGCTGCAGACGGTCGTTCAGGCGAGTCACACTCAGTGTACCCTCGGTACGCTTGCTGCGCGCCTTGCCGGCAGCAATCATCGCCAGAATCAGCGCCACCACCACCAGCACCGTCAGGGCCTTGGCAAGAAAATAGACATATTGATCAAACCATTCCACAGTGTTCTCCCGTCTCTGCAAAACCCGCTAAGCACAGCAAGCATACAGGATCATCAGGGCATGGGCGCAGGCCGTCCGGGGAAAATTCAAACGCCCGTATGATTTTTGGTTGACAGCTTCGCGAGCTTGCCCCTAACCTCCGTCTACATAACATTACAAGGCGGCAGATTGTGGGCAGTATCTATCTGATCAGGCATGGACAGGCATCACTTGGCGCAGCCAACTACGACGTCCTGTCCCCCCTCGGCATCCGCCAGTCACAGCTGTGCGGCGAACATTTCGGCGCGCTCGGCCTGCAGTTTGATGCCTGCTACGCCGGCACCCTGCAACGCCAGATCGATACCGCCCGCCACGCGCTCGACGCGATGAATCAGTCCTCCCTCGCGGTCCAGAGCGACGCCAGCTTTAACGAATACCACTCTGACCAGGTGCTTGAAAGCTACCTGCCGCAGGTGCTCGAAGCCATCCCCGACGCCGAGCACTACCTGAAGAACGCAGGACAGTTCCGCAAGGAGTTTCAGCGCATATTCAGTCACGCCGTGACACTCTGGATCACCGACACCCGCGAGCGCCCGGGCTGCCCTTCCTGGCAGAGCTATGTCGAGCAGGTTGGCACAGGCCTGCGCCGGGTTATCGATGACAACCGCGGCAGCGGCCAGAACATCGCCGTATTCGCATCGGGCGGCACCATTACCGCCGCCCTGCAACTGATCACGCAAATGCCGGCCACCAGCGCCTTTGAGCTGAACTGGCAAATCGTGAATACCTCTGTAAGCCGCCTGCAGTACCGTGCAGACAAGCTGAGTCTGGCCTACTTCAACAGCCAGGCACATCTTGAGATTCACCGCCAACCCGAGTGGATCAGCTTCAGATGAGTCGCAGTGCGCATCCCGCGCCCTGCATTACCTAGCAAAGGAACCACCAATGACTACCGTTGCAGAAATCACCAGCCAAATGGAATCCAAGTTCAACTCAGCCGCTGCAGCCGGTCTGGATCTGGTATTCCAGTTCAACATCACCGACGACGAAAACTTCAACGTGACCGTCAAGGACGGCAGCTGCGCTGTAGCTCAGGGCGAAGCCGCCGATCCGAACGTGACCCTGATCATGGACAAGGAAACCCTGGTCGGCGTGATGACCGGTGAAACCGACGGCATGCAGGCCTTCATGGGCGGCAAACTGCGCGCCGAAGGCGACATGATGCTGGCACTCAAGCTGGGCGAACTGTTCCCGGCCTGATCCCATGCAGACCGGCAGGCCGCCGCTCATTGGCACCTGCCGGTCCCTGCACCACAATTGCACTTCGTACTGCAGACCTGCACCAGCAATCCTCACTTCTTCGCCTGCCCCCTGACCAAAAACTCAAAAAAACAACATAAACCTCTGTTTTTATTGATAAATAACAAACAGGCACGACGATTGCTCTGTAAATACCAACTTGTATCCAAGATGGTATTCAGACATGACACAACAGACCCTCGGCTTTACCCTCTCCGACTGGCAACAGGCATATCAACAGGAAGGTCTCGCTCCTGCAGCAGTGCTCGGTGCCCTGCGCAACGAGCTGAGCACCGACGATAACGCCTGGATCAGCCTTGCCAGCGAGGCCCAGCTCAACGAGCAGTTAGCCGCTCTGGATGAGCGCCTGCAACAGGTGGAAGGCAACGTCGCATCGCTGCCACTGTACGGCGTCCCCTTCGCGGTAAAGGACAACATCGACGCAGCTGGCTGGGACACCACTGCCGCCTGCCCGGCCTTCGCTCACCAGGCTAGTGCCGATGCCACCGTCGTTGCCCGCCTGCGCGCGGCAGGAGCCATTCTGATTGGCAAGACCAATCTGGACCAATTCGCCACCGGCCTGGTCGGCACCCGTTCCCCGTATGGCGCCGTCAGCAACAGCTTCAACGCCGATTACGTCAGCGGTGGCTCCAGCTCCGGCTCCGCCAGTGTGGTCGCCCGTGGCCTGGTACCCTTTGCGCTCGGCACCGACACCGCCGGGTCCGGCCGCGTGCCGGCCGGCTTCAACAATATTGTCGGCCTCAAACCGACCCGCGGCTGGCTCTCCAATACCGGACTGGTACCGGCCTGCCGAACCCTCGATTGCATCTCGGTATTCGCCCTGACTGTTGCCGACGCCCAGGCAGTCGCCACCATCGCCGGCGGCTTCGATCCCAGCGACGCCTACAGCCGCGCCAACCCCTGTAGCGCGCCGGTCGGGTTGCCGGTCAGGCCGAAACTGGCCATACCGGCCAATCCCGAGTTCTTCGACGACACGCAGATGCAGACAGCCTATGAAGCAGCGCTCGAGAAGTGGCGCGCGTTTGGCGCAGAGCTGGTCGAGATTGACTTCAGCCCCTTTGCGGACCTGGCGGCACAGCTCTATCAGGGCTCGTGGGTGGCCGAACGCACCGTCGCCGTTGGCGATATGGACCCGGATAAAATGGATCCGGTCGTACGCGGCATCGTCGAAGGCGGTCATAAATACAGCGCCTGCGAGGCCTATCAGGCCGAATACATCCGTGCCGAGTTGTCACGCCAGATCAGCCTGATCCTGGCCGACTTTGATGCCCTGCTGGTGCCAACCTCGCCGACCATTCGCCGGATCAGCGAGATGGCGGAGGAACCGGTACTCTACAACAGCCAGTTCGGCACCTATACCAACTTCACCAACCTGGCCGACCTTTGCGCACTGGCCTTGCCCGCAGGGATGCGCGAAGACGGCCTGCCCGCCGGCGTCACCCTGATTGCACCGGCCTGGCACGATTACGCCCTGGCCGAGCTGGGCAAACGCTGGCAGCAAGCCCAGGCACTGCCACTGGGCGCAACCGGCAAGCCCTGTCCGGGTGCGCAACAGACTATTCAAGCGCCGGGTAGCGTGCCCGTAGCGGTGGTCGGCGCGCACCTGACCGGCATGCCGCTGAACTTCCAGCTGACCAGTCGCGACGCCGTGCTGGTCGAACAAACCCTGACCTGTCCGGATTACCGGCTGTATGCCCTGCCCGGCACCGTTCCCCCCAAGCCTGGTCTGGCGCGGGTTGCGCAGGATGGCGCACAGATTATTGTCGAGCTGTGGGATATCCCGCTGGCCCGCTTCGGGGAATTCGTCGCCGAGATTCCGCCGCCGCTGGGCATTGGCAACCTGCAGCTGGCAGATGGTCGCTGGGTGAAGGGCTTTATTTGTGAACCGGCCGCACTCGCCGACGCCCGCGACATTACCGCCTTCGGCGGCTGGCGTGCATTCATTGCCAGCCTCAGTGCAGCCTGAGCAGGTCACACCGTGCAACTGAGCCAGCCATCCAACACAGCAGCTCGGCGGGAGAACCTCGCCGAGCGCATCCACGCGCGGCTCAAGGAGGACATCTTGTCCTTCCGGCTGCTGCCCGGTGACCGCTTTTCCGAGGGTGAAATCGCCGCACGCATGAACGCCAGCCGCACACCGGTGCGCCAGGCACTCTATCAGCTTGAGCGCGAAGGCTATCTGGAGGTGCGTTTTCGCAGTGGCTGGCAGGTCAGAAGCTTCGACTTTACCCGCTTCGAGGAGCTCTATGACCTGCGCATCGTGCTGGAGATGGAAGCGCTCAGGCGTCTTTGCACCGGCCAGCCCGGCACGGCAGCAGAGCACATACTGAAAACCCTGCATGACACCTGGTGCGTAGCGCCCGCGCTGCGCACTGGTGACGGCCAGCAGGTGTTCGTCATGGATGAGCACTTTCACTGCCAACTGGTGGAAGCCGCCGGCAACGGCGAGATGACGCGTCTGCACGCCGAGATCTGCGAGCGCATACGCGTTGTTCGCAAACTGGATTTCGAGCGTGCCGAGCGGCTCGACAAGACCTGGGAAGAACATGGGCAAATCCTGCGGCACATTCGCGCCGGCGAACTGCAACAGGCCCAGCACCTGCTGACCGCGCACATAGAGGCAAGCAAGGCAGAAGTACGCAAGGTCACCCTGCACATGCTGCAGCAGGCTCGCCAGCGCGCCCTGCAGGCAACAGACAGCATCCCTTCTACGCCGAATGCTCTCGCCCCCTCAGACACTCATTGATCAAGACAATGGCCGGCCAACACCGGACCTGATGCATTCGCGGTTTTCTTGTTCGCACCCTGCCACTGCTTTAAATTAGGCGACCAAGCCGTGTCGCAGACAGCCTTGCTATCAGCAACTGCCCGACACCCACTGACAGCCTCGTGAGCCGGGGCAGCACGACAACAAGGATTCATCATGGAAAAGACCCAACTGTTCGACCTCGACGGCAAAGTTGCCCTGGTAACCGGCGCCAGCCGCGGTATCGGCGAGGCGATTGCCAAGCTACTGGCCCAGCAGGGTGCGCACGTGATCATCTCCAGCCGCAAGATCGATGACTGCCAGGCCGTTGCCGACGCCATCGTCGCCGCCGGCGGCAAAGCCTCCGCACTCGCCTGCCACATCGGCGACATGGATCAGATCGTTGCCACCGTTGCCGCCATTCGCGAGCAGTTCGGCAAGCTGGATATCCTGGTTAACAACGCCGCTGCCAACCCCTACTTCGGCAACGTGCTGGACACCGATCTGGGCGCCTTCCAGAAGACCGTAGACGTCAACATCCGCGGCTACTTCTTCATGTCGGTTGAAGCGGGCAAACTGATGCGCGAAAACGGCGGCGGCAACATCCTCAACGTAGCCTCCGTCAATGGTGTGGTTCCCGGTCAGCTGCAGGGTATCTACTCGATCACCAAGGCAGCAGTCATCAACATGACCAAGGTATTCGCCAAGGAGTGCGCTCAGTTCGGCATTCGCTGCAACGCCCTGCTGCCGGGCCTGACCGACACCAAGTTCGCCTCCGCCCTGACCACCAACGACGCTATCCTCAAGCCGGCACTGCAGCGCATCCCGCTGGCCCGTGCAGCGGATCCGACCGAAATGGCAGGCACCGTCCTGTATCTGGTCAGCGACGCCTCAAGCTACACCACTGGCGCTGCGATCAACGTCGACGGCGGCATGCTCGCATAAACCTGCGGCATAAAGCAGAAAGGCTGCCCTGGGGCAGCCTTTTTTGTTTCCGCAACGGTATTACTGAAAGCGCTTGAGCGCGGCTTTGGCCTGTGTATTGAGCGGCTCGGGGATCAAACCGGTCGGCCCGATTTCCAGCGAAAAGCGGGCGCCATCTACCAACGGAACAAAACGCACCTCGAAGGCGTCCGCATGCACCAGCGACGCGCCGCCCGCACGGTCCAGCCACAGCCAAAGGTCACGCCAGGCCGGCGTCGAGTTCAGATTCGCCGCCAGCCCAGAACTGGCCCCGCGCTGCTGCTCAAGGGCAAGATAACGACCCAGCAGGCGGTGCAGTCGATATCCGTCTTCCAGACCAATCAGCGAAGCCAGCCCCTGCCAACGCAAAACCTGAACTTCCAGCTCCCACAGATCACCGGCCAGACGCACGCGCTGCTCGCCCGCCGAGGTCGTAATCACTGCATCGTATTGCTGGGGCGCAACCTGGGTAAAACTCAAGGTCCCCGCGGTGCCCTTGCCGTCAATGACACGGAAAGACTGGAGGTCCCAGGCCGCCAGCCCGAGAACCGCGGCCAGTGCCAGCGCTGCCAGCAGCAAATTGCCGCGCAGCCAACCCGCCAGCCAGCGCAGGCGCCAGCCCTGACTCAACGTCAGCAGCACCAGAACGGCGGCAATGATTGCCGCAATCAGGGCCAATCCCGGAAATTGCATCGTGGCTCCTCGCCCGAATCAGCTTGGCACTGGCGGGGCTTCAACACCCGCCTGCCGCGCAAGATAGCAATCAATAAGCCAGCGCGAGATGGTGCCGCGCGGCGGTATCTTCGGCAACTCATCTATCGACCACCAGTAGGCCGCTTCAATCTCGCCCTCCTGAGGGATGATGTCGCCACCTGCATATTCGGCGTGGAAACCCAGCATCAGCGAATTGGGGAACGGCCAGCTCTGGCTGCCCAGGTACTCAAGGTTGCTGACCTCAAGATTGACCTCTTCCTTCACCTCGCGGTGCAGGCATTGCTCTACCGACTCGCCCGGCTCGATAAAACCGGCCAGCGTACTGAAAAATCCGGGAGGAAAATGCGGAGAACGGGCCAGCAGAATCTCACTGCCACGGGTGATCAGCACAATGATGCAGGGTGCCAGCTTGGGATACTCGCGCCGTTCACAGCGCACGCACTCCATCGCCCGCTCCTCTTCACGCGGCTGCATGGGCTCGCCGCAGCAGCCGCAGAAACGGTGACTCTGATACCAGGCATTCAGTTGCTGGGCGACGCCCAACAGACGAAACAGCTGATCGTCGACCTGCCCGACCAGCGTGCGCAGTCCGTGCCAACTCAGGCCCGGCATGTCCAGGCTGTCGCTCAGGTGAATCAGCTCGCAGGCCCGACCGTCGACCAGACCAAGAGGCAAACGGTGGCTCACATCGCCAAAGTACAACGCCTGATCCGGGTCATGCAGCAAGCTGCCGTCGTACATGGCAAATTGATTCTGATAAAACACCACGACCACGCCCTGCTGCTGCGCAGCAGCATCCAGGCGCGAGGCGGGTTGAAACACACGAAAGGATCTCATTCGGACGTATTCCCCGATACAGCGTATCCCAGCTCAGCCATGCTGTCCTCGGCCAGCGCCAGCACATCGCCTGAAGCTACCGTTGCACGCTCAGCTGACTCCAGATAGAACTCGATACTGGTCAAGGCATCGGCCAGCACCTCCAATTGGGCATCCGTCGGTACCTGCTTGCGCTCGAGCATGGTTTCACGGATGAAGTTCGCTGCCATGCTGATAATTCTGGCGGCACGCCCCATGCCCAGGAACAGCAGACCGCCGCGAACCGTCTCCAGCGAGGGCGGCACGTTGAGCAAATGCATGGCGTCGTTACCGGATTCCATGTACGCCGTGATGGACCGTTTCGCCAGTGCCAGGCCGGCTTGTGATTCCTCGATCAGAACGATGCGGGCCTCTTTCAGCTCCAGCGGTTCGGCAAACTCACCCTCGGCACCGGCAGCCGTATCGCCTGCGAAAGCCGAAGAGTCGAGTCGATTGACTGCTGTTTCAGCGCGCAACACCGCATCGGCGACCTGTTCCAGCACAGCAACGTCACCAGGCTGCCAACCGGCAAGACGACCGGAAATGGCGTGAATCGCCTCGGACTCGGCCTTGAGGTCAAGCATCGACAGCGTTTTCCACAGTCGCTCCAGTCCAGACGACAGGCTTTCCAGTGACTGTTCGGCATCCCCGGCATTGCGCGCCAACAGATCCAGCAGATCCTTCAGGGCGTTAACCTCTTCCCGCAACGCTTCGGCCACAGAGCGCATGACATCAATGCCGGGACCATGCAGCTTGGCAAAGGCGTCGTTCAACTCGTATTCGGTAAAGCCGGGATCCGGCAACTGATAGGCCGTGCTCACTTCGGCGCAACGATCACAACCGGCATCGGCCAGTGCAACGAGAAACAACAGCTCGCGCAACAGCCCTTCATTGAGTCGGTGCTCGGCGGCATTGAGCAGGGCTCCCCGAATTTCGCGATCCAGCAGCGCGAACAGGCGCTTGCGCGCGGGGGTCAGATTCAGCGGCGTTTGCTCAATGGCTTCCAGGGCCGCCCCGGCAACCCAGCACAGGGTCGCCATGCGTGAGGCAAGGCTGCCCTCAAAGCGTGCCAGCGCGCGCTGCATCAGCGGTACAGACGCCGCCAGCCCGTCATCGCGCAGCAACCCCAGCAGACCCAGTTGATACATCTGGCGCAGTCGGCCGGCGACCTTGGGTTCAACGGGCCCGGTTGCACCCTTGCGGAACCCGGCTGGCAAGCCGGCCACCGGCAGCGGATAAAAATGACTGTCAGGCAACGCGGGGACACCCGGCCGGTGCTGACGCATCTGATTGATCATCGGCAGCAGCAACTCGGGGCGTTCACGCCCCTGCTGGCGTGCCTGATCCAGATAGCGCTCCAGCAAAAACAGTGCATCGCACAACGACGACAGCGGCTCATTGCGCTCTTCCCCGTCGTGAACGGGAATATCCATCGCCAGACTGATCATCTCGTCCAGCAGCAATGCAGCGCCCTTGAGCTCTATCAAGGCCAGGGTACCGCGCAACTGCTGAAGCCCTTCGATAGACTGCTGCAGCAGGCTGCCGTCCTGACGATCCTCGAGGAACTGCTGCAACAGGTTTTCCACTTCACCCATGCTGGCGAAGAGTTCGTCCCTGACAAGATCCAGTGAAGTGGTACCGGTCAACATGGCATTCAGTCTCCCACCATCCCTGCGTAGCGCGGTTGTCGATCAGTCTGCAAACTCGGGCGTCTGCTTGCTCATATGCGCCATGACCGCAACCTTGAGGTCATCGGACTGCAGCATTGCGGCGTTCCAGGTCGCGATGTAGTTCAGGCCGTCTTCCACACTGTGGTCACGGGCAAAGCGGATCATTTCCTTGGTGCCACGAATAGCGAGCGGCGACTTGGAAGCAATTTCCCGGGCCAGCTCCATGACACCCGCCATCAGCTGGACGTGATCGCTCCAGGTACGATTGACCAGGCCGATACGCGCCGCCTCATGACCATCGACGAAGCGACCGGTATAGGCCAGCTCCCGCATCATGCCATCGCTGATAAGACGCGGCAAACGCTGAAGGGTGCCGACGTCTGCGGCCATCCCCATATCGATTTCCTTGATCGAGAAACTGGCGTCCTCGGTGCTGTAACGCATATCGCAGGCGGAGATCAGGTCAATCGCCCCACCTATGCAGTAGCCGTGAATAGCGGCGATGACCGGCTTGCGGCAGCGATCGATCACGTTGAAGGACTCTTGCAACTGCAGCACGTTGCGACGAATGGCCTCTGCCTTGCGGCCGATGTCCTTGTCCATGCCACTTGAGGCTTCGGCAAGCATCTGCAGGTCGATCCCCGCAGAGAAGTGTTTGCCCGCTCCGGATATCACAGCACAACGAACCTCGGGGGTTTCATCAACCCACTTGAAGACGTCGATGATCTCCAGCCAGAACGCGCGGTTCATGGCATTGATCTTCTCCGGGCGGTTGATCTGGATGTGGGCGACCTTGCCAACTTGCTCAACCAGCAGCGTCTCGTATTGCGACATATACGGCCTTTTTCTTGTAGGTAACAACCGGCACCTGACACGAATCCGATTCGAATCAAATACCACCTTGGACTATTTGCATTGGCATGACTATATCAAGCTGACACTCAAACTCCATAACCAATTACTCAGCAAGCTCGCCTAAGATACTGAAAATGCGACGCGCTTGGACTACCAGGCAGCTTCCAAAGTAGGGCAAACAAAGACCTGCGTCGGGGCAGCCATGAAGGAAGCAGTAGTTTATGCTTGCCTCGGGTCAGCGAGAGCATGTCGAACAGCCCCCTTGCCGGAACGGCAGGCAAGGGGGCTGTTCGACACACTTTCCCCTAATAGAAACAGGACCTTCACCATGTCTGAAGCCATGTTGCCGGCGCTGGCGCACAACTTTCTGGGCCAGGCGCCCGGCTGGTACAAGCGCACCATCATTGCCTTCCTGCTGCTCAACCCCCTCGCAATGTGGCTGCTGGGCCCTTACATAACCGGCTGGCTGCTGATCATCGAGTTCATCTTCACCCTGGCCATGGCGCTTAAATGCTACCCGCTGCTGCCCGGCGGCCTGCTCGCACTGGAAGCCCTGGCCATTGGCATGACCTCACCGGAAGCCCTCTACAAGGAGGTGCTCGGAAATTTCCCGGTGATTCTGCTGCTGATGTTCATGGTCGCCGGCATCTACTTCATGAAGGACCTGCTGCTGCTGACCTTCACCAAGCTGATCCTTGGGGTGCGCTCCAAATCGACCCTTGCGCTGCTGTTCAGTCTGGTCGCCGCAGTGCTTTCGGCCTTCCTTGACGCACTCACGGTAACCGCAGTGATCATCACCGTCGCTGTCGGCTTTTACGGTGTGTATCACAAGGTGGCCTCAGCCGGCCCGAGCGAAGGCGCCAGCATTGACCCCGACGAAAACCCGCTGCACCGCGAGCACCTGGAAGAGTTCCGTGCCTTTCTGCGCAGTCTGCTGATGCACGGCGCGGTCGGCACTGCCCTGGGCGGTGTGTGCACGCTGGTCGGTGAGCCTCAGAACCTGCTGATCGCAGGTGTTGCCGGCTGGGACTTTATTCAGTTCTTCACCCTGATGGCCCCGGTCAGCATGCCGGTGCTGGCCGCCGGCCTGCTGACCTGCCTGCTGCTGGAGAAAACCAGCTGGTTCGGTTACGGCGCACGCCTGCCGCGCCCGGTTCGCAGGGTGCTTGAGGACTTTGCCGCCGCCGAGCAGGCCAAGCGCCGGGCGCCGCAAAAAGCCGCCCTGCTGATTCAGGCCATCGCTGCCGTGCTGCTGGTCATTGGCCTGGCACTGCACCTGGCTGAAGTCGGCTTTATCGGTCTGATGGTGATCATCCTGATTGCCTCGTTCAACGGCATCATTGACGAACACCAGATCGGCAAATCCTTCCAGGAAGCCCTGCCGTTCACCTCGCTGCTGGTCGTGTTCTTTGCCATCGTGGCGGTGATCCACGAGCAGCACCTGTTCAGCCCGATCATCCACGCGGTACTGGCATTGCCACCCGAGCAACAGCCCAGCATGTTCTTTATCGCCAACGGTGTACTGTCGATGATCAGCGATAACGTGTTTGTGGCCACCGTCTACATCAGCGAGGTCAAACAGAGTCTGGATGCGGGTGAAATCACCCGCGCCCAATTCGAGCAACTGGCAATCGCCATCAACACCGGCACCAATTTGCCGAGTGTTGCCACCCCGAACGGCCAGGCCGCCTTCCTGTTCCTGCTGACCTCGGCGATCGCGCCGCTGGTGCGTCTGTCCTATGGCCGCATGGTATTCATGGCCCTGCCCTACACCCTGGTGCTGGGCGGCGTCGGCCTGATTGCCGTCACCTGGTGGCTGTAGAAACAAGAATGCCCCGCTGACATCAGCGGGGCATTCTTTTACGTCAGCACTTACTCAGCTCACTGCTCGGGCGCACCGCGCCACAGGGCAAACCCCGCCGACTTCTCGACCGCCGCCAGGCGCTGATCATGGGCCTCCAGCTCTTCGGCGCTGGCACGCAGCACCCGCAGCTGTTCGCGCAGAGCAGGGTCTATCCGCCGAATCGCGCTCACCGAGCTGCCATCCCCACCCTCACCCTGACCGTGTGCTGCCAGCGACAGCGCCGTCTGGCCACCGGTCATGGTCAGGTAGACGTCGGCAAGAATCTCGGCGTCGAGCAAAGCGCCGTGCAGCTCGCGCTGCGAGTTGTCTACCCCGTAGCGCTTGCACAGCGCATCCAGGCTGTTGCGCTGACCGGGGTGTTTCTCCCGCGCCATGGCCAGGGTGTCGAGTACGCTGCAGTGATCGGCAATCAGGCCATGCCCGCGATTGAGGCGGGTCAGCTCGCTGTCCAGAAAGCCGACGTCAAACGCGGCGTTATGGATGACCAGCCGCGCGCCGCTGATAAAGTTCATGAAATCATCGGCGATATCGGCAAACACCGGCTTGTCGGCGAGAAACTCCAGCGAAATCCCGTGAACGGCCTGCGCGCCTTCGTCAATCTCACGCTGCGGATTGATATAAACGTGGTAGTGACGGCCGGTCAGGCGTCGATCAATGACCTCGACACAGCCGATCTCGATGATCCGGTGACCTTCCTTGTGCTCGATACCCGTCGTTTCGGTATCCAGAACCACTTCACGCATGCTCAGCCCTTCCGTTCTTTCAACACGTGTTCAACACCGAGGTTGGCCAACTGGTCGGCCAGCTCGTTTTCCGGGTGGCCGGTATGACCGCGCACCCAACGCCACTCAATCTCATGCTGACTGACCAGCGCATCGAGCTGCTGCCAGAGATCCACATTCTTGACCGGCTGCTTGCTGGCGGTCTGCCAGTTGCGCTTCTTCCAGTTGGGCATCCACTCGCGGACCCCTTTCATGACGTACTGCGAGTCGGTGGTCAACACCACCGAAGCCGGACGCTTGAGCGCCTCCAGTCCGCGAATGGCAGCCGTCAGCTCCATGCGGTTATTGGTGGTCTCCGGCTCACCGCCGTACAGGCGCTTCTCGTGCGACCCCAGCCGCAGCAGCACGCCCCAGCCGCCGGGGCCGGGATTACCCTTGCATGCCCCGTCGGTATAGATCTCGATTGCTTGACTCATCTACCTTCCCGTTTGTGCGCCCGCCGGCTGCCCGCTGCCAGAGGGGGCATCGTCAACGCCGGAAACACCCGCCCGCGCTCACGCTGCGGCGTTATTCCAAGCATCTGGCGCCGCGCCAGCAGACAATAGAAACCGCCCCCCGGCAGACAGCGACGCTGCCCCAGCGACTCCATGAAATCGAGACGTTGTAACCAGGTGGAGGATGCGAGCGGCGGACGATAGCACCCATCGATGCGTTTCTCCACCGCAAAGCCGAGCAGCTCCAGCCAATCGACCAGCCGGGCCGGACTGACGAACCCCGCCTCGCCAAACCAGCTGCGGCCAAAATAGTGCTGCCAGCCCCAGGTACTCATCGGATTGAAGCCAAAGATCAGCAGATGACCGCCGGCACGCACCGCCTGACTTGCCTCGCGCAGCAACGCCCGGGGCGACAGACTGAAATCCAGCCCGTGATGCAGCACCACCACATCCAGGGCCTGCGGCGCAAACGGCCAGCAGGCCTCATCCACCGCGATACTCTCGCCCTGGCTGAGCATATCCAGATGCCAGCAGTGACGCAGCACCTTGACCTCCGGTGCCAACAGGCCCGGGGCCAGGCCGTACTGAACCAGATGCTGCCCAAAGCAATTGGGCAGCAACTCGCGCTGCGCGCTGCACTCGGCCTGCAACAGCATGCGTCCGGCCGGCTGCTCCAGCCATTGCCGTGCCTCCTGCAGCAGACGCAACATGTCCGCCTGACTGATCGAGCGCCTGGCTTCGCTGATCTCCATTACCTCTCCACGGTACTTGCCATCGACACAATTCGCTAAAATAGCTCTACACGTTAAGGAAAAGCTGCCTCATGTCCACCTTTATCGCGCTACCCGCTTTCAATGACAACTACATCTGGCTGCTGGTCGACGAACAACGCCAACAGGTTGCCGCCGTCGATCCCGGTGACGCCAAGCCGGTCATCGCCTGGCTGGGCCGCCACCCGGAATACAGCCTGAGCCATGTACTGGTCACCCATCACCATCCTGACCACGTCGGCGGCATCAACGCACTCAAGGCCGGCACCGAATGCAAGGTCTGGGGCCCCGCCGCCGAAACCATCCCCGGCCGTGATCGCGCCCTTAACGACGGCGACCGCGTTACCCTGTTCGGCCACACACTCGAGGTGATCGGCGTACCCGGCCATACCCTCGGCCACATTGCCTTCTTCTGCGACAATACAGGTGACCCCTGGCTGCTCAGTGGTGACACCCTGTTCGCGGGGGGCTGCGGCAGGCTGTTCGAGGGCACCGCCGAGCAAATGCACCAGTCGCTGTCGCGTCTCGCTGCACTGCCCGACAACACCCGCATTTACTGCGCCCATGAATACACCCAGTCCAATCTGCGCTTTGCCCGCGCGGTGGAGCCCGACAACACCGATATCAAGATTCGACTGGAGGTCGTGGATGACCTGCGCGCGGCCGGTCGCATGACACTGCCAACCGACCTGGCACTGGAAAAACGCACCAACCCCTTCCTGCGCTCTGACTGCGACGCTGTGACGCAAGCGGCCAGCCAGCAGACCGGCGCAGCCGTGGCACCCGGGGTTGAGACGTTCGCCGCAATTCGGGCCTGGAAAGACCGCTTCTGACCGAAGGCGCCTTGACCCTCCCGCGGCTGGTCCATAGAATCGACCTCATTTTGGGGGTCGTTCATGCGTCGTGTGGTATCTGCCATCTTGCCCAGAGTGCTGTCAGCAGCGTCCCTCGGTGGTCTGCTGCTGATTGCCGGCTGTCAGACCACCGACCACAGCGGACTGAGCCAGAGCGAAGCCGATTACCGCTCACCGGTCACAGAACGCACAGCATCCCCATTCCGCACGCCCAGCGCACAAGCCGCCGCATCGCAAGCCGTACAGACCAAACCGCATACCCTGTGGGGGCGTATTCGAGCCGGTTTCAGCCTTGACCCGGCGACCATCGACAACCCCCGAATCGACCAGCAGCGCATCGCCTTCGCCAACCAGTCACGCTACTTCGAGCTGACCTCCGCGCGAGCGCAGCGTTACCTCTATTACGTTGTCGAGCAGCTGGAAAGCCGCGACATGCCGCAGGAGCTGGCACTGCTGCCATTCATCGAAAGTGCCTATAATCCGCAGGCCATCTCCAGCGCCCAGGCCGCCGGCCTGTGGCAGTTCATTCCGTCCACCGGACGCAACTTCTCGCTGCGTCAGGACTGGTGGTACGACGGTCGCCGCGACGTAACCGCCTCCACCCAGGCGGCGCTTGATTACCTCAGCCTGCTGCACGACTACTTCGATGGCGACTGGCTGCTCGCGCTGGCCGCCTACAACTGCGGCGAAGGCTGCGTGGGCCGAGCCATCAAGCGCAACGAAGCGCTCGGCCTGCCAACCGACTACTGGAATCTGCAGCTGCCGCGCGAAACCATGAACTACGTACCCAAGCTGCTGGCTCTGGCGCAGATCGTCGACAGTCCGACCGCCTACGGCACCGTGCTGCCAAGCCTGGCCAACGAACCCTACTTCGCCGAGGTTACCCTCGATCAGCAGATCGACCTGCGCAAGGTCGCGGAGCTGGCCGACGTCTCCACCGACGAGCTGCTGAGCCTGAACCCCGCGTTCAACCAGCGGGTCACCGCGCCCAACGCCGAATACCAGTTGCTGATTCCGGTCGACCGGGTTGACCAGTTCACCGAAGCGCTTGCCGAGCTGCCGGACGATGAGCGCATCAATTACCGGCACTATCGCGTTCGCAGTGGCGACACCCTCTCGCAGATTGCCCGTCGTCACCAGCTGACCGTCAGCGCTATCCGCGACGTCAACGACATCAACGGCAGCCTGCTGCGCGTCGGCCAGACCCTGATGCTGCCCCAGTTCAATGATGCCCCGGCCAGCGAACCGGTCAGCCGCCAGCGTATCGCCGGCGTCGAGCAGCTGCGCTACCGGGTAAAGCCAGGCGACAACCTGTGGAGTATCGCCCGCAGCCACGGCACTACCGTGAATCGCATCAAGCGCGACAACAATCTGCAGGACAGCGCCCTGACCGTCGGTCACACCCTGATGCTGGCGTCGGCAGCACAGACGCAGGCCCAACCCGCCACAGCCAATGGACGGCGCATTGCCTATACCGTCAAGTCGGGCGACTCGCTGTACACCATCGCCCAGCGCTTCAATGTCAACGTCGAGCGGATTCGCGACTGGAACCAGCTTGGCCGCTACCTGCAGCCGGGCCAGCAGTTGACCCTGTTCGTCCCTTGAGCCGTCGGGCTTCCGCCCGGCTGCATCAGCATGGTAGCGTTGGCACATTGCTGACGGCTGCCGCTGATTCAAATGCGCCAGCCGTTATCCCACGGCCCTACCACCGCGCGGAAATCCATGTCGCTGCTGTCCCGCTCACTTGTCCTGACACTGCTCCTTGCAACCGCTCTACCCAGCTGGGCCACGCTGTATCGCCAGCACGGCTATTCACTCTACGGCCAGCCCCGCTACCCGGAAAACTTCGAGCACCTCGACTACGTCAACCCGGACGCACCGAAGGGGGGCACGCTGCGGGTCATGGGCAGCGGCACCTTCGATACCCTGAACCCCTATACCCTCAAGGGCACCAGCCCGATCAACACCGGCGACTTTGCCCAGCTCGGCATCAGTGAGCTGAACGAGCCACTGATGGTCGGCAGCGGCCTGTATGACCCGTCCGGCGACGAGCCCTACTCCGCCTACGGTCTGATCGCCGAAAGCCTGGAGTTTGCCGACAATCGCAGCTGGGTAGTCTTCAACCTGCGCCCCGAGGCACGCTTTCACGACGGCCGGCAGATCACCGCCGAGGACGTAGCATTCTCCTATCGTCTGCTCAAGGAACAGGGCCACCCCAACTATCGCTCCGTACTGCAGGATGTCAGCCGCATCGACATTCTCGGCGAACGACGTATTCGCTTTGTCTTCAAGCGCCCCGGCAATTCGCTGCTGATCCTGCGCCTGGGCGAGCTGCCGGTGCTGCCGGCGCATTACTGGCAAGGCCGCGATTTTGCCAGCACAACCTTTGAGGCCGGCCTGAACAGCGGCCCGTATCGGGTGGTCAGTGTCGATCCCGGCCGCCGCGTGGTGTTCGAGCGGGTCAAGAGTTACTGGGGGCGAGACCTGCCGATCAACCGCGGCAAGTACAACTTCGATCGCATGGAGGTCGAGTTTTACCGCGACAACAACGTCGCCTTCGAGGCTTTCAAGGCCGGCGAGTTCGACCTCTACAACGACCACAAGGCCAGCAACTGGGCCAATGCCTACCAGTTTCCGGCAGTCGCGCGCGGCGACATCATCAAGCGCGAAATAACCCACCAGATTCCCAGCCCGACCCAGGCGATGTTCTTCAACACCCGGCGAACGCCCTTTGACAACCTGCCCCTGCGCAAGGCGCTCGGCATGCTGTTCGACTTCGAATGGTCCAACCGGGTGCTGTTCTACGATGCCTACCAGCGCTCGCAGAGCTACTACCCGAACAGTCCGTTCAGTGCCACCGGGATCCCGGCCGGACAGGAGTTTCTCTACCTGTCGCCGCACCGCAATCAACTGCCACCGGAACTCTTTCTTGAGCCATTCAGTCTACCTGTCACCGACGGCCGGGGAATCCCGCGCGAGACACTGCGCGAAGCGGTGGAGCTGTTTGCCGAGGCCGGCTGGAAACTGCGCAGAGGGCGCCTTGAAAATGCCGATGGTGATCCGTTGCGCTTCGAGGTACTGCTGGTCAACTCGAGTCTGGAACGGATCCTGCAGCCTTATCGAGCCAATCTTGCACGGCTGGGTATCGACATGCAGATCCGCACCGTCGACCGGGCGCAATACAAGGCCCGGCTGGATCAGTTTGATTACGACATGATTCTGACTACCCTGCCGCAGGGGCTGTCGCCCGGACTGGAGCAGATCAGCTACTTCCACTCCAGCCAGCGCAATGTCAAAGGCAGTCGCAACTATGCCGGCATCAACAATCCGGTGGTCGACGAACTGGTCGAACGCCTGGGCGCCGCCAGCAGCCGCAGTGAGCAGATCGCGGCCGCGCGCGCCCTCGACAGGGTACTGCTGTGGAATCACTATACAATTCCGAACTGGTATATAAACTACCACCGCATTGCCTATCGGAACTGGCTGCGCACCCCGGACATACCGCCGTATACGCTGGCCATCCGCAGCTGGTGGAAAGACCCGGCAAGCAACTAGAAAAACAAGGGATCTGAATGCAACACTCGCTGAAATCCTGCTGTCTGGCACTGCTGACCTGTTGGGCAGGTGCCCTTAACGCCGCACCACAGCACGCCTTGACGCTCTACGATGAAGCACCCAGGTACCCCGCCGACTTCAGCCACTTCGAGTACGTCAATCCCGATGCCCCCAAGGGCGGTACCCTGCGGCTGTCCGGCTTCGGCGGCTTTGACTCGCTCAATCCCTACATCAGCCGCGGCACCTCGGCCGACCAGCTCGGTCTGATCTACGACACCCTGACCTTCCATGCCCTGGACGAGCCCTTTACCGAATACGGCCTGGTTGCCGAAAGCATGGAAAAGGCCGATGACGGCAGCTGGGTGCGCTTCACCCTGCGCCCGGAAGCGCGCTTCCATGATGGCGTCGCCATCACCGCCGACGACGTGGTATTCACCTTCAATACCCTGATCGAACACGGTGCCCCGTTTTATCGCGCCTACTATGGCGATGTGGATCGCGTGGTCGCCGACAACCCGCAGAGCGTCACCTTCCACTTCAAGCATACCGGCAACCGCGAGCTGCCACTGGTACTCGGTCAGCTCCCCGTGCTGCCCAAACACTATTGGCAAGGCCGCGACTTCAGCAAGGGCTCGCTGGAACCGCCACTGGGCAGCGGTCCCTACCGCATCGGTCAGGTGCGCCCCGGTCGCAGCATCAGTTTTGAGCGCGTCGAAGACTACTGGGCCAAAGACCTACCGGTGATGCGCGGCTTCTACAATTTCGACACCGTGGTGGTCGACTACTACCGCGACGGCAACGTCACCCTGGAGGCCTTCAAGGCCGGCCAGTTCGACTTCAACCAGGAAATGGCCGCCAAGAACTGGGCGACCGGCTATGCCAGCCCGGCGCTGGACGCCGGCCAGATCGTCAAGGAAGAGATACCCAACAACAATACCCAGGGCATGCAGGGCTTTGTATTCAACCTGCGCAAACCCTACTTCCAGGACGCCCGGGTGCGCCAGGCGATCACGCTGCTGTTCGACTTTGAATGGTCCAACGCCACGTTGTTTCACAACGCCTACACCCGCACCTCCAGCTACTTTGACAACTCCGAGCTGGCTGCCCGTGGCGAGCCCGACGCCAGTGAGCTGGCACTGCTGGAACCGTTGCGCGACCAGTTGCCGGCTGCCGTATTCGGCCCGGCATGGGTGCCGCCGAAAACCGATGGCAGCGGTGCCATCCGCGAGCAGCGCCGCACTGCCTACGCGCTGCTCAAGGACGCCGGCTGGCAGATCGTTGACGACCAGTTGGTCAACGCCGACGGTGAGCCCCTGCAGTTCGAGTTTCTGCTGGTGCAGCCAGAGTTTGAGCGGGTTCTGCTGCCATTCAAACGCAATCTGGCCTCGCTCGGCATTACCATGGAGTTGCGCCGGGTCGATGTCTCCCAGTACATCAATCGGCTGCGCTCACGTGAGTTCGACATGGTGGTCACCGGCTTTGGCCAGTCCAACTCGCCCGGGAACGAGCAACGCGAATACTGGCACTCCTCCAGCGCAGACAATCCCGGCAGTCGCAATCTCATGGGTCTGAAAGACCCGGCCGTTGATGCTCTGGTCGATGGGCTGGTGCAGGCCGACTCCCGCGAATCGCTGATCACCCATACCCATGCGCTGGACCGGGCCCTGCGTTCGCTGCATCTGCTGGTGCCCAACTGGTATACCAGCGTCTATCGGGTCGCCTACTGGAACAAGTTTGGCCATCCGGCGACGCCGCCAAAGTATGATCTGGGGCTGTTCACCTGGTGGGTCGACCCGGACAAGGAAGCGCGCCTGCGCGGCGCATTGGGCAGGCAGCAAGACGACGGCGCCGGGCAGCAGCAAGGCGACCAGCCGGCAGGGGCTGAATAAGCATGCTGGCCTATATCGTTCGTCGTCTGCTGCTGATCATCCCCACCCTGTTCGGCATCTTGCTGATCAATTTTCTGATCATTCAGGCCGCCCCCGGCGGGCCGGTCGAACAGATGATCGCCAACCTTGAAGGCTTTGAAGGCGGCGCCACCAGCCGGGTTTCCGGCGGCGGCAGCGAGGTTGCCAGCGGCGGCAGTTACCGCGGCGCACAGGGTCTCGACCCGGACATCATCGCCGAAATCGAACGCATGTACGGCTTCGACAAGCCGGCCCACGAGCGCTTCTGGCTGATGATCAAGGGTTACCTGCAATTCGACTTCGGTGACAGTTTCTTCCGCGACGCCAAGGTCACCGACCTGATCATCGAGAAGATGCCGGTCTCGATCTCGCTCGGGCTGTGGACCACCCTGCTGACCTACCTGATCTCCATTCCGCTGGGCATCCGCAAGGCGATCAAGCACGGCTCGGCCTTCGACGTCTGGACCAGTTCACTGATCATCGTCGGCTACGCCATCCCCGGCTTTCTGCTGGCTATCCTGCTGATCGTGCTGTTCGCCGGCGGCAGCTATCTGGACTGGTTCCCGCTGCGCGGGCTGACCTCCAACAACTTCGATCAGATGAGCACCGGCGAGCAGATCCTCGACTACTTCTGGCATCTGGTGCTGCCGATCTTTGCCATGGTGGTGGGCAGCTTCGCCACCCTGACCATGCTGACCAAGAACTGCTTTCTCGATGAAATCGGCAAGCAGTACGTGGTCACTGCCCGCGCCAAAGGGCTTTCAGAGCGCCGCGTACTGTATGGTCACGTGTTCCGCAACGCCATGCTGCTGATCATTGCCGGCTTCCCGTCCGCGCTGATCAGCATCTTCTTTACCGGCGCGCTGCTGATCGAGGTGATCTTCTCCCTCGACGGCCTCGGCCTGCTCGGCTTTGAAGCGGCCATCAATCGCGACTACCCGGTGATGTTCGGCACCCTGTACATCTTCACGCTGGTCGGTCTGGTGGTGAAGCTGATCGGTGACATTACCTACACCCTGGTCGATCCGCGCATTGACTTCGACAGCAGGGAGGGTTGAGATGAAATTGTTCAACCTCTCTCCGCTCAACCAGCGCCGCTTCGCCCGTTTCCGTGCCAACCGCCGTGGCTGGTGGTCACTGCACCTGTTTCTGGTGCTGTTCGTGCTCAGCCTTGGCGCCGAACTGATCGCCAACGATAAACCGCTCGCTGTCGGCTATCAGGGCGAGCTGTATTTCCCGGTCTTCAAGCGTTATCCGGAAACCGCCTTTGGCGGCGAATTCCCGATTGAAGCGGACTACCGCAGCCCCTATGTTCAGCAACTGATCACCGAGGACGGCGACGGCTGGATGCTCTGGCCGCCAATCCCGTACCACTACGACACCATCAACTACGATCTGCGCGTTCCGGCGCCGGCGCCGCCCTCGGCGGACAACTGGCTGGGTACCGACGATCAGGCCCGCGATGTGATGTCACGGGTGATTTACGGGTTCCGTATTTCGGTACTATTCGCCCTGACCCTGACCATTCTCAGCTCCATCATCGGCGTCATCGCCGGTGCCGTGCAGGGCTTCTACGGCGGACGTATCGACCTGATCGGCCAGCGCTTTATCGAGGTCTGGTCAGGCCTGCCGGTGCTGTACCTGCTGATCATTCTGGCCAGTTTCGTTCAGCCGAACTTCTGGTGGCTGCTCGGCATCATGCTGCTGTTCTCGTGGATGGCACTGGTGGACGTGGTACGCGCCGAGTTTCTGCGCGGCCGCAACCTGGAATACGTGCGCGCCGCACGCGCCCTGGGCGCCAGCAACCAGACCATCATGTTCAGGCATATCCTGCCCAACGCCATGGTCGCCACCCTGACCTTCTTCCCGTTCATTCTGACCGGTGGCGTCATCACCCTGACCTCTCTCGACTTCCTCGGCTTCGGCCTGCCGCCGGGTGCGCCGTCGCTGGGCGAGCTGATCGCCCAGGGCAAAGCCAACCTGCAGGCACCCTGGCTCGGCATTACCGCCTTTGTCGTGCTGTCACTGATGCTCAGCTTGCTGGTGTTCATCGGCGAGGCCCTGCGCGATGCCTTCGACCCAAGGAAATGAGATGAGCGAACAACCGTTGATCAGTATCCGCAATCTCAGCGTCGCCTTCCGCCAGGGCAGCGATCAGACCATGGCGGTCAAGGACGTCAGCTTCGATATCCGCCCCGGCCAGACCCTGGCGCTGGTGGGCGAGAGCGGCTCGGGCAAATCCGTAACCGCGCACTCGATCCTGAGGCTGCTGCCCTACCCGGCCGCATCACACCCGAGCGGCAGCATCGAATTCGACGGCCAGGACCTGCTCAAGGCCAACGAGAACACCCTGCGCAAGGTGCGCGGCAACCGTATCTCGATGATCTTTCAGGAACCGATGAGTTCGCTCAACCCGCTGCATACGGTCGAGCGGCAGATCGGCGAGGTATTGGCCCTGCACAAAGGCCTGAACAAGGCGCAGGCGCGCGAGCGCACGCTGGAGCTGCTGGACCTGGTTGGCATCCCCGAGCCGCGCAAGCGCCTCGGTGCCTATCCGCACGAACTGTCCGGCGGCCAACGCCAGCGCGTGATGATCGCCATGGCGCTGGCCAATGAGCCGGAACTGCTGATCGCCGACGAGCCAACCACCGCACTGGACGTCACCGTGCAGCTGAAAATCCTCGAACTGCTGCGCGAATTGCAGCAGAAACTGGGCATGGCACTGCTGCTGATCAGTCACGATCTGAATCTGGTGCGTAAAATTGCCCACCGAGTATGTGTCATGTACCGCGGTAACGTCGTCGAAGAAAACGATTGCGCCACCTTGTTCAGCTCACCGCAGCATGAATATACCCGTCAGCTGTTGGCAGCCGACCCGCGCGGCGAACCGGTCCCCGTTGATCCGGACGCCCCGGAAATTCTGCGGACAGAGCAATTGCGGGTCTGGTTTCCGATCAGGAAAGGGGTGCTGCGGCGCACCGTGGATCACGTCAAGGCAGTGACCGACATCAGCTTTACCCTGCCCCGAGGACAGACTCTGGGCATTGTCGGTGAAAGCGGCTCGGGCAAGACCACGCTGGGCATGGCCCTGCTCAGACTGATCGACAGCCAGGGGCTGATCGAATGCGACGGCACCCGGCTTGATGGCCTGAGCCAGCAGCAGGTTCGCCCACTGCGCCGTGAGTTTCAGGTGGTCTTTCAGGACCCCTATGGCAGCCTGAGCCCGCGCATGTCGGTAGGCCAGATCATCAGCGAGGGGCTGGAGATTCACCGTATCGGCACTGAGGCCGAGCGCGAACAGATGGTGATTCAGGCGCTGGAAGAAGTCGGCCTGGATCCGGAGACCCGCCACCGCTACCCGCACGAGTTCTCCGGCGGCCAGCGGCAGCGGATCTCGATTGCCCGGGCACTGGTGCTCAAGCCCAAGCTGATCCTGCTCGACGAACCAACGTCGGCACTGGATCGCACCGTGCAGGGCCAGGTGGTGGAACTGCTGCGCAGTCTGCAGCAGAAGTACAATTTGACGTATTTGTTTATCAGTCACGACCTGGCAGTGGTCAAGGTTCTCAGCCATCAATTGATGGTGATCCGCCAGGGCGAAGTAGTCGAACAGGGACCGGCAGGTGAAATCTTCGCTTCACCACAGCATGACTATACTCGTCAGCTGCTGGAAGCGGCCTTTGCCCTGCCGCAAACCGATAACAGGGCCGATACGGCCATGCACTAAACAGGAAAGTACTATGGGATTTCTCAGCGGAAAGCGCGTACTCATCGTTGGCGTTGCCAGCAAACTGTCCATTGCCTCCGGCATCGCCGCGGCCATGCACCGCGAGGGCGCCGAACTGGCCTTCACCTATCAGAACGAAAAGCTGAAAGGCCGGGTTGAAGAATTCGCTGCCGGCTGGGGCTCCGGTCCTGAGCTGTGCTTCCCCTGCGACGTCGCCGATGACGCCGAGATCGAGCAGGTATTCGTCGAGCTGGCCAAGAAGTGGGACGGCCTGGACTGCATCGTTCACTCCGTTGGCTTCGCTCCGGGCGACCAGCTGGATGGCAACTTTGCCGAAGTCACCACCCGCGAAGGCTTCCGCATCGCCCACGACATCAGCGCCTACAGCTTCGTCGCCCTGGCCAAGGCCGGCCGTGAACTGATGAAAGGCCGCAACGGCAGCCTGCTGACCCTGTCGTACCTCGGCGCCGAGCGCACCATGCCGAACTACAACGTGATGGGTATGGCCAAGGCCAGTCTGGAAGCTGGCGTTCGCTACCTGGCTACCAGCCTGGGCCCGGAAGGCACCCGCGTCAACGCGATCTCTGCCGGCCCGATCCGCACCCTGGCCGCTTCCGGCATCAAGAGCTTCCGCAAGATGCTGGCCCACAACGCTGCGCAAACGCCGCTGCGTCGCAACGTTACCATCGAGGAAGTCGGCAACGTCGGCGCCTTCCTCTGCTCCGACCTGGCCTCCGGCATATCCGGTGAAATCACCTACGTTGACGGTGGCTTCAACATCACCGCCATGGGTGGTCTGGAAGAGTAAGCCGCCGCTTTTTGCGGACAATAAAAAACCGGGCCCAACCGCCCGGTTTTTTTGTGCCCTCAGGGTCTGTACCGCGTGGCCCCGATGGCGGACACGCTTCGCTTAGTCCGCCCTACCATACCGCCCCGCCCCGCACCGCACCGTAGGGCGGACTAAGCCAAAGGCGTGTCCGCCAGCCCCCGGCGCAGCTCAGTCGACCGAGGTCGCGCCGATCTTGTGGATCGACAGGTCGGCGCCCTGATATTCCTCTTCATCTGTCAGGCGCAACCCGGCTACCGCCTTGATCACGCCGTACACCAGCAGACCACCGGCAAAGGCGATGACCACACCGGCCAGCGAGCCAATCAGTTGCGACATGAAGCTCACGCCGCCCAGACCGCCCAGCGCTTTGGTGCCAAAGATACCGGCCGCCAGACCGCCCCACACACCGCACAGGCCGTGCAGCGGCCAGACACCCAGCACGTCATCGATCTTGAAGCGGTTCTGGGTCAGGATAAAGGTCCAGACAAACAGGCCACCAGCGACCGCACCGGTCGCCAGCGCGCCCAGCGGATGCATCAGGTCGGAACCGGCACACACCGCCACCAGCCCCGCCAACGGGCCGTTATGAATAAAGCCCGGGTCGGCACGCCCCACCAGCAGCGCCACCAGGGTGCCACCGACCATCGCCATCAGTGAGTTGACTGCCACCAGACCGCTGATGCCCTCCAGCGTCTGCGCAGACATCACATTAAAGCCGAACCAGCCAATCGTCAGAATCCATGCGCCCAGTGCCAGAAACGGAATATTGGATGGCGGCATCGCCACCACATGACCACCGCGATAGCGGCCGTTACGCGCTCCCAGCAGCAATACCGCCGCCAGCGCAATCCAGCCGCCAACGGCGTGCACAACAACCGAGCCGGCAAAGTCGTGGAAGCCGGCACCAAACTGCGCTTCCAGCCAGCCCTGGAAGCCGTAGTTGCCATTCCAGACGATACCTTCAAAGAACGGATACACCACACCAACGATCAGCAGCGAGGCGCACAGCTGCGGCGCAAACTTGGCCCGTTCGGCAATACCACCGGAGATGATCGCCGGAATGGCTGCGGCAAAGGTCATCAGGAAGAAGAACTTCACCAGCGCGTAACCGTTGTTCTGCGACAGGGTTGCCGCATCGGCAAAGAAGGTAGCCCCATAGGCAATCCAGTAGCCGACAAAGAAATAGGCAAGACACGAAATCGCGAAATCACTGATGATTTTCGACAGCGCGTTTACCTGATTCTTTTGCCGAACCGTACCTACCTCAAGAAACGCAAAACCGGCGTGCATGGCCAGAACCATGATCGCGCCCATCAGAATAAACAGGGTGTTTGCACCGTGGATCAGGGTTTCCACAGCACTGTTCAGGTTTTCCATTCAAGCAGCCTCTATCAAGTCAGAAAATGCACCCGTTGCGTGCGCATGCGAGACGAGTGAACCGTTGTAGTGCAATCAAAAAGATTCCACACAAACCACCCTGATCGGCACGCATTCCGAGCAATCTGAAATAATTTTTATTTTTCAATTACTTGTATGCCAATCCTGACCGCCATTCAGCAAAACAGGCACCAAATTGATGCGGACGAACCAGCTCACCTCACCGTGATAGTGCAATCGCCATACCAAAGAGGCAGAATCATGCACTGAAAGCGTTCGACGGGTGCCCTGGCACCCGAAAGCGCATGCCCGGCACACGCAGGCAGTCGCCTGCCGGTCGCTTGGCTACAATCTTGCATAAGTTCAGCGCCCGACGTTCCGACCCCGGAGAAAGATGTGTTTACTGGACAGCCACTGCCTTACTTCCAACCCCTGATCGATACCGCCACCGGCCGCATTGCCGGTTATGAGGCGCTGGCGCGCCTGCGCGACGATGAGGGCAATATCAGCAGTGCCGGCCCACTGTTTACCGACCCTTCAGTCTCGCAGGCCGAGCTGCTGGAACTGGATCGCAACATCCGCAGGCAGGCGCTGGAACGCTTTCGCGATACCCCCGAAGGCTTTATCAGCCTGAATATTTCACCGGCCTGGGTCAGCCAGCTGCTGCCGGGCAAGCCGCTGCCCAGCCTGCAGCTGCTTGAGGAGCTGGGGCTACCAACAGACCAGATCGTTTTCGAAATCACCGAACTGCAGGGCAGCATCGAGCAGCTGCGTGATGTAGTGCAGCGCTACCGTGCCGCCGGCATACGCATTGCCATCGATGATTTTGGCGCGGGATATTCGATGCTCGACCGGGTGCTGGCACTGGAACCCGACATTCTCAAGCTGGATATCCAGCTGTTCCGCCAGGCGGCAGCGGGCAACAGCAACAGCGGCGACTTTGTACGCGCGCTGGCCCTGATGGCGGAAAAGAGTGGCTGCTGGATCATCGCCGAGGGCGTGGAAACCGAACAGGAGCTGCACTTTGCACTGGAGTGCGGCGCGCGTTACGTGCAAGGCTATCTGTTCGGCCGCCCGGAGGAGAACTTCCTGCCCAGCGACGCCGTGCAGAAGCAGTTCTCAATCATGCGCGATCATTACGTACGGGCCAAACTGGCCGAGCGAGAGAAGCTGGCGACCCTGCGCAGCTCGCTGGCAGAGCTGTTTGCCGAACTGCGCCAGTGGCTGGCCCGCGGCGCACAACCGGCGCACCTGCCGGACCCGCGCAACTACCCATGGCTGCTGCGCTGCTTTCTGTGCGATGCCGAAGGCACCCAGATTTCGCCGAACTTCGAATGGCGTGGTGACGCCTGGCACACCGACCCGCGCTATCTGGACCATAACTGGTCCTGGCGGCCGTACTTCTATCAGATTCTCGCCGAGGCCGGAGAGGACAGCCGGGTCATCCTGTCGAACCGCTACCGCGATGCCACCACCAATCAGTACTGCATGACCTCGGGCCTGTTCATCGACGACAGCCGGCACCTGTTGCTGGTCGACATCGACGCGTCATTCCTCTGATCAACGCCGCTCCCGCGGCAAACTGATGCTGACCAGCAGGCCGCCTTCGGGCGCCTGCTCGAGTGACAGTGTGCCACCGTAGGCGGCAACCAGATCTCGCACAATGGCCAGCCCCAGGCCGTGACCCGGGGTCTGCTGATCAAGCCGCAGGCCGCGACTCAAAACCTGATCACGCGCATCACGATCAATACCGGGGCCGTCGTCTGCCACCTCAACGCAGAGGTGCTGGGCGTCCAGGCGCCAACTTAGCCTGACCCGGGCCCGCGCCCATTTGCAGGCGTTATCCAGCAGATTGCCGAGCAACTCGAGCATGTCTTCCCGGTCAAACGGCCAGCGCGTGTCCGACGCGCCGTCCAGCCTGATCTCGGGCACCGCCGGATACAGGCTGGCCAGCGTCTGCACCAGCGCCGGCAGATCGGTCGCAGGATCAAAGCGCTGTGCCCGCGACTGATCGGTTGCCAGTCTGGCACGCTGCAGCGTGCGCTCCAGCTGGTTACGCATGGCCTGCAGCTGCGCCTGCAGCTCGGTCAGTTGCTCCCCAGGCAAACTCGGTGCGAGGGCATCAAGCCGGCTCTCGATCACCGCCAGCGGTGTTTTCAGAGCGTGCCCCAGGTCGCCGGCACTGTTGCGCGCACGCAGCAGCAGCGCCTCAATCTGCGCCCCAAGATGATTGATTTCTGCCACCAGCGGCTGCAACTCCTGCGGCACCTGCTCGCTCAGATGCAGACGTTCACCGCTGCGCCATTCGGCCAGTTCCTGCTGTACCCGCCGCAGCGGCAGCAGCGAGCGCCGCAGCAGCCACTGCTGTATCAATACCGCCAGCAGCGTCACCAGCACAGCCAGAGCACTGATCCAGATGCTGGCCCGCCGAAACTCGGTCATCAACGGCTGATAATCGAGCGCCACGCTGATGGTCACCGGCTCCCCCGCCTTGCGGTATTCACCAGACCACACCAGCAGCTCCTGCCCCTGCGGGCCGGGCAGAAGACCGCTCTGCAAGCCATCCCCGGGCAGCGGCAGACGATGATCCCAGAGCGATCGCGAACGCCATTTCTCACGCCCCTGAACAACGAAATAGCGCCCGGAATACGGCCTGCGGTAATCCGGATCAATCTTGTCCAGATCCAGAAACAGACCGTCGGGGCCAACCGTCAGCGCCGCCAGCAGGCTGTCGGTTTCGCGCTGCAGCAGCAGGGTCAGGTAATTGCGCTGGGCGCGGTCATACAGCCAGACACTGCCCTGCACGATCAGCAGCACGCTGCACAACAGCAGCGGCACCAGCGTGGCCGCCAGCCGGCGACTGATCGATGTCATTCTGCGTGCCCGACCAGCACGTAGCCCTGGCCACGGCGCGTTTCGATCGCCTCGCGACCCAGCTTGCGGCGCAGATGATTGATCAGTACCTCGATCACATTGGAGTCGCGCTCATCCTCGTAGTCATACAGGTGCTCGGCCAGTTGCGTCTTCGACAGCACCTTGCCCGGATTGAGCATGAAGTAGCGCAACAGCTTGAATTCACTGGCCGACAGGCTGAGCGGTTCGGCATCTCCGACCCGCACCTGCTGCTGCGCCTCGTCCAGCTGCAACCCGGCGACGCTGAGCAGCGCCTGGGGCACCCGACCGTGGGCGCGGCGCAGCAACGCCTGTACCCGCAGCAGCAGTTCCTCGTTGTGAAAGGGTTTGGTCAGATAATCGTCGGCCCCGGCCTGCAGCCCCTCCACACGCTCGGTCCAGCGGCTGCGGGCGGTCAGAATCAGTACCGGCAGGCTACTGCCGGCTGCACGCCAGCGCTGCAGCACGGCCAGCCCGTCCATACCGGGCAGGCCAAGATCGAGAATGGCAAGGTCGTAAGGCTCCTGCTCGCCCAGCACCACGGCATCGCGGCCATCGGTACGCCAATCCACCGCATACCCGGCGCGTTTCAGCACGCTGCACAGGCTATCGGCCAGCGCCACATTGTCTTCCACCAGCAGCAGGCGCATCAGTCGTCCTCTTCCGCATCCAGCAGCTCGCCGCTGACAGCATCGTATTCCAGTTCCATGACCCGGCGATCACGGGTCACCAGCTCCAGTTCATAGATATAACGCCCGTCGTCCAGCTCCAGCTCGGCTTCCAGAAAGCGGCCGGGGAACCGCGTCAGCGCGTCTTCGATAAACACCGGCAGGGGCAGGATGCGCCCCTGCTCGGTTAGCGCCAGTGCTTCGTCCTGACTGAGGTCGTGTGCTGCCGCCACCCCTGGCAGCAGCACCAGCGCACCCAGCAACAGGGCCGGCAGAGGATTGCGCAACCGATCAGTCGTCGCGGCGGTGTTCGAGCACATCACCATTGGACGCATCCAGGTCAATATCCCACTCCTGCCCCTGGGCGTCGCGGATTTCGACTTCATAGATAAAACGGCCATAGTGCTTGTCCAGGTCGGTATCAGTGATGGTGCCGGGTTGCACCGCCAATGCCTTTTCGTTCAGGCTTTCCAGGGATTGAATGGTACCCTGTTCCACCAGCCCGTTGACTTCATCCATGCGCACATCGTCGTCGGCCAGCAGTGCAGAACTGCCCAGCGCCAGGATTGCAGAACAGGAAAGAGCGAGAATGTGTTTGTACATGTTGGATTCCTCCGTTGCGTTTAGACAGTCTCAGACTATAGCGCCGAGCTGAAACCAACCTTAAAATTGGCCGCGCACTCCAAGGGACCCCTTACCGCATGACAGCTATCCAGGTTCGCGCTCCGGCATTGACGCTGCGAGCAGGGCATCGCGCCATTGAGCATATCCGCAACAACGGGTTACAGCCAGCCGACGTCCATATGATCCCCGGTGCGGCTGGCGGCCCCAAGGCGCTGGGCATTCAGGGGCTCGACCTGGCCCTGTTCGGCGAGTGGCTGCCACGCGCGCCCCAGCCGCGCAGCCTGATCGGTGCCTCGATCGGCAGTTGGCGCTTCGCCAGTGCCTGCATGCCTGACCCGGTGCACACCCTGCGCCAGCTGGGCGAACTCTACACCGCCATGCGCTTCCCCAAGGGTGTCACCATCCAGACCATCAGCGCCGCCTGCGGCCAGATGATCGACGAGCTGCTGCAGGGGCAGTTTGAGGCCATCCTCAGCAACCCCAACTACCGTCTCAATATCGTCGTGGTGAAAAGCCGCGGGCTGCTGCGGCATGATTCGCGCGCGCGTTTGGCGCTGGGCCTGGGTGGTGTCATCGGTGCCAACCTGCTGGGCCGCCGCCATCTGGGGCGCTTCTTCGAGCGCGTCATTCTGCACGATCCGCGGCAATTGCCGGAGCTGGCAGAACTGCGCGACTTCACCAGCGCGCACGTGGAGCTGACGCCGCAGAATCTGCGCTCGGCCCTGCTGGCGTCGGGCTCGATCCCCATGGTCATGGAAGCCGTACGCGACATACCCGGCGCCGCGCCCGGTGTTTACCGCGACGGCGGCCTGCTGGATTACCACCTCGACCTGCCCTACACCGCCCCCGGCGTGATCCTCTACCCGCACTTTCTTGATCGGGTGGTGCCCGGCTGGTTCGACAAGACCATTCCCTGGCGCAAGCACAACGCAGAGCAGCTGCGCGACGTGCTGCTGCTGGCCCCCTCACCCGAGTATCTTGAGCGCCTGCCGCATCGCAAGCTGCCCGACCGCAAGGACTTCAACCGCTACGTCTACGACAACGACGGCCGTGAAGCCTACTGGCGCAAGGCGATGAGCGAGAGCCAGCGCCTCGGCGATGAATTTCTCGAGCTGGCCGACTCCGGCCGTCTGATCGACCGCATCAAACCGCTGTGAGCGAGCAACACGAGGCACTGCCCTGCCCGCTCTGCGGCGCCGCAAGCCACTGGCTGCTGGATGATCGCAAGCGCAGCTACTGGCAGTGCGAGCAATGCCTGATGGTGCATGTACCGCCCCGCTGGCAGCTGACCGCCGAGCTGGAAAAGGCCGAGTACGACCGCCACGAAAACCACCCGGATGATCCGGGCTATCGACGCTTTCTCTCACGCCTGGCAGAGCCCCTGCTGGCGCGCCTGCCGGCCGCCGGCAGCGGCCTGGATTTCGGCTGCGGCCCGGGGCCGGCGCTGGCCATGATGCTGCGCGAACACGGCCATCAGGTTGCCCTGCACGATCTCTACTATCACCCCAACCCCGAAGCCCTGCGCCAGCAATGGGATTTCATCACCGCAACCGAGGTGGTCGAGCATCTGGCCGCCCCGCGTGAGGTGCTTGAGCAGCTGTGGCAGTGCCTGAAACCGGGCGGCTGGCTCGGCCTGATGACCAAGCGGGTTATCAGTCCGGAGGCCTTCAGCCGCTGGCACTACAAGAGCGATCCGACCCACATCAGCTTTTTCAGCGAACAGAGCTTCCGCTGGCTGGCGGCAAAATGGCAGGCAGAGCTGGAACTGATCGGTGCCGATGTCGCGCTGCTGCGCAAGCCAGAGCTCAGCGCCGACTGAAACGCGCGGCAAAACCCGGCGGATCAGCCACAAACGACTGGATGCAACGCTGACAGATGCAGGCCCGGTTGCGCTGCGCCTCAGGCACCAGTGCCAGCAGCCCTTGCGGTACCGTCAGCGCAAAGCACCAGCAGCTGCCGCTGTCAGCGGCGCAGGCATTGCTGCCGGCACAGAATGGACAGCGCGCGGGGTCTGGCGGAGGGTTCGCCATAGGGACTCAGAGACTGCCCAGTACCCGGCGCGCACCCTTGAAGCTGCGCTGCCAGAAGGAGGATTCCAGCTCGTCCACCCGCACCACACCACCGGTGCTGGGCGCATGCAGAAAACGCCCATCGCCGATGTAGATGCCCGCATGGTTCACCCGCCCGCCGTTCATCGCAAACAGCACCAGATCACCCGGCGCGAGCGAGTTTTCCGGGGGTCTGGAAACCTGCAGATTGTAGAGATCGGAGGTGGTGCGCGGCAGGCTCACACCCGCCGCTTCCCGGTAGACATACTGAATCAGGCCACTGCAGTCGAAGCCGGTAGCCGGCGAGCTGCCGCCCCAGCGGTAGGGAGTGCCAACCAGACTGAACGCCTGGAACACCACATCGTGACGCTTGAGTTCATAGTCGGGGATGGACTCAACCGGGCTCGGCACGCTCACGGTGACCGGCGCCGGCGGGGCACTGGAGCAGCCTGCCAGCAGGGCAGCAATCAACAATGTCAGCAGTCCAGCGAGCCGCATCCGGCCACCTCCAGCACAGGGGTTCTGATCAAAAAATGCACCGGGATCGGCGCGAGGTCAAGAATTTACTTTAACTTCATGTGCCAAGCGAGCAGCTTTTATGGAGAATTCAGAAAACACAGTTCAATGGTTGACGGTATACGCCAGCATCATGGACAGCTGGCACAGCGGCCGTCCACTTTCCGCCCGCCACTGATTGAAGGCGGCCTGCACGGTGGCCTGATCGCGCTGACTGGTCGGCGCCTTGTCGATGATGCCCTGCGCCTTCAGCGCGGCAACCACGTCATCGGTGGCGACCCAGGTATCCTTGCCAACCATGCGCAGCAGCCGCGGTGCCGACAGCCCGCCCAGTTGGGCGCCGCGCTTGGCCAGCAACCGCCAGAGCCCGATGATATCGTCCACCGGCCAATCAGCGATCAGATTGCCCACCGAGCCGTATTCGGCACGCAAATCCAGCACCAGTTGCGCATTGCGCGGCACACTGCGCAGCTTGCCCAAGTGACGAATGATCCGGGTGTCGGCCATCAGTCGCTCCAGATGCTCGGCGCTCATCAGCACCACCTTCTCCGGATCAAAGCCAAAAAACACCTGTTCAAAGGCCGGCCACTTGGCATCCACCACACTGTGCTTGAGGCCTGCGCGGAACACCCGCAGGGCGATCATCGACAGATAGCGGTCGTCGCTGATCGCGCGTAACTGCTCGGCACTCCTGACCTGAGGCAGGCGCGCTTCCAGAGCAGCAGCCGATCCGAAGCGGTTGAGACAGTACGCGTGCAGCCAGCGGTAATCCTGCATCGGCTAATCCTGGGCTCAGAGGTTCATTACGCTCAGAACGCGCGAGGCAGCCTGCTCGTCGATACGCAGACTGGCAAAATCGAACAACGCGGTGTCGGCCAACTGTGAGGGTTGGACGTTTTTCAGCGCCCGGAAGATATTTTCCACCCGCCCCGGGTTGGCCTTCTCCCAGCCCTGCAGCATTTCCTTGACTACCTTGCGCTGCAGGTTCTCCTGCGAGCCACACAGGTTACACGGGATGATCGGGAAGTTTTGCAACGTGGCATACGCTTCGATATCCACTTCGTTGCAGTAGGACAGCGGGCGAATCACCACGTTGCGGCCATCGTCGGAGCGCAGTTTGGGCGGCATCGCCTTGAGGTTGCCGCCGAAGAACATGTTGAGGAAGAAGGTCTCAACGATGTCGTCACGATGGTGACCCAGTGCCATCTTGGTCGCACCGATCTCGTCGGCGAAGGTATACAGATTGCCGCGGCGCAGGCGCGAGCATAGCGAACAGGTCGTCTTACCCTCCGGAATCTTCTCCTTGACGATCGAATAGGTGTCGCGCTCAAGGATGTGATACGGCACGCCAATGCTCTCGAGGTAGGCCGGCAGCACCTCTTCCGGAAAGCCCGGCTGCTTCTGGTCCATATTGACCGCCACCAGCTCGAACTTGATCGGCGCCACCTTCTGCAGGTACAGCAGCATGTCGAGCATGGTGTAGCTGTCCTTGCCGCCGGATAGGCAGACCATCACCTTGTCGCCGTCTTCGATCATGTTGTAATCGGTCACTGCCTCGGCAGTCAGACGACGCAGACGTTTCTGCAGCTTGTTCTGGTTAACGCTCAGGTGGCTCATGGACGGGGTACCGGCTCGGCAAAAACGGGCATTCTACTGAAATCTGCTGTACATAAAAACAACAACCCCCGTCAGCAGTGCTGACGGGGGTTGTTGCTGGCTCAGGCAGGCCGGGAATGACGCCGAGGGGTCCCCAAACCACTCAGCGAAGATAAACGGGACCGACGCCGAATCCCCAGAAGATAACCGAGGTCGCAATCATCGCAACCAGCACCACCAGACCCACGGCAAGCACGGAGCTGGAGAACAGGAAGCCCTCGTCACTGGGGATGTCCATAAAGATCGGAATGCCCTGATACAGCAGGTACACCGTGTAGGAGATCGCTGCCGTGCCCACCAGCATGCCCAGCCAGAGGCTCGGATACAGCGCAGCAAGGCCGGCAATGAACAGCGGCGTGGCGGTGTAAGCGGCGAAGATCACGCAATCGTTGAAGGTTGGATTGGCATCATAGGTGCGCGCCATCCAGTGAATGAAGGCGCCCATCACGGCAACGCCGGCCAGCATGGCGATATAGGACAGCACCGTCATCTGCAGGGCGCTGGCCTGCGTCAGCTTGACCGGGTCCTCCGTGCCTATCGTCCAGCCCACCTGGGTGGTGCCGATATAGGCCGAAATGACCGGAATGGCGGCAAGCACAAGCACATGGGTGAGATACATGTGGCCAATGCTTTCGTCTTCGCCCTTGATTTCCTTCCATTCCTCATCGGGATGAGTGAATAGCCCCAGTACGTGATGGATCATGGTCTGACCTCCTGGTTATTATTCGGCTCCGCACGACAACGGCCGGCAGAGCAAGCGGACTGCGGGGTTACCCGCGCCCTGCATTGACTATAGCCAAAAAGAAAATGAAGTAAGGTGGTTTGCTTAGAGAGATTGGCGACTTCAGCTTTTGCCGTAATAGCGTTGCAGAATTAGCATGGCCTGGTTGATTTCCTGCGCGCGGGCGGTGCTGCCACCCCGGTCAGGGTGATGAACGCTGAGCATGCGTCGGTACTGCCGCCGGCAAGCCACGGCGTCGGCGCCCGGCTCCAGCCCCAGCACGGCCAGCGCGGCATCCACCTCTGGCGCGGAAACCGGCGCGCGGCGACGCCAGAAGCTGTCGATCAGCTGCTCCACGTCATCCCGGTTGGTCGTACGCCACTGCGCCCAGTCGAGGTAATAACGCCGCAGTGGGTCATCGACCTGCAGCGCCTCAGTGCCGGAGGCGCGTGGCTGAACCTGAATATTCAGGGCATGGATCTGCAGCGTCAGGCCGTCGTCACCCAGCTGGTCGGCCAACTGATAAAGCTGGTGAAACAGCAGAAAGTGCACCCGAAACAACTGCAACGGGTCGCGCAGCACTCCCGGTTCGGCAAACAGTGAATCAGGAAAGCGCTCGGCCAGTGCCTGCAACAGGGCATATTCGCTCAGCCCTGCCGGATGGCCGTGCAGCAGTTGCAGCAGGCCCTCATCAAAGGCGTCGGGGAGCAGCATGTCGGGTTGCACATCAATCATGTGCCCGAGTGTAACAGAGCCGCCACATACCCTCCCCTCCACGCCTGTCATCACTCTGCCATCAGACTGACAACCCCATGTCATCGCCTGTGTGTATCACTGTCATCCTTCGTGAACCCAGTACAGGCAACAGACAATGAAAAAATGGATGATGGCTGCGACCAGCGCGGCCCTGCTGGCCACCCTGGCCGGCTGCAAGAGCAGCAGCAACGACGATAACGATGCCCCCGAGGTGGTCACACCCGACAGCATCACGCTGAATTATCTCGGCCGCTACAGTGCCAACATCTTCGGCGCCAGCGCCGCTGAAATTCCGGCCTTCGATCCGGTCAACCAGCGCATCTTCATCGTCAATGCGCAAAAGGGTGCCGTCGATGTGCTCAACGCTGCCGATCCGGCCAACCCGGTGCTGCTGCAGGAGTTGACAGTCGAATCCATCACCGAAGGCGCCGTGGTCAACAGTATTGCCTACAAGGGTGGCTATCTGGCCGTGGCCGTCGAAGCACCCACCAAAACCGACAACGGCTGGGTCGCCCTGTTCGACGCTACCAGCCTGGAAATGCTTGGCTATGAGCAGGTCGGGGCCCAGCCGGACATGGTCACCTTTACCCCGGATGGCGAGTATGTGCTGACAGCCAACGAAGGCGAGCCGAGCACCGACTATCAGATCGACCCGGTAGGCTCGATCAGCATTCTGGGCGTCTCGGAAGGTCAGCTCGTTGAGGTTCGCACAGCCGGATTCAGTGCCTTCAACACCCAGGCCGATGCGCTGCGCAGCGCCGGCGTGCGGATCTACGGCCCGAATGCCAGCGTCGAGCAGGATCTGGAGCCGGAATACATTGCCATCTCCAGCGACAGCAGCACTGCCTGGGTATCGCTGCAGGAGAACAACGCCCTGGCCAAGGTCGACATCGCCACGGCCACTGTCACCGACATCCTGCCGCTCGGCTACAAGGATCACGGCACCGCAGGCAATGGTCTGGATGTCAGTGATTCCGACGACGCCATCAACATCGATACCTGGACGGGCGTACTCGGCATGTACCAGCCAGACAGCATCGCCGCCTACGAGGTCGACGGCGAAACCCTGCTGGTCACCGCCAACGAGGGCGACTCCCGCGCCTGGGGTGAAGACGACCAGGCTTACTGGGATGGCGATGCCAGCAAGGGCTTTGTTGAAGAATTCCGCGTCAAGCATCTGGTTCACGTCAGCGGCTTCGACCGCCGTGCCGGCGACGACCTGCCGCCGCAGCTGCGCGAGCTGGCCGCCGGCGCCCTGCTCAACCCGACCACCTTCGCCTACTGCGGCGCGACCGCTGCCGATCCGGGTGACTGCCGCGCCGACGAAAACCTCGGCCGCCTGACCGTGGCCTGGACCGACGGCTACCGCAAGGACGCCAACGGCGATCCGGTGCTGTTCGACGCGTCCGGCAACCAGAACCTCGCCGGTGACCGGCTGATGTACGACAACCTCTACGCCTACGGCGCTCGCTCGTTCTCGATCCGTGACGGCGAGGGCCAACTGGTGTGGGATTCCGGCGACCAGCTCGAGCAGTATTTCGCCAGTGATGCGTGCATGCTCGGCGCCAACCGCACCATTCCGTGCACCGACTATTTCAACGCCACCCATGATGAAGGCGATACCTTCGACAACCGCAGCGACAACAAAGGGCCGGAACCGGAAGGCGTGACCGTCGGCCAGCTTGGCAACAAGACCTTTGCCTTCATCGGTCTGGAGCGCATTGGCGGTGTCATGGCCTGGGACATCACCGACCCGACCGCTCCGGTGCTGGTGGATTACCTCAACACCCGCGAAGACTGGACCACCGCAGACCCGTCCACCGTGCTGGCGACAGCCGGTGACCTGGGTCCGGAAGGTCTGGTATTCATTGCCCCGGAAGATTCGCCCAACGGCGAGGCGCTGCTGGTCATCGGCAACGAGGTCAGCGGCACCACTGCGGTGTATCAGATCAATCAGATCGTGAACTGATCAGCACCTGACCACACTTGCCGACCGGGTTCCCGGTCGGCAAGCCCCGCCTCAGGCAACCTCCCCCACCTCGTCAGCCTCCAGCGCGCTCGCAGCCTCACGGCGCTGGCGCACCGCCTGCAGAAACTCATCGCCCCAACGGCGAATGTCGTTGTACTGCACCACGCCAAACAATTCGCGCAAGCGTGCCAGCCGCTCGGCCTTGCCCAGCGTCAGGCCGATGTAGAGGGTGTCGCGCAGGTCATGGGGATCATGCGGATTGGTCAGCAGCGCCCCGTGCAGCTCGGCCGCCGCGCCGGCAAACTCCGACAGCACCAGCACCCCACTGCCCTGGCACAGCCCCTGGGTTGCGACATATTCCTTGGCGACCAGATTCAGGCCGTCGCGCAGCGGGGTAATCCACATCACATCGGCCATCAGGTAATAGGCCACCAGATCCTCAAACGGCACCGCGCGATAGAAGAACTGCACCGGCGTCCAGCCGACCTTCGAGAAGCGCCCGTTGATACGCCCGACCGCCTGCTCGATCTGGCTGATCAGCTCGTCATAGACCGTCATCTCCCGGGCGGCCGGCACGCAGATGGTAATCAGCGTGACCTTGCCGATCAGCTCCGGGTGGGCATCCAGCAGCGCTTCAAAGGCCAGCAGCTTGGCATAGGTGCCCTTGGTGTAATCCAGCCGCTCGACCGACAGCACCACCCGCACCCCCTGCAGTTGCTCACGCAGCTCGCCGATCAGCTGCTGGCAGTGGTCGCTGTCGATCACCTTCTGCACCCGGCCGATATCCAGCCCGACCGGATGCGCGCCCAGACCGATCTCGCGGCCGTGCACACTGATGCAGCTGGTCATGCGGTCCAGCCCGACGGCGCAGCCGTAGGTCAGATAGCGCGGCGCGCAGCCCTTTTCCTCCAGCACCTCCAGCGGCGCGACGCCGCGGGCCACGTCGACAAAGTTTTCGGCCTGACGCGGTATGTGAAAGCCGATGTAATCGCACTGCAGCAGGCTGCCGATGATCTCGCGCCGCCAGGGCAGCACGTTGAATACGTCAGCCGACGGGAAGTAGGTATGGTGAAAGAAGGCGATATTCAGATCCGGCCGCAGCGAGCGCAGAAACGCCGGCACCATCCACAGGTTGTAGTCGTGCAGCCAGACTACCGCGCCCTCAGCCGCCTCTGCCGCAGTGCGCTCGGCAAACAGCCGGTTCACCTTGAGGAACACCGCCCAGTCCTCCTCGCGGAACACCGCGCGCTCCCAGAAGGTGTGCAGGGTGGGCCAGAACGCCTCCTTGGAGAAGCGCTTGTAGAACACGTCGACATCGTCCTTGGTCAGTGCAACCCGCGCCGCCACCAGATTGGGATAACGCTCGGCATCCACCTTGGTGTGCACCTCGAAGGCCTCGCGCTGACGCGGGTCGTGAATCGACCAGGCCACCCAGGAGCCGGGCTGGTCGCCACCGAAGAAACTCAGCAGGGTTGGCAGGATGCCGTTGGGCGAGGTGGGCGGACGGCGCACCAGCTTGCCGTCCTCGATCACTTCCTCGTAAGGCAAGCGGTGATACACCATCACCAGGTCCGCCTTGCCCTTGATCTGCAGATCACGCAGCTCGGAATCCACACCGAGCGGGCCGAGAAAGCCGAAGTGCGACACCGCTTCCAGAATCCCGCCGCAGCCGCTCAGGCGCGCATGCAGCACCTTGGCCCGATCAGCGGTGGCGTCCAGCAACCCCTGCTCCGATTCGCCAACGCACACGCCCATAAAGCCCTGCTCGTACATGGACAGGTCATTCAGGGTGTCGCCGGCTACCAGCACCCGGTCCATCGACTCCCCCAGATGCTCAACCAGCCGACGCAGCGTCGAGCCCTTGTTTACGCCCTTGGGCAGGCAGTCCAGATACATGCCGGCGGAAAACAGCAGATCACAGCCCAGCTCATCCGCCGCCTTGTGTACCCGCTCGGTCACCGCACCGGGTTCGCAGAACCAGGAGCAGCGGCGCTGCTGGGGTACTTCCTGACGTTCCAGTCCGGGGAAGCCGGCCATCCGCTGGGCGACCACCTGCTCGCCCGGCCAGCGCTGCTCTATTTCACTCTGCACCGGGTAGACCGGCTGCAGGGTGTCGCCATCAACCAGGGTCGCACCTACATCACAGATGATGTAGTCCGGTCGCGGAATGGCCGGATCGGAGAGCAATGGCACCACTACCTCCAACCCCCGTCCCGTCACGAACACCAGAGTGATACCGGGGTGTGCGTTGATCAGTTGATACAGGCGCTGCCGGTTGTCCGGATCGCCTGCCAGAAAGGTTCCATCAAGGTCGGTTGCCAACATCATGGGCGTGATCTCCATCTTGCTGCTCGAATTCATCGCGGGCGGCCTCTCGACCGTCCGCCGCGTGATTACTGCCTGCCAACTCGTCACCACTTGCCTCTTCCAGCATCATTTCCAGTACCGCGGTCGAGGTGCGCACCATCGGGACCTGATGCGCCGCGCCATCGACAATCCGGTCATCGCCCTGACGCAGATGACGCAGGGCATAGACCGCAATCAGTGAGAACATCAGGGCAAAAAACAGCGGCAACGCCGATGCAGCCGTGATTCCCATCAGGGCACCGGCCAGCGCCGGACCAACTGCAGCCCCAAGGCCGTGCAGCATCAACAGAGAGGCGTTGCCCGAGAGAATATCTTCCTGGTGTAAGTGATCGATCAGATGCGCCACAACCGCCGGATACACCGAGAAGGCACCCGCGCCGAAAATCGCCGCCGCCACCAGCAACCAGAGACCGAACGGGCCGAGCAACGCCATCAGCACTCCACCTGCCGCCGCCAAACCGGCGATGATCACCAGTGCCCGGCGCCGGTCGATACTGTCGGACAGGCGCCCCATCGGCCACTGGGCCAATGCACCAGCAAGGATCACCAACGACACAAAGCCGGCGATCTGCGCGGTATCCATTTCCATGCGCGCGGCATAGACCGCCCCCAGCCCCCAGAATCCGCCCATGCCAAGGCCGGACAGCACCGCGCCGGCACAGGCCACCGGCGCCGCCTGCCAGAGCCTGGCGAGCTTCAATGGCGGGGTATCGTCAATCACGGGTTGCGGCAGGCGGGTGGCCGACACCGGCATCACCGCGAGTACGATGAAGGTCGCGGCTACGGCAAACAGGGTAAAGGTCAGCGGGCTGTCCCAGTTCAGCATCTGCTGGGCCAGCGCCAGCGCGCCGAGGTTGACTGCCATATAGCAGGCAAACACCTGGCCGCGGCGCTCGGGCGGCGCCTGGGTGTTGAGCCAGCTTTCGATCACGGTATAGATGCCCACCAGCGCCACGCCGGTGATCACCCGCAGCAGCAGCCACAGGCCAGGTTGAATCCACAGCAGATGAATGAGTACACAGGCCGCTTCGGCAGCGGCGAGAAAGGTGAAGGCGCGCACATGCCCCATGCGCCGGATCAGCCGCGGGCACAGCCAGGTGCCGAGGATGAAACCGGCAAAGTAGGCCGAGCCGAGTAAACCCAGGGTCTGATCACTGAACTGCTCGGCACTGCCACGCAAGGCCAGCAGGGTATTGAGCAGTCCGGTGCCCAGCAGCAGCAACGCAATGCCGCAGAGCAGTGCCGCGATGGGCAACAAAAGCCTGATCATGGAGCCGCGTCTCCCAAACGGTGGATCGGTTCCAGGCAGGTAGGGGGTGCAAATGGGGGTCTTGGTGACCCACGGATATTTATATTCAGCTGTAAACACCCTACCCCATCAGGGCCGCGATGACCAGCGCATGAGCGGAAGCGGCCCTGGCCGGTTTGCGCGGCGGAGCCGTCGGGTTACACTCGCCGAAAGGTTCCTCGCAGAGACACAGACTTCCGCATGGCCACACTCAAAGATCACGCCCGCACACTGTGCGCTCCCCTGCTCGCCCCGCTGGAACGCGGCGACGAGCCATTCCACTACGCGCCCAAAAGTCGCCTGATTCTGGTCATCATGTGCGCCCTGTTTCTGACCATCGCCATCGGCCTGGCGGTCTTGCTGCCCTCCGGCAGCGATCCGTTCTTCCTGCTGCCGGTCGCCGTGTTCGGCCTGATCGGCCTGGCAGGTTTGCTGATTGCCTGGTTGGGCAGCGACCGCGCCGTTTCGCGGCTGTGGAACAGCCGGCAAGGGTGAGCGAAATGCCTCGCAAGCAGCTACTGATCGTCGCCCACGCCCCCTCGCCGAATACCCGGCGCCTGGCCGAAGCGGCCCTGCGCGGCGCCAGCCATGCCGATATCGAGCAGGTAGACGCACGCTGGGTGCCGCCGCTCGAGGCGCAACCTGACGACGTACTGGCGGCCGATGCGATTCTGCTCGGCACCACGGAAAACCTCGGCTACATGAGCGGCGCCCTGAAGGACTTTTTCGACCGCTGTTATTACCCGGTGCTGGAGGAAAAACAGGGGCTGCCCTGTGCGCTGTATATCCGCGCCGGCATGGATGGCACCGGCACTCGCCGCGCCGTCGAGTCGATCGTCACCGGCCTGCGCTGGAACTGGGTGCAGGAACCACTGACCCTGCGCGGCGACTGGCAGGACGGGTTTGAGCAGCAGGTAGAAGAATTGGGGCTGTATCTGGCTGCCGGTCTCGACAACGGGGTGTTCTGAGTCGATGGACCGCGTAATCGCCCGCACCGAGGAGTGCTACCGGCTGGCAGAGCAGCACTTTCGCCGCCGTTTTCCGCGCCCCGATATTGAACTGGATCTGCGTGGCCAGCGCGCAGGGGTTGCCTATCTGGATCGCAACCTGCTGCGTTTCAACGGCCGCATGTACCGCGAGAACCAGGAGCACTTCCTGCAGCACACCGTGGCGCACGAGGTCGCGCACCTGATTGCCCATCAACTGTACGGGCATCGCATTCGCCCGCACGGCCGGGAGTGGCAGGGCCTGATGACCGGGTTGTATGGTCTGCCCGCCAACCGCTGCCACAACTACGCGGTGCCAACCCGGCGGGTCACCCGTTACCTGTACCGCTGCGCCTGCCCGGACCCGATGCCCTTTACCGCGCAACGCCACGCCCGGGTTGCCCGTGGCTCGCGTTATCTGTGTCGCCGTTGCGGCAGCCAGCTGCAGTTTACCGGCAGTCGGCAGCAGGGATAGCGTCTTCGGCTCTGCGCAGCACTTCCACATAGGGGCGCAGGCTGTACCCGAGCTGCGGCTCCAGGCTGTCTGCCCAGCGGCGCATCGTATCCTGATCCAGCGGCAACTCGCCCGCCTGCGGAATGAACAGCACGATATTGCCCTCCTCGACTTCCACCTGCAGATAGCGGTCACCAAACAGTTTCTGCAACCGCTCTGCCGCGTAGGGCTGCCCGGTATGGCCCAACTGCCACTGGTTCACCACCATCAGCCCGCCCGGGCGCAGCGCCGCATGGCACTGTTCGAGAAAGTCCATACGCAATTGCAGGGCGGTGATCCCGCCCTCCATATACAGGTCGAGCAGCACCAGGTCGGCACTGGCCTGCTCGCGCGCAATGACCTTCTCGGCGCTGTCGATCAGCACGGTCAGTCGCGGATCATCCGGCAGGCCGAACCAGCGCCGGGCTACCTCCACCACACCGGGGCGCAGCTCCACGGCGGTGATCTGCTGCGGTTGCAGATGGGTCAGCACCGCGCTGACCAGCGAGCCGCCACCGAGGCCCAGCGCCAGCACCCGCTGCGTATCCTCCAGCCAGTAGCCGGCCAGCAGCATGGCGCGGGTGTAGTCGTACTCCAGCCAGGCCGGATTGCCGATCAGCCCGCAGCTTTGCTCGGTCTGCTCGCCAAAGAACAGATAGCGCAGCTCGCCAAGCTCGGTCACCCGGATCAGCCCGAAATCATCGCGCAGGCGCTCGACCTCCCGCTCCTGCTCGCCACGCGGGCGCAACCCGAGCCATGCACCGAGCTGTCTGATGCGCTGCAAAATCGTCATGTCGTGCTGGTTGACCTCTGTTCTGACTGAAATGTGGGGGCGCGGCGGACACGCTACGCTTAGTCCGCCCTACGTATTATCACCGCCGTGACCCAGCATCGTCATCGACTGTTTCGCCAAGCCCTGCGACAGGCCACCGGGGTTGAACGGCGGACACGCTGCGCCTGGTCCGCCCCACGCATTATCCCCGCCTTGACCCGGCACCGTCGTCGAGCCCTGCGACAATTCGCCTGTAGGGTGGTCAACGCACCGCGTTGGCCACCGGAGCTGAGCGGCGGACACGCTGCGCCTGGTCCGCCATGCGCAACTGGACCTGCAGCGTGGCGGTTAAAAAAGCGTCTGTGGCGCATTGAGCAGCAGGCCTGCGAGGGCCTAGAATTGGCCGTCTGGCAAGCTCTTGCCACCTCCCCCAGCCAATCTCCCTTCGGGTATCTCTTCATGCATGAACCGGGCAGCATTCTACAGGTCGTTGTCGTCCTTCTGCTCGCCACCGTGATCGCGGTGCCATTGGCCAAACGCCTGCGTCTGGGCGCTGTGATTGGTTACCTGGCGGCGGGTGTGATCATCGGCCCCGGTGCACTGGCACTGATCGCGCACCCGGAAAGCATGAGCCATGTCTCCGAGCTGGGCGTTGTCCTGCTGCTGTTTATCATCGGCCTGGAACTGTCGCCCAAACGCCTGTGGGTCATGCGCCGCGCGGTGTTCGGCACCGGACTTGCTCAGGTGCTGCTGTGCGCAAGCGTGATGGCACTGCTCGCCTGGCTGGTGTTTGCCCAACCGCTGCAGACCGCGCTGATTCTCGGCCTGGGTCTGGCCCTGTCGTCCACCGCATTCGGCCTGCAGCTGCTGGCCGAACGGCGAGAGCTCAACAGCCCGCACGGCCGCCAGGCCTTTGCCGTATTGCTGTTTCAGGACATCGCAGCCATCCCGCTGATCGCACTGATTCCGCTGCTGGGAGTCCAGCCGGAGGGCAGTGCTGACGGCAACCCGCTAGTGCGAACCGCTGAGGTGCTCGGCAGCATCGCCGTGATCGTGATCGGCGGACGCTATCTGCTGCGCCCGCTGTTCCGCGTGGTCGCCCGCACCGGTCTGCAGGAGGTCTCCACCGCCACCGCGTTGCTGGTGGTGATCGGCACCGCCTGGCTGATGGACATGGTTGGCGTGTCGATGGCACTGGGCGCGTTTCTGGCCGGCCTGCTGCTGGCCGATTCCGAATACCGTCACGAGCTGGAGTCGCAGATCGAGCCATTCAAGGGGCTGCTGCTGGGCCTGTTTTTCATCACCGTGGGCATGCAGGCGGACCTCTCACTGCTGGCCAGCAACGGCAGCGCGGTGGCCCTGCTGACCGCACTGGTGATCGGTCTCAAACTGCCGCTGATCTATCTGGTTGGCCGCAGCGTAGCCGGGCTCGATAGCGCCAACGCGCTGCGTCTTGGCCTGGTGCTGGCCGCCGGTGGCGAGTTCGCCTTCGTGGTCTTCCAGCTGGCTGCCGGGCACCAGCTGCTGAGCCCCGCTCTGCACGGCATGCTGGTGCTGGCGATCACCCTCTCGATGGCCATCACCCCGCTGCTGATTCTCGCCCTGTCACCACTGCTGAGCCGGGCCGCCAGCAGCATCAAGCCGGTTCCGCCAGAGTACGAGCAGATCGAATCCGACAGCCCTCGCGTCGTGATCTCCGGTATGGGCCGGATGGGCCAGGTGATCGCCCGCATGATGCGCGCCCAGCGTGTGCCCTACATTGCGCTGGATACCTCGGTCGACAGTATCGACATGTCGCGCAGCCTCAGCGCCGACATGCCGATTTTCTACGGTGACCCGCTGCGTCCCGAGATCCTGCGCGCGGCCCAGGTCGACAAGGCGCAGTTCTTCATCATCACCAGCAGCGACCCGGACGTGACCCTGCGCACCGCCGAAACCGTGCGCCGCCTGTACCCGGCGATCACTATCATCGCCCGCGCCCGCAACCGTCAGCACGTGCACAAGCTGATCGACCTGAATGTCCTGGCCGTGCGCGAAACCTTCCATTCCAGTCTGGAAATGAGCCGGCAGATTCTGACCGGCATGGGTCTCAGCCCGGAGCAGGCCGACTCGCGTATCGCCCGTTTCCGCCGCCACGATGAAGCGGTGCTGGCGGCCCAGCACAGGGTCTACGATGACGCCGCCGCGGTAATGCAGACAGCCCGTCAGGCCCGTGCGGAGCTGGAAACACTGTTTGATGCCGACCGCATCGAGGTCAACAGCGTGCAGGATGCCGTGGCCGGGGCAACCCAGACAACCGATGCGGATGGCAGGCAACGGCAATAGCGACGACCCGCACTGTTATCGCAGCGCGATAGCCCCTAGAATGCGCGGCTAACTCAGGAGCAATTACATGGCCGACATCGGGCGATTCAACAAACTGCAGATCATCAAGCAGACCGGCTTCGGGCTGTACCTGGACGGCGGTGAAGACGACGAGATCCTGCTGCCCAACCGCTATGTGCCAAAAGACCAGCCCACCGAGGTCGGTGACTGGCTGCGGGTATTTATCTACTTCGACAGCGAAGACCGCATCATCGCCACCACCACGCGCCCGCGCGCGCAGGTCGGCGAGTTCGCCAACCTCAAGGTGGTCGCGCGCAATCAGGTCGGTCTGTTCCTCGACTGGGGTCTGCCCAAGGATGTGCTGCTGCCGTTTGCCGAACTGAAGAAGCCGCTCGAAGAAGGCCAGTACTGCGTTGCCTACCTGTACCTCGACAAGCACACCAGCCGGGTACTGGCGACCACCCGACTCGACCGCTATCTGGACAAGACCCCGGCCCGCTACAAGGTCGGTGATGCGGTCAACCTACTGCTGGTAGAGCGCACCGACCTGGGCTACAAGGCCATCATCAACAGCGAACACTGGGGCCTGCTGCACCGCAACGAAGCGTTCAGGCCGGTCAAGCTGGGCCGCAAGGAACAGGGCTACATTCGCGAAGTCCGCCCGGACGGCAAGATCAACCTCAGCCTGCAACCGGTTGGCGGCCAGGCAGCAGACCTGCTCCAGCAACAGATTCTCGAACGTCTGCAGGCCAATGGCGGTCAGCTCGCCCTGAGCGACCGCAGCAGCCCCGAGGCCATCAGCGAGGCTTTCAACGTCAGCAAGAGCAACTTCAAAAAGGCGCTCGGCGGCCTGCTGAAAAAAGGCGTTATTCGGATTCATCCGGAGCATATCGAACTGGCCAACTAGGCAACGGCCCTCAAACGGCGGACACGCTACGCTTAGTCCGCCCTACGGATCGCCGCCCGACGGAACGCCGCCCGACGTCGGGCGGCATAAGCCAACGGCGTCTCCGCCATGGACACGTCAAGCCAGCGCAAACTCTGACCAACACGTTCACAAACGGCGGACACGCTGCGCTTAGTCCGCCCTACGTATTGTTCTGCCCACTCGCCCGTTTGGGTGCTTGTTTACCAGCCGCTGCCGCCTAACATGCGCGATGCATATTGCGAAAATGTCTCCTTTTGTTTCAACACCTGATTCAGCCTTACTGGAGACCCGTCAGCACAACAACAAAAAGGAATGCCCATGCACACTCTGTTCAAACGCGGTCTGGCCGCACTCGCCCTCAGCACCCTGGTCAGCCTGCCGGCCATGGCCAGCAACCCCGGCATCAGCAGCCCGGACACCATGATCCTTGGCGATTCGATCTTTGCCCTGTCCGGTGATATTCACGAGAACCTGGAAGCCGATCTGGACGAGAACATCGACACCTACGCCCGCTCCGGCTGCCAGCTGACCGGCGGTAACATTCTCTGTTCACGGCTGTATTCGGTAGAAAACCAGTACGCCCGGGCCGACAAGAGCGGCATTCGTACGGTGATCTTCAATGGCGGCGGTAATGACATTCAGCTCAACAGCTGCCGTCCTTCCCTGAGCGCCTGCATGCCGCTGCTCAACGAGCTGGAAGATCGCATCGCCACCCTGGTGCAAAAGATGCGCAATGACGGTATCGAAGAGATCATCTTCCTCGGCTACTACAACGCCGTGGGCAGCGCCGAGGACCTGCAGGACATCAACAACTACAGCATGAACTACAAGGCTGCCGCCTACCCGGGCATGGGTGTGAAGTTCGTCGATGTGCGCGCCGACTTCGCCGGCCGCGAGTCGATTTACATCACCAGTGACGGCATTCATCCGACCGCAGCCGGCTCGCGTGTGCTGTCCAACCGCATCCTGCAGGCCTTGGACTGATCCGCACTGCTAACTCCATGGTCGCCGGGGCTAAACGGCGGACACGCTTTGCTTAGTCCGCCCTACGCGTTATCCCCGCCATGACCTGGCACCGTCACCGGCTCCTTCGCCAAGCCTGCGACAGTTCGCCCGTAGGGTGGTCAACGCACCGCGTTGGCCACCGGGGTTGAACGGCGGACACGCTTTGCTTAGTCCGCCCTACGCATTATCCCCGCCGTGGCCTGGCATCGTCATCGGCTGCTTCGCCAAGCCCTGCGACATATCGCCTGTAGGGTGGTCAACGCACCGCGTTGGCCACCGGGGCTGAACGGCGGACACGCTGCGCTTAGTCCGCCCTACGTATTATCTCCGCCGTGGCCTGGCATCGTCATCGGCTGCTTCGCCAAGCCCTGCGACATATCGCCTGTAGGGTGGTCAACGCACAGCGTTGGCCACCGGGGTTGAACGGCGGACACGCTTTGCTTAGTCCGCCCTACGCGTTATCCCCGCCATGACCTGGCACCGTCACCGGCTCCTTCGCCAAGCCTGCGACAGTTCGCCCGTAGGGTGGTCAACGCATCGCGTTGGCCACCGGGGCTGAACGGCGGACACGCTGCGCTTAGTCCGCCCTACGCGTTGCGCCGCTGATCACGCGCTACCGGCCATGATCCGCGCCAGCAGGCCGGCGGTAGAGGCATCAGCGCCCGGCAGGCGCTCGATGTCGCCGCGGATGCAGGCCAGCGCGTCCACCGCGATGCGTTTGCCCATCTCCACGCCCCACTGGTCGAACGGGTTGATTTCCCAGATCACCGACTGCACGAATACCTTGTGTTCATACAACGCAATCAGCGCCCCCAGGCTGTAGGGTGTCAGTTCGTCCAGCAGCAGGGTCGAGCTGGGTTGATTACCGCGATAGCGACGGTTACGCGGCAAGGTGTCGGCATCCTCTACCGCCGCATCACCGAGTGCCAGCAGCCGCGACTGGGCCAGACAGTTCGCCAATGCCAGCTCGTGCTGGGCCCTCAGTTCGGCCACGGCAAGGCTGTGCTGGGCCTCGCGGTAGCGCCGTGCCGGCACGATAAAGTCGCAGGTGACCGGCTCGGTCCCCTGGTGCAGCAACTGATAGAACGCATGCTGCGCGTTGGGGCCAATGGTGCCCCAGACAATCGGGCAGGTGGCGTAATCCACCGTGTCGCCGGCCAGATTGACCGACTTGCCGTTGGACTCCATCTCCAGTTGCTCCAGGTAGTTGGGCAACTCCTTGAGGCGTCCGTCGTAGGGCAGTACCGCGTGGGCGTTGATGCCCAGCATGTTGGTGTTCCAGATCCCGATCAGCCCCAGCAGCACCGGCAGATTGTCGGCCCAGGGCGCCTGACGGAAATGCTCGTCCATCGCATGCGCACCGGCCAGCAACTCACGAAAACCCGCCATGCCGATCGACAGGGCAATCGGCAGGCCAATGGCCGACCACAACGAAAACCGCCCGCCAACCCACTCCCACAGCGCCAGCTGATTGGCCGGGGCAATCCCCCACTCGGTCATGCGCTCGGCCGCCGCCGACACGCCGACAAAGTGGCAGGCCAAGAGCCCCGGCAGCTCGCCCAGCTCGCGCTCCAGCCAGCCGCGGGCGGTGGCCGCATTGCTCAGGGTATCGATGGTGGAGAACGACTTGGACGAAATGATAAACAGCGTCGCATGCGGGTTCAGGCCACCCAGCAACTGCGACACCTGGCTGCCGTCCATGGTCGAGGCAAAGTGCACCCGCAGCGGTGAATCGTTAGCCGGGCGGGAGTCGGTGAGCGCCTCGGTGACCATCAGCGGACCAAGATCCGAGCCACCAACACCGATATTGACCACATCGGTAATCGCCTCTCCGGTGGCGCCGCGCCACTGACCGCTGCGCACCTTCTGCACGATGTTGTCCATGCGTTGCAACTGGGCCTGAACCTGGGCGTTGATGTCCTCGCCACCAAGCACGCAGCCATGCTCGGCCGGCAGGCGCAAAGCCCAGTGCATCGCGGCCCGGCCTTCGCTTGGGTTGACCGCCGCACCGGAGAACAGCTCGCTCATGTGCTCGGCCAGCCCCTGCTCGGCTGCCAGATCAAACAGCAGCGGCAGCGTGCGGGCGTCCAGCCGCTGCTTGGAAAAATCAAACAGCAGCGGGCCAAAGGCACGATGCAGGCTGTCAAAACGCCCTGCATCGGCGGCAAACAGCTCGGCCAGATGGCTGCTGCGCAGCTCCGCGGCATGCTGCATCAGCGCCTGCCAGGCGGCCTTTTGCGTCAATGAACTGCTCATGTCATCGCCGTCCTATGCCGTAGTAGGTAAAGCCGTTCTGCTTCATAAACGCAGGATCCCATACATTGCGGCCGTCGAGCAGCAGAGGCGCGGCCATCAGCTCGCGCAGGCGCGGCAGATCAGGGCTCCAGTAGGCTTTCCATTCGGTGACCAGCATCAACGCATCGGCACCGGCGACTGCCGCATACGGGTCCTGATGCAGCACCAGATCATCGCGCTCACCCGCCCAGCGGGCCAGCGTGTCGAGCGCACGCGGATCATGCACATGCACCTCAACGCCCTGGGCCCAGAGCGCCTCAAGCAATTTGAGCGCAGGCGCATTGTTGATGCGCGAGGTTTCCGGCTTGAACGCCACGCCCCACAGTGCCACCTTGCGGCCGCGCAGGTCGGTACCGTAATGACGCCATAGCTTGCGAAACAGCACCTCTTTCTGGCGCTCGTTGATATTCAGCACCTCATCGAGCAGCTGAGCCGCCAGGCCGCTGCCTTCGAGGGTCGAGGCCAGGCTCATCACATCGCGGGAGAAACTCAGCCCGCCGAAGCCGCAGCCGGGATACAGGTAGGCATCACCAATCCGCCGGTCAGCGCCCATGCCCTGGCGCACCTGTTCGATATCCACATCCAGGCTGTCGGCCAGATTGGCCATATCGTTCATGTAGCTCAAACGCGTGGCGAGCATGCCGGTGATCGCCAGTTTGGTGAACTCCGCCTCACGCGGGCGCATCGGCATGATGGCGTCGCGGCGGCGATTGAATGGCCGCAGCAGCTCGGTTACCAGTTGGCGGGCCCAGTCGGCATCAGCGCCCAGCAGCCAGCTGTCGGCACGCATGAAACTCTGCAGCGCATTACCCTCGATCAGCAGATCCGGCAGGCTGACCACCGCCCCCGGATTCACAGGCGGCGTATCGCAGTCGAGCAGGGTTTGTTGCAGCAACTCGCTGCTGCCCACCGCAAAGGTGGACTGATTCACCACCAGCCAGCGCCGCGTGCAGCGCTCCGGCAACGCAGCGATCAGCGAGAGAGCCTCGGGCATGCTGTCCGGGTTCAACGCCAGCCAGATCACCGCGGACGGCTGCGGCGGTGCGGCGAGCGGCGCAAGCATCAGCCTGCCGCCTTGCATCTGCTCAGCCATCAGGTCTGCCAGCCCGGCCTCCCGAAAGGGGCACTCGCCGCGCTGCAACTGCTCTGCGTGCGGACCGGCCGGCAGGTGCAACTGCACCTGGTTACCGGTCGAAGCCAGCGCCGTTGCGCTGACCAGGGCGCACAGCGTGTCACCGTAAACATCAACCTGCATGGTGCCTGTCCTCAGCCCGCGCGCTTACTGCGCATAGCGGGCCAGCAATCCCTTGAAATCCTGCCCCAACACCGGATGCTCCAGCCCGTAGGCCAGTGTCGCTTCCAGATAACCCAGCTTGCTGCCGCAGTCGAACGAGCGGCCACGCATGCGATAGGCCTCTGCCCCGGTCTGCTGCATCAGTGCCGCAATCGCATCGGTCAGCTGAATCTCGCCGCCGGCGCCCGGCTTTGTTGCTGCCAGCAGCTCGAAGATCTCACCCGGCAGCACATAGCGGCCCACAATCGCCAGATTGGAGGGTGCCGCCTCGCGGGCGGGCTTTTCCACCACCTGCTGCATCAGCGCCTGCTTGCCCTGATGCAACTGCGCGCCGCCCAGATCAACCACACCGTATTGATGCACCTGCTCCCACGGCACCGGCTCAACCATCACCTGCGCCTTGCCAGTGGCGACAAAACGCTCGGTCATCGCCTGCAAATCAGACACCGCCCCCGCCTGGGCCACCAGCACATCCGGCAGCAACACCGCAAAGGGCTGATCGCCCACCACTGGGCGCGCGCAGGCCACCGCGTGACCCAGACCCAGCGCACGGCCCTGGCGCACCGCCGTAACCTTCAGCTCCGGCGGCGCAATCTCGCGCAGCACCTGCAGCAGGGCGTCCTTACCGCGCCGTGCCAGCTCGGCCTCAAGCTCGTAGTTAACGTCAAAGTGATCTTCAATGGCCTTCTTGCTCGCGTGGGTCACCAGCACAATCTCGTTGATACCCGCCGCCAGCGCTTCCTCAGCCACATACTGCACCACGGGCTTGTCCACCACGGTGACCATTTCCTTCGGAATCGCTTTACTGGCCGGCAAAAACCGCGTGCCCAGCCCCGCTACGGGTAAAACAGCCTTGGTAACCTTCACGGCAACTCCTGATTATTCAAATTCATTCATCCTGTGGGGCGCGACGCCAACGTCCACCCTGCCCCAACCGGCCACGGCATGCCGTGGCCCTACGAATCAACGGCGGCATTAGACAACTGCGGTGCATCGCACACACTGCCCACGCACAAAACACCCTGCACCTGCAGGGACGCGGCATGCCGCGTCCGCACAGAAACCCATAACCCAACCAAGCAAGATTGGCACCACCCCAACGGGATCAATACGCCACCAAAGAACGTCAACCGCTCTAAAACGGCGATCCCGCAATGATCAACGATGCCCAGCCTGCGCCAGAACTTGCTCAATCACTGCACAGGTTTTGGTCATCTCCGCCTCGGTCAGCGTCGGGTGCACCAGAAACATCAAGCTGGTCTCACCCAGCTCACGCGCCACCGGCAAACGCTCCGCCGGCCGCCAGCCGGTATCGTCAAACGCCTTCTCCAGATACACCTCGGAACAGGACCCCTGAAAACAGGGCACGCCTTCGGCCACAATCGCCTCGATAATACGGTCACGCGTCCAGCCAGAAGCCAACCTCTCCGGCACCACCTGAACGTAACACTTGTAATGGGCGTGCACACAATCGGCGGGGAATGCCGGTACGCGCACAACATCAAATGCGCGGCAGGTATTCCAGATACGCTCCGCATTGCGCATGCGCGCCGCCGTCCAGTCGGCCATGCGCCGCAGCTGAATTCGCCCGATCACCGCCTGCAGTTCGGTCATGCGCCAGTTGGTGCCAAAGCTCTCGTGCAGCCAGCGGAAACCCGGCGGATGCTCGCGCTCATATACCGCCTCCCAGCTCTTGCCGTGATCCTTGTAAGACCACATGCGCGACCACAGTTCGCGGTCGTTGGTCGTCACCATACCGCCTTCACCGCCGGTGGTCATGATCTTGTCCTGACAGAACGACCACGCGCCCACATGCCCAATGGAGCCAACCGAACGCCCCTTGTAACGGGCACCATGCGCCTGCGCACAATCCTCAATCACGAAGAGACCGCGCTTGGCCGCCAACGCCATGATCGGGTCCATATCGCACGGCCAACCCGCCAAGTGCACACAGATGATGGCTCTGGTGCGCTCGCTCAGCACCGCTGCAATGGTTTCGGCAGTGATGTTCTGCGAGTCACGGTCCACATCCGCAAACACCGGCACGGCACCTGCCGTCACAATGCTCGAAGCGGACGCCAGAAAGGTACGCGGCGTGACAATCACCTCGTCACCCGGCCCAATGCCCAGCCCCTTCAGCGCCAGATCCAGCGCCTGCGTGCCATTGGACAGCGCAATGGCGTGATTGCAGTCGGCCCAGGCCGCAAACTCCTTCTCAAACTCGCGCCCCTCCTGCCCGGTCCAGTAATTGACCTTGTTGGACAAGAGCACCGCCTGCAGCGCGTCGGCTTCTTCTGAGGTGAACGACGGCCAGGGAGAAAACGGGGTGTTAAGCATTGAAAACCTTCAGGCTATATAAAATCGAACAACGGCTAGGGTGAATGGACACTCAGCTTCTAACCAATGGCTTGGCTGGGTTGCCGACAACGGTAACCCCCGGAGGCACATCCTTTGTCACAACGGCACCCATACCAACGACAGCGCCTTTTCCAATCACCAGAGGTTTCTCAGGCGTGCCTTGCTTGATGATCGCACCAGTACCGATATAGGCATGGTCATGGATATGAATGTTCCCGTTGCAACGCACTCCGGGTGCGAAGGTGACGTAATCACCAATGACACAATCATGCGCAACATAGCTGTAAATGTTGGCATGGAATTGCTTACCGATGCGGATATTCGAGGTTAGCTGCACAAAGTGGCAAAGAATGGCCCCCTCGCCAACCGCTACCTCATCCAGAACCACTACATTGTCAGCCGAGACAGAGAGAACTTGAACGCCATCAGAGGAGCAGCGCGAAACCAGATTTTCTCTAACGGTGCTATTCGCGATAGCCAAAACCACCTGGCGAGTGTCCGCGTCGGAAGCCAGCAACTGGGCATAGGTGAGTACCGGATACCCATTCAACGAGTCAGAAGGTGGCGCATCATCAACAAATACAAAGCGCGTATCCGATTGATCCCCTAACTGCCGAACCACCAGAGGCATGACTTCTCGACCAAAACCACTGGCACCGTAAACCCCGACAAGTACACTAGCCATCTTTCTTCTCGCTTCCGTTGCCATAAAACCGTGTCATCGTTGCCTCCCCTTCCGCACTGATGCCATCACGCACCAGTACCTTTTTTACGGTCAGAAACAACACCTTGATGTCCAGCCAGAGCGAACGGTTATCCACGTACCAAACGTCCAGCTTGAACTTGTCTTCCCAGCTCAGCGTGTTACGACCATTCACCTGGGCCCAACCGGTAACACCCGGCCGCACCTCATGCCGCCGAGCCTGCTCAGGCGAGTACAGCGGCAAATATTCCATCAACAGAGGGCGCGGGCCCACCAGACTCATATCGCCCTTAAGCACATTCCACAACTCAGGCAACTCGTCCAGGCTGGATGAACGCAAGAACTGACCAAAGGGCGTCAAGCGCTCTGCATCGGGCAGCGGGTTACCGGCAGCATCCAGAGCATCTTTCATGGTTCGGAACTTGACCATCTGGAACGGCTTACCGTGCAGACCGGGGCGCACCTGTCGAAATAACACAGGTGAGCCCATCTTGCGGCTGATTTGCCAAGCGACAAAAACGATCACAGGGGCAAGCAGCACTAGACCAAAAGCTGAAGCAAAAATATCGAAAAGTCTTTTTAACATCAGAACCTCAGGGCTTGCCCGGCACAGCTAATCGGAACAACTGGTCGGCGAAATAGGGTACTTTCAGCTTCTCACGCACATCTTCATCCATCAAAAAGCCATCTATTTCACGCCCTTCAAGCGAAAAAAAACAACGCACCAAAGCACTATGCTCCGCAGGACAAACCAGGCCAACCTTCAACTGATTTACCCATCGAGCAACGCTGGTGGTCGCCCCGCACACAGCCAAAACCCCGGCGCCGGATAATGCATAGCCAGAAGATTTGCTAGGGAAGGCGTATTTGGTGACTTCGTCTTCAATAGGCAACAATGCCCAGCGATGCTGACTTACCAACTCTGCTGCGTCGGAGGCCGGAATCACTCCGAGGTAATCCACTTGTTCGTATGCACTCGCCAGCGCTTTGATGTCTGTAGAGTGCACACCACCACCGGCGAAGGTAAACCGAAGCTTCCCCCCTTGTTGCAAGTAATCCCTAATCGCTGTCATCAGCAAGGGAATGCGTTGCAAACGACCTGCGTTGCCGCAGAAAACGATGTCGTTGGGCCGCTGCCCAGTCGGAACATGGGTAACCTCAAAGGAGGGGTTATCCAACAGGTAAATCGGGCGCTCGGTGCGGCTACGCTCTTGGATATAGCTTTTCATATCCTCAGATAGCGTGATGATTGAATCTGCATGGCGCAGAGTGAAATTATCCACCGCTTGCAATAGCTTGAACAAAAGCCCATTGAGCGGTACCACAACATTGGCAGCTTCGGGATGAATGTCTTGCAGGTGGTACACATACCTGGCCCCAAAGAGCCGGCAATACAACGCCACAATGAAAGGCACCGCCACCGGCGGGTTGGTAGAAACATACACATTTGACGGTTTGGAACGAAGCAGACTGACAAACACCCAAAACATAAAGTACAGCGCTTCGAAGATGCGTTTGAACACACTACTGGCCGAGGTTGTATAAGACTTGCAAGCATGCACCTGCACTCGTTCGCCACGCCCCGAACTAGCAAATAGCGCGGACAGGTTGACGTCGGCCTGAGTGATCACACAGACCGAATTATGCTGAGCTGCTCGCTCTGCGAACTGCATCAGCCCTTCGCCGATAACTTGGTCTTGTGGCCAGAAGCTCCGATTTACGATTGCCAAATCTGTTCTTTTACGTGCCATAGCTACAGGCATCTTCAATACTGCTTCCAAACCGTCTGCATTACATAATCCCGATAGCTGTGAATAATGCGCACGACCTTATCGGCAACATTCGGCATGTTGTAGTCGGCAACCAAGCGGAGGCTACGCTTATCACCACGCGCCTGGGTCTCCAAAATGGCCAGCCCCTGAAGCACCCGTTCCTTACTCAGGCCGACCATCATGGCAGCGGCCTCTTCCATACCTTCGGGGCGCTCATGCGCTTCGCGCAGGTTTAGGGCCGGAAAGTTCAGTATGGAGGCTTCTTCATTAATCGTGCCGCTATCAGACAACACCGCCTTAGCGCTCAGTTGAAGCTTGTTGTAGTCCTTGAATCCCAATGGTTTCAGAAGGCGCACATTACGGTGGAATTGCACTCCCATCGCATCGACTCGCTTCTGAGTACGGGGATGAGTGGAGACGATCACAGGATGGTCGTACTGCTCAGCCACGGCATTGAGAGTGTCCACCAGCGCCAGGAAGTTTCTATCTGAGTCCACGTTCTCTTCCCGATGAGCACTGACCACAAAGAACTTGCGCTCAGCCAGCCCCAACCTTTTCAGTACATCCGAGGCCTCAATGCCGTCCCGGTAGTAGTTCAGAACCTCGAACATCGGGCTGCCGGTTTTGATTACCCGATCCGGCGGCAAGCCTTCACGCAACAGATAGTCACGAGCAATGGTGCTGTAAGTCAGATTGATATCAGCGGTGTGATCCACGATGCGGCGGTTGATTTCCTCGGGAACTCGCATATCAAAGCAACGATTGCCGGCTTCCATATGAAACGTAGGAATCTTGCGACGCTTGGCAGGGATGACAGCCATGCAACTGTTGGTGTCACCCAACACCAGCACGGCCTCGGGCTGTACCTCTGCCAGCACCTTATCCACGGCAATGATCACATTACCAATGGTTTCCGCCCCCGTTGCACCGGCGGCACTAAGGAAGTGGTCCGGCTTGCGGATCCCCAAATCCTGGAAAAATATCTCGTTCAGTTCGAAATCGTAGTTCTGCCCTGTGTGTACCAAAATATGTTCACAGTGCTCATCCAGCGCAGCCATCACGCGAGAGAGACGGATAATCTCTGGCCGGGTGCCTACCACAGTCATTACTTTCAATTTTTTCATGCGAGTCTCAATGCTATTAAACTTTGGCGCCAACCGGACGGGCGTAGGTATCGGGATTTACCCTGTCAAAAATCTCGTTGGCCCAAAGCATCACGATCATTTCGTCATCGCCCACGTTGGTGACGTCATGCGTCCATCCCGGTACGGTTTCGACAATCTCAGGCTGCTCGCCTGTAGTGTGTAACTCGTAAAATTCGCCTGTCACGATATGCCTGAATCGGAAGCACGCATGCCCCTTGATGACCAAGAACTTCTCAGTCTTGGAGTGATGATAATGTCCGCCACGGGTAATTCCGGGGTGAGCCGTGAAGTAAGAAAACTGACCTGAATCACTCGTTTTGAGCATCTCGACGAACACACCGCGAGGATCACCATGCCTTGGTACTTCATAGGTGAACCGCGCTGGCGGCAGATAGCTTAGGTACGTGGAATAAAGAGCTCTGACCAGCCCCGTGCCTACTCGCTCAGTAACCATCGTCTGGCGGCTATCGCGGAACGCGTAAAGCTGCTCGGCCAGCTCACCCACGGAAATCTGATATTCAGGCGCGACGCTAACAAACGGCGCGTCAGCTAACGTGCCATCCATCACGGCGATGAACCGACGAACAACATCGTCGATATAAACCAGCCTGATAACGGCGTGCAGGTCGTTGATTTGGATAGGCAGATCGCGCGCGACGTTATGACAAAAGGTCGCAACCGCAGAGTTATAGTTCGGCCGAGCCCATTTGCCAAATACGTTAGGCAAGCGAAAAATATGAACAGGTGAGCCATACGTCTCGAACAGTTCCAACAGTGCCTGTTCTGCCGCCTGCTTGCTCTGACCATAAGGGTTGTTAAGCTCAGCCTGGATAGATGAGGTGTACACCACCGGAACCTGCCTGCCACTGGCCCTGACCGCATTACAGAGAGCCTTGGTCAAATCGGCATTGCCGGTCACGAACTCTTGCGGATCTTGAGGGCGATTGATACCGGCAAGATGAAACACATAGTCAGCCTGAGCGACTAGGCTGGGCAAATCAGCAAGGGACTCTTCACGGGTGAACCGCAAGACATCGACATCTGCCCTTTCGTTCAAGTGGGCAATCAGGTTCTGCCCGACAAAACCGTTGGCGCCGGTAATCAAGACCCTCATGCTCACTCCTCGGGTGTGGCGTGCTCGCCACGCTGAATGGCTTGCATAAATTCCAGTTTCAACAACAGGCGCTGCATGCCGGCCACATCAAGCCGCTCGGTATTATGCGAGTTGTAATCTTCGGACCTGGATATTCTAGTTTCTCCCTGCTCAACGTACTTCGTGTAGTTGAGATCACGCAGATCCGGCGGGACCCGGAAGTAATCTCCCATATCCTCAGCACAAGCCATTTCTTCACGACTCAAAAGCGCCTCATAGAGCTTCTCGCCGTGCCGTGTGCCTATTACCTGGATAGGGTGATCCGGCTTGCCAACAAGATCAGTCAAGGCAAGTGCAAGCGTCTCTACAGTCGCAGCGGGCGCTTTCTGCACGAACAGATCACCGTTATTACCGTGCTCAAAGGCGTACAGAACGAGATCAACGGCATCAGCCAACGTCATCATGAAGCGAGTCATATTGGGGTCGGTCAATGTCAGCGGCTTACCTGCACGAATTTGCTCGATGAACAGCGGAATGACCGACCCACGGGATGCCATCACATTGCCATAGCGAGTACCGCAGATAACCGTCTTGCGCTCATCAACGTTACGAGATTTGGCGACCATGACTTTTTCCATCATCGCCTTGGAAATACCCATGGCGTTGATGGGATAAACTGCTTTATCGGTACTTAGGCACACTACCCGCTTTACTTCGTTCTGGATGGCCGCTTCCAAAATATTCTCAGTACCAATCACATTGGTTTTAACCGCCTCCATGGGATGAAACTCGCAAGAAGGAACCTGCTTTAGAGCTGCTGCATGAAAAATAAAATCCACACCCCGGGTGGCGTTCAGAACGCTGCTGTAATCCCGCACATCGCCAATGTAGAACTTGAGCTTAGGGTTAGCATAGCGCTTGCGCATGTCATCCTGTTTTTTCTCATCTCGACTGAAGATTCGAATTTCCGCAATACCTGTACTTAAAAAGCGATTCAGCGCTGCGTTGCCAAACGAGCCCGTACCACCTGTAATAAGCAGACACTTGTTAGCAAACATTTTTCCCTTCCACATCACGCCCTCCCGGAAAATTTTCACCAATCACTGAACTATTGGGAACACTAAAGACTACAAAGACAGAAAGCATCGCAACCAAAAGAAAATTTACAAAATAAAAGGGCTGAGAAATAGAAGCATTAATCATGGACTGCCAAAACAAGCAAGATAACAAAACAATAGAAAATATCTTCCTGGCAAAAATCATATTTACACCCAAGTCGGCCATCTTTACAAACTTATATATCAAAAAACCATTAACAAAATAGATCCACAGGAACCCAACCAAACCAACTCTATAAACTTGATCTAGGATGTAATTATGAAAACCCGGAGACTCGTGCCCACCCGCACCTAAAAAAAACACCGCCACATTATCAGAAAAAAAAGCATACGCCTTGCTGATAATATTCAATCTACCTGAATCAAAAGTATTATCATAAATAGAAGAAACAACTCTGTCCGAAAGAGGAGACAAGAAGTAAAAAACAAAGAAAAACACTGCTAGCGCAAGAAAAAGAGAAAAATACATGCTAGCACGAATCTTGATCCGACCATGAGAAACCATATAAATAAAGCACGAAAAAAGGACAATAGCAGAACCACTTAGAAACTCCACCAAGAACGCACGCCTACCGCTCGCGGCCAGCAAATAAAGCAAAACAACCGGCAACATCCAAACTAAAACTTTTATCGTTCTAGAGAACTTCTCGCCATCCACTCGCCTTGAGTAGATAACGGCAAAGCAAAGAAACAAATAAAGCGACAATACCCCGGGATAAGAGACAAGAGATTGGTAAAGCAAATAACCAAAAAATGACGAAAACTCTAGCTTTTCATCAGGAGAGATGAATCTATCAGACTCAATCAAAATAGATAAAAAATGCAATCCAAAAAAAACAGCTGCCCCCAATATGGAGACTGACAGGATGGCCAGTCGATCCTCTGCTTTACGCGGAAAACTAAGCATACTTAGAAACAACAAAGGCAGCATAACCTGGACAATTCTAGTCATCGCCAAGCCAGAGACAAACCGAACATACAAAAACAGAGGAAAAACAACAAACAAATAAAAAACCAATAACGCTTTCGGACGCATCACGCACGACATTCTTTCCGGAGAAACCAGAGAACAACAATACCCCAATATTATTGAAAAAAATAAAGCCAAAGCCCCAATAGGAACTGGAATCTTAGGAGAGTCAAGCAGATAATTAAACTCATCAACACGAATTAAAAACAAACTAAAGTCTTGCAACTCAAAGAACAAAGGAATTGGCAGTAGAAAAAAAAGACCTACATACAAATTAAATAAAATTATTTTCATATCAAAAATCTACCCCAACCCAGGGCGAGTTTCTTTAAAAGAATTCAGGTGCGAATACAATCCAAACCAGACAACATCTCATTAAAAACGCCAACCTGAAAACTAGGCGTATAGCCACTTTCAATTACAGCTTGACATGAACGAGCGCTTATGGAACCAGAATCCAAATACCCAATACATCTAACAATAGCTTCATTTAAAGACTGCTGCGACCCATATTCATAAAGCGCTCCGCTTTGGCCCTCTACAACCGCTTCAAACTCAGGCATTTGCATAGCAAAATTACTATGAGTCACCACCGGAACACCGTAAACAAGGGACTGCATTGCCGTCAAGCCCACATTTCCCGGCGAAACACATACATCACAATTAATAATCAAAGACGCAATTTCAACTTGATTATAGCATGCACCATAAAAAACAACTCGAGACATAACACCCAGTCTTATTGCCAACTCCTCGAGCTCGCGGCGGCAACTGCCATCACCAACCAAAAGCAGCCCAACGTTATAGTTAGATTTAAGCAGCGCGCTTAATGCCACGATCAACATATCTAATGATTTACTAGGCTCAAGCCGACCAACAAAAATCAACGTTTTACACTGGGCATCAAAGAACCTACCTGAGCGCTTGATGGTAGAACTTGAGGAATAGATTCTAATCTGCTCATCATAGTCAAGCGAATTATTGATCACCCATAACTTAGCGCTATCAAAACCATGCATCACCAAAAGAGTTTTCGCGTGGCAACCATACAGCAGCATCCCGTTAGCGATCTTATAAAAAGCTAATCGGACAAAAAGCTTTAACCTAGATTCTTTACCATAAAGACCATGCGTCCAGAAAACTACTTTTTTCCCCCTAATACGAGCTGAAATAGCGCTAACCCAAGTAGATAGTCTCCAGGCATCCCCCCAATACACAATTATCTCGTAATCACTAAGCAAACCCAAAGCTACAATTTTGCTTTGCCATACGCACACTCCGCGCACAACATAGTCGCGAATTAACTGCCATCGCACACCACCTTTTTCGTAATCCAGGTTACAAAAATCAGAACTTGCCAACTCAATATTACCATGAGGTAGGCTATCAGCATAAATATCCAAGACGAAATCATTTTCTTTTGCATCGCTTAACTTCTTAAACACAGGATATCTATAATGGGCAAACTTATCCGGCACGAGTGCCACACGTAGCTTTCGCTTTTTTAAAGAAAAAATCGACATATTAGATTTAGAAACCTAGCAAACGTACATAACCAAGAACTGAAAGTAGGCAGCATACGAACAACCAAGCCCGACCCCGCCAGCAAGCCAACATTTAGCACTAAGAGGATCCAATATCTAGAAGATCGCCAAGCCAATGAAGACCATATTCATTATAGTAGTTAGCCATATTACCTGCTGGAGTAAAAGTAAACTCACCGAATATCGGAATTCCATCTTTATCGTAAAAATCTATACGTACAAAAACAAATGGCTTTGCAAGCGCAGCAGCATGCCTGACCATGTCGTCAAAAGATTTTGGCTTAGGAATGCACTCTGTGCTTTCATTTACTTCAAGACCTATAGCCAACTTATTCCAATCAAGATCAAAGAAATCCAACCTCAGGCTCTCATCTCTTTCAGAACAGACCAATACAAGACGAGGAACACCATTGAAACAATAGATTTTATAATCTAGAGGAAGTTCGCCAGCACCATCTTCGATATAATCCTCAACAATAATTCTCGGCTTAATCAATCCGTAATGATATTCAAGCGAGCGCCTAGAGAAGTCCTCCCGCATCCATGCTGCCAACCTCCTAAAAACCTCTCTCTTATTTAATTCGCCCTTATTTTTAGCAATAATATTATAACCACATCCATGAGTGCACTTTATTACAAACTTCTCAGGAAGATGCTCCCAAACAATCTCATTCGGGTCATCATGAACTGAAATCAAATTATTCAAAATTGTAGGATCATAATTATCTCTTATATAACCATAAACCTCATATTTATCCGAACACCTCGCCCTTAACAGCTGATCCTCATTAAACTTCAACCACTGCAGCTTCTCATTAAAGTTCTTGGGCCTATTAAAGTTAATCCAACTTCCAGTATTAACCCAATGAAGTATTTTTGTTGCTAGCACTGGAGAGAGAGAATTCACACCCCGCAGAAAAAACGACCACAACCGTCTAAGTGGGGCCTTAAAACCTTCGGGCAAAACCCTTTTTATTTTAAGCAACATAGTTCTTACTCAACACATCCAGCGCATGCTTAGCCGCATAATGATAAGTTTCATTCCTTACATAATGCAATTGAACCAACCTTTTGTAAGAAGCTTTTCGCCTACCTAAAATGGTCGCCACCAACTCCTTCAACGAACCAAATAAAGTACCATCAAATGGAAGCTGTGAGCCCGACGAAATCAATTGTCTATTTATGTGGCGGTAAGCCGCCAAACTTATTTCGTCGAGTTTCTCATTGTAGTTCTCCACCAAACTTCGGCATAAGCCATTTATATCAACCTCATCTTCGCAAACAAAAACCTTATGGGAATTAGTTACATGATGAACAGGTTCGAAAGATATTGTTCGCCCCTTTTCCAGATGAAGCATTAAAGCATACGAATGATTTTTATAGTTCTTGGCATATCCATAATCAAAATAAAAATTACCTAAGCTATAAAATATTAAGGATTTATTGTAAGCCTCGTAACCTTGCGGAACATGAGGGTGTGAACCAATAACAACATCCACACCAAGATCGCAAAAATATTTATATCTACTACGCCATTCCTTTTGAGGGATGTGCACATCCTCTAACCCGGCATGGGCAAAAAGTAACACAAAATCACACTCTTTCCTTAAGCTAAAAATTTCGGCATCAATCTTATTGTGATTTATCCAAGCATAACCTGCATCACCAATAGTACCAGAGCCATCAAGCACACCAAATTGAGCTTCACAAGCGTTAATTATCCCAACACGAACACCTGCAATATCTCTTACTAACGATTTGTAAGCACTCTGAAAGTCGAGACCGGCACCAACAGTATCCAAACCGACATCATTTGCAGCATCAATTGTTGCTTTTAACCCCGCACGGCCATAATCCATTATGTGGTTATTAGCGAGCAGCACCAGATCAAACCCTTGCTCTTTTAAACCAGTCAACGTTTTTTTATCCTGCTGTAAATGGGGCCCACATTTACTTATCGGTCGACCAAACCCAGCAATCGGAGCCTCGAAGTTACAAACAGAGTAATCAGCACCAGAAATTATACTTTCAAGCTTCGCATCGCAGAGCAATCCGGTATTATTGCCATAGTTAACAACATCACCACAAGCAAATATTTTAGCCATCCACCACCCCAGCGCGATCATAGTAAGCACACTTCACAAAAACTATTGCTATCAATCCGATATTAAGAATCGCCCCCACCACACTAAATAGCGAGACAGCCAACTGATCATCCCGATAACAGTAATAAGCAAAATACAAAACACATGCTCTTAGAACCAAACTCAAGAGCGTATATGCAAGCTGAAATCCCTGAACCCTTATGACAGGAATGACCTTTATAGAGGGGTTATTAATAAACATAAAAAACATCCAAATCGCTAGCCATCGAGCATAATCCCCAGCTTCCGCCCAATCATCACCAAACACAAATGAGAAAAGCGACGGACCAAATATAATCACAATTAAAAAAGGCAACACTCCGACAGCCGCTAGAGCTAAAGTCGCATTGCGAACGAGAGGATAAAGCTCTTCCCCTTTATTAGCAGCTTCACTAATACGAGGATAAAAAACATCACCCACTGACTTACCAATCAGGGCAGCAGGCATCCCCATCACAGTTCGCCCGAGGGTATAAAAACCTGCTGACGCCGGGCCAAATAACGCCGCTAGCATAAGTATCGGCAGACTTTGGGATGCGGCGTTGATTACTCCCTCCGGTGCTCGATAAAAAGCAAAATCACGATATTTATAAGATAGCGACCTTAGGTTTATACCAGTTTCTGGCCCGCACCAGTTTCTTACAGGAAAGCTTCTTCGCACACTAAACCACAGAAGAAACGCGTGAACACCGCTATTAATAGCTTGCATTAAGACTAGAACCATCGCTGCGGGGTAAATCATTCCTGCTCCGGTTTTTGCGGTGTTTAGCGCTATAGACTGTATTAACGCCACTCTGGCCGCTGCCCTGAATTTTCTCTGGCGTATCACGTACTGCTCACATATCTGATGCAATGCAGAAAACAGCATTGCTATCGGCACCAACCATAAATAATCTTTAACAACATCCGCACCTAACAAGACAACCAATAAATCGCCCCAAACTATAATTACAAAAAAAACAAGTAAAAACACCATCGCAGAAATTACAAGGCTAAGCTTCGCAACCATTAGCGCCTCAACATCGCGCTTAGGCAAAACAATTGCTATAGGATAACTCATTGCAGCCATTGGAGTTAAGACCGCAAGTATAGCTATAAATGTACCAAGCAACCCGAATGCTTCTGGACCATATATTCGAGTCACCATTGGAGAGAACAACATGGTAATAACTTGCGCACCCGCAGTTCCCGTCGCGACAACCGCTACGTTGCGAATAAAACGCGAGCGAAATACCTCTCTTATCCAGACCATTAATTAATTTTACTCTTCATCAATAAACCATCCCAACTATAAACTAGTCACTTCCGAATAAATCGCGTGTATAAACCTTCTCCACCACATCCTCTATATCAGGTGAAACCCTGTTCGCCAGTATCACATCTGAATATTCCTTAAATTCTTTCAAATCAGAAATTACTTTTGAACCACAATACAAGCAACCCTCTAATACTGGCTCAAACACCACGACCTCCACGCCCTTCTCTCTTATCCGTCTCATTACCCCTTGAATAGCAGAAGCTCTAAAGTTATCAGAACCCGCTTTCATTACTAACCTATAAACACCTACCACTTTTGGCTGCCCTGCAAGAACGGAGCTTGCAATAAAATCCTTCCTAGTACTATTCGCATCAACAATTGCTCTAATCAGGTTATTCGGTACCTGATCATAGTTAGCAAGCAATTGTTTAGTGTCTTTAGGCAGACAATAGCCGCCGTACCCAAAAGAAGGGTTGTTGTAGTGTGTCCCAATACGAGGATCCAGTCCTACCCCCTCAATTATATGCCTGGTGTCCAGACCGTGTACCTGAGCGTAGCTGTCAAGCTCATTGAAGTAAGCCACGCGCATGGCTAAATACGTATTCGAGAAAAGCTTTATGGCTTCCGCCTCAGTCGAATTTGCGAACAGAACCGGTATATCTTTTTTTAATGCGCCCTGCTGAAGCAGCCCTGCAAAGATTTGGGCGCGCTCGCTCTGTTCGCCGACAATGATCCGTGACGGGTAGAGGTTGTCGTATAAAGCCTTGCCTTCGCGCAGAAATTCAGGGGAGAAGATGACATTGTCGGTGTTGAACTTCTGTTTGACCGACTGGGTATAGCCAACCGGCACGGTCGATTTGATGACCATGATTGCGGCAGGGTTTATGGACAATACATCCTGAATTACGCCTTCTACGCTACTCGTATCGAAGTAGTTAGTTTTGGGATCGTAGTCAGTTGGTGTGGCAATGATCACGAAGTCTGCCCTGCTCAACGCTTGCTGTTTATCCAGCGTGGCTGTCAGGTTTAGCGGCTTATTCTTAAGGTAGTCCGTTATCTCAGCATCTACGATTGGTGAAATCCGATCGTTCAGCATCTCTACACGGTGCTTGGCGATATCCAAAGCGATGACCTTGTTGTGCTGACTCAAGAGAACCGCGTTTGATAGACCTACGTAGCCTGTGCCTACTACTGTGATGTTCATTTCCGTCTTTGCTCTTCCTAGGCATGATGGTGCAGCGCGACTTCGCTTGAAAAGCCGCACGATGTGCGACTCTAGCCACCTTTGCCAACAGTTACGTGTATTCCCACATTAGCTGTCTTTCGCTATCAATGTTGGGATCATCAAAAAAAGTGGATTGACCGAACCCTTACTCCACGGTGACCGACTTGGCTAGGTTCCGCGGCTTGTCTACATCCGTGCCCTTGATCAGGGCGACATGGTAGCTGAGTAGTTGCAGCGGGATGGTGTACAGAATCGGAGAAACAGTTTCGTACACCCAGGGCATGGCGATATGGGTGATGCCTTCGCCGTCATCAAGCGCGGCGCGTTCGCAGGCGAAGTTGATCAATTGTCCGCCGCGGGCGCGGACTTCCTGCAAGTTGGACTTGAGCTTCTCCAGCAGGCTGTCGCTGGGGGCGACGCTGACGACGGGCATGTCGTCGTCGACCAGAGCCAGCGGGCCGTGTTTTAGCTCGCCGGCGGCGTAGGCTTCTGCGTGAATGTAGGAAATTTCCTTGAGCTTGAGCGCCCCTTCCATCGCGATGGGGTAATGCGGCCCGCGGCCCAGGAACAAGGCGTGATGCTTTGCCTGAAACTGCTTTGCCAGCTCGGCAATCGCCGGGGCCAGCTCCAGTGTGTCGCTGATGCGGGCCGGCAGGCTGCGCAGAGCGCGCACATTGGCGGCGATGATTTCAGGGGCGCGCTCGCGCACCTGGGCCAAGGCGGTGGTCAGCCACAGCAGTGCGGTGAGTTGGGTGGTAAACGCCTTGGTGGAGGCCACGCCAATTTCCGGGCCGGCATGGGTCAGCAACCGCCAGTCTGCCTCACGCACCAGGGAGCTGCCCGGTACGTTGCAAATCGCCAGGGTGCCAAGATATTGCTGCTCGCGGGCATAGCGCAACGCAGCCAGGGTATCGGCCGTTTCTCCGGATTGGGAGATGGCGATCAGCAGGGTGCCTTCGGGCACACAGACCTGACGGTAACGGTATTCGCTGGCGACCTCGACCTGACAGGGCAGGCCCGTCTGCTCTTCGATCCAGTAACGGGCAACCATACCGGCGTGGTAGCTGGTGCCGCAGGCGACGATGTGAATATTGCGGATCAACGGCAGCTGGCTTTCAGCCCCGGGGCCCAGGGCGGCGGTGAGGACATGATCATCCGCGAGCAGGCCATCCAGCGTGTCGGCGATGGCGGCGGGCTGCTCAAAGATTTCCTTGAGCATAAAGTGCTGATACTCGCCCTTGTCCATGCTCAGGGCCGCGTGCTGGTATTGCTGCACAGCGTGCTGGACTGGCTGGTTCTGCCTGTTCCAGATCTGGCAGTCGTCACGGGTCAGGCGGGCGTGTTCGCCTTCATCCAGATAGATAAAGCGGTCGGTCACCTGCAGCAGGGCCAGGGGGTCGGAGCCGATGTAATGCTCGCCGCTGCCCACGCCGATGACCAGCGGGCTGCCCATGCGGGCGCAATACAGGGTGTCGGGTTCATCCTGATGGATGATGCCGAGGGCAAAGGCGCCGCGCAGTTCGGCCAGCGTGCAACGCAGGGCGCTGAGCATGTTCTGCTGACGGCCGTAGTGGTGAGCCAGCAGGTGGGCGACCACTTCGGTGTCGGTCTCGGAGGTGAATACGTAGCCAAGTTCCTGCAGCTGCAGGCGCAACGGGTGGTGATTCTCGATGATACCGTTGTGGACGATAGCCAGGCGGTCGGAACAATGCGGGTGGGCGTTCTGCTCACTGGCCTTGCCGTGGGTTGCCCAGCGGGTATGGGCAATGCCCAGTTGGCCCGTGAGCGGTTGCCGGGCGAGCCGTTGCTCAAGCTCGGCGACCTTGCCGGTGGAGCGGGCACGATTCACCGCTCCGGCAGCATCCAGCGCGGCGATGCCGGCCGAGTCGTAACCGCGATATTCCAGCCGCCGCAACCCCTCCAGCAGAACCGGGGTCAAGTCACGCGTGGCGATGCCACCTACAATTCCGCACATACCGTCAATCTTCCTTTGCAAGACTCGTGTCCCGTCACGAGGGGCAGTCGATTGCCGTTCGAGCAAAGCGCAACCGCATGGTTCATCGCTGACTGCCGACTAGCACAGGCAAACCCTGAAAACCGCGATTGGCTCACATCTTCAGGGTCATCCTGAAGTCGCCTGAACACGTCTGGCATGCGTCTCGAAGCAGCTCAATAGATGGCTCATTGCCACCAGCTTTTGACGAGAGGCGGGATCATAACCAGTGAGTCAAAGATGGTGCAAGCAACATTTTGACGCTGGTTTGCGCCGGGATTCTAACAGTCAAAACGTATGTTCGGGCAGTAATACAAATGGATTATCGAGAATGATTCCCACGCAGTGTACGTCGAATGGTTGAGAGGCTGTCGTTGCGGAGGGGGCGGCCACGACATGTCGTGGCCCTACATTCGGGTTGGGTGCACATTGGGCACAGCACGCTGTGCCGTGACAAAGGGCGGTGCGCGGGATGATTCTCTGCGACGCTGTGACGTGTCTCGCACCAGCCGTAGGGACGCGACATGTCGCGTCCGTGGTGGCTGACCCAGGGTCAGTCTGCAATCACAACGTTCAGCGACCGGTCCTGCGCTTTGGCATCAGCCCGCAGCTGCGCAGCCAATTCGGCTTTGGCTGCTGCGTCTCCGTGAACCAGACGCACTTCGCGCGGCGCAACCGGAATGTCGCGCACAAAGGCTATCAGCCCGGCCTGATCGGCGTGGGCGGAATAGCCTCCCAGTGAATGAACACCGGCGCGGATGGTGTAACGCTGACCGTCGAGTTCAACATACCCACCGGCGGGGCCGTATTGCTGGATGGCGTGTCCGGGTGTGCCTTTGGCCTGGTAGCCGACAAACACGACGTTGTGCCGTACATCACCCAGCATGGCCTTGAGGTAGTTGACCACCCGGCCGGCGTTGCACATGCCGCTGCCGGTAATCACCACGGCCGGCTGGCGGGTGCTGACCAGCCGGTTAAGCATCCGCTGGTGCTGGGCATGAGTCTGCACCTTAAGCAGTTGATCAAAGCCGAGCGGTCGCCGGCCGGCGGCAAGACGTGCCTGCCCTTCTGCGTTCCAGCTCTGGCGCAGCTCGCGGTACAGGGCGGTAAAACGCCCGGCCAGTGGTGCATCCAGAATGACGGGGATCTGCTGCCACTCGGGGTTGTCGTGCATGATGCCTTCGAGTTCGTAGAGCAGCTCCTGGGTACGGCCAATGCTGAAGGCCGGCACGATCACGGTACCGCCATCGGCCAGCGCCTGTTCCAGCACCCGCTGCAGGCGGGCACGCCGGGTGGCGCGATCTTCGTGCAGGCGGTCGCCGTAGGTGCTTTCCAGTATCAGCAAATCGGCGCGCTCGGGTGGCTGGGGCGGTTCGAGCAGGGGTGCGCCGGCGGCACCAAGATCGCCGGAGAAGACCACACGTTGGCTGCGCTGTTCCGGCGGATAGTCGATATCGATTTCAACATAGGCCGACCCGAGAATATGCCCCGCCGGCTGGAAGCGAATCCGGCAAATGAGATCGTCCCGGGTGATTAGGCTGACCCACTGCCCGTAGGCGTGCCCCTGGAGTAACGCGGAGACGGCGGCGACATAGCGCGAGGCCAGCGCCGCATCCGGGCGCACGCCAACCCGGAAGGCATCCTCCAGTACGGCAGGCAGCAGCAACGCCGAGGCGTCGGTGGCATGAACAGCCCGATCAAAGCCCGCTGCCAGCAACCAGGGCAGGCGCCCCACGTGATCCACATGGACGTGGGTGAGCAGCAGTGCATGTACCGAGTCGAGGGGGAACTCGATGGCGAGCTGATCCTGGCCGGCACCGGCGCCGGAGGTCTCGGCGCCCTGGAATAGGCCGCAGTCGATCAGCAGGCTGTCGGTCGGTGTCATCCACAGTTGGTGGCAGGACCCGGTCACGCCGTTGACCGCGCCATGGTGCTGCACCCGCGGATAGGGGTGTTGGTTCATCAGCAAATTCCTTTTGCCTGGTTGTTATTGTCTGTTGCCGCAATCCGGCGGCGTATTGCATGCCCCGGATCATAAACGGATATGCCGGGCGATTCGGCGAACCCGGTCACGACGTGTGGCGAGCCTTGAGGACGCAGGTAGTGTCGGTGATTGGCATGATGCGGTTTGATGTGTAACCCATGTGCCCGGTTAGTACCCGGGGTCGCTGGATCCCCGCCTTCGCGGGGATGAGAGGAAAAGATGGGAGTGACGGGGTGAGCTAGATCAGTACATCCAGCTCGTCTTGATCGATCAGGCCGCTCAGTTCACTGAGCTTCGCCCGTTCGGCAGAGCGGCTGTTGAGTTTGGCGACGGCGGCTTCTGGCAGGTCGGTAATGCGAATGACGCCACGCCGCAACAGGACTTCGATCAGGTCTTCCAGCACCCGGATCATATCGGCATCGCTGCCTTGAAGGCGTTGCAGGCTCTCCTTCATCGAGCGGCCCTGCTGCCACTCCATCAGTTCCCTTGCGTCATCGGCCAGCCATTCGGAGAAGCCGTTGCCGGCCTCGCTGGAAATCGCGCTGATTGCGCCATCGGTGTCACGCTTGACGTACATGCACTCCCCTTCTGCCGGAGGCTGGATTGATACAGCGACTATAGAACAAGGGCCGACACCGGTCACCCGATGTCGGCCCCTGGCCCTTGCTTTTACTGACGCTTAGACAATCAGGCTCGGATCCGGGCCTGCCAGCATGCTGTTGATGTCAGACACACTGAGCCCCTTGACCAGAATCACCTGATCCGCACCGCTGGCAATATCGCCTGTAGTGCTGATATTGAGCTGGGCACTAGCCACGCCATCAACCGAGGCGCTGGAGACCTGCAGATAGTCAGCAATTTCAGAGGGAGTGATATCGCCCAGCAGCGAACTGAGGTCAAGCACGTCGGTCCCGAGGGAGAAGTCCATGACCATGTCGACTGCCGGGGTGCCAACCGCGCCGGCATCACCGCTCTGCCAGACGAAGGTGTCAGAGCCGAGGCCACCGTAGAGGATGTCATTGCCCTGACCGCCGATCAGTACGTCATCGCCGGCACCGGCCATCAGCAGGTCGTTACCAGCACCGGCGGTGATGGTATCGGCCCCACCTTCGGTGGTGGTCTGGTCATAGAAGTCCAGCGGGTTGGCCCGCAGCAGTGCGATAACTTCTTCGGTGCTGGGCGCATGGCCGAGGGTGTCAGTCAGGTAATCGACAATACCCTGATAACCCATGCCGGCGTAGTCGGTACCCAGGCTGTCCGAGCTGACGGTGTCGCCATAGATGATGTCATCACCGGCTGTGCCGACCAGGGTGTCATCACCAACCTTCGGTACCACGGTCACGCTGCTGTCCAGAGCCAGCTCCAGGTCCTCCGCGGTATCGACGTTTTCAACCTCGCCAACCGGCCCTCTGATCCGCCACCCGTCGACCCAAACCGAGGCATTGCCTGTGGTATCGGTGTTGTCGAAGAAGCGGAGATAGTCCGTATTACTGCCGTCACCAATGCCAATGGCATTGACCTTGACGCTGTAGGGCTGCCCCACCAGCGAGGCCATGGCGCTTACTGCATCAGCCAGGTCCCAGTACTGGGTGCTGTTGCCACTGCCGCCATCGGTCGGGTTACCGCTACTGTTCAGATGGAATGTCGGGTTACCGTCAGTCAGGAACAGCGCCAGGTTTTCAAAGTCAGGCGTGCCAGGGGTCTGGGTATCGAACCAGCTCTTGGCTGCGCGCAGCACAGCCTCGTAGTTGGTGCCGCCCATATCGGTAGAGCCCGAGTAAGCTGCCAGGCCGGAAATTGCCAGCAGCAAAGCATTGAGCTGAGCCGGGCTGTTCAGTGAGTAGCTGGTTTCCTGGCCGACATCGCCACCGAAGGTGATCAGCCGGACGTTCACCACACCACCATGCGAGCCGAGGTCATTGACCAGTTTGGTGAGCGACTCTTTCATCAGTTCCAGACGGCTTTTGCCTGCGGTACCCGAGCTGTCATTCATACTTGCAGACAAATCCACCATCAGGGCGATGTTGTAGTCATCCGGCACAACGACACTGTAGGAGCCTTCGACATCACCGATGATGATGTCGTTGCCACGCCCGGCGTTGAGGGTGTCATCTTCGGCAGTACCAACAATCAGCTGGTCAACCGCTGGTGAATTCACGTCCACGCTGAACTGGGCATCGTCGGTGTCGCCGTCGGCATCGACAATCTCGACGCCAAAGTCCAGATGGGTGTCAGCCGGCAGCAATGCGGTTTCGATATCCATCGAGGCCAGACGAATCTCATCACCATTGGTGCTGTCAAAGCCACCCTGGTGCTTGATGGTGACGCCATAGAAACCATCGATATTCAGATCATCGGCACTGATCAGAATCGTCGGTGAGGTGTCGGTCAGCGCGATGTCATTCAACGTGGCGATGACGTCACCGTTTTCATCCAGCACATCAATGCTGATCTTGGCGTCATCTCCGCTGCCATTGAAGTTGAACGTCAGGGTGGCTGAATCGACCAGTTTGGTCGCGTCCGCCGCCGGCAGGGTTGAAGTACCGGTGGCGTCAAAGAACGCCAGCGTCAGTGTTTCGCCAATTGAGAACAGGTTGTTGTCGGAGCCAATGCCCTGATTACCCCAGTTCACCTCGTCGGTGCTGCCGTTCTTGGTCGCGGTGAAGCGAATATCGGTCGCCCCATCATAGTTATTGATAACCTGAGACGCCCACAGCGTAGGAGCGATACCGCCGTTGATGCTGGTGAATACCACATCTTCCGAGCCGGTTGGCTTGGGCGTAACCAGATTAAATTCGTAGGTGCCATCCACCTTCATGAACAGGGTGAAGTAAGTGTAGCTGTCGGTACCATCGGCATAACTGACGGTCAGCAGCTCACCCTGATACTCGCCGGCGTTGTAGACGTCTTCGCGCACGGCGGAGAATGCCTCACCCAGGCCTGCAGCATCGAAGCTCAAATTGATGCCGCTTTCCAGGTCAGATGCAACATCCGACAGGCCATCGGCACCACCGCTATAAGACCAGTTGCCGACGGTAACACCAGCCTCATTCGAGGTAGTCATATCGTCTACTGCAGAGATCAGGGGCACTGTGTCATACACACGGATGTTGACCAATACCGGGTCTGCGGTATTGGTGCCGTCAGTGGCGGTGTAGTAGAAACTGTCGGTCAGATACGGATCGGCAAGCGGGTGATCCAGCACCGGCGCGTCATAGGTGAACTCGCCGTTGGCATAGACGGTAACCGTGCCACCCAGCGCGGTGGTCAACACAGCACCCGTCGAGCCGACGGCTGTACCGCCAGTGCCGTCTGCGTTATTGGACACGCTCGATACGCTGCGACCAGCCGGATCATTGAACAGGACGCCATTGATAGTGCCATCGGCGTCTGTATCCAGAGTGCTGCCCTCGGTGACCCCATACTGATCGGTGGTGCCACCAGAGAAGGAGTCGTTGTCTTCGATCTGACCCTGCAGGCTGGCAGTACCCAGCGTCGCCCCGTTCGGGTTGCTCAGGGTCATGGTCAGGTTTTCAAAGGTGCCTTCGCCACCCTCGAACAGCGCATCGTCAAAGGTCGGTACGCGGATTTCAGCGGTGGTTTCACCGGCCAGAATGGTCGCCACACCGGTGTAGGTGATCGGGCCAGTCAGGTCATTGGCTTCGGCGCTGCCATCCAGCGTCAGCGTCCAGGTCACGGTGACGTCGGTGTCCGACGGCCCGCTCATCTCCAGATTGAACACCAGGTCTTCGCCTTCCACGGCGATGGCGCCCACGCCCTGCACGTCGGTCTCGACCAGATCAATGACCGGGACCTCTTCGTTGTCTTCGATCTGACCCTGCAGGCTGGCGGTGCCCAGCGTCGCCCCGTTCGGGTTGCTCAGGGTCATGGTCAGGTCTTCAAAGGTGCCTTCGCCACCCTCGAACAGGGCATCGTCAAAGGTCGGTACGCGGATTTCAGCGGTGGTTTCACCGGCCAGAATGGTCGCCACACCGGTGTAGGTGATCGGGCCAGTCAGGTCATTGGCTTCAGCGCTGCCATCCAGCGTCAGGGTCCAGGTCACGGTGACGTCGGTGTCCGACGGTCCGCTCATCTCCAGATTGAACACCAGGTCTTCGCCTTCCACGACGATGGCGCCCACGCCCTGCACGTCAGTCTCGACCAGATCAATAACCGGGACCTCGTCGTTGTCTTCGATCTGACCCTGCAGGCTGGCGGTGCCCAGCGTCGCCCCGTTCGGGTTGCTCAGGGTCATGGTCAGGTTTTCAAAGGTGCCCACGCCACCCTCGAACAGCTCATCATTAAAGGTCGGCACGCGGATTTCAGCGGTGGTTTCACCGGCCAGAATGGTCGCCACACCGGTGTAGGTGATCGGGCCAGTCAGGTCATTGGCTTCGGCGCTGCCATCCAGCGTCAGCGTCCAGGTCACGGTGACGTCGGTGTCCGACGGCCCGCTCATTTCCAGGTTGAACACCAGGTCTTCGCCTTCCACGGCGATGGCGCCCACGCCCTGCACGTCGGTCTCGACCAGATCAATGACCGGGATCTCTTCGTTGTCTTCGATCTGACCCTGCAGGCTGGCGGTGCCCAGCGTCGCCCCGTTCGGGTTGCTCAGGGTCATGGTCAGGTTTTCAAAGGTGTCTTCACCACCCTCGAACAGCGCATCGTCAAAGGTCGGTACGCGGATTTCAGCGGTGGTTTCACCGGCCAGAATGGTCGCCACACCGGTGTAGGTGATCGGGCCAGTCAGGTCATTGGCTTCAGCGCTGCCATCCAGCGTCAGCGTCCAGGTCACGGTGACGTCGGTGTCCGACGGCCCGCTCATCTCCAGATTGAACACCAGGTCTTCGCCTTCCACGGCGATGGCGCCCACGCCCTGCACGTCGGTCTCGACCAGATCAATGACCGGGACCTCTTCGTTGTCTTCGATCTGACCCTGCAGGCTGGCGGTGCCCAGCGTCGCCCCGTTCGGGTTGCTCAGGGTCATGGTCAGGTCTTCAAAGGTGCCTTCGCCACCCTCGAACAGCGCATCGTCAAAGGTCGGTACGCGGATTTCAGCGGTGGTTTCACCGGCCAGAATGGTCGCCACACCGGTGTAGGTGATCGGGCCAGTCAGGTCATTGGCTTCAGCGCTGCCATCCAGTGTCAGGGTCCAGGTCACGGTGACGTCGGTGTCCGACGGCCCGCTCATCTCCAGGTTGAACACCAGGTCTTCGCCTTCCACGGCGATGGCGCCCACGCCCTGCACGTCGGTCTCGACCAGATCAATGACCGGGATCTCTTCGTTGTCTTCGATCTGACCCTGCAGGCTGGCGGTGCCCAGCGTCGCCCCGTTCGGGTTGCTCAGGGTCATGGTCAGGTTTTCAAAGGTGTCTTCACCACCCTCGAACAGCGCATCGTCAAAGGTCGGTACGCGAATTTCAGCGGTGGTTTCACCGGCCAGAATGGTCGCCACACCGGTGTAGGTGATCGGGCCAGTCAGGTCATTGGCTTCAGCGCTGCCATCCAGCGTCAGGGTCCAGGTCACGGTGACGTCGGTGTCCGACGGCCCGCTCATCTCCAGGTTGAACACCAGGTCTTCGCCTTCCACGGCGATGGCGCCCACGCCCTGCACGTCGGTCTCGACCAGATCAATGACCGGGACCTCTTCGTTGTCTTCGATCTGACCCTGCAGGCTGGCGGTGCCCAGCGTCGCCCCGTTCGGGTTGCTCAGGGTCATGGTCAGGTTTTCAAAGGTGTCTTCACCACCCTCGAACAGCGCATCGTCAAAGGTCGGTACGCGGATTTCAGCGGTGGTTTCACCGGCCAGAATGGTCGCCACACCGGTGTAGGTGATCGGGCCAGTCAGGTCATTGGCTTCAGCGCTGCCATCCAGCGTCAGCGTCCAGGTCACGGTGACGTCGGTGTCCGACGGCCCGCTCATCTCCAGGTTGAACACCAGGTCTTCGCCTTCCACGGCGATGGCGCCCACGCCCTGCACGTCGGTCTCGACCAGATCAATGACCGGGACCTCTTCGTTGTCTTCGATCTGACCCTGCAGGCTGGCGGTGCCCAGCGTCGCCCCGTTCGGGTTGCTCAGGGTCATGGTCAGGTTTTCAAAGGTGTCTTCACCACCCTCGAACAGCGCATCGTCAAAGGTCGGTACGCGAATTTCAGCGGTGGTTTCACCGGCCAGAATGGTCGCCACACCGGTGTAGGTGATCGGGCCAGTCAGGTCATTGGCTTCAGCGCTACCATCCAGCGTCAGGGTCCAGGTCACGGTGACGTCGGTGTCCGACGGCCCGCTCATTTCCAGGTTGAACACCAGGTCTTCGCCTTCCACGGCGATGGCGCCCACGCCCTGCACGTCGGTCTCGACCAGATCAATGACCGGGATCTCTTCGTTGTCTTCGATCTGACCCTGCAGGCTGGCGGTGCCCAGCGTCGCCCCGTTCGGGTTGCTCAGGGTCATGGTCAGGTTTTCAAAGGTGCCTTCGCCACCCTCGAACAGCGCATCGTCAAAGGTCGGTACACGGATTTCAGCGGTGGTTTCACCGGCCAGAATGGTCGCCACACCGGTGTAGGTGATCGGGCCAGTCAGGTCATTGGCTTCGGCGCTGCCATCCAGCGTCAGGGTCCAGGTCACGGTGACGTCGGTGTCCGACGGCCCGCTCATCTCCAGGTTGAACACCAGGTCTTCGCCTTCCACGGCGATGGCGCCCACGCCCTGCACGTCGGTCTCGACCAGATCAATGACCGGGACCTCTTCGTTGTCTTCGATCTGACCCTGCAGGCTGGCGGTGCCCAGCGTCGCCCCGTTCGGGTTGCTCAGGGTCATGGTCAGGTTTTCAAAGGTGCCTTCACCACCCTCGAACAGCGCATCGTCAAAGGTCGGTACGCGGATTTCAGCGGTGGTTTCACCGGCCAGAATGGTCGCCACACCGGTGTAGGTGATCGGGCCAGTCAGGTCATTGGCTTCAGCGCTGCCATCCAGTGTCAGGGTCCAGGTCACGGTGACGTCGGTGTCCGACGGCCCGCTCATCTCCAGGTTGAACACCAGGTCTTCGCCTTCCACGGCGATGGCGCCCACGCCCTGCACGTCGGTCTCGACCAGATCAATGACCGGGACCTCTTCGTTGTCTTCGATCTGACCCTGCAGGCTGGCGGTGCCCAGCGTCGCCCCGTTCGGGTTGCTCAGGGTCATGGTCAGGTTTTCAAAGGTGTCTTCACCACCCTCGAACAGCGCATCGTCAAAGGTCGGTACGCGGATTTCAGCGGTGGTTTCACCGGCCAGAATGGTCGCCACACCGGTGTAGGTGATCGGGCCAGTCAGGTCATTGGCTTCAGCGCTGCCATCCAGCGTCAGGGTCCAGGTCACGGTGACGTCGGTGTCCGACGGCCCGCTCATCTCCAGGTTGAACACCAGGTCTTCGCCTTCCACGGCGATGGCGCCCACGCCCTGCACGTCGGTCTCGACCAGATCAATGACCGGGACCTCTTCGTTGTCTTCGATCTGACCCTGCAGGCTGGCGGTGCCCAGCGTCGCCCCGTTCGGGTTGCTCAGGGTCATGGTCAGGTTTTCAAAGGTGTCTTCACCACCCTCGAACAGCGCATCGTCAAAGGTCGGTACGCGGATTTCAGCGGTGGTTTCACCGGCCAGAATGGTCGCCACACCGGTGTAGGTGATCGGGCCAGTCAGGTCATTGGCTTCAGCGCTGCCATCCAGTGTCAGGGTCCAGGTCACGGTGACGTCGGTGTCCGACGGCCCGCTCATCTCCAGGTTGAACACCAGGTCTTCGCCTTCCACGGCGATGGCGCCCACGCCCTGCACGTCGGTCTCGACCAGATCAATGACCGGGACCTCTTCGTTATCTTCGATCTGACCCTGCAGGCTGGCAGTACCCAGCGTCGCCCCGTTCGGGTTGCTCAGGGTCATGGTCAGGTTTTCAAAGGTGCCTTCACCACCCTCGAACAGCGCATCGTCAAAGGTCGGTACGCGGATTTCAGCGGTGGTTTCACCGGCCAGAATGGTCGCCACACCGGTATAGGTGATCGGGCCGGTCAGGTCATTGGCTTTAGCGCTGCCATCCAGCGTCAGCGTCCAGGTCACGGTGACGTCGGTGTCCGACGGCCCGCTCATCTCCAGGTTGAACACCAGGTCTTCGCCTTCCACGGCGATGGCGCCCACGCCCTGCACGTCGGTCTCGACCAGATCAATGACCGGGATCTCTTCGTTGTCTTCGATCTGACCCTGCAGGCTGGCGGTGCCCAGCGTCGCCCCGTTCGGGTTGCTCAGGGTCATGGTCAGGTTTTCAAAGGTGCCTTCGCCACCCTCGAACAGCGCATCGTCAAAGGTCGGTACACGGATTTCAGCGGTGGTTTCACCGGCCAGAATGGTCGCCACACCGGTGTAGGTGATCGGGCCAGTCAGGTCATTGGCTTCGGCGCTGCCATCCAGCGTCAGGGTCCAGGTCACGGTGACGTCGGTGTCCGACGGCCCGCTCATCTCCAGGTTGAACACCAGGTCTTCGCCTTCCACGGCGATGGCGCCCACGCCCTGCACGTCGGTCTCGACCAGATCAATGACCGGGACCTCTTCGTTGTCTTCGATCTGACCCTGCAGGCTGGCGGTGCCCAGCGTCGCCCCGTTCGGGTTGCTCAGGGTCATGGTCAGGTTTTCAAAGGTGCCTTCGCCACCCTCGAACAGCGCATCGTCAAAGGTCGGTACACGGATTTCAGCGGTGGTTTCACCGGCCAGAATGGTCGCCACACCGGTGTAGGTGATCGGGCCAGTCAGGTCATTGGCTTCAGCGCTGCCATCCAGTGTCAGGGTCCAGGTCACGGTGACGTCGGTGTCCGACGGCCCGCTCATCTCCAGGTTGAACACCAGGTCTTCGCCTTCCACGGCGATGGCGCCCACGCCCTGCACGTCGGTCTCGACCAGATCAATGACCGGGACCTCTTCGTTGTCTTCGATCTGACCAGTCACGCTGGTTGTGCTGCCCAGATTCGCACCCGATACCGAGGTCAGGGTCATGGTCAGGTTTTCGAAACTGCCCGCACCACCTTCGAACAAGCTGTCATCGAAGGTCGGAATGATGATCTGACCCGTCGTGCTGCCTGCCGGAATCAATACACTGCCGCTGTACTCGATCGGTGAAGTCAGGTCGTCGGCTTCGGCACTGCCCAGGGTCATTGTCCAGTTGACGGTCACGTCCTCATCGGACGCACCGCTCATGGTGATGCCGAATACCAGATCGCCGCCTTCGACGGTCTGTGCGCCGATACCGTCAGCATCGTCCAGGTTGACGACCGGAATGGCGTCATTGTCTTCGATCAGGCCCACGGCAGACACATCACCCGGCACCGCCGCAACGACATCGGTAATGGACACAACCAGGTCTTCAAAGCTACCGGGGCCGCCTTCGAAAAGAGCGTCATCGAAGGTCGGAATCGACAGCAGATAACTGGTCTCACCGGCCGGAATGGTGACCGTACCGGTCAAGAGGGTGCCGCCGGGCAGATCATCGCCATCAGCCGAGCCCAGGGTGACGCTCCAGGTAAAGGTAACCGGTACCGTGCTGGGTGCAGAGAGGGACACCAGAAAGTCGAGAGAGCCGCCTTCCACCGCCTGCGCACCGTCTACATCGCCGCCGGGCTCAACCGGTGTAATGGAAATAACCGGGCCGCCATCCTCGGGCAGAAACAGGTCTTCTTCGTTGGGAATCTCAAGGGGAGCGGACGCAATCGGGCCGGTATCCAGGCCAACGTCGGGGGTCACACGCAGATCAAGACGATCAAGCAAAACGAAGGAATGGCCACCACCCTGACCACCGGCACCCGCTGCGCCGGCCGCCGGACCGGCCGCTGTCGCCTCAAGCAATTGGGTCGGGTCAACACCGGCTGCGATCGCCGCCTGAATGGCGTCAATATCCAGATCCTGGGGCTGGTCTGTTGCTGCGGCAGCTTCATCGTCGGCAACGCGGAAGGAAGAGTCACGACCCAGGTCGACCTCGCGACCATCGCTCAATTCAAGCGATACACTGCCCTGCTCGCCGGTAAATACCTGCTCACCGGCCATCAAGCGGTCGCCTTCAACCAGCAGGCGCTTCTCCCCGCTGGGCGCGACTGCAAAGACCTGACCGACAACCTGAGTAACTTTTGCGCTGGTAGCCATTTTCATGACTCCTTTCATTTCATGTGGACAACAGCCCCGGGACTGTCAATTCCTGACATCACCCGGGAACCCTCGGCTTCCCTTCACTACCCTCAACGCCGGCTCCGCTAGACTTCCCCTGACGAGACAGCCACCCTACGACGCGCGAGATTCAAAGCCAACCAATTGACGATGAAATAACATAAATATTCATTCGTCAATTTGATGACTATGTGTAAATATACTAAACCTTCAGGGAACACGCTCTTACTGTTTTAGATGCTTTGGCAATATAGCCGCAGGAAGCTGCTCCAATTTAGTATCAAAACAGTATTACAGAGACAGCTCTCCCGTCGAAAAGCCTGACTAGACTTGAGAGCATGCGTGGAGCCTGTCATCCACCGCACAAATACTACCGGCGCACCATCAAGGAGGATCTATGAAATCCTTAACCCCGTGGCAGTTTCTTGTACTGCCGCTGACCCTGTCCGTCTCTCTGGCGGTTTCGGCGCAGTCGCTGCCCGAAGCCATCCAGACCGCTATCGACAACCACCCGGAGCTGCGCGCTTCTGCCAGCAGCCGACTTTCAGCGGAAGAAGACCTCAGGGGAGCACGGGCAGGATATTACCCGACGGTTGATCTGACCGGCGGCTACGGCAGGGAAGGCACCGACAGTCCGGCCACTCGCGCTGCGGGTGAGCACTGGGAAAAACTGAACCGCGGCGAGGGCGCACTGCGTCTCGGGCAAATGCTGTTCGACGGCTTTGCCACCGCCAACGAGGTTGGTCGCAACGTCGCGACTGTCAACTCCCGCGCCTACCGCGTACTGAGCACCGCCGAGCAGATCGGCCTGGCCACTGCCGACGCCTACCATCAGGTACTGATGCGCCGCGAGATGGTACGCCTGGCTGAGGAAAACATGCGCAGCCACGAACGTGTTCATGATCAGATCCGCCTGCGCAGCGAGCGCGGCGTCGGCCGCAATGCCGACCTGGATCAGGCCGAAGCCCGTCTGGCCCTGGCCCGCAACAATCTGGTTACCGAACAGGCCAACCTGGCCGATGCCGAAGCAGTCTATTACAGCATCGTCAGCCAGCCACCGGGCGATCTGACACTGCCCGCGCCCATTACCGGCATGCTGCCCGAGTCGGTGGAAGCCGCGCTGCAGGACATCCCCAATAACCCGTACATCAAGACCGCCGAGGCCGATCGCACCGCCGCCGAACGCCAGTACGAGGCCGCCAAGTCGCCCTTCTACCCGCGTTTTGACCTGGAGCTGTCACGCAACTTCGACAACGATCTGGACGGCACCGACGGCCACTACAACGAATGGCAGGCTATGGTGCGCATGCGCTACAACCTGTTCAGCGGCGGCCGTGACAAGGCTCGCATGGCGTCCAGCGCGCATCAGATCAACGAAGCAATCGAGATTCGCAATAACGCCTACCGTCAGTTGAGCGAAGAGTTGCGGCTGGCGTGGAACGCGATGGACAGCGCCCGCAAACAGGTGCCTATCGCCCAGCAGTACGTGGACCACACCGTTCGCGTTCGCGAAGCCTATCGCTCACAGTTCAACATCGGCGAGCGCACCCTGCTCGACCTGCTGGACAGCGAAAACGAGCTGTTTACTGCCCAGCGCCGGCTGACCGAAACCCGGTTCTCCGAGTACCTGGCGCAGTACCGCCTGCTGGCGGTTGCCGGTGAACTGCTGCGCAGCCAGTCGGTGGTCCCGCCGGCTGAATCCATGGCTCTGAGCGATTCCGGCTCTTCCAACTCCGATTTGCCGACAGGTCAATAACGTTTTGACAACGCCTGATGTACTGACGGGGCCCCTGGGCCCCGAACAGGGGGCGAGCAGCAACGCGGGGGACGACCCCCGCAGCCGCTTCGACGATCCACTGCTTGATGCGCTGCTGATTCTCTGCACCTGCCTGCAGGTGCGGACCAGTCGTGGCGTGCTTGCCGCAGGCTTACCCCTGCGCGACCAGCGCCTGACGCCGGAGTTGCTGCCTCGCGCGGCGGCAAGGGCCAATCTGCAAGGTCGAATCCTCAATCGTCCGCTGGACCAGATTGACGCCATTGCCCTGCCCGCACTGCTGTTTCTCAAGGATGGCCGCAACGTTGTGCTTGAGTCCTGGCAGGACGGCAAGGCACGCCTGCTGACCAGTGAATCCGCCGGCGGCGCCAAGCTGATGGACAAGTCGGCACTGGCTGAGCTGTATAGCGGCAAAGCCTTTTTTGCCCAGCCCAGACACCGCTTCGAGGTGCAGTTCGATTCCCCGCTGCCTCGCACGAAACACTGGTTCAAGGATACCCTTCGGCTTTCGCGTCGCCTGTATTCCGATGCGATGGTGGCCAGCTTTCTGATCAACCTGATTGCGTTGATGACGCCGCTGTTTGTCATGAACGTCTACGATCGGGTGGTACCCAACCAGGCCACGACCACGCTGTGGGTACTGGCTATCGGCATATCGCTGGCACTGTTGTTTGATTTGATCCTGCGCACACTGCGCAGCTACTTCCTCGATCTTGCCGGGAAAAAGACCGACATCATCCTGTCGGCGACGCTATTTGAGCGAATTCTCGGCATGAACCTCAAGGCCCGCCCGACGCGGGTCGGCAGTTTTGCGCAGAATATTCACGAGTTTCAGAGCCTGCGCGACTTTTTGACCTCGCTGACCCTGACCAGCCTGATTGATGTGCCGTTCTCACTGCTGATCCTGCTGGTAATCGGAATAATCGGCGGACCACTGGTCGCCATTCCGCTGCTGGCCTTTCCTCTGACGTTATTGCTGGGCTGGCTTATTCAGGGGCCGCTGTCGCGCTGCATAGATCAGACCCTGCACCTGTCGAGTGAACGCCAGGCGATGCTGATCGAGACCTTGGGCGGCATCGACCTGCTGAAGGTCAACTGCGCCGAAAGCGAAAAGCAGCGCCAGTGGGAAACCACCGTGGGCGCGCTCGGGCGCCTGGAGATGAAAGCGCGAAAACTCTCAACCCTCGCGGTCAACGGCACCCTGTTCATACAGCAGCTGGCCGGCATCGCGATGATTGTCAGCGGGGTCTATCTAATCGGCGATGGCGCCATCAGCATGGGCGGTTTGATCGCCTGCTACCTGCTCAACAGCCGCGCCCTGGCACCGCTGTCACAGGTATCCAGTCTGCTCACGCGCTACCAGCAGGCGCGCCTGACCATCGGCACTACCGACGAAATGATGAGCATGCCGCAGGAGCGCCAGCCTCAGGCCATTGCGACTCAACGCCGCCAGCTGCATGGGGCCATCGAGGCGCGAGACCTCTGCTTTACCTATCCCGGTCAGCAGTATCCCGCGCTCGACCACCTGAACCTGCGCATCCTGCCCGGCGAGCACATCGGCATCATCGGACGCAGTGGTTCGGGCAAAAGCACACTGGAGAAGCTGCTGCTGAATCTGTATCAGCCCGACAGCGGACATCTGCTGGTTGATGGCGTTGATATCCAGCAACTGGAGGTAGCCGACCTGCGCCACAACATCGGTTACGTACCGCAGGATATTCAACTGTTCAACGGCACCCTGCGCGACAACCTGACCCTGGGCGCGCGCTACGTAGACGACGAGCGCCTGCAGCAAGTAGCCGACATGGCCGGGGTTAGCGAGTTCGCCCGCCTGCACCCACTTGGGCTGAATCTGCAGGTTGGCGAGCGCGGCATGAACCTCTCGGGCGGCCAGCGGCAGGCCGTGGCAGTGGCCCGCGCGCTGCTGCTTGACCCGCCGGTACTGGTGCTGGATGAACCCACCAGCGCCATGGACAACAGCAGTGAGGAACGCCTCAAGCGTCAGCTGCAACCCATTTTGCACAACCGTACGCTGTTGCTGGTGACCCACCGGGCTTCAATGCTGTCGCTGGTGAACCGGCTGATTGTGATTGACGGCGGCAAGATTGTCGCCGACGGCCCCAAGGAACAGGTACTGGAAGCCTTGCGCAAAGGACACGTGAATGTCGCACGGAGCTAAACCCACCCCGCCGCCGGGTGATAAACCTGCCCCCAGGGACAACTCTGCCAAAGATACGCCACTGCCGGATCTGGCCCACGCGATACTGGAAGACTCCCCCCGATCAGCTCGCCTGATGCTCTGGGCGCTGGTGGCGTTTTTGCTGACCGGTCTGCTGTGGGCGCACTTTGCCAAGGTGGAGGAGCTGACGCGCGGGCTGGGCAAGGCCATTCCGCCCGGCAAGTTGCAGCGGGTGCAGAACCTGGAAGGCGGCATCGTTGCCGAGATCCTGGTCCGCGAAGGTCAGATCGTCGAGAAAGGCGCCCCGCTATTGCGCCTGGACGACACCCGGTTCGCCTCCAACGTCCAGGAAACCCGTGCTGAACAGCTGGGCAAACAGGCTGCACTGGCCCGTCTGACTGCCGAAGCCGAAGGTGGCGAGCTGGTGATGCCGGACGAGGTTCTGCGAGATGCTCCGGAGCTTGCCGAAGCGGAAGTGGCCCTGTACCAGTCGCGGCAACGGCGGCTGGCGGATGAGCTGGCGATTCTCGATGAGCAGCGCCGTCAACGCGAACAGGAGTTGAACGAGCTCCGCTCAAAGCAGCGTCAGTTCCGCAATAGTCTGGGGCTGCTGCAGCGCGAGATCAGCATGTCTGCACCGCTGGTGAAAGACGGTGCCATCTCCGAGGTAGAAGTGCTGCGCTTGCGCCGGGCCGAGGTGGAAACACGCGGCAATCTGGACGGCACCACCCTGGCCATACCGCGCGCCGAGTCGGCGTTACGCGAGGTCGAACGCAAAGCCGAGGAAGCACGTAACCGCTTCCGCAGCGAAGCCTTTGAAGAGCTAAATCAGACCCGCATTGACCTGCAAAAATCGTCTGCGTCAGGGCTGGCACTTGAAGACCGGGTGCGTCGGACGCTGGTAACCTCGCCCGTGCACGGTATCGTGCAGCAGCTACTGGTCAACACTATTGGCGGCGTTATTCAGCCGGGCAGTGATCTGGTGGAAATCATTCCGCTGGAAGATACCCTGTTGTTCGAGGCGCGCATCCGCCCGCAGGACATTGCCTTCCTGCATCCAGGACAGGAAGCCATGATCAAGATTACCGCCTATGACTACACCATTTATGGCGGGCTCAAGGGGGAACTGGAGCATATCAGCGCCGACACGGTCACTGACGAGAATGGCGACAGCTTCTATCTGATCCGCCTGCGTACCGACAAGAACCACCTGGGCAGCGAGGAGAATCCGTTGCTGATCATCCCCGGGATGGTCGCCAGTGTCGACATCATTACCGGCCGCAAGAGCATCCTCAGCTACCTGCTCAAGCCGGTACTACGCGCCCAGGCCGAGGCGCTGCGCGAGCGCTGATTGCGCTCAGGCTGCAGCGCCGACCCAGCGCTGCAGCAGCGACAGCACCTCATTTGGCGAGCGATAGCCATTGCCCAGCAGCGCCAGCTGCCCGTCGCGCTCGGCGAACAGAATCGGCAGCTCGGCCAGCCCCCGATCAGCCGCCCAGCCCCAATCCTCATCGAGCAGTTGCTGCGTATCGGCCTGATCGAAGCGTGCTGCAAATTCGACCGGGTCATAGCCGTTGGCAGCGGCAATCTCAAGCAAGACCGCTGGCCGGGTAATATCCATGCATTCGGCGAAAAACGCCTGCTGCATGGCCCGAACAAAGGGCCACAGCCGCTCGACGTCGAGGGCCCGCGCAACAATCAGTGCCTGACTGGCGGGACGCACGTTGTAGATCAAGGGTTCGGGCAATGCCTGCGGGTCGGAAAACGGCTGACCACTGAGCGCAGCGACTGATTGCCAGTGGGCGGCCAGCGCCTGGCGGGAGGCATTATCAAGCGGCGCCTGCAGGTGCGGCCGCAAACTGCCGGCCACCAGGTGGACCGGCACATCAGGATGTGCCTGGAATATCGCATCAATCAGCGGCGCCAGACCCCAGCACCATGAACACATCGGGTCCATCACGTAGATCAGGCGCTGCTGCATGGCGTACTCCGGGTCGGTCAGCTATCGGCCTTGGCGTTGGGCGAGGCCAGTTGCGGGGGCATGCCAATCGGATGCGGAAGGTTGCGCGCCTTGGCCAGCTGAATCTGGCGCTGACGCTCTTCGGCGCGTTGCCGGGTTTTCTCCGGCAGGCTGTCGTAGCAATGCGGGCAACTGATGCCCTCTTCGTATTGCGGCGATGCCATATCCTCGGCCGAGACCGGGTGACGACAGGCGTGACACTGATCGAATGACCCCGGGGCCAGATCATGGCGCACGGTTACCCGGTTGTCGAACACGAAGCACTCACCGTTCCACATCGACTCTTCGGCCGGCACATCTTCAAAGTACTTGAGAATACCGCCCTTGAGGTGAAATACCTCATCAAAGCCTTCCTCCAGCATATAGCTGGAGGCCTTTTCGCAGCGGATGCCCCCGGTACAGAACATTGCCACCTTTTTGTGACGTTTTGGATCGAAGTGCGCGCGCACGTATTCCGGAAACTCGCGAAAGGTCTTGGTTTTCGGATCGATCGCCCCCTGGAAGGTGCCGATCGAGACTTCGTAGTCGTTGCGGGTGTCGATCAGCAGCACCTCGGGATCGCTGATCAGTGCGTTCCAGTCCTTTGCCTCGACATAGGTGCCGACCTTGCTGGTCGGCGAAATGCCGGGCACGCCGAGGGTGACGATTTCTTTCTTGAGCTTGACCTTGGTGCGGTAGAACGGCATCTCGTCGCAGTAGGACTCCTTGTAGTCCAGGTCTGCCAGACGGGTATCGGAACGCAGCCAGTCCAGCACCCGGTCCATGCCGTCACGGGGGCCGGCGATGGTGCCATTGATGCCCTCTCGCGCCAGCAGCAGGGTACCTTTGACGCCGTTGGCGACAAGGGTATCAAGCAGGGGTTGGCGAAGAGCTTCGTAATCGTCCAGCTGGACGAACTTGTAGAGTGCCACAACAACGATTGCAGACATGCTTACCTCGGTATTCAGTGAGCGCCCGCGTAAAGGGCGTACGTTTTGAAGCGGCGCATTCTAGCAAAGTGACCGCCGGCGACAAACCACCGGCAGACGGAGGGTCAGTGCTGGTCTGCCTTGCTGCCACCCAGGCAGTTGGGCGAAGCCGGCGCCTGCTGACGCCGCTGCCACTCGGCCGGTGTGTAGGTGTGCAAGGCCAGCGCGTGAATACGCTGCATCAGCTCGCCCAAGGTGGCATATACCAGCTGGTGCCGCTTGACCGAATTGAGCGCGCTGAAGCGCTCACTGACCACCACCGCCTTGAAATGCGACTCCGAGCCGGGCGGCACGCTGTGCATATGGCTTTCGTTGATCAACTCCAGATGCGCAGGATTCAGAGCCTGCAGGGCCTGTTCAAGTGCTTGTTGGACGACAGCCATAGTCATCTCCTGAAAAAAGTTTTCTCGTAATAGCGGCGGCCTTGGCATTCGCAGGGCGGACTAAGCGCAGCGTATCCGCAGTGCTCCCACATTTTCAGCCCCGGTGGCCAACGCTATGCGTTGACCACCCTACAGGCGATATGTCGCAGGGCCTGGCAAAGCAGCCGATGACGATGCCGGGCCACGGCGGGGATAATGCGTAGGGCGGACTAAGCGTAGCGTGTCCGCCATCGATGCTTGGCAACCATTCTAACGCAACAATCGACCGACGATTGCCTCAGGACCCGGCTGGCGGTGGTGTAACGGCAAGGCGGCGCAGACGCCGCTGCCGAATGCTGTTCATCAGGCTTGGTGCCAGCGCAATCAATGCCGAGCCTGCAACCACCATCAGTGCGCCCAGATAGGCGAGGCTGTTGAGAATCTCCGGCTCGATCACCCCCGGCCAGAGCATGGCGCCAAGGGCCACCAGCGAGAAGGTAAACAGCGGCGTAGTAGTCACGGTCGCGCTCACCCGGGACGCCTCCCAATGCGCCAGCGCTTCGGCAAAGGCACCGTAGGCAACCAGCGTATTGAGGCAGCAGCCCAGCAGCAGCCAGCCTTGCAGAGGAGTGAGGCTGAGCACCTGGGTTGGTGTAGCAAGCGGGGTGATCAGCGCAGCGCACGAGAGGTAGATGACCATCATCACCGATACCGACGACCAGACCGTCAGCAGCTGCTTCTGGGCCAGGCCGTAAAGCGCCCAACTGAAAGCCGAGGCAATGGCGATCAGGATACCCAGGGTGTAGCTGCTCATTTGCGTCATCAACTCAACCAGTCGCTGATTGAAGAACAGCGCAAATCCCGGCAACAGGACGACCAGCCCGAGTACCTGGCCGACCCCGAAACGCTCGCGGAAAAGCAACATGCTGCCAATCATCAGCATGATCGGCGCGGTCTGAATAATCAGCTGCATGGTACCGGCCGACAGCCGGTTGAGCGCCATCAGATAGAGCACGTAGTTGAACGCCAGACCCAGCACGGCGATAACCAGCAAGCCCCGATTGCGCGTCGACAGCGCACGAATCGAGGGCAGCTTGCGTTTGGCGGCCAGCCAGATCAGAAGCACCAGACCGGCGCTCAGCAGGCGATACCAGGTCACGGTATAGGGGTCCATGACCTTGAGCACTTCCTTGAGCATGATCGGCAGCACACCCCAGAGCAGAGTGGTGGTTAACGCCAACAGGAATCCGTACAGCCAACGGCCGGATGAAACATGCATGCTGCAAACTCGGAAAGCAAAGGGAGGGAACGCTATTCTAGAAAGCCGCCTCGCATCGCAACAGAGACAGTTTCAGCTGGCTTGCACCCCTAACTGTACCGGTCAGGCCTCGGTTGCAGGCTGCGCGTCGGTGACCCGGTGCCACTGCCGCCCCTGCTCATCCGGCGCCACCCTGTAGCGCGCCCAGCGGACAAACTCGCTGACCCGGCAGATGCCATTGCCACCCTCGCCCGCACCCTTGATGATGCGGTAACGCACGCGGCCAGCGCGCCCCGGCCGGCTGACGACCTGCAGCACCTCGCGCACCGACCAGTTCCGACCCGGCAAGCCGTTGCTGTAGAAGCCACCCGGCTCCAGGTCGGCCGCAGTCACGCCCTTGCTCTGCGCGTTGGCGTTGGCCAGTTCGACAAGTCGCAGCAGATCGTTGAAGTCGATATCCATGTAGGCGTTCATTTGCTTGAGCGCATGCTCGAAATCTTCCGGCGCGATACCCGGCGCCCGGCCTATGGCATGCCGAGTCAACGGCAACGGGTAGCGCCGGCTGGTGAACAGGCTGTTGAACAGCACGGCAAACAGCACAATAACCAGTACATCAAGCAAGATCGGATAGAGCACGAAACTGAAGCCCGCATCGACAATCTGCGGCCCGCCCAGCACCACAATCATGGCGGTTGCGCTGCCCGGCGGATGCAGGCAGCGGGCATACATCATGATGATGACGCTCCCCCCCACAGCCAGGGCGGCGAGCCAGAACCCGGAAGGCAACCACTGCACACAGGCCACTCCGAACAGCGCAGACAGCACATGGCCGCCAATGACCGACCAGGGTTGCGACAGGGTGCCGTGGGGCATGGCGAACACCAGCACCGCGCTGGCGCCCATCGAGCCGGTCACCCACAGCGCACTCTCTGCGCTCATCACCAGATGGGTAATCCAGTACAGCAGAATCAGCGCCAGCGTCGTGCCCAGCGCCGAGATCAGCTTTTCCTGATGGGTGGTACTGTCCGGGCGCCAACCGAGGAATCTGAGCCACCGGCGCAACCACCGCACACGAATCACCTGTCCGAATCCCCCAATTTTGTCACCATGCGCAAGATGATAGCGCGTTCCGCCCATCCGCGAACTGCTAAGCTGCCTGAGAAACCCTCTGCTGGAGCACGAACATGCACGACCTGGCCGAACGAGAATTGACATCGGCGGATAACGCCAGCGTACTGGTGCAGGAGCAGATTCTGGCCCTGCTGACCGCCCTCCCCGACTGGGAGCTGAATTGTGTCGAGGGCATTCACCGCATTGAACGGGTCTACCCCTTTGCCGACTTCGCCAGTGCCCTGGCGTTCGCCAACCGGATCGGCGCTCTGGCAGAGGAACAGGATCATCACCCGGCGCTGCTGCTCGAGTGGGGGCGGGTCACCACCAGTTGGTGGAGTCACTCGCTGGGCGGGGTGCATATGAATGACCTGATCATGGCTGCCCGCACCGAGCGGCTATTCCAGAGCGGTGAGTCCCGCTGAGGGCGATTGGCGACATCAGCGCGTGCGCTTGTAGCCATTTTGTCTAACACAATTCCACGCCGGGCCGGAACACCCGGGCATCGCGTGCTATAACAAAAAAACAGGCACTATTTATCGCTACCGCGATCCGTTTTGCGGCCTCACGTCCAACCAGACCATGCGCCGCCTGATACCCACAAGGTATTCATGCTAATAAAAACAAGAAGGCATATGCCATGAAATCGCTGCTCAAACCCAAATGGTCCACCGTTGCGCTGGTTGTCCTGGCTACCTGGCTGCTGCTGATTCTGCCCAATATGGGGTAACGGCGGTCAGCACGGTACAATAACCGGGAATCCCGTATCCCCGGAGCCTGCGTGAGCGCACCTACTGTCAAGTCTGCCGACCTGGTCTGGATGGAAGGCGACCAGCCCTTCTCCAGTCGCTTTGATGATGTCTATTTTTCCCGCGACAGCGGCCTGGAAGAGACCCGGCACGTCTTTTTGACCCACAACCGCCTGGCAGAGCGCTGGCGCGCGATGGCCGCTGGCGAGCATTTCTGTATCGCGGAAACCGGGTTCGGCACCGGACTTAACTTTCTCGCCGCCTGGCAGCTGTGGCAGGCCAGCGCGCCCGACGATACCTATCTACACTTCGTCAGCACGGAAAAATACCCGCTCGCGCGCACGGACCTGCAACGCGCCCTGGCCATCTGGTCAGAGCTGACCAGACTGAGTACCGAGCTGCTGGATCAATATCAGGATCTGACGCCCGGCTGGCAGCACTTTTCCTTTGCCGGTGGACGCGTCACTCTGACCCTGCTGATTGGCGATCTGTTCGATACCCTGCCGGAGTTGGACGCTCCCGTTGACGCCTGGTTTCTCGACGGGTTTGCCCCGGCACGCAATCCGGACATGTGGCAGCCGGCGCTGTATCAGCGCATGGCGGAACTGTCACGGCCGGGCACCACGGTCGCGACCTTTACCAGCGTCGGTGATGTGCGCCGGGGACTGATCGCTGCCGGCTTCGAGATGCGCAAGGTCAAGGGTTTTGGTCGCAAACGCGATATGCTCTGCGGTCAGCTGCAGCAGCCGCCAGCGCAACCCTGGCGAGCCCCCTGGTATGCTCGACCGGAAAGATCGGACAAGCGCTCGGCGATCATCATCGGCGCTGGTCTGGCTGGCTGCAGCACGGCCCACGCCCTCGCTCGCCGCGGCTGGCAGGTACAGGTTATCGAGCGTTTACCCGACGTCGCAGGTGCCGCCTCCGGCAATCCGCAAGGCATTCTCTACTGCAAGCTATCACCCCACCATCCGCCGCTGTCGCGGTTTATTCAAAGCGCCTATCAGTACAGCCTGCGCCTGCTGCAGCGCGAACTGAAACAGGGCGAAGGGCTCTGGCATGCCTGCGGTGTCCTGCAGCTGGGCACGGACGACAAGGAACAGCGCCGACAACAGGGACTGGCAAGCCAGGGCTATCCCGCCAGTTTCCTGCAGGCAGTCGATGCCCGCCAGGCCAGCGCGCTCGCCGGCGTGGAGATCAGCAGTCCCGGCCTGTTCTTCCCCGCAGGCGGCTGGGTCAGCCCGCCAACCCTGTGCCGGCAGTTGCTTGAGCACCCCAATATCGAGGTCAGAACCACCACTGCCGTCGCCGATCTGCGCTATGACGGCAGTCAGTGGCAGTTACTGAACGAACAGGGCGATTGCCTCGCTGCCAGCAGCACCGTGATCATCTGCGGCGCCCACGAGACAGCGCGTTTCTCCCAGACCCGCCATCTGTCGCTGAAACCGATCCGCGGCCAGATCACCCATCTGCCGGCCGACGCACACAGCAGCCGACTGAAGACGGTTCTCTGCGCTGATGGCTATGTATCGCCGGCAAGGCAAGGCGAGCATCACCTCGGGGCAAGCTTTCGCTTTGACCGCCTCGACCTGACGCCCAGCGAAGAGGAAAACCGCCATAATCTGCAGCAACTGCAAAGCCTGTCGCCTGAACTGCACCGCCATTTCAGCGCGACAGCGCCGCAGGGCGCACGTGTCGGCTTGCGCTGCACTGCCCCGGACTACCTGCCGCTGCTGGGGCCAGTGCTGGACCCCGACGCATTCCTTGATCAGTACGCGGTTCTGGGCAAGGACGCTTCGCAGCAACCAACGGCCCCCGCGCCCTGGCAGCCTGGTCTGTACGTCAACACCGCACACGGATCACGCGGTCTGATCAGTGCCCCACTCAGCGGAGAGTTGCTGGCTGCCTGGCTTGGTGACGAGCCGCTGCCGCTGCCGCGGGACCTCAGTGAAGCCGTGCACCCCTCCCGTTTTCTGCTGCGTCAGTTGGTCAGGGGCAACGCCTCCAGCAGCCAGAAATCGAAGCTGTAGCGGCGGCGATAATGACCCTGTGCTAGCATTCGGATAGATCAAAACAAATAACAAAAGATCACACGCTGGTGGTCTAGCCGAGTGCACTCTGTATGCGTTTGTGCCGCGTTCTTATACTGTGCTGGGTTGCGCTGGGCATGGCCTTCTCGTCCTGCTTGGCGTTCGCCCAGGTTAGTCACCAACTGGCTGAAAGCGTCGATATCAGCAACTTGCATGCTCGCCTGTCACTCGGCCGGCAGTTGCTGCTCCTGGAGGACCCACAGGGCAGCCTGACTATCGAGCAACTGCAGCGCGGCAGCGTTCAGCCCTGGCGCCCGATCAGCAGCCAACATATCAATGAAGGCAAGGACTCATCAGTCTGGTGGGTTCAATTTGCCCTGCGCAACACCCTGACTACCCCCATCGAAGGAGTAGTGGAAATCGAGTATCCACTACTGGACAACCTGACGCTCTACCAACTGCGCCCCGGGGCAGCCCCACTGATACAGCAGGGCGGCGACCATCTGCCACCCAGTGCGCGCGCGGTTGCCGTCAGCAACCACTGGCTTCCGGTCACCCTGCCGCCGGGAGAAACGCGCTTCTACCTGCGCGTTGATACCGCCAGTACCGTGTTCGTCCCGCTCTACTTCTCCAGTTGGCCAGCCAGCAGCGCGCAGCTGGAGACCAGCATGCTGGGTGCAGGGCTGTTCTACGGCATTCTGCTGGGGCTGTTTGCCTACAACCTGTTCCTGCAGCTGTCGCTGCGCGAGGCAACCTACACCTGGTATCTGGCCCATATCCTGAGCATTTGGCTGTTCATGGCCACCTTTGATGGCCTGCTGTGGAAATGGATTGACGCCAGCATTACGTTACAGACTCTGGCCATCTACACGCTGATGTTCATTCATTGCGCCGTGTCGACCCAGTTCAGCCGGCACTATCTGCACACCCGCGAGCAATTCCCGCGTCTGGATCGGATACTGCGCGTAAAGATTCTGATCGTGCTGGCCGCGATGGTCGTGATACCCGTATTCAGCACCACTTTGTACAACAACATGGCCAGCCTGTTTGTACTGGTCAGCTCAATAATTCTGCTCGGCACCGGCATTTATGTCTGGCGCAAGGGCTTCCGTTACGGTGCCCACTACACGTTGGCCTGGGGCTTTCTGCTCTGCTCGCTGATCCTCTCGACTGCGGGCTCGCTGGGATTTGAGCTGTTTGGTGCCAGCTACGGCACACACTGGGTGAAGTTCGGCATGTGCGCCGAGATGATCATTCTCTCGCTGGGACTGGCCGACCGCATCAACGCCCTCAAAGAGGCACGCTACCGGGCAGACGAGGAAGCCAGACAGGCGCGTCTGGAAACCCTGGCGCAGAGCCGCTTTCTGGCGCGCATGAGCCATGAAATCCGCACCCCGATGAATGGGGTTCTCGGCATGCTGCAGCTATTGATGGAAACCCGTCTGGATAACCAGCAGCGATTCTATCTGGACACCATCAGCAAGTCCGGCCAAACCCTGCTGACGGTCATCAACGACATCCTGGACTTCGCGCGCCTGGAATCCGGGCAGGTCAAACTGGAAACCCTCGCCTTCGACCCGGAAGCCCTGGTGTCGGAAACGGCAGGCCTGTTCACCGCACAGACACTGGAGAAACACATTGGGCTGTATTGCAGCGTATCACCGGCACTGCCCGAGCAGTTGATTGGCGACCCCACCCGACTCAAGCAGGTATTGATGAACCTGCTCAGCAATGCATTCAAGTTCACCAGCAAGGGGCATGTCAGCGTCGAGGTCAGCGGCGCACCGAGCGATCGGGGGAACGGGCAGTGGGATATCCGCTTCGACATCAGGGATACCGGCATCGGCATAGCACGTGACGCGCAGGCAGGCCTGTTCGATTCCTTCACCCAGGCCGACAGCAGTACCACAAGGCGCTATGGCGGAACCGGCCTCGGTCTGGCAATCAGCCAGGAGCTGGTGCGCCTGATGGGGGGCACCATCACGCTGGAGAGTGACAAGGATCAGGGAACCTGCATGTCGCTTTCACTGCCGATGCAGAGCACTGGCGCAGCACCGGACAAGCCGCTCGCAGGTATCGCCACCATCGTGACCCGTCATGCGGCAGCCCGCCCGCATTATCAGACCCAGCTTGCACGACTGGGCTACCAGGTCGAGCCCCCCGAAGGTGAGGCTTGCGGCCAACAGACTGCACTGGTGCTGCTCGACGCCCAGGACATACCGACCGACCGCCTCCAGCAACTGCTGCATCACTACGAACAGGAGAACACTCCGATCCTGCTGCTGCGGGCAGCCGACGATCATCGTCAGCTAGCCTGGCACGGCCAGGTGCTGGAGCAGAGCCTGCCGCTGCTTCCGGGGCAATTGCAGAAGGCGCTGGCGCTGCTGCTCAATAGCAACCCGCCGCAGGATCAACTGACCGAGCGCCCGGTCAGCGAGCAGTGGCGTGGACGCGGGCATCTGCTGATTGCCGAAGACAACCAGGTCAATCAACTGGTGGTAAAGACGCTGCTGGAGAAAGCGGGTTACAGCCTGGAACTGACCGAAAATGGCGCAGATGCCCTGCGCCTCTACCGGGAGGACCCGGAACGCTACGATCTCATCCTGATGGACTGCGAAATGCCCCAGATGGACGGATTTGAGGCTACCCGGCGGATACGCGCCCATGAGCAGCGGGAACATCTGCCACGCACGCCGATTGTCGCCCTGACCGCCCATGTACTCGACACTCATCGCCTGGAGGGCATGACCGCCGGCATGGACGACTACCTGCCCAAACCCGTCGACAGCGAACAGCTGTATGCCAGTCTGCAGCGGCTGATCAGGAGCCGAGCAATCCAATGACGCCTTCGACTAGCAGCTTGCCGCCGGTCAACAGCAGAAACAGGTAACACAACCGATAGATCAGCTGCTCATTGCTGCGTTGCAGCATCCAGAACCCGAGTTTGACGCCGATCGGAGCCAACGGCATCAGCGCCAGTGAGGTCAGAAGGTTCTCAGTGGAAAACTGCCCGAGATAGACATAGGCAGGAACCTTTACCCAGTTGACCAGGGTAAAGAACACGGCCAGCGTGCCCATCAACACCGTTTTCTCCAGCCGCTGAGGCAGCATGTACACATTGATCGGCGGCCCGCCGGCATGGATGCCAAAGCTGGTAAAACCGGAAACAAGCCCCCAGAACCGGCCCCGCCAGACACTGGCAGGACGCGCCAGCGTCTGATCACGGCGCAACCAGGCGTTTAGCACAAAAAGGACGGCGATGGTGCCAATAAGCAGGCGGATATGCTGCTCGTTGAGCACCCGGAACGAGAGCGCACCAAGCGCAACGCCGACCATTGCTGCAGGCAGAATGATACGCAGGTTGGTCTTGTCCCAGCGCCCGCGAAACGTACGAATGGCAACCAGATCCATTGCACAGAGAATCGGCAGCAGGATCGCTGCCGCCTTCTGTGGCGACACCACCATGGCCATCAAGGGCACAGAGAGAATGGCAATATTTCCGCCAAAACCGCCCTTGGCGATGCCATACAGCAGCACCGCGGGCACGGCACAAAGATAGAACAGCGGGTCGTCGATCATCGTCCGGTCAATACCCTCTTAAAGGGCGCGAGTGTAACATTGCCCCCACCGTCAGCAGAGAAACCGGCGCATGTTGATTCCCTATCAGTTGTTGGAACCAGAAACCCTTGATGCACTGCTGGAAGACTTTGTCACCCGCGATGGCACCGACAATGGCGACGACAGCAGCCTTGAGGTGCGGGTTGCCCAGGTAAGACGCCTGCTGGAACGCAAGGAGGTAGTCATCGTATTCCACCCCGATACCGGTGATACCAGCCTGGCCCACCGCCACAGCGTGCCGCCCGAACTGCTGGAGGCGTTTCTCGAGTAACCGCAGCAGGACACCTGCGTTGAGCAGTGTGTGACATATCAGCGCAGAGCAACCGCCGGAAAGCATCGGCAAAACCACGTCGAGCCAGCTATTTCGCGGCCTTCAGGTCCAAGCGGCGAGCTGATGACGATACCCGGATGCATGCGCAAGCGCTTGGAGACAGGCCGGTGAGCGGCTACCATATAGGCTTCCCCATGCAGGCATGCGAGGTAGAGATGAAACAGTTAGTTGTGCTGGGCCTCAGCGGCCTGCTTGGTCTGGGCAGCCTTACTGCTCAGGCATGTACCCCGGAAGAGGCGATTGCCAAAGGCGAGCTCCTGGCCCAGATGATCTACGATCGCACCAAGGACCAGCCGGGCATGGCAGATGAGCTCAATGCACGCCTCAAGGCGCTGCAAGAGCAGGATCCGGCCAACGGCCGCTACGACTCCTGCCAGGGCTACCAGCGTATCATCGACGAGCTGGAAGGCCGCGCCCCAGCCGACACACCTGCCGAGGCGCCCGCCGAAAGCAATCAGTAAATTCGATACGATTAACGTATTTTTTGCGTTATCAAATCGAATTTACCAGTCATACAATGGCGCAAAACCTATCCTTGGGAGATGCGCCATGACTCAGCACCGTGATCTGATCGAAGCCGTTGTCGGGCAACCGGCCTCGGACGGCGACGGCGTGCGCCTGACCCGCGTATTCGGCGGCCGCGATGCTGCGCGTTTCGACCCCTTCCTGATGCTCGACGAATTCAACTCCGACAGCGCAGACGACTACATCGGCGGCTTCCCTTCCCACCCCCACCGCGGCTTTGAAACCGTCACCTATATGCTTGAAGGCCGCATGCTGCACGAGGACCACCTCGGCAACCGCGGGCTCCTCGGCCCCGGGGACGTGCAATGGATGACCGCAGGCCGAGGCATCATTCACTCTGAAATGCCGCAACAGGACCGGGGCACCATGCGGGGTTTTCAGCTCTGGCTGAACCTGCCCGCAGCCGACAAGATGCAACCGGCGCACTATCGCGACCTGCCAGCGTCGGCACTGCCAGAGCAGGCACTCGCTGGCGGCGGACAACTCAAGCTGATCGCCGGCCGTATAGAGCACAACGGTCAATCAGTGACAGCACCGATCAGCGGCGGCAAGACCGACCCCTTGTACATCGATGTGCAATTGAACGCGAACGAGCATGCCAGCTTGCCGATTCCGACCACCCACCGGCTGCTTGCCTACATCTATGAAGGAAGTGTCGCAGTGCAAGGCGAGCAGCGCACCGCCGTGCTGGAAAAGGGCCGCCTTGGGCGTTTCGGTGAAGGCGACAGGGTCAGTTTGCAGGCGGGCCCATCCGGGGCCCGGCTGTTGCTGCTGGCAGGTCGTCCGCTGGGGGAGCCGATCGTTCAATACGGCCCCTTCGTGATGAACAGCGAGGCCGAAATCCATCAGGCCATACGTGACTACCAGCTCGGACGACTGACCGACTAGGCACCGGCGCCGACCTCAGAGGATCGGCGTTCGACCGGCCAGCGCGTGGGCCAGGGTGCCGCCGTCGATATACTCCAGCTCGCCGCCGAGCGGCACGCCGTGGGCAATACGCGATACCCGAATACCGCGCGGGCGCAGCAACTCCGCGATGTAATGGGCGGTGGCTTCGCCTTCCACGGTCGGGTTGGTCGCCAGAATGATCTCGTCTACCGGCCGCCCCTCGATACAATCGAGCAGCGCCGGCACGCCGATTTCCTCAGGGCCCATGCCGTCAATCGGCGACAGGTGGCCCTTGAGCACAAAGTAGCGTCCGTTGAATCCGCCAGCCTGCTCGACCGCCCAGACATCAGCCGGGCTTTGCAGCACACAGAGCAGGCGGTCGTCCCGGCGGGGATCACTGCACAGCGAGCAAATCTCGGTCTCGCTCAGGGTGCGGCAGCGCTGGCAATATCCCACACCCTCAACCGCCGCCTGCAGGGCATGTGCAAGGTGAGCCGCTGCAGCACGATCACGTTCCAGCAGATGCAAGGCCATGCGCTGGGCAGTTTTCGGCCCTACGCCCGGCAAACCACGCAGGGCGTCGACCATCTGACGAATCAGCGGACTGAAGCTCATCGATCAGAACGGCATCTTGAAGCCGTCGGGCAGATTCATACCCGCGGTAAAGCCGGACATTTTGTCCTTGTTTGCCTGCTCCAGCTTGCGCACAGCATCGTTCACCGCGGCCGCGATCAGGTCTTCCAGCACTTCCTTGTCTTCCTGCATCAGACTGTCATCCAGATTGACGCGGCGCACATCGTGGCGACCGGTCATGACAACCGAGACCAGACCGGCACCGGACTGACCGGTGACTTCCATATTGGCCAGCTCTTCCTGCATTTTGGCCATTTTTTCCTGCATTTGCTGGGCCTGCTTCATCAGGCCTGCCATGCCACCTTTCATCATGACGCTATCCTCCAGTATCAGCTTGCGGGCTCGTCAATCGGACGAATCGTATCCGCACAAATTTCCGCGGAAAACTCCGCGCACAGTCGTTGGACCATCGGGTCATTATGAATGCTCAGTTCGGCCGCCTTCTGACGCGCCGCCTTGCGGCGGGCGGCGGCAACCGCTGGCGTTTCCTGGGTGGGCGCAGACACATCAACTGTCAGCGCCACATCCGCCTGCGTAACGGCAGCGATTGCCTGCTCAAGACGCTTGCGGTGGTTTTCGTTGTAAAGCGCACTATGGCCCGGGTCCAGATGGAGTGTCCAGCGCCCCCCGTCGCGCGCGACCAACTGGCAATGCGCGGCGATACTCTGGGTCAGACCGGACAGGCCCAGCTGATCAAACAGCCCCAACCACTCGGCCGCCAAACCGCTGGCCGGGGGCAAATCACTGAGTTCATCGCCGGGTTCGTCAACAGCAGCCTCATCCGTCGATTCAGGCTGCCAATCGGCGATGTACTGACTGGCGTCCAGATCGTCCTCGTCATCACGATCCACACCGCTGTCGTCAGGCGGCGGGCCATCCAGCCAGTCTGCTGGCGGCTCGTCCTGCGGTGGCCGATACGGCGCCTTCGGGTTCAGCGGACGTGGTGTTTCTGGCGCAGGATGCTCGGGCACCTCGGCTGACGGGGCTGCCGGCGCGGGCGCGGGTTCTGTCTGCGACACCGGAGCAACTGTTTCAGGCGACACCACGGGTGCAGGTGCAGGTGCAGGTGCAGGTGCAGGTGCAGGTGCAGGTGCAGGTGCAGGTGCAGCAGGAGTCTGAGCGACAGCTGCAGGAGCGGCAACCGACTCAGCGGTTGGCGCCTTGGTGTGTGCGGACTCAGTGCTGGCTGAACTGGGTCCTATCGACTTTTCCGGCTCTGGCGGCGCTGACTGATCCGGTAGCGCGCCGGGCGTCACCGTAATACCACCGGAGGCGGCATCAGCAAGCGTACCCGGGCGAAACGCCAGCATTCTCAGCAGCGCCATTTCGAAACCGCCACGCGGCTCCGGTGCCAGAGGCAGATCACGGCGGCCATGCAGGGCGAGCTGGTAGAACAGCTGCACATCCTCGGCGCTGACCTTGCCGGCCAACGCCAGCACACGCTGCTGATCACCCAGGCTGTTGTCCGTTGCCTCGGGCACCACCTGCGCCATGGCTACGCGCTGCAGGGTTGAAATCAGCTCGGCCAGCACACCGGCAAAATCCACGCCCTGCTCTGCCAACTGCGCCGCGGCGGCCATCAGGCCACGGGCATCACCGGCAACCAGCGCGTCCAGCACGCCAAATACCTGAGCATGGTCGATGGTACCCAGCATGCTGCGCACCTGCTCAACCCGCAGCTGGCCATTGCCAAAGGCAATCGCCTGGTCGGTCAGACTGAGCGCATCGCGCATTGAGCCATCAGCCGCACGCCCGAGCAGCCAGAGCGACTCCTCGTCAAAGCCGATCTGTTCCTCACCCAGCACGTGACGAAGATGCTCCACCACTTTTTCCGGTGGCATGTTCTTCAGCGCGAACTGCAGGCAACGGGACAGGATGGTGACAGGCAACTTCTGCGGGTCGGTTGTTGCCAGCAGAAACTTGACATGCTCCGGCGGCTCTTCCAGCGTTTTCAGCAGCGCATTGAAGCTGTGGCTGGAGAGCATGTGCACTTCGTCGATCAGGTAGACCTTGAAGCGCCCGCGCGACGGCGCGTACTGCACATTCTCAAGCAGCTCGCGGGTGTCCTCGACCTTGGTGCGACTCGCCGCATCCACCTCGATCAGGTCGACAAACCGGCCCTGATCGATCTCCAGACAGGCCGAGCACTGACCGCAGGGTTCAGAGCTGATGCCCCTTTCGCAGTTAAGACACTTGGCAAGAATCCGGGCGATGGTGGTCTTGCCGACCCCGCGGGTACCGGTAAACAGATAGGCGTGGTGCAGCCGGTTGTTATCAAGCGCATTGATCATGGCCTGCAGCACATGGGTCTGGCCGACCATCTCGCGGAACAGGCGGGGCCGCCACTTGCGGGCTAGTACCTGATAACTCATTGGCTCTGTTGGTATCCGTTGATCTAAAGCGAGCGAGTAATGTACCCAAGCAGCGGCTACAATGCGAGCGCAAGACGCCAATGCCGGCGATTGTTACCCATGACAGTCCGCATCAGGCATCACGACCGGGCGCATCCGGCCGGGGCGAGGGCCTGCCCATTCTGTCTCGCCAGCTGCAGCGAGCTCCTTCAATATTCCACTTAAAGGATCCAGCCAACTCATGTCGGCCCTGAGTAATCTGTCCATCAAGCTACGCCTGACCATCCTCAGCGCATTTGCCCTGACTCTACTGATCATACTGAGCATCGTTTCGGTAAACGCACTCAGCAATGCCGCCAAATCCCTCAAAACGGTCTACCACGATCGACTGATTCCCACCGGCCAGTTGGGGCGCATTGAACTGGCCGTACAGACCATTCAGGTAGAACTGCTGCTGTCAGCTCAGCATAACCCCAGCCATCCCCTGCGCAGCAGCCACCAGCATCCGCTGGACCAGCATTTGGATGAAGTCGACGGGGCGGTAGGCCTGATCAAGAACGACTGGAGAGCCTACCTCGCAACCGAGCTCACGGCAGAGGAAAAGCAGCTCAGTGACACCGTCGATGCGCAGCTTGGGCGCATGCTGACCCAGGGTGTAATGCCTGCACTTACGGCCTTGCGGCAAGCGGACTTTGCCGCAGCCAACCAAATATTGCTGACCACGCTGCGGCCGGAGGCCAACACATTGACCGGCACACTCGAGCAGTTGCTCGAGCTGCAGAGCGCCATCGCCGAGCAGGAGTACCAGAACGCCGAAACCAGCTATCAGAACACGCTGATAATCGCGGCTATTACTACCCTGGTCGCCCTCACCGCACTGCTGCTGATGTCCTGGAGCATCATTCACGGTATCAGCGCTTCCGTCACCCGACTGGAGCTGGCCAGCACCCGGCTCGCCGACGGCGACCTGACCAGCCGCGCCAACGACCGCAGAACCGATGAGCTGGGACGCATCAGCCAGGCCTTCGACCGCATGGCAGAACGCTTCCAGAACACCATCAACCAGGTGGCCGGCTCCAGTGGCCAACTTGCCGCTGCGGCCGAGGAAACCTCGGCAATCAGCGTGCAAACCGGCAGCGGCGTGCGCCAGCAGCAGCATGAAGTCGAGCAGGTAGCGGCCGCGATGCACGAGATGACCACCACAGTGCAGGACGTGGCGCGCAATGCTGCCGAGGCCGCCGATGCGTCACATCAGGCCGAACAGGAAGCCCAGCAGGGCCGCCAGCTGGCCACCCGCACCATCGATGCCATTCAATCCCTGGCAGAGGAAGTGGAGCGCGCCGCCCAGGTTATCCAGCGGCTGGAACAGGAAAGCGACAGCATCAGCTCGGTGCTGACGGTGATTCAGGGCGTCGCAGAGCAGACCAATCTGCTGGCGCTCAACGCGGCCATCGAGGCCGCTCGCGCCGGCGAACAGGGGCGCGGCTTTGCGGTGGTGGCCGACGAGGTCCGAGCGCTGGCCTCGCGTACCCAGCAGTCCGCATCCGAAATCCAGCAAATGATCACCCGCCTGCAGGAAGGCACTGGCGAAGCGGTCAGCGTGATGCAGATCAGCCGCGACAAAGCCAAACAAGGGGTAGACGCTGTTGGCCTGGCAAGCGATCGCCTGCTGGCGATCACCGACGCCGTGACCCGCATCAATGATCTCAACGTGCAGATCGCGTCGGCCGCGGAAGAGCAGTCATCGGTGGCAGAAGAGATCAATCGCAATATCAACAACGTCAGCGATATTGCACAGCAAACCAGCACGGCGTCGGAGCAGAGCGCAGCTACCAGCGAAGAGCTCGCACGCCTGGCCAGCGACCTGCAACAGCTGATCGGACGCTTCCGCGTCTGATCTACCGCATCAGGACAACGCCGGACGCTCAAGGTCCGGCGCTGTCCTGTGCAACCCACCTGAATGAGCAACCTCAGCATAGAACCGCCGACACCCTTCGCTTGACGGATAACGGGCATGACTGCGTCTAAGGCTTAATGACGACAGCGGGTATTGAGCGAACGACGAATCTCGCGTCTGCCAATGACCGGACGCAACGATTGCGGCACCGCAACACGGCAGTAGAAGACAGAGTGACGGGAAAGCTGGAGATATGAGGGTAAGGCCTGCATGTACCACCTCTTGTACCACCTGCACAAGAAACAGCAGAAAAGCCTTATAAATCAAATATTTGGAGGCAACCCCACCAGCCACACCCCGGCACACGATATGACCGCTGCGGCTGCTCCCTTCCGGGCCTGACCGGGTTCACGGCTGATCATTGCGAGGGGACCGGTGGGGCCACCATAGCGACCTGAGCTTGCTCAGGCCGCGCTATTGTAACGGCTTATGCTCAAGTTACAACCCGAATATCAGGTTTTGAAGCGACCAACCTGTTGCTGCAGGTTGGCAGCCAGGCGTGCGAGCACGTTACTGGCATCACGACTCTCCCGAGACGACTGCGCAGACTGGTTGGACAGATCACGAATGCCACTGATGTTGCGGGCGATATCTTCGGTGGTCTGACTCTGCTCCTCGCACGCAGCGGCGATCTGCGCCGCCATGTCGTTGATGCGCATGACGGAGGCGGAAGTCTCGTTCAGCGAAGATTCGGTGGTACCGGCCTTCTCGACGCTCTGTGCTGCGAGCTGGGCACCACGCTGCATGACGGCAACAGCCTGTCCGGTGCCGCTCTGCAGCTTCTGGATCATTTGCTGGATATCACGGGTGGAGTCCTGGGTACGCGCCGCCAGTGCACGGACCTCGTCGGCCACCACCGCAAAGCCGCGGCCCTGCTCTCCGGCGCGGGCGGCCTCGATGGCTGCGTTGAGCGCCAGCAGGTTGGTCTGCTCGGCAATACCCTCGATCACACTGAGCACGCCGCCAATCTTGTCGGTGTCCTGCTCCAGATTGTTGATCACACCAGCAGCCTCTTCAACATCGGCGGCCAGGCGTCGCAGATCGTTCATGGTGGCTGACACCACATCGGACGCAGAGTGCCCCTGACGGTCTGCCTCACGGGCGGCATCAGCAGTACTATGCGCGTTGTCGGCAACCTCGTGGATGGCAGCGCTCATTTCCGTCGCTGCGGTACTGACCTGATCTACCGCCATGTACTGCTCGTTGACCAGTTTCTCCTGCCCCTCGGCAATTGCACTCATCTGCTCTGCGGCCGAGGCGACCTGCAAGGTAGATTCGGCAACGTCGCGAATCAGTCCCTGCAATTGCTCCAGAAAGGCGTTGAATGCCTTGCTCAGCTGGCCCAACTCGTCGTTGGAGTGCACCACCACACGGCGGGTCAGGTCGCCCTCGCCGTCTGCAATGTCGCGAATGCGCTGCAGCAGCTCACGCAACGGGTTGGTAATCAGGCCGGGGAAAAATACGATCATCAGAAAGCATACAACTGCACCGATGGCCAGCACCACCGTCACCCGAGCATGGCTTGCAGCGACATCCGCTTCAGCTTCAGCCGCTTCCGCTTCAGCCTGCTGGTTGATCAGCTCGGTCATCTTGTTGATCAGCTCACGCGCCCGCGAAAACTGCTCATAACCCTGACCGTAGCTGCTATCACTCGCCCTGGCTGCGTCGCCGGAACGTGCCAGCCGGACGTTCTCGATTGAGGTGGCTTTCCAGACAGCAAACGCCCTGGCGAATTCATCCGCCAGCGCACGCCCTTCCGGCGTTTTGGTAGCAGCCGCGTAACGCGCAATGCGATCACTGGCCTGCTGCATGTTGTCAGTGTGCTCTGCATCCAGCCCGCTTGAGACCACGCCTTCAATAATGGCCCGCTCGGCCGCCAACGCCTGATACATGTCTCGATCGGCTTCGAGCACCACCGAGCTGCGCGGCAGCAGGTCGGTCGAGAGACGTACCAGGCGCGACTCAACCTTGGAGACAGCCCAGAATGCGGACAGTCCAAGGAGGACGAACAATGCGGCCAGAATCAGAATGGGAAGGGTCAATTTCCAGCGGAAACTCAAATCACGGAAGACACTAAGCATGGCTCTTTTTCACTCTTGTCAGCACGGCAGGCAGGACTCGAAAGGACGAGTCCGCGATAACGCCCTGGAGGCAGGCTCGGCTTGGATCATTAAACATCACACCGACAACAGCCAACGCGCGCCGTCACGCACACGTCAATTTTTTGCTTCCTGAAATGAGTATCGACCATGAGCGCTAAAGCATGAGTGCTTTTTAGTTGTTTTTCTCATAAAAAACAGGGCGCTTACAAAGAAGTCTTAGACTGGTCTCAGTTGGCACCTGTAAACAGCCAGGCGCTCATCAGCGGAATGTACAGCAGCGCGACAAGCGTGCTGAGCAGCGCGGTGCCGGCAACCTGCGCGGGATGGGTGTCGAGCAGCGTGGCTATGACAACCGTATTGGCGGCAATGGGGGTGATGGAGATCAGCATGATCGCCTGATAGACGGCGACGTCGTAGACCTGAAACAGACGGGCATCCAGCGCGCAGAATGCCAGCGCCAGCAACGGCCAACTGACGAACTTGCCCAGCAGCGCCAGCCCGGTAAAGCGCAAGTCTCCGGCCAGACCGCGGAAACTCAGAATGCTCATACCGATAATCATCATGCCGAATACGCTGTAGGCACCGCGCAGGTTATCGAACAGCGGCTCGAATGCATCCGGAATCTGCAGGCCGGCACTGTTGAGGCCAACCGCCAGAAAGAAGGCGTATAACGACGGCAGCCGCACTACCTTGAGCAGACAGTCCCGAATGCCGTAGCGCCCGCGCGCGGCCAGATAAAACCCGACGGAATTTTCGAACAGGGTGGTGCCGAGCATGCAGACGATATAAATCGCCAGCCCCTGCTCACCGAACAGCAACAGCGCAACCGGAATACCGAAGTAACCGGTATTACCGGTTCCGACCGCAAGCGGAATCATGTTGGCGCCGGCCCCTGGAAACCAGCGTTTGGCAATCTGCAAATGCGCCCAGCCGGTCAGACTGCACAGCGCGAAGGTCAGAAACGGCAGCAGGATGACTTCAGCAGACAGCGGCGCGTGCATCACCCCGGAAAACACCACCGACGGCGTCACGATATACATCATGATGCCCGCAATGTGCCTGCCGCTGGCATCCAGATAGCGGCCGGCTAGCCAGCCAAGACCAACCGTCACATAGAGCGGCAACAGTTTATAGAGTAAGGCAAGGGCGGCCAGCATGAGGGCTCCGCAGCGAACAGTCGGTGCCGCAGTCTAGCAGCCCCGACACGGCTTAGTCGGCGATCAGATACACCCGCTCGGTCAGCGAACGCATGCCCTGGCTGGCAAACACGGCGTGATCGGCCAATACATCCTTCTCTTCGAGCACCTCGATACTGCAGCCCGCGTACAGTTGCCGTACTTCGGTATCGGACACGCTGAAAGGCGGCCCGGGGCGCTGCTCCTGCGGATAATCCAGGGTCACCAGCAGCAGACGCCAGCCCGCGGGCAGCAGTGCGCGTTGATGGGCAACGTAACGCGCACGCATTTCCGGCGGCAGCGCGATCAGCGCGGCGCGATCATAAATTGCACCGATTCCCTGCAGATGCTCGGGCCGGAGTGCGAAGACATCGCCGCAATACAGCGTAAAACCGGCGCCCTCGGCTACCTCAAACTCCCCCTCCGTTTGCCATTGCAAATCCAGCCCATGCTCGTCGGAGAAACTCTCCAACGCGCTGCGCGCCAACTCAACGCCCCGAACCGGGTGCCCCTGGCTGCGCAACCAGATCAGATCAAGCGATTTACCGCATAAAGGTACCCAAACCGGAGCCTCTGCATCGACTCCGAGCTGCGGCCACCAGCGCTGCAGCAGCGGATTGGTTGACGCCTTGTGAAACCCGATTTCCCCGCGCTGCCAGCGCTCATGCCAGAATGCCGCATCCATCCTGCTTTCTCCCTACGTTGCAATGCGTTGACTATACAGCAATTTTTTTACCGCTCCGGGCCATAAACGATATAGTGAACGCGTTCCATCCACCCGCTCCGAGCTGCTCCCATGGACTATATCAACACCCTCTTTCTGATCGGTGCCGTGCTGCTCTGCTTCAGCGTGCTCGCCAGTTCGCTGTCGTCGCGTCTGGGCATCCCGCTACTGCTGATCTTCCTGATCATCGGCATGCTGGCCGGGGTGGACGGTATTGGCCGTATTCAGTTCGAGGATGCCAACACCGCCTTTCTGATCGGCAGCCTGGCATTGGCGATCATTCTGCTTGATGGCGGCATGCGCACACGGGTGGAAAACTTCCGGGTGGGGCTGTGGCCCGCCGTGTCCCTGGCCAGCCTCGGGGTGCTGATCAGCGCCGCGCTGACGGGTGCGCTTACCGCCTGGCTGCTGGAGCTGCACTGGCTGCAGGGCCTGCTGCTTGGTGCCATCGTCGGCTCCACCGACGCCGCTGCGGTGTTCTCGCTGCTGCAGGGCAAGGGGCTGAACCTGAAACAACGGGTTGGCGCAACGCTGGAGATCGAGTCGGGTTCCAACGATCCGATGGCGATTTTCCTGACCATTACCCTGGTCGAAATGCTTGCCAGCGGCCAGACCAGCTTCAGCTGGTCCTTCGCCCTGCTGCTGATTGAACAGTTCGGCATCGGCGCACTCTGCGGGCTGGCCGGCGGCTTCGGCCTGGTCTGGCTGGTCAACAAGGTGACGCTGCCAGCCGGCCTGTATCCGCTGCTGATCACCAGTGGCGCCATCATGGTGTTTGCCGCGACCAACAAGATTGGCGGCAGCGGCTTTCTCGCCATCTATCTGACCGGGCTGATCCTGGGCAACAACCGGGTACGCAACCTGCAGAATATCCTGCAGGTGCAGGACGGTATGGCCTGGCTCAGCCAGATCGGCATGTTCCTGATGCTGGGTCTGCTGGTAACGCCCAGTGAAATGGTCATCATCGCCCTGCCGGCGGTGTTGATTGCGCTATTCCTGATTTTCATCGCCCGGCCGATTGCGGTCATGATCTGCCTGATCCCGTTTGTGTTTTCCTGGCGCGAGCGGTTGTTTATCGCCTGGGTCGGCCTGCGCGGCGCGGTGCCGATCATCCTCGCAATCTTCCCCCTGCTGGCGGGGCTCGAGCAGGCGCAGCTGCTGTTCAACCTGGCCTTTGTGGTGGTGCTGGTCTCATTGCTGCTGCAGGGGTCTTCACTGCCGCTGGCTGCACGCCTGTGCAAGGTAGAGATTCCGCCGCAGCCCGAGCCGCTGCAGCGCACGAGTCTGGATACCGCCATCGACGGCGACTTTGAACTGCTGATCTACCAGCTGGACAACGCCAACTGGTGCGTGGGCGTTGCCCTTCGGGACCTGAAGATGCCCGGAGAGACACGCATTGCCGCACTGTTCCGCGGCAATCATCTGATGCACCCGACCGGCAGTACTCAGCTCGCTCTGGGCGATGTGCTCTGCGTTGTGGGGCGGCCGCGCGATCTGCCGGCGCTGTCAAAACTGTTCAGCAAGGCGCAACCGCCTCGCTATCTGGAAAACCGCAGCTTCTTCGGCGACTTCATCCTCGAGGGCGAGGCCACACTGGGCGACGTTGGCAAGTTCTATGGCTTCGCCGTCCCGGAGGATATGCGCCAGCTCAGCCTGGCGGCGTTTTTCAGCCGCCAGTTCGGCGGTCATCCGGTGGTGGGCGATCAGATCGAGTGGGAGGGTCACACCTGGGTGGTTGCCGCCATGGACAACGACTGGATCCTCAAGGTGGGTCTGAAGCTGGGCGACGGTGGCAGCCCGCCATTCGGCTTTTGACGGAAGTCGGTTAGGGCACTTGACTCTGACATGATGTCAGGGTTCAAGCTGACCGCATACAAACCGTAATGGAGTCACCCCATGACTGAATTCACGCTCCACATCAGCGGCATGCATTGCGCAAGCTGCGTGGGCAAGGTCGAGGCCGCTCTTGCCAATGTTGACGGCATTGATCAGGTCGCCGTCAACCTTGCCGCCGAAACGGCGCGCATCAGCCTGGATGCGCCTGCCACCCTGACCGACGCCGAGAAGGCGCTGAGTCAGGCCGGATACCCGGCGCGGACCCAGGAAGCCCAGCTGCAACTGGAGGGACTGACCTGTGCCGGCTGCGTGCGCCGCGCCGAGCAGGCCCTTCAGGCGGTTGAAGGCGTGCTCTCGGCCCAGGTCAATCTTGCCAGTCAGCAGGCCCGAGTAACCCTGCTGGACGGCACCGACAGCGACGAGATCCTGCGCGTCTTGCGCAAGGCAGGCTATCCCGGGCAGTGGCTGGATGACGCGCGACCCGCCGCCGACAGCGGCCCGAATCTGCCCAGCGAGCGCCGCTGGCTGATTGGCGCTGCGCTGCTGACCGCGCCCATGCTGCTGGCCATGATCCCAGCCCTGCTTGGCGCCGGTCACTGGATGCTGCCCGGCTGGTTGCAGCTGATTCTTGCCAGCCTGGTGCAGTTTGTCTTTGGCGCCCGCTTCTATCAGGGCGCCTGGCATGCGCTGCGCAATCGCACGGCCAATATGGACCTGCTGGTCGTGCTCGGCACCAGCGCCGGCTGGCTGCTCAGCAGCTGGAACCTGTTCGCCAGCGGCGGCCACTCGCCTCACCTCTACTACGAAGCCTCGGCGACCATCGTCACCTTCATCCTGCTCGGGCGCTATCTGGAAACCCGCGCAAAGGGGCAGACGCTGGAGGCGATCCGCGCCCTGACCTCACTGCGTCCCGATGTGGCGCGGCTGCGCGATGCCGATGGCGAGCGTGAAGTGCCGTTGAGCCAGATCATTCCGGGTGACCAACTGGTCGTCCGGGCCGGTGAGCGCATCCCTGTCGATGCAGAGGTAATCGAGGGCAGCAGCCACGTTGACGAATCCATGCTGACCGGTGAAAGCCTGCCCGTCGACCGCAGCCCCGGCGATGCGGTACGCGCCGGCAGCCTGAATCAGGACGGGCTGCTGGTGATTCGTACTAAAGCAGTCGGCAAGGACACCCTGCTCGCGCAGATCGTGCGCATGGTTGAAAGCGCGCAAAGCTCCAAGGCCCCGATCCAGCGCCTGGTAGACCGGGTCGCCGCCGTATTTGTACCAGTCGTGATCATCATTGCCCTGCTGACCTGGGGCATCGGCAGCCTGCTGATCGGCCCGCAAGCCGCGCTGCTCAATGCCATCGCCGTACTGGTCATTGCCTGCCCCTGTGCACTGGGCCTGGCTACGCCCACGGCGATCATGGTCGGTACCGGGGTAGCCGCGCGGCACGGCATCCTGATCCGCGACGCCGAAGCGCTCGAACGGGCTCGCCAGGTTACTGCCGTGGTATTCGACAAGACCGGCACCCTGACCCGCGGCAAACCCAGCCTGACCCACATTGAAGCTGTGGACCGAGCCAGTGCCGATCAGGTACTGCGCGCAGCACTGGCGATTCAGCAACAGGCTGAACATCCGCTGGCCCGAGCGGTCTGTGACTACGCCACCGAACATGGCGTGAGCACCGAGGCCGCACAGGACCTGCAGGTGCTGGCCGGACGCGGTGCCCGCGGCGAGGTTAATGGCCTGACCACCTGGCTGGGTAATGCGCGCCTGATGGAGGAACAGGGACTGGATCTGTCTGCCTACATGGATAAGGCGCAGGCTCTGCAGGCAGACGGTGCCAGCCTGTCCTGGCTGGCTCAGGGGGACCGAGTGCTGGGCATGCTGACTTTCGCCGACAGCCTCAAGGACAACGCCGCAGAGACCGTCGCCCGGCTCCAGCGCCAGGGCATCGAGACCCTGCTGATCAGTGGCGACAGCCAGAATGCTGCCGAGCACATCGGCCGTCAGCTGGGCATTGATCAGACCCGCGGCAATGTGCTGCCGGCCGACAAGGTCGGTGAAATCGAGCGCCTGCAACAGCAGGGCAAGATCGTCGCCATGATCGGTGACGGCATCAATGATGCCCCTGCACTGACCCGTGCCGATGTGGGTATGGCCATGTCCACTGGCACCGACGTGGCCATGCACAGCGCCGGCATTACCCTGATGCGCGGCGATCCGGCGCTGGTACCGATGGCGCTGGCGCTGTCACGCCGGACCGGCGCCAAGATTCGCCAGAATCTGTTCTGGGCCTTCGTCTACAACTGCCTGGGCATTCCGCTGGCAGCGGTGGGTCTGCTGAATCCGATGATTGCCGGTGCGATGATGGCCGCCAGCAGCGTCTGTGTGGTCAGCAATGCGCTGCTACTGAAGCGCTGGAAGCCGGAGGACGCATGAATATCAGCCAGGCCGCCGAGGCCTGCGGGCTCAGCCCGCGGATGATTCGGCATTACGAGAAAATCGGACTGCTGCCTGCACCGCCGCGCAGCGAAGGCGGCTATCGCCAATACAGCCAGCGCGACCTGCACACGCTGGGTTTTATTCAGCGCGCGCGCCGGCTGGGCTTCAGCATGGAGCAGATCGGCCATCTGCTTACTCTGTGGCAGGACCGTTCGCGCTCCAGCGCCGAGGTCAAGGCACTGACCGCCGCACACCTGCGGGAGCTGGAAGAGAAGATACGGGATCTGCAGGCCATGCATGATACCTTGGCCGAGCTGGCAGACTGCTGCAGTGGCGATGACCGCCCGGATTGCCCCATCATTCGCTCGCTGGCCGATGATTGAGCCGAACACCAAGGAGCCACCATGGAGCTGAAATCGCTGCGTCACTTTGTGGCCCTGGTCGAATATCAGGGTTTTGCCCGCGCCGGTGAGGCCATCGGCCTGAGCCAGCCGGCGCTGAGCCGCAGCATTCAGAACCTGGAACTGCGCCTGGGCTGCACGCTGGTCAGCCGCTCTGGCAAGGGCGTCGAGCTGACCCCGCAGGGCGAGCTGGTGCTGGAACATGCCCGTCGACTGATCGCCGGCAGCACCGCGATGCGCAATGCCCTGCGTCAGTTCAACGATCTCGAAGCCGGCGAGCTGCTGGTAGGCGGTGGCCCCTTCCCTGCCGCAGGCCTGCTGCCGCGGGTGCTGGGCGAGTTCAATCGACGCTATCCCGGCGTCAAGGTACGCCTTGAGGTTCAGCACTGGGTCGCACTGCGCAAACAGTTGCTGGACGAGGAGCTGGAGCTGTTCGTTGCCGACATTCGCGAACTGCAGGATGACCCGCTACTGCAGGTAACCCCGCTGCAGCAACAGCCCAGTCGCCTGTTCTGCCGGGCCGGACATCCACTGGCTGGACGCGGCGACCTAAGCCCGGCACTGCTTGCGCAGTATCCGCTGGCCTGCTTCCGGGTACCCGACATCATTCTGCAGGACCTGCGCCGCACCCTGCCCCGTGAGGATCCGCAGATCAGCCTGGAATGCGACAACCTTGATGTGCTCAAACGCATGGTGCAGCATTGCGATGCGCTGAGTATAGGCAGCCTGGACATCCTGCAGGATGAACTGGCAGCCGGCACCCTCACCCTGCTGGACTGGCCCGACCTGATGCCAGGCACCAGCTTCGGACTGGTGACCCGTGCCCACGGGCCACTGTCACCGGCGGCCGACGCCTTTATCGAGCTGCTGAAGGCTAGCGCAGCAGATTGAACAGGCTCAGGCTGCTGACCTTCACAAAGCTCTGCTGTGAGGCCTCAAGCACCACCGATTGCAAACTCAGACGACTCAGAGCCTCGGCATAATCCAGATCTTCCAGCTGCGAGGTCACCGTGGTGTTGATCAGTGCCACTTCCTCGTTTTCGGTCTGGGTCGATTCGATTACGTTCATGCGCGCACCAATGGTGGTTTGCACGCTCAGCACGTTGTTCATCGCGTTGTCGAGGTTATCCAGACTGACCGCAATCACATCGCGCAGCTGCAACTTGTCGTCGGTGGTCGCGGTGCCGTTCTCCAGGGTCTGGCGCAGCAATGAGACGGTTTCCAGAACACCGCGGGTCTCCCGATTGGTGCTGGTTGCAGTGCTGTCACCGGTGCTGATGGTGAAGCTGTCACCGGGCTGCAGATCGCCGTCGAGCTTCACCGAGACACCCGCATAACGGATGTTGTAACTGCCGTCGTCTTCCAGCTCCAGCGCACCGGTCACCGGCGGCACCAGCGGCAGGCCACCGCTGTCGACAATCTCGTAGGTGTCGCCAGCCGCGCCAATCACAATGCCGACGCTGCCCTGCGGATAGAAGGTGCTGTCGTACTCGGTCTTGTTCTCTACCGTACCCAGCGAGATGCGCGCGGTGCCGGTATTGGTTGCCGCAGCCTCGGTATTGACCCGATTGACGTTGGCGATGTTGACGAACAGATCCTTGCCGTTGTCGTTGATTGGCACGGTCTTGGACCCGGCGATCTGCACCGAGCGCTGGCCCTCATCGCCCTGGTAGGTGTAGGTGCCGTCGGGATTTTTGACAAACGGTGCTTCGCTGCTCTGAAAGCCGCCAAACAGGTACTCGCCACGGGCATTGCGGGTATTGAACAGATTGAACAGTTCCTGCTCGCGCTGCTCCAGCTCGGTTGCCAGCGCCTTGCGGTCATCGTCGTTGCGCGAGCCGTTGCCCGCTTCGATGGCAATCTCGCGCACGCGCTGCAGGGCATTGTTGACCGAGTTGAGGATGCTCTCCTCCTGGGTCAGGCTGTTGTTCGCCGCCGTCATGTTGGTGCTGTATTGCTCCAGGCGGTTGGACTCCTGGTTCAGTTGCAGCAGCCGAACGGTCGCTACCGGGTCGTCCGCCGGCGTCAGCAGGCGCTTGCCGGAACTGATCTGTTCCTGGGTGCGCGTAACGCTGCTGTAATTGTCAGAGATACCACGCACGCCGCTGTTGAACTGCTGAATGGTTGAGATGCGCATGTGAGGCTACCCGTTATCTGATACTGCTGATCAAGGTGTCAAAAATCGTGCGTGCAACCTGAATGACCTGTGCCGAGGCATTGTAGTACTGCTCGAACTTGATCAGGTTGGCCGCTTCCTCATCCAGGTTGACCGCCGACACCGAGTCACGGTTGTTGGTGGCCTGCACCAGCACAGCCTGACTGGATTCGGCATCCGTACGCGCCTGGGCGGTGAAGGTAGCCACCCGCTGGACCAGGTCGCCATAGCCGTCAACAAAGGAAAACCCCTCGGCGCCGTTGGCCTGGCCGAGCACCTTGGCGCTCTGCAACTCGGACATCACCAGCGCATTGCGATTATCCGCCACCCCGGTATTGAAGTTCAGGCTGAAGCTGTCGCCATCCTTCGGCGTACCGGTGAGGCTCATACTGAAGGTATAGGCGCCTACCGTCACTTCAACACTGTTGGTCTGACCGGGCGTGATCACCAGCGGCGACGGATTGAGCGTCGCCGTACCACTGCTCACCTGCAGCTCACCGCTGGCCGCATCATAGCCGAGCTCGATCGGCAGCAAGCCCTGCAGCGTAGCCGGATCAATCGGCGCCGGGCCGTCGATCAGGGTGGGCTGACTCATGGTGCCGGTACCGCGGTTATCCAGATTGGTGTCCACCACGGCAGGCGCGGCAAACGCCAGCTCCTGCGGCTGATCCATCACCACTTCCATGCCGGCGGCGGCGAAGCGGGTGGGTGTCAGCAGGAAGCGGTCGCCGGCGGCGATACCGCCACCACCCAGCTCGATGGTAAAGCCGTCCAGCTCAGGTGGCGGGACACTGGTCAAATCAAACGGGCCGACCACACTGTCGTCAGAGGTCCGGCGTACCGTGAACTGGGTTGAACTGGTAAATACAACGTCATACTCGGAGGTACTCAGCTGCGAGGTGTCGCTGATGCGCACGCTCAGTTTGGCATCCGGGTCGCTGTTGGTGGCACGGGCATAGCTGCGCCCATCGACTAAATCCGGGCTGTTGACGTCATTGAACAGGGCGGCACCGGCATTGCCGTTGAGATCCAGGCCCTGCCCCTGCTGACTGTTGAATTCACTGCTGATCGACAGCGCCAGCCGGCCGATGGCATTAAGCGCGGGGTCCAGCACATCGTTGCGGTACTTGAGCAAGCCACCCAGCTCGCCACCGCTGACCAGACTGGTAATGTCCTGGACCGAGTTGCCACTTTTGAGTACTACCTCAACCCTGCCGGGATCGGCACTGCCGCTGCGCACGGCCAGGGTGGATGCTTCCTTGCCGACAACCAGCGGCTGACCTGACCCGACAAAGATATTCAAGGTATTGTCGTCCTGCTGCACCACGGAAATACCGATCAGCTCGCTGAGCTGGCGCACCGCCTCGTCACGGGCGTCCAGCAGGTCATTGGGCTGGGCACCGTTGGCCGAGGCTATGGCAATGCTGTCGTTGTACTGGGCGATGGAGGTCGCCAGGCGACTGGTCTGATCCGCCAGCGTGGTCATCTGCTGGCTGATGAACTGGTTCTGGCTGTTCAGGCTGCTGTGGACGGTATTAAAGCGCGACGCCAGGCCCTCTGCCTCGGACAGAACGAGCTGGCGCGCCGGCAGGTTGGCCGGATCTTCAATCGCGGTCTGCAGGGCATCGAAATAGCTTTGCAGACCAGGGGTAATACCGGTCGCGCTGCTTGAAACCAGGGTATTGAGCTGCTCAAGCTGGGACTGGAACGCCTGTACCTCGGAGTTGGTCGAGGTGGAGGTACGCACCTGATTGGTCAGGAACTGGTTATAGATGCGCGAGACATCGACCACCTTGGTGCCGTTGCCGATATAGCCGGCACCGGTATAACTGGGTACCTGGGTGGCCTGCAGCGCCGACTGGCGGGAATAGCCGGGCGTGTTGACGTTGGTAATGTTTTGACCGGTCACCGCCAGCTGGGTCTGGGAGGCTCTGAGGCCCGTCAGTCCGATACCGAAAAGATCTGCCATGATCAGGCCCTGCTGCCGGAGTCAGTGGATGGGGTGCTGGCAGCAACGCGCTCATCGCTGTTGCTGATCAGTTGGCGCGCAATCTGCGACACCTTGCGCGCGTACTGCGGGTCGGTGGCATATCCGGCATTCTGCAGCTCACGGAAGAAGGTGTCGGGATTTGCAGTGCTGCTCAGCGCCTTGCTGTAGCGACCATTACTTTCGAGGAAGCTGACATAGTCCTCGAAGCTCTGCTCCCAGGACGCGTAGCTGCGAAAATCTGCCCGCTCCCGGGTGCGCACGCCATCACGGTATTCAGTCGTTGCCACATTGGCGCTGTCGCCCTGCCAGCCGCCATGGGCCTTGATGCCGAACAGGTTATGACTGGAGCTGCCATCGGACTGACGAATGACCGATTTTCCCCAGCCGGTTTCCAGCGCCGCCTGGGCAACCAGGTAGTGCGGATCGACCCCAAGACGCGCCGCGGCTTTCTCCGCCATCGGCAGCATGGTCTCGACAAATTCCTGACTGTTGGCGAAGCGAGTGCGCTGGGCAGCTTCAGGGCTGACTGCCGCCATCGTCGAGCGGCCGTTACGCAGCGCCTCGATGCCGCGCAGCGGTTGCCAGCTGTCACTCTCGCTGCTGGTCGGGCGCTGCGTCTGCTCGGCCTGGGCCAGACGATCTGCCCAGGCGCTGTAGTCCGCCGACACCTGCAGGCGACGACGCGCCAGCATCGCGGACTGGTCGACCCCGGGTGCTGCGCCCTGCTCACGCTCCGAGCCGGCAGCAGACTGTGGCGACAGCTGGCGCACCAGCGCATCGGTGAGGCCCAGACCGCGCCCTTCCGACAGATGCACCGATAGCTGGCTGTCGTACATTTCCTGATAGAACTTGGTCTGAGGGGTATTGAGCGGATTGCCCTCGGCAAACGCCGCGTTGGCGTCACGCATGCTCTTGATCATCATGTTGGTGAACAGCGATTCAAACTGCTGCGCCACCTTGCGCACATTCTCCGGGCTGTTGGCATTGGCACCGGATTTCAGCTGGTTGACGGTATTGATGTCGGTGTAGCTGATATTGCTGCTGACGTTCATGAGCCTGCCTCCCGTCAGATGATGACCAGATCGGCGTTCAACGCGCCGGCCTGCTTCAGGGCTTCGAGAATGGCCATCAGGTCACCGGGGGCAGCCCCGACCTGATTGACCGCACGCACGATTTCATCCAGCGACACACCCGGGCGGAAGACGAACATGCGGCTGTCGCCCTCCTCGATATTGATCTGCGAGCTGGGCGCGACCACGGTCTGACCGCCGGACAGAATGCCGTCCGGCTGACTGACCTGCGGGTTCTCGCTGATGGTCACGGTCAGGCCGCCATGGGTGACGGCAGCCGGCTGCACCCGCACATCCTGGCCGATAACAATGGTGCCGGTGCGCGAGTTGATGATGACCTTGGCCGCCGCGTTGCCCTGCTCCACGGTCAGGTTCTCGACCATGGAGATGTAATCAACGCGCTGATTGGGGTCGATCGGTGCGCGAACCCGCACTGAACCGCCGTCCAGCGCCTGCGCGACATCGGGGCCAAAGGTTTCATTGATGCGATCGACAATGCGCTTGGCCGTGGTGAAGTCTGGGCGGTGCAGGTTAAACGTCAGATGGTCGCCGGAGGTAAACGGGCTGGCCACAGCACGCTCAACGGTTGCGCCGTTGGGAATGCGGCCCGCGCTGGGAATATTGACGGTAATACGCGACCCGTCTGCACCCTCGGCACCAAAGCCGCCGACGACCAGATTGCCCTGGGCAATGGCGTAGACCTGACCGTCGATCCCCTTCAGCGGAGTCATCAGCAGGGAACCGCCGCGCAGACTCTTGGCGTTGCCCAGCGAGGAGACGGTGACGTCAATGGTCTGGCCCGGACGAGAAAACGGCGGCAGATCAGCATGAATCGCTACGGCTGCGACGTTTTTCATTTGAATACGCGTGCCCGGCGGCACGGTAATACCAAACTGGCTGAGCATGTTCTGGAAGGTCTGCACGGTAAACGGGGTCTGGCTGGTCTGGTCACCCGAGCCATCCAGACCGACCACCAGACCATAGCCGATCAACTGGTTGCTGCGCACACCGGCAATGCTGGCGATGTCCTTGAGACGATCGGCCAGCGACAGCGGGCTGACGAGCAGCAAAACAAGACCGAAAATCAGGCTGCGCATGACAATGCTCCTGTCAGAACGGCCACAGCGGGCTGAGGAAGAACTGGCTCAGCCAGCCCGGGCGATTTGCATCGGCAAAGGCACCCTTGCCGGAGTAGGTAATGCGTGCATCCGCCACGCGGGTGGAGAGCACGGTGTTGTCGGGGCCCACATCGTCTGCGCGCACCAGGCCGCTGATGCGGATCAGCTCGTCGCCCTGATTGAGGGTGATCCACTTTTCGCCGCGAACCGCCAAAATGCCATTGGGCAGCACCTCGGCAACGGTAACGGTAATCGAGCCGGACAGGCTGTTGCTCTGGTTGGCGTCCGAGCTCCCTTCAAAGGCACGTTGACCCGACATGTTCACGCCCAGATCCAGGCCTTTGAAACCGACCGCATTGCCCAGCAGGGTCGGGTTGGCAATCGTGGTCGAACTGGACTTGTCGATTTCGCTTTCAGCCGATTTCTGCGCCGCGGTCCGTTCGGTCAGGGTGATGGTAATGATGTCGCCGACCCGGTGCGCCTTGCGGTCGTTATACAGACTCATCTCGAAACCGGGCTGATAGATCGCCCCGTTGTTGAGCTCCTGCGGCAACGGCGTGCGCGGCAGCACCGGGGCATAGGCCGGATCGTCACGCATCGGCGGCGCCTGCATGCAACCAATCAGGCTGAGCGGCACCAACAGCATCAAGAACTTAGCCAAACGGATCATGATTCCGAGCTCCCGTCAGAGGTTCTGACTGATGTACTGCAGCATCTGGTCTGCGGTGGAAATGACCTTGGAATTCATTTCGTAAGCGCGCTGGGTAGTGATCATGTTGACCAACTCCTCCACCACGCTGACGTTGGAGTTCTCCAGGGTGTTCTGCAACACGGTGCCCAGACCGTTCTGACCGGGGTTGCCGGTCTGCGGAGCGCCACTGGAGGCGGTCTCCAGGAACAGGTTGTTGCCAATGGCTTGCAGGCCGGCCGGATTGATGAAATCGGCGGTCTGAACATTGCCAATCTGCTGTGATCCGGCGTTACCAAAGGTCGTGATGCTCACCGTGCCGTCTTCACCTACGGTAAAGGTCTGCACGTCATCCGGCAGGACGATCCCCGGCTCCAGCGGGAAGCCGTTGGAAGTCACGATCTGACCGTCCGCATCCAGGTGGAAGCTGCCGTCACGGGTATAGCCGATGCTGCCGTCGGGCATCAGAATCTGGAAGAAACCGCGACCGTTGATAGCCATGTCCAGCGGCTGCTCGGTGGTCTGCAGCGTACCCTCGGTGAAGATCTTCTGGGTGCCCACCACCCGCACACCGGTACCCAGCTGCAAGCCGGATGGCAGCTGGGTATCCTGGGTGCTCTGGCCACCGGGCTGGCGCTTTATCTGATAAAGCAGATCCTCGAACTCGGCCCGGTCGCGCTTGAAGCCGGTGGTCGATACGTTGGCCAGGTTGTTGGAAATGGTCGACAACATGGTGTCCTGTGCGGACAGACCGGTCTTGCTGACCCAAAGTGCGTGGAGCATCACCTTTCTCCTCGCGTGTCAGTTAGTTGACACGCCGTTGCATTAACTCATCTGCAGAATGCGATCGGTCGCCTGCGCGTTCTCTTCCGCTGTCCGCATCATCTTGATGTGCAGCTCAAACTGGCGCGCCAGCGACAGCATGGCGGTCATCTCTTCGACCGCATTGACGTTGCTGCCTTCCAGGAAGCCGGTAGCCACCTGAACCACGCCATCGGCCACCTGAGGCTGGCCGTCTTTGGTTCGCATCAGACCATCAGCGCCCTTCTCCAGCGTCGCCGGATCGGGGTTGACCAGCTTCAGACGATCCACTTCCGCCATGACCGCCGGGCCTTCACCCAGAGCTCGGATACTGATGGTGCCGTCCGACCCGATCTCGACCTTCTGCGCCGGGGGAATGGCAATCGGACCGCCGTTGCCCAGCACCGGCAGACCACTGCTGGTGCGCAGCACACCGAAGGCGTCAATATTCAGGCTGCCCGCCCGGGTATAGGCTTCGGTGCCGTCAGCTGCCTGCACGGCAATCCAGCCTTCGCCCTGCACGGCCACATCAAGCTCGCGCCCGGTTTCCTGCATCACCCCTGCCGACATGTCGGTACCGGGGCGTTCGGTCATGGCATAGGCGCGCGTGGCGTAGCCATCGCCAAATACCGGCATTGACCGGGCCTGCTCAAAGTCACGGCGAAAGCCGGTGGTGGTCAGGTTGGCCAGATTGTTCGCGTGCGCACGCTGCGCCATCGCGTTCTGGCTTGCCCCTGTCATGGAGATGTACAACGATTTGTCCATGCCCTTCTCCGCTTACGTGTGGGCGACAAGTAATTGCCGCTTTTACTCACTTACAAGGGATAAAGCAGGGATCATGCCAAGATTTAAAAATCAGGATTTATCGTTATTTTTCAAAAATATAGAAAAACATAAAACAAAAAAGCGGCAATACCGGCAGATCCTTTTGCCGGTATTGCCGCTGTCATTCCGACGCCGCCACTGGCGGCTGAAGCGTTAACGCAGGTTGATGATCGTCTGGGTTACCGCATCCTCGGTCTGAATGGTCTTGGCATTAGCCTGGTAGTTGCGCTGGGCAACGATCAGGTTGATCAGTTGCTCGGAGATATCCACATTGGAGTCCTCCAACGCGCCCGACTGAATGCTGCCAAGGGTGCCAGTGGTCGGCGCACCCACAACCGGGTCACCCGACGAGAAAGACTGCGCCCACGCGGTGCTGCCAAGCGGCGTCAGACCTTGCTGGTTGGCAAAGGTAGCCAGTACCACCTGCCCCTGCACCCGAGTCTGACCGTTGGTATAACGGGCGACCAGCAGACCGGTGTCGTCAATTTCCAGCCCGGCCAGTTCACCGGTGGTGAAGCCGTCCTGGCTCACTGCGGTTACCGCAAAGCTGGAGGCGTACTGGGTAGAGCCCGTCAGGTTAATGGTCAGGTCATCGACCGGCGAAGTAGCACCAGTGGGTTGCCCCTCACTGTCAAGCGGAACCCAGCCGGCGATGGTATAGGGCTGATTGGTAGTCAATTCGCCGACACTGTTGAAGTCGACGTCAAATCGAGTGGTTGCCAGCGGGTCGAATGCCGGATCGGACGCCTCGACACCGGACTGGATATCACGCCCGTCGATCAGTACGTACATATCCCAGCTGTTGGCGTCGTTCTTGACGAAGTATTTGGTCATCACATGCGAATTGCCGAGGCTGTCGTAGATGTTGACCGAAGTAGAGCTGTTGTAGGTCGCCGAGTTGGTCGGATCAAAGGTGCTGCGCGCAGCATCCAGGGCCGCTGCCTCAGCGGTAGCGATCTCCGCCGGCGTCGGGTTGGCCGGATCAGCCGCGGTCGCGATCGACGCCGCGTAGGCGGCATCGTATTGCTGAACGTAGACCTCAGGACGGGTTTGCGTCGAATTCAGGTTCAGCGTAGTGACAACAGCACTGGTCTCGTTCGGATCTGCCGAGCGGGTATCGACCCGCAGATTGGTCTGCACGCCCTGGTTGATCTGCCCCGTCACTGCGTTGACACCGAACCCCTGCAGGTTCTCGCCGTTGTTGTTGACGATAAAGCCGTTGGCATCGGTACCGAAGTAGCCGGCACGGGTGTAGCTGAGCGCACCGTTGTTGCTGGTCACAAAGAAGCCGTTGCCGTTGATCGCCAGATCCAGACTGTTTTCGGTGAAGCTGATGTTGCCCTGGTTGAACAGCTGAGCCGCGTTGGCCAGCGCTACACCACTACCGGTGGCATAGCTGCCTGAACCGAGTACCGATGCAGCATAGACATCCGCGAACTCGGCACGCGAACTCTTGAAACCGACGGTACCGGCGTTGGCAATGTTGTTACCGGTAATGTTCAGATCGGAGGCCGCCGCCCGGATACCACTCAAGCCAATGTTGAAAGACATGGTTCTATCTCCTCGCCTACTTTCGTTCGGACGACTTATTGAATTGCGTACACATTGGACAGGCTGATACTGCCCAGCCCGGCCACATTAAGAAGCATCTCGCCACCGCTACCCGCCCCCAGAGAAACGCTGTCCACATTGGCCGGCAGCAGTGTCGCCATCTGCGTATTGGTGCCGTTGATGGTGGCCATGGCCTCGAAGGTGTAAACACCCGGCTCCATCAGGTTGCCGGCACCGTCGGTGCCGTCCCAGGTAAAGTCGTGCATCCCGGCTTCCAGTGCGCCCAGATTCACGGTATCCACGAGGCTGCCGGATTCGTCATAGACCTTGACGAACACGTTGCTGCTGCTGGAGCTCAACGCCAGCTGCCCTCCCAGACCGGCAGAAGTGTCCACTACCGCCTGGTCAGTCGGCACGATCACCGTCCGCCCGACCATCGACGAGGCCTGCAACGCCTGCGAAGACTGGTAACCACTCAGCAGCGACTCCATCGAGCCATTGAGGTTATCGATCCCCTCGACCGTACTGAACTGCGCCAACTGGGCAATAAACTCGCCATTTTCCTGGGGTGAAAGCGGATCCTGGTTGTTCATCTGCGCCACCAGCAGTTGAAGAAACTGATCCTTGCCCAGCTCGTTGCCGGTCGCGAAGCGGTCTGAATCGAGCTGGTACTGATCCAGCGCCGATGCACCTGATGAAACATTACTGATGCTCATGGTCTACTTATCTCCGTTCACTGACCCAGCGTCAGAACGCGCTGCAGCATGGTCTTGGCGGTATTCATGACCTCCACGTTGGTCTGGTAGGACCGTGAGGCAGACATCATGTTGGCCATTTCCTCCACTACATTCACATTCGGGTAATACACATAGCCGTCTTCATTGGCCATCGGATGATCCGGCTCATAACGCGGCTCAAGACTGGCATCGGATTCGACGATGCCAAGCACCGCCACACCGTCACCGGCCTGCTGATCCGGACTGAACAACGAACCACCGGTCGCCTGCTGACTGTTGAAAATGGTGGCAAATACCGGGTTTCTGGCCCGGTAGGTTTGATCAATGCTGCTGGAGACGGTATCGGCGTTGGCGATGTTGCTTGCGACCGTGTTCAGCCGCAGCGACTGGGCGCTCATCCCGGAACCGGCGATATCGAACACTTTATCGAGCGACATGATCAGTCTCCTCTGATGGCTGACATCAGCCCCTTGAACTTGCTGTTGAGAAAGGTAAAGCTGGCCTGAAAGTCGATGGCATTCTGGGCATAGGCCGCCTTCTCGACTTCGGAGTCGACGGTATTGCCGTCAACCGACGGCTGCAGCTGATTGCGATAGCGCAGACCCGCCACCTGATCAACCAGGCTTTCCAGCGCCATGTGCCCGGCATTGGTCCGCTCAACCGCCACACTTTGGCCGTCGCCAGGTACACCGGCGCCCTGCTGGGCAGCCAGGACCGCATTGAAGTCCAGGTCCCGCGCCTTGTAGTTGGGGGTCTCGGCGTTGGCGATGTTATTGGCCAGCACCTCGGCACGCTGGGAGCGAAACTTCAGTGCCTGCTCATGTAGCCCGAGGGCATTATCGAAACTGATGCTCATTGCTACCTTCCTCGTTTCGGTCCGTCGACCAAAAAACGTCACTGCAAACAGCTAAGCAATCAGCGTGCCAAATATTAAGTTCTTTTTATTTCAGTAACTTAGGCATGGGGCGCCAGAAAAGCGGCAATGATTTACCGGCAAACGGCAAGACAAACCGGTTTTCGGAAGGCTGGCGGCAAGAGAAAAGCCGGCAGAAATATGCCGGCTTGGGAGGATGGTGCGCACGGGTGCCGAACTGGAGGAAACGCCCTCAACGGGCCTTGTAAACAATCCCCGGGCTGCACTGGACCATCTGGTACAGCTCCGGCAGTCCGTTCAGCGCCTCGGAGGCCCCGAGCATGAGATATCCGCCCGGCTTAAGTGTGGCGTGAATTCGTCGCAGAATGTCTTTCTTCACGTCGGCAGAGAAATAGATGAGCACGTTGCGGCAATAGACAAGGTCAAACTTGCCCAGCATCGAGTAGCTGTCCAGCAGGTTCAGTGCTCGGAACTCGACACGATTGCGGATAGCCGGCTTGACCGCCCAGCGCCCCGGACCGAGCTGGTCGAAATAGCGGGCCAGGCGATCCTGCGACAGGCCGCGCGCAACAGACAGGCTGTCGTACTCGGCCTTTTTGGCGGCATTGAGAATGCCGCCGGAGAGATCGGTTGCCACGATCTGGGCACCACCACGCAGTTGGCCCAGATTACTACGCTCGAACTCGTCGATTGCCATGCTCAACGAGTAGGGCTCCTGACCCGAGGAACAGGCAGCGGACCAGATACGCAGACGCTGGCCTGGAGAGCTCTTGATGAACTCCGGAATCAACCGGGTTTTCAACACTTCGAACGGATAGACATCACGAAACCAGAGGGTTTCGTTGGTGGTCATGGCATCGATGACCGCCTCACGAAGGCCGCCACGCGGCTGGGCCTGGATGCGCTTGATCAGCTCGCCGAGGTTGGCAATACCCTCCTGCTCAAGCAGCCGATTAAGCCTGCTGGACACCAGATACTGCTTGTTGTCGCCCAGCACAATACCGCAGGCCTTCTCCAGAAAGTCCCGGAACAGCTGAAAATCCTGATTTGCCAAAGTCACGAAGCCTGCCTTGTCTCAGTTAAAACCATCTTGCTAGGCCTGACCATCAGCGTCACCGCGCAACGAACGCAAGCGCTCGATCACCCGCTGCGCCAGATCATCCGGCTTGAATTTGGCAAGGAAATCGTCCGCACCGACCTTTTTGACCATTGCCTGGTTAAACACCCCCGACAACGACGTATGCAGCATGATATGCAGCTTGTTCATGCGCGAATCGTTACGCACTTCAGCGGTCAGAGTGTAGCCATCCATCTCCGGCATCTCGATATCGGAGATCATCATCAGCAGAGACTGACTGACATCCTCACCCTGATCAGCCCTCGCCTTCAGCCAATCCAGCGCCTGGCGACCGTCATTCAGCGCTACGATCTCGACACCGATTTCCTGCAGGCAACGCGCCACCTGTTTACGCGCGATCGATGAGTCGTCCACGATCAGAACCGTCCGGGCTACTGCATCGGCCTGGGACTCCGCATCAATGACACCATCGGAAATCTTCTCGTTGGTGGGTACTACCTCTGCCAGCACCTTCTCCACATCGATAATCTCGACCATCTGATTATCAACCCGGGTGACTGCTGTCAGATAGTGCTCCCGACCGGTACCCTTTGGCGGCGGATGAATCTCGGACCAGTTCATGTTTACGATGCGCTCGACCGAACGCACCAGAAAGCCCTGCACCTTGTAGTTGTATTCGGTAATGATCACGAATGCTGTATCAAGGTTGTCCAGCCCGGGGCCGCCGGTGGCGCGATTGAGGTCGAGGATCGGCAGTGTGCCGCCACGGATGTGAGCTACGCCGCGAACGACTGGATGCAGCTTGGGCATCGCCGTCAGCCGAGGGCATTGCAGCACTTCCTTGACCTTGAAAACGTTGATGCCATACAGCTGATTGCCGGCCAGCCTGAACAGCAGCAGTTCGAGTCGGTTCTGGCCAACCAGCTGGGTTCGCTGATTGACTGAATCCATCACACCAGCCATGGACTGCTCCTCATGTTTGCATCGGGTGAAACGGCATGTTTCGTGCAGGTCCATCAGCAGACGACGTTAATCTGACGGACATCACCCAACTGTTTGTAGGTAATTGTATGCGTTTTATCACCGGGTGCGCGGTATTGGCGATATTTTTTTCCGCCCCCACACAGGCAAACCCGCTCATTGACCAACTTATCGGCGTGACCAGCCAATATCTTGAGCAGCAAGTGAGCGATTATGCGCAGACCCTGGGCGGCGACCCGCGCCATGAGGTTCGCATCAACAGGCTCGATCAGCGCCTGCGCCTGCCGATATGCGCCGAGGACGCCCTTTCGGCTCGCCTGGAGAGCCCGGACATCCCGATCGGCCGGGTCACCGTCAGGGTAACCTGTGACGGTCCTTCCCCCTGGCGGCTGTTTGTGCAGGCCCAGGTCAGCCTCTACCAACAGGTAGTGGTAAGCAGCCGCCCGTTATCACGGGGCGGCGTCATCGGTGCGCAGGACATTCGCCTGGCCGAGCGTGATACCGGCCTGCTGAACAGCAATTACCTGCTCGACCCGGCCCAGGCTATAGGCATGCAGCTCAAGCGCAACGTCAGCGCCAATACCGTCCTGAGTCATACCCAGCTGGAGCAGAATCGGCTGATACAGCGTGGCGACAAGGTAGTCATCAGCGCCGGCAACAGCAGTGTCAACGTTCGGATGCCTGGAGAGGCGCTGGAAGATGGTACACTCGGCGCCCAGATTCGCGTGCGTAACACGCGCTCCAACCGGGTCATAAGGGCCCGGGTAACCGGCCCTGGACAGGTAGAAGCAGGAATGTGATCATGCACGGCAACAGCGTTTTCCGCTTGCCGGGCGCTGCCTCTCACGCCGTGACGGTCTTCACACTATTTTTTCCTAAAGTTTTCCTTCCGGCTGCCGTTACAGCGGCTAGAGAAGATTTTACAGTTTGAGGAATTCATCATGGTCATCGACTTCAACTCGCCCAACGGCCCGAATGGCGCCGGTCGCAGCAGCCAGGCTGGCGGTGCGGCAGGCAAGCGTGAAGCAAGCTCGGTCAGCGAGTCTGGCACTCAGGCTGCGGCTAGCCAGGCCAAGTCGACAGAGAGCACTTCATCAGTCAACCTGAGCGCTCAGGCCCAGCAACTGCAGGCCATCGAAGAGAAGCTGCGCGAGCTGCCCGAAGTGGATAACGAGCGTGTCAGCCAGATCCGGCAAGCCATTGCCGATGGCAGCTACAAGGCTGACAGCAGCCGTATTGCAGACAAACTGCTGAATCTGGAAAGCTGATAGCCAGTAGTCAGACATCGACACTGGCTGTACTCTTCGACTAACCCCGCCAAGGGGCAGCCTCGGTCAGGAGATAAGCCATGCACCCACTGCAAGAACGCTTCGAGTCGGCGGAACAGGACTGCCAGCACTATCTGGACCTGCTTGAACAGGAACGCGACGCCCTGACCCGGCAGGACATGGCCATGCTCGAGCCCCTGCTAGCCCAGAAGCGCAGCCTTGCAGACGCGCTGGTTGTTCACGACCAGGCAATCAGGCACTACTGTCAGACCCACAACATTTCGCAAGATCAATTGGCCGCCCACATCGAACAGGCGGGCGACCCCCAGCTCCAGCAGGGCTACCAGCAGTTCCTTGAGGTGCTGGCCAATTGCAAGCAGGCCAATGATCGCAACGCCCGCCTTGTTCACCACAGCCAGCACAGCACTCGCACCATGCTTGATCTGCTGCGCAATCAGGGCGAACCGGGTAGCGGCATCTATGATCAACTCGGCAATCGCAGCCGCTCCGGCATTACTCGAAACCTGAGCAAGGCCTGATCACGAATATCATTGCCGCCAACCTCGCGGTATAGTTGTGCCTGCTGTTACGAATCATAACGAGAAGCCGACGTGTCCAACCTGTTTTCACAAGAAACCGGCCCCCAGCCGCCCAGAGAGGTGCGCGCCCCCGTTGAGATAATTTCTCTGCTACGTACCCTGATGCGGGCTCGAGACGCGCTGACCATCAGCTTCACCGACCGGGCACAAAAATTTCAAAGTTTTATCGTCAACGTCGATGCCGACAAGGGAACGATGTGGATTGACGAAATGATCCCCCGCGAGGGCGACCGCTACGCCAGTCAGGGCGAATCCTTCAGGATTGATGCCTGGCATGAAGGCATACACATGCGCTGGAGCTGCCCGGGCGCCAGTAAGGTCATGCTTGACGACGCTCCTGCTTACGCCTTTGCGCTGCCGGACGAGCTGATCTATCACCAGAAACGCGGCGCCTTCCGTGCCAGCGTGCGGCGTACTGCCGATATTGCCGTTGAAATAGCCGCTCCCGACCGGGATCGGCGCTTCACAAGCTACCTGATGGACCTGTCTGCCACCGGCTGCAAGGTGCGCCTGGAGGGCGACCGGAGCAAATCACTGAAGCCAGGAGAAGAGTACAGCAGCAGCGTGCTCCATCTGCCTGACGTCGGCCGTGTCAGTGTCACCGTTGAAGTTCGCCACGTCGTATTCCGAGAGGAAGCCAACGAAACCCACGCCGGCCTGATGTTCAAGCTGCAATCCGCGCAGGCCCAGCGCAGCATCGACCGCTTCGTCAACTATCTCCAGCGCGAAGCGCGCCGTCTCGAGAAGGAAGACCTGTTCTAGCCAGGTCGATGATCATCCTGATCAGCGTCGAGCCCGGAGTCTGCTGCCGCAGACTCCTCGACCACCACCTCGTCCTGCATCTGCTCGATTACCGCACTCTCCTCCACCCGGGGATCAATTGCGGCTGCCAATGGGGAGCTGGCCAGGTTGCCGGCCGCCGGCATGAACTGCAGCGGCGCGGCCTCCACGAGATGATCGCCGGTGACTGCGGCAGACCGCACCCTGAAGACCAGAATGGCACTGCAGGCAGCCATAAATACGTAAAGCATACCGGGGCCCAGCCACTTCATAAGCCCTGAACTGACCAGCGGCCCCACGCTCGCACCCAGACCAAAGGTCACCAGCAACATCGCCGACAGCGGCACCCGATCATCCGGCTCAACATGGTCATTGGCCAGCGCCACAGCCATGGGATACAGGGTAAACACCATCAGGCCGAATATCGCCGTCATGAAAATCAGACCGCCGGCCGGCATCAGACCAATCGCCATGACCACCGACACTGCGGTCAGCGCCATCGCACTCACCTGAATCAACTGGCTGCGATCAATCCGATCGGACAGCCAGCCGGCAGGCCATTGCGCCGCCAGCCCGGCACAAATGGTCACCGCCATGAACATACCAATTTCCGATGTCGGCAGCCCCATAGACTTTGCGTATACAGGCGCCATACCGTAAAACGCCCCCATCATCAGCCCCGCGACACCGATAGTGGTCAGCGCCTGAGGAATACGCTGCAGAAACAACCTCGCCTTCAACGGCGCAGGGCGCAGCGGTGCAGGGTGGATCTGCCGGGTGGTAGCGACAGGCACCAGGCAGAGCGAAAAGCACATGGCGACATACAGCAGATGATCCAGCGAAAGCTCCGGCTTGATAGCGAAAACCACTTGCCCCAGCACCAGACCAAGGTAAGTCACCACCATATAGCTGGCGAATACCATGCCCCGCTGATGCGACTCGGACTGCTCGTTCAGCCAGCTTTCCAACACCATGAACTGGCACATCATGGCCATGCCCACCAGCACCCGCAGCCCAAGCCACACAATCACATTGTCAAACAGCGCGTGGCACAGTACCGACGCCGTCACCAGCCCGGCACCGGCAACAAAGGCGCGAATATGACCAACCCGGGCGATTAGACGGTGACCAACCGAAGCCCCCATCACCAGGCCGCCGTAATAGCCCGTCATCAACAAACCGATCCACAGTTCGCTGACGCCATTGGCTGCCAGTGTCAGGCCCAGGTAAGTGCTCAGCAAACCGCTGCCAAGCAGCATCAGCAGGGTGGCGAAATACAGTGAAGAAAAGGCGGTCAGTGCGCGAGGCATGCAGGCTCCCGTTACAATCCCTGAAGATAACTAGCCGGCAACAATGCCAGCTAAACGCAGAATAGTCGACCCATCGGCAAAGGCAGGGTTCCCGAGCCGCCGGATCGCGGACCGGGCCAGGCAGCAATCAGGGGAAAGGAAGATGGTGCGCGAGCCCGGATTCGAACCGGGGACCTACCGCTTAGGAGGCGGTTGCTCTATCCAGCTGAGCTACAAGCGCAAATACGTCGCAGGTGATGTCACAACCTGTTGAATTTAATCGAGAGTTCGAGATATTACCTGAAGCATACCTGGCATTTCCAGCGCAACGCTGGCAAAACCGAAGCAATAGCATAGTGCCATTCGTCGTAAACCCGTCACATTTCATAGACATTTTTTGTCACCCTATAGCCTGAAACGCAAAAAAAAGGTCTACTAGGGCACCAATAGAAAAAATGTTGTCTATAACGATTGTATTCGGACAACCCATGGCCCTGGCCGCGCTTTTCCGCATTGATCTGCGGCACTTGGCCAGCATCGATTTTTTCAGCCAAGCGATTATCATTGCCCCATGAAAACAGCTACCCAACAGTACACCAGCCGAACCGCCGACAAGTTCGTGGTTCGTCTACCCCAGGGAATGCGTGACCGCATTGCAGATGTCGCCAAGCAACATCACCGCAGCATGAACTCGGAGATCATTGCGCGACTGGAACACAGCCTGCTGGATCTGCCGACGCTCCCTGAACAAAACCAGCCCTCGCGCAAGATGCTCAACGCACAGGATACGGAAGGCCTCAGCCAGCACGAACGCGAGCTGCTGACGCACTTCCGAGACATGAGCCGACGCCAGCAAAACGCCTTGCTGGCGCTGTTGGCCAACGAACAGGCCTGATTACAGTCCTGGCCTCTGCGCACATCTGATTCAGCGCAGCAAGCGCCAACAAAAAACCCGCTCAATGAGCGGGTTTTTTATTTCCAGCCAAAGCAGCGATCAGCCAACAAAGTTGAGCAGGATGCCTGCCGCAACCGCAGAGCCGATTACACCCGCCAGGTTCGGACCCATCGCATGCATCAACAGGAAGTTCTGCGGATTGGTCTCCAGACCTACCTTGTTGGATACACGGGCAGCCATTGGCACCGCAGACACACCGGCAGAACCGATCAGCGGGTTGATCGGATTCTTGCTGAACAGGTTCAGCAGCTTGGCCATCAACACGCCAGCCGCAGTGCCCGCACAGAACGCGACCATACCCAGCACCAGAATGCCAAGGGTCTTGAGCTGCAGGAAGGACTCCGCAGACAGCTTGGAGCCAACGGCCAGACCCAGGGCGATGGTAACGATGTTGATCAGCGCATTACGGCTGGTATCCGCCAGGCGCTCGACCACACCGCACTCTCGCATCAGGTTACCAAAGCACAGCATGCCTACCAGCGGCGCTGCATCGGGCAGCAGCAGGGCAACCAGCATCAGCAGCAACAGCGGGAAGATGATCTTCTCGGCCTTGCTCACCACACGCAGCTGGGTCATCACAATGCCACGCTCTTTCTGGCTGGTCAGCGCGCGCATGATCGGGGGTTGCAGCAGCGGGACCAGCGCCATGTAAGAGTAGGCAGCAACCGCAATCGGGCCCAGGAGATCTGGCGCGAGCTTCGAGGTCACGAAGATCGAGGTCGGACCGTCCGCACCACCGATGATAGCGATGGATGCGGCTTCCTTCATGGTGAACTCGAAGCCGGGAATCCCTGCAGCAGTCAGTGCCAGCGCACCCAGCAAGGTGCCGAAGATCCCGAACTGCGCAGCGGCACCGAGCAGCAGCGTGCGCGGATTGGCCAGCATCGGACCGAAGTCGGTCATTGCACCTACACCCATGAAGATCAGCAGCGGGAACACGCTGGTCGGCAGACCGACTTCATAGATCATGTGCAAGATGCCCGAACCTTCGGCCATGTTGGCGACCGGCAGGTTGGCCAGGATGCCGCCAAAGCCGATCGGAATCAGCAGCAGCGGCTCAAAACCCTTGCGGATGGCAAGATAGATCAGACCAAAGCACACCACGATCATCACTGCCTGACCCCAGGCCATGTGATAGATACCCGTGGTCTGCCACAGTTGGAGGAGCTTATCCATTAATCTCCCCCTTAACCGATGGTCAGCAGCGTGTCGCCGACGGCTACTGCGTCGCCAACCTTGACGTTAACGGAGACCACACTGCCGCCGCGAACGGCGCGCACTTCGGTTTCCATCTTCATCGCTTCCAGGATCATCACAACGTCACCCTCTTCGATCTGATCGCCCGGAGCAACCAGAACCTTGAAGATGTTTCCGGACAGCGGCGCACCCTGCGGCTCGCCGTCGCCGGCGGGTGCAGTAGCAGCGGCAGGAGCAGCTGCATCGCCCAGCGGCTTGATACCGGAAATATCGCCACCCTCGGTGACCTGGACAACATATTCCTTGCCATTGACGCTAACGGTGTAGGCCTCAGGACCCGCCGACTTGGCGCCTGCCGGCAGCTCGTTACCGGTCGGTACCGGCTCGAATGCATCCGGGTTACCGCGGTTTTCCAGGAACTTGAGACCAATCTGCGGGAACAGGGCGTAGGTCAGAACGTCGTCGATTTCATTTTCGGCAAGCTTGATCCCCTTCTCGCTGGCCAGGCCCTTGAGCTCGGCAGTCAGCTTGTCCATTTCCGCTTCCAGCAGGTCTGCCGGACGGCAGGTGATGGCTTCGGCACCATCAAGAACGCGAGCCTGCAGCTCGGCATTGAACGGCGCCGGCGCTGCACCGTACTCGCCCTTGAGCACGCCTGCGGTTTCCTTGGTGATGGACTTGTAACGCTCGCCGGTCAGAACGTTGATGACCGCCTGAGTGCCAACAATCTGTGAGGTCGGTGTTACCAGCGGGATGAAGCCCAGGTCTTCGCGCACGCGCGGAATCTCGGCCAGAACAGCGTCAAACTTGTCGCTGGCGCCCTGTTCCTTCAGCTGGTTTTCCATGTTGGTCAGCATGCCGCCCGGCACCTGAGCAACCAGAATGCGGGAGTCTACGCCCTTCAGGTTGCCTTCAAACTTGGCGTACTTCTTCCGCACTTCACGGAAATAGGCGGCCACTTCTTCCAGCAGCTCCAGGTTCAGACCGGTATCACGCTCGGTATTCTGGAAAATTGCGACCACAGACTCGGTCGGCGAATGACCGTAGGTCATGGACATCGAGGAGATAGCAGAGTCGACGTTATCAATACCCGCCTCGGCTGCTTTCATGATCGCTGCAGTCGACAGACCGGCAGTGGCGTGGCACTGCATATGCACCGGGATACTCAGGGTCGACTTGAGCTGGCTGACCAGGTCAAAGGCAACATAAGGGTTCAGAATGCCGGCCATATCCTTGATGGCAATGGAGTCGGCGCCCATATCTTCGATCTGCTTGGCCAGGTCCACCCACATCTGCAGGGTATGCACCGGGCTGGTGGTGTAGGAGATGGTACCTTGCGCGTGCTTGCCCTGCTTCTTGACGGCCTTGAGCGCCGTCTCCAGGTTACGCGGATCGTTCATCGCGTCGAATACACGGAACACGTCGACGCCGTTGACGGCCGCGCGCTCAACAAACTTCTCGACTACGTCGTCAGCGTAATGGCGGTAGCCCAGCAGGTTCTGACCGCGCAGCAGCATTTGCTGACGGGTATTGGGCATAGCCTTTTTCAGGGCGCGAATACGCTCCCACGGATCTTCGCCCAGATAACGGATACAGGCATCGAAGGTCGCGCCGCCCCAGGATTCAACGGACCAGAAGCCTACCTGGTCGAGCTTGCCAGCGATGGGCAGCATGTCATCAAGGCGCATGCGGGTCGCCAGGATGGATTGGTGTGCATCACGCAGGATGACATCAGTAATGCCCAAAGGCTTTTTGGTATCGGTCATAGTGTCATGGCCTTTATTTGATTTTTAATGGTGAAAACCGCGAAACGGATGAATCAGGAGCGTTGACGCGCACGGTGCTGCTTGATGGCAGCGCCAATGGCGGCAACCACATCGGGGTCTACACTGGCTGGAGCAGCGCTCGCCTTCTTGCGTACCGGCTTCGGCGCGGGCAAGGCTTCAGGGAAATAACGCGACAGAATGACCGACATGATGCTGGTACAGGCAACCAGCAGAATAAGGAAACTGAAGACGGCCCCCATCCCGAGGAGCATCAGCTCAACGCCTTCAAGAACCAGGTTATTAGAATCCATTTTCTCTCCCGCAACTCTGGGCATGGTTAATCCATGCTGCTTATATAGCTGGCATAACGTCAGTGGGTGCTTGGCAGATCAGGCTGTCTCACGACAGTCCTCCCACACGAAAAAACGGCCTAATGTATCCTGATGTGACATTTTAGGCAATCAAAGCGACACACCCTGGAGAGAAAGACAATTGCACTAAAGCAGAAAGACCGTGGCAAGGCCGAGGAAGATAAAGAAGCCGCCGCTGTCTGTAATTGCGGTAATCAGTACGCTGGAGCCCAGCGCGGGATCTCCGCCCAGGCGCAGCCTTATAAGGGGAATGAATACCCCCATACAAGCCGCCAGCAGCATGTTCAGCGTCATCGCAGCCATCAGCACAACCGCCAGCGGCACGCTGCCGTAAAGCAGCAGAGCTATGGCAGCCAGCACCACACCCCAGAACAGGCCATTGATCAGGGCAACGCCTGCCTCCTTGCGCAGAAGACGACGCCCATGCGCAACCTGCACCTGGCCGGTGGCGATCCCGCGCACAATCATGGTGATGGTCTGATTGCCCGAGTTGCCGCCAATGCCCGCCACAATAGGCATCAGCGCCGCGAGGGCAACCAATTGTTCAATGGCGTTTTCGAACAGACCAATGACACGCGAGGCAATCAGCGCAGTACAGAGGTTTACCGCCAGCCAGGCCCAACGGTTACGGACCGACTTCCAGACCGATGCAAAGATATCTTCTTCTTCGCGCAGACCGGCAGCATTGAGCACCTCCGCTTCGCTCTCTTCCCGGATATAGTCGACCATCTCGTCGATGGTCAAACGCCCACAAAGCCGACCGAGATTGTCGACCACCGGCGCCGAGACCAAATCATAGCGCTCGAACGCCTGCGCCGCATCACCGGCGTCATCGGCCGGATCAAAGATCACCGGATCATCAGACATGACGTCGACAACCAGCGCATCCGGAGAACTGACCAGCAGCTTCTTGATCGGCAGCACGCCCTTGAGCAGACCTTCGGTATCGACTACGAACAACTTGTCGGTATGGTCTGGCAGCGCATCAAACCGACGCAGGTAGCGGCTGACCACCTCCAGGCTGACATCATCACGGATGGTGATCATGTCGAAGTCCATTAGCGCGCCGACCTGATCCTCATCATAGGACAGCGCCGACTTCAGGCGATCGCGCTGCTGCGCATCCAGACTGTCCATCAGCTCACGGACAACGTCGCGCGGAAGGTCAGGCGCCAGATCCGCCAATTCGTCCGCATCAAGGGTGTTGGCAGCCGCGATGATCTCGTGGCTATCCATGTCGGCGATCAGGGTTTCACGAACCGCGTCGGACACCTCGAGCAGAATGTCCCCATCGCGCTCGGCCTTGACCAGTTGCCAGACGGCCAGACGCTCATCCAGCGGCAAGGACTCAAGAATATAGGCAACGTCTGCCGGGTGCAGCTCATCAAGCTTGCGCTGCAGCTCGACCAGGTTCTGCTGGTGAACCAGATGCTCAACCAACTCCTGATGCTGCCCCTCCTGCTTGTGCACCAGATCCTCGACCAGACGATGACGACTCAACAGCTCCTGCACCTGCTCGAGGCGATCCTGCAGGCTTTCCGGCGACTTTCTGTTGATATCCGACATGGCAAGGCTTCCTGACCCGCCCGCAGCGGGCGTTTACCAATCGACGCCTCCCGGCAGCAGGAGGCCACAGCGATATGAAAACAAAGCCTATCAGGCTTTGTCCCCGAGCTCAGCCCTACTTTCGTGACGGCAAAAAAAACCCACTGAAATCAGTGGGTTTTCTGTATGGCGCACTCGGGAGGATTCGAACCTCCGACCGCTCGGTTCGTAGCCGAGTACTCTATCCAGCTGAGCTACGAGTGCGTTGAGGGGGCGCATTATAAGCGCTTTTTCTAGCATGTCATCCGCCATGTTGGCGGCTAACATAAAAAAACCCGCTGAAAGCAGCAGGTCTTCTATATGGCGCACTCGGGAGGATTCGAACCTCCGACCGCTCGGTTCGTAGCCGAGTACTCTATCCAGCTGAGCTACGAGTGCGTTGTGGGGGCGAATTATACGCATTTTTTCCGCCTTGTCACCTCTAACATCGATGTACAGACGAAAAAAAACCCACTGAAATCAGCGGGTTCTTTATATGGCGCACTCGGGAGGATTCGAACCTCCGACCGCTCGGTTCGTAGCCGAGTACTCTATCCAGCTGAGCTACGAGTGCGTGTGGGGGCGAATTATAGGCTCTTTTCCTACATCGTCAAATATTTTCTTTTGAATTCAAAAGCTAACGTCTGACAAAGCCTGCAATTCATAAAATGGCGGAGAGGGCGGGATTCGAACCCGCGATACCCTTTTGAGGTATACTCCCTTAGCAGGGGAGCGCCTTCGGCCTCTCGGCCACCTCTCCGAACACGCGGGGAATATTACCCGCGCGATTTTATTATTGCAACGAAAAACTCAATAAAATTAGTTATTTGGTTCTTCGTCCTTTTCTTTCTGGATGCGCTGGTAAATTTCCTCGCGGTGAACCGCGACTTCTTTAGGCGCATTGACGCCGATACGTACCTGGTTGCCTTTGACACCCAGAACAGTCACGGTCACTTCATCCCCTACCATCAGGGTCTCACCGACCCGTCGAGTCAGAATCAGCATTCCATTTCTCCTTGCTAATGATCAGGACACAGCTCTGCAAAAAACCGGCTAAAAGCCTGACGCAACCCGGACAGCAGGCAACGCAGGCGGACACGGCAGCCAGAGACCGTGCCCTTGCAGCGGGCCGTATCAGGCAGCCCGCCTATCCTCGGCAATACCTGTCAGGCATCACTGGAGGCAGGAGCATCCAGCCCGAACGCGGTATGCAGCGAACGAACTGCCAGCTCAAGATACTTCTCATCAATAACGACCGAGACCTTGATCTCGGAGGTCGAAATCATCTGGATGTTGATTCCTTCCCTGGCCAGCGCCTCAAACATGCTGCTGGCGACACCTGCGTGCGAGCGCATGCCGACACCCACGATGGAAACCTTGGCGATCTTGTCATCCGCCGCCACTTCGCGTGCGCCGATCTCAGCCGCCACCTGCTTAAGGATAGCTTCTGCCTTACGGAACTCATTGCGATGTACGGTAAAAGTAAAGTCCGTGGTGTTATCCATCGACACGTTCTGCACGATCATGTCGACTTCGATATTAGCTGCGCTAACCGGACCGAGGATCTTGAAGGCGACGCCGGGGGTGTCCGGCACGCCGCGAATGGTCAGCTTGGCTTCGTCACGATTGAACGCAATACCGGAGATGACGGGTTGTTCCATTGATACGTTGTCCTCAAGGGTAATAAGGGTGCCAGGGCCTTCTTTAAAACTGTGCAGCACTCGAAGCGGCACTGCGTACTTGCCGGCGAACTCGACCGAACGAATCTGCAAAACCTTCGATCCGAGGCTGGCCATTTCCAGCATCTCTTCAAAGGTAATGCGATCCAGACGCCGGGCGCACTCTACGACCCGCGGATCGGTCGTGTAGACACCGTCTACATCAGTATAGATCTGACACTCATCGGCCTTGAGCGCAGCCGCCAGGGCAACCCCGGTGGTATCGGACCCGCCACGCCCCAATGTGGTAATCGCACCGGTCTCATCTGCACCCTGGAAACCGGCAACGATGACAACGCGACCTGCAGCCAGCTCGGCACGCATGCGTGCATCATCAATCTGCTGGATACGCGCCTTGCCGTGTGCACTGTCTGTCAGGATACGCACCTGCGGACCAGTCATTGAGACCGCTTCCACACCGATCGCCTTCAGCGCCATGGCCAACAGACCAATGGTGACCTGCTCACCGGTGGAAACGATCACGTCCATCTCGCGCGGATCCGGATCAGCCTGAATCTGTTTGGCCAGATCGATCAAACGATTGGTTTCACCACTCATGGCGGATACCACCACAACCAGATCGTCGCCACGCTCCTTGAAGCCCTTGATTTTCTCGGCGACCTGCTGGATTCGCTCCACGCTGCCGACCGAGGTACCACCAAACTTCTGGACAATAAGCGCCATTTTGCTACGTCTATCCTCACCCAGAGGCCGGTTCCCCGACCATTGCACCAGCGCTCAGCCGAGCGCTGCCCTTATTGCTGCCCGACCCAGCTGACGGCGTCGACGAGGGCCTGATCCAGCGCCGCGACATCAGTGCCACCGCCCTGCGCCATGTCCGGGCGCCCACCGCCCTTGCCGCCGACTGCCTGCGCCGTGGTACGAATCCAGTCACCCGCCTTGAGCTGGCTGGCCAGATCCTTGGTTACACCGGCGACCAGTACGACCTTGCCGTCGCTCTCGCCGCCCAGCAGGATCGCCGCCGAACCGAGCTTGTTCTTCAGCTGGTCTACCAGCGCCATAAGCCCCTTACCGTCCTGACCGTCAACCCGCTGAACCAGCACCGTGCGACCGCCAATCTGTTGCGCTGCTGCTGCCAGATCCGAGCCCGCTGCGCTGGCAGCCTTGGCCTTGAGCTGATCAACTTCCTTTTCCAGCTGGCGACTGCGCTCTACCAGCGCCGCCAGCTTATCGAGCATATTGTCGCGACTGCCCTTCACGGTAGCAGCTGCTTCGCGCAACCGCTCCTCGGTATCGGCAATCCAGGCCAGCGCACCGGTGCCAGTCACCGCCTCGATGCGACGCACGCCAGAGGCAATACCGCTTTCTGCGGTGATCTTGAACAGACCGATATCACCCGTGCGCGATACGTGGGTACCACCGCACAGCTCGACGGAGAAGCCGTTGCCCATGGTCAGTACGCGCACCTGGTCACCATACTTCTCGCCAAACAGAGCCATCGCGCCCTTGTTCTTGGCCGATTCGATATCAGTGACTTCCACACCAACGACGGAGTTCAGGCGAATCTGCTCGTTGACCCGGTCTTCCAGAGCACGCAGTTGCTCGGGCTTGATCGCTTCATAGTGACTGAAGTCGAAGCGCAGGCGCTGACTGTCGACCAGCGACCCTTTCTGCTGAACGTGATCACCCAGCACCTCGCGCAGCGCAGCATGCAGCAGGTGAGTTGCCGAGTGATTCAGCGCGGTGGCCTGACGCACGCCGGCGTCGACCGTGGCTTGCACCTCTTCGCCGGCACGCAGAGTGCCTTGCTGAACGATGACATGGTGCAGATGGGCATTACCCGCCTTGGTGGTATCCGACACCTCGGCGCGCAGGCCGGGGGCCGACAGATAACCGGTGTCACCAACCTGGCCACCGGATTCGGCGTAGAACGGGGTCTGATTCAGCACGACCACACCCTTGTCGCCTTCGTTCAGCACCTCGACCGGCTCGCCGTCGCGGAACAGCGCCACAACAGTGCCCTGCCCTTCGGTACCTTCGTAGCCCTGGAAACGGGTTTCGATATCCACCTTGACCAGGGCGTTGTAATCCAGCCCGAACTGACTGGCGGAACGCGCGCGCTCGCGCTGCGCTTCCATCGCTGCCTCAAAGCCGGCCTCATCGATGGTCAGATCGCGCTCACGGGCGATATCACCGGTCAGGTCAACCGGAAAGCCGTAGGTATCGTACAGCTTGAACACAACATCGCCGGGGATCTCGCTGCCTTTCAGCTCGGCCAGATCCTGCTCGAGGATGCGCAGGCCCTGATCCAGAGTCTTGGCGAACTGTTCCTCCTCGGTCTTGAGCACCCGTTCGATATGCGCCTGCTGGGTCTTGAGTTCAGGGAACGCCTCACCCATCTCGGCAACCAGCGCCGCAACGATCTTGTGGAAGAACACGCCCTTGGCGCCCAGCTTGTTGCCGTGACGGCAGGCGCGACGGATGATGCGGCGCAGCACATAGCCACGACCTTCGTTGGACGGCAGTACGCCGTCGGCAATCAAAAAGCTGCAGGAACGAATATGGTCTGCCACTACTTTCAGTGACGCGGCATTATCCTGCGGGCAGCCGATAGCTTCGGCCGCAGCAGCCAGCAGGTTCTGGAACAGATCAATCTCGTAGTTGGCATGCACGTGCTGCATGACCGCGCTGATGCGCTCCAGCCCCATGCCGGTGTCAACGCTCGGCGCCGGTAGCGGGTGCAACTCACCGTCGGCGGTGCGATTGAACTGCATGAAGACGTTGTTCCAGATTTCGATATAACGATCACCGTCCTCTTCCGGCGAGCCCGGCGGGCCACCCCAGATATCGGCGCCATGGTCGTAGAAAATCTCGGTGCAGGGACCGCAGGGTCCGGTATCCCCCATCGCCCAGAAGTTGTCGGACGCGTAGGGCGCGCCCTTGTTGTCGCCAATACGCACCATGCGCTCGGCCGGCACACCAACTTCCTTTGTCCAGATATCGTAGGCTTCGTCATCGCTGGCGTAGACCGTGACCCAGAGCTTTTCCTGCGGCAGGTTCAGCCACTTGTCCGAGGTCAGAAACTCCCAGGCGTAATGTATGGCGTCACGCTTGAAGTAATCGCCAAAGCTGAAGTTACCGAGCATCTCAAAGAACGTGTGGTGACGCGCGGTATAGCCGACGTTCTCCAGGTCGTTGTGCTTGCCGCCTGCACGCACACACTTCTGGCTGCTCGTGGCGCGGGTGTAGGCGCGCTTCTCAAGCCCGAGGAAGCAGTCCTTGAACTGGTTCATGCCGGCGTTAGTGAACAGCAGCGTGGGATCGTTTGCCGGGATCAGCGAGCTGGAGGCAACGCGGGTGTGGCCCTTTTCTTCAAAGAAACGGAGGAAGGATTCACGGATGTCTGCGCTTTTCATAATTCCCTTACCAGAGACGGGTCGGCCAGCTGAACGTCGGGAGCATGTCGCGATCTGCGCCGCGTGGAGAGGTTGCCCCGAAAAGAGCGCGCAATCTGGCAAAGAGCCGCATTATATAGGCATCAGAGCGCACTATGCATTAACTGCTCCGTTGATATTCACTATGGCAACCATAGATTTCGACCCGCCGCAGGGCCAGCCAGTTCAACAACGGAGCGTGATGGGCAAGCCGGCGCCAGCTCAGCCTGTCAGCGAAACCGCTCTGACCAGCGTGCCTGCACGCAGTTTGAGTCGCTCGGCGGACTCGGCAGCAACCACCAGCGTTCCGGCTGCCACCCTGGCTGGCGCGGAAATCATGCGGCAGTTTTCCCGCCCCCGATTGGAAACAAGATAGGGTTGCGCCTCATCCCCCGGCGTACCGATCGCCAACAGCAGAGTGCGGCTGTCGCGTATCGCACGAATCTGGCCGCGCTGCGCTTCCAGCGTAGCGCCACCGTCAAAAATGTCGATGTAGCCCTGATAGCGCATGCCCTCTTCTTCCAGCACCAGCCGACCAGCCTCCGAATCAGGATGCACCTGGCCAATCGCATCACGGGCAGCCTGACTGAGAAAGCAGGCGTAGAGCGGAAATTTGGGCATCATTTCGGCAATAAAGGCCTTGTTGCCGATACCGGTCAGGTAGTCGGCACGGGCAAAATCCATCCGGAAGAAGTGCTGCCCCAGGCTGTCCCAGAAGGGTGATCGCTCATCGGCGTCGGAAACGCCGCGCATCTCGACTACCACGCGCTCGGAGAACTCCTGTGGTGCATCTGCCATAAACATGAAGCGCGCCTTGGACAGCAGCCGCGGGAAGTCACCGCAGCGAAATTCCGGCACCAGAAAGTAGGAGCACAGCGCCGTCGCGCCGGTCAGGTCATTGACCAGGAACAGCGTCGGATGCTGCCGATACACGCCCAACTCGCTGCTGGCTGCGACAGTCAGCCCCATCCGGTAGCTGTACCAGGGCTCGCGCAGACCGGCCGCACCCAGCATGCCACTGGACCCGACAATACGGCCGTCCGGGCCTTCCATGACCAGCAGATAATCGGCATCGGCCTGCATCGCGGCACCGGCGAAACTGCGCTCGATCTGAAGCAGCCGCTCATGCAGCCTTTCTTCGCTGGCAGGCAGAGAGGTCAGGCCGCCTCCGGCACTGGTTGCCAGCGCCACAAGCCCTTCAAGATCCTGCTGACAGGCTGCTCTTACCAGCATTTCAACCTCCCCTGACCAGGCGCAGCTGATCGCCAGTGGCCACCTTGAGTGCCTGCGCCGTCAATGCAGACAGAACAACCGGCGCGCCCGGCTGCCAATCCATATGCAGGGCACAGGCACGAAAATCGCCTACCCTGGTATTGGCAACCAGCCACAAGGTGTCGCCCTCTTGCGGCTCACCAAGCTCAACGACCGCCAACTCGCTGTGACGCACGGTCTTGAGCAACGCCGTCTTTGCATGCACGACCGGGCCGCCATCGAAGATGTCAACGTAGTTGTCGGTCTCAAAACCTTCGTCCATGAGGATGTCAAACACATCCTGAACGGATGGATTCACCTGCCCTATCACTTCCTGCGCCTCGTCCGACAGCATGGGCACATAGATCGGATAGCCCGGCATCAGCTCCGCCAGATAGCCCCGCCCGCGCTCGCTGCCGATGCGCTCGGCCTCGGCATAGCTGACAGCAAAGAAGTGGCGGCCGACAGCGTCCCAGAACGGCGCGTGACCTTGCTCATCACTGATGCCAACCACCTCTACCGAGGTCGACTCGGCAAACCGCTGCGGATGACTGGCCATGAACAGCAGGCGCCCGCGCGCATTGAGTTCCATTACGTCGGGCTGATGGTATTCGTCAGACAGGTGATACCCCACCAGCAGACTGTGCCCGGTCAGGTCATGGCAGAGCGACAAAACATGGATGCGGTTGTGCAGCCCCAGCTCGCGCGAGGCATGCACAAACATTTCGTTGCGGAACGTGTAGAACGGCGAGCGGAAGCCGGACGCGGCGATAATGCCGCTGCACCCGGCCAGCACACCGGTTTCGGTGTCTTCAAGCACGAAGAAGTAGCGCTCCTCGCCGCTGAAAACAACGCCCTCAGCCATGGATGCTTCGGATGCGCCAAGGATTTCAGCCAGACGCTCGCGACTGGCGGGCAACGCACTCACCCCAACCGGGCTGGCCGCCGCCAGGCGTTCAATCTGAGGCAGGTCCGCAGCCCTGCCCAAGCGCAGCATCAGCATCCACTTACCTCCCGAGGTCTAGCCGACCATCCGCCGCAGAGCAGCACGCAAGCGTGCCATGCCTTCGGCCATATCCGCTTCGTCGATAATCAGGCTCGGCGCCAGACGCACTACATCCGGACCAGCCTGTAGCACCAGTACACCCTCTTCCTGCGCCAGCGCCTGAACATCCTTGGCCCTGCCCTTGAAGCCGTCGCTCATCACCGCGCCCAGCAGCAGACCGCTGCCGCGCACCGACGAAAACACGCCAAATTCACGCCCCATTGCCTCAAGCTCGCCACGCAGGCGCTCATGACGCTGCTCGACACCACCGAGCACCTCAGGGGTATTGACGATATCGAGCACCCGCTCAGCAACCGCGCAGGCCAGCGGGTTACCGCCGTAGGTGCTGCCATGGGTACCGACCGCAAAATGCTCGGCGATGGCCGAGGTAGTCAGCATCGCCGAAATCGGGAAGCCGCCGCCGAGACTCTTGGCGCTGGTCAGAATGTCGGGCGCCACGCCGCTGTGCATGTAGGCAAACAGCTTGCCGGTGCGCCCCATGCCGCTCTGCACCTCGTCAAACACCAGCAGCGCGTTGTGCTTGTCACACAGCGCGCGCACGGCCTGCAGATACTCGGCACTGGCCGGAATCACACCACCCTCGCCCTGCACCGGCTCAAGCACCACGGCGCAGGTCGCATCAGACATGGCGGCTTCCAGCGCCGCAATGTCCTGGTACGGCACATGGCTGATACCACCCATCGCCGGACCGAAACCTTCGGAGTACTTGGGCTGGCCACCGACGCTGACGGTAAACAGCGAGCGCCCGTGGAAGCTGTTGGTACAGGCGATAATCTGATGCTTCTGCGCGCCGCCGGTATTGTGCCCCCAGCGACGCGCCAGCTTGAACGCGGCCTCGTTGGCCTCGGCACCGGAGTTGGCGAAGAACACCCGCTCGGCAAACGTCGCCTGCACCAGCTTGTCAGCCAGGCGCAGCGCCGGCTCATTGGTCATGATATTGGAGACGTGCCACAGCTTGTGCGCCTGCTCGGTCAGAGCCTCGATCATCGCCGGATGCGCATGCCCCAGCGCGTTGACCGCGATGCCACCGGCCAGGTCGACGTATTCTCGGTCCTGCTGATCCCAAAGGCGCGAGCCCGCGCCGCGAACCGGAACCATATTCACCGGTGCGTAATTGGGAACCATCACCCGATCAAAATCGGACCGACCGACCGTTGCTGACACTGTCATCTCCTTTCTCTTCAATGGCGCCCCAACCGGGTGCGCATAAATATGAATCCGCCGGCGGCGAACTCAGTTGTCTTTGGCTGACCCCTCGGCAGCCTGCTGCGCGCGCCGCTGGTTACGATCTTCCCGCGGTGTGACGCCGAAACAATTACGATAGGCACTGGAAAAATGCGGCCCGGACGAAAAGCCGCAGGACAACCCTATCTGAATGATGGATTTGCTGGTCTGCAGCAACATCTGGCGCGCCCGTTTCAGGCGCAGCTCAAGGTAATACTGCGACGGTACGCTATTAAGATACTGCTTGAAAATCCGCTCCAGCTGGCGCCGTGATACGCAGACGTGACGCGCAATTTCGTCAGTCGTCAGCGGCTCTTCAATATTCGACTCCATGAGGATCACGGCTTGCGTCAGCTTCGGATGACTGCTGCCCAGCCGATTGCGCAACGGCATGCGCTGACGCTCGCTGCCATCGCGCGTCCGCTCGATTACCAGGTCCTCCGCAACCAGCGCTGCCAGATCCTGCCCCTGCTCCTGCGCGACAATGGCCAACAGAAGATCGGTGCCGGCCTGCCCGCCGCTGCTGGAGCACACCTGAGCTTCACGCGTAAACAACTGGGTGACTGCCTCAACCGCGGGGAAACGCTCACGAAACTCGTCAACCATTCGCCAATGAACCGCGCATTGCCCACCGTCAAGCAATCCAGAGGCGGCCAGCGCCGCAACACCGCCCTCCAGACCGCCGATCAGCACACCCTCGGACTGCCATTGCTGCAGCCGTGGCGCCAGCCAGTCGGGCAACTGATCGGACGCCGACAGATGTTCAGCCACCAGCCACAGCTGGGCGAAGCCGGGTGCACACTGCTCGAGGGGAGAGGGCTGGAGCAGCAGACCATCTGCAGCGCGCATTGACTGCTCATCCAGGGTGCAGCATTCAATCTGGTAGCACAGTTCCTCAGCCATACGATTGGCCGACAGCAGGACCGACAGTGCCGGCATCAGACAGCCGGGGTGGGTGCCGGGCAGGAGCACGAAGACAACCCGGCGCAGCTCAGTGGCCATGATTACCCATCTCGTGCAGCAGCTCGCTCAGAAGCGTCACCGGACGTATTCCGTCTCAACATTAAAACCCGTATTGTGCCACAAGGGTTTGTACCGCACACCGTAACAGTAGCGTTAAATCTGCAACAAAAAAGGCGCCTGTCCCAAAGGGCAGGCGCCTTTCCCCGCAGGGCCGCTTGCGCGGCCCCGCAGATCAGCCGCGATAGGCTTCGAACAGGCCGGTTGCACCCATGCCACCGCCAACACACATGGTGACGATGCCATAGCGCTTGCCGCGACGCTGCAGTTCGCGGACCAGATGGCCGACCTGACGGGAGCCGGTCATGCCGAACGGGTGACCAATGGAGATGGAACCGCCGTTGACGTTGTACTTCTCGTTATCGATCTTCAGGAAGTCACGGGCGTACAGGCACTGGGAAGCAAAGGCTTCGTTCAGCTCCCACAGATCGATATCGTCAACAGTCAGGCCACGGGCTTTCAGCAGCTTCGGCACCGAGTAGACCGGGCCGATGCCCATTTCGTCAGGCTGGCAGCCGGCAACGGTGAAGCCACGGAAGTAAGCCAGCGGCTTCAGACCCAGTTCCAGCGCCTTGTCCAGACTCATGACCAGCGTCATGGAAGCACCGTCGGACAGCTGCGAAGCATTACCGGCAGTCACGGAACCGTCTTCGGCGAAGACCGGCTTCAGGCTGTTCAGGCCTTCGATGGTCGTGTCCGGGCGATTGCAGTCGTCGGCATCAACAACGCCATCAACGATGCTGATTTCACCGGTGGCCTTGTCCTGAACCTGATATTTGACCGCCATAGGTACGATTTCGTCATCGAACAGACCTTCAGCCTGGGCACGGGCAGTACGCTGCTGGCTCTGCAGCGCGTAGGCGTCCTGCTGCTCGCGGGTCACGTTGTAGCGGCGCGCAACGATTTCGGCGGTCTGACCCATCGGGTAGTAGATGCCCGGGAAGTCTTTTTCCAGAATCGGGTTCACAAAGTGATCGGTATTGCGGCTCTTGGCGGTCAGAGTGATGGACTCAACACCACCGGCAACGATGGCATCGGAACAACCGGATGCAACCTGGTTAGCCGCGATGGCGATAGCCTGCAGGCCGGAGGAGCAATAGCGGTTCAGGGTCATACCGGCAACGTCGATACCCATTTTGGACAGAACAGCAACGTTACGACCGATGTTGTGGCCCTGAGCACCTTCGTTGGAACCTGCACCAACAATGCAGTCGTCGATCATCTTCGGATCAACACCAGTGCGCTCCAGCAGGGCATTGACGCAGTGGGCAGCCATGTCATCCGGGCGGGTCATGTTGAATTTGCCACGGAAGGACTTGGCCAGGCCAGTTCGTACACTGTCGACGATTACGACTTCACGCATTGCGATACCCTCATTTCTTGCCGATGGATTGGGACGACCCAGCCGTCCGGAGGCCGACAAGAATAAAGGCGTCACAACGCAGGGTAAACACAATAGGCAGGCGTGATAAAACGCTATTTGGCAGCGAACACCCGTCAGCAGCCGGCGATCAGGCGCCATACTGCTGACAGATGCCGCATTGCAGGGCGCGAATCAGCCGGCTTGCAGGCGCTTGGCAGCGAGGCGGAACATCTCGTCGTAGATCACCTGCGGATTGGCGCGTTTCTGCTCCAGCGCCAGACGACCACGCTCATGCGGCAGGATCATGAACTGATCAGCCTCACTTTCACGGTAGGTAATGTCAGCCACCTCGGCCGCGCTGATCGGCGAGTTCTGCAGCAGCTTGGCCATATCGTCGCGCGCTTTACTGTCAGGCCCGTGATAGGACTCCAGCAGATTGGTCTGAAAGAAAGACGGACACACTACGCTGACCTTGATACCCAGCGGGTGCAACTCGGCCAGCAGGCTCTCCGACAGCGCCACAACGCCGGCCTTGGCGACGTTGTAATTACTCATACCCGGGGTCTGAATGTGCGCTGCCATGGAGGCGATATTGATGATCCGACCGTGACCCTGCTTCATGAAAACCGGCATGAATGCCTTGCAGCCCTTGACCACGCCCATCAGATTGATGCAGATCTGCGAATCCCAGTCCTCCAGCGACAGGTCCCAGAACATGCCGCCGGACGCAATGCCGGCGTTGTTGATCAGGACATCAACCCCCTGCATGCGCTCTTCGCAGCTTTGCTCCAGCGCAGCAAGCTGACTGAAATCACGCACATCGCAGCGCTGGGTGAACGCCCAGCCGCCGGCAGCCGTTGCCATTCGCCGCGTTTCTTCCAGCCCGGCGTCATTGATATCGGCGAGGGCCAGACGAGCCCCCTCACGCGCGTAGCGCAGCGCCAGTTCGCGACCCAGGCCACTGCCCGCACCGGTAATCACGACCCGCTGTCCTGTTGTTTGCATGTGTTCCCCTTATCTGTCACCAGACGGTGCTGATACGACTGTTCTTGTTGTTTTGTTACGGACTGTAAGTCTGTCGTTCGCAGTCTAGCGAGCGCACGGGGCTAGCGCGGCAAATAACACGGATAATAAAAGTCGTGAATGGACAGCTCTAGGGAAGCATTGATCCGTCGCGCCGGCTTTACTGGCGATCGCGGTAATTGCGCTGGTAGCGTTGTTCGCCCATTGCGCTGATCTGACCGTCGATCAGCGCCTCGAACGGAGCGAGCAGCCGATCGCGTTCAAATCCGGTGTGCAACAGCGACAACGCCTCGGCGCCGGCCTCGATGGTGGACAGCGCATCGGCACGGGGTGCCTTGCGCAGGCGATATCGGCTGCTCAGACCTGAAGCAAGCCGGACCTGCGGCAGCGATTGCAGAATCGGATTGAGATACAGCAACTTGCGCGCCTTGCGCCAGGTGCCGTCGAGCAGGATCAGGCGCCGCGGGCGCGTGTCGCGAGCAACACTCAGTTCACGGGCATCCGGACCGGGAAACAGCAGCTCATTGCGCCAGCGGGAATCACTCAGACGCCTGACCCAATCGGGATGATCCGCCAGTGACTCGGTGACCAGCAAGTGCGCATTAACCAGACCTGCAACCAGCAGGCGGGCGGTATTGAGGGCGTGGGAGGCTTCATCCGGATGCTGAATCACCAGCACCTGGGTATCGGGCCACAGCCTGGGAATCAGGTGACACAGGCAGTGGCTGAGCGGACGCGCACAGGTCTTACAGCGCGGACGAGAACCTTGGGGCATCACGGGCTACCAGCATTACACGGCAGGCCATTATGCCCCAGTCAGCAACACCAGGCAGATCACTGGTTTTTCTTTTTGTGCGCATCGCGCCAGATGAACAGACCAACACCGCCCAGAAAGGCAACCATCAGACCGACAGTAATCACACCAGCAATGACCGCTTCATCAACGTACATAAGGCACCTCCTGCGTTTTCAATGACTGCAGGTTAAGCCTTACGACATGCGGGGTTATTGACACGGATCAATGGCAGGTGTTGCCACACTAACGCGACTTCTTTCCTTTCTTGCGCTTCTTGCCACCGGCCTTGCCAGACGGCAACGGCAGCGCCCGAGAGAACGCATCACGCATAGCCTCCAGGCGAGCATCGTGGATATCGTGAATGCGTTGACGACGCGCCTCGGCAAAGTCGATTACAGCAGGGGTGTCATGTTTATCTGTCATCGCTTGACCTTCACGGACGATGTTGAGAGCCATCAGACTAGCATCGCCTCAGACTTCGATGTCAACCAGCAACCCCTTCTTTGGCAGATCCAGCTCGCGTTCCTCCGGCGGCTGCTCCTGCAGGGTATGCACGCGACGGCGACGACGGCGGCGGTCCGGCCAGCGCCCCTTGTCCTGACGGCGACGCTCAACCTGCTCAGTTGTGGCGTCGTGCACGGGCTCGGTGGCCGCGGACGGCTTGACCTCTGTTTTGGCCCTGAACGCATCATTTTGCGCTCCTGCAGGCGGCAAACCCGGAATCAGCATGATTGTTGAACCTCATCGCCCGGACGCCGGATTTCCAGCGTCAACACACACCACGTCTACAATGGTTATCGACTGTCAGACCAATAGGTTTACCCCTGTACTGTGTCATTGCGCACAAAACTGAGCAATTTTTAATCAATGCAAGATATTCAGACCGACCGGATCGGCGCAACACCGCGGTTTCGGGTACCCGGGCGATCGGGTAAGATATGCGCCCTTTTTTGCACCACCAGGAGAGCGGCATGACAGGTTTTACCCCCGGACAACGCTGGGTCAGCGACAGCGAATCGGAACTGGGTCTCGGTACGGTACTGTCGCAGGACGCCCGCCTGGTAGTCATGCTCTTCCCCGCCAGCGGCGAAACCCGCCACTACGCGCTGCGCAATGCGCCGCTTACCCGCGTGCGTTTCAGTCCGGGCGACAGCATTACCCACCACGAAGGCTGGAGCATGATCGTCAGCGACGTGGTCGAAGAGGATGGTCTGCTGGCCTACGCCGGCCTGCGGGACGACGGCACCCCGGCCGCCTTTGCCGAAACCATGCTGGACAATTTCATTCAGTTCCGGCTGGCCAGCGATCGTCTTTTCGCCAGCCAGATCGACCCCCTGCCCTGGTTCAGCCTGCGCTTTGAAAGCCTGCGCCATTTCTGCCGCATCCAGCGCTCGCCGCTGCTTGGCCTGGCTGGAGTACGCACCCAACCGATCGGCCATCAGCTGCATATCGCCCGCGACGTTGCCGACCGCATGGCGCCACGCGTGCTGCTGGCTGACGAAGTGGGGCTGGGCAAAACCATCGAAGCCGGCCTGATCCTGCATCGCCAGCTGCAGACCGGCCGCATCCGTCGCGTGCTGATCGTCGTACCGGAGAACCTGCAGCATCAATGGCTGGTCGAGATGCGCCGTCGCTTCAATCTGGAGTTCGCACTATTCAATGCCGACCGCTGCAACGGTGCCGAAAACAACCCCTTCGAGGAGGCCCAGCTGGCATTGGTCGCGCTGGAGTTCCTGCTGGAAAACGACAAGGCACGGGACTACCTGGACCAGTCCGACTGGGACATGCTCATTGTCGATGAAGCGCATCACCTGGTCTGGCACGAAGAGCAGCCAAGCGAAGAGTACACACTGATTGAAGGCCTTGCCCGGCGCACACCGGCGGTACTGTTGCTGACAGCGACCCCGGAACAACTGGGCCAGGCCAGTCACTTTGCCCGTCTGCGTCTGCTTGACCCGGACCGCTTCCACAGCCTGGAAGAGTTCATCAGGGAAACCGAGCGGTACCAGCCCGTTGCCGAGGCGGTACAGCACCTGCTTGAGGAAGACCAGCTGAGCGCCGAAGACAACGCCGCCATCTCCGGCTGGCTGGGCGACAGCGCCACCGGCCTGCTGGATAGCGTGAGCAAGGGCGGCCCTGACGCCACCGCCGCCCGCGAGAGCCTGATCCGCCAGCTGCTGGACCGCCATGGCACCGGGCGCGTGCTGTATCGCAATACCCGCGCTGCGATCTCCGGTTTCCCGGAGCGTCAGCTGCACGCCTACCCGTTGCCCTGCCCCGAGCAATATCAGGATCTCGAGGGCCAGGCCGCCCTGTATCCGGAGCAGACGATGCAGGCCGATCGGGACGCCGACGCCCCCTGGTGGCAGGCCGACCCGCGGGTCGAATGGCTGATCGACACCCTCAAGCTGCTCAAGCGCACCAAGATTCTGGTCATCTGTGCCCACGCTGAAACAGCACTCGATCTGGAGGACGCCCTGCGTGTGCGCAGCGGGATTCCGGCCTCCGTTTTCCATGAAGGCATGAGCATCATCGAGCGCGATCGTGCGGCGGCCTTCTTCGCCGACGAGGAGTTTGGCGCACAGGTGCTGATCTGCTCGGAAATCGGCAGCGAGGGCCGCAACTTCCAGTTTGCCCACCACCTGGTCATGTTTGATCTGCCAAGCCATCCGGACCTGCTCGAGCAGCGCATCGGCCGTCTCGACCGTATCGGCCAGCAGCACACCATCCAGCTGCATGTGCCCTATCTTGAAGGGACCGCCCAGGCGCATCTGGTCGAGTGGTACGACAGCGCGCTGAACGCCTTCCGCGCCACCTGCCCGACCGGCAATGCCCTGCAGCACCAGTTTGGCAGCGAGCTGCTGCAGCACCTGGACCATCCGCACCAGGACGGCTGGGAAAGCCTGATCGAACGTGCCCGCACGCAGCGTCTGGCGCTGGAAGAGGAGATGCACAACGGCCGTGACCGGCTGCTGGAACTGCATTCGCGCGGTCACAAGGACTCCGAACAGATGCTGGAGACCATCGCCCGTCAGGACAGTGACTTCCAGCTGCCTATTTATATGGAACGCCTGTTCGATGTATTCGGCGTCGACAGCGAGGATCATTCCGACAACGCACTGATCCTGCGCCCGGGCGAACGCATGCTCGATGCCGGCTTCCCGCTGGGTAACGACGAAGGCGTGACCATCACCTATGATCGCGACACGGCCCTGTCACGCGAAGACATGCAGTTCCTCACCTGGGAACACCCGATGCTGCAGGGCGGCATGGATCTGGTGCTGTCCGGCAGCATGGGCAACAGTGCCGTCGGCTTGCTGAAGAACAAGGCCCTCAAACCCGGCACCATGCTGCTGGAGTGTATCTACGTGTGCGAGGCGGTCGCCCCGCGCGCACTGCAACTGCAGCGCGTGTTGCCACCCACGCCGATCCGCTGCCTGCTGGATATCAACGGTAACAACCTGGCAGCCAAGGTCAGCTTTGACACGCTGGATTCGCAGGTCGAATCGGTGCCGCGGCAGCTGGCTGTGAAGATCGCCAAAACCCAGCGCGAGCCTATCGAGAAGCTGCTGGGCCAAGGGGAGCAGGCAGCGGCCGCGCAGCACCAGCAGCTGGTTGAAGCCGCACGACAGCAGCTGGGCAACGAGCTGCGCGAAGAGATTGAGCGCCTGAAGGCCCTGCAACAGGTCAACCCGCTGGTCCGCGATGAAGAAATCGGGGCGCTGGAGCAACGCCTGCGTGAGGGTGACCACCTGCTGCAACAGGCCAAACTGCGGCTCGATGCGATTCGCGTTCTGGTGGCTGGCTAAGGGCGGATCCGGCTGGCGCCGAAGCCGCTCAGGAGGCGTTCGGCACCAGACAGAGCAGCCCCAAAAAGCGCTGCAGGGCATCGCGCTGGGCCATCGCATCACGCCGGCCCAGCTCTATCAACTCGCGGGTGTAATCCGCTTCAAACAGCAGATAACTGACCACGCTGCCGCCTGATGCCCGGGTTGCACCGCTGCCGCGCAGGAAGGCCCGCAGGGAGCGAGGCAGCAGCTTGCGATGCCTGGCCGCGATCACATCCAGCGGTTCGCTCGGCGAAATGATCTGTACCTCAACCTGACGTACCCCCCTGCCCGACTGCCGTGCAGCGCTTGGCAGGTAACCGGCAAGCCGATTCATCCGGTCCAGCAGCTCGACATCCGCTTCAAGATTATCGACAAAGGTACTGTTCAGCAGATGCCCGCCGATCTGCGCCAGCGTTGGCGGCGCAGCAGCCCGCAGGCGCGGCCCGCGTCGCCCCCCTGGAGGATCGGCCAGATTGTCCGACACACCGATCACCAAAACCTTGTTGGCACCCAGATGCAGCGCCGGGCTGATGGGCGCCTGCTGGCGCACAGCCCCATCGCCGAACCACTCGCGGTTGAGCAGAACCGGGGGAAATACCAGCGGAATGGCCGACGACGCCATCAGGTGCTCCAGCCCCAGCCGCGTCTGCACCCCGACACGCCGGTGCCGGGACCAGGGCGCGATCCGCTCACGCCCCTGATAGAAATTGACCGACTCGGCCGACTGATAGCCAAAGGCGCTGACCGACACGGCCTGCAGCAGGCCGGCCTGCAGCGCTTCATCTATCTGTCCAAAATGCAGCGTCTGCTGCAGCAGAGCGCGCAGCGGAGCATTGTCCAACAAGGCGGTTGGTTGCTTGCTCGGAAAACCAAGCAGGTTGGCCTTGGTCCAGCGCCAGGCCTGAGCAGTCACCCCCGGCCAGTCGGTGCGGTACACCTGGTCACAGTGAAAACCGGACCAGACCGCATCCAGACGATTCACCCCTTCGGCAAAGTGCTGCGCATGGGTCGCCAGCGCCAGCGCATTGATGGCGCCCGCAGACGTGCCGCAGATGACCGGAAAGGGGTTCGCCGCGCCCTCCGGCAACAGCTCGGCGATGACCGACAGTACGCCGACCTGATAGGCCGCACGGGCACCGCCTCCAGACAGGATCAGCCCGGCGCAATCACTGCCGATGCGCGGATTCATCAGCTGCGCCGTGCCCGGCGCTTGCGCCGACGCCGCTTGGCATACGGCCGGCTTTGCCCTTCAGGCCGCGTCTTGAAGCGGCGATGCACCCACATGTATTGCTCAGGCTGCTCACGCACCGCCTGTTCAACCCACTGATTGATGCGCAGTGCGTCCGCGGTCTCGCTTTCGCCGGGAAAGTCAGTCAGCGGCGGATGCACGGTCAGCCGGTAGCCCTGTCCGTTTGGCAGCCGGGTCTGGGTAAAGGGCACCACCAGTGCCTTGCCCAAGCGGGCAAAGGTACTGGTCGCGGTAACGGTCGCCGCTTCAACCCCGAATAACGGCACAAAGACACTGGCCTTACGGCCGTAGTCCTGGTCCGGCGCATACCAGATTGCCCGGCCGGTGCGCAGCGAACGCATCATGCTGCGCACGTCCTCGCGCTCCACCGCCTTGGCATCAAGATTGTGACGCTCGCGGCCCCGGCGCTGCACGAAATCAAAGGCCGCGTTGCGATGCTCACGATACATGCCATCGATGGTTACCGCCTGCCCCAGCAGGGCAGCACCGATCTCCAGAGTGGTGAAGTGCAGCGACATCAGGACCACACCCTTGCCCTGGGCTGCAGCATTGGTCAAATGCTCAAGACCCTCGATATGCGCCAGACCAGCCAGCCGCTTGCGCGGCCACCACCAGGCCATGGCCATTTCAAACAGGGCGATGCCGTTGGAGGCAAAGTTCTCGCGCAACAGGCGCTCACGCGCAATCTCCGACATCTCGGGAAAGCACAGCGCCAGATTGGTGCGGGCAACCTCACGGCGCTCACCCATCAGATGGAACATGCCCCACCCCACAACCCGTCCCAGCGCCAGCAGCCAGCGGTACGGCAACTGGACCACCAGCCACAGCAGCCCCAGCCCAAGCCAGAGTAACCAGTAACGCGGATGCAGCAATGCTGCAGAGAAGCCCGGCCTTTCCATCAACGGATCCATTCAGCGAAAACGCACATTCTATGGCTTGTAGCCGCCTGATCGCCAGCCGCGATGCCCGAACGAAGCCAAAGCCTCGCCAGTCAGACCGAACCCGGCTTGCGATCAACCCACTCTATCTATATAAGGAAGCGCAGAACAGCGGGTACGCCCGCGGCCGCTCCGAGCGCCGGGGCGCGCCCCAATTTGCAAACTGGATTGATCATGACTGCTGATACTACCCTCGACCTGCTCGACAACGACCCGGTATTCCACCTCAAGGGCGGCATGCTGACGATGACGCTGGTCGAGCTGATTCGCCTGGCACCGGACCAGTTCGCCCGGCAGTTGGCCGAGAAGGTCGAGCAGGCGCCCAATTTCTTCGTCGACACCCCGGTGGTGATTGCCCTCGACAAACTGAACGAACCGCTCACCGACCTGACCTTGCGCCACCTGCTCAACCTCTGCCGTGACCACGGCCTGCAGCCGGTTGCCCTGCGCGGCGGCGAGGCGTTCCGCGAGCTGGCTCAGGGCGCCAATATGGTGCTGCTGCCCCCCGGTCGACAGCGTGAGCGCAGCCTGGATCTGCCGGAACCGGCGCCCAAGCCGGCGCCGGCACCCGCCGTCGAAGTCCCGCCACCTGCGCCGCCCGCCGCCATCGCCGGCAAAATCATCACCGAACCGGTTCGCGGCGGCCAGCAGGTCTACGCCCGCGGCGGCGACCTGATCGTCATGGCCCCGGTCAGTGCCGGTGCCGAGCTGCTCGCCGACGGCCATATCCACGTCTACGGGCCGCTACGCGGGCGCGCCCTTGCCGGTGTACAGGGCAACCAGGAGGCGCGTATCTTCTGTCAGAGCCTGGAAGCCGAGCTGGTTTCCATTGCCGGGCAGTACAAGGTGGCCGAAGATCTGCGCAAGCAACAATGGAAGCAGGCCGTGCAGATCAGCCTGGCGGGTGACAGCTTGAAGATCAGCGGGCTTTAACCGATACTGTCGAGCCAATCGGGGGCCCTCTTTCTCTGGTCTGTGACCGAGTTCCGCCGTAGCCATATTCCTTATCACCGCACCGGGAACCAATTGAGTCCGGTGCGCTCCACTATCCAGACAATTTCGACAGGAAGGTCATTTTGGCAAAAGTCATCGTTGTCACATCAGGCAAAGGCGGGGTGGGCAAAACGACCACCAGTGCCGCCATCGGTACCGGACTGGCACTGCGCGGTTTCAAGACCGTTATCGTCGACTTCGACGTGGGCCTGCGTAATCTGGATCTGATCATGGGCTGCGAACGCCGCGTGGTCTACGATTTCGTCAATCTGATCAACGGCGATTCCAACCTGAATCAGACCCTGATCAAGGACAAGCGCTCCGACAACCTGTTCATCCTGCCGGCGTCCCAGACCCGCGACAAGGACGCCCTGACCGTCGAAGGCGTTGAGCGTGTTCTGAACGAGCTGAAGGAAACCTTCGACTACATCGTCTGCGACTCCCCGGCCGGCATCGAGAAAGGTGCTCATCTGGCGATGTATTTCGCCGATGAAGCGGTTGTGGTCACCAACCCTGAAGTCTCCTCCGTGCGCGACTCCGACCGCATGCTGGGTCTGCTCTCGAGCAAATCCCGCCGCGCCGAGAACGGTGAGAAGATCAAGGAAAACCTGCTGCTGACCCGCTACAACCCCGAGCGCGTTGAAAACGGCGAAATGCTGTCGGTGTCAGACGTAGAAGACATCCTCTCCATCCCGCTGCTGGGCGTGATTCCCGAGTCACAGGCCGTTCTCAAGGCCTCGAACCAGGGTATTCCGGTGATCATGGACGAGAAAAGCGATGCCGGTCAGGCCTACAGTGACGCCGTCGAGCGCCTGCTGGGCAAGGATATTCCGCACCGGTTCCTGGAAGCACAGAAGAAGGGCCTGCTGCAGCGCCTGTTCGGAGGGCGTTAATGAGCATTTTCGATTATTTCCGCGATCGCAAGAAATCGACGCCCGCGTCGATTGCCAAGGAGCGCCTGCAGATCATCGTTGCCCACGAGCGTGGCCAGCGTAATCAGCCGGACTACCTGCCGCAGCTGCAGCAAGAAATCATCGATGTCATCAGCAAGTACGTTCCTATCGATCGCGAACAGGTACACGTCGCGCTGGACAATCAGGATGATTGCTCGATTCTTGAACTCAACATCACCCTGCCCGAACGCCCTTGAGCAAGTCGGTGCCGCCCGTCCGGGCGGCGCCGCGGATTTCCCATGCCCCTGACCCATATCGGCATCATTCATCAGGATCCGACCTTCCTGATCGTCGACAAGCCGACCCTATTGCTGTCTGTCCCCGGCCGCGCCGAGGACAACAAAGACTGCCTGATCACCCGCCTGCAGGAAAACGGCTACCCCGAAGCCCGCATTGTGCATCGACTGGACTGGGAAACCTCCGGCCTGCTGGTAATCGCCCGCAACCCCGACGCCCATCGCGAGCTGTCACGCCAGTTCCACGACCGCGAGACCGAGAAGGCGTACATCGCCCTGTGCTGGGGTCAGCCCGAGGGTGACGCGGGACATATCGACCTGCCGCTGCGCTATGATCCACCCAATAAACCGCGGCACATCGTTGACCACGAACTCGGCAAGCACGCACAGACGTTCTGGCGCGTGCTCGAGCGCCATCAGGACTACTGCCGGGTGGAGTTGACCCCCATTACCGGCCGCTCGCACCAGCTGCGCGTGCACATGCTGGCGATCGGGCATCCACTGTTGGGTGATCGCCTGTACGCCGAGGGTGCCGCTCTGGAAGCCTGCCCGCGCCTGGCACTGCACGCTGCGAGGCTGACCATCAGCCATCCGGAAACCGGTGAACGCATGGCATTCGAGAGCCCCTGCCCGTTCTGATCACGGGCCTGAATTCAACCTTGCAGGAGAACCTCATGCAGGACCAACAGCTTCAGGACCTGGCTGACTTTATCGCCAGTTCACCCACCCCCTTTCACGCCACGGCCACCCTGCGCGAACGCCTGGTTGCCGCCGGCTTTAAAGCCCTGAACGAGCGTGAAGACTGGCAGTTGAAAGCGGGGGGACGCTATCTGGTCACCCGCAACGACTCCTCGATCATCGCCTTTCAGCTCGGCGCAGACGGCGCCCTTCGCAGCCGCGGCCTGCGCCTGATCGGCGCCCACACCGACAGCCCCTGCCTGCGGGTCAAGCCGCAGCCGGAAAAGGACCAGCAAGGCCTCTGGCAACTGGGCGTGGAGATCTACGGCGGCGCCCTGCTCGCCCCCTGGTTCGACCGCGACCTGTCGCTGGCCGGCCGCGTGACCTTCCGCACCGCCGATGGCAGGCTGACAAGCCGCCTGATCGACTTCAAGCGCCCTGTCGCGGTCATTCCGAACCTGGCGATCCACCTCAACCGTGGCGTCAACGACGGTCAGCCGATCAACCCGCAGACCGACATGCCGCCGATACTCGCGCACAGTCTGGATGGCGGCCGCGATCTGCGCGCCCTGCTCGCGGCCCAGCTGCAACAACAGCACCCCGATTGCACCAACGTTGCCGTGCTGGACTACGAACTGAGCTTCTACGACACCCAGCCACCGGCACAGATCGGCCTTGAGGGTGACTTTTTCAGCGCCGCCCGGCTGGACAACCTGCTGTCCTGTCACGCCGGCCTGCAGGCACTACTGAACAGCGATGGCGAGCAGCCGTGCCTGCTGGTCTGCACCGACCACGAGGAAATCGGCTCCTCCTCCTGCTGCGGCGCCGACGGTCCCTTCCTTGAAGACGTCCTGCGCCGCCTGGTGCCGGACGATGCCGAGCGCATTCAGCTGATCCAGCACTCACTGCTGGTCTCGGCCGACAACGCCCACGCCGTGCACCCGAACTTTGCCATGAAGCATGACGAAAACCATGGCCCCAAACTCAACGCCGGCCCGGTCATCAAGATCAACAGCAACCAGCGCTACGCCACCAACAGCGAAACCGCTGCGTTCTTCCGCCACCTTTGCGCCAGTGCAGACGTCCCGGTCCAGGCCTTCGTCGTGCGCAGTGACATGGGCTGCGGCAGCACCATCGGCCCAATCACCGCGAGCCGTCTGGGCGTGCGCACTGTCGACATCGGCGCACCGACCTTTGCCATGCACTCGATCCGGGAACTGGCCGGCAGCCGCGACCCGGGCTATCTGATTACCGTACTGACCGCCTTCTGCAACAGCGCACAGCTGATCTGAGCGCTGCCCCTTCGCGGACACGCTGCGCTGTAGGGCGGACTAAGCGCAGCGTGTCCGCGAAAGCCCCATCACAACAAGCGCTGGCAGACTCCCGCACAGCACCACAAAAAAGCCCCAAGCGTCAGCAACGCCTGGGGCTTGTTGTGGCTCGGAGCGCGGACAATCAGTCTTCGCGCACCAGAATCACCTTGCCGATCACCTGATCACGCGCGAGCTCTTCAAACGCAGCAGTCGCATCGGCAAAACCGAAGGTCTTTGCCACCATCGGCTTGAGCTCACCGGATGCAAACTGGGGCATCAGGCGCTGCTCCATGTCGGCCAGCAGGGTGGCCTTGAACTCGGCATCACGGGTGCGCAGGGTTGAGCCGATCAGACTGATGCGCTTGGCCAGCACCTTGGCCAGATCCAGCGTCGCGTCGCGGCCGCCCATCAGACCAATCAGTACCCAGCGCGCATCCAGCGCCAAGAGATCCAGATGATCAGCAGCGTAGGTAGCGCCGACCGGATCAAGCGCAACATTGAACGGACCAAAATCCTTCAGCGCAGCAATCCCGCCCTGACGCAGCACGCCACCCTCGGCACCCAGTTCAACACAGGCATCCAGCTTGTCCTGACTGCCGACACTGACCCAGCAGGGGTTGCCCTGCGCCTTGCACAGCTGAATTGCCGCAGTGCCCACGCCACTGGCACCGGCGTGAATCAGCACCTTCTCGCCCGGGCGCGCATTGCCCAACACAAACACATTCAACCAGGCGGTGCTGAACACCTCCGGAATGGCTGCCGCCTCGGCCCAGTTCAGGTTGTCCGGCACCGCCAGCAGATGGCGCTGGTCAACCACCACTTCTTCAGCCATACCGCCGCCGGCCAGCAACGCACACACGCGATCACCGATCTTCCAGCGCGCCCCTTCGGTTACCTCAATCACCTCGCCGGCGCACTCCAGGCCCAGCACACTGGTTACCCCGGGTGGCGGTGGATACATACCCGCTTTCTGCAGCAGGTCGGCGCGGTTCAAACCGGCGGCCATCACACGAACGCGAACTTCGCCAGATTTCAGCTCTGCAGCAGGCTGGACCTGCCAGGACAGCTCTCCGCCCTCAGCTTGCAATCCTCTCACGCTACCTCCATAGTTCATTCAATAGTGGCCATACGCGGGAACTCTGCGCTCCCGTCGGAACTCCAAAAGCATACTCTCTCCGGACACGATACCCCAGATGAAAGGTTTCCCTCTCCTGCGCCAGTCCTGTCTCATTGCCCTGCTGAGCTTCAGCGGCAGTGTGCTCTCGGCCGAGCAGAATCAAGCCCTCGACCTCGATTCACTGCAGCCGACCCGGGATCAGGTCATTGCCAGCCTGAATACCGTCGAATTACTGCGCCGCCACCACTACAACCGCATTCGTCTGGACGACGATCTGTCTGCCCAGATCTATGACACCTATATCAAGCAGCTCGACCCCCAGCGCAGCCTGTTTACCCAGCAGGATATCGATGCCTTCGCCGGCAATCGTCTGCGCTTCGACGACCTGCTGAAGGCTGGCGATCTGAGCGTTGGCTTCGCCATGCACAAACGCCAGCTGCAGCGCGTCCAGCAGCGTCTGGCCTTCACCCTGGACCTGATCGACAACAAGCTGGACACGCTTGACTTCAGCAGCGACCAGGAGATTCTGGTTGATCGCGAAGACGCGCCCTGGGTCGCTGACGATCAGGGTCTTGAACAACTCTGGCGCGCACAGGCCAAGGACGAGGTACTGCGCCTGAAGCTGGCTGGCAAGGACATGGCCGGAATCAGGGAGCTGCTGGGCAAGCGTTACCGTGGCCAGCAGATCCGGATCAACCAGACCCGCTCCGAGGATCTGTTCCAGAGCTATATAAATGCCATGGCCCAGGTCTACGATCCGCATACCCAGTATCTCTCGCCGGAGAACGCCGAGAACTTCGACATCAACATGAGCCTGTCGCTCGAGGGTATCGGTGCGGTACTGCAAAGCGACAACGAATACACCAGGATCGTGCGCCTGGTACCGGCGGGGCCTGCACAGCGCAGCCAGCAGCTGGCAACCAGCGACAAGATCATCGGCGTAGCCCAGGGTAACGACGACATGGTCGATGTGGTTGGCTGGCGCCTGGACGAAGTCGTCAAGCTGATCCGCGGCCCCAAAGGCTCGCCCGTGCGCCTGGAAGTCATCCCGGCCAGCAACCCGCCGGGCGATCTGACCAGCAAGGTAATCCAGCTGACCCGCGAAGCGGTCAAGCTGGAGGATCAGGCTGCCAAATCGTCAATCATCACGATCAACCAGCAAGGCCACGATTACCGCATCGGCGTGATCGAGGTGCCCGGTTTTTACATCGACTTCAAGGCCTACCGCCAGGGTGACCCCGACTACCGCAGCACCACCCGTGACGTGCGCCGCCTGCTTGGCGAACTGAGCACCCAAAATGTGGACGGCGTCGTGCTGGATCTGCGTGATAACGGTGGCGGCTCACTGCAGGAGGCAACCGAGCTGACCGGCCTGTTCATTGACCAGGGCCCCACCGTGCAGGTGCGCGACAGCCAGGGTCAGGTTCAGCAACTGGACGACCCGGAAGCCGGTATCGCCTACAACGGCCCGCTGGCGGTACTGGTCAACCGCCTGTCTGCCTCGGCCTCGGAAATTTTCGCCGGCGCGATGCAGGACTACGGCCGCGCACTGGTCATCGGCGAGTCCACCTTCGGCAAGGGCACCGTGCAATCAATCCAGCCGCTCAACCACGGTGAACTAAAGCTGACCCTGGCCAAGTTCTACCGGGTGTCCGGTCAGAGCACCCAGCACCGGGGTGTGGTACCGGACATCAGCTACCCGTCGCTGCTCGACAGCAAGGAAATTGGCGAAAGCGCCCTGCCCCACGCGATGCCATGGGATACCATCGCGCCGGCGCGCTTCCGCGCCAGCAGCCAGTTGCAGCCGTTTATCTCGCAGCTGCAGAAACAGCACGAGGCGCGTGCAGCGAAGGACCCGGACTTCATCTACACCCTGGCCCGCATCAACCTGGATGCCGAGATTCGCGCACAACAGACCGTGCCGCTGAATGAAGCCAAGCGCAAGCAGCGCCAGGACGACTATGAGGCCCGCCTGCTCGCACTGGAAAACCAGCGACTGACTGCGCGGGGCGAAGAGCCGCTAAGTACGCTGGAGAACCGCGACCCGCTGCTGGAGCCCGACCACAGCGAGGAAGAGGAAAACCCGGCACAGGACGATGCCTTCCTGGTCGAGACCAGTCACATCCTGCTCGACCTGCTGCAACTCGAGCATCAGGTCGCGACCGTCGACTGACCCCCTCCAGCCGCCATCCGATGGCCCATGCCGTCGGATGGCCATCATACTGTCATCCTTCTGTCACACCCCAGTGACACACTTGCGTGGTCAGGACGAATCCCGCGCACGCCTCTAGCGCGAGCCCGGGCGGCCAGGTACGGCCACTTTCATTTGCCTGGGAACCTCTATGACCGTGTCCGAACAACGTCAGGCCCTCATCTCCATACTCAACCGCGGCGCGGTCACCAGCCTGTTTCAGCCGATCGTCTCGACGCTGGAAGAGCGTATTGTCGGTTTTGAGGCGCTCAGCCGCGGTCCGTCCGACAGCCCGCTGCACTCCCCGGTCACCCTGTTCGCCGCAGCCCGCCACCACGGCATCCTGACCGAATTGGAGATGCTCTGCCGGGATCGCGCCGTCAGCCGCTTCTGCAACCTGAACCTGCCGGGCAAGCTATTTCTCAATGTCTCGCCGGAGAGTCTGCTTGAGCATCAGCACTACCCGGGGCGGACACTGGAGATTCTGCAGCGCAATGGACTCAAGCCTGACCAGGTCGTCATTGAGCTGACGGAGCAGGCACCTATCGAGGACCTGTCACTGCTGCGCAGCGCATTGCACCACTATCGCGACATGGGATTCTCCATCGCACTGGATGACCTTGGGGCTGGCTATTCCAGCCTGCGCCTGTGGTCAGAGCTGCAACCGGAGTTTGTGAAGATCGACCGCCATTTTATCGATGGCATTCACCGAGACCCGGTAAAACGGGAGTTTGTCGCCTCCATCCTGCATATGGCCAAAGCGTCCCGTGCCTGCGTTATCGCAGAGGGTATCGAGCAGCCCGAAGAGCTGGCAGTACTGGAGGACATAGGCATCGACTGGGTTCAGGGCTACCTGCTCGGACGCCCAGACAGCCACCCGCGCGTCGACGAAATCCAGCTAGGCGAGCGCATCGGCCAGAGTCCATCCAGCGTGGTGGATGACGCACCGATTCACAGCCTGCTGCTACCCATACCGGGCGTACCGGACGACACCAAAGTACAGACCGTCCTCGACAGCTTTCAGCAGCAGCCAACCCTCAACACCCTGGCGATCATCAATGAGCAGGGTCACCCCGTCGGCGCAGTGCAACGGCATACCCTGAGCCATATCATGCTCAAGCCCTTTGCCCAGGAAATCCACAGCCGCAAGCCGATTCGACAGTTGATGGACCCCGACTGCCTGATCGTCGATATCCGTCAGAGCCTGCAACGTGTCAGCCGACTGCTGACGAGCCGCGCGCGCCAGCGCCTTGAGGATGACTTCATCATTGTCGATCAGGGTATTTACAAGGGACTGGGACGCGGGATCGACGTGCTCCGTCAGATCACCGAGCTGAAACTGCAGCAGGCAAGACACGCCAATCCGCTGACCCTGCTGCCTGGCAATATACCGATCCAGCAGTGCCTGCAACGCCTGCTGGAGCGCGGAGTCGATGCGCAGCTGTGCTATATCGACCTGGACAACTTCAAGCCCTTCAACGACCTGTATGGCTATGGCAAGGGTGACGAAATCCTGCTTGGCCTCGCGCAGCTACTGCGCGAGCTCTGTGATCCGCGTTGCGACTTCGTCGGCCACATCGGCGGCGACGACTTCATCCTGGTAATGCAAAGTGACGACTGGCGGGAGCGCCTGCATAGCCTGGATAACCGTTTCCAGCAGCTATGCCGCACCCTTTACCGGGCCGAGCACCTGCAAAGCCGGAGCTTCACCGCACCCGACCGGGAAGGCCGCTGGCGCAGCCATGATCTGCTGAATCTGTCGATCGGCATTCTGCCCCTGATTGGAAGCCGCGCTCGCCAGTTCGACCCGGCACGTCTGGCCGAACTGGCGTCCAGGGCAAAGCACGAGGCAAAACGGCAGCGGGGCTTCAGCCTGGTCATTCAGGATCTACCGATTGACGGTCTCGACGGCAGCGAGCGACACCTCAATCTGTGTAGCTGAATACCGGCGTTGATCTATGCTTAGGTAAGTCCAAGATACAGGTCATATCGTGAGGCTGATACCAATCTATCTGGGGGCGCTGTTGCTGCCGTGGTCGGCTTCCAGCCTTGCCGCCCCCATCAAATGGGGCTTCTCGCCTTCAGATCCGCCTCCGTATGTGGTGATGGACGGCGCCAGCCTGCAATCCAGCCTGACCAAAGACCTTGGTCAGCTGGTAGCCAATGCTACTGACCGCTCAGTGCAGTTTATCCCGGTACCCAACAACCGGATCGACGACGCCTTCAACCGACGGCAAATCGACATTATCTGCAATACCCAACCCTCCTGGCACACTCACCCCGAGCAGATGCTCTGGAGTGAGGTGCTGTATGAGGACGCTGACGTCATCGCCACGCGAAGCACCAGCCAGCCCCCCTCCAGCATAAATGACCTCAGGGGGGCTATGGTGGGTACCACACTGGGCTACCACTACAGCAGCAAGCTCACGGACGCGTTCGAGAGCGGCCAACTGACTCGCCACGACGTCCGCGATCTCAATACCCGCATCAAGATGCTGGAACGCCGCCGTCTAGACGCGACCGTAGAACTGCGTCGGCCGTTGCAGCACTATCTGCTTGGCAAGCCGGCCGGCATCCGCATCAGTGACTGGGAAATCGAACGCTTCGCCCTGCGCTGCGCCACGCCGAGACAACCGGAGGACCACCGACGGTTGATTGATGCCATTCATCGCCTGCTGGATGAGGGGCAGATCACCGACCTGGTAGACCGCTACCAGTAACCTCGAGGTTACCCACAGCTTCTGTGGATAAGTCTGTGAAGAAAATCAGGAAAAGTCGCTCAAACGCCCGTTTACATGCGCCTGCAGACAAACCGCGCACATTTTAACCAAAGCAAAAAATGCAGTTTTTTCAGCGAGTTAGCGAGAAGAAGCGGGATCAGAAAAACAGCGGAAAGTAAACAGCGGACGTTACCGAAGAATGTGCATAAAGGTAACACGGGAACACCCGGAGGCCTTGCACCGGGCATTCCAACGTGTTACCGCGCGCTTACTCGCCGCGCGGCTTGATCGACATCAGTTCCATGTCGAACACCAGAATGGAGTTCGGCGGGATGACCGGACTCGGGCTACGCGGACCATAGGCCAGCTCGGCCGGCACGGTAACAGTCCACTTGTCACCAACGTGCATCATCTGCAGCACTTCAACCCAACCCGGAATCACACCAGCCACCGGCAGCTCGGCCGGTTCACCACGCTGAACGGAGCTGTCGAACACGGTGCCATCAAGCAGGCGACCTTCGTAGTGAACGACAACCACGTCATCAGCCTGCGGCTGCGGACCGTCCGCATCACCGGATGTCACCACCTCGTACTGCAGGCCGGAGTCGGTTTCGGTCACGCCGTCTTTGGCGGCATTCTCTTCAAGATACTTCTTGTTGGCATCCAGCGCTTCCTGGGCCAGCGCCTCGGCGCGCTCCTGGGAGCGCTGCTGCAACTCGTTGAAAGCGTTAGTCAGTTCTTCATCGCCAACACGCTGCTCCTGACTGCCCAGGGCATCCTGCAGGCCCAGCGCCAGCGCTTGCGGGTCGATATCACCCAAACCGTCCTGCAGCAGACTCTGACCCATGTTCAGGCCGATGCCGTAAGACGCTTGTTGAATGGGAGTAGTGAGTTCCGGTTCATCCTTGTTACAACCGGCCAGAGCCAGAGCCCCGACTGCAATGCTGACTGCCAGCAGATTACGCTTCATGCTTACCTCAGTAGACAAGCCCTTTACGGGCGAAAAGAAGCGCCAGCTTAGCAGGGCTTTAAACGTCCGGCTACCGGAAGAAACGGGAATGTGAACAGGTACGGAACGTACCGGATAAAACCTGAGGGAAGATACTGCAGGAGGGGGAAATGGCGCAGCGGACGGGACTCGAACCCGCGACCCCCGGCGTGACAGGCCGGTATTCTAACCAACTGAACTACCGCTGCGCTATTCTTCTCGAGTGGTGGGTGATGACGGGATCGAACCGCCGACCCTCTGCTTGTAAGGCAGATGCTCTCCCAGCTGAGCTAATCACCCGTTTGCTCTCGAAGTGGTGCGCATTCTAGGGAGCTTTTTCGGTTCTGGCAACACCTTTTTTAAAAAAAATTCAGGTTATTTCAATATCTTATTTGGAGGCCGCGGAAACACTGGCTGCCGGCGGTCTGCTGGGGCAATATTGGCCGTTTTCTCGGGCAGCCCTGCCCACGGCAACAGAAGGACAGCACCCATGTGGTTTCGCAATCTGCTTATCTACCGTTTCAGCCAACCCGTCCCCTTCAGCGAATCCCAGCTGATTGAGGCCCTTGAGCAGAAGCCCTCGCGCCCCTGCGCCAGTCAGGAAACCCACACCCTCGGCTGGACCACGCCCTGGGGACGTCACTCGGAAAACCGTGTAGAAGTCAGCAACGGCTACTGGCTGATCGCAATGCGCAAGGAAGAACGCATTCTCCCGGGCAGCGTCGTCAAGGAGGCGCTGGCAGAGAAGGTCGAGGAAATCGAGAATCGTGATGCGCGCAAGGTGTACAAGAAAGAGCGCGACACACTGAAGGACGAGATCGTGATGTCCCTGCTGCCTCGGGCCTTCACCCGCACCCAGACCACCTTCGCTTGCATCTGTGCGGCTGAAGGCTGGATTGCGGTAGACAGCTCCAGTCACAAGCGCGCCGAAGACCTGCTCAGCCTGCTGCGCGAATGCACAGGTTCACTGCCGGTGCGGCCGCTAAACGTCAAGATCGCACCTGCCAGCTGCATGACCCAGTGGGTGAAAGACAACCAGGCGCCGGAACAACTGCAGATCGGCGACGAGTGTGAACTGCGCGACACCTCTGAGGACGGCGGCGTAGTTCGCTGCAAGCGTCAGGATCTGGCCAGCGACGAAATCCAGCTGCATCTGAGTACTGGCAAGCAGGTCAGCCAGCTGGCGCTGCAGTGGCAGGAAAAGCTCAGCTTTGTGCTTGATGACAAACTGACGCTCAAGCGCGTCAAGTTCGAAGACCTGCTGCGCGAGGAAGCGGACGACAACGCCGGCGATGACATGGCCAGTCAGCTGGATGCCAGCTTCACCATCATGGCCAGTACCCTCAGCGAGCTGCTGCCGGCACTCACCAATGCGCTGGGTGGCGAGGACATCCCGCAGGGTATCTGAACCCTCTCCCTCCCTTTGTCGCCCCCCCCTGTGCGGGGCGACACCCCCAGCCCTTGGGGCGTACATCAATCTATCCACAAAACCTGTGGATAACAGTGTGGACAGCCTGCCGAAAAGTCGCCTCAGGGTATATGGAACGGGGCCACCACTTAAAATGGTTATTTTTTAACCTATTTTTTTACCTTTAAAATCAATAGCTTACGATATGGCATGAGATTTCAGTGACTTACAGCGGCTTTTGACAAAGAGATGACAGGAGTCTCGCCGGCTGTGCACAATCAAAGGGCAGGAGCCCGCCTCCAGACCAGCTCCGATGCGCCATTTCAACGCATCGGCCCTGCCCCGAACCGCGGCAAATGATCGTCTGCAGACAGAGATGTCAGCCTTGATTGTCAAGCAGCCAGGCGGTTGCGTCGGCCGCTGCTGCGCTGCGCGGATAACCTCTCTGCACATAGCGCATCCGAGCCTTGGCGCGAGCCAGATCCCCCCGTTCCTGATCCAGTACGGCAAGATCGTATTCAGCCCGGGCCATACCCTCAAGGACAGCCTGTACCCGAGGCACCATCTCGGCCCGGTATCCCGACTGGGGATGGGCCCTGACAAACCCGGTCAGTGCGGCATGGGCCTCCCGACCGAGTTGCAGCTGCAGCTGACTGTCACCGCGCGCGAGTTCGAAGCGGGCATAGGGAATCAACGCTGCCAGGTACGCGGCATAATCAGCCTCGCTGACGGCCTCGCCTTGCTGCCGGTAGCTGTCCACGAGAACCTGCGCCACATCGAGCCGGGCAAGGGTCAGGCACTGGTAGGCCGCCTCAAGCAGGACCGCCGGTTCCCCAAGAGACTGCACCTGCTGCGTGAGTGCGGTATCACATTGCCCCATCGCCAGTCGCGCCCGGACATCGGCCAGCGCCGCCTCCTGGCCCTGTGAGCGCACCTGATTGCCGGCGCAGCCCGTCAGGCTCAGTGCCAGAACAATCCAGCAGCCCATTCGAGTTGTCTTCATCGTTTTCATCTCTGTCATTGCAGTTGCACGCGCCAGCGCACCCAGCCGTCGGGATCAGCCCGGCCCAGCAGCTGCAGACCCGCAGCCAGATCCCGATCAGCATCGGCCCGGGCAAGTAGCCGGGTATCGAGCTTCAGCGGTTTGGCCGGTTGCCAGCGGGCGGTACCGGCCAGCCCCAGCGGGCCGCCATTATCTGCGAGACTCATCACCAGCCAGCCGTTTTCCGCCGCCAGATCGGCACCCAGGTTCCCGAGCGCTAGGGGGCTTGGTAGCCCGCCACCGGCATCCTGCCAGGCGATCCGCCCGCTAGCCTCGGTTACCTTGCGCAGATCCGCCAAGGTCAGCCGGGGTATATCCAGCAGCCAGTCTCCCTGCAACACAAACGGCGCCTTGTTCACCTGCGCCATACTGGCAGCGCTGAGGCGACCACGCACGCCTTCCAGCGACAGCCGGTCGACGGCCATACGCAATACCGCCTGTACCCTGCCGTCACGCGGCCGCCAATCCAGATCCAGTTCAAGCTCACCCGCCAACAGCCCCGCAGGCTGCCAACGCCACTCCAGGGCACCCTGATCAATGCCATCAACCTGCAGGCGCGCCAGGCTGCCGCGCCAGAGCGTACCGGTCAGCCCGTCCAGCTCAACCTTAACCGGCAGGTGGGGTTGTACCTGCCGCCAGACCAGCTGCGCCGGGAGATTGCTGATCAGCGTCGCAAGCAGGACCAGGCTTGCCAACAACCAGAGCCGTCGTCCTTTCAGCCAGCCCATCAGCGACGCTCCAGCAATAGACGTGCAGACACCTGACCGGCAGCCTGCTGGCCCTCGATCATCAGTTCACTGACCCGCAGCCCCTGCCGCAGCTCCAGCTCCGCGAGCCACCCCATGAGCGCATCAAAACCGACCGCGTCCATGATCAGCCGGGCACCATCGCCTTCGGGTTGTACCCGGGTGAGCGCGGAGCGCAGGCCCGCCGCATTGGCCGAGACCTCGATCAGTGTCAGCACCGAGCCACCTGCTCCGGGCAGCGCCGGGGCACGCTGCTCCAGACGTGCCCGTCGACGCACGTCATCCGCCACCTGCTCCATCCAGACCGCCTCTGCCGACAATCTGGCGACGTCACTGCGCAGTGCACTGCGACCTTGCAGCAGCGGCTCCCAGACCGCGACCCAGGCGAGGATCAGGCCCAATGCCACTGCGCCCAACACGAGAATACGACGCTCCCTCGGCGCCAGCCCTGCCCACCATGCCTTCATGATCCGCTCCTGGTAATACGCAGCCGCGCGGTCACCGCGCCGCTGTCCGAATCGGCTCCGAGCAGGCTTTCGCTCATGCCTTCGGTCGCAGCCAGAGCCGCACGCAACTGTTCGAGATCGGCAAAGGTCGCGACCTGCAGGTCGACCTCCAGTTCATCACTGCCCGCGCGCACCTGTTTCACCTCAACACCCTGCTGCTGCGCCACCGCATGGTAAAGCGCATACAGCAACTGACCAGCGCCGGACTGATCGTCGCCGCCCGCAACATTCCCCAGCCGCTGACGGAACTGCATCACCGGGTCTAGCATGGGCTCGCCCGGCAAGGCGTCGGAAAAACTGCGATCGATACGCGCCTGCAGCAGAGTGCGCTGCTGCTCCAGCGCGATACGCTCAGCTGCCAGCACACCGATACCAAGCACCAGCACTGCCGCCAGCGCCAGCAGGGCCGGGCGCATGGCCCGCCACGGGGGCGGAGCCATGCTGACCGCATAGGGCCCGCACAGCAGATTGAAGTCGGCAGTCATCAGTACCGACCGCAGCGGCAAGGTAGTCTCGCTCCGGGTAACAATCACCCCCGTTGGCAACACCGATGCCAGCTCCGTCGCCTGAGCACCCGCCAGCTCGACACTGCGCTCGACCTCGGGCAGTTCAAGCAGGCGCTTGCGCAGCCACAGGGCAAGCATGCCCGTCTCCAGCAACACAGCCTCTGCGGCACTGTCACTGACCAGCCAGCGCGTATCCTGCGGCAATGGGGAGGCCTGCACCCGCAACCCGGAGGCTGGCACCGCAGCAGGCGGCACAGCGGTTACCGGCGAAATGGCCTCCAGACGCAGGCCGGTGTCGGCAAAGCGCACCAGCCAGTCATCGAGCAGTTGCCGTTCAACCACCGCCGCACTGATACGCCCGTCGCTGCGGCGGGGCCCCATGACAATGTGCAGTTCATCCAGATCCTGGCTTAGCTGGTCTTCCAGGGCATAGGGCAACGCCGCCCTGAGTGCGGCCGCCCGTTGCGCAGGCAGGTTGGCGCGCACCAGATTGACGCCATCAGCCAGCAGCGCCCTGACCCGCTCTCCCGGGTAGCGCTCCTGCAGCACGGCGAGCGTATCGCAGCCCTGATCCCGAATCTGCCCATCCCGTTCCAGACGCCACCAGTGCAGCGGCTGGTCGGGGTTGCTCAACAGCACTATCAGCATGCCTCGCTTCCTGTGGTCATTACGGCTCGCAAGCCGACTGTTCGCGCAACACGACTTTGCCATTGGGCGCGTCGAGCAGCGTACATTGATAGAAATTGCGTTCACCGAAGTGCGCAACAATCTGCAACCGCATGAACCAGGGCGCATCATCGCCGGGCTGCGCACGGCCGCTGAACACCGCCTTGATCAGGTCACTGCTGCGCTCCACGTCAATCGGGCTCTGATCGGACGGGTAAGCGGTAACGTAGGGTGCCAGCGCCTGCCAGGCCTCGGCGCTCATACCGTTGACCGAGGCCAGCTCGGAGGCGACCAGCATGGTGCGGTTGGCCGACAGGCGCGGCGGGTCCTGCAATTGATAAATCGGATCATCGGTTTCGGGATTCATCCAGTCCGTGACGGCCAGCGCCAGCTGGCTGCCGGCGGGCATGACAACGCCTGAATCCTGAGCAACCCGGTCAACCAGCCGGGCAAACTCGGCCTGCATATCCTCATTACCAGACGCCAGCGCGTTGAGATTGAAACGGCAGCGCATGTTGTCCAGCGTTGCCTGCAGGCGCACCTGATCGACCTCAAACGGCAACACGGGTGACAGGCAGGTATCCCACATCAGCTCATCCGCATCTTCCACCTGCTCCAGCACCTGCAACACCATTTTCTCCGCACCCAGCGCAATCTCCCGCGACAGGTCACGCTCGAACACCGCGCTGCTGCGCCGAATATCCGCCTGACCGCGCATTGCCATGCCGACCGCCGCGGTGACCGCCAGGGCGACAATCAGCAACGCGGTAATCAGCGCCACACCCTGCTCTCTGCGTTTCATTGGCCCACCGAAATCAGGCGACGAATCACTCCCAGGCGCGGGATGTCCAGCTGGACCTCGACCGCCAGCGGCAACTGGGTGGACTCGGGGTCGAGATCCGCTGGCGGCCAGCTGTCGAGCCGCTCCAATCCGCTGGCTCCCCGCACGATGAAACGGAAGCCGGTTTCCACCCCGAGACGCTCGTCTTCAGCCACCAGATCGGCAAAGGGCTGCAGACGCACACTGTCGGCATCGGCTACGTCCACACCGGGCCACAACTCCCGCTCCAGCCCGCGTTCGGTCAACCGCCAGGCGGTGCGACGCAGGCGTTGCTCGCCGCCGGCGCCCGCCCGCACGAGCTCCAGCAGCGGCTGCTCATTACCGGCCAGCAGGCGCAGCGGCGGCAGGCGATCGCCGAACTCGTCACGCACACGCACGTCTACCAGCTGGGCCAGATCCCGCTCCAGCACACTCAGACTGACCTGCAGATCCGCCAGCTGACCGGCATGCCCGCGACTGACCTCATTGGCCTCCAGCACGGCACGCAGGCCCTGATAGGCCACCACGCTCATGACCGCAAACAGCAGCATCGCCACCAGCAGCTCAAGCAGGGTAAAACCGCGCTGTGCGGTGACCGGCTTCATGGCAGTACAAACCCGCTGACCAGCGCACGCTGATCGCTTTCATCGCCGGGCAACAGCCATAGACGAATATCAATTCGCTTGACCGCCGGCAGCGGAAACGGCGAGATCGCGGTGTAATCGCTGATCCTGGCACGGTAGCCAAAACGGTAAGGCCCCATCCCGGTTTCCCCGTTCAACTCACCGTCGGTCGCCGGACGCATGCCTGATTCGTACTCGGCCAGCAGGTTGCTGCCGGCCCAATGGGCCAGGGTACGTTCCTGAAGATACGCCGTATTGCGGGCATGATCGCTGCCCGCCTTGACCAGCGCCCCGAGCGCGACCGCCAGCACGGTCAACGCGACCAGAACTTCCAGCAGAGTAAAACCGCGACTGCTATGGACGTTCACTGAGCACCTCGATATGGCCGGTCAACTCAACCTGAATAAAGCGCTCCAGGCTATGCTCGCGTGCCCGCAGGACAATCAGGCCCGGCGTCATCTCGCCGGTGTTGCTCAGCCGCAGCTGAGGGGTCCAGACCCGGCTGGACGACAGGCTGCGGGGCTGATCGGCGGCTTCAAAATCCAGCTCGATCAGGCCCTCGGTCACCCGATGCGGGCCCAGCTGCGCGTCATTTACCGGCTGCCACTCACGGGTGGCGTCATCAAGCAGGACCAGATCAAGCATGCTGTAGCTGTCGCGCCGAATCCCCAGCGCCCGCTCGCTGCCGCCACTGATCAGCAACTCGTCACGGGCCAGCTGCAGCACGGTTGCCAGGCGATCAGCCTCGCGGCGCAGTTCGCGCTCCGCCCCGTCACCCAGCGACAGCGTCGCCAGCCCCGCCATCACCCCGATCAGCACCAGAACAATCAGTACCTCAAACAGGGTGAAGCCGGTCTGGCGCGAAGGCGCAGATGGGTGACCAACTCGCATGACTGTCAGCGCTCGTTTTCTTGATCCAGATTCCAGTTGCCGATATCGGCGGCGCTGTCAGTGCCACCGCTGCGGCCGTCGGAGCCGAAGCTGTAGAGATCAAACAGGCGACCGTCGCGACCCGGGTTCTGGTACTGGTAGGCGTTGCCCCACGGATCCTGCTGCAGGCGATCCAGGTAGCCGCCCTTGCGCCAGTTGCGCGGCGCATTCTGGCCGGTGGGCTCCTGCACCAGGGCGCGCAGCCCCTGTTCGGTGGTCGGATAGCTGAAGTTATCCAGTCGATACAGATTCAGCGCACTTTCGATGGCACGAATGTCACTCTGCACCTTGGTGATACGTGCCTGGTCCGGCCGGTCCATGACCCGCGGCACCACCACCGCCGCCAAAATCCCGAGGATGACCACCACAACCATCACTTCAATCAGGGTAAAACCGCGCTGCGCAGCACGGCGTACGTGGTTATTGCTCATCATCAATTCACCAGTTGGTTGAGTTCAAAGATTGGCAGCAGAATCGCCAGTACAATCACCAGCACGACCGCGCCCATGGTCAGAATCAGCAGCGGCTCGAAAACACCCATCACCATCGCGATACGCGCCTCGAGCTCGCGCTCCTGGGTTTCCGCCGCCCGCTCCAGCATGTCGTCGAGGGTGCCGCTGCTTTCACCGCTCTTGATCAGGCTCAGTGTCATCGCCGGGAAATAGCCACTGCGCTCCAGCGCCAGCCCGACTCCGGCCCCCTCGCGCACACGCTGGGCCGCCTCGCTGACCGCCTCGCGCATCGGCAAGTTGGTGATCACACTGGCACTCATGTTCAACGCATCAAGCAGCGGCACACCGCTGGCGGCCAAAATGTTCAGGGTGCGGGCAAAGCGCGCGGTGTTGAGACCGCGGGTCAGGCGGCCAATCAGCGGCAGCCGCAGCAGCAGATCATGCCAGCGCCGCTGATAGGCAGGCCGCTGCAACAGGGTGCGCAGGCCATAGCCCAACCCTCCAAGTATCAGCAGCATCAGCAGGCCCCAGTCGCGCAGGGTATCGCTGACCGCGATCAGCATGCGGGTCAGCAGCGGTAACTGCTGATTCATGCCGTCAAACACCTTGACCACCTCCGGCACTACATAGGTCAGCAACGCCACCGTTACCAGCAGCGCGACGCAGGTCAGGATGGCCGGATAGAACATCGCCAGCTGGATTTTCTGGCGCATGGCGTTCTGCGCTTCAACGTTATCAGCCAGTCGCTCCAGCACCAGATCCAGCCGCCCCGCCTGTTCACCGGCGGCGATCGTGGTGCGATAGATGACCGGGAACACCGAGGGAAATTCGCCGAGCGCGTGGGCCAGTGGCAAACCTTCCATCACCCGCGTACGCACCGCTGTCAGCGCCGAGCGCACCTTGGGTGATTCACTCTGGCGCGCCACCGTTGCCAGCACTTCCTCAATCGGCAGACCGGCGCGCGCCAGGGTTGCCATCTGCCGGGTTGCCAGGGCGAGCTCCAGCGGCTTGATGCGCTGCTGCAGCACCGGCATGCGCAGGACCGCTGCACGCTCGGCCACCTGGCTGACACTCATCGGCGTCAGCCCCTGCTCACGCAGCCGCCCGCGGACCTGACGGGGCGAATCCCCCTCCTCTACGCCCTTGCGAGTGCGGCCGCTGGCGTCCAGCGCGGTATATTCGAAGGCCGGCACGGTCAGTCCTCCCGGGTAACGCGCAGAACTTCTTCCAGCGTGGTATCACCCGCCAGTATTCGCCGCATTCCGTCCTGTCGGATACCCGGTTGCGACAGCCGCGCATGGCGTACCATCGCCTGCTCACTGGCACCGTCGTGGATCATGCCACGCAGGGTGTCGTCGACCTCGATCAATTCGTATATCCCGGTGCGGCCGCGATAACCGCTGCCGTTACAGGCAGGGCAACCGGTGGCGCGATACAAAGTCGGAGGCTGCTGCTCATCCACGCCCATCAGACGGCACTCGCTGCTGCTCGCCAGATGCGGCTCGCGGCAGTCCGGGCACAGGGTGCGCACCAGCCGCTGGGCGAGCACACCATTGAGCGTGGACGACAGCAGAAACGGCTCGATTCCCATGTCACGCAAACGGGTAATGGCACCAATCGCCGTATTGGTGTGCAGGGTGGAAAACACCAGGTGACCGGTCAGACTGGCCTGAATGGCGATCTGAACGGTATCCACATCGCGAATCTCACCGACCATCACCACGTCAGGGTCCTGACGCAGGATTGCGCGCAAACCACGGGCAAAGGTCATGTCGACCTTGTTGTTGATCTGGGTCTGGCCGATACCGTCGAGGTAATACTCGATGGGATCTTCGACGGTAAGAATGTTGCGGCTGCGATCATTGAGCCGCATCAGCGCCGAATACAGCGTGGTGGTCTTGCCCGAGCCGGTCGGCCCGGTCACCAGCACAATGCCATGCGGGCGGCTGATCACCCGCTCCATGGCCGCATAATGCTCCGGGCACATGCCCAGCTGACGCAGCTCAAGGCGCCCGGCCTGCTTGTCGAGCAGACGCAGCACCACCCGCTCGCCGTGGCCGGACGGCAAGGTCGAAACCCGCACGTCCACCGCCCGCCCGACCAGCCGCAGGCCGATCCGACCGTCCTGGGGCAGGCGTTTTTCAGCGATATCCAGCTTGGCCATGACCTTGATTCGCGAGACGATCACTGGCGCCAGTGCGCGCGGCGGCTCCAGCACCTCGCGCAATACACCGTCCACCCGCAGACGGATGGACAGGCGATTTTCAAAGGGTTCGATGTGAATATCCGACGCGTTTTCCTTGACCGCCTCGGACAGCAGCGCGTTGATCAACCGGATGATCGGCGCTTCATCCTGTGATTCGAGCAGATCCTCAGGCTCGGCCAGCGACTGAGCCACCGACAGCAGGTCGGCATCCTCACCCAGCCCTTCGACAAACTGCATGGCATCATTGGCCGAGCGTTCGTACCGGTCACGCAACCGGGCTGCAAAAGCGTCGTCGTCCAGCTCGATGGGCAACAACGGGCAACCGTGGCGGCGGCGCAACTCAAGCAGACCCTGCGGATCGCAATCGGCGCGTACAAAGACTTCCAGCTGGCCGTCCTCCCGCATGGCCCCTGTCAGTATCCCTACCCGCCGGGCGTAGCGATAACCGGTCTCGGCGGTTGGCGCGGCGACACTGCTTTGCTGCTCACTCATCGCCTACTCCCGGCCAGCGCTGGGCGGTGCACTGATGGCCGCCGGCGCCGGGGTACCCTGCATGGCGTTCTCGAACGGTGGCGGCAACGTCAGCAGGTAGTTCCAGTCCGGCAACACCGGAACACCCTCGCCGACATCCATCCGCCCATGGCGGTTCTGCTCGGCCACCTGGCGGTCACGAATATAGCTGTACTTGGCATGGGTCAGGCTTTCGGCAACCGCCGAGTCACGCACGATCACCGGGCGCAGGAAGACCATCAGATTGCGCTTCTGCAGCGAGGCGGTGTCGTAACGGAACAGCCGACCAAGCCCCGGAATATCGCCCAGCCCCGGCACCTTGTCGGCGGTCTCGACCATTTGATCGTCGATCAGGCCGCCGAGCACGATCATCTGGTTATCATCGACCATGACATGGGTAGTCAGGCTGCGCTTGTTGGTAATGATGTCTGCCGCACCGCTGGTGCCCGGTGCAATCTGCGAGACCTCCTGGGCAATTTCCAGACGCACCGCGTTGCCTTCGTTGATCTGCGGGCGGATCTTCAGTTTGATACCCACATCTTCACGCTGGATGGTATCGAACGCCTGCCCCGAATCCTCAACCGAGCGACCGACGATAAAAGGCACGTTCTGACCGACCACGATTTCGGCTTCCTCGTTGTCGAGGGTCAGCAGGCTTGGCGTCGAGAGAATATTGCTGGCCGTATCGCCCTGCAGTGCATTGACCAGCAGCGCAATCTGGGTGCTGCCGATGCTGCCGATGCCGCCCAGACTGAGGCCGCTACCCAGCGACGGCGGGCTGCTGACGTCCCCTTCGAGGAAGGCATTCACACCGGCCGCCAGATCCACAATGCTGTTGCCATTGCGATTGAAATTGATGATGCCGACTCCGGAGTCTTCACTGCCGAAGCCCCACTGCACGCCCAGCTCCTTGGCGCGGTCATAGGACACCTCGGCGATCACTGCCTCCACCAGAACCTGGGCCCGACGGATGTCGAGCTGACGAATGATGGACGACAACTCGCGGGACAGCTCCGCCGGCCCGTAGATGACGACCGCATTGGTACTCTCATGGGCCTCGATGCGAACACGGTTCTGCTCGGCCGTGTTGCTCGCAGTGGTATTGCCCGAGCTGGTTGAGGTGGTGCCGCTCTGGTTGCGCTCGCGCCCCTCGGCGATGCTGCGAAGCACCTCGGCCACTTCTTCGGCCTTGGCGTAACGCAGGTAATGCACCTGGGTGTTGCCCTGATCCCCTTCCACGTCCAGCCTGCGCACGACCGATCGCAGCGTCGCCCGTGCTTCGGGATCACCACGCAGAATCACCGAGTTGGTGCGCTCATCCGCAACCAGCTTGGGACCGCGGGTAAACTCTTCCGCCGGTGCGTTGCTGTCGAGCCCCTGAACGATGCGCACCACGTCCAGTGCCGAGGCGTACTCCAGCGGCAGCACTTCGAAGTCTTCGGTCGACTCACGGTCCATGCGCGCAATTAACGCCTGAATACGGCGGACATTGGCTGCCGTATCGGCAATCACCAGACTGTTGGAGGCAGCCGCGGCAGCCAGATGCCCGCCCTTGGGTACCAGCGGCCGGAGGATACGCACCAGCTGGCCGGCATCCATATTGTTCACCGTAATCACTTCGGTGATGTATTCGTCGCCGGGCGTGTCCCCGGTCAGGCCTGCGACCTCGTTCTCCTTGGCCTGCACCTCCGGCACGATGCGCACCATGCCGTCACTGCCGCGCACCGCCGCAAAGCCCTGCGACTTGAGCACCCCCAGAAACAGGTCGTACAGCTCCTCGCGCCGGATCGGCTGGCCGGAAACGACATTGACCTGCCCACGGACCCGCGGATCGACAATAAAGTTGATGCCGGTTTCCTGGCTGACAATCTCGATCAGGCCATTGATGTCCGCGTCGCGCAGATTCAGCACCAGGTCCTGGTCCCGTTCCGCCGTCTCCGTCGCTGACTGTGCCAACACCGGACTACCCACTACTCCCAGACTCAACGCCAGCGCCAGCGCCAGCCGTTGTTTGCGAAACTGCATCGGCATCAGTATCAATCCATCGTTATCGTAATGTTCATGGGCTGCCCATCGCGCTCAAGCGAGACCGACACCGAGCTGGCGCCGGACATCTGGCTGAGAATCTCGCGGTAGTCCTCGATCTGCGAAACCGGTGTGCCATCGACGTCGGTAATCACATCACCCGCCTGCAGACCCGCCGCCTCAAACTCGCGGGCGTTGCGTGCAGGGGACACTTCTATTCCGTACAGGGAACCATCCACCATCACCGGATTGGCGCTGATGACATCGGCAAACCGCTGGGGATCATTGAGCCACGCCTCGCGGTCGATACGGGCCAGACCGCCATCGGGGGCCAGGGTCTGGCTGGAATCAACCTCGGGCAGCGCCGCGGCACGACCGGCACTGCGGGAAGGACGCCCGTTACCAGCCAGCTCATTGCGCTTGAGTCGCAGGGTCTCCAGCTGACCATCTCGCATCAGCATCACCCGGTCGCCCAGCACCTGCTCCAGACGGACCTGCCCGGGCAGCGTCGCTCCGACGCGATAGAGTTTCTCGGGTTGGCCCTGCGTGACCAGAATGGCGGCACTGCGCGCCGGGTCGGGGTCGGCCAGCACGCCCTTGAGCGTCCAGCTGAGCTTGGTGTCGGGCGCGTCTACCACAACAGGCGCACGGTCGGCCTGACCGTAGGGGGACAGCATGGCCAGCTCGCGGAAGCCGGGCCGGGTGGCAGCGAGTTCGGAAGCAGAGACGGAGTAAGGGACAGGGTCGACGGTCGGCAACACGCTTTGCGGCTCGATCAGAACCCAGACAAGACGCCCGAGAAGCCACGCCGCAACCAGTACGAACACGCCGCAAACCAGCGTAACAAGGTTTTCCAGCGATAAACGGGCAACCTGGGGCATGCTCTCTCCATGGCAAAGAAACCCGATTCTGATCGGGCACGGGGCAGTTGGGGATAAGGTACTGACCTTTCTTTGCAAAATTATTGTTATACGCCTGCAATGTGTCTGCGAGGCCGTTTCGATTGTCACGATAATGCAATCTCCCGGCAACCCCCCTGAACAGGTTAATCCAGACGGATCGCACCGGAGCGACGACGCTAGCGAGTCCCCCGACCCAGCCAAATCACCCATTTGGGTTAATCCACGAAAAAGCATGGGATAAAGATCACCCCAATGGGTGATCTCCCTGTTACAGCAATCCAATCCGCTGATAGCTGCGTATCCACACGCGCGAGAACGTCTCAAAAAGAGACACCCGATACTTGCCCTTTGCCAGCAGTCACCCTTTACTCAAAACCGCAAGAACCAATAAACAACAATCAACTTGCGCGTGGAGAACAACAAGAATGACAAGGCTGAAAAAGACGGCGTTGCTGACCATGATGATCAGCAGCCTGACGCTGACAGGTTGTCTGAGTGGTGGTGGCGGTGGCGACGAGCAGGTACGTGAGCAGCAGAAACGTATCAATAATGACTTCTTCGTGGTCGACGAAGCGCAGCTACCCTTTAACGCACTTGCTGACATCGCCCCCTACAACACGACCAGTCGCTGGAGTGGAGTCCTTGATGGCGCCGGCTATCGCATTGAAGTACCGGAGAACTGGAACGGCATGCTGGTTATGTGGGCCCACGGCTATCGAGGCACCGGCAGCTCGCTTACGGTAGACAGCCCACCGATGCGACAGTATCTGATTGACAACGGCTACGCTTGGGCAGCATCCAGCTACAGCACCAACTACTACGATGTGCGGGCAGGCGTGGAAGACACCAACGCCCTGGCCTTGGCCTTTACCGACATTGCTGCTGACAATGGCCGCACCTTGGCAACGCCTGTGAAGTACTACATCGCAGGTGCGTCAATGGGAGGCCACATCACCGCTGCAGCTGTTGAGCGAGAAACCAAAGAGACCGCCAATAACGTAGTCGACTACGCAGCAGCAGCACCGTTCTGCGGCGTATTAGGGGACACCGAACTGTTCAACTATTTTGCCGGCTACAGTCTCTCGCTGTTTGAACTGGCTGGCGTCGGTGCAGAAAAATTCCCGATTCCGGAAGCGGACGCTGCCACCAAGCTCGCGGCTGCCCGCGCGCTGTTCTGGAATGACTACGACGCCGACAAAAGCGCAGCTGGCCTGACCGCTGAGGGCCTTGCGGTCTATCAAACGCTCAAGAACCTGAGTGGCGGCGAGCGGCCAACCTACCAATTCAGCTTTGGCCTGTTCCAGGACTTGCTGCAAAGCTTTGCCGGCTCGGACGGCACCGTTGACGGTATCTTCCTCAAGAGCGTAATCAACACCACCGGTTTGACGTATCGCTTTGAGAGTGAGTTGGGTGAGCCGCTGACAACCAACGAAATCAACTTCAACGCCGCTATCCTGCAAGCAGATGCAAATGTTGATGCTGTGAACGCCCTTCGTAAGGATGGCCTGCGCTGGGTGCCGAAGGTCAATGGCGAGTTCGACGTTCCGGTGCTGACGGCACACACCATCGGTGACCTGTTTGTACCGGTTTCAATGGAGCAAATTTATCGCGAGCGCGCAGAGGATAACGGCAACGGCGAGCTGTTGGTTCAACGCGCCATGCGCGCTCCAGGCCACTGCGACTTCACATTGACCGAATGGACCGAGACGCTTGACGCGCTGCTGACTTGGGAACAAACCAGCGTTAAGCCGGGCGGGGACGACTGGTTAACCCCCGAAACGGTAGCTGACCCCTTGTTCGGATGCACATATACCAACAACACCGGCGAGATTCCGGGCAACTTCCCTCGCTCGTTCCTGCCATCCTGCACACCTGACTGACCGGATCGACACAGTCCTGTCGCCGCCGGGGCTCAGCCCTGGCGGCGTTCTTCATCTACCGCCAGACGCCGAACAAACTGTTTGACGTTGGTTTGAGCGCGCAGCTCACGAACGTTTTCGGCCAACTCCCTGACCTCATCGGCTGGCAGGCTACCGTCCAGCTCCCGCTGTACGTCAGCCCACAGCCCGCGTACCTTGCCGGTCGCCCGCCCCGCCATACGCACCAGCGAAGGCAGACGTTCGGGGCCGAGTACGATCAGCGCGACTACCCCGACCACCAGCCATTCCGTCATGCCGTTACCGAACATGCGGCACCGGCCTCAGGCGCGCGAGCGCGTTTCGCTGCGCTCGGCAACCTGCTCCTGGACATCCATGGTCAGTGCATCGCGAGCTTCGTCGGTATCGCGCACCGCCTTGCGAAAGCCGCTCAAGGCGCCCCCCAGGTCGCTGCCGATATTACGCAGGCGCTTGGTACCAAACAGCAGCATGACAATTACCAGCACGATCAGCAGAGAGCCGATACTGATTCCACCTACACCCATGATAATTTCTCCATAAAAACCGGGGTCAGCAGCGGCCGACCCCGCAATGATCCAGCATTTTTTCTATCCGGGCAGCGCCGGCAGCGCTGCCTGAATCACGTATCAGCTGCCGACAACACCGCCATCGTTCTTCCACACCACGACCGTGGCCGAGCGCGGCGGACGGGTTGCCGGCATGAAGTCCGGCCAGCTGCTGGTGTAGTTGCCGGCAGCAAAGTCGGTGGCGCTGGTGCCCTCACCCGGATGCTGAACATTGATGAACAGCGTCCGCTGGTCCGGGGTCATGGTGATACCGGTGATCTCCTGATCAATCGGTCCGACCAGGAAGCGCTTGAGATCGCCGGTAGTCGGATCGGCAACCAGCATGGCGCAGTTGCCGAAGGGGTCCGTGTAACCGCTGTCCATCTGAATCCAGACGCGGCTGTCGGGGTCAATCCACAGACCATCCGGCGAGCTGAGGATATTGTCTGCGGTCAGCACGTCGCCGTTCGGGTCATAACCGATATTGGTGTCGACGCCGCTCTCGCCGCTGTCGCCGCCAAACAGGAAAATGTCCCAGCTGAAGGTCGTCGCTGCCTGCTCACCACCGTCTTCCTTCCAGCGGATGATATGACCGTGGCGGTTGGTAACCCGCGGGTTGGCTTCGTTGACGCTGCCGGCGTTGCGGCTGGTGTTGTTGGTCAGGGTGAAATAAACATCGCCATTGGCCGGGTCAACCGCGCCCCACTCCGGGCGATCCATCGGGGTAGCGCCCATGAAGTCGGCAGCCAGGCGGGTGTTGACCAGCACGTCGGCCTGACTGGTGAAGCCGTTGGCTTCGTCCAGACCGTTCTGGCCGTAGACCAGCGGCAACCACTCGCCGGTGCCGTCATCATTGAACCTGGCGACATACAGAGTGCCTTCATCCAGCAGGCTGCCATTGGCGGTCGCCGCGTTGTAGTTCGCCGCAGTCACAAACTTGTAGATGTACTCGAAGCGGGAATCGTCGCCCGAGTAGCAGACGACCGGCTTGCCCTCTTCAGCCGGGGCAAAAACCACACCCTCGTGGCCGAAACGGCCCATGGCGGTGCGCTTCTTCGGGTTGCTGGTCGGGTCGAACGGATCGATCTCGACCATCCAGCCGAAGCAGACCGGCTCGTTGCGATAGTCATCCGCGGCGGTTGCACCCTTGATGCTGGCATCGAAGCGGACAAACTCGTCCGGACCGTTGTCAGCCAGTTCCCAGGCATAACGGCTGGTCGCGCCGGTCTGCACACCGTAACGGGAATGCTCGCGCGGGTTATCACCCTTGTTGGTGAAATAGCCGGCCCAGTTCTCCTCGGCGGCCATGTAGGTGCCCCAGGGCGTATAGCCATTACCGCAGTTGTTCAGGGTGCCGCGGGTCATGGTGCCGTTCGGGCTGTAGAGCGTCTTGACGAAATCACTGCCGCGAACCGGACCATGGATCTCCATCGGCGTCAGCGCGGTGATACGGCGGTTCAGCGCATCCGGCTGAACGCTCCACTCGTTGTTGGCACCCTTGACGATGCGGACCACCGATACGCCGTGGGCGTTGGCTTCCTTGCGTACCTGGTCAGCCGGGCGCTCGCCATCAACCAGCGGCGGCAAGGCACTGCTGGTGAGCGCAAGCCCTTGGGCTGCGGCGTGCATCAGGCGGGGTTCGACATACTCGTGATTGAGCACCAGCAGGCCGTCATCGGAACTGCCATCAATCGGGTAAAAATGCATGCCGTCGTGGTGTGAGCCAACCTGCTCGGCCTGATCGGCACCGGTGCTGTTGACCGAAAATGACGGGAAGCTGCCCAGAATCGGCGTACCCCAGGGGATGATCACCTGGTAGCTGTAGCCCTCCGGAACGACAATCTCGTCGGCACTGCTGACAGCAACGGCGGAAAAGCCCAGCAACGGAGCGGGTGATGGCGAGCCGCCATTGTCGTCGCCGCTGGAGCTGCTCTTGCAGCCAGCCAGTCCCAGACCGAAAAAGCCCAGGGCAGCCGCACCGGCGCTACCCTTGAGCAGCTGGCGGCGGGCAAGACGGGCCTCCAGCACGCTGGAGAACAGACGGTTCATCTGTCGGTTGCTGAGGGGTTCATCACCCTCACCGTGATCGATGATAACCAACTGGTCACGTTGTTCGATGGACATCGGTTCCTTCCTCTCAGGTTTGGTTTGCTTGGAAACCCGAACAGGATGGCGAGCGAACGTGACAGATCAGGCAATGAACGATGAACTTTCAGCGGCGTTCCGAAGACATGCCCAAGTCTCTTTTATGACAATGCAACACTGCAGAAACAACCATTACAGTTCCATTGCCGGCAGCATGCGGCGACTGTATGCAAGTACGCACGACCGGCTGGTGCCGGCTCCCTCTGGCAGGGTGATACCTGCCGGGCGGCAACAACCTGCCCAACTGCCGGACCTGCGCATAGCCTAGTCATCCTTACTGAGCAGCTTGCCGAGAGTAGCCCTGAGTTTGCCGGCCTTCAGCGGCTTGTTGAGCACGATGATGTCCATCTCTCGGGCAATCTGCCGACAGGCTTCGCTGCGATCAGCGGTAATCATGATGGCCGGCAGTTCACGGGCATAGCGCGCTCTGAGCGCCGCTACCGCTTCACCGCCGGTGCGGTTGTCATCCAGATGAAAGTCCACCAGCAGCGCATCTGGCGGGTGCGCCCCCAACCGAGCCTGCGCCTGCTCCAGATCGACGGCAGTCAGCACCTCGGCACCCCACTGCTCCAGCAGGCTGCGCATGCTCTGCAGAATGATCTGCTCGTTATCCAATACCAGCAACCGGCGCCCCTGCAGCGGCACCTCAATTGAACTGAGCAGTTGGCTGGCCTGAGCATTGCTTCGCTGAGGGGCAGCGACCGCCAGCGGAATACTGACCGAGAACATCGAGCCCCGACCCAGGCGTGACTGCACCTCGATGCGGGCATTCAGCAGCCTTGCAATACGATCGACAATCGCCAGTCCCAGCCCGACACCGCGACGCCGGCCGGACCGCTCCACGTCCAGTTGATTGAACTCCTGAAAAATGCGCTTGAAGTCGCTGCGTGCGATACCACGACCAGTGTCCCAAACCTGAATACACAGCTCACTGCCGCGTGTCCGGCAGCCAACCAGCACGCCACCGCGTTCGGTGTAGCGAATGGCGTTGCTGATAAAGTTGCGCAGGATCCGGCTGAGCAGGCGGTAATCGGTACGCACCACCTGATCACCAAAGCGCCCGCGCAGGCCCACTCCGGCGGCCTCAGCCACGCTGCCGAACTCACACAACAGCGGCTCCAGAATGTCGGCTACCGCGCAGTCACCGCAATCGGGCTGCAGATTCGGCTGGTCCAGCCGCGAGATATCCAGCAAGTCGCTGAGCATGTCTTCAGCACTTTCCAGCGCCGTGTGCGAACGCTCGACCAGCAGACCCGCAGCTTCATCCAAGGGGGTCTCACGCAGGGTAGAGATCAGCAACCGCGCGGCATTGAGCGGCTGCAGCAGATCGTGACTGGCCGCTGCCAGATAGCGGTCCTTGCTGCGATTGGCCTGCTCGGCAGCATCTCGCGCCTCGCGCAACTCACCCTGGGTACGCTCGTGCTCGATAATCTCGAAACGCAGGCTTTCGTTCAGCGCCTCCAGCTCCCGGGTGCGCTGCAGGACCCGCTGTTCCAGTTCATCGTTCAGTTGCTGCATTGCCTGCTGCGCCTGCTTGCGCTCGGTCACGTCGGCAACAAAGGCTTCAATCACATGGTCGGAAGCGTCAGGGCGCAGCAGAATGTTCATGCGTACGTCCATCAGGCTGCCGTCGGCACGACGCAGCCGGGTTTCATAGCCGGTCAGTTCGCCCTTGCGCAGCAGGTGATTGCGAATGCGCTGGAATTCCTCTGCCCCCTCGATGAAAAACTGCTCGGCCAGCGAGCGCCGGGCGTGCACCAGCGCACCGACCGAGTCATAACCAAGCATCCGCGCCAGCGACTGGTTGGCTGCCCGCAGGCCATCCGTCAGGCTGGCCTGAAAAATCCCGTGCACCGCATTCTCGAACAGCCACTTGTAGCGGTTGCGCTCGTCCTCCAGCTCCTCAAGCCGCGCCAGCAATTCCGGGTAGTAGCTCTTGCGCGAGGACTGCGACCCCAGCCCCAGCAGCCCCGTCAGCACCTCACGGCGCGGATCAGAGGGCTTCGGCATAGACCACCTCGACATCCTGCAGACTGGATTCTCGCGGATTGGTCAGGATGCAGGGGTCATCCATCGCGTGCAGCGACAGGGTGCGCAGGTCGCTGGTATCAACGCCATGCATGCGCAGACTCTGGTGAAAGCCCATTGCCTGTTTCAGCTCGATCAGATGTTGAACCAGCCGCTGGCGCACCTGCGGAGTAGTCATTCCGCGGGTATCAATGCCCAGAGTATTGGCGATCACCTTGAAGCGCTCCGGCGCGGCGTCAAAATTGAACGCCACCACATGTTCGACCAGGATCGCGTTGCACAGCCCGTGCGGCAGATCAAGGAAGCCGCCGAGGCTGTGTGACATGGCGTGTACAGCGCCAAGAATGGCGTTGGAAAACGCCAGCCCCGCCTGCAGGCTGCCGAGCATGATCTGCTCGCGCAGGGCAATGTCCTGCGGGTTCTGGATCATCTGTACCAGATTACCGTTAAGCAGGCGCATCGCCTCCAGGGCATGAGCGTCGGTCATCGGCCCGCTGCCGGTCGAGACGAAGGCCTCAATGGCGTGCACCATGGCATCGATTCCGGTACAGGCAGACAGGAAGGTGTCCATGGTTGACGTGGTTTCCGGGTCGATCAGCGACACATCCGGCACCACCGCCTTGCTGATGATGGAGAACTTCACCTTCTCCTGCTGATCGGAAATGATCACGAACTGCGACACATCGGCCGAGGTACCGGCGGTGGTCGGAATGCAGATCAGCGGCGGAATCGGCGCACGAATGGTATCGACGCCTTCAAATTCGAGAATATGTCGATCATGCGCCACGGCAATGCCGATGGCCTTGGCGCAGTCGATCGGGCTGCCGCCACCAATGGCGACAATGACGTTGCAGCCTGCAGCCCGGTACACCTCGGCACCATGCATGACCTCTTCGGTGCGCGGATTGGCAGAGACCTGGGTGAACAGGACATAGTCGAGACCCTGCTCCATCAGGCTTTGCTCGACATCGACTACCCAACCGGCGGCCTGCACTCCCGGGTCAGATACCAGCAGCACCTTGCGGGCACCGAAAGTAGAGGCGTAATTGGCGACGGTCTTGCGCGATCCTGCGCCAAAAATAATCTCGGGCGTGACAAACTTGCGCAATTGGCTGACATCGTAGGACATGCTCTGGCATCCGCGTTGTTGTTGTAATGCTGCGTGCTCCAGGGGGCCCCGCAGGCGGTCCCGGCAGACTACCCCAACGAGGCGTTTTTTATAAGCGCCAGGGCGGCGAACTAAGACTGAAGTAGCAACGGCTCGCCCCCTAAGTTGGATGGCTCGCCTGCCCTTGTGCTCGCCAGCATGGGAGCACAACAACAAGGATGAGCCTCCATGTCTGCGCGTCACCCAACGCTCCGTCAGCTTCTGCTGGGCTGTCTGCTTTGCCTGTTGAGCTCAAATCTGCGAGCCGAGAGCCCACCGGCGCCCGGCTGGCAGCAGGCCGTGCAGCACCTGTTTCCCAGTGCCACCCGGTTGATCGAAAAGCAGGGCAGCCCGCCCGTGTATCAGGCATTCCAGCTGGATCAGCTGCTCGGCTACGCCTTCGAGTCAACCGACTACTCCAGCCTGCAGGGCTTTTCCGGTAAGCCGATTCGGCTGCTGATCGGCATGACTCCAGAAGGCAATCTGACCGGGGTGACCGTGCTGGAGCACCATGAACCGGTGTTCCTGCATGGTCTGGGAGAACAGGCTCTGTTCGACTTCGCCGGCCAGTACACCGGCCGCAATATCGCCACGCCCATCGTCGTCGGCAGTACCCACGGCGGCAGTGTCGATGGCGATGCGGTGGGTTACATCGACGGCGTCAGCAAGGCCACCGTGTCAGTCGTCATCCTCAACGAAGCGGTACTGCAATCGGCGATGACGGTTGCTCGCGCGCTGCTGCCGGAGTTTGCCCAGGGACCACAGGCCGTCGCCCGTCCCGAGCGGTTCGAGCCAATGGACTGGCAGCAGTTGCTGACTCGAGGATTGTTGCAGCAGTGGCAGCTGGATACGCCCGCAGTGGAAGCAGCACTGGGCAACAGCCTCAATCTGTACCCGGGCTTTTCAGACGATAGCGACCTGCCGTTCAGCGAGCTGTACTTTGCCTACCTGAACACCCCGATGACCGGCCGCAATCTGCTCGGCGAGGCAGCCTTCAGTCGTTTGCAAGACGAACTGCTGCCGGGCGAGCAGGCGTTGCTGGTGCTCTCACGCGGCCAGTACCCGCACGTGCCGGAAGACTTTATTCCCGCCACCGCGCCCAGTCGTATCAACCTGCTGCAGCATGGCAAGGCGATCGAGCTGCACGACATGAACTTCAACAACGGCATCCTGCTTCCGTTGCTCGCAGCACCGCCAGGCGACTGGCAGGCCAATATCTTCCGCATCAAAACCCACGCGGCATTCAATCCGGTAGAGCCTGCCGCGCTGCAACTCAACGTTACCCTGCGCCGTAACCCGCTGAGCGAGCAGCAAAGTCACTTCGAAAGGGCGTTGACGCTGGAGCCTGGACTGTTCGAGCTGCAAGAGGCCAGCGCAACCGCAGCGCCCACGCCGATCTGGCTGCAGATGTGGCAGCAACGTGCCTGGCAAATCGGCGCTCTGCTGCTGTCACTGGCGCTGGTCACCGCGCTATTCATCTATCAGCAGCGGGTCAGCCGGCACGCCCGCGGCTTTCATTTGCTGCGCGCCGGTTTCCTGCTGTTCACCCTGCTGTTCATCGGGTTCTACGCCCAGGGCCAGCTCTCGGTGGTCAATATTTTCACCCTGCTGCTCGCGCTCTGGCATGGCTTCGAGATCACGGTGTTTCTGATGGACCCGGTGATTTTCATCCTCTGGACCTTTACCTTCATCAGCCTGTTCCTTTGGGGGCGCGGCCTGTTCTGCGGCTGGCTCTGCCCCTTTGGTGCACTACAGGAGATGGTCAGCTGGCTGGCGAAGAAACTGCACATTCGCCAGTGGAAGATCAGCGAGCACTGGCACCTGCGTCTGCAGTGGCTGAAATACCTCATTCTGGTTGCGCTGATCCCGACCGCTTTCTACTCGCTGACGCTGGCCGAGCGCCTGGCCGAAGTCGAGCCGTTCAAGACCTCGATTACCCTGTTCTTCGTGCGCAGCTGGCCATTTGTGCTCTACGCGGTACTGCTGCTCGGCCTCGGCCTGTTCGTGCACAAGTTCTACTGCCGCTACGTCTGCCCGCTGGGCGCGGGGTTGGCGATCCTCGGACGGCTGCGGCTGTTCTCCTGGCTCACCCGCATCGACGCCTGCGGCAAGCCTTGCCAGCACTGCCACAACAAGTGCGAGATCGGGGCGATCAAACGCAGCGGCGCGATTGATTACGATGAGTGCATCCAGTGCCTTGAATGCATCGTGATACTCAACAACGAAGATCAATGCGTCGCGCAGATCAGCGCGCGCAAGCAGGCGGCACGTGCGCAGCGCGCCGACAACAACATCATCGTCAGCGACTGGGCACCCCAACGCTGAGCTATTGCACTACCACAACAACAAAAGGACGTAACCATGCACGCTCTTGATCTGAACCACATCCGCTGGAATCAGCTGCCGGGCTTCGAGAACTTCGACTACTGCATTCTCAGTATCGACCGCCCCAACCAACTGGTCGACGTACTGTTTCACTTCCACGCCCACGATCCCATCGTGCTGCACCGCCACTGCGCGGTGAACCACACCTTCGTTATTCGCGGCGAGCATCAGCTGTTCCACGCCAACGGCAAACTGAAAGAAAGCCGCCCAACCGGCAGCTACACCATCAGCCAGCCAGACATCACGCCCCACCGCGAGTGCGGCGGCGATGGCGGCACCCTGGTGCTGTTCAGCATCCGCGGTACCGAAGGTGTGATGTACGAAATTCTCGATGACCAACAGAACATCATCGCCGCGCTCGACATGGACACCTTTGAAGCCTTGTTCGCAGCCAACAACGACGCAGCATAACGCCGGTGCCGGATGGCCATGAGCATCCGGCCTGATCTCCCGAACCGGGCACAGACGATGGCACCGGCACCCAGAGACTGGAAACATCCTGAATCAGGCAGACAATTGAGCCGCAAGCAACCGATCGTATACTAGGCACATCATTGGCCACTCAAGATCCCCATGTCCCTGCTGATAGCGTTTGCTGTCCTCTCCATTCTGGTTTCCTTCATCTGTTCCATCCTTGAAGCTGCACTGCTGTCCATGACACCCAGCTTCATTGCCCGGCAAAAGGTCGAACGCCCCAGACTTTATCCCAGACTGAAACAGCTGAAAGAAAACGTCGACCAGCCGCTGGCGGCCATTCTGACCCTCAACACGGTCGCTCACACCGTTGGCGCCACCGGCGTTGGCGCACAGGTGACAATCGTGTTCGGTGATGGCTACCTTGGCGTCGCGTCCGCGATCATGACCCTGCTGATTCTGCTGGGCTCGGAAATCCTGCCCAAGACGCTGGGTGCCCGCTACTGGCCGGCACTGGCACCGCTGATGCCCGGCGTGCTGAACAGCATGATCCTGTTGCTGAAACCGTTCATTCTGCTATCCGATCTGGTCACTCGCAGTCTCGGTGGCAAGACGCCGGAGCATGACTTGCGTGCCGAGATCAAGGCCCTGGCTAGCCTTGGCCAGGAGCTTGAGTCGCTGGACGAGGAAGAACAGCGAATGATCCATAACGTGCTGGATCTGCATACCATCCGCGCCCGCGACGTCATGACCCCGCGTACGGTAAGCGAAACCCTGAGTCCGGAGCTGACGGTTGCGCAGGCGCGCCAGCGCGTCCAGCACGGCCAGTTCTCGCGTTATCCGGTGCTCGACGAGAACGAAACCCCGCTGGGTGTGCTGTTTCGCGTAGACCTGCTGGCAACCGATAACCGCGAGGCTCTGGTGTCCAGCCTGATGAAGCCGGTCAAGGTCGTTCAGGACAGCCAGAATATCGAGGCCCTGATGACCCAGATGCTCAAGGAGCAACAGCACCTGTGTCTGGTCTATGACGAGTTCGGCAGCTGGTGCGGTCTGGTGACCATGGAAGACATCATCGAGACGCTGATCGGTCGTCCGATCCTTGATGAAACCGACGAGATTCCCAACATGCGTCGTCTGGCACGCAGGTTGTGGGAGCACCGACTGAAGGCAGCTGGGTAAACGGTTCATCTCGGGTGAGCATGGGAGCTGCCCCAAGGCTGGCAGCGTTAAAACGCCGACTTGGCCAGGCGCAGGTGGCAGAACCATTTCCTGCGCTGATGTTGAGTCAGTATTTCGCCTTCACGGCGAGCCAAAGGGGGCCGCTTGCCCGGCCCCCCAAGGGCACCCGGCTACGCGGCCCTGCGGGTTCGCTGCGTTGCTCGGCTTGGCAGGGGCCGGCAGAACTCGGCTCTGTGAGCCTCAAACAGGCTGCCGTTCTGTTTCCTGCCAATCCTGTGCTACTCGCCCGCGTAAACGGGACGAACCCGAGTGCACACTCAATCACTGGAGCATTCGGCCGACCGCATTGGCGGAATATTCTGTAGCGTTGCCCGATTTTATGGGCAGAACAAAAAAAACCGGTACCCACCAACGCGGGTACCGGTTCAGGCCATCTGGCCAGAAGGGCTGCTCTCGCAGCCCACGCACGATCCAAAAAGCTGTCGATCAGGGTGCCTCGGCTACCCCCGTTGTCATCGCCGCGACACCGTTGTTGCCATGCTCCATCAGGGCATCGTTTTCCAGACTGTAGGGCGTCCACGCGAGCGACTCGGTGCTAGGATCGCCTGTGCGGGCGAAGTTGCTCCACTGGGTCATCAGCAAGTCGGCCATTGCCGAGTCCTGCATACCCCAGCGCATGGAGGCATAGATATCCGCTGTGTCGCCCTGGGTCCCGGTCACACCGTTGTTGTTCAGGTCACCAATCTGCGGCCGGGTATAGGCGTCGGTCAGTACCAGCCCGAGCAGATAGTTCTGCACCATACCGGCCGGATAATTGAACAGGTACGGCAGCTCGCAGCCATGGCAACTGCTCAGCCCCAGATCATCCCAACCCGGCGGCACCCGACTGAAGCGATAGATGTACTGATTGGACTGATACTCGGCGCTGCGCTGCTGCAACCAGATCGGCAAGGCGGCACGAATCGTGGTGTAGTCGCCGTTGGTCACCCCGGCCATCAGCGGCACATCGCTGGGCATGCCCTGCTGCACATTCCCGTAATAGGTGTTGGGCAGGTAGTAATTGTCCGAGTTGGGCCGATAGGTCTCCCGACGGATGTTGTTGTCCAGGTCTGCCTGGGCAAAGGCCGTCCAGGGCAGCGCCCGCGCCTGTTCCAGAGTGGTGACCCCGGCCCGCTCGAACAGTGCCTCACCAATAGCCTCCGACACCCCCAGCGAATCGGCCGGCGAGCTTTCCGTTTCCAGCGGCGCAACGCCACTCTGCACAATCGCCTTATGGAACAGCCCGACCGCCTGCGGCGAGTTCATCAGCGAGTAGACCTTACCGCCACCACCGGACTGGCCGAAGATGGTGACATTGCCTGGGTCTCCGCCAAACGCAGCGATATTGTCGCGAATCCATTCCAGCGCCATGACCAGATCCATCTGGCCATAATTGCCGGAGCCACCGTACCCACTCTCTGCGCTCAGCAGCGGATGGGCGATGTAGCCGAATGGCCCGAGGCGGTGGTTGACGCTGACCTGCACCACGCCCTTGGTGACCAGCCCGTTGGGGTTGTTGTACTGCGGCGAGTTGGCCGACAGGATGGCGAACGAGCCACCATGGAGCCAGACCATGACCGGCAGCCCCTCGGCATCCTTGGGTGCGGTGATATTGAGATAGAGCGAGTCTTCGCTCATGCCACCTTCATTGACCCGCTCCAGGGTGAAGTCCTGCGCCGACTGATCCGCCCAGGACGTCGCTTCACGCACACCTTCCCAGGGCTCGGCCGGCTGTGGCGGGCGCCAGCGCAACTCGCCCAGCGGCGGTTTGGCGTAGGGCACGCCGAGGAACTGCCAGGTCGAGGCATTGGCCTCAAAGCCGCGCAGCATGCCGCCGGTTGTCTCGACTTCAACCCGAGGGCCCGTCGAACGCTGAAAATGCGCCAGCGCATCGGCGGTATCGACAACCTTGCGGGCCCGCGGATCGGTATCGGTAAAGGCACCGACGTCATCCAGTCGCTCCAGCATGGCCGTCAGGCTGTTGCGAAAGTCGGCACTGGGCTGATCAAAGTTGATATTGCCGGCGTTGAACGAGACTTCCTCGCGGATCTCGTGGGTGATCTGGATGCCATTGTTCAGATTGCCGTCGGCGTCCAGAGTCTGCAGCAGAATCAGCATATTGGTGACACGCTGATCGCTGGCCGACTCTGCACCGGCAACAATGCTCAGAGGTGTAAGCTGCTCAGCGCCCACTGCCGATCCCAGTTCCAGATCGCCGATGAAGAAGCGGATGGTTTCATCCTCCCGATAGCGGAAGCCACCCTCGGCGTCGGTCTGGCCGGCGGGCGTCGTGCTGCCCTGGTAATCCAGCCCGGCCACCGGGCTGTCAATGAACACCCCGGTCCGCGCAGGGTTTGCGTCGGAGCCACCGCCCCCGCCACCCAAGCACCCCGTCAATGCCAGAAACAGCGGGGTCAAAGTCAACCCCAGCGCGGCTGAGCGCGCTGGTTTACGCACGTTTGAAATACCCATTTGCACTACTCCCTGTTGCTTGCAGAGCGACCGCACCGGGCTGCCGCAGCAGCCGGTGGGTCATGTACCAACCCTGAATTGAGTTGCCGGCAGCGGCGACTCAGTCGTCGCTGAAGCGCTCGCCCAGATAGGACTTCGCCTCGGCGATATCGGTAAGCTCGACATAGGATTCGCTGGTGGCGTTGTAAATCGGATAGCTGATTTCACCGTCGATGCTCGGGTTGCCGGTTTTGGCGAAGTTGGTCCAGATAGTCATCATCCGGTCGACAACCTGCTCGTCGGTGGCGTCAAATCCCGCCGAAGCCATGATGTCGGCCGGATCGCCACGCGAGCCGCTGACACCGTTGCCATTCAAGTCACCGATCACCAACGAGCTGCCGGTTGCCGGATCCAGTACCAGGCCGAGCTGGTAATGGGTCACCACGCTATCAAGCTTGTTGAACAGATAAGCCAGTTCTGCCGCGTGATAGGCATGCATGCCACGCGCGCGCCAACCTGCCGGCTGGTGGGCGAACAGGGTCGCGTACATTGGCTGAGCCTTCAGCGGTGCCATCCAGGGGAATACGTTGACGGTTGTGGCGATCGGCTCCTCGGTGTCGTTGGTGTTGACGCTGAACATGAACGGCACATCGTTATCCCGACCGGTCTCGAACAGCGCCCGCTCGGATACCGGCAGGTAGTAGTTGTCGACGTTGGTGTACTCGTTACCCGTGGCAGCTGCAGCAACCTCCTGCCAGGTGGCCTCACGCATCTCGGCCAGCGATGCGGCTCCCATGCGACCCTGAATGGTCAGGCCAAGGGCCTCGCCATCGGCCAGCGAGCGGGTATCCGGACGCAGGGTGCCGCTCTGACTGATCGCACGGTGGAACAGCCCTGCGGCCTGCGGCGACGCCATCAGCGACAGCACCTTGCGGCCGCCGCCGGACTCACCAAAGATGGTGACGTTATCCGGGTCGCCGCCAAAGGCCTCGATGTTGTCCTGCACCCACTGCAGGGCCATGATCAGGTCCATCTGGCCATAGTTGCCGGAACCGCCATAGTTGCTCTCGGCGGTCAGCTCCGGGTGCGCCAGATAGCCAAAAGCGCCCAGCCGGTGGTTGACCGAAACCTGCACCACCCCCTTGCTGACCACCGCTTCGGGGTTGTTGAACGGAATGGTGTTGCTGGTCAGGGCGGTAAAACCGCCACCGTGGAACCAGACCATAACGGGCAGGTTGTCGGCGTCCTTGGGCATGGTGACGTTGAGGTACAGCGAGTCTTCACTCATGCCGCCTTCACCAAAACGCTCCAGCGCCGCGTTCTGGGCGGCCTGGTCACTCCAGGCGACGGCATCGCGCACGCCTTCCCAGGGCTCTGCCGGCTCGGGCGCACGCCAGCGCAGCTCGCCCAGCGGCGGCTTGGCGTAGGGTACGCCAAGGAATTGCCAGGTCGTGTTGCTGGATTCGAAACCGCGCAGCTCGCCGCCAGTGGTGGCCACGACAATACGCTCACCGGTCGAGCGGCTGAAATGCTCGCGGGCATCGTCTGCCGCTACCACCTTGCGGGCACGGGGATCGGTATCGGAAAACGCGCCGGCACTTTCCAGATCCGCAACCAGGCCGGTAATCGCCGTGCGGAAATCCGCCACCGGCTGATCGAAATTAATGTCCGCAGCAGCAAGCGAGACTTCGGTGCGAATCTGCTCGGTAATCTGGATACCGTTATTCAGATTGCCGTCGGCATCCAGCGTTTGCAGCAAAATCAGCATATTGTTGACCCGAGGGTCAGATGCGTCGGTTGCACCCTGAATAATACTCAGCGGTGTCATCACTTCTGCACCGACAGCTGCCCCCAGCACCATGTCACCAATGGAGAAGGTAACCGTTTCGCCCGGGCGATAGCGGAAGGTTCCGGTGTCACTGGTTGTACCAGTGTTGCCGCCTGCACTGTAGTCAAGACCTGCCACGTGGCTGTCCACAAAGGTGCCGGTGCGACGTTCATCGTCACTCCCGCCGCCGCCACCAAGACAGCCGGCCAGCGGCAAGGTAATTGCCATCAGGGATATGCTCAGATAGCTGATACGCTTGGGAGGTGTTGCAATACCGGGGTTCATGCTGCTCTCCGTTTTATTGTTGTAAGAAGCCAAGCAAGAGAAATGACTTGCTGGTCACCCTCCGCTCCGGCTGAGCATAGGCAGACTTGCAAGGCACAACAACGGAAAAATGAATGATCATTCGCAGCGATACGGCGACTCATTTTCGAGACATCAATCCTCTCCGTCTCGGCCAGTGCTTCCCCTCTCATGTCACGGCAGATAAGCCTATTAAATGGAGCGAACATTCATTCTTAATGAAAAACAGTCATCTATGAACGCTCGATCCCACGTCCCCATCACCACCGGCGCTTCCCGGAAGAGGCCTTTAGCGAGACAGAACACCATGACCAAACAACTGCACAGCAACCCTGTTGAGCAATATTCACCGCGCTGATGGCAGCAAACGCGAGCGCAGAAACGCCACGGGCGCCATGCGGCGCCCGTGGGTTGGAGGGGTAAAACCGGTGAATCAGGTCAGGTCGAAACGATCTGCGTTCATCACCTTGTTCCACGCTGAAACAAAGTCGGTCACGAACTTCGCCTTGGCGTCATCCTGGGCATAGGCCTCCGCCAGCGCCCGCAGCTGCGAGTTGGAACCAAACACCAGATCCACCCGAGTACCGGTCCACTTCACCGCGCCGGTCTTGCGGCAACGGCCTTCAAACACATCGGCATCGTCCGAGGTCGGGAACCAGGCAGTGCTCATGTCGACCAGATTGACGAAGAAGTCATTGCTCAACGCACCCGGGGTGCTGGTAAACACGCCGTGCTTGCTGCCACCGTGGTTGGCGCCAAGAACCCGCAGGCCACCGACCAGTACAGTCATCTCCGGCGCACTCAAGCCGAGCAACTGCGCCTTGTCGACCAGCATCTCCTCGTCCGAGACAGTGAACTTGGTCCGGCGGTAATTACGGAAACCATCAGCCTCAGGCTTGAGCGGCTCGAACGACTCGGCATCGGTCTGCTCGTCAGTGGCGTCGGTACGACCCGGCGCAAAGGGTACGGTCACACTGTGCCCGGCATCCTGCGCAGCCTTCTCGATAGCCGCCGCGCCGCCCAGCACGATCAGGTCAGCCAGCGAGACTTTCTTGGCACCGGCAGCGTTGAAATCGGCCTGAATACCTTCGAGGACCTTGAGCACCTTGGCCAGTTGCTGCGGCTGATTGGCCTCCCAATCCTTCTGCGGCGCCAGGCGAGTACGTGCACCGTTGGCTCCGCCACGCTTGTCAGAGTCGCGGTAGGTCGAGGCTGACGCCCAGGCAGTCGAAACCAGCTCGGCAACGCTCAGACCGGAGCCCAGCAACTTGGCTTTCAACGTGGTGATGTCCTGCGCATCGATCAGCGGGTGATCGACTGCCGGCACCGGATCCTGCCAGATCAGATCTTCCGCCGGAACTTCAGAGCCCAGGTAACGCACCTTCGGCCCCATGTCCCGGTGGGTCAGCTTGAACCAGGCGCGAGCAAAGGCATCGGCGAACTCTTCCGGGTTTTTGTGGAAGTGCTCGGCGATCTTGCGGTACTCGGGATCCTCGCGCATCGCCATGTCGGCGGTAGTCATCATGATACCGACCTTCTTGCTGGGATCCTCGACATCCGGCGCGTGGTCTTCCGGTGCAAGATTCTTTGGTGCCCACTGCCAGGCGCCGGCCGGGCTCTTGGTCAGCTCCCAGTCATAACCCAACAACACATCCAGGTAGCCCATATCCCACTTGATCGGGTTAGGCGTCCAGGAGCCTTCCAGACCGCTGGTGATGGTATCGCGGCCCTTGCCGCTGCCGAAGCTGCTCTTCCAGCCAAGCCCCTGCTCCTCAATCGGCGCCGCCTCGGGCTCCGGGCCCACATGCGCCGCATCGCCGGCACCGTGCACCTTGCCAAAGGTATGGCCGCCGGCGGTCAGCGCCACGGTTTCATAATCATTCATCGCCATGCGAGCGAAGGTTTCGCGAATATCGCGGGCCGAGGCGAGCGGATCGGGCTTGCCATCCGGGCCTTCCGGGTTGACGTAAATCAGACCCATCTGAACGGCAGCGAGCGGGTTTTCCAGATCACGCTCACCGGAATAGCGGCTGTTCGGCTTGTCGCTGGTCGCCAGCCACTCGTCCTCTGCCCCCCAGTAAATGTCTTCCTCGGGAGCCCAGATGTCGGCGCGACCGCCACCAAAACCGAAGGTCTTGAAGCCCATGGATTCCAGGGCAACGTTACCGGCAAGGATATACAGATCCGCCCATGACAGCTTGCTGCCGTACTTCTTCTTCACCGGCCACAACAGGCGGCGGGCCTTGTCCAGGTTGGCGTTATCGGGCCAGCTGCCAATCGGCGCGAACCGCTGGTTTCCGGTAGAGGCGCCGCCACGGCCGTCGGCCGTACGGTAGGTACCGGCCGAATGCCAGGCCATGCGGATCATCAGCGGGCCGTAGTGACCGTAATCCGCAGGCCACCACTCCTGGGAATCGGTCATCAGCGCGGTAAGGTCCTTCTTGACCTCGGCGAGATCGAGTTTGCTGAACTCGGCGGCGTAGTCAAAATCGCCACCCATGGGATCGGATTTGGGATTGTGCTGGTGCAGGATCGCCAGATTGAGCTGGTTCGGCCACCAGTCCTTGGTCATCTTGAGCCGGGTATTAGACCCATGCATTACCGGGCATCCGCCAGTCTTTTTGTCAGTCATGTCAGTCTCCGCTCTTGTTTGGGTGTCATATCGCAGGATCGGAGGGAGTCAGTCTGCTGAGCGCCTGGGAACCTGCAACCTGCAAGTAAGTTAAGCACGGAGCCGGAATAGCGCCATTAACTTAAATCAAAGCATTCAATAGGCTTTGACTATAAAAACACCCCAAGCGATGTTTTAACGCCATCGCGCTGGCGCATCAGCGCCGGCTTGTGCCGAATAATGGCGGAAGGACATGGGAGTCGAACCCACCAGACACGCGTTGCGCATCTCACCGGAGTTGAAGTCCGGGCGCCCCACCGGGGACGATGTCCATCCATTGCAGCGGTAGGCTCAGCCTGCCACTAAGAAACGTTGTTCGCGAACGAAACGGGTCACGCCCGCGCGATCCAGATACTCCAGTACCTGAATGGTCAGGTTGCGGCCGATGCCCGAGGCGTCACGGTACTCGGCGGCGTTAAAACTGCCGGACGGCGAGTCTGCCACCAACTGCCGCGCCACCGCTACCAAGCCTTCCACCTGTGATGGCAGGTAATAACGGTTGGATGCCACCGCAACCAGTTCACCGGCCCGCTGCATGCGCTGCAAGAACGCCTTGAGTTCCCCCAGTTCCATGCCCAATGCCGTGGCCAGTTCGCCAACAATCGGCGGTCGCAAGCCGCATGGCGCCAGTTCATTAACAACCCGCGCCAGCAGCTCGGCATCACCCGGCTGCAGTTGCGGCCGGTGCTGCGGCAGGTGCAGCGCCCAGGCGGTGCGCTGCAACCGCCCATCGGTCTGCCAGCGCTGCAGCAGTTGGCGCGCCAACGGTAACGGCAGTTGCAGACAGCCCACCAAGCCGATCTGCCCTTCCCCCGGCCCAAGCAACTCGGGGTGCTGCTGGTGCCAGTCGGCCAAACGCACAGCCAAATGCCGCCAACGTGCTTCGCAAAATGGCTCCGTAACAGCAACCCGCTGGCCAGCCGCCGCCAGCACGATCAGGTCCTCAGCCGGCAGCAGTTGCTCAAGCTGCTCGGCAGCCAGATTCAGTTTCAGCGCCAGCTCGGACAACGCCACTGCGCCCTGCTGCAGCGCTGCGGCCAGCACCTCACTCGGCGTGCTGGCGTTCGACCAGGCGGCGAGCAGGGCCAACCGCTGCGGCTTGCTGCGACCGCGGCCCACACCCTGCGGATCCAGTACCCGACCGCCACCCAGCGTTGTGTTGGCCGCCGGGTCGCGAATGATAAAGCGATCTCCCCAGACCGCAGACACCGGCTGTTCCAGCATCAGCTGCGCCAGCCCCGCGGCCTCATCCAGCAGCACCACCCGTACCGAATGGATCGCCGTGCCCAGATGCAACTGCAGCACGCCACGGTGCCAATGGCTGTCGAGTAACTGCGTAAGGGAAACATCCAGCCGATCACTGAGCGGCAACACCTGCTCGCTCAGCCAGTCGCCGCGCTGGGGCTGGTCTGCCGACACCGCGCCACCCAGATTGAGCGCGCAGCGTTGCCCGGCATGAACCTCCGCGACCTCGCTGGAGGCCCGCTGCAGGCTGCGCACCCGCACCTCCTGCCCATGCAGCCAGAGCTTTTGCCTCACTTGCAGGCGACCGCTGACCAGCGTGCCGGTCACCACACAGCCCGCCCCGGCAATGCTGAAGCGGCGGTCAATCATGAAGCGCGCCGGGCTGTCGCTTGGCCGCGTCTCGCGCTGTTCTGCCTGTTGCTGCAGCGCCTGACGCAGCGCGTCAATGCCCTGCCCGCTGGTACTGGATACCGGCCAAATACGCGCCGCGGGCCAACCCGCATCGGCCGCCAGCGCCTGCACCTGCTCGGAGACCCGCTGCTGTTGAGCAGCATCCGCCAGATCGCAGCGGCTGATCACCAGCGCCAGCTCGCGCACACCCAGCAGCTGCAAGATCGCCAGATGCTCGCGGGTCTGCGGCATCACGCCGTCATCGGCCGCTACGACCAGCAGCGCCATATCCACCCCGGCAACCCCCGCCAGCATGGTGCCGATAAAGCGTTCGTGGCCTGGCACATCGATAAAGCCCAGCGGCTCGCCGCTCTCGCTCGGCAGCCAGGCAAAGCCCAGCTCGATGGTCAGCCCGCGGCGTTTTTCTTCGGCCAACCGGTCGGTGTCTACCCCGGTCAGGGCACGGATCAATGAAGTCTTGCCGTGGTCGACGTGCCCGGCGGTGGCGATGATCACCCAGTCGCTCCCAGGGCGACACGTAGCTCTTGCGGGTCTTCCAGACAGCGGCAATCGAGCAGCAGACTGTCATCGGCAATCCGGCCAATCACCGGCTGCGGCAACTGTCGCAGGCGCTCTGCCAACTGACGCAGCGCGCGGCTGCGCTCACGCCGATTGCCACTGATGCTGCACACACGCAGCGCCGCACTCGGCAGCACATCGAGCGGCAGTGACCCAGAGCCAATCTGACTGCTGACTGCACACACATCCACCGCAAAGCCCTCCCCCGCCCAGCGCTGCAAATCAGCCAGCAGCGCCGCGCAGGTCTGCTGAATCGACGCTTCGCTGCGGGTCAGCAGACGCAGGGTCGGCACCCGCTGCACCAGCGTGTCCGGGTCGGCGTATAACCGCAGTACCGCTTCCAGCGCTGCCAGGGTCATCTTGTCGCAGCGCAGCGCGCGCTTGAGCGGGCTTTTGCGAATGCGCGCGATCAGGTCGGCGCGTCCGGCGATGATGCCGGCCTGCGGGCCGCCCAGCAGTTTGTCGCCACTGAAGGTCACCACGTCGACGCCTTCGGCCAGCACCTGCGCCACCACCGGTTCGGCCGGCAGACCCAGCGCCTGCAGGTCGATCAGCGAGCCGCTGCCCAGATCGACCGCCAGCGGTACCTGATGCTCACGGGCAATCGCCGCCAGCTGCGCCTCGCTGAGCGCGGTACTGAAGCCTTCGATGCGGTAGTTGCTGGTGTGTGCCTTGAGCAGCAGCGCGGTACGCGGGCCAACGGCTTCGCTGTAGTCGCGCGGGTGGGTGCGGTTGGTGGCGCCAACCTCACGCAGCTTGCAGCCGGCGCGGGCCATTATGTCGGGCAGGCGGAAGGAACCACCGATTTCGATCAGCTCACCGCGCGAGACCACCACCTCGCGGCGGTTCGCCAGCGCGTTGAGCACCAGCAGCACGGCAGCGGCGTTGTTGTTGACCACCGTCGCGGCCTCGGCGCCGGTCAGCCGGCAGATCCACTGCTCGACGTGATCATCACGGTCGCCACGCTGCCCGCTGGCGAGATCGAACTCCAGATTGCTCGCCCCAAGCGCGACCGAGTTCATCGCCGCCACCGCTTCCGGCGGCAAGGGCGCGCGGCCAAGGTTGGTATGCAGCACGGTTCCGGTCAGGTTCAGCACCGGGCGCATGGAGGGCGCCAGCGTCGCCAGCAGGTGCTGACGCAGCCAATGCACCAGCGCCTCATCGTCGCTGATCGCGCCGTCGCGCCACAACTGCAGCGCGGCACGCACACCATCAACCACCAGCGCGCGGCCGTGATCGGCAATCAGTTGCTGCACCAGCGGCCAGGCCAGGACCCGGTCGACCGCTGGCGGTCGGTTGATGGCGGCCGTCATGCGGCCACCTGCGGCTCAGTCTGCGTCGCCGCTTTGCAGCAGGCGCAGAATCTCTGCCAGCGCGCCATCGGCAAGCGCGCGCATTTCATCGTCGGTGCGGTCCTGGATCGGATGCGGAACAAAGACCATGGCCGGATCAAAGCCAAGGGCCTTCGACTGCAACGCCGCGGCCTGTACAAATTCACTGGAGGCAACCCCTACTCCCGGGATCTGACGTGACTCCAGGTCTGCGATGTCATGCATACAGCACGACGTGCAAGACCCTCAGTCGGCCAGACCTTCCACCAGCAGATCCACCTCGGCGGCCATCTGCTGTTTGAGTTCGGTTGGGGCAATGCGGGTGAAGGTCGGCTTGTCATAGCGCTTCACTGCAATACCCATGGCTGCCAGCTGCTCCTCGATACGGTCGAGGAAGACATTGCCGCGTGGCTTGGAAATGTCGAGCAGACCGACCACCTTGCCCTCAAGGCTGGCGGGACGGGCCAGACGCGCACGCTGCGCCGGCGCCCGTTCCGCGGTCGGATCGAGCACAATGCTGTCATTCATGACGTTACCTCTCGTGTCACGGGTGAAGAACCAACCGGGCCAGACGCCGCCCAGCCAGCGATGATGGCGGAAAACAGGCCAGCGGTGCCGCCAGCCCGGACAATCAGCAGCCCGCCGGGCCGAAACTTGGGCACCTGCTGATCCTTGAAACGTTCAGGAATACCTTCAGCAATGCCGCCGGCGCCAGCAACCAGCTCGGCGCCTGGCGCCAACAGCAGGCGTTCCAGCTCTTCACGCAGCCGCTGCTTGGACCAACCCGCGTCGATGAACACCCGCGCATGCTCAGGCGAGACCACCAGCACCGCGTCACCGGCCATCGCCAGCTTGGCGTGGTCCACCGTGCGCAGCGACAGGGCAAAGGAGCGCGCCAGCGATTCGGGGTCGCGCGACTTCTGATCGACGATGCCCTGCACGCCCTCACCGGGGAACAGGGTCACCGCCGAGCGCCCGGCCTCAACGCCGCGCTCCTGCGCCAGCGGCAGCCAGTCGGCGTCTTCGGCCTCGGCGAAACAGAAACTGTACTTGCCGGGATTGCCCAGGGTTGCGCGGTCAATCTCGCCCGGCCGACCACCGCCGACATTGCGAATGAGCAGTTGCAGCGCGCGGCCAATGGTGGCGTTGGCGCGGTTGCCCTGCCCCAGCGCGTTGACGCCGGAATTCATGCCGATGGCGCGGGCGGCAGGGCCGTTGACCACAATCATCGGGCTGCCGAACATGGTGGTGCAGATCAGGCCGTGTAGGCCGAATTCATCGGTCAGTGCCGCTTCCAGCGCGGCCAGCAGCACCGGCATGTATTCCGGCTTGCAGCCGGCCAGCACCGCGTTGATCGCGACCTTCTCGACGGTCACCGGCACCAGATCCGGCGGCATCAGCCCGACCACCTCGTCGGGCTTGCGGCTGGTGCCCTTGAGCATGCGCAGCACCCGCACCGGTGTCGGCGGCACCACCGGCAGGCCATCGCTCCAACCACGCTCGAAGCAGGCTTCCATCGGGTCTTCGGCGCTGCCCATGTCGATCTCGCGCGACTGCAGGCGAATATCACCAAAGGCCAGTTCCAGCTCTTCGCTGATACCCGGCTCCAGCGTCTTCGAGCCACAGCCAGGGCGCATCACCGGCAGCGCCTCGCCCAGCTCGGCCAGGCCGGTCAGCTGTCGCCAGTCTTCCTTGTGCCAGCCGTAGGTGCGCTCGACTTCCACGCCGTTCTCGACCCGAATCAGCGTCGGCACAAACTCGATGCCAAGGTGGAAGGAGTGTTCGAGCGTCTTGTCGTACAGGGAGGATGGCAGGTCGGCGGCATACTCGGCCGAATCCTGCGCGTAGACAGTCAGCGACCCGGCCTGGGCAATCTCGGCCAGCAGCGGCTCGACCAGTCGACAGGTCGGGCAGTCAGCCTTGGCGACGACGATCAAGCCGTCGGGAAGTGCAGGTTTCATGGGCAGCCCTTTGAGGGTCTTGTGTCTCGATTAGCAGACAGAATAGGCAGGCTGCCGTCCAATTCCAACCACCGACCGCCGTCATGGATGCGCTGATTGAAGGGGTATCAATACAAGCGAAGCAGCTCACCAACGCGCGTAATGATCCTCTACCAGCCCCCAGGCACCATCCAGCGTCAGCGTCTCCCCGGTAATCCGCAACTCGCCGCTGAATTGGCCGAAGTGCTGCTTAAAATTGGACGCCAGCAACAGTGCATTGAGCTTTTCCTGACGGGTGCCAGCCGGCTCGAACTGCAGGTCAACCTGCCCGTCCGCCGAGCGCAGCTGCCAGGGCGCCAGCGGCTTGGCGCGGTCAAATTGAAAGTCGACCATGTCGACCTTGATCAGTTGATCGTCAAGCCAGATGCCGTTCTCGGTAAAGCCGGTTTCGTTGACCCCGGCCGCCAGGTTAAAGCCGAGGCGCCTACCGTCAGGCAAGCGGCAGGACAGACTGCCCCAGTTCCAGAATGTTTCCCGGCGCATAAAGCCCGTGGTCCAGTCGACTGCCGCCAGCGCGCCGAGCTGGCGCAGATCAAACTGCTGCCCGCGCCAGCTGACGCTGCCGGTGCAGACCCGCGCGGCGGTCTTGCGGGTGAATACCCAGCCCGTATATCCGGCCCGGGTGCAAATCGACAAAGGCTGCTGACTCGCCCCCTCGTCAATCCGCGCATCGATGCGGGTGCCGTCGGCCAGCTCGACCAGCAACTGACGCACGCCGGCTTCGCCAGCAGCATCCACAGTGATTCGGTTACGCCCTTTCTCGAATACCGCCCGACCGCTGCCTGGCCGCGACTCGAACGTCGTGCCACGCGCCAGCGGCTGCAGAAAGCTGAACTCGTCAAAGCGCCGGGTGCGCGGATCGAACAGGTAGACGAAGGCATTGCTGACCAGCTTGAGATCGACAATCGCCACGCCAACGATCAGCTCCGAGCTGAGCAGGCTGATGAACTGGAACTGATTCGCGCCAAACCGCCGCGCCAGCTGCGAGCGCGGCTTGTCCATCACCGTGCGCAGGTCAAAGTCCTGGTAGTTGATCTCCTCCACCCCGTCGGGGAAGAGGCCATAGCGGGGTTGGCCGGATGCGTCGATCAGGCGGGGTAATGCGGGCATTGGTGTGCTCTCTTGTTATTGGCAGAACCGAGCTCGACGAGCTGCGCTCAGTAAAGCAGATGCTGCGTGCCAACCCTATCGCATTGACGGAAAAGTGCCAGAGCCATTGGTGATTGGGCAATGGATACTGCGCTAACGCGAACCCGCAACTGGATCCCTGCCTGCGCAGGGATGACGAGGTTTATGTATCGGCATTTCCAAAGCCACGCTCCGGAGTTGGCTAGACGTAAGCGGCATTCAGAGTGGAGCCTCCCACGGCAATCCAAACCTCCACGTCATCCCTGCGCAGGCAGGGATCCAGTCACGCAAAGGCATCAGACATCATAGACCCACTGCCATACCAAGAGGCGCACCCAAGGGATGACGAGGTTTATGTATCGGCATTTCCAAAGCCACGCTCCGGAGTTGGCCAGACGAAAGCGGCATTTAGAGTGGAGCCTCCCACGGCAATCCAAACCTCCACGTCATCCCTGCGCAGGCAGGGATCCAGTCACGCAAAGGCATCAGACAACATAGACCCACTGCCATACCAAGAGGCGCACCCAAATGACCAAACAACCCTGCGTCTACATCCTCGCCAGCCAACGCAATGGCACCCTGTACGTCGGCGTCACCAGCAACCTGCTCAAGCGTATCTGGGAACACAGGAACGGCGTGATCAGTGGTTTCACCCAGCGTTACCGAATCCACCAGCTGGTGTACTTCGAGCAAGCCGCCGACATGCTCAGCGCCATCAGCCGCGAGAAGCAGCTGAAGCGCTGGAAACGACAGTGGAAAATCAACCTGATCGAGCAGAGCAATCCTGCTTGGGATGATCTCTACACCAGACTCGCAGCCCCCGGGCAGGAGCGCTGCTGAGCGAACGGGTTTATTCGACCACCACTACCCGATTGCGGCCGCTGTGCTTGGCCTGATACAGACCATCGTCGGCACGGCGCATCAACTGCTGATAGTCCGGGTGACCATTGAAACAGGCAACGCCGATACTCAGCGTGATGTTGAGCGTCCGATCCTGCGGCAGACGGAAGACTTCCTGCTCGACACCGCGGCGCAACTTCTCGGCCACGCGACGCGCGCCATCCAGTCCGGTATCGACCAGCAGCATGAGAAACTCCTCGCCACCTAGACGGAACAGGTAATCCCCGGCACGACTGCTGTTGATCAACAGCGAGGCCAACTGCTGCAGCACCCGATCCCCGGCCTCGTGGCCGTAACTGTCGTTGATCTGCTTGAAGTAATCGATATCCAGCGCCAGCACGGAAAATGGCGTACCGTGACTGCGGGCATGACTGACCTGACGGGTCAGCACTACCGGCAAAAACTTGCGATTGAGCAGGCGGGTCAACACGTCACGCCCGGCCTCCAGCTCATTGTTCTGCTCGAACAGGTGATCCAGGCTGAACCGGATTGCCTTCACCGTTTCCCGCAATTCACGCAGGCGCACGATGCGCTCGGCCGGGTCCTGGTCGAACAGCGGCAGGATCACATCGTCAATCCGCTCCATCGCATCAAGAATCTGCTGAGCCTCGGGCGCGCCCTCAAACGCATGGGCGCCCTTATGCCGGAACCACAGGCCAAACTCGGAGGCGAGAATACGCGGCAGATGTTCACCGCTCTGGCCAACGGCCTGATCGAACATCAACTGATTCTCCCAGTCGAACAGCGCTGCGCGTTGACGTTCCTTTTCAGTAGCAATGTTCTGGGTGACCGAAAACAGGCGATAGGCTTCTTCATTACGCGAGTTACGATCGTGCGAGGTGGAATAGGCGTGACTCATGATCTCCATCGCCAGATCCACGGTGTCCGACATCAGTCGCGCCGCATCCAGGTGCTCGCGCTCCGACAACTCGCAATCCTCCTGCAGCAACGCGATGAAACGGTCCTTGAGACAACGCGCACCACGCAGCACCAGGTGCACGGGGATATCAATGCGGGCATGAACCTCACCTACTTTCTTCTGCTCGGCAATGATTCGTGCCAGCGCGACCTCATCCTCACTGTCAAACAACCCTTCCAGCCAACGACGCATGGACAGACTCAGGCGGCCCTGAACCTGATCATGCGAGAGAAAAAGCGACGCAGCCGGATCGGCCATCATCTCCGAGTAGAAGGTTTCGGTCAGATCAACAGCATGACGAATGCAGAACTCCAGTACAAAGCGACGACTCTGCTGACTGAACTTCTGGTTTAACAGCCCCCATTCCTGTGAAAGCTGCTCAACGGACAAGCGCGGCATTGACAAACACCTCAAAATGACTAGCCGGCGATTGTTTCACGCCCGCGCGCTGCTGTCATCCTGCCACTAGAGCCGCTCAAGGGCTTTCAGTAACTGCGCTCGTTCCCAGACACTGAGCAGCTCGAGCGGATCGGTACCCGCACCGCGCCAACTATCCTGCCCCGCAACACGACCGTCCTGCAGTTCGCAGCTCAGGCAGTGGTGCAGCTCTCCGGCGTCCTTGAACAGAGCAACACGCTGGCCATCAATGCAGACATGCACCACGCCAGTGTCGATCTCGGCCCAGCGCGGCCCGTCACCACGCATCAGCGAGCTCTGCTGCAGGGCAACATCGCGGAACAGTTGATACACCTCACGGGCAGGGACAGTAGCAGTAGCAGTAGCAGAACGACCGGGCATGAGGATGGCTATCTCCGATAATCAGCAAAAATCAGCAAAACGGCGCTGCAGCTTGTGGAGCCGGCAATCGCACACTACGCTGGCTGGCAGCTGAATGGCCGACAATCATAACAACGAGAACCCCATGAGCAACTCGATACACTCGCACCTGAGAACCGAAGTGATTGCCACCTTTGTCGTCAATGCGCTGCTCAACGGCGCAGTTGCCTGGGTACTGCTCCGTGAGCAGGCGACGCTCAGTCTGCGTGGCGAGGGCGGAATCGCCGCCGATCTGGTGATCACCGCCCTTGTCCTTTGCATGTTGCTGAGCTGGATCACCATAGCCCTGCAGCGCCGCAAGGTCAGCAGCGGCCAGTTTCCCGCAGTCGCCGCGGACCGATTCAGCGTGCTGCGACAGATCATTCGCTACCTGCCGGACCGCCCTCTCGGCGCTGCCCTGTGCATCGGTCTGATGGCAACACTGATCTACGCTGCACCCACCATCGCGCTGCTCGGCCTGTTCGGCATTGAGCAGCTGAGCGTCAGTCACTACCTGATTTTCAAAACCCTTTGGACCGGGCTGATTGCCGCTCTGACCTGTCCGCTGGCAGTGCTCTTCCCACTGTTCAAACACCAGGCAGCCGGCACTCCGGCGCCACTGGTCAGCGACGCCGGAGCCTGATCACTCGCTCGGGCTTAGCGCCTGCCAGGCCCGATCACCCCGTCTGGCACCGGCGGCAGCCCACATGCGCTGCACTGTCTGGTCACGAGCCCAGCGCTGTCCGCCGGCGTCCTCCGGCTGGTCGGCCCACTGCGCAGTTGCTCGCGTCATCAATGTGCGCACCCATTCGGTCGCGCCGGCCAGCAATACCAGGCCTTGATCGGATCCTGCCTCGGTGGCAATCCGCTCCAGCAAGGTGATGGCCGCCAGCAGCTGCCGCAGCATTGCCTGCGGCCAATCACGGGCCCGCCCTTCGCGCAGCAGATAACCCATGAGTGCCACACTGACATACAGCTCCTCCAGGGCACCAAAGGGGCGGGCATAATCGGTCCAGCCATCACCGGGCAGCATCGCCGAGGCATCCAGCACCACGCCCTGCAACTGCATGCGCGCGGCCGGCAGCTCCGGCATAAAGGCCGCCGGATTGCGTGGGCTCATCGACACACCGTCCGCCGTGGCAGGCATGTGCACCACACTCAATGCGCCATCCTGCCCGCTGGCGCGGCACACCACAAAGTACGCCTCGCAATGCTCAGGCAGCGGCACCCAGCCCTTGTTGCCACTCAGGCGAATACCACCTGCGTCATCGGCTTGCCAAAGGGTCTGCAAATCACGCGGGCTGCGAATGCCCTCCTCGCTCAGACTGAAGCCGTGCAGCCCGCCGCCGCTGATCTGCGGGAACATCGCCCGCAGCGCTGCCTCGTACCCGGCGCTGAACGCCCAGGCAGCACGATCAGCCTGGAAGCCGCCCATCACCGCCAGTGCGAAGGGCGACAGTTCATCCAGCGGCAGCTGCCGCCAGCTGGCCAGCCAGTCATCGGCTGTTGCCATCGCAGGTACCTCTACCGACGCCTTCAAACACCACTGCACAGGGGAAAACGTGCTCACAGACCTCTCCTCTTGTTCGCTTTGTTGGCTACGCAGCGAGACTAGCATGGCTCGGCGAACATCCGCTCAACCAGCCACTCGGCATCTTCGCCCGCGCCCATCACCAGCGCCGAGGCGCGGTTGCGCTGCCACGGCCGCCCCAACCAGCCGAGCCCCGGTACCGGCGACAGGCCGCTGTGGTGCAACACCCGCCCGTGCTCATCCAGCGCGCCCGGCACCTGCAGCCAGTCCAGCGCATCGCGGTAGCCGACCGCCCAGATCACCGCATCAATGTCCTGTTGCTGGCCATCAGCACATTCAACCAGCCGACCATCCGCGCGCCGCACCCGCGGCAACAGTTCAACACCAAGACGCTGCAGATCCGGCAGTGCCGCCTGCCGATTCGGGAACGGATCGAGGCGCCGCATCCGCTGCCCGATAACACTGTCAGCCGAGGCGCGCATCAAGCCGAGCCGCTGCAGCCACCACCAGATCGAGCGCCCGAACAATCGCTCCGGCAACAGGCGGCGCGGTTTGCCGCAGGCCAGCAACACCCGGTGCGAGGCCGCGTAGCGCCGGGCCAGATCGCGTCCGCTGGCTCCATCACCGACCACCAACAGCGTGCCGCTGGGCAACGCACTGCCGTCGCCGATGGTGTCTGGCGTGAACTGCAGCACGCTGGAGTCCAGCCCAGCGCCCACTGCAGGAATGACCGCCTGCTGAAAGCCGCCAGCGGCAATGATCACCCGCTGGGCCAGCAGCTGCTCACCGCTGTCCAACGACACCGCAAAGCGCCCCAGCGCATCGCGCGTCAAACGAGTCACCCGCGTATTGCTCCGCACCGGCAGCTCAAACAAGCGCGCGTAATCCCGCAGGTAATCGGCAAACTCGTCGCGATCCGGATAGCCCGCTGCATCCCCCGGCATCGGCATACCCGGCAGGCTGCTGAACTGCCGCGGGGTAAATAAACGCAGACCGGCGTAGCGTTGGCGCCAGCTGTCGCCAACCTCTGCGTGGCCGTCCAGCACCCGGTGATCAACACCGCGCTGGCCCAGCGCATGGGAGGCGGCCAACCCCGCCTGACCTGCGCCAATGATCAGCACTGGGTACACATGCTGGTCTGTTATAGCCGTTTCAACGCTGTTGCTCTCCATTGCCTGCACCCTTCACGTTTAAGTGGAAATGCAGGCTAAACCTTGAAGTAGCTTCAGACTCAAGTTCAAACAGGAGCCGCCTCGAGGAAGCAGGAAGTGCTCTACCCAGCGAGGCCGAGTTGCAACTCGGCCACGGGCGCGGCACGGGAAGCCGCGGGTCGAGCAGGCGCTCAACCCTTCCCTGAGCAGACCTCCCGCATTACAACCACGACTGATAGAACGCCAACTCCTCTTCCAACACCTGCGCCAGATGCGCGGCCTTGCGAAAGCCGTGGCGTTCGTCGGCGAAGGTGACGCAGTGCACCGGCACGCCGTTGTCGTCTAGCGCGGCGACCATCTGTTCGGTCTGGCTGGGCAGCACGACAGCGTCGCGCAGGCCCTGGAAGAAGATCACCGGGGTGCGGATGCGTTCGGCCTGGGCGAGGGGTGAGCGCTCGACGTAGCGCTCTGGCTGGGTATCGGGGTCGCCGATCAGCCAGTCGATGTAGTCGGCCTCGAACTTGTGGGTCACCGCGCGCAGCTGCAGCGGGTCACTCACGCCATACAAGCTGGCTGCGGCGCGGAAGCGCCCCGCCCCGGCCACCAGTGAGCAAAGGGTGGTGTAGCCACCGGCGCTGGAGCCGCGAATGAATACCTGCGCGGGGTTAACCTTGCCCTGCTGGCTCAGATAGTCGACCGCCGCCAGCACGTCTTCCACGTCGGTTACGCCCCAGTTGCCCTGCAGGCGCTGGCGATACGGCCTGCCGTAGCCGGTGCTGCCGCGGTAGTTCAGATCGGCAACGGCAAAGCCGCGCTGGGTCCAGAACTGGATGCGGTTATCCAGCACCGGGTAGCAGGCCGAGGTTGGCCCGCCGTGGGTGAAGATCAGCAGCGGTGGCGGCTGATCGAGCTTCTGCGCGTGATTGCGCGGCGGATAGAAAAAGCCGTGGGCGCTCTCGCCGCCCGCGCTGAGGTACAGCAGCCGTTCGGGGCGCGACAGGTCGGCGGCGTCCAGCGCGGTGTCTTGGCCCAGCAAACGGGTCAGTTCGCCGGTGGCCAGTTCGATACGCAGAATGGCGGCGGTACAACTGGGCGATGCGCCGATGCAATACAGCGCCTTGCCGTCGCTGCACAGGTGCCGAAAGCGGCTGTAGGCGTGTGCCAGCCGCCGCTCTTCGGCGCTGACCGAATGACGAATAGCCAAGTGACCGTAGCCGGCCTCGCTCCAGCTCAGCGCCATCCAGCCGTCAGTCAACGGCAGCCAGGTGTTGCTGCCCTGCTGCCAGGGCGCGGGGGCGTGATCGGCGGCAATCGCCGGCAACTTGCGCGGGCCGCCCTCGGCAAACAGCCACGGCACCCAATAACCACTGCGATCAGACAGGCAGCACAGCTGGCCGCTGGCATCAAAGCGCGGTTGTTGCAGCGCTTCATCCGCCCCGCCCTGCGACTGCACCTGCGCGACGCTGCCGTCGGCCGCCAGGGTTGCCAGCATCAGCCGGGTACGAGTCCAGCTCAGGTCGGGGCGATCCCACCCGATCCAGGCCAGCTGGGTCCCGCAGTCGCTAACCTGCGGGGTGTGGTAGAAATCGGCGCCGCTGGCGAGCAACTGGCGCGAGCCGTCCAGCCCGATGGCGACCAGCCGGTGCTCCACCCGCCCCGGCAGATGCGCCTCTTCCACCGCCAGCACGCGGCGGCGGGTTAGGTCAGCGCAGAGCCCACCGTAGCGGCATTCCGGGTGTTGGGTCAGGGGTTCAAGGCGTTGGCCTTCCGGGCATTGCAGATACAGCTGCTGGTCGGCTTCATTGACGAACACCAGCAGGCAGTCGGGTTCAAACTCACCGGGCAGCACGCAGAAGCTGCCGCCGCCGTATTCATACACGCGGCTGCGCACGGAATGGCCTTGGGGGGTGACGGTGCGGGTGACGCCGTCCTGCCAACGCTGCAGCACGCTGTCACCCTGCTCCGGGCGAAAGGTCAGCCACCAGAGTGCCCCATCGGCGCAGCACAGATCGCTGTAGTCAGCGCTGGCGGCAACCGCCTGCGCTGCACTGAAGTCGCTCGGCCAACGGCCAGGCAGGGTTACATCAGACCTTGCAGATGATCCTCGAGGTACGTTCATTACGGAAGGTCAACTCCTCTATCCCCGGCTGGGGCTGCTCTGCTTCGGCTCTGGCCTGCAGAATCTTGTGATGGTGGGGCGATTTGCTGCACACCGGGTCTGCCTGGGTGGCATCGCCGGTCAGCAAATACGCCTGACAGCGACAGCCGCCAAAATCCTTCTCCTTTTCGTCGCAGGACCGGCACGGCTCGCTCATCCAATCATAGCCGCGGAAACGGTTGAAACCGAAAGAGTCATACCAAATGTGTGAAAGGCTGTGCTCAGTCACGCTGGGGAAGCTGACCGGCAGCTGCCGCGCGCTGTGGCACGGCAGGGCGGTGCCATCCGGCGTAATAGTTAGAAAAATATTGCCCCAGCCATTCATGCAGCCCTTGGGGCGCTCTTCGTAGTAATCGGGGGTGACCAGAATCAGCTTGCACGGGTTGCCCTGCTCGGCCAGTTTCTCGCGCCACGCATTGGTGACCTGCTCGGCGTGGTCCAGCTGCGCCTTGGTCGGCAGCAGCCCGGCGCGGTTCAGGTGCGCCCAGCCGTAGTACTGACAGGTCGCCAGCTCGACAAAATCGGCCTCCAGCGCCACGCACAGCTCGATGATGCGGTCGATCTGGTCGATGTTGTGCCGATGGGTCACGAAGTTGAGCACCATCGGGTAACCCGCCGCCTTGACCGCCCGCGCCATCGCCAGCTTCTGCTCGAAGGCCTTGCGCGAGCCGGCCAGCATGTTGTTGATCTCGGCATCGGAGGCCTGAAAACTGATCTGGATATGATCCAGCCCCGCCTCGCGGAACGCCTCGATCTTGGCCTCGGTCAGCCCCATGCCGGAGGTGATCAGGTTGGTGTAAAAGCCCAGCTCGCGCGCCGCGCCGATCAACTCGGCAAGGTCTTCACGCACCAGCGGCTCGCCACCGGAGAAGCCCAGCTGCGCCGCGCCCAGCGCCCGCGCCTGGGTGAACACGTCAATCCACTGGGCGGTGCTCAACTCGCTCTTGTGGTTGGCAAACTCCAGCGGGTTCGAGCAGTACGGGCACTGCAGCGGGCAGCGGTAGGTCAGCTCGGCCAACAGCCACAGCGGTGGCCCCTGATCAGCGGATGTGGAGCCAGTGTTGAGCATGGGCCACCTCGATGAAGGCCAGAACGTCTTCGTCCAGACCAGGCACATTGGGGAAACGTTCGGACAGGGTGTCGATGATGTCAGCCACCGGCCGCTTGCCGTCGACCAGCAACAGCACTTCGGCGGCGCTTTCGTTCAGCTTGACCATGCCCTCCGGGTAGAGCAGCACGTGGCTGTTCTGCACCGGTTCCCATTGCAGACGAAAGCCGGGGCGCAGCACCGGCGTGTTATCACGCACCACCGGGCTCATAGCGCGATCCCCCGATGCCAGGCCTTATCGGCCGTGACCGTGTGATACGGCGGGCGCTCCAGCTCATAGGCCATGGTCATGGCGTCGAGCATGCTCCAGAGCACGTCCAGTTTGAACTGCAGAATCTCCAGCATGCGCTGCTGCGCCTCCCAGGTGGTGTAGTGATGCAGGGTAATGCGCAGGCCGTGCTCGACGTCGCGGCGGGCCTCTTTCAGACGCTTGCGGAAATAGTCGTACCCGGTCGGGTCAATCCACGGGTAATGCTGCGGCCAGCTGTCCAGCCGCGACTGATGAATGTGCGGCGCAAACAGCTCGGTCAGCGACGAACTGGCCGCCTCCTGCCAGCTGGCCCGGCGGGCGAAGTTGACGTAGGCATCCACTGCAAAGCGCACGCCCGGCAACACCAGCTCCTGCGACAGCAGCACCTCGCGGTCCAGCCCCACGGCCTCGCCCAGACGCAGCCAGGCCTCGATACCGCCCTCGCTGCCCGGCTCGCCATCGTGGTCGATGATGCGCTGAATCCACTCGCGGCGGGTGTCGCGGTCCGGGCAGTTGGCGAGAATAGCCGCGTCCTTCACCGGAATGCAGACCTGATAGTAGAAACGGTTCGCCACCCAACCCTGAATCTGCTCGCGGGTTGCGCTGCCGTCGTACATGGCAACGTGGAACGGGTGATGAATGTGGTAGTAGCGGCCCTTGTCGCGCAGGGCCTGCTCGAATGCGGCAATGCTCATCGGCTCGCGCTGCATGGCGGCCTCCTTACAGAACGATCTGCATACCGTCATGGGCGACCTCGATGCCATGCGCTACCAGTTCGGCACGCTCGGCAGAGTCCTCGTCCAGGATCGGATTGGTGTTGTTGATATGAATGAGCACCTTGCGGCTGGCCGGCTGCGCATCCAGCAGCTCGATCATCCCGCCCGGCCCACTCTGCTGCAGGTGGCCCATCTCGCTGCCGAGCTTGTCGCCCACCCCAGCAAAGGCCATCTCGTCATCACGCCACAGGGTGCCGTCCACCAGCAGGCAATCGGCATCACGCATGGTCGCCAGCAGCCCGTCATCCGGCTGGCCCAGGCCCGGCGCGTAAAACAGCACACCGCCGGTATTGGTGTCGCGCACCAGCAGGCCGATGTTGTCGCCGGGGTGCGGGTCGTTGCGGTGCGGCGAATACGGCGGCGCCGCACTGCGCAGCGGAATCGGCAAAAACTCCAGCGCCGGACAAGCCGGAATACGGAACGGCTCGCCCAACCCGATCCGACGGCGCTGCAAACCACCGTTCCAATGGCTCAGCATCGGGAACAGCGGGAAGCCGGTCTGCAGGTCCTCATGGACCATATCGGTACACCAGACCTCGTGCGGGCAACCCTCACGCAGGGTCAGCAGCCCGGTCACGTGATCGATCTGGCTGTCCATCAACACAATCGCCCGGATCGCCGTATCACGCACCGCCCGCGCCGGTTGCAGCACAGGCGTCTGCTCCAGCTGGGTGCGAATGTCGGGGGAAGCGTTGCAGAGAATCCAGTTCACCCCGTCATCCGACAAGGCAATGGAAGATTGGGTACGCGCTTTCGCGTTCAGCGTGCCACGGCGCAGGCCGTCGCAGTTGCGGCAGTTACAGTTCCACTGCGGAAAACCACCGCCAGCAGCTGAACCAAGTATCTGTACATGCATGGGATCTGTCCTCGGCCAGCGTGCCTAAACGCCCCGGAAACCGGGGCGCCCGGTACTCAGCGGTTGGCAAAGTACATGGTGACTTCAAAGCCAATGCGCAGGTCGGTGTAGCTGGGTTTAGTCCACATGGGTCGATCCTCTTGTTATTGCGTGGGTTTACAGCGTCGGCAGGAACCGACGGACTCAGTTAAACACCGGGATCGGGGGGGTACGAATGATACTTTGGGAGTAGATTTGGTCGTGATTTGGTTGGTGTGTGGGGCTTGCAACGCATCGCTCCGGGAGGAACGCCAGGGTACACCAAACCAGCTAACGACAATGACGTAGGCGTCCTGCCGTCAGGATTGCTCAGCGGATTATTCGATCACCGTGACAAGCCGCAACTCCCGCCTCACAATCGTCAGTTGAGGTAACAGGCGCATCAACCTTTTGGAAAGTAAAACTACCGCAGCTCGCAATGGTACAGCCATCCGGCAAGTAGGCCTCAAGTAACCTGCGAACTCGCCGTTCGGCCAGGTTAATAATCCACGTATACACCGGAAAACGACGGTGATCTGAAATCGCGAAGGTACCGAAATCGTAAAAGTACCCGCCCTCCACCTTCTGATAGCTAAGTGACTTCTGGCATCCATCTTCGATGCATACAGCCAGTTGCAGGTCGCTCTGCTGCAACGTCAGACCGACTCTGTAAACGCTGCTTGCAGACTCTGCGCGGGTAATAGTAGCCACACTCACCAGGATGAGAGCGGTGCTCCCCCAAAAAACCGCGCCAACGCATGCAAACTTTTCATGCGCTACGCTTACGTGCTTTTTGTACGACTTTATGGCGCAAGTTTTAGCCCCAAACCAAAGAAAACGAACATCGTGATCGACGATAGGAATGCTGCAAGCCCATACAGAGCTCCACTTCGACCAAAGAAATGGGCAACAAACCTAATCAGCGAGAAGGTGACAACAAAAATGGAAAGCACGGATAAAATAAAACAATAAACCCCGGAAACATAGACACCAAAATCATTGTAAACATGCCCTGTTGTAAAAATAAGCACCGTACCAAGAAAAGCCCCGAGCGCCTGCTCGCCTAGGAATGCAGTGACAACCGGAAACGTCACCTCGTCATCTTCACGAGGCATCGCAAGAAAAGACTCTATCGCCTTGCTATCTAATTCGAATACTCGCCCTACGATCAATGGTAGAAATATAATAAATCCGACTGTAAAATTCATGAGAATCGCCGAAAACACGACCTTATCCGCCAAATTCTCACTCACAAGAAAATCTAAAAAATAGGTTATATCCAGAAAAAAAAGCAGAACAGACAAAACTCCTATAACGACCCAATGCAGAGGCCCGTAAAATCTATTTTTCACACCTAGCCCTTATTATATAAATCAAGAAAAACTCAAAGCCAACCAACATTCAACAAACCAAGAACACGACTTGAACCTCTTACAATGCTTTGCTACGCACTTCCTATCCGTTTGACAACCTGGTTCATTGTATAATGAACGAATTGCGACCCAAGCTCCGTAAGCTGGTATGGTTTCGTATCTTCGAAGGCTGACTCCATTGTCGAGCTAGAGGTCTTGCGACTGGTCCCCCTGGTGCTCTGTTTTATGAATTGGCCGTCACGGGTGGTTTGACGAGACTGCCTGATTACTCGTCCCGTACTTAGGTCATGAATGAGCAGTCGATATAAATCTGCCTCGGCGCTATCGTCTCTAGGTACTGTGTCACTTACTGATCGCCAAATCCCCAATCGAGTGATTCCAGGATTCTGATATATTGCACGAATTACTCTAAAATGCGTTTCGTGGTATCTATCGAGCCAGTCGTTAAAGAGTCGAATCAGATCGTCAGGGCATAGGTGAGAAGCCGCAGCGTTGGAAATAAGGTTGACGACGTAAGCTTGCTTTTCCTGAGTTTCTGCATCGTCCCATGACCGAAACGCCCTTCTGACTAGGGCCAAATACTCTTCTGACTGTATTCGCTCTTCGTAGTCGTCATGAACAGACTCCAACCGTCCCGCGACCTCATCTAAGGACACCATTAGGTCGCCAACTTTCCGCTTATGGACTTTCAGCCACTCTTCGTAAAGCTCATTAACCTTCCCCTGCTCTCTTGCGCTGTCGATACTGGCGCCTGACGAAAGTATCGTGCCGACCCAAGGAATAGCGCTCATAGCGTTAGCTACCACGCGAGCGTACTTCTTCCACTTCCCCTTGTCCTTCAGAAGCGCTAAGTCATACGCGATAAACTCTTCCGATCTAGCGTCAATATCCTTTTTGCTCATTAGAATACCCTACAGTGACTTGCGCAAAAGTGACCAAATAGTGGGAGGCACTAGTACATCATTAGTGCTCTCGGCATAACACCCAAAGCGCATCCAGATAGTCGTTGAATGAACTCATGTAGTTACCAACCTCCTTGGTGTTTTTGACGTCTTCGCTCAGCTGCAAATTTTGTGAAGTGTTTCCTACTTTAGCGAAAGGAGAACACACGGCAAGCTGATTTTTCAGTTGAGCGCAAGCCGTATTGCTTGCACGGAGCCCGGGTCCCCGTTTACGCGGGCGAGTAGCGCAGGGCTGGCGGGAAATAGGACGGCAGCATGTCTGAGGCTCGCAGAGCCGAGTTCTGCCGGCCCCCGTCAGACCGAGCAACGCAGCGAACCCGAAGGGCCGCGTAGTCGGGGTGGCCTAGGGGGTGCAGGGGGAAATGGCCATGCATTTCCCCCTGCTCGCCGTGAAGGCGAAAGGCAGAGGTGAGCAGTGCACACGTCGCTGAACCATACCATTCACGTTCGTGCAGATGTCACCACGGGCACGGCATGCCGTGCCCGTAGGGTAGATTGGGTCAGCAGCGGAGCTATAGAGCCCTCCCCCACCAAATCCCAAACAAAAAAAGGCGTGACCGAAGTCACGCCAAACGTTTCACGAACAGACTTGCAGAACGAGGGGCATGTTCCCTCAGGGGTACTACTCAGGGCCGACAACTCACCACCAGCCCCTAGCGCCCCGGCAGGTGGAGCAACCTGCGCGGGGTTTGCCTGGGTTGGGCTTAGAAGAAGCCCAGCGGGTTGACGTCGTAGCTGATCAGCAGGTTTTTGGTCTGCTGGTAGTGGTCGAGCATCATCTTGTGGGTCTCGCGACCGACACCGGACTTCTTGTAACCACCGAACGCGGCGTGGGCCGGGTACATGTGGTAGCAGTTGGTCCAGACACGACCAGCCTGGATGCCACGACCCATGCGGTAGGCACGGTTGATGTCGCGAGTCCAGAGGCCAGCGCCCAGGCCAAACTCGGTGTCGTTGGCGATTGCCAGGGCTTCGGCTTCGGTCTTGAAGGTGGTCACGCTGACCACCGGGCCGAAGATTTCTTCCTGGAAGATGCGCATCTTGTTGTGGCCTTTGAGCAGGGTCGGCTGAATGTAGTAGCCGTTGCCGAACTCGGCGTTCAGACGCTCTGCGCCGCCACCGATCAGGAACTCAGCACCCTCTTCGCGGGCGATTTCCATGTAGGACAGGATCTTGTCGAACTGCTGCTCGGAAGCCTGTGCGCCGACCATGGTTTCGGTGTCCAGCGGGTTGCCACGCTTGATGCTGCGGGTACGGTCCAGAACCATGCCGATGAAGTCGTCGTACATGTCTTCCTGAATCAGGGCGCGGGACGGGCAGGTGCACACTTCGCCCTGGTTGAAGAACGCCAGCACCATGCCTTCAACGGCTTTGCTGATGAACGACTCTTCCGCCTGCATGATGTCGGAGAAGTAGATGTTCGGCGACTTGCCGCCCAGCTCGACGGTAGACGGGATGATGTTTTCCGCAGCGCACTTGAGGATGTGACGGCCAACCGGGGTAGAACCGGTGAACGCCAGCTTGGCGATGCGGGTGCTGGTGGCCAGCGCTTCACCGGCTTCGCGGCCGTAGCCGTTAACCACGTTCAGCACGCCCGGCGGCAGCAGGTCGCCGATGACTTCCAGCAGTACCAGAATGCTCAGCGGAGTCTGCTCGGCAGGCTTGAGCACGATGCAGTTACCGGCAGCCAGCGCCGGGGCCAGTTTCCACGCGGCCATCAGCAGCGGGAAGTTCCACGGAATGATCTGACCAACCACGCCCAGCGGCTCGTGGAAGTGGTACGCGGCGGTGTGCTCGTCCAGCTCGGCAGCGGTGCCTTCCTGCGAGCGCAGGCAGCCGGCGAAGTAGCGGAAGTGGTCAGCCGCCAGCGGGATGTCGGCGTTCAGGGTTTCACGCACGGCTTTGCCGTTGTCCCAGGTTTCGGTGACGGCCAGCTTTTCGAGGTTCTGCTCGATGCGGTCGGCGATTTTCAGCAGGATGTTGCTGCGCGCCTGCACGGAGGTCTTGCCCCAGGCATCCTTGGCAGCGTGAGCGGCGTCCAGCGCCTTCTCGATGTCTTCTGCGGTGGAGCGCGGGATTTCACACACAGCGTTGCCGGTGACCGGCGTCAGATTGGTGAAGTACTGGCCTTTGACCGGTGCGACAAACTCGCCGTTGATGTAGTTGCCATAGCGAGACTTGAAGGAAACGACTGAGCCTTCGGCTCCAGGTTGTGCATAGATCATTGTTGTTTTCCTCTGAGCGAAGCCTGACCCCGCACGGGTCAAGTCATGGTTCGATCTTAGTAACGGCTCCGTGGTGTCTGGTATGCGCCGTTGGCAGGGTTGACGTCGTTATTTAGTAGTAGATTGCCCGACCAACAACGCTCTCTCAGGCTAGCTGGCAGGCGCCTCGGCGGTGTTGCAGCCGACCAGCGGTCAGGCGCTCTGCACCCGCAGCACGCCGGTATCAATCGCCAGGTGCACCAGTTCGGTCAGCGAGCTGACGTTGAGCTTTTGTTTCAGCACGGTGAGGTTGTTGGAAACCGTCTTGCTGCTGATGCACAGGTTCTCGGCGATCTGCCGGGGCGGCACGCCGCGGGCGAGCATGACGAATATCTCAAACTCGCGCTGGGTCACGTCGCGCAGGCGCGGGTCGAGGCGTTCATCGCTGCCGGCACAGGCCAGTTGGGTCGCGAGGTCTTGTTCTATATAACGGTGGCCCTTGAGGCAGCGACCGACCGCTTCGAGCAGCACTTCGGGCGAGGCATTCTTGGTGATGTAACCGAGCGCGCCCGTGGCCAGTGCCTGACGCACCAGCGGCAGTTCGTCGTGCATGCTGAAGAACAGGATGCGCAGCAGCGGCCAACGCTGCATCAGCCGCCGGGCGGTTTCGATGCCGCTGATACCCGGCAGGCCAATGTCCATCACCACCAGATCGGGCACGCGCTGCTGGGCGGCGGCGATGGCCTCCTCCCCGCTCTCGACGCCGCGCACCTCGGCCTGACCGAGCATCATCGCCAACAGGCTGGTGTAGCCCTGGCGCACTACCGCGTGATCGTCCACCAGCAAGATGTTCATGCTGCCTGCCTCCAGGGAATGCTCAGTTCCAGTATCAACCCGCTCTGCTCGGCGCTGCGCAGGTGCAGCGCGGCGCCAAGGCAGCGGGCGCGTTCGTGCATCGAATGCATGCCGATACCCCAGACGCTGCCCTGCCCCAGCCCGCAGCCGTCGTCTTCAATACGCACCACCAGTTGATCGCCCACGCAGCCCAGCCAGATCTGCACCTGCGTGGCGCGGGCGTGGCGGGCGACGTTGTTCAGCGCTTCCTGCACCAGCCGGTAGAGGTGCGCGCGGGCATCGGGCGCCAGCTCGGGCAGGTCCGTTGTCAGCAGCAGGCGGCAGTCGATGCCGTGCTGTACCTGCCATTGTTCAGTCAGTTGGGCCAACGCCTGTTCCAGCCCCAGGCGTTGCAGTACCACCGGGTGCAGGTCGCGCACCAGGGCGCGAAAGCCCTGCTGTAACCCATCGCAGCTGGCGAGCAGTTGCTGGCTAAGCTGTTCGATCTGCTCGGGTGAGGCGCTGCGGCTGTGCTGCAGCATGAAGGTCTGGGCGCGGATGCCGGTGAGGTACTGGCCCAGATCGTCGTGCAGCGCGTGGGCCAGTTGCGTGCGCTCGTCTTCCTGCACGCTGAGCAGCCGCTCGGTGAGGTTCTGATTGCGCTGCTCGGCCTGCTGCAAGGCGCCGGTCATGGCGTTAAAGCGTTCGGCCAGATGATTGAGTTCCGGTTGTTGGCTGGCGGCCAGCCTAGTGCTGAAGCGCCCCGCGGCGACTTCATGCAGGCCGCCGAGCAGTTGCTGATAAGCGCGTTGACCGCGGCCCAGCGCCCAATGGATCGCCAGCAGCGAGACCGCCAGCGCGGCGGCAAACACCAGCAGCAGGAGTTGTACCGATTCCCAGATTTCGCCCAGTTCGTCGTGCGGGTCCGGGGTGATATGCCACTGGGAGCCGTCGTTGAACGACAGCGTCAGCGGTGGGAAGCGTTCATCTACCGCCGGTTGCAGCCAGTTGACCAGCCAGCGCGGCACGTCTTCCGCCGTGGTTGCGGGCAGCGCTTCGCCCACGCGACTGATGCGCAGGTGGCGCAGGCCGTCGAACTGATGCGGGTCGGGTGAGGTGGGGCTGCGCGACAGGCCGTCAAACAGTTGCAGCGCCAGGGCGCGGCTGGCGTGCAGCTCGCGCACCAGGTCTTTTTCGGCCTGCTGCAGCAGCACCAGCAGCACGCTGAGCAGCATCGCGGCGAAGGCCAGCAGCACGCCCGTGTAAAGCCGCACCGCCAGCGAGAGGGTTTTCATCGGGCTGATCAGCGAACGACGAAGGTGCCCTGCATACCCTTGCTCTCATAACCCTTCAGATAGAAGGCGTAGCGGCCGGGGATCAGCGGGGTAAAGAAGATTTCGGCCTCACCGGCCTCTTCAAATTCCAGCTCGTGCAGCACGGCGGGTTTGATTTCTACGTCACCGGCCTCGACCTTGCGCAGATGCACGGTCTTGAAGAAGTCGGGCGCCTGGAAGGCGTATTCCTTCTGGCCGGAGGAAACGATCATCAGCTGATAGGCCTTGCCGGTTTCCAGCTCGTATTCGCTTTGACTCATGGCGAAGTCGCTTTCTTCGTTACCAAGAATCAGGTCGGGCAAGGGCGTGGTACGGCGGGTCAAATCGCCAGCGGCGAACAGGCGGTCGGTGCCAATCAGACAGACCAGCATGAGGCTGACGTGCAGCATGGTACGGGTGCGTGACATGGGAGCAATCCTTTTCTTATTGTCTTGCCGCAATGCTAAAGACCCTGCCGCGAGCCGAAATACTACCTTGGTACCGGGCTATTGGTACTTTCTTCATATTTCCCCGCCGGCGGGCGGTTCCTATGCTGGGGCCACAACAAAAAGGAGGCCCCGATGCGCCCGCTACTCACCCAAACTGCATTCTTCATGCTCGCCCTGTGCGCGGCTACGCTGGTGGCCGAACGCAGCTACGCCGAGCCGCTGGCGGTGCGCATCGGCTACGTGGCCTGGGCGCCCGACCCCGGTCCGGTGTTGTCGAACGTGATCCCCGAGCCAACCGACGCCGGCCTGCGCGGGGCGGAACTCGCCATCGTCGACAACAACACCACTGGCCGCTTCCTCAAACACGACTACCAACTGCTGACCGCCAGCGAGCCCGAGCTGGACGCCACCCTCGACGCCGCCCGCGCCCTACATGCCGACGGCGTGCGGCTGTTCATCGGCAACCTGCCGGCCAGCGCGCTGAGCACCCTGTCGGCCGAGTTTGGCGACAGCCTGCTGTTCAACGCTGGCAGCTACGACGACGCCCTGCGCACCACCCAGTGCCTGCCCAACGTGCTGCACACCCTGCCCAGCCGCGCCATGCTGGCCGATGCGCTGGGCCAGTTTCTGCTCAGCCGCAAACTCAAGCGCTGGCTGCTGATCAGCGGCCCGACCGAGGAAGACAAGGCCTATGCCGCCGCCCTCAAGCGCGCCGCCCAGCGCTACGGCATGCGCATCGTCGCGGAGAAGGAGTGGAGCTTTGATACCGACCTGCGCCGCGCCGCCCAGGCCGAGGTGCCGCTGTTCACCCAGACCGACGAGTACGACGTGGTGCTGGTGGCCGACGAGCGCGGCGACTTTGGCGAATACATCCCCTACAACACCTGGTATCCGCGCCCGGTGGCCGGCACCCAGGGCCTGACCCCGGTCGGATGGCACAAGACCATCGAAACCTACGGCGCGGCGCAATTGCAGAAGCGCTTTGAGGAACAAGCCGGGCGCTGGATGAACAGTCTGGACTTCGCATCGTGGCTGGCCGTGCGCTCAATTGGCGCGGCGGTCACCACCCTCAAGAACACCGACGCCGAGGCGATTGCCGCGCTCAGCGTCAGCGACCGGCTGCCGATGGACGGCTTCAAGGGCCGCAAGCTGAGCTACCGCACCTGGAGCGGCCAACTGCGCCAACCGATTGCACTGGTGCAGCCACGCGCACTGGTGACCACCTCACCGCAGGACGGATTCCTGCACCCCGGCACCGACCTGGACACCCTCGGCTACGACGAACCCGAGAGCCAGTGCCGCATCGCCGAACACCTGAACAAGAGCTGATGGAGCTGCCCATGACTACCCTGCCCTTTCGCCACGCCCTGCTGGCCGCGCTGATAACCACCGCGAGCACCACCGCTCTGGCCGAGACCGCCTACGTATCGAACGAGAAGGACAACACTATCTCGGTGATCGACATGAACACCCTGGAGGTGACCGATACGCTGGAGGTCGGCATGCGCCCGCGCGGCATTCTGCTGTCGAGCGACAACAGCAAGCTGTTCATCTGCGCCAGCGACTCCGACACCGTACAGATCATGGATCTGGCGACCCGCCGCATCATTCAGGAGCTGCCGTCCGGCGCTGACCCGGAGCAGTTTGCCCTGCACCCGAACGACCGCACCCTGTACATCTCCAACGAAGACGACGCACTGGTAACCGTGGTGGATGTGCCGACCGCCGAGGTACTGGCGCAGATCGACGTGGGCGTGGAGCCCGAAGGCATGGCGGTCAGCCCGGATGGCAAGTGGGCGGTGAATACCAGCGAAACCACCAACATGCTGCACTGGATCGACACCACCACGAACGAACTGGTCGACAACACCCTGGTTGACCAGCGCCCGCGCCACGTCGAATTCACCCACGACAGCAAGACGCTGTGGGCCTCGGCCGAGATCGGCGGCACCGTTACCGTGATGGACGTGGATTCGCGCGAAGTGAAAAAGGTGCTGACCTTCGAGATCAAGGGCATTCACCCGGACCGCATCCAGCCGGTTGGCGTGCGCCTAACCCGCGACGGCAAATACGCCTTCGTCGCCCTTGGCCCGGCCAACCACGTGGCGGTGGTCGACGCCAACACCTTCGAGGTGCTGGATTACCTGCTGGTTGGCCGCCGCGTCTGGCACATGGCGTTCAACGCAGACGAAAGCCTGCTGCTGACCACCAACGGCATCAGCGGCGACGTATCTGTGGTCAACGTCCACGACCTGGAGGTAGTGAAGTCGATCAAGGTCGGCCGCTTCCCCTGGGGCGTGGTGATTACGCCCTGATGAGCATCTGCGCGCAGGGAGTCAGCTTCGCCTATGGCGAGCGTCAGGCGCTCAAGCAGGTTGATTTCAGCTGCCAGCCGGGCTGCCTGAACGCCCTGCTCGGCCCCAACGGCGCGGGCAAATCGACGCTGGTGGCGCTGCTCAGCCGTCTGTACGACCTGCAGCAGGGCGACATCCTGCTCGACGGCCTGTCGATCCGCCAGTACCCGCGCGCGGCGCTGCGCCAGCTCGGCGTGGTGTTTCAGCAGAGCACGCTGGATCTGGACCTGAGCGTGCGCCAGAACCTGGCTTACCACGCCGCGCTGCACGGCTTGTCGCGGCGTGAGGCCGGGCTGCGGATCGATGCCGAACTGGCCCGCCAGCAACTCGGCGAGCGTCAACACGAACGGGTACGCGCGCTCAACGGCGGCCACCGCCGCCGAGTCGAAATCGCCCGCGCCCTGCTCCATCAGCCGCGCATTCTGCTGCTGGATGAGGCCAGCGTGGGGCTGGATCAGGCCAGCCGCCGGGCACTCAATCAGCACGTGCGCGCGCTGTGCGATGAACAGCAACTGACGGTGATCTGGACCACCCACCTGCTCGACGAAATTCTGCCGAGCGACCCGGTGGTGATGCTCAACCGCGGCCGCGTGGTCGCCCAGGGGCAAGCCGACGCGCTGAGCAACGGCGCGACTCAGGAGAGCCTGAGTGATGCCTTCGAGCGGCTCAGCCGCGCCAGCGAGGAACCCGCCCTATGACCGCCGCCCAGTACCTCAACTGCCTGCAAGGCGTGATGCAGCGCGAATGGCTGCGCTTCTTCCAGCAGCGTTCTCGCTTTCTCAGTGCGCTGGTGCGGCCGCTGCTGTGGCTGCTGGTATTTGCCGCCGGCTTTCGCGCCGCGCTCGGGGTGTCAATCATCCCGCCATACAGCACCTACATCACCTACGAGACCTACATCCTGCCCGGCCTGTGCTGCATGATCCTGCTGTTCAACGGCATGCAGGGCTCGCTGTCGATGGTCTACGACCGGGAGATGGGCAGCATGCGCGTGCTGCTGATGAGCCCGCTGCCCCGGCCGTTTCTGCTGCTCAGCAAGCTGCTGGCGACCGCGCTGGTGTCACTGATTCAGGTCTACGCCTTCCTCGCGATTGCCTGGTGCTTCGACATTCGCCCACCGCTCTGGGGCCTGCTGGCCGCCGCGCCTGCCCTGCTGCTGGCGGCGCTGCTGCTGAGTTCTCTGGGCTTGCTGCTGTCCAACGGCATTCGCCAGCTGGAGAACTTCGCCGGGGTGATGAACTTCGTCATCTTCCCGCTGTTCTTCCTGTCGTCGGCGCTGTATCCGCTGTGGAAAATGCGCGAGTCAAGTGAGTGGCTGTATTGGCTGTGCGCGCTCAACCCGTTCACCCACGCGGTCGAGCTGGTGCGCTTTGCGCTGTATCAGCAGTTCAACCTGACCCCGCTGCTGGTGTGCCTTGGGCTGTGGCTGCTGTTCAGCCTGGCGGCGGTGCTGACCTTCAATCCGCAGCGGGCGGCAGTCCGGGGGTGAGCTGCATACCAAGCGCCCGCGCCGCTTTTCGCTTTTCGCTTTTCGCTTTTCGCTTTTCGCTTGAAGCTTATGGCTTGCAGCTTAAAACTTGCGGCTCCCGGCCCTCCGGGCCGGGATTACTACTTTAGTACCGGTTCGTTGTGCGAATGTATCATTTGCAAGACGCCCCACCGGGGGTGTAATACCAACTGATACCACCGGGCCAGCGTTGCCCGGCATGACCAAATACAACAAAAACAGGTTGCCCAAGCCATGTACAAGATACTGATAGCTGATGATCATCCGTTGTTTCGCGAGGCCATCTGCAACGTCATCAGTAGCGGATTTCCCGGCAGCGAGCTGCTGGAAACCTGCGACCTGGATAGTGCTCTGGCCATAGCCCGGGAACAGGACGACCTGGATCTGATTCTGCTGGACCTCAACATGCCCGGCATGCACGGCCTCAATGGCCTGATCACGCTGCGCAACGAGTCGCCATCGATTCCAGTGGTGATCGTCTCCGCCGAGGAAGACAAGCAGGTAGTGCTGCAGGCCATCACCTACGGCGCGGTCGGCTTTATCACCAAATCCTCACCCCGCGCGCAAATGACCGAAGCAATCGAGCAGATCCTTGCCGGCAACGTCTACCTGCCCTCCGACATCATCCGCGCCAACCACACCATCACCCGCCGCAACCCCGAGGAATACCCCATCTCCCCGGAACTGCTGTACGCCCTCACCCGCAAGCAACTGCTGGTGCTTGAGCGCATGGCCAAGGGCGAGTCCAACAAACAGATCGCCTACCACCTCGACATCGCCGAAACCACGGTGAAAGCGCACGTGTCCGCGATTCTGCGCAAGTTGAATGTGCATAACCGGGTGCAGGCGATTTTGTCGGCGAGTGATGTGGATTTCAGTGCGTATTTGCGGCGCTGAGCGGGGCGCTGTTTAGCCCCTCGGCGTACGTTTTAATACCGCTTTCGTAGCGGCACGGTATGCCGTGCCCGGCGTCCCGCGATACATCCTCGGATTTGATCATTATCTGCGCCGGCTTAGCGTCCCTGTTTCGCCTACTCCGGCGAGCCAAGGGGGGCTTCTTGCCCAGCCCCCCTTAGCAATCCCCCGGGGCACCCAACTACGCGGCCCTGCGGGTTCGCTGCGTTGCTCGGCCTGACGGGGGCCGGCAGAACTCGGCTCTGCGGGCCTCAGACATGCTGCCGCCCTTTTTCCCGCCAGCCCTGCGCTACTCGCCCGCGTAAACGGGAACTGGGGCCGTGCGCACTCGCCCCTCTTCTCCGTAATCAAAACCACACACACGGGACGGTCGAGCTCCCGCTCGACCAGCGAACCGCCGTGCAACGTCATGGCCGAGTTGGAACTCGGCCTTCCCGCAGAGAATGTTCCTGCGACGGGGGATGAGGTGTGCACGGACCAATACCCCCGTCTGCGTGGGCGAGTAGCGCAGGGCTGGCGGGAAATAGGGCGGCAGCCTGTTTGAGGAGCGCAGCGACGAGTTCTGCCGGCCCCCGTCAGGCCGAGCAACGCAGCGAACCCGCAGGGCTGCGCAGCCGGGTGGCCTTTCTTTTGGTTACTTTTCTTTGGCCAAGCAAAGAAAAGTGACTCGCCAGGAAGGCGAAAGGAATCCCAATGAATGCGAGGAAATAAGCCTGAAATACCAAAGGCGAACGCGCGTATCGAAGAAACCACAGAGCCAGCAGAAGGCACTATTTTCTGTATTTGTCAGGGCGACCCAAAGATCACCCACTCACCGCCAACAAATGACTCATCGCCGTCTTCAACTTCATCGGCTTCACCGGCTTGTGCAGAATCACATGCCCCAACTCGCGCACCTGCAGTTTCAGCGCGTTGCTGTAGTTGGCGGTGATGAGCAGCACGGGCAGCGGTGAGCTGCGGCGGGCGTTGATGCGTTGGACGACGTCGACGCCGTTGACGTCGTTGTCGAGGTGGTAGTCGGCGATCAGCAGATCGGCCTGGGCGTGGAAGTTGTCGACCTGCGCGGCGAGGTCTTCTTCCGACAGCGCGGTGATGACGTTGCAGCCCCAGCCTTCCAGTAGCGTGCGCATGCCGGCGCAGATGGCGGCGTCGTTATCCAGTACCCAGATGGTGGAGCCCGGCAGGCGTTCGCCGATCCGCGCGGTGACCGGTTCGTCGTGCACCACGGTCGGTTGCAGACGGCCAAAGGGCACATCGACGCTGAACACCGAGCCCTGCCCTTCGGTTGAGCGCACGCGAATGCGGTGACCGAGCATGCGGGCAATCTTGTCGACGATGGCAAGACCCAGGCCCAGACCACGGTCGCGGGTGTTGGCGCTGGGGTTGACCCGTTTGAACTCCTGAAAGATCTCCTGCAGTTTGTCTTCTGGGATGCCCATGCCAGTGTCCCAGACCTCGATGCGCAGGCCGTGGGCGTGGCGACGGCAGCCGAGCAGGATGCGCCCGGACGGCGTGTAGCGGATGGCGTTGGTGAGGAAGTTGCGCAGGATACGCAGCAGCAGTTGGGCGTCGCTGCGCACCACCGCACCACACGGCACAAAGCTCAGTTGCAGACCTTCGCTGGCGGCGAGCTGGCGATATTCGTTGGCCAGGTTGTCGAGTAGGCTGTCGAGGCAGAAGGCGTTGATATCCGGCTTGATGACCCCGGCGTCCAGCTTGGAAATATCGACCAACGTGCCGAGCAGGTTTTCGACGTCTTCCAGCGAGTGGCTGACCTGCCGCACCAGCGCGGCACTTCCTTCCGGCACCTGCTGCTCCAAAAGCGCGCCGGTAAACAGCCGCGCGGCGTTGAGTGGCTGCAGCAGGTCGTGGCTGACGGCGGCGAGAAACTTGGTTTTTGACAGGTTGGCCTGCTCGGCTTCGCGCTTGGCTTCGCGCAGGCGCGCTTCGGCCTCGGCGCGCTCGCGGATCTCCTGGCGCATCTGACTGTTTACTTCGGTCAGCTCCTGAGTGCGCTCGCGCACGCGCTGCTCCAGATGCTGATAGGCCTGATGCAGCGCCTCGGAGGTGCGCCGCCGCTCGGTGATGTCGCGGATCATCACAAAGATGCCGACCACCTCGCCGTCGGCGCTCCGATTGGGTACGTAGGAACGCAGCAGGTAGCGCTGGTGGCCGTCCAGATTGGGTTCGGCAAACTCGAAGCTGACGCTCTCGCCGTTGAAGGCACGGGCGATGTAAGGCTCCAGACGGGCGTACTGCTCGGCGCTGTGCACCCGGTGCAGGCTCTGGCCGAGGATCTCGCCACGGGCCCAGCCGTACCAGTCTTCATACACCTTGTTAGTGAACTGGTAGGTCAGATCGGCACCGACATAGGCAATCAGCGCCGGTACATGGTCGGTAATCAGCCTGACCCAGCGCTCGCTGTCCTCCAGCGCGCGGGCGTAGAGGTCGCGCTCAGTAATGTCGGTAAATGTGTTGACGAAGCCGCCGGTGGGCATGGGATGGGTGCGTACTTCCAGCACCCGGCCATTGCCCAAGTGCTGCTCGCAGGTCAGCACCGGCGCGCCCTGCTCGGTGCGGCTGTAGGGCGTGAACAGCTCCAGCTCGCTGTCTTCCATCACCTCGTCGAACGGGCGATGGGCTTCAATCGGTGCCAGACCGGCCAGTTCCAGGAAGCGGCCGTTCCAGACTTCCAGCGCGCCCTCGTCGTTAACCACCGCCACGCCCTGCGACAGGCTGTCGACGGTACGCTGCAGCAGCCGGGTCTTCTGCTCCAGCGCCTTCTCGCGCCGCGCCTTTTCGGACTGCTTAAGGTCGGTGATATCGGTGTACATGATCACCAGCCCGCCTTCGCGGGTCGGCCGTTCGCTGACCTGCATCCAGCGCTGATCGCGCAGCTGATGCAGCAGGTGGCCATCGGCGGCGGCGTCGGTATCGACGATCAGCCCGGCGCGCAGCGCCATGCGCTTGACCTCGCCGAGTGAGGTGCCTTCGGTGATGCGCACGCCGGTGCCCTGCCAGAATGCGGCAAAGCGGCGGTTATAAAGCACGATGCGCTTGTTCTCGTCGAACAGCACAAAGGCATCGGGCACGCTTTCGATGGCGTCGATCAGGTAGTGATGCGCCTTCTCGGCGCGGGCGCGGGCATCACTCAGCAGGCGGTTGCTGGCCTGCAACTCGGCCATGGTGTCGTTCAGCGCCTGGGTGCGTTCGCGTACCTGCTCGGCCAGCTCGACCGAGTGCTGAAACGCGGCGTAACTTTCAGTGCGCTGGCTGGAGCTGGATTCGACCCGCTCGATCAGCGCGGCATTGATGCGTTTGAGTTTGCTGTTCTGCGCGCGCAGCGCTTCCAGCTCAGCCAGCAGCTCCGGGTCATGCAGCGGCAACTCAACGCGGGAATGCAAACGCCACCCCGGTGAAGGTCTGGTTGATGTGCATACCGTTGAACTGCTCACCGTAGGTGTTGAAGCCGATCACCCGGTTGGCGGCAAGAAACTCGGACATGCGCTTATCTTCACCGCGCAGCTCGGACTCCATGCGCCGCAGGAAGCAGTCGCAGCCGAGGATCAGCACCGGTTCGCCGAGGCGCTGGCGCAACTGCTCCAAGCGCAGGCGCAGGTTGGGCAACAGCTCGCCCGGCGTCATCGCCGTAAGCACGATGCCGGTATCCACCGCGCAGTAGAACGTCAGGCTGCGGTCCGGGTTGACCCGCTGAATCGAGCGCACGTAGAACTGGTCGCGAATGCGCACGGCCAGCGCGTCGAGGGCAAAGTGCTTGCCGCTCAGTTCATCCACCGGCACGCCGACCAGCCTGGCGTATTCCTCGGCGGCGGGTTCGGCGTTCAGCTCCAGCACGGTGCGGGTGCTGCTGTCGGCGTCGGTCACCACCAGTTTGCTTTCGGTGGGTTTGAGGTGATGGGTGGTGAACACCTCGAAATCCAGCCAGGTGTTGACCATCACCACCACCGCAGCGCCGGTAACAAAGCGGCCCTGATAGTAGACGTGGGTGTGGCTCAGGTGATTGTCGTCACCGGCCGAGCCGCCGAAATGGGGAATGCTGCCAAGCGCGGCGCTGAGGGTGTTGAGCACCAGTTCTTCGCGGCTGGACAAGCCGTCGAGCAACGTCAGGGCAAAGGTGTGATCCTTGACCGGCGCCAGGTTGACCTGCCGACAGTGACCCAGCATCCGCTCTACCGCCTGCTGCGCCTCGACCAGACTGAAGCTGTCCAGCGCGCGGATCAGCGTGCAGTCCACGGCAAAGGTACGCAGATCCAGCCCGACCGCGCTGATGCAGCCACGCCCATAGCCCTCGGCGCTGATCTCTCCGGCAGTCGTACAACCCAACAGCATGACGCCGCCAAAGTGCTGTTCCAGCGCGGTCGCCAGCTGGTCGAGCGGGTATTCGGCCGAGCAGAAGAACAGCACACAGCCCAGATGCGGGTGCAATAACTGGCGCGCCAGATCCTGCGCCGCGGCGTCCGGGTCGGTGGCCTCGGTCATGGCGGTGCGGAAGCAGTCGTCGAGCGGCTGGGTGCTGAAGTCGGGCATACCGGAAATCGGGTTCATGCCAACGATTCTAGAGAGCAGGCAAGCCCCGGCCCTATACTACTTCAGTACTGGATTGGTAGGTCTTGGGAAGGACGCGCCCCTGCGAAGGGGCAGCGTGCAGCAGAATGCAAAAACCCCCGCCGGTGTTCACAGGCGGGGGTTGGCACTACTGGACGCGATTACCAGCTCAGCGCAACACCGAGAGCGACGGAGTCAGTCTCTTCGATGGTGACGCTGTTGGTGCGATCTTCGATCTCGAACTGGTTGTACTCGGCTACCAGCGTCAGGTGCTCGTTGATGCTGTGGAACAGGCCGATAGCGCGGGTTTCGTAGTCAGCGGCAACGCCCAGACCGTTGCCGTCGTCTTCAGTCTTGCCGAAGGACAGGGCCAGACGGGTCTTGCCGCCGAAGGTGTAGGAACCCTGCAACAGGTGACCGGTGCTGTCGACTTCACGCAGTACCGCTTCGCCCGCGTTGTTGGTGAAGAACGGGTTGATGCCTTCGGCGTCAAAACCGGACGCGGTCAGGGACAGGGCGCCCATCTTCGCCTGGACGCCGTAGCCAAAACCCTGCGAGGTCACGTCATCAACAGTGCTGTCGGTGTTCTTGGAGGTCTGGTAACCGGCGTTCACCCAGCTGTAGATATCGGCGCCAGCCAGATCGAACTGATAGGTGATCTCGGTTTCGAAACGCGGGGCGTCCTGATAGTTCTTGCCGACAGCGCTGTCGTCGCTGGTGTCGACCGGGTCCATGATACCGGCGGCAACGCGCAGGCCACCCATGACCGGCGAGCGGTAGGTGATCTGAGCGGTCGGGAACGGGTACGGGTAGCCGCTGCCGATGTTGCCGAAGGACACGCCGCCGCCGTCGACCAGGCCCAGTGTGTCGCTGACCTGACCGTAACCGGCGAGCATTTCGTCGAGCAGAATGTTGGAGCGGGCAAACAGCCCGAAGTCCTTACCGACCAGCACTTCACCCCAGTCGCCGCCGATAGTGCCGTAGAACTGACGTACGTCGATGGCGGTGGCGGTACCGTTGGTTTCGCTGTCGTTGATGGTGACCCAGAAGGACGAACGCGCGCCGAGTGTCAGGTCGCCCATGTCCTTGCCCATGTTGAAGCCGATGTAGTTCGGCAGAAAGCCCATCTTGACGCGGGCCTGATCGCGGTCCAGGTCGTCATTGATGTTGTCGGTGTCGGTCTGAACGTAGAAGGCATTGACGTAGCCGTCAGCGGAGAAGGTGGTGCCGTCTTCGTCGTACAGGGTAATGGCGGCGGAGGCCGGCGCGCTCAGCAGTGCGAGGGCGATGGGGGTCAGCAGGGTGCAGGCAATCTTGTTCTTGTACATGGTGCTCTCCGATGTAATCAGTGACTGAAGCGTCACACCGATTATCAGAAAGCCCCCTGCCCGCCCCCATTGGCCATGAGCGGCGGTTGTATTGCCCTTTGGTGTGTGCGACCAAGCGACGAAGAAAATCGCCGGCGGCAGGTTGTATTTACAACCTACCTAGGTAGTACACATGCGCTTTTTTCAGTCCGCCCCGGCCTGCCGACTGAGCAGGCGCCAACGCGCACTGTGGGGCAGGCGACTGACGAATGCGCGCCAGTGCAGGGCGTCAAGCTGCAGCAACGCCTGCCGCTCTGCCACCAACTGATCTTCGCGCTGCCAGAGACAGTCTTCCCAGTGCGCCTCAAAGCCCTGCTGCGGGTGCTGCCGATACTGCTCCAGCAACTGCGAAAGGTGCACGGCATGGTCCTGCAATTGAACGGTAGACAGGGCACCCAGATGCTTGAGGCTCTGCTCCAGAAAGCGGTCTACCGCCGATTCGATGCAGCGGTGTGAACGGTCCGGCGACTGCACCAGCAGCAACAGACCGGGGCGGCCGGCACGGCGATGCAGGCGCGCGACTACCCAGTAGCCCAGCTGCTGGCGGGTGCGCAGCTCGGCAAAGAAGGAATCAGCCAGCAAGTGGTGCAGCAGGCGCCAGCAGGCCGCTTCCAGCAGGCTGTCGCCTTCAGCCGGCAGATACAGCAGCTGGGCGCGGTCGGTGTGCCTGCTGCTGACCTCGCTGACCTGCAGCTGCCCCGGCTGCAGCTGCGGCAACGGACAGCACCAGGCAAACGGCTGCATCAGACTCGGGCACAGATTGATCAGCAATTTGGCCACTTGCGAGCGCTCGGCCTCCGGCCAGCCGTCGGGTTTGAGCCAGATGATCTGCGCCTGCCCGCACAGCCGCTGCCAGAGCGCCAACGGGTCGCGCAGCCGCAAGGCACTGGTCGAGCGTTCCTGCTCCAGCGTCTGCAGCAGCCGCCAGGCGGGCAGGGCGTCCTGCTCGTCCTGCAGCCAGCGGCGGCGGCGACGCTCGATCAAAGGCAGCTGGCTGGCCGCAGGCGGCGTCTGCAACTGACTCAGCAGCTCGCGCACAAAGCCAGGCAGCAGGGCCTGCGGACCACGCACATCCAGCACCAGCTGGCCCGGCGCCAGCGACCATTGCAGTCCCACGCCAACCCGCGCGCCCCAACGCTCCAGCGCCTCGCTTTGCAGCGTCCAGCAGGCCTGCAGCCAGCGCCGCTCGGCCAGTGTTGCCGAACTGTCTGCCCAGCACCATGCCAGTCGGGTGCGCAACGCCCCACCTTGCGGACTAAAGCGTTGCAGACGCAGACCGGGCGCGACCGATGACCAGCGCAGCCCTTTGGGTGCCTCGGCCAGCGGACCAAGGCAGGGGCCGAGCCGACCGGCCAGGTTTGCGGTCGGCGCAGGGCTCGGCGGCAACGCGCGTGCCTGCCAGCGGGTGTCGGTGTGCGCACACAGCTCACCGCCTGGCAGCCTTGGCAGGCGCTGCAACAGTAAACGGTTGGTCGGACTCAGTTGGCTGAGCAGTTGCTGCCAATCGGCCAGGCCGAGAGTCGGCAGCGCAACGCCAGCCACATCCAGCACCTGTTCCGCCGCCAGCGTCAGCAACCGATCGGCGTAGCGACGGCAGCTGTCGAGCATGTCACCCTGCGGGCCGAGATCAAAGGCGGTCTGCGCCAGAGCCCGACGCGCCGCCTGCGGCCACTCGGCCGGGTCCTTGCTGCGCATGGCCTGCAGCCAGCCGTCCAGCCCGGCCAGCACCTGTTCGGGCTCGGCGTCAGCGCTGTGCAACTCGATACGCAGCAGCGCCTGACCGCCGACGTCCGGCTCCAGCGAGGCGTGCAACTCATCGAGCAAACCGCGATCGCGCAGATATCCCAGTGCGCCTGCGGGCGAGGGACTGTTCAGCCATTCATCCAGCCAGTGCGCTGCGGCGCCGTGCAGATCGCACTCACGCACGGGATACAGCAACACCGTCTGCGGCTGACTGCTGCGACCTTGCCATTCCACCTGACGCGGCAACTGGCCTGGTGCAAACAGCGGCAGGACGAAAGGTTCGGGCGCGCGCCCCGCCGGCAGTTGCTCCGCGCTGTCCCGCGCCAGCGCCAGCAGTTGCTCTGGCGCCTGCGGCCCGTGCAGCACCAGCGCCATGCTGCCCGCACGGTAGTGGATGGCGTGCCACTGGCTCAGCCGCTCGGATACCGTAGCCGCGTCCCCCGCCAGTGTTTGCGCATTGCCGGCGGTAAAGCGGCTGAGTGGATGCTGCGATTGCACCTGCGAGGCGAGCACCGCCTGGGCATGGATGTCGTCGTCGGCCAGGCGGGTCTTGAACTCGGCGTCAATCACCCGCCGTTCCTGCTCGATCTGTTCAGGGGCAAACAATGGTGCCGCCAGCATGTCGGTCAGCTGGGCCAGGCATGGCTGCAGGCCCTGCGGGCTGACCGAGCAGAAAAAACGTGTGGCGTAGGGTGCGGTGCTGGCATTAAAGCGCCCACCCCACTCCGCCACCCGGGCAGGAAACGAGCCCGGATCAGGCCAGCCTCGTGAGCCCATAAACAGCATGTGTTCGAGCAGATGCGCGAGCCCCGGCAGGTCGTCGGGCTCGGCATGACTGCCGGCGGCAACCTGATAAACCGCCGTCGCCTGACTGGCGTGGGCGTCGTGAATCAACAGACAAAGCAGACCGTTACTGGCGCGGTACAGCTGGTAGTCGCGCTGGTCGGCAGGCAGGGAGGCAAGAGATATCGGGTGCACGGCAGGTCACGCAGGGTAGAAGCCAGTGCTCAGGGTAACGCAGCCAGGCAGGCCGCCCGGGAAACCGGTACCAAAGTAGTAAATTGCCGCGACAGGCGGCGAAGAACCGGGCGCAGGATACGCCCGGTGGCAGGAGAAGGGAGTGCGCCGAGGCGCACTCCCGACTGCTCAGCGCTGGCTGACTGCCGCGCTGCTCGGCAGCTTGAAGGTCCAGAGAGTGCCGCCCTGGGTGAAGTTCTTCACCCGCTCGGCAACGTGGCCACCCCACAGCGGTACCGCACCACCCCAGCCGGACATCACGGAGACATACTGCTCGCCGTCCATCTCCCAGGTAATCGGTGAGCCGATCACGCCGGAACCGGTATTGAACTGCCACAGTTTCTCACCGTTACGCGAGTCAAACGCCATCAGGTAGCCTTCGGGGTTACCGGTGAACACCAGGTTGCCCTTGGTGCTCAGCACGCCGCCCCACAGCGGAGCCTCGTTCTGGTAGCGCCAGATTTCCTCACCGGTTTTCGGATCCATCGCACGCAGCACACCGATGTACTCCTCGTTCAGCGGCTTGATGGTGAAGCCGGCACCCAGGTAGGCGGCGCCCTTCTTGTAAGTGGTGGATTCGTTCCAGATGTCCATGCCCCACTCATTCGACGGGACGTAGAACAGGCCGGTGTTCTGGCCGTAGGACATCGGCATCCAGTTCTTGCCGCCGAGGAAGGCCGGCGCGGTGAACACCTGACGGCCGGCGTCGCCGGATTCGGTCGGTGCGCCCGGACGGTAGTCATCGGCGTAGATCGGACGGCCATTCTCATCCAGACCGGTGGCCCAGGTGATCTTGTCGACGAACGGGAAACCGCGGATAAAATCGCCGTTGGTGCGATCCAGCACGTAGAAGAAGCCGTTGCGGTCGGCAGTACCGGCCGCCTTCACTTCCTTGCCGTCTTCTTCGTAATTGAAGGAGATCAGCTCGTTCACGCCGTCAAAGTCCCAGCCGTCATGCGGGGTTGTCTGGAAGTGCCAGACGATCTGACCGTTGTCGGGGTTCAAAGCCAGACGCGAAGACGAGTAAAGGTTGTCGCCGGGGCGCAGGTGCGAGTTCCAGGGTGCCGGGTTACCGGTACCGAAGAACAGCAGGTTGGTTTCCGGATCGTAATAGCCGCCCAGCCACGGCGCGCCGCCACCGGTCTTCCACAGGTCGCCCGGCCAGCTCTGATTGGCTTCGCCACCGGAGATACCGGCCTCGACCGCCTTGCCGTCTTCGTAGGTGTAACCCATGTGACCTTCGATGGTAGGACGGGTCCACAGCAGTTCGCCGTTGGAGGGGTTGTAGGCTTCGATCTTGCCAACCACGCCGAATTCACCACCGGAGACGCCGGTGATCAGCTTGCCGTCAACCACCAGCGGTGCGGCGGTGATCGAGTAGCCGGCCTTGTAGTCAGCAACGGTCTTGCGCCAGACCACCTTGCCGGTGTCCTTGTCCAGAGCGACCAGCTTGGCATCCAGGGTGCCGAAGATCACCAGGTTGTCCCACAGGGCTACACCACGGTTGATTACGTCGCAGCACGGCATGATGCCGTCGGGCAGGCGGGCGTCGTATTGCCAGAGTTTGGCACCGGTGCGGGCGTCAACCGCGAAGACCCGCGAGTAGGAACCGGTGACATACATCACGCCGTCCTTGATCATCGGCTGGGACTGCTGACCGCGCTGCTTTTCGCCACCCAGCGAGAAAGCCCAGACCGGCTGCAGACTGCTGACGTTTTCGGTATTGAGCATGTCCAGGGTGCTGTAACGCTGACCCTGCAGGCCCATGCCGTTGGTGACCACCTGGCTGTTGTTGGTGGCATCGGCACGGATATCGTCGTTGGTGACATTGGCTGCGGCCACGCTGGCGACGCTCATGGCGGCGACCAGCGTGGTTAACAGAAAGGAAGAGCGGGCATGTTTGGTCATTGCTGCTACCTCTGAGATGTTGTTGTATTGGCGCAGTCGGGTTGTGCCGAGCGATACTCGGTACCGCTCGGCACGTCCCACACGATGAAACGGGAAAATTTCCTGCTTCTGGCCACGATTCTTGGCTCAGAGCCCAATACCAACAATTGCTCGCAGGGGTAATTTCCTTACTCCCTTGGTAGCAGTACCCGCCCGCCTCAGAACACCAAACGCGCGCCAACCGTGAGGTTGCGACCCGGCAGCAGCACCTCGTCCTTGATGAACGAGCTGTGCTGACGCGCCTTCTCGTTGAGCAGGTTGTTGCCGCGCAGATAGAGCAGCAGATCGCTTTCACCCAGCTGTCCACGCCAGTTCAGCCCGGCCCCCAGCAGCGTGTAGTCGCCAGTCTCGGTCTCGTAGTCGGCAATGTTGTCCTGACGCATCACCTGACTCGCTTCCAGCCGCGCCGATACAGCGCCAGTCAGACGCTGATCCAGCCGCACGCCAACCCGATCAGCCGAGATACGCGGCAGGTCGCCACCATCCTTCAGACGGCCACGCACACTGTCGCCAAACAGGGTCAGCCCGGTCGCCGCGGTTGCCTGCCAGCTCACGCTGCCCTCAAGCCCCTGCAGCACGGCATCAGGCTGGCGGTACTCAACGACGCGATAGCCCGCGCCCGGATCAGCGCCGGTATCCGCCGCGTAGATAAAGTCATCCACCTCGTTGCGATAGACACTGACATCAAAGGTGACCGCGCCACGGGTGCGACGCAGACCGAGTTCAGCGTTGATCGCAGTTTCCCGATCCAGATCCGGGTCACCGAGTTCAACGGTACGCGTGGCCGCGTGCGGGCCGTTGGCATACAGCTCTTCGGCGGTCGGCAGACGCTGTGAGCGCGACAGCGAACCGTACAGCGCCAGATCCGGCTGGAACTGCCAGGTAGCACCCAGCGAAACCGAGGTGCCGCGATGGTCAGCGTCGTCACTGCCCTGCTTCACATCGACCGACTGCCATTCCTGGCGCAGACCGACTTCATACAGCCAATCGCCCGCCTCATAGCTTTCCAGCAGAAACAGCGCGCGGTTGTGGGTCAGCGTCGCCGGAACGTAAGCCTCCTCCCCTTCGGCGGCAAAGTCACGGCGGGTCAGCTGAGTGCCGATCACCCCGCGCCAGCCGGCAACTGGAGCATGCGTAACCTCAAGCCGACCATCGGTACCGCGGTTGGTGAAGCGGGTGCCCACTTCATCGCCTTCCATCTCGACGTGGCGGTAGTCGGTATCGGCAACGCGCAGGCGTACACGTTCTACCCCGGCAAACGGATTCTGGTACTCGCCACGCAGATCCCAGCGGCGCTGCTCCATATCGATCCAGGCATCGGCGTGTTCGTGGTCATGATCATGGTCGTCGTGATCATCGTCGTGGTCGTCATGGCCACCGCAGTGCCAATCAGGGCCGTGGGTGTGACAGTCGGCGTGCTCGTGCGCCAGCAAACCGTATTCGCGATCCTGACGGCTGTAGGCCAGGCCCAGATAGCCCTGCTCACCGATCCAGCTCAGCCCCAGAGAACCGGTATCGGTATCGTTGTAGGCGCCTTCCTGACGGGACGGATGGCCCGGGATGCGGTAGGGATCAGCCTCACTCTTGCCGCCCTCGATACGCATGGCAAAGGCACCGGTACCCAACGTCAGACCCGCTGAACCGGCGCGCTCATCGGCAACCGTATTGGCGCGCAGATCAATCTCGCCCTCGTAGCCGCGCTCAGGCACGTAGGTCGGCACCCGACGATCAATCAGGTTGACCACCCCGCCAATCGCACCGCCACCGTACAGCAGCGTGGCCGGGCCCTTGAGTACCTCCACCCGCTCGATCAATGCGGTATCGGCGCTGATCGCGTGGTCCGGGCTGATGGTCGAGGCGTCCAGCACATCAGCGCCGTCGCTCAGCACCCGTACCCGCGCCCCATCCAGCCCGCGAATGACCGGCCGGCTGCTGCCCGGCCCAAACCCGGCGGCGCGCACACCCGGCAGCGACTCCAGACTGTCCGCCAGCCCGGTCTCACGCAGCGCAAACCAGTCCTCACCCTGCAGCACCGCCGCCGGCTGAACCATTTGCTCCGGAGTCTGATTCAGCGCACTGGCGCTGACCGTCAGCGTCGGCAAATCCAGCGGCGCATCCGCTGCCTGCACGGAAGAGACACCAGCGGCCACCGCCGCCAGCGCCAGAGTCAATGGCGTCTTGCTTGAAAACATGGCTGCTCCCTTTCAATTTGGTATTGGCAACGGCATGGCTGGCACACCGCGGGGGCAGACTATAATTGTTATAACGTAACATTTAAAGCAAAAAGCTCGCTCTCATCAGCAACGCGAGTCGTGCTGGTCGAATGTCGGCCGCAGAGCGGCCATAAGCGTCTGGCTCCCACGCAGAGCGTGGGAGCCATCGGAACAGTGAAACCAAACGTGAAGCGCGCACGGCCCCAATCCCCGTTTACGCGGGCGAGTAGCGCAGGGCTGACGGGAAAAAGAGCGGCAGTATGTCTGAGGAGCAAAGCGACGAGTTCTGCCGCTCCCCGTCAGACCGAGCAACGCAGCGAACCCGAAGGGCCGCGTAGTCGGGTACCCCGGGGGATCGCTAAGGGGGGCCGGGCAAGCGGCCCCCCTTGGCTCGCCGGGAAAGGCGAAAAGTGAACTAGCTGACAACGCAGAAAGAAAGGTCGATCCCGGTCATAAGTGAAAGGCAAAAAAAAACCGGCCCAGAGGCCGGCAAAGGAGATCAGTCGATTACTGCGCGTAGCGGTCAGGCGGCAAATATCGCAGCCCGTGCGCCGCGTAGATAGCCGCCATCCGGCCATCGAGAATCATGCTTTCCACCTCATCACCCAGCGCGTAGGCCAGCTGACGGTTGGAGTCGTGGACCGCCATACCCAGCTCCCACACCTGCTTGCCGATGTTCGGGTAGGCGTTTTCAGTCAATCGCATGCCCGCTGCCGGGTGTTGCGCCAGCAGCCAGTCGATTTCCGCCTGGGTGCCCATCACCGCGTTGACCTCGCCCTTGAGCATCGCATCAAAGGCAACACCGAGGGTGCGGTAGTGGTGAATCATTCCGGCCAGGCGACCGTTCATCACCGAGCCCAGATAGAACGATGGCACCGAGTCTTCTTCTACCCCGACCGGGTAATACTGGAAGATCGCGATGCTCGGTACGGCGTCGATCTTGCCTGGGTCAAACGCCGCCTGCCAGCGTTCGCGCTGGTAGGGCCCGAACATGTGCACCAGCTCGTTCTTCGGCAGACCAAGCTCATCGCGGCGGTTGCTGAAGTCCTGATCGTAGGGCACCCGCAACATCACATCGGCGACTTCGCCCGGACGCAGGTAATGCCCTTTCCACAGGTGGTTACGCAGGTCACCGTCAATGGTTTCGTCCGCCTGCATCCACTGGATACTCAGGCGGACGCCAAGCCCTTCGGCCAGCGCCTTGGCCAGCGCAACATCAACCCCGGCGGGCTCGCCGTTTTGCATGAAGCTGTAGGGCGGAAAGTCCTGATACAGCGCCACCCGCAGCTCGCCAGAGGCGACGATTTCGTCGTAATCACGGATGTGGGTGATGTTGAAAGCCTGCGCTGGCAGTCCCAGCAGCAGGCAGAGACAAAACAGCCAGGCGCGGACCATGGTGTTATTGCTCCACTGCCACGCTTTCCAGCCAGGTACGGATGGACCAGAGCGCTTCCTGACTCAGGAAGTCGGCCATCTTCGGCATGTAGACGCGACCGTCGCGTACCGAGCCGTTGATGACCCGCTCCTTGAACCACTCATCGCCGTAGTCACCGACTTCCAGGTAACGCAGGTCGGGCGTAATGCCGCCGGAGATACCTTCCAGGCCGTGGCAGGCCGCGCAGTTCTGGTTATAGGCCGAAGCGCCCACCTTGATGGCCAGCTCATGCTGCGGGTGACCTTCGCGGTAGGGGTTGGTTTCGCGCCATTCCGTGCCGAGCTCTTCGAGTCCTTTGGTGTCCACCGACTGGGGCGTGACATTGCCATGGGCCATGGCCTGGCCGGCAGCCAGTGTCAGGCCGAGTGCGGTCATCTTCAGTGCTTTCTTGTACTGGTTCATACTGCTCACCTCGTGGCCGAATCGATTGCGCAAGTGCGTTGCTGTCGAAGGCCATGGTAGGAAGCCACCGCAACCGGCCCAATGCTGCTTTGGTGGCCGCGACCTAGTTCGTTGGTAGTAGAAACATACTCACAGAAATACCAAGCAACTGATTTTAAAGACCTTTTAAAAAACGCAGAAAAGCCGTCCAATCCTTGGATCAGGTTTTCTCCATCTAAAGTACTGCTCCCTCCTACCCTCTACCAAGCGCCAGCAGACCGGGAACTCTTCCCGCCGCCTCCGGGCATTTTTCCGTATCGACCGGCATAGCCACACGACCACCATGAGTCGTGGATCAGCCCCGCTGAACACCCCAACTATCGACAGGAAAACTGCCATGAAAACAACAAGACTTCCCGCGCTGAAGCCCGTCAGCCAGGCCATCAGAGGCCTGGTATTCGCCGCTGGCCTCGGCCTCGTCGCGGGCCCTGCTGCGGCCACCCCGGTTACCTGGGAGGACATCGCCAACGACCACATGACCACCAACAACGTGCTGATGTATGGCCTGGGCACGAACGCCCAGCGCTACAGCCCGCTGAACATGGTCAACGACGAGAACGTGTTCAAACTGACGCCGGCGTGGTCCTTCTCCTTCGGTGATGAAAAGCAGCGCGGTCAGGAATCCCAGGCCATCGTCCACGAGGGCGTGATCTACGTCACCGGTTCCTACTCGCGCATGTTCGCCCTGGATGCCAAGACCGGTCAGCGCCTGTGGAGCTACTCGCACCGCCTGCCCGACGACATTCGCCCATGCTGTGACGTGGTCAACCGCGGCGCCGCCATCTACGGAGACAAGGTGTTCTTCGGTACTCTTGATGCCGGCATTGTTGCGCTCAACAAGGACACCGGCAAGGTGGTCTGGCGCAAGAAGTTCGCCGATCACAAGGCCGGCTACACCATGACCGGCGCACCAACCATCGTGCAGGACCAGGCCACCGGCCGCGCGCTGCTGATCCACGGCTCCTCCGGCGATGAGTTCGGTGTGGTCGGCCAGCTGTTTGCCCGCGACCCGGAAACCGGCGAAGAGGTATGGATGCGCCCGTTCGTCGAAGGTCACATGGGCCGTTTGAACGGCGAAGACAGCACCCCCACCGGCGACGTAAAAGCGCCCTCCTGGCCGGATGATCCGAACTCGCCGACCGGCAAGGTCGAGGCCTGGAGCCACGGCGGCGGCGCGCCCTGGCAGAGCGCCAGCTTCGATGCGGCAACCAATACCATCATCATCGGTGCAGGCAACCCGGCCCCCTGGAACGGCTGGGCACGCACTCCGGAAGATGGCAACCCGAACGACTACGACAGTCTCTACACCTCCGGGCAGGTCGGCGTCGACGCCACCACGGGCGAGGTCAAGTGGTTCTACCAGCACACCCCGAACGATACCTGGGACTTCTCCGGCAACAACGAGCTGGTGCTGTTCGACTACGAGCAGGACGGCGAGACAGTACCCGCGACGGCCCACGCCGACCGCAACGGCTTCTTCTATGTGGTTAACCGCGAAGACGGCAAGCTGATGAACGCCTTCCCGTTTGTCGACAACATCACCTGGGCAAGCGGCATTGACCTGGAAACCGGTCGTCCGATCGAGAACGAAGGTCAGCGTCCGCCGCGCCTGGAAGAAGGTCAGGAGCGCAGCGAAGCGATCGAGGTCTCCCCGCCGTTCCTCGGCGGCAAGAACTGGAACCCGATGGCCTACAGCCGCGACACCGGTCTGTTCTATGTTCCGGCCAATCACTGGAAGGAGGACTACTGGACAGAAGAAGTCAGCTACGCCAAGGGCTCCGCTTATCTGGGCATGGGCTTCCGCATCAAGCGCATGTATGACGATCACGTCGGCATCCTGCGCGCGATGGACCCGCAGACCGGCCGCGTCGCCTGGGAGCACAAGGAGCCACTGCCACTGTGGGCTGGCGTACTGGCCACCGGTGGCAATCTGGTGTTCACCGGCACCGGCGATGGCTACTTCAAGGCCTTCAACGCCGAGACCGGCGAGCAGCTGTGGCAGTTCCAGACCGGCACCGGAATCATCTCCCCGCCGATCACCTGGGAGCAGGATGGCGAACAGTACATCGGCGTGACCACCGGTTACGGCGGCGCGGTTCCGCTGTGGGGTGGCGACATGGCCGAGCTGACCAAGCCGGTCGCGCAGGGCGGCTCGTTCTGGGTATTCAAGCTGCCCAGCTGGGCCAACGAGTAACCACCTGAAACGCCCTGCCCACCCGGGTGGGCAGGGCTATGGAGAAGAGCATGAAACTGCTTGTTCGTCTGACTGCCAGCCTGCTGGCACTGAGCAGCCCCGCGTTGCTGGCGCAGAGTGCCGACATCGCCGAAGAGGATATCCGAACCCTAAACGGCTGCGCCCTGATCCCCGGCACCCAGTGCCAGGGCGTTGATCTGCGCGGCGCTGATCTCCGCCACCTGGATCTGCGCAAGGCGGACCTGACCGGCGCCGACCTGCGCGATGCAGACCTGCGCCATGCAGTACTTGACCAAGCCAGACTCGACAACGCCCGGCTCGAAGGAGCCAACTTTACCCGTGCCAGCTTGCAGCAGACCGCCATGCGCGGCGCCCAGGCCGACGAAGCACAGTTTGTGGCCATCAGTGGCTGGAACCTCACTGCGCAGGGAGCCAGCTTCAAGGGCGCAGACTTTACTGGCGCCAGCCTGGACTTCGCGCGTTTCAGCGGTGCAACCATGCACGGTACCGTGCTGCGCGCCGCCAATCTGGAGATGGCCTGGCTGCCAAAGGCCGACATGGCCGGCGCCGATCTGCGCGACGCCAACCTGCAGGAAGCCAAACTCAATCACGCCAATTTGACCGACGCCAACCTGGAAGGCGCACGCCTGCACTACGGCACCTTTCTGGACGTGACAATGCATGGTTGCCAAGCCTGTCCGGTTGATTGGGAATAACGCGGCTGCGACCTATAGCCTATCGTCAGGCGTGATTGCATTCTGCTAGTGTTGAGACAGGGTGCAGTCACGTCATCGGTGGGTGTCGTTTGAAACCATATTCACAGACCTTTGAATCACTGCGCGACGACATCGCGCAAATGTACAGCAGTAACGAGCGCGAAATGGCTTTGCTGCGCGGCGCCCACCTCACCTCGGTAATTCGGGTCACGCCCGCGATGATGTTTGCCAACGTCGGCGCAGGTGCCTGTATTTTGCTTAGCTACTCACCCGATATTCCAGCCGGGCTATGGGTCTGGTTTTGTGCTCTTGCACTGGCCTGTCTGCTCGCCTGTGTGAGCTGGTGGCGAATGCCGGATGAGGGGCTTGTAACCTCCCGCGTACGTCGAATAAAGCGCTCTACTCTTCACGCGGCGGGGCTGTCCGGTATCTGGGGTGTGATGATCATCCTGTGGTTCCCAACCAGTGGTGGCTTGCAGCAGATGACCATCTCGACACTGGTAACAGGAATGATCGGCGCCGGCGGGTTTGTTCTCAGCCCGCTGCCAAGTGCCAGCATCATCTATGTCGGCATATACACGCTGGCCTCCCTGATCGGCCTGCTGCTTACCGGTCAAACTCACTTCTTTGCTTTCGCCCTGCTGCTGTCACTCTACTCGCCGATGGTAGTCATCGGTGCGCTGCTGTCGTGGCGAAAATCAACCGACCTGATCAATGCTCAGCGCAAAGCTGCACGCCAGGGCGAAATGCTCTCGGTGCTGCTTCAGGACTTCGAGCTGGATGCCGGTGACGCGCTGTGGGAAACAGACGCCGATGGCATGCTCAACCACGTTTCGCCGCGGCTGACCGAACTGCTTGAACTGGCGCCCAATGAGCACCTGGAAAAACGCTTCGTGGAGCTGCTGAGTGATCGCTGCGCTGAGTTGAAGAAGCAAGGCACCGAACTGATTGAATGTCGCCAGAACTTCCGTGCACTGCCGCTCAGCTTGCAAGGTCGCCGCGGAGTGCGCCACCTGGCCTTGACGGGCAAAATTCTTCTGGATGATCAAGGCCGCTTTGTCGGACGGCGTGGCATCGTCAGCGACGTGACCGACAAGGTCAACAACGAACGCATGCTGCAAACCCTGGCCCACACCGACTCGCTGACCGGCCTGGCCAACCGCTTCAAGCTGCGCGACACCATCAGTGCACTGGTCAAGCGCGATCAGTCACTGGCCCTGCTGTCGGTCGACCTGGACCGTTTCAAGAGCATCAACGACAACCACGGCCACAGTACCGGCGACGCCCTGCTCCAGGTCATCGCCCGCCGCCTGCTCGGTTGCGCCGGCGAAAACATGCTGGTCGCCCGCCTCGGCGGCGATGAATTCGCCCTGGTGGTCTGGCACTTTGAGAGCAGCACAGAGATCACCGCCCTGGCCCAGAAGCTGATCAGCAACCTCAGTAACCCTATCACCGTCGCTGAGCGAGAGTTTCGCGTTGGCGCCAGCATCGGTATCAGCGTGCGTCCGCCGGGCGGTCCTCATCTGGATGATCTGATGGTGCAATCGGATATGGCTCTCTACACAGCAAAGTCTGCGGGCAGGGGCTGCTGGTCGCTCTACTCCGAAGAAATGGGCGAGCGCAGCCGGCGCAGACTGGCCATTGAAGAGGGTTTGCGACACGCCATTGAGCGGGGACAGATTCAGGTTCACTGGCAACCAAAGGTTGATCTCGCGAATTGGGAAATTGTCGGCGCCGAGGCACTGATTCGCTGGAGCCATCCCGAGCTGGGCAGAGTCGGACCGGACGAGTTCATTCCCATTGCCGAACAGTGCGGTCTGATTGACGGTCTGGGCCACTGGGTACTTGAGGAGGCTTGCCGGGCTGCAGTCAATGAGCTGCAAGGGCTGACCATTTCAGTCAATGTCTCGGCGATGCAGGTACAGTTCGGGCATTTTCTTGAGGACCTCAAGACCCTGCTGCAACGCTACCAGCTCGCCCCGCAGCGGCTTGAACTGGAGCTCACCGAGTCGGTGATTCTCGATGACCCGGATCAGGCGCTGGCCACGCTCCACGCCATCCGTGAGACCGGCGTAAGACTGGCACTGGACGATTTCGGTACTGGCTACTCGTCTTTGTCGTACTTGCGCTGCTTTCCGTTCGACACTCTGAAGATCGACCGCTCATTCATTACCGAATTGCTGACCCGACAGGATGCCCAGGCCATCGTGCGGATGATTACTGAGCTGGCCATCACCCTCGGCAAGCGCACGGTCTGCGAAGGCGTTGAAACCGCCGAGCAGCTGAACGCCGTTCGCGCCACCGGCTGCAACGAGGTACAAGGCTATCTGATATCCGCGCCGGTGCCACTCTCGGCATTCCCGCGCAGCCTGCCCGAGCGCCCCGGCGTTGTCACGGTCATGACAAGCGAGCTGCAAAGCTGACGCCGCCCCGCCTTGAGATGGCAGGTATAGCTTGCAGGCTCGGTCGAACGAGGGCTCTCACCGAGAACTCACCGGATAAACAAAACGCCCAGCTAGTCGGGGGACTGTGCCGTCTGCGACTTCGTCAGGGATTATTCGGCGCTGCGCGCCTCACCCCTCTTCGAGGGGCCGCCGTCGCTGCGCTCCGGCGTTCCTCGCCTGCGTTGCAGGCTCGGTCGAACGAGGGTTCTCACCGAGAGCTCGCCGGATAAACAAAAACGCCCAGCTAGGCTGGGCGTTTTGTTTATTGGCGGAGAGTCAGTCCTTATTTTCAGTGTTTCAGCACATCTCTAAAAATCCGAAAAAATGGCGTAACACCATGTTTTAGATTGATATTTTTTAGCACATCGTCTTTTGACGTCTCAGCACTTCCAGCGCTAAAGTATGGGCCAGAGTATGGGCCAGCGAAGGCTTACCACATTAATTCCAGGAGTCCCCCTTGGGTAATCTCACAGCCAAAACCATTGAAAAGCTCGTCAAGGATGGCACCTCGAAAATGCACAACGATGGTGACGGTCTGTATCTTCGTATCAAGTCACCCGGAAGCGCCAGTTGGCTGTACCGATACCGCACCAATGGCAAACTCCGTGACATGGGACTCGGGGCTTACCCAGAGGTCACCCTGGCCGAAGCACGAGACCAAGCGGCCAATGCACGTAAACTGGCCAAAACGGGCATAGACCCGCTTGATGAACGAAAGCGCCTACGCGAAGAGGCTGAGGCGGAGCAACGCCGTGCAGCAGCAATGTCGATCACGTTCGAAAGTGTTGCGCTCGACTACATTGAGTCCCAGAAAGCTGGTTGGAAAAACGCCAAGCATGCAAGCCAGTGGACCAATACGCTAAGCACCTACGCCTTCCCTCTCATCGGTGACTTACCGCCTAACCAGATCACCACCGAGCACGTGCTCAAGGTATTGAAGCCAATCTGGACCAAAGTGCCGGAAACCGCTTCCCGTGTACGAAACCGGATTGAGTTGGTTCTGGATGCAGCAAAAGCTGTCGGGCTGCGTGAAGGAGAAAACCCCGCAAGATGGCGCGGGCATCTCGACAAGCTGTTCCCCAAACGCAGCAAGGTGAGCAAAGTTGTGCACCACCCTGCACTCCCTTGGCAGGAAGCGCCTTCATTTATAGCCAAGTTGCGTCAGTGTCATTCCCCATCACATCGCGCCCTAGAGATGACCATCCTGTCATGCTGTCGCACAAGTGAAGTACTTGGCGCAACGTGGGATGAGGTCAATCTGCAGGAAGGCATCTGGACCATACCTGATGAACGTATGAAAGCGGGGAGATCTCACCGCGTGCCAATAACCGGCGCGCTTCGTTCACTCCTGGAAGGCTTACATCGAATAGACGACAGTCCGTTCCTATTCCCGGGTAGGGACCACGGCAAGCCCCTATCGAACATGTCTATGTTGATGACGCTGAAACGAATGAGCTACGACCATATAACCGTCCACGGCTTCAGATCCACATTCCGGGATTGGGCGGCCGAAAACACATCTCATCCCCGTGATGTCTGTGAGCAGGCTTTGGCTCATACGCTGGAAAGCTCGGTCGAGTCTGCGTATCGGCGCGGTGACATGTTCGAGAAACGGCGAAAGCTGATGGAGGACTGGGCGCTGTACCTTGCACAATAGGGGCAAATGATGAACGGCAAAGCGTAAAGCCAAGCGTTCACCGAAGGTATTGTTGAGCAGACAGAACCGGCTACGGAAGACGCTGATTAACTCAGCCCCGGAACGGGGCTGTTGTCAGGTGATACTTAGTCTGTACACCTGGGGCGGTCCACATAGCGTAAAGGGCTTGATATTTAGCGCTGCTTCAGGCGTACTTTATTTGACATTACTTGACATGATTCAGGAGAGTCTTGTAAGTCTGACCGGAGGGCATTGAGGTAAAATTTAACGTGCATCCACCCAGTACATTTGTTGCTGGGTTTTTCCACCGGGGCGGGCTCAGATCCTCCCCTCAATTAGCCTTGAGGAAGTACTCATGAAAAAAATCCTGGTTCCGCTGTTCGCCCTGAGCGGCGCGCTGATGCTGCAACCGGCGATTGCTCAGGACGGCGAAGCGCTGTTCAAGAGCAAGCCTTGCGCAGCCTGCCACAGCATCGATGCCAAGCTGGTTGGCCCGGCATTCAAGGAAGTCGCCGCCAAATACGCGGGCCAGGAAGGCGCAGCCGACCTGCTTGCCGGCCACATCAAGAACGGCAGCCAGGGCGTCTGGGGTCCGATCCCGATGCCGCCAAATGCTGTAACCGAAGAAGAAGCCAAGATCCTCGCCGAGTGGGTTCTTAGCCAGAAGTAACCTAGCGTCCTGGAGGACGTCATGACAGTGTCCCGACACGCAGTATCACGTTTGGGGCTCGCCCTGGCGTCCCTCCTCCTGATTCCCGAAGCCCTGGCCGCGGCACCTGATGCCGAACGCCAGGCTCAACTCGAACACCTTCTCGTGCAGGACTGCGGTTCCTGTCACGGCCTGCGCATGACCGGCGGCCTCGGCCCCGCCATCACCCGCGACGCACTGACCGGCAAACCCCGCGACAGCCTCATCGCCACCGTGACCCACGGAAGACCCGGCACCGCCATGCCCGGCTGGAATGCCCTGCTCGACGAGCAGGACATCGTCTGGCTGGTCGATCTGCTTCTCGAAGGATATCCAAAGCCATGATCCGTCCCTTCCTGCTGCTGGCTGCGGCCGGCCTGCTTTGCGCCTGCGCGCAACAACCCCTGCGCGGCACCGGCGACCTGGGCGTGGTGGTGGAACGCGCCACCGGCAGCCTGCAACTGATCGAGAGCAGCGGCATGAGCAGCCTGGCGCGCATCGAGGGGCTGGGCGACCTGTCCCACGCTTCGGTGGTGTTTTCCCGTGACCAGCGCTTCGCCTATGTCTTCGGCCGCGACGGCGGGCTGACCAAAGTCGACCTGCTGCGCCAGCGCATCGACAAGCGCGTGATCCAGGGCGGCAGCAGCATCGGCGGCGCCATCAGCCAGGACGGCCGTCTGATCGCCGTGGGCAACTACGAGCCGGGAGGCGTCAAGGTCTTCGACTCCCAGACCCTGGAGCAGATCGCCGACATTCCCGCCACGCCGCTGGCCGACGGCAGCCGCAATTCCCGCGTGGTGGGCGTCACCGACGTACCGGGCCAACGCTTCATCTATAGCCTGTTCGATACCGGCGAAACCTGGCTGCTGGACTTCAGCCAGAGCCGCACGCCGCAGATCAGCCGTTTCGAGAACATCGGCAACCAGCCCTACGATGCGCTGCTCACGCCGGAGGGTCGTTACTACATCGCAGGCCTGTTCGGCGAGGACGGCATGGCCAAGCTCGACCTCTGGCACCCCGAGCGCGGCGTCGAACGCATCCTCGACGGCTACGGCCGTGGCCAGCAGAAACTGCCGGTCTACAAGATGCCGCACCTGGAAGGCTGGACCGTGGCCGGCAACCAGACCTTCGTGCCCGCCATCGGCCAGCATCGTGTGCTGGTGATGGACAGCGAGAGCTGGCAACAGACCCTAGCAACGAACGAAAGAAGCCGGTCACCGGCAGTCCGCAGAACCGCATCGCAGAATGGCATGAGTGAAACGATACTCAGCGTGACGCACCCGCACGCGATGGGCTGTGGCCTGGGTGATACGAAGCCTTCTCTTCCTGGCGGAAGAGAACTGGAAGAAGCGTGCCCCCGGCAGGCCGGGTTCGCCCTTCGGTGAACCCGGAGCAGAAGCCCTTACTTGTGTTCCGGCTTGACCGGCTCCACCTGGGCCGTGCTTTCATCCTCGCTCACCGACTTGCGAAAGCCCGCGATCGCGCTGCCCAGATCCGAGCCCAGGCCACGCAGGCGCTTGGTGCCGAACAGCATGACCACGATCAGAAGAATGATCAGAAGCTGCCAGATGCTGATACCCATCATTTTGCTTACCTCGATTGCGTCGAATGCGGTCAATGACCCGCGTGATCGTTGTGTTCGGTTTCGGACATGTGCTCATGCATGTCGTGGTGCTGCATGTCCGCGCCCTGCTGCAGCACCGCATGGTCGATCTCTTCGAAGCGCAGCACCCGTCCGCCATGTTCGGCAGCGAGCTGCTGCGCCTGCTGCTCGTCGGCGAAACTGGCCAGGGAGACACCCATGGCGCCCTTGAGCGGCGTACCGGCGACGTACCAGGCCGTGCGGGCGTCGATCAGGTGCTCGTCGCTGGGGTGCGCCCATTCGCTCTTGCCCATGTCATGCACATAGAGCTTGGCATCGAGAAGCTTGTTTTCCGGCTGAAGGTACCAGCCGAGCATCTCGGCGGTGGAGCAGAACTTCTTCACGCCGGCCTTATCCACCGCCTGGCCTTTCGGGCCGGGGAAGTCGGCGATGATCATGCCGCAGACGTGGCATTCGTCACTTTCATGGAAAGCCACCGGGTCGAGCGATTGCTGGACTTCTTGCTTGTCGCCACAGGCGGCCAGCCCGAATGCCAGGAGCATCGCGAGCAGCGCCTGGCCGCCGGTACGGTACAGATTGTTCATCATTCGTTTCCCTCCAGAAAGTCAGGCCAGGCGCCGACGGAAGATGCCATAGGCCAGCAGCAGCGATGCGCCTGCCCAGGCCAACAGGCAGAGCCAGAGCACGGCGTTCGGCACGGGTAGGTCGCCGCCCAGCGACAGCACGCCCATGGCGCCGCCGCCTTCGAAGCCGGACAGATTGATCAGCCGGTAGATGTCGGTGGGGTTGAGCAGCAGCAGCCAGGGCAGCAACTCGGGGCTGAACTTGCCTTCGCTGAGCACCAGCAGCGCCAGCAACACCAGGTCGAACACCAGCACGAACAGGAACCAGATCCCCAGCGCCAGGCCGGCGGCGCTGGATTTCTCGTTGACCTTGCCGCTGAGCACGTAAGCCAGGGCAAGGAACACCCAGCCCAGCAGCGTGGAGGAAACCATGAAGCGACCGAAGGCCCAGAGCAGCAGGCCCAGCTCGATATCCTCGACCAGCAGGGCAATGGCCAGAGCGGCGCCGCCGAAGCCGATCAACACCGCCAGGGCAAGGATCAGCCCGTGGCCGACGAACTTGCCGAGCAGGATCTCGCCGCGCCCCAGCGGGTAGGTCAGCAGCAGCATCAGCGTGCCGCCTTCGTCCTCGCCGACGATGGCATCATAGGCCAGCAGCAGCGCGATCAGCGGCATCAGGAAGGTGGCCAGGCTGGCCAGGCTGGCGATGGTCGCCGGGATCGAGGTGAACCCCACCTGCCCCGAGGCGGCCGCGCCGAGCCAGGCAATGCCCACGGCCAGCACCGCGAACAACAGGCTGATGGCCAGCAACCAGCGGTTGCGCAGGCCATCGCTGAGTTCCTTGCGGGCGATGTTCCAGACCTGGTTCATACCCTGCCCTCCGCGGCCTGCACATCGCCGGCGCGCTCCATGTAATAGCGGTACAGATCCTCCAGCGAAGGCTGGTGGATTTCCACATCGTCGGGTTCGCTTTCCCCGAGCAGCTCACGCAGCAACGGCAGCTTGTGGCCGTTGATGGCGATCACCTCGACACCATCCTCGCCGAGACGCTGCGCCGAGTGCCCCGCATTGGCCCAGCGCTCCAGCCAGGCCTCGCTCTGACTGATGCCACTGGCGCGGATACGCACCGGCAGGCCGGCCTCGCTGCGCAGCTGCTTGAGGCTGCCGATGGCCTGCAGGCGCCCCTTGGCGAGAATAGCCGCACGGTTGATATGCGCCTCCACGCCGGGCAGCACGTGGGAACAGAGGATCACGCTGGTGCCTGTCTGGCGCAGCCGATCGATCAGCAGGTAGAGCTCCTGGGTAGCGATGGGGTCCAGCCCCACGGTGGGTTCGTCGAGCAGCAGCAGGCGCGGCTCGCCGAGCACCGCCTGGGCCAGGCCGAGCCGCTGGCGCATGCCCTTGGAGTAGGTCTTCACGCGGCGATCGGCGGCGTGGGCGAGGCCGACCTGCTCGAGCAGATCGTCCACCTGGCCCAGCGGCGTGCTCTTCAGGCGCGCGAAATGACGTAGGGTCTCGCGCCCCGTCAGTTGCGGATAGAAGGTGACGTTCTCCGGCAGATAGCCCAGGTGACGGCGCACGTCGGTGGTGCGTGGATCACGACCCAGCACCTGGACGCGCCCTTCGCTGGCCTGCAACAGGCCGAGAATCAGTTTCATGCTGGTGGTCTTGCCGGCGCCGTTATGGCCGAACAGCCCCAGTACCTCGCCTTCGCCGAGGTTCAGGTTCAAATCATGCAACACTGTCATGTCGCCGTAACGCTGGCTGACGCCCTGGATCTCGACGGCATTCATGAGTGGGGCCTCTGCGTTGTGTTCATCGGTTCCTCTGTCACGCCTCGGGTAGGTGGCTTCATCAACGGATGGCTGTCCTGTACGCCCGGTGACTTGATCACCGGAAACGCGCGCTGCACCCAGCGCAGCACTTCGATGCTCGGGCTGTTCATCAGCAGACGCACCTGCGGATACATCCACAGCAGGCGATCGACGTTGTCGTTGGGCTCGTAGGCGATGTCGCCCAGGCCGTCTTCGTTGCGGTCCCAGCCCAGGTAGTCGCTCCAGTAGTTGCCGCGCCCGTCGACCGACCACTCCTGGGTCCGTATGGCGACGTACTTGACCTGCTGCGCGTTGCCGACGAAGGCGTTGCTGGAAATACGGTTGTCTTCCGAGCCGGCGGTCAGATGGATACCCAGATCGCTGCGCTGGAAGTGGTTGTTCTCGATGGTGTTGAACAGCGAGTTGTAGATGAACAGCGCCTTGCCTTCACCGCCGCTGATCATGCTGTCGCCACCGGTATCGCCACGCTCGACATCGGTGACGAAATTGTCCTTGAGGGTCGAGTAGGTGATGTAGTTCATCAGGATGCCGTAGTTCTGATCGTGCTCGGAGCGGTTGCCGATCACGGTCAGTTTGCGGCTCTGCATCAGCGCGTAACCGGTGCGGGTGCGGCGGGTGATGTTGGCGATCACGCGGTTCTCGTGGGAGAACATGTAGTGCACGCCGTAGCGCAGGTCCTCGAACAGGTTGCGCTCGATGCTGTTGCCGTTGGAGTTGTCGATGTAGATGCCGTCGCGGGTGTTCCAGACATGGTTGTCGATGACTCGAGCACCGCGCACGGAGAACAGGTGGATGCCGTTGCCGCGATCCTGGGAACGCAGGCCGAGGTCGCCCTCGATACGGTTGCCTTCGACCAGCAGGTCACGGTTGCGATCGGCCCAGATGCCGAAGCCCGGCCCTTGCAGGTCGTTGTTGCGAATCTGCGCGCCGGTGGCGGTCGGTTCGAGGAAGATCGCCGCGTTCATCGCCGTGAGGTCGCGCCCCCAGTCACGCAGCGCGCACCCCTCGATGGTCACGTTCGCTGCGCGCACGGTCAGGACGTTGCCTTGCCCCGGCGCCTTGATCACCGCACCCTGCGCGCAGTGCAGCGCCAGCGGTTGATCGATGATGAATTGTCCGGTGTATTCGCCGGCGGGCAGTGTCCAGCGGTTCTCGCCCTGCGCTTGCAGCGGCAGCGAGGTGAGCGGTTGCGGTTCCGCCAGGGCGGCTCCCGCGGGAATCATGAGCGCGGTAAGCGCCAGGGTGTAGCACGCACGCATAGCCTGAAATCTGAGCACGTCAATTACCTTCTCTTCAGCGTCAGGCGGGTTCGGGAACCCGGCGAAGCCAGTTCGCCGGGTTGGAAATGATCATGGGAGCGACTCGGCGCCACGCTGCGCGATGGCATCATCCACCGCTCCCACGACCAACACCTGGCCTCAGGCCGGTTCGACGATCATGCGGCCGACCATCTCCATGTGCAGCGCGTGGCAGAACCAGCTGCAGTAGTACCAGTGCAGGCCGGGCTTGTCCGCCACGAAGGTAATGGACGAGGTCTGCTGCGGGCTGATCTCCATGCTCACGCCATGGTTGACCACCACGAAGCCGTGGGACACGTCTTCGATCTGGTCGATGTTGGTCACCACGACAGTCACTTCGTCCCCCTGCTTCACGGTGAAGTCGGTGATGCCGTAGGCCGGCGCCATGGAGGTCATGTAGACACGGACCTTGTTGCCGTCGCGGATGACCTTGTTGTCGGTAGTCAAGTTGATACCGTCCTTCTCGGCCATCTTCACGGTCGGCGCGAAGAACGGATCGTTGCGGTCCCAGATCTTCTTGGTCTTGATCTGATCGCGGCGGGCCATGATGCAGTCGTGCGGCTCGGCGAAAGTCGGGCCGTCGTGCACCAGCTTCATCTCGTCGCCGGAGATATCGATCAACTGATCGTTTTCCGGGTGCAGCGGGCCGGTAGGCAGGAAGCGGTCCTTGGAGAACTTGGACAGCGCCACCAGCCACTTGCCGTCGGCTTCGCTGGTTTCGCACAGCGAGGCGTGCAGGTGGCCCGGCTGGTAGTGCACGTCGAGCTTCTGCTTGATGTAGTTGACCTTCTCGCCCTTGTAGGCGCGACGGGCCTCTTCCATGTTCCACTTGACCACCTGGCTGTCGATGAACAGCGTGGTGTAGGCGTTGCCGCGACCGTCGAAGGTGGTGTGCAGCGGGCCGAGACCCAGTTCCGGCTCACCGACCACCACGTCACGCTCGTCCGTCAGATTGCCGGCGAACAGGTCGGGCAGCATGTCGATGGCGATCATCGAGCAGGTCGGCGACAGCTTGCCGTTGGCGATGAAGTACTTGCCATCGGAAGAAGTGTTCAGGCCATGGGGGTTCTTCGGCACCGGCACGTAGCGGGTGAACTCGCTGTTCTTGCCATCCTTCTTGCGCCCATCGACCACCGGTACCATGGAGTCGCCCAGGGTGATGAACTTGCCGGCCTTGACGGCATTTTCGATCGCGTGGATGTCGAATACCACCACCCAGTCACGCTCGTTGCGCATCATCCCGCCCAGGTCGAAGGCCTTCTCCGAGTTGTAGCAGGTAGCAGCGGCGAAGCGGCCGGTGTAGTCGGCGTCGGTGTTATCGAGGTTGCCGTCGACGATCACCTGGAAGGCCACCTCCATGCTTTCCGCATCGATGGCGTTGTACATGGTGTAGCTGTTCTCGTCCTGCAGGTCGAAGACCTTGCCATCGTTCGGGTGCGGGATGATGAACTCGGCGTTGGCGAAGACGTACTTGGTGTGCGGCACCTTCTGCAGACGCAGACCGTGGATCGCCTGCACGTTCGGCACGGTGATCATCTTGTCGCACTTCATGATGTCGAGGCGGATACGCGCGACGCGGCTGTTGGCCTTGTCGTTGATGAACAGGTACTTGCCGTCGTACTTGCCGTCGGTCATGGAGATGTGCGGGTGGTGGCAGTCGCCGTTCAGGAACTTGGCGCTGTCGCCCATGATCGCGCGGCTTTCGTTGGTCAGACCCCAGCCGGTGGCGGAGTCGACGTTGAACACCGGAATACGCATCAGCTCGCGCATGGACGGTACGCCCAGCACGCGGACTTCGCCCTGGTGACCGCCGGACCAGAAGCCGTAGTACTCGTCCAGCTCGCCCGGGCCGACGTTAATCTTGGATTGTGCGTCCTTGACGGCTGCCGCCCAGCTTTCGCGGCTCATGACGGCACCACCCAGGGCAGTGGCCGCCACCGCGGCACCGGTCAGGGCACTGGCGCCGAGGAAGCCGCGGCGACTCAGGCCGTTCTTCTCCAGCGTTTGCGGAGTGTTCTTGGAATCATTGTCGCTCATGGGTTTTGCTCCTAATTGAACATCTTCAACACGGTCAACCGACCAGTTTTGAGCGTTTCGCCCGGTGGCGATCACTCAGGGTTCCACCACTTGCACTACAGGGATCAGCTCGGCCCCGACCGGCGCTTTCTTGTCGCGCTTCTTGCGCTTGTTCTTCTGAATAAGCGGCGGGCACTTGTTCTCGTTGTGATAGGTCATCTGGCAATCCAGGCAGTAATGGCATTCGTTGTGGTTGATATGCCCATCCGGATGGATCGCCTGCACTTCACATTCGTTGGCGCAGATCTGGCAGGGATTGCCGCACTCCTTGCGCCGCTTGAGCCAGTCGAACAGGCGGAAGCGACCGGTGATCGCCAGCCCCGCGCCCAGCGGGCAGACGTAGCGGCAGTAGACCTTGCGGGTAAATATGTTGACCACCAGCAGCACCACCGCGTAGAGCACAAACCACCACTGGCGGTCGAACTTGAGGGTGATGGCAGTCTTGAACGGCTCGATCTCGGCGGCCTTCTCGGCCAACATCATCGATTCCAGCGAGATGCCGAACAGCACCAGCAGGACGATGTACTTGATGGCCCAGAGCCGCTCGTGCACGCCGAAAGGCAGGTCGTACTGGGGAATCTTCAGCTTGCGCGCAGCCTCGTTGATCAGTTCCTGCAGCGCACCGAAGGGGCACAGCCAGCCGCAGAACACGCCACGCCCCCAGAGCAGGATGCTCGCGGCGGTGAACACCCAGAGAATGAAGATCACCGGATCGGTCAGGAACAGCTCCCAGCGGAAGTCCTGCACCAGCGCATGGACGAAGGTCAGCACGTTGACCACCGACAGTTGTCCCAGCGCATACCAGCCGATGAACACCACGGTGAAGACCAGGTAGCCATGGCGCAGCCGCTTGAGGAAGTTGGGATGCTGGGTGAGCTTGTCCTGCAGGAAGAGAATGACCGTCAGCAGCGCCAGCGCGACCAGGATCACCGCCACCTGGAAGCTCTTCTGGTACCAGATGTTGACCCACAGCGGCCGGTTGGCTTCCTCGATGGCGGCCAGTTCTTCGGCGGTCAGCGGCACCCGCTCGATGTACTCCTCGGGCATCACGTAGGGCATCTCGAAGCTGGTGAAGATGCTCTCCACCGGGCCGACCTGGCGACGCACCAGCAGCTCGAGGTTCCAGGGCGAGCCCGGATCGAAGCGATACTGCTCGCGGGCGGTGAAGATCGCCATCTCGAAAAATTCCGGCATGCCTTCGGCATACACGTCGGACAGACGGATGAAGTCCAGGTCGCGGAAGCTGATGGTGTCGCCGAACTGGCGCAGCTGAACCCGATCGAAGATGCCGCCACGCACGTAACCCGAGCCCTTGAATGAGTATTCGCCGTTGGCCAGCACCGCAAAGGCATGCTCGCCCGGCTTGAGGTTCGCCATCAGATCGGCGTACTGGCGCTCGCCCAGCAGGTTGCGGCCGATGGTCGGCGGGTTCAAGTGCGTGGCGTAGAGATCGATGAAGGTTTCGTCGCGCTGTTCCGCCGCGGCAACGTCGACACCCTCGGCCTCAGTGCCCTTGAAGGCATCGTCGACCTGGCCACGGGTCAGGTGCATGCGGCGGATGGCGCCATTTCCCACCAGCTCGGTCCAGCTGGTCGGCTGGAAGACGTCCTCGCGCACCAGCGCCGGCTTGGGTCGCGCGGTGGCCCCCGCCTCGACCAGCCCCAGATCCACCGCCACGGTGTGGGCCGCACGCATGACGATCTCGTTGATCACCATCACGGTCACGGTGGCGCCGGTAACGGCGTCGACCGTGACCGCGCTCTTGTCGCTGGAACGACCGACTACCACGCGCTGGTCGACGTGGATGCCGCTGTAGTTGGCGTTGAAGTCGTGAACCTTCTGCTCGGGAATACCGATGAGCACGATGGGTTCGTGGTGCTCGAGCATGTAGGCATCGACGATGACGCCCTTGGGGTCGAGCAGGATCTGCATGTTGATCGGCTTGCCGGAGTAGGCCGGCATGTCCGTGACATTGATGCTCTGGAAGGCGTACCCGTAGATCGTGCCCACCCCGTCCGCAAGGGTGCGCACCTGGTACTCGCCCTCGGGCTCGGAAATTTCGGTGACTTTCGGGAAAAGCAACTCGATGCGTTGCTGCTCTGCTTCGTACTCTTTTGCCTGTGCCACGGATACACAGAACATCAAAGCCAGGAGGATCGTAAAGCCAGCTACCCAGCGGCGCGAGGTGCCGACGACTGCAAAACCTAGGGGTTTCATGGATTTCCCTTACTCTCACTGCTGGATGTAGTCGCCATGTTAGCGATGGCGCCACAAGCCATCCTTGACGCAGATCAACCTCACGTCCTTGGGAGCTGTTTCATTGCGCCAAGTCAATGCCGTGCCGCTTAGTCACGTGAGACTCAGCCTAGACGATACCCTCTGCACTGTCTAACGGCCGAAGCGGCGCCGCCTGGGGAGCCGCCCGCATCACCGTCGTTCACTTCCGTCCAGGCGGCGTCAGGTAGGCCGCGGTTGCACCTCGATTCGCTTCGCTGGCCTTGATCTCCATGCGCGCGATGCTGCGCAGATGGACCTCGTCGGGACCATCGGCATAACGCAGCGCGCGGCCGCCGGTCCACATGTCGGCCAATGGCGTATCCGGTGTCAGACCCATGGCGCCGTACGCCTGCATGGCCCGGTCGACCACCCGTGTATGCATGCGCGGCACCAAAGCCTTGATCATGGCGATCTCCTTGCGGGCTGCCTTCGCTCCCACTTCGTCGATCATCCAGGCGGTCTTCAGTACCAGCAGGCGTGCCTGCTCGATCTCGATACGCGATTCGGCGATCCGGTCTGCGATGTTGGAATACTGCTGCAGGTAGCGGCCGAACGCCTTGCGCTCCTGGCAGCGCTCGATCATCAATTCCAGCGCCAGCTCCGCCATGCCGATCGAACGCATGCAATGGTGGATGCGCCCCGGCCCGAGGCGCGCCTGCGCCATCATGAAGCCCTCGCCCTCCCGGCCCAACAGGTTGCCAAGCGGAACCCGCACGTTGCGCAGCACCAGCTCGCTGTGGCCCTCGGGAGCGATGTGGTTCATCACCGGGATGTTGCGCACCAGCTCGACACCAGGCGTATCGAAGGGCACAAGGATCATGCTCTGCTGATGGTGCGTGTCGGCTTGCGGATCGGTCTTGCCCATCACGATCAGCAGCCGGCAGTCGGGGTGCGAGGCGTTGGTGATGAACCACTTGCGCCCGTTGATCACGTACTCGTCGCCGTCGCGGCGGATCAGCGTCTGGATGTTGGTGGCATCCGAGGACGGCACGTCCGGCTCGGTCATGGCGAACGCCGAGCGAATCTCGCCTTCGAGCAACGGCTTGAGCCAACGCTCGCGTTGCTCTGGCGTGGCGAACAGGTGCAGCAGCTCCATGTTGCCGGTATCCGGCGCGTTGCAGTTGAACACCTCGGAGGCCCAATGCACGCGTCCCATGATCTCCGCCAGCGGCGCGTATTCGAGGTTGCTCAAGCCCGTGCCGGGCTCATCCGCCTGCAGGGAGGGCAGGAACAGGTTCCACAGCCCCTCCGAGCGGGCGAGGGCCTTCAGGTCCGCCATGAAGGGCACCGGAAAGTGCCCCTGCCCCACCTCCTGGTGCCACAGGCCGATGCGCGGCACGATGTGATCGTCCATGAAGGCGCGCAGCTGCATGCGCAGCGCTTCCACGCGTGGGCTATAGGCAAAATTCATGCGGTAACCTCTCGAAATGCAATGCGATAGCCTGACCATAGCCCTCCGCATGCGGAATGCGAACGACGCTAAGGACGCTGAATAGGACCCGATCAGCCCGGCAAAAGTTGCGCCGACATTGACCGAAGTCATCGCCTGCCGTTACGAATTGGCTCAGCGGCCCGTGTGACTGGTTCGGTTCGACAATTGCATGCGTTCGAATCTGAGCCGTGCAACCGCAGGCCAAAAAGGCGAGGCACCTTGGCCCCGGGAAGCAGGTCAATGTCTTCTGCGCCATGCGCCCCCGACCACCCAGAAGGATTTCGATGTGCTGATACGTGACGCCCAGGATGCCGATCTCGAAGGCATCCTGCATATCTACAACGAAGCCGTGCAGAACAGCACGGCGATCTGGAACGACTCGCCGGTCGACCTGGCGAACCGCCGTGCCTGGCTTGCCGAACGCCAGGAACAGGGCAACCCGGTCCTCGTGGCGCTGGACGATGATGGCCAGGTGGTCGGCTATGCCAGGTACGGCCCCTGGCGGCCTCACGAAGGCTACCGTCATACCGTCGAGCATTCGGTGTATGTACGTGATGGCCAGCGCGGCGGCGGCGTCGGCCGCAGCCTGATGCGCGAACTGATCCAGCGCGCCCGTAGCGCCGGCCGACATGTGATGGTCGGCGCGATCGAAAGCGAGAATCGCGCCTCGATCCATATGCACCAGCAGCTCGGCTTCACCCACGTCGGCCAGATGCGTCAGGTGGGCTGCAAATTCGGCCGCTGGCTGGACCTGACACTGGTGCAGTTGATGCTTCACTCGGAGCGCAGAAACCCATGAAGCTCGCAGAAGACTTGGCCGCACGGGCGGTTAATCCAAGCTGAAACATTGGCGCCAGAAGAGCACTTCACAACGGATATACGTGGCGGCGGCAACGCAATGACATTTGCAGACGCAAATGGATGTACCGCCAGCTTGCCGACTGGCGAGCGGGGAAAGTGAGCAATTGCGGGGATCGCAAAGCCCGCATCCAACTTGCTTGGCACGAGCAAGATGCATTTTTTCCAGTGCGACGTCAGCCTGGCCTATGCGCTGCGCCGCGGCAGTGATATTCGCACGGTGCGGACCCTGCTTGGCCATGCCGATGTGCGTACTACGCAGATTTATACCCATGTCCTTGGTAATGCCTTTGCCGGAGTGCAAAGTCCGCTCGGCTGAGCGTTGGGCACGTTGAGCTGTCCCTTTTGCGCTTCAAGACTATTCTAGGGCGCAAAGCGCTGTCTATCCCCCACATACAACAATCCCGCACGTGATCGAGGGTTGTTGCATGCGGCACTGACGTTTGAGCGATAGCAGGTGCGGAGTTGCGTAACATCCTCATCCAGGCCCCGTCACCATTGCAGTCCCTTGCACAGGCTTTTCCATTCAAATTTTTTTCAACCCTACATAACTCCCACGAGCCTACCCCAGCCAGTCCGCTCAACTGGCCTGTCTCGTGAGGAATTCTCTATGTCCAAATCCTGTCCGCGCTGTCGCTCGCAGCGCGTGGTGTACTGCCATTACGGCAAGCGTCTCGGTGGCACAGTAGGCACCGTGGCGGGTGCGTTCAGTGGTGCTGCAGCCAGCTCTGCATCCGGTGCTGCAGCCGGTTTGCGTATCGGCATGCAAGTCGGTGCATCTGGCGGCCCTGCTGGCATTGGTGCGGGTGCAGTGCTTGGCGCTATCACCGGTGCCTTTGCCGGTTGTATTGCTGGACTGCGCTTGGGCCAGGTGCTCGATGAGCAGTTGCTCTGCCGTTTCCGCTGCCTCGACTGCAACGCGCACTTCTGATCTCCGCCCTTCCCGCTTTCTTTGTCTTTCCCTGTTTCGCTTTGTCCTTTCTCATTCTCTTTGACCGCCTGGGCTATCTAGCTCGGGCGGTCTATGCCGTTTTGGAGGTATCCATGGCACACCAAGTTGAAAACATGGCCTACGTTGGCACCACACCCTGGCATGGCCTGGGTAGCAAGCTGTCCCGCAAGCAGCCGCTGGAGGTCTGGCAGCATGAAGCCGGTATGAACTGGCATATCGAAGAGTCCCCGGTTCGCTTTCTATCGGACTCGGCTGCGCACCTTGGCAGCATCCACACCTTCCCGGAGCAGAAAGTGCTCTACCGTTCGGACACCAAGGCCCCGCTGTCGGTGGTCTCGCAGCGCTACAAGGTAGTTCAGCCGTTCGACGTGCTGGAGTTCTACCGGGATCTGACCGAGTACGCGGGCTTTGAGTTGGAGACCGCAGGTGTGCTCAAGGGTGGTCGCAAGTTCTGGGCACTGGCGCGTACAGGCCAAGCCTCCTCACTCAAAGGTAACGACCTGGTCAACGGCTACTTGCTGCTGGCCACGTCCTGCGACGGCACCCTGTCGACCGTCGCCACACCGACGACGGTAAGGGTGGTCTGCAACAACACCCTGGCCATTGCGGTGGACGGCGCTGCCGAGTCAATCAAGGTGCCGCACAACACCGAGTTCAACGCCAAGGCGGTCAAACGCCAGCTGGGCATCTCGGTCGCTCAGTGGGATGACTTCATGTACCGCATGAAGCATCTGTCCCAGCGCAAGGTGAACACCGGTGAAGCGCTTGGCTACTTCCTGCGGGTGATTTGCGACACCGAGCAGGACGTGGAGGATCGCCGGGAGCTCACCCAGCACCGCGCCCTGCAGAAAGTGCAGGATCTGTACGCTGGCAAAGGACGCGGCTCTCAACTGGCGTCGGCACAAGACACCGCGTGGGGCCTGCTTAATGCCGTGACCGAGTACGTCGATCACGAGAAACGTGCACGCAGCATTGATCACCGCCTCGATTCTGCTTGGTTTGGTCAAGGTGCCACCCTGAAGCAGAAAGCCCTGGATCATGCCCTGGAGCTGATCGCCTGAGCTTCTCGCTTCGTTTGCCTGTTGCTCTCTTCTATTCCCTCATCTACCTAATCGCCTGAGCCCGATCAGTGTTTGCTGGTCGGGCTTTTGTGCGTCTGGAGTTTGCTTATGAACACGCATCAAACCACACCGACCACCAGCGCCAACAAAGCAGGCCGTGGCGTCCTGCGCCTGGTCAGCACCAAAGACCTCTCTCGCAACGACTGGCTGGACGTGCGCAAACGCGGTATCGGCAGTTCGGATGCAGCAGCCGCTATCGGTCTCAACCCTTACAAATCCCAGCTGGAACTCTGGCTGGAGAAAACCAACCGTGACGTAGGCCTGGCCAAACCCAACCCGGACGACGACACCACCCCGGTGTTCTGGGGCGTGGTGCTAGAGCCGGTGGTGGCATCGCAGTACCAGCGCCGCACCGGCAACAAGGTCCGCAAGGTCAATGCCGTACTGCAGCACCCTGACGTGCCCTGGATGCTGGCTAACATCGACCGAGAGGTGGTTGGCAGCAACGAGGTCCAGATCCTCGAATGCAAAACCGCCGGTCTGAACGGTGCCCGTCTCTGGCGTGACGGCGTGCCCAAGTACGTTGAAGTCCAAGTCATGCATCAGTTGGCTGTCACTGGTAAGCAAGCGGCGGATGTAGCCGTTTTGCTCGGCGGTCAGCAACTGGAGGTGTATCGCATTGAGCGTGACGAGGCGTTGATTGAGCAGTTGATAGCGCTGGAGCGGCAGTTCTGGCACCACGTCGAGACCGACACCCCGCCACCAGCGGATGGCTCTGACTCAGCAGAAGCGGCGCTGCGTCTGCTCTACCCCGCTGACAATGGTGAGCAGCTGGATCTTTCCGCTGATACAGCCCTGTCGGAGGCGTTCGATGAGCTCAAGCAGGTGCGGTCCTCCCTGACTGATCTGGGCAAGCGCGAAGCCGAGCTCAAGCAGTCGCTGCAGCAGGCCATGGGCGAAGCCAGTAAAGCGATCTTCGCCAGCGGCAGCATCAGTTGGAAGAAGTCCAAGGACGGCACCGGTATCGACCTGGATGCGCTGTTCAAGGACCACCCTGCCCTCAAGACCCAGTACCAGATCAGCAAGCCTGGAAGCAGACGTTTTCTGGTTAGTTGATTGGTTTTACATCTCATCACTTCCTTCAGGCCGACTGCCGTTATGGCGTCGGCCTTTTTGTTTCTTACAGGAGCATTCCCATGATCAAAGGCCTGGCAATCACCCCGCCCGTGCTCGGGCGTATCTCCATCGGTAAGGTGGTCGAGAAGAACGGCAAGCGCCTGCCGGAGAAAGACGACCAGTTCACCATCACCTCTCAGGTGCAGACCCGCGATGGCTGGCTGCCCCATCCACTCGATGAGCTGCTGCGCAAGGAACAAGGCGGCAAGATCCGCAGCATTCCAGTGCGCTTGCTGTTCAACGATCCTGAGCTGAACTTCCGTGCCGAGTACAGCCTATTTGACCGCACCAGTGGTCGACCGCTGTGTGTCGGTAACGGGGAGTCGTGCAAGCGCTCAACCGCAGAGGGTATTCAATCACTGCCCTGCCCCTCACCGGATGGCTGTCCGCTGGCCCCTGGAGGCAACTGCAAACCCTATGGCCGGTTGAACGTTGCCATTGGTGATGACGATCCGCTGGGGAGCTTTGTGTTTCGCACCACTGGCTACAACAGCATCCGCACCCTATCGGCCCGGTTGAGCTATCTGCAGGCCTTGTCCGGAGATCGGCTGGCGTGTCTGCCGCTGGAACTGCGCCTGCGTGGCAAGTCGACCCGCCAGAGTCACGGTGCACCGATCTACTACGTGGATCTGACCCTGCGTAGTGGCCTGAGCCTGGAAGAAGCCCTCTCGCAGGCGCGCCAGCTGGATCAATCACGGCGCGATGCGGGCTTTGATCAACAAGCACTGGATACCGCTGCACGGATGGGCCTCATCAATGGCGCCTTTGAAGACAGCGAAGAGGACTCGCATCTGGTACTGGAGGAGTTCTATCCAGAGCAATCGGTGGTTGAGTCAGCGCCACCAACCGCCACGCAAAAGCCCACGCCGCAGTACAGCAGTCGCCGGAGCCGCAACGGCAAGCCGACCCTGCACGACCTGATTCTCGAACGCACCCACAACCTGCAACAAGCCAATCCACCCGCCAGCGCCTGAGCGGGTGGGTTTTCCTGTATCCGGAGATCACCATGAGCAAGCAAAAAACGTCGTCGGCGCTGGTGCCGACAGCGGGCATTGAGCTGTCCGAAACCGAAGTCCTGAGCTGGGCCCAGTCCATTCTGGAAGCCCGCTTTTATCGCAGTAACTACCTAACCAGTCCGAACCTGGTTCGTGATTACCTCATCTCCCAGTTGGCCAATGAGGAGCGCGAAGTGTTCGGCGTCATCCTCCTAGACAGTCAGCACGGGGTACTGCGTTTTGAGCGGCTGTTCTACGGCACCATCGACAGTGCCAGCGTCTATCCCCGCGAAGTAATCAAAGCCGTGCTCAATGCCAACGCGGCTGCCGTGATCCTCGCTCACAACCATCCGAGCGGTGTACCAGAACCCAGCCAAGCTGACCGCACCCTGACCACCCGCCTGCACACGGCACTGCAAACCATCGATGTGCGCCTGCTCGATCACCTGGTGATTGGCGGAGCCACAGCGGTGAGCTTTGCCGAGCGTGGATTGATCTGAACGCAGCCGTAAAGGAGATCCAGCAATGATGAAGACCTGCAACATCTGCACCATCTGCAACAGCGCCACACTGATTCATCGGCAGAACCTGCGCACCCTGGTCGTGATGGCCGGGGTGCTGGATGTGCTGCTGCGTACTCATGTTGAGCGCCAGCAGGACGCGCCGACCAACCACGCACCGTGGGAGCAACTAGGAAAGCTGGTGGCATTAGTGGCAGAGCCGGCACCCTTGCTGGCAGAGGGCACGGCTCAAGGCGAGGCTCTGGCCGACAACGTGGCAAAGCACTGGCTGGGCACCTTCGACAGCCTGTGCCTGAACTGCGGATTCTTGCTGATGGATGAGCCCGACGACCCAGCGCCGGAGTGATGCCCGGTTATTTGGTTTTTAAGCCCTCAGTCAGCCTGGTGATCAGGTGCACCTATTCCAATAACGCTCAAAAGGAGCCCGCTGTATGGAACAGAACAACCTCGACCGACGAGATCCCCAGAACGACGAGGACGATTACATCGACGACACCTTGCCGGTCCCAGTCAAAGTGCTCGGCTGGGCGCTGGCAGCCTTTGCCTTCGCCATCTTCGCTGTAACGTTCAACAACTCTGGCATGGTGCTGCGTGCTGGCTTTTTCGCCAAAGCCTTCGCGGTATTGGTGGGTACCTTGCTCGGCTGGGGCGGCGCCCTGCTGGGTGATGCCATCTGCCGCTTTGCGCGGCCGTCTGCCGTATTCACCACCGGCGGATTCTTCAGCCTAGTGTTCACCAAGCTGTTTTGGATCGCGGGTCCTCAGCTGATCGGCATGGGTATTGGCGTGATGCTGGGCATGTCCCAGGTCCTGTCCCGCATATAAGGAGCAAGGATGTGAAAAATAAACTATTGGCGGTATTGGCGCTGAGCGTACTGGCAGCGGGCTGTTCTAGCCCTGAAGAAAAAATGCGCGGACAGTTCTTGTCAGGCTGCGCGCAAAGCGGCGCGGATCGTAAGTTCTGCAACTGCGTTTTCGAACAGGTCTTGCTGAAATTCGACGTTCCTTACCTGGAACGCATGAACCGTACCGGCGTTGTAAGCGATGAGTTCGTTCAAGCCAACGTGGAAGCGGGTCTGTGGTGTAATCGGATCTACTGAGCAAAAACACCCCAGCGGCCTGCGGGCCTGGCTGGGGGTGTTATTTCTTTTTTGCGCTCCATCGGGAGGTCAGAAAGCCGAGAAATAGACCTACCGAACAAGGCAACAGATTGGCGAAATCCAGTAATCAGATACACGGAGCAGCGATAGCCTTGCGGCGAAGCTCCTGTACGAGATTATCAAGAGTATCCTTGGGCGAGTCCCTCAGAGCGCACTCGTATACGACAATCACTCGCCAACCCATCTCCTCAAGCCTAATGCGATTTTGGCTATCGCGCTGCTTGTTCCCCGCCAGTTTCTCCTCCCAAAACGGTGTACGGCTCTTGGGAAGCCTGAAATAACGACAACCATGCCAATGCCAAAAGCAACCATGAACAAAGATAACGGTGCGCCATCTAGGCATAACGATGTCGGGTTTTCCCGGCAGCTTTGGATCGTGCAATCGAAACCTAATCCCCTTGGAATGCAGATATCGTCGCACCTGCAACTCAGGCCGAGTATTTTTCGAGCGAACCTTGGACATCATCTCGCTCCGCTTCTCAGCGCTGACGCTATCCGTCATGCGATCGCCTGCTCTACCTCAAACAAGTCGGCGATAGCGAAATTCGGATCATGCTGCTTGGCACACTCAACAATGTCCAACACGTGAGGACGCATTAACTGCGCAATAGCTTTTACCTTGGGCACCACCACTGCATTACCAAACTGCTTGTATGCCTGAGTATCCGAAACTGGTATCTCAAAAAGGGGCTCGCCCGGCATATCAAAACCCATCAGCCTCGCACACTCTCGAGGAGTCAAACGACGCGGCCTGTTGCCATGTTGGTATACCAAAACCTCGGAGCCGTCCTTGTAGTAACGTGCCGAAAGCGTTCTAGTTACGTCGTCTTTGCCATTCAGACCAAATCCGAAGCCGTTCCCTGCTGCGCGATGCTTGTCAGCATAGGCTTGAAGGTACTCCCAAAGCCTCTCGGTCAACGTGTACTTGTCAGCGACGAGAGCTTGTTCGCCCTCGGTAAAAGGAGGCTCTGGCTCTTCGTCACCATTTTGCGGATGAAGGATATCTCCAAGGACAGGAGCCTTCTCCGGAAAGACCAGCTCACCAAAATTGAACGGCACATCGTCGCGAAACCCAACGATAAAAATCCGCTCTCGGTGCTGAGGGACCCAATGCCGGGCATCAACAATTCGATAGTGAACGTTGTACCCCAGCTCATCCTGAAGTGTCTCCATTATGGTCTGGAACGTTCTACCCTTGTCATGCCCCCTCAGGTTTTTGACGTTTTCCAAGAGAAATGCAGCAGGACGGTGATGCGCGATGATTCGCGCGACATCAAAGAACAGGGTGCCCTGAGTTTTGTCTTCAAAGCCATGCGCGCGTCCAAGGGAATTCTTTTTGGAAACGCCTGCAATTGAGAATGGCTGGCAGGGGAAGCCTGCAACCAATACATCATGCTCAGGGATGTCCTCGGCCGCAATTTTCGTGATATCACCAGCAACGTCATGATCGCAGTCGAAGTTCGCTTGGTAGGTCATGCGGGCGTATTTATTCCACTCGCTAGTAAACACACACCGTCCACCAACGCCCTCAAAAGCCTTACGCATGCCCCCGATACCAGCGAACAAATCTATAAATCGGAATGCCCCTGGCACCCTGTCCGAGTGCGCGCGACTCGCTCTAGCGATACGCTCGTTGATCACTTTGAGGGCAAGCTTTTCGGCTGGAATCTGCCCCTTCTCCCAACGATAGACAGTGCTTTTCGACTTTCCAGTCAGCTCCATCACGTCCTCGATGCTCATACCAGCCTTTTCGCGCAAAACCGTAAAGCTCGAGAGAGTTTCGTTGATTGCCATACTTCAGCCTTCCCCTGGGAACGTTTTTCGCATTTTGCATATTTTGGCCAATGGGAAGAGACTTGGCAACCTAGTATCATGTTGATCAGATCTCAAATAAGAGGAAAAAAAGTGCCAAAGTCACGTATTCCGGAGCTCAAAGGAACAACAGAGCAAGATGCTCAAGAATGGTTTCTGGCGATGCGAGATGCAGAGCTACTCTTCGACCCAAATGACGACGCCACTGAAATCGTGCATCGTGAGTCGAACGAACCGCTGTTCACACACCTTGAAGCCACAGAAGCAAATGCAATAGTTGACCGCCTGTCTCACTCCTTGGGCGACAAGCTAGACGCCGTCGTCTACCCGATCTATATGGAAGCGTTGGGACACCCCCCATATCCAGAAGACGATGACGACTCAGAGACCTATTGATATCGGCTCAAATCATTTTCGACACATGCTTGGGGAGCATGAAAGGAGATCAGTGGATTCGCCTCCACGCTGACTTGATCTTGATTCGAACCTGTTGATTGCACTCTGGCTCCGCATGAGAGCCCTGAGATGGCACCACCTTGATTGAGTAAGGCGCGTCAGGCGACGCTCTAGAAATCTCAAACACATCCCCTTCACGCGCACCTGCATCTCGAAAATACGCAGTCATGTATGTAATGCGGTACTCATTCCTTGTGCCGCTGGGGTCGTGCAGCTTGTTGTTGTAGTAGACGAATCTGAATTTCCGCAGCACCCCATCCTCGTCAATACATTCAATCCATGCATCTGGATTTTTAACCGAGGGGTCCAAGCTGGGTAAAAAAGACAGAAGCTCCCCCTCCGACTTGGGAATAAGGATCCCTCCCTGATGCCCTCCAGTCGCCCCTACGTCATTTGCACTCAATATCTTGCTGAACGCCTGCTTGATCATTTCTTCTCCGGTGCGATTTCCAGAGCTCGCTTAATATCGTCTGCATCCCTGGATGAAACCGGAATGCTTTCGCTGGCTAGCTCACTCTTCCATGTGGAACGGTCAATCATCACTTCTTCAACAGTGTCCTTGTAATAAAGACGATACACAGTAACGGGCTCAGTCTGTCCCCGTCGATGCGCTCTTGCGCTTGCTTGGGCCTCCAGTGCAGGATTCCATAGGGGCGTGAAATGTATGACCACCGTAGCAGCGGTAATATTCAAACCCGCCCCAGCTGCTTTGGGATTAAGAACCAAGCATCCTGGGCCAGTGTGCGCGGAGAACTCGTCAATGATCGGCTGTCGCGCCTCTTGGGGAGTCGCTCCGTTGATAGCGCCCCAATAGACATTCCTCCCGCCCGAAAACGCCTCTTTTATCAAATCGCCAACTTTGTTGAAAAGCGCAAAAACAATTACCTTCCTGTCGTTCAAAAAAGCCTCTTTCAAGAGCTCAACGACCCTCTCCATTTTGGGCGTAACTAGAGGAAAAGCTGCAGTACGCTCAACAGTTACATCAGAAACATCCTGGTCGTCTGCATGCAAACATCTTAGCCACGGATGAGCGCAGACCAACTGAAGCTGCAACGTAGCAACAAGCGCTCCAGCAACGGGGTACTTTTCAAACGTCTCTTGTCTAACCTGCAGATAATGCTCCACCAGCAACCCATCAAGCTCAAGCGGCAGGTCAATATCTATCCGTTCAGGAAGATCCCCAGCCACATCCACCACACGGCGCTTGAGAATCACTGGGTCAGTGATAGCCCCTACGGCTTGGGCAGAGTCAACCGAATCAGGGTAGGCCTGTTCAAACTCACTTCGGGAACCAAGCAAACCCGGAATTGCAAAATCCATCAGCGACCAAAGATCCAGAAGACTGTTCTCAACTGGAGTGCCAGTCATCGGGATAGAGCGTCGACGAGGAATCGTTTCAATAGCTTTGCGGCGGTTGGAATCAGGGTTCTTGATTGCCTGAGCCTCATCACAAATCACCCATGACCATTCAAGGCAGGAGAAGATTGCGATGTCATTCACCATCGTGTCATAGGTGGCGATGACAACATGGGTTTTCTGAAGCTCGCGATAAATGCCGGCCCGCTCGGAACCACGATGAACTAGAACAGTTAAGCTCGGAGCAAATCGAGTAAATTCTCTCACCCAGTTTGCAATCAAGCTCGTCGGACAGATGATCAGAGCTGGCGCCGACTCCTGCGGGGGTTCCAAAAGTAAAAGAGCGATAATCTGCAGGGTTTTACCCAAGCCCATTTCATCCGCCAGAATCAAACCACCTGTATGGGCAATCGTTTCCCTCATCCAATGCACACCACGCGCTTGATAGGGATAAAGGGTTGCCGTCAAACCGGGAACATCAAGCTCTCCCTCCAACTTTTCCGACAACGCGCGGCCCGCCTGCAAAAAGCTCGCGCTGGGTTCGACAGTCAAATCCAAACCCTTTGCTCTAATAAGCCGAACAGCCTCACTAAAAGACAGACTATCCGGGTCAGATCCGTTCAACGCTGCCTCAAAGACGGACAGAGAGTCTCTGGGCAATGGCCTGATTATGTTTGAATCAAGTACCCAAGCGTGCCGGTTGCTTGGTGCAGCATAAATCTGCTTCACACCCCGAACCAAGCGACACCCTGACAATCGCGCGACAATCTCCCGGCCGACCTTATCAATCACTACGACAGGATCGACAACGCGCTCTGAAAGGAGCAGACCATCGGGCAAGCTCTTGCGCAAATCATCGAAGGCTTCGGGAAGAGCAGAAAGGTCAATCACTTTGCTTACCCATCAAGCTCTCAATTTCATGGATACTGAACGGAAAAGGACGCCTCGTATGAACAGCACGGTGACAATTAGGACAAAGGGGAACCAAGTCAGTCCGCGGGTCATATGGTCGCGGCTCGGTGAGCACTGAGACTGGCTCTAAGTGGTGTACCTCTATGATCGAGCCAGCCTCACCATATAGCTTTAACGGCTCAAGACCACAGGCTAAACACTTTTCTCCGTGGATGCGTATTGCAAGCAGCCTGTTGCGGGGATTTCGCTCTCGCTTAAGAACCACAGATTGCAGTATTGCCCCCTCGAAGGCGGGCTCTTCATGCTCTGGGGCTTCATCAACAAGATCGTAACCAATTAGCTCAGCCATGGCGGCCATCATAGGGACGATCACCTCATGACAGGTTGCAACGACAGCCGCATCCTCCAGTGAAAGCTCAATATCTCTCACTTTCGCTGTCATCTGAAACGCACCATTAGTCACAGACCAGGAAGCAAGCGACTGCCCACTCACGTCAACCTCTATATCCGGCCGGATAGAGGCTACCAAGGCCCTAGCAAGCTGAATATCTTCGGATGAAGCATTACGTATTTGCTCGATCACCTGCCCCGAAAAACTCCCAAACGAGAGTGTGACGACATGACCTCTCAAACCGTAGGGCCGCAACTCGGCAACCGGCCCATGCTTTTCATCAAGATCTCCGAACCATATCCTTAGACCGGACCGAAGACCGCTATGATCGACTGAAGCACCAATCGCAGCACCGGTACCCAGCTCAAGCTCCCTCAGGATAAGATCCTTCTTACCTGCAATCATGTCAGCTTATTCGTCTCCCGCCATCTCTTCCGGGTCAGGATCCGGAACATTCCGAAGGAGCTTATGAAGATTTCTGGAAATTTCACTCCGGATATCCTCGAAAATAGGCTCCATTTCCTCATTGGTGTTGTTCTGCTCCGCAACAGCGAATGCCCACAACAACAAATCCATCCCCTCGACCGCGAACCCATTGGCCGCAGCTCGCTTGTAGATTTTCTGGTAGAAATCGTGATGCTTGTTCAACAGCACTGCCGGTACATGCCCGCTATCACCCGAGCTCCTGAACGCAGGCTGCCAGAGCTCACCAGAAGTGATGTCATCTACAGCCTCGACGTACACCGTGTCTGGGCTAACGTTGCTTTGAACTGCAAGCTTCAGCGTGATTTTTGGCCCCAAGTTGTTCGATACAACAACTGACTGCTTGGTTGGGTCAACAGAATCCACCTGAGGCTTACTAGCGTTGCCAGTCTCCGCAATGTTTTTGTTGGCGCTGGTATGGTCGATTTTGTGGGAGTTCGCCGCTTCTCGGTTCTGCCGGCGGTATCTGTTACCGGCCTCGCGATACACAGGCTGAAGGAGCTCACGCAAACCGTCTTCCAAATCTGGATGGAAAAGAATCCGCGACTTCTTTACGTCTATCCGGAAAGCGTCATCAAGCTCATGACCGAAATCAAATTCGATCCTTAACAATGACGTGTGAGGCTCAGGAGCACCAAACACCTCCATCCACGTACCGTCCTGAATCAGGCGCCCCTCACGATAGACATAGAAACCCTGCGCCCGGTTTGAGATACGAGCATATGTACGCTCCTCATCTTTGGACATGTCGTTACGATGGGGCAAGATCCAAGCCTTTATGCTGGCCGTTTGTTCTGTACCATCGGGCAGCTCAACGACTAGAGTTTGCTTACTGGGGTGAAGTACTTGTTCAGATCGTTGGGGGTAGAAAGGATTCCACGGTTCAACGAGCATCTGGTTGATATAGATTTCGATATCACGTTCGCGGTCATCGTTCTTATCGAGAAAACGGTGATAAACGAGAGAGATATGTTTACTCAAGGCATCCGCCAGCCTGTTGATCGCGGCCTTCTCTTTCGCGCCACCCGGCTCGTAATCCTTGGTTAGGATCCTGTCACACTTTTCCCAGATCACGAGAGTCCCGCGGTCGCCGCAAAGCTCTTCAAATGCCTCTTGCTCGTCCAGCGTAACTGGCTCTCTGAGCATCTCCCACTGCTTTTTGTCAGCTACATGCTCCAAGTCCCAAGTCAGTTTTGCCAATTCCTCATCAGGACTCTTTCTTGAAATCACGGTGTACTTCAGGCACACCGAGCTGGAGGCTGTCTTGAGCCCCAGCCCAAACTTGCCAAGACTTTCAGGGTTATCGCGCTCTGGTGCACCATACCTCATGGCACGATGAACGCCGCCCGCGTCCATCCCTTCACCATTGTCGCCGAAGTAAACGAGCTTTCGGCCATCTTCACGCAAAACGATCTCAACATTGATCTGATCTGCCTGAGCCGCGATTGAGTTGTCGATAATGTCAGCGGCTGCTGTTTTAACGTTGTAGCCAGTGTCGCGAAGACCAAAAATGAGTCGTGGCGCATCTGGCTCATTAATCAAGTCATGCATTCAGCAATCCTTATCTATCAGGGGTCTGGCGAGACCGACCCGCTCCATCGGTAATGGCCCCACTGGCGCAGAGCACTTAGTATTAGCGGCCGAAAGCCCCTCCTGCAGTCTTAGCGCAGGCAATAAACCGATCATATTCTAGACTGCCACAGTGAACCAACCCTTGATGTGGCACCATAGAAGACTGCCATCAGACCCAAGAGGGGGTAGCCAGCTTACTCCAGATCTATCATTCAGCATTGCAAATCCGGCAGGAGATGCATCGTCGGCTGCCTATAAGCGGTAGTCACAAGTGACGAAAATGGTTGACACTCGACTTGGTCGTCAGCCGCGGCGCAGTCCAATTCAGGTCGCCCACACCGACGAAGAAAACATTACGTCCTACCAAGTCAGAATGGCAAATGCAACGCCAGCTCCTGAGCCCTGCATTCACCACCAGGCTTGATCAACTATGGACGGTACGGGCTGGCAACTAGCGGATACACCCCGTCCTGTAGGTCCTGACACCTGCCGGCCTGATCCGCAGGTGCTGTCCCTTGTCCTTGACTAGGTAGGTCATCAGGCTCGCTACAGCATGGCGTCCATCCACGTCGCTACGCTGAAACATGCCAGTGCCTCTGCCCTCATCCTTGCCACCCTGTTTCATCCACTCAGCACCACTGTCGTGCCAATGCCCGCCACCATGAGTGATCTCTCCCCACAGTTCACCGATTAGCTCAGCAATGCGGAAATGACGCCTGACGCATGAGCCGTTGAAGAAGAACGCGACATGCAGATGAAAGCCCTGATCCTCGCCCTGCTCTACCCGGATGATGAAAGCCACAAGATGCTCAAAGATGGGATTGGTCCTGCGCGCTCTGACCAGCTTGTTCATGTCATCGAACACCTGCTCGACAGTGAGCCGCTGTCTGGCTGACTTCTTGTAGTAGAGGTTCAGCCTCAGCACGAGCGTCTTGGAATACCGCTCCATCGCTCTCTGAGCGAACTCACTGGTGTCTTCAGCCTGGCGTTTGGCTTGATACCGACGGTCTCTGGCTCTGCGCTGATACCACTCCTGCTTACTCAGCTCACGAATGCGCTCGATGAGCAGGTTCATGGTCTCAGGTTCTGACAGAAAGCCACCGTTAGACTCAGGATCAGGACAGATATAGGAACGATCGACACACTCCAGTCGAATGTCATGGCAAGCATCGTAGAACAGCTCCAGGTTCTCGCTGTAGTCGTAATCCACACGACCATCGAACAGAGCCAGCATCTGACTGAGGTAGTCCAGATCCGCCCCTAGCATCGTCTTGCGGTATGGCCTGTCTGGACGTGATTGTGGGATGTAGGCCGATTCACCTCTGCGTAGAGCATCGTCTACGAGCTGATCGATCTTGAAGCTGACTTCTGCTTGGGAGATTGCAGGTGTGTAGTCGTTGAATGGGTGATGCATGGTATGTCTCCTCGGTTAGGTACATACCACTGGTCACTTGTGTATTTTTTAACCTGATCCCTCTGTAGTAGCGAGTTGATCTCTTGGGTGTCTCTGTCCTGTATAGGGTGCTGTATTGGTATCGGATTGATTAGTATTAGCAATTAAATAGTCAGAATCTATAGAGTATATAAATATATCCCGATTCAAGCTGCCGGCTGATGCCCTGCGTGACAAGGACTTCCGGGAGAAACATCACGGCGAGGATTGGCAAAAGACGCTGGACGAGTACAGACAGGTTAGCTGATGTGAAGGTGAGACCATCAAAACGGCATAGGAGCACCACGACCTTGCGCCGTGGTACTCCGGTTAGGTCAGGTCATACTTCTGATTTCGTGCTTCGATTCGCTGAGATATCCACTCACCCACTTCTGCCTCGATCCAGCCGCAGCTTCGCGGCCCTAGTTCGATTGCCCTCGGAAATTGCTTCTTGGTCATGAGGCGGTAGATAGTCGCGCGCGACAACCCTGTCACAGCCAGGACCGTCGGAAGTCTGATGATTTTCATGATGCACCCTCTGAATGGCTCAGAGGATGGGCGCGCTAGGTAATTTATTACGTTTTGTAGCCAGTCACTCGCTTGGAGGGCGGGGACAACAAGCCGGCGCGGAGCCGTATCTCACAGTCAAATTCTTGCTCTTGAGCTAAGGGGAGTACATCACATTCGCCCTTTTTGTATGCACTAACCATCGTACAGTCTGTACACCCACCTGGTGCCTTGCTCAACAATACCGTGATCACTTCATTGAAGACGTTTTTCTTGACAGGCAGGAAGCACAGGCTCAATCCCTTGAAGGACGCAGTTTCCAGCAGCATCAAGCGGTCACGCGAATCGTTCGCTATCTTAATAATGACGCCTGAAAAATGGGCAAGAACCCCGAGCCATTCGACACTATCCCGAACATCCCCAGTACTGGGCACATGCTGAAGCTCAGACTTGAGAAGCCCGCTCAGATATGAAGTGGTCTCCACATCATGGGTAACCACTTCGAACCCACTTGACATCAGCAATTGGGCCGCGCCCCGATAAAAAATCTCGCGCAAGGCAGACATCGCACTGGGCCCTGCCCTGACCAAATAGCGAAGAACACCCTCAGGCGTAGCGTAGTTTTTAAAAGCCAGCTCAGGGCGCTTCAGGAGCGCGTGGGAGCGTTTACGCACACGCCTGACATCCTGTTCCAGCAAATCAAACGGACCTCGTGGCGGATCACCTGGCCAGAAAGAAATAAAGACCGCGTTATGCGCAATCCCCGCGTAGCCGGGATGATTCAGGTTCAGGTAGTAGCTGCTGGATCGCTTTGAGGTCTGGAAAATGGAACTGCTACATCCCGGCAACACGCAACGAATGAGTCCAAGAGCCACTAGACGCTGGATGCGGTGCTTTAGGCTATTAGCATCAAACCCCGTAAGGGCCTGGAGATCTTTGCTATCAAGACCAGACACATAACCAAACTCGTCGGCATGAGCCAGCAAGACGCCGAGAAGAACTCGATTGAGGAAACTCAACCGACCCTTTGGAGTGATCGGGGACACCCTCTTGTCGGAATCTGGCGACGATGCTCGCTCCCTTTGGGCAGGCAAGCCAGTCACCTCGACCAGAAACTCGGCTCCTGAAAACAACACCATCCGACGCTCAACGTGATTCCCGAGCGGGATCGAGCCTGATTGCAAATCAGCTAGCACCTGCGGCGATAACCTGTGCACTGAGCTAATGCCTTTTCCTTCCGGCAGTCTGACCTTCAAAACCTCCACAAGGTCGTGAACGACCAACTCACGCACCCCTGACCGAACATCACGCGCCTGCATTCGCAGACGCTTCGTGAGCCCCTGGATCGTGAGCTGGTCGTCAGCTAGCGGCTGTCCCTGCTCACTCAGAGCAAAGAACTCGAACATGAATATGGCCTTCGGTGAAAGGCTCGGCGAAATAGATTTTCTCATCAGTTCAGTATTGAAGGTTGGGCGCGCACTGGCAAGTAGCTGATTTTTACATACTGTATAATTCCACACTCTGTGACAGTAACATAACGCGTAACGAACTTATGTTTAAATAAAGACTGTCAACTAATTCGCCGTGGGGAGAGACCAGTAATGGGAGAAATACCAACCAAACTTGACTGGCTGCACAGTCAAGAGACCGAGCTGAAGTGGGTGCTTCAATACATCGAAAAGACAGCATCAACAGAGCTGCGCAGAAGGTTCGAACACGAGCAAACTGATCGAGAACGCAACAGGTACCAAAACATCATTGCCGGCATTCACGCCATGGAAAGCACACGGGCAGGGCCGGCATATATCAGCCGCCTGAGGAACGCTCTCAGGCAGCGCAAGTACCGCACTGCCAGCAACGGCCGGAAAGCCTATACGTTCGCCCTATCCACCGAACTGGGAAGACGCCTGGATCAGCTCGCAAAAGGAGCTGGGTGGCGAAAGGGGGAGGTCGTTGAAGATATGATGGGTGAGCACGCTCGCCTTCAAGCTGAGCATCGGAGGACCATCGCCCTGCTCGGCCAACGCCACAAAACTGATCTCGCTAATGCCGAAACAATCAGTCTCACCTGGCAAGAGCGCTACAAAGAAGCGATGAAACAGATTGAGCAGCTTGCCTACGAGGTAGCGAGACTTAGCCTACGCCAGAAATCATCGCCACCTAGTGACGTGGAAACGGAAGATGCCCTGGTTAGCAAGGCAGCAAAGAAAATCGTCAAGAAGGCAAAGCGAGCGATCGAAGAGGAGACGAAACTACTGGCATTCAGTTCGGGCATTGCGCCCGCGACTTTCGACCCATCCGAGCCACTCGATGACTTGCCTCAGCCTGACGAGCAGGAGCAGGAGCAGGAGCAGGAGCAGGAGCAGGAGCAGGAGCAGGAGCAGGAGCAGGAGCAGGAGCAGGAGCAGCCAGAGTATGGGCCAGAGTATGGGCCAGAAGACCCTGAAAACGACAAAGCCCCGTAAAACGGGGCCTTGAAGCACAACAATGGCGGAGAGTCAGGGATTCGAACCCTGGGTACGGTTGCCCGTACAACGGATTTCGAATCCGTCCCATTCGACCACTCTGGCAACTCTCCAAGTCGGCGCGCATCTTACCAGCATTCGCGGTCAGGACGGAAGCCTTACGGCAGCGGTACGCCCAGGCGATGGGCAACTTCTTCGTAGGCTTCGATCACGCCGCCAAGGCCCTGGCGGAAGCGATCCTTGTCCATCTTCTTGCGGGTTTCCTTGTCCCACAGGCGACAGCCGTCCGGGCTGAACTCATCGCCCAGGACGATTTCACCCTTGAACAGGCCGAATTCCAGTTTGAAGTCGACCAGAAGCAGGCCGGCAGCGTCAAACAAGCCCTTGAGGATGTCGTTGATCTTCAGGGTCAGTTCCTGCATGCGCGCCAACTGTTCGGCGGTCGCCCAGCCGAAGGTGACAACGTGCGACTGGTTGATGAAAGGATCGCCCTTGGCGTCGTCTTTCAGGAACAGTTCGAAGGTCGGCGGCGTCAGCGCCATGCCCTCTTCCACACCCAGGCGCTTCACCAGGCTGCCGGCGGCGAAGTTACGCACGACGCACTCGACCGGGATCATGTCGAGCTTCTTGACCAGGCACTCGTTGTCAGACAGCAGTGCGTCAAACTGGGTCGGAATACCCGCTTCTTCCAGCTTCTGCATGATGAACGCGTTGAAGCGGTTGTTGACCATGCCCTTGCGATCGAGCTGTTCGATCTTCTTCCCATCAAAGGCGGAGGTGTCGTTGCGGAACAACAGGACCAGGCGATCCGGGTCATCGGTGGTGTACACCGACTTGGCTTTACCACGATAGAGTTCGTTACGTTTTTCCATTATCGGCTCCCGCTGTCCGCAACATGGTGATGGGTGTTACTCGATGGTCTGCCAGGGCAGCCCTTGATTCTGATGTGCCATAAGCAGGTTGCCGGACCAACCGGTCAGGGCTTCCTGCATGGCGGCCAGAGCGAGCTCGGGCCGATTGTTCTTTTCGCTGATATGGGCCACGGCAATATGCTGCAATCGCTCGCGGCCGCCGGCAATGCGCACAAAGCCGGCCGCCTGCTGATTGCTCAGGTGGCCCAGATCACCGCCTACACGCGCTTTCAGGAAGGCCGGATAGGGGCCGACCGACAGCATGTGCGGATCATAGTTGGCTTCGAGAAAAAGCGCATCCAGATCGGCGTAATGTTCAACGATCCAGGGGGTGATGGTGCCAGTATCGGTCAGCACGCCGAAGCGCCGCCGGCCGTCGTCGAAGATGTACTGACAGGGTTCACGCGCATCGTGGGGCACGGCCACCGGGGTAATCTCCAGATCGCCAATCTCGAAGCGCCCGTGCAGATCGACCCAGCGCAGATCCAGGCCCTCTTCGCGCAGCTCAAAGCCGGTACCCGGGGTAAGGTATACCGGCAAGCCATAGCGGCGTGCCAGCTTGCCGACGCCCTGAATATGATCGCTGTGCTCGTGGGTGACAACAATGGCGCTCAGTTGGTCGCCCCTCAGACCGGCCTCGGCCAGGCGCTGCTCGGTGGCGCGCAGGCTGAAACCGCAATCCACCAGCACCCGAGTGGCACCCTGTTCAATCAGGGTGCCGTTACCACGACTGCCACTACCGAGGGAGCAATAGCGCACCGCCGTTGGACCCCTCGTTCAAGCCGCGCTGAATACGCTCCAGCAGGTCACGCGCGCGTGCCGAATCTGCCGCTTTTTCAATGCCGGCATCGACACTGACTTCAATCCGGTTGGAGGATGGAGTCAGGCGCACCTGCAGCTGATTCTCGTCAGCTACCTGTTGCTCGGCTTCATCGTCACCACCAAACCAGCGGGCGAAGAAGCCCGGCTCTTCCTTCTCGGAGCGGGTCCGATCCAGGTCGACATAGTAGACACCGGAGCTGCGATTGTAGTCGGTCACAAGGACATCGGCGCGAGCCAGAGCCTCGCCAACGTCAGCCCAGGCGCGGTTAAAATCGGCGCTGATGTACAGGACGCTGTTGCCCGCGCCGTCCTGCTCGAGGCTGTTCTCAACCGGACCACTGTTGATGATGCTCGAGACCAGAGCACTGCCGCCAGCGCTCACGCTCTGGTTGAGATAGGTTTCCAGCTCGGCCAGCAGACCACGCTCGAAGTTGGGGTTATCGGAACGCGCCGGCCACTGGCTGTCACTGTCGCCAATATCCCGGTTCTGGTGGATCACCTTGATCTCGCTGGTGCCGGCGTTGACGCCCGGCTCCAGGCGAACACGGAAGCGTTGCTCCTCACCTTCGACACGACGGCCTTCCTCAAGCAGCGGCATCAGGCGGCGCACCAACGGATTACCGGCAGCCTCGCCGAAGTTGACCCACTCGGTGGAGAACTCGCTGAGCGCAGCGTCCTGCTCGGCCATGGGCACCCTGTAATCGGACCAGAAGCGTGCCAGCAGCGGCCAGACTTCGTTGGCCGGCAGCTGAGCCACCAGCCAGCGTGAGCTGCCCTGCTGCTGCAATGCAAACACCGAGCTGTCTGCGCTGGCCGACATCGGGCGTGGGCGCGGCGTTTCAAAACCGTCCTCTCCGGCCGGTGCAGCCGTCACCTGGCCCGGCACCGGCAGCAGATCGCCAATGGAGCGCGTTTGCAGATCTGCCGGGATAGTCATCCGCGGTGCGACCTCGGCCTGCTGATAGTCACTGCCACGATCACGGAAAAATCCGTTATCGCCCATCAGATACCCACAGCCACTCAGGCTGGCCAATACCCCCAGAGTCAGTGCACTCAGCACAGGCTTCATAAACGTTTCCTTGGTCAACAGGTCTTCCCGGTTAGATTACAGCATCCCGCATTGGCGCAGAGCGCCGTGCACGGCGTCATGGCAGCGAGCACTGAGCGGCGTCAGAGGCAAACGAATGCCATCGGCGATCAGGCCCATTTCCATCAACGCCCACTTGACCGGAATCGGATTGGATTCGATAAACAGTGCCTTGTGCAACGGCATCAAGGCTTCATTGAGACGACGGGCAGTCTGCTCGTCGCCGCGCAGGGCAGCAGCGCATAATTCATGCATCTGTTGCGGTGCGACGTTGGCAGTAACCGAAATGTTGCCCTTGCCGCCCATCAGAATGAGCTCTACGGCAGTTGCGTCGTCGCCCGAGTAGACCGCCATACGACCATCGACCCGCTCAATCACCTCACGGGCGCGCTGCAGGTCACCGGTCGCTTCCTTGATGCCCACGATATTACTGATGGCAGACAGGCGCTCGACGGTTTCCGGCAACATGTCACAGGCCGTTCGGCTGGGCACATTGTAGAGAATCTGCGGGATAGCCACGGTTTCGGCGATATGCTTGTGATGCAGGTACAGGCCTTCCTGGGTCGGCTTGTTGTAGTAGGGCGTCACCAGCAATGCGGCATCAGCGCCCACACTGCGTGCGGCTTCGGTCAGCTCGACGGCTTCGCGCGTAGAGTTGGCACCGGTACCGGCGATCACGGGAATGCGGCCGGCCACCTGCTGTACCACCCGACGAATGGCTTCCTTGTGCTCGGCCATATCGAGGGTTGCAGACTCGCCGGAGGTACCGACTGCAACGATGCCATCGGTGCCCTTCTCCAGGTGGAAGTCGATGAGACGCTCCAGTGCCTGCCAATCGAGGCCCCCGCCGGAATCCATGGGTGTTACCAGCGCCACCAGACTACCCGAGATCATGCAACTCTCCACTTGAAACAATAAACGGCAATGGTACTTTCGCGCTGCGGCCAGTACAAGGGAAGCGCTGATTAAATACGCAGGCTTGCGACGGATCGACAGCCCTCTGGACACAGGGCATCAACCCAATCGGCGGCGGCAGTTGAACCGCTCCCGACAGGCTGTGACAATAGGCCCTTGCTTTGCGCCCGCCAGACGGGCGATGCCCTTTTTTCAGCCCGAGGAACCCAATGTCCAGCACCCCGAGTCACCGCGAGCAATATCTGGTCGTTCATGTCATGGGCCAGGAAACCACATCGCTTGCCAGCCTGCTGACTCGCCTGTGCACCGAGCACCGCTGCCAGATCGTCAGCAGCCGGATGAGTCGCCATGGCTCCTGCGCCGTTCTGCTGCTTCAGCTCAGCGGCAATTGGGATGCGCTGGCACGCCTGGAGTCGCTGCTACCGGCGCTGGCCAAGCGTGAGCACTTCCAGTTGTCCATGAGCCGCAGCCACAGCATCGACGAGCGCCCCCAGGCACTGCCGTACAACGTATTTGTGACGGCGGCCCAGCGGCCCGAACTGGTCGGTGAACTTTGCCGTTTCTTTCAGCACCTGAACATCGACATCGAGGAGCTGCACAGCTTCACCTATCTTGCCCAGCACACCGGCACCGCGATGCTGAACCTGACGCTGACCATCGCCATTCCGGTGCAGACCCAGCTAAGCTGGCTGCGGGAGCAGTTTCTGGACTTCTGTGACGAACTCAACCTGGATGCCGTGATCGAACCCTGGCGTCCGCTTCACTGACTAGCTGACGAGGTTTTCATGCACGTTGAACTGAACAAGCCCGTACCGGATTTCAGCGCCCAGGCCACTGGCGAGCAGACCGTGACACCGGCAAGCCTGGCCGGCAAGAACGTTGTGATCTATTTCTACCCCAAGGACAACACCCCCGGCTGCACCACCGAGGGCCAGGACTTTCGTGACGCCCATGCCGAGTTTGCAGCGGCCAACACCGTCATTTACGGGGTATCCAAGGACAGCCTGCGCACCCATGCCAACTTCAAGGCCAAGCATGAGTTCCCATTCGAGCTGATCAGCGACCCGGACGAGGCGCTATGCCGCCTGTTCGACGTAATCAAGCTGAAGAAGCTGTACGGCAAGGAATACGAGGGAATCGAGCGCAGCACCTTCCTGATCGACGCCAAGGGCGTGTTGCGTCAGGAATGGCGCAAGGTGAAGGTACCCGGCCACGTGGCCGAGGTGCTGGCCGCCGTCCGCACCCTCGGCTGATCGCCAGGTACTCGTTCGCTGCCTCAGGCCTGCTCGGTCCGAGGCAGCTCTTCTGACTTGATGTCATGGGCGGCTTCAATGCCGCGTGGCCAGGCGTAGAGCACGGCCTTGAACAGGGTTGCCAGCGGGATCGCAAAGAATACCCCCCAGAACCCCCACAAACCGCCGAAGATCAGCACAGCAGCGATAATTGCCACCGGATGCAGGTTGACCGCTTCGGAGAACAGAATGGGCACCAGTACGTTGCCGTCCAGTGCCTGAATCACGCCGTAAACGATCATCAGCATCATGAACTCGTTACCGAGCCCCCACTGGAACAGACCAATCACGGCAACCGGGATGGTTACAACCGTAGCGCCGATATACGGCACCAGCACCGACAGGCCCACCAGCACCGCCAGCAACGCCGCGTAGTTGACGCCGAGGATCGCAAACGAGATATAGGTCACAGCCCCGACGATCAGAATCTCGACTGCCTTGCCGCGAATGTAGTTGGCAATCTGCTGATTCATCTCGGTCCAGACGACGCGCATCAGGCGGCGCTCGCGCGGCAGATGACTCACGGCCCAATCGGTTATGGTCTGGCTGTCCTTGAGGAAGAAGAACACCAGGATAGGTACCAGCACCAGATAAACCAGCACCGTAACGATGACCGGCAGGCTCGCCAGTGACTGCGACAGCGCCCACTGACCAAACGAGCCCACCTCGCCATTGATCGAGGCCATCAGGCGCTCAATCTGCGCGGCGGAAATGAACGACGGATACTCCTCGGGCAGATGCAGAAGCTGATCACGCCACGAGGCGATCATTCCCGGCAGCTCGTTGAACAGATTCAGCATCTGCTTCCAGACCAGTGGCACCAGCACGCCGAACAGCGCCGCCAACGCACCGAGAAACAGCAGAAACACAATCCAGACTGCCAGGCCGTGCGGCAGCCAGCGCTGCAGCCGCGATACCAGCCCCTGCAGCAGATAGGCGAGCACCACACCGGTCAGCAACGGCGCCAGCTTGTCACCGAAACTGATAACAATGGCAAACCCCAGCGCCAGCACAACCGCCAGCACGACCGCCTCTTCGTCGGAGAAATAGCGCTGAACCCAGCCTCGAAAAACTTTTAGCATCGGAACCTAATCTGCTTTACGCAACCAATAGTGAAATTCGCCGTCCAATACCCGGGACTCAAGCAATGCATGTCCGGACAGCTCCGCGAAGCGTTGAATATCCCGCTGAGACCCCGCATCAGTGGCAACCACATGCAGCGTCTGGCCTGCTACCATGCCGTTCAACGATTGCTTTGCCTTGAGCAAGGGCAGCGGACAAGACAGACCGCGGGCGTCCAGCTCGACGTCGATGGGTAGACGGGTGTTTTCAACAGACATGCAGGGACTCCACAGCGAGTGGGCCACAGTATAGCCTTGACGGCTCTCACTCCGACAACTGCCAGCACGGGTACGCACCAAAAATGATGCAAAAAAGGATGTCCAGCCGACCGCTCGTCCGGGCCATGATGCTTGCAGTGTCAATGACGCTGCCCGGCATTGCCCTGCCCGCCGGCGACGAGTTCAACCTGCCGTCGCTTGGCGACACCAGTTCGTCCATCATGTCCCGCCAGCAGGAATACCAGCTCGGCCGGACCTGGCTGACCATGCTCAGGGGCGCAGTTCCGACGCTGGATGATCCGCAACTGAAAAGCTTTGTCGAAGATCTGACCCGTGGTCTGGCGGAAACCAGCCAACTGAGCGACCGCCGCCTGGCCTTTGTACTGATTGACAGTCCGCAACTGAACGCCTTTGCCGCGCCCGGCGGTGTGGTTGGCGTCAACGGCGGCCTGTTCCTGCATGCCCGCAGCGAAGCCGAGTTTGCCTCGGTTCTGGCCCACGAACTGGCCCACCTGTCACAGCGCCACTTCGCCCGCGGCCTCGAGCAGCAACAGCGCATGCAAGTGCCCTTCATGACCGCCATGCTCGCCAGCATTGTGCTGGCCGCCGCCGGCGGCGGGGACGCTGGTTTTGCCGCTCTGGCGACCACCCAGGCCGCCGCCATCCAGGAACAGCGCCGCTTCTCGCGCCAGAATGAACAGGAAGCCGACCGCATCGGCATTCTCAATCTGGAAAAGGCAGGCTACGACCCCAGAGCAATGCCGGACATGTTCGAGCGTCTCGCCCAGCTCAGCCGCTACGACACCACACCGCCCGAGTTCCTGCTGACCCACCCGGTCAGCCAGTCGCGCATGGCCGATACCCGCAACCGCGCCGAACAGATGGCGGGCAGCGGCCGTACGGATTCACTCAACTTCCAGATGATGCGTACCCGGGTTCAGCTGAAGTACGAGCAAAGCCCGGGGCTCTCTGCCAAGCGCTTCCGCGCCCTGCTGGACGATAACGGCGGCGAGCATGCAGCGGCGCGCTATGGCCTGGCGCTGGCACTCAGCCGCGGCGGCGAGCACGGCGAAGCCACAAGCACCCTCGCCCCGCTGCTCGAAGCGACACCGGATGACCTGACGATCAACCTCGCCCAGATCGAGATCGACACCAATGCGGGCCGACTGGCGCAGGCACTGGAGCGCAACCGTCGGTTGCAGCAACGTTATCCTGACAACTTCCCGCTGGCCTTTTCCGAAGCCGACCTGCTGATGAAACAGCAGCAGTATGCCGCGGCCGAACGCGCGATCAATAGACTCGCCAATCAGCGCGAGAGCGATCCGGACGTATGGTACCTGGCGGCAGAAATACGCGGCCTGGCCGGCAATATCCTGGGCGTGCATCTGGCCCGCGCCGAGTACTTCAAGCAGACCGGCGACCTGCAGCAGGCCGGCCAGCAACTTGACCTGGCGTTGCAACGAGCGGGGGGCAACTTTGTTGTCAGCTCACGCATCAAGGAGCAGCAGAACGAGCTACAGCGTCAGCGTGAGCTGATCGAATCACTTTAGGAGAAGGCAACGCCCGCCGCATAATGCGGCGGGCGAGCAGTCAGGCATTACCCTTGGCGGCCAGACTGGCCTGGCGGGTAAAGTCGAGCATACGATCCAGCGGGCGCACCGCACGCGGAATCAGCTCGGGATCAACCAGAATCTCATCAGTACCCTGCTCCAGGCTGGCGAGCACCCGCGGCAGAGTGTTCATCGCCATCCACGGACAGTGCGCGCAGCTGCGACAGGTTGCGCCGTTGCCCGCCGTTGGCGCTTCAATCAACAGCCTGTCCGGCGCAGCCTGCTGCATCTTGTAGAAGATGCCGCGATCGGTCGCAACGATAAAGGTCGGATTGGGCAGATCACGCGTCGCCTGAATCAACTGACTGGTCGAACCAACCACATCGGCCATCTCGACAACCGATTGCGGAGATTCCGGGTGCACCAGCACGGCTGCGTCGGGATAGACCTTGCGCAGATCCTCCAGCGCCTTGGCCTTGAACTCCTCGTGAACGATACAGGAGCCCTGCCACAGCAGCATGTCTGCACCGGTTTCACGCTGAATGTAGTTACCCAAGTGCTGATCGGGTGCCCAAAGGATCTTTTCACCCTTGTCCATCAGGTGCTCGACGATCGGCAGCGCACAGCTGGACGTCACTACCCAGTCAGCACGCGCCTTTACCGCAGCCGACGTATTGGCATAGACCACCACGGTGCGGTCCGGATGCTGATCACAGAACGCGGAAAACTCGTCTATCTGACATCCCAGATCGAGCGAGCAGGTCGCCTCCAGCGTCGGCATCAGAACGCGCTTTTCCGGGCTCAGAATCTTGGCCGTCTCACCCATGAAACGAACACCGGCAACAATCAGCGTGGTAGCCGGGTGATCACGACCAAACCGGGCCATTTCAAGCGAGTCGGAGACGCAGCCACCGGTCTCCTCGGCCAACTCCTGCAACAGGGGGTCGGTGTAGTAGTGGGCAACCAGAACGGCGTTCTGTGCCTTCAGCGCTGCTGCAATACGGGCCTTGTAGTCTGCCTTCTCTGCATCGCTAAGCGGAGCAGGCGCCTTGGCATCCAGGTGGGCCTGAACGAGCAGACGCTCGGGAATCTGGGACATGGTTTGTATCCATCAGGAGAACAACGGAGGGCGGCATTGTAGCACGGCTGCCGAAACTGCCCAGCGGCGCCGAATCGCACGAAGGCGAACGCCTGGGCCGGAGCCAGGGTAGAAAATACAATAAGGGGATCACATCTAGGGAAGGATCCAGAGTGGTGGGTCGTGTAGGATTCGAACCTACGACCAATTGGTTAAAAGCCAACTGCTCTACCAACTGAGCTAACGACCCCTGCTGGACGCGCGCTATATTACTGATTTATCAGAGGAACTCAAGACTTTTTTCGCATCCAGTGAAAAAAGATCAGCTGTAGCGAGTCGGGTCGGCCAGGCCGGCTGCCCTGAACCCTTCCGCCCTCAGCCGGCAACTGTCGCAGCGCCCGCACGCCCTGCCCTGATCATCGGCCTGATAGCAAGACACCGTCTTACTGTAATCCACTCCGAGGGCCGCGCCAGCCTGCACGATCTCTGCCTTGCTCATGTGCTGCAAAGGTGCACGAATATGAAAGCCTTTACCCTCAACGCCTGCACGGGTGGCCAGATTGGCAAGCCGTTCGAACGCCTCGATAAACTCCGGCCGGCAATCGGGATAGCCCGAGTAATCGACTGCGTTGACGCCGATAAAAATCTCCCGCGCACCCAATACCTCGGCCCAGCCCAGCGCAAGCGACAGAAACAGCGTGTTGCGTGCCGGCACGTAGGTCACCGGAATACCGTCCTGCGGCCCTTCGGGCACCGCGATGCGATCATCGGTCAGCGCTGAACCGCCTATACCACCTAGATTCATGCCAATGACCTTGTGCTCGACCACACCAGCGGCACACGCCACCCGCTCGGCCGCCTGCAACTCGGCGCGGTGACGCTGACCATAATCAAAACTCATGGTGTAGCAGCGCAGACCCTGCGCCTGGGCCATCGCCAGCACAGTCGCCGAATCCAGGCCGCCGGACAACAGCACAACAGCGGCAGGCGCTTCTGACGCAGGATTGGCATTACTCATGAAACCTCCGGGCAGAAATGCAAAAGCGCCCACAGGGCGCTTTTGCACAGACATATCGACGGGCCAGCGACCGCATCATCAGTTGAGCGTATTCAGCTCACGACCGGCCAACTGGGCCGCCGACGAATCGGGGTACTTGCTGATGACCTGCTGAAACAGATCACGCGCCTTGTCGTTATTGCCAAGCCGACGCTCGACGTCGCCCAGCTTGTACATCGCATCCGACTCCTTGCGGTGATTCGGATAGCGGCTGATCACCTGGGCAAACGCCTTGCCGGCGGACTCCAGGTCAGACTGAACCAGATAGACCTCACCCAACCAGTACTGTGCATTGCCTGCATACTGACTGTTCGGATAACGCCTGAGGAAAGCATTGAAGGCCTGTGCAGCCTTATCAAAATCCCGCGCCTTGACCAGGTCAAACGACGCGTCATACAGCAGTTTTTCCTGCTCGGGATCAGCCGGAGCGGCGCTCGCCGCTGGCGCTTCGGCAGGCGGTGCTGCAACATCACTGTCAGCCGACGCACTGCCACTGGCGGCGGGAGCCGGAGCGGAGGTCATGCCGGACAGACGGCGATCAAGATCCTGGTAACGATCAAGCTGGTCCTGCTCCATCTGCTTGATCTTGTAATTCTGCTCTTCGAGCATGCCCCGCAGCAGAGTGACTTCCTGCTGGAGCTGATACAGCTGTTGAAACAGCTGGCCTTCACTTGAAAGGCCAGCCGGCGCCTGTTGGGTCACAGAGGAACCCCCGTAACTGGCAGACGACGCGTTGCTCGAACTACCTTCCATTACCGGGACCTGGGCAACTGCCGCCAGCGGCGACAGTGCCAAGGCCATTACGATGCCTCTATAACCCTTCATAAGACCTCTTTTATTACTTGCGCAGCTCTACACGACGGTTCTGAGCCATGGCTTCTTCAGTAGAACCCATCGCTGCAGGCTTTTCTTCGCCGTAGGATACCAGTTCCAGCTGAGCCGGAGACACGCCCTGCAGAACCAGGTAACGCTGTACGGAAGCCGCACGACGCTCGCCCAGAGCCATGTTGTACTCGCGAGTACCGCGCTCGTCAGTGTGGCCTTCCAGAACAACGCGGTTGCCAGCAGCTTTCAGGTCCTTGGCGTGAACGTCCAGAGCGCGCATGGCTTCCGGCTTCAGCTCGGAGCTGTCGTACTCGAAGTAGAAAGTGGTGATGGCGCGCAGAGCAGCTTCTTCGCTGTTCATGCCGTTGTCCATACCAGCGCCGTTGCTGCCTGCACCGTAGCCAGCGTTCGGATCAACTGCGCCAGAGGTGTCACCACCCTTGGAGGAACAGCCAACAACAACGCCGAAAGCAACAACCAGAGCAGCAGCTTTGCCAAACTTGATAACTTGCATCATGAACTCCTATTAACCCCATATGGTTTAGTGTTGGTGCGCCCTATGGCAGGTATGGGGACCATGATGGTACGCGCAGGTCGTTGAACTGAGTCGGTATCACCGACCGTGCACGCCCGTTTGTTGATACCAGCATGAGTACACCCCGCCCCTGTTGACGGGTAGCATAAATTAACATAACGCCGTTGGGTGAGACCGTCGGGGACTCATCCAGTGACGTTTCTGTTAAAACTCTCAGGTTGCCGCGCTCAAGATCCTGCGTGGCAATCTGAAAATTACGGTAGCCCTCCTGACGGTGCACCATCACCATGGTGCGGCCATCCACGGACAGCTTGGCGTTGGCGTTGTAGTTGCCAACGAAGGTCAAACGCTCGGTATTACCCGAACTCAAATTCTGCTTGTAAATCTGCGGGCGCCCGCCGCGATCGGAGGTAAACACCAGCGTATCGTTACCCATCCAGGTCGGCTCGGTATCGATCGCGAAGTGGTTGGTCACCCGACGCAGCTGCTTGCTCGCCAGATCCATCACATAGATTTCCGGATTGCCGTCACGCGACAGCACGAAAGCCAGACGCGAGCCATCCGGCGACCAGGACGGCGCCCCGTTCAAGCCTTCAAAGCTGCTGATCCGTTCACGACGACCGGTACGAATATAGTGGATATAAATCTCCGGGCGACGCGACTCGAACGATACATAGGCAATCCGTTCACCGTCGGGCGAATAGCTCGGGCTCAGAATCGGTTCGCGCGATTGCAACAGGGTCACCGCACGCGCGCCATCGTAATCGCTGCGCTGCAGGGTGTAACGGGTGTTGTCGACCGAGAATCGCTCGGCCGCCACGTACAGCACCTTGGTATTGAAGGCGCCCTGAATACCGGTCAGCTCCTTGAACACCTCATCACTGAGATGGTGAGCGATATCCCGCAGCTGCGTGCGAGTACCACTGATCGAACGCGTCAGCACGACCTGCTCACGCACCACATTGTACAAACTGTAGGTCAGCGAAAACGCATCTGCCCCTGTGGCAGACACCTGCCCCACCACCACGTAGTCAGCCCCGATCATGCGCCAGTCGCGGGCATTGATTTCGCTGTCGCGGGTTGGATAGCTGAGCATGTTGCCGCGCGGAATCGGCGCAAACATACCCGAGTTGCGCAAATCGTTGGCGGTAATGTCCGCCATATCTTCCGGCAGCGGCGCGCTGCCCTGCCAGCCAAACGGCACCACGGCAATCGGCGTGGCCTTGTCGGTACCACGGGTAATCTCGATGGCGCCCTGGGCCAGCAGAAGCTGGGTAAAACACAGGGCGACCAGGCCTACCAGTACGTGCGTCAGTCTCTTCATCAGAATGCCAGATCCTCTGGTTTGAAGCGCAGCGTACGCTGTCGATACATGCGATCGAACGCTGCGGGATTTTCACGTGACAGTGTCTGCATTTCCGGGATGCGTCCCACATTTCTGACCGCCTGTACGGCGGACTGATCAAAACCGGCGTCCCCACTGGAACGCGTGACCACCACATCGGTGATCTGCCCTGTCGGCAGCATACTCAGCTGCACCTCAACAACCATGCCATTACGCGCGGTCGGCGGGCGGCGCCACTGCTGGCTGACATAGCGACGAATAACATCGTCGTAGCTGGCCGCAACCTGATCACCACTGCGATCAGCCTGGGCCATCTGGTACTGCGTATCTTCTGCCAGCAACTCGCTCAGGGCGCGGGCCTTGGCCTCTTCCTGGGCACGGCGCTCATTGGCCTGACGCTCCTGCTCGCGACGACGCTGCTCCGCTGCCTCCGCTGCCTTGCGCTCGGCTTCGGCTTCAGCCTTGCGACGAGCCTCTTCCTGCGCCTTGCGCCTTGCCTCTTCTTCGGCGCGCTTGCGCTCCGCCTCGGCACGCCGGGCTGCTTCAGCTTCTGCGGCCTTTTTCGCCTCTTCAACCTTGCGTCGCTCGGCGGCAGCAGCCGCCTCGGCCGCCTTGCGATCGGCCTCTGCCTGCGCCTGACGTTCCGCCGCTGCAGCGGCTGCCTGGGCTTGCTCCCTGGCCTTTTCGGCCGCGGCAGCGCGGGCAGCTTCGGCCGCTTGCTGCTGCTGACGCTGGGCTTCCATAGCCTCTTCTTCATGACGCGGCGCAGCTGTCTTCTGCGCCTCGCCGGCAATCTTCTGGTCAGTCTGCGTCACAGCCGGACTCATTGAATCCAGCTGCACCAGCGTGGCTTGCACAATCGGCTTGGCCGGCTCGAACTCAGGCGCACTGCTGAATGAAGCGAACAGCAGAATCGCCACCGCCAAATGCAGCCCTGCGGCCTTCAAAAACGGCGTCGAGTAGCGCTCGGACGCCGTAGGCCGATGTTGATATCGCGTGCTCACGGCGCCTCGGTAATCAGACCCACGTTGGGGACGCCTGCCTGCTGCAAGGCCCCCATGGCGGTCACAACCACGCCATAGTTGGCGTTCTTGTCACCCCGAATGTAGACCAGCGTGTCCGGTTTGGCGGTCATGATCTTGGTGACACCTTCGGTCATTTCGGCCAGCGATACGACGCTGTCGGAATGATTCTCGGTATCCACGCTCTCGCCCAGGTTCCAGTAGTAGGTACCATCAGCCAGTACCGACAGGGTCAACACCTGCTGATTGCTGTCAGACGGCAGAACCTCACTGGATACCTGCGGCAGATCGACCTTTACACCCTGGTTGAGCATCGGCGCGGTCACCATAAAGATGACCAGCAGCACCAGCATCACGTCGATGTACGGCACCACGTTCATTTCCGCGACGGGTTTGCGCTTCTGTCGCCGCCCCTGCATGTGCATGCCCATAACGACTCCGCTTACTCCTCGCGTGCGTGAACGCGACGGTGCAGAATGCTGGAAAACTCTTCTGCGAAGGTGTAGTAGCGGCCGATCAGCATTTCCGAACGGGCGGAGAAGCGGTTGTACGCAACCACCGCGGGGATCGCCGCAAACAGGCCGATGGCAGTCGCCACCAGCGCTTCGGCGATACCCGGAGCAACGGTCGCCAGTGTCGCCTGCTGCACGGTCGCCAGCCCGCGGAAGGAGTTCATGATCCCCCAAACGGTACCAAACAGGCCCACATACGGACTGGTTGAGCCGACGGTCGCGAGGAACGGCAGATGCTGCTCAAGCTTTTCCTCTTCGCGCGAAATGGCAACACGCATGGCGCGCTGCACTGCGTCCATCACCGCATCGGGATCCACTCCCGACTGCTGACGCATGCGTGAAAATTCCTTGAAGCCGGCACGAAAGATCTGCTCCAGACCCGAGTTCTCATCCGGGGAGCCGGTGACCTGACGGTACAGCTGGGACAAATCGACACCGGACCAGAAGCGGTCTTCAAAGTCATCCAGTGCACTCTTGGCCCCGCGCATGACGCTGCCGCGCTGGAAAATGAGCACCCACGACATCACCGATGCCGCCAGCAACGACAACATTACCAGTTGCACCAGCACACTGGCGCCGGACACCAGGTGCCATATCGACATTTGGTCAGCCTGCACGCTCAGCTACTCCTCGCTTGTCCATCAAATTTCTGACTCATTACCCGTTGATCTCGGCCCGGGCGGTGTTCTCGAATGCCGTACGCATGGCTTCGGGAATCGCTCTCGGGCGATAGCGGTCGGCGCTGACGCAGGCGACCAGCACCTCACCTTCACACAACAACTCTCCCGCCCGAGTCACGCTCTGGCGGAAGCGAATACTTGCTCGCTTGGTTTCCAAGACAGTCGCAGTTACGACAAGTTCATCATCCAATCGTGCGGGCGCGAGATAACGTGCCGTGACCGAGTGCACAACAAAAATGACGTTTTCTCTCTGCAGAGCGCTTTGATCAAAGCCCAGAGTACGGACCAGCTCCGTCCGCGCACGCTCCATAAACTTCAGGTAATTGACGTAGTAGACGATGCCACCGGCATCGGTATCTTCAAAGTAGACGCGGGCTTTCAGCTCGAACGGCGGCCCAGAACGTTCAACGCGCATAATGTAGAGCCAAGCAAGGGTTTTGCATAGTGGGTCTCCTGGCAAAATGCAAAATATTTTTTCAGGACGCGTCCGGCGCCGCCGGATCGTCAAACAGATCGGCTGCCGCCCCGGCCATCCGGGGCGGCAGCCTCAGACCAAAGTGCTGATAGGCGTGCCGCGTGACGACTCGACCACGGGGCGTGCGCATGATGAACCCCTGCTGGATCAGGTAGGGCTCCAGCACATCCTCAATGGTGTGTCGCTCCTCGCCGATAGACGCCGACAGATTGTCCAGCCCAACCGGCCCGCCATCGAACTTGTCGATCATGGTAAGCAGCAGGCGGCGATCCATGTGATCAAAACCCTGCTCGTCCACATCCAGCAGGTTCAGAGCCTGATCCGCCACGTCCTGGCTGATGACACCGGCACCGCGCACTTCGGCAAAGTCCCGCACCCGGCGCAGCAGACGATTGGCGATTCGGGGGGTGCCGCGGGAGCGGCGGGCGATCTCGCGCGCGCCGCCGTCATCCATCTGCAAACCAAGAATGGCGGCAGAACGCGCCACGATGGTTGCCAGGTCGGCAACCGAATAGAATTCCAGCCGCTGCACAATGCCGAAGCGGTCGCGCAGCGGGTTGGTCAGCATCCCGGCTCGAGTGGTGGCCCCGACCAGGGTAAAGGGCGGCAGATCCAGCTTGATCGAACGGGCAGCCGGGCCTTCGCCGATCATGATGTCGAGCTGATAATCTTCCATCGCCGGATACAGAATCTCTTCGACGACCGGAGACAGGCGATGAATCTCGTCAACGAAGAGCACATCGCCCGCCTCGAGATTGGTCAGCAGTGCAGCCAGGTCACCGGCGCGCTCCAGCACCGGTCCGGAGGTGCTCTTGATCTTGGCACCCATCTCCTGGGCGATGATATTGGCCAGCGTGGTCTTGCCGAGACCGGGCGGCCCGAAGATCAGCACATGATCCAGCGCCTCGCCACGCCCCTTGGCCGCCTTGATGAACAATTCCATCTGCTCGCGCACGGTCGGCTGGCCGATATATTCCGCCAGCTTGAGCGGCCGAATCGCGCGGTCAATGACTTCTTCCTGCTGCCTGGGCGTTGCCGCGATCAGGCGATCTTCTTCCAGCATGTCTTATCCATTCAAAGGGAACGCAACCAGTTCTGCACCGGATCTGCGCTACACCATGCCCCTGAGCGCACGGCGAATCAACTCTTCGCTGCTGAGCCCATCTTCGTCTACCGCCGCAACCGCCTTGCTGGCCTCCTGCGGTTTGTAGCCCAGGGCAATCAGCGCACTGACGGCGTCGGCACTCGGCTTGACCGGCGCACCGGTCATACCCGACGGGGCCGCCAGCGACACGGCACCCGGCAGCGCATCCCAGGCCTTGAAACGATCACGCAGTTCGATCAGCAGACGTTCAGCGGTCTTCTTGCCAACACCCGGGACCCTCACCAGCGCGCTGACATCCTGATGCTGCACAGCCATGACCAGCTCGTCGACTTCCATGCCCGACATCAGCGCCAGCGCCAGCTTCGGACCCACGCCATTGAGCCGGATCAGCTCGCGGAACAGCTCTCGCCCGCGCTTGTCAGCGAAGGCATAGAGCAACTGCGCATCCTCACGCACAACCATATGGGTATGCAGGGTTACCTTCTCGCCAAGCGCCGGCAATTGATAAAACGTGCTCATCGGCGCATCCAGCTCGTAACCAACCCCTTGCACATCCAGCAAAATATGTGGCGGCTGTTTTTCCAGCAAAATACCGCTCAAACGCCCTATCACCAGTGTTTCTCCCTGAAAGTCAGATCAACGACGGCGCACACGGCCGGCGCGCATCGCCAGCGCGGCATTGCCCAGCTGCTGCTGCACACCGCTCATGTGGGCATGACAGAGGGCAATCGCAAGCGCATCGGCAGCATCGGCCTGCGGTGTACCGCCCAGACCCAGCAATTGGGTAACCATGTGCTGCACCTGCTTCTTGTCAGCCGCCCCGGTGCCGACTACCGCCTGCTTGACCTGGCGCGCACTGTACTCGTGCACCGCCAACCCGGCATTGACCGCAGCGACGATAGCCGCCCCCCGCGCCTGACCCAGCTTGAGGGCAGAATCCGGATTACGCGCCATGAACACCTGCTCGATGCTGACCACATCAGGCTGGTATTGACCAATCAGCTCCGACAGATAGTGAAAAATTCTCTGCAGGCGCTCCGGGAAGGCACCATCGCCCACCCGGATACAACCGGACGTCACATACTCCTGACGGCCAGCCGCGTGGCGGACAATACCGAAACCGGTTATCCGGGAGCCGGGGTCAATCCCCAGTATCAGCGCCATGTGTTATCCGTCAGCATGCGGGCCATAGAAAAAAGGGAGGCCCGCGCCTCCCTTACCTGCATCAGTATGCGCCGGCTCAACCCAGCTGTTCCATGATGTCATCGGAGATCGATGCATTGGAATAGACATTCTGCACATCGTCCAGATCTTCCAGCATATCGATCAGCCTGACCACCTTCTGCGCCGTATCCAGATCCAGCTCGGCCTGGGTCGACGGCACCATGGTGACCTCCGCCGACTCCGGGGCAAAGCCCGCCGCCTCAAGGGCATCGCGCACCGCACCGAACTCCTCGAAGCTGGTGAACACGTCAAAGGAGCCGTCATCGTTGGTGACGAAATCTTCCGCGCCCGACTCCAGCGCCGCTTCCATCAGCGACTCTTCATCCGCCTCGGCAGAAAACGTCAACTGACCGCGCCGGGTAAACAGATACGCAACAGAGCCATCGGTACCCAGATTGCCGCCGCACTTGCTGAACGCATGACGCACTTCGCTGACCGTGCGGTTGCGATTGTCCGTCATCGCCTCGACCAGCACTGCCACGCCACCGGCACCGTAACCCTCGTAAGTCAGCTCTTCCATGTTGTCGGCATCGTTGCTGCCGGCACCACGAGCAATGGCGCGATCGATGGTGTCACGGGTCATGTTGGCGCCCAGCGCCTTGTCGACCGCCGCGCGCAAACGCGGGTTGTCAGCCGGGTTACCGCCGCCGACCTTGGCGGAAACGGTCAGCTCACGAATCAGCTTGGTAAAGATCTTGCCCCGCTTGGCATCCTGAGCCGCCTTGCGGTGCTTGATATTGGCCCATTTTGAATGACCGGCCATAAAACCAACTCCAGATAGCAGAATCCCCGCCGAGCCAACGGCACTGCGGGGACAAGGAACTTACTCAGCCTTGGGCTGTTCACGCAGACGAATGTGCAGCTCACGCAGCGACTTGTTATCCACCTCACCCGGCGCCTGGGTCATGACACAGGCAGCACTCTGGGTTTTCGGGAAGGCAATCACTTCACGAATCGACTGCGCGCCGGTCATCAGCATGACCAGACGATCCAGACCAAAGGCCAGGCCACCGTGCGGCGGCGCGCCGTACTTCAGCGCATCCAGCAGGAAGCCGAACTTCTCCTGCTGCTCGTCTTCGCTGATGCCCAGCACACGGAATACGGTCTGCTGCATGGTCTTGTCGTGGATACGAATGGAACCACCGCCCAGCTCGGTACCGTTCAGCACCATGTCGTAGGCACGCGACAGCGCGGCAGCCGGATTGGCTTCCAGCTCGGCAGGCGTGCACTTGGGCGCGGTGAACGGGTGGTGCATCGCGGTCAGGCTGCCGTCGTCGTTTTCTTCGAACATCGGGAAGTCGACCACCCACAGCGGCGCCCATTCGCAGGTGAACAGATTCAGATCGTGACCGAGCTTGATACGCAGCGCGCCCAGTGCCTCGGATACGATGCGCGCCTTGTCTGCACCGAAGAACACGATGTCGCCATCAACCGCGCCAACGCGATCCAGAATCACATTGATGTTGTCCAGCGGGATATTCTTGACGATCGGCGACTGCAAGCCTTCTACACCTGCTGCGCGCTCGTTGACCTTGATGTACGCCAGGCCCTTGGCACCATAGATGCCGACGAACTTGGTGTAGTCGTCGATCTGCTTGCGCGGCATGCTCGCACCGCCCGGAACGCGCAGCGCGGTCACGCGGCACTTGGGATCATTGGCCGGGCCTGCAAACACCTTGAACTCGACGTCCTTGAGCTGATCTTCAACATCCACCAGCTCCAGCGGGATACGCAGGTCGGGCTTGTCGGAGCCGAAACGGCGCATGGCTTCGGCCAGTGACATGTGCGGCAGCTCGCCAAACTCGACGTCCAGCACTTCCTTGAACAGGTTGCGCACCATGGTCTCGGTGATATCCATGATGTCTTTTTCGTCGAGGAAGCTGGTCTCGATGTCGATCTGGGTAAATTCCGGCTGACGGTCTGCGCGCAGATCTTCGTCGCGGAAGCACTTGGCGATCTGGTAGTAACGGTCGAACCCGGCAACCATCAGCAACTGCTTGAACAGCTGCGGCGACTGCGGCAGGGCGAAGAAGCTGCCCGCATGGGTGCGGCTCGGCACCAGGTAGTCACGCGCACCTTCCGGGGTGGCACGAGTCAGAATCGGGGTTTCCACATCGAGGAAACCATTGTCATCCAGGTAACGGCGAATGCTGGAGGTGATGCGCGAACGCAGCTTCAACTTCTCGGCCATTTCAGGGCGACGCAGGTCGATAAAGCGGTAGCGCAGGCGGGTTTCCTCGCCCACGTCGGTATATTCGTTGAGCGGGAACGGCGGCGTCTCGGCCTCGTTCAGCACCTCAAGCTCGTAGCCCAGTACCTCGATGGCGCCCGACGCCATGTTGGCGTTGCGTGCACCTTCCGGACGCAGGCGCACCTTGCCGGTTACCTTGACCACATATTCGCTGCGCACACGGTCAGCCTTGGCAAAGGTTTCAGCGCGGTCCGGATCAAACACCACCTGGGCCAGGCCTTCGCGATCACGGATATCAAGGAAGATGACCCCACCATGGTCACGGCGACGGTGAACCCAGCCGCAAAGAGTTACTTCCTGATCCGCCAGCGATTCGTTCAGCTGGCCGCAATAGTGGCTACGCATCATGGTATGGTGCTTCCTGTGGTCGGCAAATTCGTTGCGATAGGATGCGTTGCGACGGTACACGCGCAAGGCACCCAAACAAAACGCCATACTATACCGGAAACTTGCCCCGCTAGGGAGTCCGCCCCGGCATGCTCACAGCACCCGGGAACCTCTGGCGATGGTGGACATCGGAGTAAAGAGATATACCGCAGCGACGACACATCCAGCAGCGCCGCAGCGGTACAAACAGCAATACAAGCAAGGAGCCAAAATGAAAATCGATATCGGCATTACCGAAAATGATCGCGCGCAAATCGCTGAAGGCCTGTCACGCCTGCTGGCAGACACCTACACCCTGTACCTGAAAACCCACAATTTTCACTGGAACGTCAAAGGCCCGATGTTCCAGACCCTGCACCTGATGTTCGAAACCCACTACACCGAACTGGCACTGGCAGTCGACGAAATTGCCGAGCGCATTCGCACACTGGGCTTCCCGGCGCCGGGTACCTATCGCCAGTTCGTCGAATTGAGCAGCATCAAGGAAGAAGAAGGAGTACCGGAAGCGAAGGAAATGATTCGCCTGCTGGTCGAAGGTCACGAAGCCTGCGTACGCACCGCGCGCAGTATTTTTCCGCAATGTGACGAGGCCCATGACGAACCCACGGCCGATCTGCTGACCCAGCGCATGCAAACCCACGAAAAAACTGCCTGGATGCTGCGCAGCCTGCTGGAAAGCTGATCAGGTCGACAGCCCCGGCAACCGGACGCCCGACTCCGTTTGGAGGCCGGGCGTTTTCAGGTTAGAGTGCCCCGGCGGCTCAAGCTATGAGCCGCACCAAGCAGCATGATCACAATACCAACAGCACTCTATTTACGGTGAGCCTCTTGAAGACCCTTCGTTATTTGCACCTTTTCATCGGTGCTGCCGCCCTGCTGGCCGGCCTGTTCGCCAGCGTCCCGTTCCTGACCCCGTCAGCACCGATCAGCTACCCTGGCCTGCTGGCCATTCTGACCGGCCTGATCAACCTGCAGCAATTCGCCCAGCAGCGAACAGCAGACCGCGGCATGGCCGGCGGCGTTGCCCTTGTCGGCTCGGCCCTGCTGATCGTCTCCGCGTGCATCCCGTTCGGCGCGTTGCTGATCCACCCGCTGTTTGCCGACTGGAGCATCTGGGCACTCAGCGCCGCCATTACCGGCGTCTGCCTGCATACCCTGATCGTACTGGTGCAGGAACTGGCTGCCATTCAACGCGCCCCGCGACCGGCCAAAAAGACAGCCAAGCCCAAAGCATCCAGCAACGGTGGCAGCGGACGAGAAAACGGCACTGTCAAATGGTTCAACACCAGCAAGGGCTTCGGCTTCATCACCCGCGATGACGGTGGCGATGTCTTTGTCCACTTCCGCTCGATTCAGGGCGAAGGTCATCGAGCCCTGCAGGAAGGCCAGCGCGTGTCCTACGTGGTTGCCAATCGCGACAAGGGCCTGCAGGCCGAGGATGTCACCATCCTCAACGAGCGCAAGCGCTGAACACTTGGCCTCAGTAATGGGGCGGCGGTGCTTCCTCCCCGGCGTCGCCGGGGATCTGCGCCGCCAGATCAGCCTGCCGCTTGGCCACCAGCTCCAGCGAGCGGCGCAGGCGATCCAGCTCAAACTGCTGCGCCGCCAGCGCATCGTTCAACGCCTGAATGGTGTCATCCTGAAACGCCAGTCGCGTTTCCAGCTCATCCACCCTTGCCACCAATTGATCCTGCGTCATTTTTCCTCCTCAACGAACCCGCATTCGCCGCGCAGAGCAATCCTCACCTTATCCAGAACTGCTTGCAGCGCCGCGGCTTCATAAGGCTTGGCAGGCAACTTGCCCCACACCGGGGCCGGCCATGCCGGATCCGTTTGATATCGCACAATGTGATGAACATGCAGCTGCGGCACCATATTACCCAAGGCAGCAATATTCAGTTTGTCTGCTGCAAAGTTATCCGCCAGCAATGCGGCAAACCGATCGGATTCCCGATGAAACTGAGCCCGGTCATCGTCGGCAAGTTCAAATACCTCACGCATTTGCGCCCGCCGCGGCACCAGAATAAACCAGGGATATTGACTGTCGTTCAACAGCAACACACGACAGAGCGTAAAGTCTCCGACAACCACACAGTCCTTCTGCAGCTGTGCATGCAATTCAAACATCCGAATCCGCCTCAGAATCAATAAACTTTAAAAACGTCTCAAACAGGGATAAATCAAACGCTTTTCCGGCATTTACGCACACTGCGTATAAAAAAATGCACACAAGGTATCGCCATTTGTGGCGCAATATTTTATAAACATTCCCCGACAAAACGCTGTTTTTTAAGGCACTTGCTTTCGCCTTTGGCACATCGGTGCTTAAATATAGAGCGAAAACAAGAGACCAGGCCGCTAGAGCCTAAAGGTTTTCTTTATATCAAAGGAGCACACCAATGAAGAACGCAGTTAAATGGAGTACGCTCGCACTGGCGGTTGCCGCTGGCAACGGCCTGATTGCAAGCCAGGCAATGGCAGAGGGCGAAGGCTTCGTGGAAGGCGCTTCCGCCACCCTGAGCAACCGCACTGTTTACTTCAACCGCGATTTTCGCACTAACGCTACCGACGACGATGGCAACATCCTCGGCAAGCGCGATGAAACTGCCACCGGCTTCCTGCTGAACTTTCAGTCCGGCTTCACCCAGGGCCCGATCGGCTTCGGTGCCGATGTTCTTGCCATGCAGGGCATCAAGCTGGACAGCGGTCGCGGTCGCTCCGGCACCGGCCTGCTTGAGCTGGACGATGACGGCTCAGCCAAGGATGAATATTCGGAAATCCGTGGCGCTGTGAAAGTCGCCATTCTGGATGACACCGTTGTGCGCTATGGCGTCCATCTGCCGGAAAACCCGGTTGCCTACTACGACGACGCCCGTCTGCTGCCGAACCACTACCAGGGCTACAGCATCACCAACAGCTCCATCGACGGTCTGTTCGTCGAAGCCGGTCGCCTGACTGATCGCAGCGAGAGGAACGACTCCAGCGAAACCGATGGCGCGCTGCGTGAAGACGAGAACCTGACCTACGCTGGCGGTACCTACAGCTTCAACGACAACCTCAGCGTCTCGCTGTACGGTGCAGAAGCCGAAGACTTCTATGATCGCTACTTCGTGGGCGCCGACTGGACCCTGCCGCTGAGCGAAGGCACCAGCCTGAGCACCAGCCTGGCGTACTATGACACCAGCGACGAAGACAGTACCGACGGCGATGAAGTAGACAACCAGGCAGCGTCCCTGTCGGTTACCCTGAACACCGGCTACCATGCGTTCGGCGTTGCCTACCAGCAGATGCGCGGTGATGCTGGCTACTACTACACCGATTACGACATCTATCTGGCCAACTCCATCCAGTACCTTGACTTCAACGCCAAGGACGAGAAGTCGTATCAGGTTCGCTATGACTACGACTTCGCCGGCATGGGCATCCCGGGCCTGAGCTTCATGACCCGTTACATCACCAGCAGCGGCATCGATACCGATTTCGTCAGCACCGCTGATGCAACTGTACGCAACGACTCCCGCTGGGAACGTAACACCGAGCTGCGCTACACCGTACAGAACGGCTTCCTGGAAGGCCTGAACGTGCGCTGGCGCAACGCCACCATCCGTCAGGATACCAACCTCGACGGCGGCGACGTCGACGAGAACCGCCTGATCGTTGGTTACACCTGGACTCTGCTGTAAGCCTCCAGGTACTGAGGAAAACCCGGCTCCGGCCGGGTTTTCTGTTTCTGCGCCCCTCATCCACTGCACTGCCGCGCGGGCTGTACGGCTTACCGGCACAATCGTACAATACCGCCCAAATTGCCCGTCACATCAGGACACCCGTTTCCCATGCGTACCAGTCAATATCTGATTTCTACCCTCAAGGAGACACCCTCCGACGCCACCGTCATCAGCCACCAGTTGATGCTGCGTGCCGGCATGATCCGCAAAATCGCCTCCGGCCTGTACACCTGGCTGCCAATGGGGCTGCGCGTGCTGCGCAAGGTAGAAGCCGTGGTGCGTGATGAAATGGACAAAGCCGGCGCACTGGAAGTACTGATGCCGGCGATTCAGCCAGCCGAGCTGTGGCAGGAGTCCGGACGCTGGGAGCAATACGGCCCCGAGCTGCTGCGCCTGAAGGACCGCCACGATCGCGAGTTCTGCGTAGGCCCGACCCACGAGGAAGTGATCACCGACCTGGCGCGCAACGAGATCACCAGCTACAAGCAGCTGCCGATCAACATGTACCAGATTCAGACCAAATTCCGTGACGAAATCCGTCCGCGCTTTGGCCTGATGCGCGGCCGTGAGTTCCTGATGAAGGATGCCTACTCCTTCCACCTCACCCAGGAGTCGCTGCAGCAGACCTACGACGGCATGTACCAGGCCTACTGCAACATCTTCAGCCGCCTGGGCCTGGAGTTCCGCCCGGTGGTTGCCGACAACGGCTCTATCGGCGGTGAAGGCTCGCACGAATTCCACGTGCTGGCGGATTCCGGCGAAGACGCGATCATCTTCTCCGACACCGGCAGCTACGCCGCCAACATGGAAAAGGCCACCGCTCAACTGCCGCAGGGCGAGCGCCCGGCCGCCAGCCAGCCGATGCAACTGGTCGACACGCCGGACCAGCTGACCATCGCTGCGGTCAGCGAATTCCTCAAGGTGCCGGCCGAGCAGTCGGTCAAGACCCTGATCGTGCTGGGCGCCGAAGAGGAAGGCAAACCCCAGCCACTGGTGGCACTGGTACTGCGCGGCGATCACGAGCTGAACGAGATCAAGGCCGAGCATCTGCCGGAAGTCCACGCGCCGCTGACCTTCGCCAGCGAAGCGCAAATTGTGTCTACCATTGGCTGCAAGCCCGGCTCCATTGGTCCGGTCAAGCTGCCGATCACCGTCATTGCCGACCACAGCGCCGCGCATCTGGCGGACTTTGTCTGCGGCGCCAACGTCGACGGCAAGCACTACACCGGCGTGAACTGGGAACGTGACGCCCAGTACACCCGGGTTGCCGACCTGCGCAATGTCGTCGAAGGCGATATCAGCCCGGACGGCAACGGCACACTGGTGATCAAGCGCGGCATCGAAGTGGGCCACATCTTCCAGCTGGGCCAGAAGTACAGCCAGGCAATGAACTGCACCGTGCTCAACGAGCAGGGCAAGAGCCAGACCCTGATCATGGGTTGCTACGGCATTGGCGTTTCCCGCGTGGTGGCCGCCGCCATCGAACAGAACTACGACGACCGCGGCATCCTCTGGCCGGACGCCCTGGCGCCGTTCCAGGTTGCCCTGATCCCGATGAAAATGGAAAGCTCTGAAGCCGTACAGCAGGCGACCATGGCACTCTACGAAGGCCTGCAGGCCGCCGACGTTGAGGTACTGCTGGATGACCGCGACAAGAAAACCAGCCCCGGCGTCAAGTTTGCCGACATGGACCTGATCGGCATTCCGCACCGCGTGGTCATCAGCGACCGCGGCCTGGCTGAAGGCCAGCTAGAGTACAAGTATCGTCGCGATCAGGACGCCACCAGCGTGGCTGCCGATCAGATGCTGAACTATCTGCTGGAGCGCATTCAGGGAAAATGATGCCGCGCCGACTGGATGCCCTTACCGGCAGTCGCCTGCTGTGGGCCAGCGCCTTGCTGGCCACACTGCAAGCCTGCAGCGTAAACGAACCCCAAGAACCCGCGTCCGGCCATATCGAACGCGAGCTGCTCAGCCACACCCTGCACATCGAGACCGGCGAGCCCCGGGTACTCGACACGCCGCATCGCAGCATTCGCATCAGCGAAAACCGGCTGTTCCGGGTCAGCCAGTACGATGCCGGTGGCACCCTGCTGGACCAGCACCGTCAGTACCAGAGTCTGCCCTGGGCGAACCGCACGGTGGATATCCAGCTCGGTGAGCTGCAGGTCCAGCGCGAGACAGACAGCGAAGGCACGTTCCGTCTCAACCTGCTTGATGAAGACATCGTACCCGTCGACTTCGATCAGCTCCGCACCATTGAGTTCGACGCGCGCGCCAGCGCAGAAGTCCACGCCGAAGCCGTGCTGCTGGTTGACCGCGAGTTACGCACGGTACTGCATGAAGCCTCGGAGCTGATCTACGACAACCTTGAGGAAGACGACGTAGAGCAGTGGGTCAAGCGCATTCACCGGTTAAGCGAGCTGGGACTCAAGGAAGAAGCCAGTCAGCTGGAGAATATGCTGATCCTGCTGACCACCGGCGACCCGCACCTTCAGGGCGAGTTCATCCAGGCCCTCGACAACAGCGGGCAGCATCAGGAGTAATGCATGCGCCCAGGGATGGTGCTGTTTTTCCTGAGCTGGCTGGCGTGCAGCCAGCTCCAGGCATCGACCGAACCGACACCGGTAGACCCCGAGCTGCGCGCCGAGCTGATGCGCACCATTGCCAGTGCCGACAGTTTCCAGGATCGCTTTGACGCCGAAGTCTGGCTACTCGACATGTCGACCCGCATGGCCCCCTTCATCCCCGACGAGCAGGCACGGCTGCGACTGCTGCGACTGGCTCACCAGGCTGCCAAGCGCGCCGGACTAAAGCCGGATCTGGTGATTGCCGTGATGCACGCCGAAAGCCTGTTCGATCCCTATGCGCTGTCGTCCGTTGGGGCCCAGGGCGTCATGCAGGTCATGCCGTTCTGGAAAGCGGAGATTGGTCGGCCGGACGATAACCTGATTGATCTGGCGACCAATCTGCAATACGGCTGCACCATCCTCAAGTTCTATCTGGACAAGGAGAATGGCAACCTGCGTCGCGCGCTGGCGCGCTACAACGGCAGTCTGGGAAGCAACCGCTACCCCGACCGCGTACTCGATTACTGGTACAGCTACTGGTACGTCAAGGACTGAATCAGAGCTGAACAAAGCCGGCTATGTCCTGCCAGACGCAGGCTTCCAGCTCGACACGCTCAACCTCTGCGCGCGCCGGGCCGCGCTGCAGCCAGCCGGACATCGCTTCCAGCGCATCCTCAGCACCACACAGCAGCACCGCGACGCTGCCGTCCGACTGATTACGCACCCAGCCACTGATCCCCAGACGTGAAGCCTCGCGCACCGTCGCCTGACGAAAGCCGACTCCCTGCACCTTGCCCACTACCCGCCCCTGCAGACAGATATCACTCATCGCTCACTCCCCCGCTTCGGTTGCCATCAACGGCTTCAAGTCATCGTAATGCTGCGGCCCCTGCAATGTAGCCAGGATCGCGCCCTCGCCATCCAGCAGGTAGGTTGTCGGCAGCACCTGTGGGCGCGGCAGACCGTAGGCACTGGCAAACTCGGCACCCAGCACCGGAAAGCGAATATCCATTCGCGTGACAACCGCCTGCAACTGCTCACCAGTGGCGCCATCATAATCAATGCCGATAACCCCCCCGCGCGGCAACTCGGCGGCCAGACGATTTAGCTCCGGCAGTTCATCCCGGCATGGTGCACACCACTCGGCCCAGAAATTGACCAGCACGCGCTGGCCCTGCAGCTGCTCCCGGTCCAGCGCCACGCCCTGATGATCAAGCCAGCCAACCGAACGATCACAGCCGCTCAGCAGCAGCGCGGCGCTGAGCAACAGCATCAATCTGCACAGTGTCATGTGGTCTCCTTCTTCGCCGAAACAGCGGCCGGCACAGCGGCCGAAAGGGAGTCTCCCAGCAGCCACTGCCGTACACTCCCCTGCAGCCGCGCCCTGCGCGCCTGATCCGCCTCCGCCAGCGCTTCACTGAAAGCCGGATACCAGTCCTCGCCAGCCGGCAGCGCCGCTGGCAGCTCCTCATGGGTAACCGGGGGCACCGGCATACGCTCCAGCAGCCGGTTCAGCTCCAGAGTGTCCGGATCCCGGCAGAGTACAAAGCTGCCATTCTGAGTTCGAGTCACGACCTGCTCACCCTCCAGCCAATCGGTCAGCTGCAGCCACAACTCCTCGTGCATCACCCAGCCGGCGGCGTTGACCCGTGCCTGGTCCACCTGCTCCCCGCGCTGCTGGGCAATGAGAAAAACCCGCAACAGCACCAGCAGATTGATCATCCACGGATACTCCGGGCGGCGCCAGGCATGACCATTACCCAGATTACTGACCAGCTCGGCGCCCAGCAGGATGATCAGCCAGCTGACATAAATCCACAGCAAAAACAATGGCACTGCGGCAAAGGCACCGTAAATCAGCTGATAACCGGGGAACAGCTTGACGTAGCCCCCAAAGCAGGCCTTGGCCGCCTCGAACAGCAGCGCAACAAACACGCCACCGACCAGACCATAGCGCAGAGGCACCCGGGTATTGGGCACCGCAACAAAGATCAATGTGAAGGCAGCGATGCTGAGCAGGACTGGCAGCAACAGCAGGACCTGACTCCAGACCGACCCCAAGAGTGCGCCCTGCTGAAACAGCGAGATGGAAGCGATATAGGTACTGACGACAAAGCCGGCACCGAGCAACAACGGCCCGATACTCAACACCGCCCAATAGAGCAGAAAGCTCGACAGGCCCCGGCGTGGCTGGCGAATCCGCCAAATGGCGTTAAACGCCTTTTCGATGTTCACCAGCATCAGCAACGCGGTAATCATCAACAGCGCAACACCCACACCGGTCAGCTGCCGGGCCTGGGTCGAAAACTCGCTCAAATGACGCTGCAACGCTTCGCCACTGGCAGGCAAAAAATTCTTGAAGATGAACGCCTCAACCTGCCCGCCCACCTGATCGAACGCCGGAATGGCCGCCAGCATGGCGTAGGCCACCGTCATGACCGGCACCACGGCAAACAACGTGGTATAGGTCAATGCGGCCGCATTCTTGATGCAATTGTCTTCGAGAAAGCGGCGCACCAGATAACGAACGAAGTGCAGAAACAGATTCAGTTGGCGCGGCATTCCATCTCCCTGACAGCCCGAGGCATTAACGCTTAGAATACCCCCCAACCCTGACTCAGGCCACCGTCACACGGAGCACATCCCGATGACCACTACCATCTTTCACAATCCGCGCTGTTCCAAATCCCGTCAGGCACTGGAACTGCTCGAGCAGCGTGGTACCGAGATCGACATTGTTCGCTATCTGGAAACCCCGCCGGACGCCGCCACCCTGGTTGACCTGCTCGAACGCCTGGGGCTCAGCGCCCGCGAACTGATGCGCAAGGGCGAAGATCCATATAAGGAACTGAATCTGGACAACCCCGAGCTGAGCGAAGCGCAGCTTGTGCAGGCCATGGTCGACTACCCGAAACTGATCGAACGTCCGATCGTCATCCATGACGGCAAGGCGGTTATTGGACGCCCGCCCGAGCGCGTGCTGGAGCTGTTCGCATGAGCCAGTCCGGGTACGTTCTAGTGCTGTATTACAGCCGTCATGGCGCAACCGCCGAGATGGCGCGACTGATTGCCGAGGGTGTCGAGCAGAGCGGTATCGAGGCGCGGGTTCGCACGGTGCCGCCGGTTGCGCCCGAGACCACAGCCAGTCTGCCACCGGTGCCGGAAGATGGCGCCGTCTATTGCACCAGCGACGACCTCAAGCACTGCTCGGCACTGATTCTTGGCAGCCCGACCCGCTTCGGCAACATGGCTGCCCCGCTCAAGCATTTTATTGATGGCACCAGCAGCCTGTGGCTGGCCGGCAACCTGAACGGCAAACCGGCTGCGGTATTCACCTCCACCGCCAGCCTGCATGGCGGCCAGGAAGCCACGCTGCTGTCGATGCAGTTGCCGTTGCTGCACCACGGCATGCTGCTGGTCGGATTGCCGTACAGCGAAAGTGCGCTGACCGAAACCTGCGGCGGCGGCACGCCCTACGGTGCCAGCCACCATGCCGGCGCACAGGGCGAACGCCGGCTGGATCAGCACGAAAGCCAGCTGTGCCGCGCACTCGGCAAACGGGTCGGCAGCATCACCCGCCAGTTGGCGGCAGGAGCACAGATCGGTGGCTAGAGAGAAAAAACCCCTGCCGTCGCTGGCCTACCTGCAACCGCGCTGCCGCGTCAGCCGGCTGATCGCGCTGGTCGGCTATGCCGGGCTGGTGCTTGGCATGCTCGGCTACAACCTGCTGGTGGCCGATCTGCACGGCGCCAATCCGGTGATTATCATTGGCGTGCAGCTGCTGCCACTGCTGATTTTCCTGCCCGGCATTATCACCGGCCACGTGCGCACCCACGCCTGGCTCAGTTTTGCCATCAACCTGTATTTCATTCAGGGCGTGCTGATCTGCTTTCAGCCCGGACGCCTGGGCTACGGGCTGTTCATGGCCGGGTTCAGTGTGCTGTATTTCGTTGCGGCGCTGTACTACATCCGCTGGAGCTTTCAGGCGCAACGCGTCGAGCGAGGGGAAACCTGAGCGGAGCCGCCCGGGCAGATACGCGGGAGCTGCGGCTACCAGCCCATCTCCCGCTTGACGAAGGGAATGGTCAGACGGTGCTGATCGCGCAGCGATGCCTGATCCAGCGTCTCTAGCGCGGCAAACAGCTCACCCATGCCGCGGGCACCCCGACTGAGAATGTAGCGAGCAACATCGTCGCCCAGTTGCAGTCCGCGCTGGGCCGCACGCAACTTGAGCACTTCCTGCTTGCCCTCATCGTCCAGCGGCTGCAGCTGGAATACCAGCCCCCACCCCAGTCGCGACTCGAGATCGGGCAGCTTCAGCCCCAGCGCTCTGGGTGCAGCCGCAGCAGCCACCAGCAGTCGACCGCCCTGCTCACGCAGGCGGTTGTAGAGATGGAACAGCGCCTCTTCCCAGTCAGGCCTGCCGACCACTGCCTCCAGCTTGTCCAGACACAGCAAGTCGACCGACTCCATCCCTTCCAGCAGCAGCGGACCTTCGTCAGCCAGCTCATCGAGCGGCAGATACATGGCCAATCCGCCCTCGTCTGCCAGCGCATGACACGCCGCCTGCAGCAAGTGGGTGCGACCGGTACCCTCGGTTCCCCAAAGAAACAGGCAACACTCAGGCACCGCCGACTGCAACGAAGCGAACGCGCGGGTTGCAGCCAGCACGGTGGCATTGGGCCCCGGGTAGTAGCTGGCGAAGGTCGCCTCGTCCCTCAGTTTAATACCCAGCGGCAGTTGAACGGGTTGTCCTGCAGACATCAGCGCTGCTCTTCCTCATCCAGTTCGACACGCACGGTGTCGACTTCATAATTTTCCGCCAACGGTTCGCCATAAGCGGCCGAGGCGCGATAGTGCCGATAGGCATGGCGCAGCAGCACCATGACAACCGCCGCAATCGGCAGCGCCAGCAGGATACCGACAAAACCGAACAACTGCCCGCCGGCAAGGATGGCAAAGATAACGGCGACCGGGTGCAACCCAATACGATCACCCACCAGCAGCGGCGTCAGCACCATCCCTTCAATCATCTGGCCGACACTGAACACCGCTACCACTGCGACCAGATGGAACAGGTCACCAAACTGGAATACCGCAGCGATCAGCGCCGCACAAATACCGACAAAAAAGCCCAGGTAGGGCACGATACTGGCCAGACCGGCGAGCATCCCGATCAGCAGCGCCAGATCCAGACCGACCAGCCAGAGGCCAAGCCAGTAGATAACGCCCAGACAGGTCATAACCAGCAACTGGCCGCGAATGAACGCGCCGAGCACCTCGTCGCACTCTCCCAGCAGCTTGACAATCAGCGGCTCCTGACGACGGGGCAACATCTCCCGGCACCGGGCGACGATCACATCCCAGTCGCGCAGCAGGTAAAACCCGACGACCGGAATCATCACCAGATTGGCCGTCCAGGTGACCAGCGCCATGGTCGAACGGGTGGCCTGCGCAATTACCGTAGCCAGCACGCCACCGGTTTTGCCGAGATTGTCGGCAAGACTCTCGCGCACGCTATCGAGCCTGAAGTCAGAGACCTGCACACCAAGCCGTGCTTCAACCCAGGGCAAGGCGGCGCTGTGAAACCAGTCGATCATCGCTGGCACATTCGAGCGCAGGGTGGCGATCTGGTGCCCCAGCAGGGGAATCAGTATCAGCAGCGCCGCGATCAATATGCCCGTCACCACAGCAAAGACCACAACTACGCCGAGGGTGCGGGACAACCCGCGTGCTTCCAGTCGATCAACCAGCGGGTCACCCAGGTAGGCCAGCAGCATGCCAATCAGAAAAGGCGCCAGAATGGGCTGCAGAAAATAGATCAGTGCCAGCAGCGCCGCGAGGCCAGCGGCCCAGTACCAGCGATAGTCCGAGGTCATGGTGTCGTCCTTAAAAGCCTCTGGATAGGCCGCCCAAGCGCGACCTGCGCTCAGCGCCAGCGATAATACAGGGTATCGCCCTGCTCTGCCGCCTCCGCTGAAGACGGCGCCGTTTCAGCCAGCGACTCCGTCGGCGCCGTTTCGACCTCGGGAGCATCAACCTCGACAAGGCGCTGGTCCAGCATCAACATGCGCTCAAGCTGGGCACGGTCGCCGGCAAAGTCGACGCGGAAACGCACCTGATCGTCCTGCACCGACAACAGACTTGGCAGCGTCTCCATGCCCAACTGCTGCAAGGTGCGCTGCAGATCGGCAAAGGCATCAATACTGTTGATGCCGCTGACCTCCAGCACCCAGCCCGCTACCGGCGCAGCGCTGGCTAGGCCGCCCACCGCATACTGCTGATGTACCTCGGCGGCTACTGCCCGCATCAGCTCGTCGGCCACGGCCAGCGGATCCGGACTCTCAGCCTTGCCGGTCAGTTTGCGATCGTTGAGCCAGAAGGTCCAGCTCAGCGCCCAGCTGTCATCCTCCCGAGCGACTGTCAGCGCCAGCACGCCCTCGCTGGCGTAACGCTGGCTGGCCTCTGCCAGCACCGCCTGATCGGCATCCAGCACATCCTGTTCGCTGACACCGGCACGATCCTGCAGATCGGCCAGCGGTTGAGTCAGCACCACGCCCCGATACCGGGCCGCAGTCTTCAATGCCTGCCCCATTTCGCCGGAGGCAGCCAAAAAATCCTGACTGTAAGCGTCGCCCTCTACCGCCCAGACCAGAATGCCGGGCCGATTGCGACCCAGCACCGGCACCTTCGCCTTGCCCAGCGCGTCGCGCAGCAGGAGCGGGTCAAACTCGACACGCAGCGCCCCATCCTCGCCCAGCGAGCCAATCTGTCTGGTCACCTGGCCAGGCTGCGCCAGAATCTCGGCCAGCGGACCGCTGTCGACTTTGGCGTTTGCACCGGCAAGCCGCTCCAGCATCACCTGCGCGGCCACCTGCAATTGGGCAGCCTGATCAGCCTCTGCGCGCGGCGGCACATCAACCTGGTACAAGGATTCAACGACTGCAGCCTGCGACAGCAGGGGCAGACAGAGAGAGAAAAGGCCAATACAGGCGTTGCGCAACAGAGGCATGAACACTTCCGTCAGGGTAGCTGGGCGTTCTCACAGCCATGACGCTGCGAAGGTTTTAACCCGCTACATTAAACAAGCCTTGCAAGCGCGGCAACCGGCTTGCCGCAGGCATGCGCTGCGCGCGGCATTCAGCACGTCGGCAGACCGTGTTCGGCATGGCTCTGCCGGGCATGACTTGGTAGACTATGCCGCTATTCGAAAGCGCCTGCCCGCACAGCAACCAAGGCGTGTCGAGACCTATCCTTTTTTTCACAGTTCGAGATCCGCTCATGAGCAGCCAGACGCCTTCCAAACCCTCGATCAGCTACAAAGACGCCGGTGTGGACATCGCCGCCGGTAACGCCCTGGTCGACCGTATCAAGCACGTTGCCAAGCGCACCGCGCGTCCGGAAGTAATGGGCGGCCTGGGTGGTTTCGGCGCCCTGTGTGAAATTCCCGAAGGCTACCGCCAGCCGGTACTGGTTTCCGGCACAGACGGCGTCGGCACCAAGCTGCGTCTGGCCATGGACCTGAACATGCATGACCAGATCGGCATCGACCTGGTTGCCATGTGCGTCAATGACCTGGTGGTCTGTGGCGCAGAGCCGCTGTTCTTCCTCGACTACTACGCCACCGGCAAGTTGAACGTGGACGTTGCCGCCCAGGTTGTAACCGGCATCGGCGCCGGCTGCGAACTCGCCGGCTGTGCTCTGGTTGGCGGCGAAACCGCAGAGATGCCCGGCATGTACGAAGGCGAAGACTACGATCTGGCCGGTTTCTGCGTTGGTGTGGTCGAAAAGGCCGACATCATCGACGGCAGCAAGGTCATCGACGGCGACACCCTGATCGCCCTGCCGTCTTCCGGCCCGCACTCCAACGGTTACTCGCTGATCCGCAAGATCATCGAAGTCGCCGGTATCGACATCCACAGCACCCAGCTCGACGGCAAGCCACTGAGCGAACTGCTGATGGCGCCGACCCGCATCTACGTCAAGGCCCTGCTGCAACTGATCAAGCAGACTGGCGCCGTGAAAGCCATGGCCCACATCACCGGTGGTGGCCTGCTGGAGAACATTCCGCGCGTTCTGCCGGAAGGCTCGCAGGCAATCATTGATCTGGCCAGCTGGCAGCGTCCGGCCGTGTTCAACTGGCTGCAGGAGCAGGGCAACGTTGACGAAACCGAAATGCACCGCGTGCTGAACTGCGGCGTGGGCATGGTCATCTGTGTGGCTGCGGAACAGGCCCAAGCCGCTCTGCAAAGCCTGCGCGACGCTGGCGAGCAGCCCTGGGTGATTGGCCGTATCGCCAGCGGCGCGGACGGCGCCGAAGCGGTTGTTCTGCAGCACGGCAACTAATATCGTGCGCAGCCGTATTGTTGTCCTGATCTCCGGGTCAGGCACCAACCTGCAGGCACTGATCGACGATCTCGCCGGCGCCGACGCGCCAGCCGAGATCGTTGCAGTCATTTCCAACAAGGCCGAGGCCTATGGACTGGTACGCGCCAGCAACGCCGGCATCCAGACCCGTGCCCTTGACCACCGCGAGTTTGCCGATCGGGCAGCCTTTGATCGGGCGCTGATCGCTGAAATTGACGCCTTTCAGCCGGATATGGTGCTGCTCGCCGGCTTCATGCGCATTCTCACTGCCGACTTTGTGACACATTACCGTGGCAGGCTGCTCAACATTCACCCCTCGCTACTGCCCCGCCACAAGGGCCTGCAGACCCATCAGCGGGCACTGGATGCGGGTGATGAAGAGCACGGGGCCAGTATTCATTTCGTCACCGAAGAACTTGATGGCGGTCCGGTAGTCATACAGGGACGCGTAACCGTTCATCCTGACGACGATGCCGCCAGTCTGGCGTCCCGCGTACAGGTAAAGGAACACGCTTTGTACCCGCTCGCGGCGCGCTGGTTTGCAACCGGGCGCCTGCGCCTGGAAGGGGATCAGGCATGCCTCGATGGCACGCCCATTCCGCCCAGCGGGTTAAGACTGGAAGACATCGAATCCGGCAGATGAGAAAAGACCAGATGCATGCCAACACGACTATTAAAAAGATAACGCACAATCGATTCATCAAGCCCCTCGCGGCCCTGCTCCTCGGCTTGAGTGCCAGTGCCGCCGGCGCTATCGAGCTGCAGCCGTTCAGCGCCAGCTACGCCGCCGACATGAAAAACATTCCGGTCAACGGCGAAGCCATTCACAGCCTGCAAGCCAATGATGACGGCAGCTGGAACCTGTCTTTCAGTGCCAGCATGTTTGTTGCCCGGCTGACCGAGCAAAGCACGCTGCGGGTAGCCGACGACCGGATTCAACCACTGACGTATCACTACGAGCGTCGCGGCCTGGGCCGGGGCAAGGAAATCCTGCAGCACTTCGACTGGCCCCAGGCGCAGGTGACCGGCACCTACAAGGGTGAATCGTTCAGCCTGCCAACCGAACCCGGCCTGCTCGACAAGACCACCTATCAGCTTGCGCTGCAGGCGGATCTGGCCGCCGGCAAGACAGACATGACCTACCGCGTAGTCGACGGCGATGAGGTGGAAGAATACGCGTTCCGAGTGGTTGGCGAAGAACGGGTCACCACCAAAGCCGGACAGTTTGATGCGGTAGAGGTCGAACGGGTACGCGAGCCCGACGCCCGCCGCGAAACCACTCTATGGTTTGCCAAGGACTGGAACTACCTGCTGGTGCGCCTGAGCCAGATCGAAACCGACGGCCAGCACTATCAGATCATGCTCAAGGAAGCGACCGTCAACGGCCAGACCGTGACCGGCATACCGGTGAGCCACAAGTAACAAGGCGACGCCTGATCGGCGGACACCTGTGTTTGCCTGATGCCGCTCTGGTGGACACGCCTTCGGCTTAGTCCACCCTACGCCCAGCGTGTCCGCCGTTGTCCCGCCAGCCCGCTCGACCTCTGTGAAAAATCAAAAAAACCGCGACAGCGCAAGCTGCCGCGGTTTTTTTAATCAGCTCGATCAGGCCTTGGTGAAGCGACCACCAGCTTCGGCCAGCTTGACCAGACCGGCAGCGGGCTTCCAGAACTCGCCACGCTCGGCTTCCAGCGCGCGGATTTCGGCCAGCACCTTGTCCAGACCCAGGCTGTCGGCGTACGCCATCGGACCTACGCGGTCAGCCGGGAAGCCGTAACCAAAGCGGTAAACGCGGTCGATGTCTTCAGCGGATTCGGCGAAGCCTTCGTCCAGAATGCGCGCACCTTCGTTGACCAGCGCCAGGATGCAACGGGTCACGATTTCCTCGGCAGATACGTCACGGGCGGTGTAACCGGCTTCTTCAGCCACTTCACGGGCCATCATGTCGGTTTCCGGATCGTGGATCGCCTGACGGCTGCCTGCTTCGTACTTGTAGAAGCCGTGGCCGCTCTTCTGACCGAAACGCTCCATTTCACACAGCTTGTTGTCCAGCCACACGATCGGCTCGCCGCGACCGATGCCGGCCAGCTGACGGGAACGCCAGCCCAGGTCAACACCCACGACGTCGTACATGCGGTAGGGGCCCATCGCCATGCCGAAGCCCTGCAGCGCCTGGTCGACTTCCCACGGGGTGGAACCTTCCAGTACCACTTCGCGGGACTGGCGGGAGTATTTTTCCAGCATGCGGTTGCCGATAAAGCCGTGGCAGTTGCCGGCCAGGACTGCTTCCTTGCCGATCTTCTTGCCAACAGCCAGGCAAGCGTCCATGACGTCCTGGGCAGTAGCCTTGCCACGAACGACTTCCAGCAGCTTCATGATGTGCGCCGGGCTGAAGAAGTGCAGACCCAGAACCTGGGTCGGACGCTGGGTCGCGGAAGCGATTTCGTCGATATCCAGATAGGAGGTGTTGGTGGCCAGAATCGCGGACGGCTTAACCGCCTTGTCCAGCTCGGCGAAGATCTTCTTCTTCAGATCCATGTTTTCATAGACGGCTTCAACCACCAGGTCCATGTCGGCCAGATCTGCGTAGTCCTGGGTGGTGCTGATACGGGCAACACGCGCCTGCGCTTCGGCATCGTCAAAACGCTCCTGGGCAACCGAGCGCTTGTAGACCGCGGCGATCTCGACCAGGCCCTTCTCCAGCATCTCGCCATTGACGTCCAGCCAGGTGACCGGGTAACCGGCGTTGACGAAGTTCATCACGATGCCGCGACCCATGGTGCCAGCGCCGATAACGCCAACTTTCTTGATATCTTCAAACGCAGCCATGTCAGCTACCTCCGGATAATGTGAGCAAGATGAAGTGCAAAGACTGTTCGGTGTGCAAAGGCGGCCCACCGGCCGTTCTGCGGGGACCGATACAGTACGCAAATTGCGTCCGGATTGGACCCCCGCCAAACTGATAAAACTTATTCACGGCATGAATAAGACAACGACAGTGCTCAGAGTGAGGGCAGCGCCTCACCGACCGTCCATTCGGCGGCAGCACGCCGGGCCGTCTTGAGCTGGCTGGCACTCAGTTCCTGGGCCATCACGTCACGCGCCTCCCGCGCTCCCTCAAGCCCCTGCCCGGCACTGAGTGCAAACAGCATGTAGGCCATCGCATTGTTGGTACGAATGCCCTCGCCGTTCATATACATGATGGCCAGATTGAACATGGCGCTTGCCTCACCCTGACTGGCGGCAGCCGTGTACCACCTGATGGCCTGCGCATTGTCTTCCGGGGTGCCTTCACCCTCGTCGTACATGATCGCCAGGTTGTACTGGGCATTACGCTCGCCCTGCTCAGCCGCGGCCGTGTACCACTTGATCGCCGCCTGATTGTCCTCGGCGGTGCCTTCCCCTTCGTCGTACATCAGCGCCAGGTTGTACTGGGCCTTGGCATGCCCCTGCTCGGCGGCGAAGGTATACCAGTTGATGGCCTCGGCATCGTCCACCTTGGTGCCTTCACCCTCGTCGTACATCAGCGCCAGATTGTACTGGGCATCCTTGTGCCCCTGCTCGGCGGCCTTGCGGTACCACCCGATAGCACGGCGATCATCCACCGGCACGCCTTCGCCCTCGTCGTACATGATCGCCAGGTTGTATTGCGCGGCGGCATCACCCTGCTCGGCCGCAGCGGTGTACCAGCGAATGGCCTCGCGGTCATCCAGCGGCACACCCTCGCCCAGGTCGTACAGCAGCGCCAGGTTGTACTGGGCATCGGCGTGTCCCTGCTGCGCCGCCATCAGGTAATACTCGGCGGCCTTGCTGTCATTGACCGGCACACCTTCACCTTCGTCGTACATGAGTGCCAGATTGTATTGCGCGTCGGCGTGGCCCTGCTCTGCCGCGCGCAGGTACCACTCAATGGCGGCGAGGTCATCCACCGGCACACCCTCGCCCTCGTCGTACATCAGCGCCAGGTTGAACTGGGCAGCCGCGTTGCCCTGCTCGGCGGCCAGGGTGTAGTACTCGATGGCCTTGAGGTCATCCAGCTCGACGCCCTCACCCATGTCGTACATGTAGGCTACCGAGAACTGGGCCTCGGCATCCCCCTGGGCAGCCGCTTCGCTGTAGAGCTCGAAGGCCTTGGCATAATCCTGCTCGACGCCTTCGCCATCGTAGTAACGCTGCGCCAGTTCCCGCTGGGCTTGGGCATCACCGTTGAGCGCCTGATTGATCCACTGGGTGATCTGGGTACGCAGGTCGCCTTTCTTGTCGTACTCGGTAACCGCCTGCAGAGGCGCGGAGAGAAGAGCACCGGTCAGACCCAGCGCAAGCAGTGAGGTAGCTTTCATTGATTAACCATCCCTGTGACTGTGAGGTGGCTGCGCAGCACGCGGAGCGTTGGCAAATGATACCCAAGTAAACGCCGATGCCCACCCCGAACAGGCGAAATCGTGCGCCAGTCAGGCCTCGCCGACCAACTGACGCACATAGTCATCAGCGCCGGGCCCGGCCTGCACTTCGACCTCCCAGGCCTTGAGCGGGCGACCATCGGCCGATAATACCTCCGCTCCCCGAATGGGCTGACCGCTCGCCTTTTCCAGCAGCAACATGCGGTCACCCTTGCCGTTGGGCCGCCACTTCTCGCCCCACTGCATCAGGCCAATAATGATCGGATAGAGGTCCATGCCAGCGGGCGTCAGACGGTACTCGAACGAGCGCCCGTCAGCCGCCGATGGCACTTTTTGCAGCACGCCAGCCTCGGTGAGCTTTTTCAACCGGGCGCTGAGCACGCTGCTGGAGATGTCCAGCTGGCGCTGGAAAGCATCGAAGGTACGCATGCCATGAAAGGCATTGCGCAGAATAAGCAGCGACCACCACTCGCCGATGATCTCGGCGGTTTTCACAACACTGCAGTCGATGTGGGTGGTCGGCATAGCAACGTCCTGACAGGGACGCCGCCCGGCACAATGCCAGGCGGCAATCCGATTACAGCATCGACACCAGACGGGCGCGAATGATGTCTTCGGCCTGCTTCATGATGCGTTCGATCAGGTCTTCACAGCTCGGAATGTCATGAATCAGGCCGGCCACCATACCGCAGGACCAGGCGCCCAGATCCATCTCACCGTTCTGCATGATGCGTGGATAGACACCGGCAACTTCATCGATGATATCGGCGAAGGTCAGCTTGTCGCCCAGTGCCTTCTCTTTCTCGACGATACGCTCAACAGCCGCGTTGTTGAGAACGCGCTCGGTGTTGCGCAGCGGGCGCATGACCAGACGGGTGTCCAGCTCGGAAGCCGCGACAATCGCCTGCTTGACGTTCTCGTGAACCGGCGCTTCCTTGGTGGCGATGAACCGGGTACCCATGTTCATGCCTTCAGCGCCCAGCGCCATGGCCGAAACCAGCGAGCGGCCGTCAGCCATACCGCCGGAAGCAACAAACGGGATTTCCAGCTCGTCGGCAGCGCGCGGCAGCAGGATCATGTTCGGGATATCGTCTTCACCCGGGTGACCGCCACACTCGAAGCCGTCAACCGAGACCGCATCGCAGCCGATGGACTGGGCTTTGAGCGAGTGGCGAACCGAGGTGCACTTGTGGATGACCTTGATGCCGGCGTCTTTCAGCAACGGCATGTATTCCTGCGGGCTGCGGCCTGCGGTTTCAACGATCTTGACGCCGCCCTTGACGATGGCATCGATGTAGCCCGGGTAGTCCGGCGCATTGACGGTCGGCAGGAAGGTCAGGTTGACGGCGAACGGCTTGCTGGTCAGTTCCCGGCACTTGGCGATTTCGTTGGCCAGATCGGCCGGGGTCTTCTGGGTCAGACCGGTGATGGTGCCCAGACCACCCGCGTTGGAAACGGCAGCCGCCAGTTCGGCAAAACCCACCCAGTGCATGCCGCCCTGGAGGATCGGGTGCTGAATGCCGAACAGTTCTGTAATGCGTGTTTTCACTTTATTCTCGCCTCTTGCTGGGACATGACGGGTCGGTCGTCCCGACCAGTGATTTAGCTTCGGATCCAGAAGCTAAATCCTTGACCAGCAAAAAGCAAGGCGCCGCCAGCCCAACGGGGCTCCTGAAATATCAGCCAACAAACCGGGTGAATAACGCACCGCGATCACAGCCCGAACCCGCTATGGGCATGGCAGTACATGCGTTGCCGCTCCCCGGCCACCCGGTTGCCATTGCCGCAACGCTCCCCCAGCCAGGCCTTGGCGCCCTTGCGGCAGGTGCGGTAGTCAATGGAGCCGCGGCGATAGTTGCTGCAGAAACTGGCCGTGTCGATCAGGCTGTTGCGATAGCTGTAAGCGGTTTGCCAGCGGCTGCGCTGACCACGGGCATCCTCCCAGAAGAAGGTGGCAGTCCCCGTGCCATTCAGACCACGCTGACGCGGCTGTTCAATGCGTCGTGGCTGTGACTGCGCATACTGGCGAACATGACGCGACTCCATCACGTTCACCAGTTGCCGGGGCGCATAGTTGTCGTCACTGAAGGACGTCTGGCGCCCGCCGGATGCCTCAACCCGGACGACCGGGGCAATCTGCTGGCCCGCCGTGGTCTGCGAGTCTGCCAGCGGCGGCGTCTCGGCGATGGCCGGTGTGGCGGGAGCCTCCTCGGGAGTAGGCGTTACCGGCACCGGCGACAGCGCGGCGACGAGCTGGTCACGCACCGCGGGCAACCAGTCCGGGCGGCCAACATGCACCAGCAACAATACCACCCCGATCCACAACAGCCGGCTCGCCACCCGGCCAATCGACGCGCCCGCCCCGCCCGAACGACGCGGACGATCCTCCTGATCTGCTCGCATGCAACGCTCCCTGTTCTCTCACCGCTCATCCCGAGCCGGCCTGTTTACCGTTTATTCATGCTAGCGCCCGAGTACAGCGCTGCAGGCACCAGCCATCGCAGACGTGATCCAGCGCAAACCTGCGGCGCCAATCAGCCATTAAACACCGGCCAGCCGACGCCCTTCAGCCGCCCCCGTTCGCTCTGGCGAGGACGGGAAAGAGCCTCAACGCTGCGGAGGTTCCGCCCAGAAAGCACAGTTATGCTGCGTCCTGAAATCCGATACCGGCACCGCATCGATCACTGGCGCGTCCAGGCGCAGGATGTTGCCATCCTCTGTATAACGGGGCCATTCGATGGCCTCAGCACCACCTTCGGTGCTGTTCGGATCGCCATACGCAGCAAAGGTTGCCCAATAATCAAGCATCTGATCTGACAATGCCTGCTGCCCCGGCGACGGCACCCCAAGATCGAATTTTGCCTGACTGTTCAGCAGATAGGGCAATTCAAATGCGTGTGAAGCGCCGAGGGGAAACACATCGGGAATGGCAACCCCGGCCTCCAGACGAATGGCCCGGTAGATGGCGTCTGCGCCGCGATCGGAGAACCAGTAGCCATAGGTATCCACTTCTTCCTGAAGCTGCGACCACTGGGCGTCGTTGGGACAATTGAAACGCCAGTCAGTGACGATAAGCGAATACGCATAGGTGTAGTCATAAACAAACTGCACCCCAAGCGGTCTCTCTTGCAATTCAGCCTGCCTGATCGGATCCGCCGCAATCAGGGCTCTGGCACGCTGCAGATACTGATCAGCGATGGCCTCGCTGTCCAGCTGGCTATTCTCCTTGATGAGGTTGGCCACTACCGCGTAGTAGCTGGCAGGCAACCCGCCAGTCCAGCCACTGCCGGCAGAGATCAGCATAAACAGATCACCCTCATCCAGATTACTGCCCATCAGCACGGGGACTTTGTTGAAGTCACCAGACGCCAACCCCTGATTGATTGACCAAGGAAGGGTGGTGCTATCTGGATCGAAGACAGGCACAAAGCCTTCTATACGCCGTTCGAACAATATTTCAGTCTGCGCATCGAATAACGTGTCCAGATCAACGGCACGAAGACACTCGAGCAATGAAACGTCATCACCACAGACGTCAGGGCGCTTTTCACGAACACGTTCGGCAATAGGCTGGCCAAAGCGGGTTTCGCCGTCATAGGCTGGCTCGGCGTCCGGCTCATTGAGGGGCTCGGAAGCGAGCTTGAGGGGCATCTGATTGCCATTGTAGGAACCACTGTGCACGATAGCCCGATGAAACAGGCCCGCCGCAGCTGGCGAGACAATATGGCTCAACACGCTGTGTCCGCCCGCGGATTCCCCGAAGATTGTTACGTTGTCCGGATCACCGCCAAAGGCGCTGATATTCTCTTGCACCCAGCGCATCGCCAGCTGCTGATCCTGGAAACCAAAGTTACTGTCTCCCAGCTCGGTATGAGGCAGGAACCCCAAAGTGCCGAGCCGGTAGTTAATCGTTACAACCGCGACACCTCGCTCAACCAGACGTTCGGGCTCCCAGTCCGGCCCACCGTCACCGCCCAGCAATGCCCCACCGTGAATCCAGATAATGACCGGATATTCGCCGGGCTCGGCTGGAGCATAGACGTTCAGGTACAGGCAGTCTTCACTGGCGCTGGGGTTACCGAATGTGGTGTTCGGCTGCGCGCAGGCATCAGCGAAATCGCCCAGTTCGATGACCCCCTCATGCTCCTGAGCCATTGTCGGCGCGGCAAACCGCTGCGCGTTTCCGTAACGAATACCCCTGAACACGCGCATCGCGTTTTCACTCACGCCGCGAAAGTCTCCGAGCCGGGTCTCGGCCACCAGCGGATCGGTTTGCTCGACTGACCCGCCACCGCCACCGCCACCGAGGCATCCGGCCAAACACGCTGCCGCTGCGAAGCAGGACGCCGCTTTTATTCTGGAAGCGACACGCGTCGGAAGACAAACATCCATGTAAAGCTCCTGATTAAAATTGATATCGATATGCCATCTGGATTGAAGCAAAGGCACTGCAATGATGGCAATCGATATTTTCGGCAACGCCCAGAAGCAGGCTGAAGCGGGGGACATGCCAACGAGCCGTGCAGCGTGGCTGCTGCCACACGGTCTTGCCGCCACTTGAAGGTGAGTAGCGGAGAAATTGCCTCGAGCTCAGGCGAGATGGGTCAGCCGATCCGCGTCCCCGCGCTGCCGCGCAAAATACCAGAGGCATCCTCCAGCCGGCCAATGGCGGCGATCTTGCCGGTGCCGGCAAACTGCGCGGCAGCCTTGGCCTTCGGCAACATCGAGCCCGCCGGCAGGCTGATGCCGTCGAGGTCAGCTACGCTCAGCGCACTCACCCGCCGGGCCTGCGGAGTACCGAAATCGCGATAGATCGCATCAACATCGGTCAGCAAAAGCAGTGCATCGGCACCAATCTGTTCTGCAAGCAAGGCACTGGCCGCATCCTTGTCAATCACCGCCTCCACGCCAACAAGGCTGCCGTCGGGCCGGCGCACCACCGGAATACCACCGCCGCCCGCACAGATGACAATCACCTCGTTGCGCAGCAGGATTTTCAGCACCGACAGGTCGGGAATCTCAAGCGGCGCCGGCGATGGCACCACGCGGCGCCACTTGTCACCATCCTGCGCAATCGACCAGTTGGCAGCCGCCGCCCTGCGTTCGGCCTCGGCTTTGTCGTATACCGGCCCGACAAACTTGGTCGGCTTTTGAAACGCCGGGTCAGCCAGATCCACCACCACCTGGGTCAGCAGCGTTGCGACCGGCTTCTGATGGTCGATGGCATTTTCCAGCTCCTGCTCGATCATGTAGCCGATCATGCCTTCGGTCTCGGCGCCCAGTACATCCAGCGGGTCGGCGCCATCGGGGCGGTAGGCTGCGCCCTGCAGGGCCAGCAGGCCGACCTGCGGCCCATTGCCATGGGTAATCACCAGTTGATGCCCCTCACTGACCAGTTCCGCCAGCGCGGCAGCAGCCGTGCTCACATTGGCCCGCTGAGTTTCGGCAGTCATGGCCTCCCCGCGCTTAAGCAGAGCATTGCCACCCAGGGCGACGACGATCAGCATGCTAGCCTCCGAGGGTGGCGACCAGAACCGCCTTGATGGTGTGCATTCGGTTTTCCGCCTGATCGAACACGATGGATGCCGGGCTCTCGAATACCTCCTCCGTCACCTCCATGCAATCGAGACCGAATTCGCGCTGGATCTCAGCGCCGACAGTGGTTTCCGCGTTATGAAAGGCGGGCAGGCAATGCATAAAGCAGGCGCGCGGATTACCGGTCTTCTCCATCACCTCGCGGGTGACCTGATAGGGCTTGAGCAGCTTGATACGCTCTGCCCACTTCTCTTTGGCTTCGCCCATGGAGACCCAGACATCGGTATAGACAAAATCCACACCCCGCACCGCCTCGTCCACGCTTTCGGTCAGGGTCACCCGCGCGCCTGTCTGCTCCGCTATCTCCCGGGCCTCACGCTGAATGCTCTCCTCCGGCCAGCAGGCACGCGGGGCGCAGAGACGCACATCCATGCCCATCTTGGCGCCACCAATCAGCAGGCTGTCGCCCATGTTGTTGCCCGCGTCACCGAGAAAGGCATAGGCAACCTGATGCAACGGCTTGTCGACATGCTCCTGCATGGTCAGAAAGTCAGCCAGAATCTGGGTCGGGTGAAACTCGTCAGTCAGCCCGTTATACACCGGCACACCGGCGTAGGCAGCCAGCGTTTCCACCACCTCCTGGCCAAAACCCCGGTACTCGATGGCGTCGTAGATTCGGCCAAGCACGCGCGCGGTGTCCTTTACCGTTTCCTTGTGACCGATGTGGTTCCCGGACGGCCCGAGATAGGTCACTCTGGCGCCCTGATCGTACGCGGCCACTTCAAAACCGACACGGGTTCGGGTGGAGCTTTTCTCGAAAATAAGCGCAATATCCTTGCCCTGCAGAACCGGGCGTTCGGTGCCGGCGTACTTTGCCGCCTTGAGGTCGGCCGCCAGTTTGAGCAGAAAGGCGATTTCTTTCGGCGTGTAGTCGCGCAGCGTCAGAAAGCTGCGATTTTTCAGATTGAATGCCATGGTCTGTGGTCTCCTGTCCTGTTCAAACCGGATCGCGCGCCGTTGGGCAGCTCATGCAGTGGCCGCCACCCCGACCGCGCCCGAGTTCGGCCCCCGGTATCTCCAGCACCTCGATGCCGGCTGCCTTCAGTTCGGCATTGGTATCGTCATTGCGGTCATAGGCGATGACCACGCCGGGGCGAAGCGCCACCACGTTATTGCCATCGTTCCATTGCTCACGGGCCCGCTCCTCCTCGGTATCACCACCGGTGGGCACGACATGCAGCTTGCTGAAGCCAAGCACCTCGGCCACGATCTCGAAGATCGGACGCGGATCCATACGAAAATCCAGCGCCCCCAGGGCGTCTCCCGGGCGAATGTCGTAGCACACCAGCTCATCCGCCACTTCCTTGAAGGTGGTCACCACGTCGCCGCCGCACAGGGTGAACACGGTATCCAGGTGCATCGCCGAGCGGGATTTGGGGATGCGAAACGCCAGCACGCGCTCGACCACCTCCCCGGCAAACAGGGCCTGCGCCAGCTGGCCGACGGCCTGGGGCGAGGAACGCTCCCCCATTCCGACCAGCACAGTCTTGCTGCCAACCGGCATGATGTCGCCCCCTTCGAGGGTCGCCAGCCCGTGGTCGACCGTCGGGTCGCCCCAGTGAATCTTGGTACGACCGGCAAAGTTTGGGTGGAACTTGTAAATCGCCGTATTCAGCAGCGTCTCAGGGCGGCGGGCATTCCAGAACATCGGGTTGACCACCACACCGTCGTAGATCCAGGCGCTGTTGTCACGGGTGAAGAGCGCGTTCGGCAGTGGCGGCAACACAAATCCGTGATGGCCGATGTAACTGCCGAACAGCCCCGCAGGCTCAAAGGGCAGCTCCTCAACGGTCAGGCCGCCAAGCAGATGCCTGGCCAGCAGCTCACTCGGAATCTCTGTCATCCAGCTGACCAGTTCGGATTTTGCGCCTACTCCGACCTGATTGGCGGTAATCCGGTGATCCAGCACCCAGCTGCGCGCCTCGGCGTTATCGAGGGTTTCGGCCAGCAGGGTGTTGACGTCCAGCACCTCCACGCCTTCGTCGCGCATCAGCTGGGTAAATACATCGTGATCCTTCTGCGCCTGCTTTACCCAAAAGACGTCATCGAACAGCAACTCCTGGCAATTGCCGGGCGTGAGTCGCCGATGCGCCAGCCCCGGCCGGCAAACAACCACCTGACGCAACCGCCCTGTTTCGGAGTGAACGCCCAGCTCTTGAACAGACATATCCTTTCTCCCTATTGCATTAGCCAAACGCTCACAGCAGAACGGAAATACTCAGAACGGCAGTGATGAACAGCACCAGAATAACCAGCAGCGGCCAGACGAAAGCCAGCCAGCGGTCGTAGGACACCCGGCCGATGGCCAGCCCGCCAACCACCACCGCAAAGGTCGGGTTGATGAAGTTCACCAGACCGTTGGCCGACTGATAGGCAGTGACCACAAGGTCACGTCCGACCCCGGCGAAATCAGCCAGAGGCGCGAGAATCGGCATGGAGAGCACAGCCAGCCCCGAAGATGACGGCACCAGAAAACTCATCGCCGCCTCGATCCAGAACATCAGATTGATAAAGGCCAAGCCGCCCATGCCGTCCAGCGCCTGTGCTGCGCTGTGCAGCATGGTGTCTGCGATCAGGCCGTTTTCCATGATCACCACAATCCCGCGCGCCAACCCGACAACCAGTGCCACACCCAGCAACTCTCTGGCACCGTCGACAAAGTGACTGGTCAGACCCTTCTCGCCCAGACGTGCAATCACGCCGATCACGATTGCAGACCCGAGGAACAGCGCGCCCATCTGCGCCATCCACCAGCCCTGGGATGAAACGCCCCAGATCATCACCGCGAAGGTCAGTGCAAACAGCACCAGCACCACCGACTGAATGCCGGTCAGGTGATCACTATGCTCCTCCTCAGCCTGACGCTTGAGGAAAAAGGCCTTGTGCTCCTCAAGCTGCTTGGCCACCGCCGACCTGGACGGGTCCTGTTTAACGCGATGGGCATACACCATCACGTAAGCGATGCAGATCACCAGCCCGCCCAGCAGAATCACGAACCGGGGGATAATCCCGTCGGTAAACGGAATACCCGCCGCATTGGCCGCAATCACCGTCGCGAACGGGTTGATTGTCGAGCCAAGCACACCAATGCCGGCCCCGATCAGAATGATCGCCACACCGGTAACCGAGTCATACCCCGCCGCCATCATCACGGGTATCAGCAAGGCATAGAACGCCAGCGTCTCCTCAGCCATGCCATAGGTCGTGCCACCGATGGCAAACAGGCTCATGAGTATCGGAATCATCCAGATCTCGTGACCCTTCAGATGCACCATCGCCGACCGGATGCCCGTATCAATGGCGCCCGTGGCGTTCACCACACCGAGAAAGCCGCCCAGAAACAGCACGAACAGCGCCACATCAATCGCGTTGGCCGCATAACTGTCCGGATCATAGAAACCCGCGCCGGGCGCCAGCATCACCTCGACGATGCCCTGCGGATTCGGCTCAACTTCATGGTAAGTGCCGGCAACCGCCACCTCACGCCCAACCGCCTCGTTCATCTCGCGGTCAAACTTGCCCGCCGGCATGATCCAGGTGAGACCGGCCATCAGAATGATCAGCAGGAACAGAATCGAATACGCAGTAGGGAAGCGGGAGGCCATATCCTGGCCCTTGTCTTTCTCACGATCAGGTGCGCTGTCCATTGGACACCTCCAGAGGAATGAAGCCTTATCCGTGTTCACCCCTGCAAAGACGCACAGGCAAGGGCAACTCCATCTACAAAACCTGTGAAACAGTCAGCCATCTGCATGGCGATGTGCTTGAACGTATCACCACCAAGACAAACCTTAGTTGATACAAATCATTTCGTGAGGAGTATTACAAATCCGGAGTTACAGGACATGCAGCGGTTTATGGCGCTCCGAGGCTCGGGAGTGGGAGCGGCAGCAGCGGGACGGGACGGAAAACAACATATTGATGCAGACATGCGTGCACTGCGACTCGCAACGCACTCGATGCAACGAAATCTGCGTTGACTGGATTGATTACCGAGTATGCAGGCGGGAATTTCGGCGCTGCGGAGGATGGCGGGTTTGAGATTGCTCGCCTCGCCTGTCAGGTGGTACCGGCGAACAAGCTGAGCTCTCAGGGTTGTAGGTCGTTGCTTGGCTGGCTGAGACAGATGGATTATTCAGCGCTTTGCGCCTCGCCCTCGGCTGGACCCACCTCGGGCCGTCGTCGCTGCGCTCCGACGTTCCTGCGCCAGCGCTGCTGGCTCCGGTCGAACCGTGAGGGTTCTCGTCCGTCTGTTCACCGCACAAACGAAAAAGCCCCAGCTTGCGCCAAGGTCCTTCGTTGTCTGCTAGGGGGGGATTACTCGGCGCTTTGCGCCTCGCCCTCGGCTGAACCAGCCTCGGGCCGTCGTCGCTGCGCTCCGACGTTCCTGCGCCAGCGTTGCTGGCTCCGGTCGAACCGTGAGGGTTCTCGTCCGTCTGTTCACCGCACAAACGAAAAAGCCCCAGCTTGCGCTGGGGCTTTTTCGTTTGTCTGGCGGAGAGAGAGGGATTCGAACCCTCGATACGCTATTAACGTATACACACTTTCCAGGCGTGCTCCTTCAGCCACTCGGACACCTCTCCGGATCTCGGCGTGCGGGTTACCCTGCTACCGAGGCGCGCTAATGTATCGAAACACGGGCGCTTTGGCAAACCCTTTTTCCATTGTTTTCAACCACTCGTGACTCCGGCTTTGGCGGACTCGCCAGTCATGAATTAGTTGGTAAACTGCCTGCTTTACGCTGCGGCGCTGATGCCGTATGACTTTCTATGTGAGGACTTTCTGATGAGCGAGCTGGTCTCCTATCGTTTCGCTGACGGCGTTGCCCACCTGAGCCTGGATAATGGCAAGGTGAACGCCCTGTCGCCCGACATGATCGCTGCGATTAACGCTGCGCTGGATCAGGCGGAAAAGGACCGCGCCGTGGTGGTGCTGAGCGGCAAGCCGGGCATTTTCTCCGGCGGCTACGATCTGAAAGTCATGACCTCTGGCCCGGATGCGGCCAAGGCGCTGGTGGCGTCCGGTTCAACCCTGTCACGCCGCATGCTGTCTCACCCCTTCCCGATTGTTGCCGTGTGCACCGGCCACGCAATTGCCAAGGGCGCGTTCCTGCTGCTGTCGTCCGATTACCGACTGGGCGTTGAGGGTCCGTTCAAGATTGGCCTGAACGAAACCGCCATCGGCATGACCATGCACCACGCCGGCATCGAACTGGCGCGTGCCCGCCTGACGCCAGCCGCCTTTGGCCGTGCGGTGATCAACGCCGAAATGTTCAGCCCGGAAGAAGCCGTCATTGCCGGCTTCCTCGACAAGGTGGTCGCGGCCGAGGAGCTGGAAGCGGCAGCCATGGCCAAGGCCCGGGAGCTGGCTGCGCTGAATATGACTGCCTTCCGCCAGACCAAGGTCAAGAGCCGCAAGGCCTACCTGGAATTGCTGGATCAGTGCATCGAGCTGGATCGTCAGCACGACCTGAGCTGAAAAATCGGGAAACGTGACAGGACTGCGCGGGGCAACGAGATGCAGTAGGCTGTGCATCTCACCCTGCGGAGTCTTTCCATGGATTCAGTTACCCAGATCGTTCTCGGCGCCTCGATCCAGGGCGCAATGCTCGGCCGCTGGCAGGGCCGCAAGGCGCTGATCTACGGCGCAGCACTGGGTACGGTGCCCGATCTGGACGTGCTGATCGACTACGGCGATGCGGTCGCCGACATGACCTACCATCGCGGGTTCAGCCACTCCCTGTTCGTGCTGGCAACACTCGCCGCGCTGCTCACCTGGCTGATACGCAAACGCTGGCCGGACGCGGGCTACAGCAGCGGCAGGCTGTTCGCCACCCTGGCTTTGGTGCTCTGCACCCATCCGCTACTCGACAGTTTCACCACCTACGGTACCCAGCTGTTCTGGCCGCTGCCGATGCCGCCGGTGGCGATTTCCAGTATTTTCATCATTGACCCGCTCTACACCCTGCCCTTGCTGCTGGCGATGCTGGCAGGGCTGGTGATCGGGCTGGGCCGCAGCGGCCTGCGCTGGCAATACGCCGGGCTGCTGCTCAGTTCGCTGTATCTCGGCAGCACGCTGATCGGCAAGCAGATGGCCGACCATCACCTGCAAGCCGCACTGGCACAGCAGGGTATCCAGCCCCAGGCGACCTTCAGTACGCCGACCCCATTCAACACCCTGCTCTGGCGGGTTATGGCGGTCGACGGCGACAACTACTACGAAGGGCTGGTCGGCTGGCTGGACCATGAACCGCTGACCCTGATCAAGCTGCCGACCCGCGCCAGCGAGGCCCGACAGGCACTGCTCGAATCACCGCAGGACCAGCGTCTGCGCTGGTTTACCGGTGACCGCCTGCGCTACGACCTGATTGACGGGCAGTGGGTGGCGACCGATCTGCGCCTTGGCATGAGTGGCTACCATCCGTTCCGTTTTGCCCTGGCCACCGTGGACCCCGCCACCGGCGAGACTGCGTTGATCAGCGAGGTGGAGCAATGGCCGCAGCGGCGACCGGATGCGGCGGCGCTGCGCCTGATGGCAGAGCGGGCACTGGACGCCAGAACGCCGCTGTCGATTGCGGAGTTGTCGCGCTCACTCACCGAACCGGCACCCCATCAGCAACGGTGATGGCCGCACTGGCTGTCCGCTGGGGCGCTGATTTTGCGATAATCTCGCTCTTTGTCCCCGGGGGAGCGTGAACATGTCAGGTCAATCGCCAGCCAGCAGCGCCGCGTCGAGTCGCCGTGTGGCGATGATCGCTGCCCTGATGGCGATTTTCACCACCATCTTCGCGAGCAACGTGCCCACCCCGCTGTACGCCGTCTGGCAGGCGAAGATGGGCTTTTCCTCCACGGCGCTGACCGCTGTCTTCTCGATCTATGTCCTCGGGGTGGTGACCACCCTGCTAACCCTGGGCTCACTGTCGGACAAGATTGGTCGTCGCCAGATGATGGTGCCGGGGCTGCTGTTCATTCTGGCCGGTGCGGTAATGTTTATCCTGGCGCGCGATATCTATGGGCTGGGTATCGCCCGGGTGCTGACCGGTATCGGCACCGGGATCGTGACCGGCGCCTCCTCGGCCGCACTGGTCGAACTGGAACCGGACGGCAACTGGACCCGCGCCGCCACCCTGTCGGCGCTGTTCTTTACCCTTGGCGCCTTTGCCGGCCCGACCGTCAGCTCGCTGATGCTCGGGCTGGGCGATGCAGCGCTGACCTGGCCGTTTGCGGTAACCCTGGCCCTTGGTGGCCTGACGGTCGCCCTGCTGCTGCTCGCCCCCTGGCCGGCCGATATCGGCCAGCGCCACCCGGACTTTCGCTGGCGCGCCTGGCGGCCGACCACTATCAAGGTGCCGCGGGAGATGCTCGGAGCGTTTATCTTCGCTGCCGCGGCGATCTGTCTGGCCTGGTCCACCGGCAGCCTGTATGCCTCGCTCGGCCCCTCACTGGCGACCAAGCTGGTCGGCATCGATGATCGCACCAAGGCCGGCCTGTTCGCCGCCGGCTGGCAGCTGATGGCCGGGGTAAGCCAGTTTGCCTGCAAGCGTCAGCCACTGGATCGCCTGCTGCTGGTTGGCCCGTCCACACTGATCATCGGTCTCGGCGTGATGGCTGCGGCCGTGGTCTACAGCTCGCCCTGGATGTTTACCCTCGCCACACTGGCAACGGCCAGCGGCGCGGGCGCGACCGGCGTGGTGGGTATTGCCTCGATCAGCAACAGCGCACCGGCCGATCAGCGCGGCGGGATCAACTCGGCGTTTTACCTGATGGCCTACCTGACCATGGCGTCGGTGGTGCTGGGCGTTGGCTTTGTCAGCGACATGATCGGCTTCGCGCCGACGGTGCTGGGCTTTGCCAGCATCATTTCCTGCGCCGCGCTGGCGCTGATGCTGGTCGCCCTCAGCAGCCGTCGCGCCTCGCTGTGGTAGTCAGCCCGCCAGCCACCAACGCCAGAGGAAGAACACCAGCATGCTGCCGAAGATGGTCAGCAGCAGGTTGCGACTGAACGCAGCAATCAGCACGGCGACCACGCCACCGACCAGGTAGGCGTTGTCCAGCGTCAGCTGCAGGCTGTTGCCGTCGGGCATGACGACAGCCGGAACAATGATCGCCGTCAGGACCGCGACCGGCACATAGCCAAGCGCCTGCTGCACCAGCGGACTGAAGCGCACCCGATGACCCACCGCAAACAGGGTGTAGCGAATGGCGAAGGTGATCACGCCCATGCCCAGCAGCAGAACCGCTTCAAACTGACTCATTGCCCACCTCCCGTACGGAGGCTGCCGCGCTCCAGCGTTCGGCCAGCACGCCGGCGCTGACGCCGCAAAGCGCTGCCAGCATCAAGCCCAGCTTCCACGGCAGATCGTAGGCAACCAGCGCCACCAGCCCTGCCACGACGGCGGCCAGCAGCATGGGCCGGGTGCGCAGCAGCGGCACGACGATCCCGGTGAAGGTCGCGACCATGGCAAAGTCCAGGCCCCAGCCGGCCATACCGGGCAGCGCGTTGCCCAGCAAAGCCCCCACCAGCGTGCACAGGAACCAGTTGCCGTACATCGCCAGACACGAGCCGAGGTAGTACCAGTGCTTGTTCTCCAGCGGGATCTGCGGATCCAGATAGTGCCGCTGGACCACGGCAAAACTCTCGTCGGTCAACCAGAACGCCAGCGGAATCTTCCAGCGCTGGGACAGGTGACTGACATGGCTCATCAGGCTGGCGCTGTAGAGCGCATGCCGCAGATTGACGATAAAGGTCGTCAGCAGCAGCACAACCAGCCCGGCGCCGCTGGCGATCAGGCTCACGGCAATAAACTGGGCTGAGCCGGCGAAGACCAGCGCCGACATCAGCAGGGTGGCAGGCAGCGAGAGGCCGCTGGCAACAGCCAGCGTGCCGAAAATGACACCGAACGGCGTCGCGCCGATCAGCATGGGAACGGTATCGCGCGCGCCGCAGAGCAGCGCACTGGTTTTGGCAGACATGGGCGTAAAGACGGGCCGGGCAGTATCAGAATATATAGATGTGCAGCCTAGCCCGCCGCCGGGCGACAGGACAGATACAGCTAGAAAACAACATCCGGCAAACTGTTACGGTCGCATGCTAGGCAAGTGCAATGTGCCTGCTGATCAGCGCCCGCAGCGCCGCCGGCTTGACCGGCTTGGGCAGATACGACAGGCCTGCCAGCGAGATTTCACTGAGCACATCCTGACGGCCATCGGCACTGATCACTACCCCCGGCAAGTCGGCATCAAGCAAGTCACGCAGCCACAGCATCAGCTGAGTGCCGGTATCGCCATCATCGAGGTGGTAATCAACCAGCACCAGCTCCGGGACGAAGCCCTGATCGAGCAATTGCCGAACTTCCTGCCGGTCGCGCGCGACTGCGACGCGGCACTGCCAGCGCCCGAGCAGGCTCTGCATGCCGGCCAGAATGCTGCTCTCATTGTCGATACACAGTACCGGCGCGCCGTCGAACTGCGGTGGCAGCTCGGGCTTGGCCGTCCGACTGCGCACTGCCCGCGGCATGCTCGCCAGCGGCACGGTAACGCTGAACACACTGCCGTGCCCCGGCCAGGAACGCACGCTCAGCTCGTGCCCGAGTACCCGGCACAGACCGTCGGCAATGGCCAACCCCAGGCCCAGCCCCTTTTCGGCCTGGGTACGGTGACTGTCGAGTCGCTGAAACTCTTCAAAGATCAGCTGCAATTTGTCCTGCGGAATGCCCGGCCCCTGGTCCCAGACCTCAATCCGTACCGCGCCGTGCAGATGGCGCACACCCAGCACCACCCGCGCAGCACTGGCATAGCGGAAGGCGTTGGTCAGGAAGTTCTGCAGCACCCGGCGCAGCAGGCGCATGTCGCTGCGCACCCGCAGCCGGCTGCTGTGAATGCGCAGATCAATACCCTGCTCGACCGCCAGCGCACTGAACTCGATGCGCAGCGGGTCAAACAGCTCACTGAGGGCAAAATCACCCAGCTCCGGCACGATGCGCCCGGCTTCGAGACGGGAAATATCGAGCAGATCGGAAATCAGCTCCTCGGCGGACGCCAGCGAGCTGTCCAGATGGCGCACCAGCTCTTCCACCTCCGGCGGCATGTCGGACTGATGGGCCAGCGAGGCGGAGAACAGACGCGCGGCATTGAGCGGCTGCATCAGGTCATGGCTGACGGCGGTCAGGAATCGACTCTTGGACTGACTGGCCCGCTCGGTCTGGGCCTGCGCCTGCAGCAGTGCCTGGTTGAGCTGGGACAGCTCGCGGGTGCGCTCGTCCACCCGCCGCTCCAGACTCTCGTTCGCTTCCTGCAACGCCCGCTCGGCTTCGCGGAAGGCGGAGATGTCGGTGAAGCTCATGACGAAGCCGCCACCGGGCATCGGGTTGCCGATGATCTCGATGACGCTGCCGTCAGGGAACATGCGTTCGGAGCGATGCGGCGTACCCTGCTGCATCCAGGCGATGCGCTTGTCGACGTGCAGTTGCGGGTCACCGGGCCCGCACAACCCGCGCCGGGCATTGTGCAGAATGATGTCGGCAATCGGACGACCGATGGCAATCAACCCTTCCGGATACTGGAACATTTCCAGATAACGGCGATTCCAGGCCACCAGCCGCAGGGATTTATCAACCACGCTGATCCCCTGACTGATGTTCTCGATCGCGCCCTGCAGCAGGCCCCGGTTGAACTGCAGCACCTCGGAGGCTTCATCAACGATGCGCACCACATCGTCAAACTGCATGTCGCGCCCTTCAATCGCTGCCTTCACCACCAGCCGCGCCGACGAAGCGCCCAGTACGCCGGCCAGCAGGCGCTCGGTCAGGGTAATCCAGCCGGAGTCTGCAGTCTGGCTGCCATGCAGGCTGCCACCCTGGCGCTGGGCATAATGATTGAAGGCCGCCTCGGCGCGCTCCTCCCCAACAAAACGCGAGGCCAGCTCCAGCAGGTCGTCGACCCGCACCCGCAGCAGCACCTTGCCGGGCCCGTCAATCCAGGGCTCGCTGTCCTGGCTGACAAAGCGGCTGGCCTGCCAGTGTTCCAGCACACGCGTCCGGCTAAACAGCGAGCCGGCAACGAAGACCAGGAAGTTGCATACCAGTGACACCACGCTGGCCAGCGTCAGCGCATCCACGCCCCAGCTCGCGGCGGCGGTCCGCACCACTTCGATCATCGGCAGCTGGTCGGTATGCCAATGCAAGCCGGCCCCAACCAGCGGCAACACCAGCAGATACAGCCACAGCACGATCCCGACCAGCAGCCCCGCCAGCACGCCGGTGCGGTTGGCCTGCTTCCAGAACAGCGCGCCAAACATCGCCGGCGCCAACTGGCCGATAGCGGCAAACGCGACCTGGCCGATGCTGGCCAGACTGGTCTCGCTGCCGATCAAGCGGTAAACCACATAGGCCAGCAGCAGAATAATCAGAATGCTGGTGCGCCGGACGTTCAGCAACCAGCCACGAAAACGCTCGTAGGAATGCTCGGCGCCGACGCGGTTGCGCAACAGGATCGGCAATACCACATCGTTCGAGACCATGGTGCTGAGCGCGATCGCCGCCACGATCACCATGCCGGATGCCGCCGAGGCACCACCCAGGAAGGCAGCCATGGCCAACACCGGATTGCCCTGTAGTAACGGCAGACTGATGACGTAGGAATCGGGCGACATGCCGTCGCCAAGCAGCATCTGACCAGCCAAAGCGATGGGCACCACAAAGAGGCCGGCCAGCAGCAGGTAAACCGGAAAAACCCAGCGTGCCAGACGCAGATCACCCGGCTCGCTGTTTTCCACCACAGCGACCTGGAACTGTCGGGGCAGGCAGATGAAGGCGAAAATCGCGATGGAGGTTTGCAGCAGAATGCCGATGACCGGCGTATCGCGCTGCCAGTAGCTCTCCAGCACCGGCTCGGCGCGCGCCTGAGTTATCAGGTCTGCTGCGCCGCCGAACAGCCCGAACACCACAAACAGCCCGACCGCCAGAAACGCCAGCAGCTTGACCAGCGCCTCAAAGGCAATCGCCAGCATCATGCCTCGGTGGTGCTCCGTCACATCCAGGCTGCGGGTCCCGAACAGCACGGTAAACAATGCCAGAACCAGGGTGACGGCCAGCGCGGTATCTTCCGCGCCGAACGCATTCAATGGCGTTGCCGCTTCGGTTCCGCCGCCGGTAAGCAGGCTGTAGCCCAGCACGATCCCCTTGAGTTGCAGCGCGATATACGGCAGCACGGCAACCAGGCACAGCAGCGAGACGACAACACCCAGGCTTTGCGACTTGCCGTAGCGCGAGGCGATAAAATCGGCGATGGAGGTAATATTTTCCTGCTTGCTGATCGCAATCATGCGCGCATAAAGGCGCCAGCCAAACAGAAACAGCAGCAACGGCCCCAGGTAGATGGGCAAAAAGCCCCAGAGCTGGTCGGTCGCCATGCCGACCGAACCAAAAAAGGTCCAGCTGGTACACCAGACGGCCAGCGACAGGCTGTAGACCCAGACCCTCAGGCGCGGCTTGAGCACACTCGCGTTGCGATCACCCCAAAAGGCAATGACGAACAGCAAGGCCATGTACAGCAGAAATATGAAGGCTACCAGCCCACCGGAAAGCATCATGAGGCGCGCTCAACCCGCAACAGTGTCACAACCTTCAGTCTGACAGTGCCAAACGGCTTTGCCCAGCCGACTTCCGTCGTAGCCGGCATTCGGCGACGCTCTAGCTGGCCAGTTCCATCTGCTGCAGCACAAGCGCAGCCTGGGTGCGGGTACGGACGTTGAGTTTGCGGAAGATGGCGGTGACGTGGGCCTTGACGGTGGCCTCGGACACGTCCAGCTCGTAGGCGATCTGCTTGTTCAGCAGGCCATCACAGACCATGGTCAGCACGCGAAACTGTTGCGGGGTGAGGCTGGCGACCCGCTCGCTGATCTGCTGCTGCTCGTCGCTCATGCCGGGCGGATTGTCGATACCCGGCGGCCAGCACACGCTGCCATCGAGCACAGACTGCACCGCAGCCTGGATGGCTTCGAGACTGGCGGACTTGGGGATAAACCCGCTGGCACCGAAATCACGCGCACGGCGCGCAATCGTCGGTTCTTCCTGGGCTGAAATGAGGATCACAGGAATTTGCGGATACTGGCCACGCATCTGAGCCAGCCCGGAGAAGCCGTAGGCGCCGGGCATGTTGAGGTCCAGCAGTACAAGATCCCAGTCGGCTCGTTCGGCCAGACGCTGTTGCAGCTCGCTGATGCTGCCTACCTCGCTCAGGCTGACGGTCTCGCCCAGCCCATCGCGAAGGGCCTGACGCAGCGCACTGCGAAACAGGGGGTGATCATCGGCAATCAAGATGTCATAGGTGAGACCCATGCTAGGCGTCCTGGCAGTCATTTTTGTTATTGGCTGAGACAAGCACGCTGAGACTGCCAGTCACAGGCGTTTCAGTCAATGCCATGTTGTACCGGTACAGTCTGCGCAGGCAGCTGTATCTGGCAGCAGTTCCGCGGTCGCGGGGATAATGGCGGTTTTGTCTGCCGAGCTTGATAGCATGAACCTGCGCCATTACCGTGCCGATGTCCTGATGCTGATCACTGCCCTGATCTGGGGTAGTACCTTTGTGGCCCAGCGCCTGGGCATGGATCATATTGGTCCCTTCCTTTACACCGGCCTGCGTTTTCTGCTCGGTGCCGTAACCGTAATGCCGCTGATCTGGCTGTTGCGCAAGCCCGCCAAACCCGACACCCCCGAACGACTGAGCAAACCGATGCTGCTGGGCAGTATTGCGCTGGGCGCGGTACTGACGCTGGGTATCAACCTGCAGCAGATTGGTCTGATGTTCACCACCGTGACCAACTCGGGATTCATCACCGGACTGTACGTTATTCTGGTCCCGGTGTTTGGTCTGTTTATCGGCATGCGCACCCACCGCGGCACCTGGGCCGGCGCCGTGATGGCTCTGGTCGGGATGATGCTGCTGAGCGTGACCGCCGAATTTACCGTTGCCCCCGGTGACTGGCTGCAACTGGTCGGGGCTTGCTTCTGGGCCGTGCATGTGCTGCTGGTCGGCGCTCTGGCCAGCCGCTACGACCCCATTCTGGTGTCGTTTATCCAGTTTCTGGTTTGCGCAGTCGTCAGCCTGAGCCTGGCGCTGGTTTTTGAGCCCATCAGCTTTGCGGCCATCCATGACGCCCTGCCGGCCATCCTCTATGGCGGTATTCTCGCCGTTGGTGTGGCGTTTACCCTGCAAGTCGTCGCACAAAAGGATGCGATCACTTCGCACGCGGCCATTATCCTGAGTCTGGAAGCGGTGTTCGCCGCCCTCGCCGGCTGGCTGATCTTGGGAGAAACCCTGACTCCCCGCGGGCTGCTGGGTTGCGCATTGATGCTGGCGGGCATGCTCACCGCCCAGCTGGTGCCGATCTACCTGGATCGACGCAGGCAGGCGACCGTGGCGGTGCAGCAGGAACCCGCCGGCCATCACTGAGGCCGGCGGCGGCAGGAATCCATATAGCCCCGGCTGAACAGATCGAAATAGTCATCGAGCTGACGGGCGGCAACCTCCTCTGCGGCCAACGCCAGACAGGCGGCAGCTACTTCGACGGTGCATAGATGATCGTCGCGGCTGGAACGACGCAGCCGGTAGCGCGACAGCCGCTCAGTGTGCAGACTCAGTATCGGCAGATCGGCCAAATAAGGGCTCTTGCGAAACATCTTGCGCGCCTGGGTCCAGGTCGCATCCAGAATGATCAGCAACGGGCGACGGCCAGGCTCAGGCTCAATTGCGGCGCAGACCTGCTGGCCCGGCTGCGCATATTCGCCGGGGAAGACCACATAGGGCTGATACTGCGGGTCGGCCAGCAAGGCCAGCAACGCGGGATCAACCTCCGTCCGCGCCCACTCAAAGGCATGGGTGTCCGGCAGGCAGTCCGCAATCAGGCGGCCGGTGTTGGTCGGCTTGAGCGGCTCATAGGCATGCATGATCAGACAGAAGCTGATGGCGCAATCCAGCTGCGGACGCTCGGCACAGATACATGCCCAGCGCGCCAGCTGGCAGCCTGGGCAACGCTGCACCCGAGCCCCGCGGGCCTTGAATGGGCGGGTGGATCGCGCCACCGCCTCATCGCGCAGACGATTGACCGCATGGCCGGGCTTTTCCGACATCCTCATTTCCTCAGGCTGGACAGCTACTGCATCACAATGCCAGCATTCTACCCGATTCGCTGCCGTCGAAGGACGCACATGCCGCGCGCTAACCGCTGCGAACCAGTTGCCGGGGTCGTGGTCTGAAAGGGAAGTCGCAGCACCAAGATGATCTGATCTGGAGAAATATAATGCGCTGGTTACCCCTGCTTCTCGCCACCAGCCTGGCGGCCCCCATTCAGGCAGCCTCGCTGCGTGATATTCGCCTGACGGAAACCCTGCAACAGGTTGCCGCCCAGAGCAGCGAAAACACCCCGCGAGAAATCAACAGCAACATCACCGACTTGGGCTTCAGCGCCAAGGGCGATGAACTGATCAACCGTCTGGCGGTAGACCCGGAATACGCCCAGCGCATGCAGGAAGACCCGCTGCTTATCCGTAGCCAGCTGCAATCGAGCGTCTGCACAGACCTGCGTTTTCGCCGTCTGCTCGACATGGGCGCAACGCTGACCTATCACTTCGTGCTCAAGGAGAGTGCCCAACCGGTGCTGACCCAGAGCTTTATTGCCGACCACTGCCAGACCCTGTGAGGCCCCGCCCGATGCAAGACAACGACCCGGCGGACTATCTCAGCCGTCACTGGCAAACCGGCAGCAGCGAGATCCCGGCCAAGGTCGACGAACTCATTCAACTCTGCGCCGCCGAAAGCGAAAACGCACCGCTCTACCGGGACATGCTGCTCGACGTGATTCGCATGGCCCAGGCGGATCGTAACCGCTGGGACGCGAAGATCATGCTGCACACCATTCGCGAAATGGAGCAGGCCTTTTCGCGCATGGAAATCTTCAAGCGTCGCCGCAAGGTAACCGTTTTCGGCTCGGCGCGAACCCCGATTGATCATCCCCTGTATGCGCTTGCCAGAGCCATGGGCGAAGAGCTAGCCGCCAACGATTACATGGCCATCACCGGTGCCGGCGGCGGCATCATGACCGCCACCCACGAGGGCGCCGGCCTGGATCACAGCCTGGGCTTCAATATCACCCTGCCCTTCGAGCAACGCTCCAATAACATAGTGCATGGTACCAGCCACGACCTGTCATTCGGGTTCTTCTTCCTGCGCAAGCTGTTCTTCGTCAAGGAAGCGGACGCGCTGATTCTCTGTCCAGGCGGATTCGGCACACTGGATGAAGCGCTCGAGGTGCTGACGCTGGTGCAGACCGGCAAGAGCCCGATGGTGCCCATCATCCTGCTGGACCAGCCTGACGGGCAGTACTGGCAGGCCTTTTTACAGTTCGTTCGCAGCCAGCTGATCGACAATCACTACATCAAGCCTGACGACATCAACCTGCTGACACCCTGTTCATCCCCCGCACAGGCAATGCAGGTGGTGCTCGACTTCTACAGCAACTATCACTCGTCTCGACGTGTAGACGACCAGTACATGCTGCGCCTGAACCGACCACTGACCGCGCAGGCACTCGCCCAACTGGACGACCGGTTCGGCCATATCTGCAAATCAGGCGGTTTTGTGCAGCAGGGTGTCTGCGATCAGGAGAGCGATGAGCCGGAGCTGGGCGAGCTTACCCGTCTGTGCTTTGACTTCAACGAACGAGACCAGGGAGGTCTGAGGACACTGATCGACTTCGTCAATCAGCCTGAAAACTACCAAAGCCCCGGTACTGCATAAACCGAAGCTGTTTGCTGCGCTCGGCCGGGTCTGACGCCCGGCCTTCCGGAAAGCGCTTGGCAAACACCCGCTGAGCCAGTGCCGTCCAGTCCTGATCAAACTCTGCAAGGGTCCGTTCAACCAGCGCCTCGGCCACACCGCGCTGGCGCAGCTCTTCTTTCAGACGAGCAGGCCCGTAGCCGCGCTGGCTGCGAGCATACAGATAGGCTTCACAGAAACGCGCATCGCTGAGCAGGCCATCTTCGACCAGACGGTCCAGCTCAATCTCTGCCGCATCGGTTGCCGCACCTCGCTGGCGCAGCTTGCGCAACAACTCGCTGTAGCTGTGCTCACGCCGCGCCAGCAGGTCCATCGCGGAGCGACGGATCGCTGCCGGACTGTCCAGCGCGGTACGCGGGCGCATCAAACCAGGCTCTTAGCCTTCCAGCTCGGCATCGGCTTCAGCCTCCGCCTTGGCCTTGCCCGGCTTGGCCAGCAACTGGTCACGGATGGCCTTCTCGATTTCATCCGCGATCTGCTGGTTATCCTGCAGGAACTTGGCTGCATTGGCCTTGCCCTGACCGATCTTGTTGCCCTGATAGCTGTACCAGGCGCCGGATTTCTCAACCAGACCAATCTGCACGCCCAGATCGATGATCTCGGCGTTGTGGTAGATGCCGGTACCGTACAGAATCTGGAATTCAGCCTGACGGAACGGCGGAGCCACCTTGTTTTTCACGACTTTGACGCGGGTCTCGCTGCCGACAACCTCGTCGCCTTCCTTGACCGCGCCGGTACGGCGAATGTCCAGACGCACAGAAGAGTAGAACTTGAGCGCGTTACCACCGGTGGTGGTTTCCGGATTGCCGAACATGACGCCAATCTTCATGCGGATCTGGTTGATGAAGATCACCAGGCAGTTGGCGTTCTTGATGTTACCGGTGATCTTGCGCAGCGCCTGGGACATCAGACGGGCCTGCACACCGACGTGGTGATCACCCATTTCGCCTTCGATTTCGGCCTTGGGCACCAGCGCTGCCACCGAGTCGACGATGATCACGTCCACCGCATTGGAACGCACCAGCATGTCGGTGATTTCCAGTGCCTGCTCACCGGTATCGGGCTGCGACACCAGCAGGTCATCCACGTTGACACCCAGCTTGCCGGCATACTCCGGGTCCAGCGCGTGCTCGGCATCAACGAAGGCGCAGGTTGCACCGTGCTTCTGCGCCTGGGCAATAACCGACAGGGTCAGCGTGGTTTTACCGGAGGACTCCGGCCCGTAGATTTCAACAATACGGCCCTTGGGCAGGCCGCCGATACCGAGGGCGATATCCAGACCGAGCGAGCCGGTAGAGATGGCCGGAATGGCCTGGCGCTCGTGATCACCCATGCGCATTACCGCGCCCTTGCCAAACTGACGTTCAATCTGGCTCAAGGCAGCCGACAGCGCCTTCTTTTTGTTCTCGTCCATTTCGCATCCTCTTGGCTTGGGGCGGGCACCGCGGCGACCGACCGATCAACTACTGTATATTTGGTCAGTATTATTCCACAGAAAAAATGGCCCGCCTACCCCCGATTTCACTCAGACTGACAACCGGTTCGCAGGCTGCTTGTGCGCCTCTTTGACCAGCCGTTCCAGAGCGTGCAGCACCGTCTGGGCGCGCACCTCTCGGCGTCCGCCCTGGAAGCGCTTGCACTCGCTGACGACGCTGCCGTCGGCCAGGGCCCAGCCAAACCAGACGGTCCCGACCGGCTTCTCTGCACTGCCGCCATCAGGGCCGGCAATACCGCTGACCGCAACCGCCATTGCCGCCCCGGCAGCCTCCCTGGCTCCGGACGCCATCGCTCTGACCACCGGCTCGCTGACCGCGCCATGAGCCTCGATAACCTCTGCGTTCACCCCAAGCCAACGGCTTTTGCTGGCGTTGGCGTAGGTGACGAAGCCGGTCTCGAACCAGCGCGAACTGCCAGCCACCCGGGTTATTGCCTCGGCAATCCCTCCGCCCGTGCAGGACTCAGCGGTGCTGACCTGCAGCCCCTGCTGTTCCAACACTTTGCCAAGCCTCGCAGCGGCAGAGTCGATCAGCGGGTCATAATGCGACATGGTTCACTCCTGTACGAACGGATATCAGGCAACAGCATGCCAGTTGGCGCGCTGCCTGCGAATACCCTGCGACCACATTCAGCCGCCTCGGGTTCCTGCTGCCGGAGTCGCCGGCAGCACTGCAGCAGCCACCAGCGACGTGATACCCTTTGCGCCAACCTGAAACGGCGTCTCAGCCACCGCCCTCAGCGCATCCATCGCGCCCGGTGACACCGCCTTTGCCGCATATTTCGAGTCATTGATGAAAAAGAGCAAAACCGAATCCTCCGCCCACACGCCGATGATGCAGCAGTACTTCAGCATCAAGCAGCAGCATCCCGAACAGCTCCTGTTCTACCGCATGGGTGACTTTTACGAACTGTTCTACGACGACGCGAAAAAAGCCGCCCGTCTGCTCGATATCACCCTGACCGCACGGGGCCAGTCCGGCGGCCAACCGATTCCGATGGCCGGCATCCCGTTCCATGCCGCCGAGGGCTATCTGGCCAAGCTGGTCAAGCTGGGCGAGTCGGTTGTCATCTGTGAGCAGGTTGGCGATCCGGCCACCAGCAAGGGCCCGGTCGAGCGCCAGGTTGCCCGCATCATTACCCCCGGCACGGTCAGCGATGAAGCGCTGCTCGATGAGCGTCGCGACAACCTGCTGGCCGCGCTGGTGGGCGCCGAGCGCGGCTTTGGCCTGGCTACGCTCGACATCAACAGTGGCCGCTTTGTGGTCATGGAACTGCGCGGCTGGGAAACTCTGCTCGGGGAGCTGGAACGTCTGGCACCGGCCGAGCTGTTGATTCCCGATGACTGGGAAAGCAACACGCCAATCGAGCGCCGCCGCGCCGTGCGTCGTCGCGCCCCCTGGGAGTTCGATCAGGACAGCGCCTTCAAGGCCCTCACCCAGCAATTCGGCACCAAGGATCTGGTCGGCTTCGACTGTCAGGACCTGACCCTCGGCCTCGGCGCTGCCGGTGCGCTGCTGAGCTATGCCAAGGAAACCCAGCGCACCGCCCTGCCGCACATCCGCAGCATCGCTCAGGAGCGTTTTGAAGACAGCGTGATTATCGACAGCGCCAGCCGCCGTAATCTGGAAATCGACCAGAACCTGTCCGGTGGCCGCGACAACACCCTGCTCGACGTACTCGACCATACTGCAACGGCCATGGGCAGCCGCCTGATGGCGCGGTGGCTGAATCGCCCCCTGCGGGACCTCAAGGTCCTGGGTGCGCGCCAGGACAGCATCAGCGCCCTGCTCGACCAGCAGTTCTACCTCGACCTTCAGCCGCAGCTCAAGGGCATCGGCGACATCGAGCGCATCCTTGCCCGGGTTGCCCTGCGCTCTGCGCGGCCGCGCGATCTGGCACGCCTGCGCGACGCGCTGGCCGCCCTGCCCGCACTGCAGGATTGCATGCAGGCGCTGGAAACACCGCATCTGCGCAATCTGGCCGAGCAGGTACGCACCTACCCGGAGCTGGCCGAGCTGCTGGAACGCGCCGTGATCGACAACCCGCCCGCGGTGCTGCGCGACGGCGGCGTGATCAAGCCCGGTTTCGACGCCGAGCTGGATGAGCTGCAGAACATCAGCGAGAACGCAGGCCAGTATCTGATTGATCTGGAAACCCGCGAGCGCGAGCGTACCGGGCTGAGCACCCTCAAGGTCGGCTACAACCGGGTACACGGCTACTTTATCGAACTGTCGCGCAGCCAGGCCGATCAGGCGCCGGCAGATTACATTCGCCGCCAGACCCTGAAGGGCGCCGAGCGCTTCATTACCCCGGAACTGAAAGCCTTTGAAGACAAGGCGCTGTCGGCCCGCAGCCGCGCGCTGGCTCGTGAAAAGCAACTGTACGACGAGCTGATCGACCGTCTCAACGAGGACCTTGCCGCACTGCAGACCACTGCCGCCAGCCTGGCCGAAATTGATGTGCTCTGCACCCTCGCCGAACGGGCCGGCAGTCTCGATTACAGTCGCCCGCGCTTTATCGAGGGCAGCCAGTTGAAGATCAGTCAGGGCCGTCATCCGGTCGTCGAGCAGGTGCTGGAAACGCCCTTCGTGGCCAACGATCTGGACCTGGACATCGACACCCGCATGCTGGTGATTACCGGCCCCAACATGGGCGGTAAATCCACCTACATGCGCCAGACCGCGCTGATCGTGCTGCTGGCCCATATCGGCAGCTTTGTACCGGCGGCAGGCGTCGAGCTGTCCTGCGTCGACCGCATCTTCACCCGCATCGGTTCCAGTGACGATCTGGCCGGCGGCCGCTCAACCTTCATGGTCGAAATGAGCGAAACCGCCAACATCCTCAACAACGCCACCAGCGCCAGTCTGGTGCTGATGGACGAAGTCGGCCGCGGCACCAGCACCTTCGACGGCCTGTCACTGGCCTGGTCTGCTGCCGAGTATCTGGCCAAGGTTCGCGCCTTCACCCTGTTTGCCACGCACTACTTCGAGCTGACCGGCATGGCCGACACCGACGAAGGCGTGGCCAACGTGCACCTGAACGCCACCGAACATAATGAACGCATCGTATTCCTGCATAACGTCCAGCCCGGCCCTGCCAGCCAGAGCTACGGCCTGCAAGTCGCCCAGCTTGCCGGTGTACCGCGTCCGGTCATCCTGCGCGCCCGCGAACACCTCGCCCAACTGGAGCAGCAGAGCCTGGAGCAGCACGGCAGCAAGCCCGCAGGCGACACTGAGCAACCGTTCCAGACCGATCTGTTCGCCAGCGCACCTCACCCTCTGATCGAACAGATCAAGGCACTGGATCCGGACGATCTCAGCCCGCGCCAGGCGCTGGACCTGCTGTACAAGCTCAAACGCGAGTGGGCGTAAATTCAGCAAATGATATTCATTTGCATCAAACGTGATGGAACTACGCTTTAATCTGCGCAAAACCCGGCGGCGCTCTGTACCGCCGGAAAAAAACTGCTAGACTACGCGCCAGATTTTGCCAGCCTGATTCAATGGAGACCTCACCATGACCTTTGTTGTTACCGACAACTGCATCAAGTGCAAATACACCGATTGCGTTGAGGTCTGCCCGGTCGATTGCTTCTACGAAGGCCCGAACTTCCTGGTCATTCACCCGGACGAGTGCATCGACTGCGCCCTCTGCGAGCCCGAATGCCCGGCCAATGCCATCTTCTCGGAAGACGAAGTACCGGAGGATATGCAGGAGTTCACCGAACTGAACGCCGATCTGGCAGAAGTGTGGCCGAACATCACCGAGAAGAAAGACGCACTGCCCGACGCCGAAGAGTGGGATGGCGTACCGGACAAGCTGCAATATCTGGAGCGCTAAGCAGCTAGCTGCTATGCAAAAAAAACCGGCCATGTGCCGGTTTTTTTATTGCTGCAAGCCTGAAGCTACAAGCTACAAGCTACAAGCTACAAGCTACAAGCTACAAGCGCACCAGTGTGGGCCTGTTCTTCCGGCTTAGGCTTTAGCTTGGGTTTTGGTTCTGGTTTGGCTTGAGGCTTGGAGCTTGCAGCTTGCAGCTTGCGGCTTATGAGGCTTGTGGGGCTTGCGGCTTGTGAGGCTGAGAGTTTGGAGTCAAATTTCAGGCAAAAAAAGGGGCGGGATAGCCCGCCCACTCTTTATTCCATATGTGCTTTCCGTGTCCAGCCATCCTGGCTTCATCATCCTGAAAATCCCTGACTCAGCTCCCTGCCGAGTAGCACCATCCTTTGCGCTTGGGTGAAGTTTAACGAATGCGGCATCGCCCGCAACCCCCCCTCCAGCAAGCACAACAGGCATATCACCAACAATAAAATCCTTAAATTTCATATATTTACTGTTTTTAGCACGGATAAAAACTCGTTCCGCCCACAGCCTGTAACGGCGAAGTCTCACACACATTGTAGGAAATCTCTTACAAGGCAAGCGCGCCTGCCCAGCCGGGTAACGGAGTAACAGGTTACTGCAACGCGGTGAAGTAAGCCTGCGGCGTCTCCACCCCATCGGCGCCAGGCCCGGAGCAGGCGGAAGCAAGGGTGTTCGTGAGCACAACGGCGGATACGCTGCGCCTGATCCGCACTACTCATGGCGCTGCGCTGAGACATAAAAAAACCCGGCTCTCTCGAGCCGGGTTTCGGATTAGCCGGGAGGCTGATTACATCATTCCGCCCATACCACCCATGCCACCCATGCCGCTCATGTCGGGCATGGCCGGCTTCTCTTCCGGCAGCTCGGCAATCATGGCCTCGGTGGTGATCATCAGGCTGGCGACCGAGGAAGCAGCCTGCAGCGCGCTGCGGGTTACCTTGGCCGGGTCCAGGATGCCCATGTCGATCATGTCGCCGTACTCGCCAGTCGCAGCGTTGTAACCGAAGTTACCTTCGCCGGCCTTGACGCGCTCCAGAACAACAGCAGCTTCTTCACCAGCGTTGGTGACGATCTGGCGCAGCGGTGCTTCAACAGCGCGGCGCAGCAGCTTGATACCGACGTTCTGGTCTTCGTTGTCGCCAGCCAGACCCTCGATAGCCGCCAGGGTGCGAACCAGGGCAACACCGCCGCCAGGTACCACACCTTCTTCAACAGCAGCGCGGGTAGCGTGCAGCGCGTCTTCAACGCGGTGCTTCTTCTCTTTCATTTCCACTTCGGTCGCAGCACCAACCTTGATCACTGCTACGCCGCCAGCCAGCTTGGCCAGACGCTCCTGCAGCTTCTCGCGATCGTAATCGGAGGTAGTTTCCTCGACCTGCTTGCGGATCTGGTTAACGCGGGCTTCGATATCAGCCTTGGCGCCAGCGCCATCAACGATGGTGGAGTTGTCCTTGTTGATCTGAACGCTCTTGGCTTGACCCAGGTGCTCCAGAGTAGCGGTTTCCAGGCTCAGGCCAACTTCTTCGCTGATCACGGTGCCACCGGTCAGGATAGCGATATCCTGCAGCATGGCCTTGCGACGATCGCCGAAGCCCGGTGCCTTGACCGCAGCAACCTTGACGATCCCGCGCATGTTGTTGACAACCAGAGTCGCCAGCGCTTCGCCTTCAACGTCCTCGGCAACGATCATCAGCGGACGACCAGCCTTGGCAACGGCTTCCAGAACCGGCAGCAGCTCGCGGATGTTGGAGATTTTCTTGTCAACCAGCAGGATGTACGGGTTGTCCAGATCAGCGGACATGGTTTCCGGCTTGTTGACGAAATAGGGAGACAGGTAGCCGCGGTCAAACTGCATGCCTTCAACAACAGACAGTTCGTTTTCCAGACCGGAACCTTCCTCAACGGTGATGACGCCTTCTTTACCAACGCGGTCCATGGCTTCGGCAATGATGTTGCCGACGGACTCGTCAGAGTTGGCGGAGATGGTGCCTACCTGGGCGATGGCCTTGGAGTCGGCACAGGGCTTGGCCAGGTTCTTCAGCTCGGCAACGATGGCAGCAGTAGCCTTGTCGATACCACGCTTCAGATCCATCGGGTTCATGCCGGCAGCAACAGCCTTCAGACCTTCGGTAACGATGGCTTGAGCCAGTACGGTAGCAGTGGTGGTACCGTCACCAGCGTCATCGTTGGCACGGGAAGCAACGTCTTTGACCAGTTGCGCGCCCATGTTTTCAAACTTGTCTTTCAGCTCGATTTCCTTGGCAACGGAAACGCCGTCCTTGGTGATCAGCGGCGCGCCGAAGCTGCGCTCGATCAGCACGTTACGGCCCTTCGGACCCAGGGTAGCTTTAACCGCATTGGCCAGCGTGTTCACGCCGTCCAGCATCTTGTTGCGACCGGAAATACCGAATTTAACTTCTTTTGCAGCCATGTTTGCTTTCCTTCAAATGAATTCGTTAAGGGGTGTGAGGGTGGCTGATCAGCCTTCCAGTACACCGTAGATTTCGGATTCGCTCATGATCAGCAGGTCTTCACCATCGATCTTGATGGTGTTGTTGCCGGAGTAAGGACCGAAAACAACCTTGTCGCCTTCTTTGACGGCCAGCGGACGCACTTCGCCGTTGTCCTGCAGACGCCCGGTACCTACAGCAACGATAACCCCGGTGTTCGGCTTCTCGGCAGCCGAGCCGGGCAGAACGATACCACCAGCGGTCTTGGTTTCTTCTTCGCTGCGACGAACGACTACGCGATCGTGTAACGGACGAATTTTCATCGTTGTGTGTCTCCCAATAATTGATCTTCAATGCCGGAAACCCGGCGCTTTCACGTTGTAATCCGGACCCGCAATGCGAATCCGAAGGACGAGCCTGACGGCTCGTCGCTGTTCGAGGCTCCGCGCTTGCGCGGAGCCTGCCAAACCGGTGTCACCTAGATGGGGCTTGGTATTGCCATTTCAAGAGGCAAGTACACAATTTTTTTACTCGCGGTCGATGCGGCGATCCGGTGAAACCTGATCTGGATCGTCCGGACGCCATTCCCCTTCGATAATGGTGGTGCTGCCGCGCCGCCACACGTTCGGGCCGCCCGGTTCGCCCGGACCCGGCTTGCCGCGTGATACCAATGCCAGCACCAGGCAAGGCAGCGCCAGCGCATCGGTGATCAGGCCAGGGATCATCAACAGTACCCCCGCAAGCAACCACCACATGCCGGTCTTCAACACGGCAAAGGGCGAGCGGTTTTCGGCCATGCGGATCTGCAGCTGCTGCAGCATGGACCAGCCCTGGCGCTGGATCAGCACCAGACCCAGCACACCGGAGCCAAGCACCCAAAGCAGGGTGTAGCCGACACCGATGCGCTGGCCCAGCAGGATCAGGGTGGCCAGTTCAAGCAACGGCAGCAGCAGGAGAAAGAATCGAAACAGGGGCATACGCACCTCGTATTGAGCAGGTCAGGGATATATGGGTACGACAACAGCAGCTTTCAACCGGGATGGCGACTAACGGCAACAACATGTCGCCAGGAAGGTCAGAAAGTGACTGAAGAGCCATGCAGGGTATTCAAAATATCGGCAATCTGGTGCATGCTTGCGCACCTCAAATCTATCACCCCTTTTGCGAGGAGAGCCCGATGCAATTGCAAGACAGCGTTATCATCATCACCGGCGGCGGACAGGGCCTGGGCCGTGCCATGGGCGAGTTCCTGGCAGCCAAGGGCGCCAAACTGGCACTGGTTGACCTCAACCAGGAAGCGCTGGACGCTGCCGTTGCCGCGTGCAAGGCAGCCGGCGGCGATGCCCGCTCGTACATCTGCAACGTGGCCAACGAAGAACAAGTCAGCCACATGGTCAACCAGGTAGCGGACGACTTCGGTGCCATCCACGGCCTGATCAACAACGCCGGCATTCTGCGCGACGGTCTGCTGCTGAAAGCCAAAGACGGTCAGATTCAGAAAATGAGTCTGGCGCAGTGGCAGTCGGTTATCGACGTCAACCTGACCGGCGTGTTCCTGGGTACCCGCGAAGTGGCCGCCAAGATGATCGAACTGGGCACCAAGGGCCTGATCATCAATATCTCGTCCATCTCCCGCGCCGGCAACATTGGTCAGTCCAACTACTCGGCCGCCAAGGCCGGTGTGGCTGCCATGACCGTTACCTGGGCGAAAGAGCTGTCACGTTACGGTATCCGCGTTGCCGGTATTGCTCCGGGCTTTATCGAAACCGAGATGACCGGCAGCATGAAGCCGGAAGCGCTGGAGAAAATGACTTCCGGCATTCCGCTCAAGCGCATGGGCAAGCCGGCGGAAATCGCTCACTCGGCGGCCTACCTGTTCGAGAACGACTACTTCACCGGTCGCATCCTCGAGCTGGACGGCGGTCTGCGCATCTAACCGTCGCCTGCGAACTGGCGGCCACGCACCGCCAGTTCATGCTTGAACCGCCCTCCTGCGCTACCAACCCACACCCAGCCCCAAGGTATAGCGGGTATCCCGATAGCCGCTGTCGTCGGTTGTATTGAGATAGTCCAACTCACCCTTCAGGCTCAGTGACGCCCAGCTGGTCAGCCGATAGCGTATGCCCAGATCAGCATCCATCAGGTAACGCACCTTGGGGTCGTCCGGAACCTGCGTTTCCGCCGAATGGAACAGCTCAAACCGCTTGCCCAGCAGAAACCGCCGATAATCCCACTGCAGACCAAGAGCGTCATAGCGTGCACGACTGCCATCGCGCTCCTTGAGCCACGCCCGGTCCAGGCGCACGGACGTTTCAAACCGCCCCAGCGCCGTGTTCCACCACTCATAACCAGGGCCCATACCGAACTGGCGCTGCCTGGCTATCTCGTTGATATGGTCGCGCTTGTACTGCACGCTGTTGGCCCAGAACCATTGATCGGTAATGAAGCGGTTGAGATCGTAGGAGGCGTCAAGGGTGTGACTGGTTTTGACGTCGTTGCTGTAATCGCGGTCGTAGTCCAGCGCCCAGTCATGACGCCAGCGTCCATGGCGCAGGCGGGAGGTGACATCAATATCGATGTCTCGTTTCTCGTTACCCGACGTATCCTTGATGTCGAGCGCAGCGCTGGCGTCGCCTTCCCATACCGAATCCTGCACCAGAGGCCGGGGCACCAGGAGCTGACGAATGGCACGGATATCGGTCGCGATGGGCCGCCGATTCGGCACCCGCAACAGCACCTGACCGTCGCGCTCAGACTCTGCCAGCTGCACGGTGTGCTGAATGCCGTCGCGCAGTTTGACCAGCACCGGCTCGTCACTGTTGAAGGTAGTGATACGCGCTACATCGATCGACAGCGTGCCGGCAAAATCAGTCTCCAGCACCAGCTTGCCGCCCTCCAGAAAGGCGACCTTGCCAGTCAGACGATCACCATTGTCGAGCCACAAGGTATCGGCGACACTGCGCCAGGACAGCACGCTAAGACAGCACAACAGGACAACACGGAACAACGGCATCGATCAGCATCCGGCAGACATCAGGTTAAACGGGCAATTATCCATGAAAGACCGGCGAATAGCGCCAGCGTTCAACACGCCAGCCGACGACGAGCGCAAGGCCGCCTTTTTTCAGGTACTGGCCAGTATTCCGCCTGGCCGCGTTACCAGCTACGGCCGTATTGCCGAGCTGGCCGGACTCGGCCGAGGCGCGCGCCTGGTCGGGCGCTGGCTTGGACAGCTGCCAGAAGGCACCCACCTGCCCTGGCACCGCGTTCTCAACAGCCAAGGAAAGCTGTCACTCGGAGCGGACACTCCAAGCGGCCGGGAACAACGCGAACGGCTGGCTGCCGAAGGCATACTGGTACGCAATGGTCGCGTGAATCTGCGACACTATGGCTGGCCAGAGCCCCCCGCGCCATCACAAGGACAAGCATGAGTTCCAGCCCCTCCGACTCCAGTACCACTCCCCTGCCAGCCGAAGGCCTGCGCGTTTACCTCAAGCCACGTGTCATCGGCATGCTGTTTCTGGGGTTTTCTGCCGGCCTTCCCCTGCTGCTGGTGGGTGGTACGTTCAGCGCCTGGCTGCGCGATATCGGCGTCGAACTGGCGTCCATTGGCTTTCTCAGCTGGGTAGGTATGGCGCACTCGATCAAGGTCCTGTGGGCGCCACTGATCGACCGATTGCCGGTCCCGATACTCACCCGACTGCTCGGACGCAGGCGCAGCTGGATGCTGCTCGCACAACTGGTGATTGCCGGCGCATTGCTTGGCATGTCGATGAGTAATCCGCTGGAGCATCTGGAATGGGTCGCGCTCTGGGCGGTACTGGCCGCTTTTGGTTCGGCCACCCAGGATGTCGCCATCGACGCCTACCGGGTCGAAGCCGAAGCCAAGCACCGCCAGGCCGCCATGGCTGCCACCTACGTCACCGGTTACCGGGTAGCCATCCTCGCCGCCGGCGCCGGAGCCCTGCACATCGCCGCCCTGCAGGACTGGAGCCTGGCCTACGGCCTGATGGCCGGCATGATGCTGATTGGCGTAGTGACCACGCTTGTCATTGCCGAACCAAGCGTAGAAATAACCGATGCGACCCGAGCGCAGGAAGCCCGCCTGACCCAGCACCTGAGCCAGTCGGTGCACAGTGGCTGGCGACTGCAGCTGTCCGGCTGGGTCTTCAACGCCTTTATTGCCCCATTCACCGAGTTCTTTGAGCGTTACGGCCGGGTTGCCTTCATCATTCTGCTGTTTATCGCAACCTTCCGGATCAGCGACATTTTCATGGGCACCATGGCCAATCCCTTCTATCTCGACATCGGCTTCAGCAAGGAGCAGATCGCCAATATCGCCGCCGCCTTCGGATTGGCCATGACCTTGGCCGGGGCTGCGCTGGGCGGCCTGATGGTGGCCCGTTTCGGCATTGCTCCGATCCTCATTCTGACCGCGTTCATGGCGCCAGCGACCAACCTGATCTTTGCCTGGCTGGCCTTCATCGGGCCGCAGCCCGATGGGCTGATCGTCGCCATTATTGCCGACAACATCACCGGTGGGCTCGCCATCTCGGTGTTTATTGCCTATCTGTCGAGCCTGACCAACACCGCCTATACCGCCACCCAGTACGCCCTGTTCAGCTCCCTGATGACCCTGCCGGGCCAGTTTGCTGCCGGTTTCACCGGGGTACTGGCAGCCAATCTGGGCTGGGTGAGCTTCTTCATGGTCACCGCAATGACCGGCCTGCCCGCCATCATCTTGGCCATTGCGCTGCTGCGGTTTGCCCACCCGGACCGCCTGCGCCGCCCCGGTATCGATTGAAGGGCACAAAAAACCCGGCTTGCGCCGGGTTTGATGAACTCACATAAACCTGCAGCGGTTCAGGTTGACTGCTGAACCAGATGCACCGTGCGCTGCGGGAACGGAATGCTGATACCGGCCGCATCAAACTCCAGCTTGGCCTTTTCCTGCAGCTCGAAAAACACGCCCCAGTAGTCGTCGGTCTTGGTCCACATGCGCAGTGACAGGTTGACCGAGTTGTCGCCGAGCGACACCAGCCAGACCACCGGCTCCGGATCCTTCAGCACACGGCTGTCACCCTGGGCCAGGCCCATCAGGATGTCCTTGGCCAACTTGAGGTCATCGCTGTAATCAATACCGATATTCAGATCGACACGGCGGGTCGCCTGACGGGAATAGTTGATGATATTGCCGTTGGACAGGCTGCCATTGGGCACGATCACGGTCTTGTTGTCGGGCGTTTTCAGCACCGTATTGAAGATCTGGATGCTATCAACCGTGCCCGAGACGCCCTGCGCCTCAATGTATTCACCGGCACGGAACGGGCGCAGAAACAGAATAAGGGCACCGCCGGCGAAATTGGCCAGACTGCCCTGCAGGGCCAGACCTACCGCCAGACCGGCTGCACCCAGCACCGCGATAAACGACGTTGTCTCGATACCCACCATGCCGGCGACGCTGATCAGCAGCAGTACCTTGAGCGCGATAGAGGCCAGCGAGCCGATGAACCCGTGCAGTGTTGGCTCGACGTTGCGCTTGCGCATGACCCCGTTCATCGCCTTCATCAGACGACCAATCAGCCACCAGCCAACCAGCAGCGTCAACAGCGCCAGCGCTAGCTTGCTGCCGTATTCGATCAACAGCGGTAACCAGGCCTCCTCAAGCCCTCGCAGCGTGTTCATGACCTCATCCATTCCTGCCTCCTTTTCTCGGCGATAAATTCACGACCTCGGTCAGTCGCGGAAGTTGTTGTACTGCAGCGGCATCTCCAGTTCAGCCCCGCGCAACAGCGCCATGACATCCTGCAAATCGTCACGTTTCTTGCCTGTTACCCGTACCTGATCGCCCTGAATCGCGGCCTGCACCTTGAGCTTGGAATCCTTGATCAGGGCAACAATTTTTTTGGCAAGTTCCTTGTCGATACCCTCTTTGAAGGTGACATCCTGCTTGACCAGCTTGCCGGACGCAAATGGCTCACCCGCATCCAGACAGCGAATATCGATCTTGCGCTTGGTCAGACTGAGCTCGAGAATGCCGATCACCTGCTCCAGCTGGAACTCGGAATCGGCACTCAGGGCGATCGTCTTCTGCTTGTCGTTGAAATCGATCTCGCACTTGCCGCGAAGATCGTAACGCCGCTCCAGCTCTTTCTTGGCGTTATCGACCGCATTGGTTACTTCATGCTTGTCCAGTTCGGACACGACATCAAAAGATGGCATTGTGCTACCTCACAGAAAAACCCAAAATTATGATGTTCATTACAAAACGACGGTATAACCTCATGGCATTATACCCAGACCGGCCCACGTCCAGCAGGGAGCACCTACATGCCGAATCCGCAACTCAGCATTCTGGTAGTCGATGACACCAAGTTCAGCAGTGCTGTCATCGGTCACACACTGAGTCAGGCCGGCTACTCCAATATTCGCTTTGCCAGCTCCGCGATGGATGCCCTGCGCATGCACGAGGAACAGCCAGCCAGCGTGATGGTCGCCGACTGGCTGATGCCGGAAATGGACGGCCTTGAGCTGACCACCCGCATTCGTCAGACAGACGAGCAATCCGATCACTACACCTATGTGGTACTGCTGACAGCACGCGAGGGCGATAATGTGCTGGGGGAGGCCTTCGATCGCGGTGTCGATGACTTCATCAGCAAATCATCCATGAACGAACAGCTGCTGCCACGCATCTACGCTGCCGATCGCACATCGCAGCTGATCAACCGCCTGCTGGACGAGAACCGACTGCTGGCTACCAACAACGCCCAGCTCGAGGAACACAACCTGGTAGACCGGCTGACCGCGATCGGCAACCGTCGGTACCTGATCCAGCGCCTGGCCGACGTATTGCGCAACGTGGATTCGCGCGGTGGTGCCTGCTGCCTGGTTCTGCTCGGTGTCCAGAACCTGCCAACCCTTACCGAGCGCTTCGGCCCTGCCGTACAACAGGAAGTGCTGCGTGGAACCGCGCGCCGCCTGCAGCAACTGGTGCGGCCTACGGACGTCGTTGCACGGGTTGATGAAAACGCCTTCGCCATTGTCACCATTGCCGATGAGGCCGCAGACCTCAAGCCGGCCAGTTTCCGCCGTCTGCACGACGGCCTGAATCTGAAGGCGTTCAAAACCAGCGAGGGTTACCTGTCGATCCGTGCCGGGATGGTGCTATGTACGCTCACCAACCGTCAGGCGCTGCCGGACGCCGAGGCGCTGCTTGAGCAGGTGGAAAGCCATCTGGGCGAAGCCTACGAAACCAATCTGATCACCGAAGCCAAACTCGGCTGACGTACTCGGATGCTGCATATTCTCGGCGCCGGAAGCCTGGGGTTGCTGTGGGCGGCCCGCCTGCAGCAGGCAGGTATCGACTACCGCCTGATTGTGCGGAACGAAAGCCAGCTAAGACAGTGGAACAGCAACGGTAACCGGCTGGTGTTTGATGATGGCGCTGCAAAGCACACCTTGTCACTTGCCACCGAGACGCCCGACACCCCGGCACCGATCGAGAATCTGATTGTGGCAACCAAGGCGCATGCCGCTTTGGCTGCAGTCGAATCGCTGCGCCCGCGCCTGCAGCCGGGTGCCGCGCTTTTTCTGCTGCAAAACGGCCTGGGCTCCCAACAGGCAATCGCCGATGCCTTTACGGACTGCCGAATTTACTGTGTCAGCGTCACAGATGGCGCCTGGCGACCAAGTGAGCATGAGTTGATCTGGGCCGGTCGCGGCCATAACACCGTCGGCCCGCTTCGCCCTGGAACAGCTCCCCCTGACTGGCTGAACGACCTCCCATCCAGCATCTCGACCACCTGGCAGCATGACATTCTACCGGTGCTGTGGCGCAAGCTGGCGGTGAACTGCGCCATCAATCCCTTTACCCTGATTTACGACTGCCGCAATGGCGAAGTGCCCGAGCGCGCAGGCGAGTGGCTTGGGCAATGCATCGCCGAATTGCAGCAGGTGCTTGCCTCTCACGGCGTCGACGCCAACCTCGCCGAGCAGGTGCATGCGGTCATTCTGGCCACGGCCAACAACAGCTCGTCCACACGCCAGGACCTGCACGCACGTCGACGCACGGAGCTGAGTTACTTCCTCGGTTATGCATGCCGCGCCGCGCAGAGTGCCGGGCTGTCGACGCCCGCCCTCGAGCGGTTGCTGCTGAGCGCTCAGGACGCCCTGCGCCGGCATCAACTGCCGGCTGACTGACACGCCGTCTGCCGCTAGACTAGGCGCCAGCTTTCAAAGGAGACAGCACCTCATGGGCTACCGCCTGAGCAAACTCTATACCCGCACCGGTGATGCCGGCGATACCGGACTTGCCAACGGTCAACGTATCCGCAAGGATCATCCACGCGTTGAGGCAATGGGTGACGTAGACGAGCTGAACAGCCAGCTTGGACTGCTGCTCTGCCAGATGGACAGCGACCGCCTCGCGCCACTGAAACAGGCCCTGAGCCCGATCCAGCATCGTCTGTTTGACCTCGGCGGGGAGCTGGCCATCCCCGGACACGACCTGATCGAAGCCGCCGACGTAACCGCGCTGGAGCAATTGATCGATCAATTCAATGCTGAGTTGGAACCACTGAAAAATTTCATTTTGCCGGGTGGCTCGGTGCTGGTTGCCCAGGCTCACCTGACACGCAGCGTTTGCCGGCGTGCCGAGCGTCACTATCTGACACTGGCCATGGAAGAAGAGGTCAACAACCAGTCGGCGATCTACCTCAATCGTCTGTCCGATCTGCTGTTTGTGGCTGCACGAACCATCGCGCTGCTTGAAGGAACCGCAGAGGTGCTTTGGGCTGCCAAACCCAAGCCGGAGGCTTGATCGGCGGCGCCGGACGATTGAGCAGGCGCACTGCTCAATCGCCCAGACTCATCACACCTTGAAGGCGCTGATAATGCTCTGCAGCGACTGCACCAGGTGACCGAGGCGGCCACTGGCTTCCTCGGCTCGCTGTGCACCCTGCGCTGTCCGCTCACCTGCCTGATTGATCTGCACGATGTTCTGGTCAATATCATGGCTGACCACTGTCTGCTGCTCGGCGGCGGCGGCGATCTGCTGGCTTTGATCGACGATCTGGGTCACCGCCTTGAGGATGCTGTCGAGCCCCTGCTGCACCTGCAGCGAAGATTCCACAGTGGCAGCCGTCATGCCATGACTGCTGCCCATGGCCTTGACCGCGGCTGCAACCCCTTCCTGCAATCGGGCGATCATCTGCTCGATCTCTTCGGTGGACTGCTGGGTCCGGCGGGCCAGGGTCCGCACCTCATCGGCTACGACAGCAAAACCGCGACCCTGCTCCCCGGCCCTGGCCGCCTCGATAGCCGCGTTCAGCGCCAGCAGATTGGTCTGTTCGGCGACGCCCTTGATCACGTCGAGCACCCGGCTGATCGAGGAACTGTCGTCTGCCAGTTGATTGATGACCCGTACCGAGTTTTCGATTTCCCCTGCCAGCTTTTCAATACCGTCGACCGATGATTCGACCATGCGGCGCCCATTCAGGGTTTCCGTATTGACCTGCTCGGCATTGTTGACCGCCAGAGCGGCACTGCGCGCCACCTCCTGCGAAGTCGCCGCCATTTCATTCATGGCCGTGGCGACCTGCTCGATCTGGCTACGCTGCGATGCTACCGCCTGACTGCTTTCGCTGGCGATGTGCTCAACCTGACTGGATTGTTCCTGCACCTGACCGGAGGTATCGCTGACCTGCCGGATAAGCTCGCGCACTCGCTGCACGGTGTTGTTGAAGTCGGCAGCCAGGGCACCGAGCTCATCCTTGCTGTCGACCTCGACCTGCACTGTCATGTCGCCGCCGGCCACCTGCCCCATCTGCTGCGACAGGCGTTTGAGGGTTCGGCGGGTAGCGAAATAGAACCCGGCGTACAGGTAAATGATCAGCAACCCAACCAGCGATAGGGACACCACCAGCAACCACATTGTCTGCTGATTGCTGGCCAGGCGGCCGTCAAGCTGAGTGTCCAGATAATCGAAGATAGCCTCGTCAAGCAGGTAAGTGGACTCGATCTCGCGGGTAATACGATCAAAGAAGGCATCCCAGGTACTGTCGAGCGAGGCAGCAATGATGACATCCTCTTCAAAGATCACACCGGCACTCTCGATGCTCTTGAGACTCTGCTCTGCAGCAGTCTGCAAGGCGGCGTTGCCGGTCCCGGCAACCGCCTGCTCCAGAACCTGCGAATAATCGGCGCCGAGCTTCTGCAGCCCGGTGACCAGATCATCCATTTCCCGGCTGGCGTCCGAGTCCAGAAAGCCCAGTCCCATCGAATAAGCCCCGGTCGCGCGGCCATGGCCCAACAAAGAGGTCACCTCAACGGTGGAACCGATAAGCAACTCCGTCAACTGACGGACATTGCGGTCAAAATCCTGCGGCAGGCCCGCGTAAGCGGCTGTCATGATCAGCAGGGTTGCCGTTTCATCCTTGGCACGCACCGACATCGGACCGCGCGAGATGATCGACTCGGCGGCAATCTCGTTATAGCTCTGTACCAGTTTGTCGCGCATGGCTATCAGGTCGGCGGCCGCCGGGTCATCGGCCTCCAGCGGCAAACTGTTCAGTTGCTCGATCAGCCGCGCACGAGTCTCGGTCAGGCGCTCCTCGATACTGTCTGCCTGACCGCCCTGACCCAGGCGCGTGTTGACCGCATCCAGGTCACGCACCAGTTCGGCGCTGCGCAGCGCATCAGAGGTCGCACGCACCAATGCAAGACTGTCCAGCGCGTGCGACGTCACCTCGACACGCTCGTAGGCCTGCTGCACCAGCATGCTGCTGACGATACCCAAGGGAACAAAAAACAGGATACTGATCAGGCAAAACTTCATGCCGTAGGTCAGCCGGTTCATTAACGCGATGGCAGGGGAAAGCAGACTGTTCACCCGAGGTCTCTCCTAATAATAAGCTGCCCGGCGGCGAGGGCTCTGCGCAGGCTGAACCTGCGCTGTTCTTGTATAACAACCACCACAACGAGGCGCTGTCGCCCCAACACTGACTGTCTCACAGAAAGGCTATCGGCTCCAGCCAGCGCAACTTTAAGTCAAAGCCGGCGAATCTAGCCGAGCACGGCAAGCAGAGCCAGCGCCACTGCCCAAACGACCAGTGCGCGAACCAGCAGGGTTCGGGTATCGGCCAGCACCCCCTCAGCCTCAGCCCCGGCAAGCGATCCGTAGCTGCCATTGAGGGCGGCCTCTGCCGCCCGATGAACCAGCACGTCCGATGGCAGCTCCCAGTGCAGCATGACATCGGCCAGCTCGGCACGCACATGATCAAAATGTCCGACCAGCGCAAAGCTGGCAGCAAGCAGGCGTGCGGGAATCCATTCCAGCGCATGGGCCAGCGCCGATGCGGGCGACGCGGCGGAGCTATTCTCCTGATCGGCCAGCAACCGCAGCAGCCGATAGCCCAGAGCGCCGGCAGGACCCAGCAGGGCGAACCAGAAAACCGTCACCATGTAGCCATGCAATACCTCACGCACCAGAGCCGATCTGACCTCGCTCAGCACGGAGTCCTGACCCTCGGCGACCACCCCAAGATCGCGCTCGGCCACTAGCGCGGCGGCGGCCCTGTCGCCCCTGTCCCAGGCCTGCTCGAAGCCGGTCGCCATCGCGCCCAACGGGTCGCGCCTGCCAACACAGGCGAGCAGCACCAGGGCAAACAGCAACAGGCCGATCAAGCCAAGTCCGTTACGTTGCAACCACCATTGAAGCAATACCAGAATCAGTAAAGGCAGCAGCACCAGCAGCAGGCCAGCAAGCGGCTGCCGCACGGGATAACGACGCACCACGCGGATGACCCAGGCTTTCGGCAGGTCCAGCGGCAAGCCGGTGCGCAGCGGGGTAAACCACATCAGTGCAACGACCAGCAACAAGGCAAGAAAATGCATCAATGCTCTCCCTGAACACGATGAGAACAAACCAGCGCCTGCAGATAGCGGCGCCAGTCAAAGGCAGGACCAGGATCCGTCTTGCGCCCCGGAGCAATAAACTCATGCCCGGTTATACGGTGATTGGTAATTGCCGGATAGGCCGTCTGCAACACCCGGGTCAAGCTTACCAGAGCATCGTACTGGGCGTCCGCGTAGGGAATTTCGTCAGTCCCTTCCAGCTCGATACCAATGGCGAAGTCGTTGCAGTTTTCCCGACCGCTGTAGCACGATGCACCCGCATGCCAGGCTCGCCGGTCACAGGAGACAAACTGGGTAACGGTACCGTCACGCTCGATCAGAAAGTGCGCAGACACGCGCAAATCCGCTATCTCGGCAAAGTAGGGATGAAGGGAAGGATCAAGCTGCCCGGTAAAAAAGGGCTGGACGAAGCCGCCGCCGAAACAGGCCGGCGGCAAACTGATGTTGTGAATCACCAGCAGCGAAACGTCACACCCGGCGGGTCGCTCGTTGCAGTGCTCGGAAGGGCAACGAACTGCGCCCTCCAGCCAACCCTCGCTGATCCGCATACAGGCTCCCCGACAGCAAAAGCCTCATGCTAGCAGGTGCCGACGCCAGCCGCATCCACCTCAGGTGCGCGCCTGAAGCTGACGCAGGTTGCCGATGACCGATTCCAGCGCACGATCAAACAACTGATTTTCGTCCAGCAGACTGACCTGCCCACGATCAAAGCACTGCGCCAGCTCATGGCCCGACAGTTCAGCAACCTTGACGCCGTTGCGGTTTACGAAGATGTATTTACCACTGAAGCTGATAATGGCGGCCAGTTTACAACGCTGGGGCGCCTTGCCTTCCGCTACGACCAGCTGCAGCCAGCAACCGGTGCCCAGACCCTCTACCCACCGCTGCGCACCTACGCTGGGCAGGTCATCGATGGTTTCAGGCGGAGCCTCGACCGGCTCCTGTTCCAGTACCGGCTGCTCCACCCGCACTGCCTCAACCGGCGGTTCCGAAACGACCTCAGATTCCGCGGATTCGACAGGCAGATCAGGCTCAACCGGGGAGCCTGCCGCCCTGACGGCCGCCAGCACAGCCCGCTGCGGAGCAACAATGGCCAGCACATGACGCTCGGTGGATGCAGCGTCCAGCCCCAGCAACTCAAGACCACCACGGATAGCCGCCTCAATCTGACGATTCTGCGCCAGTCGCTGCGGTACGCCCGCGCTATCAACCGGCTGCACACTGTGCACCACTGCCTTTGCCGTACCCAGCGCGTGCTTCCAGGCCCTGGACTCACCCCCTTCACGCAGGAAGATCATCTGCATGACCTGGCTCCAGGTATCGCGCAGCAAATCAACTACCGTCACCGGCAAGGTGCGGCCCAGCAACATCTTGTTGATTTCCTTTGCCACTTCGGCGCGCGCTGCCTTGATACGGGCGCGACCTTCCTCAGCATCGCGGGTACGCTGCTCGACCCGCTCGGCGCGGCGCTGCTCGGCACGCAGGAAATCGGTCAGGCGTTGATACAGGGTGTCGAACAGATCCGCACTCGGCTCGATTTCTACCAGCAACTGCTCAACAATCTCCTCCAGCAAAGCGTGCAACTGATCGCGCCGGAGATCATCGTGATCGTTCCAGCCCATGGTCGCACGGGACAGTTCGTTCAACAGACGACGAGCCGGGTGCGATGCCCGACTGAAGAAGCTCTTGTCGCTGATGGCCACCCGGAGTACCGGCAACTGCATGCGCGCGATCAATGCCTTCACCGCCGCCGGCAATTCACGGTCTTCGAGAATAAAATCAAACAACATGGACACCAGGCTGATGACATCGTCATCAACTCGCGCCACAGTCTTGGTACCGCCACTCTGCACCCGCTGCTGATGCAACAACTGCTGGACGTGACGGCGCAGACCATTCTGCCCAGCGTCGCCGGCAAAGCTCTCTGCGGTTACCTCGGACAGCACGCGCAGCAACTCACTGGTCCCCATCGGAATGCCACCCGATGAGTTGAGACCTGCCAGCGCCACATCGCCACTGGCAACCCGCCACTTGCCAATGAGCTCACTGAACATGCCGAGGATTTCCTGCTGCTCACTGCTGTCGCCTGAGCGTCCGCCCTGCTGCCCGACGCCACGCCCCGAACCAGCACCGGCCCCTGGCACCGGCCTGCGCACGGAAACAGCCGAGGTCACGCGCAAGTCAGGCATAACCCCCGCGCTGACAAAAGCGTCATTCAAACTTTCATACAGCCCGTCAATGCCGTTGAACACATAGCGTTCAAAGAGCTTGAAAACGATCAGACGCACCTTGATGTCGAGACTGAGCGCCCTCAGGGACTCCGCAAAGTACTCGGCGATTGCGCCTGGAGCAAAGGGGTTGTCACTCTGCTCCACCGTCTTTTTCGCAAGGCTGTTGACCCGCATGAGCAAATGGCCAAGTGCCGCCTGATTGCGACTGATAACCCGATTGACCATCCCGTCGATCGCAACGGACTCTTCCAGCTCATCGGGTTGCACCAGACTCAGGGTATCCAGCTCGAATGAGACGGCCGGCACGCTCGAGTCGTACTGTGCATTGATTTGCTCTGTGGCCAGAATCAGCGAATCACAGGTTTTCTTGACGATATTGTGGCGCTGCAGGCGAAGAGTGCGCATGGCTTCGAAAAATAGCGCCTGGTCGGCATTATTGGCGGCTTTGTCAGCCATTTCGAAAAGGTTGTCATCCGCCTTGTCGAACATCTCGACCATCGCAGACTGCAGATACCCGGTCGCCAGATCCCGCACGCTGATCAGAGGCGCAGGCAGCACCGAGCCTCCGGCAGCAGCGCGCGCTGCCAGATTGGGCTTGATTGAAACTACTTTGGGGTCCTGGGACATTTCTACTCTCCAGACAAGTTGCACTTGTCATAGGGTGCTGCACGCCAGCGGAGAAACTCCTGCACGCTCAAAGCCATCCATATGCCGATAAATTGGCGTCAAGGTTTTATCAGCTTCAAGTATACCGGCTTGCGACGACAAAACCGCTACCCTTAACCGGATTCTTGATCAACATCACAGTTCCTTGCCACAGCATAGTCGAGACATATTCTGTAACCATGCCGGCGATCTCTGGTATAAGCTGGTTCGGTCAACATCTGCCTGACAGCAATAGTAACGATGTACCGCTAGATGCATCGAAAACACAACATCAGGAGCTGTATTCTATGGAAGCAATTATTGCCCTTATCGGGGACATCAACGGGATCGTATGGGGCCCGGCGATGCTCGCCCTGCTGGCCGGTACCGGCCTGTATCTTACACTTGGTCTCAAACTCACTCCCCAGCGCAAGCTGTTCTACGGCTTCGGCATGCTCTGGCGCGGCCGCAAGAGTAGCGAAGAAGGCGACATCAGTCCCTTCAACGCACTCATGACCGCCCTGTCCGCTACCGTGGGCACCGGTAATATCGCCGGCGTTGCCACAGCTGTATTCTTAGGCGGCCCGGGCGCGCTGTTCTGGATGTGGGTCATCGCGCTGGTCGGCATGGCAACCAAGTTCTGCGAAGCCGTGCTCGCCGTGCGCTACCGCGAAAAGGACGCGCTGGGCAACCACGTCGGCGGCCCGATGTACTACATCAAGAACGGCCTTGGCGAGAAATGGAAGTGGCTTGGCGTGCTGTTCGCCATCTTCGGCATGCTGGCCGGTTTCGGCATCGGCAACACCATCCAGTCCAACTCGGTTGCCGACGCCCTGAACAGCTCGTTCAACATCCCGCCGCTGGCCACCGGCATCATCATTGCCGTTCTGGTTGCCCTGGTACTGCTTGGCGGCATCAAGCGCATCGGTGAAGTAGCCGGCAAGCTGGTCCCGATCATGGCAATCTTCTATGTTGGTGGCGGCCTGATCATCCTGATCATGCATGCCGACAAGCTGCCGGAAGCCTTCGGCCAGATCTTCTACTATGCCTTCAACCCAAGCGCCGCAGCCGGCGGTTTCGCCGGTGCAACTGTCTGGATGGCCATGCGCTTCGGTATCGCCCGCGGCGTCTTCTCCAACGAGGCGGGCCTGGGCAGCGCGCCGATTGCACACGCCGCCGCGCAAACCAACAACCCGATCCGTCAGGGCACCGTGGCGATGCTCGGCACCTTTATCGACACCATCATCATCTGTTCCATCACCGGCCTGGTGATCATGGTGACCGGCGCCTGGCAGAGTGGCGAGAACGGCGCACCGCTGTCGGCACTGGCCTTCAGTCAGGGCCTGCCGGGTGGCTGGGGTCAGTACATTGTCAGTATCGGTCTGGCGGTATTCGCGTTCACCACCATCATTGGCTGGAGCTTCTATTCCGAGAAGTGTACCCAGTTCCTGTTCGGTGAACGCTCCAACCTGCCGTTCCGCCTGCTGTGGATCATCGCCATTCCGCTGGGCACCCTGCCCGGTATCGACCTGAACAGCCTGTGGCTGGTGGCCGACACCCTGAATGCGATGATGGCGATCCCCAACCTGATCGCTCTGCTGCTACTGAGTCCTGTAGTCTTCAAACTGACCAAGGACTACTTTGCAGATCCGGCCAACTACATGAACAAGTAAGTCGGCCCGCACAATGCCCGCCTCCCCGGCGGGCATTTTTTTTTGCCAATCGGTATACTCCCGGCACTTGCGATCAGACGCCGGAGTCTCTATGCCCAACCTCACACTCGACAGCCTGCAGAGCACCATCGTTGATGACGTCCGCCGCGCTCTGGCAGAGGACGTGGGCGACGGCGACATCACCGCCAGTCTGATTCCGGCGGAACGTCAGGCCGATGGCCGCATCATCACCCGCGAAGCCGCCGTCTTCTGTGGCCGTGCCTGGGCGGATGAAGTTGCCCGCCAGGTCGATCCGCGCATCATCATTGAATGGCTGGTCAATGATGGCGACACCCTGCTCGCCGATCAGACGATCTGCCGCTTCAACGGTCCGGCCCGGGGCCTGCTGACCGCCGAGCGCTCGATGCTCAATTTCATCCAGTTGCTCTCGGCCACCGCCACCCGCAGCCGCCACTTTGCCGACCTGGTTGCCGGTACCAGCGTGAAACTGCTCGATACCCGCAAGACCATTCCCGGCCTGCGCCTGGCGCAAAAGTACGCGGTGACCTGCGGCGGTTGCCACAACCACCGTATTGGCCTGTACGACGCCTTCCTGATCAAGGAAAACCACATCGCCGCCTGTGGCGGTATTGCCCAGGCCATCAGCCGGGCGCACGAGATTGCGCCGGGCAAGCCGGTTGAGGTTGAAGTGGAGAGCCTCGAAGAGCTGAAGCAGGCACTGGAAGCCGGTGCTGACATCATCATGCTGGACGAACTCAGCGACGAGGACATGCGCACCGCCGTTGCCCTGAACGCCGGTCGCGCCAGGCTGGAGGCTTCCGGCGGGATTACCGAAACAACCCTGCGCAGCGTTGCTGAAACCGGCGTGGATTACATCTCGATCGGCAGCATGACCAAGGACGTCAAGGCAGTCGATCTGTCGATGCGCCTGCGCTTTCAGGCGGCAGACTGACCAACCAGCCCTGCAGGCCAGTCACGGGCCCGACCTAGAGTCGGGCCAACAACGTGGCGCAATCCGGCACGTGCCAATCGGCCAGCTCCGGCCAGGGATTGTCAGGCAGGATCAGACAGGTATGACTGCCCGCTGCCCGCCCGGCCTCGAGGTCAAAGCGAAAGTCTCCGACCATTACCGCCTCCCGCGCCGACAGCTGCCAGCGATCCAGCAGGCGGTGAATACCATCTGGTGAGGGTTTGGGTTCAGCCTCTTCGCGCCCCAGCACATCTTCTGCGGCAAAGCAGTCGAGAATACCAAGACAGCGCAGCGTCGAACGGGCGACCGATTGCAGGTTGCGGGTCAGAATACCCAATCGACGCCCCCCTTCGTGCAATTGACGCACCAGGGCGACCGCGCCGGGCGCCGCTTCAACCTGCTCGGCCAGACGCAGCTCGATGGCATCAAGCTGCGCTTTCATGGCGAGGTATTCGGCCGCCGGCAAGCCCGACATGAACGTCAGTATGTCGGCCTCTGCCGGCACCCCCAGTTCGCGTCGGATTGCCGGAAAATCGTGCTGAGCAACCGTCAGCGTGCCGTCCAGATCGAACACCCAGCCGCGCAGATGCTGCATATCAGCGCTGCACCCTGCGCATCAATGACTCCTGCGTCACCGAGGCAACCAGCTCACCGGCCCGATTGAAGATCTGACCACGCGACAGGCCGCGGGAGCCGCTGGCCGACGGGCTGTCCATGGCGTACAGCAGCCAGTCATCCATGCGCAGCGGACGGTGATACCACAGCGAGTGGTCAAGACTGGCTACCTGCATGTCGGGCGACCAGCTGGAGATGGCGTGCGGCTGCATCGCCGTACCCAACAGATGAAAGTCCGAGGCATAGGCCAGCAGATAGCGGTGCACCTGGGGATCGTCCGGCAGGGTACCGTCGGCGCGATACCACATGTAGCGCACCGGCTCACCGGCCACAGGCTCGAACGGATTGAACTCGCCAACCGGACGAATTTCAATTGGCTTGCCGCACAACACCTTGTCGCGGACCTTTTCGTGAATCAGATGCTGATAGCGGCGGGTCCATTCGGTCTCGTTGGGCAGGTCTTCCGGGCCGGGAACCTCAGGCATCGCCGCCTGGTGCTCAAAGCCTTCAACATCGCCCTGAAACGAGCTGATCATGGTAAAAATCGGCTTGCCCTTTTGAATCGCCTGAACCCGGCGGGTAGTAAAGCTGCCGCCGTCGCGCAGCGGATCAACCTGATAGACAATCGGCAGATCAGCGTCGCCCGGACGCAAAAAGTAGCCATGCACCGAATGCACATGGCGGTCAGGGTCAACCGTCTGACTGGCCGCCGACAACGACTGACCCAGAACTTGCCCACCGAACAGCTGCTTGAAACCGAGATCCTGACTGCGGCCACGGAACAGGTTTTCCTCGATTTTCTCCAGTGCCAGCAGGTCTACCAGATCATCCAGCAATTCGCTCATAGCGGGTCCTCACATATTGCCCCTCCGCTAACGGACGGGTACGTCTTGACTGTAATGGCGGCCGGTTCGCCGCAGAAATGGCCGCCAGTTTAACCCGGATTGTCTCGCAGTAGCAGACTGCAGCGCACCCTGCATCAGCCCCGAGACTTGTTGAGTACCAGCGCAATGCGCATACTCGATGCGCCATACACTGCCACGAGGAGTCGTCGTGGATCTGCCCCTGGTCTACCATCCCGACTACAGCTTCCCTTTCCCCGCGCCCCACCGGTTCCCGATGGACAAGTTCGTGCGTCTGCACGACCATCTTCGAACCAGTGGGTTGCTGCACGACGGCAATCTGCACAGTCCCGAACGCTGCAGCCGCGAGTTGCTGGCACTGGCCCACGACCCGGACTACGTCAACCGCTTCCATGACAACGCGCTGGATGCGACTGCCCTGCGCCGCATGGGCCTGCCGTGGAGCGAGGCACTGGTTGCGCGCACCACCCGCGCGGTCGGCGGCTCGCTGCTGACGGCCGAGCTGGCGCTGCGACACGGCCTGGCCTGCCATCTGGCAGGCGGCACTCACCACGCCCACCGGGATTTTGCCTCCGGCTTCTGCATCTTCAATGACCTGGCGATCATCAGCCTGTCACTGCTGGCCAGCGGACGGGTAGAGCGGGTGCTGATCATCGACTGCGATGTCCATCAGGGCGACGGCACTGCAACCATCCTTGCAGACGTTGACGCCGCGATTACGGTATCACTGCACTGCGAGAACAACTTTCCGGCGCGCAAGGCGACCAGTGATTGGGATATCCCCCTGCCACGCGGGCTGGATGACCGGGGCTACCTGCATACCCTGCAGCAGACGCTGGACTATCTGCTGCCCCTCTATCAACCGGATCTGGTGCTCTATGACGCCGGCGTTGACGTCCACCAGTCTGATGCACTCGGCTATCTGCAACTGACCGACCTGGGGATTGCCGCCCGCGACCGGCTGGTGATCGACAGCTGTCTTGGGCGCGACATCCCTGTCTGCGCCGTCATCGGCGGCGGTTACGACAACGACCGCGACGCCCTCGCCCGACGCCACGGCATCCTGCACCACAGTGCCGCGCAGATTTGGCAGCAGCGCGGATTGGGCTAAACTGCGCGCCCCGCTTTCAGGATCGCACCATGACCGACACCGCCAACACCGACACCCGCTCCATAGCCATTATCGGTGGCGGCCCGGCCGGCTTGATGGCGGCGGAGGTCTTGTCAGCGGCAGGTCTGCAGGTCGACCTGTACGACGCCATGCCCTCGGTCGGGCGCAAGTTTCTGCTGGCTGGCGTTGGCGGCATGAATATCACCCACTCGGAGGCGGCAGCCCCCTTCCTGTCGCGCTACCGAGAGGCCTCACCCTGGGTCGGCGAGTGGCTGGACGCGTTCGATGCGCAGGCGCTGCGCGACTGGATTCACGGCCTGGGCATCGACACCTTCGTCGGCAGCTCCGGACGCGTTTTCCCAACTGACATGAAAGCCGCGCCCTTGCTGCGCGCATGGCTCAAACGCCTGCGCGAACAGGGCGTCCGTTTGCACACCCGGCATCGCTGGCTAGGCTGGGATGACAGCGCAGCGCTGCGCTTCAACACCCCGGACGGTGAAATCAAAGCAAGGGCAGCGGCAACACTGCTGGCGCTGGGCGGCGGCAGCTGGGCGCGCCTCGGTTCAGACGGCAGTTGGGCGCCCCTGCTCAGTGCACGCGGCGTTGATGTACGCTCACTGCGCCCCAGCAACTGCGGTTTTATCAGCGCATGGAGCCCGTTTCTCAGCGAACGCTTCGCGGGGCAGCCACTCAAGCAGGTCATCGCCAGCACCCAAAGCCCCGGGGGCGAGACCATCAGCCGCCGCGGGGAGGCCATCCTCACCCACGACGGCCTGGAAGGCAGCCTGATCTATGCCTTGTCCGCCGCGCTGCGCGAACAACTGGAAGCCAGGGGCCACGCGCAACTAAGCCTGGATCTTGCGCCGGATCACACCCGGGCCCAGCTGCAGCAGACCCTCAGCCAGCCACGCAAGGGCCAAAGCCTGAGCAACCTGCTGCGCAAGAAGACGGGGCTGGACAGCGTCAAGGTGGCGCTGCTGCATGAATGCCTGAGCAAAGACGCGATTGCCGACGCGGGCAAGCTCGCCGCCGGCATCAAGGCATTGCCCATTACCCTGACCGCGACCCGCCCGCTGGATGAAGCCATCAGCAGCGCCGGCGGCGTCTGCCGAAGTGCACTGAATGACCACCTGATGCTCAAGGCGCTGCCGGGCATTTTCTGCGCCGGCGAGATGCTCGACTGGGAAGCCCCCACCGGCGGCTATCTGCTGACTGCCTGCTTTGCCAGCGGGCGACAGGCCGCAAAAGGCATTATTCAGTGGCTTGAAACTCGCTGAAAAAGGTATAGTCCTTCCACCGGCGCAGCTGATAGCACAGCGCCATCCCCCATCGAAAGGAATCGAGCCGATGCTTCGAAAACTCTCTATCTCTGCCACCGTAGCCAGCGCACTGCTGCTGTCGGCCTGTGCTACCGAATCATCCCGCACCGTTGAAGTCCCCCGCGTAACCAGCTACGGCACCGCCTATCAGGGCGTCCGTGCGCCGATTGCCGTCGGCCAGTTCGACAACCGTTCCAGCTACCAGCGTGGGCTCTTCTCTGATGGTGTGGATCGCCTTGGCAACCAGGCCAAAACCACGCTGGTGACCCACCTGCAGCAGACCAACCGGTTCAACGTTCTGGAGCGGACCAACATGGCCCAGCTCGCTGCGGAGGCTGGCTATAGCGGCGCAACCCAGAGCATCAAGGGAGCAAGCTACGTCATTACCGGTGATGTCACCGAATTTGGTCGCAAGGTTACCGGGGACCAACAGTTATTCGGTATTCTGGGGCGCGCAAAATCGCAAGTTGCCTACGCCAAGGTTGCGCTTAACGTGGTCAATGTAAGCACCTCCGAGGTCGTCTACTCCACCCAGGGAGCTGGCGAGTATAGCCTGTCCAACCGCGAGGTCATCGGCTTTGGTGGCACCGCCGGTTACGACGCAACCCTCAATGGCAAGGTCCTCGATCTGGCGATCCGCGAAGCCGTGAACAACCTGGTAAACGGCATTCAATCCGGAGCCTGGAACCCCGCCAGCAACTAATAACTGCAAGGACGTAGTATGAAAACAACGTTACTCAAGGGCGGCTGTGTCGCAGCCGCTGCCCTGCTGGGCGCCTGCGCGCCAGTCAACCAGCCTCTTTACCACTGGGGCGACTACCAGAACACCTTGTATATGCACCATCAGGACGGGGTTACCGACTACGCCGCTCAAGTCCAGAGCGTTGAGGCAATCATGTCCAGGGCGCAGGCTCAGGGCAAAAGTGTTCCGCCCGGACTACATGCCCATCTGGGCATGCTGTATTTCAACACCGGCCGCGAGATCGAAGCTCGCGAACAGTTCGCCATGGAAAAAAACCTGTTCCCGGAGTCCAGCCACTTTGTGGAACGAGTCCTGAATGAGCAGCCGGAGGTAACACAATGAAAAAGAGCATCACACTCGCGGTGCTGGCTCTGACAGCCTTGCTGACCGGCTGCGCAACACCGTCCTACGACTACACCGCCTTCCGTGAGAGCAAACCCCGCTCGATTCTGGTCCTGCCGCCGGTAAACGAATCACTGGATGTCAGTGCCAGCTACAGCTTCCTCACCCAGGTCAGCCATCCGCTGGCCGAGTCGGGTTATTACGTGTTCCCGGTTGCGGTAGTAGAAGAAACATTCCGCGAGAACGGGCTGACCGATCCGCAGGAAATTCACTCGCTGCCGCTGGACAAGCTGAATGATGTATTTGGTGCCGACTCGATTCTATATATCAACATCACCCAATACGGCACCAGCTATCAGCTAATCGCCAGTGATACTCGGGTGACCGCGGAGGCATCGCTGGTGGACAGCCGCACAGGTCAGTTGCTTTGGAAAGGGGCCGCTACCGCGTCATCGACCGAACAAAGCAACAACAGCGGCGGCGGGTTGGTGGGCATGCTGGTCGTCGCGCTGGTGGATCAGATCATCAACACCACCGTAGACCGCAGCTATCAGATTGCCGGACTAACCAGCTTCCGACTGCTGTCGAGCAATGTTCACAACGGCATCCTCCCCGGCCCACGGGCGCACAATCAGCAACTGCAGTGAACCCCAGGGCACTGGCGTCACAAACGCTAGTGCCCTTCCCCCCTCGCCGAGGCCGGCTTCACACCTGACAGCCTCGGCACCATCCAGCGCTCGAACAACCGCGGGAAAAAGCGCGCAAACAGCCGCGCCTGCCAGTCCACATTGGACAGAATCAACTGCCGCTTGCGCCGACACGCGCCCTGATAGATCGCCTCGGCCACATCCGCTGGCGCGGCGACCTTGAACGGCAGGGCGGTATTGGCCTGGGCGACAGAGCCGTCACCAACCAGCGCGTTCTTGCGGATATCGGTGGCGGTGAACCCGGGGGAAACCAGCATGACGTTGACGCCCTGCTCGCGTACTTCCATGCGCAGTGTTTCAAACAGGCCATGCAGCGCATGCTTGCTGGCGTTATAGGCGCTGCGGTTGAGCAACGGGGCGAAGCTGGACAGTGAGCTGAGAACGATCACCTGACCGCGGCGCTCAAGCAGGCTGGGCAGGGCATGCCGGGTGCAGTTGACGGCACCGAAGTAATTCACCGCCATGATCCGCTGGAACACCGACAAGTCGGTATCGGCAAAGGCGCTGCGGTGGGTGATGCCGGCATTGTTGATCAGCAGGTCAATCCCCCCGAAACGCTCGACGACCTGGGCCATCGCCTCGGCGCAGGCCTGGTCGTCGGATACGTCGCAATTGATCGCCAATACATCGGCATTGAGTTTGTCATGCAGTTGCTGGCGGAAGGCGACCAGCGACTCGTCCTGCACATCGAGAATGGCCAGATGGGCTCCGGCCTGCGCGAAGCGCAAGGCCAGTGCCCGACCGATTCCGGCACAGCCGCCGGTAATCACTACAACCTTCTGCTGAAACACCCCTCTGCCCATGTCGCCTCCTGCTGTCGCGGTTGTCTGTCAGCGTAAAGCCGAAGCGCGGCAGCAGCAAGCAACGGGACCGAGAATGAGCGAATCAGGGCGCCAGTCGCTCCCTCACCCAGTTGCCCTCGGCCAGGCGATAGCAAAGCCGGTCATGCAGACGGCTGGGACGCCCCTGCCAGAACTCGATCAGGGTGGGCACCAGTCGGTAACCGCCCCAGTGCGGAGGACGCGGCGCAGCGGCATCAGCGTATTGCTCCTGCACAGCACCAAGGCGGTCTTCCAGCACCTCGCGCCCCGCAATCACCTGACTCTGCGGCGACGCCCAGGCGCCCAGACGGCTGCCCTCAGGGCGACTGTGGAAGTAGGCGTCCGACTCCTCGGCGCTGGTCTGCTCGACCTGACCTTCGATGCGCACCTGACGTTCAAGATCGTGCCACCAGAAGGTCATCGCGGCAGCCGGCTGACCCGACAGCTGCTGCCCCTTGGCGCTCTGGTAATTGGTAAAGAACACAAAGCCGCGCTCATCAAAGCCCTTGAGCAACAGGGTGCGCAGGTGCGGCTGACCTTCAGCGTCGACCGTAGCCAGCATCATGGCGTTGGCTTCGGTGCTTTCCACTTCAACCGCCTGCGCAAACCACTCACCAAACAGGGCAAGGGGCTCGGCAGGCGCCTGGGCTTCGGTCAGTCCGTCACGGGTATAGTCGCGACGCAGATCGGCAATACTGGGTTTCATCAGATCGATTTCCGGCAACAGTGAATGGTGACGACAGCAACGTATCCTATCCTAGCAGTCGGCCGGCGCCGCACATTGATACAGCGCAGGCTTTGCGCAGAGGTCAGTCGATCGACTGCAGACAGCGATACACCGCCTGGCTGAGCGCGACCGCACGCGGGTCCATCAGCACATAGGGCCCCATGGTATTGGTGACGTAGCCGAAGCCGACTTTGGCGTCCGGATCACAGAAGCCCAGAGAACCGCCTGCACCGGGGTGGCCGAAGGCGTTCTTGCCCATGCCGAAGCTGCCGCCAGGCCCTTCGTGCTCCAGCATCACACCCAGACCAAAGCGGGTCTGACACAGCAGCGTGCGGTCGTCACCGGCACTATGTTCCTGCTGCATCTGCTTGACCAGCTCGGCATCCAGCAGGCTGACGCCATCGAGCTGACCGTCGTGCGCCAGCAGTTGCCAGAAACGCGCCAGCGAGCGGGCGTTGCCGGTGCCGTTGGCCGACAGAATATCGGCTTGCTGCCACTCACGGCGGTTGGTGCTGGTCATCATGCTCGAAGGGTTGCCAAAGGCTTTGGCCGTCATGCTGTCGGGTTGCCCCATGGCCGCGAACAGGCGGCGTGCCCCATCGTCACCATACTGATTACGCAAACGCGATACCGAGGCGATGCGCTCCAGGTCCTGATCCGGCACCCCAATGAAGAAATCCATGCCCAGCGGCTGACAGATACTGCCGGCAATCGCCTGGCCGGGACGCAGGCCAGTCAGACGGCGCAGCGGCTCGCCCAGCAACCAGGCGTAGGTGACCGGCGCATAGCCGTGCTGTTCACCCGGCGTCCACCAAGGCTGCTGCGCAGCCAGCGCGGCGCTCATGGTGTCCCACTCGAACAGAGCTTCGGGCGGCAAGGTCTCGCTGACAGCCGACAGGCCGGAACGATGACTGAGGATCTGGCGCAGGGTGACTGACGCCTTGCCGGCCTGGGCAAACTCGGGCCAGACCGCCGCCAGCGGTGCGTCAAGCTCCAGCTTGCCAGCGGCCACCTGCTGCAGCAAAGCGACCGCACCGAGCGGCTTGGTGCAGGAGAACACGTTGACCAGAGTGTCCTGCTCCCAGACTGCCTGATTGTCCTTGTCACGCACGCCCTGCCAGAGATCCAGCACGGTTTCGCCGCCAACGGTGACGCATAGCGCGGCGCCACGGGCCTGCTCGTCCTGCTGCTGTTCGGCGAACAGCTCGCGTACCGACTCGAAACGGGGATCAAAGTAGCCCTGAATAGTGCTCATCATGCGGTCCTTGTTGTCTTGTTTTGCCCATTAAAGCGAAGCTGCCGACGCATGGCAGCCATCATCAGTTGCCCTGTCGATAGCCCATCGCTCAGGCTGATGACTCAATCGATCTCGCGACGGAACGGCGGCAGCGCATTGAGAATCGCCTTGCCATAGCGCTGGGTCACCAGCCGGCGGTCCAGCACGGTGACGGTACCGCTGTCGCTCTCGGTGCGCAGCAAACGACCGCAGGCCTGAATCAGCCGCAAGCTGGCGTCCGGCACGGCGATTTCCATAAACGGATTGCCGCCGTTCTTTTCGATCCACTCGGCCAGCGCGGCTTCAACCGGATCGTCCGGTACGGCAAAGGGAATCTTCGCTATCACCACGTGTTCGCAATACTTGCCCGGCAAATCGACTCCTTCGGCAAAACTCGCCAGACCGAAGATCACGCTCTGCTTGCCGTCATCGACCTGCTTGCGATGCTGGCGGATCAGCTCCTGCTTGGACAGATCGCCCTGCACCAGCACCCGCTGACGAAACTCGGCGGGCACCCCGGCAAACACCTCCAGCATCTGCTTGCGCGAAGAGAACAGCACCAAGCTGCCGCGCTCATCGGCCAGAATCTCCGGCAGGTGCTCAATGATCGCAGCCGTATGGGCGACGCTGTCGCGCGGGTCGGCTCCATAATTGGGCACACGCAACAGCCCGGCCTCACCATGCTTGAACGGGCTGGGGGCCAGCGCGCAGACCGCGCTGCGCGGCAAACCGGCGCGGTGACTGAAGCGGTCGAACTTGCCCAGCGCGGTCAGCGTTGCCGAGGTGGCCAGCGCCGCGAAGGCTGGATTCCAGAGGTACTGACGCAGGGTGTCAGCGGCCAGAATGGGGCTTACGTGGACTTCGATGTCGCCGCCTTCGGTCAGGGTCAGCCAGCGCGCGGTCGGCGGCTTGCCCTCCGGGTCCTGCAGGCAGAACTGGGTCCACAGCGTCCAATTGGCCTCGGCTCGCGCCTGCAGCGCGCCAAACAGCGGGTACCACTCCTCGGCCTGAGACTCGGAGACGCCGATGGTCGCTTCGCCATCCATCGCCTCCTTGAGCATATCGACGATGCGCTGTAACTGGTCGCTCAAGCGGCCAAAGCCGGCCTTCAGCTCCATGCCCATCTCGCACAGCTCGTCAGGCACTTCACCATTCTCGAAGCGGTATTGCGGGCGGATGTTGCCGCCCAGATCCTCAGCACTGGCAAAGTCGGCGACGCCGCCCAGTGCCTGCTGCATGAACTGCTGATGCGGTTTCAGATCACGGGCGGTAGTCGGCACCTGCTCCAGCACGCGGCCCAGATCGCCGGGCAGCGGATGCTGCGCGAGCAGCTTGCTGAGGTTCTTGTCGATCTGGTCGAGCCACTCGGCGGTCGCATGCAAGCGAGTATGGTGGGCGAAATGGCCAATCGCCTTGTCCGGCAGGTGGTGCGCCTCATCGAATACATAGAGGCAGTCACGCGGGTCGGGCAGAATCGCGCCGCCACCCAGCGCTAGATCCGCCAGCACCAGGTCGTGATTGGTGACGATGACATCGACCTTCTGCACGCCCTCGCGGGCCTTGTAGAACACGCATTGCTGAAAGTGCCCGCAGCGGCGGTTACTGCACTGGATATGGTCGGTGGTCAGCCGCGACCAGTCCTGATCCTCCAGCGCCTCGGGCCAGGAGTCGCGCTCACCGTCCCATTTGTTGCCACCGAGCGCCTCGACCATGCGAGTGTAGAGTTTGAGTCCGGCCTCATCCACGTCAATGCGGAAGCCGTCATCGGCAAAGATCTGCTGCTGATCAGCCATCGACTGGTTTTCGCGCAGCAGGTTGTCGAGCTTGGCCAGGCAGACATAGCGGCCGCGCCCCTTGGCCAGCGAGAAGCCAAACTTGAGACCGGAGTTGCGCAGAATATCCGGCAAGTCCTTGAGAACGATCTGCTCCTGCAGCGCCACGGTTGCCGTGGAAATCACCAGCGGTTTGCCCAGATGGCGGGCAATCGGAATCGCCGCCAGGCAATAGGCTACGGTCTTGCCGGTACCGGTACCCGCCTCAATCACCGCGACCGCCGGATCACCATCACGATGCCCCTCCTCGTCCAGCGCAACATTGCCGAAGACCTTGGCGACCTCGGCAATCATCACGCGCTGGCCGTAGCGCGGCTTCAGCGACTTGTTTTCCAGAAAGGTGCGATAGGCCGTCTGGATCTGGCCTTTGAGTTCATCGTTCAGCATGCGGGCTCCGGATCAGCCGGCGATCATACCATTCAACGCCGCCGAGCTGGACCGCCGGTGCTTGCATCAACACCGGCCAGCACCTACCCTGCTGCGCTGAATCCGTTCACAGTCGAGTCTTCCGATGAGCGCCACGCCAACGTCATCCCTGCTGGGCATCCTCCAGCACTATCGCCCCGCGAGCCTGCTCTGCGTCAGCCGCAGCGAGATCCCGGCCGTAAAGGCCTGGTTGCAGGAACACCCGGATTGTCGGGTCAGCAGCACAGATGACGTCCCGCTGAGCGACGACCTGCGCAATCAACGCTACGACCTGGCCATTGTCGCCGATCAGCTCGAGCACCTCGACAAACGCACCGCTACCGAACTGCTCGCCGGCCTGCGCAACCTCTCTGCCAGCCGGATTGCGGTGCTGGTCGACATGGAACGCATTGACGACTGGCAGGAGAATGACTTCTACGCCCTCGCCCTGCAGCGTCACGCGCGTTTCAGCCAGGATGGCCAGAGCCTGACGCTCTATGCCTACGATCTGGCCGAGTACAAGAGCGTACCGGACTGGTTGAACTCCAAGTACTGGGCCAACCCGGAGATGTTCGACAAATACTGGTGGTAACGCGATGACTCCAACCCTCACCGCCGCTGCGCCCTGCCCCTGCGGCAGCGGTCAACGTTATGGCGACTGCTGCCAGCCGCTTCATCAGGGCAAGGCTGCCCCGAGCGCCGAGCGCCTGATGCGCTCACGCTACTGCGCCTACACCCTCGGCCTGATCGATTACCTGGTCGCTACCACCATTCCCGCCCAGCAGGCGCAGCTGGATGTCGAGGCAATGCGCCAATGGAGCGAGCAGAGCCGCTGGCTCGGGCTGACGGTCGAAACAGCCACTGAGCTGCCGGGCGCAACCAGCGCACAGGTGACCTTTGTCGCCCGCTGGCAAGACCCGGACGGCAGCGCCCAGACCCACCGCGAATGCTCCGACTTCCGCCTGACTCAGGGTCGCTGGTACTTCCTCGACCCCAATCATCCGATCAAGGCAGGACGCAACGACCCCTGCCCGTGCGGGTCGGGGCGCAAGTTCAAGCAGTGCTGCGCGCGGTAAGCCCCACAGCCCACCGAAGCGTCCACTCCCAAGCACTTCAGGCGTCGGAACCAGGCTCCTCACAGATAGCGCACAGTGGCTTTCCAAGCATTAGCGCCTGGCGCTGCGCCGGCACCAGTAAACTGCCTGCCTGACTGCGATCGGCGGGCGCTGTATCGCCAGGCAAGCGCGGAGAAGCACCCGTACCCTGCCCCGGCTTGCCACCCGAGTTGATTCGCACCGTCGGGCCGCTGATGGTGACGCCGCTGGGGTCGAGCCTGATAAAGCTGCCACCGGCCTTGATGGTCAGCTCCATGCCCGCTTCGATAACAATCTTGCGACCGCTGGCCAGGTGAATTTCCCGCCCGACGTCGGCCAGCAGGGATTGACCGATACGGCAGTGTTGATTGCCGGCGATGCTGAGATGATCGCTGGATTTGAGTTCCGTCAGACGGTCGCCGTGGACGGTGCGATGCAGCTCGGCGAGGTGCTCGCTGTAATGATTGGCTGCGGTATGTTCGTGGCGCTCGTTGCCCACATGCAGCCGCTGATCATGTTCAATGCGCTGATCCCAGTCACGCTGGGCGTGGATGTAGACCTGTTCGGCCCCCTTGCGATCTTCAATGCGCAGCTCGTTGTAGCCCTCACCACCCGGTGAGCTGAGCGTTTTGAAAGAGCTGCGCGTCTTGTGCGCGGGCAGCTCGACCGGAGGTACGTGTTCGGCGTGATACAGGCAACCGGTAATCAGCGGCTGATCCGGGTCACCCTCAAGGAAGCTGACCAGCACCTCCATGCCGATGCGCGGAATGGCGATGGCGCCGTAACGATCTCCAGCCCAGCCGGACGCCACACGCAGCCAGCAGCTGGTGTGCTCGTCGGCCTGCGCTTCGCGGTCCCAGTGGAACTGGACCTTGACCCGTCCATGCTGATCGCAGTGGATCTCTTCGCCAGCGGGGCCGGTCACCACCGCGCTCTGGCTGCCGGCGATGCGCGGCTTGGGATGCTCCAGTGGCGGCCGCCAGATCGCCTGCCACGGGGTGGCCACAAAGCGGTTGCGATAGCCTTGAACAAATCCGTCGACGGCGCTTGTGTCACTGCTGATCGACTCTTCCAGCGCCTGCGGCTGCTTGCCATGGTGATGCACTTCCGTGAGTAACCAGAGATCGTTCCAGTCGTCGCGCAGATGCCCGGTCAGGGGCAGAAAATGCCCGCTGCGCAGGTCCGGCCGGTCGCTTTCACCACGCGCCTCGCGCTGATGGCTGCGGTGGCGTTCCAGCTGAATCCGGCTTAGCTGCCTGCCACGGTTGCGATCGCTGAAGCCACCGGGGTAGTCGTAATCCTCCAGCGCGGGCTGGGTTTGCGCCGGCTTGCCCTCGAGCTGAGCGTCCGCCTCAAGCAGCAGATGCGGCGTTTCAAAGTTGTAGTCCCGACGACTGACCCGGTCGGGCCGAGTGGCAGCAGTCAGACTGAAGCGTTTTACCACTGGCTGGTCGGCGACCATACCGGAGCCCTGGCTGAAGCCGATCGACTCCAGTTGAGGAAAGCTGGTCTGATCATCACCGAACACCAGCACGTGACCCTGCCGACTGTGCTCAAAGTGAAAATGCAGCCCCTCTTCCTCACACAAGCGCTGAATAAAGTGCAGATCGGTTTCGTCGTACTGGGTGCAGTAGCGTCGCTCGCCGAGGTCGGCACTAAGACTGAAGCGCCAGGCATCGCTGTGGATGGCATTTTCCCGCAGCACGCAGCTGATGATCTGCTCAACTGACTGATGTTGAAAGATGCGCTGGTTGGTTCGGTATTCAAGGTAACCGAGCTGAGGACTCAGCCTCAGTTGGTAACGGGTCAGCCGGCGGCCAGACTCGCCTTGGGTAAACCGGGTAATAAAGCCGTGCAACCCACCACCGGGGCTGATTTCCAGCCAGGCCGGCAGATGCAGCAGGCTGGCGGGGTCGATATCGGCGCGCTCGCTGACCAGCGTCAGCTCGATGGCATACGGCTGATTAAGCCGCTCCACACCAGTGAACTCAAGCACGCTGAAATCATGCTCGACAGCGTCGATATGCAACGCAAAATGGGCTTCGTTTGCTGGAGAGAACATCCGTGTTCCTTGCTGTGCGATCCATGCCGCGCCGACGACTTTTGCCGACGGCGCTGATGCACAGCTTAAGGACAGAAAAGTGGCAGAGCAGGTGTATAAACCCGGGAAATCGAAGGAGTCGACATTTTGCAAACAAAACAGCGGGCCAAATGCGCCGAAGCCAGGCCGTGAGCAGACCGGCCCGGCAGAGACTCATCAGTCATCAACGAGCTTGAGATGATCCACATTGGGAACCTGCACTGCATCGTCGCGCTTGATCTCGCCCATGTCACTGCCAACCGGCGCCAGGGTCAGTGCCGACAGATCGATAGGCAGCGCCGTATGCGGGTTGTACTCGTCCTGCAGATCGGCACCCAGCGGCGCGATACCGAAGTCAGGAGCCTCCACATCACTGAACGCGGCCATGTATTCGTCTCGAGGCACGACGCGCGAGGACCGCTCCGGTTCAGCCTCAACCGGCTGCGACACAGGCTTGGCTGGCTCAGAGGGCGCTGAAGATTCCGAAGCGGACGGAGCTACGGATGTCGGCTCATCCATCGCCACGATGCTGCACTGCGCCCCCGCACGCTCGAGCGCAATGCGGTATTTCTCGGCGGCAACCTGATCAAGCCCCTGTTTGATCACGATGCGACGACCGGAAAACAGCGTATCCAGCTGGGCTCCGGAGACCTGAAACAGCTTGCCTACATTGGCCCGTACCTGCTCAGGCGCGGCGCCTTGTTGCACCTGGCCTTGAAAAACCACCTCGAAACGCGTCATCTTGTCACTCCCTGTACGCAAAACAGGGTTAAAGTATGGTCCAGGCTGCGCAACAACTCCATACACAAAGCAGCCTGCACGGGGAGAGGGGACGCGATGAGAGCGCGGTTGCTGGGGATCATGACGCTGATTGGCTGCATGCTGCTGCATGGCTGTGCCGTATTCAGCCCGTCCTACACCAAGCCGGAGGTCAGTCTGGCGAATGTCGAGATGCTCAAGTCCAATCTCTGGGAGCAATCTTTTCGCCTCAAGCTGCGGGTCGACAACCCCAACGACCGGGTACTGCCGATTCGCGGCATGCACTATCAGGTCTATCTCAACAACATGAAACTGGCCACCGGGGTCAGCAACAACCGCTTTGACGTGCCGGCTTACGGCTCCTCCTATTTCGAGCTGGATGTACGCTCCAACCTGTGGCGTCATATCGCCGACCTGATCAAGCTGGTAGATAAACAGAAACCGGTCGATTACCGTATCGATGGCAACATCCGCACCGGCATGTTGCTGGCGCCCAGCATCAATCTGCACGAGGAAGGGACGCTGGATCCCTCACAACTGAGCTTCTGACACCCATGCAAACTCACTACTGGCTGATTGCCGCCGGCATTCTCATCATTCTGGCGCTGGCGACCTACGCCTGGACCCTATGGCGCAAGGTGTGGCAGCAGGACGAAGCCCGTGCCAAGGCACTGGAAGCGCGCAACGACCGGCTAAGCGGCGACATTCGCATCATCGCCCAGAGCCTGCTTGACGGCCAGGTGCCCACTATTGAAGGCGCCATTCGCATCAAGGTGCTGCTGGATAACTATCAGGGGGAGCGCCGCGAGGGGCTGGACGTGGCAGTCTTTGATCTGATCTACGAGCAGACCGCACATATTCCGACCCATCAGGCCTGGAAGGATCTCAGCCGCGCCGAGCGCAAGCTGCATCTGCGCCTGATGGACACGCTGGAACGCGACCATCGCCCTGCCGTCGAAGCAGCGGCACGGGCACTGAGCAAAGGCGTCAACTGACCTGCACGGGGCCCGCCATGCGCCGTGTCAACGCGCGCGGACGCAGTATGCTGCGTCCCTACGCAAGGTCGTGGTGCCTACCCGTTCGTAGGGACGCGACATGTCGCGTCCGCACCGGTCAGCGAATACGCCTGTTCAGACGACCGAATTGCCGCCGTCGACAGCCAGTGCCTGACCGGTCACGTGACGGGACATTTCAGTCGCAAAGAACACCGCAGCGCCCTTGATGTCCTCATCACCACCGATGCGACCCAGTGGCGTGCCTTCCTTGATCATCTCGCTGACCTTGTCCAGGCCTTTTGCCAGCTTGGTCGGGAAGTAGCCCGGGCAGATCGCGTTGACGTTGATGTTGTAACGACCCCACTCGCCAGCCAGTGCGCGGGTCAGGTTGATTGCCGCGGCCTTGGAGGTGTTGTAGGCAGACGTGAACACGCCGGAGTTGGCACGATTGCCCTTGAAGCCGGCGATGGAGGCGATGTTGATGATCTTGCCGGACTTGCGCGGGATCATGAAACGGCGCGCCACTTCCTGTGCAACCAGGAAGCAGACGTCCACGTTCAGGGTCATGACTTTCTGCCAGCCTTCGTAGCTGTGTTCTTCTGCCGGCTGCCCCCAAGTAGTGCCCGCATTGTTGACCAGCACGTCAACGGTGCCGAAGGCCGCTTCACAGGCGTCTACCAGGGTCTTGACCGGGTTGCTGTCCAGTTTGCCCAGATCACAGGCGATACCGGCGGCTTCGACGCCCTGGCTTTTCAGTTCAGCGACGACGGCTTCAATCTCGGCAGCATTACGCGCACTGATGAACACCTTGGCACCCAGTTCGCCGAACGCTTCTGCCATCTGCAGACCCAGACCTTTGGTACCACCGGTGATCAGGGCGACCTTGCCGCTCAGATCGAACATTTGCTTGACGCTCATGTGAACTCCTCGTTGTGAATACGTAAAAGACCGCGCCATGATAATCACTGCCCCGTCCCGGACCGACCATCAGTGATGCGGGTGATATGCCGCTACACTCCGGTGTTATCATGCGCGCCCCACCGACCAGCGAGCCCCTACCATGGCAGAACACGATTTTCGCCGCACGGCACTGAATCCGTCACACACCCTGATTGAATGTCGCACCCTGAACGCCGGGCTGTTTCAGGTCACCGGTCAGGGCGGCGGCGTGCAGCCCGGCGACCAGCTGATCTGCACGATCAAGGGTAGTCGCGATCTGCCCATGCGCCTGGTGGTCGACAAGATTCGCTATCTGATCAACCCGCCGGGCCAGTGGACCGCGTCGGCGCGCGGGCCGGACCTGCGCGGCCAAAGTGTACTGGGCTGGTCGATTACCTGTGATGAGTGCGGCCGCGAGCAACCGTTCGAGTTTCTTGTTGCCGACCGGGACGATCTGAACGCCCGCACCGCCAAGGCGGTCACGCGTATCAGTGAGCTGGGCTGGCAGCCGCGCGGCGACAACCACCTGTGCCCCAAGTGCGCCAGAGAGGCGCGCTAGAACAGCTTGAGCTGTTCTCCCAGCTGAGCGTGACTGCTGTCCAGCCGCACGCCCACGCCGATCAGCCGCACCGCACAATTGCCACGGGCAAACGCCTGAGCGCAGAGCTCGGCGTAGCCGGCCGGGGTAATCGGTGCCCCGGCCTGCTCCAATGTGGTCTGGGTGAAGTCGTGAAACTTGAGTTTGATGAATGGCTTGCTGACCCGGTAACTGCCCTCCAGCCGGCCGATGCGCTCGGCCAGCTTGTCCAGCAGCGGCGGCAACGCCGCCAGGCAGGCGTCCAGATCAGGCAGATCGTGCTCGTAGGTATTCTCGACGCTGACCGACTGACGGCGGCTTTCAACCCAGAGTGTGTAAAAACACTTTCGCATCTTGGGTGCCTCAGCCCAGTGCTCCTGGGCGAGGCGGTTTCCCAAGCAAATAGCCGCGATCAGCGCCAATAGCGCGTCAGAGCGTTTATGAAGCGCTTTGGCACCTCTTGGAGCAGCAAAAGCTGGGGCTTTTTACGCCGTCATCGCCTTCAACAGGCCTTCGGTGCCGATGATTTTCATCACCCGTTTCAAGTTGTAGGCGAGCACATTCAAGCTCATCTCCGTACTCACCCCGTTCAGCTTTCGGGTCAGGAAGTGCGTTGCGCCCATCCATTGTTTGAGCGTGCCGAAGGGATGCTCAACAGTCCGTTTTCGAACCCGCATCATATCCGGTGCTTGGTTCAACCGGCGCTGCATTTCCTCCAGCACTGCTTCATGCTCCCAGCGCCTTACTCGACGATTTGTGCTTGGTGTGCACTGGGTTTTCAGCGCACAACTCTGGCACTTAGAACTCCAGTAACAGTGCATATTCATGCCTTTCTCAACGCTGGAGAATCGCCAGATCAGGGCCTCTCCCGCCGGGCAGGTGTATTCGTTTTTCGTCGCGTCATACACGAAGGCATCTTTGTTGAATCGGCCTTCTGCTTTAGCACTGGAGGTCATCGGCTTCGGCACGTAGGCGGTGATGTTTGCGTCGTGACAGGCCAGGATTTCCTCGCCTTTGAAGTAGCCTCGGTCGGCGACTACCGACAACGTTTCTGCGCCGATAGCTTCACGTGCTTGCTTCGCCATTGAACTGAGTTGGTCACGGTCGGAACCGCTGTTGGTGACCTCGTGAGCAACGATCAAATGGTGCTGCGTATCGACCGCCGTCTGCACGTTGTAGCCGACGATACCGCTGCCGCGCGTCATCATCGAGCGGGCATCCGGGTCGGTCAGCGAAACCTGTTTATCTGGCGACTCGTTGAGCTGAGTTTCGATCTCCTGAAGCTCTTTCATCTGCGCTCTGAGCTTGGTTATTTTCTCTTCCAAGCTCGCAGTGTCTGGCGCAGAGGCGCTAGGAATCTGCCGATCAGCCGCATCGAGCGCGGCCAAATAGCGGCTGATGCTCGCCTCGATTTCTTCCATGCGCCGCTTCAGTTTGGCGCTGGTGAAATTGCGGTCACGGTTGTTCACTGCCTTGAATTTGCTGCCGTCGATGGCAACCAGGTTTTCGCCAAACAACCCCAACTGCTGGCAGAGCAAAACGAACTGGCGGCAGACGCCGCGAATGGCCTTGCTGTTGTCTTTTCGGAAGTTGGCGATGGTCTTGAAATCGGGCATCAAACGCCCGGTTAGCCACATGAGTTCGACGTTGCGCTGGGCTTCTCGCTCAAGACGTCGGCTCGATTGAATGCGGTTCAAGTAGCCGTAGATATAAATCTTCAGGAGGATCGCAGGGTGGTAGGCAGGTCTGCCGGTTTCGGCTGGAATGACCCCATCAAAACCTAGTTTGGCCAAGTCGAGTTCATCGACGAAAACGTCGACTACCCGAACCGGATTGGTATCGCTGACATAGTCGTCGAGGCTTTCGGGAAGTAAGGTGCTTTGACCTCGGTGTTCACCCTGGATAAACCGTTTCATGGGCTTCCCTTGCGATGAGATTTTCAGAAATCATAGCAAGGGTTCACCGGGGCGTTTTTACACACTCTGGGCCATCAGCGGACGCAGGGAGGACTTTCCGCAACCGGCCGTTCGATGCGGCACCGATGGCCTTCGCGCAGGGGTAGTGAATCCGCCAGGATTGACTTGCGCTGCCCTACCTCTCACTAGTGAGGGGCGGCAGCGCATCAAGCGGTGAGCGCACTCCGGCACCGCCAACTTTCAGCACATGCGTGTAAATCATCGTCGTAGAGACGTCGGAATGGCCGAGCAGATCCTGCACGGTTCGAATGTCGTAACCGCTGCGGAGCAAGGCCGTCGCGAACGAGTGGCGGAGGGTGTGCGGTGTGGCGGGCTTCGTGATGCCTGCTTGTTCTACGGCACGTTTGAAGGCGCGCTGAAAGGTCTGGTCATACATGTGATGGCGACGCACGACACCGCTCCGTGGATCGGTCGAATGCGTGTGCTGCGCAAAAACCCAGAACCACGGCCAGGAATGCCCGGCGCGCGGATACTTCCGCTCAAGGGCGTCGGGAAGCGCAACGCCGCTGCGGCCCTCGGCCTGGTCCTTCAGCCACCATGCCCGTGCACGCGACAGCTGCTCGCGCAGGCTGGGTGCCAAGCTCTCGGGTAACATCAAGGCCCGATCCTTGGAGCCCTTGCCCTCCCGCACGATGATCGTGCCGTGATCGAAATCCAGATCCTTGACCCGCAGTTGCAAACCCTCACTGATCCGCATGCCCGTTCCATACAGAAGCTGGGCGAACAAACGATGCTCGCCTTCCAGAAAACCGAGGATGCGAACCACTTCATCCGGGGTCAGCACCACCGGCAAGCGCCGCGACGGCCGAGGTCTTCCGATCTCCTGAAGCCAGGGCAGATCCGTGCACAGCACCTTGCCGTAGAAGAACAGCAAGGCCGCCAATGCCTGACGATGCGTGGAGACCGAAACCTTGCGCTCGTTCGCCAGCCAGGACAGAAATGCCTCGACTTCGCTGCTGCCCAAGGTTGCCGGGTGACGCACACCGTGGAAACGGATGAAGGCACGAACCCAGTGGACATAAGCCTGTTCGGTTCGTAAGCTGTAATGCAAGTAGCGTATGCGCTCACGCAACTGGTCCAGAACCTTGACCGAACGCAGCGGTGGTAACGGCGCAGTGGCGGTTTTCATGGCTTGTTATGACTGTTTTTTTGTACAGTCTATGCCTCGGGCATCCAAGCAGCAAGCGCGTTACGCCGTGGGTCGATGTTTGATGTTATGGAGCAGCAACGATGTTACGCAGCAGGGCAGTCGCCCTAAAACAAAGTTAGATGCACTAAGCACATAATTGCTCACAGCCAAACTATCAGGTCAAGTCTGCTTTTATTATTTTTAAGCGTGCATAATAAGCCCTACACAAATTGGGAGATATATCATGAAAGGCTGGCTTTTTCTTGCTATCGCAATAGTTGGCGAAGTAATCGCAACATCCGCATTAAAATCTAGCGAGGGCTTTATTTTGATTGGCCGCCCGCGAGGCGGCCTTTCTCGTCCTGCGGCTTGGCGCACCTGCGTATATACGGTAGTTTCCGCAGCGCGATAGCCGTGTGATCTCCTGAGGTAGTTATGAAGAAGTGGCAATGTGTGGTCTGTGGACTGATTTACGACGAGAGCCAGGGCTGGCCGGATGAGGGCATCGCCGCCGGTACGCTGTGGCAGGACGTCCCCGAAGACTGGCTGTGCCCTGACTGCGGCGTGGGTAAGCTGGATTTTGAAATGATCGAAATCGGCTAAGAGCCAGTCAAAGGCTGCTGTGCGTCGGCCCTACGGCGTTAAAAACAGGCTCGGCAAGCCGCTTCAGCGCGGCCCGAAGGGCGAGTGAAACGAGTAATACTCATGTACAAAAGTACACTCGAGTGCGAGCTCAGTCCGTTCTTCGCCTGTTTTGACCAGCCGGAGGCTGTTACTAACGTAGCGCCTTGCAGGACTCTAGCTCGCGAGCCTTTGAGTTCATTCTGAAAACTCTCTACGGCGATCACTGGGTCGCCGTTTTGTTTAGCGAGTGCGCATACTAAACACCCCGAACGAGCTGAATACGCGGCGAGGTGGTTATGCGCAAATGGCAGTGTGTGGTGTGCGGCTTTATCTATGACGAAGCCCTCGGTTTACCCGATGAAGGCATCGCCCCCGGCACGGCCTGGGAAGCTATTCCCGCCGATTGGCTATGCCCCGATTGTGGCGTCGGCAAGCAGGATTTCGAGATGATCGAAATCGCTTGAGGCGCGTCAGCCCTGAAATCTATTACGGCGCGCCGCAATGCGCGGCCTGTGTGAGGAATGCAGCATGAGTGCACCTGTCGTCATCGTCGGTACCGGCCTGGCCGGCTACAACCTGGCCCGTGAATTTCGCAAGCTGGACAGCGAAACCCCGCTGTTGCTGATCACCGCCGACGACGGTCGCTCGTATTCCAAACCGATGCTGTCCACCGGCTTTGCCAAAAACAAGGATGCCGATGGCCTGAGCATGGCCGAGCCGGGTACGATGGCCGAGCAGCTCAAGGCGGAAGTGCGCACCCACACCCGCATCAGCGGGATCGACCCCGGCCACCAGCAGCTGTGGATCGGTGAAGAGGCTGTGCCCTACCGCGACCTGGTGCTGGCCATGGGCGCCGAGGTGATCCGCGTGCCGGTGCCCGGTGATGCGGATGATGCGATCTTCTCGATTAATGACTTGGAAGATTACGCGCGCTTTCGCACAGCTACGGCCGGCAAGCAACGGGTGCTGCTTCTGGGCGCCGGGCTGATCGGCTGTGAGTTTGCCAATGACCTGACCCTGGGCGGCTATCAGGTTGAGCTGGTGGCGCCCTGTGAGCAGGTCATGCCTGGCTTGCTGCATCCGGCTGCTGCCGCCGCCGTGCAGGCCGGGCTGGAGGGGCTGGGCGCGCGCTTTCACCTTGGCCCCGTGCTGGCCAGCCTGAATCACCAGGGCGATGGGCTGGCAGCGCAGCTGTCCGATGGCACGCTGATAAACTGTGATCTGGTGCTGTCGGCGGTGGGTTTGCGACCACGCATCAACCTGGCGGCGGCTGCCGGGCTGGCCACCAATCGCGGCGTGGTGGTCGATCGCCAACTGCGCACTTCCCACGCCAATATCTACGCCTTGGGTGACTGCGCCGAGGTCGATGGGATCAACCTGCTCTATGTCATGCCGCTGATGGCCTGTGCCCGCGCCCTGGCGCAAACTCTGGCCGGCAACCCTAGCGCAGTAAGTTATGGCCCTATGCCGGTGACGGTTAAAACCCCGGTTTGCCCGCTGGTGGTGTCGCCGCCACCGCATGGCTTGCAAGGCGAATGGAGCGTTGAAGGCAGTGGTGCCGACATCAAAGCGTTGTGCCATGACAGCAGCGGCGCGCTGCTGGGTTACGCGCTCACCGGGGCGGCCGTTCAGGAAAAATTGGCCTTGAATAAGCGCCTGCCAGCGCTATTGGCTTAAACGGCGGCTGTTCTGTCGGATATGCCATAAAGTTGCGCCGCTTAACGGTCTGACAAGACTGGCGCAGGGCCCAATGCCATGCCATTCTCCCTCAGTCTGCCGCAGCCTAGAGCTGTTGCGGCGCCTTGGTATCTGCTCGCGCAGAGCAGCCCGGACACAACAACAAAAAACCGTAAAGAGGCATTTATGCGTAAACCGGAACTCGCCGCCGCCATCGCCGATAAGGCGGATCTGACTAAAGATCCGGATCGCGCTTCCAATGCAGCCCGAGGGCATCAAGAGCTTTTGTCACAACCATCGACCGAAGCGACTCCAGCAGCTCAGGGCTAAATGATCTCTTTGCCATCACCAACAAACCTCCATCCATCACCCCGAGGGGGAAGCCGCCCATCGGGCGGCAGGGCTACTACTTCGCGCCTTCGGCGCTGCGCGGGATGATGGATAAGTCCTGCGGACTTACCCACAACCCTTGCGGCTACTCGCATTTAAAAAATGCTGGGGCTGCTCAAAAGCGAAAGCCCCCCGGACTGCACTACGAAGAATCGACAGGCTCCAAATCCAACTGTGGGATCTCACAATTCATGAACTCAAGATCCTAGGTATTACAGGCTAGTTCTAGGATTATGAGATTTTAGAGCAAAACGAAAATCTCATAATTCGTGGGATTTTCGAGATAAAATCTCGAGGTTCGTGGACTCATATCAACACTAGCATTATTTGCCCGGTAAACTCGCGCACAATCACTAATTATTTCAAGCGATAAGGTTTTGGCTTTTTAGTATATGTTTTGCCTTCCCTGCCATTGTTTAAAGCTTTATTCAGAAACAATTACTTTATAACCCTTCAGCAAGACTTATTATGGACTCCCTGAGCCACCGATGTGCAGCATCATTGTTCAAGGAACAATGCCAAGCCATAAACACGTCAAAACAGGCATCAGGATAGGGGAACGACAGCGTACGTATGTCCTCACGTTCCATAAAATAGTCTGCCATTCTCATGGGCAGTGTGGCAATCGCGTCCGTGGCAGCAACCAATCTCGGTATAGCGACGTATTGGTTGACGCGGGCAGCCACTCGGCGACGTTCAGTGAACGGTATCCCTGGCATTCTTTCAAGCAGCGTGTGACTACTGTCACCAACTGAAAGTACCACGTGCCCCTCGCTCAAAAACTGGTTTACAGTCACCGATTTGGATAGGCGCGGGTGATTAGCGCTACAAATAACGACCAAGTCTTCACTCAGCAGTTTACAGCTTTGAATGGAGGCATTAACGGGGAGGCGAGCATCAAAGAAAAGATCCAGCTGTCCCTGTTCGAGTTGAGTTAAAACTTTAGGATCAGTATTCGGATAGTTTTGTAACGATAGGCCACCCTTGTATTTTTCCAGTGTTCGCAAAAGTTCTGGCAGCAAAAGGTGCTCCCCGTAATCCCCCATGGCGAGTTTGAAGGTACGTTCCGAACTGTCGGGATCGAAAATTTGTTTCGATTCAATCGCAATTCGGATAGAGGACAGCGCCTTGCGAATCTCAGGGTAAATTTGTACTGCATGATTACTGGGATGCATACCATTTCCGCTGCGGACAAATACTTCATCACGGAGCGTCAGTCGAAGGCGCGCAAGAGCCTGACTGACCGCCGACTGTGTCATACCAAGTTTTTCTGCAGCAGAAGATAGGCTGCCATACACCATGATAGCTTCGAACACGGTCAGTAAATTGAGATCTACGCTTCTAAGGTTTTTCATGCTCAGCATATTAGCCCCGCTAATATTTATTATTCAAGTTATTAATTAGAAAACCTCATCTCAGCGACCTATTCTCAACGCCACTACAAAAAAACATAAAGGAAACGCTGCACAAATCAGCCCTCTGCCTGATTACGCAGCCCTGAGTATAATCACCAGACACTGCCACTACCTCAGCCAAGCCACCCGATGAAGCAGATCACCTTCGCCCAAGCCGAGCATCAGAACAAGAAAAAGGTTACCCGCCGGGAACGCTTCCTGGCCGAGATGAATGTGCTGGTGCCTTGGCAGCGTCTGCTGGATGCCCTGTCGCCCTCATATTACCCAGACGCTGCCGGCAAGCGTGGCCGTCCACCGACTCCGCTAGACCGGATGCTGCGAATCTACTTCCTGCAGCAGTGGTACGGCCTGGCTGATGAAGCCCTTGAGGATGCGATTTACGACAGTCAGGCGATGCGTGATTTCGTTGGTATCGATCTCTCCATCGAAAGCGTACCGGATGCCACAACACTGCTGCGTTTCCGCCACCTGCTGGAAAGGCATTCGCTGACGCAGCGGATCTTCGAAGAGATCAACGCCAGTCTGGCAGAACGTGGTTTGTTCATGCGCGAAGGGACCATTGTCGATGCCACCATCATTGCCGCTGCACCTTCTACCAAGAACAAGGCCAAGCAGCGTGATCCGGCGATGAAGCAGACACGCAAAGGCAACCAGTGGTATTTCGGCATGAAAGCCCATATCGGTGTTGATGCGGCAACAGGTCTGACACACAGCCTGGTGGCCACCTCGGCCAACCAGGCGGACATCACAGTAGCCGCGCAGCTGCTACGTGACGGCAAGGAACCTGTCTATGCTGATGCTGGGTACACAGGACTGGGCAAGCGTCTTGGTGAGGATGATGACACGCTCCCTCCGTTGCGGATTGCTGCACGGCGCAGCACCATCAAGAAAATGGAAGATGGCCCGGAGAAGCAGATCATGCAACGCATTGAGCACTGCAAAGCGAGCATCCGCGCCAAGGTGGAACACCCGTTCCATGTGATCAAGAATCTGTTTGGTCACCGCAAGGTGCGCTACCGGGGCATGGAGAAGAATCAGGCCCAGCTGTTCAGCCTGTTTGCACTGGCCAATCTGGTGTTGGCCAAGCGGTGTTATGCAACGACTGATGGGGTTATTGCGTCTTGAACCCCGGCAATAGGGTGAAAATAAGCCGAAATGGCCAGAGTTGAAGGCGATTTGCGGAGCAATGTCGCCGAGAGCAGGTTGGCTGCATCAAAAATACCGTCGATTGGCGCTGGAACCGCGCCAATCTGAATTGATCAGCGATTCCTAAACACTAAGGAGTGTTACATGTTTGAATTTTTCAATATACCCGAGGCTGTCCAGGAGACGGGCGAAGTAGCTGCAATAGTAACGGCTCTTTTTCTGATTCTTTTCTCACTCTATGAAATCATCAGCGGTCAGACCCAGGGCGGCAAAAAAACCTGGAATGACTGGGCTATGTCTGGGATATCACTTGGCTTTCTTGCCGCTTTTCAGCGCCCGGTCCTTACCGTGGTGGTATTCCTATTGATGGCATGGCTCTTTCCAGCATACAACGGCGCCATGGCTTGGCTTGAGACACAGTACTTTTGGCCCACACTGATCATTTTTCTGCTAGTGGATGAATATTTGCACGGAAGAACCCATCTTTTCGCCCACAGCCGTAAACCGAAAAACCGATTGCTTGGAAAGGTACAGGGGTTTTACAAGGCGGCTCACCGTCCCCACCACCTCAATGGTGGACAAGACAAACGGGGAGAGATCAGCGCCAGTCAGACATTTGTTGAGAACTGGGCATGGTGGTTAATTTTGCCAAACTACTGGTTTGGGCTGGCATGCCTGTATCTGGGTTTGTATGAGGTTTTTCTTTGGGGGTCGTTATCTAAGGTTGTATGGGGAATGCACGTGCATACCAACTGGAAATGGCAATACGACCTCTGGCTTCTCAATCATCGCAACAGTTTCGTACGTAAGAGTATGCGCGCACTCTGCCATATTTTTACATTCCCGAATATGCACCATCATCACCATAGTCGTTCGGCGAACTCAGCAAAAAACATGGCCAATTTCATTTCGATCTTTGACTGGCTTCTGTGGGGCACTCTAAAAATTGAGACTGAACGCCCTGAAGTTTACGGGTGGCGACAGTATGACACCGAATCAGCTAGTGTATTACACCGTTTCTTCCGTAGCACTGAGCCACTAAAGGACCCCCACCGTGGTGAAAACGCATCTGCACATGCCAGCCAGAAATAGTACTTGGGGCTCTGACTTCAAGTCGTCAGAGCCCACGGTCCACAGCAGTTAAGCGGTCGCCTTCCCGTGCCCCTTCTTGTCATCAATACCGCTGTATTAATTAATTTTCCAAGAAGGGGTTGTACGCCGGAATCCCAGAAATTTCCGTCAGCCCAGCTCCAGTCCCGCCACGAGCGCATCCAGGTCGATGAACTTGCCGTCAGTCTGGAAGGTGTAATGCCCGTTCAGCAGGATGTGCCGCCAGGCCGCTGGCGACATCTGCGTGATCAACGCCAGCGCCTTGGCATTGCCAGCTGCCTCGTACTTCGTCAGCAGCAGGGACAGGATCGCCGAGTTGTAGAAGATGATCGCGTTGCCGATCAGCCTGGCGCACTGGTTGCTGATCTCGATTTCGATGTCGGTGCGGCCGGTCAATTCCTTCTTCCCACCGACTTGGGCGATGGTCGAGCGTAGCTGGTGATAGGACTCAATGCGGTTCTGCGAGCGGTGAACATTACGCTCCAGTTGCGGGTCGCGCAGGTAGCGCAGTGTGTAGATACTGCGGATGAGCTTGTCGAACTCGAAGATTGCGCGCCGCGTCGGGTTCGGCGCCGTATAGGTGCACAGCTTGCGGATCAGCGTGCCCTGCGTCATTTCCTTCAGGCCCAGTGTGGCGACGATTCGGTCGATGTTCGCCTTCTCACCGACGATGAGTTGCCGGTCGATCTGGCCAGCCGGCCGGATCAGGCATTTCTCGTACAATGCCAGATCATCGGCGCAATACAGCTCTTGCAACTGGTCGTCGAGGTCGGTGAAGCGCGGCTCGAAACGAAGTCCGAACCAGTGCAGGATGGCGAAGTTGGCCTTGTTGATGCTGTGCATGTCGCCGGTGATCGCGCTCGGCACGATGTCCGACGTGTTGCGGTACCAGATGTCGAACACGTGGTGAGCCTCGTACTCGTGTGCGCCTATCAGGTAGCCGTTCAACGGCACGTGATTGCACAGCAGCGTGTAGGCGACGACGCCCTTGCCGCGGCCGAAATATTTGCGCGAGTAGCGCGCCTTCACAGTTGGTCGCTCGACGCCGAATTTCTGCCCATCAACGGCACCGTACAACGAATCGAGGTCGAACGAGTAATGCGGGAAGATCGGCAGTGCGGCGATGGCGTTGCTGATGCAATCGTTGGCCACATGTAGCGTCGCCTGGCGCAGGTACTGCTGGTAGGTACTCTCCAGGACGTGGTACGGGATGTCGCTGGTACGTGCCATAACCTGGTTGCCGTGGTTCATGGCTTGGGCAATGATCACCGCCATCAGACTGTCGGCGTCGGCTACCTTCTTCGCATAGCGTGGCTGCAATGGTGTCAGCGCCGACAGGAACTGGCACTGGCCGTTGACGAAGCGAAACACGTCGGCGACATCGCAGTATGGCAGTTGCTCGTAGAGAGCTTGCTCGCGCGCCTTCTGGTTCTCCCCCTTGGGCTTGCGCCAGGTCAGTCTCTGCGTGTCCTTGTCGTATTCCAGGTGCGTCAGCTTGCCCTGTTTCAGCTCGCGATTGAACGCCACCCATTGCGCACGCAACTCGGCCGCCAGTGCATCGAGCTGGGCACTGACCGGCTGCCGCAGGAAGGGGATGTCCATCTGCGCGAGCACAGCGGCTTTCTCGTCCATCGAAACCAACTCGTCGGACAAATGCCGGTGCTGCAAGCTGTCGTCAATGTAGAGCTCGCCCGCCTGGAAGCGTTTCCTGACCTGACGGTAAAGCCAGAATTCGTAACGATCGGCATGCAGGCCTGTCGGCGTGCCTTCGGCATCGAACATCAGCAGGTACGGACGCAAGCGTTTCGGCAGCGTTGCCGCCGGACATTCGTCGAGTGGCCGTTGTGATAGGCGCTGCTGCTTGGCGAACACGCTCTTGGCCCAAGTCAGCGCCGCGAGCCATGGGTTATCGGGGGCCGTGCCGGCGAAGTCGAGCGCGACGTACAGCGGCCGTAGATGGCGTCGAATGCGTTCGGCCAGGCCGTCCACCGCCTGCCAGTGCAGCGCCAGTTTGTTCAGTGGCTTGACGCTCATGCGCTGCGCCGTGTTTTGCAGCAATTCCCTGGACATGATTTTGTAGGCGCGTTGGCGCACCTCGCCGAACGGCGTCGGATCGGCCACGCTGTCGTCCACGTACAGCGACAGCAGGCGGCCAACCTGCGGCGTTTCCTGATGGCGTCGCAGCTGTTCGGCGACAAAGGACTGTTTCGCACCCGTGCGGCTCTCGTCCTCAAGTTTTTTCATGTGGAAGGCCATCGCGTCGACCAGGTTGTCGGTGAGCTGCCGGTAACGTACCCAGGCATAGCACAGCAGGTAGAGCCGGGTCTGCTCCGCCTTCAGGTGGCGCAGGTCATGGACGGTATAGAAGTTCGCCAGGCTCGCGTAGTACAGCAGGTTCTGCTGCGAGATGCCGAGCTTGGGCAGCAGCGCCTTGGCGATCCCGTGCAAGGACTTCAGCGTGGCGCGCTTCTCGCGCTCCCCTGCCATCTGACGCCAGCCAAAATCTTTAGCGTCCTGCTTGAGCGCTGCCAGTTGAGACAGGGTGTCGTCACGCACCAGGAGCTGGCCCAGCGCAGCTTTGGCCGATTCGTCCAACACTTCTGCCAGCAAGCCGCCCAAGCGCCTGCGTTCGGTGGACAGGGCTTCACTGACCAGCTCTTGTAAGGTGGTGTGGCCGGGCCGGATGATTTTGTGCTCGCTGAGCCAAACGATCAGTTCGGCGGCCACGAATCCTGGCATTACGTCGCGCCGCACGATCTGTTCAGCCTGCTGTGCCAGTTGCGGCAGGAAGCTAGCCGCCCACGACCGGTAGCCGAACAGTTCGGCGATCTGACCCCTCTGGCTGTAGTGCTCATGCTTGGTGATCGCCTTGCGTTCGAACGCTTCGCCGTGGAAATAGCGACTCAGCACGAAGGCGCAATCGTCCTCGACCTCATGCCAATCGAAGCGGAAGAAAGCATGCTTGGCCTTGAAGTAGCCGATCTGCAAGACGCAATAGACTTGGGCCTGCAGGCTAGGCCGGCTGCTGGCGAACGCCAGTTCAGATTCGGTCAACGCCATGTATTCCAGCCGCTGAGCATCGTCGAAGTCCGGTAGGCCGTACAAGGCTTCCTGCTCTGCGTCAGAAAAGACGGTGAGTAGCTTATTCTTGTTGCTCATCGACCGTCCTTCCCGCACCACGCCAACCTGCTCGCGTCAATGTTTCGATCAACGTAGTGCGCTTGACATTGAAGTTGCGGCACACCGCCGCCTTAGACATGCCGCCATCGAGCGCGGCGACGATGGCGTCCAGCTTCTCACCAGTGATCGCCTGCGGCCGGCCGCCGATCCGGCCGCGTTTGCGTGCGGCGGCCAAGCCCGCGACGACGCGCTCCTGAATCAAGGCGCGCTCGTACTGCGCGAGCGCACCGAACACCTGGAACAGGAATTCGCCCGAGGGCGTCGTAGTGTCCAGGTTCTCTGTCAGCGAGCGGAACGCCACCCGCTTGTCCTTGAGCGAAGTCACAATGGCGAGCAGGTGCGACAGCGAGCGACCGAGCCGGTCGAGTTTCCACACCACCAGCACATCGCCGGCTCGAACGAACTCAAGCGCCCGCGCCAAGCCGGCACGGTCATCCTTCGCGCCAGAGGCACGATCCTCAAACAGGTGACGCGGATCGACGCCGGCGGCGAGCAGCGCGTCGCGCTGCAAGTCCGTGCTCTGGCGGTCGGAGTCCGACGACACGCGCATGTAGCCAACCAACATAGGCGGATAACCATCAAAAACAGGTTTCCGCATAATAGTGAATAGCGATAGAGTTTTCCGTACATTTTTGAGGGGGTGTTGCACAGGTAGCACAGCGGCGGCTGACAGCCTGTCGCAAAACAAATGTTTTACGACACCTCCTTGAGGTTGCCGCGTTTACATCATTACCTGAACAGGTATAAAATTCCGTCATGACAAACAAAGAAAAACCGCTCGAATGGATCGCGAGCAGCCACAAGGATTTGATGGCGTTGCCGTCCGACGTGCGTCGCCGTTTCGGTTACGCGCTCTCGTTGGCGCAGATAGGCGATCAGGATGACGCAGCAAAGGTGCTCAAGGGGTTCGGTGGTGCCGGCGTGCTGGAGGTCGTCGAAGACGATGCCGGCGGCACCTATCGAGCGGTATACACGGTCAAGTTTGCGGAAGCGATGTTCGTCCTGCACTGCTTCCAGAAGAAGAGCAAGAGCGGAATCGCCACGCCAAAGGCCGACATGGACATCATCCGCGCTCGGCTGAAGGTGGCCGAGGTATTGGCACAGGAGCTACGAAATGCAAAAAGGAATCATTGAAGGCGTCGAGGTTCAGCGCAGCTCGGGCAACGTCTTTGCCGACCTTGGACTGCCTGACGCTGAAAAGCTCAAGATCAAGACCGGCCTGGTGGTCGAGATCAGGAGGGCCATGCGCGCCCTTGGGCTGACTCAACAAGCGGCGGCCAAACGCATGGGCATCCCGCAACCGAAGGTGTCGGGCATGATGCGCGGCGACTTCACCAATCTATCCGAACGCAAGCTGATGGATTGTCTGAATCGCCTCGGCTACGACATCGAAATCAAGGTACGGCCAGCAGCCGAGCCGATCGGGCATCTAACGCTCGCAACCGCTTAATCGGAGCTCTCCTGATGGCAGCCCGCATCACCGACGACGAATGGGACGAACTGACTCCCGAGAATTTCGATACCACGGCACTGCTGCGTGCAGTCGATGCCGTGGACGTGCTGCGCGGCGATTTGAATGACAGCGCAGACGGCGCACCTCCGCAACTGCGCACCGACCTGTTGAAGCTGCATCAACTGGCAATGGCCGCGTTCAACGAGGGATCACGCAGCCGAGTGGCTGAGCTATTTGATCTCGCCGTGGATCTTCAGGATCAGGTTGATCATCTGATGACCTCGCTGGAACAAGTGCAAGAAACCCTGTCCCGGTTGACGGCGCTCTACCCAGAAAGCCTGTCCTGAATGTTCTTGGAGACAACCACATCATGAGCCGCAGCCGCCGCAAAACGCCCATCGTTGGGCACACGACCTGAACCACTACCGGGCGCTCGTCGATACCCCGCGCCAGCTCCCATAGCCGTTCACCGAAACTGCCGAACTCGCGAGCCAGATCCTGCTTGCGCCACGGCAGCAGTTCACTGCACACATCAACGCCAAGGCGCTGCAGCCGCTCGGCGGTCTTGCGGCCGACGCCATGCAGACGTGACACCGGCAGGTCGCGCAGAAAGTCCTCGACCTGATCCGGCAGAATCACTTTCAGTCCGTCCGGCTTGTTCCAGTCACTGGCGATCTTGGCGAGAAACTTGTTCGGCGCGACCCCGGCAGAAACCGTGATGCCCTGGGTATCGCGCACCCGCTGGCGAATCTCCCTGGCTATCAGCGTTGCGCTACCGCGGCAGGCTGGGCTGTCGGTCACATCCAGATAGGCCTCATCGAGCGACAGCGGCTGAATCAGCGGTGTGTAATCGGCAAAGATGGCCTGAATGGCCTGGGACACCTCGCGGTAGACCGACATCCGGCCCGGTACGATCAGCAGTTCCGGACACAGCTTCTTGGCGTAGGCCGAGGCCATCGCCGACCGCACCCCATAGGCACGCGCCTCGTAGTTGCAGGTGGCGATGACGCCGCGCTTGCCCGGATCGCCGCCGACGGCCAGCGGACGGCCGCGCAGGCGCGGATCGTCGCGCATTTCTATCGCAGCGTAGAAGCAATCACAGTCGATATGGAGAATCTTGCGCACGGACCACCGACACAGCGGGTAGACAGGACGCCAGTGTAACCGATCAGGCGGTCATAACCCGATTACGCCCTGCGCCCTTGCCTTCATACAATGCCCGGTCGGCTCGCCGAACGATGGATTCCAGATCGCTGTCGTCCTGCCGTACCGTTGTGACACCAAAGGTCGCGCTGACCGGCAACAATTGACCGCGCACCGGAACCGGGGTCTCGGCCAGCTCCTCGCGCAGCCGATTCAGCACCGCAACGGCCTGCTCAAGTCCGGTGTCAGGGAGGATAAGAATAAACTCCTCGCCACCAAATCGACCGACTACATCCGAATGTCGCAGCGTGCAACACAAATGCTGCGCGACGTGCCTGAGTACCGCGTCGCCGGCATCATGGCCATGCTGATCGTTGATCCGCTTGAAGTGATCAAGGTCCATGACGCACAGCGTCATCTCCTGCCCGAGCCGATTGCAGCGCTGCCGCTCGCGCTGGAACAGCATTTCATACTGGCGCCGATTGAACAGGCCGGTCAGCGGGTCAGTTGTAGCCTGGCGCTTAAGCTCGGCCTCCAGCGCTTCGCGCCGCTTGATCTCATCCTGCAGGTCTCGATTGCTGCTTACCACTTGCATCAGCAGCGCATACTGACGTCGCTGGGACAGCTGCCAGCGCAGCGCGGTGAAAAACCCAACAGCGGTAGGCAGGGCCAGAATGAACCCAAGGCCCACCACATTTTCGATCCCCATACCCCGCACAGCCACGCAAATCATCATGCCGATGCTCATAAAGGCGGCAGTCAGCAGTGAGAGATAAACCCGATTGGGGACAAACATGAACAACGCCAGCAGCGAGATGGCAGTTACGCCGATCACCCAGCTGACCATATCGTGACGCAGAAAGTAGAGCATGAAGAACAAGACACTGCCGAAAATCTCGACGGCAGTTACGGCATAGCCATCGCTGACCAGTGACGGCTTGCGTCGCACCTGCCAGTAGAGCAACAAGAGCACCGCGGCCGTTGCCAGGCGCCAGCCGAACAGCAACTGAAAATCGTAGCCGTGCCCCAGAACCGGATAATCCAACAGCCCAAAAGACACGACCAGAGCGGCCCACACAAGCAATGCACGCCGCAGGGAGCGGGAGGCGTCGCCCTCATTGTGCTTGCGAAAAGCCTGCTCGGTCGCAGCATCAACAAACTCGCCGCGCCAGTGATCCAAGCGGTAATTGGTCGTAACAGTATGCACTCGTGAGATCCTTCTGATTATTCTGCCCGCCGCAAAAGCACGACCAGTTCATCTCAATCAGTGATGTCATTATGACGCCATTTTTCTAACTGTCACGTTCCTTGATAGCTAAACCCTATCCCTGGGCATCATGACACCCGCAAATCCCGAAGTGGCTGCAGAGTAAACGGATCAATAACTCCCAACCCAACCAGCATTCCAACCAGCGCCGGCAGGCTGTCGGCCTGCATGCGCTTCATCACCCGCGAACGGTACAGGTCAACCGTTTTGACGCTCACACCCAGTTGCTCGGCAATCTCCCGATTGCTGAAACCCTGCACCAACGGTAGCACGATATCCTGCTCGCGCGGGGTAAGCCTGTCCAGGCGCTGCTGCACCTCCGGGACGGACACTGAAGCCACTCCCGGGCGTTGGTTCAAGGCCCGCTGAACGCTGTCCAGCAGCAACTGCTCGTTGTAAGGCTTTTCGATAAAGTCGACAGCACCGCCGCGAAAAGCGCGCACCACAATCGGCACATCGGCATGGGCGCTGACAAAGATCACCGGCAGACCTATCCCGCGCTCGCGCATGGCGTCCTGAACGGCCAGCCCACCCATCCCGGGCATACGCACATCAAGCAGGACACAGGCCGCTGCGACGGGATCGCAGGCATCAAGAAACGTCTGACCATTGGTAAATGGCAGCGCCTTGAGCCCCATCGATTCAAACAGCCAGACGGTGGAGTCCAGCATGCTCTGATCGTCGTCTACGACATAAACCAGTTGTTGCAGGTTATCCGGCATTACAGCCCCTAGTTGGAAACGGCCGGCAGCAGGCACCGCAGGCACAGGCCACCGGTATCGGCGGGCAGTGCCTCGAGGCTACCGCCAAAGCCCTCTACGATACCCTGACTCATCGACAGCCCCAAGCCCAGACCATCGACCTTGCTGGTATAAAACGGGACAAACAGTTGCTCGCGGGCCTCCGCGGTAACGCCCGCGCCCTGATCAATCACCTCGATACACACCTGCCCGTCCCGCACCTCGATATTCAGCTGTACCTCGGAGCTCTGCTCCGGATGCTGCTCGCGGTTGGCATCGATCGCGTTACGCAGCAGGTTCAGCAACACCTGCTGCAACAGGATCGGGTCGACCCTCAATCCGGGCAGGTCTGCCGTGGCCTTTTCGACGATGTGCACCTGATGCTGCGACGCCTCCCAGGCACAAAGCCCGACCGCCTCATGTGCCAGCACGGCGGCGTCCACCTGCTGCAATCGCCGCGAGCCCTTGCGCAGAAAACCACGCAACCGGCGAATGACCGCCGCCGCATGCTCGGCCTGCTCACTGATCCGCGCCAGTCCGTGTTCAACCCGTTCCGCCTCAGGCTCACCACTGCCAAGCTGCCCAAGATAGCGCTGACTGGCGCCGACATAGTTGAGGATGGCCGCGAGCGGCTGGTTCAGTTCATGAGCAATGCCGGAGGCCAGCTCGCCCAGCGTTGCCAGCCGCGCGGCATGGGCCAGTTCATCCTGCAGCCGGCGGTTGTGCTCCTCGCTCTGCAGGCGCTCGGTGATGTCGCGAGACACGCTGATGACTTCCACAACTTCACCGGTGTAGGTCTCGCGAATCGCGCGGCTGGCCGTTTCAAACCAGCGGTATTCCCCACTGGCATGACGAATACGGTAGCTGTAGGTCAGGTAACCATCCTGCTCGAGCGCACTGCGAAAACGCGTTATCAGCGCTTCGCGCTCCTGCGGATGAAACAGGCTGTCGAGGCGCTCGCCCCGCAACTGCTCAGGCCAAACGCCGAGCATGTTCCAGGACGCCGGGGATGCATCGATAAACCGGCCATCAGGGCGGTGGCGCGAGATCAGATCAGTGGTGTTCTCGATGATCAGGTGATACAGCCGCCGGGCAACCGTCGCCTCCTGCTGATGCTGCAGCCAGCGTGTCGCATCACGCCCGCGCACCCAAACCTGTGCGGTCTGCGCCAGCGGGATATAGCTCCAGAGCAGATGGCGATTACCGCAGCGGGTATGCACATCCTCGATCGCCCGCTGCTGCCGGGCAGCTGCCATCACCAGCTCGGCATGATTGTGCGGCAGCCAGGCAGACAGCTCCGCGTTATCGGCCTGCAACTGCAGCAGGGCGGTATTGCGAAACATCGGCTCGCCCGCCGCGTTGACCAGCATCATTGGTAGCGGGTCAGACTGCAGCAGTTCATGCAGCGTGGGAAGCAGATCAGTCATGCATCACCATATAGTAAATTCACCATAATACCTTGGTGGATATTCCATAATTCTGTAAAAACATATATAAAACGCCCTGATGAGAATACGCCGGCTACGCCCAGGCCGGCCAGATGAATATTCCGAGGTGCCCTGCTCTGCCCAAGGCACCATCGATAACTACAAGAAGGTTTTCGTCATGACGATCTATCAGGAAGGTCTGGCTCCCGCTGCCGTCAACCATATGGCTCTCTCACCGCTGTCGTTCATTGAACGCACCGCTGCGGTCTACCCGAACTACCCGGCCGTCATCCACGGCAGTCTGCGCCGTAACTGGCAGGAAACCTATCAGCGTTGCCGCCGTCTGGCGTCTGCCCTGTACGGTCGGGGTATTCGCCAGGGCGATACCGTTGCCGCCATGTTGCCGAATATTCCGGCCATGCTGGAAGCCCACTTTGGTGTACCCATGATCGGCGCGGTGCTCAACACCCTCAACGTACGTCTGGACGCCGAAGCCATCGCCTTCATGCTTGAGCATGGCGAAGCCCGTGTACTGATTACCGACCGCGAGTTCCACACGGTCATTCGTCAGGCTCTGGAACTGATCAAACGGCCGATTCTGGTGATCGACGTGGATGACCCGGAGTACGGCGAAGGTGAAGCCCTGAGCGATCTCGATTACGAAGCCTTCCTCGCCGAGGGCGATCCCGAGTTCGAATGGCACTGGCCCGAGGACGAATGGCAGGCCATTACCCTGAACTACACCTCCGGCACCACCGGCAACCCGAAAGGTGTTGTGTACCATCACCGCGGCGCCTACCTGAACGCCCTGGGCAACCAGGTAACCTGGTGCATCGGCATGCACCCTGTCTATCTGTGGACCCTGCCGATGTTCCACTGCAACGGCTGGTGCTATCCCTGGACTATCACCGCAATGGCCGGCGTGCATGTATTCCTGCGTCGGGTCGATCCGCAAAAGATTCTGCATCTGATCCACGAGCATCAGGTCACCCACCTGTGCGGTGCACCGATTGTCCTAAACGCCCTGGCCAGCATGCCGGATTCGGCCAAGGCGGCCATCAGCCATCCGGTCAAGGCCATGGTTGCCGGTGCAGCGCCGCCAGCCAAGGTCATCGGTGCGGTCGAGAACATGGGTATCCAGATCACCCACACCTACGGCCTGACAGAAGTCTACGGCCCTGTCACTGTCTGCGCCTGGCACAGCGAGTGGGATGAGCTGACGCTGGAAGAACGGGCAGAACTCAAGTCCCACCAGGGCGTGCGCTACACCACACTCGAAGGCGTCATGGTTGCCAACCCGGATACCCTCAAGCCGGTACCGAAGGATGGCAAGACCATCGGTGAAATCTTCATGCGCGGCAACACCGTGATGAAGGGCTACCTGAAAAACCCGGAAGCGACTGCCGAGGCCTTTGCCGGCGGCTGGTTCCACACCGGTGATCTGGCCGTCTGCCACCCCAACGGTTACGTGCAGATCAAGGATCGTTTGAAGGACATTATCATCTCCGGTGGCGAGAACATCTCCACCATCGAAGTTGAAGACACCCTCTACAAGCACCCTGCCGTCATGGAAGCAGCCGTGGTTGCCCGGCCGGACGAGAAGTGGGGCGAAACGCCCTGCGCCTTCATCACCCGACGCCGCGATCACGATGTCAGCCACGAGGACATCATCGCCTTCTGCCGCCAGCACCTGGCCGGCTTCAAGGTGCCCAAGACGGTGATCTTCACCGAGTTGCCGAAAACCTCGACCGGCAAGATCCAGAAGTTCGTGCTGCGTGACTGGGCCAAGGCGCTCTGATCAACAGCACAACCCGGGGTTAAGCGCCTGCCCCCCAGGCCTCCGCGCTCCGTGCGCGTAGGCCTGGGCGGATAACAGGCAAGCCCCGCGAGCAACAAAGCCGTTTCACAAAAACAACAAGCAGCCCGGTTCTACCCGGCTGGCGGAGCTACTCATGCAAATCTTCAAGCGCGCCGATGGCGCTGAACAACCTTTCTGGGCCTGCGGCCCGTTCAAGATTCGACTGCCGTTTGTGCACTACCGGTGGGAAACAGCCGAGATGCTGCAGGCGTTGATCATGTTTGTGGTCAGCCTCGGCATGATTCCCCTGCTGGAAAAATACCTCGGTCTGCCCTACGACGTGGCTCTGGCCTACGTCGTGGTCTGCGGTGTCGGTTTCATGCTGCCGGCCCTGCTTGGTGTGCCCATGGTGCCGGGCTGGATTACCCCGGCCATTCCGGTCGTACTGCTGTTTCTCGGTGACTTCGAGCCGGGCCCGCAGGCCATTCAGGCGCTGTTTGCCTTGCAACTGCTGGTCTGCCTGATCTTCTTCGTCCTCGGCATTACCCGTCTGGGCAGCGCCATGGTGCGCATCGTGCCCAACTCGATGAAGGGCGGCATCATCATCGGCGCCGGTATCGCTGCGCTGATGGGTGAGATTTCCGCTGGCGGGCGCCTGGCCAACACCCCGATCTCGCTGACCCTGGGCACCCTGATCTGCCTGTATCTGATGTTTTCTGCATCGTTCAAGGGCCTGACCGACCGCCTGCCGCTGATGCGCAAGATCGTCAACTACGGCATGGTGCCGGGCATGCTGATCGCCATCGTAGTCGGCATCGGCGTTGGCGAATACAAGATGCCCGACGTGCGCTGGGGCATCACCGCACCGGCCTTCGGCGAAATGTGGAACTACCTGCCGTTCACCGTCGGCATCCCCGACGCCAAGGTCTTCATGCTCGCGGTACCAACTGCCGTGATTGCCTACATCATCGCCTTTGGCGACATCATCGTCGGCCAATCGCTGATGCAGCGTGCCGATGAGCTGCGTCCCGACGAAGTGATCGAGAACAACGTCGACCGCGTGCATCTGGTCACCGCCATCCGCAACGCGCTGCACGCCTTCTTTGCCCCCTACCCCGGTCTGGCAGGCCCGATCTGGACCGCCGTCGCCGCCACCATGGCCGAACGCTACAAGTACGGCCGCAAGGCAATGGATTCGATCTACAGCGGCGCAGGCACCTTCTGGATCACCGGCTTTATCGCCCTGTTCATGCTGCCACTGGTGAGCTTCTTCCAGCCAGTGCTGCCGATTGCGCTGTCGCTGACGCTGGTGCTGACCGGTTACATCTGCCTGATGGTCGGTTTCGAACAGCTGAGCAACAACGCCGAGCGCGGCGTCGCCGGCACCATGGGTGTGGTGCTGGCCGTCTACGGCGCAGGCTGGGGCCTGGCCACCGGCGCGGTGCTGTATCTGCTGATTGAGCGCACCCACCTCTTGAGCTTCCGCAGCGCCCATCCGGATCAGAAAACCGACGCCGAAAACGCTGACTGACCAATAAAAACAAGAGACATCAAACAATGAAAAAGACCCAAACCTTTATGCTGACCGCCCTTGCCGCCCTGATGGCGGCTCCGGCCAGCGCTGCCTTTGTTGATGACGCCCAGAGCCGCATCGAGCTGCGCAATTTCTACTTCAACCGCGACTTTCGCCAGAGCGATGCAGCCCAGAGCAAGGCCGATGAATGGGCCCAGGGCGTGCGCGCCTATTGGCAGTCCGGTTACACCGAAGGTCGTCTGGGCTTCGGTCTGGACGCCATCGGCCTGCTGGGCATCAAGCTGGACTCCAGCCCGGATCGCACCGGCACCGGTATTCTCAAGCGCGATACCAGTGAAAACCGCGCGATGGACGAATACAGCGAGCTGGGGCTCACCGCCAAGTTAAAGCTGGATGAACACGTTCTGCGCCTCGGCACTCTGATTCCGACCCTGCCGGTCGCCATGCATAACGACAGCCGCCTGCTGCCGCAGAGCTTTCGCGGCGGCTGGCTGCAGGCTCAGGGCAGCGACAGTCTGCAACTGGAGCTGGGCCGCTTCGACGCGATCAACCTGCGTGATTCCTCCGATTACCAGGACATGCGCCCGGTGCAGGGCGGAGCACGCAACGTAATAGTTTCCGGCAAACAGGACAGCGATGCCTTCGACTTTGCCGGCGCCACCTGGGCTATCAGCGACGCGAGCAAGCTCAGCTACCACTACGGCGAGCTGCAGTCGATCTACCGTCAGCACTATCTGGTGTTCAACCACAGCCAGCCGCTCGGCAACGGCACACTGGCGCTGAACCTGCGTCATGCCGACAGCAGCGACGCCGGCCGCAGCAACATCGACAACCGCATGAGCAGCGCCACCCTGTCGTGGCAGGCCGGCATGCACAAGTTCACCGGCAGCTATCAGCAGATGGAGGGCGAAACCGGTTTTGCCTATCTGAACGGGACCGATCCCTTCCTGACCCACCTGGTACAGATCAACGACTTTGCCAACCGCGATGAGCGCAGCTGGCAACTGCGCCACGACTACAGCTTTGCCGATCTCGGCCTGCCCGGCCTCAAGCTGATGAATCGCTATACCCACGGTAGCAATATCGAGCTGGCGAATAGTCGCGGCCGCGAGTGGGAACGCAACAGCGATCTGATGTATACCGTGCAGAGCGGTCCGCTGCAGAACCTCTCGCTGCACTGGCGCAACGCGACCTATCGCAGCACCTTCGGCAGCGACATTGACGAAAACCGCGTGATCATCGGCTACACCTTCAGCCTTTGATCCTTTTAAAATAGGCGGCCACTGTGCCGCCTTTTTGCATAAACACCCAACACAGGATTGATCAGCCATGCGCACAATCACGACACTGGAAGGCAACAGTCAACGCCTGGATGGCGGCGCCATGTTCGGCAACGCGCCCAAGGCCCTCTGGTCCCGCTGGGTCGAAACCGATGACCAGAATCGGATCGCGTTGAGCTGCCGGGCCATGCTGGTGCAGGAAGAGGGCCGAAACATTCTGGTCGAAACCGGCATTGGCGCCTTTTTTGCGCCCAACCTGAAATCCCGCTACGGAGTGGTCGAAGACCGCCACGTCCTGCTCGACAGCCTGGCCGAGGTCGGTCTGACCGATGCCGACATCGACGTGGTGGTGTTAACCCATCTGCACTTTGACCACGCCGGCGGCCTGCTCAGCGCCTGGCAGGAAGGCCAGCCTGCTCAGCTGCTGTTCCCCAATGCCACCTTCGTCACCGGCCTGCGCCACTGGCAGCGGGCGCGTCGCCCACATCCGCGCGATCAGGCCTCGTTCATTCCAGAACTGCTGACCTTGCTGGAAGAAAGCGGCCGTCTGGAGCTGGTCGAAGACGGCAAAAAATCCAACACCCTCGGCCCGGACTGGCGCCTGCGCTTCAGTGACGGCCACACTCCCGGTCTGATGATCCCGATCATCGACATGCCCGACGGCCCGGTCGTATTTCCGGGCGACCTGATCCCCGGCGCCCCCTGGGTGCACCTGCCGATCACCATGGGCTACGACCGCTTTCCGGAAACCCTGATCGAGGAAAAGGAAGCGCTGCTCGACAGTCTGATCGCGGTCAACGGCAGGCTGGTTTTCACCCATGATCCGGACGTCGCCATGGCCTATGTCAGCCGCGATGCCGACAACGGACGCTATACCGTCAGCAACCCGCAGCCGCGGGTGAAGGGTCTTGCAAACTGATTCGACGAAAATAAAAAATTCTTTTTCGTTCAATCGCTTGACAGCCATTCTTAAAACAGTAGAATGGCGACCTCTGACGCGGGGTGGAGCAGTCTGGTAGCTCGTCGGGCTCATAACCCGAAGGTCGTAGGTTCAAATCCTGCCCCCGCAACCAGGTTCAAAACCGCTGATTGGTTAACGCCGATCAGCGGTTTTTTTATTGCCTGACATTCATGCTTTCAGGCCATGCCTCTCGCGCATTTTTCTCCCCCGACCACTCCCCTATACTGCGACACACCCTAACGCCGCACGCGCACGCCTGCCTGCCGTGCGACCCGCTTCTGTCGTCCCGAGGACGGCCTGATGGAGATGTTCATGTCGGAGACAGCCACCCAACTGGTACTGATCGAACGCCGCGGCCATATCGGCCAGCTCACCCTCAATCGCCCGGCCGGGCTCAATGCACTCAACCTGGAGATGGTTCGTGTGCTGCACCGCCAGCTGGAGCACTGGGAAAGCGACGCACAGATTGAGGCTGTTGTGCTGCGCGGCACCGGCGAGCGGGCTTTCTGCGTTGGTGGCGACATCCGTTATATGTACGACAACTATCTGGCCGGCCGCCACCACGAGCCGGAAACCTTCTTCACTGAGGAATATGACCTTGATGCCTACATTCATGCCTACCCCAAGCCGATCCTGGCGTTGATGGATGGCTTTGTACTGGGCGGCGGTATGGGACTGGCGCAGGGGGCGAGCATCCGCCTGCTGACCGAACGCTCGCGGCTCGGCATGCCGGAAACCGCGATCGGCTACTTCCCCGATGTAGGCGGCAGTTATTTCCTGTCGCGCCTGCCGGGGCAGATCGGTCTGTATCTGGGTATCACCGGCAATCACGTTGGCAGCAGTGACGCCCTCTTTGCCGGCCTTGGCGATCTGTGCATCGATAGCGCCAGGCTGGGCGAGCTGGAAGCCCTGATCGACAGCTTCAACCCGGCGGACGGCAGCCTGCGTGATCAGGTCGCCGCACTGGCGAACGCCGAGCTGCCCGCGTCCGAGCTGAAGGCGCTGCAACCGGCCATCGATCTGCACTTTGCGCAACCCGACATCGCTGCGATCCGCGCGTCACTGGCCAGCGAGCAGCGCCCCGACTACCGCGACTGGGCTCAGCGCACTCTCGAGATCATCGACAACCGCTCGCCGCTGGCAATGGCCGTTACCCAGGCCATGCTGCTGCGCGGTCGCACGCTGGCGCTGGCCGACTGCTTTGCCATGGAACTGCACATCGGTCGCCAGTGGTTCGAGAAAGGCAACATCATGGAAGGCGTGCGCGCGCTGATCGTCGACAAGGACAAACAGCCACGCTGGCAGCCGGCGCATATCGACCAGCTTGATGCGGCAATGGTCGAGGCCTTCTTCGACGGTTTTCAGCGGTAATCCCGGCTGCGCACATCGAGCTTGTGCAATAGCCCGGTCTGGTCGTGCAGCTGCCGGGCGATCACATGGCGCACCCCGTCGCGCGCCTCGAACTGCCCGCGCACTTCCAGCAGTCTTGAGCCACGCAGCACCGAGCGCTGGCGCTCGGCCAGATCGCTCCAGACGATCACATTGATCATGCCGAACTCGTCTTCCAGGGTGACAAAGGTCACCCCGGTGGCGGTCTGCGGGCGCTGGCGACCGATAACCAGCCCGGCCACCCGCACCGGCTGATCCGGCGCCAGGGCCAGCAGCTCACGCGAGCTGCGGCAACCCAGCTCACGCAGCTGTTCGCGCAGCAGCCCCAGCGGATGCGGCCCCATGCTGGTGCCGAGACTGGCGTAATCGGCCTCCATATTCTCAACCACCGAAGGCTGCGGAATCAGCGCAGGGCTTTCAACCTGATCGTGCTGCGCCTGCAGCAACGGCAGCTGCGGCTCGACTCCCGCCACCGCCCAGCGCGCACGAAAACGATTGCCCGCCAGCCCGCGCAGCGCACCGGCGTCGGCCAGTTGCGCGCGGGCACGATTGCTCAAACCGCCGCGCTGGACCAGATCCGCCACATCGACAAAAGCCTGTTGCGCGCGCGCCTGCAGCAATCGCTCGGCATCGTTCCGATTCAGGCCTTTCACCTGCCGCAGCCCAAGGCGAATGGCCGGTTGCGCGCCCTCCCGCTCGACCGCTTCCAGTGAACAGTCCCAATCGCTGCAGCGCACATCCACCGGCCGGATCTCGATCTGGTGACGGCGTGCGTCCTGCAGCAACTGGTCCGGGCTGTAGAAACCCATCGGCCAGCTGTTGATCAGGGCGCAGGCAAAGGCCGCCGGCTCGTGGCATTTCAGCCAACTGCTGGCATAGCTCAACAACGCAAAACTGGCGGCATGGGATTCGGGAAAGCCGTAGCTGCCAAACCCCTTGATCTGCTCAAAGATGCGTTCGGAGAAGGCCTGACTGTAACCGCGCGCCAGCATGCCTTCAGTCAGCCGTTGGCGGTGATGCTCCAGCCCGCCGTGGCGCTTCCAGGCCGCCATCGAACGGCGCAGCTCATCCGCCTCGCCCGGCGTGTAGCCGGCGGCCACAATTGCCAGCGCCATTACCTGCTCCTGAAACAGCGGCACGCCGAGTGTACGTTCGAATACCTGGCGCAATTCCGGTGAGGGATAGTCGACGGCTTCCTCGCCGTTACGGCGGCGCAGAAACGGATGCACCATGTCGCCCTGAATCGGTCCGGGCCGCACAATCGACACCTGAATCACCAGATCATAGAAACAGCGCGGGCGCAGCCGCGGCAGCATCGCCATCTGCGCCCGTGACTCGATCTGAAACACGCCGACGGTATCGGCACGGCTGATCATCTCGTAGGTCGGCGCGTCATCGACTGGGATGCTCGCCAGCGTCAGATCGCGGCCACGGTGGCGCCGCAACAGATCAAAGGTACGGCGCAGCGCGCTGAGCATCCCCAGCGCCAGTACATCCACCTTGAGCATGCCGACCGCATCCAGGTCATCCTTGTCCCACTGGATTAACGTGCGCTCGGCCATGCTGGCATTCTCGACCGGCACCAGAGTATCGAGCGGCGCGTCCGATATGACAAAACCGCCCGGATGCTGCGACAGGTGCCGCGGAAAGCCGATCAGCTCGCCCGCCAGCGTCAGCACCCGGTGCAGCCAGGGATTGTTCACATCAAACCCGGCCTCGGCCAGCCGCTCGGCGCTGGGCAATTGCTTGCTCCAGCGGCTGCAGCAACGGCCAAGCTGATCGACCTGCTCCTGCGCCAGACCCATTGCCCGCGCTACATCACGTACTGCGCCCGCCGACAGATAACGGGTAACCACAGCGGTCAGTGCCGCCCGCTCACGACCGTAACGGCGGAAGATGTACTGAATGACCTCTTCGCGCCGCTCGTGCTCAAAATCCACATCGATATCCGGCGGCTCATCGCGCTCGCGGGAGATAAAGCGCTCGAACAGCAGATTGCTGCGATCCGGGTCGATCTCGGTAATCCCCAGCGCAAAACACACCGCCGAATTGGCAGCCGAGCCGCGGCCCTGACAGAGAATCTGCTGCTCGCGGGCGAAGGCAACGATGTCCTGCACGGTGAGAAAGTAGCTGTCGTAGGCCTTCTCCGCGATCAGCTCCAATTCATACTCCAGCTGCGAACGCACCTTGTCGCTGACCCCGTTTGGCCAACGCCAGGCCGCACCGCGCCAAGTCAGTTCACGCAACCAGCTGGACGGGGTATGCCCCTCAGGCACCAGCTCGCGCGGATACTGGTAGCGCAGCTCACCCATGTCGAACTGACAGCGTGCGGCAATACGGCGGCTTTCGGCCAGCAGCGCCGGCGGGTAGATCGCGGCCAGCGCCGATAAACTGCGCAAGTGGCGCTCGCCATTGGCAAACAGCCGACTGCCCGCCTCCATCACCGTACAGTGGTGGCGCAGCGCGGTCAGGGTATCCTGCAGGGCCCGCCGCCCGCGCACATGCATGTGTACGTCACCACTGGCAACACAGGGCAGACCGAGCCGTGCGGCCAGCCCCTGCAGTTGATCCAGCTTGCGCGCATCATCCGGCCCGCGGTGCAGTTCGACTGCCAGCCACAGGCGCCCCGGCAGCAGCGGCTGCAGCTGCCGGCCGTGCTCCTCATCCTGACCGTGGCGCGGCAGCCACAGGCCCAGCAAGCCATCCAGCGCGTCAGTCAGGTCCTCAAGCCGCAAACAGTATTCACCCTTTCCGGCACGACGGCGTGCCAGAGTCAGCAGCCGGCACAGGCTCTGATAGCCGGTCAGGTTCTCGACCAGCAACACCAGCTTGGGGCCATCCTCAAGCTGAACCTCGCTACCGACGATCAGCTTCATACCGGACTCCTGCGCTGCCTGCCAGGCACGCACTATGCCGGCCAGGCTGGCCTCGTCCGTAATCGCCAGAGCGTCATAGCCATGCTGCCTGGCGCGGGCAAACAGCTCCTGCGCGCTTGACGCCCCGCGCTGAAAGCTGAAGTTGGAGAGACAATGCAGCTCGGCATAACCCACATTCATGCGAACCATCCGTGCACCCAGAATGGTCCGGGGCGTCCGGCGGCATGAAAGGCCCAGGCCCGGCGTCCGTCGCGGGTTTCGATCAGGTAGTAGTCACGCCGCACGTCCTCGCCATCCCACCAGCCGGATTCGATCCGCTCCGGTCCGGCCAGCACCCGCGGAAACAGGTCATTGAGCAACTCCGGCTCGGCCAGCAGCCAGCCCGGCCGCGGCCCGGGCGGTCGCGCAGCTGCGTCGCCCCGCTCCTGCGCCAGCCAGCTGCGCTCGGGCCGGTGCTCATCCACCGCGGCCAGCGGCTGAACGACTCTGTCGCCCAGGCGTGAGCGCAGCCGTTCACATACCTGCAGCCAGCTCTGCGACTGCTGCGGCCGATTACTGAACAGCTCTGCTGCGGCCGGTACAAAGCGCGGCAGATCTTCGGCGAGCAGGGTCAACGCCTGTACCGGCGCGGCCAGTTCGATACGCTCCAGCCGCCCCCGCGCCAACTCGAACAGCCGTTCGGGGTCACGCTCGGCCCCCAGCAAGCCGACTGGTACCTCGCTGGCGGGCTGGCGGCGGTGCTCCAGAATCAGTGCAAAGCGCTGAACCCCGCAGTCTCGCCCGGCCAGAAAGGTCGCCAGATCACTGATCAGGCGCCGCAGCGGGAACAGCAGCGAGGTGTTCGACTCAACGTCAAAGTTGAATTCGATGCGCTGACGAAATCGATCCGGCGGTTGGTAGCAACCGAGCGCCAGCGGGTGATGCCCCTGAAGCTGATCAAGATGCGCCAGCAACTGGGGCGGGAAGCGTTTGGCCAGCCCGTCACGGGGCAATTCCAGCACCTGCTGCAGGCGGCGCAAGCCCATGCGTTGCAAACTCTCGACCAGCTCGCTCGGCAGGCCGCTGCGCGCCACCGGCAAACGCTGCAGCTCGGCCGGTAGCGCCAGCTCGTCTACCGCCAAACCGTCTGCCACGTTGGCCAGCACCCGCGCCGCCAACGGGTTGGGCGCCAGCACCAGCCGATGCTGAAAGCCCAGCGCCTGCAGCTCGGCGCGCAGGCGTTGCTCCAGCTCAGGCCAGGGACCGAACAAACGCAAACTGGAGGCCACCTCCAGCAACAGGGTGCGGGGGAAATCCAGACTCACATGACCACTGAAGCCGTACGCCCAACTGGCCAGAAACTGCTGCCAATGCTCGGTCTGTGCCGGGTCGTGCTCGACCGTATCAAAGCGCTCCAGCAACATGCGCGCGTGGGTCAGGCTTTGTCCTGATCGCAGCCCCTGAGCACGGGCCGACTCGTTAACTGCCTGCAATACCCGCCGCTGCGGCGGCCCGCTGAGCAGAACCAATGGCGCGTTGGCGTCCTCCCGACTGCGCAACACCGCATCCAGAGCCAGCTGGGGAAAGAGAATGCAAAGCCAGCGCATGATGACCTCAGAATGCTACCGGGACTGGCCGTGCCGGAGGCACGCCACCGCGGCACTTGAGAACCCGCCACTGCCGAGGCTGGTTATCCAGCAGCAGACGCAGCGCTGCCGGTGAGGGGTTATCGGCAGCACGACGATGGCGCAACACAAAGGCCAGCGTCTGGCCGCTGTCAGCCGCCACCTGCAGCCGTCGCAGCGCCCGGTCATCGGCCTGCTCCGGCCAGCACAGCACCGCACCACAACTCCCCGAGCGCAGGCACTGCTCCGCCGCCCAGAGCCGCTCGGCACCGCCGACCTGCAACAACGAGACCTGCGCCAGCACTACACCCGCAGCCTGCCAGGCCGGGGCAAAGGGAATTGCCGGCGCACCGACCAGCACCACCCGTTCACCGGCCTGGGTCAGCCGCGCCAGCAGTGGCCACAGCAGCTGCAACTCGCCACTGCCGGGAGCGCCCAGCAAAATCTCGTTCAGCGCGGCCAGTTGCCAGCCACCACCGGGCAATAGCGCATCCAGTTGCGCGTGCCCGGTTGGCTGCCCGGCAAGCGGCTCACCCTGCTGTCGTCCGCGCCAGACACGGCGCGTTTCCAGCAACCGATCAAGTGCGACCACTGCGCCCATGGAAACCTCAGAAATATACTGTATATGCGTACAGCATATTTATTCGCATGGCGGTGGTCAATTGCAAACACGCAGGCACGACAAACGGCGCTTGAGGCAGCGCAGAAAAGTCAGGGAAGACATTCAGAACAGACACCCTGACAATGGCGTGGAAAGCCACCGTCAGGGCACAAGAGAAGCAGAGCGCAGGGCGCCCAAGCCGCTCCGGGTGGAGCAAGGCAAGCAGCACAAACAGCCTCTGAGGCAGAACCCGGCTGCTGCGCTAACCCGGGCTAATCAGCCTTCGTCACGCTCGCGAATCTTTTCAACAATGGCTGTGGTCGAACAGCTTTCAACAAAGTTGAGCACCTTTACCTCACCGCCGTAGGCCTGCACGATCGGCGCACCAACGACCTGATCAACGCTGTAATCTCCACCCTTGACCAGCACATCCGGCTTGACCTGCTCAAGCAGCCGCTCAGGGGTGTCTTCGCTGAAACTGATGACCCAATCGACCGCCCCAAGCCCCGCCAACACAGTCATGCGGCGCTCGACACTGTTGATCGGCCGGCCCGGCCCCTTGAGGCGTGTCACCGAGGCATCATCATTGATCGCCACAATCAGCCGGTCGCCCAGAGCGCGCGCCTCTTCCAGATAGCCAACGTGACCGGCGTGGATAATGTCGAAGCAGCCATTGGTAAAGACCACCTTCTCGCCGTGGGCACGGGCATCATCCAATGCCTGCAGCAATTGCTCGACACCCAGCACTCCGCGACCGCTGCCCTGCGCCTGCTGCACGGCACGACGCAGCTCCGGCGCACTGATCGCCGCCGTGCCAAGCTTGCCGACCACAATACCTGCCGCCAGGTTGGCCAGTGCGACGGCCAGGGGCAGATCCTCGCCCGCCGCCAGCGCCGCCGCCAGGGTAGAGATCACGGTATCGCCCGCGCCGGTCACATCAAACACTTCGCGCGCCCGCGCGGGCAGGTGCAATGCACCCTCACCCTTGCGCAGCAGCGTCATGCCCTGTTCGCTACGGGTGACCAGCAACGCGCCCAGGTCCTGCTCCTCAATCAGCGCCAGGCCCTTGTCGACCAGCTCCTGCTCACTCGCGCAGTGACCGACCACCGCTTCAAACTCGGACAGATTCGGGGTAATCAGGCTGGCGCCACGGTAAATGGAGAAATCACTGCCCTTGGGGTCAGCCAGCACCGGAATACCGCGCTCGCGGGCTGCAGCAATCAGCGCCTGATGATTGACCAGCGCGCCCTTGCCGTAGTCCGACAGGATCATCACCTTGACCTTGTCCAGCAGACCGCGAACCGAAGCCAGCAAGGCATCGGCGTCGGTGTCAAAGCGCTCTTCAAAATCAAGCCGAATCAGTTGCTGGTGACGGCTCATGACTCGCAGCTTGGTGATGGTCGGCAGCGCCTCGTGCTGCTGAAAATCACAGTAGACGCCGGCAGCATTCAGCCGTTGCTGAAGGCTGTGTGCCGCCTCATCCTTTCCGGTAACGCCCACCAGCCAGGCCGGAGCGCCGAGCGCTGCAATATTCAGCGCGACGTTACCCGCCCCACCAGGGCGATCCTCGATCTGATCGACCTTGACCACCGGCACCGGTGCTTCCGGCGAAATACGATTGGTCGGCCCATGCCAGTAACGATCCAGCATCACGTCCCCCACCACCAGAACCGGCGCGGAATCGAATCGGGGCATGCTCAGTTTCATTGTCTCGGTTACCTGTTTCAGCACCACGCACCCATGCGCATGGTGATATTAATGTTGTACGTCGCTCTCTTCCTCGAACTGCATGCTGTGCAGTCGGGCGTAATAGCCATTGAGCGCCAGCAGCTCCGCGTGCGTGCCTCGCTCAACGATCTGGCCCTGATCCATCACCATGATCACGTCAGCCTTTTCGATGGTGGACAGGCGATGGGCAATAACCAGCGTAGTACGCCCCTGCATCACCCGATCCAGCGCGGCCTGGATATGACGCTCGGACTCGGTGTCCAGCGCTGAGGTCGCCTCATCGAGAATCAGCAAAGGCGCGTCCTTGAGCAGCGCACGGGCAATCGCCAGACGCTGACGCTGGCCACCCGACAACAGCACCCCATTCTCGCCAACCAGGGTATCGAAACCTTGCGGCATCAGCTC